>NZ_JAEDOX010000010.1 GCF_017872555.1 Ruegeria sp. HKCCSA071
GCAACCGCCTAAACCTCAACACAAGATGCCCCCAGTCTCTCCTGAGCGTCTCAACCGTCTTTCCAGTCCGTCAGGCCAACCTATGCTGCGCCGGTGAAGGGCGTTCTAAGTATTACTCTCAAAACCCGCAAGCAGAAAATGCACAAAAACCAAAGAAAAAGCAGATTTCAAAATTAGTTATTTATTTTCAATTTTTTAATGACTTTCAATCAAGCGGAGGCGCGCCAAAATCGCCAGAAACACAGACAGGGTTCCGCACTTTATCGCCTTGTTCACAATGTTACTCACAGACTCGCTTCCGAGTCAGGCAGAATCTGCTGTGTTGGACTGGAGTGACAGCCCTGGAATCGGCAACCTAAGGGCAAGAAGGATGACGATAGCTGCCAAATAGATCAACGGCTCGATCTGAAACCCTTTTGCCAGCATCACATAATGCAGGCCTCCCAGCAAAGCAGCCGGGTATACCAACCAATGCAGCCTGCGCCACCGCGGCCCCAATCGCCGCACCGACCAGTTGTTGGATGTTGCCGTCAAAGGTAACAGTAAAAGAAACGCCCCCATGCCAACTGTAATATAAGGACGCTTGAGGATATCCGCCCAAATCTGGCTGGGAAACTGAACGTCCAGAACCAGCCAGACAAGGAGATGCAGGCTGACATATACAAAAGTCAGCACCCCAATGGCCCGACGGAACTTCATCAGGTTCAAGCCCACAAATCGGCGCAAAGATGTGATGGCCAAGCCGGCAATCAGCAATTGTAACGCCAGTTCGCCATAGCGGTGCTCCAGCGCCTCAATCGGTTCGATCCCCAAACCGCCAGTCAGGCCAAGATAGAACAGCCAGGGCGCGGGCAGCGCGCCCATCAGATAAACAGCCCATACCGGAATACGCCGGAGTGTCTGATTGATGGCCTGCATGATTCTAGTAATTCCTGGTCAAATCCATACCTTCATAAAGGCTGGCGACCTCTTCTTCATAGCCGTTGAACATCAGCGTCGGTTTGCGCGACGCGAACAGGCCGCCGCCTATTTCACGTTCGGAGGCCTGAGACCAGCGCGGATGATCGACGTTCGGGTTTACATTGCTATAAAACCCGTATTCGCGCGAGTTAGCCATGTTCCAACTGGTGGGCGGCTCTTCTTCAGTAAGCGTGATCCGGACAATCGATTTGATCGATTTGAACCCGTATTTCCACGGCACCACCAGACGCAATGGCGCGCCGTTCTGATTTGGAATCGGCTTGTCATAGATACCAGTGGCCATAATCGTCAGCGGATGCATCGCCTCATCCAGGCGCAAACCCTCGCGATAGGGCCATTCCAGAATGGGATAGCGCGTTCCCGGCATCTCATCCGGGCGGTAGGCCGTTTCAAACGCCACGTATTTCGCGCCGTCTTTTATCCCAGCCATGTTCAGAAGATCGGCCAGTTCGAACCCGTTCCATGGAATGACCATTGACCAGGCTTCAACGCAACGGAAGCGATAGATGCGTTCTTCGATCGTCATCTCGGACAGGATGTCCTTGAAATCATACTCACCGGGACGATCGACCAGACCGTCAATCTTGACGCTCCAGGGTTCGGTCACCAGCGTATGCGCATATTTCGCCGGATCGTCTTTTCCGGTCCCGAACTCATAGTAGTTGTTGTAACTCGTGATCTCTTCCCACGTGTTCGGCTCCAGCGCATCCTGCGCCGCCGCTGGTCGGGCCATTGCCGCCAAACCAACACCCGCCATCCCGGCCATGACCTGCCGCCGGTTCAGGAACGCCGCCCGTGGGGTGACGTCGGCATGTGTCATTGTATTGGTCCAGCGATGCGCCATCTGGGTCTCCGTCATATTCGTTTGTCATTACAGACTTAGGGTGCTGATAGCACAGACCCATGGAAACAGGCGTCACGTTTGAGCGACGTGATTGTAACGTTCCGATTGGCGACAGGCCCAGACAGGCGGATTGTGCCGCGCTCTGTCCGCTTTCAGAGGTTGTCACGACCTGAGCCAACTCTCAGTGCTCGAACATTTCGTTGGGGATATACGGTTCACTCAGAGCTGGCTCTGAACGGAGGACAACAGCCGGGTTGTCTGCCTACAGTCTTTACAACTGCGGGTCCAAAACTGCACTCTGTCAGGCAGGCACCATACGCGATCAACAGTGTGGCGGGCCTGTTTTTGCAGCCGCGTGGCCGCAATGGGAGGACGAAAAATGTGTGATATCTGTGTAATGAACGCCGTAAAAGACAGGATGCTATCCCGGCGTGGGTTCTTCAAAGCCGCGGCGGCATCGGGTGTTGCAGCTGCCGCAACCGGGGCTATGGCACCGGCCACACTGGCCGCGGGGTATGGCGGTGTCCAAGACATGACCCACACGCTCAGCCCGGATTTCCCGACCTGGGGCGGAGAGCCGGGTATCTCCGCCGAACAGGCATTCAATTTCGCGGAGCACGGATTCAATCTGTTCAATTTGTCGATCAACGAGCATACGGGCACGCATATAGATGCCCCGCTGCACTTTTCTGCGGATGGTGCATCGGTCGATGAAATCCCGGTCTCAGATCTGGTTGCACCACTTTGCGTGGTCGATATTGCAGCCCGCGCAGCAGAAGACGCCGATACGCGTGTCACCCCGGATGATTTGAGAGCCTGGATAGCCGCCAACGGTGACATCCCCGACGGGGCCTGCGTCGCCATGCACTCAGGATGGGCCGGCAAAACCGCTACAGACGCGTTCCGCAATTTCGACGGCGAAGCGCAGCATTACCCGGGCTTTCACGTTGAAGCTGCGCAGATGCTGATGGAGGAAACCGGGGCGCGGTCAATTGCCGTTGACACCTTGTCACTGGATCACGGCATGTCTGCAGACTTCGCCACCCATTATGCCTGGTTGCCTTCTGGCCGGTTCGGAATCGAATGCTTGGCCAATCTAGATCAGGTACCCGCGTCGGGCGCGACACTTGTTATTGGCGCACCGAAACACGCGGGTGGCACCGGAGGTCCGGCGCGGATATTTGCGCTGATGTAAGAGCCTTGTGGGTGCTTGCAGTGCGATCACCCACGCCCGGTACTTAAAGATTCGCCGAACAATCCGGGTAAACTACAGGCCCCACCGATTTCTTGAAAGGCTACAGATTTTCATGACATTCAGAATACTCGCGTTGTCGATGGCATTGCTGGCGTCATCAGCTTTGGCAGACGTACAATCCTGCAAAAACTTACATGAACGCGCACCCGAGTTACTGAGTGACCTGAACCAGGTGGGATCAAAAGATTATGAGTCAGAACATCCAGGCCTTGGTTATTCCGTCACATTTACAGACCCTTCCTCCAAGATCACCATTTTCTTCTACGACCATCAGGAAAGGAAAGTCACGAACGATATGGCCGTTGAAAGTTTCAGACAGGCCGCCCGGGACATTGCCGCCGTCGCTGAACAGCGCGGTGCCGAGTTGGGGGAAATCAATGCTTATCAGATGCGGGACAGTTCCCAGGTTCTGCCGCTTCGGGCCGAAATGGAAACGTCGGACGGGTTATCCGAGTTTCTGGCCGTTGGCGTTGTCAACGACTGCATTGTGAAGCTGCGCTTTACCGCCCAGTTTGAGAAAAAGAAGGCTCAGGTCTGGATGAAGGTTCTGAACGACTACCTAAACAAAGGTTATGGGTCGCCAACGTAAAAAAAACCCGCCGTGAAGGCGGGTTTTTTACGTTTCATCGACTTAGTGAACCACTGCATCATCGGGGCGGGGCCGTTCCGACGTCCCCAACCGGTCACCGATGATCAGACCATCAGTTCCGGCAGTGACCGGAACGACCTCACCATCCTTGATCTCACTGGCCAGCAGCGCTTCGGCAAGCGGGTTCTGCAGGGCGCGCTGAATCACGCGTTTCAGCGGGCGGGCACCGAAAATAGGGTCATATCCTTCGTTGGCCAGCCATTCCTTGGCGCCATCGTCCAGGGCCAATTCGATCTTGCGGGCCGCCAGGCGTTTTTGCAGACGCGCCATCTGGATATCGACGATACCATCCATATCGGCCCGCTTGAGGCGGTCAAAGATGATCGTTTCGTCCAGACGGTTCAGGAACTCGGGCCGGAAATGTGCCCGCACCGCATCCATCACATCACGGCGGGCCTGCCCGCTGTCCGCGCCTTCGGGCAACTGGCTGAGCGCCTGAGAGCCTAGGTTCGACGTCAGAATGATCAGCGTCTGCTTGAAGTCCACGGTGCGGCCCTGACCATCGGTCAGCACACCGTCATCCAGAACCTGCAACAGCACGTTGAACACGTCCGGGTGTGCTTTTTCGACCTCGTCAAACAGCACGACCTGATAAGGCCTGCGCCGCACGGCTTCGGTCAGCACACCGCCTTCGTCGTAACCGACATAGCCCGGAGGAGCCCCGATCAGACGGGCAACAGCGTGTTTCTCCATGAACTCGGACATATCGATACGCACCATCGCGTTATCGTCGTCGAACAGGAAATTCGCAACGGCCTTGGTCAGCTCGGTCTTACCCACGCCGGTTGGTCCAAGGAACAGGAACGATCCCAGCGGACGGCCTTCGTCATTCAGACCCGCACGTGCACGGCGCACGGCGTTGGCGACAGCAGTCACCGCTGCATCCTGACCGATCACGCGGGAATGCAGAGCGTCTTCCATCCGCAGCAGTTTCTCGCGTTCGCCTTCCAGCATTTTCGAGGTCGGGATACCGGTCCAACGCTCGACCACCGAAGCGATCTGTTCCGGGCGCACCGTTTCCTCAGCCATCATGGCGTTGCTTTCGGCGTTTTCGGCCTCGGTCAGCTTTTTCTCAAGTTCGGGGATGACGCCGTAAGACAGCTCACCTGCCTTCGCTAGATTGCCTTCACGCTTGGCGATCTCCAGATCAGCACGCGCTTTGTCGAGCTGTTCTTTTAAATCACGCGCGCCCGCGAGTTTATCGCGTTCAGCCTGCCACTGAGCGGTCATCTCGGCGGATTGCTCCTGCAGGTCGGCCAGGTCCTTCTGCAAAGTTTCCAGACGGTCCTTCGAGGCCGCGTCATCCTCAAGCTTCAGCGCCTCTTCCTCGATCTGCATCTGCAGGATGTTCCGGTCGAGTTGATCGAGTTCCTCGGGCTTGCTGTCGACCTCCATCCGCAGACGCGATGCCGCCTCGTCGACAAGGTCGATGGCTTTGTCGGGCAGAAAGCGGTCAGTGATATAGCGGTGCGACAGGGTCGCCGCCGAAACAAGCGCTGAATCCGAGATGCGAACACCGTGGTGCAGTTCGTACTTTTCCTTGATGCCGCGCAGGATGCTGATCGTATCTTCGACCGTCGGCTCCTGTACCATTACAGGCTGGAACCGGCGCGCAAGGGCCGCGTCTTTTTCCACGTATTTGCGGTACTCGTCCAGCGTGGTCGCACCAATACAATGCAACTCGCCCCGGGCAAGCGCAGGCTTGATCAGGTTGGCCGCATCCATTGCACCATCAGACTTCCCGGCACCGACCAACGTGTGCATCTCGTCGATGAACAGGATGATTTCACCCGCAGCTTCAGTCACTTCGGTCAGAACGGCCTTGAGGCGTTCTTCGAACTCACCACGGTATTTCGCACCAGCAATCAACGCACCCATGTCGAGCGCCAGCAGCTTCTTGTCCTTCAGTGATTCCGGAACGTCACCGTTCACGATGCGCAGGGCCATGCCCTCGGCAATCGCGGTCTTACCGACGCCGGGTTCACCGATCAGAACCGGGTTGTTCTTGGTGCGACGCGACAGAACCTGCATCGAGCGGCGGATTTCTTCATCCCGACCGATGATCGGATCAATTTTGCCTTCGGCCGCAGCCTCGGTCAGGTCACGTGCGTATTTCTTGAGCGCGTCATAACCTTCTTCCGCCGACGCGCTGTCAGCGGTGCGACCCTTGCGAATGTCGTTGATCGCCTCGTTCAGTTTTTGCGCTGATACGGCTCCGGCGTCCAATGCATCCTTGGCCTTGGACTTCACCATGCACAGCGCCATCAACACGCGTTCGACCGGCACGAAACTGTCGCCCGCCTTTGATGCCAACTTTGCAGCCTCGTCCAGTACTTTGGCGGTCTGGCCGTCCATGTAGATCTGGCTCGCGTCGCCGCTGACCTTGGGGATTTTCCCCATCGCGCTGTCCAGCGCTTCAACCACGCGGTTCGGGGCCCCACCCGCGCGCGTGATCAGGTTGCTGGCCAACCCCTGATCGTCATCCATCAGTGCTTTGAGTATATGCGTAGGCTCCAGCCTCTGGTGCCCCTCGCGCAGCGCAATGGTTTGCGCTGCCTGCACGAATCCCCGTGCCCGCTCGGTGAACTTGTTCAAGTCCATGATATTCTCCTTTTCCAAGCGCCCCTTTTGACATGCCCGCCTGGCAGCACATGTCGGTCGAAGCCTCACATTCAATCTGGGAAATATCTTCGGTGGTTCAAGAGGCTAAGACACAGAAATCGACCTATTCGCGCTGGATGGTATAGACTGAATAACCACCGGTCTCGGCAACCTGAACGGCACCCAGATCATTCACCAAAGATTGGGCTGCCGCACTTCCCGTCGGGCAAGAAACCAGATCTGCCGTATGGTCCAGGAAATTGCCGGTAAACGCCGTTTCACCAGTAAGTTGACACCAATCATCTTCGGACCTGTAACCACCAACCAAACGCAAATCGTCATTGGTCGGAACAGGTGCAGCCCCTGTATCCGTAGCCTCGGCTGGCGTTTCATTACATGCGGCCAGTGCAATCAACGCGCCCAGCAAAACCAACTTTTTCATTTGTCGCCCCTCATTTTGAATTCGAGTTTTCAATACAGAGCACGATAACACGATTTGAAGCTGCCTGCGCGGCTTAGCAGATGGACAGAGCGGCCCGAAGCCGCTAGGACGCAGACGTTTGCCAAAAAGGAGCGCCCCCATGTCTGATGACCGCCTGATCGTAGCCCTTGATGTTCCCAACGCTCTGCAAGGTTTGGCCATGGCAGAACGTTTGGGGGGCAGTGTTTCTTTCTACAAAATCGGACTGGGTATGCTGACCGGTGGCGGGCTGGCATTGGCCAACGAACTGAAACAGGATCACGGCAAGCGCATCTTCCTGGACATGAAGTTATTCGACATTGGCAACACAGTTGAAAATGCCGTGCGGGGATTGGCGCAATTCGATCTGGATTTTCTGACCGTGCATGGTGACCCTCATGTGGTGCGCGCCGCCAAAGAAGGTGCTGCGGGTAAAGACCTGAAGATCCTCGCCGTGACCATCCTGACCTCGCTGAACCGCGACGATCTGGACGCAAGCCTTCTGAAATCCGGTGATGTGCAGGACTTGGTCGTTGAGCGCGCGGCCAAAGCCTTTGAAGCCGGTGCTGATGGCGTTATCGCCAGCCCGCAGGAAGCCGCCCTGATCCGCGCTCTGCCTCAGGCTGAAGGTCGTCTGATCGTAACCCCTGGTGTGCGCCCTGCTGGCGCAGCGCTTGGCGACCAGAAACGTGTAGCCACCCCGACAAGCGCCATTCAGGATGGCGCAGATCACATCGTTGTCGGCCGCCCGATTTATCAGGCAAAAGACCCAAAAGCCGCTGCTGAGGCTGTTCTTTCCGAACTAAATTCTCTGAAGGTAAGCTAAAACCGCTTGGTTCTTTCAGGTGTGTTTTGCGTTGGATTTTCCGCGCAACAAGTTGACCTTAGGTCACTTTTTGACAAAACCGCGCCAAATCGTCTCTGTGCCAGAAAACACACATTCAAAACCCGAGTTTTCTCCGCACGACCTTCATCCTATCGAAACTAAGGATTTTCAGAGATTCTGAAGGGGAAATACTCCCCAACGAACCGCTTCTTCCTGAGGTTCGTTACTTCCCCCCGCGATGTGCGGGGGGTCTTCTTTCTTAATCATACCACGTCAGCAGGGCCTTTGATCCAGGATCACAGGTGATATAAAGAACCTCCAAGCCAACTGCGGAACGCATGAGGACGCAGATGCCCGGTCTTTGCCGAGATTGCCTGACCACATTGTCAAACGAACAACGCTGTACTGCCTGTGGCAGTCCGCGGGTAAAGACACACACGGAACTGTTTGACCTGTCGATTGCCCATATGGATTGTGATGCCTTCTATGCCTCAGTGGAAAAACGTGACAACCCGGAACTGGCGGACAAACCGGTCATCATTGGCGGCGGCAAACGCGGCGTTGTTTCGACTGCCTGCTACGTTGCCCGTATTCGCGGTGTCCGGTCGGCCATGCCCATGTTCAAGGCCTTGCAACTCTGCCCCGAAGCCGTCGTGATCAAGCCGCGCATGTCCGTCTACGCCCAGGTGTCGCGCGACATCCGCGCAATGATGGATGAGTTGACACCCGTGGTCGAACCGCTTTCGCTGGACGAAGCCTTCATGGACCTGTCGGGAACCGAACGTCTGCACGGCGCGCCACCTGCCGTCATGCTGGCGCGTCTGGTCAAGCGCATGAAGGAAGAAATCGGTGTCACCGGATCTATCGGGTTAAGTCACAACAAATTTCTGGCCAAGGTCGCATCGGACCTCGACAAACCGCGCGGGTTTTCAGTGATCGGCAAGGCGGAAACGCCAGAGTTTCTGAACGACAAACCCGTACGGTTGATCTGGGGCATTGGCCCGGCTGCGCAGGAAGCGCTGGACCAGGCCGGGATCAGAACTTTCAGTGATTTGCTGCGTTGGGATCAGGAGGCACTAACCGCACGGTTCGGCTCAATGGGATATCGCCTGTGGCACTTGGCCCGAGGACAGGACAAGCGACGCGTATCCGCGCATGAGCCGATGAAATCCATCAGCAACGAGACGACATTTTTCGAAGACACGTCGAGCCTTGATATTCTGGACGGCCATTTGTGGCGCATGGCCTTGAAAGTGTCGGATCGCGCCAAGGCAAAGGATCTGGCTGGTCGGGTTGTCACGTTGAAACTGAAGAAGGCCAATCACAAGATCCTGACGCGGCGCGTGTCCTTGCGGGATGCGACACAGATAGCCGACCGGATTTACCGCACGGCCCGGGGCCTGTTCGATCAGGTTGGCGATCAGGGGCCATATCGGTTGTTGGGCTGTGGTTTGTCCGATCTTTGTCCGGCGGATCAGGCGGATATTTTTGGCGACCTATTGGATCCGGATGCCGCCCGCAGATCAAAGGCCGAACGGGCCACCGACAAGATTCGCCAGAGGTTCGGTGCCGAAGCAATCATGAAGGGCCGCGCGCTGCGCTGAAGCTACTCCGCCGCCAGGCGCTCTGGGCTCGCACCCAGGCTGGAAATCTCCCGAACCACCTGCCTGAGCAGCTTCGAGAACGTCATGAAATCGGCATTGGGCGCGACTTTTTCCTCGTCCATGTACAAAGCGCGATCGATCTCGATCTGAACAGCGTGCTGCTGGCGGCCAGGACGACCATAGGTTTGCGTCACATATGCTCCGGCAAAAGGCGCATTGCGCGCCACGTTGAGACCCGCTGCTGCAAAAGCCGCTTCAATGATATCCACAACCTCAGAGGATGCGGACGCGCCAAACCGGTCGCCCAGCACGATCTCGGGTCGCCTTCCGCGCGCAGTGCCCGCCATGGCCACCGCCTCATGTGGCATCGAGTGGCAGTCCACCAGAATTGCCTGACCGAACATCTCGTGTGATTCGGCCAGCAGGGACTTCAACCGCGCATGATACGGGCGCCAATAGGTGTCGATGCGCAGCCGCGCTTCGTCCATGGTGAGTTTGCCGCGATAGATTGCCCGACCGTTGGCAACCACGCGGGGAATCACCCCCAGCCCTGACGCGACCCTTGGATTATGCCCGTGCCTGCGGGCACCGCTGATCAAGGCCGGGTCAAGCTCATCCAGACTGCGGTTCAAATCCAGGTAGGCGCGTGGCATGGCCGCCTTGATCAAAGGGGCACCGTTTTCCGTGGCGGGCGCGAACAACTGATCAACAAAGGCGTCTTCTGAGGATCGAATCACGCTCCGGTTCAATACGGACCGGTTCAGAAATGCCTCAGGATACTCCCGCCCGCTGTGTGGCGATGAAAAAACCACGCACGAGGTGCGGTTTTCGGGCATATCCAATACATAGGCTGCGCTTTGCATGATCCCTCCGTGTTCGTAATCAACATAGACCGGAAAAATTGTTCTTCCAAACCCCTTGAACCCATTTGCGACTCCTTTTATAGACCCCGCTACCGGCGCGGGGATCCGCGCCCCATTTCGTTATGGGGCAAGGCACGCAAAGGGAAAGTGGGCGGTTAGCTCAGCGGTAGAGCACTTCGTTGACATCGAAGGGGTCACAAGTTCGATCCTTGTACCGCCCACCATGATTTCACTGTTCCGGTTTTCCGGGACACCCGAGTAACCCAGGCGCTGGCCACGTCCTTGATGAAGGCGCCGCAGATTGGAGACAGACCATGAAGGTCAAGAACTCGCTCCGCTCGCTCAAGAACCGGCACCGCGACTGCCGGATTGTGCGTCGCAAAGGCCGCGTCTACGTGATCAACAAGACGCAGCGCAAGTTCAAAGCGCGTCAGGGCTAAGAACTGCACATTACTGCTTAATGAAACCGCGCCTCCGGGTGCGGTTTTTTTTGTTTCACCCGCGCCTAAAATGTAATCCCTGCATGGATCAGAATGCCGATGACCATAAGAAAGTTCAGAACCATCGAAATCCCGTTGCCGACATAGATTGGAAGCTTTCCAACAACCAAGCCGTAAGCAAACCAAAGCAGGGATAAGGCGGTATATAGCGACCACGATAACAAGGATTGTCCCGAGGCATGGTGCGAATGCGTCAAGTACAGCTTCACGAGCTGCGGCAGTGTGGCAAAGGGACCGACCACACCAATAAAAACCATGAAGCCTTCAAAGCGCGACATCCAATGGCCAAGGTTAGATTTCTCTAATTTTTCAGCCAGTGTTTCGGGCATATCTCAGGTTCTTCCTTTAAGTGCACAAGCCAGCTTTTTTGATTTCCAAGACAATCTGTCCTGTCAAATTATCCGCTTGAAGCGTTTGGACCAAGCCCCCTCGGCCACGTTACCACCGACCTTTCCCCCTCGCATGCCTTCAGAGCATCGCATGTTGAACGCCACCAGCGACTTTTTGCCCAAGTAAATCAGTCGGATTTACTTGCATCCCGCTCAGAATCGTATAATTGAGAAAATCAGTCGGATTAATGACCGGCCCGAAATTTAATTGTTGAGGCACACAATGCTGAAATCCACGACCTGCCTAGCCGCCGCGCTGTCGGCTTTGATCGCAACCTCTGCCGCCGCCGAGGGCGAACTGAACCTCTATTCGTCGCGCCACTATGACACCGACGAACGGCTGTATACCGACTTTGAAGACGCAACCGGCATCAAGATCAACAGGATCGAAGGCAAAGCGGATGAACTGATTGCCCGGATGGAAGCGGAAGGCGCGAACTCACCTGCCGACGTGATGCTGACCGTGGACACGTCGCGTCTGGCGCGGGCCAAGAATGCAGGTGTCCTCCAATCAATCGACAGCGCTACACTGGAAGAGCGCATTCCCACCAACCTGCAGGATAGTGACAATCAGTGGTTTGGTTTCTCGCAACGCGGTCGGATCATCTTTTTCGACAAGGAAAACGTGACCAACCCGCCGGCCACCTACGCTGATCTGGCCAAACCGGAATACAAGGGAATGGTTTGTATCCGGTCTTCGACCAACACCTACAACCAGACTCTGTTGGCGTCGATCATCACACACGAAGGCACTGAGGCCGCCAAGTCCTGGGCCGAGGGCGTTGTCGCCAACATGGCGCGTGACCCACAGGGCGGTGACACCGACCAGTTGCGCGGCATCGTTTCGGGCGAGTGTGACATCGCGGTTTCGAACACCTACTATTTCGCGCGTTCCATTCGCACAGACGTCAAAGGCTTGTCCGCAGAGCGCGACATGATCGGCTGGGTCTTCCCGAACCAAGACAGCTATGGCGCGCATATGAATCTATCCGGTGGTGGGGTCGCCGCGCACGCACCCAACAAGGAAAACGCGATCCTATTTCTTGAGTATCTGGCCAGCGATCAGGCGCAGAAATACTTCTCGGCGGGCAATGACGAGTTCCCGGCAGTTCCAAATGTCGAACTGGCCGAGTCGGTCCAGGCGCTGGGTGAATTCAAGGCCGACGACGTGAACCTATCAGACGTTGCAAAGAACATCCCCGAAGCGCAGAAGATCTTTAACGAAGTTGGCTGGAAGTAAGCCTTCTTTCGCTGGTTTCTTAAAAGGATGCGGCTTGTTCGCATCCTTTTTGTTTGATAAGCTATATTTTTTAGAGTATTTTCTCGTATATGAGATATTTTTTCAACTGCTTATAATGCCCGACACCCTGTCAAACCGCCTTGCCAATCGCCTGAGCGAACTGCGCCGCGGGCGTGGCTGGTCTTTGGATTACCTTGCCGAGCACTGCAGGATCAGCCGCGCCACCTTGTCCCGCATGGAAAAAGGGGATGTCAGCCCAACAGCCGACAATCTAGGCCGTCTGTGTGCTGCATACGATCTGCCGATCTCGCGGCTGCTGATGATGGTTGAGGACAGCTTTGACCCCAAGGTTCCATTCGAACGCCAGACCGAGTGGCGCGACCCTGAAACCGGCTTCACCCGCCGTGCTGTTTCACCACCTGCAAATGGATTGAACGCCGAGGTTCTGGAATGCCACCTGCCCCGGGACACGGTCATCACCTACGAAGTGCCTCCTAAATCGGGGCAAGAGCATCATCTGATCTTAATGGACGGTGCGCTTACTCTGACGGTTGATGGAACGGCGCACGCGCTGAACGCCGGGGATTGCCTGCGCTACCATCTGTCGGGACCGACCCGGTTTGAAACAGGGGCGTCGCGTGGCGCACGTTACCTGCTGGTGCTTATATGATCACGCGCCTGACCGATAACGATTTTGACGCGGCACTGGATGACCTGGCTGAAATCCTGCATGCCTGTGTTCATGATGGGGCCAGCATAGGTTTCATTCTACCGTTTACCCTGAATGATGCGCGTGCGTACTGGCACCAAAACGTACAGCCCGGTCTAAGGTCAGGTAAGCTGGACTTATTCGTTTCGTATGACGGTCCCCGCATTACAGGCACCGTTCAACTGATCCCGGCGGCAATGCCCAACCAACCCCACCGCGCCGATGTGGCGAAACTTCTGGTCCACCCTAACGCCAGACGGCGGGGGTTAGGCCGATCCCTAATGAATGCGCTTGTTCTTCGCGCGCAAGAGGTGGGGCGCACGGTGCTTGTACTTGATACGCGCAGCACCGATCCCTCGCGGCTGCTTTATCAAAGCCTTGGGTTTCAGATCGCGGGGGAAATACCGAATTACTGTCGGAACCCATTTGAACCAAAATTCGAACCCACAACTTATATGTACAAAAACCTTGACGCTTGAAAAGACGCGGCCCCCGCTACTCGGCGGCTCTGATCTTTTCGGGGAACTTGTTCGGCAACAGCCCGAGGCGGCGCGCACGACGAACATCTGCCAGCAGGTCCCGTTCGGCGGCCTCAAACAATTCTTCAGGGTCATCCAGAACAAAATACCCCATCTGATGCATGTCGATCCGGTAGGGTGTTCGTAGAATCGTCAGAACATCAAACGGGTCACGATCTGGTATGTCGCTGGTCACAGCGTAGACCAGTTCAGTCGGTGACGAGGCCAACCCTGATCCCAGCGCCTTGATTTGACCGTTCTGGCGGCGCAGACCAAACTCGATCGAAAACCAGTAGAGCCTGATCAGCCAAGCATAATCCGCGTCATCTGCCTGCTTTCCGGCTAGCCCGATGGCGTGGCTGAACGCGGCAAAACGCGGGTCGCTTAACAACGGGGTGTGTCCGAAAATCTCATGAAAGATATCCGGCTCTTCGATATAGTCGAAATCTTCCCGGGAGCGGATGAAAGAAGCGGCCGGAAAAACCCGATCCGCCAGCATCCCGAAAAATGTCTTGAACCCGATAAGCGCCGGAACCGGCTGCACCCGCCAGCCGGTCAGGTCCAGCAGCCGTTTCGAAATTTCTGCACAAGAAGGCACTTTGGTCTTCGGCAAATCCAGCCGCGCCAAACCGCTTAGGTATTCCGGCGCCATATAGCGCCGTACGTTTTCTTCCTGTGCCGCGTAAAGATCAGCCCAGACCGCATTCTCTTCGTCTGTGTAGGTAATGTGGCCATGTTCATCCGCCAGTTTGGCGACATATTTCGTCGATTTGGGCATCAGCATCCTCCTGCATGAGATCAGGATACCTCAACTCACACGGAGAATTTGTTTTGATATTCTGAATTTCGTCCGTATTATGAATGAAACATTCCGAGATACTGCGATTTTCGGCCCAAATGCTTCACTCAGCCGACATCGATATTTTGCGAGAGCTTCAGGCCAGTGGACGTCTGTCTATGCAGGAGCTTGCCGACCGGACCGGGTTATCGGCGTCGCAATGCTGGCGCCGCGTCCGTGACCTTGAATCGTCAGGGGTGGTTTCAGGGTATCGCGCGCAGGTTTCAGCCAAGGCTGTTGGTCTGAATGCCATTGCCTATGTCCACGTCGCACTGAAAGACCATCAGGAGAACAGCATCTCGGCGTTTCTTCGTCTGGTCGAGACCGAGCCGCAAATCGTTGAGTGCGCCTCGATCACCGGGGATCACGACTTTATCCTGAAAGTTTATGCCAAAACCCCCGAGGATCTTGAGGTCTTCATCATGCAGCGCTTGTTGAAATCAGGGCTGGTCCGCGACACCCGCAGCAACTTTGTGCTTCGCCAGACCAAGACCCGCGGCCCTTTACCCATTCTTTGACAGTGTCCACCGAAACGGAACCTGAGCGGATGTGTCAGGTGCATAACCCATCCTTGCTAAGACGTGGTGTTGAAGGGCAGAGAGTGTCGTTCAATTGGAAAAGCCCGGCCACCATTTCCTGGCGACCGGGCTTTCAAGATTCAAAACGCGTCTTCAGAAATGAGCAGATTTCGCGGACGCAGGCTTTTCCATCGGCGGCGCGAACTTGGTCAAGTCGATCCCCTTGACCGCCGACTTGTATTCCTCGGCAGTTGGGGTCCGGCCCAAAATAGCCGAAAGCACGACAACCGGCGTCGACGCCAGCAGGGACTCACCCTTTTTCTCATCCGAGTCTTCGACAACACGCCCTTGGAACAGGCGCGTGGATGTCGCCAGAACGGTATCGCCTTTTGCAGCCTTTTCCTGGTTCCCCATGCAAAGGTTACAGCCGGGCCGCTCAAGATACAGGATATTTTCATACTCCGTACGTGCCTTGTTCTTCGGGAACAGATCATCGAATTCAAAGCCCGAGTATTTCTGAAGAATGCTCCACTCGCCTTCTTCTTTCAGCTCATCAATGATGTTGTAGGTTGGTGCCGCAACAACCAGCGGGGCCTTGAACTCGACAGTGCCCCGTTCCTCTTCAAGGTTCTTAAGCATCTGCGAGACGATAATCAGATCGCCCTTGTGCACCATGCACGACCCGACAAAGCCCAGATCGACCTTCTTTTCACCCTTGTAGTAGGAAACCGGGCGGATCGTGTCGTGGGTGTAACGCTTTGATACGTCAGCGTTGTTCACATCCGGATCGGCAATCATCGGTTCGTCGATCTCATCCAGATCAACAACGAGCTCGGCAAAATACTTGGCGTTTTCATCGGGTTTCAGGGCCGGCTTATCACCCGACCTGATTTCTTCGATCCGCGCATTCGCCTTGTCGATCAGACCTTGCAGCGTCTGGGCTTCGTTCTCCATGCCCTTGTCGATCATGATCTGGATGCGGCCTTTGGCGATTTCCAGAGATTCAATCAGCGTGTCATCTTCGGAAATACAAATTGAGGCCTTGGCCTTCATCTCGGCCGTCCAGTCGGTGAAGGTGAACGCCTGATCCGCCAGCAAGGTGCCGATATGAACTTCGATGATCCGGCCCTGGAAGACGTTGTCACCGAATGTCTTTAACATCTGCGACTGGGTGGCGTGAACCACATCGCGGAAATCCATATGATCTGCCATCTGGCCCTTGAAGGTCACCTTAACCGATTCAGGGATCGGCATCGTGGCTTCACCGGTAGCCAGCGCCAGCGCAACGGTTCCCGAATCCGCGCCAAACGCTACGCCCTTGGACATGCGGGTGTGCGAGTCGCCGCCAATGATGATGGCCCAGTCATCCACGGTGATGTCGTTCAGCACCTTGTGGATTACGTCTGTCATCGAATGGTAAACACCCTTGGGATCACGCGCGGTGATCAGGCCAAAGTTGTTCATGAATTTCATCAGTTTAGGAATGTTCGCCTGCGCCTTTGCGTCCCAAACCGACGCTGTGTGGCACCCGGATTGATAGGCGCCATCAACGATGGGCGAGATCACGGTCGCCGCCATGGCTTCCAGTTCCTGCGCGGTCATCAGGCCGGTGGTGTCTTGCGACCCAACGATATTGACCTTAACCCGAGCGTCCGAACCCGCGTGCAGAACCTTTCCGTCAGCCACGCCAACCGCGTTTTTGTTGAAGATCTTCTCGACAGCTGTCAGGCCCTGACCCTCGTGCGAGATTTCCTTGGACGGAGCAAATGCAGATTCCAGCGCAACGCCAAGGGTTTCGGCCGCAAATGTCTGCAGCTTCTTACCAAAGACGATAGCGTAAGAGCCGCCAGCCTTGATGAATTCGACCTTTTGCGGCGTGAAGGACGACGATACATCGACAAGCTCTTTATCGCCTGCTTCGTTGTAAAGCTTCTTGTCCTTTGTGTTGATGGTCAGAACGGTTCCGGTCTCGACCGAGTATTTCTGTTCAAGGACAGGACTTTCGTCGTTGTTCAGGATCGGGTTGCCGTCATCGTCCAGCTTTTTGACCCAGTTCTTCAGGTCAATACCGATACCTCCGGTCACGCCAACGGTGGTCAGGAAGATCGGTGAGATTCCGTTTGTTCCCGCGACAACCGGTGCGATGTTCACAAAGGGAACATAAGGGCTGGCTTGCGTTCCGGTCCACAAGGCGACGTTGTTGACGCCGGACATGCGCGAGGACCCGACGCCCATGGTCCCTTTTTCGGCGACCAACATGACACGTTTGTCCGGGTGTTGTTTCTGCAAATCCTGAATCTCGGCCTGCGCCGCCGGTGTGATCATGCATTTGCCATGCAGTTCCCGATCCGCACGAGAATGCGCCTGATTGCCGGGCGACAGAAGGTCGGTGGAAATGTCCCCTTCGGCCGCGACATAAGTCACAACCTTGATTTCCTCATCGATGTCAGGCAGCCGGGTAAAGAACTCGGCCTTGGCATAGCTCTCCAGAATGTCCTTTGCGACTGCGTTTCCGGCCTCAAAAGCAGATTTGAGGCGCTGGGTATCCGCATCATACAGGAACACCTGTGTTTTCAGCACCTCTGCCGCCTGACTTGCAATCGACACATCATCGCCCAGCGCCAGATCCAGCAGAACCTCGACCGAGGGGCCACCTTTCATATGTGACAGCAGCTCGAACGCGAAGACCTGCGAGATTTCTTCGACCGAGGCTTCACCCAATATGATCTCTTTCAGGAACCGTGCCTTTTCACCAGCTGCGCTGGTTGTACCCGGCAGCGTGTTATAGATGAAATAGGTCAAAGACTCGGCGCGGTGAACGTTGTCCACATCCTTGATTTGTTCGATGATTTCCTGAATCAGCGCACCGTCTTCAATGGGTTTGGGGTGTAAACCTTGCTCTTTGCGCGTCTCGATCTCGTTCAGGTATTCTGTATATAGGCTCATGACGGTTCCGACCATTTAGCTGGTGCGCTGGCGGGTAACAAACCAGCACCTTAATTTTGTATGCCGCGGTATACTAAATGTTCGCAACTTGCAAGACACTCTCCTGCGACCCTGTGTCCTGATCGAGGATGTATCCGTCGAAATACCTGTCTGTCAGGCGTGATCTGTCTGTTGCTGCCAACAGGTATCAGCACCCTGGCACGCTAGCTTCCTGCTGCGGAAATCAGTTCCTTGGCCAGCGGCAAGGATGAATAACCCAGCCGGGATGGCGTCAATCCCAATCGCACGATCACCATATCATGAGAGGGGAAAATACCGATGGACTGCCCATCATGCCCCTGCAACCAAACCGCATCTTCAAAAGGTGGAAAACCTCCGGGTGCTTCCAGCCAAAGGTGACCCTTGGCGTATTTGCCATCCGAAGCATCAACCGGTTCGAACATCCAGTCCACATAACCTTCTGGTAATATCCGAGAGCCCTTCCAAACCCCTTTTTGCAGCAATAGCTGCCCGTACCGGGCCCAGTCACGCGCCGTCGCATACATATAACTGGATCCGATGAAAGTATCGCTGACATCCGTCTCGACAACCGCCGATGTCATGCCAATCGGTGCAAATAGCGCGTTTTGTGGATAGCTCAGTCCACCGTCGCCCAACTTGTTTTGCCAAACCCGAGACAGCGTCGTGGACGTGCCCGAGGAATAGTTGAAGTTCATTCCAATACTGGATTCAGCAACGCGCCCGGCAGCAAATTCGGCCATATCGTCACGAAGATACAGCATGCGTGTTACGTCTGAAACGTCCCCGTATTCTTCATCCCATTGCAGCCCGCTTGTCATCGCCAACATGTCAGCCACGGTAATACCCCGCCTTGCGTCGCCGGCCCAATCGGGAAAGCTGTCGACAAGCGTATCTGACAAGCTCATTTGACCCGCTTCAATCAAGGTGCCGATCAACCCGGCCGTAACTGTCTTGGTCATGGACCAGCCCAGTAACGGGGTATCCGCATCAAACCCATCGGCATATCGTTCAGCAATGATGCGCCCTTTTCGAACCACCACAACTGCGCGAAATCCTTCACCCACCAAACTGTCATTCAACATGACATTCTGAAGCTTCGAGTCTTGGGACAAGGCAACGTCATTCCCGTTTGGCCATAGACCGTCTGGCAGCGGATCAGGCGCGGAAAGTGTCTGATTGCTCAGATCAGCCTCATGAACATTTGTGCAGCCCAGCCCCTGACGAAACTGCGATGTCGCAGGCGCAAAGAACTGAAAGATCCGCGCCGTCACAGTCTGCGCGTCACGATCCACCTTAATTGAGATTTGCCCCAGCAACGGATGACCAGGTGCCTGCACGTCCACGGCCAGAACTTCGCCCGGAGCCCGTCCGGCAATGAAAACGTTCGAACACACGATCTTGGCAGAGTAATTGGTTCCCACCTTCAAAAGATCCGGGGGCGCGAACCAAAGGTAGCCAATCAGAGCCACCCCGCCCAGAACCACCGCACCGCCGGTCATTTTTAATACTTTGCTGAACATCCGCCGCAACCATTTCTGCCGCTACCTCGCGCGGCAAAGGTTAGAAGCAACCGAGTCGGCATTACCACAGTTTCGTTACGTCGATTGATGGGTCAGAGCTTGTGGACAAATGCGTGGCCAGTGCCTTCCAAGTTGCACATCGCTCAATCAGCAAACAGCGCAAATCGACCGCAGCCCTCAGCTCGCGGAGCATTGATCTTTATACCATGTAGGAGTGCTCAAAACGCCGCATCCCCACCATTTGTTTTACTCAAAAAACTGAAGATTTTTGCTCACAATTTCACGCGCCATTTGCGCATAAGCCTGCACGATTTCCCAAAAACTTACGTAATTTGAGAGACGTGATCAATTAGTGGTAGTCACCAAATATCTCTTAAAAAAATTTGAACCCCTCATTCAAGAGGGTATTCGGATTGGAAAAAGTCAATCCCAATCAGAGGGAAAACAGCCCATTATCAGACTCGTGTTGGGTCCCGCTCGAAGAAAGGACATTGCCGAATACGCGAAGTGAGCGCATCCAAACCAGCGCGCTCACTCAATATGGTATTGCCTGTCACCACGACTTAAAAAGCGATGTGTTACTCGGCTGCAACCGCTTCCTCTGCCAGCGACGGATAATCGGTGTACCCTTTTTCATTGCCACCGTAGAGGGTAGTTGGATCCAGCTCATTCAACGCGGTGTCTTTCTCTAGCCGGCTGACAAGATCCGGGTTGGAAATGAACGGCCGACCAAAGGCCACCAGATCGACGGCTCCGGATTCAACCGCTTCGATTGCCATTTCCCGATCGTAAGAGTTGTTGCCCATTTTCGCACCGTCAAACAATTCATAGAGCGCCTTCAGATCGCAACCTTCCGGAATATCGCGCGGGCCGCCGGTCTGTCCTTCTACGAGATGGAGATAGGCCAACCCATAGGTATTCAGCAATTTAATCGCATGTGCGAATGTCGCCTGCGGGTCGCTGTCGGAAATGTTATTGGCTTCCGAGAATGGGCTGAGGCGAACACCCACACGGTCGGCACCCCACACGTCGACAACCACATCCGTGACCTCTTGCAGGAACCGTGCCCTGTTCTCGATAGGACCGCCGTATTCGTCTTCACGCTTGTTGGACTCATCGCGCAGGAACTGATCGATAAGGTATCCGTTGGCTGCATGGATCTCGACACCGTCGAAACCCGCTTTCTTGGCGTTTTCCGCGGCTCTCCGGTAGTCCGCAACAATGCCAGCAATTTCTTCGATGGCCAGAGCCCGCGGTTCAGATGTTTCAACAAACTGTTCACCATCAAACGTCTTGGCCTTAGCGCCAATTGCAGATGGCGCAACAGGGGCGCCACCACCCTGCTGCAAACTGTAATGCGAAATCCGGCCCACATGCCAAAGCTGGATCACAATCTTGCCGCCCTCAGCATGGACGGCCTCAGTCACTTTTTTCCAGCCATCGATCTGCGCTTGAGAATAAATGCCGGGCGTCCAGGCATAGCCCTTGCCTTGGGGCGAGATTTGCGAAGCTTCCGTGATGATCAGGCCAGCGCCCGCCCGCTGCGCATAGTACTTGACCTGCAATTCATGGACGCTGTCGTCCTCGGCTCTTGCCCGGTTGCGGGTCAGTGGCGCCATGACAACGCGGTTTTTCAGTTCGATTGCACCAGCTTTGATGCCGGAGAACAGTTTTTCATCAGCCATTGCTGCTTCCTTCTTTGGTTTGCTTCGCTCATACATTTTTGGACTACTTGGTCCAAATTTGTAGTCGAGGTTCCTTGTTAAAGCTTTTGTTACGTCTCATGCTCTCATGGTTAGGGTGGCCTACGGTGATATCACCAACCGAGCTTGTTTCAGGGTTTGCGATATCCGCTCGTCGGGAACGCCCGCCTTTCGTAAAGCCAGCGTGCCGATCGCAAGGGAGGCAAAGGCGCGAGCCTTGTCGAGGGCCTGTCCCGGATCCGAAGGCTCAAGCGCTCTCGCAATAATTTCGTCGATACTCTCCAAATGGCGTCGCCCGAGATCCGCCACTTCATCATCATGCGGAGCAAGCTCCGTAAGGCAATTGATCAGCATGCACCCGTCACGACCGCCCTGCGGGTTCGCCAAAGCTTCCATTATTGCACCAACAGGGTCATCTCCGCCTGCGGCCGCGACGTCACGCAGATTTTTCAAACCACGCCTTGAATAGTGGCTGAGGGCTTTGTGAAACAAAGCCTGCTTGTTGCCGAATGTTCCATAGAAGCTGGAGCGACTCAAACCCATGGCCTTTGTCAGATCATCCACGGATGCTGTCTCGTAGCCTTTGTGCCAAAATACGCACAAAGCGTTTTCCAAGGCCTCGGCTTCGTCAAAGGCACGGGGCCGACCTGGGCCTGCGGGTGTTTTGATGCCACCATCTGAAAGGGTATCTTTGCTCATGAGTAAGATTTGGAATGATCAGTCCAGAAATTCAAGGTGCCGGTGGGAAGTTTTTTGGAACAGTCAGTCCATATTGCGATCAGATACAGGAGTATAGGCCGGAAAGAATGAAAAACCTCACGTTGGTTGACCCGATTTAACTGCCCGGTTTGATTGTTGGTTCACACCATGCAGGTGTGCTCCTAACACTGCATCTCCGGCATTGATTTCTCAAAAGATAATCTTGCAATTTCGTCCATGACCCCGCGCAGCGTTTGCCCATAGGTTTGCATGCCACATAGAACCCATAACAACCGTGTAGGTGCACTCATAACGCTGCATTCCCAACATTGATTTCATTAAAGAAAATCCTGGAAGCTTGCCCATAACTCTGCGCGGTATTTGCGCATAACTTTGCACGATTTGCCCATAAGTTTGCGTGCCACAGAGAATCCATCGAACAAACCAGATCCTATGGCTTATCTGCAATTCTCATATGCAACTTATTCCCAATCGCCAGCAGACGAGCGCCACGTCTTAGCGTCCGCATCCCAAACACTGGCGGTGACGCAAGGCGTTGGGTTCATTCCGTCGCAATTGGATCCATGAATATCCGCAACAACAACGCGTTGACGCCCAAAATCAACAACCGTCCAGCCCTGGTTGAGCAAGGATTGAACCTCCTCTTCTATCAAGAAGTGCGACATGCATCCGCCAGTTCCGCAGTAAAGAGATGCGGCGCTCGAACACACAAAACCAGACTCATTCAAAACCCAGTCTCGTTGTAGATCTCCGTCGAGATCGACCCTTTCAACCGCGCCCCAGGCTATGTCAAACTGACCGTCGTTGAACTCCGCGCAGGCTCGTGCCGCCAAATCAACCCTCGCCTGCAAACCGGACGGAAGTTGCGATACATCAGCCGCGACAGCTGGTGAGGTCCAAACAAGGCCCGAAGCAAGCACAATCCCGGCGACGAAACATTTTATCTTACACGCTATTTGGGAAGCTGGTTGGAAGGTGGCTTCAATTGCACTGATCATACCTGTAATCCCCGTATTCCAGCCAGTTTGCCGATCCTTCGCTAAAAATCAGAAACTCGGACCTGTCTTCCCCAAGCAGGGCGACGACAAATCCGGCCGGCGGCACAGAGTTTCCGAAGTAACTGTAGGCCGTCATGGCTCTGATCGACTCGCCGTTGACCGTTACTCGCGCGTCCCACTCCCCCTCTGGATTGTTCAAAATTACGGGTTCGATCACGCGCTCTACCGCCCCGCCACCGCAATAGACAATGCCTTCGGGCGCTTCGTAGGAGGCCCCCTGGCTAGCACCTGAATCGCAGGCGGAACGAAGCGACCGAATTGCAGCACTGGAACCTTTCAAGTCAAAGATTCCGTAGCTGACATCTTGATCAATCATCGACAGATTAACCGATGCATTGGCCGCAAGCTGGTCCAGTACAAAACTATAGTCTTGCTGACTATTGAAACTGACCTCGACAGGATAATTGTCGACGATCTGAAAAGCCGCGTTTTCTGCGCCAACCTGAAATGCCCCAACTTCGGTGGTGCCGTTCTTCAAAAAACGAATGGAAAGCCCTTGCTTCTGCAAAATGTCCTGGCTGTCCTCATATCCAGCCGGAGCAAAGCGGATACGGTCACACTGAAGTTCAAGGGTCATGTTTCCGGTCTGAATAAATGCATTGGGATTAGGCCCGGAGTTGAACGACCACTCCGCCGATGCTGTGGTCGCCATTGCGATCATCAACGCTCCAATGGAAATCGTTTTGAACCTCATTTTTTCTCTCCATGGTGTTACGTTTCGCGCAGTCATTCAGCAGAGATTCCGGCCCGTTACCTAGGCAACCAGATCAGGAAACAGGTTCGCCATATTCGTTTTCGCCTTCTTGGGAAGGTCGCGTCAGCCACCAGATCATCAGGATGGACAGAACCAATTGCAGAATTGAGACAACAACAATACCGGTCACGCCCAGGACTGCGGCGGGTCCTCGTAATGCATCGGGGTTTTCGGTCCCTTGTTCCAACACCGAGAAGAACGCCACCCCACCCAACATAACAAAAAGCGTTGCAATGCTGAGCGCCATCGGCAGCAGCAAATACCAGCCAGGTCGCCCTGTATCATGCAGCCTTCGCCAACCGGCGGCCAGCATAGGTACGATAACTGCAAGTTGGAAAACAAAGGACAGAACCCGAGATCCTTGCCCTGTTTCGAGGTTGATCCCAAATATGATGGTATCCAGCACAGCTAAAGCAGCACTCACGAGAACCACAAACAAGAAGAACCACCAGTATTCTGAGCGTAAAGCCCGACCGGAGAACTGGAAGTATTTCGAGAAACACGTTTTAACGGCTTCAACAAACCCCATTTTCAATCCTTTCTTAGTTTCTGTGCGACCTCAGAACGCCTCGCCGACCCAAAAGAATACACTCTCCCTTATGGATGTTCCCACTTACCTTTATGCTTGAAAGCAAAAGCCTATCGCACAAGAGCGTAATGAATTTTTCGCGCGAAAAAAATATTGATTTATTAAAATTAAGATTCAAACATTCGAATTCGACACAACTTTATTTTACCTCCGTTGTGGTCGCTACTGCTCGCTGTGCCGAGCCCTTCCGACTGCTGGAGTGAGTGCTGGTGGTCGGAAGGCCTTTTACATTGATCAAGCGTATGGAGGACGCGATGCTCAGACTTAGTGTACTCGCCCTCTTTCCAGAGTTTGCTCTAGCATTTGCTAGTGACGTCATTCGGCCTTCACACGTTATCGTCGGCCCCGATAGTCAACGAAATATCGTCCCGCCGACCAAGCCCCCCGCGGCAAGTTTTGGGAAAGGTCGTCACAGGAACGTTGTGTGTTCTGTCGGCGCCCAAACGCGAGAGCTTCAAACAAGCGCATCCAATTTCGTTAATTTCAACAGACTCAGAGGGAGAAGAAGATGACCAACAAGATGGTGATGATTGCGGGCGCAACTTGTTTCACACTGCTTGCGGCCTGTGACGACACGGGTACATCCAGTGCGTCCGCCGAACTCACACCCGCTCAGCAGGCGTGTTTGCGAGATGTAGCCAGCACAACGAACAATTCACAAGTCGTGGTTCTCTCATCCGCATTTAGCGAGGCGGGAACACAGGTTACTGTAGGTGTTGGCGAGGATCGTGCTCCGTGGAATTGCATTGCCTACAGTGATGGCGCGACAGCTGGTATCGAGTTCCTGGGCGACGAAGGCGCATTGTGAGTAGTCTGATGCGTAGCCGATAACGGCTGCGCAGCACTGGCTTGATCTGCTGAGACTCGACTTGGTTTGTAGAACCACCATCATCGTATTCGCGGTCATGTACCTGTTGGCGTTGGTTGCATTCTTGACGGGCACTTTTGGCTGGTTGGGACAGGAACGAGACCCTTTGTCCGGAGTGTTCCTGCTGCCGTTGGGACTACCTTGGATACTTGTGGCGGACTTATTTTCGGATTCCGTCAAGCCGTGGTTCGCGGCGATTGCTCCGGCGCTCAACCTGTTAGCGCTGGTCTTGATTTGCAGATGGGCACGCAGATTGCGCCAGTAGTGGTGGCTGAACTCTTTCTCACCAAAAGGGAGGAAAACATGGGAAAAGTAATCTTGGGAATTGTGATCGGGCTCGTCCTCGGCGTGGTTGGGGCGATGACCTTGGGTGGCGGGGCCGCGGTGGGTGTCGGCGTTGCGACAGGCTTGTCCGCCGGTGTCTGCTCCACATTGAAAGGAGCACAAGCCGAGAGCCTGATCACCGCCGAGCAAGCGGATCAGATCCTTAACCGCGTAAATTCTGAAATGGCGTCACTGCAAGGAATTGAAACGACGGACGAGATCGTCGGCAGCGCGCAGGCATGCGATGAATTTCTGTCAAAGTTACGAGAAGCCAAGTGAGGTTCCGATTTGCACGGAACAAAACTCCAAGGATTAGCCAGCAAGGGACCATCTGATGAAACTCGTTTTATTCAAACTCCTCACGCCCATGTTCGCAATCGCGGGCGCAGCTGCCTTTGCAATGTCAGAAGCCGACGACGCGTGTATCGGCCATTTGCGGCAGGTTGGTGGACCAGACGGTCAGTCCGGTACGATTGAAAGCTCAGAGTTCTCAGAAGCGGGCACGCTCGTCATGCTGCGAGATGCAGGTGGAACACTTTGGCGCTGCATCGCGTACAAGGATGGAAGCATCGGCGAGATGTCGGTTGTCGAAGCGATGGATGATGGCGGTGGAGCCATGGCAGGCGCCGCCGGGTCTACTGGTAGCCAACGTGTCAAATTTGATTCTGGTTCCACTGGCGCAGAACTTGTTGGTGAACTCGCGCCCGGAGCGTCGCAGCAATACGTTCTGGGTGCCAAAAACGAACAGTTCCTCTACGTTCGCGTTGCTCCGCGAAATGGCTCCTTGGACTACGTTATTCGCAACCCCGATGGTTCTGAACTGTTGGGATTGATGTCGGCGGACAAGGAGTATCGAGGACAGCTTTGGCAATCTGGTGATCATGTTGTGGAGGTCATCAATCGCAGCAACTCTTCCGTCGGCTACAACGTAATTTTCGGAATTGAATAGGTGATCAATCAGAGACCCTGGAACGCAAGTCCAAAAAGCGAAGGAAAAACAGATGAAACCCAAGGTCCTATTGGTGATCGGCACAGCGTGTATTACTGCGCTTGCAGCATGCGACGACAGTGGTGGATCAGTGGATGCAAGTGCACCAACTGTGGGCAGCTCTAGCGATCTTTCGTCATTTGAAGGGGCAAAAGCGGGCCAAGCTGAAATGGGCATCCAGAGTCTCGGATTTGAACTCGTCCGCAGCGAAGGGCTGACCTCGTACTGGTTTAACAAGGATACTGTTGCTTGTGCTCGGATCACGACGTCTGAGGGAAGGTACTCAGATGTTACTATGCTGCCATCAGGTGACTGCTGACACATTTTTCATCAATCAAATATCTGCAATAGGGAGCTTTAGTTTGCATTTCGACTTGGCACATGCGGCGGTTACCATCGTCGCTCTAATTGTAACAAACCTGGCATTGAAATCGGCCGGCGTGATAAACGAAGAAAACAAACACCAATTGAACTGGAAAGTTTTTCTGGCCTACTTCGTGGTCGTCTTTATCATCAATCTGGTGTGGCCGATTTAAAGCTTCACGTCGGAAAGTCTATCGCGCACTTGATAAGGCTGCTGAGATTGAGCCGCTCCAATAGATTTCCAAGTGGGAAGAGTGTGAGCATAACAGGCTGAAAAATAGAAAGGAGCTGGCATGCGGTTTTTGACGTCCCTCATATTCATTGGTGTTCTCGCAACCGCTGCGAATTCTGACGTAACCAGTCGAAACGGTGGCCCAAGCAACAGTCAAATGCTTTCAAAGGGTGGCGACGGGGGTGTTGATGGCGTCGCTTTCTTTCGCCCAGTCTTAAGCGGAGTATTGTATCGCTCTGGTTTCAAAGGCGGCGACAAAGACCGAACGGGCCTGAGTGAAGGACAACGTGAAACTTTGTGTGATGAAGGGTTTTCAACCGGGTTTTATGCCGACTTTGGCAAAAACACTGAATACGGTCGCACTAGTTGTGGAAACGGATCCTTTGACTATCAGAGCGCCAGATCCTCCCGTCCCAGTGCCGTCATGGCGTCCATACATGAGGTGATTGAAAACCCTAGAAAGGGTCCTGTTCTGGTGCACTGCATGTGGGGCGTTCATTCCTCGGGAGCATTGTCGGCAATGGCGCTCGTTCAGTTTTGCGGTTGGACGGAAGAAAGGGCCAAGGATTATTGGAATGATGCCCGTAACGGTGCCCCATGTTCAGGCGGGTGTGACCAGTGGATTGACTCAAAGTTCTCCAAATTCAGTGTCGACCCCAATTTGACGATCTCTACCGAACAACAGGCAGCGATTTGCCCCAAATGATATCGGGAGGAGTATCCAAATGAGGTTCAATCTTCTGGGGTCACTGGCTTTCATTGCACCCACTGCCTTGTGGGCGAGCGACGATGTCCTCGGTGAAGCCACGACATTTGAGAGTCCCAACGGCGTTACGGAACGCTGCATTCGGATCGAAAAAGTTCCAACGGGCGCGTATCAAAAAAGCGATCTTGAGGAAGAGACAGCCTATTGCGAGATCGATTTCTATGCCTCCGAAATTGCCATTTGCCCAAAAACCTGGAGCACCAGCCCAGGAATGGCCGTCTACGATATTTCGGAAGGTCCCTACGTGGGGAAGCGCTCTGAATTCGAGAGAAACGCTTGCAAAGAGGGGAAGGCGGCGAAAGATCTAGCCAAGGACAGGGTGGCCAAATTCAAATCCACCATGAACCAAAAGGGCACCAGTGGAACCTTTTCCACCTCGTCGCTGCTTTACTATCATTTCTCCAGATATTTCGACGCGACTGTAAAAGTTCCAGTCGCCGTTTGGCGTAGCATGGACACCCAGGCGCATTTTTCCGAGGTCGCCGAGCCTGGCCTTGCGATTTCTGGCGGCTCTCATGGCGGGCGCATGAACCACGAAGGCTGGCGGGTCTTCGCGGCTGCGGATGCCGACCCAAACTCATACCAACCAACCGATGATCTGTTCACCTCGGATCGAACGCAAATATACGGTGTACTGCTTGATAGTCCTGGGCATCGATACGGTTCGGAAATCAACGGCACCCGCAAGTCTGGATGGGGGAAAGGCCAAAACCGTGATTTCCAGGAAACGCCTGCTTTCTTGGCTTTGCGTTCCTCAAAACCCCTGCCAGAGGCTATTGCAGAGGGCGTTAAAGAAGGCCGAAAGGACCGGCAGATCAACAAGGATCTCGGTCCTGATGTCAGTGATCAACAGATGACATTTTGGATGCAAGAACTTACCGAGATTGTTCTCCTAGATTTCATCTTTAGCCAGCAGGACCGCGTGGGAAACATAGACTTCACACCCTATTGGTATTGGGTCGAAGACGGAGAACTGAAGCATAAGAAAGCCAAGCACCATGAGCCAAACGATGGAGATGTTCCTGCCGAGGCGTTATTGATCCGTCGCAGCAATCTAAACGACAACGATGCTGGTGGGCGGGTAGCGTATGCCAACTTCGCGAAGTCCACTCAAATGCTGGAGAAAATGCGACACTTCTCTCCAAGTACGTATCGGCGCTTGGTTTCTTTGAATAATGATCTTAAATCTCAAGGTCCCGTCTACGGCTGGCTGTCGCAGAGCCTTGGGTTGTCAGATAGGCAGATTGCACAAGTTGTAAAAAACACCCAGCTGGCAACGTCCATCCTCCAGGACAATTGTTCAAATGGCGATTTGATGTTCGACTTGGATCCTGTCGCATTCTTTTTGAGAAACGGCACCGAGGTTGAGGCTGTGGACTGTTATGACCCGTAAGCGTTCAGCCCTTATTGCGGTGTTCATTTGGACCGCTCTGCTAACCTGCAAAGCGGCGGCATTGGATGTTGTCGTCATATCGGATCTGAACGGCAGCTATGGTTCGGTGAAATACGATGCCCGCGTCGAGAAGGCAATTAAGCGGATAGTCGAGATTGATCCCGATCTGGTGATTTCGACGGGCGATATGGTCGCGGGACAGCGCATTCCCAACTTGTCAGACAAACAGGTCAGGGAGATGTGGAAGGCGTTTCACGTGGCCGTATCAGATCCTCTAGCGGCTGCCGGAATTCCATTTGCGGTCACGCCTGGAAACCATGATGCCTCCGCCTACCGAGGGTTCGAGCGTGAAAGAAAAATATACGCAGAGGAATGGGCACCAAGAAAGCCAGATGTCGATTTCCTGGTTTCAGATGACTACCCGTTCTTCTACGCTTTTGAGATGCAGGGCGTAACGTTTGCGTCTTTGGACGCTACGACCTTGGGACCTCTATCCGGCGACCAGCAGGACAGACTTGAGGAACTGGGGGCAAATGGAGACCCGATTGTCACTTTCAGTCACCTCCCACTCTGGCCCTTCGCGATTCAGCGCGAACGCGAAATCATCGGTGACCCAACACTTGAAAAAATCTACCTGGAAAGCGGTGTCGTACTGCATTTGTCAGGGCACCATCATGCCTTCTATCCAGGTTGGAAAGACGGCGTGGCTTACGTCTCTCAAGCTTGTTTGGGAGGTGGCCCGCGACGGCTTATCGGCTCAAAAGCCAGATCACCTCACAGCTTCACTCATGTTACGTTCCAGCCAAACGGAGAATTTGGGATAGCAGTATATCGTGGACCCGATTTCGAAAGGTCGGTAAACTTCAAGTCGCTACCGAAAGAGATCAGATCCCCGAATGCGGTATTAAAGCGCTTAGACCTTGTGAAATGATTAGAGGTTGAGTTTCAACTCAACTTTTTCAGGGACCAGATCGTTTATCATCTCTTCGATCCGAGCTTCCGACAATCCACCCGAAGTGATGAAAAGCAAAGAAACGCGAGATTTTCCAGGAACGTGGTGTTTTCGGACCAACTTCCAGCCAGCGTCTGCGGCCATGGCTTCAATGTCCCCGCTGACTTTCAATGAGTGCTCTTCGTTTGAAGCCTTGAGCGAAATTTCCACGCCCTTGTTTCGCCCACCGAGCCAAATGAAACACCAACATACAACCGCCACCAGTGTGGCCATCAAGGGCAAGCCCAGCCCTACCGCCAGCCCAAGCACGGTGACTATAATCATTTCCACCGTGTCGACCGGGTCATCCATATTTGATCGGAACCTTAACAGAGCTCCTATTCCAAAAATCACGAACCCGATCATCGATCCGTGCTGTACGACCAGAAACCCAACCGCCATGCCGACAAGCGCATAAAGGAAGAACAGTCGCGGCATGACGATATCGCTGACACTTCTACGGGCTTTACGTCTCACCGGATGATAGACGATCAAGCCAGCCAGAATGATCGTAACAATCACATCGAGAGTAAAGAAATACAGTTCCTGTTTGCCACGAAACTGCGTCCACCGGCGTTCGATAACGATTTCCGACCCCGAAGCCCCGGCCAGCATCGTCGCAGGGTCGACTTGTGACACCACAGCACCTGGCAACAGCAGCATCAACAACACGGTCACAAATGTGAGGGTCGTATTCAACTTGTCTTCCTTCCTGCTCACGCCAAAGGCTTACGCTTCACCAAAGGCACATCGTGCCCTATTCAATTCAATCGCAACAGGCGGGATCAGGTAAAGAGATTACCGTGCATTCTTCGGACATCGCGTCCGGACTGTGATACGAACGCTGATACAAGGATATGGTCCAAGCGCGAGAAAACCCAATGTCAGAACACAAGCTGCTTCGGTCGAAACTTGGGTTTTCACGGTGCTTCCCCAAGCTTGGAACACTAGCTTCTTTTGCAAGCGCTACTGTTGCATTTCTTGCATGGATCGAGCTCGCCCACGCCGAGAGTCCCGGTTTGACTCTCATCGACTCCTTCAAGGTGGCGGATAAATCGGAAGGCTTCTCGGAGCCTTCCGGATTGTCTCTGTCCAACGCGGAAGGCTTCTTATGGTCAGTAAGCGACGCTGAACCTAAACTGCACCTACTTGGAATCGACGGGGCATTAGGAAACTCATTCAAGCTGCCTTCATTGGCGGGATCAGATCTGGAGGGCGTCGCATCACGAAAAGATGGGTCTGTTTTAGTACTTCAGGAAACTGATCGATCAATTCTAGTCGTTCACCCGACAGACCCCATTCAACTAACTACAATCCCTCTCACATCTCTCAAAGGCTACTCGGACGCCGCTGAATTGCTCGTCGGTAACCCTTTGAACAAGGGACCTGAGGGCATCGCCGTCGACCCGGAATCCGGGCGGGTCTTCATTGGCATTGAGGGACAACCAAGGTTGTTAATGGTCGTATCACCAGAGCTAGATGAAATTGTTGAGATGATTCCTTTAGCCCTCGATGCAGGTTTTATCTCCGAACGTGTAGATGATAATGAACTGGATTTGAGTGGCCTGGCATGGTCTCGGTCCTCGCGTTCACTTTGGATTGTGAGTGACAAAAGCCGTCAGATCTTCGTCTACAATCCAAAATCCAAGTCAGTAAAGTCTATCAGTTTGACGTTCTCAGAAGATGGAAAACAAAAAGAAGTTAAACATCCCGAAGGGATCGCCCTCGATGAGACCAGAGGGCTTCTCTATATCCTGACAGACGACGCCAAGAAATCGCGGCTTTATGTTTTTAATATCCCCAAATTTTGATCGCTAGAGAATGACGGTCACATTGCCACGATAGCTTCCGCAAGTTGTTGCAGCTAACTTACCACTCCTCTTCGTTGCTCCACCCTAATCAGAACCGAACACTTAAGTTTGCACCGAGGCCATGCTCTTGGCCGTTGGAACGAACTGAGTAACCATACCCTGCCGTTAGTCTTGCCAGATCAGAAATCTGATACCCTAGCCCCAGACCAAGAACGAAACCATTTGCTCCTCGGTTTTGTCCGACTTGTGTGAACGTGCCAAATATCGGGCTCGTCACAGTGATTTCGTGCTCACTATCCTTGTTGGCAAAGAAGTCATACTCGTAACGAGCAAAGGCGATTGGGGTTAGCAAACCATTCTCTGTCAAGAAGTCGCGTTGATAATCAACTCCAATGGAAGCAACCAGAGACTCTGCGTTCGCTTTTTCAATCGAGTAGTTGAAATCACCACCGCCCGTCTCTGTGCCTGAACCTTGTTGAATACGCCCGTAGTTCAATCCAAAAACTGTGGAAACCCTTGCACCGCTGTCCAGGTTAAACAACTTCCGTGCCTGGATACCGGCATGGATGCCCTCTTGGTCCAAATCAGACTTTGCCTCGCCTCCCGTAAAGCCATCAACAGAAGGGTTATTTCGCTTGGCGTCGGTTTCACCGAACATGTAACCGACCAGCCCGGAGAACTCCCAGGTTCCTGTTGTTGTACGCCCATAGACGCCCACGTGATAGCTGTCGGTCGAAAAGTCCTGATCGACTTGATCGTGTTCATCCATGGAGGATGTCCCAAAACCTGCGTACACGCCGACCACACCTCTATCGGTGCTTGCGACATCCGCTCCGACCAAAATGGTGCCCAGCGAATAGTCGAATGTGCCAAGGCCGTTACTTCCCTCAACGTCCCCGCTCACATAGGCCGTGTCGATCCACCAGCGCCGATCAGAGCAGTCGATTGCGCCACTCGGGCTCTGGGCCAAGTCGATATCGCCTGCTGCAACGGGTTGATCCGCGTTGCTGAAGCCAACCGCTTGATACTTGCGGCAGTCAGCGTGGCTCAGCACTGTGTTGGTTATCAGGTCAAGTTGCTCCAGACCAACGGTCAAATTGGAGGAATATGGTTCTGCGTGCACACTATTAAACCCAGCCAAACCTGAATTGGTAAGCGTGTTAACGGCATTGCCCAAGGTTGTGCCGTTGGTCAGGTTGGTTCCTGGAGACGTGTTTGTGGTGTTGGCCACCGCACCAGCAAGGTTGCTTGCATTGGGAGATCCGATAACTGATGGATGTTGCGGTAAACTCGAAACGGGGAGGGTCGAAAACGCAATATCAATACTACCGTCCGCAGTTGGCGTGTTTGAGATACTCAGACTGGATAGGGCGGGCAGGGATCCCCCGGCAACAAGAGTTGGGGAGTTTCCATCAAAACTCGAGGCTTGAAAAACCGTATAGTCGTTGCCAGCAGCATAGTCCTGCGCAGTCAGGCCGGGACGAGCGGCTTCGACTTGTATGGTGGCGTTGTTGATGCCAGTGACTGCGTCTGTTGACGAAACCAGATCCGCATTTTGTGCCGCTGCGGGGTCGACTTCCGACAAAATCGTCGACCCCGCATCGAAGGAAATTGCACTAGTAAAATTCAACGTTCCAATCGAGGAGCCTGGTGAAAGAACAGCGCCATTTCTCACGTTGAAATTGAATGCGTTCACGGTGCCGTTGCCGGCCAGAGTACCAAAGTTATCAAAATCGACCGTGGTTAAGCTGCTGGACGCGTCAAGCCGAAGTGTTGAACCAGCACCGATCACCATATTGCTGGTGGCCGTCATTGAACTGTTGGTCAGTGTAAAATCAGACGCTTGAGCTATTCTTGTCTGAATGTTGATCACACCAAACGCGATTTCCGTCGCGTTTGTTACTGTCAAGTTATCGTAAGTTAACGGCGTGTCTGATTGGAAATACACCTCGGTAGGGTCAACGTCTCCACCATTGGCGGGTGCGAATGTCATCGACCTTCCCGAACCAATCGAAGTGCCAATAATATTCACCCGTAGCTTGCCGTTGATTTGCGTCGTCAGGGCCTCCCGTGAAACAAAGTCGCCGGTCCCCGCCGCGACATCGACGTTCAGAAGAGTCAAAACTGAAGCATTGCTTGGAACGGTATTTTGGCCCGGGACATACAGCTCAATTTCCCCAGAAGGCGTTATGGAAGAGTTTCCAATCAGAAGATGCGTTATTGGACCATTCGGGATCGGGAGACATGTTCGCTCAGTCGTAGAGATAGTTTGATTTGCTAGAGTGGTTTCAGAACCTGATGAATATTCTATCCGGGGCGAACCCAATTCTACGCAGGCTTGTGAGCTTCGAGCCTGTGCACTGGTTGGCGACATCACAAAAGCGAAAGCTACGAATGTGAAACTCGCCAAAGTGATGCGCTGAGCAATTCGACTTAGTGGGAACGGCCTATTGTTTGTCACCAACTTTCTCCTCTCGCGGTACAAGCGAAGCTACCTCAACTTAGGACTTGAAAAACAAAGTTTATCTTTTTGGATTTTTTGTTGTGGCATATGAGCAAACTCACAACACGGGAAGGTCTGCGCAATACAGACCTGCTCGTGCATTTACTGCGAGGCAAGACAAGCCGGGTTTTACATTCCGACCACACCCACCCTTGCGTAAAAGCAATCGCAAAAGGTCAAGCCTTGAAACGATTTTCCCGAGCTTGATGGGCGCTGAACAGCGCCATTGAGTATAGGCATGGATCATTGGATTTAGGAGTCGATAGCTAAGATCAATGCAGATGCTCACCGCTCCGCCGATACGCACCTTTTCAAGCTAGTAGGCCAAAACTTCTGGACCGAGATTGATCTGATCGAGAGCGCGTCCCTTATTCAGAAACTCGACGAAACCAATTTGAAGTTTGAGTTTCAGAGTTTGCCAATTTTCGACAAGATCTGAAAGCTGGTTGACTGACACCAAGAGAATGAAACAATAAACTGAGCAATGACACGGAGTACGAAGATACTGTTGGCGCTCACCGTATTGACGGTCGGGTTATACATGTTCCTAGCGGGACGTGCGGTCGAACGTTACCAATATGAGGAGGCCTGCCTAGACTTGGGCGGAGGTCGCCATCCTGGAGATTACCCGATTTGCGTTTTGGAACAGCGTTCTAACTGACGGACTCGTCTCAGTCACGCCGCGATTGGAACAAAGAAACTACGAGCACAACGACGCCAATTGCTGCGAGAATGAAAGTCAGCGGCAAAAAGAAGCTTTCTTGCAGAACGCCGTTTGGGTCGACACCGCCAAAAAACAGGTGCTCTGAAAGCCCACTTAGTGCTGCAAGGAAAAGGATGACGATACCAAAAAGGCGAAGTTTGGTCATGTCAGGTCTCCTAGGGAATGGACCAACAGTTAGCATCGTTCTTCATACCTGTGACTTGAGGAACCTAGTTCTTCAATACCTTGATTGCATCGCGATCCAGCCGTTGGCGCATATAATGCGAATATGACAAGAGATATTGAATCTAACGCTCAGACAATCTCTGATGCCATTGCCTCTGCCCAGCAGATATCTCCACTGTCTTCAGAGGCAGGGCAGCTAACGCTGGATGACGCTTATTCGATTGCAAGTCGCGTCCGAGAACTTCAGGGCAAAAAGAGAGTTGGCCGGAAGGTCGGCTTCACGAACCGCGCGATTTGGCCTGTTTATGGTGTGGATCAACCCATTTGGGGAGAGGTTCACTCAGATGGGCTGTTTTCGACTGATCAGCCGGTAAACTTGGCAAGGTATTCAGAACCGAGAATCGAGCCAGAAATCGTACCTTCTTAAAGGGTATTCGCTTTGCAACACTGCCCGAAAAGAGAGCTGAACGAGCTACAGACCTTAGGGTATCCGAATAAAGCTATTTGCTGTCAGCATCATGGGATACAGCATTTGACAAGGGTCTGGTGACTTTCAAGGACGACGGGACACCTAGGTTTTCGAGTAAATTGTCCGCACCGGCAATGAGCTCGTTTTCTGGACATTCCAAGCAGATCTCTGGTCAAACTGCTGGGCACAAGGAGAACCTGATCTGGTATCGCGATCAGGTGTTCAATCCTTGAGCAACTGAAACTTATCCTTCGACACCCGCATAAGGCGATTTACTTGCTCTCCTCTGCACTATTATCGTGAAACAGTGCAAACTTATGGGGTGCGTGAAGGTTTGTGCGCGTCCCTACAAACCGTCAGAAATCCAGATTTTCGACGCTCAAGGCGTTCTTCTGGATAAATTCCCGACGAGGTTCGACAACATCACCCATTAGCTTGGTGAACAGATCGTCAGCTTCCACCATATCGTCAACGCGCACTTGCAGCAGCGTGCGTGCATCCGGGTCCAAAGTTGTTTCCCAAAGCTGGTCGGGGTTCATCTCTCCCAGACCTTTGTAGCGCTGTAGGGACAGGCCCTTTTCCCCTTCTTCCAGAATGGCGCGCAACAGGTCCAGCGGACCGTGGATCAATTGGCTACGATCACGGCGGATCAACGTGGCCGAGGTGTTGTAGACCTCTTGCAGGCTTTGCGTGAAGCTGCCTGTTTTGCGGGCCTCCCCCGACCGCAACATCGGGCCGTCCAAGGTGCGAACCTCTTCGACACCACGCAGAATGCGGGCCAGCCGAATTCCGTGATCCTGCGTGATCCGGCCCTGCCAGCCACGCTCATACTCCAACGCGATCAGGTCCAGACGGGCGGCAACCTTGTCAGCCACCCCTTGCAGATCGGCATCCACCGCACCCGGCACAAAGGCACCGGCAACAGCGGCCTGTTCCAGAATGTGGCGTGGGTAGTGCGTCGGAAAGGCGTCCAGAACGCGTTTCAACTGGCGCGCTTCGTCCACCACCCGGGCCAGGTCCTGACCAATGATCTCTTCGCCCGATCCCAGTTTCAGTACGGCGCCCTCGACCCCCTGGTTGACGAGATAATCGTCCAGAGCCGCCTGATCCTTCAGATAAACCTCTGATTTACCGCGCGAAACCTTATAGAGCGGCGGCTGCGCGATATAGAGATATCCACCTTCGATCAACTCGGGCATTTGCCGGTAGAAGAACGTCAGCAGCAGGGTTCGGATATGCGCGCCGTCCACATCCGCATCGGTCATGATGACGATTTTGTGGTAACGCAGCTTTTCAATGTTGAACTCATCACGGCCAATACCGGTACCCAGCGCCATGACAAGATTACCAATCTCTTGCGAAGACAACATCCGGTCAAACCGCGCGCGTTCCACGTTCAGGATCTTACCGCGCAGAGGCAGAACCGCTTGTGTCAGACGGTCCCGGCCCGTTTGCGCAGATCCACCCGCCGAATCCCCCTCGACAAGGAAGACTTCGGTTTTGGACGGGTCTTTCTCGGAACAATCCTTCAACTTGCCCGCCAGATAGTTCACATCCATCGCCGTTTTGCGGCGGGTCAGTTCACGCGCCTTTCGAGCGGCTTCGCGCGCCAGTGCGGCCTCGATGATCTTGCCGACGATCGCTTTGGCCTCGGTCGGGTTTTCTTCAAACCACTCGGCAAGTTTTTCGTTCATCAGACCTTCGACCGCCGGGCGAACCTCGGAACTGACCAGCTTGTCTTTGGTCTGCGACGAGAACTTCGGATCAGGCACTTTGACCGACAGCACACAGGTCAGACCTTCGCGCGCGTCATCACCGGTAAAGCTAACCTTTTCCTTTTTCGCAATCCCGCTGGACTGCGCGTAGTTGTTGATCGTCCGGGTTAGGGCACCACGGAAACCTGCTACATGGGTGCCGCCATCGCGCTGAGGGATATTGTTGGTAAAGGGCAGGACAGACTCGTGATAGCTGTCATTCCACCACATTGCGATCTCCACACCGATATCGTCGCGTTCGCCCTTGATATAGATCGGCTCGGACATGGCAGGGGTTTTGGACCGGTCGAGGTACTTAACGAACTCCTTGACCCCACCTTCATAGAACAGCTCGGTTTCCAGCCGTTCCGCCGGGCGCTCGTCGATCAGGATAATCCGTACGCCCGAATTCAGAAATGCCAGTTCGCGCAGGCGTTTTTCCAATGTCTCGAATGAGTATTCAAGGTTCGAGAATGTATCGGTCGAAGCCAGAAACCGCACTTCTGTTCCTGTCCGGCCCCCGCATTCACCGACAACCTTCAGGTGCTCAGCGGTTTCACCACCTTCAAAACGCGCGACATGCTCTTTGCCATTGCGCCAGACACGCAGCTCCAGCCAATCCGAAAGCGCATTCACCACGGAAACACCCACACCATGCAGACCACCCGACACCTTGTACGAGTTGCTGTCGAATTTCCCACCGGCGTGCAGCTGGGTCATGATCACCTCGGCCGCCGACACGCCTTCTTCCGGGTGGATGTCCACCGGAATACCACGCCCATTGTCGCTGACAGAAACACTGGAATCGGCGTGAATTTTCACCGTCACATGGTCGGCATGACCCGCCAAAGCCTCGTCAATCCCGTTGTCGACAACCTCATACACCATATGGTGCAGACCCGAGCCATCATCCGTGTCCCCGATATACATGCCGGGGCGTTTGCGAACTGCCTCCAAGCCTTTGAGAACCTTAATAGAATCTGCGCCGTATTCTTGAGGGGCCTGTGCGTCTTCGGACATTCAGTCAGTACCTATATTATTTTGGTAACTTATACGTTTTCTGGTAGGGATTGTCACGCCATCCCCCAATATTTTGTGTTGTTCCGGATCGTTTTTCGCCACCCGAAAAGGGGATCACAAACGATCGATATCAGAAGCGATATCCGCGGCAATTTCCAACGCATCGACATCCTCGCGCTCGGCCGACAATCGCAGCCCGAGAATGTCCGACTGATACCGTGCCGCCAATCGATCCGGATCATGTCCCGCCCCGATTTCACCGGCATCCTGAGCCTTGCGAAACAGATCCGCGAAACATTCTTTCATTTCCGCCATGTGATGGGCCGCCTGATCCGCAAGGTCATGATCCTTCGCCTTCAACTCGGCATATGTCTTTGCCAACATGCAGGCCTTTGCCGGGGTCTTGGGCGCTTCGATCACCAATCGGGGCTGCGCTTTCAGCGCTTCCTTCGGGCCCAGTTTTTCCGCCAGGGCCTTTAGGCGCGCCACACCTTCTTGCGTATAACTCTCCATTGTCAGCGCATAGAGCGCATCTTTCGACCCGAATGCCGCATAAAAACTGCCGGGCTTCAGCTTCAGCTCCCGCTCAAGGTCCTTCAGCGATGTACCAGCCCAGCCCTGACGCCAGAAGATATCCTTCGCCTTCGCGATCAACGCGTCACGATCATATGTAGGTTTGCGGGGCATCAACATCACCAATTCTTGAACGTTCACTCAAATATATACTTGAGCGATCACTCAAGAAACCCTAAATACGACCCATCGCGCCAAAAACAGGAGTTCCAACATGGCCAATTTCCCGTCTCACGACCTCGAAACCGCGCCTGAAGCGTCCAAACCGCTGCTGCAAAAGTCTCAGGCCGCTTTTGGTCGCTTGCCCGGCCTTCATAAGGTCATGGCCGAAAGCCCTCAGCATCTCGAAGGCTATCAGGTTCTGCACGGCCTGTTCCTGCAAACTGATTTCGACAATGATGAGAAAACCGTCGTCTGGCAGACCATCAATGTGGAAAACGAGTGCCACTACTGCGTGCCCGCCCACACCGGTATCGCCAAGATGATGAAGATATCGGACGAAATCTCGGACGCGCTGCGTAACGAAACTCCGCTGCCTTCAGCCAAACTCGAAGCACTTCGCACCTTCACCCTGCAAGTGATGGAAACCCGAGGCAACCCGACCGAAGATCAGCTTCAGGCGTTCTTTGATGCGGGCTATTCCCATCGCGCGGTTCTGGATGTCGTGCTGGGTCTGGCCCAGAAAACCATGTCGAACTACGTCAACCACATGGCCAAAACCCCAGTGGACGAAGTTATGCGCGGCTTTCTGTGGGAACGTAAAGTCAGCGAACCGGCCTAAGCCGCCACGACCGAACCCTCATCGCTTTCGGTCACGATCAGCGTCTGGGCCCGGTCGCCCAATTCCGCAAACAGTTCAGGTCCGGTGCCCGTCATCCAGGCCTGAGCGCCCAGCGCGCAAACCTCGTCATAAAGCGCTGCGCACCGCCCAGCATCCAGATGCGCGGCCACTTCATCCAGCAGAACGATCGGAGGTGCGCCCAAGATCTCCGCCAGCGCCCGCGCATTGGACAGGATCAGCGACACCAAAAGCGCTTTCTGCTCACCAGTGGAACACTCTCTTGCCGGCACGCCCTTGGCCGCGAACACACCGTACAGGTCGGACCGATGCGGCCCCACCAGGGTCCGGCCCGCTGCCAGATCCCTGAACCGGCTCTCGCTCAACGCGTCTCGCAAATCTTCCACCGTCTCGGGAATTGCGCCTTCGGTTTGCACCAATTCAAGTTCAGCCGAAGGGAACACGGTTTCCGCCCGGTCCTGCGCCGCCCGCAGAAGATCCAGCGACCTCAACCGCGCGGTATGGATGCGGTGCCCCGTCTCGGCCAACTGCCCTTCAAGCGCGGCATACCAATGCGCGTCCCTGACCTGCTCTTTCAGCAGACGGTTACGCTCGCGCATCGCTTTTTCATAGATCAGCGATGTTTCAGCGTGGGCTGGGTCAAAACTCAGCGCAATACGGTCCAGAAACCGACGGCGCCCTTCAGCCCCTTCAATCCACAGACGGTCCATGGACGGGGTCAGCCAGACAACCCGCGCAAGTTTTCCCAGTTCGATCTGGGTCGCCGACTTGCCATCAATTCGCACCTGTCGCGCTGCGCCGCCCTCGGACCAGGTTTCGATTTCAAAACGCTGCCCCTGAGCGTCCAGCAACCCGGACAGTTTCCAACCCAACGCTTCGGGCCGCCGGGTCATCTCGGCTGCACTCGCCCGCCGCATCCCGCGACCGGGTGAAAACAACGACACCGCTTCAAGAATGTTGGTCTTCCCCGCACCGTTAGGCCCGTGAATGGCAACGGGTCGCCCGTCCAGAGACAACCGCGCCAGCTTATGAGATCGAAAATGCGAGACCGTAAGCTCGGTCAGGGCCAATCCCATGACCCCTCCCTTCATCTTTTCAAAAATACTCCCGCCGGAGGCATCGCGCGTCCGCGCGATCAGACGCGCATCGGCATGACGACGTATACGGCGCTCAGGTCGTTGCCTTCGCGCATCAATGTCGGGTCACCAGCCGAGTTGAACAGGAAAACTGCATTCTCACGATCCACCTGAGACGCAATCTCCAACAGGTATTTGGCGTTGAACCCGATCTCCAACCGCTCATCCCCGTAAGCGACGGCCAGTTCTTCCTCGGCGGCACCGCTGTCGGGAGCGTTTACCGACAGGATCAGCTTGTCACCTTCCAATTGCAATTTCACTGCCCGCGACCGTTCCGACGAAACAGTCGCAACGCGATCCACGGCCTGCGCGAACTCAGCGGCATCCACTTCAAGCTTGCGAGTGTTTCCTTGTGGGATAACACGTGTGTAGTCGGGGAAAGTGCCGTCAATAACCTTCGACGTCAGCGTGATATCCGGCGTAGCAAAGCGCACCTTGGTTTCACTGACCGAAACGGCGATATCCATCTCGTCGTCATCCAGCAACTTGCGCAACTCGCCGACTGTTTTGCGGGGTACGATCACGCCCGGCATATCCGCCGCACCATCCGGTAAATCTGCGTCAATCCTCGCAAGCCGGTGGCCATCGGTGGCCACACAACGCAACATTTTTCCACCTTCGGACCCATCTGCCACATGCATGTAGACACCGTTCAGATAGTACCGGGTCTCTTCCGTCGAGATGGCGAATTTCGACTTGTCGAACAACCGGCGCAGCAATGCCGCCGAAGCAGTGAAATTCGATTGATACTCAGACGATGCCATCACCGGGAAATCTTCTTTTGGCAGCGTCGCCAGCGAAAAATTCGACCGACCCGCTTCAACTGTCAGCCGTCCGGCAGCGCTGTCAGCGGTCAGTGTCACCAGCGCACCGTCGGGCAGTTTGCGCACAATCTCATGCAGGGTTGTTGCCGCAACGGTTGTCGCGCCTGCCTTTTCGACCTGTGCGGGTGCCTTATCGACCACTTCGATATCCAGATCGGTGGCACGGAACTGGACCTGATCGCCTTCGGCCTCGATCAGGACATTGGCAAGTATGGGAATGGTATTGCGACGTTCTACAACAGACTGGGCCTGCGAAACGGCCTTTAGTAGGGTGCCGCGTTCAATGCTGATCTTCATACCCTCAATTCCTCTGACTTGCGTACCGACTTGGGCGGGACTGGCACGTTAGCGGTTCCACCCCGAGGCACAAGGATTTTTTACGGATTTCTGGGTTGGAATGCACCAACCGTCAAGTGCGGCGTGCCCCACAGGCCTCAGTTCTGGTGCAACCGTGGATTATTACGCACAAAAAACGCCCCGGCGCAGAAGCCCGGAGCGTTTCTAAGCACTACTGACCCGGTTCAGGCTTCGAGAGACCGGCGCAACATTTCCACGTCTTCAGCGATCTGACCGTCGGTCAGCTTCAGCTCTTCAATGCGCTTGACGCCATGCATGACCGTGGTGTGGTCGCGCCCGCCGAACCGACGACCGATCTCTGGCAGCGACCGGCTGGTCAGCTGCTTGCACAGATACATCGCCACCTGACGGGGGCGCGCGTAGGATCGCAGGCGCTTGGGACCGATGATATCAGACATGCGGATGTTGTAGTATTCGGATACTTTCCGCTGAATCTCTTCAACTGTGATCTTACGCTCGGATGCGCGCAGGACATCTGCCAGACAATCCTGCGTCAGCTCCATGTCGATCTCGCGTCCAACCAACGAGGCAAAGGCAAACAGACGTGTCAGAGCACCTTCCAGCACGCGGACATTGGTCGAGATACGATGAGCCAAAAATTCAAGGACGCCATCTGCAATCGTCAGGTCGGGATAGGAACTGCTATATTGCTGGACCTTGTTTTGAAGAATGCCCAGACGCAATTCATAGTCGGTCGGATGCAGGTCAACGACCAAACCACATTGAAGGCGGGACTTTACACGATCTTCCAGATCCTTGATTTCGCCCGGGGCGCGGTCAGCCGAGATGATGATCTGCTTGTTCTGATCCACCAGCGCATTGAACGTATGGAAAAACTCTTCCTGAGTAGAATCCTTTCCGGCAATGAACTGCACGTCATCGACCATCAACACATCGACCGAACGGAACAAATGTTTGAAATCCATCATCCGGCGTTCCCGCAGGGCCTGCACGAAGCGATACATGAACTGTTCGGCTGACAGGTACAGGACATTCAGTTCCGGATGCTTGGTTTTCAGCTCCCAGGCAATTGCGTGCATCAGGTGGGTCTTACCCAGACCCACTCCACCATACAGAACGAGCGGGTTGAATGTTACCGGGCCGCCTTCGGACACACGGCGCGCGGCAGCATGGGCCAGCTCGTTGGGTTTGCCCACCACGAAACTGTCAAAGGTGAACCGCGAATCCAGCGGCGCGGCCTGCAACGACTCCAAAGCGTTCTGCGCACTATCCGTAGCGACTGTGGGTACCGGCTCTGGCCGAGTTTCGGCGACCACCTTGGCTGCGGGCTTGGGGCGTGCGGGCGAGTTGGCGGCAACACGGAAATCCAGACGCTGAACGGTTTCCCCAGCCGTATTCAGCTCGTACAAGATAAGGTCCGCAAAATTCTGGCTGACGTAATTCCCCATAAAGTTCGTTGGCACGGAAAAAACCGCCACACCATCCTGCAGCTCTTTAAATTCCAGAGGCTCGATCCAAGTGGTGAAATTATTCCGACCGACGGCCTTCAGCAATTTGTTACGCAGTAGTCCCCATTTCTCTTGTGTCATTCAGCGCCTCACGCATCCCATTCTTATTGGCCTGTCGGCCTTATCATACGAAGCCGGTTGCCCGGTCTTGTATTCACACGCCCAAAGGAAACCTATCGCCAAACCTAACGGTTTGGCGGGATTGCCCCTGAAAGTTCGGTGCACCCGGATTTTCGACGCTCAACAATAAATGAGCGTCCCGAAACTCGGGCTGCACGTCACAATCTCAATTTTCAGACAGGGCCGAGAATCCCGGATAACCCGGACTTCGCGGCAAATCGGCAGCCCAGCTTGCGCCAGTCGTCGACGAATGTCTCCTGATCGATCTGATGCCCGTCAGTCCGATCGAGTAAACAGCCTGTCCCCCCAAGCGAGTGAATCGCTGACATCAGTGGTAGCAACTTGAAATGGGGCGCGGCAACGAAACTCTGATATTGACTCGGGTCTTTGGTCGAAAGAATCTCTCGGTTTCGTGAAGGCGCGGTATTCCGGCAACACGAAAAAAGGCGCCGCAATGCGCAGCGCCTTTGACATTAGTTCAGCCTTGCTGACTTGACCTAAGGTAACCCGCGAGCTTTAGCCCAGAGCTTTGACCCGGGCCGACAGGCGCGACATTTTACGCGCGGCAGTGTTCTTGTGGAACACGCCTTTGGTAACGCCGCGCATCAGCTCAGGCTGGGCGGCGCGCAGTGCTGCGGTTGCCGCATCTTTGTCACCGGATGCAATCGCTTCTTCGACTTTACGCAGATAGGTGCGGATGCGCGAACGACGCGCTTTGTTAACAGCGAAACGCTTTTCGTTCTGACGGGCGCGTTTCTTTGCCTGGGGCGAATTTGCCATGTATCTCTGACCTTCGTTCGGTACGGTTATCAAGGGTTGCGCGCCACGGACATATCCGCACCGGATCAGAAATCACGAGTGTGAGTCGGGCCAAGCGGGCCGCACGCGCATGTATTGCGGCGCTCAATACCTAACATTTCAAGGATTGCCAAGCCGATTCTTGGAACTCACAGACCCGGCAAAGAAAAGGCGGGCAACGCCCGCCTTTCATTAATCTCTTGCGATTTACTTGTCGCGAAACTGTGCAGCCCGCTTTTCAAGAAACGCCGCCATGCCCTCTTTCTGGTCTTCGGTGGCAAACATGGAATGGAAGACGCGGCGCTCAAACAGCATGCCTTCACTCAGCGGAAGCTCGTAACTGCGATTGACCGCTTCTTTTGCCGCAGCTGCCGTCAGCGCCGATTTCTCTGCTATTTTTTGCGCCGCACCGACGGCTTCGTCGATCAGTTTCTTGGCTGGTACGACCCGGCTGACCAAACCAGCGCGCTCGGCTTCGTCCGCGTCCATGAACCGACCGGTCAGGTTCATGTCCATCGCCTTGGACTTGCCGACAAAGCGCGTCAAACGCTGGGTGCCGCCCAACCCTGCTATTACGCCAAGGTTGATTTCAGGCTGACCGAATTTGGCAGTGTCCGCAGCAATGATGAAATCGCAGAGCATTGCCAACTCGCATCCCCCACCCAGAGCATAGCCCGCAACAGCAGCGATGATCGGTTTGCGAATCGCCGAAACCCGATCGTTTGCATCAGCAAAAAGGTTGGTGGTGTAGACATCTACAAAGCTCATCTCGGACATTTCCCGGATGTCCGCGCCAGCAGCAAAGGCCTTGTCCGATCCGGTGATGACGATGCAACGCACCTTGTCGTTGCTGTCCGCCTCTTCCAGCGCAGTACACAACTCACCCAGCAACTGGGAGTTCAGCGCATTCAACGCATCCGGTCTGTCGAGTTTGATTAGGGCGACGTGGTCTTCGATTTCGACGATGATCGTCTCAAAAGCCATGAGAAAAAAGCTTCCGGTTGTTCCGTTCAGTTACGAGTCCTTACCACGCGAATTCTCTGGATCAAGCTATCTTTGGCATTGCGCACAATAGAAGGATGAGCGACCGGACTGGGTGATTCTCTGGATCAGACCATTGCAACCCTCGGTCCGGCAGGGCTTTCCTTCGCGGCCGTAGACATCAAAGCTATGCTGAAAATATCCAAGTTCTCCATCGGCTTGCCGGAAATTCCGCAGGGATGATCCGCCTGCTTCGATCGCGTCCTGCAACACCTTCCGAATGATCGGAACCAGCGACGATACACGTGCCGCAGATATTTGCCCTGCTTTACGACGTGGCGACACCTTGCCGCGATAAAGCGCTTCGCAAACATAGATATTGCCCAACCCAGCAACGATTCCCTGATCCAGAAGGGCTGATTTGACAGGGGTATTCCTGCCTTTGAACGCTTCAATCAGGTGTTGCTCATGGAAATCATTGCCCAAGGGCTCCGGTCCCAGAACCGCCAGAAGCTTGTGATCCTCGGCCGTGGCTGTGGGCAGAAGGTCCATCGCCCCGAACCGGCGTGGATCGTTAAAGGTGATACGCGCCCCGTTGGCCATGTGAAAAACAACATGGTCATGTTTCTCAGCGGCCGGATGTTCGCGCAGGAAATGACCTAGTGGATCGCTTGACACCGTCATTCGCCCCGACATCCCCAGATGGATCAACAAGGTCTCGCCACTGCTGAGGTCGGCCAGGATGTATTTTGACCGCCGCCGCAACCGATCCACCCGCTGCCCGGTCAGCCGTTCTGCCATGCGTTCGGGAAATGGCCAGCGCAGATCCGGGCGATTCACATCCGCCCTTTCAATCTCGACCCCCTCCATCGCAAGGCTCAGGCCGCGTCTTACAGTCTCGACCTCGGGCAATTCTGGCATTACAGGGCTCCTATTCCAAAGGGCCGCATTGTGCCCCGCTCCCAGAGCCCTATAACAGAAGCGAAATTCGACAAACGGCAAGGCTTATGTCCGACAACAGCGACAACACCACTCATTTCGGGTTCGAAACCGTACGCGAGGCTGACAAGGCCGGGCGCGTGCAGGGCGTGTTCAACTCGGTCGCCTCGAAATATGACGTGATGAACGATGTCATGTCGATGGGTATCCACCGGGTCTGGAAAGATGCGATGATGGACTGGTTGGCGCCACGCCCCGATCAGCGTTTGCTGGATGTCGCAGGCGGAACCGGTGACATTTCCTTTCGCTTTCTGAAACGCGCAGGCTATGGCCATGCCACGGTTCTTGATCTGACAGAACCCATGCTGGTCGAAGGACGGCAACGCGCCGAAGCCGACCAGATGGCCGACAGCCTGAACTGGGTGGTGGGCGACGCTATGGCCCTGCCGTTCGAAGACAACACCTTTGATGTCTACACGATCTCGTTCGGCATCCGGAACGTGACCCGCCCGCAAGAGGCCCTGAACGAAGCCTTTCGCGTTCTGAAACCTGGTGGCCGCCTGATGGTGCTGGAGTTCAGTCAGCTTCCCAATGACGGGCTGCAAAAGCTCTATGACCTCTACAGCTTCAATGTCATTCCACGCATGGGAAAGCTGATCGCGAATGATTACGACAGCTATCAGTATCTGGTGGAGTCGATCCGCAAGTTCCCCGATCAGGAAACCTTCCTGAACATGGTCCGAACCGCTGGCTTCGAAAACGCGAAATTCCGCAATCTCAGCATGGGTATCGCCGCGCTGCATTCCGGCTGGAAGATCTGACGCATGCGCGGTCCCCACAACATCATCCGCCTGATCCGAACGGGCGCCACGCTTGAGCGCACCGGCGCCATGAATGTGGTCCTCGACGCGTTCGAGGCACCACGGGTTATCCGATTTCTTGCCCACGCTCTAGGCAAACCGTTTTGGTGGCTGGGTTACAAGGGCGACCCAAAGATGCCGCCTGCAACACGTGCGCTCACCGCCCTGGGCCCGGCCTACATCAAGTTTGGTCAGGTGCTTTCGACACGCCCGGATGTTGTAGGCGATGAACTGGCTGTGCAGCTTCGTGTTTTGCAAGACAAACTGCCACCGTTCTCAAAAGCCGAGGCTTTGGCCGAAGTAGAAAGGGAACTGGGGCAACCTGTTGCCGAGATATTCAGCGAATTCAGTGAACCCATAGCTGCCGCCTCGATCGCACAGGTCCACAAGGCCAAGCTTGCGAGCACCGGAGAAGACGTGGCCGTCAAAGTCCTGCGTCCCAATATCGAACGCGCCTTTCGCAAGGATGTAGATGCGTTCTACTTCGCCGCCCGCATCGTCGATTTGTTTGCGCCCGGAGCCCGCCGATTGCGCCCGATGGAGGTCATTGAACATTTCGATGGCGTTGTACGGGGTGAACTGGATCTGCGTCTGGAAAGCGCTGCTGCCTCGGAATACGCGGCCAACACAAAAGACGACACAGGGTTCTGGCTGCCGCCCGTATTGTGGTCACTGTCGGCACGACGCGTGATGACACTCAGCTGGGCCGACGGTATTCCATTGGGTGAAAACGACGCGCTCGATGCCGCCGGCCACAACCGCCGTGATCTGGCGGAACGTGTGCTGCGCCTGTTCCTTCTTCACGCCCTGCGCGACGGCTATTTCCACGCCGATATGCATCAGGGCAACCTCAAGGTCGCCGCCAACGGTGATATCATCGCTTATGATTACGGTATCATGGGCCATATCGACGAATACACGCGCCGGGTCTATGCCGAGATACTGTTCGGCTTCATCCGCCGCGACTATAAGCGCGTGGCCGAAGTGCATTTCGAAGCCGGTTACGTTCCCGCACATCAGGACGTCGACGAATTCGCCCGCGCCCTGCGTGCGGTTGGCGAACCGATCTTCGGCATGGATGCCTCGCATATTTCGATGGGCCGTTTGCTAAGCTATCTGTTCGAAGTGACAGAGCGTTTTGGCATGGAAACCCGAACCGAGCTGATCCTTCTTCAGCGCACGATGGTCGTGGTTGAAGGCGTAGCCCGGTCTCTGGATGACCACATCAATATCTGGGAAGTTGCCCGCCCCGTGGTCGAAGATTACATCAAACAATCCATCGGCCCGCGCGCCGCGCTTCGTGACTTTGCCAAAACAGCTTTGGTTCTGGCGCGCTTTGGCCCACGACTGCCGACGCTGGTCGAAGATGCATTGATTGCGCAGACACACAAAGATGAGCCGGATAATCCCGGACTGATGCAAAAAGTATTGCCCGCCGCTATCGGCGCTTTTGTCGGCGCAGCTGCTGTTTTGTTGATCGCCACACTCGGTTGATTGTGATCCGCAGCTTCATCTGGCTGAAAATAACCTCGGGGGGAATCGCGCCTTGCGCGATGGGGGGCAGACAGCCCCCCTTTGCCCAGACCCGGATCAGAGCCGCTCGATGGCAATGGCGATCCCCTGACCGCCACCGATACACATGGTGATCAACCCTTTTGATCCGCCTGTGCGCTCCAACTCGTAAAGCGTCTTCATGGTAATGATGGCGCCCGTCGCGCCTACAGGGTGCCCCAGCGCTATCGCGCCTCCATTCGGGTTCACTTTCGCTGCATCCAACCCAAGCTCCTGGTTGACGGCCAGCGCCTGCGCGGCAAATGCTTCGTTGCTTTCGATCACTTCGAAATCTTCCGCCGACAAACCCGTCTTTTTGAACAGGTTCTGAACGGCCGGTACCGGGCCAATACCCATGACTTCGGGGCGCACGCCAGCATGTGCATATCCGATCACACGCGCTTTTGGCTTCAATCCGGCCTTTTCCGCCGCGCCCGCCGTTGCCAGAACCATCGCCGCCGCGCCGTCGTTGATGCCCGAGGCATTGCCCGCCGTCACACGCCCATCTTTTTTGAACACCGGTCGCAACCCGGCCAACGCATCGGCTGTCGTCGCCTTTGGATGCTCATCAACTTTGAAATCCACAATGTCACGCTTGACCTTCACCTGAACGGGCACGATCTGGCTTTCGAAATATCCGGCTTCAATTGCAGCTGCCGCGCGGGTCTGGCTAGTCAGGGCGAAGTCGTCCATCTGTTCACGACTGATCTGGTGTTCATCGGCAACGTTCTCGGCCGTCACGCCCATGTGCCCTGTGCCAAAGGGGCAGTTCAATGCACCCAGCATCATGTCCAGCGATGTGACATCACCCATTTTCGCGCCCCAGCGCGCCTGTGGAACAATGTAAGGGCTGCGCGACATGCTTTCTGCGCCACCTGCCACGGCGAAATCGGCATCGCCAAGCATCAAGGATTGCACTGCTGACACGATCGCCTGTGCCCCCGAACCGCACAGCCGATTTACATTCATCGCAGGGGTGCCGTTCGGAATTCCGGCCTGCATCGCGGCCACGCGCGACAGGTACATGTCCCGAGGTTCGGTGTTGATGACATGGCCAAATACAACATGCCCGATCTGAGCACCTTCTACCCCAGACCGCTCCAAGGCGGTTTCGGTGACCACCGTCGCCAGATCAATGGGCGCGGTTGACGCAAGTGCGCCACCGAAAGTTCCAATCGCGGTGCGCGCACCATCCAGCAATACGATGTCTGTCATGTCTTTCTCCTCTTGGAATCGTCGTCAGTATGCACACGCAGCATTATTCTGTCCTATAGGACGTGCCGTCACGGATGGAATTGACAAGCGAGGTCCCAATACGCATGGATTCCGTCATGACGGAGAACACAGACGATATCCTGAACCTTTTGCCCGCCCGCCTGAAAGAAGCACGACGGGCCAAAGGACTGTCGCTGGAAGCAGTCGCAAACCTCAGTGGCGTATCCAGATCCATGGTTAGCCAGATCGAACGCGGGGAAAGCAGCCCAACGATCTCGACCCTCTGGAACCTGACACGTGCGCTACAGGTGGATTTTGCCGGTCTTCTGGAAGGTTCAAAAGCCAGCGATCAAATCGAGGTGCTGCGCGCGTCCGAGGTGCCCAGCATCGACAATATGGGGCAGAACTGTCGCATTCGCATCCTGTCCCCACCGGAAGAGGCCGGAGGTCATGAGGTTTATGATATCGAGTTCGACACAGGCGGGGCCTTGAACAGTCAGCCCCATGCGCGCGGCGCGCACGAACAGCTGACAGTGCTGGAAGGCACCGTCAAGGTTACATCGGGCAGTGCCGTTTCGGAACTGAGCCAAGGGGACACCGCCCGCTATGCCGCGGATATCGTGCATTCCATCTCGGCCAAAGAACCTGCGCGGGTGTTTTTGATCGTAAAGAACGCCTGACATCAGCAATTTTCCGCCTTCACGGAAATTTTTCCTGTATATTGAAATTCCCCTATTTGGGAAATTCATCCGCTATGTTAGATGTGCGACTCAGTTGAACGGAGGTCGCCATGGCAGATGCATTCCTGTCCCACATCACGGACACACTCGCGCAGATCGAATCCGAAGGGCTGTACAAGCGCGAACGAATGATCACCTCGCCTCAGGGCGGTGAGATTACGGTGGGCGGAAAACGGGTGATCAACCTGTGCGCCAACAACTATCTGGGTCTTGCGGATCACCCCGCGCTGATCGAGGCCGCAACCAATGCGATGGGTCCGAAGGGTTTCGGCATGGCCTCGGTCCGGTTCATTTGCGGGACGCAGGATATTCACCGTGAACTGGAACAGCGGTTGGCCAAGTTCCTGAACAAGGACGATGCGATCCTGTTCGCGGCCTGTTTTGATGCCAATGGCGGGCTGTTCGAACCGTTGCTGGGGCCTGAAGATGCCATCATTTCGGACAGTCTGAACCACGCCTCTATCATTGACGGGGTGCGGCTGTGCAAGGCCAAGCGCTATCGCTATCTGAACAATGACATGAATGACCTTGAAGCGTGGCTGAAGCAGGCGCGCGAGGATGGCGCGCGTCATATCATGATCGCAACCGATGGCGTGTTCTCGATGGATGGCTATTTGGCCAACTTGCCGAAAATTCGCGAACTGGCTGATAAATACGATGCCATCGTCATGGTCGATGATTGCCATGCAACAGGCTTCATGGGGCCGCGCGGCGCCGGAACACCGGATCACTTTGGTGTTGATGTCGACATTCTGACAGGAACTTTGGGCAAGGCACTTGGGGGGGCAATCGGCGGCTACATCGCCGGGCCGCAGCCAGTGATCGACCTGCTGCGGCAGCGGGCGCGGCCCTATCTGTTCTCGAATTCGCTGCCGCCATCCATCGTCGCCGCAGGGCTTGAGGCAATCCACCTGGTCGAAGAGGGCGACATTCTACGCGCGCAGTTGTTCGGAAACGCAAAGTACTGGCGTGCCGGTCTGGAAAAGCTTGGTTTTGATCTGTTGCCCGGTGAACATCCGATTATCCCTGTCATGCTGGGCGATGCAACGCTGGCACAAGAGATGGCCGCCAAGCTGTTTGATGAGGGCGTGTATGTCTCGGGCTTCTTCTTTCCTGTTGTTCCCCGCGGACAGGCGCGGATCAGAACGCAGATGAACGCTGCCCTGACGCGGGACGAACTGGACCGCGCGTTGGCGGCCTTTGGCAGGGTCGGCAAGGAACTGGGGGTGATTTGATGCGACCCAACACGATGAAAGCGCTGGAAAAGTCGAAACCCGAAGAAGGGTTGTGGATGGTACAGGCCCCGGTTCCCGAAATTGGGCCTGATGAGGTGCTGATCAAGATCAACAAGACCGGAATTTGCGGTACCGACATTCACATCTGGAACTGGGATGAGTGGGCCTCTCACACCGTTCCGGTTCCGATGATCACTGGTCATGAGTTCGCCGGGGAAATCGTCGAGATTGGGCGCAACGTCACCGGTCTGGATGTTGGGCAGCGCTGTTCCGGCGAAGGGCATCTGATCGGCACTGAAAGCCGTCAAAGCCGAGCCGGCAAGTTTCACCTCGACCCCGGCACGCGCGGGATCGGGGTGAACGAACAGGGTGCGTTTGCGCAATACCTGAAACTGCCTGCTTTCAACGTTGTTCCCCTGCCGGACGATATCCCGGATGAGATCGGGGCAATCCTTGATCCGCTGGGCAATGCTGTACACACCGCGCTAAGCTTTGACCTTCTGGGCGAGGACGTCCTGATCACCGGCGCAGGACCCATCGGCATCATGGCGGCCGCCGTTGCCCGCCATGCAGGTGCCCGCAATGTTGTGATTACGGACATTAACGCTGAACGATTGAAACTGGCTGAACATGTGGTGCCGTCGGTGCGGACCGTTGATGTTTCCAAACAAGATTTGCACGACATCATCGCACAGCTTGGAATGAAAGAAGGCTTTGATGTGGGGCTTGAAATGTCCGGCTCACAAGCCGCGCTGGACCAGATGGTCGAAGCGCTTGTGATGGGTGGGAAAATCGCCTTGCTGGGGATACCGCCGGGGAAATCTCCGGTCGACTGGTCGCGCATCGTTTTCAAGGCGATCACAATCAAGGGCGTCTATGGTCGCGAGATGTTCGAGACCTGGTACAAGATGATCGCCATGCTGCAAAACGGTTTGGATGTGTCCCGCGTGATCACGCATCGCTTTGCGGTTGATGATTTCTCGGATGGTTTCGCCGCGATGAAATCAGGCCTCTCTGGCAAGGTTGTCCTTGACTGGACCTAACCCGCTGGAAAGTTACGAACTCAACGCCTAGACAGGTGCAAGGATCGCACAAGGGAGGCATGAGATGGGCGAGAACAAAGACGATCGTCTGTTGCAAAGAGGTGTCGAAGACACTCTGGTCACTGATTTCGCCGAGACACATCGCAAAAGCTATGGAGATTTTCTGCAACTCAAAACACTGCTGAACCTGCAAAAGACCTTTCAGGACCCCGCGCAGCCGGACGAGATGCTGTTCATTATCATCCATCAGGTTAGCGAACTGTGGCTGAAACTGATGCATCACCAACTGGTCGAGGTGCGCCGTTTTTTGCAACAGGATGAATTTGGCCCAGCGATGAAAAACCTCGACCGCATCAAGGCCATTCAGCGGCAGCTGATTGCGGCCTGGGAAACCCTTCTGACCATGACGCCTGCCGACTATTTAACGTTTCGGCAGGCACTGGGCAGCTCGTCAGGGTTTCAGAGCTACGGGTATCGGCAGATTGAGTTCATTCTCGGCAACAAGGATGCGTCAACACTGAAGGTCCATGCGCATGACCCAGAGGTGATGGAGATGCTGAATGCCGCTCTGACCAAACCGTCGCTTTATGACGAAGTGTTGCACATGCTGGCCCGTCAAGGGTTCGACGTGCCCAAGGATCTGATCGAACGCGATTACGCCCAACCCTATTGCGGCGATTCGCGCGTGGTACAAATCTGGGTCGAGGTATTCCGCAACACTGAAAAATACTGGGATCTTTATGCTTTGGCCGAAAAACTGATGGATGTGGAAAGCCTGTTTCAACGCTGGCGCTTTGATCATGCCACCGCAGTTGAGCGCGTGATCGGGATGCAACCCGGCACTGGTGGCTCAAGCGGCGTGGCCTTTTTGCGAAAGGCGCTAGAGCTGCGGTTCTTTCACGACCTTTACGACGTGCGTACGGAATTGATGTATAGCGGGCAGACCTAAGACATGCTGTATCGAGGATTTTCGCAATCCGATCTGGAGCGGGAGTATTCCCCCAGCACAATGATCGGCGGCGACCTGAGCCCTTATCTTGCCGGTTATAAAGCACTGAGCGCTCGGGCGCGGGCCGACTTTCCGGTACGGGAAAATCTGGCTTATGGTGATAGCCCCCTACAAGTTCTGGATTTCTTTCCCGCTCGCGATGACAAGGCACCTCTTCACGTTTTCATTCACGGCGGGTACTGGCAGGCGCTCAGCCAGAATGAATCGTCTCTGATGGCACCGGGTCTGGTAGAACACGGGCAAGCTTTTGCGACTGTGAACTATACGCTGGCACCCGATGCCCGGATTGGTGACATGATCGACGAATGCCGTGACGCGTTGCTGTGGCTGGCGGCCCAGGCGGAGGAGCTGGGGTTCGATCCGTCGCGGATCACCTTGTCAGGTCACAGTGCAGGCGCGCATCTGGCGGCGATGGTAATGGCAACCTCATCAGATGCACTTGCCAAAGCGGGGCTTCGGGTGCGGGATGTGATTCTGATCAGCGGTATATACGACCTGGAACCGATCAGCCTGATGTCGGTGAACGATCCGCTGCAATTGACGCCGGTCGAGGTCAACGATCTGTCACCTATCCGCAATCTGCCCCGGCCCGGTCCTCGATACCACGTTTCGGTAGCCGAACGGGATACGGGTGAGTTCATTCGCCAAAGCCGCGACTATGCCGAAAGGCTGCGAAAGGCCGGACACCCGGTTAGTTTTACGCTCGCGCAAGGAATGCATCATTTCGATATAATCATGCATTCAGCTACATTTCTGCGTCGGACAAAATAAGAGCTTCGTCAAAAGAAAACAGCGGCCTGAGGGGGCCGCTGTTTTTCGTTTTCATCTTTTGCCGGGTTAGTCCAGCGTGCGGGTGACTTCTTCGCGCTCGAAGATTTCGATCACGTCGCCTGCGCGAATGTCATCGTAGTTCTCGAATGCCATACCACATTCCTGACCCGACTGAACCTCGGCCACTTCATCCTTGAAACGCTTCAGCGTCTTTAGCGTTCCTTCGTGAATCACCACGTTGTCGCGCAGCAAGCGGACACCGGCGGAACGACGCGCCACGCCTTCGGTGACCAGACAGCCAGCAACCTTGCCAACGCCGGTAACCTTGAAGACTTCGCGAATCTCGGCGTAGCCAATGAACTTCTCGCGAATTTCGGCGCTCAACAGGCCGGATGCGGCTGCTTTCACGTCGTCTACGAGGTCATAGATCACCGAGTAATAGCGAATCTCGACGCCCTTCTGGTTTGCGGTATTCCGTGCCGAGGCATTTGCCCGAACGTTGAAGCCAAAGATCGGAGCTCCAGACGCTTCGGCCAGACCGACATCCGTTTCAGTAATGGCACCAACACCCGAATGCAGAACGCGCACGCGTACTTCTTCGTTGCCGATCTTCTCCATCGCCTGAACGATGGCTTCCGCCGAACCCTGAACATCTGCTTTCATCAGAATAGGCAGCTCGGTGACGTTTTCGTCTTCCTTGGCCTTCTGCATCAACTGCTCAAGGGTCGTTGCGGCACCGGCGGCGGCGCGTTTGTCCTTAGCGGCCTGTTCACGGTAGGCGGCGATCTCACGGGCCTGTGCTTCGGTTTCGGTCACGTTCAGAACATCGCCTGCTTCAGGCGTACCATTCAGACCAAGAACCTCAACGGGAACCGACGGGCCAGCCTCCTTGACGCGCTCACCCTTGTCGTTGATCAGCGCGCGGACTTTACCATACTGCTCACCCACGACAAAGATATCGCCCTGACGCAATGTACCGTTCTGAACCAGAACCGTTGCGACCGGACCGCGGCCCACGTCCAGCTGTGCCTCGATCACGGCACCTTGGGCAGCGCGATCAGGGTTGGCTTTCAGTTCCAGAATCTCGGCCTGCAATGCGATGGCTTCCAGCAGCTCGTCCAGACCCTGACCGGTGATGGCAGACACTTCTACGTCCTGAACCTCACCCGACATTTTCTCGACGATCACTTCGTGTTGCAGCAGATCGGTGCGCACCTTGTCCGGATTTGCATCATGCTTGTCGATCTTGTTGATCGCCACGATCATCGGCACCTTGGCTGCCTTCGCGTGATTGATCGCCTCAATGGTCTGCGGCATGACCGCGTCATCGGCAGCGACAACCAGAACCACGATATCCGTCACTTGGGCACCACGCGAGCGCATCGAGGTGAAAGCCGCGTGGCCGGGTGTATCCAGGAAGGTCAGCGTCGAGCCACCATCCGTTTTCACCTGATAGGCGCCGATATGCTGGGTGATGCCACCGGCCTCACCAGCCACAACTCGGGCATCACGGATTGCATCCAGCAGCGAAGTTTTCCCGTGGTCGACGTGACCCATGATGGTGATGACGGGTGGACGGGGCTTCAGATCGTCCTCGCTGTCTTCGATCTCTTTGATGACGTCTTCGACATCCGAATCAGAGACGCGCGTGACCTTATGGCCGAATTCTTCAATGATAAGCTCGGCAGTATCGGCATCGATGGTCTGGTTCTGCGTGACCATCATACCCATCTGCATCAGCGATTTGACCACGTCAGCCACACGCTCGGCCATACGGTTGGCCAGTTCCGAGACCATGATTGCCTCAGGCAGTTGTACGTCGCGGATCACCTTTTCCCGCTCGACCGAACCGCCCATGGCTTTCTGACGAGCGCGTTCCTGCTTGCGCTTCATCGCTGCCATCGACCGTTGGCGGCTGCCTTCGTCACCGGTGGCCTGACCCAGTGTCAGCTTGCCGGAACGACGGTTGTCTTCGCGACCCTTGCCACGACCGCGCTGTTCGCGTTCGCGATCCTGCTTGCGAGGTGCGGCAGCAGGCGCAGGTTTGCTGGCCGGGTTGCGCGAAGCTTTGGCTTCTTCCGGAGCTGGCGCCGCAGCAGCAACAGCAGCACGCTTGGCTTCTTCTTCAGCCTCCAGGCGCTTGCGCTCTTCGTCTTCGGCTTTCTGACGTGCGCGCTCTTCGGCTTCACGCTGCTCGCGCTCTTTCGCTTCCTGTTCCGCGCGGCGGCGCACACGCTCTTCTTCGCGCGCCTTTTCAGCGGCTTCGCGTTCAGCGGCCTCTTCGACCTCGCGGGCTTTTGCAGCCTGCAAAGCCTTCATACGGCGCGCCATTTCCGCGTCGGAAATACCTGCGGGGCGACGCGACGGATCACCCGAAGGTGCGGCACCGCCACCCGGCTTTGCCGCGCCCGGCTTGGGGACCACCACGCGTTTGCGTTTGGTTTCCACCACGACATTCTTGGTGCGTCCGTGGCTGAAACTCTGTTTCACATTTCCGGGGCGTGCCCCGCCACGTAGACCCAATGTCTTTTTGCCGTCACTATCGCTCATAAAGCTTCTTACCCTTCCGCGCGGCCCTTGCCGCCGTCATCCGTTTCGCGCAAGCCACGCAGGCGCTGCGCTTCCTCTACAACACGTTTGGCGAGTCCGCCAGAGGCCAAGGCCGCATGAATCACCGTTTGGCGCCCAAATGCCTGCCCTAATTCGTCTGCCGTCAGCCAACCGATGTATTTTCCGAAGTGCGGCGTACTGAGCTTCGACTTGCCGCGCCCCGATCCATCAGTGGCCTGAATCAGGACCTGAGCCTCTTCCCGGTCCAACCACGACTTGACCTTTTCATACCCGGCAACCGCGTCGCCGGACTTGCGCGCCAGACTGAGCAACTCAATCACGCGGCGCGCGATCTGTTTTTCAACCTCTGCCGCCAGATCCTGAGGCACGGTCACCTGTGCCTTGAACCCCCGTGCAAACAGTTTCTTGCCTATGGCCTTGTCCAGCGCGGCACGATCCGCCGCCACATAAACGCCTCGCCCCGGCAGTTTCGCCGCGACATCCGGAAAGACCTGACCATCCGGCCCCGTCACAAAGCGGATCAAGCCATATTTAGGCTGAACCTCGCCCGAGGCGATACACTTACGCTCAGGTCCATCAGACCTATCCTTATGGACACCACCGCGACTCATACGCGCCACCCGAGACCTGAGATCAGGCCTCGACCTCCTCGTCTGCTTCGTCTTCTTCCGCCTGCTCCAGCTCGGCCGGATCAACCCAACCCAACAGGATACGCGCAGTCATGACCATGTCTTGTGCTTCTTCGAGTGTGACGCCAAAGGGCTCCAGCACGCCATCATCCTTGACGCGTTCACCGTCGACCGTGGTCCAGCCACCGGCCAGTTCCCAGTCGGCACAGGTTGCGAAGTCTTCCAGCGTCTTCACATCGTCCTTGGCCAGCGCCTCTACCATCTGGGGTGTCAGGCCTTCGAATTCAATGAGGCTGTCCTCGGCACCCAGTGCGCGGGCTGCATCCAGGGCGGCTTTGGCCTGGGCTTCCAGGAATTCACGCGCCCGGGTTTGAAGTTCCTGCGCGGTGCCTTCGTCGACACCGTCAATGACCAGAAGTTCATCAATCTCGACATAGGCAACTTCTTCGAGGTTGGTGAAGCCTTCGGACACCAGCAGTTGCGCAAAGAACTCGTCCAGGTCCAGACTGTCCATGAACAGTTTGGTGCGAGATTCGAATTCCTTCTGACGACGCGCCGATTCTTCAGCTTCGGTCATGATGTCGATATCCAGACCGGTCAGCTGGCTTGCCAGGCGCACGTTCTGACCGCGACGACCGATTGCAAGAGACAGCTGCTCTTCAGGAACGACAACCTCGATTTTGCCTGCTTCTTCGTCCAGAACAACCTTCGAAACCTCGGCAGGTTGCAGCGCGTTGACCAGGAAGGTCGGTTGGTCTTCGTTCCAAGGGATGATGTCAATCTTCTCACCCTGTAGTTCGTTCACAACGGCCTGCACGCGGCTGCCGCGCATACCAACGCAGGCGCCAACGGGATCAATCGAGCCGTCATACGAGATCACGGCGATCTTGGCACGCGAACCGGGGTCACGAGCCACGGCCTTGACTTCGATGATACCGTCATAGATTTCCGGCACTTCCATCTTGAACAGCTCGGCCATGAATTCCGGCGCGGTACGCGACAGGAAGATCTGGTGGCCACGCACTTCGCGACGCACTTCCTTGATATAAGCACGCACACGATCGTTCGGGCGATAGCTTTCGCGACCGATCTTGTCATTGCGGCGCAGAACAGCCTCGGCACCGCCCAGATCGACGATGACATTGCCGAATTCCTCGCGCTTGACGGCACCGTTGATGATGGTGCCCGCACGATCCTTGAATTCTTCATACTGACGATCCCGCTCGGCTTCGCGGACCTTCTGCAGGATCACTTGCTTGGCGGACTGCGCCGCGATCCGGCCCATTTCGACCGGCGGCACTTCTTCAACGAAAACGTCACCTACCTGCGGGTCTTCCATGTACTGCTTGGCTTGTTCGACGGTGAACTCGGCCTGATAGTTCTCAAGCTCGTCATCCTCGACCACGGTGCGCACGCGGGTAAAGGTCGCCTTGCCGGTCTTGCGGTCGATGCTGACGCGAATGTCCATCTCGGCGCCGTAGCGGCTCTTGGCGGCGCGAGCGAGCGATTCCTCCATCGCTTCGACAACCAGACCGGGGTCGATCATCTTTTCGCGGGCCACGGCCTCGGCAGTCTGCAGCAGCTCCAGCTGGTTGGCTGAGGTAATTGCCATCAGTTCGTCTCCTCTTCGGACCCTTCGGTCTCAATCTCGTCGAAAGCGTTTTCGTTCAGGGCGCCCGCATCTTTGCGCTGGCGCAGCATTTCCTTGATCAGGTCGTCGGTCAGGACCAGCTTGGCATCGCTCAGCCAGTCGAATTGCAGACCGATGGTGATGGTTTCATCCCCCTCGGGGATGTTGATCAGAACCTCGTCCCCTTCGATCCCGGCCAATTCGCCCTTAAAGCGTCGGCGGCCGTCAATCAGTTCGGCGGTCTCGATCTTGGCCTCATACCCTTCGAAGGTCTCGAAATCCTTCAGACGGGTCAGGGGGCGGTCGATACCGGGGCTGGACACCTCTAGCGTATAGGCGTCGAGGATCGGGTCCTCGACGTCCAGGGTGGCGCTGATCGCATTCGAAATCTCGGCGCAGTCATCCACTTCGATGCCGCCTTCGGGTTTGTCAGCCATGATTTGCAGCGTGGTCTGCTTGCCACTCATCAGCCGGACACGGACCAACTCATACCCCAGGCCTTCAATCACCGGGGTAATGATCTCGGCAAGTCGCCGGTCGATGGCAGCTTTGGCTATCAGGTCGTTTGTCATCAGGTTCTCTACCCTGTCAATCGGGCACAAAAAAACGGGCGCGCGGCCCGTCGAATTTTCCGGTGGAGCCTTGGACCGGAAGTCCAACGCGCCGCTGTTGAAACTGCGTATACGCAGGATGATCCGAGTCTGCAACCCCTGACAGAAGTGTCACCTGGAATTACACGATCCACCACCGTTCAGCGATACGACCGTCGTCCAAAACAGTGCGTCCGGCAATCTGCCGCGGCAATCCCACTGCCCCAGAGATGGCCAGTGCCATGTCCGTCTCGGACGGATAGTAGCGAAGACCGCGCGTACCACGGATCTCTAACGGATCTGGGAAAGCCGCAATATCGACGTAGCCATCGCGCAATGCCTCGGCGCGGACACGGGCATCGGGAATAACGATCACTTCGAATGCATCGACCCAACCGGCCTGACCGTCCTTGTAATGCCCCGAAACACGGCGACCCAGGAAATGTCGGCCGTCTTCGGCGCGCTCGACACGGTAGCAACCCGTACCGTTGGCCCTGTGTAGCGGCGTGACGCCTTCGCCATTGCGGGCAATGACAAAACGACTTTCTGCCAAAAGGAATGGAAGGCCCGGATTTGCCTCGGCCAGTTCCAGCCGCAAACGGTTGACAGTCAAAGCCTCGGTATGCCCGATCTCGCCCAATACGGCCGCAACGTCTGCGATATCCAAAGGTGCTCCGTCGTGAAACACCGCATCATTGCGCAGATCAAAGCTCCAGACCTTCGCATCGGCGTCGGTTTGCCAGCCGGTCGCAAGCTCGCCCCGCAAAGTGCCATCCGGGGCGATCTCGGTCAGCGTGTCGAAAACCGCACCGCGTGCCACCTGCTCAAGACTGTCGTCGCGCGGCACAGCCAATCGCAGCGTGCCGCCTTTCTCGGGTCTGTCCGACAGGGACGCGCCTGTCGCGGCAAGCAGCGCGGCGGCGGCGCCCGAAGCAAACAAGGCACGGCGGTCGATGCGTGTCATGCCAAACCCTCCGCCACGCGATCCATGATCCGGATCAGTTCTGCGCTGATCCCGGGTTCAGAAAGCGCATGACCGGCCTGACGTACCATCTTAATCTCGGCATTCGGCCAGCGTTCGCTCAGCGACCAGGCAGCCCGCGGCGGGCAAATCATGTCGTATCGCCCCTGCACGATGTGTCCCGGGATATGAGCGATCCGGTCCATTTGATCTAGGATCTGCCCATCCTTTTTCAGAAAAACCTTATTGTAGAAATAATGATTCTCGAGCCGGGCAAATGTACGTGCGTATTCACCGGGGCTTTCGCCCACTGATCCGTTCGTGTGGATCGATGCCAGCGCATTTTCCCAGTGCGACCATGCCCGCGCATACAAGGTCTCGGTCGCGCGGTCCCCCGAGAACAGGCGTTTGTTATAGGCGGTGATGGTGTCCTTCAGCTCGGCCTCGGGCAAAAGCGCGGTGAACTTCTGCCACTGCTCCGGCCAGAAACGCCCCACTCCGCCGCCATAAAACCAGTCAAGTTCAGCCTGAGTTGCCAGAAACACACCCCGCAGCACCAAGCGGCTGACCCTGTCGGGATGCGACTGCGCGTAGATCAGCGCAAGCGTCGCGCCCCAGCTGCCGCCAAAAGCTATCCATTCATCAATCTCGAACAGTTCGCGCAACCGTTCAATGTCGGCCACCAAATGCCAAGTCGTGTTGTTCTCAACCGAAGCCGTGGGGCGAGACCGGCCACACCCACGCTGATCAAATAGAATCACCCTGTACGCATGCGGATCAAAGTAGCGACGCATTGCAGGGCTGCAGCCGCCACCCGGACCGCCATGCAGGATCACGACGGGTATGCCTTCGGGATTACCGCATTGTTCCACATAGATACGGTGCCCGTCGCCCATATCGACCATACGCTGGTCGAACGGATCGATCGGCGGGTACAGATATTGAACTGCGCGCTTTTGGTCCGGGTACTTGTCCATTATGGCCCTATATAGTCCTTAAGCGTAAAAGAGCATACGGAGACAGGAATGCAAGCGCATCCGAACACGGTGGATCCGTCCGAGATCGCAAAATTCGAAGCGATGGCGGCAGAATGGTGGGATCCTCATGGGAAATTCAAACCCTTGCACATGCTGAATCCTTGCCGTTTGGATTATATCACACAGCAGATCGCCGGAGAATTCGATCGCGACCTAAAGTCGCCTATGCCGTTCGAAGGCCTGCGCCTGCTGGATATCGGTTGTGGCGGTGGGCTGCTGAGCGAACCCATGGCGCGTCTGGGGGCCGAGGTCGTTGGGGCCGATGCCGCCGGAGGCAACCTGCCTGTTGCGCGCATCCATGCCGAGCAGTCCGGTTTGCAGATCGACTATCGCCACACCACAGCCGAAGACATGGCCGCCGCTGGTGAGCAGTTCGACGTGGTCCTGAACATGGAAGTGGTCGAGCATGTGGCCGACCCGGCGGGTTTCCTGACCGCCTCGCAGCAGTTGCTCAGGCCCGGCGGGCTGCTGATCTGCTCAACCATCAATCGCAACCCGAAATCTTATGCGATGGCCATTTTCGGGGCTGAAGTGGTGATGCGCTGGCTGCCGCGCGGCACGCATGAGTGGAACAAGTTCATCACGCCGGAGGAGCTGTTTGACCTGCTGCGCCAGGCCGGGCTGGACCCGGTGGACCGCAAGGGGTTTGTCTTCAACCCGATCCTGTGGAGCTGGTCGATCTCGGACCGGGATTTGAGTGTGAATTACGTGACGGCGAGTGTGAAGCCGGGCTGAGGGTTATTCCCCTTCCAACTGCTTTCTCAGATCGCGCAACACTGGCAATGTTGAACGAACACGGTCATCCCCCAACTCTCCGACCACGCGGTTGATCAACGGGGCAATCGAAGAAATCGCCTGATCGCGTGCGCGGCGCCCTGCGGGGCTGATCGCCACCATCTTGCGGCGGGCATCGTCCCAATCGGGTCGGATGTGGATGTATCCGGCCCACTCCAGCTTGGCCAAGGTGTTGGTCATCGCGCCGCGGGTGACGTGGAACGTGTTGGCCAGCTGTGCCGGGCTGCGCTCATCCGCGACAAAAGCCAAGTGGTTCAGAACCGAGAAATGCGAGATTTCCATGCCCTTGGGCAGCACACGGCTAAGCCGGTTCCGCAATAGCTGATCGGCGGTCAGGATCTCGCTGAACAGCGTGACCGCAAGGGCATTGGTGTCGTCTGTCATTGTTCCGTTCTGTCAGGGTCCATCGAAGGAACGGCGGTGGTGCAGTGAAGGGACACGTCGTCGCGCCTCAGTCACAGAACTATCATCCAAATCGAAAATGTGAATGCCTGGATCGGTCCCTGCGTCGATCAGCACCTTTCCCCACGGGTCGACGACCATGCTGTGCCCGTGAGTATAGCGGGTTTTGCCGCCGGTTTTCGGGTGTTCCCCCGTCTGGGCCGGGGCCAGCACCCAACACCCGGTTTCGATTGCGCGCGCGCGTAGCAAGGCTTCCCAATGCGCGGCGCCCGTGACTGGTGAGAACGCGGCCGGGACGGTCAGAATGCGCGCGCCCGCCTGCGCCAGTGCCGCGTGCAAATATGGAAAGCGGATATCGTAACAGATGGTCAGACCAACCTTGCCGAAATCCGTCTCGGCGATGACCGCTTTTTCACCTGGACGGTAATTCTTTGATTCGCGGAACGTCTCGGTCTCGGTGACCTGCACATCGAACATATGGATTTTGTCATACCGCGCCACGATCTGACCTTGCGGTCCGATCATAAAGCAACGATTGGTAAAGCGACCGTCACTCTCATGGGTCTTGAGCCCCAACGAGCCGATCAGAAGCCACACACCCAGATCAGCAGCCTGTTCGCGCAGGCCCGCCAAGGTGATGTCATCTTCTTCATGTTGTAAAACCGCGCGCTGCCGTGTGGTGCTGGTCGAAACGCAATTCGTAACCTCTGGTGTCAGAACAAAGCGGGCGCCCTGTTCTGCCGCTTCGGCCATCATGCCTCGTACCATCCCGAGGTTTTCAGCCGGATCGTCCGACGAGGTGATTTGCAGCAGCGCGGTTTTCATCAGGCCGCAAGCAGAGGGTCAAGCTTGCCCTGACGCTCCAACTCGTACAAATCATCGCAACCGCCGACATGCGTAGCGCCGATGAAAATCTGCGGGACCGTGCGTTTACCCCCGGCACGTTGAATCATTTCAGGTTTGCGTTTGGGGTGCATCAACACGTCGATCTCCTTGAACTCGACACCTTTCTGCTTCAGCAGGCGTTTGGCCGCATGACAAAAGCCGCACAGTGGCGATGTATAGATCTCTACCGACTTCATTTTCCGTTCCCTTCGGATATCGCGCAATCTTGGGCGAATTAGGCATCCTTGGCAACGCGCGCCAGAGCCAACACGAAAATATGATTTGCCCCCGCTGCCTGACAGACCCGAGTGCATGCGGCCAGTGTTGCCCCGGACGTCATCACATCGTCCACCAGCAAAATGTCACGGCCAATAAGGTGTCGGGCATTTCGGGGGTGAAGGCATATTGCGTCTTCCAAAATCTGTGCCCGCTCGGCTGCTGTTTTGCCATCCAATACCTGCGTCTTCTTTTTGCGAATCAACAGATCGGGTACACATTCCAATCCTGTCTCACGCCCCAGGTTCTGCGCCAACAGAGCTGACTGATTGTATCGCCTTTTGAGCAAGCGCGACCAATGCAGAGGAACCGGAGCAATCACCACATCCGGTCGCAGCAATGGGCGCCCTGCCTGCGCCATCCACTGTGCGGCAGGGCGGGCCAGTTCAGGCCGATCACCATGTTTCAGCGCCAGGATCAGTGACCGCGCCTTGCCGTCATACAAAAGCGCCGCGCGGCCTGCCCTCCAGGGGCGCGCGGTCTTCAGGCAATCATCGCACTCAGTCCGAAACCCATCCTGCCCCCCAATCAGGGGCATACCGCAGCTTTCACAGACCGTGCCGCCGATAAATGGCGTTTCGCGCCAGCATGGGCCACACAGGCCAAAATCGGACTCTGTCAGGTCGCCACACCCCATACAACGTGGTGGATAAATAAGTGCAAGTGCGGTTTGAATCCGTTGCGCGATGCGATACTTGCCAGCTATGAAACTGCCCGAACCCACTGCGCCCTCCCTTTTTGACCGTGCCGCCATTCTGCGTCATCGCAGCCGCGTGCAGGATGATGCCCTTTTTCTGCACCGCGCCGCGATGGACGAGGTTCAGGATCGGCTTTCCATGGTTAACAAATCCTTTACGGCACCAGCGATCGTGACAGCCTACCGGCAGCTTTGGACAGACGCATTTCCCGAAGCCTCGATCATTGCGGATGACGAAGTGCTGGCACTGCAAACCGGCGCACATGATCTTGTGATCCACGCTATGACACTGCACTGCGCAAACGATCCGGTAGGTCAGTTAATCCAATGCCACCGCGCGCTGAAACCTGATGGGTTGTTGCTGGTTGTTTGTCTGGGCGGCGAAACGCTGCACGAACTGCGCGCGGCGTTGGGTCAGGCCGAGATTGACGTTACCGGCGGCCTCAGCCCCCGCATCGCCCCAATGGCCGGGCTGCGGGACATGGGCGGTCTGTTGCAGCGCGCCGGTCTGGCCTTGCCGGTCGCTGACTCGGTGACACTCACGGTTGAGTATCGTGACATCTGGCACCTGATGCACGATCTGCGGAATATGGGTGAGGCCAATGCGTTATCCGCGCGCCTGAGACATCCGACCAAACGCGCAGTATTTGAGACCGCGCAAAACACTTATGCGTCTCATTTCAGCACAGGATCGGGACGCTTGGCAGCCACGTTCGAACTGATCTGCCTGACAGGATGGGCCCCCCACGACAGTCAACCAAAGCCACTGCGTCCCGGGTCGGCGCAAACACGTTTGGCTGACGCCTTGCGCACGGACGAGGGCAAACTGCCCGATTGACGCGCGACCAAATCCCCTTATTTCAGGCCCTAACGCAAGAAATTCAGGAAGCTTCATATGTTTGATGCCACTCGACCCGCTCATGCTCCTACGAATCACCCCAAGATCAGGATGGGTCGCGTCGGCGTATTGCTGGCCAATCTGGGCACGCCGGACGACTACACATATTGGCCAATGCGCCGATATCTGAATGAGTTCTTGTCGGACCAGCGCGTCATCGATTATCCGAAATGGAAATGGCAGCCGATTTTGCAGGCGATCATCCTGACCAAGCGGCCATTCAGTTCCGGCGAGGCTTACAAATCGATCTGGAATCAGGAAAAGGGCGAAAGCCCGCTGATGACCATCACCAAGGACCAGACCGCCAAGCTAAGCCAGGCGATGCATGCACGTTACGGTGATCAGGTCATGGTCGATTTCTGTATGCGTTACGGCAACCCGTCGACCAAATCCAAAGTGCGCGCGATGGTAGCGGCAGGGTGCGATCGCATCTTGTTCTTTCCGCTTTACCCACAATACGCTGGCGCAACGACGGCCACCGCCAACGACCAGTTCTTTCGCGCACTGATGGACGAAGCCTGGCAGCCCGCCACGCGAACCGTTCCGGCCTATTTCGATGAACCTGCTTATATCGATGCGCTGGCGCAGTCTGTTGAACGAGCATACGAGGCTATGGAGACAAAACCCGACATTCTTGTCTGCTCATATCACGGGATGCCCGAGCGGTATCTTCACCAGGGCGATCCCTATCACTGCCAGTGTGCTAAAACGACAAGGCTGTTAAAGGAGCGACTGGGCTGGACGGATGATCAACTGGTATCGACTTTCCAGTCGCGCTTCGGTCCCGAAGAATGGCTGAAACCTTACACTGTGGATCACGTGGCCGAACTCGCGAAACAAGGCAAAAAGAACATTGCTGTAATTGCCCCGGCATTTTCGGCGGACTGCATCGAAACGCTGGAAGAGATAAACGAAGAAATCAAAGAGAGCTTCGAAGAAGCAGGCGGCGAGACGTTTACTTATATTCCATGCCTTAACGATGACGATGCCCATATCGCAGCACTTGGAAAGGTGATCGAAGACAATCTGCGCGGGTGGCTGGCGTAAAGCGTTTCCAGAGCAAAATCGGTATCTCTTATGAGAACGTCAAGCTCGGCTTGATACTGGCGCGTCAGTACCCCTGGCGCGCAACAGGCTTGAAGACCTGTTGGAACAAAAAAAGGCGGTGGATTGCTCCACCGCCTTTTTCATGAATTTCGCGTCGGGTTAGCTTGCAGCAACAGCAGCAGCAACGACGACCAGCAGGATCAGCGGCAGCAGAATGCCCTGCGACGAACCCTGAGTTTCTTCAACAACAACCGGTGCTTCAACAACCGGCTCTTCCAGGTTGCCAGCATATGCGGTCGAAGCTGCTGCAGTCAGAGCTGCGGCGAGAACGAGTTTCTTCATATTAACCTCCAGAATTTGCACGGTTCCAATATCCGGAACCGCACATCTAAGACTTACCTCGTAGTTTTTTCTAATCAGCATTAGAGCGGGAATGCAATTGCAACTTGACCTGTAAGCGGCTTCGCACACGAAAATGTCGTCATATTAGCAACACTTGCGTGCCGACTTTCGCCATCGAAAACAACTCGGCGATGTCTTCGTTGAAAAGGCCGATGCAGCCGTTCGAAGATCTGCGGCCGATTTTACGCGTATCATGCGTGCCGTGAATGCGATAATACTTCCAGCTCAGATATAAAGCGTGCGTTCCCAAAGGGTTATCCGGACCGGGAGGAATATAGTCCGGCCATTCCGGATTTCTCTTCTTCATCGAAGGCGTTGGAGACCAGCTTGGGCCTTCGACCTTGCGGATCACACTGGTCCGCCCGCGCCGGGTGAGTTCTTCGGTCAGCGGAACCGACGACGGGTACAATTTGTACACTGATTGATCATCCGACCAATAATGCAGCGCTCTTGAAACGGTATCGACCAATATGGCGCCATTTCTGGTGTTCGAGAAATACGGTTGCCAATCCAATGCCCGGAACCCGGATACGTTGCGTCGAACTGCCGGTTCGATCTCGGGTGCGGGGCGCAGCGGGTCGCCCGGGATATATTGTGCCAGCGCCGGGGTAGCCAGAGTGGCAGTAGCCCCTGCCAGAAAACCCCTGCGTGTGGGCGAATGAATGCGCTTTTTGACCATGACAACGGGTCCTGTGTTTAGGTGAGGTCTGAAATCAAAGGTATTCTATTGCCAGAATGCTTCAGTCGCAAACCAAACCGGCAGAATCATGCAAGTTATGACCATTGCGCGTTTGCTCAGAACAAGCAGGCGCGCTATGCCGTGTTGTGATACAATAATCAGGTCGAACATGACGCGCATCGTTTCTTTACTATTGATTTGCTTTGTCGCGCTTGCGGCATGTACCAACACCGGCTCAACCACTCTGGGATCTGATGGTCGCCCATTGCCGACCGTGTATAAGATCCGCGGCAACCCGGAAAAGCTGCAGTTCCGCATGCTTGATTCGGTCAATGCCCTGCGTCAGGCTCAGGGATTGCAGCCCGTACAACTAAACGCACAACTGAACGCGGCAGCTGCGACTCATTCGAAAGATATGTCGCGACAGAACCGACCCTGGCACTTTGGGTCAGACGGTTCGTCGCCGATCGACCGGGCAGCACGTGTCGGCTATTTCGGTACTTTTCTGGGGGAAGCCATCTCCGAAACCTACGAGACCGAGACGGAAACGCTTGCCGCTTGGATGCAGGAACCCGGACCGAGGGCTGTCATAATGGACGCCAAAGCCACCCAAATGGGATTCGCCTGGCATCAGGAAGGTGGCGGCAAAATCTGGTGGACGTTGGAAATGGGAACCGGCGGCTGATCCGAGCCCAGGAAAAGAATAAGCCCCCGGTTCTCGGGGGCTTTTCTGGGTCAATCAGGCGGCTTGCATAGACTGCGCCTCGGTCAGGATCGCATAGAGCTTTACCGGATCGGGGTTCGCCCGAAGTTTGGTGCAAACCGAAGTATCCCGCAAAGTGCGAGACACCAGCGCCAATGCCTTGAGGTGATCGACGCCCGCCTCTTCCGGTGCAAACAGCGCAAAGGCAATGTCCACAGGCTGGCGATCAACCGATCCGAAATCGATGGGCTTTTCAAGCATTACGAAAACACCCGAAACCGCATCAAGCTCGGGCAGGCGCGCGTGCGGCAGCGCCACACCATGGCCGACTCCGGTAGGCCCAAGGCTTTCCCGTTCCAGCAGGAAATCAACCGCTTCCTGAGGATCGATACCCAGCGTCGCTGCAGCGACGTCACCGATTTCCTGAAACAACCGCTTCTTGCTGGAAGCAGCGGACAAAACACGTACCGCTTCGGGCTTCAGTATGCTCGAAAGCTCCATGATCACGCTCCATGGCACGCGCCCGCATAGGCGGGTGCGGCCTCGTATCCTTGCCTGTTACGGATCAATCCAGCCGATGTTACCGTCTTCGCGACGATAAACGACATTCAACCCGTCCTTGTTTTCATTTCTGAACACCAGCACTGGCGCACCGGCAAGTTCCATTTGCATAACGGCCTCACCGACGCTCAAAGATGGGATTTTTGTTTCCATCTCGGCCACAATCATGGGCTGTAGCGATTCGGGTTCATCGGCCGACTCCGATTCGTTTGAAGCGAGGATATAAGAGGACGCCCCAAAGAGTTCAACCGGTTCGACCCGATCCTTGTGGTGGTCCTTCAGGCGGCGCTTGTAGCGACGCAACTGTTTCTCCATTTTACCGCAGCACGCCTCAAACGCCGCGTAGATTTCGGTTGCATGTGCCTTGGCCTGAGCCGTCAGGCCAGTGGAAAGGTGCACCGTTGTTTCGCATACATATTCATGCGCCGAACGGGAAAAGACGACGTTGGCATCCGTAGGCCGCTGCGCATACTTGCCCACGACCTCATTCAGTTCGGTCTGCACGTGTGTCTGCAATGCCGAACCGATGTCGATCTGTTTTCCGCTGATTTGGTAACGCATGTGATCTCCTTCACAATTCACACCCATTCTGACGCCGCGGAACGCGGCGGGCTTGTTTTTATCGGGTGGGGGGTCGAGACATTTTCCGCGGTTGCCTTGTTTCCAGCCCTTCGAAGAAGGGACATCGAGATCCAGACTGGAACCGGGTAAATGCCATAAGCCAATTGAGGCAAGAGACGAGGGAAGAGTCAATCAAAACAGATGTGTATATACGCGATTTCCGCGATGCTATTGGCACAACTCCGCGCAAGGTTATGAAATGCGGAAATTCTCGCCCAGATAGACACGACGCACATTCTCGTTTTCGACAACCTCATCAGGTGTGCCGGACATCAAAACCTGACCGTCATGCAGGATATAGGCCCGGTCAATAATTTCCAGTGTTTCCCGGACGTTGTGATCGGTGATCAGCACACCAATACCGCGTTTTTTCAGATCCGCCACAAGGTGCCGAATATCCCCGACACTTATTGGATCGACACCCGCAAACGGTTCATCTAGCAGCAGGTATTTGGGGTCTGCGGCCAAACAGCGCGCGATCTCAACCCGGCGGCGCTCGCCGCCTGACAACGCCAGAGCCGGGGCCCGGCGCAAGTGTTCGATCGAGAAGTCAGACAACAGCTCTTCCAAACGCTCTTTGCGCTTATGTGCATGAGAAACCGTGATATCCAGAACGGCAGCAATGTTGTCCTCGACGCTCATGCCGCGGAAGATCGACATCTCCTGCGGCAAATACCCGATCCCGAGACGCGCGCGCCGATACATGGGTAACGTAGTTACATTCTGGCCGTCTATCGTGACTTTTCCCGCCTCGGGGAACACAAGCCCCGCAACTGAATAGAACGTTGTGGTCTTACCTGACCCGTTCGGCCCCAGCAGCGCCACCACTTCGGACCGGCCCAGCGTCATCGAGACATCGCGGATCACCGTCTTTTTTCGATAGGACTTCCGCAGTTTCTCGATGCGCAGCCCGGAACTGCCCTCGGTCAGTTTCAGGTCGGGAAGCGCCATCAGTTGTTTCCCTGCTGCAAGATCGTTTTGACCCGCCCGGTCATGGTCGCCGTACCGGATGTCAGGTTGGCGTTCATCTGATCGCCACTGATGATGCTTGGGCCTTGTGTCAGCAGGACGTTGCCTTTCATGACAATCTCACCCGAGCCGATCTTGTATTCAGCCCAGTCGCCTTCCGCTGCATCCGGCGGGCTGACCAGAACCACATTCTCGGTCGCTTCCATTCGCTCGATCGCCGAGCGTTCCTGATTGTAGATAACAAGCACGCGTTCGGCAGTCAGGCGCATTTCACCCTGAACGACGATGACATTTCCGATGAATTCTGCCGATCCGTCCTCTTGATTGACGTTCAGGGTTTCCGATGTCACCTCGACCGGCAGGCTCGGATCGGCATTCGCGGACCCAAAAGCCACCTGCGCCTCTTGCGCGGTCACGGGCACGGCGCCCGCGATCAAGGCGAGGCACAAAGGAACAAATCGAAAATCGAACACAAGTTATCTTTCTGCTTTTTCAGGCTCGTATATCAGCTTCACACCGTCTGTAAAAACAATATGGACCGGCCCGTCCGTTTTTTCAGTGCCAAAGGTCATGCGCCCCGCGGAAAAATCACCGATCGGACCGGTTCCGTTCACCTGCCCCGGGGTGTCGCCCCGGATTTCGTCCAACGAGGTATTGAGCAGATCCGTCGTGACCTTGAGCCCGTCCGCCGTGGTGATGACCACGTCACCAACAAAGGTTGCTGTTCCATTATCCGGACGGATCAGGCCGGAATTCGAATCCAGCGTAATTGTTCCGCCATTGAGCAGACCAAAGCGGCCGCGAAACTCGGATGCTGTCGGAACCGACGCCTCGGTGCCCTGCGTGGCTTGCACAGCCTCGATATGCACGGTCTCTCCCTTGCGGGTCGTTCCGCGGTAATCCGGTCGCGTTACCACCTGTTGCGCCAGTCTCTCATCAATGTCTTTTTGCGCGAAGGGCACGGAAACGTTTGTTTCGATGCTGCGGGACAGCAGGAATACCGTGGACAACATCACAATAGCCGCGAGCGGCAACAGAACCTTCAGGAACTGCACCATGCGGGAATATCTGTCCACCTCAGCCTCCCTCAGCCCAGACCGACACGCAGGCAGTCGTGGATATGAAGCAGCCCCAAAGCCTGACCTGACTTGGCCTCGTCAACCACGAAGAGCGAGGTGATCTTACGGTCATTCATGATCGCAACCGCTTCTTCTGCCAACGCATCCGGGGATATGGTTGTGGGGTTGGGGGTCATTACCTGCTCGGTCGTTTTGTTCAGCAGCCCATCCATATGGCGCCGCAAGTCACCGTCTGTAATGATCCCTGCCAACTGACCCTGCGGGTCCGTTACGCCAGCAACTCCAAATCCCTTCTGGCTGATTTCGATCAGCGCATCGCTCATCTGAGTATGTGCCGCAACCAGAGGCAGGGCCTCTCCGACATGCATCAGATCCTGTACTTTGCTCAGCCGAGCGCCCAGTTTGCCACCGGGATGGAAGGCACGGAAATCCTCGGGCCGGAAATCGCGGTATTTCATGAGGGCAATCGCCAATGCATCGCCCATGGCAAGGGTCAACGTCGTGGAAATCGACGGCACCATGCCAAAACCGCAGGCCTCGCCCATCGACGGGATCAGAAGATGTACGTCGGCCTGTTTCATCAATGTGCTGTCAGGTTTGCTGGACAATCCGATCAGCGGAATACCAAAGCGGCGTGTAAAGGCCAGCAGATTGGCAAGTTCCGGTGCCTCGCCCGAATTCGAAATCGCCAGAACCACATCACCCTTGGAGACCATGCCCAAATCGCCATGGCTGGCCTCTGCCGGATGCACGAAATAGGCAGGCGTTCCGGTGCTGGCCAGCGTGGCCGCGATCTTGTGACCTATGTGGCCAGACTTGCCGATGCCGCTGATGATGATGCGCCCGGTAGCCTGAAGGATCAGCTGCACGGCTTCGGCAAAATGCGCGTCCAGACTGTCGGCAAGTACGTCCAGCGCGCGGGCTTCATCAGTGACCACCTGACGGGCGGTTTTCAGGAATGCTTCGGTATCGGTCATGAGTGCGCAAAGATATCCGTTTCGGGCCAACCGGCGAGGTCCAGTTTCGCACGCATCGGCAGGAAGTCAAAACAGGCCTGCGCCATTTCAGTCCGGTCCTCGCGAGCCAGCCGGATGTTTAGCGCATCGCGCAGCTGATGCAGATAGAGAACGTCTGACGCAGCATAATCCAATTGAGCGTCCGTAAGTGAGACTGCGCCCCAGTCGCTCATCTGTTGCTGTTTGGAAATATCAACACCGATGAGTTCCTGGCACAGGTTCTTGAGCCCGTGCCGGTCGGTATAGGTCCGCACCAGGCGGCTGGCGATCTTGGTGCAATAGACCGGCGCGGCCAGAGCGCCAAATGTATGGTACATGGCGGCGATGTCGAAGCGCCCGAAATGAAACAACTTCAGTACGTCAGGGTTTTCCAGCATGGCGCACAGGTTCGGCGCCTCAGCCTGGCCTTTTTCCACCTGCACAATATGGCTGTTGCCGTCTCCACCCGACATCTGAATCACGCACAAGCGGTCACGATGCGGGTTCAGGCCCATGGTTTCACAGTCAATGGCCACAACAGGGCCCAGATCTAACCCGTCCGGCAGGTCGTTTTTGTACAAATGGTTCGCCACCCGACTATTCCTTTGTGCGGTATCGCCTCCGAGATAGGCGGTTTGGTCCATAAACTCAACGCCGTCCAAAAGTCACGGGCAAATCCCCGCACCAGGATTGACAATATCCCCATGGGGGGGATAGGGATAAACCATGACAATTGTACCCCGCGAGTCGCATCCGCATATCACGGCAAGGCTGAAAAGGGCCCACGGGCATCTGGCAAAGGTCATTGCCATGCTTGAAGGTCAGGCCCCCTGTTCAGACATTGCCCAACAGCTGTTTGCCGTTGAAAAAGCGGTTACCAATGCCAAGCGCGCCTTGATCCATGATCACATCGACCATTGCCTGTCTTCTGATAGCGATAGCGGCGGGATCGAGGATTTCAAAGCCATCACGAAATACCTCTGAACCATGCTGAGCATTCTAAAAAACCGGACCTACCGCCACCTGTTTGCCGCCCAGATCGTCGCCCTGACCGGAACCGGGCTGGCCACAGTCGCGCTGGGGCTGCTGGCCTTTGATCTGGCCGGAGACGCTGCTGGCCTTGTGCTGGGCACCGCGCTGACGATCAAGATGGTGGCCTATGTCACCGTGGCCCCACTGGCGGCTGCTTTTGCCGAACGGCTTGACCGTCGGAAGATGCTGGTTTTTCTGGACCTGATCCGCGCCGCAGTCGCCGTATGCCTGCCTTTCGTAACCGAGGTCTGGCAAATCTATGTGCTGATCTTCGTGCTACAATCCGCTTCGGCAGGCTTTACGCCTGCCTTTCAGGCAACGATCCCGGACGTCTTGCCGAACGAAAACGAGTATACCCGCGCTTTGTCACTGTCACGTCTTGCCTACGACATGGAGAGCCTGCTGAGCCCGATGTTTGCCGCGGCACTTCTGTTGCTGGTCAGCTTCAACAGCCTGTTCTGGGGCACAGCGCTGGGGTTTGTTGCCTCGGCATTGCTGGTGGTCTCGGTCGCCCTGCCTTCGCCCAAGCCCAGCAAACCACGCGGGATTCATGACCGCACGACACGCGGAATTCGCATCTATCTGAAAACCCCCCGGCTGCGCGGGCTGCTTGCGCTTAACTGGAGCGCCGCAGCGCTGAGTTCGATGGTGATCGTCAATACAGTGGTCATCGTGCGAGCCACCCTTGGCCTGTCAGAAAGCGCCGTGGCCATTGCACTAGCCGGATTTGGGGGTGGGTCGATGCTGGCGGCGTTCACTCTGCCCCGCGTGCTGGATCGGATCGAAGATCGCAAGGTTATGCTGTTCGGAGCTATTCTTGCGTCGGGCGCTATGGCCATCGCCTCGGTGCTGACCGCGACGACCCCGCTCACGCTGGGTGTCCTTGCCGTTTTTTGGGCCTTTACCGGCTTTGGGTATTCTACAACCCTTACGCCTTCGGGTCGTTTGTTGACCCGTTCGGCCCATCCCGAAGACCGCCCAGCTGTCTTTGCCGCACAGTTTACTCTGTCACACGGTTGCTGGTTGGTGCTGTATCCGCTGGCTGGGTGGATAATGACCGTCTATGGGCCGACTGTCGCACTCGGCAGTATGTCTGTTCTGTCCATGGCAGGCGTGATTGTGGCAGTCAGCCTTTGGCCGCGTGACGATCAGGAACCGGTTGTTCACAATCACCCCGATCTGCCAGCAGATCATCCGCATCTGGCCGGAGCGGGCCCCCACGCGCATCCGATTATTATCGACGACCTGCACCCGCGCATGCCGCGTGAGCCTTGAGAAAGGGCGCCAATCTGATCTAAACCCGGACTTGCGCAAACCGGAGCCCCAATGGACCAGCTAGACCGCCGTATCATCGCCGCCCTGCAAGCCAATGCGCGTGCCTCGACCACGCAGATCGCGGCCTCGCTGGGTGTGGCCCGTACGACCGTGCATGAACGGATCAGTCGGCTGGAGCATCGCGGCGTAATCACGGGATACACCGTGCGCCTTGGGTCCACGGAAGACACGCCCAAAGTACAGGTCATCGTCATGCTGGAAGTGCAGCAGAAGGAAACCAACCGAATCCTTAGACGGCTCGAGGCTTATCCCGAGGTCAAACTGTGCCTGTCGATCAATGGCGAATTCGATCTGATGCTGACCGCAGATGCCCCGAGGCTGGAGGATCTGGACATTCTGGTGGACGATCTGGCGAAGATCCCCGGCGTCCTGCGCACCAATACAAGCGTTGTTTTCGGGCGCAGGATCGACCGAAACTGAGGCTGCGATAACCCTCTGTAAACCGATCGGCGTCTAGCTTGGCCGGGAACACCAGAATCCCGGACCGGCAGAATGCCAATTCACAGAATACCGATTGCTTTCATAATACTGCATGTGCTGTTGGCGCAGGCGGGTTCCGCCATGCACGCATCACAAATAGGCGGGCTTTGTGATCAGGCCGCGCGCCGTGCGGCACTGTCCGAAGGTGTTCCGTTGGACGTGTTGCGCGCCATAACCCGCGTTGAAACCGGCCGACAGATAGACGGGCAGTTGCAGCCCTGGCCTTGGGCCATAAATGCCGAAGGTCAGGGGTATTGGTTCAATTCCGAGGCCGAGGCCAAGGCCTATGTTTTCAAAATTTTCAAAGCAGGCTCTCGTAACTTTGACGTCGGGTGTTTCCAGGTCAATTATCGCTGGCATGGCAAAGCCTTCCGCTCGATCGATGCGATGTTTGATCCGGATGCGAACGCAACCTACGCCGCCCGCTTCCTGAAAGACCTTTATTTCGAGCTTGGTTCGTGGCCGGCTGCGGCCGGGGCTTATCATTCCCGTACGAATGCTCTGGCCGAGGCTTATCGTGGCCGGTTCCAGACAGTGATGGCCCAGTTGGATGACCCGTCCTCGCACGGGTTTTCTGGTATGTCACGCGATCCGTTCACAAGGGCCGGAACGCCCTTGATTCCGATGCTAGTGGCCACACCCGCCACCACTGCGCTGGGCTCTCTGGTGCCGACCAATGGCACAGCAACTGCCTTCATCGCTTTCAATTAGGAAACCTACGTGCCCCAGTTTGACATCCGGTCCCTGTTTTCACCCACTGTCCTGCTGGCGCTGGCGCTGATGACCGTCATCGTCATGATGATCCTGCCCATGCCCGCCGGGGTGCTGGACGTCGGGCTAGCCGCCTCTTTCGCGCTGGCCATCCTGATTTTCACTCTGACGCTGTTCATCGAACGTCCACTGGATTTCTCGTCCTTCCCAACGATCCTGCTGGCATCGCTGATGCTGCGCCTGTCGCTGAACGTCTCGTCGACCAAACTGATCATCGGTCAGGGGCATACCGGACCCAACGCGGCGGGTGACGTAATTGAAGGGTTCGCCAATTTCGTCATGGGCGGCAGCATCTTTCTGGGCCTTGTGGTTTTTGGCGTGCTTCTGATCGTGAACTTCATGGTCATCACCAAAGGGGCCGCCCGTATGGCCGAGGTCGGCGCGCGCTTTGCCTTGGACGGGATGCCGGGAAAGCAGCTTGCCATCGACAGTGACATGTCGGCCGGGGCCATCGACCATCAGCAGGCCAAGGAACGGCGGGAACGCGAACAGCAGGAAACAACGTTTTTCGGCTCGCTCGACGGTGCATCGAAATTTGTAAAAGGCGATGCCGTTGCCGGTCTTCTGATCACTCTTCTGAACCTTGTTATGGGTTTGATCATTGGGGTGATCGTGCACGGAATGCCAGTGGCTTCGGCGTTCGAGACATATGCAATCCTGACGGTCGGTGATGGTCTGGTCTCGCAGATCCCCGCCGTTATCATCTCGATTGCCTCTGCATTGCTGCTGGCGCGCGGCGGAACACAGGGTGCCACCGACAATGCCATTTTCTCGCAACTCGGGCGGCATCCGGCTGCGCTGTCTACCGTGGCGGTTCTGATGGTCCTGTTTGCGCTGGTGCCCGGCCTGCCTTTCCTGCCGTTCATCCTCGGTGCAGCTGTGCTTGGATACGCGGCCTACAGAATTCGGAAAAAGCAGAAAGAAACGGACCCGTCATTGCAGTCGCAGGCGACCGAAACCGAAGTGCCGGTCTCGCAGGCTATTGGAGATATTCTGGATCTGGATGACGTGCACCTTGAATTCGCACCCGATCTGGTAAGCTTGGTTTTGAATCCCGGAACCGGATTGGATGCCCGCATCGCCAATATGCGTACCTACGTGGCGTCCACCTTCGGATTGATCCTGCCTGAAATTCGTCTGACTGATCGAGCCGACCTGCCAACCGGAACCAATGTGATCAAGGTTCAGGGGGTCGAACAGGCGCGCGGCGTTCTGAACCCCGATCTGGTTCTGGCTTTGGTTCAGGACGGGTTCGATCTGTTGCCCGAAGGCAATGAGGTGACCGAGCCGGTTTACGGCGCGCCTGCCCGCTGGATCCTGCCCAAACATCAGGAGGACGCAACGTTGAACGGGGCCACCATAGTCTCACCGCCTGAGATTCTGGCCACGCACCTGCTTGAGATCATCAAACAGAACTTCTCACGCCTGCTGACCTTGGAATCCCTGCGCCGCCTGCTGACCGAAATGACCCGTCTGAGCGACCCAGTTCGGGCTGAAGCAAACCGCAAATTGCTGGATGAATTGATCCCCGACAAAGTGCCAATCGACACATTGCACGCCGTTCTGCGACTGCTTCTGGAGGAACGGGTTTCGATCCGGAACATGGTTCTGATCCTTGAAAGCGTGGCCGAAGCGCGGCTGACAATCACCCAACCTGAAGGCATCTGCGAATTGGTTCGCCAGCGTCTCGGCTTTCAACTGGTCGCGGACATGAAGCGTGAGGATGGCTCGATTCCGCTAATCCAACTGGCCCCCGAATGGGAGGAAACGTTCACCACCTACCAGGTCGACGCGCCCAGTGCCGGGTTGGATGTCGCGCTACCGCCTAACCTTTTTAACAAACTAGCCGACGGCATGGTCAGCAGCATCGCCAGATCTGCTGATAACGGTCTGTTTCCTGCGGTCGTGACCTCGTCCCGGCGACGCCGATTGTTGCGTACGATCATGTATGCGCGCGGCGTTTCAAGCCCGGTTCTGTCCTTTGAGGAAATCGGATTGGAAGCCAAACCCGCGCTGGTAGGAACTGTTCCCGCGTGATCGCGTTGCCGCCAGAATTGTTGACGCGGCTGGCCGAACCGCTCTGGCCGGCCTTTGCGGTTTTTCTGCGCGTCTCTGCTCTGGTTTCACTGCTGCCCGCATTCGGTGAACGCAGCATTCCAACGCGGATGAAACTGGGGATTTCCGTCGCCTTTACCCTGATCATTTTTCCGACAATTCAACATTTAGACCTGTCTCCCAGCCTTTGGACACTGGGACGGCTGGTTGGGACAGAAATCCTGATTGGACTGGCGCTTCGAACAGGGCTGCGGCTGTTTGTTTTGGCGCTGCAAACAGCCGGATCTATCGCCGCACAATCCACGTCATTGTCACAATTGCTTGGCGCGGCGGCCGCTGATCCTGTTCCGGCGATGGGATATCTGCTAACGATCGCGGGGGTGACGCTTGCCGTCATCATGGGCTTGCACGTTCGGGCCGCGCAGTTTTTGATCCAGAGTTATGCCCTATTTCCCATGGGGTTGGCACCAAGCGCGCCGGATTTGTCCCATTGGGGTGTGCAACAAATCTCACGCAGCTTTGTGTTGGCCTTCTCGCTGGCAACGCCATTCGTCATCGCCTCGTTGATCTACAACCTCGCACTTGGGGTCATCAACCGGGCCATGCCGCAACTGATGGTTGCCTTTGTGGGCGCGCCAGCAATAACATTTGCAGGGCTGTTTCTGCTGTTTGCGGGTGCACCATTGATCCTCTCTGTTTGGTCGGACGCGCTGTTTGCCTTCTTCATGAACCCGATCGGAGACCAGCGATGAGCGGCGCCGATGACGACAGCGACAAGTCATACGAGCCGACGCCGCAAAAGCTCCAGAAAGCCCGTGAAAAGGGTGAAGTTCCCAAGTCCAACGACTTGTCGGTAGTCGCGGCATATACCGGACTGCTGATCGCATTGTTGGCGGCAGGGCAGTACGCGGTCGCGCAATTGGGAACTCTGTTCATGGTCCTTATGGACCAATCCGACCAGATCGCGAACCTTCTGAAAACCGGACCTGCGGCAGCAACGGTTGCCGAAATTCTGAGTAGCGCATTGCCACCCATTGCCTTGTTATTCTGCCTGCCAGCGGTGGCCGTTCTGTTAAACCTGATTGCTCAGCGCACGCTGGTGTTCGCCCCCAGCAAACTGAAGCCAAAGCTTTCGCGGATATCCCTTGTTTCGAATGCAAAAAACAAGTTCGGGCGCGGTGGTTTGTTCGAGTTTGCCAAGAGTACAACCAAACTGGTGATCTACAGCCTGTGCCTCGCACTTTTCATCAAGTCGAACCTGGCCGAAATTCTGTCTGCCAGCGCGGCCCCGGCAACGTCATCCATACTGCTGATGATGAACCTGTTGTTTCGCTTCCTGTTCATTGTGGTTGCCATCGCCCTGTGCATCGGCGTAATCGACTTTCTGTGGCAATACGCCGAGCACATGCGCAAGAACCGCATGTCGCGTAAAGAGCTCCAGGATGAAACTAAGGACGCCGAAGGCGACCCGTATGTAAAGCAACACCGACGTCAACGTGCACAGGAGATCGCCTCGAGCCAGATGATGGCAGATGTTCCGGGCGCGGATGTTGTCATCGTAAATCCCACCCATTTTGCCGTTGCGCTGAAATGGTCGAGGGCTACAGGCAGTGCTCCTGTTTGTGTCGCCAAGGGTACGGATGCAGTGGCCTCTTCCATCCGTTCTGCTGCGGGTCAGGCTGGCGTTCCTATACACTCGGACCCTCCGACGGCGCGTGCGCTTCACGCAACTGTCAACATCGGGCAGGAGATCGCCGAAGAGCATTATCGCCCCGTTGCCGCTGCAATCAGGTTCGCCGAAGCGATGCGGAAACGTGCAAAGGAGCAGATCCGATGAAGGACACTCAGTTAAGCGGACTGGAAACAATAGCCGACGTCGGTTTCCAGAAGCAATTTCAGACACTCCGCCCGATCCTCGAGGCCGAGGTCAGAATTCAGCACCAATTGGAGAAACTGGATCATCAGCTTGACCAGATGCGCAAAGCCAGCGGTTTGACTGAAGGATATCAGATATCGGGGGGCCCACGCTCTCTCCTATGCAGATCTCGGAAAATGAAAGTGTCGCGCTGCCACTTACGGCAACCGACCCGGCATTCAAGGCAGCCCTGAGGGATGTTGCGGTAGCAGCATTAGCCACCGACAATACGTTGGCTCTTTCTTCCGACCAGCGCACCGCCCTGTTCACGCAGCTGGGCGTCGATCTGGCCAACGCACAGGATGCCACGGTAAACCTGCGGGCTCAGGTCGGCAGCGCCGAGGCCCGCATCGAACAAGCCGCTACGCGAAATTCGATGGCCCGAACCAGTCTGGAATTCAGCCGGAACGAACTGATCGCGGCCGATCCTTATGAAACAGCGGCGAAATTGCAAACGGTGCAGTTTCAGTTGGAAAGCCTCTATTCGGTAACCGTTCGCAATGCGAACCTTTCGCTGGTGAATTTCCTGAGATGAGGGCGCTGATACTTCTCCTGATTCTTCTTCCCGGTATGGCCTGGGCGGGGGCAATCCGCCTCAAGGACCTCGTCGATTTCGACGGTGTCCGAGGTAATGATCTTGTGGGTTATGGCCTTGTCGTTGGTTTAAACGGAACCGGTGACGGATTGCGCAACTCTCCTTTCACCGAAGAGATCATGTCCAACATCCTGGAGCGTTTGGGTGTCAACGTAACGGGCGAGGATTTCCGGCCAAAGAATGTTGCAGCCGTTCTGGTGACAGCCAGTCTCCCGCCTTTTGCCAGAGTCGGCGGCCAAATCGATGTGACGGTTTCGGCGATAGGCGATTCAAACAGCTTGTTAGGTGGGACACTGGTTATGACCCCGCTGAACGCAGCAGACGGGCAAATCTATGCGGTTGCACAGGGCACAATCCTTGCAGGTGGCGTTTTGGCTGAAGGAGAGGCCGCGTCGGTCGTGCGCGGCGTGCCAACTTCGGGTGTGATCCCGTCCGGCGCGCGTGTTGAGCGTGAAATTGAGTTCGACTTGTCAACTCTGACCCAAATGCGCCTGGCATTGAGAGAGCCTGATTTCACCACGGCCGCGCGAATTGAATTTGCCATAAACACCGAGTTCAACAGAGCTGTGGCAATTATGCGCGATTCAGGCACGGTTGACCTCAACATTGCTGCAACTCAGGCAGCGTCAACGGCCCATGCCATCGGGCGTATCGAGAATATTCTGGTCGAGCCGGAAGCAAAGGCGCGTGTGGTAGTCGATCAGCGGTCTGGCACCATTGTCATGGGACAAGAGGTTCGGATATCGCGTGTGGCTGTCTCTCAGGGCAATCTGACCCTGACAGTTCAGGAAGCGCCGATTGCCGTGCAACCCAACCCGTTTGCCAGGGGCGAAACAGTGGTCGTTCCGCGCACTATTGCAGGGATCGAAGAGGAAGAAGGAACCGGCCTTGCCGAAATCCCCGAAGCTACGACCTTGTCCGAGGTTGTCGCAGGTCTGAATGCGCTGGGGGTATCGCCCCAGGATATGATCGATATTCTGAAAACCATCAAAGCGGCGGGCGCCTTGCACGCAGAATTTGTTGTCAGGTAGCCGATATCGTTAGTCCAAAGGGCCTGACGCAAACACGCCCGTGACGTTAAGGCCTATTTCGACTTCCAGCTGTCCAGCCAGCGCTGAAATCTGTTTCGGCGTTCTTCAATCGCGTCACCGGCAGCATAAAAGCCGTCTTCCACATTCTCGATCATCGGATCAATTCGGGCCTTTCGGAACCTGCGCCAGCGCACCCAAACCGCCCAGACCAGCGCGGCAAAAATTGTCAGGAAAATGATGTTGAACCAGGGAATGACCTGCACATCCGGCCCTTCCACATGTTTGATGAAAATGGCGTTGGGGAAGATCGACATGAACTCGTTTCGCCATCCGTAATGAGTTACGACCACCCATTTCGGGTTTTCTTTGGTCGATTTCGCATCATTGGCTTCAGTGTAAAGGTTCGCTGTGTCGAACTTGAAATAAGGTGGCCACCCCCACCCGGTGTCTTCGTTTCGGTACACGATCGGCTTGCCATTTTCGCGCACGGCCTGAATGAATTGCACATCCCGGTTGGACAGGCTGGTGGATTGGTCTTCGGGTTCAGACCAGAAAATCCGCGTCCAGTCGTTCAGATCCTGTCGCTCTTCGTAGGTGTTTACGATGCGCACAATGTCATGCTGGGGCAGAGAATATTGCAGGATCACGGCAATCGTACCCCAGAAAATGATAATGAACGCCCATTTCACATAGGCCATGCCTAAACCCTCACATGTAATTCACGATGTAGATCAGCGCGCCAATCGCCACCCACGGCACGATATAGACACCCAGGATCAGTTTACGCCGAAACGAGTTGTCATACACATGCAATCCGCGTTCGACAAAGGCGTCCTTATTGCCCGTCTTGCCCTTTTCGTCCCACCAGCTTTCCAGTTTACGACGGCGTATCCCGCGCGAGTAGAAAGACAGCGCGACATAGGCGATCGTCTGGATCACCAACAAGATCAGCAAAAGGCGCAATAACCCGAACATTTCAGCCTTTCCTTACCGAACCCCACGGACCGACCCGCGCGATAATGTCATCGCTGACCCGGTCTTCACCGCTCATATCCGGCTCATGGCCGAACAGCGCGGCACGGGCCCCTTGCTTGTCCACCTGATACTCGCGCGCGAGGAAGTCGGCAACATAGGCTTTCTTGCTCTCGGACCATCTGGAATAGGTGCTATAGAACAGCTCTTTGTGGCAGATGAACATCTGGCGTGGATCCAGCGGGGCCAATTCGGCCAGCAGCATGTTCACCAGATCACGGTTCGGCGTGTCAGCGGCGCGCAAAGTGTAGAAATAGGCCGGATGATCCGACGTGATACGCGGCCACGGCCCCCCGTCGCTTGCCCAGCGCAGCAGTTGCGCAATGCCGTGATAGGCTTCGGGTAAGCGATCCGAGTGATTGCGCGCCAACCGCCGCATATCGCTTCGGTCCAGTCCGGTCAGGTCGACATCTGCATCCGCCGCCGCATCGACAGTCAGGAAATCCATCTTCTGCTGCAGGATCGCGGCGGCATCCACGCCGCGCGCTTTGACGATGGGTTCGACCAGATCGTTGTAATCCAGAAACTTGGCAATCTGGTTTCGCTGCGACGGGTCAAAAACGTATTTGATCGGCAAATCGTCAGGCATTTCACCCATGCAGATCGCCGCCGGGTGGTCCAGATCCGGGAACAGGTACAGCCCGCCGAAATGCGCTGTCCAGAAGTTGCGTTGCTCAAAATCCGTGTGGCGCAGATGGACGGGGTTGCGCGTGACGTCGCCGGTTTCTTTGGCGGTCTCGATCATCCTGGCGATCAACACATCGTCGAACCAGGCGTCCTCGGCGGTTTTGAATTGTTCGACCATGCCCGCCAATTGCTGCGCCTTACGCAAGGTGCCGCCTGCCGTGTCGGCCTCAATCTCGATTTTGCGCAGATTGAACAGATCGCGGGGACCGCTGAGCTTGAAGACCGAGTTCACCAGCTCTCCGGCCACGGCATCGGTGGCGGTCAGGGCGAACAGCTGCGCTTCGTTCATCTCGATGAATTCCCGCAGGATATCGCGAGAGGTCGAGAATTTGACGTTCAGCAAAGGCGCGCGTTTCTGCTCGGTCGTCAGCAGGATGAACTGCCGGTTGACCCCGTTGGGGTTGAGGTAGAGCTCGTCATCCAACTCAATCCCCACCTCCGGCGAATAGCCCGAGATATCGACATGAAAATCCGAAAGCTGAGTGGTCTTGCCCGCCAGATGCTGCAGCGCGCGGTTATATCGCTCGACCAGAGCCGGGCTGGAGATGTGGACGAGGTTGCCGAACATCAGGCCTTTTTCGATGAGGCGGATCATATTGGGCGTCCAAACTTTAGATCAAGATACATCAAGGCGGCAAACAAACCTTCATCTTCGTACTTTGCTTTCGAAACCGGCCCCGCTTTATCAACAAGAGATACTAACTCAGCTATGTGCTTATGAAGACGAACTAGCCTATCAGACGGTTCAATATCTTCTTCTGGAAAATCATCTGGGCTCAGCGAACCGACCACCTGCACAAGACCGGCTAGGAGTTTTTTTGTAGCCAGCTCCCTTAAGTCTCGACCACTTGCCACATTGAAGGAGAGATGGTCCATCAACCTCACCTCCACTGTTCCACTAGATTGTGAGGAGAATTTCTGAGGCGAAATGAATAGCTCTACAAGGGCCTCGTGTATATGCGAACACAGTTCTTGTGCCTGAGATTGGGCGTATGCCTGATTTCTTTGTTCTCTTTCATCTCTATAGATCTCGTACTGCAATTCAGAGATTTTAACTTGCTCAGCATTTGCTTTCGCAATCTCTTGTGTTGCCGCTCGTTGTTCTTCCATTTCTTCTTTCTGAAGGGCCAAAACACGTCTTTGCTCACCAAGCTCAACTGATTGCAACAATACAGTCGCTATTAGCCAAATGAACGCAAACACTCCTGCTAAACCTGCAAGCGTATCTCCCACCTCATTTGGTGGAGCAGCGTAGAGGTGTCGCCATTTTGGAGGACAGTCACCTTTCGGAAACAGATCGCCATTGCACGTCGGTGCCAACCCAAACCAAACGATCATTGCGATGAAACCCATTGTCGCTAAACAAGCCCACATGATGGGGTTGCCAAAGCGCCAAAAACTGGGTCGTTCGACAGGGTCCATTTACCCCTTCCCCTCCAGATACCGCCGCTTGGCCTCTTCCATCCGGCCCATCTCACGCACCGCGTTTTCGATGGCGACCTCGTCGCTCTTGTCGGCATAGCGGAATTCGCTGTCGGCGTAGCGGTTGATTTCCTGCATCACCATCTCAACCGTGATCGGCTGGCGCAGGTCCTCGATCATCGCTCTCTTCGTATCGTAGTCGCGGAACAGGAACAGGTCGGGGTTTTCCATCCACTCATCGGGCAGTTCGAAATCCATCGCGCGGACCTTGACCGCGTCGGTGATGTTCTTGATCGCACGGCCGGTAAAGCGCTCATCCGCCTGCTGGATCGCCTTGAGGTAGGTGCCCAGCTTGGCAATTGTGTCCATCTGACCGATCTTGCCAGACACCCGGTCATAGACCTGCAACAAGGCGTCCTCATGCGGGCGGGAATGGCTTTCGAAACTGGCGGCGACGGCCTTTTTGATCTCCTGCGCGGCATAGGCTTCGTGTTCACCCAGCGGGATGTCGTGGTTGCGGCCCATCAACAGGTGCAAGATGTCGATGTAGTCCTCACGCGTTTGCGGCCCGTCCACCAGAAACCGCGCGCCTGCCCGCTGGCGCAGGGCGTCGTCCACATTCTCGGGGTAGTTCGAGAACATGCCAAAGGTGCAGTTGCCGCGCACGACAGTGTTGGCGCCCGCAAAGCTCTCCATCAGCACGGCGGTGATTTCCAACTGCCCGGCTGACGACTGCCGGTCGCCGCGCTTGCCCGCCAACTGGTCGATATCGTCGATGGTGCCGAACCCGATGACCGAGGGGTCGATGATCGTGTTGATAAAGGCCTTGGCGTTTTGGCCGGATTTGCCCTGATAGCTGTCGATATTGTCGGTGCTCAGATTCTGATAGCGGAACGGATAGCCCGCGTTCTGGCAATAGTCATTGATCAGCCCGGCCATCATCTGGATCAGGGTGGTCTTGCCGGTGCCCGGCTTGCCATCGCCCATGAAGGTAAAGATGAACCCGCCAAGTTCAGCAAACGGGTTCAGACGGCGGTCGAAATCATAGGCCATCACCATCTTGGCCAGCTTCATCGCCTGATATTTGGCGATATGGTTGCCCACCACTTCATTCGGCTTCTTGAACGTCATGGTCAAGGTGGTGGATTTTGCCTTGGAGGTCGGCTCGAACCCCCGGATCGTCAGATCATCGGCCTCGATATGCCAGGCTGCGTTCTGGAACGGGGCCAGATGACCTGCGGACCCTGCGCGCAGGGCTGACTTCTCCATCAGTTGCTCGGCATAGGCACTGGCGGCGGCGATCAGATGTGCATCGTCCGAGGCGTGTTTGGCCAGCGTCTGGTCCAGCTCCCACAGCGCGCCGTGCAAGGCGAGCTGGCCATTGTCTGTCAGGACCTCTTCGATCTCACCAATATCAACCGTGGTCTCACCCAGATGCGAGGATAACAGATAAGCCAGCGCATTGCCGAACGTGTGTAACGAGATCAGCGCTTCGGCTGTCAGAACCTCTGAAAACTCGGTCTTCCGCGCGGCGGGCAGATCTCCGGCCAGGTTCGCGCGTTTCAGATCGGCAAGCGGGGTCTGTTCCGCATAAGTATCGGCCACGGCCAGAGCGATTGCGATGGCGCGGCGGATCGCCTGTTGAGCCGTCGCTTGCGGCGGTGAGACCAAAGCATCACCATCGTCCGAGGCTTCGATCCTCTCAACCAGATGCACCCCGTCTGCGCGCACGGTCCGGCGTGTCACCAACCCCGGTGTCGTCGAGCGAAACCGCCGACCAGTCGAAACACCTGGTGAGCGTTCAACGGTGGATTCCACGGCTTTGGCGATCCGCGGCGCATGTTCGAACCCGCTCAGCAAAGCGGTCGCTGCCGGATAATGCTTGCGAATGTCGTCTTCGCGCAATTCCATCTGATCTGACGTCAAACTCATCTCAAAAACCGCCCTTGCTTCATCTTTTCAAAAATACTCTCGCCGAAGGCGAAAATTAGTACCTCAAAACCTGCCCCGCATTGCTGACGACGAACTTGCGCACATCGGCAAAACCCGGCGGGTTGCGTTCGGCCAGCACCTGAAACGGGCGCTGTGGCAGGATGATCGACCGTTGGGTACGGGTGGCCCCGGTCTCGGCCCCCTGCCCGCCAAAAGGATCCAGCGCAAAAACCTCACGCTCGACAGTTGAAAACCAGCCGGCGCGTTCCTCGATGACCTCTTCGCTGTGCAGCTCTTCGGTGGTCCAGGCCAGCGCCCAATCCTGACCTTGCGGGGATTGCGCATCCTCCAGCACCTGCCGCAAGGGGCCGGATTGTTCGGTAAACGCCGAAGAATACATCGGCCCCACATGGATGCGACGCAGGTGTTTGGGGTGCAGGTCATCGAAATCCTGATCAAAGCCCTTGGCTATGGTCACCAGTTTCAGCCCGCCCAAAGACTGCGCCATCAGATGCGCCTGCACTTCGGGCCAGCGGCGTTGATCCTTGGGCAGGGCGGATTTGCCTGTGTCCTCCAGCTGCATCAGATATATGACGGGCAGGTTGACCTGACTGTCATAGACCGCCCAGTGGATCATGAACTTGCGCCGCTCGCCCTCATTCCCGATCCAGTGGCATTCGGGATCGTTCCGGGCCCAGAACAGCTGACCTTTTAGCAACTCTTCGTAATAGAGCCTTTGCGACAGCGCGAATTGCAGCTTGGTGGGGATTTCCCGGTCACCAATGATCGTGCGGACCATGTCGGTTTTCAGGTCATCTTCCGAGGGCATATTCGCCAGATGCACCTGTGCCTGCTGCGCGTCATTGGCCATGGTCAGCAACTCGGCCGCCACCGGAAACCCGCTGTCGCGCTTGTCCATGGCGAGGCTGCCAAAGAACCGCCCTGTATCGCGCCCAACCAGAAGGTATTTCATGCTAAGCGCGCGAAAGGTGTAGAGCAGCCCCGAGAGGTAGCGCGACACGATCCGCACCTCTTGCTTGCTGATCGCGCCCTCGGCCTCCATCGTCGCGGCCACGCGCAGCAGGTGGACAGTGATCACCTCAAATTTGCGGAAATAGCGACGCGAGGCGAAGGTGTCGGTCAGGCCGACATGGTCTTGGGTGGGGTCAGTCATTTTTGATCCCAGAGACTTGCATATCGGTACCGTCTACATTCAATCGGTAGAGAGTCTGGTCCAAGAACCGCGTTTTTGATTTTTTCTTCAAGTACTCCGGTGCCAACGGGTTGGAAGCGGCCAAAAGGGTTAACTGGCGCTGCTTACGCGCTTGCCACCCCAAAACCGCACCAAAGAAACCAAACGCAAAAGGAAAAGCGAAAAGCATCACGATAAGTTGGGAACCTGGTGTTGTGTATTTTCCAGCCTCCCCGCTGAACCCATTATTGTATTCCATGTTCACTGAATCTAAAAAATAGACTGGCACCGAGAACGTCAGCGATGTCAGGGCAAACAAAAATAGTCCGTACGCCAGACAAGCTCTTATCCTTGGGTTACTCATCACCCACCATACAAATTCTTATCATGCTTCTCGACAATCGAGGCAAACCGGCGCGCGAACCGTTCATCCGCCTTGGCCTTTTTCTCCAGCACGTCGCGGGCAAAGACCATGTGATCCTCATGCGCCTCTAGCATGTCGGCCATTTTCTGGTTGGTTGCGGTGCCGATGGCGGCCATGGCGGTTTGCGCCTCCTGGTCGGTCTGCACGCCGATCTCGTTGATACGGTGGGCCACGTCCTGCTGCTGCGCGGTTTTCAGCGATTTGGTCAGGGCATCATACAGAACCACGCGCTGCTGCGTGTCTGTCTGCAGCTTGTTGATCAGCACCATCTGTGTCGCCGCCTGGTTCTGGAGTGAATCGACCCAGGTCTTGCCCTTTTCGATATAACGCTCCAGCGTCTGGGACTTGGCCAGCTTGACCTGCTCTTCCTGAACCTTGGCGTTGTATTGCTTGTTCAGCTCAGCCAGTTCGGTTTCCAGCTGGGTACGCGCGGCGGCGTCCTGTTCGACGGAGATTTTGTTCTCCAAAGTGATGATCGCCGGGTCCATGCCCTGAATTTCGGCGCGCAGCGCCTCCAACTCGGCCACGGTGGCCTCGCGATCGTCCAGCGTGCCGCTCAGGTTGTCTTCAACCTTTACGCGCTGTTCTTCCAGCGCGGTCAGCTGCCCTTGCAGCAGCTTCACGATCACGTCCGATTTGGCGATCAGGTCTTGCAACTTGTCGTCGATATTGGCGGTGCGCATCCGCTCCTGCCGCATCGACTCGGATTTTCCTTTCGAGAAGATGCCGACAAACGACTCCCACCCGGTTTTCGAGCGCATCTCGTCGAAGTCCTTGGAAAACGCGTTGGTGACATCATCCAGACCCATGATCAGCTCGGCGATATTGGCATTCATCACCTCGGTATGGGCATGCACATCCTCGAGCGTGGCGTTTTCGATGTCGATATCGGCCTCGGCGGTGCCGATCTTGGCGCGGGCCGCTTCAATGCGCGAGGTCAGCCCCTCGATCTGCGACTGGCTTTCGCGCACTTTCGTTTGCGTTTCTTTGATAAGCGCTTCGAATTGCTGGTTCGACATCTCTACTGTCCTTTTTTTCTTTAATTACCCAGTAAGATAGGAAATGTTACGGTCATTTACATCCCCTTGAGTCCAAAAATCACGCAAACTCTGGCAAACTTGGGGTGGAAAGGAAAGCCGTGTGATCGCAACCTGACGTAGAACTCAACCATGCGACTATGCTGCAACGATTGGGTCAGAAAATAATTTGATCAAAACTGGGCTGATCGGCACGCATCGGTGGACATAGACAAAGCCTTCAACACCTGATTGGGTGCGGCAACTCAATTTCTGCGCGGAGAATGACATGCTGGACGCAACGACCGATCTGAAATCAATTCTGAAGAACCCTGACTTGCTTGTAACCAAAGCCTATATCGGTGGTCAGTGGGTGGATGGTGACAACGGTACTTTCGACGTGACCAACCCGGCCCGGGGCGATGTGGTGGCCAAAGTGGCCGATGTCAGCCGGGCGCAGGTTGCCGGAGCAATTGCGCAGGCCGAGGCCGCGCAAAAGGAATGGGCCAAGCTGACCGGCAAGGAACGTGCAGCGATCCTGCGGCGCTGGTTCGACCTGATGATGGAGAACGCCGAAGATCTGGGCAAGATCCTGACCGCAGAACAGGGGAAACCACTGGCTGAGGCCATCGGCGAGATCGGCTATGGTGCGTCCTTCATCGAGTTCTTCGGTGAAGAAGCCAAGCGAGTGTATGGCGAGACCATCCCGGGGCATCAGCGCGACAAACGGATCATGGTGCTGAAACAGCCCATTGGTGTGGCGGCTTCGATCACACCCTGGAACTTTCCCAACGCCATGATCACCCGCAAGGCAGGACCGGCGCTGGCGGCGGGGTGTGCCTTTGTTGCCCGCCCGGCGGCAGAAACACCACTGTCCGCGCTGGTTCTGGCGCTTCTGGCGGAACAAGCCGGCGTGCCAGCTGGTGTGTTCAACGTGGTGCCTTCATCCCAGTCCAGCGAGATCGGCAAGGAGTTCTGCGAAAACCCCGGCGTGCGCAAGCTGACCTTTACCGGCTCGACCGAGGTGGGGCGTATCCTGCTGCGGCAAGCAGCTGATCAGGTCATGAAATGCTCGATGGAACTGGGCGGCAATGCACCCTTTATCGTGTTTGATGACGCCGATCTGGATGCTGCGGTCGAGGGCGCGATGCTGTGCAAATTCCGCAATAACGGCCAGACCTGTGTCTGCGCCAACCGCATCTATGTACAGGCCGGTGTTTATGACGCGTTCGCTGCCAAACTGAAAGCGGCGGTCGAAGCCCTGAAAATCGGCGACGGTCTGGCCGAGGGCATCACAACCGGCCCGCTGATCAATGCCGATGCGGTCGCCAAGGTGGAAGAGCATATCAAGGATGTCACGGACAAGGGCGGCGCCGTTCTGACCGGTGGCTTGCCTCACGATCTGGGCGGTACGTTCTTTCAGCCGACCATCGTGACCGGCGTGACTCAGGACATGATGGTGGCGCAGGACGAAACCTTTGGCCCGCTGGCACCGCTGTTCAAGTTCGAAAATGAAGATGACGTGATCGCTATGGCGAATGACACGATCTTTGGTCTGGCCTCGTATTTCTATGCAAAGGATCTGAGCCGCGTCTACAAAGTGGCCGAGGCGCTGGAATATGGCATTGTCGGCGTGAACACCGGCATCATCTCGACCGAGTTGGGCCCGTTCGGCGGCGTCAAGCAATCCGGCCTGGGCCGCGAAGGCAGCCATCACGGCATGGAGGACTATCTTGAGATGAAATACGTCTGCATGTCGGTCTGATTTGGGGGGCCATCGCCTTGGGCGGTGGCCGCTCTGCCCACAGGTGAGGCGTTGTTCCGGTCAAACGGGCCGGTGGCGGCTGGGCAATGAGCTTATTTCACCAAGCATGATTTCCCTGCGCACAAGCATCGCGGGGAGTTCTCGTAGAGGGCTCGATCCGACCCCAAACTTACGTCTTTTCCTCTTTGGCTATCACGGTCGTTACGGTGCGCGTCACCCGACTTCTGGTGATTGCAATTGCCCCTAAAACCAAAGCACAGGCTATGGCTTGCGCAGTAGTGATCGCTTCTCCAAACGCAAAGAACCCGACTGCAAACATCGTGGGCAATTCAATGCTTCCGACAACCGCAGTTTGAGAAGCGCCGATCAGCGGCGAACAGATCGTGTAGACAAGCTGCGGCACAAGCGCCGTGACCAATCCAATTCCAATGATCAGAACCCAATCGGACTGACCGTCAGGAAGCAGCGTGGAAACGTCTGCACTCAGCATCAAAGGCAAAAGCCCAAGAACCGATCCCAGCGACACCGAGGCGATACGTGCAAGTGGCGCAATTCTGGACAACCTGTGGACCAGAACAGAAATCCCGAAGCCAAAACCAAATGGCGCAGCCAGCGAGATTAAAAGCGTAGGAATGTGCTCGAACGGAACGGATGCTGGCGAGCCTGCTATGATGGCAGCCAGAATGATGAGGCCAGACGCAAGAAACGCGCGCCTTGTGGGAGTATCTGCGAACAAAGCCCACGCAATGATCAACGTGAAAACCGGATATGTCATATAGAGCACGCCCACCGTCGATGCGGGCAGTGTCTTTAAGGCTGTGACATATCCAATCCAGCCAAGCCCCATCACCACTCCGACCGCAAGACCCCAACAAATCTCGCGCCAGGCTTTTCGGTGTACGATGAGAACTGGCAGTAACAAAACCGCTGGAACGATGTAGCGATAGAATGCGACCGCGAAAGGTGCAACGCCCTGCTCAGTCAGCCCCCTGCTGAAATAGGGAACAAGCCCGAAACAGATTGAAGCAAAAAGAACGCCAACAACCGCAAGCGGTTGCGGAATAGCCGGTCTGGTCTGCGTGGATGTCGTCGACATCTGCAAGTTCTAGCACAGGTTCGCGATGAGTGTAGCCGAGTTTACCGGGCCGACGCATTGATGAGCATAGGCGCTGACATCAAAAAACAACGCCCCGCGTCTGGAGGAACGCGGGGCGCGGGTGTTGCGGCAGTCCGGGAGGAGGAGACTGCCGCCAGGCTTTCAAAGCCTCAGTTCACGGCCTTGGCGTCAACCACGTCTTTTTCGATGGCTTTAGCCGAGGTAATTTCGATCCGGCGCGGTTTCAGGGCCTCGGGCACTTCTCGCTTCAGGTCGATGTTCAGCATTCCGTTTTCATGGCTTGCGCCGGTGACACGGACATGATCGGCCAGAGCAAAGCGACGCTCGAACGCGCGGGTTGCGATGCCGCGATGCAGATAGCTGCTGCTCTTGTCCTCGGATGCCTTCTTACCGGCAACAACCAGCGAGTTTTCTTTCACTTCAACGGACAGGTCGCTTTCCGAAAAACCGGCAACGGCCACCGAGATACGGTAGGTGTCGACATCGGTTTTTTCGATGTTGTAAGGCGGATAGCTTGGCTGTGCCACATCATTGGTCAGAACGCGATCCATCATGTCGGCGATCTGGTCAAAGCCAATGGTGGCGCGGTGCAGCGGTGCAAAATCAAATGTACGCATGTGTCATATCCTCAGTCTTGAGCGATTCACGATCTGGCCCTCCGGCTGGACGGACCAATGTTAATGACGGACCCCGTTGTGGCGATCCGATATCAGTGACATGGGAAGCGATTTGACCGAGTTCAACCCCCGCCGGAGCTGATGAATTTCGCGCCAGACCCGGACGCACCGGACCCAGCCTGTAACCGGCGGATCGTAGCCGTTGGTTTTGGCGCATCGCGCCGCATGATGGACTTGAGCTCGGCCACGACCTCGTCAAGCTCCATGCCGAACCCCACCTTTCTGCGACCGTTCGTGCCTACCGCTGAAACCACGGACAAAACCTGCCAGCGCGAACCGTTTTTTGCCAGAATGGCGGATCCGGAAGACCCGAAGGTGACGTCGCAATCAAAAGTGATCAAGCCTTGCCTGCGATCCAAAACGCGGCACGACCTTTCCCGCGTGATCGCCTCGGATCGTCCGCGCCCATATGAGGCTATGCTGATCTCGTTTCCTGAAACTCGCCCGCTGTGCAACACGAAAGGATCGGCAATCGAATACGGGATGGGCTCATTCAACCGCATCAGGGCGACATCCATCCGAACGCCTTCGTGCGAAAGCGGGTTATTTGAAGCGTAGCCGGGCAAAACCGCAATCTGCGTGACCTGACGCTCGGCCAACGCGCTGCCGTTGCTCAGACCCGCACGAAACGTGATGTCTTCGGGCGCGTATGTTTCCCCGGTACGACGGTCCACAGCACAATGGGCAGCGGTCAGCACCATGTCCTGCGCGATCAGCGTACCTGTGCAATAGGACGCTTCGCGCACATCCAGCCGCCCGATTGCTTCCCAACCGTAAAGGTCGTCCCGGTCTGTCAGCTTGCGTTTGTTGGCTTGCGCATGGGATGCGGTCGCCAGAACACTCAGGCCCAAAAGCAGGCTTATGAAGACCTTGGTCATGGTCGGACAAACCTTGCACCGACGTTCTTGCCCGTCCCCGAACCGGAGGTCGACAATCCAAATCCGTGCCCGGCAGACAGCTCGTCGCGCAGCAATTGCAGCGAATGTTCAACCGCAGTCCCGATCGCAACGCTCTGGCCATCCATGCTGGCCTTTGCCGCCACAACCGACACGATCTGAGGGCGCGTGCCTGTAAAAGAAAAAACCGGTGCTCCTGAAGACCCGAAGTCGACGTCGCAAGACATGATCATAACGCCTGCCTGCCGGTTCATGACCGAACAAACCTGTTGCAACGAAGGCGCTTCTGACCGGTCATGTGCATATGACACCACGCCCACTTCCGCGCCCCGGCGCGGCTGATCTCCTGATTCAAACGGAATGACCGATGTGTTGCGGATCGGCTGCCAAAGCTCGATCAGGGCGACATCCGCGCCGACACGGTCCGTCGACGACTCAGCACTGAATTGATAATCCGGGTGAATTACAGCCTGCCTTGCCGTTCTATAAGCCAAAGCGCGGCCCAGCCGCCACCCGGCCAGAAATTCGATATCGGACGGGTTCACCCGCTGCCCGGACACCTTGTCGAACAGGCAGTGCGCCGCTGTCAGCACAAGGGTCGGCGATACAAGCGTTCCGGTGCAGAACCCTTTTCCGGCAATATCCAGACGCCCGACAGCCATCCATTCGCGCCCGGAATCCGAGGTCTCCAAGCTTTCCAGCCTGGTGTCCTGTGCTGTAGCCGCCATCGGCAAAGCACAAAGCACAATCGCCTTAATCCAGTTGCGCACTCGGGTCTCCGGAGACTCACTCTGAAGCTTTTGTCCTACGTGCCCCGTTGGGCGAAAATAGGGCGATCGGTGTACAGGGGTATTTCCTCAGGAAATGATGCGGGTCGGCATCAGGGCGGCTCATCGCAATATGGGAACAGCGCCCTCTGCCCGTTGCAAGGCGGGTGGCTTTGGCCCCCCTGTCGCCCAATCCAGCAGCTCGACCGTATGAACGACTGGCACTTGGGTCCCAGACCCGATCTGCATCATGCAACCGATATTGCCTGCGGCGATGATATCGGGCTTCTTCGCCTCAAGTGTTTTGATTTTGCGCTGCTTCAACTGACCCGAGATTTCCGGCTGCATCAGGTTGTAAGTCCCCGCGCTGCCGCAACACAAATGGCTGTCGGCGGGCTCGACCACTTGAAACCCGGCCCGTTTCAGCAGGTCTTTGGGATAGGTCTTGATCTTCTGCCCATGTTGCAGCGAACACGCCGCGTGATACGCAACTGTAAGGTCCTGATCACGCCCTTCGGGCAAATTCAGTTGCATAACCAGCTCACTGATATCCATCGCGATACCCGAGACCCGTGCGGCATCATCCGAGAGCGTGTCGTTCCGGAACATATGCCCGTAATCCTTGACCGTCGTCCCACAGCCCGAGGTGTTGATCACGATGGCGTCCAATCCGTCGCCGTCCATCTCGCGAACCCAGGCTCTGATATTAGCGATTGCGGCTGCATGGCTGTCTTTCACCTTTCCCATGTGATGGGTCAGTGCTCCACAACATCCAGCACCCTCAGCCACCACAACCTCACATCCCAGCCGGGTCAGCAGACGGATCGTGGCGTCATTAATGTCGGTATTCAGCGCTTTCTGCGCGCATCCCGTCATCAGGGTCACCCGCTTTTTCCGCTCGCCTTCGGGCGCAAAGCTTTGTGGATCATCATTACGGCTGACCGGTGGAATGTTCTTGGGCGCCATGTCCAGCATGGCACGCAACCGGGCATCTGGCATCAGAAACCGGAACGGGCGACCCAGTTTAGCCCCGATCAGGGCCCAGCGAAAGCGCATCGGATAGGGCAGGATCTGCGCAAGAACCCAACGCAAAATGCGATCCGTCAAAGGGCGCTTGTAATTCGCCTCGATATATTCACGCGCATGATCGACCAGATGCATGTAGTGCACACCTGATGGGCAAGTGGTCATGCAAGCTAGGCAGGACAGGCACCGGTCGATATGTTTGACCGTCTTTTCGTCGGGCTGCCGCTCGTTTTCGAGCATATCCTTGATCAGATAGATGCGCCCGCGCGGACTGTCCAACTCGTCGCCAAGAACCTGATAAGTCGGGCAAGTCGCCGTGCAGAATCCGCAATGGACGCAATTTCGCAGAATTTCGTTTGCGCGCTTGGTTGCCGGGTCTTGCAGCTGCCGTTCAGTGAATGATGTCTGCATAAACCTATCCCATCAGCCCTAAATTGAACAAACCACGTGGGTCAAACTTCGCGCGCAATCCATTTGTCAGGGTCGAGACGGCCGCGGTCTCCGGTTGAAAGCGCCCCAGTCGCGCGACTGTTTCTGCATCCGCTCGTACAACTGTCGCGTGGCCAGAAAACACACCTAGACGCGCGCGCAGATCCGTGCCCTTCGGGACGCGCAGCCAGACAAGTCCACCGCCCCAGTCAAACAGCAACTGATCCGCTTCAGCACGCGCAGAAACTTCGGCCGCATCTCCGGGTTTTACGGAAAGCCGCCAGACATCCCCGTCCTGCCCATGAAACGGATGAGCATCGCGGATACCAGCCCAAAGCGTGTCTGCACCTGCTTCCTCTGTAATCTCACCAAACCTAGACAGTTCAGCCGTCAATCTGCCTGTGCGATATGCGACCGAGCCCGCGAAACCTTCGACCCTAAGCAGGGCTTTTCCAGCGTCTGGATCATACGCAGCCCCCGTTACCTCGAACGGAGATCTCAGTGCGGTGGACAGAACCCGAACCGCAGTGCCAGCATCCCGAACCCCAACAGATAATGTTGCCACCCGTTCTGGTTTTGGAAGCACCTTCAGCGAAACTTCGGTCAAAACTCCTAAAGTACCCCAGGACCCGCCCATCAATTTGACCAGATCGTACCCGGTGACGTTCTTCATCACGCGGCCACCGTTCTTGATCACCTGCCCGCGCCCATCGACATAGCGTACCCCCAGCAGAAAATCCCGGCAGGCCCCGGCTTGTATCCGTCGCGGGCCCGAAATATTGGCCGCGACGACGCCGCCAATGGTCGGTTCACCCTGAGTCCCCAGCAATCCGCGATGATCCATCGGCTCAAACGCGAGGTGCTGACCCTCTGCTTCCAGCGTCGCCGTGATCTCGGCCAAGGGCGTCCCTGCCCGTGCAACAAGGGTCAGCGCCCCGGGTTCATAAAGCGTGATACCGCGCAAAGCTCCGGTTTCGATTTCCGCATACGGGCCGGCAATTCCACGCGTCCCGCCTCCGACAATGCGTACAGGGTTTTCCAACCCGGCCACCAGCTTTGCCAGATCGGCCTCAGTCTCAGGTCTCATTGGCTTCATCTTTTCCAAAGCACTCCGGGGGCAAGGGGCAGCGCCCCCTTATTCTGCTGCCATTCGCCGCGGCTCTGACACGTCGAGCGGAAACACTTTGGCCGCGTTCAGCAGCCATTTGGGATCGAAAACGTCCTTAACCGCCATCTGCGCATCAAGGTCGGCAGGTGAGTATTGATGCGCCATCAGATCCCGTTTTTCGATCCCCACACCATGTTCCCCGGTCAGACAGCCGCCCTCGTCAACACACAGCTTCAGGATCTCCGCCCCGAAAGCTTCGCAATTTTCCAGATCGCCGGGTTTGTTGGCGTCGAACAGGATCAGCGGATGCATGTTTCCGTCGCCTGCGTGGAACACATTTCCAACCGGCAGCCCGAACTCCTCACTCAGTTCTCCGATACGACGCAGAACGGTTGGTAAGGCTGACACCGGGATCGTGCCATCCAGACACATGTAATCGTTCAATTGTCCCATGGCGCCAAATGCAGATTTCCGACCCAACCAGATCTTGGCGCTTTCCTCGGCCGACTGGCTTTCGCGCAATTCAACCGGGTCATGGCGTTTGGCTATCTCGATGATTTTCGAAAGCTGATAATCGATTTCAGCGTCAGACCCCTCAACTTCGACGATCAGCAGCGCATGGCAGTCGGGATACCCGGCATGGGCAAAGTTCTCGCAGGCCCTGATGCACAATGTATCCATGAACTCGATCGCAACCGGCAATATGCCCGATTTGATGATGTCCGAGACACACTGCCCTGCAACCTCATTGTCATTGAAACCCATCAGGACCGGTCGCGCGCCCTCGGGCTTGCGAAGAATACGCAACGTGGCCTCGGTCACCACACCCAGCTGGCCTTCAGACCCACAGATGACACCCAACAGGTCCAGACCTGGTGCATCCAGATGCGCACCACCAATTTCGACAACGCTGCCATCCATCATGACCATGGTCACGCCCAACAGGTTGTTTGTGGTCACCCCATATTTAAGGCAATGCGCACCGCCCGAATTCATCGCGATATTGCCCGCGATGGCACAAGCCAGCTGCGAAGACGGATCGGGGGCGTAGAAGAAATCCTCTTCTTCGACCGCGCCGGTAACGCTTAGATTGGTGCGACCCGTCTGTACTCTGATGAAGCGGTTGTCATAGTCGATTTCCAGCACCTCATTCATCCGTGCGACGCCCAGAATGACGCAATCCGCAGTCGGCAAGGCTCCACCGGCCAGCGAAGTACCCGCCCCGCGCGGCACCACAGGCACGTTTTCGTCATGACAAATGCGCAGAACATCCGAAACCTGCTGTGTGCTTGACGGCAGCACGGCCAGCATTGGCGGGCATCTATAAGCCGTCAAGGCGTCACACTCGTAAGCGCGGGTTTCGGCGGGGTCGTGGATGATCGCCTCTTCGGGCAGAACCCGCGACAGCCGCGCAACAAGCGCAGATTTCCGGCTCAGAACATCCGGACTTGGCTTTGGCATCTCCATGGCGCTCCTCCTTTTGGTAAAATAATATTACCAATTTATCGCGCTGGCAAGTTCCCATGCCCGGCCTTACTGTCGCGGTCATGACCTGGATCGAACGTGCCGCTCTTTTTGCCCCTCTGGACTATGCATCGCTGCTTCTGCTGCTGGTTGCTTGGCTGTGGATCGGGAGGAAAATTGAACATCCGTCACCGCAGAGGCAATCCGTAGCCCTTATGATGGACGATTATCGGCGCGACTGGATGCGCGAGATGGTGACCCGCCAACCGCGCATGTTTGACGCACAGGTCGTGGCGGCCATGCGGCAGGGCAGTACATTTTTCGCGTCGACCACGATGATTGCCATCGGGGGTGGGCTGGCCCTGCTGGGCAACACCGAAAGACTGGCAGGCGTCGCAATCGACCTCGCCATCGGCAGTGCTCCGGCAATGGTCTGGGAGATCAAAATCCTTTTCGTCGTATTGCTGCTGGCTAACGCATTTCTGAAATATGTCTGGGCGCACCGCCTTTTCGGATATTGCGCCGTGTTGATGGCTGCAGTTCCCAATGACCCCGAAGACCCGCAAACCTATCCTCGCGCCGGTCAGGCGGCCGAGATCTGTGTTACCGCCGCGCGCAGCTTCAACCGCGGTCTGCGCGCCACCTATTTTGCACTGGCGTCGTTGGCGTGGTTTCTTGGACCTGTCGCGCTATTTTTGGGTACAGCGGTCACGTTTGGCGTCTTGTATCGGCGCGAGTTCACCTCACACTCGCGGGAAATACTGATGGCCCGAGCGGCCAGCACGGATACGTGATACCGACACACCGCCACACTGGTTACACTGGTGCGATGCGATACTTGATTCTCTGCGCCATGTTGGCGAGCCCCGCCCTTGCCGACCCACCAACAATCGAACAGGTCCGCACCAGTACGAACGGCGAAACATGGCGGTTCGATGTGACGATCCGGCATCCCGACACGGGTTGGGACCATTACGCCGACGGCTGGCGTGTTCTGGATATGGATGGAAACGAGTTGGGAATGCGCGTCCTGCTCCATCCACACGAAACCGAGCAACCCTTTACCCGCTCTCTGGGCGGGGTGGTCATTCCCGAAGGCATGACTCAGGTGCAAGTTCAGGCACGGTGCATCGTCGACGGATGGAATGAAGGCACCACAGTGGTCAAACTGGATTGACCCTCAGAAAATACCCATGGCCAGACCCGCACCCAAAGCGGCTCCTGTCTCGCGGCATTGATCCAGCTGGTCTTGCGGGATTGTCTTTTCGGCCAAAATGGCCTCGGGCGTTTGCGCATGGGTGCAGATGATCAGCGGAGACTGAACAGCTTTCAATCGCCAACCGGTGGCAATCCGTGCGATCTGACGGGCGGCATTTTCGCCATCTGATCCTGCACAAATCATCTGCGCATAGGGTCGGCCTTCTAGTTTTCCCAGCACCGGGTAGTAGCAACGGTCGAAGAATTCCTTCATCTGACCCGAAATTGCCGCCAGATTTTCTGGCGCGCAAAAGATGTAGCCATCGGCAGCCAATAGATCTTCCGGCCCGGCTTGATCGGCAGGCATAAGCTTTGTGTCAGCCTCACCTCGCGCAGCTTCGGCCGCGGCTTCGGCCATCTGCCGGGCACCGCCTGTGCGGGAGTGATAAACGATCAGAAGCTGCGCCATGTCAGACCCGGTGGTAGGGGCCACCTGACAGAATGGTCGCGGCCCGGTAAAGTTGCTCGGCCAGCATCACACGGACCAGCATATGGGGCCAGACCATCGACCCGAATGAAATGGAAAAATCCGCCTCGGTCCGCAGAACTGGGTCAATTCCGTCCGCACCACCGATCACAAACGCCAGGTCCTGCCGACCGGCATCGCGCCAATCACCCAGCTTCTTCGCGAAATCGGGCGAGGACATGACCCGCCCCCGTTCATCCAGCGTGCACAACACTGCCCCTTTGGGCAGGGCCCTACGCAGCAGCGCGGCCTCGGCTGCCATCCCCGCGTTTTTCTTGTCTTCAACCTCGATCACCTGCGCAGACCCAAGGCCCAGCGCACGGCCGGTCCGGTCAAATCGGGTCAGGTAATCGTCAAGCAGTGTTTTCTCGGGTCCGGCGCGCAATCGCCCGACCGCAACTATGCTGATACGCATGTCTCTCTCGCCTCCGGCCTGTTAATGCAGGCCGGGATAGCGCCTCAGTTCGCCGAGGCGCTGCCGCCCTGAGGCAGCCACATCTTTTCCAGCTGATAGAAATCACGCACTTCGGGGCGGAAGATATGGACGATGACGTCGCCCGTATCGATCAGCACCCAGTCGCCGGTATCCTTGCCTTCGACCTTCGAGGTGAAACCGAATTCCTGCTTGATGCGATCCGTCAGCTTTTCCGCCATGGCCGAAACCTGACGAGTCGACCGACCCGAGGCAATCACCATGTGATCCGCAACCGATGATTTGCCCTGCAGGTTGATCTGCACGACGTCTTCGGCCTTGTCATCGGAAAGTGAGGAAAGGATTCGTTCAAGCAGCTTGTCGCTGATTGACTGAGAGTGGGCCATTATGTTGACCCCATCATCGGCGGGCAAACCCGCCTGTGTATGTAGAGACAGGACATAGTCCTCCTTTGCTGCGCGCCGTGAAACCCCGGCGCCGGGGTACTAATAAGGTAGCAAGGGGAATGCAACATTTCAATGAATGCACGCTGCAGGGCGCACACAGGCGCTTACTCTGTAATGATCTGTTGCGCAGTTGCGCCGTCCGGCAGCAACCGGATTTCGCGCTGCGGGAAGGGGATCGAGATACCTTCTTCCTTGAATGCGTCCCAAAGCGCCAGATAGACATTGCCCCTAATATTGGTCAGCCCCTTTGTCGGGTCGCTGATCCAGAACCTCAGCACATAGTCCACGCTGCTGTCACCAAACCCGGTGATGTGGCAAACCGGTTCATGTTTGCCGCCGCTCAGGACCCGGGCAACCGCCTTTACCGCCCTGATTGCGGTTGCGCGCACTTTATGCGGATCGTCGTCATAGCTGGTACCAAAATCCAGATCCAATCTCACGAACCGGTCGGAATGAGACCAGTTCACCACCTGGTTGGTTATCAGATCTTCGTTTGGGATCAGGTACTCGCGCCCGTCCCGTGTTACGACCGACACATATCGCGCGCCAAGCGAGTTGATCCAACCGAACGTATCCCCCAACGAGATCACGTCGCCCGGCTTGATCGAGCGGTCCATCAGGATGATGATCCCCGATATCAGGTTCGACACCACTTTTTGCAAACCGAACCCGATACCCACGCCGATGGCGCCGGACAAAAGCGCGATGCCGGTCAGATCGAACCCCAAAGTGCGGATCGCAGCCATAAAGACTGCCCCGTAAAGCAAAACCTGTATGCCTTTCGACAGTAGCACCTGCATGGAAGGTGTTATGTCGTCATTGCTTTGCAATGCGCGTTCGGCTGCGCGCGTACCGATACGGGCCAGTGTCAGCAGGATGCCAATCAGCAATGTGGCCTTGAGAATCCCAAGGGCCGAAATATGTAGATCCCCGATGGAAATCGCGACTCCATCAAGAAAACCCGCGACATCATCCGTCAGATTCAGCGCGACAAGCGTTGCGTAAATCCACATTGCCCATTTGAAAATCCGGCGAAGCGTGCGGTTTTGGACCAGTCTCGCGACCAGTGCTATCGCCAGCCATGCCGCCGCCAACGTAGCTATCACCCCTATGATATAGCTGCGCGATGGCCAGGTGAGTTGCTGCATGATCAGATAAATTGCCCAGGAAAGCAGGATGAAGTAGAGCAGCGCCAACCGCCGCATCAACTGCACCAGAATTCGCAGCCGCCATTTCGGCCATCCTGTACGTGAACGGGCCCAACTATCCCATTTGGACTGAGTCAGAAACTTCAGCAGCAAAGCCAGCGCCCACAGTAACAGGATGATGAGCAGTTGATATTGTCGCCAGCCTGGCGTGACGATCAGATCAAGCAACTTCTCGAACTGCGCGGAAAAAGCCGCAACCATGTTGTTGTAGAGGTCCGTCAGCGTACTGGGGATCAGGTCTTGGTTCATACACGTCTCCTGCGGGTCAGCTTGGACAGCAATGCGGGGCGATGCAAGCCTGACACTGGTTTTGAACCTTGATTGCCGGATGGGCGCGGTATATCTGAACCGCATGAGACTCAATGTGGCCCAACTTCAGAATCTGGAAGATCGCGCGCGCTTGCGTGAACGGTTCTTTGGCGCTGCCCGCACGGTTCTGGCGCGCCTATCCGTCGCCTGAGCCAACTCGCCAGCTATTTCTCATTACATACGGGAGAGGACCGATGTCCCCCAAGACACTCTATGACAAGATTTGGGACGCCCATGTCGCGCACGAAGCCGATGATGGAACCTGCCTGCTTTATATCGACCGCCATCTGGTGCACGAAGTTACCAGCCCGCAGGCTTTTGAAGGGCTGCGCATGGCAGGCCGTAAAGTGCGCGCGCCGGAAAAGACCATCGCTGTACCGGACCACAACGTGCCGACCACACCGGACCGCATGAACGGGATCGAAAACCCGGAATCACGCATTCAGGTCGAGGCGCTGGACAAGAACGCCAAGGATTTCGGCATTCACTACTACCCGGTGAATGACGTGCGCCAGGGCATTGTCCACATCGTTGGCCCGGAACAGGGTTGGACCCTGCCGGGTATGACCGTTGTCTGCGGCGACAGCCACACAGCGACTCACGGTGCATTCGGCGCGCTGGCTCACGGCATCGGCACGTCTGAGGTTGAGCATGTTTTGGCCACGCAAACACTAATCCAGAAGAAGTCCAAGAACATGAAGGTGGAAATCACCGGCAAGTTGCAACCGGGCGTGACCGCCAAGGACATTACTCTGGCTGTGATCGGTGAGACCGGCACTGCTGGCGGTACCGGCTATGTCATCGAGTATTGCGGCGAAGCAATCCGTGATCTGTCAATGGAAGGTCGCATGACCGTCTGCAACATGGCGATCGAAGGCGGGGCTCGTGCCGGTCTGATCGCGCCGGATGAAACAACGTTCGAATATGTCAAAGGCCGCCCGCATGCGCCGAAAGGAGCGCAGTGGGAAGCGGCTCTGACATGGTGGAAAACGCTCTTTACTGATGAAGGCGCGCATTTCGACAAGGTTATCACCCTGCGCGGCGAAGACATCGCGCCGGTCGTGACCTGGGGCACCAGCCCCGAGGACGTTCTACCGATCACCGCAACCGTCCCGAACCCCGAAGATTTCGAAGGTGGCAAAGTCGACGCGGCCCGCCGCTCCATCGAATACATGGGGCTGAAAGCTGGCCAGAAGCTGAGCGAAGTTGAGATCGACACCGTCTTTATCGGTTCGTGCACCAACGGCCGGATCGAGGACCTGCGGGCCGCCGCCGAGATTCTGAAAGGCAAAAAGATCAAGGATGGCATACGCGCCATGGTCGTTCCGGGCTCGGGTCTGGTCCGCGCACAGGCCGAAGAAGAAGGTCTGGCGGATATCTTCAAAGAAGCCGGTTTCGAATGGCGTCTGGCAGGATGTTCGATGTGTCTGGCGATGAATCCCGACCAGTTGCAACCGGGTGAACGCTGCGCCGCGACTTCGAACCGCAACTTCGAAGGCCGTCAGGGCCGGGGTGGGCGCACCCACCTGCTAAGCCCGGCAATGGCCGCCGCAGCAGCAATCACAGGACGGCTGACAGACGTTCGTGAAATGATGTAAGCTACCCTCATAACTGGATATTTGAGGGATTGAAGACATGAGTGACTGGACAAAATGGCTATTGCTTGGACTTCTGTCCATCGTGTTCGGCATCTTTGTGCTGGGCGCACCGGTCGTGGCATCAATTACCGTGACGGTGGTCACAGGTGTATTGCTGCTGATTTCGGGCGCATTGCAGGTTGTCGGCGGCTTCACCGTCGAGGGGACCGGCAACAAGATACTGTCACTTATCATGGGTGTCGTGATGCTGTTTCTGGGCTGGTCCTTTCTGGATCACCCACTGCAGGGAACGCTGACACTGGCGACCGTCTGCCTGATCCTGTTTATGGCTGGCGGCATTGCCCGCGTGATCCTGTCGTTCCAGATGCGCGGAACACAGTATTTCTGGGCGACGCTGGTCTCGGGCATCATGTCGATTGTTCTGGCGATCCTGATCTGGCGCTTTGCCGCGATGGATCCTTCGGTGCTGCTGCAATTGCTGGGCATCCTGCTGGGGATCGAGATGATCTTTAACGGGCTCGGCCTTGTCTTCATGGCGTTCTTCGTCAAGGACGCACCAAAAGAAACGAAACAAGCTTAACGCGGGGTCTGGGCACGGCCCTCTCCCGCAGGAGTGTGAACATGGATAAGTTTGAAAAAGTCCACGGGGTGGCCGCCCCAATGCCGCTGATCAATATCGACACCGATATGATCATCCCGAAAGTGCACCTGAAAACAATCAAACGGTCCGGCCTGGGCGTCGTTCTGTTCGACGAGATGCGCTATCACGATGACGGTCAGGAGAATGAAGAATTCATCCTGAACAAGCCTGCCTATCGCGAGGCCGAGATTCTGGTTGCAGGCGACAACTTCGGCTGTGGGTCCTCACGCGAACATGCGCCCTGGGCGATCAAGGATTTCGGCATCAAGGTCGTGATCTCGACCAGTTTTGCCGACATTTTCTTCAACAACTGTTTCAAGAACGGCATTCTGCCGATCGTTGTCGGGGCAGAACACCACGCGATCCTTATGGATGATGCGCATAAAGGCGAAAACGCCCGCATGACCGTACATCTGGAAGACCAGCAGATCACCACATCGGACGGTGTCGTGATCGATTTCGAAATCGATCCTCATCGCAAGCACTGCCTGCTGAATGGTCTGGACGATATCGGACTCACGATGGAAAAAGATCATCACATCGACAAGTTCGAGGATCACGCCAGTCAGGCCCGTCCCTGGGTGTGATTCTGGGGACGAATCTGTGGATACTCAACCTGACGGGGTCGCCAAGGCGGCCCCGCTCGCATTCTTGGGGTTGATTTTTCGCAAACCACAACATGTGGGTATCAATTTGAGATACACGTCGGATTTGCGTCGAAAATGATGCAATACCGCACCAGTTGCGCCATCTTTTTGCCCGAAATCCCGTGTTTTCTGCACCTCGGCTTGAGCAAAATGCCGCTTATCGTTCATGTTGACGCTAAAGAGGCATCCGTCAACGTCAGACGAAGCGACGGGCACAAGTTGGAAACAAGTCGACAAAGATCGGCTGATCCGGTTTGAAAAAGGGTTCGGATAGTGATTGCGCGCACAACAGGGGCGGCGATACGCGGTATACTTGTTGCACTTTTGGTGCTGACACCTGCGTTGTACCTGCCTGTCTCATCTACGAACGGGACCGAGATACTGGTCTTTCTCGCGATCCTCGCGTTTATCCTGACCTTTGCCGAATACAATTCCGCCTTTCCCAGCTTTATCGAATTCCGCGACGCACCGCCGGTCAATCGCCTTCGGTTTGTCGGCCTGATGTCGATGGTCACCTTTCTGACGTTGATCTGCAAAAACACTTTTGAACCAACGCAGTTGACCACGTTCTCTTATTCGGTTGGTTTGTCTGTCGCAAATGTGGTGGACTTCCCCTATTCTCCGGTGCGCCTCATCGTGTTGATGTTGCCCCCGGATGCCGGCCACGCCCTGATCGAACTGGTCCGCATCACGGCCAGCGTGGCTTATGTCGCGGCTTTGGTCACGATTGTCAGCTTTGCCTATGCGGTCAGGGTTCGGGGATGGCCAACCGGAAATGGCGCCTTCAATGTGTGGACAAACCTGCCGCTGTTTGACCCGACCAAAGGGGGCGATGTCGTTACGCGCCTTCAACGGGATGGCCGCCTGAACATCTGTATCGGCATTCTGCTGCCATTCCTCATTCCGGCGATCATCAAGTTGATGAGCAGTGTGATCGCCCCGATCTCTCTCGGGAACCCACAGACCTTGATCTGGACCATGAGCGCATGGGCTTTCCTGCCCGCCAGCATGATCATGCGCGGCATGGCGACCCTCAGGATCGCGGGCTTGATCATGGAAAAACGCCGCGCCTATTCGACCAGCGAGTCAACACAGGCCGCATGATCCGCATCCTATGTCTGCTATTGTTGCCCTTTGCGGCACAGGCAGAGGTCGTGCGTATCGCCACCTATAACACCGAGCTCAGCAAAAAAGGTCCCGGCCTACTGCTTCGCGACATTCAACGCGATGACGCGCAAGTTCTGGCCGTTGTCGACGTTATTGCAACCGCGCGCCCTGACATCATCGCCCTTCAGGGTATCGACTGGGACCTGAACAATACCGCTGTAACAGCCCTGACCGGGAAACTGCGCACCGCGGGGCTTGATTACGGATATTACCTTGCCACACAACCCAATGCCGGGCTGGAAACCTCGCTTGACCTGGACGGCGATAGCAAGGCCCAAGGCCCCGGCGACGCCCAAGGCTGGGGCCAGTTCACAGGTCAAGGTGGGCTGGCGGTGTTATCACGATACGAAATTATCACAGCTGAGGTTCAGGATTATTCTGCGCTGTTGTGGCGCAGTTTACCGGGCGCCACCCTGCCTGGCGTAAACGGGCAACCCTTCCCGTCTGACGCGGCACATCAGATACAACGCTTGTCTTCGACTGCACATTGGGTTGTACCGATCGAAACCCCGTATGGGCGGCTCAATCTCATGACCTTTCATGCGGCGCCGCCCGTTTTCGATGGGCCCGAGGATCGAAACGGGTTGCGCAATCAAGATGAGATCCGGCTCTGGTCCGTATTATTGAACGGTGAACTGGAGCCAGTCCCCGAAGGTGCCTTTGTGATCGCCGGCGATGCCAACCTTGATCCAACGCGTGGAGAGGGCCGTAAACAGGCCATTCAGTCCCTTCTGACCCATCCCCGTTTGCAAGACCCGCTGCCGAAAGACCCTTCAGGCTCGACCTCAACGGTCGCTTGGAAGGCCACGGGTGAAATGCGCGTGGATTATGTGTTGCCGTCCGCCGACCTGCGCATTTCGGATGCCGGTGTGACGTGGCCGGAAAAAGGCAACAAGCTTTACGAATCTGCCCTACGTGCCAGCAGGCACCGATTGGTCTGGGTTGACGTCACCCTGCCTTAAGGCATGATCGACTCTGGGGTCGCATAGGACAAAGTCACCAGGTTAGGTGAGATTGCAGAACGCAATGCATCATCCAGATCGGTCTGATGCTCAGAACCCAGTAACTCGGTCAGGTACGATCCGTCCAACTGGTGTGGCACCTGCCACAGATACCGCATTTCAATCAGGTGTGAAGACATGCGCCAGAATGGTCGCGCCAGCTGCAATGGCCACCATTGCATCGGCTTCACGGATATGTCGCGTCCGGTCACTCTCGTCAAAGACTGCGCGATCTGAGTTCCGGTCAGAGTGTAGCCAGCAAAAGGAACATCGCAGAACCGCGGCAGATCCTTTCGAATTTCACACAGCGCGACGGCAGCTTGGGCCAAATCAGGCAGATAGGCCCAGGCGTGCAAAGCTTCTGGATCTCCGGGATACACGAATTGATTGCGCGACAGATGCTTGATCATGACCTGATCGAACCAGTTTCCAGATGCCTCGGTGTCAATGAAATCACCCGCACGCAGAAGGATCGTACGGACGGTTGAGGCGCGATACGTCTCCTCCATCTCGATCCGGATGCGGCCAAGCGGATTGGTGGCCAAGTGCGGTGTACTCCCGGACCATGGGCCTTGCGTGTCCGCTCCAAACACATAGACGTTGCCGGGAACCAGTACGGTGGCTCCGGTCTCGGACGCGGCATCTATCACACGTCTGGTCAGGTCGGGAATTTCACGCGCCCAATCAGGATAGAGCGGATTCCATCCGTTTACGATGACATCCACCCCTTTTGCCGCCTGGGAAAGAGATCCGGACCCGCGACGGAACGTTTGCACGGCCCAGCCTGCATTTCGAAACGCCTTTGTAGCATTGCGCCCAAACCGGCCCGACGCGCCGAGTATCAGTGCAGTTTGTGTCATTGATGCCTCCTGTTTCAGACCAATCTACCCATTCAATGTACGTATTGAATTGCCGCGAAATGCAGAATGTGTATTCATTTTTGAATGGATAAAGCACTGACACATGCGGATTGGTCTCTGATCCAAAGCTTTCTGGCCGTGGCCGAAACCGGGTCTCTGTCTGCCGCTGCACGGCACCTTGATCGCAGCCAGCCCACATTGGGACGGCAAGTACAAAGCCTTGAGGCCGAACTGGGCGTATCCTTGTTCGACCGGCACGCGCGTGGCCTGAAACTGAGCGTGGCAGGTTCCCAGCTCTTGCCGATGGCGCAGCAAATGCACAGCGCCATGACTGCCTTCAGCCTTACTGCCGCGGGGCAGTCGCAACAGCTTGAAGGCTCGGTCCGCATCACCGCTTCGGTCTTCGCTTCGCATCACTTGCTGCCACCGATTCTGGCGAATATCCGAAGGCAGGAACCCGCCATTCAACTTGAGCTGGTCGCCACTGACACCACGGAAAACCTGCTGTACCGCGAGGCGGATATTGCCGTTCGCATGTATCGCCCCGCGCAGATGGATATCATCTCGCGATATCTGGGGGAGGTGCCACTATGCTTTTGCGCGGCCAAGTCCTATCTTGATCGTAAGGGGCGCCCTACAACACCCAAGGAACTTTTTTCCCACGACCTTGTGGGTTTTGACGCCAATCAGGAAATCATCAAGGCCATGCGCGAAAAAGGATGGCCCGCAAGTCGCGATAGTTTTGCGACCCGCTGCGATCTGCAAAGCGCCTATTGGGAACTGATCCGCGCGGGATGCGGCATTGGCTTCAGCCAGGTCCAGATGGCCGAAGCCGACCCGGATGTCGAAATCTTGCCACTGGATGTTGAAATCCCGGTTCTACCCGTGTGGTTGGCTGCACCGCAGGCGATGCGCCAGACCCCACGTATCCGCAGGGTCTGGGATTTGTTGGCAGAAGGGCTCAAAGCCGCTCTTTGAGCGTCAAAGCGGGCCGGTATAAGTTCCGCGCGCCGGGTAGTTATTGCCCAAAGTGAACTTCAGACCACCCGCGATATCAGACATCGACGGACGTCCAAAAGGCGTGGTCTGTTGCCACGCAAAATAAAGCGTCCGGTCAGGTGCGATGTAGAAATGCCCCGGCTCGGCGAACAGATCCGGTTCGGCGCTGCCTTCGCGCTTGGTCGAGATGTTAAGACCCCAACCCTCCCGCGCAGCAGACAGGGGAAAGCTGTGACCCACACGCAAGCGCGACGCTCCGGCTTTTTCGGCGGTTTCAGCGGCACGTTCGGCGGTATCGGTGGTGATCATGATAACCTCGACACCCAGCGCCGTGAAATCGTCCAGCGCCGCCTCTACCTCGGCCATCTGCTTGATGCAAATCGGGCAATGCAGCCCGCGATATTGAATTACCAGCGCCCCGTTTTCGCCTTTGTCCACGTCAAGATCGAAGCTGCCATGGGCAACAGTTTCGATTTTTAGCGCAGGAACCCGATTTCCAGGTGTCAGCATGTGTTTTCCTTGTGTTCTGACAGGTCTGTCTCATTGACCCGATGCTGCGCAGACGCTAGGGCCTGTGCAACAAAACGCAAGGAGACCCTTCATGCCCAACCCCTCGCTCCTCATCCTGCCCGGAGACGGAATTGGCCCAGAAGTTATGGCCGAAGTGCGCAGAATCATCGATTGGTTCGGTGCCAATCGCGGTCTTCAATTTGACGTGAGCGAGGATCTGGTGGGCGGTGCCGCTTATGACGCCCACGGCAAGCCTCTGTCCGATGAGACCATGGCAAAGGCGCAAGAGGTTGACGCGGTTCTGCTGGGCGCTGTCGGCGGTCCTAAATACGACGATCTGGATTTCAGCCTGAAACCCGAGCGTGGTTTGCTGCGCCTGCGCAAGGAAATGGACCTGTATTCGAACCTGCGCCCGGCCCAGTGCTTTGACGCGCTTGCCGATTTCTCGTCGCTGAAGAAAGACATCGTTGCCGGTCTGGATATCATGATCGTCCGCGAACTGACGTCGGGCGTCTATTTCGGTGAGCCGCGCGGCATCTTCGAGGAAGGCAACGAACGCGTCGGCATCAACACCCAGCGTTACACCGAATCCGAGATCGAACGCGCCGCGCGCTCGGCTTTTGAACTGGCAATGCGCCGCAATAAAAAGTTGTGCTCGATGGAAAAAGCCAACGTCATGGAATCGGGCATCCTGTGGCGCGAAGTCGTCACCCGCGTCGCTGCGGACTACCCCGAAGTTGAGCTGAGCCATATGTACGCCGACAACGGCGCGATGCAGCTTGTGCGCGCACCGAAACAGTTTGATGTGATCCTGACCGACAACCTGTTCGGTGACATCCTGTCGGACTGCGCCGCGATGTTGACCGGGTCGCTGGGCATGTTGCCTTCGGCCTCTCTGGGCGCGCCGATGGCCAATGGTCGGCCCAAGGCAATGTATGAGCCCGTCCACGGCTCGGCTCCGGATATCGCGGGTCAGGGCAAAGCCAACCCGATCGCCTGTATCCTCAGCTTTGCCATGGCCCTGCGCTATAGCTTTGATCAGGGCGAAGAAGCGGATCGTCTTGAGGCCGCGATCGAGAAAGTACTGGCCGATGGTGTACGCACCGGCGACCTGCTTGCAGATGAGGGCGTTCAGCCCGTATCAACCACTGAAATGGGCGACGCGATCCTTGCGGCCTTGGACGCCAGCGTCTGAAACACGCAATCGGCGAAATGACAAAAGGCGGCGCCCAGTGCACCGCCTTTTTGGTATTCCCATCAAAGAAGATTCTAGTTGCCGCCAAATATATTCCTCAGCAGATTGTTGATGTCCTCGGCAAAACCACCGCGCTTTCGACCCGGTTGTGGCTGCGCGACCTGAACTGGCGGTGCTGGTGCGATCATCGGCAAGGGGGTGGGTGTCATCCCTTCGGTGACACGCAGCATGGTTTCTCTCCAGATTTCCGCGGGCAAACCGCCGCCGGTCACACCAGATAGGGGCGTGTTGTCGTCATAGCCCATCCAAACACCGGTTACGTAATCCGCAGTAAACCCGATGAACCATGCGTCGCGCGCGGCCTGGGTCGTGCCCGTTTTGCCCGCCACCTGCCAGCCGGGCAACTTGGCCCGGCCACCTGTGCCTTCGGACACCACACGTTCCATCATCCAGGTCAACTGTTTGGCTGCCGTCTCATTAACGACCCTCTCACCAATACCGGTCGTCGTAACCATGACAGGTGCTTCATCCCCCAGCAGCTTCAGCTCGGTCAGGCCATAAGGTTCAACGGCAGAGCCGCCGTTCAGAATACCTGCATAAGCCCCCGTCATCTCAATCAGCGTGCTTTCCGACGCACCCAGCGCCAAGGCCGGACCTTGCGCCAGATCGCTGGCAATCCCAAAACCACTGGCCACGGTGCGGACGTTATCCAAGCCCGAAATCTCGGCAACTTTCACCGCCGGAATGTTCAGTGAGTTCTTCAAAGCATCCGCCAATGACACGCGCCCGTAATACTTGTTGGTATAGTTCTTGGGGCACCATTGGCCGGACCCGGGAATGTCCACGCAGTAAGGTTCATCCATCACCGTATCCAGCGGGGAATAGCCGAGTTCCAACGCGGTAGCGTAGACAAAAGGTTTGAAGGACGAACCGGTTTGACGTTTGGCGATGGTGGCCCGGTTGAACACACCGGCAACCCGTGTTTCGCGCCCCCCGACCATCGCCCTTACCGCGCCGTCCGCGGACATGACTACGATGGCCGCCTGCGCCTTGGAGCCTTCGCGCACCTTTTCCTGAAAGATGAATTGCAAAGCCTCTTCCGCCGATCGCTGAATCCGCTGATCCAAAGTCGTTTGGATCACAACATCTTCGGTTGTGTTATCGCCGAAATAACTGGGAAGTTCCGAAACAACCCAATCTGCGAAATAGCCGCCCGCTCGGGCAGCTGCCGCTTCAGACAATTGCGCCGGTCGCGCACGCGCTTCGCTGGCCTGTGCGGCGGTCAGATACCCCTGATCCTCCATCAGGCCGATCACCAGCCGTGCCCGATCCTGAGACCGTTGCAGGTTGTTGGTCGGTGCATAGCGTGTAGGCGCAACCAGCAGTCCAGCCAGCATCGCGGCCTCTGCGGGCGAAACCTCGGCGGCAGATTTTCCAAAGTAGCGCTGGCTTGCGGCTTCGAACCCACGCGCGCCTGCGCCAAGAAAAGCGCGGTTCAGGTAGATCGTCAAAACCTCGTCCTTGGAGTATTTCACCTCCATTGCGAGCGCATAGACGGCTTCCTTGGCCTTGCGCCACAAGGAACCCTGACGGCAGTCGGCCTCATATGCGGCCTCGGATTCCCAATCACTGGGATCATAGGGAACACCCAAACACAGCAATTTCGCGGTCTGTTGCGTGATGGTGGACCCGCCATGCCCTGACAAAGGCCCGCGGCCTTCGCTCAGGTTGATGCTGACCGCGCTGGCGACGCCACGCGGGCTGACCCCGAAATGCCGGTAAAATCGCTTGTCTTCGGTTGCGATGACTGCGTTCTTGAGATGCGGAGACACGGTATCGGCCGTGATCACGCCACCAAACTGATCGCCACGCCAGGCAAAGACCTTGCCGTCACGATCCAGCAAAGTCACGGAACCCCGCGCGCGCCCATCCAGCAAGGCATCCACATCCGGCAAGGTTGCATAAACGATACCCACCGCCAGCGCGAGCAGCATGGCCGAAATCGCACCTACACGCCAGGTCAAGCCCCAGATCAGCCGCCAGATCCATCGGAACAAACGGCGAAAGATACCACCGCCTTTGCCCCCTGATGACGTGCGGGTTTTCCTGCGTGTGGTTTTGCGCGTGGCCGTTTTGCGCGCCGTCGATTTTTTGCCCGCCGTGCTTTTGGTCGCCGCCGGTTTTCGGCCCTTTGAAGGGTACCGTCTATCCGCGACCAATGTCGGCTTGCGGCGCTTGGACTCAGTCATGCTCAAACTCTGCCCGGTTATACTTTTTGGTCACCATACCTCGACAACCACGGTATGTAGAGGTCCGATTTTCCGGAATTTCCCCTCTCTATAGTGCTCAATTATTAGTCGCAATGGCTGCGTTGTGCAAAAATTGTGCAACTTCGCATTATTTTCCGACAGGTTTTGGCCCCGAAAGCGTTTCTTACTGCGCCGCGGCGCGCTTTTTTTCTGCAGGCGCAAACAAAACCGGTCCCACCGGACAATCAGAGGGGAAAGACGTGAAACTGATCATTGCGACAATCAAGCCGTTCAAGCTGGAGGAGGTGCGCGAAGCACTGACCGAGGCTGGCGTGCGCGGCATGATGGTGACCGAAATCAAGGGCTTCGGCTCGCAGTCCGGTCACACCGAAATCTATCGTGGGGCCGAATATGCGGTGAACTTCGTGCCCAAGATCAAGCTTGAGATCGTGGTGCCTGCGACAATGGCCGACCAGATCGTCGAGACCATCACCAAAACCGCCAAAACCGGCAAGATCGGTGACGGCAAGATTTTTGTCCTCGATGTCGAACAGGCGATGCGTGTGCGTACCGGGGAAACCAACGAGGACGCGCTGTAAGCGCGCCCACTCACAATCATTCGAGGACTGACAATGAACCTGATGAAATCTCTCATCCCTGCCGCCGCCATTGTTGCGCTGCCGCAGATGGGTCTTGCGCAAGAGGCCGCCGCAACCGGCGAAGCGGCACAGCACACCCAGTATATCTTTACCACGCTTCTGTTTCTGATGGCGGGCTTTCTTGTTTTCTTCATGGCTGCAGGTTTTGCCATGCTGGAAGGCGGTCTGGTGCGATCCAAGAACGTTGCCATGCAGATGATCAAGAACGTGGCATTGTTTTCATTTGCCGCAATCATGTACTGGCTGATCGGATTCAACCTGATGTATCCAGGCGACGGCTGGTCCATCACGGGCTGGCTTGGCCCGTTCTTTTCGACCACAACGCTTGATGCGGTTGGTGTTGCGCCGGCGGATGCGGCACTGGACTATGCTTCGGTCGGTTCAGACTTCTTCTTCCAGCTTGTGTTCGTGGCCGCGACTGCGTCCATCGTGTCGGGCGCCGTGGCGGAACGGATCAAGCTTTGGCCTTTCCTGATCTTCGTCATCGTGCTGACAGGCATCATGTACCCGATTTCCGGTTCATGGAAATGGGGCGGCGGCTGGCTGGATGCCAAGGGCTTCTCGGACTTTGCTGGTTCGACCATCGTACACTCGGTCGGTGGCTGGGCTGCGCTGGCAGGGGCCCTTATCCTAGGCCCGCGGATCGGCAAGTACAAAGATGACAAAGTTCACCCGATGCCCGGCTCTAACCTGGCGTTGGCGACCCTGGGAACGTTCATCCTGTGGCTGGGTTGGTTCGGATTCAACGGCGGCTCGCAGCTGGCGATGGGAACCGTGGGCGATGTATCGGACGTGTCACGCATCTTTGCCAACACCAACATGGCCGCGGCTTCGGGCTCGGTTGCAGCGCTGATCCTGACCCAGGTTCTGTACAGGAAGCCTGACCTGACGATGGTGCTGAACGGCGCACTGGCCGGTCTGGTCTCGATCACGGCCGAGCCGCTGGCCCCGACCCTGTTCGGTGCCCTGTGGATCGGCGCCGTGGGTGGTATCATCGTGGTCTTCGCGGTCCCGATGCTGGACAAGTTCAAGATCGATGATGTTGTCGGTGCCATCCCGGTTCACCTGTTCTGTGGCATCTGGGGCACCATCGCCGTCATTTTCTACGGTGACGCGAGCCTGGGCTCGCAGCTTCTGGGCATCGTCGCATACGGCGTTTTCACCTTTGTCGGCGCACTGATCCTGTGGACGATCCTGAAATCCACCGTCGGCATCCGTGTCAGCGAAGAGGATGAGATCAACGGCCTCGACATGGCTGAACTGGGAATGGAAGCATACCCCGAATTCTCGAAAGGCTAAGCCTTGCCTTCACCTGACAAAAAACCCGGGCGTTCGCGCCCGGGTTTTCGTTTCAAATGTCGCGTCTGCGTCTACACCCCAACATCCACTATTGCTTTGGCCAAAATCGGCACAGTCGCTGCGTTCAGCCCGGCAATGTTCAGGCGACTGTCGCCGACCATGTAGATACCGTGTTCAACGCGCAGTTTCTCGACCAGTTCCGGGGCCGCACCCAAGCGCGAGAACATGCCGCGGTGCTGGGCGATGAACCCAAACCGGTCGGATCCGGCCAGACGCTGCAACTCGTCAGCCAGTTGCTGGCGCAGGCCCAGCATGGACAGGCGAACCTCTTCCAGCTCAGTTGCCCAGTCTGCCCGCAACGCCTCATCCATAAGAATGGTCGTCACCACGCGCGCGCCGTGATCCGGCGGGAAGGAGTAGTTTTGGCGATTCAAAAACGCCAGAGTGGCCTGATTCAACGCCGTTTCAGCCGCGTTGTCACTGACGGTCATCAGCAACCCGGTGCGCTCACGATAGACGCCGAAGTTTTTCGAACATGACGCCGCAATCAGACATTCCTTTACCGATGAGGCCACCAGTCGCACGCCTTGCGCATCCTCTTCCAGACCGTCACCAAAGCCCTGATAAGCAATGTCGATCATCGCAACGAGGCTCAGCGCATTGATCAGGTTCACGACCTCCTGCCATTGCACCATATTCAGATTGGCACCGGTCGGATTGTGGCAGCAGCCATGCAGCAAAACCACGTCACCCGCTTTGGCAGTTTTCAGGTCTGCGATCATCCCATCGAAATCGACGCCCCGAGTGTCTTCATCGAAGTAACGATACTGAACCGTTTCCATCCCCAGATAATTCAGGATCGACAGATGGTTGGGCCAGGTCGGGTTCGACACAAACACACGTGCCGAAGGGTTCGCCATCCGGATCAACTCGAACGCCTGACGGCAGGCACCGGTGCCGCCGGGTGTCGCCACTGCGGCGATATTGCCGCGTGGCACAGAAGTACCCAAAATCAAACCGATCATCACATCCGCATAGGCCGGATCACCGGCCAGACCGGTATAGGCCTTTGTTTCCTGTTCTTCCCAGATGCGCTGTTCGGCGGCTTTCACCGCGCGCATCACCGGCGTCACGCCTTCGGCATTCTTGTAGACACCAACACCCAGATCGATCTTCTGATCGCGCGGGTCTTCGCGGTACATCTGCATCAGCGCCAGAATCTTGTCGGCGGGCTGCGGTTTCAGGTTCTCGAACATCAGTTCTCTCCGGTTGCGACGGGCAGGGTCGGGAAGGCACCCCATTCAGCCCAGGAGCCGTCATAAAGCGAGTGGTCTTTCTTGCCCATGCGTTCCAACGCAAGGCTGAGAATCGCGGCCGTGACGCCAGACCCGCAAGAGGTGATCGCCGGTTTCGACAGATCGACACCTGCAGCCTCGAATATGGCGCGGCAGTCCTCGGGCGACTTCATTGTTCCGTTGGCGTTCAACAACTGCCCAAAGGGCACATTCCGCGAGCCGGGAATATGGCCCGAACGCAGCCCTTCGCGCGGCTCGGGTGCGGTTCCGGCAAACCGGTCGGCCGAGCGGGCATCGATGATCTCGTGATCTGCCAGCTTGGCGGCGGCGGAAACTTGCGTGACGTCCCGGACAAGCTGGTTTTGCACGCGAACAGTCATGTGGCGGTCGCGAATGACCGGAGGCAGATCCTCGATCTCGCGCCCCTCGGCCTGCCATTTTGGCAACCCCCCATCCAGAACCGCGATGTTTTCCTGCCCCATAAGACGGAACAGCCACCATACGCGCGCTGCGGACATCAGCCCGGCACCATCGTAAACCACAACCTGATGACCATCACCGACACCCATGGCGCGCAGTCGTGACATGAATTTTTCGACCGGCGGCGCCATATGAGGCAGGTCGGAACGGTGATCTGATATCTCATCAATATCGAAGAACCGTGCTCCGGGGATATGCCCGGCATCATATTCGGCCTTGGCATCACGGTTTTGCGCGGGCAAATACCACGACCCATCCAGAATCCGCAGATCCGGGTCTTTCATATGCGCGGCCAGCCATTCGGTGGATACGAGGGTTTTCGGATCGTCCAGCATCAAAGCCTCCCCTAAGCGAGCTTGGGGTTTCCCTATACCCCGTGGCATGGGCGTTCAAGGCTGGATAGCGCTAGCGCTTGTGAACGTCTGGATTTATCGCGCCTTGCGCAGGCGGAAATGCTGGATGATGCCGATGATGCTGATCACAATCCAGAAGCCTTCGATCAGCATCGAGGCCAGATTGAAATTCTCAAGCAGCGAAAAGACGATCAGGACAGACCCCAGCAGGTTGATCACCGGAAAGGCCAGATCATCGGAATTCATCATCCGCATCTGCGTCGCGAAATACGCGGCCACCACGATCAGCGCCCCGAATGAGCCGATGGCATCCACGATGGTAAGAGTGTCAAAAATGGCAGTCATTAAGGTGCCTTACCAATTTCAGGAGTTTCTGTGTGTTGGGCGTAGTGATGCATATTCAGAAACGCAGCCCCCTGCGAACCGGCGCGATATCCGTGCGGCAGGTCCGCAGCAAAGCGCAACCCCTGCCCGGCCTGCAAGGGAACCCATTCCTCGCCACGCAGGATTTCCAAAGTACCGCTGAGGACAAACACTTCCTCGGTCACCCCGGCGGCATGAGCCGGGGATTCGTGGCTTTGGTTTGCGTCAAGGTTCACGTGAAAGGTTTCGGCACCCAGCGCGGGATCGAAGGGAAAGACGATCTTGACCTCGATACTGCCGGGAAAGGTTACGGTCTGAAAGACCGATGGATCGCCCAGCGTCGTGTCGATCAGCCCGCTGAGCGGTATTTGAAAACCCTTGGCGATTTTCCAAAGCGTGGCGATCGTTGGGCTCGATTCGCCGCGCTCAATCTGACCCAGCATGGCTTTGCTGACCCCGGTCATCTCGGCGACTTTGGACAGGCTCAACCCCGAGGCTGTCCGCACATCCCGTAATTTCAGCGTAATGTCGTCCATAGCCATACCCGCGCCCTGCGATTTACCTTGTACGTTATAACGCACATGTGCTACGTGCGCTATAACGTACGAACCCCGAATTATGCAACCCGAGGCAACAGGGAAAACAGCATCATGCCATTGTACCGATCCAGAACCTCTACCCATGGCCGCAACATGGCTGGCGCACGTGGCCTTTGGCGGGCCACAGGCATGGGTGACGACGATTTCGGCAAACCGATCATCGCCATCGTCAACTCGTTCACCCAGTTTGTGCCGGGTCACGTGCATCTGAAGGACCTGGGCCAGATGGTCGCGCGCGAGGTCGAAGCAGCAGGTGGTGTGGCGAAAGAGTTCAACACGATCGCCGTGGATGACGGTATCGCGATGGGCCATGACGGAATGCTGTATTCGCTGCCCTCACGCGAAGTGATTGCGGATTCGGTTGAATATATGGTCAACGCCCATTGTGCGGACGCTATGGTCTGCATTTCGAACTGCGACAAGATCACCCCCGGCATGCTGATGGCCGCCATGCGCCTGAACATCCCGGCCATTTTCGTCTCGGGCGGTCCGATGGAAGCGGGCAAGATCGACATCGCCGACTTGGAAGCCAAGAAGATTGACCTTGTGGACGCTATGGTCGCCGCCGCAGATGACAAGTTCACTGACGAACAGGTTCAGCACATCGAAGAAAACGCCTGCCCCACCTGCGGTTCATGCTCGGGCATGTTCACTGCGAACTCGATGAACTGTCTGGCCGAAGCGTTGGGTCTGGCCCTGCCGGGTAACGGCTCGACTCTGGCGACGCACGCAGACCGCAAAGAACTGTTCCTTGAGGCTGGCCGCCGCATCGTCGAGATCACCAAGCGCCATTACGATCTGGACGAAAAAGGCTTTCTGCCCCGTGAGATTGCCACCTTTGATGCATTCGAAAATGCCATGAGCCTTGATATCGCCATGGGTGGATCAACCAACACGGTGCTGCACCTGCTGGCCATCGCACATGAGGGCGAGGTTGACTTCACCATGGCCGATATGGACCGCCTCAGCCGTCGCGTTCCCTGCCTCTGCAAAGTCGCACCGAACACCGAGAATGTGCATATGGAAGACGTCCACCGTGCCGGTGGTATCTTCTCGATCCTGGGTGAGCTCAGCCGTGCGGGCCTGCTGCACAACGAATGCAGCACCGTGCATTCGGCCACGATGGGAGAGGCGATTGCCAACTGGGACATCACCATTGCCAACAACCCCAAGGCACAGGAGCTGTTCAAGGCCGCCCCCGGCGGTGTGCGCACCACACAGGCGTTCAGCCAGTCGAACCGGTTCAAGGAACTGGACACCGATCGTAAGGGTGGCGTGATCCGGTCCAAGGAATACGCGTTCAGTCAGGACGGCGGTCTGGCGGTTCTGTTCGGCAACATCGCACGTGACGGCTGTATCGTGAAAACCGCTGGTGTGGATGCCAATATCCTGCAATTCACCGGCTCGGCTTATGTATGCGAAAGCCAGGATCAGGCGGTCAGCGACATCCTGACCGGCAAGGTGAAAGAGGGCGATGTTGTGGTGATCCGCTATGAAGGCCCGCGTGGCGGTCCGGGGATGCAGGAAATGCTGTACCCGACATCCTACCTGAAATCGAAGGGGCTTGGCAAAGCCTGCGCCTTGCTGACCGACGGGCGGTTTTCGGGCGGCACGTCCGGTCTGTCGATCGGCCATGTCTCGCCCGAGGCGGCCGAAGGCGGTGAGATTGGTTTGGTCCAGAATGGCGACACAATTGAAATCGACATCCCCAACCGCTCGATCCATCTGGCCGTCTCAGATGAAGAGCTCGCCGCCCGGCGCGAAGCACAGGACGCAAAGGGCTGGGTGCCTGCTGCGCCGCGCAAACGCAAGGTGTCTACTGCGCTTAAGGCCTATGCCAAGCTGACCACCAGCGCGGCAAAAGGAGCCGTGCGTCAGGTCTAAACCTATGCATTACCGGTCTGCTGACGTGGCGGACCGGTAAGCCGATCATCCACAGGCGCTCTCGGACCCAACCAGAGCAGGTGTTTCGCAAGAAACGTTTACGATGGATGGGGCATCCTGCCTTAAGATCAATCGCCCAGCTTGGCGTGAATTTCGTCCAGATCGATTTCGCCAATCGGCATCTTGTTTGCCGGGTTTTCGAAATCGTATTTGAACAACTCGAAATCCTGCTTGTAGATTTCATAGACCAGATGCATCGACAGGTCGTCGAAATAGTCCTCAACCGGATGTGCGCGCTTGGGTCCATGGCCTTCGGATTCGTTGAATCGGGGTATTTCGGACAGCGAAACTGAATGCTTCAGCTTGGTATTATCCAGAACCCCCTGCATCCCATCGTTGAACGCTTCGGTCCAGAAGATCCGATCATAATGACCGCCGTTCACGATGAAGGTCGACACATGACCAGACATGGCTGACCAGTGAATATCCGGGTCCATCGGGCGTCGCCAGCGGATGGTATCACGCGCAAACAACAGGAACCGGCGAAAGCTGGCGATCTGGTCAAACTCTCCCTTGCCATCGTCTCCGCCCACTTCGATCCCGTAATTGTAGATCAGCGTTGGCACCAGATTGCCACGATACCGTTTGCCGTTACGCTGGATCCCGCAGATCTTGTCGAAAAACGAGCTCAGAATACGCGTGTACGGGTTGCGCACACAGGTAAAGGAATACGAGGCGTGATCGCGCACATTTTTGGAAATCAGGTCCTGGCTCTGATCAAAGGCCCATTTGTGCATACCATCCTTGGCGTCATGGATATCGCCGTCAAAGAACTGGCCGTGATCCGAATAATACATGATCTGCCCAATGGTCGAGCAGGCGCATTTGGGCACGACGCGGTACACCATGCTTTCGCTCTCGGTCATCCAGGTACCGGGAAAACCCATCTGCTGTGCCTCCTACGCTGGTCTGGTCTCAAACCGATATGCCAGCTTTTGATAACAAGGAACCAAAATTATTCTGTTTATTCAATCGCTCATCCTCAGTATCACGGTTGAAACCGGGCAGAAACGGAAATTACCTAACCTCGATGGCTAAGATTGCCTATATATTGTTGTGCCATAAGGACCCTGATGCAATCATTGCACAGGCTGAACAGCTGACTGCTGCGGGCGATTGCATGGCGATCCACTTTGACGCCAGCGCCAGCCCCGAAGCTTACGGGCGCATCCGTTCCGCGCTGGCTCAAAATCCGAACGTGACCTTTGCAAAAAGGCGCATCAAATGCGGCTGGGGAGAGTGGTCGCTGGTGCAGGCCACGCTGAACGCGCTGCAGGCTGCTGTCGAAACCTTCCCACGCGCCACGCATTTTTATATGCTGTCCGGTGATTGCATGGCGATCAAAACGGCAGAATACACCCATCGGTTTCTGGATAATCACGACAAGGATTTCATTGAAAGCCACGACTTTTTCGAAAGCGACTGGATCAAGACCGGCATGAAAGAAGACCGGCTAATCTATCGCCATTATTTCAATGAACGAGCCCAGCCCAAACTATTCTACACCGCCTATGAAACGCAGAAGCGTTTTGGGTTGACGCGCAAAATTCCCGAAGACCTTCAGGTGATGATTGGCAGCCAATGGTGGTGTCTTCGCCGCCGAACGGTCGAGATGATCCTGGATCTTCTGCAGCAGCGTAGGGACATAATCCGGTTTTTTTCGACCACCTGGATACCCGATGAAACCTTCTTTCAAACGCTGGTTCGTCACCTGATCCCGAAGGGCGAAATCGAAAACCGTACACCGACATTTCTGATGTTTTCGGATTATGGAATGCCCGTCACGTTCTACAACGATCACTATGACATGCTTCTGGGTCAGGACTATTTGTTTGCCCGCAAGATCAGCCCAGAGGCACATGAGCTGAAAGAGCGTCTCGGCTCACTTTACGCGAGCGAGGGCATCGACTTTCCCATCTCGAACGAGGGGCGCAGCCTGTATGCGTTTCTGGCTGGCCGGGGGCGCATCGGGCGCCGGTTCGGGCAACGTTTCTGGGAGGCCGAAAGTGTTCTGGGCCCTGACCGAGAGCTGTTCGTGATCGTCAGCAAGAAGTGGCATGTTGCCAAAAGGCTGGTCGATCAGATCGCGTCTGAAACAGATATCCCTTGCGTCGAATACTTGTTTAACGAAGAGGATACCCAACTGCCTGATCTGGGCGGTATTGAGACGACGCTGACTAAGCGCTCGCGCCATCGGCGGGCCGTTGTACGAATGCTTTTCGAAAGTTTCGGATCAGACCAGTTGGTTCTGTGCCTCGACCCGGCCAACCTGGACGTTGTTCAGGATTTCTGCGGTGATCAGGCCAAAACCCATGTGCTTGAGATCGAATGCGAATACTCGGACGAATACCTGATCGGACATGCGCGCCGCGTCGGATTGGCGGGGGAAAACAGCCCGGTTGAGACTGTTTCCCGTCTGCTGCCGACACTTCGCAACGATCTGAGTTACGAGTCCCAACAAATCCGCGCCGCCGGTTTGGACAATTACCTGCGACTGCGGGAAACCGCCCAGCGCGCCGAAAACGTAGCTGTCATTTCCGAGTTTCTAGGGGTGGACGAAGAAAAGGCCAGCGCGGTGATGCGGCTGGACTACCTGTTCGCCGACTAAACGGCAGATCAGCCTGAAATCCGACAGCTTTCCGGCCCCTTCGGTGCGTAGGGTCCACCGCATATTTGCCTGTCGGAGAGGATGGCCTAAAACCCAACATCACTGCCATCGTGATTTTTATTCAAAAATCGGATACTGTGCAGCCAATTGGGCCAATTTGCTTATGCTTTTTACTTTGGCAGGCCGGCCCTGGCCAGTGACAGGCAAAACCGGGCCCGACCTAAACTCAGAATGACGGGTATACATCGAAAAACCCAAAGCCCCGGCTGGCCGCACTTAGACATTTGAAACGCAACTTCGGGGGGAACAGTTGTGCTAATAGATCAAATTGAAACGTCCAGATCATATATCCCAAACGACGCAGACTGGAACCTGATATACAAGGTTCTGCCGGGCGAGGCGAAGATTGCAGACCCATCTGTCATTAACCCTCATTTCGAATGTATCGAGGTGACCGACAACACGGTTCTGCCGGCAAGCGGCATGTATGTAGTTCTGCGCGGTGTGGTTCAGCTGCGGCAGAATGGAAACCCTTTGGCCAGCGCGGATGTCGGTGACTATTTCTATGAAGAGCACCTTCAGATATCAGACATTCCCGTCAGCCTCGAAGCGCTTGCGCTGGACGGATCGCGGCTGGCTTTTCTGTCCAGCGAGAACTGGCGTCAGATACCAGAGGAAATCCGGCAACCCTGCTTCGCCACGATGTTCGGCGATCTGGTCAGTGTTCAATTGCAGAACTTCCAGCAGCCGATCAATTGTTGCAGCGTAACGGCTGCCGCCCTCAGCATGTCCGCGTTGGGCTTCAGTTGCGAAGTGAACGACATTTTCCGTGAATGCGCGCTGCCTTCGTCTTTCGTCGTCAATGACGGTATCTCACTGGGTGAGCTGTTTGACGTCGCCTGTACCTACATTCATTCGCAGGGCTTGCGGGACAGTGTTCAGGTTCAGGCCTATTTCATGGACGAGGACACGACAAACGTGCAGCTGTTGCTGGATGCGATTGACGAATCCAACCGGCTGGGTGGTGACAACGATATTCTGGTTGCGAATTTTCAGGTCGGCGTCGCCCATGGCAAAGCGAATATGCCGGGCGGGCATTTTGCCGTCATCGCCAAGTGCAACCCAAGCACTGGGCTGGTGCACATGATGGACGTACATCCTGAGAAATACGGCAAGCTTTGGGTTACAACCGCAGACCGGCTTTGGAAGGCGATGTCGGACCGTGATGGAACCTCGATGCGGTCGCGTGGTATTTTACGCTTCTCGGCGCGTGCCGCAGTCAAAACGCATCTGAAGACATTCAAGCAACGATGCAACTATGTCGACAGCACACTCTATCTGGCGAAAGACCCCAAGAAACGGCGCAACCTGTTCCGCCGCGCCACTCCGAACATGAACTCCTTGGGTGTTTTGGTGGAAAGCCTCGCCATTCACGGCGACGACAAGGTGGACGAAGACGAGCTGCTGCGGGCCACCGAAGCCTCTTTCACGGATGTTGTCTCACGGGTGGCCACGGCCGCGGACATGCACGACATGGCCCAGAAATACCTGAACGGGTCCGAAAACGTGCACCTGAGCAGTTCACTTCGCAGTTTCGGAACGCGCGAGGACACATCGATCGTTACCCCCGAAGACTGGTTCAAGATGCAACTTCAGGGCCTGGACGCCATTGCGGACCGTCACCTGATGATCAATATCGACTTTAATCGGGTAACCGGGATCGAAGCCATCCGCCCGCCGGTAAACGTTTACCGGGAAACCGCTTTGCTCGAAGAATTCTGGTGTCTGTGTATCGCATATGATGAAGCAACCGACCTTGTGACGATTGTCGATATGAGCCCCGCAACGTCACAGGTCTGGCAAGCCCCCCGCGGCAACATATTCCGCGGCCTGCGCAATCTGGAAGATCCGGCGTTGCTGGTGATCGAAACGGTTGAGCCGCCCGAAGACCCCGGAGATGTCGCCAGCATTATCAGGAACAACCACATGGTTCTGTTTTATGAAGATGAAGACCCGTGGTCCTACATGCTCAGAAGTGTTCTTTCAAACATCGGTGCGACCAGCGTAAAGCAGGTGGATGTGGGCGGTCGCGATCCCAACGCTATTAAGATGCGGCGTCAGCTCGTGTCATTGGGTGAAAAACCCAAAGTTCCCTACCTGTTTTTCCAAGGCCAATGCGTCAGCAAAGGTGAAAAGCTGGAAGACATTGTGGACATGATCAAGGCGGGTCACCTTCAGGACCGCATGATCGAAGCAGGTCTTCCCGTTTCCAAGCTTGAAGAGACACCCAGCCTGAACAAGAACATGTTCGGCTATCCCAAAGGTGTGATGAACCAGGTAAGCAGCGGCAAACGCAACGTGCTCCTTTGTGCCTGTGGGTCTTCAGCGGCAGACAAGATACCCGAACTGGTTGAGCGCATCGTCGACGCCGGGCACAATGTCAAACTGATCCCTTCCACTTCGGCCGAAAAGTTCTTTCGGGACTTCGGCGCTGAACGGATCGACGCCAAGATCACCCATAACGACTATTACCGCGACGATGATGAATGGAACTTCCGTTACATGGAATTCGACATGCCGGTGCGGGCGTCGCATCTGGCGCTTTGCGACTGGGCCGATTGCGTGATCGTCGCACCCATCACATGCAACACCATGGGCAAAGTGGCAAACGGGATCGCTGATAATCTTCTGACCTCGGTCTTTGTCGCTTGGCAGTACCAGAAGAAGCCCGTGATCCTGTGCCCGGCCTGTAACACGAATATGTGGAACAACATCACCACCCAGAACAATGTCGCAAGGCTGAAGACACTGGGCATTGATTTCATTGGCCCACGGGAGGGCCGCTTGTCCAACGGCCGGATGGGGATTGGTATGATGGCCACTCCCGACCAGATCATGGAAGCACTGGGCGAGGCGTTCGAAGAACTGGACGACCAGAAATACCGCGTGTGCAAATGGGCCCGAGAGGCTGCCGCCGCTGACGATATCAATGAATGGAAACGTGTGTTCCGCGCCATCGATGAAGGTGTCGTGGGCATCAATATCGTGGACGAAGCCCACGGCGATTCATTGCTGCATTATGCGGCCGGTGGCGAAGGCGAATTGAACGAAGGCGGTCACGATCTGGGTAAGCCCGACTATGAAGCGGCGCAGGATTTGATCGGCCGCGACATCGACGTCAATATCGTCAACGATCACGGTTTCACCGCATTGCATGTGGCTGTGATGAACAAAGCCCCAAGGATGGTCGACATCCTGTTGCGCGCCAAAGGCATGGATGCAACCTCGTGCATTGAATTTGTTCAGGGCATGGATATCCCGCCCGAAATCCGGACCATGCTGGATGCTTGGGCGCAGGACCACAACCTTAAGATTAAAGACGCGGAACAGGGCCGTGACGAAACCTTTGTTGCCATTCAGGAACCCACCTATCTGTATTTCACATACGGCTCCCTGAAACAGGGGTTCCCGAACCATGAGGCACATAACCGGGTTTTGAATGACTTTGTCGGGCCTGCCCGCACGCGGCAACCAATGCCCCTGATCGTTCCAAATGAACCGTTCTGCGACAATCCGAATTGTGGCTTCCTGCACCGAATGGCAACCCTTGTCGATCAGCAGGGCATGGGCAAACAAGTAAGCGGAGAGGTTTACCGGGTGACGGAATCGGGCCTGCACGAACTGGACAAACTGGAAGGCTATCATGGTCCGGGCTCGTCCAAGAACGTCTATACCCGCAAAAAGATCAACGTGATCGTGGATGGGGTGATGAAACCCGCTTACGCCTATGTAATCGCCGATCCTGAAAAATACCTGCAAGACTGGCGTGACGGCAAATCCGAAGTCATCAGCGACTACACGCTGGATATGGCGCAGGGTGAACCCAAGCCCGGATTTGAGCCGGCACTCTAGTTTTCCACTGCGCTGACTTGTGGCGGTTTTGGGCTTTCCTTGGAGCTAAGGTTATAGGCCGTAATCACGACCATACACAGCAGCACGAACGGCCAGAACCCGGCCTTGGGAATAAGGTTGTCCCGGTAGTGGATGATTCCAAACGACGTCTCAACGTCGGACGCAAACAGGTATGTATTCACCGAAACTGCCAGCAGCATGAAGTACATCATGAAAAAGAACGACTCCATATAGATCACGGGAGAGCCCGCGAACCCTTCGCGCAGTTGCACATGGGCCAGCAGGATCACGAAAAACAGAACCGAGCATGTTCCGATCACGCTGGAGGTGCTGAAGTCATGCCGATCGGCCAGCCCCTCACGGCGTGTGACGGTCATCAGCGCCCCAAACAGCAGCATTGTCACGACAAGCAGCGGGACCATGTGCACGATAAACGCGTTTGCGAAATTGCGTTTGATGACAAAGTTATAATGCAGTTCGGGCATGTTGGTTTGATAGGTGTTCTGCGTGATGCCCAACGTCGTATCCAGGTTTGACAGCTTATAGTCGAAATAGGTGTTCTCGCGTTCCCAAGTGCCCATCACGATCTGACTGTCGATGCCGAAAATATCATCCGGCCCGGTCGCGGTATAAGCCTCAAAGTCGGGAACCAGCGCAACATTGACGTCAAAAGATGCGGGCCAGACGCGCACCCAGACCGTTTTGTGATCAAAGGGGTAACGGGTGTAGTCAAAGCTCTGACGAAGGGTTTGTTCAAAGTACCACCCGATCAGCACGCCATCCTGTTGCGGTAGCCGATAGGCTTCTTCGATCAGGCCATTTGCTGTATCGACCGCTTCGGGCAGAAGGAAACCGATCTCGCCCTCGGCTGGACGGATCTTGTCATGTTCACCTTCGACGTAATGCTGCCAGATGTAGCCGGTGACCTGAACGTCGCTAGCACCAAGAAAGCTGAACGATTTGATGAATATCCCCGTTTTGACGCGGTAATCTGGTGCTGAGTCCAGCTCATCCAGAAAGGCATCCACCGATGCCTGATCCGGAAGCTGCGTTGGATCCCCCTCAAAATGGTTCAAGTCGATCCAAAGCCTGAGCAACAGACCGGCGAGCCCAAGGGTCAGCAAGCCAGAAATCAGCCACACCTTTCTTTCTACACTCATTCAACCTCCTGCGGTGTCGCCTAATCAGCCAGAAACCCCACTGAACCCACAAGGGATTGCGTGATGCCCATCGTTGCAAATTGCGTTTTCAGGTCAGCATATTCCGCGTGCTGTTTGGGCAGAGTGTTCTGCTGTCCGCTTTCAGCCAGCAGTCGTGTTTGGCGAATGGACAGATCGACCATCGGCAAAGGCTCGGTGGTGGTGAAGGCTGCAAGCCCATCTGCATATTCAATTGCTGCGTCCCAATCGCCGCGCGCCAGCATGACGGCGCTGGCATCCGAGTAAAAGTGCAGGTGACTGTGCCCCACACATCCCTCGGCAATGATTTCAGACCCCAGGTTCAACAAGCGCGTTTGCTCATCAGGGTTGGTCTCGGCCATTGCCAGAGCCGAAAGAGCCTTGGGCCCTACAAAGTTCCGCCCATGTTCAAGCGCGATTTCAACCGCGCGACGCCCAGTCGTACGCGCGCGGTCTGACTGTCCGGTATAAACCTGTGTTCGCGCCAGGTGTTCAAGGGCCTGCGCCTCAAGACGTTTTGCCCCGACGCGTTCCGCAATTTCGGCTGAAACAATGAACGCGTCCAGCGCCTGATCAAGGTTGCCCAGAAAGGTCTCGGCCACGCCCAGGCAGGTCTGTGCAACGCATTCCGGAACAAAGGCAAAGTACTTTTGCGAGATTTCAATAGCCTCAATGGCGTCCGCCTTGCCCTGTGCGACGTCCCCGGTGTAACTGCGCGCGACGCTGAGATTGTGCAGATTGGCAGCCAGATCGCGGACCAGCCCTTTTTCGCGCGCCCGCTCAACAGCCTGCGTATAAAAGCCTGTCGCTGTCTTCATGGTGGCTTTCATGAAGTTTGCATCACCAAATCCGCTTAGCGCCCCTACCTCAAGGCGGGCAGAGCCAAGTTTGCGGGCAAGCGTCAGGGCGCGTTCATTGGCGCTCAGCGCTTCCTTGTCCCGGCCCAGAGGGAAATAAACATTACCGCGCACGTAGCTGATCTGAGCCACATCCCGCTCTGACCCGCAAAGCTCGGCGGCGGATTCAGCCATATCGAGTGCCTCCAGGGCATCCTGATACAAGCTGGCTTGCCGTGCGGCCTGCGCCAGCCCGATATGCGCGCGGCTGATTTGCTCATCGGTTTCGGCAACCCGGGCAGCTTCCCGAAATTCACGCAGTGCGTCGCCGGACAGTCCCTGAAGCCTGTGCGTCTCAGCACGAGCGCACAGCAGGTCGAACCGGACACCTGCAGGGGACGGCAGTTCCAGGGCGCGTTCGATCAATGGGCTGGCATCGTCGAATCTGAAGGCCTGGATCAGTTTGTCCGCCGCCTCCAGATACGCCTGCGCGGCGTTATTCGCCCCGGCCCGGTCCAGATGCTGTGCGCACAGGGTCGCATCGCGATCCTCGAACCACTTGGCGGCCTGCCTGTGCAGGCGCGCGCGCTCGGATTTGACCAACGTCGCATAGGATCCATCCCGGATCAGCGCGTGGGCGAACATGAGGTCAGGCCCTGCCTCTCGGACCAGCGCGGATCGGATCAGGCTGGTCGTATCCAGATGCCCTTCACCCAGAATGAAGTTCAGAACTTCTGGCGAGAACCGCTGCCCCAATACCGATGCTGCCTGAATGGCGGCGCGGCTGGTTCGATCAAGTGCATCCAGTCGGGACTGAACGATCCCCTGAATACTGCCGGGCACGCTTTGTTGGGTAAGTACATCCGTATTGCGCAACAACTGTTCAAGAAACAGCGGATTGCCCCCGGCGCGTTTGACACAGGTGTCCAGCAACTCGGGGTCGATGGCCGTGAATTCTTCGACCAACAGTCTGGCCTGTTCTTCCCCCATCGGCGCCAGTTCCATCTTGGACACCAGCGCGCCATCGGTTGCCATTTGCCAGTCCCGGTCAATCGGATCGCCTTCGGCCCGGCTTGTCATCATCAACACGCAAGGGATATTCCGCGTTGCCGCCGCTATATGAGAGCAGGTCATCAGGATCTCGGGCGAGGCCCAGTGGATGTCCTCGATCTGGATCAGCAAGGGGGCTTCCTGGCTGCTGGCCGACAGCAACTCTTCAATGACCTGCCGCCGTCCGCGCAGGCGGGTTTTATTGTCCATCACCGCAAACACCTCAGCCAGACCCGAATCCTGCTCCAGCTCAAGCAGCGCATTGAGGTGCGCGGCGTTCGGGGGGCTGACCCAGCCCCTGGCGATTGCGTCCCTAGCCGCTGCGGCACCTGTTTCCGCGCCATCCGACGGGTAAAGACCCAAGATACTGCGGGCGACCATCTGAATGGCCGAATGCCCTTCGCGCGCGCCGAAATCCATCACGACACCGTTGTGGATCGTGTAGGACTGGCCGGATGCCAGCTCAGCAACTTGCTCGGACAAATGAGTTTTCCCGATCCCGGGCTCACCTAGGATCACATGGACTTCGCCCTTGCCGTGGCGCTTGCATCGGTCAAATGTGGCCGAGAACACCGACAATTCCCGCTCGCGCCCGATGAATTTGTGACGCCGTGTGCGAATGTTCCGGGCCAATCGATCCAGACGCCAAATTTCAACGGGATCATTCAGCCCTTTGATGGCCTTCACACCAATGGATTCGCCCACGAATAGCGGCCCCAACGCGCGCTGAATGTCGTGTGAAACCAGAGTCTCACCCCCCGCGGAAATATCCGTCAGGCGGGACGCCAGATTCACCCCGTCTCCTGTAACGGTGTATTCCGTATGCGACTGACTTCCGGTCGTACTGGCAATGACTTGACCCGAGGCAATACCGATGTGGCAGGAAAGCGGCGGTGACAAGGTCGGCAGAGCTGCATGTATCTCGGCAGCAGCACGCGCGGCCCTTTCGGTATCATTGGTGTGTGAAATCGGCGCTCCGAAGACGGCCATGACCGCATCGCCGATATGCTTGTCTATACGACCACCGTATTTTTCGACGACATTGTCCACTTTGCTAAAGAATTGATTCAGCAGCGCATGCAGATCTTCTGCATCCAGCTCGCTGGATAGTTTCGTGAATGCGGTCAGATCGGCAAACATCACAGTAACCTGTCGCCGCGCGGGCTCGAGCTGTGCAGCAGGTTCAGGTTCTGCTGAGGTTTGGCAGGCATCAATCTGTTCGATGGCGCGCAGCAGCCGCCGCCGATCACCGACGGCCGTCACCCCAATTTCGATCAAATCCTCGGCCGTCAAATCAGGCAGGATGGAGAAATCGATTTTGTTGTCTGCGAAGGCCTGCGCGTACTCATTTAATCCAATTGCGCTCAGCCAGCCCCTCAGGTCCTGAGACATGTTGCCCCTCTGAAGTCCCCCACTTCATTCAGGAACCTAGCATGTGCGCCGCTTCGAGTCTGCTAGAACCTATTTAATTTATGCTTTTGAGCAGGGTTAATCCAAAACTGGCTCCTGCACCAAGCCAGTGTTTCCAAAACCGCTCGACAGGATATACGAACAGCAGGCCTGGGTGATCTCGCGGAAGCGGGCTCTTTCCCGACGGTAAATATATACCTCTCGCTTGTCTGGCAAATCTGAAATCGGACGAAAGGCGACCGCATCCGGGATGAACTGTGCGACGGTCTGCGGCAGGACCGTGATCCACTGGCCTGCCCTGACAGTCGTGATCAGGGAATGCGTGTTGTGAATGGTAACCTCGGCCCTGTCCAGGATCTCTCGGAAAGGCGCGGACTCGATAAAGTCGCACAAGGCGTTTCGCACGAAGGGCGCCGCCATCAGGTCACAGATTTCAGGCGGTTTGGCCCGTGTCATAAGCGGATGATCAGAAGCTGCGACCAGTCCGAACCGATCCTGAAACAGCGGCTCGGCACTGACCCCGTTCAGGGGATGATGACCGGATGCAATGCCGATGTCCGCCTTATCCCCGGCAACGGCGTCCAGAACCTGTTGCGAATCCCCGTCTCGCAACTCGATCTTCAACCCGGGAAAGCGTGATGTCATATGTCCCAGCAAGGCGGGAAAGACCAAGGCCCCCACCGACGGCACGGATACGATGCGGATCAACCCTTGTTCCGCCTGCGCCGCCATTTCTATGTTCTGAACAGTCTGATCAAAATCGCGCACCTGTTTGAGCGCAAGGTCAAGAACTTGCTGACCCAGTGGCGACAGGTGGTTTTTTCGTTCACCTTCAAACAGTTTCTTACCCAGATGATCTTCAAACTGCTTCAGCATCATTGAGACGGCGGATTGTGTCCGACCCAGACGGCTGGCAGCCTCGGCAAGGTTTCCGGTTTGGGCCACGGTACAAAAACACCGCAGCATCTCGACTTTCATCGCCATACTTCAAACTTTCTGAAGTTTTCTAAAGTTATTTGAGTTTGACTGATGTTGACCGAAAGTTCCATCCTGACCCAAATCGAAATTTGCGAATTTGGGGCATGACGTGACCAAACTGAACCTGATTGCCGGCGAATGGCTGGCCGGCGAAAGCGAAATTGAAAACCGCAATCCTTCGGATTTAAGCGATCTGGTTGGCATGTTCACACAAGCCAGCGCCGATCAGCTTGAGGCGTCTCTGGATCAGGCGCGCGTCGCGCAGGCCGAATGGGCCGCCTACGGGCTGGAGCGCAAACAGGCCGTCCTGAACGCCATCGGCAACGAGTTGATGGCCCGCGCCGAGGAACTCGGCACTCTGCTTAGCCGCGAAGAAGGCAAGCCGCTGGGCGAAGGCAAGGGCGAGGTTTACCGCGCCGGTCAGTTCTTCACGTATTACGCCGCCGAGTGTCTGCGCCAGATCGGTGAAAACGCCGATTCCGTGCGCCCCGATATCGAAGTGGATGTGCGCCGCGAAGCTGTTGGCGTAGTTGCGATCATCAGTCCGTGGAACTTCCCCACTGCAACCGCCTCGTGGAAGATTGCCCCGGCGCTGTGCTATGGCAACGCGGTGGTGTGGAAACCCGCCAACATCACACCCGCCTCGGCTGTGGCCCTGACTGAAATCATCGAACGTCAGGATATCCCGAAAGGTTTGTTCAGCCTTGTGATGGGCTCGGGCCGTTCGGTCGGGCAACGTCTGGTGGAAAGCCCCAAGGTCAATGCGATTTCCTTCACCGGGTCTGTACCCGTGGGCAAAGGCATCGCCGCCGCAGCAATCCAGAACCTGACCAAGGTGCAGATGGAGATGGGGTCCAAAAACGCGCTGGCCGTGATGGACGACGCCGATCTGGATCTGGCGGTGACACTGGCACTGGGCGGGGCCTTTGGCGGGACCGGTCAGAAATGCACCGCCTCGTCGCGGCTGGTGGTTCATGCGGGCATCCACGATGCCTTTGTCGAGAAACTGGTTGCCGGTGCGCAGGCAATGAAAGTGGGTCACGCGCTGGAAGCGGGCGTGCAGATGGGCCCCGTCGTCAGCCAGCAGCAGTTGAGTGAAAACCTCGCCTATGTCGACCTGGGCAAATCCGAAGGGGCGGAACTGGCCTGTGGCGGTCAACGCCTGGAGATGCCTCATGACGGTTTCTACATGTCGCCGGGCGTGTTCCTGAACACCACCAACGACATGCGCATCAACCGTGAAGAAATGTTCGCGCCTCTGACATCCGTCATCAAGGTCGGCAGCTATGACGAGGCGCTGAGCGTTGTGAACGACACCAATTTCGGCCTGACCTCGGGCATCGTGACCAAATCGCTGGCCCGCGCCACTCATTTCCGCCGCAACGCGCGCACCGGCGTTGTGACGGTCAACCTGCCCACCGCTGGCACCGATTACCACGTACCATTCGGTGGCCGGGGCGACAGCTCGTATGGTCCACGCGAACAGGGTAAGGCAGCGGCTGAATTCTATACGACGGTCAAAACCGCCTATATCAGCGCAGGCCCGGTCTGATGCGGATCGACGGCCTGCAATATGCCAACTGGTCGGAAAAGATCTTCCGCCAATTGCGCGAAGGGGGCGTGGACGCGATCCATGTCACCATCTCCTATCATGAGAATTTCCGCGAAACGGTTCTGAATTTCGAGAAATGGAACCGTTGGTTCGAGCAATATCCTGATCTGATCATGAAGGGCCGGTGGGCCAACGACATCGATACCGCGCGCGAAACCGGGCGGACGGCCGTGTTCTTCGGGTTCCAGAACCCCTCGCCCATCGAAGACGATATCGGGCTGGTCGAAATCCTGCACGATCTGGGCGCGCGGTTCATGCAACTGACCTACAACAACCAATCCCTGCTGGCGACCGGTTGTTATGAGGCCGAAGACACCGGCATCACCCGAATGGGCAAGCAGGTGATCAAAGAGATGAACCGCGTCGGCCTTGTGGTGGACATGAGCCATTCGGCTGACCGGTCCACAATCGAGGCGGCTGAGATTTCAGACCGGCCCATCGCAATCACACATGCGAATCCGCACGAATGGTCCCCGGCCCTGCGCAACAAACGAGATGATGTTATCCGCGCCGTGACGGAAAACGGTGGGATGCTGGGTTTTTCGGTCTACCCTCATCACTTGAAGGACAAGTCAGATTGCACGCTGGAAAGCTTTTGCGAGATGATCGCCCGCTCTGCGGACAAATATGGGGCCGATCATCTGGGGATCGGCACTGACCTGTGCCAGGATCAGCCTGACAGCATCGTTGAATGGATGCGTGTGGGGCGGTGGACAAAAGAAATCGACTATGGCGAAGGCTCGGCCTCTGCCCCGGGGTTTCCACCAATGCCGGGCTGGTTTCAGGACAACCGAGACTTTGGAAACATCGAACAAGGGTTACGCGCGACCGGCCTGAACGATGACGAAGTGGCCGGGATCATGGGCAGGAACTGGTATCGGTTCTTTGCCGAGAACTTCGTCCCACAAAGGTAACCAAATGGAACCACACGCGCAGACAGAGATCGCCAGACGTGACCCCGCAACGGTAATGCGGTTGTCACGGCTGGGATCACTGCATCAATGTCGGCTCAGCTTTATGCGGCAACTGACACGCCGCATGGCCGATGAAAACTGGAGCTTTTCGCGCCCTGCATTTGAAATTGACGACAAAGGTGTCGGCCATGCGGTCTATACCGCGCAAGGCCCCGATCGCGCCTACTCGCTGGTCGCCTTTGCCCACGACCTGCCTGCCGATCAACGGTCAGACCGAGTTATCGCCGAAGCGTGGGACGCCACCTTTGCACTGTTCGATGGCATCCCCACGCCAGAAGACATTGATCGCCTGTCGCAGAACGTGCCGCTGCAAGAGGCAGGGCGTGTTAGTGAAACCGAATTGTCACTGTCACGCGCCAACCGTTCCGTGCGACTCTGGACTCATGTGGTGGATCGTCTGGCTGCGGGCCAGCAACCGGACCTGGAACAGATTTATCAGGTCGGCTACCTGATGAGGACCACGGCCGTTTATGGGTCGGGCAAATTCGGCGCTGCGGATCGTGAGAAAACGGCGGACCGGGATGAGGTCAGTGGTCCCTTCCAGATCGAAATGCTGTCAGTCTATCTGACCCGGGTTTTTGTACGCGATCTGGTGCAATATATGGCGCAGGTCAAAGGCGGGGATCAGACCTCCGCGCTTGATCCTGAAATCGCACGCTGGCTGGGCATCGGTAATTCCACAGGACTGGGAATGGCGCCGTTCATCGTGAACCATCCCGTTCTGTTCAACAACTGGATCATGGCGCGGGAAGAGGCCATCTCGCGCGTGCGGTCAATTGAGACAGCAACCGAAAAAGACGCGCGTGTCTTTCGCGACGTTTTCGCGCGCAGCAGACAGTCAATCGCGTGGTGGCAATCTGAACATCCGATACAGGTTGAAAAACTCGCTGCGCTAAAGGACGACCTGAATTCGATCGGCGCATTTCTGGCTACGGACGACCTGACACAAGACCATCCGTGGGATCGCATAATCCGATGGTCGGAAACTGCGCTTAGCGAAGAAGGCCAGGAGTTGCTGGCCTCTCTGATCCTTGAGCCTTACGGAGATGTCGTGGATGGGCTGTCCAGTTGCATGGCGGACACAAACGCGGCTGCACAGGTTATTGATGGAACAGTGCCGGTATCAGGGGTGCGTACCTTGATCCGGAACAGTTTTGACTGGGCGCTGGATCTTGATTGGAATGATCCAGAAAACTGCGCGCGGGCGTGGTATGTATCCGAAGAAAAGCTGGAGCCTCGACTGGGTGAACGGTTTGAAGAACCAATTGCAGACTATGAACAACCGCTCGCGCCCGCGCGTGATGCAGCGCTGGCTTTCAAGGCTCTGCAAGAGTGGCCGGATGATGCGCCGATAGCAGAGTTTCTTTTGCGCCACCCCGAGCATCGCCACACCGTACGCCGCGCCCAAATCAGCCGTGTCGCGCCATATGGTGAGATCCATGACAACACAATCGGCGCGAATGTGATGCCCATCGATATGTTGCGCGCAAAACTATCCTTCTTTGGCGCGACGCATTTCGACCCTCGTTCGGACCGTTGGGTCCGCATCTGCATGTATGCCGGCGCCCCCTACCCTGATGAGCTAAATACCGCGAACGCAGATTTGTGGGTTTATCCGGAGGTTGCGCAATGACCTTTTCATTGAACGAAGTCGAAGCAACCGCCAAACGCGCAACCCGCGGGGCCGGATATGCCTGGGGCGTAGCGGAAGAGGCTGCAAAGGCCACCCGTTGGCTAAGTGCCCAAGGGTTCGACGGTCCTGCAATTCTGGCACAACTGCTCAAACGTGAATTTGCACCCTGTCTGGAACGCCACATTCCTGTGCTTCAGAACGGAGTATGGGTTGGCGAACAAGACCTGTGCCCATTGATGACCGGAACAGCGATATCGGATTCACCGACCGTCCTGTCCCAAAGCACCATTTCGATTTCAAACCTCGCGGCACCGCTGCTGTTGCTGCCCTTTGTCGCTGCGGGGGCCAAAAAGCTGGGAACGACAGTAAAAGTATCCTTCGACGGGTATTCTGCGATAACCGATGGTGTTCATCTAATCTGTGCAGATTGCAGTATTGACCGCGCTGATCATGTTGAGATTACTGAGGGCGGCCACATTCAAAACGGTCGCCCCCTGCAAAGCCGTGCCGCCCCTAATGCCGGGGCTTGGCAGGTCTTGAACTCTATGGCGCACCGTACATATGCCCCTGCAACTGAAGAATCCCGACTGCTTGGCGCTGGTTCCGGCCTGTCGGACAATGACTGAAGGATCATCAGATGACCGAGACCCAAACCCTGTCGCTTGCCGAAATCGAAAAGCTCTCCTTCACCGCGTTGGTTGCCGCTGGCACAAACGAAGAAAACGCGCGCCCTCTGGCCGTGGCCACGGCGGCAACCGAAGCGGATGGGGTGGCCAGCCATGGCCTGGCTTACATCCCGATTTACTGTGAACATGTACAATGCGGGAAGGTTGACGGTCAGGCGGTACCGACGCTGGAAACCCCGCGCCCCGGCCTTGTCCGTGTAGACGCTGCGACCGGGTTCGCACATGCAGCCATTGACCTGGGCTTTGAAGCATTGATCCCGGCGGCACGCGAACAGGGCATCGCAGCCCTTGCGATCACCAACAGCTACAATTGCGGTGTGTTGGGTTATCACACGTATCGACTGGCGCAGGCGGGTCTGGTTGGTCTTGGATTCACCAATGCACCTGCATCCATTGCACCTTCGGGTGGATCGAAGCCCGTTGTCGGAACCAACCCGTTCTCTGTTGCGGTGCCGGGCCCAGACGGGCAGCCCGCCTTGCTGATTGACCAGAGCGCCAGCACCATCGCCAAAAGCGAAGTGATGAAACACGCCAGAGAAGGCAAGGCCATCCCGGTTGGCTGGGCGCTGGACCCGGATGGAAACCCGACAACAGACCCGAATGTCGGTCTGAAAGGAAGCATGGCCCCATCCGGCGGATACAAAGGTGTAGGTATCGCTTTGCTGACTGAAATCATGGCGGCCGCCTTGACAGGGTCAACACTGGGGTTGCATGCCTCTCCGTTCTCGGGGACAGTCGGAGGTCCACCGAAAACCGGGCAGTTCTTCATCGCTATTGACCATGCGGTTTCGTCAAATGGGCTGTTTTCAAACGCAATTTCTGACCTGGTCGCGTCGATCAGAAATCAGGACGGCGCGCACCTGCCCGGCGATGGGCGCCGTGCATGTCGCCTTGCGGCAGGTCAAAAAGGTGTCGCCGTCAACTCTGCTACATTGGCCAGGATTGACGCGATTATTCAGGAAAACAGTTGATAGGGGCCACCAGTCCGGGCGGATGTGGTGGCTGCTTGCGCCTAGTTCACGAAATGCAGCGTGCCGAATTCACTGCGCCAGGCAGAGACTTCAGAAGCGACAGGCGCGCCGTCCAGTCCTCGCCTGATCAAATCGGCGAGGCGCCCGGCATCTCGAGAGGTCATACCCCAGCGAACCAACTCAGGAGTGCCGATCCGCAACCCATTCAAATCCCCTTCAACCGGTTTGACAGGCAATCCGATGCCGCACGCAAGGAACCCGCTTTCGCGAAGTTTCTTCGATGCAGCCTGCCCTCCGCCATAGGGCTCCGCCAGAACCGCGAACTGATGCGAATTGGTGAAGCCTTCCGCACCCGCATAGACGCGAACGCCCCGCGCATCCAACGCGGCGGCCAGTGCTTTCGACAGTGCAATCATCTCGTTCGCGTACGCCTGACCAAAATCTTTCCAATCCAGCATGGTAACCGCAAGCGCGGCCGTCTTGGCGGCATCGAAATTGGCCGTCATCCCGGGAAAAGCAATGGCATCCAATGCTTTGGCGATGTCGACTTCATTTGACACGATCAATCCACCTGCTGGTCCACCAAGGCTTTTATAGGTGCTCATGGTCATGAAATGCGCGCCCTCATTCAACGGGTTCGACCATGCACGCCCCGCGATTATCCCACACTGATGCGCGGCGTCGAACATGACTTTCGCGCCAACTTCATCCGCAATGGCCCGCACCTCGGCAACAGGGTGTTCAAAAAGGTTCAGACTTCCACCGATCGTGATCAGCTTGGGGCGCTCAGCCCGCGCCAGAGCGCGCAGCTGGTCCAGATCGACTGTGTAACCGTTAGTGTTAACCGGAGCCTCGATCGTGCGCAGGCCGAACAACCCCGCACAACCCGCAGTATGATGGGTCACATGGCCGCCGATCGTTGCGGGCGGAGCAATGATTGTATCCCCCGGCTTACAGGTCGCCATGAAGCCATAAAGATTTGCAATTGCGCCCGACGGCACGCGAACCTCAGCAAATCGGGTATCAAAGACCTCTGCACAAAGCTCGGCCGCGATGACTTCGATTTCTTCGATTGCTTCCAGCCCCATTTCATATTTGTCACCGGGATAGCCCAGCGAAGGCCGCGACCCGATGCCCGACGACAAAAGCGCCTCGGCCTTGGGGTTCATGACATTAGTCGCGGGGTTGAGGTTGAAACACTCTTTCTCGTGAATGCGGCGGTTTTCCTCTGCCAGATGCGCGATCTGGTCCAATAGATCGCCGGACGATGCTGATGCTGTCTTTGTCGCGATATTCTGAACCAGCGTTTCGCTAGCGGCGGGCACCCAGTCTCTATGTGCAAGTGTCATCTGACATCCTCCTGTTTCGTCCACTGTGACTGCTGCTGCGTGACTTCGCAAAGCAGATTTGTTATTTCTTGGCGTAGAAAAACTAAGGCTAAGGTGATGAGCGTTTCCCCAAAACGTCCCAAAGGGCCCCCACTGAACGCAATGCGCGCTTTCGAGGCGGCGGCGCGCCACATCAGCTTTGTCGCAGCGGCCGAAGAATTGAACGTCACACCGGGTGCAATCTCGCAACACGTCAAAACGCTGGAAGGCTGGGCTGGAGCACCCCTTTTCCGGCGCCAAACGCAGGGCGTCGAACTCACACCCGAGGGGCAATCGCTGGTCGCTGGATTTACCCGGGCTTTTGACCAATTGGCCGACGCGACCCGGGCGCTGCGCAACCTGAAACCCAATGCAGATTTTAATATCGCTGCATTGCCTGCCATAGCTCAGCTTTGGCTCCCCAAAAGGCTGCGCCAGATCCGATCTCATTTTCCCGACATCAGTTTCTCCGTCACCGCAATGGAAGCGCCGCCGAGCCTTGGGCGCGAACTGTTCGACCTGTCGATCTTCTTCGCTCCACCGGACGACACGGCCAATCAGGTGGTCGTTTGCCCTGACAAGATCGTGCCGGTTTGTGCCCCGGCGCTAATGGACCATATTTGCCCCACAAACGGTTTTCGGGATTTACCGTTGCTGCACGATCTGGTGTGGAGTGAAGATTGGACCAAATGGGCCCAGCACTCTGGCTATGACCTGCATAATGTCAAAGGCGGTGCTCAATTCTCCCTCTACAGTCTTGCTGTTGAGGAGGCGAAGGCCGGTGCGGGTATACTGATGGGACACCTGTGCCTGATCGAAGACGCCCTTGCCTCTGGCGAACTGACAGTTGCACATACCAGGTCTTTCCGAACCGACCGATCATTGGTGATTCAAATGCCACAACGCACTCGCAGAAGACCGGAAACGGACCAGATCGTCGCCTGGTTGTCCCGTTAATCGGAACCACTAACCATCAGGTTATGAGGTGTTTGAGGTTTGATCGTTGAGCCAACAGTCTAGCGGACTGTTTGTAGATTGAACGGGCTTATTGGTTTTTGGTATCGGTTAGAGGATATGCTCCTCTGCGGTTGAGGTTCTGATGCTGACGAGGTTAAGAGGTTAAGCAAATGATCCGGGGGATCACTTGTGGTCTGAACGGGCAGTGTTGGGGTTTTCTGACGCTGGTTGCGGGAGCAGGATTTGAACCTGCGACCTTCAGGTTATGAGCCTGACGAGCTACCGGGCTGCTCCATCCCGCG
>NZ_JAEDOX010000011.1 GCF_017872555.1 Ruegeria sp. HKCCSA071
AGGAGGCGCTCACCGATCTTTATGTGCGCGGCACGCCAGCCAATACGCTGCGCGCTTATGAGCGCGACCTGCTCTATATCACCGCGTGGAAGGCTGCGCGCTTTGGCACGACTCTGGACTGGCCCGAAAGCGAAGCCACCGCACTGGCCTTTATCCTCGATCATGCGCGCGACCTGACGGGCGCGCCGGTGGACGATCGCGCCCGCCAGACGGTCGAGGCACTGATCGCGCAGGGGTTGCGCAAGTCGTCGGCCTGCCCGGCCCCCTCAACGCTGGACCGGCGCATCGCCTCCTGGCTGGCCTTTCACCGGATGAAGAACCTCGCCTCACCCTTTGACGCCCCGCAGGTCAAACAGGCCCGATCCAAGGCCCGCCGCGCCGCCGCCCGGCCCCCTGCCCCGAAATCCGCCCATCCCATCACCCGCGATGTTCTCGAGCAGCTGCTGGCCACCTGTCGGGGGTCGCGGCGCGATTGCCGCGACCGGGCGATCCTGATGCTGGGTTGGGCTTCTGGTGGTAGACGGCGCTCGGAGATCACCGGGTTGATGCGGGAAGATGTGTCGTTGAAAGAGTTCGAGACCAAGGGCCTGGTGTGGATCTCGCTGCTGGAAACCAAGACCACCCAAAAAGGGGAAACCCCGCGGCTGGTGCTCAAGACCCGCGCCGCGCAGGCGCTGGTGCATTGGATCGAGGTCGGCCAGATCAGAGATGGGCCGCTCTTCCGCCCCATCTCCAAGGCCGACCACGTGCTCAAACGCCGCCTGTCCCCTGATGCGATCTACCAGATTGTTCGGCACCGGTTGAAACTGGCGGGGCTGCCCGAAGGCTTCGCCTCGCCCCACGGGCTACGCTCCGGCTTTCTGACCCAGGCCGCACTGGACGGCGCCCCGATCCAGGCCGCCATGCGCCTGTCCCTGCACCGCTCCATGGCACAGGCGCAGAAATACTACGATGACGTCGATATCGCCGAAAACCCGGCCGCAGACCTGTTGGGGTGAAAGAAAGGGCGGTTTCGCGCGCGAAACATCAGGTGCTGCGTGCGTATAGCCAGGCTTTCAGTTCCATAAGAAATTCTTCAGACATCCCTCGACCGGACAGGATGACTTGTGAACCGTTTCGACTCTGTTTCAAGTGAATGTCACCGAATGTCTCTTTCGAGGCCGTCTCGGGAGCGGGCGATTTCGCATCCCTTGATGACAGGCTGTTTGCCGCGCGGGTCAGAGCCGATATCTCAGTTTCCGATGTCTCGGGCGAGGCCCCTTGCAAAGCTTTGGCGATCAAAGCAGCCGCTTTCGACTCCTCCTTCAAAACCTTCGCAATAGACAATCCCAACCGCTCGGGGATGGCCGAGGCAAACCGTAGATGATCGTCCAGCGCGTGATAGATCGCGATGAAGGACCCGATCTTGGATCGTTTGGCCCGGCTGGCCGAGGCAAACAGCCCGCGCAGGGCGGCGGCTTCATCCGGGTAAACCCCCTGCTCTGCCGCGCGCGCCACGATCCGGGCGCGCTCATAATAGCTCAGCCCGACGCGGATCTCGTTTTCCTCGACCATGGCCACGTAAGCGTCAGATGCGCTCTGTGGTTGCCTGAGAAAGGCACGCACGGTTGCAAAGCGCGCCTCGCCCGTGTTCTGCGCCAAGGCCCGCAGCGCTGTCATCCGACGCCAGCCAGAGATCAGCCCATAACGCCCTTCTGGCAGCTCCACGACCTCAATCGGGGTTTGCTGACCGCGCGCTTTCAGGCTTTCCTTCAACGCCTCCATATCCGCGTCATCAGCCGCCAGCCGGTCGCGTACCAGATAGGTTTCCTCGATTGAATCCAGCGGCAGGTCCTGCACCAACCGCCCCTCGGCACGGGCCGCACGCAATTCTCCGGACAGCTCCTCCAGTGCCGCCTGAGCCGCCGTGGCTCCGGCCACCTGTGCAACCGGAGGCGCAGCGCGGGGCGTATCCGCAGGGAACATGGGGTTCAACCCGAGACCAGGGCGGGCGTCTTCCAGATAATCCGGCCGGGCAGGGGTCAACCGTTTGCGTTTTGCCATCACTTTCTCCTTTTCCAGCGCGGATCAGACCCTGTTTCGGGCGCCACTGATGTGTTTCGCGCGCGAAACATGATCACCTTAGCGCCAGTTCCGGCGTCCCCGCCGCTTCGGCCTGCTGCGCCAGTTCCTCACCTCGCCAAACGCCGATCAGCAGCTTCTTGAACGAGGCATAGGTGGCATCGAAGGTTTCCCGCCCGCGCACATAAGTCTCGCGGTTGAAATCGCGGTAATCGGCCTCGTAGATACCGTTGACCTGTTCCCCCGCCTGCCCGATCAGCGCCGTGTAGCCCTGCCAGTGCGGCGACAGGGTCCGGCCCAGATAGGCCTGCATCAGCCCGGCCAGTTCCGCCTGCTGGCTGCCGTCATAGCGGGTGATGATCGTGCGCACCGCATCCCACTGAAACGCCATCTCGGGCCGCCCCAGGGCACGGGCAGCCATGTTCTCTCCGTCTTCGATGGACTGGAAGGTGGAATGCAGCATGTCAAAGAACCGGCCAGTGGAATCAAACTCCAGGAACGAGGCCCCCATGGGCACCAGAAGGATATCCGAGGCGGCCAGCCCATTGATCGTCAGATAGCCAAGGGCAGGGGGGGTATCGATGAAAATGATGTCATAGTCGTCCAGCACCCCATCTTCGTCCAGCGTATCTGTCAGCGCATCCCACAGCTTCCAGCTGCGGCCCTGCATCCGCCAGACGGGAATCTGGAATTCCGCCCAGTAGAGGTTCAGCTGCGCGCCAATCAGGTCGATATTCGGCCAATGGGTGGTCTGGATCAGATCGCTGCTGCGGGTCTTCAGCGCCTCGGACAGGGTGTCGTCGATCGGATGCGGTGCCTCACCCCGGTCAAGACGCCCCTGATTGTCGCGGCGCAGATGGGTGGCGTAATGACGGGCGAGTAAGGGGAACACCGTCTGCCATTCATCGCTCACCTTGCCGCCAAAGATCGACGTCATCGAACCCTGGCTGTCCAGGTCGATGACCAGCACCTTGTAACCGTCCAGAGCCGCCGACATGGCCAGATGCGCGCAGGTCGAGGTTTTGCCAACACCGCCCTTGAAATTGGCCACGGACACGATCTTTGCGGGCAGACCCTCGGGTCGGTAGGGACGGTATTCTTTTGCCTTGGATCCTTCCGAGGCGAAATGCGCCCGCAGCCGCAGAACCTCATCCAGCGAGAACCACTTGGCACCGCCTTCGGTTTCGGACTGTCCCTGCGGCAGATCCGGGTTGCCCTTCAGGACCCGGCGAAAATGAGCAGGCGCGACAGGGATCAGATATTTGGTGATTTCCCAGGTTGAAAACAGGCGCAGCTTTTTCTGACCGTTTTCTTCCAGCCCCCGGTTCGCCAGGTCGCTACGCCCCCGCGCACATGCATCCGCGATTTGCGAGAACTCATGTGTTCCGGTTGGATCGCCCAGTTCAGCATAGGCCAGATCCGGGTCGATATTGAAATACGGGGGAAGCCCGTCGGACGTTGCTGCGCGCATTGAAATACTGCCCATGTGCTATGTTTTCGCCAATATACCACAAAAGTAAGCATGTGAAAGTATTATGAGCACAAAACTGAATTTTCTAAGTAAAATTAAGGGGTAGAAAGCCTTCGAGACGCTGCTTTTGAGCATATAGCAAAAAAATGTTCAGTTAGAATCCTGTTATTTTTTAGTTACAGCTGAATTCGAGTTCTATTAAGTATAAGAAAAAAAAGAGGTTTTTGTATTTCTTGCAGATCATACTGAATCTGATCCCACGATAGGGTGACTCTGATCCCACGTTGAAGTGACTCTGAACCCACGTTCCGGCGGCTTTACGCCTCCTGTGGATAACTCTACGGTAAGCGTCAATAAAACCACGAACAAAGATTCGGGCAGGACATATGGGCAGGGCAGTATGAGCGGGTCAGGGGCGTTGTTGCCTGACCGGCACCCAACGGGCGATTTTTTTGTATGCGATATCTTCGATGCGCTGCCCAAGACAGATATGGGTTCGATGGAGCATCCTATGTTTTCGCTCTCGACCCGGCCGGACCGGCGGATCCTCAATTACGAGCATAACGGGGTCGAGATCACGGTGACGCCTTCGGTGCGCGGTCTGGCGACGATCCACGACAAGGACATCCTGATCTTTTGCATCAGCCAGTTGATGGCGGCGATCAATGCGGGCCGGACGGTCAGCCGGGTGTTGCATCTGAAGGCGCATGATCTGCTGGTGGCCACCAACCGCGAAACCAGCGGCGATGGATACAAACGCCTGCGCGAAGCGTTCGAGCGGCTGGCCGGCACAAGGATCACCACCAACATTGTGACGGGTGAAAAGGAAACCACCACCGGCTTTGGCCTGATCGAAAGCTGGGAAATCGTCCGCCACACAAGGGCGGGCCGGATGGTCAGCGTCAGCGTGAAACTGTCGGACTGGCTGTTTCGGGCGGTGCTGGCGAAATCGGTCCTGACCCTCAGCCGCGATTACTTCCGCCTGCGCAAACCGCTCGAGCGGCGGATCTATGAGTTGGCGCGCAAACATTGCGGCCGTCAGCCTGAATGGCGGATCTCGGTCGAGGTGCTGTTGAAGAAATCGGGCTCGGCCTCGCCCCGGCGGGTGTTCCGCAAAATGATCCGCGACATGATCGCAGCCGATCATCTGCCCGACTACGAGATGATCGAAGAGCCGGGCGACCTGATCCGCTTTTCGCGCCGTGGCCAGGTGGTCGAGGGACCGGACAAGCCGATCCTGCCGTCACAGGCGCTGGAGGAAGCCCGGGCAATGGCACCGGGCCGCGATGTCTATGCGCTGGAAGCGGACTGGCTGGCCTATTGGGCCGCGTCCGGTCGCCCGCAGATCAGAAACCCGCAGCGGGCGTTTCTGGGCTATGTGGCCAAGAGGGTCGCCGGGCGGGATTAGCGCTTAGCTGGAATAGGCGGGGTTTTGTTTCTGCACGCGTGTCTTCACGGCTTTGACAGCACCGATGACGATGAGAGCGGCAATGATGACCAGCCAGCCGAAGAGGACATAGCTGCCAAGAGCCATCAGGATGGACGCACCGGAGAACAAAGCAATCCCGGCGGCGCACAAGCCGACAAGAATGGCTATTCCGATAACTCCGATCATGTTCTCCAAGTCCTCCGGCTATGGTCTTGGTCTGGCCAGCCCTCAAGTGGTTGCAGTTCAGCCATTGGGCAGATGCCCATAATGATTTCGCGGTGAAATCATGGCAAAACTTTGAACTACAGAGGGTTAAAATTTGGTTATTTTTACCGGGAGGAGCTTTGCTCCACTACTCGTGCCACACTGCTTTATAATTTATTGAGACATAGGAATGTCTGAGTGGATAGTTTCTCAAAACTTTTGTGACAGCAACATGGAACGCCCGCATCCCTGAAAATGTGCAAAGGTTCGCCTATGGCACCGCTCTGTCGATCCGCGGTTGATTGGATGGAATGCCAGATGAGCGTGCGTTTCGGCCGCCGAATGGCAGGGGGCTGAAGGGGTCACATCTTGACCAGACGCCCGTCCGTCACCCTGATCCCCGCTTTTTCAAAAACATTGCGCGTATCAAAAACCAGTGCCGCCTCGCGCGCGACCAGACCGTAATCCGGGGCGCTGTGATCGGAGATTACGGCCACCGCCGCATAGCGTTTCAGGTTTTCTGCGGTTAGCGGCTGGGATGTGCGACCCGCAAGCTGCGGATATTCGCCGCCTTCGGGCAGGCGGGGGAAATATGGGTCGTGATAGTCCACTTCGGCCCCCAGCTTCTCGAGCTCGTCCAGCAACACCAGCGCCGGGCTGCGGCGGGTATCCTCGACATCGCGCTTATAGGCGATGCCCATCAGCAGGATGCGCTGTCCGGTCAGGGGTTGCCCGGTCTCGGCGATGGCCGAGCCGTTACGCGCCGCCAGTTCGGCCGCCATCCGTGCCGCCAGCATGGATGGCACGGCGTCGTTGCTGGAGCGCGCCAGATTGATGATCGGCGTATCAGATCCTGCATCCGCAGCACGCCAGGCCAGATAGGCCGGAGACACCGGGATGCAGGCCCCACCAATTCCGGGACCGGGATAGAAGGGCATGAAGCCAAACGGTTTGGTGGCCGCGGCCTCAATCACTTCCCAGACATCCACGTCCATTGCTTCAAGCGCGGTCTTCAACTCGTTGACCAGCGCGATATTGACGGTGCGAAAGCTGTTTTCTACCAGCTTCACCGCTTCGGCTGTGGCGGCCGAGCTGACCGGAACGGCGCTGGTGACGATAGCGCGGTAGAAATCCTCGACCAGTTGCCGCGACAGCGGATCGTCGGCACCCACCACCTTCGGGATGCTGTGCGTGTCGAACTTGTCATTGCCGGGGTCTTCGCGCTCGGGCGAAAACGCCAGGAAGAAATCACTGCCCGCGCGCAGACCGCCCGCCTCAAGGATCGGCTGAACCAGTGTGGTCGTGGCGCCGGGCCAGACGCTGCTTTCCAGCACCACCATCTGACCGGGGCGCAGAATCTGCGCGATGGTTTCGGCGGCGGCGGCGACAAAGCGCATGTCCGGGTCTTGTGCATCGGTCAGCGGGGTCGGCACGCAGATCAGGATGATATCGGCCTCGGCCAGTGCCGCGGCGTCCTGCGTTGCGCGGAACCTGCCGCTGTCTACCGCTTGTGCGATCCGGTCTGACGCCAGATACGATATGACCTGATCGCCCTGATTGATCCGTGCTACCCGGTCAGGGTTGAGATCAACGCCGGTGGTATCGAACCCCTCATCATAGGCAGTCAGCGCCAGTGGCAGCCCGACATAGCCCAGCCCAACCACAGCAACCCGCGCATCGCGCGCCGCGATAAGCTGCTTGAGGGAAAGATGGTGCGAGGTTTCGTAGTTCATAATCTATCCTGATCGTACAAAGTCAGACTGAAATCAATGTGCGGTTTGGCCGTCGGAAATTCAGGCTCTTTCCACGGATAGGGCGGAACGGGGGCGAATCCAATATATTTGTCGGCCCGGTCCGAGACTGCAGTACCGTGTTTCCCAAAACGCCTCAATCTTTGGCCATTTGTGGTATTGTTGAGGGTATTTTTGATATGTCCAAGTCAGGATAATTTTTGTCATTTAGGGCGTAATGCTTGCCGAAACGACGCCTCGGCCAGTTCCGCGCCCTTGTCCCAGCTGAACTGGGTGGCTTGCGCCAGCGCCTTTTGCGAAAGGTCGGTCCGCAGGCCCGGTTCAGTCAGCAGCCGGACGGTCTGATTTGCCAGTGCCTGGCTGGACAGGGGGTCGAAATACAGCCCGCCATCGCCCACCACCTCGGGCAGGCTGCCGCAATCCGAGGATAAAACGGGGGTACCGCAGGACATCGCCTCAAGCGCCGGCAGACCAAACCCCTCCCAGAGCGAGGGGAAGACCAGCGCATCGGCTGTGTTGAGAAGCAATGCAAGCTGCTCGTCGTCGATCTCACCGGTGAAGATGATGCTCTCGGACCGCGCCGCATCGGCAGCAGCGCTGGCCTTGAGGTCTTCGACATTGTCCCAGAACCGCGCGCCGGTGGTGCGCCCGACAATGGCCAGGCGTGCATTTGGCACACGCGCCAGGATTTCAGGCATCGCCTCGATCAGGCGCAGCACATTCTTGTGCCGGTTGAAGCCGCCCACATAGACCAGCAAGGGCGCGTCGGGCGGGATATCGTATGTCTGACGCGTCTGCGCCAGAAGCTGTGCGTCGTGGATTTGCCGAAAGACCGGCTCAGCCCCTTCGGTGATAATGTCGGTGCGATCTGCGGGGATGCGCAGAATACGTTCCAGATCATTGGCGGACGCCTGCGAGATTGTCATGATCCGCGTTGCCTGTTTCTTGGCCAGCCAGCATTTCACCTGCCACAGGCGGAAGTTCAGTTTCTTGGGGAAGATGAGATCGGGAAACCGTTCAGGAATGGTGTCATGAAAACACACGACCGAGGGCCGTCGGATCAGTTGCGGAAAATAGGAGTAGACCGCCGGATAGAAGAACAGATCGCATTCCATCCGCTGTGCGGATCGGGCCATGGTGATCAGATCGGCCCCGCCGCGCGCCGAGGCCCCGGAGGAGGCCTCTGACATCGACTTGTCCGACCCGGCAATCCGGATATCGACACCTTCGGGTACAGGCCGCGTCGGTTCCTGATCGAACAGCAACGTATAGCGAAAGCCCGATTTCCGGGCCGCCAGGGCAGGGATCAGATTGCGGGTGAAACGTCCAAAGCCACGTTCATTTTCCCAGGAACTGGCGTCTACACCAATATGCAGCATGTTTTTGCCTTGATAGCGACCCCGAAATCCGGGCCATGCGGTTGCGTTTTAAATAATGGCATGGCGTTAGCCAAACCGGCCCCGCAAATAGTCTGCTGTCGCCGCCAGACCTTTTTCAAGCGAGTAGTCGGGCTGATAACCCAATCGCTCCTGTGCATGTACGATGCTGCACCTGCCCTTGGCAGCAAAAAGTTCCAGCAGGTGCCGGTCGGGATAGGCGGCACCATCGCCGGAGGACACGCGTCTTTTGATGGCACGCACCAGCGCTTCGAACCGTTCCCGCCCCAGCAGCGTACGGCCAAGCGCTCCGATCCGGGCCGCAACCGAGAGGGTCTCGGGACCCGCATCATGATCGGGTTCGGGGCCCAATCGGTCCGAGAGGGTTTGATACGGTTCCAGGCGGAGCTCGCCTTTGCCGATGATCCGCGAATAGCCGGATAAAAGGTCGGACCAAGCCACCGGTTCAGGCCCGGAGATGATAAAGCGTTCCTGCCCCAGATCCGCGAGAACTGCCGCTCTGAGAATGGCCTGTACCACATCGTCGACGAACACACCGTTACACAGGCCCAGGGGCTTCGGCAGGACTTGTGTTCCTGTGGCCAGGTTTTCCGTCAACTGATCCGTCCACAAGGCGCTGCCGGGCCCATAAATCAAGGTGGGTTGAAGGATGGCGGCCGGGATGGATCCAGCCAACAGCTGTTTCTCCATCTCGATCTTGGCCTGGCGGTACGGGCTGCCACCAGAGCGTTGCACCGGACTGGTTTCATCCAGATCCGCGTTGGGCCAGACATCATAAACCACGATGGAACTGGTATGGACGATCCTGCCGATGCCAGCATCCTGTGCCGCGCTGAACAGTGCGGCAAAATCTGACAGGTTCTTCTCGGAAGTGGCCCGCACGTCATAGGCCAGATGCACCAGTATGTCGTGGCCGCGCAGGGCGTCTGCAATCGCCTTCCGATCACCAAGTGCTGCGGTGACGACAGTGGCGCCCTTTGCCTCTAGGTCCTTCGCGCCATGGCGGCTGCGCAACAGGGCTGTAACCCGCGCCCCGCTTTCCAGAAGGGCCGAAATCAGGCGCCCCCCGAGAAACCCTGTCGCGCCGGTGACAAAGACTGCCTGCCCCTGCAGTTTTTCTGATCCGGTGAAGTTCACTGTTGCCAATCCTTCTTCAATTCAAATCTAGGCATGAAATCGTTGCGCCTCAGAAGCCTAGCGCAGGGTGGTTGCGCATGCTACTCCGCTAACAGATGATCTGCTGTTATAGATGTCCGGGGTGTAACACCCCAAGGTTTTGAGTGAGGAATTTTATGAGGATCGGTGTGATCGGCGCAGCCGGCAAGATCGGGCAGATGCGCGTGCAGACCATTATCGACAACCCTGACACCACGCTTGCCGCCGTTATGGATATGGACATGGATCGCGCCGAAGCCGTGGCCAGTGGTGCGCCAGCCTTTACCGATGCAGACAGGTTTTTTGATGCCGACATGGACGCGGTCATTATTTCGACTCCGGCACATGTGCGCGAACCTTTGTGCCTGACCGCGTTCGAGCGGGGGTTGCACGTGCTGGCGGAAAAGCCACTGGCCACCACGGCCGAGGCCAGCCGCAGGATCGTCGCGGCGGCCCGGGAGGCGGGCAGGGCTCTGGGCGGCGGATTCAACATGCGCTATTACCCAGCCTTCTCTTACGTGAAAGATATCATCGGATCGGGCCAGATCGGAGAGGTCGATCATATGCGCATCTATGGCGGGCATGAGGGGCTGACGAAATTCGTGCATGACTGGGAATACAAATCCGAGATATCCGGGGGTGGCGCGCTGTGGGATGTGGGGATTCACATGACCGACATGGCCCGCCATATGCTGGGTGAAATCACCAGCGTTTATGGTGTCGCCACCGAAAAGGTCTGGAACGAGCCCGGGTCTGAGGACAACGCGATGGCGATCTTCAAAAACCCCGAGGGCATTCCGGCGATCTATCAGGCGACCTGGACAGACTGGAAAGGTTACAAAAGTCAGGTCGAGGTCTACGGCAGCAAAGGCATGGTGCGCGGGGCCTATGCGCCGATGGAAACATTGCTGATCACCATGGATCGTCCGAGTGGCAAGCCCAGCCGCCAGCATCGCCGCTATCCCGGCATCATGCTGCGGGAAAAACTGAAATCCTGGAAAACTACGGCCTTGCTGTCTTTTGCAGATGAACTGCAGGAGTTCGTTGGCCTTTGTGCGGGTCGGACAGGTTTGCGCATTTCCGATGGTCACGCCGCCCTGCGGGCGATCGAGGTTGCCGATGCGGTGCGCGAAAGCAGTGCAACCGGCCAGCCTGTGACGCTCAAGGCGCTGGGGGACATGGCCGCATGACCACTGACCGGTTTCCAGACGACGCTTGGCATCCCGACCGGGCCTTGTCAGTATCTGCCGTGAAGGGGCAGGGTTTTTCCAGTTGCAGGAGCTTGCGGTGACAGTTCATCCAACGCTTTCCATTGTCGTGACGATTGTCGATGGCGGCTCTTACCTGCGTGACTTCCTGCTGTCGGTTGCCGCATTCGAAGACCCGCCGCCGCTGGACATCATCGTGCCATATGACGCGAGCGTCTCAGACGCCGCTGATTACGCGGCTGAGTTCCCGGATGTGAATTTTTTGGACCTCGGGATCATCACGCCCGCCCGCCCGATTACCTCCGAAGCGGGCCAGCATGAGTTGTTTGACCGCCGCCGTGCCGCTGGGCTGGCCGCTGCCACCGGCGATGTGATCGCGATCCTCGAAGATCGCGGGCATCCGCATCCTGACTGGGCCCGCACCGTCATGCGCCTGCATGCGGAAACCGGCAAGAATGTCATTGGCGGGGCCATCGACTGCAAGGAACCGGTTTCGCTGCTCAACTGGGCGTTCTATGTGACCGATTTCGGTCGCTACGGCCTGCCGTTCGACAGCGGCCCGGCGGAATGGGTCTCGGACGTGAACGTGACCTACAACCGGAAAGCGCTCGAGGCGACCCGCCATCTGTGGAAGGAACGGTTCCGCGAGCCGGTCGTGCACTGGTTCCTGATCGAGCAGGGCGAAGAGCTGTTGCTGTCCAATGAGCTAGTTGTCGACCATGTGCGCCCGCCGGCCACGCTGGGTCGGCTGTTGCCGGAACGGTTTCACTGGGGCCGCCTGTTCGGCCATATCCGGGCGATGCATATGAGCGGTCCGAAACGGCTGGTCTATATCCTGTCCAGCCCGCTGATCCCACCGGTGCTGTGGGTGCGTCACGGTCTGACACAGGCGGGCAAGGGGCGGCTCTTGCGATACCTAGCGGCGCTGCCCTATATCATCATCCTGACCATCGCCTGGACCTGTGGCGAGGTCTGGGGCTACATCACGCGCAGACCCTGAACGATGCAGGCACCCGGACCAGAATACGATGTCATCGTCATTGGCTCCGGCGCAGCCGGTGGATGGGTTGCGAAGGAAACAAGCGAGCGCGGTTGCCGGACATTGATGCTGGAGGCCGGGCGCGCGCTGGATCCTCAGGGTGATTTTCCCGACAGCGACCGCACGGGCGGATCCCGTGTCAGCATCCTCAGCCGTGTCATGGCGATCCTGCGGGGGCAGCATGTGCAGGCGCGCTGCATGTCCTTCACACCTCTGACCGAACATCTGTTCGTCAATGACCGGCAGAACCCCTACACCACACCGTCCGGGGCCCAATTCAACTGGTTCCGCTCCCGTCAGGTGGGTGGGCGGCTGCATCTTTGGGGGCGTAACGCGCTACGCCTTTCGGATCAGGAATTCAAGGCGGCCGAGCAGGATGGTTTTGGCGACAGCTGGCCAATTTCCTATGCCGATCTCGATCCCTGGTACGGTCGGGTTGAGCAGTTTCTGGGTGTTGCGGGGGAGGCGGCGCAGATTGAAAATCTGCCTGACGGTATCTACGACGCCCCTCACCCGCTGACCAAAGCGGAACGCCGGATCATGGTCGAGCTTGCGCAGAAATGGCCGGATCGGCCAGCCACCACTTGCCGGATCATCCGACATGTGCCCGCGCGAACGCCTTTGCCTCTGATGGCGGCACAGGCAACCGGGAATTTCGAACTGCGCAGCGGGGCGGTGGTTTCAAAGATAGAAACCGATGCACAGACGGGCCTGGCAACTGGCGTCCGGTACATCGACGCAGCCAGAGGTCAGGAACACACCGTGACGGCGCGGGTGATTGCGGTTTGCGCCTCGACCATTGAATCTGTGCGGCTTCTACTGAATTCTCACGGGCCACGACATGAGCGGGGGCTGGGTAATTCATCGGGCAATCTGGGTCGCTACCTGTCGGATCATCTGATGGTTTTCCGGGCGGGCACCCTGCCTGAAATCGAAGGTCTGGGGCCGGATCATGATCCGTATGATTTCGGTGCCCAGTCCGGCATTTATATTCCCGGTTTCCGTAACCGTGGGGGCCAAGAGGATTGTGGGTTCCTGCGCAGCTACTCTTTGCTGGGGTCCGTTGGGCGGATCGAGCCCGGCTGGTTTTTCATGGCAATCGGAGAGGTTCTGCCGCGTGTTGAAAACCGGGTGGAGCTTGACCCAACCAAACGCGATACTTGGGGCATCCCCGCGCCAAAGGTCACGCTGCGCCATTCCGATAATGAACGTGCAATGGTGCAGGACATGAAAGACACGCTGAAGGACGTGTCACAGACCTTTGGTCTGCCCGATGACCTGCTGGGGCGTGAAAGCCTGATATCGAAACTGGCCTATAAAATGGCCGGGCCGCTGGTCTATACCCCCGACGGAGCCTTGCAGCCGGGGTCGTCGATCCACGAAACCGGAGGGGCATGTATGGGTGATGACCCAGCTCGACATGTGCTGAACAAAGATCTCGAAGTCTATGACTGCCCCAATGTCCATGTCACGGATTCGGCGTCTTTTCCGACCAATCCTTTCCAGAATCCGGGTCTGACCATCATGGCCTTGTCCGCCCGTGCAGGCGCGCGGATCGCCGAAAAAATAGCAACAGAACGGGAGCGCGGTATTTGACGGAGGAACAGGCGTCAGCCGCGTAACCGTCCCACCAGATCGTAATAGGTTTTTTCAAACTGATGATGCACCCAATCCGGGTCGAACCGATCTTCCCTGCTGCGTTTCAAGGCGTTTTTCGCAAGGGTTTTCCGGTGCCCTTCGTCTGACAGGACATCTGCAACAGCCATGCAGATCGCAGCGACATCACCGATAGGCACCACTGCACCGACGCTGTTGTCGATCAGTTCGACCACGCCGGAACAGGCAGTGGCCACGGCGGGTGTTCCGGCCTGAAAGGCCTCGGCGATGGTGAAAGGCAACGCCTCCCACCGAGAGGTCAGCAGGAATAGATCAGCCGCCCGAAGATGACGGATCGGCTTGTCTGTTCGGCCGATGAATTGTAGGTGCTTGCCAACACCTTTTTCCTGCGCCAGAGCATGCAGTTTTACCTCATCCGGCCCGTCGCCGGCGACGACAAAGCGATAGCCGGGGTGGGTCTGTTTCATCCGGGCGACACAATCGATCAGGATATCGATCCCCTTCTGCGGTTGCAGACGGGCCAGCGTTAGGATCACCCGCTCGCCATCCCCAAGCAGCTTGGCTCGCAATTCGGCGATATCCTCCGCGCTGTCCTCGGGCGGAGGCGAGACGCCCAAGCCGATCACCTTTAACTTTTCCTTTGGCACGTTGCCGATGGTCGCCAGATCCTCAGCCGAGCGATGACTGGGTGTGATTACCAGATCGCATTTAGCGGCAATCTGGCCAAAGGCGGCAATCCGCTCGGGTTCCGATCCGTGATAGGTGACGGCAACCGGAATCCGCCGCCCGGTGCGAGCCAGATTGGCAACCAGCGCAGGGGCGGATTCATGGCAATGGATCAGATCGACCGGATTGTCCGACAGCCAGCGCCGCAACCGCCAGGCCGCGACTGCTGTATGGCGCAGCCGGTTGGCGATGCTGCCGCCTTCGCCCGCGACATAGCGGGTGGGCAGGTCCAGAAATCCGGCGCCCCGATCCGGACCCGCCCAGATATCGGCGGTGCCCGCCAGCGTGATGCGATGGTTCCTTGCTTCCAGCCAGTCGCTCAGCCCGAGGATATGCCGGGTGATGCCGCCCATGCCAAACTGGGAACCCATTTCGACAACATGGAGGGGATTTGAAGAAGGGGCGGTCTGCATTTTTGTGTAGGTCTGAGCCAAATTTCTCAACAATCGGACAATCATAACACGCGCATGGTATTTGCCCATGTCATGAAGGCGGATCACGGCAGCTTGCAATCATCTGAAGCAAGCCCGCAACACCGGGCGCGAACCGGGCAACTGCGTGGCTTGTGTCTTTCGATTGTGACGAGGATCGTGTTTGATACCGGAAAGTTATTGGTAATCTGGTACAATTCGCATGCAGTCGTTACGCATTCTGATGTTCACCACATTTTACCCGCCATATTCCTTCGGCGGCGATGCTATTGGTATTCAGCGCATGGCTCGGGCGCTGGTGGCGCGGGGACATGACGTGACGGTGGTGCATGACGAGGACAGCTATCTGATCCTGGGCGGAAAACCACAGCCCGAAGGGACCCCTGACGGGGTCCGGCGGATCGGGTTGCGCAGTCGCAATGGCATGATGTCGAACCTGCTGACCCAGCAGCTTGGCCGCCCGGTTGTCCACGCTGCCCGCATCCGCGCGATATTGGCCGAGCGGAAGCCGGATATCATCTGGCACAACAATACTTCGCTGATCGGCGGTCCCGGCCTGTTGCCGATGGGCGAGGGGTTGAAGATCTATGAGGCGCATGAGCACTGGCTGGTCTGCCCCACGCATGTGCTGTGGCGGCACGGGCGCGAGCTGTGCGATGACCGCCAGTGCCTGCGTTGCGTGCTGAACTACAAACGCCCGCCTCAGCTGTGGCGCTATACCGGTGCGCTGGACCGGGCATTGGATCACATGGACCTGATCATCGCCAAAAGCGAATTCAGCCGGGCCAAACATCGCGAGTTCGGCCTGCGGCAGGAGATGCAGGTGCTGCCCTATTTCCTGCCCGATCTGGGCCAGGACGCTTTGCCGGAACCCGCCGCGCATGACCGTCCCTATTTCCTGTTTGTCGGACGGCTGGAAAAAATCAAAGGGTTGCAGGATGTGTTCCCGGCCTTTGATCGTTACCCGGATGCCGATCTGCTGATCCTCGGTGATGGCGATTACGCGGATGAGCTGAAGGCACAAGCCGCAGGCAATGACCGGATCAAATTCCTGGGCCGCAAGACACCTGACGAGTTGAACGCCTATTATCGCGGTGCACTTGGATTGATTGTGCCGTCGGTCTGTTACGAGACATTCGGCATCATCCTGATCGAAAGCTTCCGGCTGGGCACGCCGGTGATTGCCCGGCGACTGGGTCCGTTCCCCGAGATCGTGGAGCGGGCAGGGGGCGGGGAACTGTTCGAGACCGAGGGTGACCTGATCGCGGCTATGCGCGATCTGCAACACCAACCCGACCGACGCGCACGGCAGGGGACCGCTGCGCGCAAGGCGTTTCTGGATATCTGGCACGAAACCCGGGTGCTTGAGGCGTATGGAGCGGCATTGGCCCGTGCGGCACACGGCAAAGGCAATCGCGCGTTGGGCGCGGCGTTGGAGGCCGGGGCGTTTGAGTTTGGAGCGATGAATCAAATGCCCACCGGGCTTGCGTGCACGCAGGAAGGATTTTCAAATGGCGTACGGTAGAACTTCGGGCAGATCAGAGAGGGGTTCATTTGCAGGAGGAATGCTCCGATGGGTGCTGCGACTGTTCTGGGCCATCCTGTCTGGTGTGCTGGTGATCTTCGCGCTGCTGGCTGGCTTTCTGCTGCTGCTTGTGATTGCGAACACGGCGCTGCGAGATCTTGAGGTCACAATGCGGGCAACCACAGAACAGGAGCAACTGCCTGAACCCAATCTGTCAGGCTTGCAACGGGCGGCGCTTTTCGCAACGGCGCAGTTTCTTCCGTTGCATCAACCAGGATTTCAGATGGTCACGCCTGGCCGGATTTTCCGGGATTGCGTGGACTGCCCGGAAATGGCTGAGGTTCCCAAAGGGTATTTCCTGTTAGGTTCTCCGATTTTCGAAGAGGGGAGATATGCGCACCTGTTTAGTCACACACCTCTTCGGGCACAGCTGAAATTGGCAAATCGGGAAGGTCCGCGGCGTTTGGTACGCATTCCGCGCGCATTGGCATTTTCCCGTTACGAGATCACGTATGGGCAATGGCGCCAGGCGCAGGAAGATCCGGAATGGGCGGCGATAACCGGGCAAGATCCGTATTTGCCCGATTTGGACGCAGGCTATCGTGACGACCAGCCCATGACCCTGATCGATTGGAGCGACGCGAACGCCTATGCGGATTATCTGAGCGCCAAGACCGGGCAAACCTACCGCCTGCCAACAGACGCGGAATGGGAATATGCAGCCCGGGCTGGAACTGTGACGCGGTTCCCATGGGGGAACGACATCGGAAAAAACAACGCTAACTGTATCAATTGCTCGTCTCTTTGGCCGGATCGTAAGCCGGGGCCTGTTGGTCTGCACCCACCCAACGACTTCGGTCTTTATGATATGCATGGCAATGGCTTTGAATGGGTCGAGGATTGTTATGAAGCCTATCATGATCCTGTAACGATCGATGGCTCTGCGTTTGTGCGGGAAGCTTGTGAGTTTCGAACCGTCCGAGGGGGTGGTCCGTCGTCACCGGCCTGGCAGAACCGGTCTGGATTTCGGGTTGGTCCGCACTATTACAATCGTGGTCATGGCCATGCCATTCGCCTTGTTCGAGAGTTGAACTAGACGAATGGTATGGTGTCAGGGGGCCAGCATTCCGATCCGGTGGGCGTTGGCCATGACCGAGAAAGTGATGGTTGTGGCCGGGATGCTTGGCAGGCATGAGGCATCGACCAGATGTACCCGTGACAGCCCTTTCGGCCGCCCCAGAATATCCGACTGCCCCGCACCAGGCGTTTTAGTCATGGGAACCGAGCCGCCCACGTGAAAGCTGGATCCCACATCGCCGAGACGACGGGCAAAACTCAGCGGCACAAGCCCTGCCAGCTTCAGGACCTGCCCCATGCGTGCCGTGGCGCGCGCCATGATCTGTTCGGTTTCGTCATTACCTTGCGCGGTCGGGGTCAGCCGCCCGTCTGCGGCCATCGTCAGATCGATCCGGGCGGAATGGGCAGAATGTAAAAACGCCTGCGCCACGACCAGCCGTTGCGCCAGCAGCCTCCATAGCGGGGCCGATCCGGGCAGTTTCGAGCCATAAGTATTGATCAGATCATGGGCATAGAACTCGTTCCAGGTATAGATCTGCGCGTGGACCAGATGCGGTGAGACCGCGGGGTCATCCAGTTCAATGAAGATCTGCGGCAGGGTGTGATAGGGCCTTCGGTCCGGGCGACGCGGCGCGCGCCAGTGGTGCAGGCTGGGCAGAAAGAAATGCTGACTGTCCTGTAGTTGCAAGCGGGCTGCGGAGTTCGGAGAGGACGCCAGCATCAGCCGCGCGGTTTCCAGAACCCCGGCGGCGACAAAGATACGATCGGCTTGCAGGGTTTCGCCGTCCTCCAGCGTGACCGTGACATGACCTGGGCGTTCCTCGAACTGGCGGACAAGACCGGTGCGATAGTGGAAATCCGGATTGTGACGCAGGACGTCAAGCGTTTGCCCGGACGTATAAATCAGACCCCAGGGACAGCCATGCAGGCACTGGCCGCAATATTGGCAACCGGGTTCAACAGCCAGCCGCGCGGCACCGGCATGGGCCCCCAGTTTCGCAAGCCTCGCTGCTTGGCGATCCAGATGCGTCAGCATCCGTTCGGCTTGCGGCGATGGGGTCAGAGGGGCGCGATCCTGCATGGAAAGGGTGGGGAACAGAGTCTGTAATGCGTCCACCCGACCGCTGATGGGAAGGAATTCCGCAACCGCGCGGTAATGCGGTGACAGATCGTCAATTCCGATCGGCCAGTCGGCGATATCTTCGGCGCGGTTGGGCAAAACGGCCGAGCCCCAGAGATTGGACAGCCCACCTGTGGCGTGTGAGGCGCGCAATCCGATCCGGTCAGGCGATACCAGCGTTTCCGCCCCCGGCACCATGGCAAAATCCGACCCGAACCGGCGGACTTGCCCGGGTGGCGTGTCGAACTGAGGAGCTTGCCAGGCTTTTACATCATCGCCTGACCAGCTTTCGGGACCGGCCGCGGCCAGCCTGTCACGGCGGGCCTGCGCCGAGCCTTCCAGTCTGCGCCCTCCATCCAGCATCAAAACCTGTCGTCCCCGCGCCAATAGGGCCTTGGCCACGGACACGCCCGATGGCCCCGATCCGATGACCAGATCGGTCACGAGGTTGGGCCCGTCTGTGCCGGGGTATGCGGCCTCATGCGGGAACCGGGCGCTTCATCTCGGCGACGATGTCATCGATGATCTGCTGCAGCGTTCGCATCGGGCGGAACCCGGTGACACGTTGCAGTTTCGAGACATCGGGCAGGCGGCGCTGCATATCTTCGAAGCCTTCGGGATAGACCGTGTCGTAAGGAATACATTGAACTTCCGAGGCAGAGCCGGTCGTTCGGATGACCTGTTCGGCCAGCTCGCGGATCGTGACCTCCTGATCGGTGCCGACATTGAAGACGTCGCCGCGCGCCTCGGGCAGGGTCATCAGACGGCACATGGCCTCGACCACATCGGCGACATGGCCGAAACAGCGTGATTGTTCACCAGTGCCGTGGACCATCAGCGGCGCGCCTTCCAGTGCTGACTTGACGAAATTCGGTAGCACCATCCCATAGCGCCCGGTCTGACGCGGACCGGTGGTGTTGAAGAACCGCAGCACCGTGACCGGCAGGTCGGATTCACGCGCGTGGGCCAGTGCCAGAAACTCGTCGAGTGTCTTGGCACAGGCATAGGACCAGCGCAGATTGCGGGTGGCGCCGATGGTCAGATCGCCTTCTTCCTGAAAGGGGAAATTGGTGCTTTTGCCATAAACCTCGGAACTGGAGGCGATGAACGTATGCGTCTTGTTCACCAGCGCGGCATCCAGCACGTTCTCTGTCCCCGCCACATTGGTCAGGATCGACCGGCTGGGTTCGTCCATGATCAGCTTGACCCCGACGGCCGCCGCCAGGTGGAACACCACATCCGCCGGATCGACCAGTTCGGCGACCAGCCCCCTGTCAAGAATACTGCCTTTGACAAAAGTGAAGCCCGGGTGATCCGCAACAGAAGCCAGATTGGACATCAGCCCGGTCGACAGATCGTCAAGGATCGTGACCCGATGCCCTTCACCGATCAGCCGTTCCGTTAAATGGGAGCCTATAAACCCGGCGCCGCCGGTAATCAGAATATGCATTTGTTTGTACCAGTCACTGTGTAAGAACCAACTTTACCACGATTTTCCTCGCACCATCGCACGGATGCCGCGCATTGCCTTGCGGGCTGCCAAATAGGGCCCGCCGCGCCCGGCAAGATGTGCCTTCCAGCGGGCGATGTTGTTGAAATAGAACATCTCGAGCCGGGGCAGGTCGTGCATATCATCCCCCGCTTTGGCCACGCCCAGCCTTGTGCCGACCGAGGTGTCGTAATGCTGCGCGATCTGTCTGAGAACGCTAGAGTTCGACGCGCCATAAGGCGGTGCGAAATGCCGGGTGGGCTGGCCAAGCCGGGCGGCAATGTCCTGACCGGATCCGCTGACTTCCTCTTCCAGCATGAGCGCATCCAGCGTGGTGAGATCGGGATGAGTGACACTATGCGCGCCAAAACAGACCCCTTCAGCTGCCAGCGCCTCGACCCTGTCCCAGCTCATCAGCGGGCGGGCAGGGATATTGCCTCCGGCCCAGCTGTCGCTGCCGCCCATCAGGCCCGAGGGCAAATAGACGATCGGGCAGAAGTCGTGATCGCGCAGGATCGGCCAGGCGGTGTCGGCGAAATCTTCAAACCCGTCATCGAAACTGATGATGACCACGCGGGGGGCAGGCGGGTTGGCCAGCGCATCAGGTGTGACCACCGGCAGACCCGAGTCCGCAAGCGCCTTCATCTGTGCCTTGAACACCTCGGGTGCGATCGAGGTCGGTCCCGGCGCATCCGAAATCGAATGATACATCAGGATATCGGCCTGCCAGGTGGACATAGGTCAGTCTTCCACCACATGGGTGGCAAAGACTTCGCGATACCGGTTCCATTTCGCGCGGTCGACATGGCCCTTGCCGTCGATGCAATCCGCCGCGCCATAGGCCATGGCAAAGGCGTGATGGGTATTATCGTGGGCGAACAGGCCCTGCCGCCCAAATACGAGCAATCCGTCCAGATTTGAGAGCCACTGATCCACCGTATCGAAACGCTCTTCATAGCCCATATCGTAAACCGGATAGGCGTGGCTTAGCCGCCGGGTTTCACAGCGGCGCACCGGAACCGTGACCGGCAGGCCCAGCTGACCCAGCCATTTGGTGAATTCCTGCCCCAGCTCCTCGTCGGACATGGACCACCATTTCTCATCCGGGTCGCAGGGCAGTTCGGCGCACAGCACGGTGACGCCCTTTGGCGCGCCGCTGGCGTTATAGTTCTTGGGCTCTGACATCCGGCTGATCGGGATCGAGAGTTCCGGGAAGTAATGTGCATCGAACTCGGTGAACTGGTCAGTCTCCAGCACCAGATACAGCAGGATCATGCCGCGGAATCGGATCGCACGGGCGGCTTCGACCACCTCGGGCGGCGGCGCGCCGATCAGGCGGGTCAGCCCGGTCAGCGGGATGGTCGACAGGATCAGATCGCCGGTCAGGTGCCGTTCACCCTCGCCCTCGCGGATCGTCAGGCCAGTGATGTGGTTGCCGTCCCGCTTGATGGCGGTGATTTCGGTGTTGAACAGGAAAGTGGCCCCGTTGCTTTCCGCGCTGTCCCACATCGCGTCCGAGATCTGCCCGAACCCCTTGCGTGGATAAAAGAACCGCCCGGCGGTTTCACTGCGCAGCCCTGGCAGCAGGCGCAGCATCTTCATCAGGATCTTTCCGACCGATCCGCTGCCGACCCGGCGCTCAGCCAGTTTCACGGCCAGCTTGTCCGGGTCCAGCCCCCACAGTTTGCGCACGTAGGGGAAATAGAAATTGTCCGAAATCGTCGGCCCCAGCCCGTCATAAAGCACGGTCGAGAATGTCTCGGGCCCGGTGCTTTTCTTGCGGAACGGCTTCAGCACCATGTCCCCGATCAGCGACAGGGCAAAGGGTTTGGGCAAGCGCATCAGCGCGTCGGTCAGTTTCAGCGGGAAGTGGATCCATTTTCCGCCCAGCCGGATGCGCCCATGACGCGGGCGCAGCAGCAGATCGTCCCCCAGCAGGGCTTTTACATCGGCCAGAACCTCGGGCTCTGCCGCCGGGTGGAACCGATGCGAGCCATAATCGCAGATCACACCTTCAACCGGGAAGGAAGCCGAATTGCCACCGGCAATAGCGGCGCGTTCGATTACCGTCACGCGGGCCTGCCCGGTTAACGCATGGGCCGCGGCCAGCCCGGCCGGTCCGGCACCCAGTATGATGATATGGGGCTTGTCGTCGCCGTTGGGTCGGAAAACATCCGTCACTTGCACTCTTCCTTTTGGGAATTTGCCGGGGCGCTGAACCGCATCCCGGACAGGGTCAGAACCAGCGCGCCAAGCCCGCCTGCCGTAAACAACACAACCTGCCAGACCAGCCCGGCGGCCACGACCGCAGGCGCGCTGGCGCCAAATGGGGCCAGAAACCCGGCCAATGTGGCCTCGCGCAGGCCCAGCCCGTTCAAGGACACGGGCAGCACGGCGATGATCTTGGCCAGCGGCCAAGCGAAAATCCACGGCCCGGCTGCCACATCGACACCTGCCGCGATGGCCAGCCACCAGGCCAGCAGGACCAGCACCAGCTGGATCAGGACCGATGCGACAAAGGCAATGGCCAGCGTTCCGGGCTTGCGGCCCATCCCGGCCAACGCATCGGACAGACGATGAGCAAAGCCTTTGCCGGGCAGGGACGGCACATAGCGCCAGGGCAGAGGCAGCAGGCGCGGCATCGCGACCATCCCCGCCAGTGCGGCCAGCAGGATCAGCGCAACCGGCCAGATCATATGCCCGCCCGCAGCGCTTTCCCATGTCAGCATCAGACCCAGACAGGACAGGGTCAGCAGGGCGACCATGTCGATCAGCCGGTCAACGGTTGCGCCCGCGACGACCTGCGCGCCGTCTTTCATCGCAGCCTGCGCCAGACCGGCCCGCACCGTATCACCGCCAATTGCGCCGGGCAGGCACAGATTGGCGGCCAGTCCGGCAAAATGGGCCCGGATGGCCAGCAGGGGCGGAAGCGCTCGGTTCAGCAGCAGCCACCATTTCAGCGCGGCCCCCACATGGGCCAGCAGGAACAGGGCCAGCACGCATAGAAAGACCCAGATCGGGATCGACTTCAGTGCCTCCACGATGGCCTCAGCGGGAAGCAACCAGAACAGGATCGCCAGCACCACGACCGACCCGGCCACCCGGATCAGCCAACGCCGTTGACTTGGGTCGGAAAGCAGCCTGCCGCTCATGTCACGGTCTGAGATGCAGCCGCGAGATCATGTCGGCGATCAGCCCCAGTGACCAGATCATGATCGCGGCCAGGAATGAGAACACTGCAGTTTCGCTGAGGTTCCAGTAGAACATGTCGATAATGAACTTCACCGTGCCCAACGTGAAAAATGCCAGACCCAGCGGAATGAACACCCGCAGAGGATTGAAGAGCGTGCTGATGCGCAGGATCAGGATGATGAAGTTCAGGAAATCAATCGGTCGGATTTTCGATTTGCCCACCCGTTTGCCGTATTCGATGGGCGTATAGATCATCCGCTTGCCATTCGACGTCATGCACAGCGTGATTGTGGTGGTGAACGAAAAGTTCTGAGGCAGCAGCGGCAGGAATGGGATCAGCTCGGATTTGCGGAACACGCGCAGGCCCGAGTTCAGATCGTTGATCTTGCGCTCGGCTAGAAATGAAGCGAAGGCAAACAGGAATTTCTTGGCCGGCCTGCGCAGCAGCGGCACGTTTTTCATCGCAGCACCCCGATCGCCCACCACCATGTCCTGATCGCGGCACATGGCCAGCATGCTTGGCAGATAGCGCGCAGGGTATGTGCTGTCGGCATCCAGAATGGCCACATATTCATGCTGCGCCATCCGCACCCCGCGCTTTAGACTGGCACCATAGCCGGAATTGACGTCGTTGAAGGTAACGGTGGCACCGCTGGCCTCGGCCTCGGCGCGGGTGTTGTCCTGGCTTGCATCGTCTACCACGATAATTTCGTACGGGATATTCAGCGGCTCGAGATGGGCGCGCACGTCCTCGACGGTGTGACGCACGGCATTTTCCTCGTTATAGGCGGGGATGACCACGCTCAGGCTCATGCCGGCGGTTTCCGATGCGATCAGCTCTTCAGATGTGGTGCTGTTCGTCACCATCGGCTCTGCGACTTTGTTCATGAAAATGAAAACCTTTTATTCACTTAATAGTCCCAGCCCCAGCCCCCGCTGCAAGATTTGCGTGGCGCATGGAACGTAACGGGCATAATTCCCTGTATTGCGTATAGTATTCGAACACGTACAGACTGAACATAGACAATAAATTTGACCAAATTCGACCGTTAAGGCGTCAAGTTTGTAATTACATATACTGCACGCAGCAGGTGCAAGTGTTTGAGGCATGTGCCGCCTGGAACATGGCGGGGTGCGGGCAGCAGGAAGGAAACGGATGTCAGGGCGGCAGAGTTTCAGCAGCGGAGTTGCCTGGATGTCGGCTGGTATCTGGGTCGAACAGGCGTTCAACTTCATCATTTTTGCCATTCTTGCCCGTATTTTAGGGGTCGAAGCCTTTGGCCTGCTGGCGATGGTTGCGGCCTTTGTGCTGTTTTCCGAATTTCTGGTCCGCGAAACGATTTCCGACATTCTGCTGACCCGTGATGCGCTGTCACCAGAGCGGCTGAATTCGGTTTTCTGGTTGCTGGCGCTGCTCGGGGGTGTGTTGACAATTGCGCTTTATCTGGGCGCAGGGCTGGTCTCGAAATTCTACAATGAACCGATTGCGGGCGAATTGTTGATAGGATTGTCCCCAACAGTGCTGATGATTTCGCTGACGGCAGTGCCTGTTGCGATCCTGCGCCGGGAAATGAAGTTCCGTGTTCTGGCCATCCGCGCAGCACTTGGCGCGGCGGTCGGAGGGGTTGTGGGAATTGGCATGGCGCTGACCGGCTACGGGGTCTGGAGCCTGGTCGGTCAGCGGCTGGCGATGACAGCGACCAATATCGTGATGGCCTGGGGCGCAGTGTCCTGGCGTCCGGCATTCCACGCGTCCCGGGATCACATGCGCAGGATTTTGCATTTCAGCCACCGGATTCTGGGCCTGCGTGCGGCGGAACTGGCGGCGGTGCAATCCCCCGCGGTAATCATTGGCGCGATGCTGGGGCCGGTGCAGGCGGGGTATTACGCAATTGCCTGGCGGGTGATCGAGACGGCCTCGTTCCTCATGATCACGCCGCTGCGCACCGTGGCGCAGCCTGCCTTTGGCGCCGCGGCGCGCGATGGAGGTCAAGCGGCGGATTTGCTGATCGACGTCATGCGCTTGACCGGGTTTCTGGCTTTTCCCGCCTTTGCCGGTCTGGCGGTTCTGTCAGAGCCCGCGCTGGTCTTGCTGTTTGGTCAAAAATGGGCTCCGGCGGCTCCGGTCCTGAGCCTGATGTCGGTGTTCGGCATGTATCTGTGCGCCGAAAAGGTGCAGCAGACCTTTTGTCTGGCGGCAGGTCAGGCCGGGCGTCTGGCGGTTCTGTCCTGGGTCGAAGTGGCGCTGGCGGCGGCAGCGATTGTAGTACTGGCCCCTTATGGCTTACCGGTTGTCACAGCTGGTTTCGTGGCGGTCTTTCTGCTGATCTGGCCGCTCAAATTCGCCAATCTGGGACATATTGCAGGGCTGCCCGGCCCGGCTTTGATGCGGCAGCATCTCGCACCATTTCTGCTATCTGCAGGAATGGCTTTCGCAGTGTTTGGAATTACACGGCAACTGGATGGGATGTCTCAGGTTTTGCGTCTTTTGATCGGCACTGTGACCGGAATTGTTGTTTATTGCCTGTTGGCTGCTTTGTTTTTGCGCGACAGGTTGCGTCTGCTGATCGCAATGGTGCGCAGGAAAGAGGAAACAGGTCCCGAGATTGACCCGCAAGAGGTCAGTGGATAGCACATATTAATGCGCTACCCATCCTGGTTGATGAGCGGGACAGGCAGCTACCAAATCGGTGCGCCGAGGCGGAAATTGACAGTCTTTTCCGCGCCGTTGGATTTTTTGAGATGAGCGGTGATGTTATTCTCTGTCTCCGAAGGGAGCAGCTCAAAACTGGCGATGGCCCTGTCACCGTTCTGTGTGAATTTGACCGCCTGCACCTCATCGCCATTGATCGTGATCGCTGCAGCCTGAACATCAGGCTCACCGATCCGAAGTTGGATATCAAGGGCGGTGTCGCGCCGGAGTGGGGCATCCATAATCAATCGGGCAACCGACGGTGGGGCGTCGATTGCAAAAGCTCTGGTCCTGTCGTGGGAATTGGGGCCAAAACGGTAATACGCGGTAAACAGAATACCTGCCAATAACAGAAGGTATCCCCACCGGGTCCATTCCATACCACGCCAGATGCGCCTAAGTGGGCCATTTTGTGTGGCATCAGGGGCAATTCTGGCCGCGAAAATCAGGGCGCCTGTAAGGGCAAGGCCGGTGGCAATCAGGCCGAGAATAATCCATAGCGCCATCGAGAACGCGCCACCCCAGGTGCCGAAATGCAGCATGTCCATCAAGGGCTTCCAATAGGTGAACCCTCCAATATCATCCGGCGTAAATGCCCCCAAAACGTCAAGCGTGACAGGATCTATGAACACGCTGCCTGGTCCGAAAAAGCCTGAATGGCCATCCAGGTTTCCGAAAAAGTTTATACTATCGGTCTTCTTGTCCGGCAGGAATACAAGAAACGGATCAAACCCAGGCAGTGCTTCCCGGGCCCGGGCTTCCGCCTGGTCGATAAGGGTCGCGTCAAGATTGGCGGGCAGAGCAACATCGCGGGGAACGGGGGGCTTGGGATGCGGTCTGGTGCCATCGAACCCCAGACTGCCCAGCAGGAAATAGAAGCTGGTAACGGCGGTCAGAAACAGCAGCGGCGCGGCCCAGAGGGCCGTCAGTCGATGCGTGCTGCCAGCCCAGGACCGAATGCCGGCTGCGCGGCTAGGCCAGCGGAAAAACCCTTTCCAGAAGCGCCGATAGGTAATGAGGCCGCTGACAAGCTGAAACAAAAGCACGACCGACATGGCGCAGACCAGCATGAATACGATCCGCTGTTCGGTCAGGAACGTGTCATGAAGATCACGCAGGATGTTGCGAAAGCCCAATGGTCGTGTTTCCGCGACAACCGCGCCAGTGGTCGGGTCGGTCCAAAAGCTGACTTTCTCTCCCCAGCCTGTGTGGGCTGCCGTACGGTCCACGAACCAGGGGGCCGGTCGCTTGTGGATGATAAAGATGCGACTTTCAGAGTGGGTCTCTTTGATACTGCCGTAAATTGCGCCAAAGCTGGCGGTGCGTTCTTCCTTGGTGGCGGTGGTCCAGATTGCCGTACGACCAACCGATTCAAGTTCGAAACCGGCAACAAGCAATGTGCCGGTCAGAAACATGAATGCGAAGAAAAGCGACAGATGCAGCCCCAGCCAGGTGTGGAGTTTGAAAAGTGAATTGCGGATTTTTCGGTTCATCTGAATGTTTATCTGTCTACAATGTCTGGGGGCACTAAGCCGAGTAATCGTGCTGGAAACAATGGCAAGATAGTCTTGTCATAGAAGAGGAGCGAATTGGGCTTTTGATGTTGCGATGAGCACACGTTATTTCATGATATTCCCGCAGGTTAGGTGTTGTGCGAATCCCGAACTTCGCGGGATGATATAATTATACCCGGGTATTGTTGGGGTAAGCGGTGCTGTTTGATGTTAAATAGAGCTATGAAAACAATTTCCATTGTCTCGCCATGCTTCAATGAAGAAGACAACGTGGCGAATTGTTATGAAACCGTAAAGTCGATTTTCGACAAGGAACTGCCGGGCTACAGGCGCGAGCATATTTTCATCGACAATGCCTCCACGGACCGGACCGTGGATATCCTGCGCGAGATCGCCGCAAAGGATTCGGACGTGAAAGTGGTGGTCAATGCCCGCAATTTCGGGGTGTTCCGGTCAACCTTCAACGGGTTGCGCTATGCCACTGGTGACGGGGTTGTTGTCATGCTGCCTGTTGACCTGCAGGACCCGCCCGAGCTGATCCCGGAGTTCGTCGAGTTGTGGGAAAGCGGCTATGACGTGGTGGCCGGTGCCCGCAGTACCCGAGAGGAAGGGTTCGTGATGCGCAACGCACGCGGCCTTTTCTATCGGATCGTCAATGGTCTGTCGGACGTCTGGCTGGAACCATCGGTCGGAGAGTTTCAACTGATTGACCGCAAAGTGCTTGAGGCAGTGCTGGCCCACAATGACCACTACCCTTATATCCGCGGCATCATTGCCAGCTGCGGCTTCCGCCGGATCATCAAACCTTATGTCTGGCAGGCGCGGAAAAGCGGCTTGACCAAGCACAGCTTGATGGCGCTGACCGATCAGGCACTGAATGCTATTTTTTCTTTCACGCGTGCCCCGATGCGGTTCTGCACGATCAGCGGACTGGTGATTGCGGCCGGCTGTATTCTGTTTTCGCTCATTTCCGCGGTTCTGTTTTTCTTTAATCCCGATCAGGCACCACGCGGGACGACAACCATCATCGTATCCCTGTTTTTCCTGTCAGGTATCCAGATGCTGTTTATTGGAATGTTGGGGGAATACATCACCTCGATCCACAATCAGGTACGCGGCGGCCCCATCGTGACCGAGCAGGAGCGCATCAACATTGAAGGCCCTGCGCGGGACCCGGCACTGACTAGAGACGAGCGTCTGGCATGATTGCCGGTTTGAGTCGCGGCAAATGGTGCGGCCTTCCGCTTGTGGTGGTGCTCTGCGCCAGCCCGGCCTGGGCTGTTGACGCACCGACCACCAATGCAACTCTGCCCGAGCTGCGCATATGGTTTGGGTGCATGGTGGTGGCCTCGGTGATTTTTCTGGGCTTCTTCTGGCTGCGTGGTCAGGTTCTGTTTGGCATTCTGAGTGCAATGGCTCTTTTGGGCGGCGCAGCCCGGCTGTGGCTGACGCAACCGCTTTGGTTTCCACGCCTTGAGATCTCTGCAGACCCGCCTGAGAACCTGATCATGCTGGCGATACTGACGATGCAGGCGGCGGTGATCGGCGTTGTTCTCATACGGCCTGCAGGGCGCGCAGCCATCGGCGGTCTTTTCGCCAAAGCGGGGATATTTCGCCTGTTTCAGCTGATGGTTCTGGTTGCGGTTTTCAGCCTGTCGGCAACTCCTTATATCGCCTATGGCTATCATGTGGCCTATGGCTTGCAGATCGGTGTTGGCGGTGTGTTGTCACTGGTTCAACTGGCCACGCTATTGGCCATGTTTGTTGTGGTTGGGCCAGACCACATGCCGCGTATCCCGGCGGCTGGTTTGGCGGTGTTTGCGACTTTGGTCAGCGCCATACTGGCTTGGACGGCGTTCGATCGGGTGCCCCATGTCGAGGATGAGCTGGCCTATCTTTTTCAGGCACGGACCTTTGCGGCTGGCACGCTCTGGGCTCCGGCCCCGCCCGAAGCGGCACACCCCGCGCTGGAATATTATCTTCTCGAAATACATAAGGGCAAATGGATCAGTGTTCCGGCACAGGGCTGGGCCATGGTTTTGAGCCTTGGGGTGCTGGTCGGGGCGCCATGGGTGATCAATCCGATCCTGACCGGGATATCGGTTTGGCTGGCCCATGACATTGTCCGCCGGGCAATCAGCCGGGAACGCGCGGATATGGTCGCGTTGCTTATGGCAACCTCACCCTGGGTGCTGGCTGTTGGTGCCACGCTGATGAACCACGCGCTTATGCTGGTGACGATCTTGCTGGCCTGGTGGTGTTTGATCCGGGCCGGAGAGGGGTCTGCCCGCCGGGCGGTATTCCTGGCATTTGCCGCCGGGTTGGCCTTGGGATGGGGATTTGTCACCCGACCGTTGGACGGGTTGATCGTGGGTGGTCTGACAGGCCTGTGGGTGCTTCGCCGACTGCCTGCCGGGATCAGGCAAGTGCTTGCCTGTGGTGTCGGGGGCATCTTGTCCGGGTCTGTCGTTTTTCTGGTCAATCACGCGATCACGGGCGATCCGTTGTTGACCGCACAAGCCGACTATCTCAGCCGTCTGTGGCCGGACACGCAAAACGCATTTGGATTTGGGGAGAATGTGGGCCCGCCCGCCCAGAGCTGGGGCGCGCTGGATATCTGGATCGGTCACAGTCCTGCCGAAGCCGTGTTGAACCTGATCAATGCGATTGCCTCGCTTAACCTCGAACTTTTGGGCTGGACATTCGGATCTCTGGTTCCACTCTGGATCGTCTTTATCTGGCGCAAAAAGCTGACCGGGTTTGACCGTGCGATGCTGGTGATCTTTGCTGCCCTCGTGGCAGTTCTGTTCTTCTATTGGTTTACAGGCACCTTCTACCTCGGACCGCGTTATTGGCACACGGCATTGCTGCCTATCCTGGTTTTGTCCGCGGCTGGGATCGAGGCGATCAATGACCGGTTGCCCGAGCAGTATCGCGGCCGCTTGCACTGTGTTGTTCTGTTGCTCTGCGCCATTTCGGTTGTCAGTTTCACATCTTGGCGCGGTGTTTCGAAATATGACGGATATGGCGGGTATAGCGGTGACATCAGGCGACAGGTTGAAGCCGCTGATCTGAGCAATGCGTTGATTTTTGTCTCGACAAAAGGAGACATCGGGTCTGCGCTTTATCTCAACGATCCGTTCCTGTCGCCGGACAAGCCGATTTTCCTCAACGATCTGGGGCCGGATCAGAACGCGGCCATTATCGCTGCCTTTCCCGGACGCGAGGTTGTTTACCTGAGCGACGCAGACTGACGCGGCTTTAAGCCGGATCGATCGTTACTCTCCGTAATTGCGCGTAAACGCTTCAAGTGTCATGAAATCTGCCCCTTGTGTCTGGAGCCGAGCAAGTTTTGGGCCTTCCTCACCCAAAAAGGGTGCGATATCGCTGATCTCGTCATATTTCCAGAGAATATCGCCTGTTTTGATGTTCACCTCAAACACCCGCCCGCCCAATGTCTCAGCCACCAGAATTCGCGAACCGTCTGGACTCACATTGACCGCCCCTTCTGCGATACTGCTGAATGGTGGTGTTGCGTCCTTGTCTTTAATCGGGAAAATGGTTCGATAGTTCTCCGTCAGTGGGTCAAGTGCAAGAATTCGTGTTCCTACACGTTCTTCCCCGGCCCCCGCTCCCAAGTTGTCGAAAATCAGAATTTCACCATTTGGCATTACAGATGGTGAGTGTTGAGCGACCATCGGACCAAAGAAGACTTTGATTATCTTGCCGGTCTGCGAGTTCATGATAATCAACGTACTGCTTGATCGCAATGAAACTACCAGATCACCCGGATTAGCCCCGTCAATCATGGCTGCGGACGCTTCGTTCAAAAGATCGATACCGTTGACATGGTAGGGATCGCAGTCGTCTCTGACAGAAAAGGCTAGCCCGCGCATATTTGAATCGCGAACTAACGTGTCCAGATTGTGAACCGCCAAATTTGCACCGTCTACATCACGAATCCGCACGCCTTCTTGGTATACTGCTCCATAGGTACACTTCATAGGCTCATCCAGATCTAGGATGGTTTCGCTTACAGGATCAAGTTTCGCTGAAGGAAGATACACCCGCCCGTCCGGACCAACTGTGGGCCAATGGTGGCTATTGTCGATATGCTTCCATAGAAGATTGCTTTCTTTATCGAACTTCGCGACACCGACATGATAGGGAAACGTATTAGTCCCCTGAAAGGTAACAATCAGGTTGCCTTTGCTGTCTATTTCACTGCCTTGAATGTAAATTGCTCGCTCATCAGTATACCCGAAAAATGCCTTGAACTCAGTTTCAGAGAAAAGAATTTTTGGATCATATTCCCAAGTCTTAAGGACGTTTCCATCACGGGACATGATCCACGCCATGCATCCAAAATCTGGGCATAGGTCCTGACGGTAGAAAAACCCCCCTGTCATGACAATCAGGTCGTCTGCGTCTGCGGTAGCTCCACTAACTGTTGGCCCTGGCACGTCTGCGTCGGGTTCATAGCGAATGAAATGCGGAGGTTCCTCTTTTGTATCAATAGCCTGTAGCGCATCATATGCGGCCTTGGCCTTTTTGATTACGCTATAAGGAAAAACTTGGAATTCTACTGTGGCTAAACCATAAACAAAGGATAGAGCCAAGGCGCTGAAAGAAAACATTACTTTTGAAAACATATATGACCTTTACCTTATCTAAAACCGGTTTCTAGGCGAAGAGATGCATACTGTGTCTGGGTTTTTACCAACCAATCCGGAGCTAAACGCTTTCCAGAACACGGATGCCAAGACAAAAGATATGTCGCGAAAGGTGTGTGTAGCAAAATTCGGGTGCTGGGTTAGTAAGTTCAACATCAAAGTGGTGCCAGCACGTGCTAGCGGTATAATTAATATTGGATTGCGACTATTGGCATCAGAGTATTTCCGCCTGAATGCCGCGTTTTCAATGTCGAAAGCGATCATCTGAATTGCATAGCTGGAGAAAGTAAGACGACGGAATCGACGCTCAGTGCGTGAATATCTCACTTCGAATACCATACCCGACCCTTTTGGCACCATCCGGCAATCAGTACGGTGGACAGAATTACGATAATGTCCCTACGAAGCGGAAAGACCTTCACTGTATCAGCCGAGGCCAATTCGACGGCATCGGAGATCAAGATCGGCAGAAAGGCAACTGCGACAACAGCTAAAAACCTCCAAAGAATCTCGCTAAAATGCCAAAAGAGGGGGAGCGCGGCTTTCTGTGCAAACACCTCTTTTGCGTCACTGCCCAAGTCGGATTGCCGTATAATTCCAAGCGCTTTTTTTGCGACAGCCAATGTGCTTGCGGTGATCGGAGTGACCTTAAACATGGTTATGGCCATGAAAAAACCGCAGTCGAAACCAATGCAACGGCCACAGTCACTCGTTTAGATGTGTATTGTTGCCAGTAGAATTTTCGGTCCGGGCCTGACGTTTTCGAAGCAGACGCTTAAGCGGGTACCAGACAAACCCAATGATGGCGAACAGGATTGCGCCAATTAAAGCGATAAGTGTTCCAATAGCTCCCAGTCCGGCCCCAGGCCCTACATATGCAAACGCAGCTGTGGGCATAAACATGCTAATAATAAGGAATGCAATTACACGCATAACCTGACGCTCCTCTAACACTAGTTAAACAACACACCTAACAGTCTTTGCATTAATACCAGTAATTCATCACGTGATACCAGACCAAGGTTGTATCATTTAGCAAGGATTAACATCTGCAAACTCATAGACGCACAATTTGATTTCCGAGCGGCAGGTGACATTGATTGGTCTCACCTGAGTGGTCCTCCACTCTCTCAAAATGAGGAGATTACTCAGCAGCATGCTGGTTTTCGGCGGCCACAAAGTTGCGTCTGAAATCATTGGCAAACATCGTGCGCGTGAACCGGCCCAACCCCGAGGCATGCTCGCCAAAGGTGTCGATCCGGGACAGCAGGGTCGTTTTCACACGAGGATCGACCTGCGTCTGGAACTCACGCGGGGTGTCAAACTGATAATCACGCAAGGAGCCTTCATACCCCGAATTTCGCCAGGCCTCGACATCGAATGACGAACTCCAGACCGGTTCATGCTCCAGACTCTGTGAAAAGGGAGCATGCAGCATCACGGCGCTGTAATAGTTGATGATCGTATCAAGCATCGCATGCGCTTCGTGATCACCTTCATCCAGCAGATCCGAAATGGCCCGTTTCAGGAAAACAAGCGCTTCGTCCAGTACAATGAACCGGCCAATCATCGAGTATTTGCTGAGCAGATTGCCCCCCAGTTCACCGCTGATCAGGTCATCGTAATTGTTCTGCGCCCAAGCCACGCAATCGGCGCGGGTTTCAAACAGCTCAGCCTGGTTCTCTTCCAGATAACCAGCCAATGCATTGCGGAACGGCTCCGGTGCCTGATCCAGAATCTTTTGCATATGTTTGATGATCTGGAACGGTCGGATGTCCAGAGAACGCGCCAGCCGGAAGGCTTCTTCGAAATTGTCTTCATAATAGAAGATCGTCAGAAGCAGATGGAAAACACGGGTGTCCAGATAATCCTGGAACGAGAAGTTCTCGGACTGGACCACCATTTCCTCGGTCTCGACCACGGTTGGGCCGTTATATTTGCCCAGGCATCGGGCAACGACCCGGTGTAGGGTCTTGAATCCGAATTTCTCGCGGCTGTCAGGATTGGCCAGTGGCGCGCCATGCAGCAGCATCAATTGGTGTGCCGCTACCCGGCTGACACCGGTTTCGATCAGCTTGTCGACCGCATCCATAAAGGATTCCTTGGTCTCACCCGGCATACACAGGATCAGCTCGCCATAGGATTGCATGCCCTTTGAATGAAGCTCCTGCTGTACCTCGGTATAAGTATCCAGGCTGATGTTGTCGCGTTTGATGTTCTTCAGAACTACCGGATTCAGGGACTGGACCGACGAGGTCATTGGCAACCGGCCCTTGGCCTTGCGCATCACCTTGATGATCCGGTCGCCGCGGTTTTTGCCGGTGGTTGTCCGGATATATTTGGGCCAGTCGTATTTATCCATCAGATGGCCCAGATAGTCGGCCACCTCTTCGTCCTGCACATACATGCCGAAATTGTCGTCAGCAAAACACAAGGGGCTGGCGTGGTTGATGCGGGCCACGATGTAATCCAGATCGGCCTTGGTACGCTCAAACGAATGGCGGAAAACTTTCGAGTTCGATTTGACCGCCGAGTTGCAGAAGGCACAGGTGAACGGACAGCCGCGGGCCAGCTGCATCAGTGCAAACAGGCCGGTATCAAAGAACTTGTCCATCAGCCCGGCAAGATAGGGTGACGGGATTTCGTCCAGATCGCGGATGCGGGGCGGCTCGCTCCCGCGCAGGATCTCTCCGGTTTTCGGATGCACGTAAAGCGCGCCATCGACGGTCTCTTCCCACATGCCTTCGCGGCGGGCGCCAACATCGATGAACCGTTGCAGTGTACTGAGGAATGCGCGCTCGCCCTCATAGGTGGGGCCGCGCACATGCATGTCGATCTGTGGCATGGTCCGGATCCAGCTGTCCTGTTCTTCTTCGGTCAGTGGAAAATTGGGGCCGCCCATGAGGGTCAGAACATTGGGATTGATCGCCTTGACGTAATCCGCAAAGGACAAGGCTAGGTGGTGGTTCCAGGAATAGCTTGAGAAACCAATGATGTCGGGTGCCGCCGCATCAATGGCTGCCTTCAATTCCTGAGGGTCGCGGAAGATTGCAACCTCCAACGGTGTCGGGCTTTTGGCATAGGTTTTGGCAAAAGTAGCAAGATTGCCGACACCCAGCGGATAGGTGTCCGACGTAGCGGTAACGAGGTTATGGCCGAGATCGGCAAGGTAAAGACGCATTAGTTAACTATCCTCGCGGTACAGTTCTTATGTCAAATTTTAGGCTCCACGGTCGGTTTGGACTTCGATGGCCAATGTGCCGGAATGTTATTTTTAATCATCTTCAAACACTCTGCTGCCAGGGGAAGTGACCCGTCAACACCCTGGAGATCATGATGAAGGCCAGGATGGCGGTGGGCAAAACAAGTAACCCCTGCGCGATGATCGGTTGCAGACCAGCGGACAGCAAACCCTCAAGCGAAAGGGCGTTGAACGCGTAAACGAACAGATAGGACAGCACGTAATAGGGCAAACGCCCAAAACCCTTGGTGTCGAAGACAAGCCGGGCGTGGGTCATGAAGTTCCACAAAACTCCACCAGAAAACGAAATCGCCAGTGCGGCTTGCGGTGGCAGGCCTGACAGGCTGAGGCCGGTAAACAGCACATAGCCAAACGCCGTATTCAGTACCCCGACCAAAGCGAAGCGCATGAATGATTTCTTTCGGGGGATAAGCAGCTTTTTCATAAGCGGGCCCCTTCTGTACAAAGAATGTCCGCCACCCCTGAGACGATATCATGTTGCGGGGTAAATCCGGCTTCGTTCCGCAGCCGGGTTACATCCGCTGCCAGCCGGTCGGGATCATTTGCCGCGCGGGAGATAGCCCCCAGCCGGATCAGGTCAGGGTGATGCATCTGGTTTGCGACCTCTTCAATCAACTGCCGGACCGGGACGGCGGTGCCGCTTGCTATATTGATCGCACCGGTGACATTGGTTTCCAGCAAAAGCGCCAGCGCGCGCGCCAGATCATCGACATGCAGGAAATCCCGTTCCTGTCGTCCATCGGTGCAATTTACGGGCTCACCTATCTTCAGATTTGAAATCAGATCGCCAAACAACCGGCCCGGCGGTTCATCCGGTCCGTAGACAAAGAAAATGCGGGCCCAGGCCAGAGACAAGCCAAGCGCATCCTGGCCTGCGCTTAGCGCCAGACCGGTCGCAGCCTTTGCGGCCCCGTACAAGGTGCGTGGCCGCAAAGGTGTTGCTTCGGTCAGCTCCGGCACCGACCAGTCATATTCGGCACAGCTTCCGGCGCAGATCACACGCCGCCCGCCGATGCGCGCAAACTCCCGCACCAAGTGCAGCGTGGTGGCCATCCAGTCCAGATTGGCCGGGGAAGCCCAGCGGTCGCGTGGCCCGTCATGCCAGGCCAGATGAACCAGATGGCTGGCGCGGGTTGTTTCAAGGGCTGCTGTGGTGGCCCTGGGGTCCAGCAGGTCACAAGGGATGTCGCTTGCCGGGTTGCGGCCCAGCGTCACCACCTCATGGCCCGCCTGTGTCAGAGCCGGAACCGTCGCGCGTCCGATCAATCCGGTTGCGCCGGTCAGCAGAACCCGTGCCATCAGCTGATCCTGACTTCCGGCACGGCGGTCACGAACCGTACCTTCAGGTCGGACAGTTGCCCGATGACCTCATCCCGGATGTTCCAGGGCAGGATCAGCACGTAATCCGGCGGCGCCTCGCGCAGGGCTTCGACCCCATGCACGGGGATATGGCTGCCGGGCAGCAGCGTGTTCTGCTTGGCCGGGTTGCGGTCGACGCAGTAAGAGATCAGATCGGGGCCGATCCCGGCATAGTTCAGCAGCGTATTGCCCTTGGCAGCGGCACCGTAGGCGGCAACCGTGTCGCCCCGCGCCTTTGTTTCACGCAGGAAGGCAAGCAACCCATCGCGCAGCGCTTCGACCTGAGTGGTGAAATTCATGTAACCTTCAGGCCGGTCGAACTGCGCCGCCGCCTCGTCCGCGCGGACCTTGGCCAAGCCGGGCCCTTCGGGGTGGCTGGCCCCTTCAAGGCAGGCATAAACCCGCAGCGATCCGCCGTGGGTCGGCAGCTCTTCGACGTCGAAGACGCGCAAACCCGCCTTGGCAAAGATTGTCTCGACCGCCAGCAGCGACAGATAGGAATAATGTTCGTGATAGATCGTGTCGAACTGCACGCTTTTGATCAGGTTCAGAAGGTGCGGAAATTCAACTGTATAGACCGCGTCCCCCGTCAGCAGTGTGGCGATGCCGGCAACGAAATCGTTGATATCAGGCACATGCGCCAGCACATTGGCCGAGGCGATCAGGGCCGGAGGTTTCTCGACCGCAGCAACCTTTCGGGCCAGCGCCTCGCCGAAATAATCGACCAGCGTGCGCACACCCCTTTCCTGTGCCGTCGCCGCCACATTGCCTGAAGGTTCGATCCCCAGAACGGGGATGCCTTTTTCAACGAAGTACTGCAGCAGATACCCGTCATTCGAGGCGATCTCGATCACCAGATCATCCGGCCCGAGATCGAACCGGTCGACCATTTTTTCCACGTAATCCCGGCAATGGGCCAGCCAGCTGTCCGAGAAGCTGGAGAAATAGGCGTAATCGGTCGAAAAAATCTCTTCCGCCGGTACGACATCATCCACCTGAACCAACCAGCATTCGGTGCAGACGCGGGCGTGCAACGGATAGACCGGGTCCGGTTTGTCCGCTTTCGCGGGGTCGACATAGGAATTGGCCAGAGGGGACAGTCCGAGATCGACAAGCGTCATCTCAAGATCCGCGCCGCAATGGCGGCAGGTGGGATGGGTCGTGCCGGTCATACCTGTCTCATACTCAGTGTTTCGAATTCGGCAATCTGGGCGTGGCACAGCTCGGTTGCCGGAGTGCCGCGGGCCCAGCCCGCATACCAGTCTGCCGTTAGCCTGACGGTGTCGTCAAAACTCAGGACTGGGCGCCAGCTAAGCAGTGCTCGCGCCTGCGATACATCCAGCCGAAGCATCTTGGCCTCATGCGGCGTATCCGCCGGGGTGTCGATATCGATCCGGCCCTGCCCAAGCGCCTTGATGACCGCCTGGGCTACATCCAGAACCGGGCGTTCATCGTCACGTTCGGGGCCAAAATTCCAACCAGCTGCGAAGGCGGCGTCCTGTTCGAGCTTCTGGGCCAGCATCATGTACCCCCTGAGAGGTTCCAGAACATGTTGCCAGGGGCGGATTGCGCCGGGATAGCGTAATACGACGCGTCCTTCATCGCTCAGACAGCCGCGCACGATATCGGGAACCAAACGGTCTTCGGCCCAGTCACCACCACCAATGACATTGCCCGCGCGTGCGCTGGCAATCCGGGCCGGATGTGGATCGGCAGCATCCGGTGAATAATAGCTGCGCCGCATTGCTGCGACCGCTATTTCGGTCGCACCCTTCGATGCGGAATACGGATCATGCCCGCCCATCGGGTCGGTTTCGCGATAGCCCCAGACCTGTTCGACATTCTCGTAGGCCTTGTCAGAGGTTGCCACCACCACCGCGCGCAGGCTCGGGGCTGCACGCAGTGCGTCCAAAAGCTGAACTGTGCCCAGAACATTGGTAGCGAAGGTCTCAACCGGAGTGCGATAGGAGCGCCGGACCAGGGATTGCGCCGCCAGGTGAAAGACGAATTCAGGGTCGGTTTCCGCGATGATCCGGTCTAGGGCCGCACGATCATTCAGGTCGCCAGTGACCGACCTTATTTTGCGCTGATCCAGCAATGCCCAGAGATTGGGTTTAGTTTCGGGGGCAAGGGCGTATCCGGCGACTTCTGCTCCAGCCTCGGCCAGCCAGGCAGCCAGCCAGGCGCCTTTGAAGCCGGTATGCCCGGTTACAAGCACCCTGCGTCCGGAAAACGCGCTCGCACTCATTCCCAGATTTTCCACGGCGCATTGCCTGTGGCCCAGTGTTCTTCCAGTTCCTGGCGTTCGCGAATAGTGTCCATGGGCTGCCAGAAGCCTTTATGTTCAAAGGCCATCAGCTCGCCATCGCGTGTCAGGTTCATCAGGGGGCTGCGTTCCCAGGCGGTATCGTCGCCGTCAATATAATCGCCCACTTTGGGGGACAGCACGAAAAACCCGCCATTGATCAGCCCACCATCCCCGACGGGTTTTTCAGAGAAATTCAGGACCTGATTGCTCTGCAGCTCGAGCTGGCCGAAGCGGCGGGGCGGAGGAACTGCCGTGACGGTTGCGAGCTTGCCATGCGCCCGGTGAAAATCGATCCCGGCCCGAATGTCGATATCACCAACACCGTCGCCATAGGTCAGGCAGAACGCTTCTTCATCCTTGAGCAGATGCATGACCCGGCGAAGTCGCCCGCCAGTCTGGCTGTTGTCTCCGGTGTCGATCAATGTCACGCGCCACGGTTCTGACTTGCTGTTTGCAATTTCAAGACCGCCATTGGCCAGGTCGATCGTAACGTCCGAGTTGTGCAGAAAGAAATTCGCGAAGAATTCCTTGATGACATAACCTTTGTACCCCAGGCAGACGATGAAATCCGTGACGCCATGGGCCGCGTAGATTTTCATGATGTGCCAGATGATTGGCTTACCACCGATCTCGACCATGGGTTTTGGAATCTTGACGGTTTCTTCGCTGAGCCGCGTGCCTAAGCCGCCGGCCAGAATAACGCACTTCATAAAATTGCTCCCTCGTTAACAACGAGACTGGCTACCAATACACTCGTCTTAACCCGGATCTGGGCATCCGGGTTATTGCAAACATTCGCACGCATTAGGACGACAGCGCCGCCACCCTGTCAAGATTCACAAAGCCACGAGTCGTGAGGCACTGAATTTCCTGTTGCCTTGGCGCTCAACCATACACAATGGGGGGAAAGAGGCGATATTGTTGACGCGCTCTTTCAGCCGGGCAATCCAGTGAAGAACATCACAGAGACAGCGCTTAAAAGAGGTCATATTCAGGGCTGCACATGTTGTATCAGAATTGCGCAGATCAAATGTACGTTTCACACCTGCGGGAAATTTTGACAAAGCTATACCGGTCGGAAAACATCGTTACGATTCAAATTATTGGGAAAAGCACATGCAGTTTAGGGCTATGCAGGAGACAGAGGTTTTCACCAATTTTGAACCGGTTTTCGACACAGGCGATCTGGTTCGCATCTGTCCCCTCTCTCTGTGGGATGGACAGCCGGTGCGGTTCGTCTAATCAGGGTGCCGATTTTCTGTACGGAAGGCCGGGCTTCAAAACTCAGGCACTCTGTTTAGGGGGCTGACAGGATTTTGTTGTTAATCCCGGATAACCTCTTGTAGCCTTAGGTAAGTGTTTTGGTATGGGTGTTAGTCATTTGAAAAAAGATATTGTTCCCGTTGTAGTCATCGGTGGCGGCCCAGCCGGGCTGACAGCTGCCTATGAACTTCAGAAGCTGAGCGACACACATGTTCCCCGGGTCTTTGAGGCCTCGGACATGGTTGGTGGCATTTCACGAACTGAAACGCATAAAGGTTACCGCTTTGACATAGGCGGGCACCGGTTCTTCACCAAGGTGCGTGAGGTCGAGGACATGTGGCACGAGGTGATGGGTGATGATTTCATCACTGTGCAGCGCTTGAGCCGCATCTTCTACCGTGGCAAGTTCTATGATTATCCGTTACGGATTTTCAACGCCCTTGGAAATATTGGCCCATACGAGACTTATAAAATCATCGGTAGCTTCATTAAATGGAAGCTCCGCCCCAAGCCGCAGGAAGATACATTTGAAGAATGGGTGATCAACCGCTTTGGCGGTCGGCTCTATATGCACTTCTTCCGTAGCTACACGAGAAAGGTCTGGGGCATTCCACCGTCGCAAATCCGGGCCGACTGGGCGGCGCAAAGGATCAAGAACCTGTCTTTACCCAAGGCAGTTTGGAATGCAATTTCCGGCGCCAATGACACCGCTAGCTTGATTGAAGAATTCCAGTACCCTCGCTTGGGTCCTGGCATGATGTGGGAAAAGACACGCGATCTGATTCAGGAAAAAGGCGGCAGCGTCGAGACACGTTCGGAAGTGATAAAGGTGTATCGTGACGGCAACCACGTCACGTCGGTTGATGTGCGAAACTGGAATGAAGACGGCGAGATAAGCATCGAACGGATCAAGGGTGCAGAGTTCATCAATTCAATGGCCGTGCGCGATCTGATCCACACGTTTGACCCGCCACCTCCGCTCCAGGTCGTTGAAGCCGCAGATCGTTTGAGATATCGCGATTTCCTGATCGTGACCCTGATCTTGGATCACGCCGATCCGTTCCCGGACAACTGGATTTACATCCACAGCCCCAAGGTGAAGGTCGGCCGCATTCAGAATTTCCGCGCCTGGTCCAAGGAAATGCTGCCCGACCAGAATACCGCGTCAATAGGGATGGAGTATTTCTGCCAGAAGGGTGACGGGCTGTGGTCTTCCTCGGACGAAGAACTCAGGAAACTTGCCAGCGAAGAGCTTGAGCAGCTTGGGCTGGCTAAAGCGAGTGATGTCATAGATTTTGCCGTGATCCGGCAACCCAAAGCCTACCCGGTTTATGACACTGAGTACAAAGAGGCTCTGGACACTGTCAGCGGTTGGCTGAAGACGCTGGAAAATTTCCAGACCGTGGGTCGCAATGGTCTGCATCGCTATAACAATCAGGATCATTCGATGCTGTCTGCTATATATGCCGCCCGCAATATCATGGGCGAGAACTACGACGTCTGGGACGTGAATGTGGAACGCTCTTACCATGAAGAGTTTGAAGCCAACCCCAAGAAAACGGCTGCGCCAAAAAAAAACTTTCGTAAAAGCACGGCGCTCTGATCCTTAGCCAGGGACCGCGGTGCTTGTGGGTTTGTTTCTGATTGACGGGTTGGGATGATATGTGTCCGGCCAGATGGTGATGTGATCGCGTAATCTGGCGACTTCCCGGCCTTCGTCCTGATGGTTCAGTCCGCATCGTAGCCAAACTTCGGCCAGCAAAAGCCGCAACCGAAGGTCCGGGGCCGTTTCGGTGATTACGTCGTGCATTTGGGTCCGGGTCAGGCCGATCAGGTCCCGCAGATGGGCGCTCCTGAAGTATTCAGGACGAACTTCCAACCGCTGAAACACCGTCGTCTGTGTCGCGTTCTTGATACGGGGGCTCAGGTTGCGCGGGACATAACGATTGGCGACTTCTTCAACGACCCATTTGTTGCGAGCAAACGGATGAGCGTTCCCGAAGGCAAAGAGCGAAAGCCGGAGTTTATGCCGGGTCGGAAGATTGACGGAAAACCGGGCCAATCGGGTATCCAAAAACGGAAGCCGCACTTCGATACCTGCGGCCATGCCCATCGTGTCATTGAGATGCAAAAGCTCTGACAGGGGATGGCGCATGCGATCCAGCGTCCATTGTCTGCCGTGATCCCTGGGGTTTTGTGGCGATGCGTTGTGATGGCAGGAGATCTCCTGCGGCTCCCTCTGTTTTGCATGGTCATGCACCAGCTTTTTTGCGCGCTTCGTAGTCAGGATGGACCCTATGCCCGACATTGCCTGCACCCGGCGCATCAGCCGTCTGTATCCATCGTTCAAACGCTTTCGCCCAAACCGGGGATTTCCGAGGAACAATTCATCTGCGCCTGCACCAGAAATCAGACCTTTCATTCCAGAATCAGTTGCAAGCCGGGCCGCCATCATCAGTGGCGTGCAATTTGCAGGTTCTGAGGGGGGGCGTTCATAGTGCCGAATGACTCGGGGAAGCATGTCAATAAAATCGCACTCATCGACATCGGTAACGTGCAACTCCAGTTTAAGACTTCTGGCTAGGTTGCGAGCCGCATCAACTTCACTGCGTTCACCTTTCACATTGGCATGGAACAACGGCAGGTTTTGATGTTGTGCTGCTGCTATGGCAGCAATCAGTGACGAATCCACACCGCCTGAACAAAAAGCCCCAACAGGCGCTTCGGCGAACAAATGCGCGGCCAAGGATTTGTGCATCAGATCCGCAAACTCATCGACAATTTCGGGCGTGGGCAAGCCGTCAAGCCTGATCATTTCATCGGGGTCGAAGAAATCGTTCAATCGGAAGAAAGATGAAATCTTGATCTTGTCCGATCCGTCAAACTGCAGGCAAGTCCCTGGGGCCAGGCTCTGGATGCCATTATAGAAGGTCTGACCCGGATCCGGTTCTCCGGAATTCATCAGATAAGCTGTTACCGAGTTGATGTCCGGCTGTACTGTCATCCACGGCTCGAAAGCTTTTATTTCCGACGCAAACAGAAAGGCGGGCCCTTCTTTGGTCGGGCCTTGCACCCAATAAAGCGGCTTCATTCCGAAGCGATCCCTTGCCAGCAGGACCTGCCGCGTGCTGCGGTCGACAAAGGCAAGTCCGAACATGCCTTCGAACCGGATCAGTGCGCTCGAACCCCATTGGATCAGACTGTGTAAAACAACTTCGGTATCGGAAGTTGTCCGGAAGGAAATCCCCAACGCTTCCAACTCAGACCGCAAGGACCTGAAGTTGTAGACTTCACCAGTGTAGGCAAGGGTGTAACGGCCCGTTGGATCCTTGAAAGGCTGATCCGACCGTATATCGGTATCGACAAGGGACAGGCGTCGGTGCGTCAACCCAAGACCGGGTTCTATCAGGATATGGCTGGCATCCGGGCCGCGATAACGTATGGAAAACGCGCTTTTGCGCAGCCGCAGATTGTCAGGGGTTTGTGCTGCATCCTCTGGGAAGATACCAAACAGGCCACACATTCGGAACTCCGGTATTACAGTAGGTTAGCGAGGCAAAACCCACCACATCAGATTCTGATCGCTTTCGACGGCGGGTCAGATGCACTATAGAAAGAGCGGAATGAATGGCACATGTCAGCCTTTGTCATGCCCTGTTCATGTTCGCTGCGCGTGTCAGCTATGAGGGTCTGATGAAAATACTTGTTGCCGAAGACGACGATACGCTGCGCGATAATCTTGGTTGCCTGATGCGAGCGCGTGGCGATGTCGTAAGGCTGACTGATAACGGTAATGACGCGCTATTTCTGGGGGAGACCGAAGATTGGGACGTCATCGTTCTGGATCTGGGGTTGCCGGGACTGGACGGGCTTTCGGTTCTGCACGAATGGCGCAGTCGCAATATGGCGACCCCGGTTTTGATCCTGTCGGCACGTGACAGTTGGAATGATATCGTATCCGGGCTACGCAGCGGGGCTGACGACTATCTGGCAAAACCCTTTCACTCCGAAGAACTCATGGCACGGCTCGAAGCCTTGGTGCGGCGCGCAAGTGGACGCGGTGCGCCCTCGATTGAAGTCGGGGACCTGTCAGTTTTGCCCGATGAAAAGACAGCCTATTTCAAGGGTCGGACTATTCCTCTGACCGCGTTTGAATTTCGCGCTCTGGAGCATCTTGCCCGGCATGCGGGTTCGGTCGTCAGCCGGGCAGACCTGATTGAGCATATCTATGCCGAGGAGATAGACTTGAATTCAAACGTCATCGACGTTTTGATCTCGCGCTTGCGCCGCAAGATGGCGGCCTCTTTGGTGGAAACCGTGCGCAGGCAAGGTTATCGGATTCCCACAGATGATCGGTGACTGGGCCACGATTCCACGTCGCGTATCGATTGCGTCAATCGCGATATGTTGTGCCGTACTTGGACTTGGCGCGGCTATTTTCATTCAGCTCTATCGCGTTCAGGAAATCCGCGAACTGGAATTGCTTCTGGCCCAGGATTTGTTGATCGAATCCAGCCGGATCACTTTGAATGGGACCGACATAGAGCTGTCCGAAGGAGTCGGGCGCGGAATTTATGACCTGGCAGAAGTAAACTGGGTTTGGCAGCTTATCGAAGATCAGGAGGGGGGGGGCTCCAGGATTCTGTTTCAATCTCCGTCACTTGGCCCGGTCACCGCGAACAGCGCGGTCCTTGCCGTACCGCCCTCGGGCAAAGGTGATTTCATAAGCCCTAACGGAGGCTTTGTGCGCGGTATATCTGCCCCCTTTCCGGGAGCCGCGCCCGAAGAAGGGCTGAGCTTTCGGATTGCGGCGCCCATGCGACGTGTAAGCGAAGGAATTCGCAGCGCGACCCAGCTGGTTGCACTGGTTTTCTTCGGTATCGCCCTGACGGTTTCGGTTTCAGTCTATTTTACAGTAAACCGGGGTCTCAGACCGCTCAAACGGCTCAGCGAATCTGTCAAAGCCATGCGCCAGCACGATACGATCATTGATGGGCAAAACTGGCCGCCAGACTTGATCCCAGTGGTTGATGAGTTGCGAGAGCTGCATCGTCGCAACAACACAAATCTTGAAAAAACTCGTAGGAAGAATGCCGAATTGGCACATGGATTGAAAACGCCGCTGGCCGCTCTGATCCGCGTTGCCGAAGCGCTGGATGATGACAGGCGCGATCAGATTATTGGCCTTGTCGATCGGATGACGCGGGTCATCAAGCGTAACCTCAGCCGCGCCCGGACCGAACGTCCTTATGGCAAATCTTCAGCCGTTCGCACCAGCGCCGAAGACGTAATGTATGCGCTTGGTGTTATTTTCAGAGACCGAATGCCCGAGGTGGAAATCACCATAGATGCCGGAATGATATTTTTCGGCGAGATGGCGGACATTCAGGAGATTTTTGGCAACCTGATGGAAAACGCGTGTTTCTGGGCTGAAAGCCACGTGCATATTTCAGCGATCGCAGAGAGCAAGGATATGATTACGCTTTGCATCGAAGACGATGGCCCGGGTATGGAGCAAAGTCGGCAGATGTCCGACGTGTCCACCGGTGAAGACAGGGGTGAACGCGGGTTAGGCCTGTTGATTGTCCGGGATATAGCCGAGCTTTATGGAGGAATGGTCCATATCGGGACATCCGCTCTGGGTGGGGCGAAAGTGTCGGTCATACTGCCTGGATGGATCGAAACGCCGAAATAGATACCTATACGGCTATTTGTTTCCCTGAAATCACCAATGTGGGTATGCTTGCAGTATTGATATCACATTGCGCATGCAATCCATCCGTTGGGCATAAAACACGCAACCAGATGAGAGTTACATGTTATCAGTAGATTGGTTGATTGAAGACATATGCTTTCAGCTGACATCCAGTATGCCTTTCATTGGGTAATCGTCGACTGCTGTATTTGATGAGATTGTATAAGACGTGATGGTATTGCGCCTTTTTATTTCACTCATTGTGTTGGCTGGCATTGTACTGGCCGGTCAGGGCGTCGCAGCAACACTTGCTGCTGATGCGGTGCGGCTGGATGAGGTACCGCCCTATTTCGCAGCCAGCGGCGTTCTGTTTTCCTATGTCTGGGTTCCTCTGGTCGCGCTGTCTGCTTCGGCGCTTTTTGTGGCACCGGGGTTGCTGCTGGCTTTGGGAATTGCTGCGCAGGGGGACCGGTTTGAGCACTGGCTGCTCAAGGGGTTTACATTGTCCTTGTTCGGTGTGCCTGCGCTCGCTGCTGTGGTACAGGCCGTCAGCGGTGTTCCCATGGCCGGGACGGCCTTCATTCTGTTGCTTGTTTTGCTTTGCCTGCCCGGCATCGGCCTGATCGCAGCCCGACCCAACCCTAATATCTTGCGGGGCAGGGGTTGGGATATAGCCGGCATGATTGCCTTGCCGCTGGCTGTTCTGCTCCTGCTGGCTCCGAAATTCTACTGGGAGTCGCTGAATGACGACGGGGCGCACAGCTTTCTGAACGCGATGTTGTTCATGACCCGTGGCCTGCCGTTCTGGCCACCGGATGCAGGGGGGGTCGGGGGATATCCGACCCCGAAAATGATGACGGAAACCTTCCTGCAAAGCGGGTTCATGCGGTTTTTCGGACCCTATGAAGTCTCTATCCGTCTTGCATATTTGCCAGGGGTTTCGATCCTTTTTGGGGTGATTTTGTCCTTTGTACGCGATCCCGAAGGACATACTGACTCACGAACCGTTTTCGGGCTTGGGGCAGCCCTGCTGCTGTTTTCGTTCGTGATGGCATTCAATCCATCCTACAATCCGTATTTTGCCGACATTGCGCTGCCCATGGCGCGCGAGCCGATGATCCTGCTGGGGGTGCTGGGCTATATCCTGTTCTTCAGCGAACGCAGGTTCGTCGGGATGGCGTTTGTGTCAACACTGGCTTTGCTGACCGCACCGAATGGCACCCTTCTTATCGGGTTTTTTCTGATTTCCCACTTCCTTCTGACCCGACCACTACCGTTCCGGCAGGTGATTGTCGGAGGGATGGTCGCCCTTGGGGTCCTGGTTCTGGCATCACTGTTTGAGATGATGCTGACATGGTGGGGGCTGATGGACGTGTCCGATGAGTTTGGGGCTGACAGTATTCTGCGCCGCCTGCGCTTCGTGACGATCTTCGACACCGGGCGGTTCCTGTTCTGGCTGCTACCTTGCGGGATTCTGCCCGGCCTGGCACTGCTGGCCTGGCCCTGGCAGGATAAGCTGTCCAGAACACTGACGCTGACGGTCATTGCCTATGTTCTGTTTTTCTATGTTCAGGCCTATCGGATCCTGCCCCATCATTTTGCACCCGCCGCAGTCATACCACTGATTGTCTTCTGGCGTTTGCGGCCGGTTCAGGTTGCTCCGGTCTCTGCACTGGCCTGTGCTCTGACAGGGCTTGCGGTCAGCGCCTGGATCAGCTGGCCGGAAACTCTGCGCCCGTTTACCCAGACCCGGGATCTTGGCTATCGTATCTCTATCGAAACTGATGAGAGCCCGTTCCCTGACCTGAACGAGATACGTGTTGTTCCGGCACTGATTGCCGGGGCATTCCCGCCCATCTGGACACAGGCCGAGTTGGAAAAGCGCTATATGGCTGGCCAGTTGTCGGTCTATGTTCATGCCAGAATGCCTGCATCTGACACTACGACCGCAGATTATTTCATACGCGCGGCAACAGCAGCTCTGGTGGATGGAGAAACTGTAATTGGCGAAGCTTTGGAGGGTTGGGTTTTGGTGGCGCGCGATCAGACGGTTTACGAAAATGACCTCGGGAACACCGATGTTCCGGTCAGTATTGCACGTGCCTATCGCGTACCACTTGATACCATCTTCGGACAGGGCACGCGTGAGACACCCTACCCGGTTTGGGACATCGCGAAAGTAGCGGGTCTAAGATAGCCACCGATTGAGAAATATAAGATTTGTCCCGAAGAAAAACGGGCAGTTAAATGGAGAACTCTATGAAGCAAAATCTTGCAAAACTGGTTGAATCATACCCGGTCCTCCAGAAGCCTGCCTATTTCGCCTATATCGGCGTGGTCAGCGCCCGGAATGTCAGCCGCCGGTTCGCCATGAACAATCTCGGCTACCTGCCCAAACGTGTGTCTGACAGGGGCCAGGACATGTGGGTGATCAACGAAGTCTATAATGGCAAGCGCAATGGTTTTTTTGTCGAGCTTGGTGCCGCCGATGGATTCTCAGACTCAAACACGTTCGCTCTGGAAAAACACTATGGCTGGACCGGACTTTTGATTGAACCCAACCCGGTCAATTACCATCGGATTACAAACTGGCATCACCGCACGGCCACCCCGGTTCCGCTGGCGGTTGATCCCGAACCGGGAAAGCTGGAGTTCATGATTGACGGTCAGCGCAGCAGCCTGCTGGTGGATGAGGCCGACAATATGACCGAGCGACGCGCTTCGAAACTGGCCCGGTTCCGGGAAAAGGGCAAGGTTGTAACGGTTGAGGCCGTACCTCTGGATGAGGTGTTCGATCGCTATAACGCGCCCAAGGATATCGATTACTTCAGTCTGGATGTCGAAGGGTCGGAAACGCGGATTCTGCGCAATTTCCCATTCGACAAATACCGTTTCCTGGCCATGACAATCGAACGCCCGACACCGGAGCTCAACGAGTTACTGTTCGCCAATGGCTATCATTTCGTGCGCAATTCGCTTTACGACACGTTCTATGTGCATGAAAGCAACCCGCGCTTCGATCAGGTTGAGAAATTACCGTTCGAACAACTCCCCGCGAAGCAGTTCTGAACCTGCCTCTGGCACACACCCATGTCGCGCGAACAGTCAGTTCCGCGTGACATGGAGTTTATGTTTCTGCCCCAGCACGTGGTATTCGAACAGGCACCAGACATAGATGGTGGCCGAGTAGACATAATAGACCTGATGATACAGCAGGCATTTGAATGCGAACCACGGTCCGCCATGCCCGGACATGGCGCGCACCAGATCGAAATTGGCGACAAAGGCGACTGCAAGCAGCAATAAGGGCAGGGGCCATGCCCCCGGCCAGAATGGCAGGACCAGAAGCGACAGCAGCAACAACCCCGCAATTGCAGCCCGTGCCCGCTCGGCCATCGAGGTGTTCAGGTCATCCGTCAGCCCCTCGCGCGAGATCATCAGCCGGGCCCAGGGCAGGGCGCGACAGAAAATATCCGTGCTCAGGCTGTTGCGGATGGTCCAGACTTTCAGGTGTTTACCCTGCAGCTGTGGCTCGACAAGGATACGGCGACCGGTCCCCGCGATCCGATAGCCCAGTTCGATATCCTCGATCGACGGAACCTCGTAGGTTTTCACATCAAAGCCGCCGACCTCAAGAAACACATCGCGTCGGATGGCGCCACACCCGGCCCAGAAGGTGCGCGCCTCGCGCCGGGCGCGCTGATGGTGATAGCGATGCAGAAGGTTCTTGTAGCGCGAGAACCACGATTGCCCATCCGGCGCGTCGTCATACGATCCGAACACGGCGCCAACATTATCCTCGGACATGGCACGGCGGATATGCTCCGGGCCATCGGGCCACGCGATGACGTCGGAATCGACGAACCACAGGATGTCACCGGTGGCGTGTTCGGCGGCCAGGTTGCGCGCAGCCCCCGGCCCGCCATTGACCGGCGTGGTCAGAACCGTGGCCCCCATTTCGCGGGCAAGGGCCGCAGTGCCGTCCGGAGACTGGTCATCGACAACCAAAACCTGTTGCACCTGGTCGGTGTTCAGCATTTCAATCAGGGGTGTCAGGACACGGGGTAGCAGATGCTCGGCCTTGTAGGCGGGCATGACGACGCTGATGGAAAGGGTTTTATCTGAAGTCACGAGGTATCTCCGGCCGTGCCTTGCGACACTGACGAACGCTGAACAAGAAAAAGAAAGGCAGCCGTGAAAGGCAGCAGCCACATCACGCGCGCACCATATCGGTCTGCGGGTTGCGAGACCCCGCCACAGACCAGTGCGTTCACTGCAATCCCGATCAGAATGAACAGGGCGAACAGTTTCAGCGGTGGGGCAACTCGGCCGGGCCATAGCAACAACCCGATCACAATGATCGCCGAGATCAGATAGATTGTCGCGTGGATGGAATTGACCGGACCCAGCCAAGGCTGATCGCGCGTCAGGACAATTTTGTCGAGAACCGCCAGCTGCGCCTCCGGCAGTCCCGAAAGCGATTTTGCGTTTCGGATGACAGCCTCGTTCGGGATAGTCATCTCGATGCTGTTCATTCCCAACTGGGTGAACGCATTTTTGCCAAGTGCGTATATCGTCCCGAACGGCCGGGCGGCCAGAACCTGCAGGAAAAAGGCCCGCTGTTCGGCTGCTACGGCCCGCTGGTCCTCAATCGGCATCAGCCGGAAAGACCCCAGCTTTTCGGATTGCTCGAAAATGATATGAGTAGCGGTCATTCGGTAAGGGTCATCGGACCAGGACAAAGCCTCGTGCAGGGCGCAGGTTGCCAAATTGGTGCGCGGACAGACATCATCCAAATAGTCCAGGCCGGGGCCGTCAACGATCAGACGTGCCGTGATATAGGGTGTATAGATTACCTCTTTCCGCGCAACGGTTTCTGTTGCGAACTCAAATGCTTTGCGCTCGGCAATGGCCAGCGCAACAAGGCATATAACAAACCCTGCCGCAAGCCATCGCCCGTATCCAAGACGCAGCAAGGCAGCCAGCACGACAAAGGGCACCATAAGTACGGCAATCCCCAGATGCGAGGGGTGCAGGACCACCGCGAACGCTGCCAAGGCCAGCGCGCCCAGCCATTCTATCAAGTTCATGTAACGACCTGCGGCAACAACCGCCGCAATCAGGATCAGCATCACCGATGTGAAAATATCCGGCATGACATAGGCGATATAGAAGGGCAGTGAGGTCACTGCCCCCGCTAATAAGGGAATGGTCACCAGTTGCAGCGTGCTACGCCCGGTTTGTGCGCTGCGCTGCAACAGGCGCATCGTCAGCCAGACTGCGAACAACAATGCGGCCAGATGAACCCCTGCAACGGCCCCCAGCGCATCGCCCCGCCAGAAAGTCGCAACCAGCAGCGCATAAGCCATCGAGCGTGATCCGCCGGTTACCTCATCCTCTTCACCGTTTTGTTCTGCCTGGTTACCACTTGCCCCATTTTGAGCACCGGCCGGTTTTGGTGCAGGCAGGATAAGTGAGAGCGCTATATTGCCCTGTCGAAAATAGCTCCCAGTATCAAAGTAATAGAGAGGGCCGCGATTGATAACCAAAACCGCCAGACAAATGACCACCGTCGCTGCAAACAGCAGAGCCCCTCTGAACCTTCGGGGTGATCTTCCCGATGCAGTTTGCGCGGCCATCACCGTCCTACAGCTCCTTCATCGCCATCGCAGCAGGCTGAAACAGGCAGTTGTTACCTTCAGCCACTTCCCGGATGCATATCCCAACCAAAGCGCCCAATTTCATGGCGCTGGTTACACCCCCGGACGAATTCATCAGCGGTTCTCGCAATTTCTGCCGCCTCAGGCACAACATCAATTCGCATTATCTCCCTGCTTACAGGCAGGCACTTCAAACAAACGGGTAAACTGCAAAAAAATCCGATCGAAAATAAGCGCCTGTACTCAGTACAATAACAACTCGACGCTACACGAAACTTCCGGTGCGTCGAAGGAGAAATATGACAAGCTTCGGGGTTCATATCTTTTTCCAGGCAGGGGGCGTCTACAGACGCCATGCATTAGCTTTATCGCAGACAGTGTCTCGTTTTGGCTGAAATTGTTTCCCGTCCGAAATGCAGTGCGATCGGGCCTGATCTCAGGTGCAAATTTTATTTTTGCAAGACGATTGGTGCGGTGATGCAGGCAGGACAGCGGCCAAACCTTATGCTGTACGTGTCAGCAGGTCCGCTCACCAGCCTCTAACAGCGCGCGCACCATGAACATGAACAGAGCATGACGACCTCAGCCACGCCACGTTCATCTACCGTTTTTATATTTCTCCGGACCCCACTTCGTCAGTAATCAGTTCCCAGTTTTCGAAAATGAAATATAGACCCGAAGTAGATGGATTACGTGCGATCGCGGTAGTGCCAGTTGTGTTTTTTCACGCTGGCTTTTCACTCTTCAAAGGCGGTTTTGTCGGCGTCGACGTCTTTTTCGTAATTTCGGGTTATCTGATTACCTCAATCCTTCTTAAGGAACTCGAAGCTGGTACGTTCTCTCTTCTGAAATTCTATGAGCGCCGTGCCCGACGCATTCTTCCCGCTCTGGCAGTTATGGTCGCCGCCTGCATACCGGTGGCGATTTTCCTGATGACACCGACGGAAGCAAAGAATTTTGCGCAAAGCGTCGCGGCCGTCGGCCTTTTTGCTTCGAACGTATTGTTCTGGGTCGAGAGCGGTTATTTTGATCTCGACTCGGAAGAGAAACCGCTTCTTCACACTTGGAGTCTCGCGGTAGAAGAGCAGTTTTATATCGTATTCCCGCTGCTTTTGCTGCTGTTATGGACCTATAGAAGAAAACTGCTTGTTCCCATCTTGGTGCTTTTGGCCCTGCTCAGCCTTGTGCTGTGCGAATGGGGTGCGCGAAATGCACCAAGCGCCACATTCTTTCTTGCGCCGACGCGTGCGTGGGAGCTGTTGGCCGGATCGTTCTGCGCCATGATCCTGCGACGTGGCACCACCTCCCATGATTTGCTGGCCGCATTGGGTGTCGTGATGATCGGGGTCTCCATTTTTGCCTTTGGTGAGACGACTCCATTCCCATCGGTCTATGCCCTGCTTCCGGTCGGTGGCACAGTCTTTGTAATCCTGTTTGCCGGACCGACAACAGCAACGGGAAAACTGTTGGCCAAGCCCGTCTTCGTCGGTCTCGGGCTTATCAGCTACAGCGCCTATCTTTGGCATCAACCGCTCTTTGCCTTCGCCCGTCTCTGGACGCCATGGGCCCCATCGCCAACCGTTCTCATCTGCCTGATCATTCTGACATTCGTGATCGCGTATCTAAGCTGGCGCTATGTTGAAACGCCGTTCCGCCGCACTTCGGGGCCGCATTCCATTGCCCGGCGGCCGGTTTTCATCCTGGCGGTCACGGTCTCATTGTTGTTTGTGGCATTCGGCGGCTGGGGACAGATGACGAAAGGCTGGCGCAACGCCTATCTGGCGCGCATGTCTGAAGCGGAGAAACGCATACTTACCCTGACCGAGCATGCGTATAATGAACAACTCGCCAATGCGCTGTCGCGTTTTGATAATGGCGACTGCGTCTTCGACATCCGCACGATTGATGAGACCGCACGTCAGCGTGCCACCAACTGTGCGCAGAAGTATGGTCCCGGTGTTCTCGTTCTGGGCGACAGCCACGCGATTGACCTTTACGGTGCGGTTATAACCACATCACAGGCCAATGAGCCCTTCATAGTCGGCGTTGTCTCAGGCGGGTGTCGTCCACATACGCTTTTGCCTGGTTGTGCTTACATGGAACTTGCTCAGTTCATTGAAGATCGCCCAGATGTTTTTGAATTCGCAGTCTATGAACAGGCGGGGTTTTATCTGTTGCACGGGGCCGGGTTTGATTTAGGCGGAAGGCGTATGTTCGAAAGGTTGTCGCCAAATGAACCCGTACCCCGTTTCGAGCCCCACATGGGTTATGTTCAGGCCGTAAAGGAGTATCTGGAACGCATCGCATCCCATATTCCGACAGTCTGGCTATCCCCCCGGATCGAGCCACATATTCAACCGACCTTTATCCGGAAGGCGGGATGTGATTACCCTTATATGCTTCGCCCCGGAACGGAAGAGGTCTTTTTGAAACTCGAAGCTACGATCGCCGAAACTCTTTCAGCATCGCCGGTGGAATTCATGTCACAACACAACTTGCTCAAACTGTCTTTCCCAGAAGACTTCTTATCCTGTGATGTTCTTTTCTGGTCGGATGGTGACCACTTCAGCAACGCAGGTGAAGAACGATTTGGAAAAAGGATGCAGGTTGTTCAGAACGCACGCGCAGTGCTTGGGCTGGAGCGGAAGTGAAGCTCTTGGCGCCTGACGTTCCGTGAGCCCCTGATTCTCTTAACAATTACACCACCCATGTTCACAAAAGAGAAACAAACTAATCTATAAGACTACATTATGCCCTCATGGGCACCTAGATGCCGCAAAAAAAACATAATTTCTCAAAAAGACCTTAGCAATCAAACAGAAATGATTTATCAATCTTAACAGTAGGTGCCGTGCTAGGGGTATGCATGGACTCTGTTAGGTGGAAATAAAAGGTGGGTCCTTTAATGTTTAGAAATTTGAAAATGATGCTTGTGGGGCTTGTAGCCGCTGTCTTTATGAGCAGTTCGGCCAGCGCTCTGACACAGGTATCTGCCGGCGGCAGTTATGACATCACATCCGATAACCTGTTTTTTGGCGCGGTTGACACAGCTGCGGGCGGGCCGGGTGTCTACTCTGTCAATTTCACTTCGCCGGTTGATCCTCTGTCCGCATCTGCGCAAGCAACCATCGGCATTCGTCTGCTGACCAACGCTTTCCCGCTGGGCCTGACCGTAAGCTGGGTCGATGCAAACAACCCCTCCAATGTATTGGCCTCGACATCTGTCCTGGGCGGTGTGACAACGACACTGAGCACAATCTTCAGCAGCCTGTCCCCAAACACCCTGAGCCAGAACCTCGTGTTTAGCTGGGCTTCTTCTGCACCAAACGTGTCCTTTGACTTTGATGTGGCTGCAGTTCCGCTGCCGGCCGGTGGTCTTCTGCTTCTGACTGCACTTGGCGGTCTGGCCCTGACCCGTCGCCGCAAGGCTGCCTAAGCAAAACACACAAATCTGACCTACATGACCAGGGGCCGCTTTGCGGTCCCTTTTCAATTGGCTTGATCAGATATTACCGCCCGATGCCTGGCGCAGCATCCAGACCATCCTCTGACATCTGAGCCGGAATAAGGTGGTGATTGCGCGCAAGACCTCACCGGTTGAGGCCAATTTGTTACTGGATACAACTTTCGGGGTGTGTACGACTGCGCTTGCTGGCATGGCCAATGCACGAATAGCCCACCGCAAACGCGATGCAGCATTTGTTCCGTTCAACTGATATCCCTCTTGCGTCGTCCGTCGCCATTTGGCCTTCAGGGCCGGCCAGTCCTGCCGGGATGGATGGCTGACGCAAAACTCGTCCCGGTAAATCAGACTATAGCCCTGGGCAACGGCGCGCATGGTCCATTCCCGATCCTCGGATACGCCATTGATGAACCCACCGATCTTGTCGAATACATCCCGTCGAGTCAGCAGGTTACCTGCCCCGGAACATCCCTGAACTTCAATGTACCGGCGGAAATTAAAGGCAAATACAGCCTCAAATGCCTCGGCACCGCTGCGGGGTGACGGGGTTTCATCAAACACGTCAACCCGGCCTCCGATCAAATCTGCCAAATCTGCGATCTGGCGTCCGACCGTCAGCCAATCCGGCGCAGGAACACAATCCGCATCGATAAAAAACAAACGTGGCGCCGTCGTTTCCGCTACGCCACGATTGCGCGCATGGGCTGCTCCCTTTTGCGGCTCCACCAGAAAGCGCACCTCGGGGAAGGCCCGCCGGATGCCATCCAGCGAAATCGGAGAGTTGTTGTCTACAACAACGACTTCGGTTCCACCCAGGTCATTTTTCCTGAGTGCGTGCAGGCATCGTTCCAGCCTTGGAAGGTCGTTATAATGAGGTATGATTACCGCATCGACCGGAGCTTCTTCAGTACGTGCCGTACTCATTCCCGAAGGCCCCACTGATATACCGGCATTTGTTCAAAACAATTCCCATGACATTCGTGAGTTCTGCCAATTGCCGCTCGGCGATGTCGATATGATCAATGCTTGTTTCTTCCGCTGCTGCCAAAAGCAAAGCGCAGTCGACATTCTTAAGAAAACCATGGCTGTCGTCGCTGGCCATCAGTGGCGGCGTGTCAAACAGAATGACATCGGGTTTGTATTCCGCTTCGAGCTGCTCCAGAAATTCGATTGTCCGCCGGCTTTGCAGAATTTCTGCAGGGTTGCGTGTTGAAGAGAAGTTCAACCCGAAAATCACGTTGTTACCGTGGCGCAGTGCGTGTTCGTGAAACGGCACTTTCCCCTGGATGACATCAGCCATACTGTAATTTCCGGTTTGCTTCAGTATCTCTGCCAATCCCCTGCGCCGCATGTCGAAATCGATCACGATCGTGCGCAAGTCCTCCTGTCTGCTCAGGCTGAATGCCAGATTTGCAGCTGCCGTACTTTTACCGCACCCGCTATAGGGAGAGGTAAGCGCCACTCTCCGCCAGCCTTTGGACAAGGTCTGCTGCAACATCTTGGTCCGCAACATGTCATAAGGCGTTGCATCAGCCCCACCGTTAAAAGACATCAGACGCTTGCGGGAGATGAGCCCTGGGTCAATCACGATCTCGGGTACAGTCAGCCAGATGTCCTCATCCGCGCTTTCCTGGGGAACATGCAGCTGTTCTTCAGTTACTGGCTGCAGTGGTTGAGGCTGTTGACGGCTGTCTCGTGCCCTGCGGGCCTTCTGAATCGCCTGCTGAAGACGGTCCATTACACCCTCCTTGATTCAATCAGAACAGAAATCACTAGAACACCCCAAGCTTGTCGATCACTTTTTCAGCGAACAGATCCAGTGGCAGATAATAGGTATGCACAGCCCAAACGCCTGCAGGCACACCAATCATAATCACCAAAATGACCGCCACCCAAGCGACGCGCTGCCTCATTATCTGGCCCCGGGACCTCACATAGGGGATCGTCGCGATGGGCCAGACATCCAGCTTGTTGATCAAATCTTCCGGCCTTCGCGCTGCGCGATTTAGAAGTTCTAGCAAAACAACAAGAGCCAGACCCATCGCGAAACCAACGAAAGTTCCTCCACCCGCAATCATTAGACGATTGGGTTTAGCTGGCGAGCTCGGCACGGCCGGGTGTTCAATCACCGAAATACGTTGGCCCTGTGACGTGACCTCAATCCGCTCACCAGTCGAAGCCGACGCCAGACGCGCGACTGCAGTATTGTACTGGGCCTGGATATTATTCTCGTCACGCTGCAGCTCGGCTAGTATAATCGCATTCGCCGGAGTCTGATCGATTGACAGCGTTACTTTTTCAAGGTTCTCCTGAGTAATCGCTCTTTGATCTTCAAGTGCCGCTATTTGAGAATCAAGTTGGGCCAGTTGCAGGTCCAGCGACGAGTTTCCTGTTTGTGTAGTCGACGGAGACGAGCCAGCTGTCTGCTCAGCTGCAACAACTTCTTCCAAACGATTAATCCGGGCGCGTAGAAGCTTAATCTGCGGGCTACTTTCGGAGTAAATCCCTAGTTGATTGTCAAGCTGGTTGCGCAACTGGGTCAGTTGCTGCTGCGCCTGCGTCTGAGGCTGCTGCCCGACGGTCGTAATCTGACCGGTCGTGCTGTAAATTTCTAACAATTTCTCACGTTGGTTTTGCAGTGAAAAAATCTGTTGGTCTGCCTGCTGAAGACTCGCTTGCAATGAGCCTTGCTGCGCCATACGGAATTGTAGGCTGGCAGGCAGAGCACCAGCATTCTCATTTTGAAACTGGAGAATCCGCGCACTGAGCTTGTCGAGTTCGCCACCCAAACGATCTACCTCTTGCTCGAAGAATTCCAGTGTATCCGAAGCTCGCTCTTTGCGATAAGCCACATCAAGCTTCTGAATTTCCGTCAGATACTCGTTAAGCACCCCTGCAGCAATTTGACCAGAGCGGCCTTCAAATGTGATTGTCATCAGGTTCGCCTGGTTGCGCCCGGAAGAGATGCGTATCTGAGTCTTTGTACGCAATTCATCAACTATTTGATCCGGACTAGCGTCTTCCTGATCCGGCAAAATCTCGAACTTGCGTGAAATATCAAGAAGAACCGGCCGCGTCAGCAAGCGCTGCTCAACAATTTGGAGCTGCTCGCCAGCAGTAGTAGTAACGGTGCTGGCTGCCAAGCTTCCCGGAATCTGCGGAGATTCAACAATTAACCGCATCTGTGAAACATAAGTTGGTGGTAAAGTCATAGCGACCGTAACCGAAATCGCAGAGACAATCGTCGCCACAATGAGGAAATACGGAAACCGCCGCAGGAAAATGGAGAAATAGTAGCGTGCAGGACCCATCTTAGACCGTCAGCTCCTTCTCAAGTGAGTTTCCGCCAAAGAATACGCCATCATCGATCACCTGATTGATGATGGTTTCGTCGACCTTGTCCGCTTCATTTGTCCAGGCATAAAGCAGGGCAAAGTCGCAGAACTGATTGACCAGGCGTGGTACACCGCGGGTCTGCTGAAAAATCACCTTGCAGGCGTCTTCTGTAAACTCGCCGCCGGACCCACCGGCCGTTTTCATTCGATGCCTGATATAGGCTTCGACGGACGACTCATCCATCCGTTCCAGATGAAAACTTGCGGCCACGCGCTGCGTCAGCTGGCGCATCTTGGGGTCCAGAACCATGTCGCGCAATTCAGGTTGGCCAACCAGAACAAGCTGGATCAGTTCGTCCGTGTTCGAGTTGATATTGGTCAGCATACGGATTTCTTCCAGACCTTCGACTGTCAGGTTCTGCGCTTCGTCAAAGATCAGGACCACCCGCCGCCCTTCGGCATATTCCGCAACCAGAAAATCCTGCAAATCCCGGAACAATTGAACATAGGGGGCGTCGTTGTTAATTGGCAGACCCAACGCATGCAGAACCCATTGCAACAGCTCTCCGCGACCACCCTGCGCATTCGAGATCAGCCCAACGGTGATCGACTCTTCCATTTCACTCAGAAGATGCTGCACCAGGGTTGTTTTCCCAGCCCCGATCTCGCCTGTCAGCACTGTAATGGGTGCGCAGCTCATGATGCCGAACTGCAGCACCGAATACCCACGCTTGTGCAGCGGTGACCAGTACATGAATCCGGGGTCCGGAAGCAGTGTGAAGGGCCGCCGATCGAGCCCGAAATAGTCTAGATAAAACCCGTCACTGGACGCCATTGCACCTCGGTTGCTTTCCGCCTTGTCAAACCTCGTACCGGCCCCCTGGAGATTATCCAAACTTAAACTCTGAACCACCAGAAATCCCTTACATAAAGAACACGTCACATAAACAAAAAGTACTTGGGTACTACTTTGCCACAAAATCAAGATAGCAGGCACCACTAAACTGCACACGCGATGAATTGACCTGCCGCCCCCTTCAATCAGAAATATTTCTCGCAATTGTTTCCATCTACGCCTTTGAAAAATCCCGTCGATAACGCCTCGGCAATCCGGCAGGAATACGAGTCAAAAATGCCTCTGGGAGGTCAAAATCAGCTCCAAAAGCATAAAATTTTATCTATTGTACCCAAAGCGGAAACGGAAATCCTTGAACTTTCAACAGAACAGTTGAGCAAAGTTTCACGATACCGTTAGAAAGCTCTCGTACTAAGTCGTTCTGAGGTGTCCTTGCCAGTATTATTGTTTTGCAAGCCAAGCCGAATTTGTTAACACTTGATTACGGGAAAGTGGCCTCGCGAGTGAGAAAACGCAGGGTAGAAGTGGTATAAAAATATAATATTTTAAGTATATGTAGTTGAGGTCGAGCGTGTTCTGTTCCTGAGTTTGGTAAGTGGTTCGTGAGTATTTGTGTGTGTTTGGGGGTTTAAATAGTGACAAGTCATTCAAAAGAAGTGGCCAACGCTGGCGCGGGCTACTCTAGCATCTCTGTTATGCCGACCTCAGTTCAGCACCCGGGGTTCTACAGAGGTGTGGGAAAACGCATCTTTGATATTGCGTTTACACTGCTTGCAGCGCCCTTCGTCGTTCCGATGGTTGTGCTTCTGGCCGTATTTCTGGCCAGTCAGGGCGTAACACCGTTTTACCGGCAGGAGCGGGTTGGAAAAGACGGCAAGGTTTTCAAGCTGCTCAAACTGCGCACCATGGTGCATGACGCTGAGGCCGTGCTGAAAGAACATCTGGCAGCCGACCCCGAAGCCCGGGAAGAGTGGAATCGCAACCAGAAGCTTCGCAACGATCCACGCATCATTAAATTCGGCACATTCCTGCGCAAATCCTCAATGGATGAACTGCCGCAGTTCTGGAACGTTTTTGTGGGTGAAATGTCCCTGGTCGGACCTCGCCCGATGATGGTGAACCAACAGGAACTGTATCCCGGCAAATTCTACAATGCGATGCGCCCTGGTATTTCCGGGTTTTGGCAAGTGTCCAAGCGCAACCAGTCTTCATTTGCCGAACGCGCTTATCACGACACAAACTACTGGAAAAGCATGTCGTTCGGCACAGATGTGTCAATCCTGATCCGGACTATCTCTGTCGTCCTGCGCGGCACCGGGTGTTAAACCCGGAACGCGTGGCCGGGTAAAACTGTCGGCTGCGTGCGATTTCGTAACTTTTGCGGGAGTGCAGCATTGAGCAGAGCCGGAACCTCTATCAACAAATTGCTGGCCAGCGCCCTTTTGGCCGCAGCCCTGCTATTGAGCGCGTGCGACTCGGCCGAAGAACGCGCGGAGGCGCATTTCCAGGCCGGAATGGCTCATCTGGAAGCCGGTGACGTCGAGCGCGCATTGGTCGAATTCAAAAACGTCTTCAAACTGAATGGGAAACACAAAGAGGCCCGCCTGACCTTTGCCAGGCTGGAGCGCGAGCGGGGCAATATCCGTGGTGCCTACAGCCAGTATCTGAGACTGGTAGAGCAATATCCGGACAACCTCGAAGGACAGCGCAGCCTTGCCGAGATGGCACTGGAAATTGGCAACTGGGATGATGTCAGACGTTACGGCGGCGCTGCCGCAGCACTGGCCCCGAACGATATCGAAATCAAATCCATCAACAACACGCTGACTTATACCGACGCGGTCAGAAATGGCGATGCCGCAGGCGTGGATTTCACTGTCCACACCGCCCTCAAGATGATCGAGAAACACCCCGATCTGATGACTGCGCGGCAGATCGTGATTGACCATCTGGTCCGCGACCAGGACTGGACCGGTGTCTTGAACGAGACCAGTGCGGCACTTGATATCAACCCAAAGGAGGAAAACCTTTACGGGATTCGCCTCCGCGCGCTGCGGGAACTGGACAAGCCCACTGAAATCGAAACGCTGCTCAGACAAATGGCATTTGTGTTCCCTGACGATGAAGGCGTCGAACAGTTACTCGTCCAGCATTTTATCGACCAGGGCAATCTGGATGCCGCAGAACAGATGCTGCGCTCAGAGGTGGACCCAAAAGACACAGATTACATGCCAGCCCAGCGTCTGGTCGCGTTTTTGAACGAAAATCGCAGTATATCGGCCGCGATTACCGAACTGGATACGATCATCACGCATAACGGACCCAATACCGCACGCTTCAAAACGATACGCGCCGCATTGAAATTCCGTTCTGGCGACAAACAGACCGCAATTGCCGAGATGCACGCATTGCTTGAAGGCGCGCAACGCACCATTCAGACAAGGGAAAACGAGGTGGAATTTGCAAGAATGCTGTTCCAGACCGACGACCCCGGCGCAGCAAGAACCTTGATTGAAAACGTGCTTTCAGAAGATCCCACCCAAGTTGAGGCGCTCAAGTTCAAGGCATCATGGTTGATTGAAGAAGACAATATCGGTGATGCCATTGTTCAATTGCGCGAAGCGCTTCGCCAAGACCCCCGCGACCCGCAATTGATGACCCTTATGGCTCAGGCTCATGAACGCAATGGGGACAGGGAGCTGATGGGGGAAATGCTGGCCCTTGCGACGGAAGTGTCGCGAAATGCACCGGAGGAAACACTGAACTATGCTCAATTTCTGATCTCCGAGGGCGATTCTGAAATTGCTGAACGCGTTCTGATCGCGTCCCTGCACCAAAACCCCAAAGAACCAGATATTCTGTTCCTGCTGGGCGAGATTTATCTGAGCGTGAACGACTGGGAACGCCTAGAAGTCGTACAACGCTCTATCAGAGAACTCGACACCCCCGAAACGCGACGTCTTGCGAATGAGCTCAAAGCCCACATGCTTGCCGCCCAAGCACGCACAGAAGACCTGACAGCCTTCCTGAGCGAGTTGGCAGATGATCCTGAATTCGGCCTACCCGCCAATATCGCGCTTATCCGCTCAATGCTGGCGCAGGGGCAGACGGTTGCCGCCTTTGTTCGTCTCGACGAACTACTTGCGGAAGACCCGGATTCACTGCCGGTTCGGTTGGTCAAAGCCCACGCCCTGACCGACGAAGGCAAACGCGGCGAAGCTGAACAGCTCTATCGCGCGATCCTCGAGGACTATCCGGATACAACGCGTGCATGGTTGTCACTGCACGCTCTGGTCGCTGAACGCAACGAGGCTGAACTGGCCAAAAGCATCCTGGCCAACGCCCTGACCAGATTACCCGACAACCCCGATCTTCTCATGTTGCGGGCGACAGATCACGAACGCTCCGGAGAACTGGACCAAGCGATTGAGGTCTACGAAAAACTTTATCCACTCAGCAACCGGTCCTTGGTTGTGGCTAACAACCTGGCCAGCTTGCTGACAACCCATCGCAACGATGACGAAAGCCTGCAACGCGCCAGTGTTTTGGTGAGGCGCCTCCGCGGCACCCGCGTGCCCATATTTCAGGAAACCTATGGTTGGGTTGCTTACAGGATGGGCAATTACGACGAAGCCGTGAGCTACCTTGAACTCGCGGCGCGAGCATTCCCCGATCACCCCACAGTTCTTTATCACCTAGGCAAAGCTTATGCCGCTGTCGACCGTCGAGAGGACGCCCTGCGCGCATATCGCGCGGCGCAGGTGACAGGAATTGCCCTGAACGTTTCACCTTCGCTGGAGGAAGAAATCGAACAGGTCAGCCCTACGGACAAGCTCGGGCAATATTGATCCAAAGCAAAATCCGCTGCAAATCTGCCGCATCTCACATCCGTATTAAACGCTGCAGATTGTTTCATTACTAATGAGTCGGCATAAAGGGGAAAAATATGAGAGACTTGAATATGCGGACAGTAATCGGTTCATTGATTGCGTTTGTCATGACAATGGTCGTGGCAACCGCAGCTTGGGCGCAATCCTATCAGATCCAGCCGGGTGATGCGCTAACGGTTGAAGTTCTTGAAGACCCCACTCTGAACCGAACCGTTCTGGTTTTGCCGGATGGATCCATTAACTTTCCTCTGGCTGGGTCACTTCGGGCAGCTGGTCAATCCACCACCGGGCTCAGTTCATCTCTTTCGACAGCGTTGGCCTCAAACTTCAATACGCCACCAACGGTTTTTATCTCAATCGCATCGCTGGCACCTTCGTTACTGCCAGGCACCGTCGGCGCGACTGGTCCGACGATTGAAGTTTTTGTTATGGGCGAGGTCAACATACCAGGAAAACACCTGGCAACCGAAGGGACAACCCTGCTTCAGGTTTTGGCTCAAGTCGGTGGTCTGACCAATTTTGCGGCTCGCAAACGCATCGAATTACGCCGGGCGGACAGCAAAACGGGTGTAATGAACAAATATACTTATAACTATAACGGTTCAGGGGCAGGTATTAAAGGCAATACCGTGCTTAAGGCCGGGGACGTCGTGGTCGTGCCGGCACGCCGCTTGTTCGAATAGGAGCTGATACAGGTGGGGAAATCCAGTTTCAGGCTGTCCACCGCATTGGGGGCAGGGGTTGTTTTTGCAATTTCACTGGCACCGGCGAGTGGACAACAAGCCCCGACATCACTGCAAACACTGAGTGCCAGCAAGCAAACAACTCTGCAACAGACGACTGTTCCTTCCACACAAACTCAACAAACACCCAGTCTGCAGCTCATTTCACAGCAAGCCCAGCGAAATCCGGCGCGGCAGGTCGGTCTGCTGACAACAGGCCAACAAACCGGCACGGGTACCGGCCTGACGGTTACGCTGGATTACCTATCTTCGCTCAAGCATGATGACAACCTACGCCTAACTGATCCGTCACTTGGATCCACCACCTGGTGGGAAAATACGTTGTATTTAAGCGTTTTGAAGCAAACAACAGATTCCACACTGAGCTTCGATCTGTCAGGGCTATACCGCATCGCCAATGAGCCAATCATCGGAACCGAACACAGTTTTTCAGATCCTTTCTCGCGATTGTCTTATCAACGGGTTAGAGCCAACAGCCGGCTGAGCCTGCTTGCCCAGTATCGCGAAAGGGATCTAGCCTTCAACCGGTCGCTGACCGATATCAATTTGGATGGCATTATCGATGCCGCTGATGTGATCGGTACAGTCGGCGATCAGATCAACACCCGTGGAAACTTAGACTGGGAGACAGGTCTGAACGATCCACTGGGATTGCGTTTCACCTACAACCACAACGAACGCACATACTCAAACACAATCTCACCGAGTCTATTTGACAACAGCTCCGATGACTACGCGGCAACCGTATTTCTTAGGGCTTCCCCGGTTTTTCAAAACAACCTGCGTATCAGTTACACGGATTACACAGCAGATGACGCGGTGCAAACCGACCGGCAAACAACGACAGTGTCGACCGGCGTAACATACAATGTGTCTTCCATCACTACTATCAACGCAAACATTGGTTACACTCAAGTTGATGATACACAACGAGTGAGCAACATAAGTAACGTTACAGAAAATTTCGTTTGGAGCTTTTCTTGGAACAAATCACTGCCAGACGGCTCGGCAAATATACTGCTTGACCAGACGTTCGGAGTGAACGGTGTCAGGACTAACACCACCTTTGGCCGGAGTTTCCAATTGACCAACGGAGTATTCGGGTTCAATGTTGGATTTACTAGAGGTCCTTTCGACGAAGTCACACCAATCGGTCAGATAGACTACAGTTATCAATTGGCCAGCTCTCAAATCGGTGCAAAAATCCAGCGCCGGGTCGGTACTAGCACACAAAGTATTGAGACCCGCCAAACAGTAGTGTTCCTGACCTACGACTACTTTATCAACCCGGTTTCCGCTCTAAACTTCAGCGTTAATTTCGTTGATCAGGAAAATGACGGCTCAGGCCCGTCCAACCCACGTCAGCGTGGTACTTTCGATGCATCCTATACCCGCGCGATCACAAAGGATTGGGCGCTCAACGTAGGCTATCAGTACGAGATGGACGACCAGAACGGCTTTAAGGCGACCTCGGACTCGGTCTTCCTGACGCTTGGGCGGAGATTCACTCTCAAACCTTAAAAAGGTAGCTCAGAACAATCCGATCTCTGCTTGTTGATTGTATCCATATAAGATCATAAACGCAGGGGCCGAGGGGGTTACAATTTCTAGGCGCCTCATATTATGCATGATGGTTTGTGATGCATCGTCTCGATTCGAACGACAGCCGCCGCAAAGTGCTTGAGACGGCCCGAATCGCCCTGCCTGCCATCAACGCTGCGGGGCTGTTTTGGTTTGTCCTGTTGCTGCTCGGATCATTGCCCATTTTCTGGATTGGCATTGTCTCGCTGGGCGCGGCGTGGAGCACGCCGGAATACAGTCACGGACCGCTGATCCCCATTATTTCACTGTACCTGTTCCTGCGTGAATTAAGGGACATGCCGCCGCCCAATCCCATCGTGCGCGACCGCTGGCCCGGTGTGGCTGTGATTGCCGTGGCCCTGACCATCGCCCTTCTGGGCAATCTGACCCGTATCCCGGATATCGTCACCTATGCGATGATCATCTGGGTGGGCGGCGTCATGGTGACCGTCTTCGGCTGGCAACGCGGGAAATACCACCAATTGCCCGTAATCCATCTGGTCTTCATGCTGCCCCTGCCCCAGTTCGTCTACTGGAAGCTCACGATCTTCCTACAATGGATGTCGTCCGAGCTGGGCGTCTGGTTCGTGCAGCTCGCCGGTGTTTCGGTCTTTATCGAAGGCAATGTCATCGATCTGGGCGTCTATAAACTGCAGGTGGCCGAGGCTTGCTCGGGCCTGCGTTATCTGTTCCCGATCCTCAGCTTTTCATACCTCTTTGCCCTGCTCTACCGCGGTCCGATCTGGCACAAGGTGGTTCTGCTGGTCTCGGCCGCGCCGCTGACTGTCCTGATGAATTCCATCCGCATCGGCGTGATCGGCATTCTGGTCAATCAGCATGGCATCGAACAGGCCGAAGGGTTCATGCATTTCTTCGAAGGCTGGATCATCTTCCTGCTCTGCGTCGCCATTCTGTTCCTGATGGCGCTCGGCTTGCAGCGTCTGGCTCCCGATCCAAAGCCCTTTGCCGAGACAATCGATCTGGATACCGAAGGGCTGGGTACCGTCGCATTGCGTATCTTTGCCATCCGCGCCTCAGTCGCGCTGGCTCTCGCGGCGCTTTTGACGCTTGCGGTCTCGACCGCGTGGACACTACGTCCCGCCTCCGAGGTGAAATCCGTCGAGCGGGACCCCTTCGTCCTCTATCCGCGACAATTGGGCGACTGGTCGGGGTCGACCACCAGCCTTGATCCCAATGTTGAACGAACTCTGGGCGCCAGCGATTACCTCCATGCCACTTATATCGACAGCGGATCGGGTGATTTCGTGAACATGTTCGTGGCCTTCTACGACAAGCAAACCGAAGGCGAAGGCATCCATTCACCCGAGGTCTGCCTGCCCGTAGGTGGCTGGGAAATCTTCAGCCTTGAGCCATATGAGATCAATCCGGGCGACACCCCCTACGGCAGCTTTACCGTCAACCGCGCGGTCATCCAGAAAGAGCTGTCAAAGCAGCTTGTCTACTACTGGTTCGAACAGCGCGGCAAACGCATGGTCAACGATTTCCGCGCTAAGATGAGCGTTATTCAGGACGGGTTCACCATGGGCCGGACCGACGGCGCATTGGTTCGATTTGTCACCCCCATCCTGCCCGGCGAAACCGAGGCGGATGCAGATGCGCGACTACAGCGGTTCATGGAACCCAGCCTGAACCGCCTGCCGCGGTTTGTGCCGTTTTGATCTAAGGTAAAAGTCCGGCTTGGTTTCCCTCGATTGCAATCGAAAAATACTCCGGCGTGCTCAAAGACAGACGAATAAAAGAGGTCCCGAGGCACTGCCCCAATCCTCCCACGACCCGATTACTTTGTAACACAACCACCTTATCCTGTCACAATTATCAAGCTCGACTGGAAGGGCTCAGCTGCCGAAGGCCTGAACTAAAGCGTTTCGACTTGAACTTGAATCGGGGGAATTGAACGAACCCGCTGACGCGGGAGGGGCGTAGCTATTGGCGGGAATGGCCCCCTGGTGGGAAGGTTTGGTTGCTGAGACCAACCTTTATCAGGAGACCATCCCATGGCTGATGCCACATCAGCGGTAAGCCCGCTGCGCTTCGAACGCGGTTTCAGAGACTGATTGAGGAAGGGTTAAGCGGGCGTGCGGCGGCGTTGCGTCTGAAGCTTTCACCAGCAACAGGTGCGCGACGGGCGCACCAGGTGAGAACCAGAGACCATACTGAACCAACCCTCCATCCGCGAGGTGCTTGTCCCCGAGATCGCACCCGGTACCGTTGTCATCCTCGACAACCTAGCCACGCACCGGAGCAAGGAAGTGAAGCAGGCCTTGCGCGACCACGACTGCTGGTTTCTCTACCTGCCGCCATACTCGCCTTACTTGAACCCGATAGAGCAAAGCTGAAAGCCCACCTGCGACGGGTCGGGGCAAGAACCTTCACAGAAGTCTTCGACGCCATTGGAAAAACCTGCGATCTCTACGAGCCAGCAGAGTGCTGGAATTACTTCAAGGCTGCCGGATATATCTCAGTTTAATGTCGAAACGCTTTAGAAAATGCACATAAGCGAATGAGCTGCCAACGAGAGACTTTTAGGGTCCTACCCCTTCCAGATCCGCTGATACGCCGCGATCAGCGCGGGTACCTGATGGGGCCAGGCCATCTCGGCCTCGACCCGGGCGCGGCCATAGCGGCCCATGGCGGCGCGGCGGTCGTCATCTGCCAGCAGCTCGGTGATCTTGTCGGCCATATCCACCGGATCGTTGGCCTTGGCGTAAAGCGAGGCCTCCTGTGCCGAGAACCGCCCTTCGGTCACGTCGAACTGAACGATGGGTTTTTCGAACGCCATGTATTCAAGGATCTTGTTCATGGTGGATTTGTCATTCATCTCGTTCACCCGATCCGGGTTCACGCAGACATCTGCGGTCGACAGGATCTCAAACAGATCCTGATCCGGCGCGCGGCCGGTGAAGGTGACATAATCCGACAGGCCCATTTCAGCAGATTGTTCGCGCAGCTTGTCCAGGCTGGGGCCCCCGCCCACAAGACAGAACTGGATGTCGTCGCGGCCCTGAACCTTGACCAGATGCGCCACGGATTCCAGTAGAAGGTCGATTCCTTCCTGATCGCCCATGACGCCGACATAACCCACCATGTATGTCCGCCCGTTGCGCCACGCGGGGTTCGGGGGCAGGTGCTGCAACCGGCTCAGATCGGGGCCCGAGCGAACCACAAAGACATCCTCGGGCGCCATGCCGCCGCGCTCGATGGCGATCTTGCGATAGCTTTCATTGGTGGCAATCGACACCCGTGCCGAGGCGAAGGTCAGCCGCTCGAACGTCTTCATCAGCTTCCAGAAAAAGCCGCGTTTGTCGAACTTGGCCTCGTAAAGCTCGGGGTTGATGTCGTGGTGATCGAACAGATAGCGCACGCCAAACAGCTTGAAGGGTAGTGCCACCAGAAAGATCAGATCGGGCGGGTTGCAGCCATGGATGACGTGAAACCCACGGGTGAACTTGATCTTCAGTGACAGCCAGCTTTCCCAGAACAGCGCCGCGCCATATTCCAGCAGATATCCCAGCGCGCCGCTGGCATCCAATGGCAGCGGGTGGCGATAGACCTTGATCCCCTCGTCTTCCCAGACGCGTTCCTCATGCCCCTTGCCAGTGGGACAGATGACCGAGACCAGCGCGCCTGCGGCGGCCAGCGTGCGGGCCTCCATCCAGACGCGGCGGTCAAAGGGCACGGGCAGGTTTTCCACCACGATCAGAACCTTCAGCCCTTTCAGCGGCTGGCTCTGGCGCAGCTCGTCGAACGAGATCGGCTGAACAGCGGATACAGGGCTAGTCATATTCATAGGTTCTTATCACCTCTGCATCGCCAAGGTTCAGCTCGTTCACGATCCTGTTCGATCCGACCACCAGATCCCATGGCCCGGCCTCGGCCGTGGCGCGATCAACCAACAGGCGGCCCACATTGGGCAGATGGGTAAAGGCATAACCCAGGTTCTGCCCCCGCAGATCGGCAGGCTTGATGGCCGGATCATAGACCGACAGCTGATACCCAGCCTGCAGCAGCCGCCGGGCAATATCGACATTGGGGCTTTCGCGCAGATCATCGGTTCCGGCCTTGAAGGCCAGCCCCGCCATCAGCACCCGACCGCCTTCGGGCAGCCGCGCCATGATGTCCTGCGCCTGATAGGTTTTATGCGCCTGATTGGTCTGCAACAGGCTGTCAATCAGATGGGTATGGGCCCCCACCTCACCCGCAATATGCTGCAATGCACGCACATCCTTGGGCAGGCACGAGCCCCCGAACGCGCCGCCCGGACGGGTGTAATAAGCCGAGATGTTCAGCTTGGTGTCCGAGACGAAAATCTCGTGCATGGTTTTGGCCGACACGCCCATGCTGTGGCAGATACGGCCGATCTCATTGGCGAAGGCCACCTTGGTGGCATGCCAGGTGTTGTCGACGAATTTGGTGATCTCGGCCTCTTCAAAAGCGGTGTAGAACACCGGCGCGTCCAGACCCTCGTGCATTTCGTCCATCACCGCCGAGCGATTGCCACCGGCTGTACCAACAACGATCTTGGGCGGGTTGAAGAAGTCATCCACTGCCGACGCCTCGCGCAGGAATTCGGGGTTATAGACAATCTCGACCGCCTGCGCCGTCCGCTCGCCCAGATAGCTTTGGAAGATCGGCTCGATCAGCTGCCGCACGGTGCCCGGCCGGAAGGTTGACCGATACGCCACCGTCAGAGGCCGCGCCCGATCCGGCGATACGGTTTCGGCAATCTGACGCGTCACCTCGGCCACAAAGCTCATGTTATGCGAGCCGTCAGTGGAACTGGGCGTGCCCACACAGACAATGGCCAGATCCACATCCCCGAGATCCGGCATCTCGACCACGGCGCGGATCAGATTTTTCCCAAGCGCCTCGGTCAGCAGCCCGGCCACTTTCGGCTCCTTGATCGGGGGCTGGCCTGCGTTGATTTCGGACACCTTGTCGGCGTTCACATCAATGCCGATCACCTCGTGCCCTTCACGGGTCAGACAGCACGCTGCCGTGAAACCCACATACCCCAAACCAAAAATCGCAATCTTCATACTGTAATACTGCTCTAAAACCGATATCCACGCACGCATAACTGCTTGAATAAAATCTTCGTTCTGCCCTACTTGGCATCTTTAAGTATTTAAGGTCAAATTCATGAAAATGTTCACAGCCTCCCGTGACATCATACGCCGCAATGCTGCATGAATTATGATTTGTATGTAGTAGATGGAGTATACTTTTGAAATTGAACAAAAACATGCACTATGTAACGTGAGATCAACTAGGCAAACTCAACAGCCAAGCTTCAAATCAACACATTGGATCCGGTTTCTTGAAAGGCCAAAGGCAACTGTTGCGATCCTCGCGGGGGAAACACTAGCTATAAACTTAGATCATTGTCCTCAGAATGGAAAATTTAACTTGTGAATAAAATCTCTAAATACCACCCAAAACGTAGCACACTAACCCGCAGCTCTGCTCTAGCTGTGGGGGTTGCTACGCTTCTGGCATCCAGCGTATTTCGACAGGCTCTGGGGTTCTTTACGCTTGCGTTTACTGCACGCTTGCTTCGGCCTGAAGATTTTGGAATTATTGCTTATTTCATGATCGCCGTAGCGCTATTCGAAATGTTGCAGCGGCAGATTGGGTTGGTACTTATTCGAATTGATGACGTTACACTTGAGCATCTGAACACCGTTTTCACATTCCAAATCGTGTTCGGGCTTTTTGCTGCATTCCTTCTTTGGGTCATCCAGCCCTTGGTGACTCTATTTAACACCCCTCATCTGGTAGAAATTTTACCTTACTTATCAGTGCTTTCCATACTTGTAAGTTTGCGCAGCCCCCGCTTTCTACTGTACGAGCGTAGTTTGCGGTTCTCTCAAGCTGCTGTAGAAGAAACACTAAACCGCATCGCATACTCTGGAGCAGCCATTTATCTAGTCTGGCTTTGGCGGGACTTCTGGGCTGTCCTTGTAGCCGTATTCGTAGGAATGGTAGTGCGAAGCACCATCACTTTCGCGATAGCTCCGATGTTACCGAAACTTTCAGTGTCACGGTGGCGAGAATGCTTGACGTTTTCTTCTTGGTCGGCTGGTGCTCAACTCTCTCAATTTTTTGCTAATAATATGCCTCAGCTTTTCATTGGTGCCACACTCGGTCTGGCTGACGCTGGTTTATACAGGGTTGGAACCCGGATCACTGAAGTTGTCACAACACATTTCATTGCTCCACTGCAGCGCGTAATTTATCCTGGCTTAGCAGATGTTGCCCGGTCTACTGATCGAAAAAGAGAAGCGTTCATTCGACTAAACGCCCTACTTCTGGCAATTGTACTTCCAGTGAGTGTCGGCACCGCATTGGTATGCAAAGACGTGATCTTGGTAGGTTTAGGTTTCAAGTGGATTGCCGCCGCACAGGTCATCTGGGTGTTAGCCCCGCTCAAAGCTATGGAAACTCTACAAGCAAATGTACGCGCCGCTAGCTATGTCGCAGGCTCGACAAAAACGCTATTTATGCGAAACTTAATTTTGCTAATACTCGTGTGTTTCTACATGTGGGTTGGAACAAGATTTGGCTTTGGTGGTGCGCTGGTGGCATCCGGAATGTCCAGTCTTACTGCACTGTTCATCACCCTTATCCTGGCTAAAAGCTTTGGAAGTGGCAGCTTTTGGGAACCACTCACTGTTGCTTGGCGGAGTTTCATCGCCTGTGGAATAATGGTCATAGCTGTAATTTGCGCCGACCTGATCCTTCACTCAGGGACACATGTGCCACGTTTACTTGTCATAGTACTGGTTAAGGTTTTTGTAGGTGTAGTGGTTTACACGATAGCACATATCGCCTTGTGGACACTCGCGCGGCGCCCGGAGGGCTTTGAGACCTCGGTATTCGCCTTGCTGACACGCCTTGGTCGCAGGCTAAAGCAATCGCAGATATGACATGTTCTTCTGAAACCATGCCGTATCATTAATTAGAAGGTTTGATGGTTATTGAAATGAAAGACAATCGCACGGGAATCAACGACGAAGATGTGGTTCTTTCAATAATAATCGTAAATTGGAATACTGAAGAGCTTTTAAGAAATTGCCTTGCATCTGTATTCGCGGAATACGATCCTTCGTTCATGGAAGTGATTGTCGTCGATAATGGATCTGACGATAACTCATGTGATATCGTGATGAAGGACTTCCCTAATGTTATCTTGCAGCCAAACATCCAAAACGTTGGATTTGCAGCCGCAAACAACCAAGGTTTCGAGATAGCCAAGGGCCGCTTTGTTCTGCTGCTGAATTCGGACACGTTGGTACACGGGAACGTGCTAAAAAAATCTGTAGAATGGCTTGATGCACGGCCCGATGTCGCGGCGATGGGGTGTAAAGTGCTTAATGCGGATGGAACAACTCAATTGACCTGTTCGCAATATCCCTCGATATTGAACCTGATACTTCTTACCTCCGGATTGTGGAAAGCGCCTTGGCCAAGGTTTTTTGGCAAGTTTCAATTAAGGCACTGGAACAGAGACTGTGAGAAAGATGTTGAGGTCATTTCAGGTTGCTATTTACTGGTTCGGAAGGAAGTAATCGGTAGCGTCGGACCGCTGGACGAAGCTTTTTTTTTCTATGGAGAGGAAACCGACTGGTGCCGTCGTATACGAGATGCTGGTTGGCGCCTCGTGTTTGCGCCAGTTGGGAAGATCACTCATTTTGGAGGTGGTACAGTAAAGAAACTGCACTATCGTAGGGACATTATGCTGTCAGAAGCTGTAGTGCGCCTCCATAAGAAGCATGGAAACCTTCTTGGGGCCTACGCAGCATATTTGATCTTGTTGGCTTTCAACTCGTCTCGGGCGCTCTACTGGACAATCAGCTCCACCATAAAAAGCCACGAACACTCAAAAGATAGGGCCTTGCATTTTAGGAAAGTACTGCGGCACAGCAATGAAATTTGGCCTGAGACAAAACTATGAGAGTAATTTTGCTTTCATATATTTGTGACGGCACAGATGTCGGTGAATCGCTTGTTGCCTTCAAATGGGCAAAGGCACTCGCAGAACAGGTTGACCTTACAGTTCTGGCTTTTGAGCGACCTGGGCGAAAGCCATTAAGTCAACAACTTCCAGAAGCCACGGTCATCACCTGGCCAGAACCTTCAACGTTTCGTGCCGCTGAACGATTCAATGCAATGCTAAAACCCGCTTATCCCGTACTCTTTCGAAACGTGAGACGGTGGCTGCGAGAACAGCAAAACCTAGGTGTTGTGTTTGATTTAGCTCATCAAATCATGCCGCTGGCCGCTCGCTATCCTAGCCCCTTCCATGGGCAAGGCATACCATACATCATAGGGCCACTTGGAGGGACTCTCGAAACCCCCAAAGGATTCACCAAAGAGATTCAAACGTCACGTTGGTATACCCGACTTCGTTACTTGGACAAGTGGCGGTTCCGATATGATCCATGGTTGCGTAAAAGCTACTCTGACGCCGATCTAATTCTAGGTGTCGCGTCCTATATGGAAGACGCGTTAACAGGTATTCCAATCAAAAAATTTAAGACAGTGCTTGAATTAGGTGTGGATGATATTCCCAGAACCGAAACACGTAATGGAAAAAGCGAGTTTAACCTACTTCACGTTGGGAGAGGCGTAAGAACCAAAGGCCTAAGGGACGCTATAAGGGCACTTCCTCTCCTCAGCGACCTACCTAATATTGTTCTCACATCGGCAGGACGTGGCGAAGAAATAGAAATTTGCCGACAAGAAGCGGTCAGATTAGGTGTCGCAGATCGAGTTCGATTTTTAGGTCATTTACCGAAATCAGAAATCGAAAAACTATACCAGAATTCCGACATCTTTGTGTTCCCATCATTCCGAGAACCCACTGGAGGAGTAATTTACGAAGCAATGCGATGGGGCCTTCCGATCATCACTGTAGACTATGGCGGACCAGCCTCAATTGTTAAAGATAATATGGGAATTAAACTTCCTGTTACCACACCCGAAGAACTCGTCACCGGAATAGCAAACTCTATCCGTGATCTACATTCTGATTCCAACCTTCGATTATCGATGGGAAATAACGCACGAGAAAACTTACTTGCATACGGCCTATGGACTAAAAAAGCTGAGTTAATGAAGATGATATATGAAGATATATCTAGGGTCAGGATTCATAACCAGTAGATGATGGTTGCCGCGAGTGCGATGGCCGCACAGCGCCATTGGGAATAACGTTCCAGCAGCGCTCATAAAATTGCTAGACGCATCCAGACCGTCTGTGTGATCAAAGGGCGGAAAATCCAGCTCCCGGCGATCCAAGGTTGGGTAGCAGTGCACAAACCCGCAGACTCTCGTCATGAACGAGGGAGCCTCGGGGGGCACGTCAACGCACCACCTACTTTTTTGGGAAACGTGTGTATCTAATTCTGGCTCTACTACTCCGTGAGTTTATACCGCCTTTATCGTCTCCGGCTATGTCACCATCGCCCGAAACACCAACTTCACTCCAGAACCAAGCACCACTTCCAAGCAAGAATAAAAATAAACAATAAGTAGACTCCCACAAATGAACCGTAAATGCAGCCAATCCTATTCCAATAAGAGAAATCACATATCCTGTTCGTACCCCAGCACTATATCCAACCAATGGCACTCTAATTGTCTTGATTATAACCGTTAAGTACATTGAGAAAAATGTAAAAAACAAAGGCAAGCCATACCTCAAAGAAATAAGAAGCCAAAAATTATCCACGCTTCCCTTAAGCCACAATGGTCGTGTCCACCAACGAAAGCCGATCCCGAAAATTGGGCTATTGAGTATGTCGTCTTTCGCATGTGTAAAAATAAGAATTCGGTTGTATCCAGAAGACTTAGAGAACGTGAGTTCCGAAGCAATTATCTGAAATACATTTCGGTTAGACCCCAGCTCCAAGGCTGTAAGTATAAAAAACACTCCTACAGATAGTACAATCCACCTAGATTTTTTTCTTTTGAATATTTCGTCCCAGAAAATTAGAAATCCTTGAATTAAAACCCCCATAAATGCACCTGCCGAAAGAGATAAAAATACCGCTGCACCAACAATAGATCCTCGGCGCACCCTCTTAAACAGAGAATCTTTCGACCCTAAAGAATACCAAATTAGTGCAAATGCAGAAGAGCAAAAGACGCCAAATAGGATTGGGTGTGGCATCGATACTTGAGCTCGATTCAATCCCAGTCTTGGCTCTTGGTTCGCAGGTTTATAGACTTCAAACACAACATCAAATAAATCTAGAATAATCTTTCTACCCGTAAAGCTCTCTATGACAGCAAAGGGTAAAAGAACGATGATGATAATATAAGCTCCACGTACAAATGATCGAAATGAATTTATATCTCGGACCAGCACACGAGCAATAAAATATGGTGCGAGTGTCTCGATAGCAAGGATTCCGGAAAATTCCCATTGTTTAGCCACACCATGATTGACAAACAATGAGATCGGCATAAGTAGTGCCGCAAGTATTACTAAAAAGTCTACTGTGTAAACCGGACCGGCCGCACCTCGGGCCCACTGCACCAAAACAGGAACTATTGCAATTATCATATACGCCCTGTAGGGGCTTATTCTGAAATTTCCCAAGTAAAAATAGAATGGCATCACAAGAGCCAGCAGCAGCAGAAACACCAAAATCCCGCTTGATGCGCTTTTGGCCTTTTGTCGCCCGCCGCGATCGCGGCCGAGCATGGAAACATCCGTACTTGCCATAATTTAATTTACCAGTAAGCTACATTTCTTTCCAACGAAACGACTATGTCAATAGGAAGAAATTTGCTGAGCGGCGACATCTTGATCGTACATCCCCTTCAACAACTCATAGTCAGGTTTTGTTATCTTCAAAAGTTTATCAACTTGATGACTTTTCAATTCATAATCTCGCTGTTCAACTGGCGACTTATTTGCATGTTTCCCTCGGACTTGGCGACCCAACCTGTCACTTATGAAATTGTGAAGTTCATTTAGTTCCTCCAGTTTAAATACATGGTGAAAGAACTTGATATTGTCGCCTAAATGCCAAGAATATGGCGTAGTATGGATACGTGCCGGGCGACTAACTGCCCTATATTCATGGAAATTGTCAACGAACTCCCCAAAGCTCGGATTAAGTGGGAGGCCCTCATTCTTGATATCCATCTCTTCGTCACGCCAGCGAAACTGTTCGTGGTGAACTTTATCTCGCCAAGCAGATTTTATCCGAGCCAAAGGGTCTCGAACAAGCGCGAATGACACAAACCCGTCAGGCACTTGCGCTTGGGTGAACTTTTGGGTCTGGTATCCTTCTTGCTCATGAATGTTGCGTGGTTTGACCAGCTTGGCGGACGCCAATCTCCAGCGTATGTTGTTTTTGACGCGGGCGGCGCCTCGCCCCTTGAAGGGAGCACCCTTGTCAAGTTCCCAAAGAATCTCTTTTAAACTGCTGCTACCAACTTTCGTTATGTCAAAGTATACAGCTCTCAATTTCTTGGAAATAACTGCCATCACGCCTGCCCTTTCGCCTGCTAGCATCGAAGGATCATAATTGCAGATGGCTTGAATACAACATCGTCAGCTTCAAGATATGCTCAAACACATCCACAGAAAACAATGGCGCAAATTACGCCAAACTGTTGCCGTTTGATCATGAAGAGGAGCAACCGCCTTCTAGATATGGATCGTTTTCCACTGTTGGCTAGCGAATACAGGTTACAAACACTAAGACTCACGCAACTGAACAATGAGGTCCGGTGTGCGTATTCCAAGATTTTGGGTATTTGCTTTCATTCTACTTGTTTACGCGCGAGTGGTTCACTCTCTGGCGGGGCGTGCGATCAATAAAGTCGCAGGACGGCCCGAGCATTTCTCGCGATCTGCCCCCCGCAATATCCCCAAAAATATTTGGATCTACTGGGATCGCGGAGAAGAAAACGCCCCTGAAATCGTTAGGCACTGCATAGCGTCCTGGCGTGATAGAAACCCAGGCTGGGAGGTTCGCGTACTCGATAACAATACAGTGGCGGAAGTAACCGATCTTCCGCATGATCCCGAAAAATTATCCGTTCAATCCTATGCGGATTTGCTACGTCTGAGGCTCCTCAGAAAACATGGTGGCGTATGGGCCGACGCCACAACATATTGTCTATCACCACTTGACCAGTGGCTGCCGCCAGTAGCACAAAGAGGTTTTTTTGCATTCACCTGGACCAGAAACGACCGTTGGTTCATATGGCCAGGGATACGCCGATCTTTAACAAATTGGTTTCTTGCCGCTGAACCCGAAGGCGCGCTCATCTCCCATTGGGAAAAAGCAAGTTTCAAATACTGGGAAGGTCGAACGAAACCACACAATTACTATTGGCCACACATCCTTGTCGATTATCTTTATATGACAAGCTACAGTTTTCGCCAGACTTTTGATGAATTCCCTAAAATCGGCTGTTATAGTGCGCATTTGATACATGACTGCGTGGAACATACCCGGAATACGGACGAGATCATCACCTTATTAAGAACAAATTCAGCACCTGTTCAAAAGCTACGCTGGGACTGGAATGAGCAACGAGTTGCAGCTACCAAAGAGATACTTGGCATCCAAGAAGCATCACAGCGCTAGGTGCTCAGTCCCAGCATATGGTGGATCGGACTTAGGATGAATCGATCTGGTTTTGATGTCCAGATTTTGCAGATGTATTCGTAGGGCGTGAGACCAGAGAACGTCTTGAGGCGCCGAGCGAAGTTGTACGCATCAAGGAAGTCGGCGAGATGTGTGCGAAGCTGGTCGTGGCTTTCATAGTGGTATCGTTTGACAGTTGCGTCCTTGATCGTGCGGTTCATGCGCTCAACCTGGCCATTGGTCCACGGATGGTTTGGCTTGGTCAGCCGATGCTCGATGCCGTTGGCCTCACAGATCATGTCGAACCGCATGGGCCGGGAATAGATTGTGTTGCGATTGCGCGGCCGTCGGCATCCCGGCTTCCTGTTCTTTGATCATCCCGATGATCTGCACCTCGGTAAAACGGCTCTTTCGCATCCGTTTGCTCCTTCAAAAGGTTGAGCAAACTCTACATCAGAACGAGGGAAGTTTCGGGGGGCAGGTCAGCCTTCTCCACCAGTTGCGCCACCGCAAACTTGCTGGTTCGGTCAATGGCCACAAAGAGAAATAGCTTTCCTTCTTCGGTTCTGACTTCGGCGATATCGATATGAAAATTGCCAATGGGATATCGTTTGAACTTCTGCCGTTTGGGCTTGTCCCCATCCATGTCAGGAAGGCGTGAAATCCCGTGACGCTGCAAGCAACGATGCAGAGAAGATCGTGTGAGATGTGGAATTGATGGCTGCAAGGCATAGAGACGGTCGTCCAGTGGCAGTAGGGTGTGCCGCCGGAACGCAACGACCATATCTTCCTCGTCTTGGCTAAGAATGGTTGAGCGCGGCTCTCGCGACCCAGTCTTCTGGTCTTCGACAGATTGGCGTTTGCGCCACTTCGCGACCGTCTTGGGGTTGACCCCAAGCTCTCTGCTCAGTTCCGAGATCGAAGCTTGCGATCGCTGTATTGCTGCTCTGACGGAGTGCGTGGTCGTGGCGCAGCCGTGACGAATTTGTCCCATAATGCTTCCTTCCACTCCAGCGAATGGATCGCACCATCAAACCGTGGGATCAAACACCTAGCTTTCAGGATCATAGCCTAGGATTTTGAAATCATCTTTAAAGCGCCTCTTAATTGCCATTCTATTCCAGTTACTTAGCTGATTTCTGGTAAGATGTCTTTTCCCACTTGGTGATTTATTGCGTTTCGGAAGAGTCCGGGGTGATCCAAAGATTTGGCTAAAAAGTTCTGGCATTCTCGCATTCAAGTCTTCGAATTTTATGATTTCATCGACTAGACAATTCCCATTCTGATCAAACAGGTACCGCGTTTGAGGAACTACATGGCGCGCCATGTCAGAATAATCATTACGATATTGCTTTCTTAGAAACCAAAACAGCGGCCCGGTTGCCTGAACATTACGATATCTGAATTCGGACAGAATTCGATCATAAGGGTTCCTAACAATCGCAAACTTAAAATACTCGTCCCACTGATTCTGAGAAATGTGGCCAAGTTTTACATATTCATCGGCATAGAGATGGGATAGCTGCTGCGGCCCAAAGGTCGGGTCGTCATTGTATCGAAGGTTCAGGTCGTCACGGTTTTCCCATGATAAACCGAGTTCATCGACAAACACCTGCTCTATACTCTGCCCCGCAGTTTTGGGAATATGAATAAAGATGGTCTTGTGTTCATGAGAAATCATTTACTTACCCTAGTCTTCACTCTTGCAAACTGTTGGTTCTTCAACCTTAAACTTGTCCATTTCCAACTTGGAATACTTAAGTGATGACACTCGAACAACAAACCTTTTTGTCACAGAGTCACCTATAGTTGTAGTTGGTTTTGATGATGTGACCGTCCTCCTTTGTGGCAAAATACCAAGTCAAAGGAGCGGAACAATTCCGCGACAGGTCCACATCATCAAAACCCCTCTAGTTCCAAAAGTTTCTCATGCATTAGCTGCAGAGAAAACTTCCCGGTGCAAGACAATGTCATCGGCATAATAGCTTTCAACAAAGTCACGCACCCTAGGCTCGTCAATTACTGAGAAATTTGCCATCTTACTCGGATCCATAAGCGCCTCCCGTGCCGTTTTTCGCAATTTCTCATAGGTTTGGTTCGGCAGCACCCGCCGTGCTATGGCGCTTCCGCTACGCAATACATGCTTTAACCTGGGATAGCGGAATACGGTCGTTCTATTAGAATGACCAAACTCCAGATCGTCAGCACCCATATGCCGCACCAGCGCATCACGAAATAGATCAAGACGCTCAACGGGAAACAAATTTCTCACTAGAGGGCGATTGTCCAAAAAAATGAAATCTGCCTGACGTGAAAAATGGATAAACTCAGGGGCGATCACCCGTGGTTCAGATCGAAGATAAGAAATTACTCGCTCCACTTCCGCCCTTATGTCATCTGGGCTAAGTTGAGCAAATTCTCGTCCGAGATACATTTTTGCCCGTTGCGCCAGAGATGAACGAAACCTCTCAAGCGGATCTCGCAAAAGGGCAAAACTCTCGTAGCAGTGTAATTTCTCGAATGCTTCTGGGTCGACCTCCGCCAAAAGCCGCAAGGGCATGTGGCGAAAATCAATCGGTCCTAACTCCGGATGTCGTTCAACAGTTTTGTGGAACCGGCTATCGTTTTCTTGAAACGGCAGAATTGCCGTCCGCACGGTCGTGCCAGCACATTTCGGTATATGAATAAACACAAAGCGATGGGAGTTTGATAGTATCATGACGCAACCTGTAACCGATTATTCAAACAATTTTCTTCATCACTAAGTACAAGTCAGAAAGAAGGCGGGGCGTTGGATAGTCGCCCCACCTTCGTGATTTAACTTTAGCTTAGGAAATCAAGCGATGGTATCGTAATGTTCCACTGAGTATGTATCGATGAAGACGACTTCATCATCTATGGCAAAGTCGCTAATCTCACCGTCGATACTCCGATTCCACCTGAAACCCAAATCCCAACCATATTCCCGACCTCCGACAAAGTCGAAGTCGGTATTGGTCTCTTCCAGCACAAGATTGCCGTCCACCAAAACCTGAAGTTGATCAGTCTCCTGATCAACCATCACCGTAATTCGGTGTGTCTCCGTGTCGTTCAACCCAATATTGTCAACACGGAAGCCTTTTCCGAAGCTGTCATCGTTGTTAGCTACATGAACGATCAGGCCGTCTCCTGACAATGCCAGCCCAACATGACCTTTGTTCCAGACCAATCGCTGTTCGCTGCCATCTGCTTCGGCTCTGGTAAACTCAACTGTAAAGGCTAGTTGTTCAGAGTTCTCAAACTCCTCCAAACGGCCCAGCTTGACCATATCACGGTCACCATCAAAGCGAATTACCGGTCCCGATGCCGCGTTTACTACAGTTGTATCACCAATGAATTTTGCTTTCCCGTCTGCAGGTAAGGAAGCAATATCCAACACGAGATCATCAAACACCATCTGGTCCTGAGAACTCACTTCAATGGTTGAACTGTTCGAGGTGGAGTCGCTCGTTCCGGAATTTCCATCAACGTCGCTAGAGTTGTCCGGTGTTTGGCCCCCGGTATCAGGGCTGGAAGTATCAGTTCCATTGTCGTCGGTTCCTGAGATGTCATCCGGAACAGTCGGGTCAGTACCGCCAGTGGACGCGGCAGTTGTTCCGGTACTAGAACCCGATGATATCGGTGTGGTCGCCGCTCCGGCCCAAGCGTCGTAAGACATGGGATAGCTGTCAACCAAGCTGGATCCGGCGTCCAATTGGACCACAGTACTACCAACTTGAACGCCATATTGATTGTAGCCATCGTTGGCTGCAGTCGCGTAATAGATGAAGTGGTTGTCGTAGTAGTCCGGACCCGAAGGGTTCGTGTTCTGAATAAAAAAGTTATCAGAAACTGACCAGTCCGACTGTCCGCTATACCCAACGACATTCGGGGTGACGTTCTGTTCAATGGTCACATTCTTTGAGTTCCCTGAAACATTAATCTTTGGAATCGTGACCCCGCCCGTTGTAGCACGATCAACCGCAATCAGAGTATTATTCTGGATTGCCAACCCATCGGCCAGATTAATGGTAATTCCGTGACTGTGTGCATTGTAGATCACGTTGTTTTCGATCACCATATCGGTGTGCCAATGTGTCGGATCATTCGGATCAGCTCTGTCCAGCCCGGCAAAGATCGTCTGCGTAAAGGTGCCGGTTCCCATGTCAAACACATTGTCGCGGATTGTCAGGTTATCCACACCTGTGCCACTGGATCTTTGGATTTGGATCATGTCCCGGTGATCGGATAGGTTTTGCTGATCACCTTTGAAATCGTGAATGTAATTGTTCGCGACCAAGATCGTATCCGAGCTGCCTAGTTTGATCCCATCCGACCGGATGCTGTGGATATTGTTTCCGACTATTTCCACATTTGAGCTGGTATTCACCGTCAATCCGTTCCACCAAGAATGAAACTCGGTATTCACAATATCGACATTGTCCGAACCTCGAACAACAAGGCCCTTACCTGTGCCCAACCCATCGGCCGCTGTACCAGTTCCGCTTGCCACGTCCCCATCAAAGACCGATCTCGAGATGGTCACGTTACTACTATTTTCGATCACAAACGGTTTTGCAAACTCGGTTTGCCCGCTTAGATAGGTGTAATCGAATTCGATTTCTTCAAATGTGATGTTGGACGCCTGCTTCAGGTACATGCCTGAAAAGCTCGCCATTGCGCTCGGGTCGGCGGATCTGATCGTCACATTGGATGCAAATTGAGTGTCCGTGAGATTCAGGTTTCCATAATCACCTGCCGCAAGCAGTATCGTTTCCCCACCTGTCGCCTGAGACAGAGCCTGGTTCAACTCCGCCGCAGAGGTTACCGTGATTGTCGTCGACATCTTTCACCTTTTTGCATAGGCGCTGTGAGTGGCAGCGCACAAGAATCCCGCTCACCCAGGACAGAAGGAACAGCCGCACGAAGGCGACAGATGGGCCAGAATGTGGCTATGTTTGGAAATTGTTGCCTGCATCGGGACAATAATGTCCCTTCGCCTTCATTTCCGAGTGAAATTGATACTCGTTACCGGGAATTGTTCCCCTTCCCTTAGCGGTACCCAAGGGTTTTACGAATTGATTCCTCTGCCGCAACAATGAACACACAATTGCCACTATTCCGGCATGGGCCCGCGTATCCCGAACAAATATCGGCGGTGAATTGCCCGATGCCGTGACGTCACCCCGTGTGGGTGCCCCATCAAATCCATCAACGTTCTGTTCAACACAGCTTTATGGACACGACTCATCCATGCCCGTAGCCTTCCTAATTGATGAACGTGACACGGGCGGACCTGCCATGCGGGACAGACACAGTTCTTTCGGAATGCTGGTGGGTGCCTGCATTTTGCTACTCTCTTTTTCGGCCCCGTCCTATGCCGCCGGGGCGTGTACCGACACGAAAGCCACGACAAACGTGTCCGGTACAGAAAAGGGCCAGACACTCCGCAACGCTTCTGAACTCGCAGGCGCCGTAAAAAATGCGAAGGGAGGAGAGATTTTCATTCTTGAAGGCGGGAATTATGGCGCTCTGAAAATTAGCAAAGCCTTTCGCAAGCCTGTTACAATCCGGTCGACCAATCCCTCATCACCAGCCTGTTTCACCGAGTTACACCTTAAACAATCATCAAATGTTACATTTGAAAGCATTCGGTTCGATTACACTTACCAAAATGGTCAGTCTGAATTTACAAAACCATTCGTGATCGAGAACAGCAGCAACGTGACCATCTCGGGATCGGTCTTTGATGGGGATGTTGCGCGTGGAACCGGCACGGCTGCTGATGGATTGGGTACTGGCAAGGGTCTGATTGTCAGGGGGTCTGCTAATGTAATTATAGCACATACAAGGTTTTATTCTTGGTGGAACGCACTAACCGTAAACACCAGCTCAAATGTGGAAATAGTCGGGAACAATATTCACAACATTCGGTCGGATGGGATCAAACTAGGCAGCTCGGATACTGTCCTGATTGCTGATAATCACATTCATAATTTCCAGGGTGATCAGCAAAACCTATCCGATCACCGGGACATGATTCAAATCCAAAGATCCAGTAAAATTGGCGTAAAGAACCTCACAATCCGAGACAATGTGTTTGACATGGGTTCAGGCATCTTTACCCAGACGATCTGGGCAGGGCGCGACAAAGCCAACCCCAAAGACCCCACCAATTGGCACACCAATCTGCTGATTGAAAACAACGTGATCTACAACGCACACAGTCATGGGATTTCTATTCACTTGGCTAACGGCTTATCAATTCGCCGAAATTCGGTCATTCGCGTTCGGCGCAGAAACTCAGAAAATATCTCAATTCCCAAGATTAGGGTTTCGAAAAACTCGCAAAATGTCGTTATCGAGCAGAATGCAGTTGCCGCAATCAATGGTTTTCATGGCCAACGTAATTGGTTTGTTCAGAACAACGCGATCATTCAAGATACATCGAGCACCTCTCAAGGTTTTTATGATCGTGAATTCATCTACTACGCAACCGGACCGGCAAACGGACATAACGAATATGGCGTGCGGCCGGGCAGCCAAATCGATCGGCTTAATGCCGGCTCCACGCTTGTTAAGAATTACCCAACCCGCAAATAGCCCCAATAAGACGGCGCCCGCACCGGGCACATCAGGTCAAATCTTCAGAATACTCCCGGTATTCCCAACGAAAAAAGCAGACATGTAGTGGTTACAAACAGACACGGATGCTCAAAAAAGCTGTGCGCAGGCGCGGAACTCTTTGAGGCCCGCATCAAACCATGATCACATACAGCCAGCTACACAATAAACGACATTCACACGGTGCCGCCAAATATGAACACACCCATGTCGCAGTCTCGGGCCGGTCATGCAGGTCAAGATACCCCGACACTCAGCATTATTGTGCCAATGTTCAATGAAGAGGACGTTCTGCCAATCCTGTTTGATCGGCTGGGCCAGTTTCTGGGAAACCTTGGCGAAAGCTATGAGATCATATGTGTGAATGATGGCAGCACAGACGGCACAGCTAGATTTTTAGCCGGCGCGCACGCACATGACGGGCGCATCAAAGTGGTAAACTTTTCCCGCAATTTCGGCAAAGAGATCGCCCTGACCGCCGGACTTGACGTTGCCTCGGGCAGAGCAGTCGTTCCTATCGATGCGGATTTGCAGGACCCCCCCGAACTGATTGAAAGCTTTCTCGAGAAATGGCGCGAAGGGTTCGATGTCGTCTATGCCGTCCGGCACCGCCGCAATACGGACACCGCGATGAAACGCTGGTCGGCGATAAAGTTCTACAAGATCATCAACAGGCTCTCAGGGGTTCCGATTCCGGCCAATACGGGTGATTTTCGGCTCATGGACCAAAGGGTGGTTCGCTCAATAACCCAATTGCGAGAACATAATCGTTTTATGAAGGGGCTTTTCGCCTGGGTCGGATTTCGACATGCCGAGGTACTTTATGATCGGCCTGAGCGCGCAGCGGGACAAAGCAAGTTCAACTACTGGCGTCTTTGGAATTTCGCACTGGACGGCATTACCGGGTTCAGCACCGTCCCGCTGAGAATTGCTGGCTATATCGGTATGCTGACCGCCCTGGCGGCGATTATCTACGGTATCTTCCTGACCATACGTACCCTGATCTACGGGGTGGACGTACCTGGTTATGCCTCGCTGATGGTTGCCGTGCTGTTGATCGGTGGTTTGCAACTCGTGGTGCTTGGTGTGATCGGCGAGTATCTGGGGCGTCTCTTTGACGAGGCCCGCAAACGCCCACTTTACATTGTCGAAAGCAGCCTTGGCCTAACCGCCGAGGCCCTTGCGGAGCCGCCCGACGGAAAACCATTGACTTGAGCTTTCGTCAATTGAACCATCAGGACGTTCAATCCGTTTATTCAGTACAGGCGGTGTTTTGTTGGTCGGCGATCATTTCGAATGTCATGGGAAATGCGAGATAATGTTGCGCCAACAGTTGCCTGCAAGCCATCTGACGCAACCAAAGGGTGCGGGGCAGAGCTGGCCAGCATATAGAAAGGTCACAGGCCCAGAAATAGCGCCAATAAGGTCAATCAGGTCGCATTATCCCGAAAAAGGCGACTATCTTTGCGCAGAATTTCCAATGTTTGCGCATTCGTATGCACATACACCACTGGAGCAAAAATACCGACAGACAGCTGCGCGCGCCTCACGCAAGGTCGACTTACCAAATGCCACCCAGAACCGAGGCACATGTGACCGGTAAAACCCCATGATACAACAATCCCCCGCAGTTGGGCGTAATGATCTGGCTGTGCTCCTGCTCATACTGCTTCTCGCCTCCGTGCTGCGAACCGCAGGGCTGAATGCGCCGCTATGGTATGATGAAATTTGGACCGTCGATACGCATGTCCGCCTGCCTTGGGGCGAAATGATGCGCGAATACTCGATGAACCATCACTATTTCTTCAGCATGAAGGCTAAGCTGGTCTCGCAGATTTTCGGAGATCAGCCTTGGGCCTATCGTTTTCCAGCGGTGCTGTTCGGCGTTGGCATCGTTGCTGCAATCTGGTGGCTGGCGCGGGATGTTGCAGGCACGAAGGTCGCTCATATTTCGGCCCTGCTTGTCGCACTTTCCTATCATCAGGTTTGGTTTTCGCAGAACGCCCGCGGATATACCGAGCTCGCATTCTGGAGCACGTTGGGCCTTATTTTCTTTTTGCGGGGAACGCACCGTCCGACCGTCGGCACGTGGGTTGCGTTTGGCCTGACTGCCGCAGCTGCGGTTTTCACACACCTGACCGGGGTATTCTTCTTTGTCGCTTTGGGTTTCATCTGGCTGGTGTCACTGGTAACCGGGTTTGGGCGCCCCGCCCTGACCCGTGACTGGGTGCTGCGGCCTCTTATTGGTGTAGCAATGGCGCTGGTCTTAATTGTGTTGTTGTATCTGCCGATCTTTCCAAGCCTCGTGGAAGCCATGGGCGAGGTAGCGGCAACATCCGCTGTCGATCCGATGCAGGAGTATCAGAGCCCGGTCTGGACAGTGCTGGAAGGGCTACGGACGGCAATCGGAGATACTGGCCCGCTGACCATGATTGTTGCATTCGGCGGATTGATCGCCCTGGCGTTTGGTGCCGCAGGAGCACATTCAGCACAACCACTGTTTTTCCCGTCCATCGTTATGCATATCGTGGTGACGCTGGCTATTCTCCTGTCGCTCGACATGCGGATATGGCCACGTTTCTTTTTTGTTGATATCGGCCCGGTCATCATTTTTGTGGTCATCGGCTGCTGGCACGGTGCGGGCATTGCGGCACGAGCGATAAGCCAGCCTCGGATCGGAATGCCACTGTTCGCCATCGGTGTTACGGCGATGATCGCTTTATCCGTGCTTCTTGTGCCGCGGAACTATGCCGCGCCAAAACAGAATTTGGCCGGAGCTTTTGCCTTTGTGGAACAGACCCGCACCCCTTCCGAGCGGGTTTACGCCATCAATCCGGGCGGGCCTGTCTTTGAGAACCATTTCAATGCTAACTGGACAACCATTGGCGACCCCGAAGAATATGCAAAAGCGATAGCTCAGCCTGGTCCTGTGACATTGGTCGTCCTGTTTCCGAACCGAATGTTCAGCGCCATCCCACAACTGAGGCAGGATGCCAAAGGGCAACTGGACCTTGTCCATGACTTCCCCGGAACACTGGGCGATGGTAACGTTCATATATATCGACGTGACTGAATAGCGCACTGCTTATGACAAAACACTCCTTGTATTGCCCTTGGACGTTTAAAATCATGAGGCAAGGAAGCAACCTTTTACATCGACACCCAAATGTCCTCAATCCAACATGGGTGCCTCAAAAACCGACATAGAAAGACCTTTTATGTTTTCAGCGCCGGGACTCCTGCGTTGACTTGGCTCGGACTGCGGAGGACAAATACACAGTAACGATTGTAATCCAGGTTTCGCCAATGCGTATTGTTTCATACATCTCCGCAATCTTGCTCGTTGCTATCTTTTCGTTCGTTATAGGTATGTGGACGACCCACAAAAACTGGGGGCCCTGGAAGACATTCTCAGAGACCAAAGAGGCCATCAGGTCGTGGAGAGCCACCGGGTATGTCGTCCCAGATGGAACCTACCTCCAGCGCCCGGCGCGCATGCCATCGGATTCATACGTCGTGCACCAGGCTGATAAAGTCGCGCCCGGCTATGTGCTGATCAACCGGATCGCCAATCCCGCGCCCGGCTATCTCACGGACCTCATCGATACCGAAGGCAACGTGCTGCACACGTGGAAGATTGATCATTCAAAAGTTATCGAAGGTGGGAACGAAGCCGAATTCGTGCACGCCATTCGCCCTCTGCCCGATGGGTCGATCCTTGCCAATTTCGACGACAGCATGGGCATGGCGAGGTTTGATACATGCGGCGACATCATATGGCGGCGCACAGATATGGTCTTTCACCATTCGCTGACCGAAGATCCCGACCTTGGCGGCTTCTGGACCTGGACCTCCAAAATCTGGGATGGCGGGCACGATCAGCAAATGGCCCGGATTGATGCGGAAACCGGAGAAACGCTTGAGAGCATTGACCTGGCGAAAGACGTCATCCTTCCTGACCCTAAGGCGCAACTGGCATTCCGTATTCCCAACGGTTTCAAGTGGCGCTGGGATGCAGAGGCCGATGAAATCCCGGACATCATTCACCCAAATGATGTCGAAGTCCTGCCATCGGAATGGGCCGGGGCATTCCCTCAATTCTCTGCAGGTGACCTTATCATGTCACACCGAGCAATCGATCTGGTTGGTGTTGTCGATCGGAAGACGAAGCGTCTGAAATGGCACAAAGCGGGGCCGTGGGAGCACCAGCACGATGCGGATTTTCATCCCGATGGCACAATTACGGTATACTCGAACAATACCGATCGCCGCCGATCCTCCATTATTGAAATGGATATGAAAACCGGTGAGGTGCGCGATAAATTCGCGGGATCCGAATTGGTCTTCGACAGTTTCATCATGGGGCAGCAGGAACGGCTGCCCAATGGCAATTGGCTGATCTCCTCACCAATGGAGGGCCGGGTGATCGAGGTGACGGCAGACGGGGATTTGGTGCGCGAATTGTCGAACATACTGACTGACGACTACAATTCGATCATCACAACGGCCGTTCATGTTTCACCCGATTACTTTGACACGCTGCCGTCCTGTGACAATTGAAATCGCAAAAAAAGGCCATCGACCGCGTTTGATAAAGGCGTGTTGGACCCGAAATTACTCAGGAGCAAATCATGAACAGACGATTTTCAGTTACAGCGAGCGCTGCATTTGCTTTGGTCAGCCTTGCATGTGCCACGCCAGCTCATGCGTATATAGGGCCGGGGGCCGGTCTCGGCGCGATTGGCCTGGCCCTGGCCTTGCTGGTTGTCGTGGTTTTGCTGATTGCCGGCTTTCTTTGGTTCCCGATCAAGCGGGCACTGAATGCCCGTCGCAACGCCAGGACCGCTGAGACCCCTTCTGACGAGCGTCATTGATGATCGCTTTCTGCGTCTCGCTGCTGGCGGTTCTTGGATTTGCAATAGGCTTATTGAAGACCGGAGTTGTTGCGGCGGCCCGGTCTTTGGTTGCATCCTCGGTTCGCGGGGTTTCTGCGATGTTTGATGCGGAAACCACAGATGAAGAGAAAGAGGTCGCCGTCCGCCGCGCCGCGTTCGAGCTCTTGAAAGGTGTCTGGCAACTCGCCTGGCGTTTCAGCCTGTCGCTTGTCGCTGCCGGAGCACCAATACTTCTGGCTGATATCGCTGGCCTTGCAACCACCGATGAGGTGATGGGGCTGATGCTCCGCCTTGATTATATCGTCGCCGTCACTGTGGCAGCGATCCTTATCGCCCGGTTCGTCTCGAAGCGTTTGCCCGGAAACGAGCCCTCCGAAACCGAAGCCTATTCGGAAGGTGACCGCTTGGTTCACGCTTTGGCTTTTTCAACGCCATTATTAATGAAATCCTTGGCGGCCGCAGATGACAGGGTCTTTAGGTTCACCAATAAGACAAGGGGATCACGACCTCCGATCTTCATCACTTCCCTGGCCCGAGGTGGCACAACCGCGCTCTTGAACGCATTTTTTGATATGCCCGTGATCGCAACGCACCAATACCGGGACATGCCATTTATCACCGCCCCCTATCTCTGGTCAGTCCTCGGCGGAAAACGATCAGATCGGGTGACACGCCGCGAACGGGCCCATGGTGACGGGCTTGAGATTGACCTCGACAGCCCCGAGGCATTTGACGAAGTGCTATGGCGCCTCTACTGGCCGGACAAATATCACCAGAAAGCCATCGATCTTTGGCAAGAGGGTGACAAAAACGAACCAGCCTGTGATCGGCTGCGTAGACATTTTGACAAGATCGTTGCGCTACGGCGCCCCGGGCAGGTGCAGGCGCGATATCTGTCGAAGAATAACGCAAACATCGCGCGATTAAATGTGTTGCCGTCTTATTTCCCCGGCTGCGACATCATTGTCCCGCTGCGCCGGCCGGCCGCACATGCGGCCTCACTGCTGCGCCAGCACAAAAACTTTCTTAACCTTCAGGCCGAAGATGATTTCGTTCGCCGCTATATGCTGGACATCGGGCATCTCGAATTTGGCCTGCTGCACCGGCCCATCGCGTTCGACACGTTCGATCCCGGCCAGATCGATCCAAAGCAACCGGATTACTGGCTGCACTACTGGATTGCTGCTTTCCACAACGTCGAAAAGCAAAGCGACAGATGCTTGATCGTCACGCAGGATGATCTCAGAGCCCGTCCTGATCAGACAATGCACGCTTTGTGCGAGACGTTGGAGCTTCCCCGAAAAGGCCAGTGCTTCGACGGCTATTTTCGCAACACACCAGACCAAACCCCTGACCACTTGTTTGACGCCGAATTGCTGCATACGGCGAACGCGCTCTACACTAACCTTGATAAGCTGGCCGTGAGATAGCGGAACTCGAGACAACTAGAAAATCCAGCCCATGACAATCGCTCCGAACGCTTGGCTTGGAGCCCTCACCTTGATCATATCTTCGTACAGAAAAAGTAAGTCCAAAGACATCTAACTACCTGACTGAAAAGTGATTTATTTCCTTATGGCGGTTACCTGCACTCTGATGGATGGCTGTGTTTTTTTGAAAAGCGACCTGTTTTGGTGTAAGGTCACCCAGAATTCATAAGTTTTTTTTTCGAGCTGATCATCTCAAGGTCAAAACCGGTGATGGAAAAGCTTCTTTTTAAGAAAGTCGAGCTTTGGGTCTTGGGGCTGGTTCTGGTCACAGGGCTGTTATGCATGGTCCTGTTTGGTGCGGTCGTTCTCGATGAATACCGGGGAAATGAAGATCGGGGTGGCGATCACTTCGGAGCGATAGGTGAAGTGGCACTGGCACTGGCCGAAATCCCCGAGAACGCGCGGCAAGCAATTAAGCAGATTGGGCGACCGGACACCAAAATGATGCCCTTTCTTCGTCTTTCAGCGGATGCAGATTTGCCCGCCGGATGGTCATGGAAGCAACCGCCTGGCTCTGGTGGACTGACCGGGTACTTGTTAATAAGCCGCTATAACGGCGATCAGGCGCGACACGTGATCGAGTTGATGTCTCTGGAGACCGGAGAGATTCTCAGGACTTGGTCACCAGAGCCCGAAACGTTGCTGGCCACTGTTAACCGACTTCCGGAATTTGATGGGTTCGCACGCTACGAAAACTGGAATAACGCCTATTTTCGCTATATCCACCCGTACCTGACCGAAGAAGGGGATCTTCTGGTCAAAAACCACATTGCGCCGCTGTTCATGTTAACACCTTGCGGTGACGTCCGATGGTCACGAAGCGAATATTTGTTTCACCATTCAACCAGCCCTGACGGACAGGGTGGTTTCTGGATCCCAAGCTACAAGCTGAATGACTGGCCTGAAAACCTGTCACCTAAATTTGCCCGCGAATCTCTGGTGCGAGTAAATGCCAAAGGTGAAGTGGTTTTCGAAGAGGCGCTGGATGAAATTTTAGATAGCAACGGTTTGCGCCACCTGCTGTTCCCCGCCGCCAATTTTTATCACGACCCAATGCACCTGAACGACATCGAGCCGGTTCTTACCAATGGGCCTCATTGGAAAAGTGGGGACCTGTTTCTGAGTTTGCGCACACCGTCTCTTGTTATGCTCTACCGGCCGTCGACCCACGAAATCATCTGGTCCCAGGCAGGCCCCTGGTTGTCGCAGCATGACGTGGACATCCTTGATGATCACCGGATCGCGGTGTTCAACAATAACGCCTATGATCGCGGGCTTGGCGCACGTGTGGAAGGCATAAGCGAAACTTTGATCTATGATTTTGAGGATGGTTCAGTGGAAAGCCCCTTTCGTGCGGCATTGGAAGATTTGGGGGCCGCGACAGTATCGGAAGGTTTGCAGGATTTCACACCGTCCGGGCACTTGATTTTCGAAGAAGCAAACCGTGGCCGCGTATTCGCACTCAATAGCGCTGGTCAGATTGTCGCTACATTCGTCAACAGGGCACAAAACGGAGAGACTTATTCCCTGGGATGGTCACGTTACATATCTCAACCTCACGGCGAGAAAGCCCTGAAAGCCATCTCTGACAGCGGCTGTTAGGGTCACGAACCTATGCATCCCCATCGCAAATATTTTCTAATTCAGGGCACTTATTGTAATGTTGCCCAAGAATACTTGGCCCTGTCACCACCGGGCACACTTTGTTTTTGTTAAATAGAAGTCATGAGCATACTCGAAAAAGATAGCGTGTTCTTAATTAGGCGTGAGCGCCGAAACGTGGCCGTCTTCATTGCGCTGGCAATCACAATTGTACTGACGATTATCTTGCGGTTATGGGGAATTGAAGCCCGTAGTCTTTCTCATCCGGAAATCTACGTTCCCGGTATCTCTCTTGTTCCCGGCATCTCCGAGCCCCCCCCACGGCTTGGGCTTACGGAAACGATCTGGTGGCACTTTCATGACGAGCCGCACCCCATGGGGTGGTATGTGGCCATGTTGGGCTGGACCAAAACGTTCGGAACCTCTCATCTCGCGCTACGGTTTCCGGGTGTCCTGTTTGCCTTGGGCTCCATCCCGCTGATTTTCCTGATCGCGCGAAGCGTATTCGGATCGACCGTGGCATGCCTGGCCGCGCTATTGCTGGCGCTCCATGGCTTTCACATCGCATGGAGCCAGATGGCCCGCATGTATGTTGCCGGGGCTTTCCTGTCACTCTTAGCAACCTGGCTTTTGATTACCCTTGTAAGGACACGCAGACCGAGACCTGGAATCGAGATTGCTTATGTTGCTGCGGTCATGGCCGGAATTCTGACGGTCGAGTTCTTCTGGCCATTGATCCTGCTTCACCTGTTCTGGACAATATTGGTTCTGCCCCGGCCCAATGTAGAGGTTGAATATCTTGCGCATCGGTGGCGGACCCCCAGGCTGTTCCAAATACAAGCCCTAGCCTTTATCCTGTCCGCGCCAGCACTGACGCATGCAGTTTACCGCGCGCGAAAAGCTGCGGTACGCGATCCAAATCCCGAATTTCTGGTAGAATACTTCTCCTTCGGGTTTCTATATGCGAAGGATCACCGCATCATTCCGATGCTACAGATCGGACCAGCCTGGACCTGGATTATTCTTATCTTTGCCCTCGTGTTGCTGGCAGCTAGTCTGAGAGCGCCAAAGCGCGAAGCGCCGGTTGTAAGCTTGGAGCGAAACATTCCTTTTTGGATTTTGGGTTTTGCAGCTATCTGTTCAGCCTGTTTCATGCTGTGGCTTGCCTCGATCGCTCACCGCCGGACCGAATTGCTGACGGCAATGTCCGTTTTACCCTTTCTTGCGCTCCTTATTCCGACCATGGGCACGGCATGGCGCGCGCTAATCCCGAGACTGCCATCGAAAACCCTGCACTACCCTCAGGAACGAACCTTGCTCCTATGGCTTCTTGCAGTGGCTTCTCCGCAGATCATTTTTGTGGCGTCCTACAAGGTATATGTTCTGGCCGACCGGGCCTTTTTACTCTTCATACCCTACTATCTAATCCTCTGTGCAGCGGGAGCCGTCTGGATGTTCCGACGCCCGCCCCTCAGGCTGGTGTCGATAGGGATATGCGTCATCGTGTTTGTGTTCAGTATACCTTATGCCGCCCAAAAGCCCGGTGCCCCAAACGATTACCAGGGAATTGCACAAGCGATGCTGCCTGAAATGCGCCCTGATGACCTTGTCTTTATGCGGCAGGCACGCGACTGGACGGATACACCTCTGTTCTATTACATCAACGACGCTAATTTTATTGTATCGGAGCATGAGGCCGCCTTGCGTGCTCATCCAAGTGCCCGTGTCTGGTTGGTCACTTGGCCGGACGAAGGAACCCCAACAGTATCCGATGCGCGGCGCGCAGCACTTCGAGGCTATAGGCAAACATTAATAATCGAAAAACGACGGGCCAACGCAGAACTCTTTGAACCCAGAACAAAGACCCATTGATCTCAGCGATTACCAGTCGAAACCCAAGCCATGACCTGAGTGACATTCTATATCTTGGAACGTCCAATGACCAAAAGTCCGCAACAGATACATAGCTTCACGGAAGAGCGGCTGTTTTAGAATTTGAGAAGTTTTTTAACTTTGAATCAATCTATTACCGACATAATAGACAAAATATAACCAAATTGTTTAGCGCTTTGCTTTTTTGAAATTCTGCCTATTATACTCGATAAGTATCCCTTATCATGACTGATTGATTTCGCCGGAAAATGCGCGCAGAATGTGCCTCATGAAGCCTCTTGCGCCTTACCTCCCCAGCCCCTCCCCTGCCCTCTCCGCAGAAGATCAGGAGGCGCTCACCGATCTTTATGTGCGCGGCACGCCAGCCAATACGCTGCGCGCTTA
>NZ_JAEDOX010000012.1 GCF_017872555.1 Ruegeria sp. HKCCSA071
GAGACTTGGGGAAGAAGGGCTCAAGACGCGCCATCTGCGCATCCGTCAGCCAGAAAAGATCAGACATGGTCACCGCTCGTTTTTCGAACCGTGAATCACGCCGCAATGCGGAAATCAATGGGTCCTGACCCTAACTCGTGGCTGAGAATCACTTAGGATCGGCTTTGCCGTAAGTCCTCAGTGTTTCATTTCGCCACGTACCGCAAACTACCCCTGGCAGCCCCCTACCCGCTTTACGCGCAAAATCCTCCTTTTTTGATCGTTACTTTTCGATCATCTAAAATCTATCATCATACTCGATAAGTATCCCTTATCATGATTGATTTCGCCGGAAAATGCGCACAGAATGTGCCTCATGAAGCCTCTTGCGCCTTACCTCCCCAGCCCCTCCCCAGCCCTCTCCGCAGAAGATCAGGAGGCGCTCACCGATCTTTATGTGCGCGGCACGCCAGCCAATACGCTGCGCGCTTATGAGCGCGACCTGCTCTATGTCAGCGCGGGGAAAGTCGTGCTGTTTGGTGCAACGCTGGACTAGAGAGTTGCAGCTTCTGGATATGTTCGCAAACTCGGCCCCATTCAGAGTCGTCAAAGTGGGTCTGAACGATTTGTACCTGAAGATTTACCGGATGCGGCGTTCGATACATTGGTGATCCTGTTTGATCATGTTGTTCATAAACTTGGACTTGTTCGTTGTAATTTGGCTAAGCAACCAATCCGTCTCAGTGTCTTGTTCACTGCCTCATTATCTGCCGCGTTTGCTTTGCTCTTGCCCACAACCTTGTCCAAAACTTCGTTTGAAGAAGGTGTCTTGGCAATGAAACCGGTTGCTGCTGAGCGCCTCCCGCGCTCAGACTGCTAAAGTCAAGGCGTCTTCTAATCCGGGTGGTCTCCGATCGAGATACATCCATTTTCCAAAAACATATGTTCGTACACGCGCCAGGAACTTAGTGAACGCGCTTCTTCGTTTCTGCTCTTGCTGCGATAATAAGTGGGTATTTCACAACACGCATATTGAAAGATGCGTGGTCCTTCTGCACGAGGTATTCGGCTATGATCTCTTTCAAATCCCGATGCAACTTGCGCAACGCAGATAGCGACACGCAGCGTAGAATACTGCATCCTTGGAGACATGACCGACTTTCAGAGCGAACCAAGCTGAAACACCCCAAAGAACTGTGCGCAGGAACCAAACGCTGGTTCCTGGACATTTCTCAAACCAGACAAAAATCCGCAACACACCACTGGATCTTACCCATGGGTAAGATCATCTTCTTCGGGAAGCGCATCGATCAGAGCGGCAATTGCTGCTTCCAGCTTACTGCGATCAACGCGGGTAAAATCCAGATCATACCGCACCTCGATCCTCCCACTAGAGGCAGCGCATTTCGCGATCCCTGCCCTGCCCGAAACTTGAAATGTCGTTTTTGCACGGCGCGGTTTACCTGTGCTGACTGCATCCGACTTTCTTGAAGACGTGGTTTCCAGCTCACCCAAAAATGACCTGAGAATTGCAACCTCACGCGCGCCATCCCGATCAGGCTCGCTCTTCAGTGTTTCGCTTACCTGCCGAACCAGACCTGGCGTGGCGTCAAATTTTCGCTTCAGCTCAACACCCACGTTTCGTGGAATGTCGTTCGGGTGGATCAGAACTTTGTCCAGCATCAACAGCAAACTGGCGAAAGACCGGATATAGCTACGCTTTGTGTAGCTGGCAGACTTAAACAGCGTGGAGACCGCTTTGTCGACATCCGGACAGTCATTTGCAGGGTCCTCGGAATATGCCCGGGCAAGGGCGCCCATTTCCGCAAATGAGATATCCCTTCGGATCAGGTTCTCGTCGACCATACGCCGGTAACTGTTATCCAGATCACCCGCATCAGAAATCCCCGCTGGAATTCTGGCATAGGTCTCGTCACCGGTCTCATCGTACAAGGCACGATAGGCGGACAAGCGGCGCATACCCTGGATCAATTCATACAGCCCGTCTGACCTGCGCTCTAGGCGGATCGGGTTGGACAAACCGATGTCCCGGATCGAATCCTTGAGTTCATCCAGTTCCGGATCAGGACCCGGTTTGCGGTCTCGTGTCAGTTTTTCCGTGACAACGTCTTTAAGCAGCACCCGTTCTGTCACCAGACCTTCGGCTCTCAGCCGCACCAGTTCATGGGCAAGACGATCGTTTTCTGCGCGGATGGATTGTTCCGTCGATTGCTGATCACGCAAAGCGTCGGCATTTTCCGAAATTGCTGCGGCCATTGGACCGCGCCGTTTTTCAAAAACCTTATCCGGCACCTTTCCAACAGGAATGTCATCCATAGCCGGTATGTCGATATCGAACATTCTTCGCTTGCGGCTCATGCGTCATCCTCCACCTTGTCCCAGGCCGATAACATTACACCCCGGAATTCCTCATACACATTGTCGAAAGTCGAGCGGGCGCGCCGCCAGGTTTCGCGGGTCATCTCACGGTAATCCATTTCGTAAACCGAACTCAGGAATCGTCCCGACTGCTCCACCGCACGGGTCATTTCCACCGGGTGCTGGGCGACATGCTCGCCAAATACCTTCTTAAAGGCATCAAACATCGCCAGATGCAGCGCATTGCCCGGTTCATACCGCGTCAACAGGAACCGCAACTCACAGAAGGTTTTGGGCAACCCAATCTTACCCGTGGGTAAGGTTTTGTCGAACCCATAGGCCAGATCTTCCAACGCTTCGGCCAACTGGCCGATGAACGACGTGGTCGAGTCATATTCCCAATATCCGGGCCCAGAAGGGATATAAAGCAAGTCAGCGGCAAAGACCGCGTTCATGGACTGGTATCCGATTGCGGGCGGGCAATCGAACAGGATGAGGTCATAGGCGTCATCCGGAACCTGATCCAGATACCGGGACACAGCCGCAAAGAAGGACCATTCGGGATTCAGGTGCCTGTACTGGGCCGACGCAAATTCAACAAAGGCTGCGTTCGCACAGGAAGGTATCGCATCGATCGTCGACCACGAGGTCTTCTTGATGAAATCACCAATTCGCAGGTCACCAAGGCCCATGTCCGTTATCGCGGGCGGCAATTCCCGGCGGGGCAGGGCGGTTCCTGATTCTGCAGCAGCGGGGCGGTTGTTCATACGCTCTGTCTCACGAATGAGATCGCGCGCCATGATCCCCCAAACCGTATAGTCCTCGGTCACGTCTGTCAGGCCCATCGAATGGCTTAGTGTTGCCTGAGGGTCGAAATCCACCACGAGGACCCTGTATCCATCCAGGGCGGCCGCATGGGCAAGATGCAGGGCCACGGTCGACTTTCCCGCGCCACCCTTGAAGTTTGCGACAGCCGCACGAATAGCACGCTTGCCTTCTGGGCGAGGGGGCATCAGGGACTTGCGATTAATTTTGAGCCGTCGCCGCAACTCATTCACCTCTTCCAGGCTGAACCAGCGCTGACGCCCGTCGGGCTCAACCTCGCCGCCGGGCAGGGATGGGTCGGCTGCAAGCTTTCCGCGAAAGGTCGACTGGTTAACCCGGAAGATCAGTTCGGACACTTCCCAGCTGGAAAACCGGCGTAGCGTTTTCTCCATCTCAGGGCTAAAGGTCTGCTGGCGAATCCACCCCTGCAATTTGAGGGACTGATTGCGCAATGCGTTAAGGTCTTCGTGCGTGTACATGCCTCGGGTCTCGTATTTTGGAACGTAAATTTCTGCTCGTTTCTTATTTACGCTTGATTTGCGCTTTTAGCAAAACAAATTATGATGAGACTACGATCTTACCCACGGGTAAGAAAACAAGGCCTGAAAACACCCTCAGCGATTCGTCGGGCCCAGTCGGTGCAAAAAGTCTAGGACAGCCTTATCAGGCGAGTATTTAGGGGGACGGTTCGGAGCAAATAACCACATATAGGGGGACACAACGACCCAATAAGGGGTCATACAGAATGTCCCCCATCACCATTACTTCACCAAATTTCTTTTCCTTATTTGGGTTTGATCTGCGCAAGATCGCACGACGTTCCAGTCTTTGCTTGACAGAATCGAAGCTTTGGACGCTAATTATCCCAAGATGACGAAAAGCGTTGGCAAACGGCGCAAGATCGGTGGGATACACCCGCCAGAGGCAGACAGAGCGGTGAGAACGGGTATGCAGCTTGCGAAACCGGTCGGGCGAAATGCGCCGGCTTTGAAATATGATATACTGTCTGCACTGACCGTTCATGCGCTGTCAGGCGACAAGCACCGGCAACGAAGTATTCTGCGTATCATTGCGTTGATTACAACCCGCTATAACTGGCGCAACAACGAATTATCCATTGGGCGGGAAGAAATTGCGCGCCTGTGGACAGTAAACGAAAGAACCGTAAAGCGCGAAATGGCCAGATTTCGCACATTAGGTTGGGTAACAGTAAAACGGCCCGCTGCGCGGGGTCGTGTTGCCGTTTACGAGATCGATCTGAAGCAAATCCTGATTGACACCGAAGAGGTGTGGCCTGTTATCGGATCGGACTTTCAAGCCCGGATGTCTGACGTGCCAGAACCCGAAACGAATGTCATACCTTTCGCGACCAAACCAAATGCCCCGGAAAGTACCGAAGGGGATGTGTGGTCCCAGGTTCAGGCGATTCTTCACGGGCGTGACCCGGAGTTGTGGGCAAGCTGGTTTCAACATCTGTCCGAAGCTGAAAGGGCAGGGGGGCGTGTTGTTCTTGTCGCGCCGTCACGATTCATGGCCGATTATATTTCGCAAAAGTGGTCGGCGCGACTGTTGGCTGCCTACAGCCGTATTGATTCGGGCATCAGGACGGTTCGCGTGGACGCTGCGGAATAACTGTCTTCGCTGTGTAACCAGTGGGATCTCCTCGTTCAATTGACCGGGGAAACAGATACGAGTACCCAACCGAAGCCGGTACGCCGGTATTGACCAGCCCGGCCCACGTAAAGGACGCATCATGGTATCCGAGAATTTTCTTCCCTTTAAGGTCGAACAATTCTTGTCTGACATGGAACATGGCGTGGTTTACAATTTTTCGGAAAGTGGCGTGCACCCCATGTCGTTGAAGGGGTTGGTGGATCTGGCCGAAATCGATCTGGATCAACTACTGGCGACCATGATCGACTATCCGCAAGTCAACGGAAAGCAATCCTTGCGCGAAACCATTGCCGGGTTTTATCCGGGCGCGTCGTCCGATGGAGTCATGGTTACGGTCGGAGCAACGGAAGCCAATACGCTGGTAGCCAATACCGTACTGGGGGCCGGGGAAAACGTTGTGTGTTTTCGCCCGACATACGAGCAGATTTCGGGAAATGCCGTCAATCGTGGGAACGAGGTGCGTTGGGTCAATCTGGTTGAGGCCAACGGTTGGGGCATCGATGCCGAAGCGCTGGACCGTGCTGTCGATGACAAGACGCGTATCATTCATGTGGTCAATCCCAACAACCCGACGGGCCGGGTGTTGAGCGACATCGATCGAGCGCACATCATAGCGGCCGCCAATCGTGTTGGTGCCTGGATCGTCGTCGATGAGGTCTATGCCGGGACCGAGCGGGAAGGGGACATTGAAACACCGTCATTCTGGGGCAGCACAGATCGGGTGCTGGTGGTGAACTCCATGTCAAAGGCCTATGGCTTGCCGGGCTTACGGCTGGGTTGGCTGGTTGGTCCAGAAGACACCATTCAAGAATGCTGGCGGCGGCATGAATACGCGTCGATCGCGGCGTCGATGCTGTCAATGGAACTGGCGGATAAGGCACTTGCCGAACCGGCACGGTCCAAGCTGAAAGCCCGTGCGCGGCGTCTGATACGCACCGGGTTCGATGTGCTGACACAGGAATTGGCGCGACACCAAGGTGTGTTTTCTGTTGTACCGCCTCAGGCCTCAGCCATGTCTTTTGTCCGGTTCAACCTTCCCATCGCATCGGAAGAACTGGGTTTGCGTCTGTTGCGCGAGAAAGATGTGCTGGTCATTCCCGGCTCACGGTTCGGGGTCGAAAACCACTTTCGGTTCAGCTCCGCCCTGCCGGAAGACCACTTGCGAGAGGGGCTGGCAAGGCTCAACGATCTGACCGGTGATATTCTAAACCACGCGTGACGGTTAACGGATCGCAGGATCGTTAAAACGGCGCCGCTGATTCGCGCCGTTTTGGCTTGTCTGAGACCGGAATGAGTCGCCAATCGGGCATGGAGGATGGTTCGGAATCCGCGTGGCTTCACAAAAATGTCACGAAGACTGGTCCAATCCTTAGATAATTGCCGGCACCAAGTCGTTGGAGATATTTCTGCTTATGGTTGCTTGAAAATTCATCAAGGCTTTATCCCCAAGCCAAAAGATGTCACGCTTCGCGGCAGTGAAAGACAACTTTCGCAACTTCTTTACCGATAGAAACCAAGAAAGCTGCGACGCAGTGTTCTTTGCGACTTGGCAAAATCAAAATCGAAATGAACGAAGTCTCAGCGGGCGTCGGTCTAATCTGGCTGCTGTGTGCGTTCCCGATCAAGTGGGGCCGCGCGGCGACGAACATATGGGAGAGAAAACATGAACAGATTCATTCGAAACTCAGTGGCGGGGCTTTTATCTTCGACCATGATCACTGGTGCTGCATTTGCTGCAGGCACGCATCCTGAAACCGGCGAAGCGCTGGCAGACGACCAAACCTTTACCTACCGCATTCTGGATGAGCACAGCTCGGTCGATCCGCAGGTTGTCGAAGACGTTTCCGGTGCTGAAATTGTACGTGACCTGTTTGAAGGGCTGATGAACCAGGATGAGGATGGCAATCTGGTTCCGGGCGTCGCCACAGGCTACACCGTCGATGACAGCAAGAAAGTCTATACCTTCACACTTCGCGACAATGCTAAATGGTCGAATGGCGACCCGGTAACCGCCGGAGATTTCGTTTTCGCATGGAAACGCGCGGTTGATCCGGCGCTGTCCTCTCCTTACGCGTGGTTCATGGAGCTGATGTCGATCGAAAACGCATCAGCGATCATCGCAGGCGAAAAGCCGGTTGATGATCTGGGTGTCAAAGCCATCGATGACACGACCCTGGAAGTCACGCTGAGCGCGCCGCTGCCGTATTTCCCGCAGATGACAACGCATTCGACGACCTTCCCGGCACCTCAGAAGGTGATCGCGGAATTTGGCGATGAATGGACCAAGCCCGGAAACATCGTGTCGAATGGCGCGTATGTTCTGACAGAGCACCTGCCGCAGGAACGTTCGGTACGTGAGCGCAACGAGATGTACTGGGACAATGACAACACCATCATCGACAAGGTTGTGGCACTGGTCATCAATGACGAAAACGTAGCCCTGACCCGCTATCTGGCCGGTGAACTGGACCGGACCGAAGTTCCCGCCGGTCAATTCCCGCGTCTGCAGGAAGAGCATCCTGATGAGGCCATCAGCTTCCCGCGCCTGTGCAACTACTACTACACGTTTAACGTGTCTGACAGCGGCCCTGAAGAATTCAAGGATCCCAAAGTTCGCCAGGCACTGTCGCTAGCCGTTGACCGGGACATCATCACCAAGAACATCAAGGCCGGTGGCGAGCCGCCCGCATATACATTCGTTCCAGAAGCAACCGCAGGCTTTACGGTTCCGGTCGTGGAAATGGCATCGATGAGCCAGGCAGAGCGCGACGAGCTGGCCAAGGAACTGCTGGCCGAGGCCGGCTTTGGCGCGGATAATCCTTTGACCTTCTCGATGGTCTACAACACTTCGGAAGCCCACAAGAAAGTTGCCGTCGCGCTGAGCCAGATGTGGAAGCAAAAACTGGGCGCCAATGTTGAACTGGCCAACATGGAATGGAAAGTCTTTCTGGAAGAGCGGGGCAACCAGAACTTTGATCTGGCCCGCGGCGCGTGGTGCGGCGACTATAACGAAGCCTCGACCTTCCTTGACCTGTTGCAGTCGGATTCGGGCTACAACGACGGCAAGTATAACAATGCCCGCGTGGACGAGTTGCTGGCCGAAGCCAAAACTTCGGACGATCCGGCACCGCTGTACACCGAGGTCGAGCGTATTATCGCTCAGGAAACCCCCGTTATTCCGATCTACCACTATGCCGGTGTCTACATGATGGACAGCGATGTCGGAAACTGGCCGGTCAAAAACGTAGAGCAAAACTGGTACTCCAAGAACCTCTACAAAATCGCCGAGTAATCATCTTCTGACCATGACCTGCCCCGAAGTTTTCTTCGGGGCAGCGCCATCTATTGGGGGCATTGAATGCTTGCCTATGTCATTCGGCGGGTGCTGACCGCCATACCGACGATCCTGCTGCTGATCGTCGCCTGTTTCTTTTTGATGCACTATGCGCCCGGTGGGCCCTTTACCTCGGAACGGACATTGCCGCCGCAGGTTCTGGCCAATATCGAGGCGCGGTACGGTTTGGACCAGCCGTTGTGGAAGCAACTCTGGGACTATCTGTACAATATCGTTGTGCATTTCGACTTTGGCCCGTCCTTCAAGTTCAAGGACCGCGATGTGAACGACATCATCGCGCAGGGCTTTCCGATCTCACTGACCTATGGGTCTTTGTCCTTTCTGGTCGCCACAGTGGTGGGCATCGGACTGGGGATTGCCGCCGCAATCCGGCACAACAGCTGGATCGACTACTTTGCGGTTGGGCTGGGGATTGCAGCGCAGGCGCTGCCCAACTTCATCATGGGTCCGATCCTGATCCTGACCTTCACCCTGTGGCTGGGATGGTTGCCCGGCGGCGGGTGGAATGGTGGTCAGTGGCCCTATCTGATCATGCCGGTTATCGCCCTTGCGACATCTTACATGGGGTCGATTGCGCGGATCACCCGGTCTTCAATGCTGGAGGTTCTGAATTCGAACTTCATCAGAACCGCCCGTGCCAAGGGCCTGCCGACTAGAACCGTGATCTGGCGCCATGCGATGAAGCCGACATTGCTGCCGGTCGTATCTTATCTGGGGCCGGTGTTTGTCTATGTGCTGACCGGGTCCGTCTTTGTTGACATCTATTTCTCGACCGGTGGTCTGGGGCAGGCATATGTCGGCTCGGCCTTGTCACGCGACTATGCCGTGCTGCTTGGGGTAACGATCCTCTATGGCGTTCTGACCGTTCTGGTAAACCTGCTGACCGATCTGGCCTATGCCTGGTTCGATCCGAAGATCCGCTATTGAGGGGCTGGATATGCTAGGAAAATCACAAAAAGCCGCGCATCTGGCCGAAGAAATCACCGATTATACAGCCGTTCAGGGACGTTCTCTCTGGCAGGATGCGCGTATGCGCTTTGTACGAAACAAAGCGGCAATGGCCAGTGTGTTCATTCTGCTGCTTATCGTGTTGTTCACGATCATAGGCCCGTATTTTGCCGTCTGGAGCAATGAAGAGATCGACTGGAATGTCATGGGCGATGTCCGGGGTATGGGAATGCCGTCGATGGAAACGGGTCACTATTTCGGTGTCGATGATCTTGGGCGCGATTTGTACAGCCGCGTCATTCAGGCAACCACGACGTCCTTGCTTGTTGGGTTGATCGGGGCGGCGACCGCTCTGATCGTTGGAACGTGTTATGGCATTACTGCCGGGTACTTTGGGGGGCGGACGGATGGTGCGATGATGCGTTTCGTCGACATCCTTCTGGCTATCCCGACAACTCTGATCATCATCCTTCTGCTGGTTGTTGCCGGGCGATCCTTCTTCACGCTTTTCATCGCACTGGGCGCGGTTGGATGGCTGACCATGTCACGCATTGTGCGCGGGCAGACGCTTGCCCTGAAGAACCGCGAATTCATCGAGGCTGCTCGCGCCGCAGGCGTCAGTGAATTCACGATCATGTACCGCCATATTTTGCCCAATCTGCTGGGTGTCGTGATCGTCTATGCGTCGCTTCTGGTGCCCGAGATGATCCTGACCGAAAGCTTCATCTCATTCCTGGGACTGGGGATCTCCGAACCTTACACGTCGCTGGGAAGGCTGATCGCAGAAGGGGCGGGAACCATGGGCTATGGAACGCTGTGGCAATTGATGTTCCCACTGACATTCTATGTCGCCATTATCATCACGATGTTCTTCATCGGCGATGGTCTGCGTGACGCTTTGGACCCGAAGGACCGCTGATATGAGTCTGTTTTCCGTAAAGAACCTGAGCGTCCGGTTTGACACCCCCGATGGTGTCGTCGAGGCGGTCAAAGGCATCAGTTTTGATATCAATCCGGGCGAATGCCTTGGCATCGTCGGTGAAAGTGGATCCGGCAAAAGTCAGACCTTCATGGCCGCAATGGGTTTGCTGCCCCCTGCCGGACATGCCAGCGGGTCAGCCAAGCTGAACGGTCAGGAGATTTTGAACCTGCCGGTGAACAAGCTGAACCAGATCCGCGGCGATGATGTCGGCATGATCTTTCAGGATCCTCTGACCGCTTTGACGCCACATCTGAAGATTGGGCAGCAGATGCGCGAAGTGCTGCAGGTCCACGAGGGCCTGAAGGGGTCAGCCGCGCGCGCACGCTGTCTGGAGTGGTTGGACAGGGTGCGCATTCCCGAAGCGGGCCGCCGTCTGGACCAGTACCCGCACGAATTATCCGGCGGAATGCGACAGCGTGTTATGATTGCGATGTCGATGCTGTGCAGTCCCAAACTGCTTATTGCGGACGAGCCGACGACGGCGCTGGATGTCACTGTTCAGGCAGACATCCTCGATCTGATGGTTCACCTGCAAAAGGATGAGGGAACCGCGATTGCACTGATCACGCATGACATGGGCGTTGTTGCGCGCATGTGCGACCGGGTTCAGGTCATGCGCATGGGTCAATTCGTCGAAGCCGGCGAAACACGCGCGCTGTTCCGAAATCCGCAACACGAATACACGCGGGCCTTGCTGGAGGCGATGCCCCGGATTGATGCCGGCGACGCGCCGCGTGCTTTGGAAAAGGCCGAAGAACCCCTTCTCAAGGTCGATGACGTCAAAGTTCATTTCCCCATTCATGTCTCTGGCGGGTTGTTCGGGCGCAAGGTTCCGCTGAAAGCTGTCGATGGTGTCAGCTTTGATATTCGCAAGGGCGAAACTCTGGGTGTCGTGGGCGAATCCGGTTGCGGAAAATCGACACTGGCGCGCGCGGTTTTGCAACTGATCGAACCCAGCGCGGGGGGTGTCAGCTGGTTAGGCCATCCGATCGTCGGCTTGAAGCGATCCGAGCTGAACAAGTACCGCAAGGACCTGCAGATCGTGTTCCAAGACCCGTTGGCCAGTCTTGATCCACGCATGACGATTTCAGCGTCGATTGCTGAGCCGCTGAAAACCTACCGCCCCGATCTGACGGACCGGGAACGCAAGCAGATGGTCGCCGCGATGATGGAACGGGTTGGTCTGCAGGCCAACATGATCAACCGTTACCCGCACGAGCTGTCCGGAGGGCAGAACCAGCGCGTCGGCATTGCGCGGGCGATGATCAACAAGCCCAGGCTGATTATCTGCGACGAGGCGGTTTCAGCGCTCGACGTTTCCATTCAGGCGCAGATTGTCGAGCTGCTAAAGGAACTTCAGCAGGAATTTGGCCTGTCGATGATTTTCATCAGCCATGACTTGTCCGTGGTGCGCGCGGTATCGAACCGGATCATGGTTCTGTATCTCGGGCGAATTGTGGAAATGGGTGATGGTGAGGTGATCTGCTCGGAACCGATCCATCCCTATACCAAATCACTGATCTCGGCCGTGCCGATACCAGACCCGGATGTAGAGCGGACGCGGCAGCGCCTCAAACTGCCGGGTGAGCTGCCATCGCCGTTGGATCCCAAAGCCGCGTTGCGTTTTTTGCCCAGCCGACTGGTTAACGGTCACAGTGATTATGTTCCAAAGCTGCAGGAAGTCGCACCAGACCATTTTGTAGCGGAACACGACACACTGGATTCCATCATGGCCAATGGCTGAGAGAAAGGTCTGCTGCAGGTTTTCGGTGCTTGAAGCATGCGCCGAAAACCTGCGCAGGGACTGTACGAAGAAACCGTAGCGTGTGGTGGGGCTTAACGCTCGGGAATGAAAGACAATCCTGACACAAGCTGTCGCAGGCCAAGAGCTGCTCCGGCAAAGATCGCCGCAAAGGTTATAGGCGCGCTATAGGCCAGCAGAGAAAAAGCGGAGATGCCTTGCCCGACGCTGCATCCAACCGCAATTATTGCTCCGGGTCCCATTATTGCCGCTCCCAGCATCTGCCGCTTAAGCTCACGTGGATCTTCGCAGGCTTCCCAGCGGAAATGACCTTTTGACCATGATCCGAGGAAAGCCCCAATCAGAACCCCTGAAACCGAACCGACCGCAAACGAGAGCGTGTTGCCTGAGGCGGTCATGAGATAGAACACGGTATCACCCAAAGGCGCGGCAAACGTGTGTGTTTGCAAGGTCTCACCGTCAAACCCGTGTGTGGCTACCCAATTGGTGCCAAGCCAGCCTGAAACGACTGCCAATCCGACCGCCGCACCCCAAAAAACCTGCGCAGGTGATTTACGAAAACGGTCATTTGTCAGGGCAAACACTACTATGGCCGAGCCGACAAGCGTTCCTGTAACCCATGCCGGTATCGACGTCAGCCGTTCGGCTAGGTAGCTGACGCTTTGTGGGTTACCGAGATCCATGGCTTCGGGAAAAAGCCAGATCCTGACATAGGCCAGAGGACCGGACATGACCACATATGCGGAAAGGCCCACGATCAGGACAATGACGAATGACCGAAGATCGCCGCCGCCAAGGCGTGCAAGCGCGCCATAGCCGCAGTTTCCGCTGATGGCCATGCCATATCCGAACATCAATCCGCCAATAACCGATCCGATCGGATTCCATGTCTGCGCAATATAGGTCGTGCCGAGCGGGTCAATCCCACCCAACGCCATTCCCAGATGGCTGCCGACAATCGCAACACCAATCGCAACGGCCCACATACGCAGGCGCCGGTCGTCATTTGCATAAAGATAATCTTCTATTGCACCCAAGGTACAGAACCGCCCGATGCGCGCAGCAAGACCAAGTACAATGCCGCCGACCAGACCGATCAGCGCAACTGTATTGGCGTCTCCCAGAAGTTCGAACATGGCCAGTCTCCTCCCAAAGCTGGCGGTGTTTCTTTCGGGCTTCTACTTGTCCCGACAGAAAAGATTGTAGACGACTTCCAGGATCTGAGTCGACCGGTCGTCCGCCAATCTGTAATAGATCGTTTTGCCTTCGCGCCGTGTCTTGACCAGCCCTTCAAAGCGCAAGCGGGACAATTGTTGGGAAACGGCAGCCTGCCTGGCCGACAGCATTTCCTCCATCTGCGTGACGGATTTTTCTCCAGATGACAAATAGCACAGAATCATCAGCCGCCCCTCATGGCTGATCGCCTTGAGGAAATTGGACGCCGTCTGGGCGTTATCCATCATCCTGTCCAAGTCCTCGTTGCACATGTCCTTGGTGAACACGGGCAGTTTCGACGGTTTGTCCAACAAGATCATCTCGCTTTCGTGGCTTCACGTATTCAAAACAGTATATGTAAATCCCGAGGATTTAACCAGAGCTCTCGATCTTAACTCCGGCGTCGCGTAGTAAAACACCCAATAGCCCCCAGAAAAAGTCTTCGCCAGGATAACCTTCGATCCGGCCGATTTCTTGACCGTCCTCCAGCAATACAAAGGTCGGCGTATAGAAAAGGGGCCGATCCAGGGTAATCCCTTCGGGCGTGGTTGCGTGGATATCCGTTCGTTGCAATGGGGCAGCTTTACCTTCGGCTGTCAGCGGGTAGATCCCGGATATTTCGGCGTCCCAGCGGGCGCACCACATGCACCCGTCTTCTTCGGCCATCAGCAATACCATTTCGGCCCGCGACGCAGCAGGCCAGGCCAGCAGTGTGACTACGAATAATGTCTGCAACACGTGGCGCATCAAAAGCTCCGATTGACCTGGGTGACACATCTTTACTATTTTGAATGTGTGAATAGTAACCTGTCAGGACGGATTTGACCATGCTCGACATCACGGTTGCAGGGGCTCTGATCGCGGGGTTTTTGTCTTTCCTGTCCCCCTGCATTCTGCCCATTGTCCCGTTCTACCTCAGCTATCTGGCGGGCGTCGGGATGGAGCAGATTTCGGCCGGTTCGACGATCACCCCGGATGTTCGCCGCCGGGCGACCCTGTCAGCGATAGCTTTTGCCGCCGGGATCATCACGGTCTTCATGGCGCTTGGGGCCACGGCGTCGATCTTCGGTCAGCTGGTTCGTGCGTATTTCGACATTCTGCGATGGATCGCTGCGCTCATCATCATCGCGATGGGCCTGCATTTTCTGGGTCTTTTCCGTATCGGCTTCCTGTATCGGCAGTTTCGCGCAGACATCGGTGAGACGAGAAATGTAAGCGTGATCGGGGCATATGTTCTGGGGCTGGCTTTTGCCTTTGGCTGGACGCCTTGCGTCGGGCCGGTTTTGGCGGCGATCCTGTTCACGGCGGCTGGAACCGAGACCGCCTGGCGCGGTGCCGTGCTTTTGTTCGTCTATGGGGTTGGCATGACAGCGCCGTTTGTTCTGGCAGCCTTTCTGGTTCGGCCCTTCATGCAATGGATGGCACGTTTCCGGAAACATCTGGGAATGATTGAAAAGGCGATGGGTGTCTTGCTGATTCTTTTTGGCATCCTGATCGCGACCAATTCCATAAATCTAATCGCACAATGGATGCTGGATCACATGCCTTGGCTGGCGGCCATTGGCTAATTCGGGAGAACACCATGAAACGGATAGTATTGTTCTTGATTGCAGGGCTGTTTGCTGGGGCGGTTTACGCAACTGAACTGGGGGATGACGGTCTGCATAAAACGCCGTGGATGCGAGACACGTTCAAAGACCTTCGTGAAGACCTTGAAGAAGCGAGGGGGGAAGGCAAGCGGCTGGTTCTGTTCATTGAACAACAGGGCTGCATCTACTGCAAAAAGATGCATGAAGAGGTTTTCCCGCAACCCGACCTGTCTGCGTATATCGAGGAGAACTTCTTTGTCGTTCAGCTGGACTTACACGGAAGTACGATGGCCACCGATTTTGACGGAGAAGAAGCCGAGCAAAGATCACTAATGCGCAAATGGGGGATTCTGTTCACCCCTACATTGGTTTTCTTACCGGAGGACGTGTCAGAGGATGCCACAGCAATCGAAGCGGCCGTTGCGGTCATGCCCGGGGCGTTCTCGAAGGGAACGACCCTCGATCTTTTTACCTGGGTCAATGAAAAACGGTACGAGCTTGATAACGGGGAAGATTTTCAACGGTATCACGCGCGCCGCATTCAAGAGAGAAACAATGTTTCGCAAGATTGACGTGTTGCAATATAAATAAAAAAATTCATTAAGATGAATTTAATGTTGCGATGAACCCTGCCCGTCGACTACGGTACACAGAGGCTTTGGGTCGCAAAGCGCCATCGGCGCGGTAGCAAATGGGAGGGATCATGAAGCTGAGACACTTGACTTTGGCTTGTATCATAACAGGCAGTGCCGCCATCGCGGCAGAAACAGGACCAAAAGACGTACAGTTCGACGATTATGGTGCGATCGAGGCTTCATTGACCGGCGTCGCCGGCGATGCGGCAAACGGTGCGGTCATCGTGGGCGAGAAATCCAAGGGCAACTGTGTGGCCTGTCATCAGGTCACGGCTTTGGCGGATATTCCGTTCCATGGCGAAGTCGGTCCGCTGTTGGATGGGGCCGGGGATCGGTGGTCCGAGGCGGAGCTTCGAGGACTGGTCGCAAATGCCAAGATGACGTTTGACGGAACGGTCATGCCGGCTTTCTACAAGGATGACGGCTATATCCGCCCGGGCGACGCCTATACGGGCAAAGCCCCATCAGGGCCTTTGACGTCAATCCTGACTGCACAGGAAATTGAGGACGTCGTCGCGTTCCTGGCAACTCTTAAAGAACAATAATCACGCTTTCAGGCGTGAATTCGTGAGGATCCAAAGGAGATTGAAAATGGAATTTTCTCGTCGCGAGACTCTGGCTCTTGGTCTGGGCGCTGCGGTCCTGACCCTGATGCCGTTCCGCGCAAATGCGGCTGCGGAAGACGCGATAGCCGCGTTTACTGGCGGTGCAGACATGGCCGACGGCGGTGTGACGCTGACGGCGCCGGAAATTGCCGAGAACGGAAATACCGTTCCGATCGAAGTCAGCGCGCCGGGTGCGGCAGCAATTCTGATCGTAGCGGCTGGAAACCCCGAGCCCGGCGTTGCCACGTTCAACTTTGGCCCGCTGGCTGCTGCGCAGGCGGCTTCGACCCGCATTCGTCTTGCAGGAACGCAAGATGTCATTGCTGTGGCCAAAATGGCTGATGGTAGCTTTGCCAAAGCTTCGGCAACCGTAAAAGTGACAATTGGCGGCTGCGGCGGCTGATCGCCACGCGCCCTGAAGAACAGGAGAACAACCAATGGCATCCGGTGTAAAACCCCGCGTCAAGGTTCCAAAAACAGCCGCTGCTGGCGAAGCAATCACGATCAAAACGCTGATCAGCCACAATATGGAAAGTGGCCAGCGTAAGGATAAGGAAGGCAACGTCATACCGCGTTCGATCATCAATCGGTTCACCTGCGAGTTTAACGGAGAACTGGTGATAGACGTGACGATGGAGCCGGCGATTTCGACAAACCCGTATTTTCAGTTCGATGCAACCGTGCCTGAAGCCGGGGAATTCGTTTTCACGTGGTATGACGATGACGGGTCCGTTTACGACACAAAAAAACCGATCGAGATCGCCTGACGGCTCGACCGTAACGGCAGATCAGCGCCGGTGGTTAAAACCTGCGCTGATCACCCAAGGGAGGAACGCAATGAATAAAAAAGCACTCACGGCGATCGCGGCAGTTCTGGCTTTCCCGGTTTCAGTGGCAGCTGGACCTGACGAAGACAAGCTGGTGATCAACGAAGAACTGGAAATGGTTTCGGTGACCGAGGCCCCGGCCCATGTCGAGAACTTCGATACGATCTACTCGGGGTGGCATTTCAGGACCGATGAAACGCAGGCGTTGCAGATCGACGATTTCGACAACCCGGCTATGATCTTTGTCGACCAGGCCGCTGATCTTTATGAGGCTGTCGATGGCGCCGCTGGCAAAAGTTGCTCTTCGTGCCACGATGATGTGGAAAGCTTCAAAGGGCTGCAAGCGTCCATGCCGAAGGTCGATGCGGAAACCGGCAAGCTGGTTGTGATGGAAGATCTTATCAACAAGTGCCGTACGGAACGCATGGAAGCAGATGCGTGGAAATGGTCTGGTGCCGATATGCAGGGCATGGTCGCGCTGATTGCCTTTCAGTCACGAGGGCTGCCCATGAATGTCGCCATTGACGGCGATGCTGCTCCATATTGGGAGCAGGGCAAGGAAATGTACTACACCCGATATGGTCAGCTGGAGTTGAGCTGCGCCAACTGTCACGAAGACAATTGGGGCAACATGATCCGGGCCGACCATCTGAGCCAGGGGATGATCAACGGTTTCCCGACTTATCGTCTGAAGCAGGCCAAGCTGATCTCGCGTCACAACCGCTTCCGCGGCTGTATTCGTGATACACGCGCTGAAACCTTTGCCGAAGGTTCCGACGAATTCCGGGCACTGGAGCTTTATGTAGCGTCGCGCGGCAACGGCCTTTCGGTCGAAACGCCGGCCGTGCGTCAGTAACAAAGAACCCGCGCCAGGATTTCCGGGCGCGGGTTTTTCATTTCTGCCACATTCACACATTTATATGTGAAATAAGAAAGCCAACAGATGATATCGCGACGTGATTTTCTACAGGTCTCCATGGCGGCCTCAGCGCTGTACGGGGCATCCGGTTTCGGGAACTGGGCAAGGCTGGCGGCCCAGCAAAGCCTGACCCAGGACCAGTTGCTGGAATTTGAGACCTTCGGAAATATCAGCCTGATTCATATCACGGATATCCACGCGCAGCTCAAACCGATTTACTTCCGCGAGCCCGAGGTCAACCTGGGCATCGGAGACGCGCGCGGGCAAATGCCGCATGTGACGGGGGCCGCATTTCGCAAGGCTTACGGGATCGAAGATGGCAGCCCGTCCGCCTATGCGCTGACTTACAATGACTTTGCTGCATTGGCGAAGACCTATGGCCGCGTCGGAGGGCTTGACCGGGTCTCGACCGTTATCAACGCCATCCGTGCCGACCGGCCAGATGCGTTGTTGCTGGATGGGGGCGACACCTGGCATGGCTCGTATACCTGCTATCAGACAGCGGGTCAGGACATGGTCAACGTGATGAATGCACTCAAGCCCGATGCGATGACATTCCATTGGGAGTTCACGTTGGGCAGCGAGCGGGTCAACGAGATCGTTGAGGGTATGCCTTTTGCGGCGCTGGGTCAGAATATCTTTGACGCGGAATGGGATGAACCTGCGGAGCTTTTCAAGCCCTACAAGTTCTTCGAACGCGGCGGGGCCAAGGTTGCCGTCATCGGACAGGCTTTCCCCTATATGCCAATTGCCAACCCCAGTTGGATGTTCCCGGAGTACTCGTTCGGGATCCGGGATGAGAACATGCAGGCCATGGTGGACGAGGTGCGCGACGCAGGTGCCGATGTGGTCGTCGTCCTCAGCCATAACGGCTTTGACGTGGACAAAAAAATGGCGAGCCGTGTTCAAGGGATTGACGTAATCCTGAGCGGTCACACCCATGACGCTTTGCCTGAACCGGTTCTGGTCGAAAAGACGCATATTATCGCGTCCGGCTCGAATGGCAAATTCGTCAGCCGCGTTGATCTGGACGTGCGGGATGGCCAGATGATGGGGCTGAAGCACAAGCTGATCCCGATCTTTTCAGACGTCATCGCACCTGATCCGGCACTCACGGCCCTGATCAACGAACAGCGTGCACCATATGATGCGGCACTAAGCGAAGTGATCGGCAAGACGGACTCGCTGCTTTATCGGCGCGGAAACTTCAATGGCACGTGGGACGATCTGATCTGCGATGCACTGATCAGCGAGCGCGAGGCAGACATTGCCATGTCGCCGGGTGTGCGCTGGGGTCCGTCGATCCTGCCCGGTCAGGAGATCACGCGTGAGGATATCTGGAACGTCACTTCGATGTCCTATCCGAATGCGTATCGTACGGAAATGACGGGTGAATTCATTCACGTGATCCTCGAGGATGTTGGCGACAACCTGTTCAACCCCGATCCCTATTACCAGCAGGGTGGCGACATGGTGCGTGTCGGCGGCCTTGGGTACCGTATCGATGTTACCAAACCGCAAGGGCAGCGGATCAGCGACATGACCCTGCTCAAGACGGGTGAGGCGATTGATCCGGAGAAATCCTATGTTGTGGCCGGTTGGGCCAGCGTCAACGAGGGCACCGAAGGCCCGCCCATCTGGGATGTCGTCGAAAACCACATTCGTAATCAGGGCACCGTCACCGTCGAGCCGAATACATCGGTCGAGGTGATCGGAGCCTGACAGCGCGAACCGAATGTCAAACATTGAATACAAGATTTGCTGATCGAATGACGGAGGCAAACAAAATGAGCGAGAATCCAAGGGCAAAAGCCCCATCGCGTCGCCAGTTTCTAAGCGGTGCTGCCGCGGTTGGCGTAGGTGCGGTCGGTGCCTCAGCGGCGCGCGCCGCAGGCCCTGACCCGCTGATCACTCAGGTTCAGGAATGGGCACAGGCAACGGGCGAAGGTGTAGATGCAACCCCCTACGGCCTGCCAATCCAATTCGAGAGTGATGTCGTACGGCGCAACGTCGAGTGGTTGACCGCAGACACAATCAGTTCGATCAATTTCACGCCGATCCACGCGCTGGACGGCACGATCACCCCGCAGGGATGCGCATTCGAGCGGCACCATTCGGGTGCGATCGAACTGAGCAAGGCGGACTACCGTCTGATGATCAACGGTCTGGTCGAAACTCCGCTGATTTTCACATATGAAGATCTGGAACGTTTCCCGCGCGAGAACCGTATCTATTTCTGCGAATGCGCTGCCAATACGGGTATGGAATGGGCCGGTGCGCAGCTCAACGGCGCGCAGTTCACGCACGGAATGATCCACAACATGGAATATTCCGGTGTTCCGCTGCGCACTCTGCTGGAAGAGGCCGGGGTAAAGCCCGAAGGCAAATGGGTTTACGTAGAAGGCGCCGATGCTTCCTCGAATGGTCGCTCGATCCCACTGGAAAAGGCAATGGATGACGTACTTGTTGCGTTCAAGGCCAATGGTGAGGCTTTGCGCAAGGAGCACGGATATCCCGTTCGTCTTGTCGTTCCCGGCTGGGAAGGCAACATGTGGGTCAAGTGGTTGCGCCGGGTCGAGGTCACCGAGATGGCTATCGAAAGCCGCGAAGAGACATCCAAGTATACGGATACTCTCGAAGACGGAACATCACGCAAGTGGACATGGGTCATGGACGCCAAATCGGTCGTCACATCGCCCAGCCCGCAAGCGCCGATAACCCATGGCCCCGGGCCGTTGGTGATCACCGGGTTGGCCTGGTCCGGGCGGGGCTCGATTACCGGCGTCGACGTGTCGGTGGATGGTGGCAAGAACTGGGTTCCGGCCCGTCTGGCGGCGCCCGGAACAGACAAGGCGCTGACCCGGTTTTATCTGGACCATAACTGGGACGGTTCAGAGATGCTGTTGCAGGCCCGCGCCAAGGATTCGACCGGTTACGTCCAACCCAGCAAAGCTCAGCTGCGGGATGTGCGAGGCGAGAACTCGATCTACCACAACAATTGTATCCAGACCTGGTGGATCAAGGAAAATGGAGAGGCGGAAAATGTCGAAGTATCGTAAGCTATTGGCCGCCTCGGCCCTTGGGTTGTGCGTAGCGGTTCCGGCCCATGCAGACAAGCTAGGGCTTGGGCGCCCTGCGTTGCCCGAAGAAATCGCGGCATGGAACCACGACATTGCACCTGACGGAACCGGATTGCCCGAAGGTTCCGGCGACGTGTTCACCGGCGAAGAGGTCTTTGCCGAACGGTGCGCGATCTGTCATGGCGATTTTGCTGAAGGTGTGGACAACTGGCCGAAACTGGCGGGCGGCGAGGGCACGCTTGCAGATAAGGACCCGCTGAAAACAGTGGGCTCCTACTGGCCGCACCTTTCGACGGTATGGGACTATGTGAACCGTTCGATGCCGTTTGGAGACGCACAATCGCTGGAGCCTGACGACGTTTACGCGATTGTCGCCTATATCCTGTATTCCAATGACATCGTTGATGATGAGTTCACGCTGTCACACGAAAATTTCCTTGAAGTGGAAATGCCGAATGCCGGGGGTTTCATCGTGGATGACCGCGAAACAGCCGAGGCGCATTTCTGGACGGATGAGCCATGCATGACGGATTGCAAAGAAGGTGTGGAAATCACCATGCGCGCCGCCGTTCTGGATGTAACACCTGACGAAGCCGGGGCTGACAGCGCGGAGCCGGCATCTGTTTCAGAGGAAGCATCCGTCGAGGTCGAAGAAACCGCTGAAGACACAGCGGCACTTGATCCCGAAATGATCGAAAATGGCGAAAAAGTTTTCAAGAAGTGCAAGTCATGCCATCAGGTCGGCGAAGGGGCCAAGCATCGCACGGGTCCGGCATTGAACGGCGTTGTCGGCGCCAATGCGGCCGCCGTCGAAGGCTTTAAGTACTCCAAGGCCATGAAAGCTGCCGCCGAGGATGGCTTGATCTGGACGGATGAAGAGATGGCCGCGTTTCTGGCTAAGCCTAAAGCCTACATGAAGGGGACACGTATGTCCTTTGCCGGGCTCAAGAAACAGGATGATATCGACGCGGTCATCGTTTACCTGAAATCTTTCGGCAGCTGATCATGCGGTGGCGGGGGGCAACAGGTGTCATATTTGCTGCGAGTATTCTGGCAACAGCTGCTGCCGCGACCGAGGATTTGGGCGATGCAGCAGCTGGCAAGCTTGTGTTTGCCCAGTGCGAAGGATGTCATCAGGTCGGCGCGGGCGCTGAAAACAGGATCGGTCCGCACCTGAATGGTGTATTTGGCCGCCGGGCTGCCGGGCTTGAGGAGTTCAACTATTCCAAAAGCCTGATCCGTGCGGGTACTTCGGGGCTGGAATGGCACGCCGATACATTGTCGGCTTACATTGAAAACCCCCGCGCCTTCGCATCCGGCACCAGAATGAGCTTTCGCGGGCTCGAGAACGCGGAAGACCGGGCCAATGTAATTGCCTACTTGCGTGTGTTTTCCGACAACCCGCAAGACATCCCCGAAGCCGACCCAACCGCAAAGGGAACGGACCATTCCGTCAATCCCGAAATCCTCGCGATACAAGGTGATCCCGAATATGGCGAATACCTGAGCAGCGAATGCACGACGTGCCACCAGATAGAGGGTGGCGATGATGGGATTCCTTCGATCGTTTACTGGCCCGACCAGGATTTTGTTGTCGCCATGCACGCCTACAAGGACAAGCAGCGGCCCCATCCCGTCATGCAAATGATCGCGGGCCGCCTGAGCAACGATGAGATCGCGGCACTGGCCGCTTACTTCAACAATCCACAGTGACAATGCCTAAGGGGAGGAAACGCGATGACACTCAACAGACGGACATTTCTGGGAACCGCAGGGGTACTTGCCGCCGGGCTGTCGGCCCCGATGGTGCTGGCGCAGGGCAAGCCCCGTGTCGTGGTGGTCGGGGGCGGGGCAGGCGGCGCAACCGCGGCCCGCTATATCGCCAAAGACAGCAAGGGTGAGATTGAAGTCACCCTGATCGAGCCGTCCAGAACATATTACACCTGTTTTTTCTCGAACCTGTATCTGGGCGGGTTTCAAGAGCTTTCGGACATTGCGCACAGCTATGGCACGCTTGCTGCAAAATACGGTATCAACGTTGTTCACGATTGGGCCGTGGGCGTCGACCGCGACTCCAAAACTGTCTCATTGGCAGGTGGCGGATCCATTCCTTATGACAAATTGATCCTGAGCCCGGGTATCGACTTTGTCGACGGCGCGGTCGAGGGGTGGGATGTAATTGCACAGAACAAGATGCCGCATGCGTATAAGGCGGGCTCTCAAACCGAGCTGTTGAAGGCGCAGGTTCTGGCGATGCCCGAAGGCGGAACCTTTGCGATGGTCGCACCGCCGAACCCGTTCCGTTGCCCGCCCGGACCTTATGAGCGGGTTTCGATGGTTGCGCATGTGCTGAAGGCGAACAATCCGACAGCGAAAATCATCATTGCTGATCCGAAAGCCAAATTCTCCAAGATGTCTTTGTTCCAGGAGGGGTGGGCCGACCACTACGAAGGCATGATCGACTGGATCGGAGAGGATTTCGGCGGCGGCAATGTCTCGGTCAATCCGGATGCCATGACAGTGACCATCGACGGTGAAGAAACCAAGGTCGACGTCTGCAACGTGATCCCGGCCATGAAAGCCGGGCGTATTGCGGAAATGGCCGGTGTAACCGATGGCAACTGGGCACCGGTGAACGCGGCGGACATGTCATCGAAAGCTGACCCTGACATCTATGTTCTTGGTGATGCCAGCCAGCAAGGCGACATGCCGAAATCCGGTTTTTCGGCCAACAGCCAGGCGAAAGTCTGTGCCAATGCCGTTCGCGGCGCATTGACCGGATCAAAGATCTTCCCGGCCAAGTTCTCGAACACGTGCTGGTCGCTCATTGATACGGATGACGGGGTCAAGGTCGGTGCGACTTATGAGGCGACGCCTGAAAAGATTGCCAAGGTGGATGGCTTTATCAGCCAGACCGGCGAAGATTCCGACCTGAGAAAAGCAACCTACCAAGAGTCGCTGGGTTGGTATGCTGGTATCACATCGGACATGTTCGGCTAAAAAACGCTAAGGCTTTGACACCGGTCAAAGCCTTGGTGATTAAATCCGAAGAAATGTGGTTCAGTAGGAGGAACATCATCATGAAACACTTTATCGCATCAGCCGCATTTTCAGTTGTATTGGCAAACTTGGCTTTTGCTGAGGAAGTCATTGCGGTTCCCTTTGACGGTAGCTTTGATGATGCAACCTTTGCCGTTGAATCAGCAATTGTTGGGCAGGGGCTGGTTATCGATTATGTGAGCCATGTTGGCGACATGCTGAACCGGACGGGGGCGGATGTCGGCAGCGACAAGCAGATTTTCACAGCCGCTGAAATATTTATCTTCTGTTCCGCAAAGCTCTCGCGCGAGATGATGGAGGCCGACCCGATGAATATCGGCTATTGCCCCTACGGGATCTTTGTGGCCGAGGACGAAGGCGGTGTCAAAGTGGGTTACCGAAGCTATCCTGACGGACCGATGGAGAAAGTCGAAGCCCTGTTGGCCGGTATCGTCGAAGAAGCCGTTGGAAACTGAAATGAACTACCAAGAGTATTTTCGTGACCAGTTGAGGCAATTGCAGGACGAAGGAAACTACCGGGTCTTCGCTGAGCTTGAGCGCCATTGCGGCGCCTTTCCAACTGCACACAACCATGCAGAAAACGGACCTGAGAAAGTTACCGTCTGGTGCTCGAACGATTATCTGGGAATGGGTCAGCATCCAAAGGTTCTGGCAGCCATGCACCGGGCGATTGATGGCTGTGGCGCAGGGGCTGGCGGGACCCGGAATATTTCGGGGACCACCCATGAACATGTTCTGCTTGAGCACGAGCTTGCAGATCTGCATGGCAAGGAAGCAGCGCTGCTTTTTACGTCCGGGTATGTTTCAAATTGGGCTGCATTGGGAACTCTGGCCTCGCGAATTCCCGGTATCACGGTTCTGTCCGACGAATTGAACCACGCGTCGATGATTGAGGGTATCCGCCACAGTCGTTGCGCAAAGCGGGTCTGGAAGCATAACGATTTGAAGGACCTTGAACGACATCTCATGGACCTGCCGTTCAACGCGCCAAAACTGATCGCGTTTGAAAGTGTGTATTCGATGGATGGCGATATCGCTCCCATCAAGGAAATCTGCGATCTGGCGGATCGGTACGGCGCGATGACCTATCTGGACGAGGTTCATGCAGTAGGGCTTTACGGCCCGCGCGGTGGCGGCATTGCCGAACGCGAAGGGTTGATGGATCGCCTGACAGTCATCGAAGGCACGTTGGGCAAAGCGTTCGGCGTGGTTGGTGGATACATCGCGGCGTCAAAGGAACTTGTCGACTTTGTTCGTTCCTTTGCCAGCGGGTTTATCTTTACCACCGCGTTGCCCCCGGCCGTCGCCGCCGGCGCCGCAGCATCCGTTCGGCACCTCAAGCAAAGCAATGCGGAACGGTGTCTGCATCAGCAACGCGTAAGCGAGGTTCGAGGCAGGCTGGACGCTTTAGGCATTCCGCACACGCCCAACCCAAGCCATATTATTCCGGTCATGGTCGGTGACCCGGTCAAGTGCCGCTTCATCTCGGATGTTCTGATGCGCGACTATGGAATTTATATCCAGCCGATAAACTATCCCACTGTTCCGAAAGGCACCGAACGTCTTCGGATCACACCGTCGCCTGTACATTCGTCAGAAGATGTGACCCGGTTGGTCGAGGCATTGGGTGCGTTGTGGACACAGTGTCAGCTTGCGCGCAAGCCAATGGCTGCACAGTGAGAACTTGACGAAAGGCAAAGACGGGCACGTAAAAAGGTGAGAGTTTTTGTCTATGGAACGCCTCATCGATCTGCTGGGAGATTCGGGCACATTGGCCGTTGCCGGTTTGCTTGTTGGCATCCTGTTCGGAGTTACCGCTCAGAAATCTCATTTCTGCTTGCGGGCATCCACTGTTGAAGTCGCCGAGGGCGAACTTGGGCCCCGTCTCGCCGTCTGGCTGATCGCATTCACGTCGGCACTGACCTTGGTTCAGGGGTTCGTTTCGATTGAATGGCTGGATTTGTCCGGGGCGCGTTCGATTGCGTCAACAGGCAGCCTGAGCGGTGCGGTGATCGGTGGTCTGATGTTTGGCGTCGGAATGATTTTGGCGCGCGGATGCGCGTCGCGCCTGTTGGTGTTGGCCTCATGCGGCAATCTGCGTGCAATGGTGACGGGGTTGGTTCTGACGTTGGTCGCGCAAGCGGCTTACACAGGTGTGCTCAGCCCCGCGCGCGAGGCGCTGTCCGGTCTTTGGACGATCACAGGTGGCAATGCGCGCGACCTTTCGGCACTGCTTGGGTTTTCGCCTATTGTATACACAGTATTTGCCGCAGGGACATTTGTTCTGGCCGTTGCCTTTGCAATGCGCCAGCAGGTGACAATGACAAGGATTGTCACGGCAGCCGGAGTTGGTTTCGCCGTGGCGCTTGGCTGGTTGATGACATTTGCGATTGCGCAAGCCTCCTTCGAAGTCGTGCCGGTGTCTTCGGTCACGTTCACCGGCCCGGCAACGGATACATTGATGGCGCTGGTGGCCGAGCGGAACGTTGCGCTGTCCTTTGGCATTGGTCTGGTTCCGGGCGTTGCAATTGGCGCCGCTTTTTCTGCCGTTCTTTCCGGTGAGTGGAAGATCGAACAGTTCGGTCCGGATACTCCGATGGAGCGTTACCTTGTCGGGGCTGTCTTGATGGGCTTTGGTGCAATGTTGGCGGGTGGCTGCGCCGTTGGCGCCGGATTGTCCGGGGGATCAGCCTTGTCGCTGACTGCGTGGCTTGCCGTCTTCTCGATGTGGGTCGGGGCCGTTGCCACCCATCGGATGATGATGCGAATGCCCGTTCTTCGGCGGTCCTGACTTATTCGAATTCCATCTGTTCGTAGACACGACCGGCGTTTTTTGTAGCCAGTTCTTCGAACGTGTCCAAATGGGCGTAAGGGGATTGGTCGACGTAATAGGCCTCGGCCAGATCGCCGCCAGCATCCATATGTTCCTGTATCTTTGTGCGCAGGTAGATCAGATAGTCGCGTGTATACCGGCGCACCTGATCCATGTTCGTAGGATGACCGTGCCCGGGGATCACATATGTGGCTTTCAGTGCTTCGAACTCGTTGTCCCAGGTCTCAAGCCAATCTGCGGTGTAGGTGTCCTGAAAGATCGGCAGCATACGTTCGTGAAATGCCATGTCACCAGCGATGACAAGGCTTTGATTGGGCAACCAGATCGAAATGTCGCCGGGACTGTGCGCAGGTCCAAGATGTTTGGCTTCGATACGAAAATCGCCGAGTTCGACGACGTATTCATCGTCAAACGTTTCGGTCGGACCGGCTAAAAACGTTCCTTCTGCCTTGTCCTTGTTATATGCTTGCATCCCTGCAAGGATTTGCGGTCCATATTCTTCGAATTCAGCCGCCGCATCTGAATGAGCGACGATGGGCACCCCAAGTTCCGACCAGTAGGCGTTCCCCAGCATGGCGTGCCCCTGACCGTTTTCGTTAAAGACAAGCTTCACAGGCTGATCCGTGATCGCTTGAATTTCCTTGTGAAGCGCTTCGGCAAGCACATAGGCCGCGCCACCGTTGATGACGACAACACCCTCTCCGGTCACGACGAAGCTGAGGTTATTGTTGTGGCCTGAATTCTCATAAGTCGGGGGTGCGGTTGCGCCGATTGCGGAATAAACGCCAGGAATAAATTCAACGGGTTTCGAGTAAAGAAAGCTCTGCGGGTACTGGTCTGCAATATCCTCGCTGGCCCAGGTTTGCGTAGCCAGGGTACAGGCAATCAACAAAGCGCGCATCATGCAGGCTCTCCAATAAATCGATAGGTCGAACCGGCCTTTTCGACACGGCCAATTCCGCCATTTGGCAAATGGAATCCAATAACCTTCATTTGGGCATGAGAAATCTGATCCAGCAGCGATTTCCGGGCACTTGCCGCGGCGTCAGGGTCCTGATCCGTACCGCTCAGCCAGTCTGGACGCTCGAACGCGACGTGTGGATTGCCGAGCGCATCGCCCACGACCATCACCGCGTCACCGCCTTTGCGAATTTCGAAGGCCATATGTCCGGGCGTGTGCCCGAAACTAGCGCGTGCTGCGATACCGGGAAGGATTTCCTGCCCGTCATCAAAGAACGCAACCATGTCTTCGATGGCTTCCATGCGCCGCTTTGCGCCCACCGCGAATGCCGTGCGGTCGGCTCCTATCGTGTCAACGGTTTCGGGATTCCACCAATAGTCCCATTCCTTGCGGCCAAAATGATATCTGGCGTTGGGAAAGAGGGGATCTCCGAAGTCGTCCAGCACACCCCAGATGTGATCCGGATGAGCATGGGTGAATATCACCTGCGTGACCTCATCCGGAGACAACCCGACGGCGTCCAGAGTTTCGGGAAGTTTGCCAGCGGTTTGCATGAAATCCGGCCCGGCCCCAACGTCGAACAGTACGGTATTCTGGTCATCGCGGTAGAGCACAATGTTGCACTCGGGCTCGTATCTGGTCAGATCTGTTTGATGGCGGTTCAGAAGTTCTGTCAGCTCTGCCTCGGGCATTGCCCCAAAGACCATTTCGGGTGGCAATGACAAGTAGCCATCCGACAAAGTTGAAATCCTTGCCGATTGACCAAGTGTCATTTCCGCAATCGCAAAGCTGGGTCGCAGGCAGAGTGCCGCCAGACATGAGCCTTGGGACAGGAAGGTGCGCCGGGAGAAATTTGGGTCTCTGCTCATACATAATCATTAAGATGAATGTTTTTATTTGTAAATGATGAATGGCGCGGACGGCACATTCCATCTGGGGCTTTTCACCACCTGCGTTGGAACGTTCGCAGCAACGAGTCGCATATCTGGCCCATCCCAAAGTACCCTTGACAGGTCTTGGCGAAACAGATCCGGAAAGAACTACCTGGAGCGGCGGTGAAAACCTGAGCATCGCGGCGCAGGACGTCCAGTTGCAGGTATAGGGCAACCGCCACGACTTGCCGGAGATTTCAACGCAAAGCGACCTACCAAGACGCTAAAATTGTGACGTCATCCAGCCAGTGCGTGCGGCAGGTGTTCAACCAAAGCCCGTTGCACGACCGCAAACCTTGGTGTGTGTGCGATTTCCTCAAGTGTCGCGACCCAAAGCGGAACCTCGATCCCGGGATCAATGTCGTTCAACCTGTGAAGCCGGGGATCAGCGTCGCCAATAAACGCAGGTAAGAAAGCCCTCCCCACACCGGATGCAACCATCTGCTGAAGCACCAGAAAACTGTCTGCTCCGTTCGTCATTTCATTGGCACGCACATGTTCAGCCAACCATTTCGCCGGAAGTGAACGGCTGAGGGCCCCATCAAGCCGCATCCATTTTTGGTTATGGGTACCGTCACTATAAACCCCGAAGCGCAACGTTCCTGCGCGCTCTCCGCTCAACCCTTCACCTAGTTGAACCGAAGGGCGGACAACGATATCCGCAGTTAACCTCGTCAGGTCATGGTGGCTGTTACCGCTGAGGATCGTCAGTTCGAGGCTGGGATAGAGGGTGGAAATTGAGTTTAGTATCCGTGGCAGGATAAACTGGCAAAGGCTGTCCGTGGACGCGATACGCACATGACCCGTAGGCGAACGATTTGCGCCCACAACGGCGCGTTCGACCGAAAGCACGGCCTCTTCAACGCTTTCCATTGCGGACAGAATTGTTCTGGCTTCGGGAAGAACCGAATACCCTGACGGGTCTTTCCGAAAAACAACACAGCCATATCGGTGTTCGAAAGCGGCAACTCTGCGCAGGACGGTTGCATGTGCAACGCCCAGGGCTGTCGCCGCCGCATTCAACGAGCCGTGTTTGCTGACGGCGAGGGCATATCGAATATCGTCCCAGTTGTCGTTGTTCATAAATGAACAAGTGAGGCCGAATAACAAACAATTACAAGAAAAATCGTTCAAGCTATCATATGGCACATTAAACAGGGAGCCACACCATGATGAAGAAGTCTTCGATCTTTGCGGCAGGTCTTTTGTCCTTGGCCGTAGTTGGAACTTCAATTGCTCAGGATAGCGAAAACCCGGCTGTAAAAGCGCGGACTTCGATTATGCAGCTTTACGCTTTCAACCTTGGAACGCTGGGCGCCATGGCCAAGGGAGAGGCAGAATATGATGCCGAAGCGGCTACACGGGCTGCAAATAATATTGTTGTCGTGTCGCAGATCGACCAGTCTGCGATGTGGCCAGCCGGATCGGATAATGTGTCAGACCCGTCTACCCGTGCCTTGCCTGCAATTTGGGAAAACTTCGCAGATGTTGGGGCCAAAGGGCAGGCACTGGCCGACGCCGCTGTTGCGATGCAGGCTGCGGCAGGTCAGGATGTTGAAGCCCTGAAGGGGGCGATGGGTCAGCTTGGCGGAGCCTGCTCTGCCTGTCACAAAGCTTACAGAGCACCGGAAAATTAAAGGAGAATTGATCAGTGCGGCGCATTCTACTTTTCGCCGTTCTGGTCATGCTTATGGTCGGGTTGGCCGGTTTGCTGTTGACCCGGCCGCAAAGGGTTGATCCAGCCCGGTTGGCCGGTCTGACCCCCGACGTGACCAGAGGGGCGTCTGTCTTCTATTCAGCAGGATGCGCCTCATGCCACTCGGCCCCGGATGCCAGCGAGGAAGGAAAGCTTATTCTAGCAGGCGGGCGGCGGTTCGAAACGGATTTTGGTACGTTTGTAGCTCCAAACATCTCCAGTGATCCAGACGCCGGAATTGGATCATGGTCCGCGCTGGATCTGGCCAATGCCCTGAAACACGGAAAAGGCCCCAGGGGACAGCATTATTACCCGGCCTTCCCCTATACGTCTTATGCCAAGATGACGGTCGAGGATGTTGCGGCGCTTCATGCGTTTTTGAACACCCTGCCTGCGTCTGACGCGGCAAATATCCCGCATGACATTGGGTTCCCTTTCAATATCCGGCGCGGGCTGGGGTTGTGGAAACTTCTGTTTTCAGGCTCGGGCTGGGTGGTTGAAGGTGATCTGACCGACCAGCAAATCCGAGGCCGGTATTTGGTGGAAGCTTTGGGGCACTGCGCAGAATGCCATACACCACGAAACGGACTGGGAGGGTTGAAGCGGGGTCTCTGGCTGACCGGAGCGCCAAATCCGAATGGAAAGGGGCGCATCCCCGGTTTGACCACCGCCCAGCTTGACTGGTCCGAGGCTGACATCGCTGAATATCTGATATCCGGTTTCACACCGGATTATGACAGCGCTGGTGGCGAAATGGTCGAAGTCATCGAGAACACCTCGAAACTAAGCGATGAAGACCGATTGGCCATTGCTGCTTACCTGAAATCCGTTCCCGTTCAGTGAATTGACTAATGGTTGCAGAAACTCAGGGTTTTGTCAGCGCAGGTCTTATGACGCTGGTTCAAACCAGCACGTCTACGTTGCTCAGATCTCTGGCAATGCGGATCAGCGGGCATTGTTTTCCTATGGTTAAGCGCCCCGCGTCGGATAATCCCATTACTTCGGCGGGTATACGCGTCGCGGATGCCAATGCGACTTCCAGCGGTACTTCGGCTTGCGTGGTCAGAACACGCAGCGCTGTGGTCAAATCCAGATCAGCCCCTGCCAAAGTACCATCGGCCAGTGTCAAACGCCCGTCTTTGCGGGAAATGCGGCGGCCTTCCAGTTCGAACATGCGCTGGTCCGTGCCAGCCGGCGCCATCGCATCGCTGACCAGAAATATCCGGCCTGGGCCCCGCTTGGCGGCCCAGGCTGTGCGCATGGCTTCAGGGTGAACGTGAATACCGTCGGCGATTAGCCCGGCGTTTAATCGACCCGCGGCCAGAACCGCCCCGACAAGCCCGGGAGATCGATTGCCCAGTTGACTCATGGCGTTGAACAGATGCGTGGCACAGGACGCACCGGCCTCGGCATAAGACAGGCAGGTATCATAATCCGCATCACTGTGGCCCAGCGAAACAACGGCACCTGCTGAGACCAGCGCTTTCACCTGCGCAATTGACACGTTTTCTGGCGCAACCGTCAGCATCAATGCGGGTAGCGCTTGTGCTGCCGCGACAAGCGTTGTCAGGTCCTCGTCATCCATGGGGCGGATCAGGGCTGCATCATGGGCACCTTTCCGAGCCACCGAAAGGTGCGGCCCTTCCAGATGCAGGCCAGCGATCCCCGCAATACCCGCAGCTACCGCCGCCTTGGCCGCTTCGATGGCGGCGCGGGTCTTGGCTGCGGTATCCGTGATCAGGGTGGGAAGGATCGAGGTTGCCCCAAGCGTCCGGTGCGCCTTGGCGATGCGTGCCAGTGTATCGACAGACGGGGCGGCGTTGAACATCACTCCGCCACCGCCATTCACTTGCAGGTCAACATAGCCGGGGGCCAGAATATCGCCTTGCAGATCGACAAGCTTGCCAGCGCTTGTCTTCACGTCAACGCCAATATCGGTGATGCGGCCAGCCTCCAGCCGCAGCGCGGCACCGTCATGCAAACTGGTGCCGTCATAAACAAGCCCGCCGTGGTAGATGGTCGCCTGGCCGCTCATACCGTTTCCGTCACTTTCCGCAGGTGACGTGGCGCATCCGGGTTGATCCCGCGCTGTACTGCGACCTGCTCGACCATTGAATAAAAGGACACGATAGCTGCCACCGGGTCCGTTAGCCAATGATCCGTGCGGACATGAGGCAGCACCTCGGCCTTTGTGACCAATGGGCTGGTGGCAAATACCTGTGCCCCTTTGGCCGCGAGCGTGTCGGCAACCTCGGCCAACAGCGGCTCTGCCGGATCATTGGCGGCAAAGGCAATAACCGGAAATCCGCCTTCCACGATCGAGACCGGGCCGTGCAGCACCTCGGCCGAGGAATAGCTTTCGGCATGGATCTGGCAGGTTTCCTTGAATTTCAGCGCGGCCTCGTTCGAGATCGCTACGCTTGGTCCGCGACCGAGCGTATAAAGCGAGCTTTGGGTGACGGCAGCCGCCGCTCTGCCCCAGTCACACCGTGTGGCGGCATCAAGGTGCTTTGGCAGGCCACGCAGCGCAGCCAGAAGATCTTTGTCGCCTTTCAGTTCCGCCAGTAGCCAAAGCCCGGCAACCAGCGAGGTCACGAAGGTTTTTGTCGCTGCTACACTAAGCTCGGGGCCTGCGTGCAGCGGCAAAGCCGCCTCAGCCGCCAGTGCAAGGGGGGAAGATGGGTCATTTGTGATTGCTACGGTGCTGGCCCCGGCCTTTCGGGCATTTTTCGTAAGCTGCACGATATCCGGGCTTTTTCCTGATTGTGAAACAGAAAGGCAAAGCGCCCCGGCCACATGCAGGTCAGCGCCATACACTGACGCGACCGATGGGCCGACGGATGCCATAGGCAAGCCAAGAAGCAATTCGCTTGCGTATTTCAGAAAAGTGCAGGCGTGGTCGGAAGAGCCGCGCGCCGCCGAAATCATGAACTTCAGCCCTCCGTTCCGGGCGACGTCCGCGGCTGTGCTCAGGGCATCTCCGCCATTGCTAAGCAATCGCTCGACGGCAACAGGAATCTCTTCGATTTCCTGACGCATCAGGGTCGTTTTCGGGGTCATCGGGGCAGCCTTTCCATCAGAATCGCAGATCATGGAGTAAGTCGCAGCTCAGCCACAAAGTCATAGGCATCGCCGCGATAGTTGGATTTTGTGAACTCGGCGACGCGCCCGCCTTCCAGATGGGAAATCCGCTGGATGCTTAACCCCGCCGCGCCTTCGGCAACACCAAGCAGAGCTGCATCTTCAGCCTCAAGATTAACGGCGGAAATCTTCTGGATGGCGCGCACAGGTCGGCAGCCGTTTTCTTCCAGAAGATCATAGAGTGAGTCGCGCACGGCAAGCGGGTTTGGCAGAATGTCCAATGGCAAAGAGGCACGTTCGACTGCCATGGGGCGCCCGCCAGCCTCTCGCAGGCGGCAAATGCGGGCCACCTGTCCGTCCGCGGGCAGCCCGAGCACCGCCGTTTCCTCGGGTGATGGTAGAAAAACGCCCCGTTCCAACCACTTGGAGGTTGATTCCATACCGCGCAGGCGCATGTCCTCACTGAAAGACGTCAGATGCGAAAGCGATTGTTCCAATTTCGGCGCGGCGTTCCGTACGAAAGACCCGGAACCCTGCCGCTGTACGATTGCGCCCTGTTTCACCAGTTCCTGAATGGCCTTGCGCACGGTGACCCTGGACAGGCCGGTGATCTCGGCGATCTCGCGCTCGGGCGGTAATGAGGAATTCGGGGGAAGGACTCCAGCGTCGATGCCTTCTTCCAGCCGCTGGCGCAGCCGGACATAGCGCGGCCCGCCACCGTTCTCGAGCCAGTCGTCAGAAGCCAGAAAAGATGCTGCGTTCATGCCGAATGCTCCACTTGGAAAGCCCGGGCCAACGCGATGGCCCCGTCGATAGGCGCACCTTTGGGCTCTGTTACTGCGCCACGCGCACGATCCGGCAGATACGCCTCATAATGAGGGCCAATACCCCCGGTCAGGCATAATGGCATGGCCGGGGTCCAGCCCATAGCTTCCAGTGCTTGCAAAAGATACGCGGCACCTTCGTGCATAAGCGAAACCGCCCGCTCATCCCCTGACCTCGCCGCCGCTGTAACCTGTCGCGCGATCTGGCCGAATTCATGTGGTCGTGCCGCGGCCGCGAAAGCGACAATGCCGCTTGTACTGCCAAATGCGTTCAGCAAGCCCTCAGTCAGGTTGGATTTTGGCACCAGCCCGTCCCATGCATCCAGCGTCACCGAAAGCGCTCTGCGCCCAATCCACTGAGCAGAGGCCTCATCCCCCAGCACAGAGCCCCAGCCACCGGCAAAGCGTCGGCCGGCTTGCGATTGCAGGGCCAGAAACGAACCCGTTCCGCAATGGGCGATTGCACCGTCGGTTGCTTGATGCGCGCCCGCCAGCGCAGGGTGGCGATCATCCTCGACCAGTATACTGTCCAACGGCAAATCCGCCGCCACCCGCTGGGCGATCTGATCACCTGTAACTCCCGCAAGTCCAAAATACGCCGGTATCGGCTTCAGGGTCTCGGGCTGAACACTGAGCTTGGTCGCAAGCATCTTCAGGCCGTCTTTCAGCCGTACAATCGCGCCGTCATAATCGCTGGCGACGTTGGCGGGGCCAACCTCGACCACCAGTCGCTGCTGGCCATCGTCATAGGCGATCCGACAGTTCGTTCCGCCGCCGTCTGCTGCGATGATAGGGTTGTTTTTCGACCTAAGCATGATGATACCTATATAATGCCTATGTTGAACTGTAAATGCCAAAGTAAATCCAATAAGGGCGGAAAGATCGAAAATACGTTGAATTATAAGGCCAATAGCGGCTGAAAAAAAATTAGTGGACAAATGGTATTGTATAGGTATGCTTTCTGGCAACGAGGAGAAACACGTGCTGCCACACATCACCGAACAACTCCACCCAGACGCATACGATTTGGGCAACCGACCTCTGGAAGAGGCGGCGCTGGCCCTGTCCAGGGGTCAGCAGGAAGCGGCCGGTGCCCCGCAGGGCGCCCTGCGTGGGATATGCGACGGTGCCGACGCCATGGCCCGCAGTCTGGCATCAGGTGGTTCATTATATTACGCGGCGGCGGGGTCTTCGGGGCTGATGGCTGCGGCTGATGCAATGGAACTGGGCGGCACTTTCGGCATCGACGAAAACCGAATCCATATCCTGATGGCCGGAGGGTTGCCCCAATCCGCGCATATGCCCGGTGGGACCGAGGATGACACCGACGGGCTGGTCGAAGGGCTGGCCGGGCTAAAATGTAACGACACGGTCATAGCTGTCTCTGCCAGCGGCACCACCCCCTATACACTCGAGGCCGCGCGACTTGCGCGTGCTGCGGGTGCCAGCACGATCGGGATAGCCAACAACCCGGGAAGCCCACTGTTGACGCAATGCGATCACACGATTCTACTTGCCACCCCGCCTGAGCTGATTTCAGGCTCAACCCGAATGGGCGCTGGTACGGCCCAGAAAATTGCGCTGAACATGCTGTCCAGCCTTATGGCAATCAAGTTGGGTCATGTTCACGAGGGGATGATGGTCAACCTTCGAGCAGACAATGCAAAGCTGCGCGCGCGTGCGACCGGCATCGTCGCCCGGATCGCCGGAGTTGATGCAAGCACCGCCCAAAACGCCCTGGCTGAAGCGCAAGGAGACGCCAAACCCGCCATCCTCATCGCTGCTCGCGGCGTTTCACTAGCGGCAGCCTATGCGCGCCTGAAAGAAACAGGCGGAGTTCTGAGCGCGGCACTGACACCTGATAAATAACTGCAAACCAAATGGGAGAGTACAATGAAACGTAATAGCCTGAAACTGGCCTTGCTTGGTGGGACGCTGTTAGCCTCTGCCGCCTATGCCGAGGACGTCACGCTGACCATCGAAAGCTGGCGTAACGATGACCTGACCCTGTGGCAGGACGAGATCATCCCGGCCTTTGAAGCAAAGCATCCTGGCATCAAAGTCCAGTTCACCCCGTCTGCCCCGGCAGAATATAACGCGGTTTTGAACTCGAAACTCGATGCGGGGTCTGCTGGTGACCTGATTACCTGCCGCCCCTTCGATGCTTCGCTGGCGCTTTATGAGGCTGGTCATCTGACCGATCTGTCCTCGGTCGAGGCGATGAACAACTTCTCGGACGTTGCAAAGTCTGCCTGGCAGACGGATGACGGTTCGGCCAGCTTCTGCGTGCCGATGGCGTCGGTAATTCACGGCTTCATCTACAACAAGGACGCTTTTGCCGAGTTGGGCCTCGAAGTGCCGACCACGGAAGACGAGTTCTTTGCCGCCTTGGACAAGATCAAGGAAGACGGCACTTACATCCCAATGGCGATGGGTACCAACGACCAGTGGGAAGCTGCCACGATGGGTTACAATAACATCGGGCCGAACTACTGGAAGGGTGAAGAAGGTCGTCAGGCGTTGATCGCAGGCGAACAGAAGCTGACCGATGAAGCCTGGACAGCCCCGTACGCAACGCTGGCTCGCTGGGGTGCGTATCTGGGTGATGGCTACGAAGCACAGACCTATCCCGACAGCCAGAACATCTTCACTTTGGGCCGCGCAGCCATCTATCCTGCGGGATCATGGGAGATTTCCGGCTTCAACGCACAAGCCGATTTCGAGATGGGTGCATTCAAGCCTCCGGTTCAGAACGCGGGCGACACCTGCTATATCTCGGACCATACGGATATCGGCATCGGGATGAACGCGGCCACGAAGAATCCTGAAGCCGCCAAAACGTTTTTGACCTGGGTCGCAAGCCCTGAGTTTGCTGAAATCTTCGGCAACGCTCTGCCCGGCTTCTTCCCGCTGTCGAGCACTCCGGTCGAGTTGCAGGACCCGCTGGCCAAGGAAATCGTCGGCTGGCGTGAAGAATGTGAATCGACCATCCGCTCGACTTATCAAATCCTGTCGCGCGGCACACCAAACCTTGAGAACGAGACCTGGGGTGCATCCGTTGCCGCAATCAAAGGTGCCAAGTCGCCTGAAGAGCTGGGTGCAGAACTACAGGCAGGCCTCGCCTCGTGGTACGCACCACATCAGTAAGCTGAACCATACCCGGGCAGCATGAGTTGCCCGGGTACGCCCGGCATTCCATCGAAAGCGCTCCCATGACCCGCCCCCGCATCCGCTGGCATATCGTCGTGTTTCTGGCACCAGCCGTGCTTGTCTACACAGCGGTGATGATCTTTCCCCTGTTCAACACGCTCCGTCTGGCCCTTTACTCTGAAGTCGACCAGAGCCGCGTATTTGTTGGACTGCAGAACTTTCAAACGCTGTTTTTCGATCCGATCTGGTCGGAACAATTCTGTAATGCGCTGGGCAACAATTTCTGGTTCTTTCTGATCCATATGCTGGTGCAGAACCCCATCGGCATCGCGCTGGCCGCGCTTCTCAGCCATCCGCGCCTGCGATTTGCGGTGCTCTATCGGTCGGCGATCTTCATCCCGACAATCCTCAGTTTTGTGATTGTCGGGTTTGCATGGAAACTGATCTTGTCGCCCATCTGGGGCATCGCGCCTTCGATGCTGGACGCGGTTGGGCTGAAATCCCTCTTTGCCCCGTGGTTGGGGAAGGAGGAATATGCCCTGACCACACTGGCGTTGATTTCGGTCTGGCAGTTCGTTGGCATCCCGATGATGTTGATCTACGCGGCCTTGCTGTCGATTCCCGAGGAAATCCTGGAAGCCGGGGAAGTGGATGGCATCACCGGTACAAGTGCCTTTTGGAAAATCAAGCTGCCGCTGATCCTGCCCTCGATCGGGATCATCTCAGTTCTGACATTTGTCGGCAATTTCAACGCCTTCGATCTGATCTATGCTGCACAGGGCGCTCTGGCGGGGCCTGACTTCTCGACCGATATTCTTGGCACCTTCATGTATCGCACATTCTTTGGCTTCCAGCTGCAATTGGGTGATCCGCATATGGGTTCGGCCATCGCTGGTGCGATGTTTGCAATCATCCTGCTGGGTGTCTGTGTCTACCTTTTCGGCATCCAGACCCGGATGCGCCGGTACCAGCTGTAAGGAGCAGATGACATGAACAAGGCCCGCTCCAACCCGCTAAACACCTTCGCGATGCATGGTGCACTGATCTTCTATACGCTGATCGCACTGTTTCCGGTTTTTGTGATCCTGATCAACAGCTTCAAGACCCGCAAGGCGATCTTTCGCGAACCGCTGGCGCTGCCCGATGCCGACAGTTTTTCGATGATCGGGTATCAGACAGTGATGAAGCAGGGAGATTTCTTCCTTTATTTCCAGAACTCTCTGATTGTGACCGTTGCATCCCTGACTTTGATCCTGCTGTTTGGTGCAATGGCGGCTTATGCGCTGAGTGAGTACCGGTTCAAGGGCAACATGCTTATGGGTCTGTACCTGGCGCTTGGAATCATGATCCCGATCCGCATCGGCACTGTGGCCATCCTGGAAATGATGGTGGCGACCGGGCTGGTGAACACCCTGTGGGCGCTGATCCTTGTCTATACGGCGCAGGGCCTGCCCTTGGCGGTGTTCATCCTCAGCGAGTTCATGAAACAGGTGAGTGACGACCTCAAGAATGCGGGCCGCATTGACGGGCTAAGCGAATACACAATCTTCTTTCGGCTTGTGTTGCCGCTGGTGCGTCCGGCAATGGCAACGGTTGCCGTGTTCAACATGATCCCGATCTGGAACGATCTGTGGTTCCCGCTGATCCTGGCCCCTGCGGAAGAGACCAAGACACTGACGCTGGGCAGCCAGGTCTTCATCGGTCAGTTTGTGACAGACTGGAATGCGGTCTTGTCAGCCCTTTCAATGGCGATTCTGCCGGTGCTGATCCTCTATGTAATCTTCTCGCGACAGCTTATCCGCGGCATCACGTCAGGAGCGGTGAAATGACCCGCGTCCTGATCGCAGGCCTTGGAAATATGGGGCTGAGCCATGCGCTGGCACATCACCACCACCCGGACGCACAGATTGTCGGGCTGGTGAACCGATCCGGCCGCGTGGATCACCCTGATCTGACGCGCTATTCGGTGTATTCAAGTTTTGAGGCCGCTCTGACCGTAACCAAACCCGATCTGGTTGTGATCGCGACCTATTCGGACAGTCACGCGGATTACGCCTGCGCTGCGATGGAGGCGGGTGCGCATGTGTTTGTCGAAAAACCGCTGGCCACAAATGTTCCCGATGCGCGGCGTGTGGTCGAAACAGCGGCGCGTCTGAACCGTAAGCTGGTCGTGGGCTATATCCTGCGCCACCACCCATCCTGGATGCGTCTGATCGCCGAGGCTCGCACTCTGGGTGGCCCCTATGTGTTCCGTCTGAACCTGAATCAACAATCCTCAGGTCATGAGTGGGAGACGCACAAGGCCCTGATGCAGACCACTTCCCCCATCGTGGATTGTGGTGTGCATTATGTCGATGTGATGTGCCAGATCACCGATGCAAAACCCGTTCGCGTCCATGGCATGGGTCTGCGCCTGTCAGAAGAAATCGCACCTGACATGTACAATTACGGCCAGTTTCAGGTCGTGTTCGACGACGGATCGGTCGGGTGGTACGAGGCTGGCTGGGGTCCGATGATGTCCGAAACCGCGTTTTTTGTGAAGGACATCGTCTCGCCCAACGGGTCTGTTTCGATCACCGACGGAAACAAGGGCGCGTCCGCAGACATCGATGGTCACACCAAGGTTGGTGGTCTTCTGGTTCACACGCCGCAGGGCGACCGGACTATCGACATGCCTGATGAACCCGGCCATCAGGAACTGTGCGATGCTGAACAAGCCTATATGCTGCGCGCCATCGCCGAGGATATCGACCTGACCCGCCATATGTCCGACGCCGTACAATCCCTTGCTATCTGCCTGGCCGCTGATCAAAGCATCCGCACTGGCCAACCCGTTTCTCTTGAGGAGACCCGCCAATGACCGCCCTTTCGCTGAAAAACATTCATAAATCCTTTGGCAATGTAGAGGTTCTGAAGGACATCAATCTTGAGGTCGAGGACGGCGAGTTTGTGGTTTTTGTCGGCCCCTCCGGATGCGGAAAGTCCACTCTTCTGCGCGTTATTGCAGGGCTTGAAGACGCCACATCGGGCGAGATCAGAATTGCTGGCGAGCAGGTCAATCTGACCCCGCCCTCGAAACGTGGCATCGCCATGGTGTTCCAGAGCTACGCGCTTTATCCGCACCTGAATGTACGCGGCAACCTGACCCTTGCCCTGAAACAGGAACGCCAGGCAAAGGCCGTGATCGACGAGCGCGTCGCCGAGGCGAGCCGGATGCTGGGGTTGGAGCCCTATCTTGACCGCTATCCATCCGAACTGTCGGGGGGGCAGCGCCAGCGTGTTGCAATCGGTCGTGCCATCGTGCGCCAACCCAAGCTGTTTCTGTTCGACGAGCCGCTGTCCAATCTTGATGCTGCTTTGCGCATGAACACCCGGATCGAGATCGCAAATCTGCACAGGCAACTTTCGGCCTCGATGATCTACGTCACACACGATCAGACAGAAGCGATGACACTGGCCGACAAGATTGTGGTGCTGCGCGACGGACGGGTGGAACAGGTCGGCAGCCCCATGGAGCTGTACAACAACCCGGCAAACCGCTTTGTCGCCGGATTTCTGGGTTCACCGTCCATGAATTTTCTGCCGGCGGACAATCTGACCCCGGGCGATCCGCGCGAACTGGGGCTGCGACCGGAAGACATCCGCTTGGAAAGCGGTGGGCCGATCGCCGGCACCGTTTCGCATGTTGAGCAATTGGGCGGTGATACCAATGTCATTCTGCAAACCAGCAACGTGCCAATTACAGTCCGTTTGTTTGGCCAGCATGCAATTGCCCCGGGTGACGATGTACAATTCGGGTTTGATCCCAACCGCGCATATTATTTCGGGAATGACGGGCAAAGATTACAGTGACGGTAGTTTTTCTATCCCGTTCTGCGCCAGTTTGGTCCGGTTTGAGCGTGACCCAAAGAGTGCAAGCGCCGGAAGATGTGACCGGTTATCCAAGACTGTGGCGTGTGAACATGAATTGCCCGGATGGCAGGTTCGACCGGAAGTCAGCGGCACGACCGGGCAGCGCCTTGTAGAACTGACGCAAGCCGGGCTCGATGTCTTCAGCCAGTTCTTCGCACTGTTGGCACAAGGTCTTGACCAGACTGTTTGGGTGTCGATTTGTGATCGCCAAAATCAGCTCTGCATGTGCAGCCCTGAGATCCTGGAATGCCGCTGTTTTCAACAGGGTCTGATCGCCCACCAAAACAAAGACGGGTTCCGGGTTGGCTTTGCCTTTCAGATCAACATGCCCGGCCTCTAACATGGCCAGATCCCCCTGAGTGATTTTATGGACACCGTTTGAAACGACGATGTCGTAGTCGACCGTTCGACAGCATTGTTCGATCCGCGCTGAGACATTCACGACGTCGCCGATGACCGTATAGTTGAACCGTTTCTGCGATCCGATATTGCCGACGCAGGCCTGCCCGGTGGCAAGCCCCGTTGCCAGCGCGATAGGGGGGCGGTTTCGCATGATGTCGGATGCATTGAACTCTGCCAAAGCGCGCCGCATTTTCAGTGCGGCAAGTGCCGCCCGGCACGGGTGGTCAGCGACAGGCAGAGGCGCGTTCCAGAACGCCATAACGGCGTCGCCGATAAACTTGTCGATGGTTCCCCGTTCAGCCAGTATCTGGTCGCCGATACTGGAAAAAAGCGCATTCAGCAGCGAGACCAGTTCGGTGGCAGATGCGGATTCAGACAGAGGTGTAAAACCCCGGATGTCGGAAAACATCACTGTGATATCCTGCGTCTCGCCTCCCAATTGCAGCTGATGCCCGGTGGCTTCCATCTCATCAAGGATTTCCGGGGCGACGTAATGAGAAAAGACTTTCCGGATTTTGCGCTTTTCCCGTTCGCTGGACAGGAAAAGATACCCTGCCAGCAGCCCGAAATTGGCCATGCCACCGACAAGCGGAAATGTGGCGTCGAACAAAACCGACTGGTTTTGAAAGACCAGCCAACTCAATATCAGAACGGCGGCAGCGGCGACACCGCCTGCAATGAAAGATGCAACCGCACCAAAACTGGACATGACGGCAATCACGACAAGCCCGAGAAAGGCGAAGGCAAGCATTTCCTGCGCTGCGGTCACGTCCGAACGGCTTAGCATTTCGTTGGTCAGGACCTGTTCCAGCACCTGAGCATGAATTGAAACGCCGGGAACGCTCTCTCCAAGCGCTGTCTGATGCATATCGAATAAACCGGCGGCCGACGTTCCGATCAGGATGATCCGCCCCTCAACTTCCGCCCGAATGTCCGCATCATCCGAGCTTTTGAGGATATCGTTGGCCGAGATGTACAGTTCGGGCGCATCCCGCCGGTATCTCAGCCAAATCTCGCCGTTTTCTGTCGTTGGTATACGGTATCCCCCGACCTCAACCGCCAACATGATGCCTGTTTCGTCCTGCGCACCTTCGGCTACGATATTGGTTTCACCCAAGGCAACTCTCAGGGCTTCAATTGACAGACCCGGCAACAGCCCGTCCGGCCCGCGCCAAAGAACCGGCACGCGGCGCATGATACCGGTTCCCCCGATGGGCGAGACGTTGACGCCACCAATACCCGCAGCGGTCCGATCCAATGGAGGCGCAATTGGCGTCCAATGAGGAACTGAAATTAGACCCGCGGCGGGATTTTCCCCGAACTCAATGATACCTGCTTTTGCAGTGATGGGGTTTCCTTCCGCCGACAATCGTGCGGCAGTCCCAAGAACGACCGGCCAATAAGCGATTTCCATCCCAAGCAAGACATCATTATCGAGCTTTTGAGCGTGGCGTTCCACTGTGAGGACCCCTGCCAAAGATGGATCGTTCAGAAGACGCGAGGGCGAAAACCGGTCAGGTTCAGCGAACAACATATCAAATGCGATGGCCGCAGCACCGTATTCACCCAGGTTTTGAACCATCTGCGCCACCAGTGTTCGGGGCCAGGGCCATTGCCCCCAATTGGCCAGAGAGGCTTCGTCAATATCTACAACCCGTATGGGAAGTTCAGGATTGAACTCTCGCGGAGATGACCTTTGCAGAACGTCGAAATAGATCAGACGGGTCATTCGCACAGGATAAGGATCCATGACCCGGATGAAACAACCCACCAAGATCAGACACAATCCGACAAGGCGGAACGCCCATTTCCCTGTCTTGGTTTTGCGCTTTTCGTCGCTCACGTCGTTCTCCGGACAAGTGAGTCCATTTCCGCTTTTTCGACAACGCTACCGGAACAGCTCACTATTTGATTCTTGCTGCTCTGGAACTTCCTGACCTGGTTCCTCCCGATCAGGTTCTTCGGGTTCGGGTTCCGGTTCCGGTTCCTCCGGCTCCGGCTCAGGTTCCGGTTCTGGTTTTACATCTGGCTCTGGGTTTGACGGAGGTGCTGGCGGCGCCGCGACGCTGACTCGGCGCGGCTGGGGCGCAGTTCTGCGAATGTCGGCCCTGTCGACTTTGGCCTGTTGCACGGGCGCCCCTTCGCCAGAACACCCCTCAACCCGTACCTGCAAAGGAGGCAGCAGGCCTTCCTGCGACTGAATAAATGGGAACCCCTCTTTCAGTGCTTGATCATACTGTTCCTGATCAGCGGGCCGCCCGACTGTTCCGCCTCCACCGGTGGCATACATGCTGCACACGCGGCCTGTGGACCTGCAGGACCCTTGTGCACTGCACATTTGAACAGTTCCGTGCAGGACAAGCATTGCGCTTTGGGTTTGTGATACGACCCACATATCGAAGGTTGTGCCACGAACTGCCATTGTCGCTGTCGGGGTCTTGATCGAATAGGCTCTTTTTCTGCTTTTGCCTGAAATGAATCGAAAGCTGCCGCCCAAGGCCTGCACGGCGAAGCTTTTGGCCTTTCGGTTACCGCGCAGCATGGTCACATCCAAAACCATATGCGCATTGGGGCCTACGGCAATTTTGGTTTCATCCACAAATACGATCTGCACCAAACCGCTGTGGTCTGTAGAAATCGTATCGCCCGACACCACATCCATTCCTGAAATGACAGGCTGCGCGTTTCCGGCGCGAATGATCTGAGCGCCTTGCTTGGCGCTGATAACTGTCCCGATGTTGGCAAGGGCCTGCGCTGGCATGAGCGCGACAACAAATACAACCAACACAATCTTTAACCAAGTCAAACTAGAGCCCCTTCCCCCAACGGGTCTAAGTAAGCGCAAAGCGCGCCAAGCTCGATTTTTGCCCCAAAAAATGTGTTATTCTTATTCAAATAGTCAAAAATGCTAACGTTAAATATGCATTATGGCATGTATTTGTAGCAAGAGATTTTTTGATCGTGAATTTCTGCGTTAAGGCCGACGTGAGCCTCCCCACTTAACAGGCCGAAGTGCAGCCTCCATCAAATGAGAGCATTGGGCACCCGGCTCATCGCTTGCCCCGCGATGAGCCATGACGTTATGGGTGTGTTTAGCCGAAAATTCAGAGGAATTGTTCTGGCAACAATGCGTCAGGCATGTTCTGGTAACATACGGGTCTTAAAAACCGCCGGATTGACAATGTGCCGACAGAGGTAGCACCGAAATTGGTCGAAGCGGGGTAGGGGCCGCCATGCACCATGCTGTCGCAGACGTCGACGCCCGTGGGAAAGCCATTGGCCAGAACACGCCCGGCCTTGCGCTCGAGGATCGGCATCAGGGAACGCGCGGTGTCCAAGTCCGCATCATCCATATGCAGGGTGCAGGTCAGTTGACCTTGCAGACTGTGCGCGACGGCCCGCATTTCGTCAGGCGTTTCGGCGGTCACGATAACGCCCAGCGGGCCAAAAACCTCTTCACCAAGGGTTTCGTTTGCCAGCCAGTTCACAGCATTGGTGCGATACAGGTAAGGGGACGCGGTGCGTTGTTCACACATAGAGGTCAGAACCTCCTGCACACCTGCCGTGTTGGCGATCCTTGCCTGACCGGCTCGATAAGCGTCGGCGATGCCGTCGGTCAGCATGGTCTGCGCGGGTGTCTCTGACAGGGCGGTTCGCGCGGTCTCAGCGAAGTGGTCCGCTGCTGCACCCGACAGCATTACGGCGACCCCGGGGTTGGTACAGAACTGACCTGCACCCATGGTCAGCGACCCTGCCCAGTTCTGAGCAATATTGTCGCCCCGGTTCGTCAGCGCAGCATCGAGAACGAACATCGGGTTGACCGAGCCAAGTTCACCGAAAAACGGGATTGGTTCAGGACGCGCGGCACACAGATCGAACAGTGCCCGACCACCAGCCAATGAGCCAGTGAACCCGACAGCCCTGATCAGCGGGTGTTGCACCAAAGCGGAACCTACTGTCCGGTCACCCCCCTGAATCAGACTGAAAACACCGGGATGAATTTTGCAGCGTTCGATGGCAGCATGTATGGCCTCGGCTATGATCTCACCGGTGCCCGGATGGGCGCTGTGCCCTTTTACGACAACGGGGCACCCAGCAGCCAAGGCGGCCGCGGTGTCACCGCCTGCGGTTGAAAAGGCCAAAGGGAAATTCGAAGCACCGAATACGGCGACAGGGCCAATAGGGCGCTGGATCATTTTCAGATCCGGGCGCGGCAGCGGCGAGCGGTCTGGCAACGGGCCGTCGTGGCGCCGATCCAGATACTCACCACTCAGAATATGAGTGGCAAACAAGCGAAGTTGGCCCGATGTGCGACCCCGCTCTCCTTGCAGACGGGCCTCGGGCAGGCCGGTTTCCTGCGTGCCGATTTCAGTAATTGCCTCGGCGCGGGCTTCGATCTCATCCGCGATGGTATTCAGAAATGCCGCTCGGTCTTCCCGGGTCGAAAAACCATAGCTCCAGAACGCTTCTTCGGCAGCTTTTGCAGCCGCATCAACATCCTGAAAGCGCCCCACCGAAAAACGGTGCGACGGTCCAAAAGCGGGCTGTGACTGAAAAAACGTGTCACCTGAAAGCCAATTTCCAGCGATGAGGTGCTTGCCATGGGGGGAGCAGGTCATGAAGGTTCCATATTTTCGATTCTATGTTAATGGATAATGTATCCAATTTTGAGGGGCAATCAAGCGCCCTGTTAGGTCTCCTCCATGGCGCGTTTTGCTACGATCATTTCCAGCAACTGTTCCTTTGTTCGCCGGATGTGCCGCATCAGCATGTCACAGGCTTCGTCAACGTTCCCTGCTTGCGCCAGTTTCAACAGTTCTCGATGCTCTTTTTTCGCCGGTTCCCGCTGTTTCATCACGCTCAGATGCATTCGGACATAGCGGTCAGATTGCAGATTGACGCGATCCAGCAATTCATTTGTCAGTTTCCTCTGTGACGCCGCGTAGAGGGCGGAGTGATATTGATAGTTCAGGATCCCCCACTTCCCGACGTCATTCTCGTCATAAGACGCTTCCATCTGTGTCAATATCTCGTTGCATCGTGCGAAGTCGGCAGATGTCATCTGCGGAATGGCTCTGCGGAAAAGATCGACTTCAATAAGCATTCGAAGGTCGAATATTTCTCCGATTTCTTTCAGCGAGTGTTTGGTGACTGATCCGCCCCGATTATTGGCCCATTGAATCAGACCTTCAGCGTTCAGACGCTTTAGGGCTTCGCGGATGGGCATCCGCGATACGTCGTATTCCTCGGCCAGAGCTTCCTGGCGAATAGCTTCACCTTCGGCAAGTTCACCATTCAGTATCCGCTCACGAAGATCGTTCGCGATGACATCTGGTAGGCTTTGCTTGGTTATTGCGCGCTTTCCTGCCATGTTCTTCCTGCCACTTGTTTGGGTACAGCTACCGGTTACTGGCGGTTATTCCAAGCTAAGCCGCGGCTCGACCACTCGGAAAGCTGATTAAGGACACTCGGTCTATAATGCATCCAATATCCACGTTGATTCAACCCTGCTGAGACAGCGAGGTATGACCAAGTGCGAATGGGACCTTCTGTGACCGCCTTTCCCTGAGTGTGGGCGCGGCCAATGCACTGTTTAATCAGACACCCCAGGTGTCCGACAAACGATACCCGCCAGGCCAGGGGTCATCCGGGTCAAGCATGAGTTGATGAATGCCGGTGATCCAGCCGCGCCCACTGATTTCGGGGACAATCGCGGCGCGGCCCGCCACTTCGGTGGTATCGACAATCCGGCCGGTGAACCGTGATCCGATGATCGAAACCGCCTCGAATGTCTGACCCGGCGACATCAACCCTTTTGCAGCCATCAGCGCCATGCGTGCGGAAACCGCTGTACCCGTAGGCGACCGATCAACCTTGCCGGGCCGGATCGCCACGGCAGATTTTCCGGTCAATCCGGTTTCGGTCTGGCTCAGCGGGCCGCAGAAAGCACAGAATGAGATATGGTCCCAATCCGGGTTTTCAGGATGCGAAAACCCAAGCTGTTCATTGGCTGCATTGGTGATCTTCACCCCCAATCGGGCAATGTCACGGGCCTCATGTTCGACAATTTCGAATCCCAATGCCTTTGCATCGACCACGACAAAACTGTCACCCCCATAAGCAGTATCAACCATGATCGTATCCAATCCGGGCACCTCAAGCGGGACGGACAGTTTATCGGCAAAGCTGGGCAGGTTCTGCACGAAAATGCGTTGCGCTTTGCCACCGCTGCATTCTGCCCGGACATGAACCAGCCCGCCCGGGGCCTCAAGCACCATATGAGTTTCGGGTTCCTGCATCGGAATGATCCCGCCATCCAGCAATACGGTTGAAACACATATCGAGTTCGAGCCGGACATGGGCGGTGTGTCTTCGGGTTCCATAATGATGAAAGCCGCGTCCGCCTTGGGGTGTTTCGGGGGCACCAGAAGATTTACATGACGGAAAACACCGCCCCGAGGTTCGTTCAGAACGAAGTTGCGCAGCGTCTGGTCGCCGGCGACAAAGCTGCGCTGTTCCCACAAGGTGTCGCCCGGTGGCGGGGCGACGCCCCCAACGATAACATCCCCTACTTCGCCTTCTGCATGGGCTGAAATGACATGAACGGTTTTGCTGCTTCGCATCGGAACTCTCAATATTGTGCGACAGGCTCGCCCAGAGCGTCAAAAATCGGTGTAACACCCAGACCCGGACGGGCGGGTGCGGTCATCCGGCCGTTGACACGCTTTGGCGCACCCTCGGCAATGTCCACCGTGCCGTAAGAGTTGAAATCCGTGGCAGAGAATGTGAATTCGGACGGCGTTGAACGGGCCAGATGTGCGATGGCTGCCGTGGTGATGTCACCGCCCCAGGTGTCTTCGATCGTCATGGGGATGCCGTGCGCCACGCAGAGGTCACGCATAAGACGGGCTTTGGTCAACCCTCCGACTTTCGAGATTTTCAGGTTGATCACATCCATTGCGTCTTCTGCAATGCCGCGGACCAGCGTGTTGGGGGTGTCGATCACCTCGTCCATCACAAAAGGCAACGCGGTGCGGCGGCGGATCGACACGCATTCCTCATAGGTCAGGCAAGGCTGTTCCACATAGACATCCAGACCCGAAATCGCGCCCACCACGCGTGCGGCCTCGTGCCGGGTCCAGCCGGTATTGGCGTCCGCAACCAGCAGGTCCGACTTTTTCAGAACGGCGCGGGTGGCGTGGATACGGTCAATGTCGTCATTGGCCTCGCCACCCACCTTGAGCTGAAACTTGGTGTAGCCTTCGGCGGCATAGCCTTCGATCTTTTTGGCCATGATCTCAGGTGCTTCCTGACTGATCGCGCGATAAAGCACCACATCGTCCTGCGCAGCGCCCCCCAGCAAGGTGTAAAGCGGCTGTTCCGTGGCCTTGCCCAGCAGATCCCAGCAGGCGATATCCACCGGAGCCTTGGCATAGGGATGGCCCCGCAAGGCCGCATCCATCGTGCGGTTGATCTGACCGATATTCAGTGGGTCCTGCCCGATCAAACGCGGGGCCAGTTCTGCAAGCCCGGCTCGGACGCCGAGCGCGAAAGACGGCAGATAGGCCGAGCCAAGCGGGCAGCATTCTGCATAGCCCTTCAACCCCTCATCCGTGATGATTTCCAGAACGGTGCTGTCAAACACTTCGACAAAATTGCCGTTGGACCAGCTATAGCGGCCTTCTTTCAGCGGCAGATCGACCTGATATACGTTCAGCCCGGTGATTTTCATAAGGTGTTCTCCAGATTAGAAGCGTGTGGATGAGAAAGGTGACATATCGAGCACCGGCTTGGCGTCAGTGACCAGATCAGCCACCAGTTCGGCCGTGCCTGCGGATTGGGTCAGCCCCAGATGACCATGGCCAAAGGCATAAAGCACCTCTGGTGCGCGCGAAGATCGGTCAATCACTGGCAGGCTGTCGGGCAGTGACGGGCGAAAGCCCATCCATTGCGTGCCGCCCTCTAGGTTAAGGTCTGGCATGAAGCGCCCGGCCTTGGCCAGCAACGTGTCAGCGCGCCGGTAATTCGGGGCCAGCTTCAATCCACCCAGTTCGACCGCGCCACCGATGCGCACGCCGCCGTTGATCCGGGTTACCACAAACCCATGCCCCCCAAAGGTCAGATGCGTGCGCAGGTCAAAAGCGCCTTCGGGCAGGGTCGTGTTATAACCCCGTTCGGTCTCAAGCGGGATATGATCCCCTAGGGATTTGGCCAGTTGGTGTGACCAGGCTCCGGCGGCGACAATCACCTGACCTGCCGAAATGTCGCCGTTGTCCGTGTCAAGGCGCACGCCATCATCGGTTGGTTTCAGTGCCGTGATCTCCGCGATCTTTACCTGTCCACCGTGCGCGATGAACTGTGCCGCCAGATGCTCGGTCCAGTGGGCCGGGTCGACGGTATTCATCCATGTCGGGGTAAAACCCGCATGGGTGAATCGCCGGTTCAGTCCGGGTTGAATTTCGGCAATAGCATTCGGACTGTCCAGAAGATCAAACGGGATGCCATGGTCCTTGCGCAGGTCCCAAGTGGGCAGGCTGGCACGGAATTCGCTCTCACTCTCGAACAACTGCAACTGGCCTTGGCGCTGCATCAGCGCCTCGCCGTCAACATACGCGATTTGGCGCTCCAGCGCGGCGCGGCTGTGGTTCATCAGCGCGGCCTGTGCGGACAGTGAGGCAGCATAACGATCTCGCCAACTGGCCCGCCAGAACCGGAGCATCCACGGTGCAATACTCAGCGCATAAGCGGGCGGGATCGACAAAGGCCCCAGCGGATCAAGCAGCCATTTCGGCGCTTTGCGCATGATCCCCGGGGTTGCAAGCGGCACGATATCTGTAAAGGCAAAGGCCCCGGCATTGCCCTTTGACGCCCCGGCTGCGACGCCTTCACGGTCCAGCACCAGCACGTTCCTGCCGCGCTTTTGCAGTTCCAGCGCAGCGCTGATGCCAATGATGCCAGCACCGATCACAACTATGTCCGTCTTGGTATCATGCTGCATGGTTATAGGTTCTCAAATCGTGCTGGGGGGTCGGGGACCGAACAGCGTCTGTCCCCGGACTTGATTTCAAAACGCGATGCCATCTCGGAACGGATCATTCGGCGCGAAAACCAATCTGGCTTCCGCCATGATATGTGCCTGCCCGGTCAGGGTGGGAATGACACCCCCGTTCGGGCCGGGTTGGTAGCTCAGCACATAGGGGCTGCCGATCACGCTTTCCTGCACAATCTCTTCCCCCGCTTCCAGCGCCCCGTTTGCCGCCAGACAGGCGAGGCGCGCCGAACTGCCAGTACCGCAGGGCGACCGGTCATATTGATTGTCCGGGCACAGTACAAAGTTGCGGCTGTGAACATCCTTGTTGGGGGATTGATCCTGTAGGATCACGTGGTCGACCAGTTCCCCGTTTTCACCACGCACCCCCTGTGCGATGCAGGCTTGACGTATGGCTATGGTCAAATCGGTCAACGCACGAATGTTTCCCGGGTTCACCGGGATCGGGCTGGGATCAACAATGAAGAACCAATTCCCACCGTATGCAAGATCGCCGGTGATTGACCCATGGCCGTCAACCTCAATCTGCACAGCTGCCCGCACGCGCCGGCTCTCGACATTTGTGACGCGCACGGTATTGGCGTCCAGCAACTCCACCGAGATGACCCCGACCGGCGTTTCCACCCGGTGCGTGCCGGGCCGGATCCGACCCATATGGGCCAGAGTGACACTCAAACCGATGGTGCCATGCCCGCACATGCCCAGAACGGCATCCGCATCGAAATAGATCACGCCGGTCTCACATCCAGAATCTTCGGGCGCGACCAGAAGCGCCCCCACCATACCGGGCTGCCCACGCGGTTCCAACAAGATGGATTTGTAGAACGCCTCATGCTCGGTGGCCAAGCGTCGTGCACGCTCGGCCAGTGGGCCGGACCCCAGATCGGGGCCGCCGTCGAGGATCACCCGCGTAGGCATTCCTCCGGTGTGACTGTCAATCACATGCATTCAGCAATGACCCCGCCTTGGCCGGACCAATCGGTAAACCAAGTGCGGAACAGGTGGTATTGCTGTTCGCAATAGTTGCGCTGGGCATCCGTCAACTCGTCGGTTTCGTTGAAGTGCAAACGGTATTCCTCTTCGCCGTTTAGGACCAGCAGGTGTTTGTAATACAGTACCAGATCGGTGCCCTCGTCAAAGCTGGCCAGCACACCAAAGGCTTCTTCCAGTTCCCGCGCGCGAAGGCGGGCCTCGGCATGACCGGCAGCTGCTTTCTGACACAGGGCCGCCAGCAGAAGTGCCTCCTTAGGCAAAGCAGTGCCGATCCCCGTGATCGAGCCGGTGGCGCCGCAATTGACGAAGCCATGGTAGACCTCGGTGTCCACACCAACCATCAGTGTAACCTGATCATCTTTCGAGGTAATGTGTTCCGCCGCATAGCGCAGATCGCTTTTGCCGCCGAATTCCTTGAACCCAACAAGGTTCGGATGATCTGCACGCAATTCCAGGAACAGATCGGCGCGCGTCGCAAAGCCGTAAACCGGGCTGTTATAGATGATTGCCGGGATATCAGGTGCAGCCGACAGGATCGCTTTGAAATGGTTACGCTGCGCCGCGATGGACGATCCACGCGACAATACACGCGGGATCACCATAAGCCCTGCCGCACCAACCTTTTGCGCATGCGCGGCAAGCGCCACGGCGGATTTCGAATTTATCGCACCGGTGCCGACGACAACGGGCAGTCCGGCCGCGACCAGACGTTCGACACCTTCCATCCGTTCGGCATCCGACAAGAGAGGCCAGTCGCCCATCGAGCCGCAATAGACTACGGCAGACATGCCCGCTGCGATCATTTCCTTGCCCTTTTTCACCAGCGCGTCGAAATCCGGTGTCCGGTCCGGTTTGCAGGGGGTCATCAGGGCTGGCATGGTGCCGGTGAAGATATTCTGGGACATGAAGGTGACCTTCCTAATTGTTTTGGGGCGGGGGCTCTTATCGCACATTCGCCAGGAATTTGCGGGTGTGTTCGGATTGGGCTTCGCTAAAAATCTGGGCGGGCGGGCCGATCTCTTCCATCACGCCCTGATGAAAAAAAGCAACCCGGTCTGATACATCACGAGCGAAACCCATCTCATGCGTGACACAAATCATCGTCATCCCTTCTTCGGCCAAAAGCCGCATCGTGTCGAGTACTTCGCCCACCAGTTCAGGATCCAGCGCCGAGGTTGCTTCGTCAAACAGCATGTATTCCGGCTCCATCGCCAGCGCGCGGGCAATGGCAAGTCGCTGCTGCTGACCACCCGATAAGGACGAAGGGAAGACGTTCAGCTTCTCGCCCAACCCTACATGGGTCAACTGCTTTGCGGCAATGTCACGCGCCTCGTCCCTCGACTTGCCTTTGACAATCTTCGGGGCCAAAGCAACGTTTTCCAGTGCTGTCAGATGCGGAAAGCTGTTCCATTGCTGGAACACCATCCCCAGCTTTGTGCGCAGCTTGTTGATGTCGGTGCCTTTTGCATGAACATCAATGCCATCAACCCGGACCGATCCCTGCTGGATCGGTTCCAGCCCGTTGATGCAATAGAGAAGGGTCGATTTTCCGGAGCCTGACGCGCCAATCACCGACAAAACTTCTCCTTTCTGCACATCCAGATCGATGCCTTTCAGCACATGCAGCGATCCAAAATACTTGTGCAGGTCGCGTATTTCGATCATTGGGCCCACCTTTTTTCTAGCGACGCAGAATAACGCGAAATCGGATAGCTGAGCGCGAAATAGAACGCACCAGCGATTGTCAGGATCAGGAACGGTTCCTGCGTGCGGGTGATCAGGATTTGGCTGGCCTTCAGCAGCTCGACATAGCCCAGAACCGAGACCAGCGCGCTGTCCTTCATCACACCCAGCGCGACCCCAACCCAAGCGGGGAACACCGCGCGCCCACCGATCGGGAAGACGACATAGCGCAGATCCTGCCAATAGGTCATGCCCAGACTGCGCGCGGCGCGACGCATCGGATCACCGACGGCCTCAATCCCGCCGCGCGCCACATTCGCAACCAGTGCTGCCGTATAGATGGACAGGATCACCACGCCTGAAGCAAACGGGTCCAGATTGAGCCCGACAATAGGTGCAAAGTTATAAAACAGCACCAGCTGGATGATCAGAGGGACCGACCGGAAAATATCCAGAACCGGAGCCAACGTCAGGGTCGCTGCCAGTTTGCCCTCGTACAGAAGCCATCCGCACACCACGCCAATGACCGTTCCTATGGAAATCGAAAGTACTGAAATCCAGAGCGTTCGCAGCGCGGCTTCGCCCAGAAACCACAGATCGTTGATGTTGAAGCCGCTGAAGAAGCTGACAGTGGGTTGCATCTGTGCCTCCTTCAGTAGCGGAAAAGCCGGGACGCCAGCAGGCGCGAGGCAAGAAGGATGATTTTGACGATCACGTAATAAATGACCGCGGTGACGGCAAAATATTCAAAGATGCGGAAAGTGCGCGAGGCAAAGAACTGCGTCTCGCCCGACAGCTCCCGGAAGCCGACCAGCATGCCCAGCGAGGACATCAAAACAGCCCAGACCATCTGGTTCGTGATCGGATGATAGACAATGCGAAACACCTGTGGGATCACGACGCGTGTGTAGGCCTGCCAGGCGGTCATGCCCAGCGATCGCGACGCGCGTAACTGTGTCTCGGGGACGGCCTGAAAGCCGCCGCGAAAGTTTTCAGCCAGATAACCGGCGCAATTGAATGTCAGTCCGGCCAGCACGATGAAGTACGGCGACAGATGCAGGCCAAAGGCACCAAGCCCGAAGCCGAAAAAGAATAGCTGGAACAACGCCGGAGTATTACGCGCCAGTTCGACCCAGGCTGAGGCGAACCAGTAAAGCGGCCCTTTCAGGTGCAGTCGCGTCAGCGCCAGACAAAGCCCGATGATGATGCCAAGGACCATTGCCAGCACGGCAACCTGTATCGTCAGCAGCGATGCTTCAAGCAGGTCCGGTAGGCTTTTCATCACTGGCCGCCAATGGAAGTTATAGTCGAACACGGGTGTTCCTCGCGCAATCTACCGGTCCTTTCGCCCGGCCATAGCCGGACGAAAGCATGGAGCAGGAAAGGGTCAGTACATTACGCCGGGAATGCGCAGCTCGGGGGCTTCGCCACCGACATATTTACCCCAATGCTCCTGATAGCGGCCCGAACGCACCTGGTGGGTCACGAACAGGTTCAGGAAGTTCAGCCAGGTGACATCTTCACGCTTGCCGACAACCGAAGTGTAGTCGGTGGTCCATGGCATACGAGGACCGGCAACAACAGTGTCATATTGCTGGGTAATCGGCAGCACGGCAGTGTTTGTGGTAATGCCAATATCGGCCTTGCCCTGAGCTACCGCCAGGAACACTTCGTTTTCGGATTGATAGCCCTGGTAATTGCCTTCTTCACCCCATTCGGCGGCGATCTTCAGCCATTCCTGCTCGGGTACCGTGCCGATCGCGGCAGCCACGCGCTTGCCGCGGATATCCTCGAAGGTTTCAATGCTGCTTTCCGCGTTCACCACACCCTGCGCATAATAGATGGCGTAAGGAATGGTAAAGCCCACGGTCCGCGCCCGTTCGAGGCTGTCCGAGGTTGCTCCGAACACAACGTCTGCGCGTCCGGTGACGATCACTGGCAGGCGTTCGGCCCAGGTCAACGGCAGGATTTCGGCCTCAACTTCAAGGGCGGCGGCCAGATCATTGCAGTATTCCACGTCAAAACCCGCCGGTTCGTTGTTGGCGTCGCGATATCCGATCGGCGGAAAGTCCAACACTACACCGCAGCGCAATGTCCCGCGGTCAACGACATCGTCCAGCGTGTCCGCCATCGCAGGAACCGTGGAGATAGTGGTGAGGGCCGCCAGTGCGGCGAGTTTCTTGAGCATGTGATCCTCCCTGAATCAATCAATACGCAGAGGAGTAACGGATATTGTATCCAACATCCAGTATTTTGTTTTGACCTCGACGACCTTCTTGTGGTGACAAGGACATCTTGGAGTGGTGATGGTCTTGAAAAGACTGACTTACCGCGCCCGTAAGGGGTGCGTTATCGTCGTGAGGCGAATTTCAGCCGGTAAGACCGCCTGACACTTCCAATCAAGCGGTAATGGGGTTCCTTATAGAGAACCGCATTGGCGACCACTGAGGTCAAGTGCGCTGGTTCAGGTTCTGACGGCCTGCAATTCTTCGAGCAGATCCAGAAGTTGATCCAACTTTTCCTGTCCCATTTGTGCCTCGATGTTGCCGGTGATCGCAAGCGAAGCCGCTAGGTTGTCCGTAAGAATAGATCGGCCTGCATTGGTGATCGTGACCATGGTGCGACGTTTGTCATCACTATCCCGACGGCGTGAAATCTGGCCTTCGGCCTCCATCGTTCGCAGGATGCGCGTCACACTAGGAAGAAGCAGACATGCCTCGTGAGCGATTGTGCTTTGCTCCACTTCACCAAGCTCATCTAGCACACGCAAGACGCGCCATTTCTGTTCGGTCAGATGAATGCTTTGCAGCATATCCCGGATCGGGGACATGACGGTTTCCCGCGCGCGCAACAGTGCGATTGGAAGGGAGCGGGCGGTGCTTTTGATGTGGCTTTGCGTGGTCATGCGGTTTTCTAGAATGCTGCAATGGCAATTGCAAAGATTAACAAGGCAATCTCTTGACGTGCGGCTTTGTGAATAATAAACATGTTAACTAAATACGCAGAAAGGGAAGGCTATGCCGCATTTCCACGTCGAGTATTCCGGCAATCTGGAAGACAAGATCGACATGGACGGTCTGTGCGAATGCATACGGGCCACCGCTGCAGGGGTTGAGGCGTTTCCTATGGCCGGAATTCGTGTTCGGGCTACGCGGGTTGATCACTATGCCATCGCTGACGGCAACCCGGCGCACGGGTTTGTCGATATCTCGATCCGCCTGAGAGCGGGCCGGCCTAAGGATGTCAAACGGGACGCCACGCAGCGCATTTTTGAGGCGGTTGAGGCCTATCTGTCCCCCGCCTTCACCGGACATTCCATCGCTCTCTCGCTTGAGATGCGTGACATTGACCCAGACCTTTCGCCCAAGACCGGCACGATCCGGCACCATTTGGGCGCCACCAACCAGGAGACCTGATCCATGAGCGCACTGGGTACGAATATCGAGAAGCTGGCGGGCTTTCTGGTCCGGTTTAAGGAAACTGGCATCAAAAACCGGATCGCGGGCGAAGATCGCGACGGTTCCGCAGGGGTGTTCCAATCCACATCTCCCGTCGACAAGTCGGTGATCTGCGATGTCGCCCATGGCACTGCCGAGGATATCGACGCTGCCGCCAATGCCGCTCATGCCGCATTTTCCGATTGGCGTGACAAGCCTGCCACTGAGCGCCGCCGCATCTTGCTGAACGTTGCCGATGCGATCGAGGCCCGTGCCGAGGAAATTGCGCTGTGTGAATGCTGGGACACGGGCCAGACCCTGCGCTTTATGTCCAAGGCCGCACTGCGGGGGGCCGAGAACTTCCGGTATTTCGCGGATCAGGTGGTCCAGGCGCGGGACGGTCAGCACCTGAAGTCGCCGACCCTGATGAACATCACCACGCGCGTTCCGATTGGTCCGGTGGGCGTGATCACGCCGTGGAACACGCCGTTCATGCTGTCGACATGGAAGATCGCGCCAGCTTTGGCCGCCGGGTGCACCGTGGTTCACAAACCGGCCGAAGATTCTCCGCTGTCCGCTCGCCTGCTGGTGGAGATCGCCGAAGAGGCCGGGCTGCCCAAGGGGGTGTTGAACACCGTGAACGGGTTCGGCCCCGATGCGGGTAAAGCGTTGACGGAACATCCGTTGATCAAGGCGATTGCCTTTGTCGGTGAAAGCCGCACCGGCAGCCTTATCACCAAGCAAGGTGCCGATACGCTCAAGCGGATGCATCTGGAACTGGGCGGCAAGAACCCGGTTATCGTGTTCGACGACGCCGATCTCGACCGGGCGCTGGATGCGGTGATCTTCATGATCTACTCGATCAATGGTGAGCGCTGCACGTCATCCTCGCGCCTGCTGGTGCAGGACACCATCAAAGACGCGTTCGAGGCCAGGCTGATCGAACGGGTCAACACCATCAAGGTCGGCCATCCGCTGGATCCTGCGACCGAGATCGGGCCACTGGTGACCGAGGAGCACTATAACAAAGTGACTTCCTATTTTGACATCGCCAAAGAAGACGGTGCGACTGTCGCCGCCGGGGGTGTCAAGGTTGGCGACACAGGGTATTTCATTCGCCCAACCCTGTTTACCGATGCCAATAACCAGATGCGTATCGCGCGCGAAGAGATTTTCGGCCCGGTTCTGACCTCGATCCCGTTCTCGACCGAGGACGAGGCGCTGCAGATCGCCAACGACACACCATACGGTCTGACCGGCTATGTTTGGACCAATGACCTGACCCGCGCCTTGCGGCTCACCGACAAGCTTGAAGCCGGGATGATCTGGGTGAACTCGGAAAACGTCCGCCACCTGCCCACGCCGTTCGGTGGCGTCAAGGCATCCGGTATCGGCCGCGACGGCGGCGACTGGAGCTTCGAGTTTTACATGGAACAAAAGCATATCGGATTCGCAACTGGCCAACACAAAATCATGCAATTGGGCCAGTGAAACCGGCAGGAGGCCGCGGTACGCTGACGTCGGTACACACGAGGAGGAACTGTCATGGGAAAGATCGTACAAGCCGCAAAGATCACGCATGTGCCAAGTATCTGGATGTCCCACACGATGCCGAAATATAAGGGCATCCGGCAGTCTGCCATTGATGGGTATGCGCGCCTGCGCCAGGACGCGATAGATCGCGAGGTCGAGACCTTTCTTGTTTTCGACACCCATTGGATCACCAATCAGGGGTTTCACCTGAATACCAAAGAGCACCACAAAGGTCGCTTCATCAGTCATGAACTGCCGCATATGCTAGCGGATATGGAGTTTGACTATCGCGGCGACCACGCATTGGGCGAAACCATCCTTGATGTTTTGCGCGAGCGCGGCGAGCGGGCACTTGGCCATTCGCACCCCGATATGGGAATGGAGTACGGCACACTTCTGCCTATGCATTTCATTAACGATGGATTGAATGCCAGGGTTTTGCCCGTTGCAGTCAACCAGTTCTCGTCGATCCAGGAAAACCGCGTCTGGGGCGAGGCCATTGCCGAAGGTATCCGGCGTTCCGACCGGAACGTTTCCATACTGGCATCCGGCTCACTCAGCCATGATTTCACACCGAATGAACGCTCAGTTGAAGGGCTCAATGCGGTGAACGGTGAATTTAATCGCCAGATGGATATGCGTGTTCTGGAGCTTTGGGAACAGGGAAGGTTTGAAGAGTTTCTTGAGATGCTTCCGGACTATGCAAAGAAATGTACAGGCGAATGTGCAATGAATGACACCGCTTTGCTGTTTGGAGCACTGGGTTGGGGCAGCTACAAGGGTGAGATCGACATCTACACCCCGTATTTCGGCAGCTCTGGCACGGGTCAGGCAAATGTCAGCTTTTCGGTGTGAACCGGACAATCGAACACTAAGATTCAGTGGCGATCCCGTCACAAAGGAAAGTCAATAAATGAACTGGGACGCGTTTTCGCATTGGGGTCAGCACATCTCGAAATGGGCGGCCGACTATCACAGAACTCTTGCCGAGCGCCCTGTTCGCGCACAGACAAAACCAGGACAAATCGCTGCCCAGCTAATGGTATCGCCCCCCGAGAGTGGCGAGCCGATGGAAGCCATCATGGCCGATTTCGAACGGATTGTGATGCCGGGTATTACACATTGGCAACATCCCCGGTTCTTTGCCTATTTCCCCGCCAACGCAGCGCCCCCGTCGATGCTGGCTGAAATGCTGGTGACCACAATCGCGGCGCAATGCATGTTGTGGCAGACCTCGCCAGCTGCGACCGAGGTCGAAGGTGTCATGGTCGATTGGCTGCGGCAGGCGCTTGGGTTGCCCGAAGGTATGACCGGAGTTATTCAGGACAGTGCATCATCCGCCACGTTGTCGGCCGTTCTGACCATGCGGGAACGGGCCACAGGGTTTACCGGAAACCGCGAAGGCCTGAACGCCAAGGGCGCACTGCGCATCTACTGCTCGGATCAGGTGCATTCATCGATTGATCGGGCTTGCTGGGTTGCGGGGATCGGTCAGGACAATCTGGTGAAACTACCTACAGGTGGTCCGACCTTTGCGATTGATACTGGGGCTCTAGATACCGCAATTCAGGGTGATATCGCCGCCGGACATATTCCCGCCGGTATCATTGCAATCACGGGCGGTACCGGTGTCGGGGCCTGCGATGATCTGGTAGCGGTCGCTGAGATTGCGCAAAAATATGACCTCTACACACATCTTGACGCGGCCTGGGCGGGGTCGGCGATGATCTGCCCTGAGTTTCGAGAGGCCCTTTGGCCGGGAGTGGACCGTTACGACAGCATTGTCTTCAACCCACATAAATGGATGGGGGCGCAGTTCGATTGCGCGATCCAGTTTCTGCGGGACGCCGCGCCACAGCTCAACACGCTTAAGATCGAACCGGAATACCTCAAGACCACCGGGGCAGAGGTGACGAATTATTCAGAATGGACCATCCCCTTGGGTCGACGGTTCCGGGCACTAAAGATCTGGTTCTTGTTGCGCTCTTATGGTCTCGACGGGTTGCGGGACCGTATTCGCAACCATGTACTTTGGGCCAATGAAGTTGCAGAAAAGATCGGTGCGATAGAGGGGTTTGAGATCACCACCGGCCCGATCCTAAGCCTGTTTTCCTTTCGCTGTCCGGGGGATGACGCCGCGCAGCAGCGGCTGGTGGATGCGTTGAATGACGATGGCCGAATTTACCTGACGCAAGGCATGTTCGATGGCCGCAAGATCATCCGCTTTCAGGTCGGGCAATTCGATACAACGCGCGAAGACGTGCTGATGGCGGCGGATGTCATCCGCGATGTCTGGGAGAGCCTGCTATGAAGTTCGCAACATTCAGTGCTGCAGGGGATACCTTCTTTGGCGCGATTACCGATGATGGCGCAATCGCTCTGAACAGTGATTTTCCCGGGCTTTCCAGCCTGTATGAGGTTATCGCTGCCGGTGAGTTTGGCCGGTTGGCTGCGGTGGCCGAGGGCAAGCCTGTGACCCATTCGGATTTCACCTATGAAATGGTGATGCCGGATGCCCGCCGCATTCTGTGCGTCGGCGTGAACTTCCCGGACAGGAATGCGGAATACAAGGATGGCAGCGCGCAGCCGGAAAATATGTCACTGTTCCCGCGCTTTGCCAGCGGCTTTACCGGCCACAACCGCCCGCTGATCCGTCCGCCGGAAAACCACACGCTGGATTACGAGGGCGAAGTGGCCATTGTGATCGGCAAGGCGGGCCGCCGGATTTCGCAGGACGAAGCCTATGACCACATCGCCGCTTTGACGCTGTGCAACGAAGGCACGATCCGCGATTGGGTGCGCCATGCCAAGTTCAACGTGACTCAGGGCAAGAACTGGGACAATTCAGGGTCGATCGGCCCGTGGCTGGTGCCCTTCACCGATCCGGCGCAATTAGATAACGCCCGCATTCAGACCCGCGTCAATGGTGAATTGCGCCAGGACGACACCCTTGACCGCATGATGTTCCCGATCCGACGCGAGATCGAGTATATCTCGACCTTTATGACGCTGAAACCGGGTGACATTATCGTAACCGGTACTCCTACGGGAGCGGGTGCGCGCTTTGACCCGCCAAAATATCTTGCACCGGGTGACGTGGTCGAGGTTTCTGTCGAAGGTATCGGCGCCCTGCGCAACACAGTCGAGGATGAGAAGGCATGACACCCGAAGAGCATGCCCGCGCGGCAGCCGACCTGCTTCAGGCTGAACGCACCGGCGAACAGATCGGTCTGCTGAGCCTGCGCCACCCCGAGATGAATATGGACGACGCCTATGAGGTGCAGAACGCCATCTTTCGCCAGAAACTGGCCGAGGGGCGCAAGATCATCGGGTGGAAGATCGGTCTGACGTCGAAAGCGATGCAATATGCGCTGAACATCGATATTCCCGACAGCGGCATCCTGTTTGATGATATGGCGTTTGAAAACGGTGGTACGGTTCCTGCGGGCCGTTTCATCCAGCCCCGGATCGAGGCTGAAATCGCCTTTGTCATGAAATCCGCAGTCGGTGGCGAGAATGTCAGCCGCGACGATATCGTATCCGCCACGGACTACGTCTCACCGGCGATTGAAATTCTGGACACACGTATTCAGCGTCAGGACCCCGAGACTGGCAAGGTCCGAACCGTCTTTGACACAATCAGCGACAATGCGGCCAATGCGGGCATTGTGCTGGGCTCCGAGCGTCATGCGATCGACACGTTCGACCTGCGCTGGGTTGGCGCGTTGACCTTCCGCAACGGTGAGATTGAGGAAACCGGCCTAGGGGCCGGCGTATTGAATGATCCTGTCGAAAGTGTTGTCTGGCTGGCCCGGCGCATGGCGCAATATGGTCAAAGTATTGAACCCGGGCAGGTTATTTTGTCTGGCAGTTTTATCCGTCCTGTCGAGTGCCCCCCGGGCACAGAAATTCACACGGATTTCGGGCCGTTCGGCGCGGTCGATATCAACTTTGCCTGAAAGGCTGTCTCTCGGAACGCCGTCAGGACAGCATTGAAGGCTGGAAGCCTGCTGATCGGATGTTGTGTGACCCTGCCGGCCTGTCCCGAGATCTTGAATATCGCGCCTGACAAAGCCCGGGTGTCGTTTTGCCAGAGGAGACAACCTAAAGCTTTTGCACACCATGCATGGTCAGGGTGCTCACCAGATCGGCATAATCCTCGCGGGCTTTGGTGCCTGCGCCGGTGTTCCACATGTAATACCAGTTCAACATGCCAAAGACTGACATCGTCGCACCGCGAAGCTTGTCCTTGGCGCCGTCAAAGGATCCGGGCGACATTTCCAGAAGTATGTCGCGTACAAAGTTCACCAGATCAAGCTGATAGCCCCGCAGACGTTTTTGCTGTTCTTCGGTCAATGCGCTCATGCCGCTGATCTGAACCCGGTGCTCGTCATCTGCACCTTGATAGGCAAAAAGGATCTCGCGCACTGCTTTGCGCAATTTCTGTTCGGGGCTAAGGCCGTCCAGATCAACATTGCAAATCCGGTCCCGCAACTCACGCAGGTACGTTTCAAGGATGTCATACAGGATGGCATCCTTGCTGTCATAGTAGTGATATATGTTTGCTTTCGATATCCCGCATTCTTTGGCCAAAAGGGTCATCGAAGCACGGTCAAATCCCTGGTCGGCAAACACTTTTGCCGCCATCTTCAGGATCTGTTCCCGCTTTTGGTCGTGGTCTTTGGCAATTGTCCGGGCCACGGCTCAGTCCTTATCGCGATTGTCTACAACGCGCTTCGCCTTGCCCTGAGAGCGTTCGACGTCGCCGGGGTCACCTACTACAATTTCGGTTGAAACGCCAACGACGTCCTTGATTCGCTTGGTCAGCATCCGTGCAGCGGCTGTTTTCGACAGCTCGTCGGTGGAATCTGGGGAAGATTCAACAAAGACCCGCATGGCGTCCATGCGACCGGATTTGTAGAGCTCGATCTGGTAATAGGGGGCAAGACCGCCCGTTGCCATGACCTGTTCCTCGATCTGGCTGGGGAAGACGTTGACGCCGCGCAGGATCATCATGTCGTCACTGCGACCGGTGATCTTTGCCATCCGGCGCATGGACCGCGCTGTCCCTGGCAGCAGGCATGTCAGATCGCGTGTGCGATAGCGGATCATCGGCAACCCTTCTTTGGTCAGTGTCGTGAACACCAATTCTCCGGTTTCGCCATCGGGCAGGACTTCCCCGGTAACCGGGTCGATGATTTCCGGCAGGAAATGATCCTCCCAGATCACAGGTCCGTCTTTGGTTTCAACGCATTCATTGGCGACTCCGGGGCCCATGATCTCGGACAGACCATAGATATCGACGGCGTGCATGTCGAAGGCTGCCTCGACCTCGGCCCTCATCGCGTCAGTCCAGGGTTCCGCACCAAAAACACCAACCTTCAGCGAGCTCTCACGTGGGTCGAGACCCGCCTTGTGGAACTGTTCAAGGATATTGAGCATGTAGGAGGGTGTGACCATGATCCCGTCAGGCCGGAAATCATTGATCAGGTTGACCTGCTTTTCGGTTTGCCCGCCCGACATCGGGACGACGGTCGCGCCAAGGCGTTCGATCCCGTAATGGGCACCTAGCCCACCGGTGAACAGCCCATAGCCGTAGGCATTGTGCACCATGTCGCCCTTGCGCAGCCCAGATGCCCGCAGAGACCGCGCGCCAAGATCAGCCCAATTGTCGATGTCATTCTTTGTGTAGCCAACCACCGTCGGTTTGCCTGTCGTGCCGGAGGACGCGTGCAGGCGAATTATCTCGCTACGCGGAACTGCAAACAAGCCAAACGGATAGTTGTCGCGCAGATCGTTTTTGTACGTGAACGGAAACTTTGACAGATCCGAAAGCTGCTGAAGATCGTCAGGATGCACGCCAGCCTCGTCAAAGCGCTGTTTGTACATCGGAACGTTTTCATAAGCATGACGCAAGGACCACTTCAGACGCTCAAGCTGTGTGGCGCGAATTTCGTCGATCGAGGCGATTTCGATCGGGTCAAGGTCCGCTTTGTTGGGGGAAAGGTCTTTCATCGCGTAACTCCTCCAGTCACGAAACTATTCTTGAAAATTCTGGCCGCCAATGGTGCGGGACATGCCGCGAAACTCAGCGATCAGAGTATCGTCTTGATTGATGACGCGGACGTCGTAGATGCCGCTGCGACCGGACAGGTTCACTTCTGTCGCGGTAGCAGTCAGGCAGTCACCTTTCCGTCCCGGTGCAAGATAGCTGACCATCGTATGCTGCGCTACAGTTGCAACATTCCGGCTGTTGCAGGCAAAGGCGAAAGCACTGTCAGCAAGAGCGTGCGTGACTCCGCCATGGCAAATACCATGTCCGTTGCAGTGATGCGGCGCAACAGTCAGGGACAGGACTGCGTGCCCTTCATCGACCTCGACAAGCTCCATCCCGAACCATTTACTGGCTTCGTCATTGGCCCACATCGCTGCCGCGGATTTTTGGGCGCGTTCTTTTGGGGTCATCATCATCATCTTCCCTGAAAATGCGGTGTGCGTTTTTCGAGGAAACTGGACACGCCTTCGGCGTAATCAGCACTTTCCCCGCAGGTTTTCATTGCGTCCGCTTCAATTTCAAGCTGATCGGACAAGGATGTGGTGGCTGCTGTTTGAATGCACTGCTTGGTCAGGCCCAACCCAAGGGTGGGGCCGTTGGCAAGTTGCGCGGCAAGAGCGCGTGCTTCGGTCATCAGCTGATCATCGGGCAACGCTTTCCAGATCAACCCCCAGTCTTCGGCCTGCTTGGCGGTTAGGGGCAATGCTGTCAGGGCCAGCCCCTTTGCGCGCGCCTCGCCCAACAATCGGGGCAGGTGCCAGCTGCCGCCTGTGTCCGGAATCAGCCCGACCTTAGAAAAGCTTTGAATGAACTTTGCGCTTTCCCCGGCCAAAACCATGTCGCAGGCCAGTGCAAGGTTTGCGCCCGCGCCCGCGGCCACGCCGTTTACGGCACAAACAACCGGGAAATTCAAAGACCGGATCAGTCTCACCAGAGGGGCATAGAAAGTGCGTACAGTTTTGCCCAGGTCGGGCGGGCCATCCATTTTCGAGGGATCGCGGTCTCCAAGGTCCTGACCCGCACAAAAACCGCGCCCTGCGCCGGTCAGCAAAATCGCGCGGGCACCATTTTCGCGCGCGCTCTTCAGCGCGTCGTGAAGGGCAAGATGCATCTCCTCATTGAACGAGTTCAGCTTGTCGGGGCGGTTCAGGGTTATTTCAACCCAGTTTCCGTGATCATGTACAAGGATCGTATCGCTCATGGCTGTCTCATCTGTTCCCGTGACAACTTAATCATTGCATTAACCGAACGGTTGGTCAATATATAAACCCGAACCGAATCTGGACTGATCAAAGGGATTGCAAATGCCGCAACCGTCGCTGGTGAGTGTTGACTTTAAGGGCGACGTGGCCTGGGTCACGGTCGACAACCCGCCGGTGAACGCAACCTCGACGGGCGTTCGGCAGGGTCTGGCCGACGCGGTCGACGCAGTTCAGAAAGCTCGGGTTGCCGTCCTGTGCTGCGCCGGTCGGACATTCATCGCGGGCGGTGATATGTCCGAGTTTGACGCGGCTCCGGTTGAGCCGCATTTGCCTGATGTTGTTCAAAAAATCGAAGACAGTAATGTGCCGTTTATCGCCTGTATGCACGGCAACGTGTTGGGTGGCGGGTTTGAAATTGCCATGGCCTGCGCGTGGCGGGTCGCAGCGCCGGGCACCTGCTTTGGGCTGCCGGAAGTCAATGTGGGCCTGATCCCGGGGGCGGGGGGCACGCAGCGATTGCCGCGCCTTGTTGGAATGGAAGCGGCGGTCGACATCGCCTGTTTGGGAAAAATCCTGAAAGCCGAAGAAATGGCCAATCTCGGAGGAATTGACCTGATTGCCGATAACCCAATGTCGGCTGTTCTGGATTTTGTCGCCAACCTGCCAAAGCGCCCGGCACCTGTCAGTCAACGGCCCGTTGGCGATGTCGTGTCTGACCTTCTGGAGACGAGCCGTCAGGCTTTGAAGAAACGCGCCAGGGGTCAGCAATCACCGCTGGAAAACCTAACTGCGCTCAGCTGGTCGTCCGAACCCTTTGCTGTCGCACAGCCGAAAGAGCGTGCGCGCCATCTGGCACTGCGTCAAAGCCCTGAAAGCCGCGCCCTGCGATACGCCTTTTTTGCCGAGCGCCAGGTGGTCAGACCTTCGATGATCGCAGGTGACACCCCGCGCGATATCAGCCGGATCGCAGTTGTCGGTGGCGGGTTGATGGGGGCAGGGATCGCGACCGCTGCCCTGAATGGCGGTCTTTCGGTCACTCTGATCGAGAGGGATATGGAAGCAGCGGCCGCAGCCCATGATCGGGTTGAGGGGCTGTTAAAGGGGGCAGTCAAGCGGGGCAAGATGTCCGAAGCACAGCTGCAGGAACGCCTTGCCGCGTTTTGCGCCGTGGACAGCTACTCCGAAGCTGCGAACGCTCAGCTGGCTATCGAGGCTGTGTTTGAAGACTTGTCGGTCAAGCAACAGGTTTTTGCAGAATTGGCCAGCCATATGCAGCGTGACGCGATTCTGGCCACGAACACGTCGTACTTGAGCCCGGTCGAGATCTTCGCAGGTATCGAAAATCAATCGCGGTGCATTGGTCTGCACTTCTTCAGCCCTGCCCATGTCATGAAGCTGTTGGAAGTCGTGCATACGCCGCAAACTTCGCCCGAAGTTGTCGCTACCGGGTTTGCGCTTGGAAAAAGGCTTCGCAAGGTTTCTGTCCTGTCGGGCATCTGCGATGGTTTTATTGGCAACCGGATGTTGGCTGCGTATCGGCGCGAGGCTGATTATTTGCTGGCGGATGGGGCGTTGCCTTATCAGGTGGACCAGGCAATGCGAGCTTTCGGGATGCCCATGGGGCCTTACGAGCTGCAAGATCTGACAGGCCTCCAAATCGCCTGGGCCAACCGAAAACGCAATGCCGCAACCCGCGACCCGAACGAACGCTATGTGACGATCGCTGACCAACTTTGCGAGATGGGTCGTCTTGGCCAACGCACAGGCAAAGGATGGTATCGCTATGAAGTGGATCATCGCGAACCGATCCGCGATCCCGAAGTGGAGGCGTTGATCGAGTTCTACTCGGCTGAACAGGGCATAACGCGGCGGGCATACGCGCAGGACGAAATCGTGTCGCGCATCTTGGCGGTGCTGGCCAACGAGGGCGCGTTGATCATTCAGCAGGGGATCGCCGAGTCCGCGGAAGCCGTCGATATGGTTCAAATTCACGGCTACGGCTTTCCGCGCTGGCGCGGCGGGCCGATGAACTATTGCAAGGAAATCGGAACCAGCACGTCGCAGGCAATGATGGAAGCCGTTGCCAAGGAAAGCCCCGGTTCATGGCACGTCGCGGGATGTATTGAAAATAATTAACATGTTGATGGTTACAAAAGTGACCATTAACGCATTCTTGACTCATGTTTCACAGGGAGGAGACAGAACTATGAAATTCACCAGGTTGAGCACACTTCTTGCCTCAGCTGCGCTTGCCGTTTCAGGTACAGTGGCGCTTGCAGCAGACTATACGCTGACCATTTCCAGCTGGGCCCCGCCGACCCATGGCATCAATGCCAAGATGTGGCCGAAATTCGTCGAGATGATCGAAGAGGCCACCGGTGGTCAGGTCACCGCCGAGCTGAAGTTGGGCCTTGCCCCGCCCCCCGCGCAGATGGACCTGATCATGGATGGTGCTGCAGATGCCTCGATCATATTCCACGGCTATCAGCCGGGTCGGTTTGTCACCACCAAGATGATCGAACTGCCCGGATATGAAGGCTCGGCCGAGGCTGCGTCGGTCGCATATTGGCGCGCATATGACACACATTTGAAGGCGGCGGACGAACACCGTGGTGTGAAAGTGATCGCCTTGCACACGCATGGTCCGGCTCAGCTGCATTCCAGCAGCCCGGTGACGTCGCTGGACGAAGTCTCGGGCCTCAAGGTTCGCATCCCCGGCGGTGTTGGCGGTGACGTGGGCACGGCGTTGGGTGCAACCGGTATCCAGGTTCCTGCACCGAAAGTGTATGAAACTCTGGCCTCCAAGGCCGCAGACGGCGTCGTCATGCCCTTTGAATCCCGCAAAGGTTTCAAGCTGACGGAAGTGGCCCAGAACGTTTATGAGGTCCCTGGCGGCCTGTATCGCGGTTCTTTTGCCTTTATCATGAACGAGGACACCTTCGCTGACTTGCCCGCCGATCTGCAGGCAGCGCTGGAAGAAAACGTTTTCGGAGAACCGCTGAGCCGCGAGATTGGCAAGATCTGGGATGAGATCGATGCGATCGGCCGGGAAGAAACCGAAGGCACCGAAGGCAACGCGATCCATGCCGCATCCGCTGAAGATCTGGAAAAGTTCAATGCGATTGCTGCGGATGTACGCGCCAAGGTTATCGACGAAGTCAATGGCACAGGCATCGACGCCCAGGCCGCCTATGACATGATCGTAAATGAAATGGCTGCGCAATAACGCAGACTGGCTGGCGGACGCGATCCGCCGGCCGATTTCACCCGCTGGGGACCCGTTATGCAATCTCTCGTGACCTTTGCGCGTCGCGTCAGTATCGTGCCTACGCTGCTGGCCTGTGCCGCGCTGTTCATCTTGATGGTGATGACTTTCTTTGATGTCATCCTACGATCTGTATTCAATGCCCCGATCGAGGCGGCCACGGAACTGACCCGGATCCTGATGGCCGTCCTCGTGTTCTCGGTCTTGCCGATGATCTCAGCAGGCAAGGGTCAAATCGCTGTGGATCTGACGGATGGGCTGTTTTCACGCCTGCGGTTAAGTCGGGTACGTGATGCGATTGTATATCTGTTCTCTGGCATCATGCTTTTTTGGCCGATTCAGCGTGTTTGGGTATTGGCTGAACGTGCGCGGGATTACGGGGACGTCACGGAATATCTTTCGATCCCAGTCTTCTATGTAGGCTGGTTCATCTCGGGGTTCATAGCGATCACCGCTGTTGCAATGATCATCACCGGCTTCTTGCACTTCTTTGCCCCCCATACCTTGTCGGAGCACCCCCAATGACCGCTGCGCTGATCGGTTTTGTTCTTGTTCTTGTTCTTGTGCTGGTGCGCTTGCCTATCGTGTTTGCAATGGGATTGGTCGGAACGCTTGGCTTTGCCTATGAACGCGGCGGCAGCATTCTGTCCGAGCGCGGGTTAAAGGCCGCGATGTCGATGGTGGGTCGTCAGATCACCGACACCGCGCAGGATTACGGTCTGTCGGTCGTCCCGCTGTTTATCCTCATGGGCTTGTTCGTGAATAAAGGTGGGCTTGCGCGCGAGCTTTACGCAGTTTCAAACGCTTTTCTGGGCCATTTCCGGGGCGGTATCGCCATGGCGACGGTTGCGGCATGCGGAGGCTTTTCAGCCATTTGCGGCTCGTCTCTGGCAACGGCGGCCACCATGTCCAAGGTCGCAATGCCGGAAATGCGCCGCTATGGCTATTCCGACGAGCTGTCGACGGCATCGATTGCAGCGGGCGGCACACTTGGTATCCTTATTCCGCCGTCGGTGATCCTGGTTATCTACGGACTACTGACCGAAACCTCGATTGGGAAACTTTTCGTTGCGGGTATCATTCCCGGCCTGCTTGGCATTCTGTTCTACTTGCTCGCCGTGCGCTGGACAGTCGCGCGCAAGCCCGAGTCGGGACCGGCGGGTGAACGTCACGGCTGGTCCGAGCGTTTGTCGGCGGTGCGCTCGGTCTGGGCCGTATTGCTGCTGTTCTTTCTGGTTATTGGCGGATTGTACGGAGCTTTCGATTTTCATCCGCTGAACCTGACCTTCAGCCCGACCGAGGCGGCAGGCATGGGCGCAATGGGCGCTTTCCTGATCGCTCTGTCACGAGGCGGGCTTACTTTGGGGTCGACGTTTGAGGTGCTGAAGGAAACCGCCTATACCGCAGCGGCATTGTTCTCGGTTCTGATCGGGGCACAGATCTTTTCGAACTTCATCAACCTTGCCGGTCTGCCCGAAGCGCTCATCGCATTGGTTACGGCCTATGACGTGGAACCTTTTGTGGTGATCCTGATGATCCTTGGGATCTATGTCATTCTCGGATGTGTCTTTGAATCCCTGTCGATGCTGCTGCTTACGGTTCCGATCTTTTTCCCGTTGGTCACATCGTTGGGGTATGATCCGATCTGGTTCGGCATTGTTGTGGTTGTCGTGACCGAGATCAGCCTGATCACTCCACCCGTCGGCTTGAATGTCTTCATTCTGAAAGGCGTGGTCGGAGATGTGTCAACAGGAACAATCTTTAAGGGTGTCACTCCGTTCTGGGTGGCGGATATCTTCCGGCTGGCTCTGATCGTTCTGGTGCCATGGTTGGTGTTGGTTCTACCTGAACAAATGGGGGCGATGGGGCACTGATGTTCTCTCTGACCGCGCTTCCAGACGGGTTTCACACAGATCCCTATCCTGCCTACGCTGCGCTGCGCGAAGATGCACCCGTCTGCTGGCAACGTGACGGATCGGTTATCCTGTCCCGATACGAGGATCTGGACCTTGTTTACCGGGACACGTCGCGATTCATATCGGACAAGAAAGCGGTATTTGGTCCCAAATTCGGGGTCGACAGCCCCTTGTATGAACACCACACCACCAGTTTGGTGTTTAATGACCCGCCGCTGCATACCCGTGTTCGCAAGGTGATGGTTGGCGCGATGAACCCGCGCGCGTTGGCGCAAATGGAACCGGGTCTGATCCAGCTTGTCGATGGGCTGCTGGACGAGATGCTGGTCAAGGGCAACGTCGAACTGATCGAGGATTTTGCCGGAGCAATCCCGATCGAGATCATCGGCAATCTGCTGGGTATACCACGATCCGAACGCGGGCCACTGCGCGATTGGTCTCTGGCCATTCTTGGAGCGTTGGAGCCGCAATTGACGCCAGAGCAGGAAGAGTGGGGTAACCGCTCGGTCTCGGATTTCAAGGACTTCCTGCGGCATATCATCGAGGATCGCCGCGCCAACCCCGGGGACCCGGCAACGGATGTCCTGACCCGGCTGATGCAGGACGACACGGATGGTGGCCTGACCGAGGTCGAGCTGTATCAGAACTGCATTTTCATCCTGAATGCGGGTCACGAGACCACAACAAACCTGATCGGCAACGCATTGGACCTGTTGGACCGGCACCGCGCCAAGCGGGCGGAGTTACTGGCCGACCCGGATCTGATCGGTTCGGCCGTGGACGAGTTTCTGCGGCTGGAAAGCCCGAACCAGTTCGGTAATCGTCTGACCACCGTTGATGTAGTATTCCACGGTCAGACCATTCCGGCAGGTACTGATGTTCATCTGTGTATCGGCGCGGCCAACCGTGATCCACGGCAGTTTGACCGGCCCGACGAGATGATCTTGGACAGACGCCCGAACAAGCATCACGCTTTTGCCGGAGGCCCCCATACTTGCGTCGGTCTGACCCTCGCGCGTCTGGAGGGCCGGGTGGCTGTGGGCCGGTTTCTGGCCCGTTTTCCAGACTATCGCATCACCGACGGCGCCGAACGGGGCGGGCGCATCCGGTTTCGGGGGTTTGCACGAATACCCGCGCGGGTCTGAAAACCCTGGCTTGGGAAAATAGCTTGGTAATTTATTGACCGACCGTACGGTTTAAAATATGATTTCGCAAGACCGGCCTGTGGCAACGCGGGGATCGCGACCTAGATGAGGAGACGCTCATGACTATCCAACAGATTTCCAGCTTTGCAGCCGGTGAGTGGGTTTCGCCCGGCGAGGGTGCCCGCGCAATAACAAGCGCTGTGACCGGCGAGGTTATCGCCGCAGCGGGTAACAGCGCGTTGGATGTCCAGGGGATGTTGGACTATGCGCGCAATGTTGGGGGGCCGGCACTGCGCAAAATGACGTTCCATGAACGGGCCAAAATGCTCAAGGCGCTGTCTATGCATTTGGGCCAGCACAAGCAGGCCATGTATGATTTGTCTTTCAACACTGGTGCGACGCAATCGGATCATATGATTGATATCGACGGCGGCATCGGAACGATGTTTGTTTTTGCCGCAAAAGGCCGTCGTGAAATGCCGGATGGACATGTCTATCTGGACGGTGAGGTCGAGCAGTTGTCGCGAAAGGGTACTTTCCTGGGGCAGCACATCTGCACCCCGTTGCAAGGTGTTGCAATTCATATCAACGCGTTCAATTTTCCGGTTTGGGGGATGCTGGAAAAGCTTGCTCCAACCCTTCTGGCGGGCGTTCCGGCGATTGTAAAACCAGCCACGAGCTCGTGTTATGTGACCGAACTGTGTGTTCGGTTGATGCTTGAGTCCGGCATCTTGCCAACCGGCGCATTGCAGTTGGTCTCGGGTGGTTTGGGTGACATGCTGGACCGTCTGACCATGCAGGACGTGGTCAGCTTTACCGGATCTGTCGATACAGCCCTGAAACTGCGCTCCAACCCGGTGATCCTTGAGAACTCGGTACGGTTTGTAGCGGAACAGGACAGTCTGAACTGTTCGATCCTTGGCTCCGATGCCGCGCCGGGCACGCCGGAATTTGACCTCTTCGTGAAGGAAGTCCAGCGTGAGATGACCACGAAGGCAGGGCAGAAATGCACCGCAATCCGTCGGATCATCGCGCCCGAACCGCAGGTACAGGCGGTAATCGAGGCGCTGTCGGCGCGACTGGCGAAAACAACCATTGGCGACCCAAGGCTGGAAACCACCCGCATGGGTGCTTTGGTTTCGAACGGTCAGAAGCGAGATGTTCTGGAAAAGGCCGCTATCCTTGGGCAAGAGGCCGAGCGTGTCTTCGGCAACCCCGATGATTTCGCGGTTGAAGGCGCTGATGCCGAAAAGGGTGCGTTCCTGCCGCCCATGCTCTTCCACTGCGCCAATCCTGACGCGGCGCAGCGCGTGCACGACACCGAGGCCTTTGGTCCGGTCAGCACAGTGATGGGGTATCGCGATCTTGACCATGCCATCAAACTGGCGAACCGGGGGCAGGGCTCTCTGGTGGCATCGGTGATCACCCATGATCCCGACGTGGCGCGACAGGTTGCCATGGGATCAGGGGCTTATCATGGGCGTCTGTATTTCAACAACCGTGACTCGATGAAGGAATCCACCGGTCATGGCTCACCTCTGCCGCACATGGTTCATGGCGGTCCGGGTCGCGCCGGTGGCGGCGAAGAAATGGGCGGGGTACGGGGCGTGAAACACTATATGCAGCGCACCGCCATTCAGGGTTCGCCCGATCTGCTGACAGCGATTGGTCGGAAATGGGTGCCCGGCGCGACCGAAGTCGAAGGCCCTGCTCACCCCTTTACCCGCCGGTTTCACGATCTGTCGATTGGCGAGACCCTTCACACGGCGACAAGAACCATCACCATGGAGGACATTGAACACTTCGCCAACTTCACCGGTGATACCTTCTATGCGCATATGGATCAGGCAGCGGCGGAACGTAACCCGTTCTTCCCGGGCCGGGTAGCACATGGGTACTTGCTGTTGTCTTTCGCAGCCGGATTGTTCGTCGAACCGAACGAGGGGCCGGTTTTGGCAAATACCGGTCTTGACGGGCTGCGCTTCATGAAACCGGTCGAGGCTGGCGACACCATCAAGGTGCGTTTGACGGTCAAGCACAAGACCAAGCGCAATGATGACTACGGCGAGGTTCGCTGGCACGTTACCCTGACGCAGCAGGATGATGAGATGGTCGCAGAATATGAGTTGCTGACCATGGTTGCCTACTAGGCAATGGTGCAGGTGCGCAGGGGCTGGATGGCATTTCCCTCCGGCCCGATTATACTGTGCTTATGAAAGATACGGCCCCAGAATGGTTCGAAACCTGCGTCAGCCAGTTGACTACAACTGGCACGCAACGTGTTTGGTCTGTTTTGGTCACGATTTTCGGTGATCTGGCCCAGAGCGGGTCTGACCAGGTTAGTGGCGCGCTGATCACAGCGCTGACCAACCTTGCTGGGATCAAGGCAGAAGCCACGCGTGTTGCGCTGCACAGGCTGCGCAAGGAAGGCTGGATCGAAAGTACGCGGGTCGGGCGAAACAGCGTTCACAGACTGACCGAATTTGGCCGCAGTCAAAGCGCCGCCGCCGCCCCGCGCATCTATTCCCGCGAGACGAATACGCCAGAAATCTGGCATATGCTTATCGCCAGCAACTCGGAATGTTCGCGAAAAGAGCTGGCAGATCTGATGCTGACCGGAGATTATATTTCAGTTAACCCCACAACAGCCATGTCGGCAGGCCCCGTCCCCGAGAACCTTGAAGAACTGCTGGGTGTTGAAAGCAGCGCCATTTCAGTTCCAGGCTGGCTGTGCGACCTTTGTGGCCCTGAACCGTTGAAGTCAGCCTATGATCAGTTCTTGCACTCCATTCAGATCACCGAGCAACTGTTGCCTGTCGATGGCGTCGGCGATCCGCTGAAAATAGCGGTGCTGCGCGTATTGATTGTGCATGGGTGGCGTCGTTTGGTTCTACGCCATCCATCCCTGCCCCCGGCCTTTTTGCCTGCTGATTGGAAAGGCACGGAGTGTCGCGCGGCGGTGTCCCGATTGCTGGGACAATTGCCCAAACCGGATCTTGCCAAACTGGAATCTGCGGTGGGTTGTTAACTCTTTTCTTGCCGTGTCCGGGGATGGCGCTCTTGGGCGTTGGAAGACGGATGTGAAAGAAGGACCATTTTATGTTACAGAAAACTTATATGAGCGATTACATGGTAACATAATGCTTGCGCCGAATCGATTGAGCATTTATTAACCGACCAGACGGTTAATGACTTGTGTTCCAATGGGAGACCCAATTGATGGATGCCTTCATCTGCGACGCAACCCGCACCCCGATTGGGCGGTATGGTGGTGCGCTTTCATCGGTTCGCACGGATGATCTGGCGGCTATCCCGCTAGCGGCCCTGATGGCGCGCAACCCGCAAGTCGACTGGACCAGTGTGGATGACGTCATTTTTGGCGATGCCAACCAGGCAGGAGAGAGCAATCGCAACGTTGCCCGGATGGCAGCCCTGCTGGCCGGATTGCCGACGGACGTGCCGGGAACAACGATAAACCGATTGTGTGCCAGTGGCATGGATGCTGTCGGAATGGCGGCGCGGGGCATCAAGGCAGGCGATTATGATCTTGCTGTCGCAGGTGGCGTGGAAAGCATGTCGCGCGCACCGTTTGTGATGCCCAAAGCGACGGCGGCGTTTACGCGCAGCAATGCGGTTTACGACACCACGATTGGCTGGCGCTTTGTGAACCCAAAGCTAAAGCAGCAGTATGGCGTCGATTCCATGCCGCAAACTGCTGACAATGTGGCCGAGGACTACGGGATCAGCCGTGAAGACCAGGACGCCTTTGCCGCGCGCAGCCAGGCGCGATGGGCTGCGGCCCACGCGGCAGGCGTGTTCCACGAGGAAATCACACCGGTTACGATTCCACAGCGCAAAGGCGATCCGATTGTTGTCGATACGGATGAACACCCTCGCCCGGGAACCACAGCGGAAAAACTCTCGGGCCTCGTGGGTGTGAACGGGCCGGACAAAACAGTGACCGCAGGGAACGCCTCGGGTGTGAATGATGGTGCAGCCGCGATCCTGATGGCGAACGAAGCGGCAGCGACAAAGAACGGCCTGACCCCGATTGCCCGTGTGGTTGGCATGTCCGTCGCGGGCGTCGAGCCGCGGGTCATGGGTATTGGTCCGGTTCCTGCCAGCCGAAAGGTTTTGGCACGCTCCGGGCTGAGCATCGACCAGATGGATGTGATCGAGTTGAACGAAGCTTTCGCGTCGCAAGGTCTGGCTACACTGCGAGAGTTGGGCCTGCCTGATGACGCCGCCCATGTGAACCCGAATGGCGGTGCAATCGCCCTTGGTCATCCATTGGGAATGAGCGGCGCCCGACTTGTGTTGACCGCAGCGTACCAACTGAAACGCACCAAAGGGCGCTATGCGCTTTGCACAATGTGCGTCGGCGTCGGGCAAGGCGCTGCACTTGTTCTTGAACGCGTGTAACGGAGGAGGCGGGACATGTATGCTCAGATGGTAGAATCCGAGGCGTCAAACGATGATCCTGAAAAGCTTGCTGAATTTCAGGCGCGGATCGACGCGGATATCAAGATCGAACCCAAGGACTGGATGCCTCAGGGGTATCGCAAGACGCTGATCCGCCAGATCGGACAGCACGCGCATTCCGAGATCGTCGGGCAATTGCCCGAAGGGAACTGGATCACACGTGCACCGACGCTGCAACGCAAGGCGATCCTTCTGGCCAAGGTGCAGGATGAAGCCGGCCATGGGCTCTACCTGTATTGTGCGGCCGAAACACTGGGTGTCAGCCGCGATGAGATCACCGAGATGCTACTGGACGGTCGCATGAAATACTCGTCGATCTTCAATTACCCGACGCTGAACTGGGCGGATATCGGCGCGGTCGGATGGCTGGTCGATGGCGCTGCAATCATGAATCAGGTGCCGCTGCAAAGAACGTCTTACGGGCCGTATTCGCGCGCCATGATCCGCATCTGCAAGGAAGAAAGCTTCCATCAGCGCCAAGGCTATGACGCGATCCGCAAGATGGCCGAAGGCACGCCCGAGCAACGCAAGATGGCGCAGGACGCGATGAATCGCTTCTGGTACCCGTCTCTGATGATGTTTGGACCGTCCGACAAGGATTCTGTCCACTCCGCGCAGTCGATGGCGTGGAAGATCAAGATCAACACCAATGATGAGCTGCGCCAGAAATTCGTCGACCAGACCGTCCCACAGGCCGAATATCTGGGTCTGACCATCCCTGATCCCGACCTGACGTGGAACGAAGAGCGTGGGCATTACGATTTCTCAGAGCCGGATTGGTCGGAATTCTTCGATGTGATCAAGGGAAACGGCCCCTGCAACGTCGACCGTCTGGCGGCGCGCAACAAGGCCTGGGATGACGGCAAATGGGTGCGTGACGGGCTGTTGGCCCACGCCCGCAAGAAACAGGCCGGCAATCTGGCCGCCGAATAAGCTTACCCTGAGGAGGAAACCCGATGAATACCGAATGGCCCCTGTGGGAAATCTTCATCCGCGGTCAACATGGGATGAGCCACCGACATGTCGGCTCGCTGCATGCCCCGGACGCGGAAATGGCGATCAAGAACGCACGCGATGTTTACACCCGCCGTAACGAAGGCGTCTCGATCTGGGTGGTAGAAGCCAACAACATCTCGGCCTCGTCGCCCAGTGACAAAGGCCCGTTGTATGAGCCCAGCGAAAGCAAAGTGTACCGACACCCGACCTTTTTCGACATCCCCGAAGAAGTGGGGGCGATGTGATGACCCGCGACGAAGCGTTTCAGCAGTTCCTGCTGCGGATGGGGGACAATACCCTGATCCTGGGCCATCGCGTCAGCGAATGGTGCGGCCACGCGCCAGTGTTGGAGGAGGATATTGCACTGGCCAACACGGCGCTGGACCTGATTGGGCAGACCCAGATGTGGCTTGGCCTTGCCGGAGAGATGGGTGGCGGCAAAACCGCCGATGATCTGGCATTTCTGCGCGACGTGTGGGATTTCCGCAATGTGTTGCTGGTAGAGGTTGCGAACGGTGATTTCGGCCGCACCCTGATGCGCCAGTTCCTGTTCGATGCCTGGCATTCGATCATGCTCGGTCGTCTTCTGACATCTTCTGATGATCGTGTCGCCGCGATTGCTGCCAAAGCCAGCAAGGAAGTCGCCTATCATCTGGAGCGTTCGGCAGAAACGGTCGTAGGTCTGGGTGATGGAACCGAAGAAAGTCACACCCGGATGCAGGCGGCGCTGGATTACCTCTGGCCATATGTAGGCGAGATGTTTGTCAGCGACGACATCGACGCTCAGATTGCTGCGGCCGGGATTGCGCCGAACCCAGCCGACCTGCGCGACGAATATGATGCGTTGGTCAAACGGGTTCTGGCCAAGGCGACATTGACCCTTCCGGAAAGCCGATTTGCCCATAAAGGCGGGCGGGACGGGCGCATGCATACCGAACATCTGGGCCATCTGCTGTCGCAGATGCAGTGGCTGCAGCGCGCCTATCCGGGTGCAAGCTGGTAAAAGCGGATGCGGGTGTCGACTGACCAGATATGGAGCTGGCTGGATGCCGTGCCCGATCCCGAAATCCCGGTTATTTCCGTCGTGGATTTGGGCATTGTGCGCGATGTGCGCTGGGACGCTGACACTCTGGTCGTAACCGTCACGCCAACCTATTCCGGTTGCCCGGCGACATCCATCATCAGTATGGATATCGAAACCGCCCTGCGCGATCACGGCATCGGAGATCTGCGCATAGAAACCTGCATCTCACCAGCCTGGACAACCGATTGGCTGAGCGAAAAAGGTCGCGCCAAGCTGGAAGAGTTTGGCATCGCCCCGCCACAACCGGCGGGCGGGCCAGAGCGCTGCCCGCATTGCGGCAGTAAAGCAGTTGAAAAGGTCAGCCAGTTCGGTTCGACCCCGTGCAAGGCCCATTGGCGCTGCACCGACTGTCTGGAACCCTTTGACTATTTCAAGTGCATCTGAGGAGGAGCACCGGATGGCACGTTTTCATGACCTGAAAGTCACCGACATCCACAAAACCATCCGCGATGCGGTTGTCGTGACGCTTGAGCCTGTCAACGGCGCGGCGGATCAGTTCGATTTCACCGCAGGCCAATACCTAACGTTTCGCCGCGACTTTGACGGAGAAGAGCTGCGCCGGTCCTACTCCATTTGTGCGGGCAAGGATGACGGGGTACTGCAAGTCGGGATCAAACGTGTCGACGGCGGCGCGTTCTCCAGTTGGGCCAATTCCGAGCTTAACGTCGGGGACGTTGTGCAGGCGATGCCACCGATGGGCAGCTTTCACACTCCGATCGATGCTGATGCGGAAAAGCAGTATCTCGGTTTCGCTGGCGGCTCTGGCATCACGCCGGTTCTGTCGATCCTGAAGACGACACTGACCCGCGAACCCAAATCCCGCTTTACGCTGATCTACGCCAACAAGGGCATCAACACGATCATGTTCCGCGAGGAGCTGGAAGACCTGAAAAACCTCTATATGGGCCGCCTGAACGTAATCCATATTCTTGAGGCGGATGCGCAGGAGATAGACCTGTTCACCGGTCTGGTAACGCAGGAAAAATGCGCTGACCTGTTCGAACATTGGGTCGATATTCAGAACGTGGACACAGCCTTTATCTGCGGTCCCGAGCCGATGATGCTGGGGATTGCTGCCGCGCTGCGCGCGCATGGTCTTGACGACAGGCAGATCAAGTTTGAACTCTTTGCCAGCGCTCAGCCGGGTCGGGCCAAACGCAAGGAAGGTGCGGCAGATTCGGGCACGCAGGCGAACCAAACCAGTGCATCGATCACACTTGATGGGTCCACTCAGACGATAACTCTGCCCAAGGACCAATCCATTCTGGACGCAGCCTTGGAAAATGCCATGGACGCCCCATACGCCTGCAAGGCCGGTGTTTGTTCAACCTGCCGTTGCCGCGTTCTGGAAGGCGAGGTCGAGATGCTCGCCAATCACGCGCTAGAGGATTACGAGGTTGAAAAAGGCTATGTGCTGAGCTGTCAGGCCTATCCGGTCACCGACCGCGTGGTCGTGGACTACGACCAGTAAAGGGAGAAGACCGATGACAGAAACCATGACACTCGACAGCTATCTGGCCGCAGGCGGTGTGCTGACCAACCCAACCAATGTTCCGCCACGCTACCGCGCCGAACTCATGAAGCTGATGGCCACGTTCGTGGACAGCGAACTTGCCGGTGCCGCCGGTTTTGCGGACATCATTAATCAGGGTCCGGGCATCAAGGAACGGATCGCAGCCGCCAGGATTGTTCTTGAGAAAACGGATCACGCCGATCAGGTTCTCAGGATAATGGGTGAGTTTGGGGCCGATACCGAGAGATATGCCACACATCATCCGTGGACGGCGCGCCTGGATCGAGACGCAGATATCGGCGCGACCCGCAGCGCGCATGACATGCGCCTTGCCGTATTCAATTATCCGATCTCGGGCTGGACCGACGCCGTCATCATGAACCTGCTGATGAGCCGTGCGGTCATGGAACAACTGGCCGAGTTTTCAATGGTTTCCTATCAACCGTTGGCCGAAGCGTTCCGCAGCATCGCCCCGGTCGAAGCCCATCATGGCGCGTTGGCGTTGGAAGGTGCTGTAAAGCTTGCCAAGAGCGGAGAGACAGAGCAGATGCAGGATGCGGTTAACTATTGGTGGCCGCGTGTCGCTGTGTCCTTTGGTGGCGAAGATTTGAAACGGTTTGAGCTTCTGAAATCGCTGGGCTTGCGCCACAATGGTAACAACGCTCTAAAAGAGCGTTGGGTTCAGACAACAGGCACCGCCGTGAAACAGCTGGGCCTGAAACCACCGGCCTAGTTCTGTGTGAACGCCAAAGGCAGGTTGAGAGGCACTTTCGGGGGCGGGCGATGTGAATTTCGCCCTGCGGAGCAAATCTCCGAGTGGGGCCCGATCAAGCCTTTGCGTTTTGTTGGTCCACCCGGTTCTGAGAGCAAAGACAAATGAGCCTTATAACTGAGCCCGGGTCATAAGGCTGACGTGCAATGACCTGACGTTTCACGCCGGCAGACTGCGGTATTGGTTTTTTCCTCTTTTCATATCGGAGTGATTGCGCAAACTGAGCGTAATCAAGCGCCAGATAAAACTCACCAGAAGACAGTGCCTTGGTGGCCGTGCTGGCGCAAACAGGGTTCGAGGATACCACCGCCACAACGCACAGGAAGGAACCGCCATGGATTTTGCCCCATCGCCGCGCGCCACGGAAATGTATGACCGCCTGAAAGCGTTTATGGAGGCGCATATCTACCCGCGCATACGCGATCACAAAGAAGAAATGGCGGCAGGCGGTTTCCCGGTTTCGTTTATGGAAGATCTCAAGGCGTTGGCCCGGGCCGAAGGGTTGTGGAACTTGTTCCTGCCCAGCCTGCGCGACGATGAACCCGGCACCCGGCTGAGCAATCTGGAATACGCGCCGCTGGCCGAACTTATGGGGCAGGTGGCCTGGTCTTCGGAAGTGTTCAATTGCAGTGCGCCGGATACCGGCAATATGGAACTGTTGCACATGTTCGCCACCCCGGAACAGCGCGAGACATGGCTGGTGCCGCTGTTGAACGGTGAAATCCGATCCTCTTTTGCGATGACTGAACCGGATGTGGCCAGTTCGGACGCGACCAATATTACCACTTCGATACGGCGTGAGGGGGATGAATACGTCATCAATGGCCGCAAGTGGTTCATCACGAACGCCTGTCACCCGAACACCAGATTGTTTATCGTCATGGGTAAAACGGATCCCAATGCGGATCGGCACAAACAACAAAGCATGGTCATTGTCCCGAAGGACACGCCCGGTTTTGAGATTGTTCGCAACCCCACCATTCTGAACATGCACGACCCCGAAGGCCATGCCGAGCTGGTCTTCAAGGATGTGCGCGTTCCGGTCAGCAATCTTTTGGGCGAGGAAGGCAGCGGGTTCGCTCTGGCGCAGGCCCGGCTTGGTCCCGGTCGCATCCACCATTGCATGCGTTCGATTGGTGCGGCGGAAATGGCGCTTAACCTGATGGTCGAACGCGCGCAGGAACGGAAAGCGTTTGGCAAGCAGCTTGCAGAACAGGGCGTGATCCGCGAGTGGATCGCCAAGTCCCGGTTAGAGATCGAACAGGCGCGGTTGCTGACCCTGAAAGCAGCCTGGAAGATTGATCAGGTGGGCGCCAAAGAAGCGTTCCGAGAGATTTCATTGATCAAGGTGGTGGCACCCAATGTGCATGCCGCTGTGACGGATCGCGCGATGCAGGTCTTTGGCGCGATGGGCATGACCCCGGATACTCCGCTGGCCGACAGCTATACCTGGGCACGCGCGCTGCGATATGCGGATGGGCCGGACGAGGTGCATTTGCAGGCGATTGCCAAGCAAGAGTTAAAGAATTCAAACTTTGGTATGTCGGCCCAATGGCTGACCCCACCATCGCGCTAGGCCGGGGGCGGCATCAGGTCTTGCGTGGCCTGCTTTGTTTGAGTGGAAAAGACTTGGGGGTTCGTGCCGCGGCAGGGGGCAAGAAGTGAAGGCCAGTAAGTCGTCCTGCGAAAATCCTACTGCCCTCTGACCTCGCGCACCCATGCGATGATGGTTTGGCGCGCTTCTACGTCCATTTGAACCGCTGAAGGTGGCGGCATTGCATGGCTGATCCCGGCCTGCAGGTAAATCTGGTCGGCGTGCCGGGCAACATCGCCGGGTGTTTCAAGATAAACCTTCTTGGGGGCCCATTTCATGGTGCCATAAACCGGCTCGCGGGCATGGCACATCGAGCAGTTGCCCAGAACAGTGTCATAGGCTTCTTCAAACCCCACAGCCGACGCAAATTTTTCTTCGTAAGGTGTCAGCGCCCTTGCTTCGGCGTCCTCCCATGTCTCGCCGGTTCTGACAGAAGACAGCCATGCGATCACGATCATGAGAATGACAGTAACACCCCAGGTCCAGTGCGGCCCTTTCCCGGTCGCGTGCATCGTGTTGAAGTAGTGGCGGATGGTCACGCCGGTCAAGAAGATCAGGCTGGCGATGATCCATGAATACTGGGTGCCAAAGGCCAAAGGATAATGGTTCGACAGCATCAGGAACACGACGGGCAGCGTCAGGTAGTTGTTGTGCGTCGACCGCACCTTGGCGATTTTTCCATATTTGGCGTCCGGCGTCCGGCCCGCCTTGAGGTCTTCCACCACGATCCGCTGGTTGGGCATGATCTGGAAAAACACATTTGCCGTCATGATGGTTGCGGTGAACGCACCCAGGTGCAAAAGCGCGGCACGACCGGTAAAGATCTGATTGTAACCCCAGGACATGGCCACCAGAATCACGAACAGCAACAGCATCAGCGCGGTGGGTCGCTCACTCAGGCGCGATTTGCACATTTGGTCGTAAAGCAGCCAGCCGATGGTCAGTGACCCGCCCGAGATCAATATCCCCTGCCACAACGCCAGGTCCGCTTTGGTCGGATCAAGCAGGAACAACTCGCCCCCGACCCAATATATGATCATGAGCAAGGCCGCACCCGAAAGCCATGTCGTGTAACTCTGCCATTTATGCCAGGTCAGGTGCTCGGGCATACGTGCAGGTGCGACAAGATATTTGACGGTGTGATAGAACCCACCCCCGTGCACCTCCCACTCTTCGCCATAGGCCCCTTCTGGCAAGGCAGGGTTCGGCTTAAGCATAAGGTCGAGAGCGATAAAATAGAATGACGCGCCGATCCACGCCATCGCCGTGATCACATGCAGCCAGCGGACGGAAAAGGCCATCCACTCCCACATAACAGCCAGGTCATACATGGCGTTGCTCCTACATATCCAAGTTCTTCGGCACTCTAGGCGACAGAGGTTTCATCGGGTATTGCTACGAAAGATCAAGCAGTATCAAAAATAACAATACAATTGTCAGTCTACAGGAACACGTAGCGCAACGCTCAGCTTCCGCGATAAGTCGCGTAGCTGAAAGGCGAAAGTAGCAGCGGAACATGATAGTGGGCGTGTTCGGACATCCCGAACCGGATCGGGATCAAATCCAGAAAACGCGGGCTTTCAGGCGGCACGCTAGTGGCGTCGAGGTATTTGCCCGCATAAAACAGCAGCTCGTATTCGCCTGTCGAAAACTCGGCCTCGGGAAGGATTTGTTCATCGGTGCGGCCGTCCTCGTTGGTGAGCAGAGTTTTCAGCAACGTGCGGTCTGTTCCGTTGATCCGGAACAACTCGATCTTCATCCCACTGGCAGGGCAGCCCCGCGCCGTATCCAGGACATGTGTTGTAAGGTAACCGGCCATTTGCACCTCTCGCTAAGCATTGCTGTTACTATTGCAATACCTTTGTGGCAGGCAAAGGCAGTCTGTCAAAAGACTGCTTACAGTATTTTTTGAAAAACATAGGTGATTGTTTGGGTTATTCGTTTTTTCACCAAGAGGGAAATTGATGTGACGCGGTATCCACGAGACATGACCGGCTATGGTCGGCAAGTGCCCAATGCAAACTGGCCAAACGGGGCCAAGATCGCGGTTCAGATTGTGCTGAACTATGAAGAAGGCGGCGAAAACAACGTTTTGCACGGGGATGCCGCATCCGAGGCGTTTCTTTCCGAAATCACCGGTGCGGCCCCTTGGACCGGGCAAAGGCACTGGAACATGGAATCCATTTACGAATACGGCAGCCGCGCCGGATTCTGGCGGGTGCATCGGCTTTTACAGGACCTACCCGTCACGGTTTATGGCGTTGCCACAGCATTGGCCCGTGCACCGGCGCAGGTTGCGGCGATGAAGGCCGCAGGCTGGGAGATTGCCAGCCATGGTCTAAAATGGGTTGAGCACAAGGACATGGACGCGGAAGAAGAACGCGCCCAGATCCGTGAGGCGATCCGGCTTCATACCGAGGTCGTCGGCACGCCCCCACGTGGCTGGTACACGGGCCGCTGTTCGATGAACACGGTCGATCTGGCCGCCGCCGAAGGCGAGCTGGCCTATATTGCCGACAGCTATGCCGACGATTTGCCCTATTGGGTCAAGGCTGGTGGCAAGGATCAGTTGATCGTGCCCTACACGATGGATTGCAACGATATGCGGTTTGCAATTCAGGCGGGCTTTACCAACGGCGAACAGTTTGAAAGCTATCTCAAGGACAGCTTCGACATGCTTTATGCCGAAGGCCAAGCGGGCGAGCCGAAGATGCTTTCGATCGGACTGCACTGCCGCCTCATCGGTCGCCCTGGTCGCGCCATGGCCCTGAAACGCGCACTCGACCACTTCAAGAAACATGACGGGGTCTGGTTTGCCACGCGTGAACAAATCGCTGATCACTGGGCGCAAATGCATCCGCCAAGTCAACGGCTGACACCGTCGGAAATGGACGAGCCAACCTTTGTCGCCGAGTTTGGCGGCGTGTTCGAACACAGCCCGTGGATTGCCCAAGCGGCCTTTGATCTGGAGCTGGGCCCCACACATGACAATGCCGCAGGGGTTCACAATGCACTGGCGCGCGTATTCCGTTCTGCCACAGCCGACCAGCGGCTTGGCGTCCTGACAGCCCACCCGGATTTGGCAGGCAAACTTGCTGCTGCGGGTCGTCTGACCAAGGAAAGCACGGCAGAACAGGCCGGGGCAGGTCTGGACATGCTGACGGATGATGAGCGTGCGACCTTCACGGCCTTGAACGACGCTTACACGACCAAGTTCGGTTTTCCTTTCATCATTGCGGTCATGGACAATACCAAAGCAAGCATTCTTGAGGCTTTTCACCGTCGGATAGACAGTGACCGAGACACCGAATTCACCGAGGCCTGCCGTCAGGTCGAACGGATTGCCGAGTTGCGGCTGATCGAGAAATTCGCTCAATGACATCCACGCTGAAACTCCGGCCACTGACCGCCGAGGCCTTTGCGCCGTTCGGCGATGTTATCGAAGTGTCTGGCGCGGTGGACAAATACATCAATCAGGGAAAATGCGCGCGCTACCATGATCGCGCCCAGTTGGATTTCCATGAGGGGCGCGTAGGGATCAGCATATTCCAATCCCAGGCCTTCGACTTGCCCATCAAACTTGAAATGGTCGAGCGTCATCCCGACGGCAGTCAAGCCTTTCTGCCGCTTTCAGATAAACCCTTTGTCGTTGTCGTCGCGCCCGACAACGCGGGTGTGCCTGGTGAACCTGTTGCATTCATTACCGCGCCCGGACAGGGCGTGAATTATCACCGGAACACCTGGCACGGGGTGCTGACACCGCTTCATCCCCCCGGGTTGTTCGCCGTGGTCGACCGAATAGGAAACGGGCCCAACCTTGAGGAATACTGGTTCCAGAACGCCTACACGATCACTGAATAAGGGATATTGCCGGAAGAGGGGCCGGCCCACGCAGTTTTTTTGGGAGGAAAAGCGCGATGTCAGATGCAACTTTAGGGACGCCGGAGCAGCTCCGCGACCCGAACTACACCCCGCCAATCCTGAAGGCGGTACCTTTGGGAATTCAGCACGTTCTGGCGATGTTTGTTTCCAACGTCACACCAGCCATCATCGTCTGTGGTGCGGCGGGTTTCGGGTTTGGTTCAAACAGCCCCGATTTCCCGCAGATGATCTACATGATCCAGATGTCGATGTTCTTTGCGGGCGTTGCGACACTGTTCCAGACCATTGGGCTGGGGCCTGTTGGCGCCCGCCTGCCAATCGTGCAGGGGACGTCATTTGCCTTTATTCCGATCATGATCCCGTTGGTGGTAGGAAAGGGCGTTGATGCGATTGCCGTATTGATGGGTGGCATAGTCGTTGGCGGCCTGTTTCATGCCAGCCTTGGGTTGTTCATTGGCCGTATTCGCTTTGCGCTTCCGCCTTTGGTTACAGGTCTTGTCGTGACCATGATCGGGCTTGCGCTTGTCAAGGTCGGCGTCCAGTACGCAGCTGGCGGTGTACCCGCCATCGGTACCGAAGAATACGGCTCTGGTCTGAACTGGCTCATGGCCGGAACTGTGATTGTTGTTACGCTGGGCCTGAAGTTTTTTGCCCGCGGTATGTTGTCGGTGTCGGCGGTTCTGATTGGCCTGTTGGTCGGATACGTGGTGGCATTCGCACTGGGTCAGGTGAACTTGGGCAATGTCGGGCGCGCGGCTCCGTTTGCCATGCCGAACCCGTTTCACTTCGGTATCGAGTTTTCATTTGCGGCGATCATCGGGTTCTGTGCGATGTCCTTTGTATCGGCTGTTGAAACGGTCGGGGATGTGTCCGGTATTACCAAGGGGGGCGCGGGACGCGAGGCAACCGACAAGGAAATTCAGGGCGCGACTTTTGCCGATGGTCTTGGAACTGCGGTATCAGGTGTCTTTGGCGCCCTGCCTAACACGTCATTCAGTCAGAACGTCGGCCTGATTGCCATGACCGGTGTCATGAGCCGCACGGTCGTAACCATAGGTGCCCTGTTCCTGATCATATGCGGGCTTATCCCCAAGATCGGCGCGGTGATCTCGTCCGTTCCAATCGAGGTTCTGGGCGGCGGTGTGATCGTGATGTTCGGTATGGTGGTTGCAGCCGGTGTCTCGATGCTGTCGGACGTGACGTGGAATCGCCGCAACATGGTGATCTTTGCGATTTCACTCAGCCTAGGTCTGGGTTTGCAGTTAGAGCCCGGCGCCTTACAGCATCTGCCCGGAACTTTCAAAGTTCTGGCGACATCCGGAATCTTGCCTGCCGCTATCATCGCTATTGTCCTGAATCTGGTTCTGCGCGAAGAGCTTTCGGATGAAGCGACGGAAGAGGTGTCAGGTGGAATGGCAGGCCACGGGCTGGGCTCTATCGAACAGAGCGATCACGTCTGACCGGTTCAGCCCGGAATTGTAAGTGGAAAAGCGGCGCACTAAGCGCGCCGTTTTTGATTTCAGGTGTGGCGGGCTTGGCCCATGGCTCACATAAGCAACGCGTTTTTCGACGCGACGCTTAGGTGAACACGGAGGGGGCATCAGAAATCGACCTCAATCGCGATGCCTTTCTGTACGGCCAGCTCGACAACAGACGCTGCAACCGCCAGATCCTGAAGACCGACGCCAGTGCCATCGAACAACGTGATCTGATCGTCTGATGTTCGGCCCGGGTTCGTTCCGTTGATGACCGCACCCAACTGGATCAGATCACTTTCCCTGATCAGGCCCTGCGCCACGGCGTGTTGAGCCTCGCCAATCGAAATTGACTGTGCGATTTCATCAGTGAATACGGTTGCTTTGGCCAGCAACGCCGCCTCGACTTCCTGCTTACCCTTGGTGTCCGTTCCCATGCACGTGATATGCGTTCCGGGACTGACATGGTTTGCCATCAGCGATGGTGCAAAAGCCGAGGTGATCGAGATTATGACATCCGCCTCGGTCATGCCATCAAGTTCGACCGCTTCAAACGGAACACCGGCTTCATTGGCGACCTTTTCAATGTTGGGCAACATCTCGGGATGGTAGTTCCAGCCAAGGACCTTTTCAAAGGCGCGCGTCTCCAGCGCCGAGCGTAGCTGAAAGGTTGCCTGATGCCCGGCCCCGATCATACCGATCACCCGCGCGTCCGCACGGGCAAGGTGCTTGATGGATACAGAAGAGGCCGCCGCAGTGCGCAAGGCGGTCAACAGGTTGCCGCCAACCATCGCTGACGGTTTTCCGGTGTCAGGGTCAAAAAGAAAAACAGTGGACTGGTGATTGATCAATCCGCGTTTTTCCAGGTTGTTCGGCCAATACCCCCCAGCCTTCAGACCCAGTGTCAGCCCGGCGCGATCAAACCCGCCTTTAAAGCCGTACAGGGCGTCCTCATGCCCGATGGCTTCGCGCACGACAGGAAAGTTATAGGCGTCCCCTGCGGCCATGGAGGCAAAGACCTGTTCGACGGCTTCAAAGGCCGCGTCGCGGGTCATGAGGTTGGCGATTTCGCGCTCGGGTACAATCAGCATGTCATTCTCCACTTGGAATTCGTGCGCCCGTGCGTTTCACCGATAAAAGCGGGCGCGCACGGGCGACTGTCCGGCCATGTTTGGCCGAATGCTTATTCTTTGAGCATTCAAGCTCAGTACGCGCGGCCGCGGGCTGACACCGGCCAAACGCATTCGACCTTGCCATTCCGGACGCCCACATACCAATCATGCACGTTTGCGGTTGGGTCACAGTGCCCCGGCACCAGCTTCAGTTTGTCATTGACCTTGAGCGCCCCGCTTGGATCCATCACGACGCCATGTTCATCCGAGCATTTGATGTATTCGACATCGTCACGCCCGAAAACAACAGGCAGACCGCTATCCACCGACTGCGCCTTGAGGCCCGCATCGACGATTGCCTTGTCAGCCTTGGCGTGGCTCATGACGCTGGTCAGGATGAAGAATGCGTTTTCCCACTCGCCCTGGTCGATCCGGTTGCCGTTCTCGTCCAGGATTCGACCGTAATCAGCATCCATGAACGCATAAGACCCGCATTGCAGTTCATTATACACGCCCGAGTTGGATTCGAAGTAGTAAGACCCCGTACCGCCGCCCGAGACCAGCTCACACTCGATACCCTCGGCTTTAAGGCCTTCTACCGCGTCTTTGACCATCGCGATGGCGGTATCCAGTTTCTCTTTGCGTGCCTTATAGCTGTCGAGGTGTTGCATGGCACCCTGATAGGCCTGAATTCCGCTGAATTTCAGGTTGTCGGCAGCCTCAACTGCTTTGGCGATTTCAATCACTTCGGGTGTCGTTGTGACCCCGCATCGCCCTGCGCCGCAATCGATTTCCACGAAGACTTCCAGCTGTGTTTCATGCCGGACTGCCGCCGCCGAAAGGTCGGCGACATTTTCCAGATCGTCGACACACACAATAATGCGGCTGCCCAGCTTTGGCAGGCCTGCGAGACGGTCTATTTTGGCCGGGTCGCGCACTTGGTTTGAAACCAGAACGTCCTTGATCCCACCACGAACGAAAACTTCGGCCTCGGAAACTTTCTGGCAGCAGACACCGACGGCACCACCGATTGTCTCTTGCAGCTTGGCCACGTCGACCGACTTGTGCATTTTACCATGCACGCGGTGACGCATCCCATGCGCCTTCGCATAATCGCCCATTTTCCTGATATTGCGTTCAAGCGCGTCGAGATCCAAAATCAGGCTGGGTGTCTGGATATCTGCTTCGTCCATGCCGGGCTTGGCCGGAATGTCGTAACCTACTTCGAACTGGTCGAGAGTGCTCATATCTTTCATCTCCGTAATCCTATACCGGGATTGTTTTTTGTTGGGGTGTATTCAGACGTTCATCCAGGGCAGCCGGTCCAGATCGACATTGCCACCTGTAACAATCAGTCCGACACGCTTGCCCTTGAAGGCGTCCGGGTTTTTGAGAACCGTGGCCAGCGGAACGGCTGAAGATGCCTCCATCACAATCCGCAGGTGCTTCCATGTCAGTTTCATCGCATCGATGATCTCCTGCTCGGAGGCTGTGTAAATCTCTGAGACGTGGTTCGATACGAAATGCCAGGTCAGCTCTTTCAGTGGAACCAGCAGCCCGTCGGCAATCGTTTTGGGTGCGTCATCCGCGATGATGTGGCCGGCCTTGAAGCTGCGATAGGCATCGTCGGCCTGTTCCGGTTCCGCCGCGATGATCGCGGTTTCCGGGGCGAGCGTCGATAGTGTCAGACAGGTGCCGGACACCATGCCGCCGCCGCCGATAGGTGCGACAACCGCATCCAGACCGTCGGTCTGCTCGATAAACTCGCGCGAACAGGTGCCTTGCCCGGCGATGACCCGAGGATCGTTGTAGGGATGAACAAAGTCACCGCCCGTTGCCGCCTGAACTTCGGCAAATGTCGCTTCGCGTGACGAGGTGGAGGGTTCGCATTCTGTGATCTTCCCGCCGTAACGGCGGACCGTATCCTTCTTTGCCTGCGGCGCTGTCCGCGGCATGACCACGTTGCAGGGAATGCCCCGTTTCATCGCCGCATAAGACAGGCACGAGGCGTGATTACCCGAAGAATGGGTGGCGACACCTTTTTCGGCCTGTTTCTCATCCAGCCCAAAAACCGCATTTGTGGCACCTCGTACTTTGAAAGCGCCCGGTTCCTGAAAGTTTTCACATTTGAAGAACAGCTGCGCGCCTGACAGTTCGTTGAGAAAGTCCGAGGTTCGCACCGGGGTGCGGCGGATATAAGGTTTGATCCGGTCATGTGCCGCAAGCATGTCTTCATAGGTTGGGATATACATGGTGCAATCCTTCATCATGCCGCGTTCTTCTGAACGCAACCGGGATGGCCGCGATAGTATTCCTGTGCGGCGGCAACTCCGGACCCCAGGTCAATGTTCAGGCCCAGGTCAACCATGCACATCTCAGCAGTGGCGATCCCGGACAGTGCCATGACATCCGTCAGGCTGCCCAGATGGCCGATCCGGAACACCTTGCCCGCGACCTCACCAAGGCCCACGCCAAAGGCAACGCCGTATTTTTCAGCTGCGTGCGTGACTATATCCGTCGCGTTGAAGCCGTTCGGCGTGCGGATTGCGCTTACGGTATCGGAATAGACCGCAGGGCTGCTGGCACAAAGCTCCAGCCCCCACGCCCCCACAGCGGCACGGACCCCTTCGGCAATCCGGTGGTGCCGGGCAAAAACGTTCTCCAGACCTTCGCTCAGCAGCATAGAGCAGGCTTGATTGAGGCCATTCATCAACCCAACAGCGGGTGTATAGGGGTAAGCATTGTTGGCGTATCCCTTGGTCATGTCCCGGACGTCAAAGAATGTGCGGGGCAAGGTGCCGGTTTTGGTCGCTTCCATCGCTTTCTGGCTGAAACCGACGATGGCAAGGCCAGCGGGCAACATGAAACCCTTTTGCGATCCAGTAACGGCAACATCCACGCCCCATTCATCAAACCGAAAATCCATCGACGCTATTGATGAAACGCCATCAACAAACAGCAGGGCCGGGTGTTGCGCGGCAGTCAGCGCCCTGCGCACAGCAGCGATATCCGACTTCACGCCAGTTGCCGTCTCGTTATGCGTGGCTAGAACCGCCTTAATCTCATGGTTTTTGTCGGCGGCAAGGATTTCTTCGTACCGGTCAGCCGGCAGCCCATCGCCCCACGGGGTTTCGACGATCTCAACATTCAGCCCATGGCGCTGGCACATATCGATCCAGCGATGGCTGAACATGCCGTTGCGGGCCGTCAGGACTTTGTCACCGGCGGACAGCGTATTGGTCAGGGCGGTTTCCCAACCCCCGGTTCCGGTCGACGGGAAAATGAAGACTTCGGCACTGTCGCTTTTCAGAATCTCCCGCACGCCCGCACGCGCAGGATGCAGGATTTGCCCGAACAATGGCGAACGATGGTCGATCGTGGGCATATCGCAGGCTTTGCGCAGGCTTTCCGGGATGTTCGTCGGGCCCGGGATGAAAACGGGGTTTTGAAAGCTCATGGATGGTCTCCTTCCGTCCTTGCCAGCACAATAAGTATCAGCGATCCAATTGGAAATTTTTTTGAAAACGTATTTCAATATTTGTCTACCGAGATTTAACTTATAGTTGTCAGTGAGTTATATTTTTCATATCATGAAATAGTCTTTCACAAATGATCAGAGGGTTCTTATGGAATTGCAAGACAATGCCCCGAAACTCCGTCGCAAAGCCCGGGGAAGACCGCGGGGGTGGGACGACAAAACCGCGCAGAATACGATCAAATCACTGGATCGGGCGATGGAGGTTTTCGAGTATCTGAGCCAGGCGCAAGGCAAAGCTCTTACTGAACTTTCAGATGAAATGCGTCAGGCACCGGCCACGGTTTATCGCATCCTCGTGACGTTGCAGGGCAGGGGCCTGGTCGAGTTCGACCATGAAGAACAGGTTTGGCACATTGGCCCGCAGGCATTTGTCATCGGCTCGCGGTTTCTGCGCCGAACCAGTCTGGTGGAGCGGGCACGGCCGATCATGCGCAAGCTGATGGAAACCACAGGCGAGACCGCCAATTTAGGAATTGAGAAAGAAGGTCTGGTGTTGTTCCTGAGCCAGGTGGAAACACATGAAAGCATCCGGGCGTTTTTCCCCCCCGGTACATTGTCACCCATGCACGCGTCGGGCATCGGAAAAGCGTTATTGGCCCATATGGACGAAGACAGATTGAACAGAAGGTTGGCCGCCGCGAATTTACAGGCTTTTACGGATCAGTCGATTACCAGCCCTGAGGCGTTGAAAAAAGATCTTACAACCATCAGATTGCGGGGTTTTTCCGTGGATAACGAAGAAAAGACTACGGGTATGCGATGCATCGCAGCACCCGTTTTCGATATCAACAGAGAGGCGGTCGCAGGGCTTTCCGTGTCCGGGCCAACCAGCCGCGTCGGAGCGACCGAAGTCGAACGGCTGAGCCGCCCGGTGATGGAAGCGGCGCGCCAGTTGACGCTGGCTATTGGTGGGACAGTTTTGTCACCGCAACCCTAAGGCTTTGCCGCCGACGTACGTCGACCGCCGTTCCCGGGTCCGTCTGCCACGACACAACACCAACGCGTGGTGACATGCCTTGTGCACAGACAAGCTCAATAGCAGAACAGGCGTGACCCTTTCCGGCCGCCTGCCTTCCAACCCTCCCCAATTATTCTGCGACATTTTGTTTTTGTTTGTGTTTATTGAACTGTTGGTCGAAGAGGTTTTTGAAGGGTCCGTTTTTCTGCATGAGTTGGTCGAGGTTTCCCTGTTCGGCGATAGCGCCGTCCTGGATGACGATGATCTTGTCTGCCTCCAGCACGGTTGACAGGCGGTGGGCGATGACGATGACGGTGACAT
>NZ_JAEDOX010000013.1 GCF_017872555.1 Ruegeria sp. HKCCSA071
GAGACTTGGGGAAGAAGGGCTCAAGACGCGCCATCTGCGCATCCGTCAGCCAGAAAAGATCAGACATGGTCACCGCTAGTTTTTCGAACCGTGAATCACGCCGCAATGCGGAAATCAATGGGTCCTGACCCTAGTCACTGTGCTGTGCGTTGATCCGATAATTTGTGACTGCCACGAAACGATCGGATTTATCATGGTGCACCAGTAGCTCCATTATCTTACCTCGAGGTAATCCTTCCTTTTTTCATGTGATTTGAGAATTTTCTGCCGTTGGCGATTGGAGAAAAATGGCAGCGCTGCCAAGCAACCAAGAATTACAACCTCTAATCTAATCAGTCTATTTGCCAATTTTGAGGGTGGTCGATTTTGTTGCACGCTTTCCCGAGCCGATTGAGTTCCACTAGCTTGAATTTGCAATCCGGCGGCCACAGAAGACAAGCGAGCCTCTATAGAACCTAGCGCCGATCGTTGCATAGAATTCTGTAATCGAGAGAAATCATCTATCTGTTTCCGAACTTCGATTTTCATTGCGCCCAAAAGCACAATAGTCTGTCGTTCGATCAAATCTTGAAAAAACTCTTCCACTTCGGCTTTTGGTTTCTGTAAATTAGTGTTTCGTCCTAGTCCTATGGGCGCTCCAGAAATAACTTGATTGATGTAGTCAACGCTATCCTTGTGCTTCTGCCAAACCTGATTTGCGGCGCCTTCAGGCAATTGAAGGTTTGCGCCCTTGCGAGCCGGGTCTGAAACGATAAGCGCTTCGGAAATAGCGGCGCCTTCGTTTGGTGGTCGCAATTTTAACGCCGCATTTGCACTACGCATCAGCGCCAATTCACAGGTGTCCAAACTGCGATTCACTGAAGCTAAGTCAGTCTGTGGTAGAGCGTCGAAGTGATTGATATTCATAGGCTTTAGCAGGCCTTGCGCAATATTTTGCCGGATATCAGCATAGTTTAAAACCGTAAGAGTGAAGGCATCGGTCTCTTTTGCTGCTTTCGATATGGCAGCTATATTGCTTAGTTTGATCGGCAAATTCGGAGCGCAGCGTTCGAAATCATCGGTTCGGCCATGCTGCTTAACTTGCTGCCCATAAATCGAAGCCAACCACGGCAGCAGGTCCCGAACCGCGCAAATAAGGTGTAGCCTAGTGTCCACCTGACGGCATTTCTCTGATAGGGCCAAAAAGTCGTCTGGGGAAAGATGAAATAGATCCTCTGAGCTAATCAAGAGCTTTCGACACTCATCTCCTCGCAAAAGGCTCATTGCAGCGTCAAGCTGTCGAAGACCCTCCTCGGAGGCGTCGATAGTATTCTTGTTTTCTCTTAGAAAAACACTGGCTATGAGTAATCCATTACCTGAGGTTATTCCACCACTAGCGGCAATATGGAAGTTGTTGGAAAGATCAGGGTATAAGAGACCATGTTTTTCGAATAAAATGTCAGAGTGCTCGGCGCAATAAGTTTGAAACGCGGAGGTTCCGGTTTTCGGGGCCCCTATGTGCATAAATAGCGTTTTTTTATACATAAATTCATCTCTCATCGCATTCGTGGTGCGCACCTGGCTTTGCGTCTGGTTTTTCTCAGTACGTTTGGCTGTGGATCTCGACAACAATTGATGAGCCGTGCCAGTACCTAATCCTTAAATACCCAGCTTTCTATCTCAAGCAAACTACATGTGAAACCCGCTCCAACCTCAACAGTTGAAAGTGGGCCGTGATGATAAGAGTATGCTTGCGAACTTGCCTGAGGTTAAGTGACGTACCTATACACATGGCAACCACTTGGACATCAGGCAGGTGCGATATTATGCTTAACGGAGGCTAAGTCTGCACTGTGGAATTTGAGCTGGAGCAGAATCAAGCAGGTGCGGCGAACGGTGGAATTGATAGGCTGCGATGCAGAATTTCGATAGGCGCGTACCTTCGGAATTGGATTTTTACTATGCAGCTGAGTTGATCCTGGTTGGCTGCTCTGTCCCGCACTGCTCACATTCACGGGACCAATAATTTGCGCTTGCAGCGAACGTCTCCTTTGGCGGGCCGCGCCACAGCGATTGGGGAGCATTGTCAAGGTCGGCTCTGGGCCGAGCCATCATGCCGCACTTGCAAAAGACCGAAGTGCGATCGACGTCAGCTCAGGGCTCAACGAGCCTGTCGAGGCGCTGAATATTAGCCTGAAAAAATCTCTTATTTTCAATGATCCTAACAGGGCAAACACGCGCTGCAACCAAATGTTGAAGTACAAGTTCCAGGGAATGCAAATCCTAAGCCCGAGCGAAAGGCCGCAGCAGTCTGCAAATAAATCGATAGAACTAAAACTCATGCTTCCATCATACTTTTGAGGGAACCAGTCTATCTGAGGTGCCCCTAGTTTCTTAGACACCTGCCTTGTTCAGTTCGAGCACCCTACGGTCGACATATTTCGCCATCCGGGTGTCTGCATACGGTTTTTTGGCCATCGCTATCCTCTCAGAAGTGATACAGTGTGTGCTGCATGTTTTCGTTATAGCGACGATCTGGATGGGAATGCGCGACGGAACGTAGCTCCATCAATTAGTCCACACTCAAGTTCATTGTGAGCAGAAATCTGAACCACAAATCGTTATCTTGTTGATGGGCAGGCGCTATTAAGCTGCTTCGCCGACTAGCGGCCACCACCTAACAGGATCGGCCCCAAGCCGTATCAGTGTATCATTCACTCGCCTCAATGGGTTTTCGTATTCGAAATATGTGCGTCCTCGCCATGCCGTAGGATGGGCGCAGTAGACCGTATCGAACAGGCGTTCAGGATTTGCGCGTAGGTGTTGAAAGGTCGCTGCTCGAAATCTATCGCGAGCCTTTGCTCCGAGAAACAGAAACACAATGGGTCCCCAATCCTCATGCTGCACCAACTCCAGAAGGAGACGATCAACCACAGGTCTCCAGACGCCTATGTTGACACCTAGCTGCTCGCGAGACGTCCCTGTGAATGTCCAAGCCGTGTTGACACAGAGGACGCCTTGGGCGGCAAGTGAATCGAAAAAACCAGGCACGGCCGGCGGGGGTAGTTCCCCGTCGTGCATCGCCTGGTGGACGCTACCCCAATCGTCTTGCCGTTCGGAGATGCCGAGCTCAGGGCGTTCACAGGCCGCAGCCGACTGCAATAGCCGACGCAGACTCTTAGCAGTAACTCTCGGAAGTGCTTCGTTCCAAGCGCCATCCTCGAAGGCGCGACCTGTTGCCCGATCTCGACGGGGGTATGGGTCTTGCCCGAGTATGACGACTCGCACTTCGTCCGGCGCCAGGCCATCAAAGGCGCGCAGCATGTGTCGGATCGGCCCAACATCCTGTTCGTTCCGTGGGCGACCGAGGTTCAGGCGACTCGGAAAAATCTCCGGCACGTCATAATTGGGAAGTTGGTTTAAGTCGGGCTCAGCGTTTGCAAAAACGGCTCGCCAAGTGGGAGGTAGATCCTCGCGCCAGCTGCGCGCAAGATGCTCCCGAATTACCAAATTTAGAGCCGGCATTCTGTCCTATTCCCCTAACGCGCTGGAAAGGCTTGTTTGCAAGCCGTTCGTATCGAAATACCTCCGCCAACTCAAAGTCAACAAATCGAAGGTGGAGATTTTTGCCCGCAATGAAACCGCAACGTTATTCTGGAACTGACTGCCAATAAGACGCGGCAACTAACTTCAAATTCCCTTAGAGTGTGGGCTCTTGCTCTAGACGCTCGCCTTCGGGAGGCAGGGGCCGGAGGTTCGAATCCTCTCACTCCGACCAGTAAATCAAGGCGCCCAAGGGCGCATTTGTTGTTTCTGCAGATCGGCCGAAACAGTTTCCACAACATTTCTGGCACTGGCTGTGCTTACTTCGATCGCAATCCTCATCCACAATCTACGGCAGCAACATCTCGTATCTTCCTATCATTGATCCCAGCGGCCTTCTTAACCTCTTCTGGACTTATGGGCCGATAAGGAAAGCCCTATTCATCAGTGGAAAAGATAAGCACCGTTGATTGCGCTAGAGATGCGCGATTGGATCGAAGACAGGAAAACCAGCAGCGATTGAACTTGGGGACCAATTGCGGGCAAAACCTAACTGAACAATAGATGCTAATATCTTCAAAACTTTAGTTGATCAAAGTGGTGCGGGTGGAGGGACTTGAACCCCCACGCCTTGCGGCGCCAGAACCTAAATCTGGTGCGTCTACCAATTTCGCCACACCCGCAACTCAGCGCCACGGCGCTGGAATGAAGCGGTCAATAACAAAGCTTGCTTCCGAGCGCGAGAGGTAAAATACACGTATCGCCAAGTTTGTAGATCCTCTGATCGGATATGGGTCAACCACTGTTCCTTATGAAAATGAATGCTCCCAAGACACTCGTCAGTGGAAAGCTGATGGGAACATCCGTGGCCGTGAAATCCGGTATCCTGCAAGACTATGCCCACGTTATTTTAGAAGAGCTCTTTACTCGTGCCGTAGTTAAAACTTTACCCATCTAGCCTGCGAAATATCACGCTTACTTTGACCAAAGGCCAAAAAGACAAGCTGACAGCCTGTTGCATGATCACCAATAGCGAATATGGAGATCATCCTTCGCTGCCGTTGCACGCTCGTAGTTTAACCCTTGGAAAGGGGCGCGGGATTACCCGCCACGGCACCCCCAGGAAACGCATCTGCGACCCTTGCCAACTCAGAGAGAGACTTCAGGGTTCTGAAATAACAAGAATGGCTTACCCGGCTACAATGTCCTTCAGAACCATGCAGTTTACTGAATGACCTGTACCGTCAGGTACAAGCTATTGTGTTTCGCCAGTCCCCGCCCGGTTTCAAACAGGAAGTGCGGATTGGCACTTGCCTCATAGGCATTCCCGCGCAGGTTGAGGCATTCTCAAGAGCACTCCACCACAAAGCTGCCACATTTCAAACGCCAAAAAATCTTATTCACGTCAAAATAAGACCGCCTTGAAGGGTCTTGTTGTTTAGCAGGAGTTAATGAGTCTTTTTTGCCACTTTGGCGCCGGTACGAGTTTCCTGCTCAACTCCAGTACAAGGTTTACTGCTGTGACCGATCTGAATCCCTCCGCTACTGCCGAGCAAGAGGCTGTCTTCTTTGCTCGTGAAAGCTTTCTTGGCGAACTCAAGATCCTGAACCGGGACCATCCGAACACGGGCTTTGGGATTTCGCTCCGAACCCACTCCGGAGACCACTACCTGCTGGCCAACGCGCGTATGCCATTGCCCGCGGTCAAATCCGAGGGGTTCCCGACCGGACGCCGCGTTGCGTGCCTTGAAAACGGTGATCGCTTCAGTTCGATCGAAGTGCTGGCTGACGCCAAGGCTTACGAAACCATCAGCCCGCGCGCCGAGGCTGACATTCTGGGCAACGCTTTGGACCTGATCGCACGTATCGACACGCTGACGGGAATTCCAACAGGACGTCCTTCTCATGAACCCCGCATCGCAGCTACGGGAACCGGAGGTTAAGCATGGCGCGCAATGATCACTTGTTGTCTGTCGGCAACGAAGCTCTGGCGCCGATGACTTCTGCAATGTCATCATTGACGGCCCAGATTGATCAATTGACTGAGGTGGCTGATGCGCGCTCTTCGGCACGTCTGGCAACACTCAAGACCCGGATGGAGAACTTTACCGCCAGCATCACCTTGGTCGGTCAGGTGAAAGCGGGAAAATCATCGATTGTAAACATTCTCGCAGGGCGCCCTTCCCTTCTTCCATCAGATGTGAACCCGTGGACGTCGGTCGTCACAACCCTGAACATCAACACGCGCCCGCCGGGCGACACCAAGGCCAAGTTCACCTTCTTTGAGCAGGAAGAATGGGACAACCTGATGGTCGGGGGAGGCCGGTTGGGCGAGTTGGCCAACCGTGCCGGTGCAGATGACGAGATGGAGGACATTCGCCGTCAGATCGGCGAGATGAAAGCAAAGTCCGAAGAGCGTCTTGGAAAGCACTTTGACCTGATACTTGGCCAAAGCCACCAATACGACCACTTCGATGAAGAACTGATCCAAAGATATGTCTGCCTCGGTGACGAGGACGACCCGGATATCAATCCAAAAACAGGCCGGTTTGCAGATGTGACCAAGTCAGCCGAGTTGTACATGGATATCCCTCAGTACCCGATTGCGCTGAAACTCTGTGATACGCCGGGTGTTAACGATACGTTCATGGTGCGTGAACAGATTACCCTGCGCAGCCTGCGCGGGTCCGAGGTCTGTGTTGTAGTGCTTGCCGCAAGCCAAGCCCTGACCACCATGGACATGGCTTTGATGCGGATCATCGCTCAATTTGAGAATCGCCAGATTGTCCTGTTTGTGAACCGGATTGACGAGTTGTCAGACCCGGTCAATCAAGTCCCCGAAATCCGCGACCGGATTCAGGACACTTTGAAACAGAACAACATCGACGAAAAGACAAGTGTCGTGTTCGGCAGTGCCTTATGGGCTGAGGCGGCGCTGACCGGGAATCCCGAGATTCTGAACGAAGAATCCCGCGAAGCACTCAATACTTTTTACCTCGCTGCCGGGTTCGGTGATCAAGCCCCTTCGCTGGATAAAATCTGGGCATTGTCCGGTTTGCCTGATCTGCTGTTGGCTATAAACGAGCGTATTGCAGAAGGTGCCGGAGCGCGGCTGATGGACCGGGTTCGCCATCGCGCCCGCAACATTGCCAGCCAAATTCGTGCCACCGCTGTAGCAAAGACTCTGTCAGAGGGTGAAGGCGTCGCGCGTGATCTTGACGGTGTATCTCCGGAAGATGCGATTGCAACAGTCTCGGCGGAGTATGAAAAGAAAGCAGCCGAACTGACCAACGCTTTGCGCGACAAAGTATTGGAGCGCCTAAACTCGGCCGAGACAAATTTTGTGAAGCGTGCGACAGACTCTCTGATCGCGCATCTTGAGAAAAATGGTGAGCAAGGCACTTGGCAATACGACCCTGCTGGCTTGAGGACGCTGCAAAAAGCCGCCTATTTCAGCTTTGCCCGCGCAATGCGTAAAGATGCTGGAGCGCTCTATTCAACTGCGGCCGCGGATGTCGAAGCGCTGTATCACAAGATACTTGGCAACCATCTGGGCGAATTCAACATCGAAGCACCGATCGTGCCGCGCGTTCCACCACCATTGGGGATTGGCCGGACGATTGCCCTGGACTTGCAAAGTACTTGGTGGCGACGCTGGTGGCAAAAGCGCAAAGGCTTTGAAGCATACGCTGCCGATTACACTCGCCTGATCGCGTCCGAAGCGAATTCGATCACCAAGGATATCGAGGAAAACCAGATTGCGGCAGTGTTGGAAAACGTCCGCGCAATTCTGGCGGATTTCATGCGGGAGCAGAAGGAGACGTTGCTGAGTATCTCATCATCAGCGGACAAAAATATCGGGCAGGCCTCGGCAGCGATGGCGGGCCTGCAACCTCAGAAATCGCGAGACGAAATTCTGGGTGACATCCTGAAAGACCTAAGCAACGAAGCGGCATAAGTAGAAAAATGGCAAACAACTCACAAACACGCTTTGTTTCACCGAAAGCATGGGAACGTATCGAGCAGTGGTCCCGCCGCAAACCGGTTTTCGCTTTGATGGGTGAATTCAGCGCTGGCAAATCCACACTGATGAACTTTTTACTGCGAACGCATACATTGCCAACGCAGGTCACCGCGACCCAGCTACCACCGGTCTGGTTTAGCTGGGGCAGTGAAACACCGTACATCAAACGCCATGACGGAAGCGTTGAGCCAATTGAGCTGGATCAGCTTGAGACTGTTGGCGTCAATGACGCGCAGTTCATTCGTATCTTTCTTGAAGCAGATATTCTGGAAGCCGTCGATCTGATCGACACCCCCGGCATCTCGGACCCCAAGATCTCGACAGATGTCTGGCAGCGGGCAGTCGGTCAGGCAAATGGTGTCATATGGTGCACCCATGCGACGCAAGCCTGGCGCGAAACCGAACGTGCAACGTGGGTTTCGCTGCCGGACCGCTTGCAACACAACTCTCTGTTGTTGGTGACGCGGGCGGATGCACTAAACCTTAAGGACCGCCAAAAGGTTCTGCGTCGTGTCAACCGCGAAGCCGGGCATCTGTTCAACCGGTCCATCTTGTTTTCTGCCCGGGATGCGATCAATGCCCGCGACAAGACTGGGGACGCTGAAATGTGGTCGCGCAGCGGCGGCGGTAAGATGATTGACAGTTTTCTGGAAATCACAGAACAGATCATGGACAACCGCGCCGATCAGCTGGCACGGTACCAGATCGACAAAAGCCAGACGGGCGCATTCAAGGTTCAACCGCTGCGCCCTGCCCGCAAACCAGACGAACGAGAAGCACTGACCAGCGACATCGAAGCTGCACCTTTGCGACTGGTCAACCCGTTGGAAGACGAACAGCGAACTGAAGACAACGATCTTAATGTCGTGACAAGTTTCCCCATTCGGCCAGCCCGCGTGGAGCGGCGCCCTGATGAGGGCGAACGAGTTCGGATCAACCCGGATGAAGCTGAACGGCTGCGTGCCGAAATGGTATCAGACCCGGAGCAGATGTCCGAGAACGCTGATACCAGCGACGAATTGCGCGCCTTCTTCAAAGACACCTCGAACGATCCGCTGGAATTGAAGAATGTCGCCGGTCTGGAAGAAGATGTAGATGAGTTCGACCTGTCCGGTGAAATCGGCGATACAGATGACTCTGACGATCTGTTGGATGACACTCCAGATGCTGAAACGGGCGACAAATCCGTTGATGACGTCCTGACTTCTTTGAACTCTACTTTGCGTGAAGCCTCGGTCGAAGCGGATGAAAGTGAGATTTTCACGCCGGAAGTTGAATCGCGTGATGATCGGGGTATCGAAGTCTCGGTATCCTCCATTGCGGCGTTGATGGCGGCTCAGCCCGAGAACAACGCTGAGGATTACGAACCTGAGCCTGAGTCAAACGGTTTGATAGAGGTCGTGGCCTCAGTCGAGGAAGACGCCCGCGATATCCGCCACGATGCGCATATCGATCTTCCAGAGTCCGCAGTCGGGTCGCCGCTTAGCGCGTCGGATATGTGGCGGGAAATCACAAACAAGGAGGACCTGCCAAAAGACGCAGTCGGGCTTCAGAATGTATTCAAAGCCTTTCTTGCCGAATTTGACCAGATCGCAGTTGAATATAGTGCAAAACAGTCCAGACACGCCCCGCAAGCCATTCCAAAGACGAAAGAAAGCAGCAGTGCAGAATGGCATGTTTTGTAAGCACGCCTTAGTCAAGGCGCTGAGAAGAAGGACTATAAAGAGTTAAATGTCCATTCAGGATGCATTGAACACCGCGATTGAAACGATACCCGACTGCATTGCAGCCGGGTATATCGACATGGAGACCGGCATGCTTTTAGGCAGCAGTGTCTCTGATTCCGATTGCGCAGAATCGCTGGACACTTTGGCAATCGCAGTGGCCAATCTGTTTCAGGGGCGGGGTGTCGCTGCATTTGAAGCGCTCTTGCACGAGGCCGGAAACACTGATGAGGAAAACACCGGGTTCGGGGAAATCGCGGTGTTTTCAAAAGACCGGTTGAACATCTTTTTGCGGACCAAGGAATATCCTGATCATGTGGTCTGCTATATCTGCCGCAACAGCGCGAATGTGGGACTGGCACTCACGAAATCGCATCTCAGTCTCAAGCCGGTTGCGGCCGCAGTCTGAACGGGACCAGAGGGGGTCACGGTATGATGGACACAGACATTCTCGACATGCTCGAAGATATCGGACGGTCTTCGGTCGCCCGCCTGTCTCCGACGGTGATTGTCCCCGGTGAAACTGCTGCAGCCCGTCGGGCGGCTGTATTGCGTTTCATTCGCGGAACAATATTGCCCAGGCGACTGGAGCTGACCGCGGCAAATGGAAACTGCCTGAAAATCGAAGTGAACAGCTCTCGGATCACGGATGTGTTTCAGGTGCCGTCCGGGCAGATCCCTGATTTCGAAACGGAATCACGTACCGCGCTGGTCGATAAATTGGCCCAACTGGTTTCTGACATCTCAGCCGCACCTGCCCCATTGGAACTGATGTCAGGAAAGCCCGCCTCATCGCTGGAGGCTGATGATGTTGGTATTACGCTGAGTGAGATCGAGAGCGCCTGCGCCGGAATTGAGCTCTCCTCTGAGCCCATCGTGTCTGTCGTTCCAGATGTTGAAAAACCTTCAGACAACGGCCCTGCCCCGTTAGCACGGTCGGGCAATTCGTTGGCGCACCAGTTTTTTGAAGGGGCCGAACGCTTTGCCACAGGTCGTGTCCTTGTGGACAATATGGAAAACACGGCACTGGCTTGCGAAGGAACCTGCAAACCTTCCGAAGGAATGCACCCCAATCAACAGATTTTGACACGTTTTGTTTCGGATCTTGCTGGTTGGAACAATGACACCCGGGGCGAATTCGAAGGCCCACATCTGATCGTCATGCGGCCATCGGGTGGTAAGGGTGCGGGTATGGCAGTTCTGAGCGATAACGAGCAGATCGCTGTGGCCATCCACGATGCCCGCAAGCTTGGGGCGGTAATCAATCTTTGGAAATCTTTAGAGGAGGCCGAGGAATGACCGCCCCCAAAGCATTCAAATTTTCGACTAATTCAATGCGTTGTTTTTTTGTAGTCAGGGTAAAGAGTAATGAGTGAAACACATCGCCGCGAGCTTATTCGCATCGCAGAAGACATGAATGGGACGAGCAATGATGAAACGCGTCAGTTCATATCGCGCATCATTGGTGATCTGGGGAAACTGAAACCGTCAGTTGCCTTCGTCGGGCAAATCAAAGCAGGAAAGTCGCGCTTGATCAACGGCTTCACCGGTCAGGCAGAATACCTGCCGTCGGACGTGAACCCCTGGACGACCGTGATCACCGACATGCATTTCGGGCACCCGAACGGTCGAACCGAAGGGGCCGAGTTCCATTTCTTCGACAACTACCAGTGGCAATCACTGATCGCCGAAGGCGAAGAATTGCGCAACATGTTCCCGGATGACGAGGACAGCTACAAGCGCGAGATGATCGAAGAGCAGGTCGAAGCCATGAAGACCCGGGCGCGTCGGCGACTGGGGGACAGTTATGAACAGCTGTTGGGTCAACACCACGATCTGGATCAACTGACATCCGATGATCTGGCGCGTTACGTGTGCGCCGGGGACGACCCTGCGGAAGATGGAACAATTGACCCCGGCAGTGATCGGGGACTTTACAGCGACATCACGCGCAAGGCCGAGGTCTATTTCGACATCGGACATTTCCCATTCCCTCTGACCGTCACTGATACGCCCGGAGTAAATGACCCCCTGCTGATCCGTGAGGAGATTTCGCGTCAGTATCTCAAGGAATCCGATTTCTTTGTGGTGGTTCTGTCAGCGCATCAGGCGTTGTCGCGTGCGGACCTGAAACTGTTCAGGCTGATGCAGGCATTGGAACTTGGACAGATCGTTGTCTTCATCAACCGAGTCGATGAATTGGGCGGCGGGGCCGATGATGCGGCAAAGGTGCGTCTGGATGTTGTAGACGGGCTCGAAAAAGCGTTAGGCACGTCGAATATCGATGTACTGATGGGAAGCGCACAATGGGCGCATTATGCACTGACCGGCGATGAAACCGGTGTGAACCACGATCATATTCTGGCTTGGTTGCGGGCGCACCCGGAACAGATGCAACAGTACCTGAACGGCGTGGCCGAGATCAAACAAGGCCCGGGACCCATCAGCCGCGAGGCTGTACTACGGTTTGCCGCGATGATCGCGTCGGGCTTGCCCGACTTGCGCCGCCATGTCACTCAGGCGTTGGCGGACGGGCCGATAAACGAACAGCTGAGGATGGCGTGGCAGCATCTCGACAGCTTCGCGCGTGGCGATTTGGAGCGGTCACAGGTACATCTTCGTGCGCTGCAAGACGAAGGCAGCGCGGGGGCGCACAGCCCGGATGACAGCGACAAGACGCTTGGTGATCTGCGCAAATTGATTGCGGACAAATCGCAAGACATAGTCAAGGACATGGACGATGTTCTGTCAAACCTGCGTGGGGTCATGGATGACACAGTCTCTGAATCCGTCTTTGTTGTGGTGCGCGGACCTGAAGGACAATCCCCATTGCTTGCCAAAGGCGGCGCGACCGAATTGAATTTCACTCCTTTGCGCGAACAAATGCGCGAGTTGGTGCAGGGCGCGTCGCAAGTGGTGCGGCAACGCATGTTGAGCGAACTTTACGCGATCGACATGCAATGCAACGCCGCTTTGCGGGCACTGCCAGGTTGGCAGGAACCAGTCGACAATCGCATGAACACAAGTGCAGTGCGTTGGTTCCGCCCGGACACCACCGCCTTGACCCGTGGCATTACCGTTGAGCTGCGTGTAAACTGGTTGTCGCGTCTGATATCGCGCAACAGCGTTGTGGCGCGGGCCGAGCGCATGATCGTGCAGGAATTCGAACTGATTGGCGATGACCTGATCGACACAACGCGTGAAAACCTTCTGGAACGGTTGAAAACCGTTCTGGATCATTACTTGGCTCTGTTGGCAGGCCATCTTGAGCACCGCTCCGGAGCAGGTGAGTTGAATGCTCAGGCGAAAGCACAAGCTGCGTTTGAACGGGCGCGCCGTATTGCTGACGAGTTGGATAGTGTCTTTGGAACAAGCAACGTGGACGAACGACAAGCAGAGGCTGCGGAATGATTGAGTTTCCCGGAACCGAACAGGAAGTGCGCCAGCTGGAGCGTTTTCTGACAACGACAGAAAAGTTGTCGTCGGACCCGAAATTGGAAGATATGCGCGCACGGGCCCTGGCCCATGCTGAGCGTCTGTCCAACGCGGTTAACATCGGTTTCGCTGGAGAGTTCGGGGCGGGCAAGTCAAGCCTTGCGAACATGTTGGCAGGGGCGGATATTCTTCCAACCGGTCCGCAGCATCTGAAGCTGCCACTTGTTATCGTTGCCTACGCGGATACGCCAGAGACGACAGTCGGCTGGTGGAACAAGGAGCCCAAGACATATTCTGGCATAGCACTGGAAAAGGCCGCTGCGGATGAGCCTGACTTTATCTCTGTTGGATTGAACACCCCTGCTCTCAAAGAGATATCACTGTTCGATCTTCCCGGCTCTGGCGCATTGGATGATACATACAAACAGACACTGGACCTGCTGAAGTTCGTCGACTGTGCCATCTGGTGTACTAATGGCACTAGCGCATGGCGTGAAACAGAACGGCATTTGTGGGCGCAGGTGCCGCCCGAGCTACGAGCCAACAGCCTGCTGGCGGTCACGCATGCTGATTTGCCCCCGGTGCAGTCCGCTCTGGATCGGGTGCTAGCTCGATTGAACAAAGAAAAAGAAGGTCTGTTTCGCGCTGTGGTCCCAATTGGCACACCCGTCGCGGTGCGCGCCATGGCACAAGAGCCAGAACCTGATTTCGATCTTTGGGAAAACTGTGGTGGCCAGGAACTTGCGGAAAGGGTCCTTGATGCGGCGTCTGACCGGCGGCGCAGTGACCTTGACGCTGCTCGGAAGGATCTGAAGAACGAGTTTCTGCCATTCCTGGAAACATTGAAAGGGCCCGAACCGGAACCGACCGTAAGCGATGCTGCCTCAATGCAGTCAACGTTGGAGTCTGCCCTTCCGCCACTGAACAACCCCATTCTTGAAGACTGGCTAGCTGCCATTGCAAGCATCTATGAAGATCTGCGTGACTCCGCTGATATTGAACCCGCTGCCTTTCTGCAAAGCTGCCAGGAAATCGTCGAAGATTTCGCAGAGCGGTTGGACCAAGGTGGTGAAATTGATCCTGATGCTGATTGGATTCCGGCTGAGTTCGAAAAAGCGACTGACTTGTTGTTGTTGCTTCAGTTTGAAAGCGGGGATGCGCCTTTGAAAGACGCAATCAGCATACTTGTACAGCTTGGTGACAACCTTGCATGGGCTGGCAGTACCGTCGCCGCGGCGCAACCTAAAACCGGTACCTAGCCACTTTTCACAAGGATTGAAGCGCTGTGAAGCGATTCGAAGGGCCGAAGAATCGGCCCTTTATTGTTTCGAATTCGTAGACCAACAGACCTGTTTGGGGTCATCAGTTTTCGTTTTTCCCACCCCATAGGTCAATATGTAGTATTAGCACGAAGTCGGCATACTATATAAGCTTTATTCAAAAAAACGATCCTTAGTGAAGCCATCAGGCGGCCCCATTAAAGTCAAATTTGAAACGTCTAACCGTTCTTAAGTGTCCTGCGGTTGTTTTTGGTTGTGAGTTCGTGGGCTGCCGGCCCTGTTAGATAAAGCCGCAAAATGAGTAGAACGGGCGGATTGAAATGAGCCACAACCAGGCTGTCGGTGCAACGCACGACGAACCAAAGATTGAAGGACTGCAACCGGGCGCAAAGCTGTTGCGCGGACAGTATGAAATCCTCCAATACCTCAGCAATGGCGGATTTGGAATCACCTATCTAGCGCGCGACAGCCTGGAGCGTGATGTCGTGATCAAGGAATGTTTCCCCGGTGCGTTGTGCCGTCGCAACGGGGACCTGGTTGAGCCGAACGACCCGTCCTACAAGGATGATCTGCGCGCCATTATCGACCTGTTTATTCAGGAAGCCCGCAATCATGCGCGTCTGGTGCATCCGAACATCGTCGACGTTCACCAGGTGTTCGAAGATAATGACACAGCTTACATCGCTATGGATCTGATCCGTGGTTGCGACCTGCTGGACTATGTTGAAAATCCGGAAAACGACGGTGGTCCTGACTTTATCGTACAGGTAACAGAAAAGATGCTGTCCGCGGTGTCGTTCATCCACCAAAGCGGGATGCTGCACCGTGACATTTCGCCGGATAACATCCTGATTGACGAAAACGGAAACCCGGTCCTGATAGATTTCGGTGCCGCGCGTGAGCAAGCCGCAAACAAGTCGGCCGCATTGTTGACCCTGCGCGTCATAAAAGACGGATATTCGCCGCACGAGTTTTACGTCCGAGGTGCCGAACAGGGGCCCAGCAGCGATCTCTATGTTTTGGCGGCAACCCTATACCATGCGATCAGTGGTGAACGTCCGGTCGACGGCCAGAGTCGCCTGAATGCATTCAACAACGGGCAGGACGACCCTTATACCCCATTGGCAGACCGCTTTGACGGATATCCCGATGGATTCCTCGAAGCAATCGACAAGGCAATGGAAGTGCACGCAACGGACCGTTTGCAGACAGCCTTGGATTGGCTGCGCATGTTCCGCGGCCCTGGCGTGATGTTTGATACCTTCGCCTATCGCCCGGTTTCGGTGATCGTCGGCATGGATCGCAAGGACAAGGAAGAAGAAAAGGCGCGGATCAAGGCCGAAAGCGAAAATGCCGAAGCGGTTGTTACGGCTCTGCTCGCCGGGAACTCGGACATTGTTCGCGAAAACGAAAAAAAGAATGAACCCGAGATGGCCAAGATTTCCGCAAAAGCGGAAACACCGGTCGCAGTTGATACCGTAGTTCAGAGCGGATCCGGTGGCAGCGGCAAGATGATAGCTGGTGCAGCAGTGCTTGTGGCAGCATTGGCCGCAGGCGGTTTCTTTGTGATGTCCGGCGACAAAGGTGAAGAACAAGCTGAGGTTACGACGACGCTGCCTGAAGCAACCACTCAAACTGCCGAAGCAGAACCGCCCGCGGTGGAAGAGCCCGCGGCCGAAACACCTGAACCCGACGTCGCGGTCGCTTCAGAGCAACAACCTGAACCAGAAGAGCCTGTCGAGCAGGCGCAAGTTGAACCTGCGGAACCAACCGCCGCAGAAGTAGCGTCCGAAACTACCGAGACGGTCGGTGCCCAAGAACAACCAGCAGAACAAGAGATTGCGGCCGCTGTGGCCGAACCCAAAACCGATGCCGCTTCCGGTACTCCCGCAGAACAACAGATATCGTTCCTCCATTGGGATGTTGAAATCCCCTTCCAGACATCCCGCCGCCGCACCGCAACAGGTGCAACTATAGCGGTTACCGGTGTGGACGCCGATCAGGACATGAGCATTGTCGGCGAGTGGGTGGAACCCGGAGTTGTGATCTTTACGCTGAACGGCAACCCGGTTCGTGAAGACATGTCTTTCGCTGCGCAGGTCCTAGACAAGCTAAGCGTCGATCCAGACGGCTATACTCGCGTTGCAGCACGCTATCGTCCGCTTGGAAAGACCCGTGCACAGAATGGCCTGCTAGCACTGCCTGCGCTGCGCTCGATCGGTTTGGAGAACGGTTATTCGTTCACTGTCAGCGGCTCGGGAAGTGACGGATGGCAGACAGAAGTTAGCTCCGTCCCGGCAGAGCCAACGGGCCAACTGCGAAAAGGTGATGTTCTGTTAAGCGAAAGCCAGACTGACATGACATTGAATGGGCCCGAAGGCCTTGATGACATGCTGGCTGCGCTGGTTTCCGACAGCCAGCCAGAAGCAAAGCTGACCGTGCTCCGTAACGGTGCCGAAGTAGCCGCGATCATGCAGTTAGCGCAGGAGTGATCTGACCGGTTCATTTTTGATCTGCCAGTGTGTGTTTACTGAGGGTGGCGTTCAGTTTGCCGCCCGGTGGGGTCCGGCCCACCGCAGAGAGTACCAGTTTCCATGTTTTTCGTTGAGTGTCTCTGCGTTGTTTCACGCGGAGGTAGGTAGCAGCCCAATGGCACGAAAGGTCCGTGCCAACAATTCGAAGGTGTCGACACCATGTTCAAATACAAAAGCCCTCTGAGCCGGCTTCTCGAAGGTGCCGGCAAAACCAAAGAAGACGATGTTGCAGAAAACGCTCATGCAGCGGACAGCGCGGCACCTGAAACCGAAAAGCAGGAGCCTATCGCGGACTTCAACGCGCTGCGCGCCGCACTGGCCGGTGGAAACATGACGTCTGAATCCTACGAGGAAACAGACGAGCTTATCCCTGAAGAGAAAATGCCGGAATTCGACGAAGTTGCGGCGGATAACACGGAAGAACCGGTTGAAGAATCCATCTTTGTTGAAGATGCGATTGACGAGGACGACCAAGATACCAAAAACCTGATGGCCGACCCCGATGATGACGAGGATATCTCGGACGATCAAGTCATCACTTTGCATGTAGCCGACGAGCTTGCAGAAACACCGGATGAAGTTACGCCGCCTCTGGATGCAGCTGAAATGAGCGCGCCAGAAACGGTGGAAGCTGAAGATGCAACCCCGCCCATGCAGGAACCAACAATGGTGGACGAGGTCGCCGTGCAGGCTCAGCCCACGCCGGCCGCCCCGGCCGAAGACCGTCGTTCACGGGTCAAAACAACGTTCTTGGGGTTTGAGCGTGCGGACACGCATGTTCAGGAATTGATTGAAACATCAGAACCCGTCTCAAAAACCGAAGCCGCTCGGGAAACATTCCCGGTTGGCTGGCTGGTAGTGACGGCTGGTCCCGGACGGGGCGCTAGCATCACCCTGACCGAAGGCCTGATGCAAATCGGTCGAAACGATGACCAGGCGATCCAACTGGATTTCGGCGACACGGGCATTTCACGTTCGAACCACGCCGTTATTGCTTACGACCCCGAAGATAGAAAATGCTATCTGGGACATGGCGGTAAGGCCAACCTTGTTCGGCTGAATGGTAAACCCGTTCTGAGCACAATCGCGCTCTCCAGCGGAGATCTAATCCGCATCAGTGAAACCTCAATCCGATTTATGGCCTTCTGCGATGAAGGTTTTGATTGGCGGGATTCCTGATAGATGCTGGCAACTCCGGCATATGATGTTGCGCTGATCCTGAACCAGGGTCAGCGGGAAACGCAGGAAGACGCAATTGCCGCGCGCATGTTCGATGTATCGGACGCGGGCTATATTGCGATTGCTGACGGCATGGGTGGTCACGAAGCGGGTGAAGTAGCCTCGGAAATGGTGATCTCCGCTTGGCGCAACGCGCTGGATGCCGAGCTGGAAGCTGACACCCTAAATGAAGGAGCCGCAATTGATGCGTTGCCTTTGGCAGCCATGCAAGCCAATGCAGCGATTTCTGACCATAACGAAGCGCAGGGCCAGGGTTTCAACATGGGCTCCACCTTGTTGGGTGTCCTCTTTCTGGGTCAGCGTGTGTTCAGGATTTCAATCGGAGACAGCCCCCTTTACCTGTTCCGCGAAGGCAAGTTGACACAGGTGAACGAAGACCACTCGATGGCCCCCGTGATCGACGCAAAACTGGCCGCTGGCGAGCTTTCGGAAGCTGAAGCACGGGAACTGGACAGGAACCAACTGACGTCGGTAATCATGGGGGGCGCTATTCCAAAAGTGGATTGCCCTGAAGAACCGCTGATCGTGTCTCCGGCTGATATTCTGATCCTTGGCAGTGACGGGCTGCAATATCTCAGCGACGCTGAGATTCAGGATGTTTTGCGCCTGCATCAGCAGGATCTAGCACAGGAAATCGCCGAAGCCTTGCAACTGGCTGTGCAGGCCAAGGGCGATCCCGATCAGGACAATCTGTCGATCGCCGTCGCCAAACTTACGAGAAATTAAACAGGCAAAGCAACAGGACCCATGAGAAAACACATAATCATATCAAGCCTTGCCCTCGCCGCCGCCACAAGCGCGGTGTCAGCGCAAGAGGCATGTTCAACCTACGAGATTCAGCGCGGCGACAGCCTGCGGGAATTGGCAATTCGAGTTTACGCGACTGAAGATTTCCGGCCAATCTACGATGCCAACCGGGATGTTATCGGCAAAAACCCCAATATCATTCGTATCGGTGACGTTCTAAATCTGCCATGTCTGGAAGATGTTGGGCGCGCACCCGAGCTGCCCGACACCGAAGCTGGACGTCTGGCGGCTGAAATGGCCTCAGAACTGGTAAAGGCCGCTGAAGAACGCGCGGAAAAAGCCGTGGCCGAAGCGGAAGCCCGTGTTGCGGCAGCAGAAGCTGAGGCAAAAAAGGCAAGTGAAGATGCAGTCGTGGCTGCACGGGCAGCTGCCAAAGAAGAGATCGAGGCAGCCCGCTCGGAAGCCGCCGCACTGATCAGAAATGCTAACGCTGAAACGCGCCCGGAAATTCGTGATCGTCAGTTGCTGTTGATTACCGGCGGGAACTACGCTCCGTTTACGGACGAAGCGTTGCCCAACCGGGGGCTTTACACGCATCTGGTTGAGACAGCGATGCTGCGGGCCGCACCGGAACAAGCGTACAAAATTCAGTTCGTGAACGATTGGTCGTCGCATCTGGATCTATTGATGCCAACACTTGCATTTGACGGCACTTTCCCCTGGTCACGCCCAAATTGCGAAGATGCAGCAGCGTTGTCCGAAAGTGACCGTAATCGTTGTGAAACATACGATTTCTCGAACCCTTTCTATGAAGTCGTGGATACATTCTTTGCACGCGATGGATCGGGGTACGAGCAGACGCTGACCTATGCCGACTTTGCCGGGACAACAATTTGCCGCCCGGAAGGTTGGTCGCTTTCACATATGGACGCGGTAAGTCTTTACGAACCCGTCATCAAGTTGATGCGGCCAACATCGCCCGACGAGTGCTTTCATGCTGTGATGGACGGAACTGCTGACATCGTGGCAATCGAAGCGCATCTGGCAGAGGAAGCCATCGCACGGCTTGGCTACAAACACCGGATTATCGAAAACCCCAACCTGGCGGCGATCAAGTCGCTAAACGTCATGACCCATAAAGATAATCCTGATGGGGAAGCGATCTTAGAGACGCTGAATCAGGGTCTGGCAATCATGCAGCAGTCGGGCGAATGGCGCGATATCGTGTCGACCGCACTGCGTCATCAAATGGAAAATGGATAAGGCCCCCGTCTGGCCTGACAATCTAAAGTCTGGAGGAAGTGGACATGTTTAACGAGAATATTAAGAAAGCAGTGCTGTCGGCAACCGCCATCACAGCTCTGAGCGCAGGCGCCGCCGCTGCACAGGAAGCGTGCACGAACTATACTGTGCAAGACGGTGACACATTGGCAACCATCGCGATCGCCGCCTATGGCACCTCGAACTACCAGCCGATCTTCAACGCGAACAGGAATGCAATCACCAACCCGGGGTCTCTCAACCCTGGTTTGGTGCTGGCCCTGCCCTGTGAAGACGGCAGCTTGCCGAACGGTCAGAGCGCACAGGAAATCATCGCTGCTGAAGAACAGCGTGCGGCCAGCGTAAAGCGGTCGAATGTCTATGCGCCGCCGATCAAAATGGTGGCAGGTAACGGCTGGGAACCGTTCACAACCGAAACACTCAGCGGCGGGGGCATCATGACCCGCCTAGCAACGACCAGCCTTCAGCGGGCTGGAAACAGCCGCGAGTATTCCGTCAGCTTTGTCGACGACTGGAGTTCGCATCTGGATACACTGTTGCCGCTTGGTGCGTTTGATATTTCAATTGCATGGACCGTTCCGGATTGTACTAACCGTACGTACGAATGGTCTCCAGAAACCGAAGCTCGCTGCAGTCAATTCGTAGCTTCCGTTCCGGTATACGATATCGTCGGTGGCTTCTTCACACTGCCGGAAAGCGAATACGCAAGCGCGACAAGCTTCAAGGACCTGGAAGGCTCGACCATTTGCCGTATGGCAGGCTGGAGCATGGTTGTCTTGGAAGAACAAGGACTGAACCGCGAGAACACGACTGTGGTTCAGCCCAATTCGGCCCGTGATTGTCTTGACGCCGTATTGACCGGGACTGCAGATGTTGCGGCATTCGAAGTTGATCTGTTCGCATCAACAATGAAAGACATGGGTTTGACATCGGCTGACATTGTTGAGAACCCCTATGTGTCTACATTGTCGTCGATGAGCTTCCTTGCACATCGTACTAACCCATTCGCGCGCGAGTACATCGCAATGATGAACAAAGGTCTGATCGAAATGCGTCAATCCGGTGAATGGTACGCGATTATCTCGGATACACTGCGTGAGCAAAATGAAAAGCTGAACTCAGCTTCGAACTGATCCCTCGGTTCAGCTGAAACTTTGGGGCCGGTTCCTGAACCGGCCCCTTTTTGCTGAATTATCGGTGCGTTTCAGCCGGATGCCAAATTTCAGCCATTTATCTGCTTCAGAACTGCCTCATACGCGCAGCATCTTGGGGGTGAAGTGCAATCATCCTTCAAGTGACACATCTGAGCGAGCATGAGTAACATATGATACAGGGTGCCTTGAATATCCGAAGTGGAGCTCTGACGCGGGCGTCGTGGCCGGGCTTGGAGATTGCCGTTATCTTGCCGTGTTACAATGAAGCAATTGCCATTGGTGAAACAGTCAAGCAGTTCCGCGCCGCCCTGCCAGAAGCCGTAATCTATGTATTCGACAACAATTCCACGGACGGCTCAGCCAGAGTGGCGCAAGAAGCTGGCGCGCTGGTCTATTCTGAAACATATCAGGGTAAAGGTAACGTTGTCCGCAGGATGTTTGCCGACGTGGATGCGGATGTCTACGTTATGGCAGACGGGGATGCGACCTATGACAGTATGGCAGCACCTGAATTGATAAATCTGCTGGTCTCTCGAAATCTTGATATGGTCAACGGCGCACGTATAAACGACGACATTCAAGCCTATCGGCGGGGCCATAAACTTGGAAACGCCTTGTTCAGCGGGCTGGTGAAATTCTTCTTTAAAAGCAAAATCAACGACCTGCTGTCCGGCTATCGTGTTTTCAGCAGACGTTTTGTCAAAAGTTTTCCAGCGGTTTCCAACGGTTTCGAAATTGAAACTGAACTTACGGTACACGCGATGCAGATGCGCATGCCAATTGGAGAAATTGAGACCAAATACGTCGCACGGCTTCCGGATTCGAATTCCAAGCTAGCCACCTATTCCGATGGGTGGCGAATTCTCAAGATGATTGGCCTTCTGATCAAGGACGAAAAACCAATCGCTTTCTTCCTTTCTTTGGCCTTGTTTATTTTCTTACCGTCGCTTTTCGTATTCGTATCGGTTTTCCGAGAGTTTCTGGAAACAGGGTTGGTTGACCGAGTTCCGTCTTTGGTTGTCGCAGTATCCGGTTTTGTTGGAACCATGCTGTCGATCGTGTGCGCGCTTATCCTTGAATCCTTGGCGCTCGCCCGGCGTGAGGCGCGTCGCCTTTCTTATCTACGGCATAAAGGTGTTGCGGTTAGCGGAGCGAACAGAATACAAGCGCCGATTGCCAGCCCAGAACCCCGGCGTGTTGGTTAAAACCCTGTCTCCAGTATTTTGTGAGCACTCGATATAGTGTTCGTTTTCAACCATGGTTGAACTGCTGGGCTGTCCAGAAAATCCTGAGAACCAAAATGAAATGACCAGCACCCCAAATGCTGGTCATTCTCTGAGTGAGTGATAAGGCCCTGAGGCATCACCAGTGAAATTCTCTGTTATCCAAGGTTTAAAGCAGTCAGCGCTGTCGTGCTATTAGGGGAATCCCGTAAGTACAAACAAATTTTTTATAAAGCATTGTAAATGCAAAAAACTTTTGCCGACCCTACTTTCCGTCACAGTGTCTGCGATACAAAAAGGGACCGCACAACTGTGCCGGTCCCTTTCCATGTTTTGAACAGGCGAGGGATCACCTGTTTTGCCGTTAGCGATTAGCCGATGATTGCGTTCAACGTTGTGCTGGGCCGCATAACCGCTGCCGTTTTGGCTGGGTCGGTGTGATAGTAACCTCCCAAATCCGCAGCTTTACCTTGCGCTGCGGCCAACTCGGACAGGATTTGCGCTTCATTGGCGGCCAGATCCTTGGCCAATGATTCAAACTCGGCAGCCAGTTCCGCATCTTCGGACTGGGCGGCCAAAGCCTCAGCCCAGTAGCGAGCAAACCAATAGTGGCTGTCGCGGTTATCCGGCTGACCAACTTTGCGGCTGGGTGAGCGGTTGTTGTCCAGAATACCCTGCGTCGCTGCTTCGGCCGCCGCACCCAGAATGCCCGCTTTCTCGTTGCCTTTGCTGTAAGCAAGGTAGTTCAGCGATTCACCCAACGCACAGAACTCACCCATCGAGTCCCAGCGCAGGTGATTTTCTTCGACCAACTGCTGCACATGTTTGGGCGCCGAGCCACCGGCACCGGTTTCGAACAAACCACCGCCGTTCATCAGTTTGACAATGGAGAGCATCTTGGCCGAAGTACCCAATTCCAGGATAGGGAACAGGTCAGTCAAATAATCCCGCAGCACGTTGCCGGTGATAGCAATCGAGTCATTACCTGCTGTGATCGTCTCCAACGACTGCCGGGTCGCTTCACGCGGGGCCATGATCTGGAACTTGTCGGCCACGCCAGCGGCCTCAAGCGCCGGTTTGACATATTTGATAAGTTCCGCGTCATGGGCCCGGTTTGCGTCCAGCCAGAAAATCGCTTCGGACCCGGTCAGACGCTGACGGTCCATAGCCAACTGAATCCAGTTCTCGATAGGCGCCTTTTTGACGGTGCAGGCGCGCCAGATATCGCCGGCCTCGACACTGTGGCTGTGCAACGTTTCACCATTGGCCAGAACGATGCGGATTGCACCATCGGCCGGTGCCTCGAAAGTTGTCGGGTGCGAACCGTATTCCTCGGCTTTCTGAGCCATCAGGCCCACGTTCGCCACGGCTCCGGCAGTGGACGGGTTCAACGCGCCATTGGCTTTGAAGAACTTGATCGCCTCATCATAGACGGTCGCGTAGCAGCGATCTGGGATCACACAGTTGGTGTCACCTTTGGCACCCGTCTCGTCCCAGCCCTTGCCCCCGGCGCGGATCACAGCAGGCATTGAGGCATCAATGATCACATCCGATGGGACATGCAGGTTCGTGATCCCGCGGTCCGAATCCACCATATACATGGACGGCCGGTCCGCCTTGAGCGCGTCGATGGCAGCCATGATGTCGGCGTGACCCTGTACACGCTCCAGCAATGCACCCAGGCCTGAATTTGGGTTCACACCCAACGCATCCAGTTCCGCGCCGAATTTTTCAAACACGGGGGCCAGCCACGCTTTGACGGCATAGCCAAAGATGATCGGGTCTGAAACCTTCATCATCGTGGCTTTCATATGCAGCGAGAACATGGTCCCGTCTTTTTTGGTATCCTCAATGGCATCTGCAAGGAACGCAGACAGTGCTTTGACCGACATGAAAGTCGCGTCGGCTATGGTTCCTTCTTCCAGCGACCAGCCGTCTTTCAGTACGGTGACGTCACCATCCTTGCCCACAAATTCAATTTTAGCATCGCCCGCTTGTGCTGCGGTGATGGTGGCCGAAATCTCGTTTGCATAGAAATCATTGGCCGGCATGGACGACACTTTGGTCTTGCTGTCCGACGCCCATTCGCCCATCGAATGCGGGTTGTTCTGAGCATAGTTTTTCACGGCACGCGCCGCACGGCGGTCACTGTTCCCTTCGCGCAGAACCGGGTTAACAGCGGAACCTTTGATCGCGTCATAACGGGCGCGGATCGCCTTTTCCTCATCCGTTGCAGGCTCTGCCGGGTAAGTCGGAATGTCGTAACCCTGCGATTGCAGTTCTTCGATGGCCGCAACCAACTGTGGAACCGAGGCAGAGATATTCGGCAACTTGATGACATTGGCATCAGGTGTCTTCACCAGCTCGCCCAAATCAGCCAGATCGTCGCTTACCCGCTGTTCGTCGGTAAGGTTTTCGGGGAATACTGCCAGAATGCGTCCCGCAAGGGAAATATCTTTGGTGCCAACGCGGACGCCCGCAGCAGATGCGAACTTGCGAATGATGGGCAGGAACGAGGCGCTGGCCAGTTCTGGCGCTTCGTCTACAATGGTATACAATATGTCGAAGTTCGATTTATCTGCCATATTCTTTTACCTTTTTTAAGCCTTTCGGGGCGTGCGATCCAAGAGTTGCAACCACAATTGCGTGGCGTGAGAGGGGCGAAACCACGGTACAGCCCCTGGGTGACTCTGTTTTGACAGGGCTTCCCTTAAATCACGTTCGACTTGGAATCAATCACATCTGCCCGCGCGTTTTGCCACGGGGCAACTAATGTGTCTTGTAACTCTTGGCACTGGGAAGACTGCCCTTGGGTCGGAAAGTCGTAATTAACGAAACCGTTGCCCGGTCTCTGGATCAAAAATCATCACACGCTCTGGCTGTATGGTTATGCCGATCCGATCCCCGGTTCTGCTTCGCTGATCATCCCGTTCCTCAACGATCAGCTTATCACCATTTGGCGTCCGTAAATAGGAATAGGACACGCCGCCCAAGGCTTCGGTCAGGTCCACGGTGCAGGCATCAGCCGAACGGTCAATCTGAATATGTTCGGGCCGCATGCCCAATATCACCTTGGTCCGACCAGCGGGTATAGCCACAGTAACGGGCAACGGCTTGCTAAGTGCGGGATGGGAGACTAGGCCATCCCCATAGTCACATTCCAGAAAGTTCATTGCAGGCGAACCGATGAAGCCTGCGACAAACCGGTTGTCCGGATCGCGGTACAAATCCATCGGAGCGCCAACCTGTTCAACACGACCATCCCGCAGCACGACGATCTTGTCGGCCATGGTCATGGCTTCGACCTGATCATGGGTCACGTAAATCATGGTTGCGCCGATTTCCTGATGAAGGCGCGCGATCTCGACACGCATTTCCACGCGCAACTCGGCGTCCAGATTGGACAAGGGTTCGTCAAACAGGAAAACGTCTGGGCCACGAACGATGGCACGGCCAATCGCAACCCGCTGCCGCTGACCACCCGACAGGGCCTTGGGTTTGCGTTTGAGGTACTGGTCAAGTTTCAGAATGTTCGAGGCTTCCTGCACTTTTCTGGTGATCTCTGCCTTTGCGACGCCGTTCATGCGCAGCCCAAAGCCCATGTTTTCTGCCACGGTCATATGTGGATAAAGCGCATAGGTCTGGAACACCATCGCCACGCCGCGCTTAGCCGGGTCCATGTGGGTTACGTCCCGCGCCCCTATGTGGATCTCGCCTTCCGACGTTTCTTCAAGACCCGCGATCATCCGTAACAATGTGGATTTGCCACATCCTGAAGGGCCAACGAAAACACAGAATTCACCATCATCGATCTGCAAGTCGATGCCGTGAATGACCTGCGTCTGGCCGTACCGCTTGATTGCCTGGTTCAGAGTTACACCTGTCATGTCGCTTGCTTCCTGTCATTGACGAGGTCTGGTCGCGTTTCAGGGAAACGCCAAGCCTGTGCCTCGGTGCTGATTTGTTCAGCCACCCGCCGCACACGAGGCACCCATGCCTCGAGTTGTTCAAAATCCATTCGTTGGGTCGAGCCAGTTACTGAGATTGCGCCCAGCACCCGACCGTTTGATGTCAGAATGGGGCAGGCGACGCAGATAATTCCGGGTTCATGTTCTTCGTCATCAACGGCAAAACCCTTGCTGCGAATTCGATCGAGATCCGTGCGCAGGTCATTGTCCGACGTCAGGGTCTTGTCGGTAAAGCGGTGAAAACTCTGCTGCGAAATTGCCCGGTTAAGGTCTCCCTCATCCAGAAAGGCAAGCATCGCCTTGCCGACGCCCGTGCAGTAGGCCGGGCCCACCTTACCCGCCTGAGAATACATCTCAATCGGTTGCGCTGCGTTGCGTTTATCAACGTATAGAACCTGACCTGCATCGAGCTGCGCCAAATGCACGGTCTCGCCGGTTTCCTGGCTTAGAATATCGAGAAACGGACGTGCGATAGGGGCCAGTGAGCTTTGGGTCCAGGCTGCATGCGCAAGCCGTACCAAACGCATACCCGGCGCGTAGGTTTGGCGCTCGGGATCGTAACATAGCATTCCCTGATTGGTTAATGATTGCAAAAACCGATATAATGTTGCTTTCGGGAAATCGCTGTCGTCCAGCAATTCCGAAAATCGCACAGGGCGCTGAAATGCGGCGACCTGATCCAGCACATCACATGCTTTGCCAATAGTTCCGTCACCTGACACGGGCGTCCGTTCTCCTCCGCTTGCCCATCGCAGATCGCACGAGGGTCTTGACAAGCCTAACCGAGTCGATGTGTAGTTTTCAATATATAAAACAAGGTTTCATTATTTGAAACTTACGTGGAGACAACAGGGAGGAAACCATGTATTCCACTTTCAAGCGCACAACCGCTGCGCTGGCACTTGGCATTGCTATGGCGGCACCGGCGGCTGCTGACCTGACCGGAGAGCTTCGGATATTCCTGGACACGTCAAACCCGGCCCCGCGCGCAACGATGGAAGCGATGATCGAGCGGTTTGCAGCGCAGCACCCCGGCCTGGAAATCGAAACCACGGTTATCGACCGCGAGGCGTATAAGACTCAGATCCGCAACTTTCTGACGGCTGACACACCTGACGTGGCCACTTGGTATGCCGCCAACCGTATGAAGCCGTATGTCGAGGCTGGCCTGTTTGAAGACGTATCAGATCTGTGGGCCGAGCCCGAAATTGCCGAGAACCTGGCTTCGACCAAAGGCGCCATGACCATCGACGGCAAACAATGGGGCGTGCCCTATACCTACTACCAGTGGGGCGTTTACTACCGCAAAGATATCTTTGATGAGCTGGGCCTCAGCGAACCGACCACTTGGGAAGAAGAACTGGCCAACTGTCAGAAGATCGTCGATTCTGGCCGCGCCTGCTATACTATCGGCACCAAGTTCCTGTGGACCGCTGGTGGCTGGTTCGACTACCTGAACATGCGCACCAACGGGTTTGATTTCCACAACCAATTGGCCAATGGTGAAATCAGCTGGGAAGATGACCGGGTCAAGCAGACCTTTGCCAACTGGAAGCAGTTGATCGACATGGGGGCCTTCATTGATAACCATCAGACCTATAGCTGGCAGGAGGCTTTGCCATTCATGGTCAACGGAGAGGCCGCTGCTTATCTGATGGGCAACTTCGCAGTCGCGCCTTTGCGTGAAGCAGGGCTGACAGACGATCAGCTGGATTTCTACCAATTCGTGTCGATCAATCCTGATGTCGAACTGGCTGAAGACGCGCCGACCGATACATTCCATATCCCGGCGAATGCCTCGAACAAAGAAGCCGCGCGTGAATTCCTGCGCTTCGTTGTCTCGGCGGACGAACAGACCGAGATCAACAATGGGTCAAATCTCGGTCAGCTGCCGGTGAACGCGCAATCCTCAGTAGACGATGACAAGTTCCTGCAGCAGGGTTTTTCGATGCTCTCGTCCAACAGCCCCGGCGGTGTGGCTCAGTTCTGGGACCGCGACGCGCCGGCTGAAATGGCCAAAGTGTCAATGGAAGGTTTCCAGGAATTCATGGTCAAACCAGACAATGCTGACCGTATTCTGGCCAAGCTGGAACGCGCGCGAGAGCGTATCTACGACAACTAATCAGGCTTGGGCCGGGCTGAAGCCCGGCCTACTTGACCCGCTTTGTAGGGCGGGCTTCAGCCCGCCTTCACCTCAAGAAACCCCGGGACACCCATGACCACTGCCGCCGACGCCCCAGAACAGGAAAGCTGGTTTCAAAGAAACCAACAGCGGATCGCCCCGTGGCTATTTTTGGCTCCGGGCCTGCTGTTCTTCATGGTCTATGTGATCATTCCGGTCTTCCAGTCCTTCAACCTGTCACTTTATGAATGGGATGGGTTGGGGGCCGCTGAATATGTGGGCATGCGCAACTATGAAGATTTGTATTGGGAGTGGGTTGACCGGGACGCATTCTATATTTCGCTCAAAAACAATCTGATCTGGCTGATCCTGTACCTTCTGGCCATTCCCGCGGGCCTGTTCATTGCCTTGTTTCTGAACCAGACGGTCTGGGGTATTCGCCTTTACAAGTCGCTGTTCTTCTTTCCATTTGTCATCTCTCAGGTTGTTGTTGGCCTCGTATTCACGTGGTTTTATGACCCTACTTTTGGCCTTCTGAATGAGCTTCTCGGCCTATTTGGAATGGGCCCCTTGAATGTGCTGGGTGATGAGCGTCTGGTCACCTATGGCATCATCGTCGCGGGTCTTTGGCCGCAAACCGCTTATTGCATGATCCTCTACCTCACCGGTCTGAATGCCGTCGATCCAGAACAGATCGAAGCCGGACGCCTGGACGGTGCCAAAGGCTTGAGAATGCTGTGGCACATCATTCTGCCGCAGTTGCGCCCGGCCACTTTCATAGCCTTTGTCGTGACAATCATCGGGGCGCTGCGCAGTTTCGACCTGATCTCGATCATGACACAGGGCGGGCCGTTCGGTTCATCCCGAGTGCTGGCCTATTACATGTTCGAAGTCGCCCTGTCCGAATACGGGTTCCGCATGGGGTATGGCGCGGCAATCGCTGTGGTTCTGTTCCTGATCATGCTCTGCTTCATCGCCTATTTCCTCTGGTCGATGTATCGCGAAGAAAGGGGGCACTGAGATGTTTCCCAAGCCTATCGAAAAACAGCCGCGTGCCGCGCAGATCACCTATCAGGCGATGCTGCCAATTGCCCTGTTGCTGTGGCTGGGGCCCCTGCTGGCGGTGGCTCTGTTTTCGGTCAAACCTGCGGCGGATTTCACCAACGCCAACTATTGGGGCCTGCCATCCAGTTTTGAGGGCGCTGTCAATTACGGGCTGGTTTTCTTCAATTCTGACATGCCACGGTATTTGCTGAACTCTTTCATGATCACTATCCCCACTGTGATCGGTGCCGTTGCCCTCAGTTCCATGACCGGCTTTGCACTAGGCATCTACAAATTCAAATCGAACCTATGGATCTTCTTCATGTTCGTAGCCGGCAATTTCGTGCCATTCCAGATCCTGATGGTGCCTGTGCGCGACCTGACCCTGGATTTGGGCCTCTACAACACAAAAACCGGCCTCGTCTTGTTTCACATCGCCTTCCAGACTGGCTTTTGCACATTGTTCATGCGCAACTTTATCCGGGCCCTGCCCTTTGAATTAATCGAGGCCGCGCGGGTCGAGGGTATCAGCGAATGGCGCATCTTCTGGTACGTGGTTCTGCCGTTGATGAAACCTGCAATAGCCGCGCTCAGCGTGCTGATCTTCACTTTCATCTGGAACGATTATTTCTGGGCGGTCGTCCTGACACAGGGCGCGGAAAGCCAGCCTGTCACAGCAGGCATCACCAGTTTCAACGCCCAGTTCCGTGCCGCCTACCAACTGATGAGCGCGGGCTCGATAGTAGCAGCGCTGCCACCGGTTGCCATGTTCTTCCTGATGCAAAAGCACTTTATCGCGGGCCTGACCCTCGGAGCTGTAAAATGACAAAGATAACATTCATCGGAGCAGGTTCCACGATCTTTATGCAGAACATCGTGGGGGATGCTCTGTTAACGCCTGCTCTGGCAGACAGTCATTTTGCGCTGATGGACATCGACCCCGTACGCCTGATGGAAAGCGAAGCTGTAGCCCGCGCCTTGATCCGTTCCATCCGGTCAAACGCGACAGTATCCACACATACAGATCGACGCGCGGCACTTGATGGTGCCGATTTCGTTATCACTGCCTTTCAGATTGGCGGGTACCAGCCTTGCACCGTCACAGATTTTGAAATCCCCAAGCAATACGGGCTGCGCCAGACCATCGCCGATACGCTGGGCGTAGGTGGCATCATGCGGGGACTGCGCACTGTGCCGGTCTTGTGGGACGTGGCGCATGACATGATGCAGCTATGCCCTGATGCGACACTGCTGCAATACGTCAATCCGATGGCCATCAACACCTGGGCACTGGCCGAGAAATACCCATTATTGAAGCAGGTCGGCCTGTGCCACTCGGTTCAGAACACGGTGGCGGAACTAGCACATGATTTGGACCTGCCAAAAGACGACATTCGCTACAAGGTGGCGGGCGTCAATCACGTCGCCTTCTTCCTGCGGCTTGAGCATCAGGGACAAGATTTATACCCCGCCCTTCGGCAAGGTTATGTCAGCGGCAGGATCCCCAAGGCGCCGCTGCTGATGCCGCGCTGCCCCAACAAGGTGCGCTACGAAGTGATGGACCACCTTGGCTATTTCTGCACCGAAAGTTCTGAGCATTTGGCAGAATACGTGCCATGGTTCATCAAAGACGGGCGGGCGGACCTGATCGAGAAATTCTCAATCCCACTGGATGAATACCCGACCCGCTGTGTGGAACAGATGAGCAACTGGAAACAGCAGGCCAAAACCCTGACTGACGGGCGCGACATAGCGGTCACTCGCAGCCACGAGTTTGCGGCGGACATAATGAACGCGATCACCTCTGACTCCCCTTACGTGGCCTATGGCAATCTGCCAAACACCGGCCAGATACCTCAGCTGCCGATTGGGGCTGCTGTCGAAACACCTTGTCTGGTTGATGCAAATGGTGTTCAGCCTTCTGTCATCGCAGACATCCCACCGCAGTTGATCGCCCTGATGCGTAGCCAGATCAACGTTCAGGAACTCACAGTCAGGGCATTGGTCGACCAGAACCCCGAGCATATCTATCATGCAGCGATGATGGACCCGCACACCGCCGCCGAGCTGGATCTGCGCCAAATTCGAAATCTGGTGAACGACCTACTGTCTGCCCATGTCGACTGGTTGCCGGATTGGTGTCGCCCGCCTCGCGCCGCTTGAATTTCATCTTTTTAGAAATACTCAAATCCTCCCAGATCTCGAAAAGCATCACAGAACAATGTCAAAACGCCGCTCACAGCACTGGTACGGGAAACTCGACAAGGATGGGTTCATCCATCGATCCTGGATGAAAAATCAGGGTTTTCCTGATCACGCCTTCGATGGGCGGCCAATTATCGGAATTTGCAACACGTGGTCGGAGCTGACCCCTTGCAATTCCGGCCTGCGCGATCTGGCCGAAGGGGTAAAGCGTGGTGTCTGGGAGGCCGGGGGCTTTCCCGTCGAATTCCCGGTCATGTCGTTGGGCGAGACCCAGATGAAACCCACAGCCATGCTGTTTCGCAATCTTCTGGCCATGGATGTCGAAGAGTCGATCCGCGCATATGGCATTGATGGTGTGGTTCTGCTGGGCGGGTGCGACAAGACCACGCCGGGCCAACTGATGGGCGCGGCATCGGTCGATCTGCCGTCGATCGTTGTCAGCTCCGGCCCTATGCTGAATGGAAAATATCGCGGTCAGGATATTGGCTCAGGAACCGATGTTTGGAAGTTTTCCGAAGCTGTGCGCGCCGGAGAGATGACCCTTCAGCAGTTCATGAGCGCCGAATCCGGGATGTCTCGCAGTGCCGGGGTTTGCATGACCATGGGGACAGCCAGCACCATGGCGTCTCTGGTCGAAGCGATGGGCATGAGCCTGCCCACTAATGCCGCCCTGCCCGCCGTTGACGCCCGCCGCATGGCCCTCGCCCATATGACCGGCAAGCGGATTGTCGAAATGGTCGACGAAGACCTGAAACCATCGGACATTTTGACTAAGGAAGCCTTTGAGAATGCAATCCTCGCCAATGCGGCCGTAGGGGGATCGACCAATGCCGTTGTGCATCTACTAGCGCTCGCAGGGCGCGTGGGCGTTGACCTGACGCTCAAGGACTTTGAAATTGGTTCAGAGATTCCCTTACTGGTGAACTGCATGCCCTCAGGCAAATACCTGATGGAAGATTTCTGTTACGCAGGCGGTGTGCCTGCCGTGCTGAGCGAACTCAAACCTTTCCTCCGCCCGGCCAGAACGGTTCTGAACAAGGACATCTCTGCACATTACGAAGGTGCCGAAAGTTTCAACCGCGACGTCATTCGCCCTTTCAACGATCCGGTGAAGCCCGCTGCTGGCCTTCGTGTTTTACGCGGCAATCTTGCGCCCAACGGGGCCATCGTCAAACCTTCTGCCGCAACCGATGCCCTTCTTGAAACCGAGGGTGAGGCGTTCGTTTTCGAAAATATCGAAGACCTGAAAGCCAATATCGACCGGGATGATCTGCCCGTCACATCCAAGAGCATTCTGGTGCTCAAGGGATGTGGGCCCAAGGGTTATCCCGGGATGCCCGAGGTGGGAAACATGCCGATTCCGGCGAGATTGGTGAAGGAAGGCGTTCGCGACATGATCCGTATCTCGGATGCCCGCATGTCCGGTACAGCCTATGGCACCGTCATCCTGCATGTCAGCCCCGAGGCACAAGCAGGTGGCACGCTGGCGCTGGTGAAAACCGGTGACCGCATCCGCGTCTCGGCCAGCGCTGGCAAGCTTGAATTGTTGGTGGACGAAAAAGAACTGGACGCACGCCGAGCCCAATGGAAACCCGACAAGCCGCATTATTCCCGCGGGTATGCAAAATTATATATCGATCACGTGTTGCAGGCCGATCAAGGGGCCGATCTGGATTTCCTCGTCGGCAAAGACACCCGCCTTGTGACCAGAGAGAGCCACTGATGACCCAGCCAGCGACATTTCATGACTTAAACGGGTCATCCGTCTATATCACCGGCGGAGGCTCGGGCGTGGGCGCGGCATTGACGGATGGGTTCCTGGCTCAGGGGGCCAATGTGGCTTTTATCGGCAGATCGGATGCCAGCGGTTTTGTCGAAGAGATGCGCGACAAACATGGCCGCGCACCTCTGTTCATGCAGGGTGACATGACCGACACCCAGCTTCTTCACACGACAATGGCCAAAGCCGCCGAAGCCCACGGCCCCCTAGACGTTTTGGTTAACAACGCGGCCAATGACCAACGCCATACACTTGAGGAAACCACGACCGAGTTCTGGGACTGGATGATCGACGTAAACCTGAAAGCCTATTATTTCGCCTGTCAGGAAGCGGCCCGGCAAATGAAAGAAGGCGGCGTTATCATTAATTTCAGCTCGATCAGCTACATGATGGGCAATGCAGGCTATCCGATCTATACGACGTCAAATGCGGGCATTACAGGGATGACTCGGTCTTTGGCCCGCGAACTGGGGCCAAAGAACATTCGTGTGAATGCGCTGGCTCCCGGTTGGGTTTTGACGCAAAAACAGTTGGATATGTGGGCGACGCCCGAAGATTTGGCCGCGCATTTGGATCGACAATGCCTGAAAGAACACTTGACACCCGAAGACATGGTTGCACCGACATTGTTCCTGGCATCCAACGCCAGCCGGGCGATGACCGGTCAGTGTATGGCGGTTGATGGCGGCGTCGTGGTTTCAGGGTGACGCAATGAATACTGACTGGATCGCCGTTGATTGGGGCACATCTCACCTGCGGGTCTGGGCCATGCAGGGGGCAAAGGTGCTGGGCTGCGCGCAGTCCGACAAGGGTATGGCACGCATCGGAGCCGACGGGTTCCAGACCGCCCTGTTGGACCTTGTTGAAAACTGGCTGAAGGATGACCCCATCGACGTGATCGCCTGCGGCATGGTCGGCGCACGCCAAGGCTGGGTCGAAGCACCTTATTCCACCGTTCCGTCGCAGCCCTTGCCGCATGCCCCGGTCCGTGTTCCCGGCACAGACCCGCGCATCCGGGCCTTCGTCATACCCGGATTAAAGCAACTGAGCCCGCCAGATGTGATGCGGGGAGAAGAAACACAGATCGCGGGTTTTTTGGGAACTCGCCAGAACTGGGATGGTGTCCTCTGCCTTCCGGGAACTCACACGAAGTGGGTTCAGGTCAGCGCAGGTGAAATCGTGAGTTTTCGGACGCTCATGACCGGAGAGCTTTTTGATTTGTTAAGTGCGCAATCTGTGCTGCGGCATTCAATAGGTGAAGGATGGGATGAAGATGCCTTTGCCGATGCTGTGGCGGACACATTGTCCAAACCCGAACAATTGGCTGCGCGCCTGTTCGGCTTGCGGGCTGCGGACCTGCTGTATAATCAGGACAAAGACATCGCGCGTGCGCGGCTGTCGGGACTGCTTATTGGTGCTGAATTGGCCGCAACCCGTCCCTATTGGCTGGGTCAACAACTGGCTATCATTGGCGCTGATGCCGTATCGCGGGTCTATTCGGCAGCGCTGAAACAACAGGGTGCTTTTGTTGAGACTGCAAACGCCACCGAAGCAACACTGGCCGGGCTGGCGCTGGCGCGAAACATGACAAGGCAAACCGCATGAGCCGCCCCATCATCGCCATTCTGCGTGGCTTGCGGCCACAAGAAGCTGAAGCCGTTGGTAGAGTTATCATCGATGCAGGGATCGACAGGATCGAAGTTCCACTCAATTCGCCTGATCCGCTCGACAGCGTTTCCATCCTGGCCCGTGCCTTCGAAGGTCACGCCCTGATAGGCGCAGGTACTGTATTGACGGTTGATCAGGTGGACGCCGTCCGGAATGGCGGAGGCAGGCTGATCGTGTCACCCAACTATGATGCTGATGTGATTAAACGGTCTGTGGCGTTGGGGATGCAAAGCTGGCCGGGTGTTTACACGCCGACCGAAGCTTTTGCCGCTCTCAAAGCCGGGGCCACAGGACTAAAGCTGTTTCCTGGCGTCATGGCAGGCCCTGCAGGATTGGCCGCACTTCGACCCGTCTTGCCCAAGAAAACACGCGTCTTTGCCGTCGGTGGTGCCGGACCTGAAAACTTCGACCAATGGATCAAAGCCGGTGCGGATGGATTCGGGATTGGATCAGCGCTGTACAAACCTGGCATGGACACAGTCGAAATCGCAAAACGCGCGAGGCAGATCGTTACAGCCTTTGACAAGGCGGCAGGATGAGCACGGTCTTTGACGACCGCCCCTGCGCGTTGGGCGAAGGTCCGCTTTGGCACCCCGCTCTGCAACAGCTATTCTGGTTCGACATTCTCAACAAACGCCTGATGGCGCGCGAAGGCGTAAATCAGATAAGCTGGGAATTCGATGAACATGTCTCTGCGGCAGGCTGGGTGGATCGCGATACACTGCTTTTGGCGTCGGAAACGGGTCTTTGGCAGTTTAACTTGAAGTCCGGGCATCGAGCGCTGGTCACGCCGCTAGAGGCAGACAACCCAATCACCCGCTCGAATGACGGTCGCGCTGATCCTTGGGGCGGTTTCTGGATCGGTACGATGGGCAAACAGGCTGAAGCCGGGGCCGGATCAATTTATCGGTTCTGGAAAGGTACACTCAGATGTCTCGTGTCCGATGTGACGATTTCCAATGCAATCTGTTTTCCCCCGGATCGATCCGTGGCCTATTTCTGTGACACGAAAACGAGGCAGGTCAGGCGCTGGAGCTTGAATGCAGAAAGCGGATGGCCCGAAGGAGAAAGCACGGTATTTCTGGACTTACGCAAAGAATGCCTGAACCCGGACGGTGCGGTGGTTGATGCCGACGGGAACATCTGGATCGCCCAATGGGGGATCGGACGTGTCGCGGCCTACACGCCCGAAGGTCAATTCCTAAAGGCCATTTCCTTCGACGCGTTACATACGTCCTGCCCGGCCTTTGGCGGCGACAGCTTAGGCACGCTGTTCTGCACCTCAGCGCGCCAAGGGTTGAGCAACGCGGATATTGAATCCCAACCCACCAACGGCATGACCTTTGCAATGCCAAACGCGGGGCGAGGGCAGGCAGAACATAGGATCATATTATGAAGCCGGAATTTGGTGTGTGTTACTACCCTGAACACTGGCCCGAGGCGATGTGGGCGGAAGATGCCGCGCGCATGGTAGACACCGGCATCTTGTGGGTACGCATTGGAGAGTTCGCGTGGAACCGGCTGGAACCTCACCCCGGAACCCTGCAATTCGAATGGCTGGATCGCGCGGTTGAAACACTTGGCGCGGCAGGATTGAAAGTCGTGCTTGGTACACCAACAGCAACACCACCGCGTTGGATGCTGGACAAACATCCGGGCATGCTGGCTGTGGATGCAAATGGAAACACGCGCAAATTCGGGTCACGGCGACATTACTGCTTTAGCCACCAGGGCTATGTCGACGAATGTGTCCGCATCGCACGGGTCTTAGGAGAGCGCTATGGTCATAACCCGAACGTGGCGGCATGGCAGATCGATAATGAGTATGGGTGTCACGACACAACCGTCAGCTACAGCACCCCGGCACTGAACGCATTCAGGCGCTGGCTGGCTGTTCAATACAGTTCCATAGAACTACTGAACAAGGCCTGGGGAAACGTGTTCTGGTCAATGGAGTATCGCAACTTCGATGAGATTGACCTACCCAATCAAACTGTGACCGAACCGAACCCTGCTCATGTACTGGCATTCCGTCGGTTCAGTTCAGATCAGGTTGTGGCATTCAACAAAGCTCAGGTCGATGTATTGCGAACTTTGACCGATGCGCCGCTGTTGCATAACTATATGGGCCGTATTCTGGATTTCGACCATTTCGAGGTTGGCGCGGATCTGGATATTGCGACTTGGGACAGCTATCCGATCGGATTTCTATCGGACCGATTGGAAGATGACGAAGCCCACAAGACCGCCTTTCTTCAGCAAGGCGATCCGGACATGCAGGCGTTTCACCATGATCTTTACCGGGCAGTGGGCCGTGGCCGATGGTGGGTGATGGAACAACAACCCGGTCCGGTGAATTGGGCGCCCTATAACCCGGCACCCTTGCCCGGAATGGTACGGTTGTGGTCGCTTGAAGCTGTCGCCCACGGAGCTGAGGTTGTGAGCTATTTTCGGTGGCGGCAAGCCCCCTTTGCACAGGAACAGATGCACGCGGGTTTGCTGACACCGGACAATCGCCCTGCCCCTGCCTTGCACGAGGCCCGTCAGACAGCGGGAGAGCTATCCACATTGGGCGAGGTGTATCAGGTCCAATCCAAGGTTGCGATACTGTTTGATTACCCCTCGGACTGGGCCTGGACATCGCTACCGCAAGGAGCAGGCTTTGACTATTTCCGGTTGGTCTTCTCAGCTTATCGTGCATTGCGCCGCGCGGGGTTGTCGATTGACTTCGTTTCGTCCGATGACCTGTCCGCGCATTATGCGCTGATCCTTGCCCCCGGACTGGCAACGATTGGCCCGGATTTGGAGCGTAGGTTAACGGACAACTCGGATCTGGCCATCCTCGGTCCGCGCAGCGGCGCAATTACTCGTGATTTCCAGATCCCCGTCGTCGGTCGACCTGGCCTGAACGGGTTGGATTGCAACGTGGACTTGGTCGAAACACTGCCCCCCGCAAACAACCGGCCTGTCCGGGGCGGCGGCGCGGCACAACATTGGATTGATCGCCTTTCAGGATCAGCCGAAGAAATTCTGAGTTTTGACGACGGAGCGCCTGCGCTTATGGCAGAGGACGGGCTCTGGTATCTTGCAGGCTTCCCAAACGAAATATTATGGGATCGCGTCATCGGTCTGGCTGCGGGAAAAACGGGATTGAGCCCGAAGCCAATGCCGCCAGGACTGCGACTGCGTGAGACAGCCGATCACGTGTTCTTGATCAACTATAACGCTGAACCGGTGGTCTGGAACGGGTCGACCATTGGCGGTTGTGATGTGAAAATCCTGAAGCGCAATCTGCCCGGACAGATTTGAATCCTGTCCGGACAGTTGCGTTGGTTGCCGCTTAGCACACCGATTAGTCGCTTTTCAGGCTGTTGGGGTCAAACACCCCTCCGAAACCACTGTTGTTGGACGGCTCACTCTCGGTTTCAGAAGCACCTTCGTTGCTTTCATTCTCGCTTCCATCCAGCGAGTTCGGAGCGAAGACATTACCAAAACCGCTGTTGTTTGACGGCTTTGGCGCGGTTTGGGCATCACCCTGCCCGGCTTTTTCCGCCTCCTGCTGTTTGCGGCGTTCCTCACGCTGCTTGCGAAGTTCCTGAATGCGTTGTTCTGCTTCCAACTGTTTTTGCTCGCGAACATCGGCAATGCATTGCGCCGGACTGTAGGTCGCCGCTGTGCCAATAACGGTGATCGTAACAACCGCAAATGCGACCAACAACACAGCGGCTATGTTACCGGTAAAGAAACTGGGTAGCTTGATCTTGCCAGCCAGTTCCTCGACCGTTGCGTTCTTACGCGCCGCGGCCACCAGTTCCTGACGTTTCAGCTTGGCTTCGTTCAGCAGAGCGAAGAAAACCGTCAGCGCAACGATGATGAATGCCAGCGCCGAGATCGCAGGCGTGATGCCGTAGCGAACCTTCTGAGCCAGCTCAATCGTCAGCGTCGGGTATTCACCAAAGGTGAAAGTGGTGGTGTTGTAGTTCTCGAACGAGGCCAAGAATGCCAGCACCGCCGCCGAGGCAATCGCCGGGCGCATGAACGGCAGCAGGATTTTGCGAAAAGCCTGAGCGTGGCTGGCCCCAAGGTCCAGTGCCGCCTCGGTCAGGGCGACATCATAACGCTGCAACCGCGCCACCAGCACCAGCATACAGTAACTGGCGATGAAGGTGGATTGGCCGATCACCGTCAGGAAAATACCGTTCGACAGAAAGCTGTCTGCACCCAGCCCCAGCATCCGGTTGATCCGGTCCCAGAAGACCAGCGTCGAGATACCAAGAACCACACCGGGGATCAGGATAGGAGCGATGATGACTGTATAGTAGGTCGCGCGAAGCTTCGGCCAGATCTGGGTCAGCATCAGCGCGCCTGCCAAACCCATCGCCACGGACAGGATCACTGTACCAATTCCGATGATCAGCGAGTTCTTGATGCCGTTCAGGATACGCTGATCCTGAAACAGTTCGCCAAACCATTGGAATGTCAGACATTCCCATGGGCTCATCCGGGGGAACCCGGACGAGTTGAACGCGGTGATCGACATGATCACAAGCGGGCCCAGCAGATACAGGAAGAAGATCGCCAGATAGACCCAGATGCTTATACGGAGGAAGGAATTGTTCATTTCCCGATATCCCCCATGTTCACTTTGAACAGGCGCATCATGGCCAGCACGAACAGAATACAAGTGACCAGCAGAACGATTGCGTAGGCGGCGCCCTGTGGCCAGTCGTTGTTGTCATTGAATTGCTGATAGATCAGTTGGGTGAACCACAAACTGGACGGCCCGCCCAGAATTTGCGGCGCAGCCAACGCACCGGCGGACAACATGAAGACCATGGTACAGCCCGAGCTGATCCCCGGCTTGGCATAAGGAATGACCACACGCCAATGAATCCGCCACCAGGGCGCACCAAGGTCGCGTGCTGCTTCGATCTGGTTTTTGTCCAGACTTTCAATCACGTTATACATCGGGAAAATCATCAGCAGAATGTAGGCATATCCCAGGCCCGCATAGAGCGCGATGTCATTGCGAATGAAGTCGAACGGCGTATCCCAGATGCCCAGCCCCGTGAACAATGTGTTCAACACGCCTGTTTCCCCAAAAATGATGCGCAGCGCAAAGGCGCGCAGGATCTCGTTGATCCAGTAAGGGATGATCAGCATGATCGCGAAGATACGAATATGGCTGCCTTCGGCCTGACCCAGGTAATAGGCAATCGGATAGCAAATGATCAGGTTGAAAACCGTCACAAAAACCGCAGCCACGAGAGTTCGGAAAAACACCCTCAGATCAACAGTGTTGTAGTCCTGACTGCCGCCTTCGGGGCCATAGATCAGATACTTGTAGTTCTCCAGCGTATATACGTCTTTGGGGCCGCCGATCTCTGGCGGCGGCAGGTTCGGACGGAAAGAGAAGTCCAACATCGACAGCTGCGGAAGGATGATCAGGCCGATGGTCCAGAACATAACCAGACCCAGGATTGCCACTCCCATGCCGGTGCCGTTGCGATTGAAGAAGTCTTTCAGAAACTGGGGCATGAGTTACTCCCCTTATTCTGCAGCCAGTTCACCCGCAGGAACGATGACGGCGTTATCCGTCTTGTATTCCAACGTGATGTTCTGTCCGGTGTGGTCCTCGAAGGATTGTCCATGGTTCGGGATCGACACTTTGATCTCTTTTCCGCCTTCACCTTCGGTAAAGATGTTGAAGACGTTGCCTTCGAATTCTTCGTGGTTGACGCGCGCGGTAACAAAATGGTCACCCGAAGCCGCCTTGGGCGCAATGGCGAAGGCTTCGGGGCGAATGAACATCATCGCACTATCGCCTTCTTTCATCTTGCCTTGGTTGGCGGTCGATATCCGTGCAACCAGATCGCCCGAGCGGTTGGTCGAGATCAGCGCTTCGGTACCCATGACCTGCTTTATCTTGCCACGGAAAACGTTGTTTTCGCCGACAAATGAGGCTGCGAAAGCCGTGTTGGGATCGTTGTAGATGGTTTTGCCATCGGCAATCTGGTCAATCACACCTGCGCGCATGACAGCAATATTATCTGACATGGTCAGCGCCTCGCCCTGGTCGTGCGTGATGTAGATAAAAGTAATTCCCACACGCTGCTGTATCTCACGCAGTTCCGTTCGCATGTGCTGGCGCAATTTGAGGTCAAGTGCTGATAGAGGTTCATCAAGAAGCAATACGTGCGGCTCGGCGCAAAGGGCGCGAGCGATGGCCACTCGCTGACGCTGACCCCCAGATAATTCGCTGGGAAGTTTGTCGCCTTGCCCCGGCAGCGCGATCATGTCCAAAAGCTCATCAGCACGCTTGCGTCGTTCGGCGCTGCTGGCACCTTTGATTTCCATCGAGAACGTGATGTTCTCCCAGACCTTCATCAAGGGAAACAACGCTAGGTTTTGAAAGATCAGAGCAGTGGGGCGCTTGTTGGGCCCGATGCCCCGCATGTTCTTTCCGCCGATCAGAACATTGCCTTCGCTAGGCTCGAGAAAGCCGGAAACAGCCCTTAAGATCGTTGTTTTTCCGCAACCCGAGGGCCCGAGGAACGAAAAGAAATCGCCCCCGTTTATATTGACGTTTGCATCGCGCACGGCGACGAAGTCACCGAAACGGATCCACAGGTTTTCCAGATCGACTCCGACCCCTGCACTCATTTTTGGTATCTCCTTGAGGTGCGCGCTATCACCACACCACATAGCTTTCCGTTACGCCGGAGCGGCGCACAGATTGTTGCCCCTCGCAGGTCGCGAGGGGCATGGATTCAGATCGCTTATGCGCTCTTGAACTTGTTGACGAACTCGGTCCGCGTTTCAGCATACCACGGTGCTTCGGCCGGCCAGGGGTTGAGGTTGGCCAGCGAGTCGCCCGGATAGGCCTCGGCAAAGTTCTTCTTATAGGTGTCGCCTGAATACTGGTCAGCCCCCAGAACAGGAGAGTTGTACCCGTGGCTGTCGATGGCAACACCGGCAGGTTTGGCCTGATAGGCGAAGTCGATGAAGGCATAGATCTGGTCGATATTCGCCGCACCAGATGGAATCGACATCCCGTCAACCCATGCCATCGCCCCTTCGATGGGAGCCTGATAATGCACCGGTTCACCAGCCGATTTCAGTGCAAGTGGCGGGCCGTCCCAGGTCTGACCGACAACAACACCTTCATTCAGAAGACCGTTTTTCTGCGTGTCGGCATCGTTCCAGATCAGCTTGATGCGATCCTTACGTGCAATGCACCAGTCGGTGATCTGACCCCAGACCTTGCGCATGGTTTCTTCATCGCCATATGCGGCCCAGACCGAACCCGGTTCCATCTCGCCGGAACGCTCCATGTAGAGACCTGCACCCAGCATCATCGAATGCGCGCGGCCCATGGTCTTGCCTGCGTTTTCTTCTGACCAGACGTCGCCATAGGATGGCGCGTCCCCAGCCGGCAGCCACAAGTCGGTGCGGTATGCAATACCTTCGGTGCCCCAGATATGCGGCAACCAGTGGACCCCGGCGCCGCCAAAGTTCCAAGCATCCGTACCGATTTTAGCCATGGCTGGGTTCACCAGGTCGACCGGAACCTTGTTCATGTCAAAGGGTTGTAACAGCTCCAGCGGCTCCCATTGCAACGAGCGGTTGTTGGTCGGTGAGACGATGTCAAAGCCCTGACCTTTGGTCGCCTTCATCTTGTTGATGATTTCTTCGTTTGAGCCGATCCCGGTGTAGTTCACCTTGATGCCGGTAAGGGTCTCAAACTCTTCGATAAAGCTGGGCGGCAGGTAATCCGACCACATCAGGATGTTGATTTCACCGGACGACGCCAGAGCGCTCTTGCTGTAAAGAGGCGCGGCAAGTGCCGCGGCACCCGCTCCTTTCAAAACAGTGCGTCTGGAAAGTGATGACTTGGTAACCATTAGTGTTCTCCCGTTGTTGGACTCGATTTTTTTTGTTTTCTATTCATAGGACTTTCTGCGCCCATCCGTCAGTCCAAAAGTGACAGTTTTCGAAATTCTTATGTCCAGTTTCACGATTTGACACGTCTAAGCTGAATTATGAGGCGCCGCATTCTCCCGCCAAACGGTAACGTCCCTTGGATTGACCGGATCTGAACCAAGCAGAATTTGACGTGCACGACCAACAGGCAAAGGCTTTGAAACGTCACTGAAGTTGAACGCGTAATAGGTCGAGCCGCGTTGGGTTATGCGTATATCGGGGTCGCAAGGCGTTGCATTTATCCCAGCCCAGTTCAGTACCTCACCGACAATCGCCTGCAAAAGCTCATTTCGCGGAACCATTGCCAGATAGGTCGTGCGGTCAGAACGGATGACCGCTGGGCTGGCATCACAATAAGCGCTCTTGAAGCGGGCCAATACGTGCTCATTGGTCTCGATGATTTCACGCCAGCCTGTGAATTCAAATTGCTGTCCATCGTGAAGAACCACAGCCTCCTGCGCAAGTGAAGGGAGTGATTCGACGCGCGTGACACGGATACCTGTTAACTTTGCCAATTCGCCCGGAGCCAGATTGGACGGAGTGTTCATCCCGGATGTCTTGCTGCCGGAACGGGCACCAATCAGTATCTTGGCTCCCGAAGCGTCAAGCTTGTCTGCAAGGTCAGCCGTCACGATCATGCTTTGCGGTAGTACGATGAGGGCGTAGTCGCTCAGCTCATCTTCAGGGCCAACAAAATCAAGATCGACCCCAAAACCACGAATAGCAGTGTACCACTCGCGAAAAATCTGGGCATTGGGGAAATCCCTGTCATGCGGCAGGATATCCGCCGCCCAGATAGAGGTATAATCCAGCAGCATTGCAACCCGCGCTTTTGCCCGCCTCTCGGGTGGCAAAATGGCGCGGTCCTTTACGATCTCAGCCAATTCAATTGCGGCCTGATCCAGGCTACCATCTGACCGTAATATCGCTGTATGGTATTGTTCTTGAGCAGATTTTGCCTGTCGCCAGCGAAAAAACATCACGGCTTGCGCGCCATGTGCATAGGCCGCCCAGGTCCAAAGCCGAACCATCCCCTCTGCCGGAGACGGATTCTTATCGGCCCAATCTACCGGGCCCGGCTGCTGTTCCAGCACCCACATCCGACCGCGCCCCTGACTGCGATACAAATCACAATGAAATCCCTGATAATCCGGTGCGCCGGTGCGCAGATAACGGCGCTTTTCTTCATCCGAAAGGGAAGAGCCCAATAGGTTCCCCAGCGGGTAACTGTCGAACCCGACAATATCCAGATCAGCAGCCACGACGTGGTGATCGAACTCGAAACTGCCTGCCATAAAGTTATGGGTGATATCCCGGCCCGGCGCATATTTGCGCAGAACATCCACCTGCGTTTTGTTGAACAGCCGAACCCGCTCTGAAGAATAGCGCGCGAAATCCAGCGCGTGGGCTGGATTGGGCATGGCGACCAGCCCGTTGGGCAGTTCGATCTGACCAAACCGTGAGTAAAGCGACCCCCAGAAAACGGTTCCCCACGCGTCGTTCAATACGTCGATTGCACCATATCGTTCCTCCAACCAGTTCTGAAAACCAGTCCGCGCGGCATCGGAATAGCTGAGAACTGTATCGTGGTCGTTATACTCATTGTCGATCTGCCACGCTTGTACATACGAATTCTGACCATATCTGCGAGCGTATTCGGTTGCGATCCTTTGCGCCTCGGTCAGATAAACCTCACTGGAAAAACAATAATGCCTGCGCGAACCGAACCCTCTGACCCGACCATCCGGCCCTACAGGCAGGATTTCGGGGTACTCATCGATCAACCATTTTGGGGGGGCGGCTGTTGGGCTGGACATCATGACCCGCAGACCGGCTTGCCCCAAAATCTCAATCACCTCATCCAGCCAGCCCCAGTGGAACTGACCGCGCGCGGGTTCGATCAGGCCCCAGGTGAATTCAGCAATCCGCACCCAATCCAACCCCATATCTGCCATTCGGGCGGCATCGTCTCGCCATTGCAAAGGGTCCCACTGTTCGGGGTAGTAACAAACCCCAAGTTCCAGCGCGCTCATCGTGTGTCCTTTGCCATGCGTCGTTCGATCCACTTCAGGAAACTGGCGCAGCCGAGTGTGAGAACGACATACAGGATTGCTGCCGTGTTGAAGGGGGCAAAGGGCAAAAAGCTAGCCGCCTGAAATTCGCGCATCCTCTGGGTCATGTCGCGGACGGACAGGATAGACAGCAATGACGTGTCCTTGATCATCGCGATGAACTCGTTGCCAAGCGGTGGAGTTACAATCCGAAGGGCTTGCGGCAGAACAATAAGCCGCGCCGTATGCCATCGCGACAAACCCAGAGAGCTGCCCGCTTCCAATTGGCCTTTCGGTATCGCCTCGATCCCGGACCGGAAAATTTCGGCCATATAGGCGGAATAGCCAACCGAGATCGCGATGATCCCCCGTGTCATATTGGTCATATCGATTCCGCCGCCGGTAACATCCTTGACTGCGCCCGCCAGCGGCAAACCGATATAAAGAATGATTACCAGCATCGGAATGCCGCGTATCGTATCCACGAAAAATTCGGCCCCGACCGCCAGCGGGTGCAGTTTATGCTGAGCCCCGCCGATGGTCAGTGTCAGCAACAAAAACCCGAGCACGGCAAATGCCAGGGCCGGATTGCGGTACTTATCGGGTAGAAATCTTGTTTGCCACAGGACCGGATAACCTTGCGTATGCGCCTCCGCCGGAACAAAAGCGCCCGAGACGCTGTCGACCGTTTCGATCTGTTCAAGCGCGGCAGTGGCATCGGTTGCGCTGCGGATCCGATACTGCTGACCATCGGCCCCCTCGAACTCGCCAAACCGGATGACGTCAGCCTGCGCCTGCGGCGTGCCGCGCACAACCGCGATACGCCCCTCTGTGCTGCCCACCAGAACAAAGCTGACCTGCGGCTGCATAAAGGAAAATGCCGAGGCTGCCAGCATTGCCAAACTGATCGAACCATAGACGACCGTCGTACGTGCCTTTGGTTTGAACGATTGCAGCCCGACCCAGACCAAACCAAGAATGGCCGCGAAGATATAGGCAAAAATGGCCGCACGGAATGTAATGGCCACCCCGGTTGCGAACTGCCAATGAGCCATGAACATGAGATAAAACAGAACCGCGCCCGTGAGACACTCCAACCCCAACAAGACGCGCCTGCGCCAGGGCGGCTGCAAACGTGCCGAAATCAGGCATAGTGCGACGACAGCCGCGTAAACTGTGAGGAAAACTTGTAGTCCCGACTGAACCTTGGCGATCACGTCCGGAAACAGTACCCAGGTCTGACTGGATCGATCGATAAGGGGTGAGGTGTTTTCGCTGAGCGCATGAAAGAAGACCGACTCGGCAAATGGCATCAGAAGCTGCGGAGAAACAAAGCTGATGACCAAAAGCGCCGCAGCAGCCGGTAACGCAGCAAGCGCACTGAACCTCAACCAGCCGGGGGAGTTTTGTGAAAACCGCGCGTACCGGGCGCAAAGATATCCAAGGATCGCAACGGTCGAAATCAGCAGAAACCCTACAAAAATGGGCCCCGCGTCGATGCCGATCCCCAGAATTGCGACCAACGACCGCAAGTATTTTGAGGATGTAGCGAACAGGTAGATAATAAAGGGCGCTGCAGCGAGCAACACCAGGTTACTCGGGCGGATCGTGCTGAGGCGCGACATGGAAATTCTCCGCTAAAACAAGGCCCGGCGGTGCTGACCGCCGGACCAAAAAAGGGCGCTAATGGATCAGTTGGTGCCCCAGTATTTGGCCGTCAGCTCGTCCAGTGTTCCGTCCTCCTGTATGGCTTTCAGACCAGCGTTAATTGCATCCACTGTCGGATCACCTTCCTGAAACACGATGCCTAACGGGTCGGATTGCAGGCCTGTAATGCCAACAGTCAATTCGCCCGCAAATTCCTGTTCATAGGCCGCCGCCGAAGTGCCATCGATGATCACGCCCTGAACGTCCGCGTTCTGAAGCGCCAGAATGGCGGCCGAGAAGTTGTCGTAAAGGCTGACATTCTCGCGCCCGACAAGCTCTTCCGCCAATTGGGCGTTGGTCGTCGCGGTTTGCGCGGCCAGTTTCTGGCCACCGGCTTTGAAGTCCTCAAGTGTCATGTCAGCATTATCGACCTGCAACAGAATGGCTTGGCTGACAACGATGTAAGGCTCGGAAAAGTCCATGGTTTCTTCGCGTTCCGGTGTGATCGACACGCCCGAGATAACCAGATCGAACTCACCCTGCTGAAGGGCCGCAAAGATACCGTCCCAGGCGGTGTTTACGAAGTTGGGAACGCAATTGACCTTCGCGCAGATCGCATTCATCACATCGACATCAAAGCCCACGATCTCTCCGGTTGTTTCATCCACGGTTTCCATCGGTGGGTATGTCGCATCGGTTCCGATTTTCAGAACACGACCCTCTAGGTCGGCAGCAATAACCGCTGGAGCAATCAGTGTCGTGAGTGTGGCAGCGGCAAGTAGGTTCTTAATCATGTTCAGGTACTCCTTTGTTGGATCAGGTGGTCTGCGCCGCTTCCGGCGCCGGGGTGTCAGGTTGCCGCTCGATCAATGTGGCCCTGATCTTTTTCTGAATCTCGGACGGATCGACCCCGTCCAAAGCTTTCAACATGAACTCACCCAGCAGACGGCTAGTTTCAGCAATCGGCAAGTAATAAGTGCTGGGTGGCGGTACAAAATACTGGCTGAGCTTCAAGTCATCGTTCGAGATGACCACAACGTCCCTGCCAACCTGCACTCCGGCTTTATCGGCAGCTGACAGAGCCCCAAGGGTTATGGCCTCATTTGCACAGATGATGGCGCTCGGCGGTTTCGGCAACTGCATTAGCGTCGCAAATTTCTGCTGACCGGATTCCGCGGTGGTCGGGCCGGTGGATACCAGTGCCGGGTCCAACTCCACACCGCATTCTGACAGCGCATCAGCATACCCCCGGCGGCGTTGCTGTGCATAGATCAGGTCATCCGGCGGGTTTATCAAAGCGATGCGACGATGCCCCAGCGCAAGTAGTCGAGCCGTGGCATCATAGGCCGCTGCCTGACTGTCGAGATCCACAAAAGGATGCGGTTGGGGGCTGTCGCTCATGCCGTATGTGACAAAAGGAAAACCCTGCCCCTGCAGATACGCGACGCGTTCATCATGAACACGCGTGCCGGAAAAGATCACGCCATCAGCCTGCCCTTCTTGCACGACTGACTTCAATGTCTGCAGCGCAGCCTCGCCATCACATGTGCTAAATACGCTCAGCTGATAGCGTGATCCTATTAACGCATTGGATATCCCGGCCAGAATTCGCGTAAACTCTACACCTTCCCACTCTTCCGCCGCATCATTTGAAACACTGACCATGACCGCAATTCTATAGGACTTATTAGTGCGCAGCTTTAGGCCATCCAGATTCACCCGGTATCCCAGCTCCGATGCAACTTTCTGAATCTCTTCCCGGGTTTCCCGCTTCACCGATACGGAATCCCGCAAGGCATTCGAGACTGTGCCAACGGAATACCCGGTACTTCTGGCAATCGATTTGATCGTCGCCCGCGCCATCACTCAAACCCTGCCAATTGTTCCGTCAAAAACGACCGACCCGTTTGCAGCGTGCGTACGTGATCTGCGGTTTCGTCATGTTCAACAAAAAGATCCATGCAGTTGGTCGAGGCAAGCGCGTGCAGGGTTGCGTTCCAGTCAACCGCACCTTCGCCCAAATCGCGCCAGCGCGCGTCACCTGTTCCGCCTGCTGGGTCGATATCCTTTGCATGTACGGACAGGATTCGATTGGCGTGGCGGCGGATCGCGTCCGCCGGATCCAGGCCAGCCGCAACCAGCCAACCGATATCTGGCTGCCAAAAGACATCTCCGCCGGAAAGGATCAGGTCAAGAGGTGTGTCGCCAACCTCGCCGATAAGATCAAAATCATGATTGTGATACGCCAGGCTGACACCATGATCCATCAGCTGGTTTGCCCATTTGGACAACTGGCCCGACACCACCCTCCATCCCTCGGCAGTGTCGGGCCGCACCTGGGGCGCCAGCCAAGGCATGACAGCCACCCGGCATTCCATTAGGTTTAATACTTCGACGATATCCGAAAATCGCTCTTCGAACTCTTCCCAATCAAAATGTGCAGACCGAACACTAAGGCCTGACCCGAAAATAATGCCAGCCATCTGAGCGGGGGTGCGGCCGTGCAGGCCAGTGGTTTCGACATCTGAAAAACCGCAGGCCGCAACCAATTGCAGTTGATCTGCAAGATCACCGCATTGCCGCACTGTGTAGAGTTGGGCAGAAACTCGCATCCCCCCACCATTGAAACGTTTCAATTAAGGTGGATTATGAGTTATATCCTTGTCAAGCGCCGTATAGATGCGACCTAGCTGTTACTTTCGCATGGAAACACCGTTGTGAAAAAGATGCACTTTTTCCGGGACCGCCCCTACGGATACCACCTGCCCACGCAGATTTCTTTGTACGCCAGGTAATTTGGCAATCGCAGCTTCGGAGTCTTGAGTCTTTTCAAAATATAGAAGCGTGACCTCTCCCAGTGCTTCAGTGAAATCCACTTTTCCTGTCAGGACTGCGGCTTCGCTCGTGATGAAAAAATCCTCGGGGCGAACCCCGATTGCGACCTGTCTTCCGAGATCGCTGTCTTCAGTAGGAATCGCTGACACAGCAATTCCACCTGACGCAAGCTCAACAGTTGTCATTTCTCCAGTCTTTGTGATTTTACCTGGCAAAAGGTTCATGGAAGGTGAGCCTATGAATTGGGCGACAAATTCGTTGTCAGGTGTCTCATAGAGATCAAGCGGTGTTCCTACCTGCGCGATGCCTTTGTTGGCCAACACAACAATTCGGCTCGCCAGCGTCATGGCTTCGACTTGATCATGGGTCACATAGATCATGGTGCTGTCAGGCATGGCCTCCTTCAGGCGCGCGATCTCGATCCGGGTCGCAACCCGCAGAGCCGCATCCAGGTTCGAGAGCGGTTCGTCGAACAAGTATACCTTGGGGTCGCGCACGATGGCCCGTCCGATAGCGACACGTTGACGTTGACCGCCTGACAGGGCCTTGGGCAAGCGATCCAGAAACGGCTCCAGCTGCAGTATGCGTGCAGCTCGTTTCACGGCAGCGTCGACGTCGGTCGCAGGCATTTTGGCAATTTTCAGCGCAAACGCCATATTTTCCCTTACTGTCATATGGGGGTACAAAGCGTAGCTTTGAAAGACCATCGCAATACCACGTTGCGCAGGCGGGACGTCGTTCATTACCTGCCCTTCAATTTCCAGGGTTCCGCCCGTGATATTCTCCAGACCAGCGATCATCCGCAACAATGTGGATTTTCCGCAGCCTGACGGACCAACAAATACGATCAGTTCGCCCTGTTCGATATCAAGATTGATGTCCTTAAGCACGTCGACTGGGCCATAGGACTTGGCGACCCCCGTGAGTTTGAGATCTGACATGCCTTACCCCTTGTTTCTGACCATCAGGCAAAATTGCGAAGCGCTAAGGGTGACGCTACCTATACCGCCAACTCCGCCCAGTTCTTGACCAATGAAACGCCAGTTGCCTTCCGGCAGTTTTAACTTGGTCGTGTCCGACCCCAGATTGAACGCACAATAGACCTTCTCCCGGGAATCCTCGCGCAGGAAGGACAAAACCGATCCAGTCTCGGTCAGGTCGCGCTGCAAACCTGATGCCAAAGCTGAATGGGTGTGACGCAATGCAATGGCGCGGCGATAGTGGTTCAGCATAGATTGCGGGTCTGCTTCCAACCGGTCAACTGCATGTTCGGCTTGCCGGGCGCTTACAGGTAACCAGGGTTCGGTTGTACTAAAGCCTGACTGTTCATCCTGAGCGGCCCAAACCATCGGCGTACGGCATCCATCGCGACCTTTGAATTCTGGCCAGAATTCGAGCCCATACGGGTCCTGCAGCTTTTCAAACGGCACGTCAGCTTCTTGCAGGCCCAGTTCCTCACCCTGATACAGGCATGCAGAGCCGCGCAGGCACATCATCAAAACCACATACTGACGCGCGGCTGCATCGTTCAGATTCCAGCGTGAAGCGTGGCGCTGCACATCATGGTTGGAAAATGCCCAACATGGCCATGCGTCACCTGCCTTCTCTTCCAGCTGGTCGAAAACGTGCTTGGTGTAAGTTGCTGTCAATGAACGATTTTCCAGGAACTCGAAGGCATAACACATGTGCATCCGCTTATCCCCGGATGTGTATTCGCCCATGATCTCGAGCCCACGCTGCGCATCTCCGACCTCGCCCAGACAAGCCCGGCCTTCATATTCGTCCGTCAAGGCCCGAAGTCTTTCGAGGAAGGCGATGTTCTCGGGCTGGCTTTTTGAAAACAGGTGGTCCTGATGGTTGTAGGGGTTCACGGCCGGTGCGATCGTGGCGTTGCGTTGATCCATCGCCAGCGCAGGATTGTCGCGCAGCGCCTTGTCGTGGAAATAGAAATTGATGGTATCCAGCCGAAAACCATCCACCCCCAGATCAAGCCAGAACCGCGCCACGTCCAGCAACGCATCCTGAACATCCGGGCAGTGGAAATTCAGATCCGGCTGCGATGTCAGGAAGTTGTGCAAATAATATTGCAGGCGTCGTGCATCCCATTGCCAGGCCGAGCCGCCGAAGATCGAAAGCCAGTTGTTCGGCGGCGTGCCATCCGGTTTGGGATCCGCCCAAACATACCAGTCGGATTTCGGGTTTTCCCGACTGCTGCGGCTTTCGATGAACCAAGGGTGCTGATCGGATGTATGCGACAGGACCAGATCAATCATGATCCTCAGACCCTTCGCATGGGCCTGATCCAAAAGCTCTTTGAAATCCGCCAGCGACCCGAACATGGGATCGACATCGCGGTAATCGCTGACATCGTAGCCAAAATCCTTCATCGGCGATTTGAAAAACGGCGAAATCCAGATTGCATCAACGCCCAGCGAGGCAATGTAATCCAGTCGCGCAGTGATGCCCTTCAGATCGCCGATCCCATCCCCGTTGCTGTCCTGAAAACTGCGTGGGTAGATCTGATAGATCACACCACCGCGCCACCAGTCCGAAGACAGTTTTGTTGCTTTGCATTGTTCAAGGTTGTTCTGCACGTTCATCAGACGCCTCTATTTGACAGATCCGGCCAGCAAGCCCCGGACCAGGTATTTTTGCATCGCGAAGAAAACGACCAGCGGCACGAAGATCGACACGAAGGCAGCCGTCGCGAGGATTTCCCAATTGCCACCGCGGGTGCCCAAAAGCTCGACGATGCGGTTCGTCATGACAGTGGTCTGTCCGGTGGCATCGATCAGGAAAACTTTGGCAACCAACAGGTCGTTCCATGTCCACAAGAACTGGAAGATCGCAAAAGACGCCAGAGCGGGAAAACTAAGTGGCAGGATCAGCTTAGTGAATATTTGGAACTCGGTGGCCCCATCAACGCGTGCGTTCTCGATCAGGTCGCGCGGAAGCCCAGCCATGTAGTTACGCAGCAAATAGATCGCCAGGGGCATTCCAAATCCTGTATGGGCAAGCCAGACCCCCAGGTACCCTTTGCCAATCCCGATGCTCAAGTGAAATTTCAGTAACGGGATCAAGGCAAGCTGAAGCGGCACGACCAAAAGACCAACGACCGCTGCGATCAGCAGCGCCCGGCCCGGAAAATCCATCCACGCCAGCGCGTAAGCCGCAAAGGCTGCGACCAATATAGGGATGATTGTCGCCGGTATCGTAACGGTTAGCGTATTGAAGAATGCCTTGGCCATGCTGTCTGTGCTGGTCTGGTCCAATAAAATTTTCCGGTAATTGTCCAAGGTGAACTCGGGTGGTAATTCGGCTGTCACGAAGATACGCGCACCGCGTTTGCCGGTAAATTCCTCAGAGTTTTCCATCCGGTAATTACCAGCTTCATCTACTGTGATTATGCCTCCTCTGCGCAGTTCGGCCGTTTCGCCCGGTTCAAAGACCCCCACATCACGCGAACTGATACCCCATCTGGAAATCGTTACTTGCTCATCTTCGCCGAACAACGCCCCCTGAATGACATACACTCCGTTTTCCAGCACCTGCGCCTCGGGCGCGGCACTGCGCAGCGTCAGGTTTTGTTCAGAGGGAAACAGAGACCGCCACCAGCCGCTGGACGAAATCTGATCTGCCGTCCGAAAGGACGAAATCAGCAAGCCAAGCGTCGGAATGACCCAAAGGATCACTAGGAAGATGACTGACAGATGCACCACCCCTCTGAGCGCGGGTTTGGTTCCGGCGATATCGCTCATGGCTTACTCCATCTCCTTGCGCGCGTTGCGCACGTTCCAGACGAGGATCGGCGTGACAAGCAACATGATCACCATGGCCGAGGCCGATCCGACGCCCCAGTCATTGGCGCGGAAAAGCTTGTCGTACATGTAGTTTGCCAGCACCTGCGTCTCCCACTGGCCGTTGGTCATGGCAAAGACGATGTCGAATACTTTGAGAACAGTGATCGTGATCGTCGTCCAAACGACAAGGATTGTGGTTTTGATCTGCGGCACCTTGATCCTGAAGAAAATCTGAAAGGGATTGGCCCCATCCAAAATGGCCGCCTCGATGGTTTCTTCGGGAATACCGCGCAAAGCCGCCGACAGGATGACCATGGCAAAACCAGTCTGTATCCAGATCAGGACAACCATCAGAAAGAAACTGTTCCAGAAGGGGATTGTTAACCACGTGTTGGGTTCGGTGCCGCCGAAGAAGATGTACAGCGCGTTCAGGATTCCTATCTGGTCCTGTTCAGTCGGCCGTGCGTCATAAACCAGTTTCCAGATCACCGATGCACCAACAAATGAAATGGCCATCGGCATGAAAATCAAGGACTTGGCAAAGTTGCCCCAGCGGATGCGGTCGGTCAGTTGCGCCACGAGAAGACCAAAAGCCGTTGACATTGCTGGCACAACGATCAGCCAGAACATGTTATTGCGCATGGCTTCCCAAAACTTCGGCTCAGCCGCCATTTGGGTATAGTTGTCCAAGCCAACCCAGCGATATCCGCTGCCAGGCACGCGTTCCGTAAGCGACAGGCGCAAGGTTTCAACCACCGGATACGCCAGATACAGCCCCAATGCAGCAAGCGCCGGGAACAGGAACAACCACGGGCGGATCAAGTTTGCGCGGTTGATGTTTTGGCCAGCGTTTGGCCCGCGCGGCGGGAACAGGACTTTGTCCAGAAACAGGTTTGAAAGGTAGAAATAGCCTACACAACCCGACACACCGATGGCGATCGTCAGCAGGCCTTGTAGTGCCGGTGTCATGGTGCGCTCATCCGTTTGGCAAGCGGGCGGTCACTGGACCGCCCCCCCTGTGCGTTGATCACTTTGCCGCGTCCCAAGAGGACTGGATTTCACTAGCCACGGTGGCAGCATCTTTAGCACCAGACGAATAGTCTACCATCCCGGTCCAAAAAGTGCCGGCACCGACCGCACCCGGCATCAGGTCAGACCCGTCAAAGCGAAATGTCGTTGCGTTGGTTAGAATCTCCCCCTGACCCCGTTGCGTGTCATTCGCGTAATTGTCAGGATTTGCACCCAAGTGAGGCGTCAGGAAACCGTCCTGCGACATCATGATCTCGTGCGCGAATGGCGTCTTGAGAAACTCCATAAAGGCTTCCACCGCAGGATTTGTGTTCGTAATTGTAAACAACGTCCCGGCCCCAAGCACTGGTGTACCTAAATCCTTTTCTGCATAGGCCGGGAAGTAAAAGAAATCAGCGTCAACACCCAGTTCCGTCCCTTCAGGGAAGTATGCTGGAATAAAAGACGCTTGGCGGTGCATCATACAGGCTGGCGGGCTGTCGAACAAACCCTTTGGGCTGTCGCGAAAATCAATAGCCGCGGTGTCGTCCGCGTTACCAACAACATAGTCGTCATTGCGGGTAAAGCTGCCATATTCCTCAATTGCAGCAATCACACGGGGATCGTCAAACTTCATCTCGTTCGACACCCATTGGTCATAGACTTCCGGAGGCTGGGTTCGCAGCATCAGGTCCTCAACCCAGTCCGTTGCTGGCCACCCGGTTGCTCCACCTGACGCCAATCCGACACACAAGGGTGTTTCACCATCAGCAACCATCTGATCCATCAGCGCCTTAAACTCTTCCATGGTCTGAGGCACTTCATACCCAAAGTCTTCAAAGTTTTCAGGAATGTACCAGACCAGGGACTTGACGTTCACGTTGAAGAAAAAGCCATAAAAATCGTCAGCCCCATCGGCGTTGGCAAAAGTACCCAAATCCACCCAGGACTGACCGGCTGCAAAGTTTTCCCTGATCCAGTCTGCCGAGCCTTCCGGAAGCGGTGTCAGATACCCTTGCTTCGCTAGGTTCGCCGCCAGTCCGGGCTGCGGAAAGACAGTCAGGTTTGGCGCTGATCCCGCAGCCGCGTCGATAAGGATTTGCTGTTCAAGCGAATCCGAACCAACATAGCTTGAACTGGCACCGGTCGCCGCGTCGAAATATGCGACAAGGTTCTCGAAAGACTTTCCTTCACCCGCCAGCCAGGGACCAAAAATGGTCAGGCTTTCACCGGATAGGTCATTGGCTTCGGCAAAAGCCTGAAACCCATCCCAGTCAAAGCCACCCACACCCACGGCGTGGATCAATTCACCCTGCGCCTGAACAGGCCCGGCCATCAGGGCGAACATCGCCGCACCTGCATAAAGCGAGTGTCTCATCAAAACCTCCTCCCACATTGTCGCACCAGAAAGACTCTCTTTCAAAGCGCTTTGGATAGTGGGTTTATCTTCGATGAAAGTTAAACTGTCAACATCCACCCTGTTTCATTAATTTTTTAGCATCCCAGCGCCAATCCACAATAGCAGTTGACGGGAAAGACGATTATCAACAAAACAAACTAGGTCACTATATTGAAGGCGCTTTGAAATCATAATGAACCTGAAACAGCTCTCAGAGATTCTCAGGCTTTCCCAGACAACGGTCAGCCGCGCACTCAACGGGTACCCCGAAGTCAGCGAAGACACGCGCGCGCGCGTCCAGGCAGCGGCGTACAAACATGGGTACCGCCCGAACAGTCGCGCCAAGGGATTGGCGACTGGTAGATCCATGGTGATCGGCCACGTCATCCCAAGCTCTTCGCAGCATGAAATGGTCAACCCTATCTTTGGGGACTTTGTAGCCGGAGCTGCCAATAAATACGCCAAACATGGCTATGATATTATGTTCACAAATGCAGACGATACATCGATCGAGAAAGCGTATCGTAGTCTCTTCCAACGCGGCGCAGTGGACGGGGTTGTCTTGCAGAGTCCGAAGGTCAATGAGCCCCGGATCGAAGTTCTGACCCGAATGGGTGTGCCGTTTATTGTTCATGGTCGCTCAACGGGTGTGAACGCTTCATATGATTGGATTGACGTTAACAATAAAAGCTCGTTCCTGCGCGCGACGCGTTTCCTGATCGACCTAGGCCATCACCGCATTGCTTTGATCAATGGGCTCGAAGACATGGATTTCGCGCAACGCCGTCGCGAAGGGTACCTTGAGGCATTGAAAAACGCCGAGCTGGCTGTCGATCCTGATCTGATGCGCAGCGCGGAAATGACCGAAGTTTATGGGCATCGTGAAACGCACGGGATGCTGCAACTTGACGATCCACCCACAGCCATCCTGACTTCTTCCATGATTTCTGCGATCGGGGTCAGGCGCGCGATGGACGAAGCTGGTTTGAAAATGGGCCGAGATATCTCGGTAATCGCTCATGACGATGATCTTTCCTATTTAAAAAACGGGCAAGACGTTCCGATCTTTACTGCGACTCGCTCTTCAGTTCGCTTGGCCGGAGAGATGGCAGCAGAAATGCTGATCGAGCGGATCACGTCCCCGGATGATCCTGCCAAAACTAGATTGTTGGAGGCAGAGTTGGTAGTGGGAGAATCAACCGGTCCCGCACCAAACAGGTCGCGATCATGAAACACTCGCGCGCGGATTTCCCTGAGGACTTCCTCTTTGGCGTCGCTACCTCTGCCTATCAGATCGAAGGGCACGCGCAAGGTGGGGCCGGTCAGACTCACTGGGATACTTTTGCAGCTTCACCAGGCAACGTGGTTCGAGGTGAAAATGGCGACATAGCCTGCGATCACCTGAACCGTTTCGAACAGGATTTCGATCTGGTTCGCGACGCCGGATTTGACTGTTATAGATTTTCAACAAGTTGGGCGCGGGTGCTACCAGAGGGACGTGGTCAGGTTAATCAGATTGGGCTGGACTACTATGACCGACTAGCTGACGCGTTGCTGGAACGCGGGATCCGGCCTTGTGTGACGCTCTATCATTGGGAATTGCCCTCTGCGCTTGCGGATATTGGTGGATGGAGCAACCGAGACATCGCAGGATGGTTTGCGGACTATACCGAAATTATTATGGGGCGGATCGGCGACAGGATGTTCAGTGCTGCGCCGATAAACGAACCCTGGTGTGTCAGCTGGCTAAGCCATTTTGAAGGTCACCATGCCCCCGGCCTACGGGATATCCGCGCCACCGCCCGAGCTATGCACCACGTCTTGTTGGCCCATGGAAAAGCTATTCAAGCCATGCGCAGTCTGGGCATGAGCAATCTGGGAGCAGTGTTCAACTTGGAATGGGCTGAGCCCGCCGATGGCAGCACCGAAGCGCAGCGCGCAGCGGACCTGTATGATGGCATCTACAACCGGTTCTTCCTTGGGGGAGTATTTAACCAATCTTATCCTGCAAATGTGCTGGAAGGGCTGGAGCAACACCTACCAGCAAGGTGGCAAAACGATTTTGATACGATTGGAACCCCCGTCGACTGGTGCGGATTGAACTACTACACGCGAAAGCTGGTCGCTCCTTCAACCTCTACCTGGCCAGCCCTGAAAGAAGTTACAGGGCCTTTGCCCAAAACTCAGATGGGGTGGGAAATCGAACCATCCGCCCTGACCAATTTCCTGATCCGAACAAGGAAAGACTATACGGGCGGGTTACCAATCTATATCACCGAAAACGGTATGGCGAGCGCGGAACGTCAGCGGGATGATGATCGCATCGATTATCTCGACCGACACCTGGCCGCCGTACGGGACGCTTTGGCACAAGATGTTCCGGTAAAAGGCTATTTTGTCTGGTCACTTCTGGACAATTACGAGTGGGCCTTCGGATATGAGAAAAGGTTTGGACTGGTGGACGTGGATTTTGAAACGCTTGTGAGAACACCAAAAGCGTCGTTCATGGCGCTCAAGTCTGCCCTTTCCGGGGGTCCGAACGTCTCTCAGCCGTTAGCGCAACCATCCGGTGCGGTGCATGAGCATTGGAATCTGGTTGCTGACATAGGGGGCACCAACACACGGCTGGGCGTGGTTACGAACGGCGAGCTGACAGACCTGCGCAAGCGCCCAACGGGGACACTGGAAGATCTGCTTGAAGCGTTTCACGCGCTTCGGGATGAAATCGGAACAAATCCGCAGGCAGTGGTGGCGGCGGGGGCGGGCCCTGTCCGAAACGGCACGATTCGGCTGACAAATGCCAATCTGGACCTGTCCGAGGCCGAATTGGCCGAGGCCACCGGTGCCAGTCATACGTTTGTAATTAATGATTTCACCGCTGCAGCCTGGTCGGTGGCAGAAGTAACCCAGAAAGATGTTGCCGTCTTGCAAGGTCACGCAACACCGCCCGCAGGCACGCGATTGGTGGTGGGTCCTGGCACCGGGCTTGGCGTGGGAGCGTTGCTTTTTTCCGAGGGCCACTATCATACAGTCTCTGGTGAAGGTGGGCATGTGGGTCTGTATCCGCGTCACCGAGACGAAGTTGACATCTTTGAAGCAGCCCGCGGGATTGCGCCCGAGTGTTTCTTTGGTGACAGCCTCGCGCTGGAAGCTGAAATGTTCCTCAGCGGTACGGGCTTGCCTATCCTCTATCAGGCGATCAGGCTGGCGGCAGGCCATGTTCAGACACCAACGCGCTCGGCGAAAGACATCCTTCGCGACGCCCGCGACCGTTCTGACCCCGTCGCGGTAAAGGCCGCTCGGATGTTCAACACCCATCTGGGAGCTTTGATGGGCGACATGGCTGTCACACTGATGCCTGCAGGCGGAGTGTTTCTTGTTGGCGGCGTCGCGGAAAAGAACCGCTGGTTGTTCGGTGATGAGTTCAGAGAGGCATTCAACGGCGGCGGCCGTTTCAGCGAACTGCGCCGCTCGTTGAACCTGTATGTGTCCGAGCAAGCAGAGTTCGGCATCATCGGGGCGAACAATTTCTGCAAGAACGCTTTGATGCGATAACAGGTCTTCCTGACAAAATAATCTGAAAAGGACTACGAAATGATCCTGTGCTGTGGTGAAGCCCTGATCGACATGATTTCCGAGCCGACAGTGTCGGGCGCACAAGGATTTGTACCGCACACAGGTGGGGCGATATTGAACACGGCGGTCGCAGTCGGTCGTCTGGGTGTTTCCGTCGGAATGCTGACCGGCGTGTCGTCTGACATGTTTGGCCAACAAATTACTAAGGCGCTGAATTCAAGCCATGTTGACACGTCACACGTGATTGCCTCTGACCGCCCAACGACCCTCGCCTTCGTACAGCTCAACGACGGTCACGCCACTTACAGCTTTGTCGATGAAAACACCGCCGGACGAATGCTGCAACCCGAGGACATGCCGGACCAGCTTACAGCTGTGTCCGCCTTATACCTTGGGGGTATCAGCCTGGCATGTGAACCCTGCGCGGATGCCTATGCCTCACTTCTCAATCGCCACGGAGCGGATCGCGCTGTGATGTTGGATCCGAATATCCGACCGGATTTCATCAAGGATCAGACCCGGTATCGAACCCGCCTGAACCGCATGATCGCACAGTCCGATATTGTGAAGGTTTCAGACGAGGATCTTGACTGGATCATCCCGGGAGCTGAACCCGAGGCCGCCAAAGCGTCCCTTTTATTGCAGACCGGTCCGTCTGCCCTCATCGTGACCAGGGGTGGCGACGGGGCGAACGGGTACCTGTCCGACGGTTCCAAGGTTTCGGTTCCTGTAAAACCTGTTCAGGTTGTCGACACGATCGGCGCGGGCGACACGTTTAATGCTGGGGTTTTGACCGAACTCAGCCGCGCAGGGCATTTGACAAAGCAAGGGCTGCGCAATCTGACCCCCGAAAGCTTGCGGGCGGCCATGGCGTTGGGCGCAACTGTTGCCGCTGTAACAGTATCACGCGCCGGGGCAGAGCCGCCCTGGGCACATGAAATTTGATTGCCTGCAACAACCGCAAAAAGGAACTGGTGACAATCGCATCAAGGCCGAGGGCCGTGGCTGCGGAGTTTGCGACCGCCTGGCAGGCTCACAAATTACGTTGGGCCACGGCAGAATAAGCACCTATCGCTTCCGGGCAATGATCCACACGGGATGATATGTCAGTGAGACCCCGCAGTCCGTGCCGAATTCCTTAGCGTATTCGTTTTCGAACCGAGCCAGCGAGGACTTGGTCCATGTCCCTTGCGCCCTGCCGTTTACACCTGTTCTTCGCAAATGCCTAAGAACCTCGCGGGGCGTATCGAAATAGGTTTGTCTCAGGCTTTCGCCAACGGCCAATACCTGCATCGGCCCGTCGACAGCAGCGGCAAGAGCAGCTGGCGTAGTAAGGCCCGGTGCACGCGCTGATGATCCGATCGCGCTAAGCTCTTGATATTGCTGAGGGCCAAAACCCGAAACCGCCAACCACCCGCCGGGCTCAAGCGCGTCCATCGCTTTGTGAAGCAACTGAAGCGGGCTTTCCATCCATTGGATCATCGAAGCCGAGGCGATCAGATCAATCCGGGAAGGCCAGTGAACTTCACGCGCATCACCGGCAATGAACGTCGCCTGTTCCGCATCCGCCGTTGCCTGAGCCTGCGGCGCGATGTCGTTCAATATGAGGTTTGGCAGGTGAAAGTTTTGTCGCATCAGACGGGTCAGATGCCCTGTGCCACATCCCAGCTCGAAGACAGTTTCAAAACGGCCCGGGGCTCTGGCACGACGCAGTTCGGAGACCAGCTTGCCTGCGACCCAGGCTTGCTGATTTGCCGTGTCGTGGTAGGTTTGAAAGCTTCTGCTAAAGCTCCGCTGCACCCTGTCTGCCAGTTGCGCTGTCATGATACCCAACTCGCCCAACTTTGCCCCCGTAGGAATGGTACGTGCGGCCCCGCCACATGCTCGACTCGGGCTGAGGTTGAGGCCCATGCCGTTTCTTGGGCCGCTGTCGGAATGATCCGGTCGTTTGTGGGTATCCACACTCTGTCAAAACCTGGATCAGGGGCAGACCCGCGTTGGATCACGGCAAATAGTTCCCGCCGCGCCGCTGCGATGTCCAGTTCCGGGGGCTCGCCTGGCAAACCCGCGCGGCGGCAGAACCTGGCAAAGCTGCGCTCGGAAAGCTGAGCCGCCGTTGCCTTGATCATGTCAGGCGCAATACCACGCTCCGGGCACGCCGGATGCAAAGTGCCGCTGATGGCGATCAATCGGTCGGGACGAAAGCCCGAGCACGCCAGCCAATGTGCAGCCGACGCGACACCAAAGGAAAAGGCCAGCATATCAATGTGATCGAAACGGGCGAGATCAGGCAGGGGATCATTGAGGCTGGTGTAGCCTTCCACCAACAGGATATTCCCGCCCCCCGTAAGACCCCGGAACGGAGCATCGCCCAATGCCCATCCACCGAACAAAAGGGTTAGAGTACTGTCGTCTGATTGGGCCAGCCAACGGCTTTTCATTTCTGCCCCCCAGCCAGAGCAAGCATCGCAGACGTTACCCTGCTCAGTTCGTCCGGCGAAATAACATAGGGAGGCATGCAATAAATATTGCGAGCAAACGGGCGCAGCCAAACACCGGTTTCCGCGGCCAATCCATGTGCGATAGAGGGGTCGACCCGCTCTTCCATCTCGATAACGCCAATTGCGCCAAGCACGCGAACATCTGCAACACCGGGCAGATTGCGCGCGGGCGCGAGTTCGGTTTTCATCTGCTGCGAGATTGATGCAACTTCCTGCTTCCAGTTTCGCTGTTGCAACTGGTCAAGGCTCGCCACACCTGCCGAGCAAGCCAAAGGGTTGGCCATGTAGGTGGGACCGTGCATCAAAACACCGGCCTCGCTTTCGCCAATCCCGCGAGCGACAGCCTCGGTCGCGATAGTGGCGGCCAAAGTGATATGCCCACCGGTCAACGCCTTGCCAAGACACAGGATATCCGGAACCACCCCGGCGTGATCCATTGCAAACATCTCGCCGCTGCGTCCGAAACCGGTCGCGATTTCATCGAAGATCAGCAAAACGTCATGCGCATCACACAAGGCACGCGCCCCACGTAACCAGGCAGGGTGGTAGAAATACATCCCACCAGCGCCCTGCACCACCGGTTCAAGGATCAGTGCGGCGATCCTGTTGCCTTTGTCGTTCAGCAACGCTTCCAGCGACTCTAATCCGTTCGCGGAGGGATTGTCAGGCCATTCACGGCCGAACTGGATGTGAGGGCGTGGCAGAAAGTGCTGGATCGACAACGCACCGCGAAACAGGCCATGCATCCCGTTGACGGGATCACAAACGCTCATCGCCTTCCACGTGTCGCCGTGATAGCCACCCCGGATCGTGGCAAATTCAGACCGTTCGCCCCGACCATTGGCAATCTGGTATTGGACTGCCATCTTCAACGCGACTTCAATCGCGACCGAGCCGCTGTCGCTGTAGAAAATGCGATCCAGGCCATCTGGCAGGAGGTCGACCAACCTGCGGCCAAGTTCCACGGCGGGTTCATGGGTCAGGCCGCCAAACATCACATGCGGCAGTGTATTCAGCTGCTTTTGCATCGCATCGATGATGGCCGGGTGCCTGTGCCCATGCACCGTACACCACCAGGACGACATTGCGTCGATCATTCTGACGCCATCAGCACGCGTCAGCCAGACACCTTCTGCCCCGGTAATCAGGTGCATCGGGCCGGGTTCAAGCACATGAGTATAAGGGTGCCACAGATGGCGCGCATCAAATTCCAACGGGGTCACAGGAATCTCCGAATGGTCGCCACATCAATTGCCGAAAAAGCACTGTTCAGGCGCTGCGGTGTCAGGTCGCTCAGAAATGGCAGGCGTCCCAGATGATGCACTTTGCACATCTCTACGATGGTTTGCTCTACATCCGGCACGGGGTCACCCACGAATGCGACACCGACAACCTCGCAACCAGCAGCCCTAAGCGCCATTAGGGACAATGTGGTGTGGTTGATCGTTCCCAAGGCGGTGCGCGCTACAAGAACAACCGGAGCCTGCCATCCGGCAATCAGGTCCAGAAAGAACGACTGGCGGTTCAGCGGCACCATAAGGCCCCCTGCCCCTTCGACAACCAGAGGCCCGTCCACTTTCGGAATTTCAAGACGCGAGAGGTCAATCTCAATACCCATGTCTTCGGCAGACAGATGCGGTGAGGCGGGCATGTTCAGCCGGTAGGCTTCGGGCAGGACCTCGGCACCGCTCAGCGCGCTGACGGTTTCAGTGTCCGTAGCAACCTCAAGACCAGACTGAACAGGTTTCCAGTACCGGGCCTGCAAAGCTGCCGCCAGACCGGCCGAAAACACGGTTTTTCCGACACCGGTGTCGGTTCCGGTAACGATCAGCGCGCTCATGCGGCCTCCGACTGGCAGATTGCGATGGTTAAAAACAGGGTCGAGATATCCTGAAGGGTGACATTTCCGGTAATCGACACGCGCAAACGGGATGTGCCTTTTGGGACAGTGGGCGGGCGGATGCCCCGAACGTCAAAACCCTGCTGCTGCAAAGTGGCCGCCATCGCCATTGTGCGCTCGTCGTCTCCCATTACAACCGGGATGATCTGGCTGTTCAACGCGGCTGCGGGCAACCCCAGTTCCCGTGCGGTGTCATGGGCATGGCGCATACGTTCATGCGCACCTTCAACCAGACTGACATCCTTGGCCAGCTCCCGTAGCGCAGCACGAACCAGAGAAGCGTTCAAAGGCGACGGAGCGGTCGCAAAGATGAAGGGACGAGCGCGGTTGATCAGGGTATCTATCATCACGCGCGGACCGCAGATCAACCCGCCTGAGACACCAAGCCCTTTACCACAGGTATGCAATGTCAGCAGATCAGCGTTCAGGTCATGCGCAAGACCCCGGCCTCGCTCTCCGAAAACGCCGGTGGCGTGGGCTTCATCAACAACCAAAACCGCATCAGCTTCGCGCGCAAGTACGGACAGGTCTTCCAGCGGCGCCAGATCACCTTCCATGGAATACACGCTTTCGACGGCAATCCAGACCTGGCCCGAACCGCCTGTAGATTGCCAGTCGCGCAATACGTTACGTGCATCCGCAACATCATTGTGGCGGAAGGCACGCAGGTCTGCACGGCTGGACCGCATACCTTCATGGGCGCTCGCGTGAACCAGTGCATCATAAAGGACCAAATCCTCAGCCGCAGGCAACGTGGAGAAGATCGCCTGATTGGCCTGAAACCCGCCTCCCATGAACAGCGCGGCCTCAGCTCCAAAGAATGCGGCCGCTTCCCGCTCCAGCGCTTCATGTTCAGGGTGGTTGCCCCGCAACAGACGCGAACCTCCCGAACCTACAGGCACACCCCGCGACAACGCATCATGCGCCGCACGTTGTAACACTTGAGATCCGGCAAGACCCAGATAGTCATTCGACGCGAAATCCAGCCCTTGCGTCGGGATCAAGGCCCGGCGGCGGTGCCGGGCTTGAAGCGCATCAAGCATCGATTCCAGTCGGTTGACTGCTTTCATTCGGCAGCTTCCGTGCAGTTTCGCGTTTCGGCTTTTTCGGCCTGAAGACCAAGTTTCGCAAACAGGACCGCGTCGGTGTCTTCTTCGGGGTTTTCTGCTGTCAGAAGCGTTTCGCCAACAAAGATCGAGTTGGCACCGGCGAAAAAGCACATCGCCTGCATCTCGTCACTCATGTCGCTGCGCCCGGCCGAAAGCCGCACATAGGACTTGGGCATCAAAATGCGGGCCGTTGCTATGATCCGCACAAAGTCGATCGGGTCAATCGGCTCGGCGTCGGCAAGTGGGGTATCGGCCTGCGGCATCAACATATTGATCGGCACCGAGTCCGGTGGAGGCGTCATGTTGGCCAATGTCAGCAACATGTCGATACGGTCGCCAGTGTGTTCACCCATCCCCAGAATGCCGCCTGAGCAAACCTTGATTCCTGCTTCCTGCACCCGGTTCATCGTATCGATCCGATCCGCAAAGGTACGGGTGGTGATGACTTCGGAGTAATAGCGTTCCGATGTGTCGATGTTGTGATTATAATAGTCCAAACCGGCATCGCGCAGCTGCACCACCTGGGTGTCGTCGAGCATACCCAACGTCATGCAGGTTTCCATGCCCAGTTCCTTGACGCCCTCGACCATCGCGACCAGCGCATCCATGTCACGCGCCTTTGGCTCGCGCCACGCCGCGCCCATGCAAAACCGGGTCGCGCCGCCATCGCGGGCTTTCTTGGCCTCGGTCAGAACGCGCTGAACCTCGATCAGCTTCGATGCTGGTAAGGTTGATCCATTGCGGGCTGATTGCGAGCAATAGGCACAATCTTCGGCGCAGCCACCTGTCTTGATCGACAATAGCTTCGAAGTCTGGATCTGGTTTGGATCAAAGTTTTCCCGATGCACGGTCTGCGCACGGAACAAAAGGTCCATCAGCGGAAGATCATGAATAGCTTGCGCAGTTTTACGGGTCCAGCCGGAGTGTGGGATGATCATTTTATCTATAAAACTTTCTGCAGCTTGCGTTGCTGTGGATTTATTATCGATAAAACCAGAATGCGCAACTGTGTTGGCGCAAACGATCATAAATCAAGCGGAAATGCCGCGCCTTCAGAAATCGAGCCCCAGATCGACGGTGCGGGCAGAATGCGTCAAGGCACCGGACGAGATGTAATCAACCCCTGTCCCCGCAATCGATGCGACCCGTTCCAATGTCACATTGCCGCTGGCTTCGGTCTTCAACCGCCCGCCCACCATGGCAACCGCTTCGCGCAGCATGTCATTGTCCATGTTGTCCAACAAAACAACCGAAGCGCCGCCCACGTCCAGCACTTCGGTAAGCTGGTCCAGTCGATCAACTTCAATTTCGACCGCCATCATGTGACTGGCCTGTGCCTTGGCGGCTTCAAGAACCTGACGGATGCCACCGGCCGCAGCAATGTGGTTGTCCTTGATCAGAATTGCATCTGATAAGGAATAGCGGTGGTTGAAACCGCCACCGTGCAGCACGGCTTGTTTTTCCACGATGCGCAGACCTGGTGTGGTTTTGCGCGTGCAGGTCATGCGGGCCGTGGTGCCCTTGGTCTGCTCCACAAATGCGGCAGTCTTTGTGGCAATACCCGTCAGGCGTCCGGCAAAGTTCAGAGCGACACGTTCGCCCGACAGGATCGATGCGGCAGAGCCTTTGATGGTCATCAGCGTATCACCGCGTGCGCAACGCGAACCATCCTTGATCCTCACGTCAACCTCAAGCGACGGATCCACAAGCCGGAACGCGATTGCAGCAACTTGCATCCCCGACACGACAGCGTTCTCGCGCGCGTTAAGGCTGGCTGTGTAGGTTGTTTCCTGTGGGATCACGGCGCGGGTTGTCACATCACCGTAGCTTCCCAGATCCTCCATCAACGCAGCTCGGACCATGGGTTCCAGGATCAGATCTGGCAGGATCGCATTTGTCATGACAGTTCCTCGCAGGCTTTGGCCCGAATGCTCATTGCTTCGGACAAATACATCCGGGACCGCTCTCCGGGCCCATCATTGGCGTTTGGAAAGTCAGATCGCTTGTGTGCACCGCGGCTTTCTTCGCGTTTCAAGGCTGCGGCAGCGATCAGGGTCGCGGTTGCACACATGTTGCGAAATGACGGGCAGGTATCATGCTGCCCCTCCAACTGCGCAATAGTTTGCAGAGCACGGTTTAGGCCCGCCCGGTCCCGGACAACGCCAACGTCACGCGTCATAGTTTCGCGCAACTCCTGGATAGCCTTTGTCGTGTCAGGGGACACTACCTGAACAAACTGCAATGCAACTGGTTCGGCATTTGACACCACCAGAACGGATGCCCCGATGCTTTCGGCGCAGATGCGCGCAAAAACAAGCGCCTCAAGCAGCCCGTTCGAGGCCAGCCGGTTGGCACCGTGAAGGCCGGTCGAAGATGCCTCGCCGCAGACCCAAAGCCCGTCAAGTGTCGCGCGACCGTCAGTGTCGGTGGCAATACCACCCATGTGATAATGCGCTGCCGGTGCGACCGGAATCGGTTCGTTGGCCGGGTCGATACCGTTGCGCGCGCAGTATTCGGCAACTGCCGGGAACAGGTCCGTAATCTTCGAGCCTAATGCGGCGCGGGTGTCCAGCATTGGTTGGTTACCCGCCTGCACTTCGGCAAAAATTGCACGCGCAACGACGTCTCGCGGGGCAAGTTCTGCGTCCGGGTGAACGGATAACATGAACCGCTCACCCTTATTGTTGATCAGGGTTGCCCCTTCGCCGCGCAACGCCTCGGTTGCCAGCGGAGCCGGATCTTCACCAACATCCATTGCCGTCGGATGAAACTGAACGAATTCGGCGTCAGCAATAAGTGCACCAGCACGCGCGGCCATCCCGATGACTTGCCCGCGAATGCGTGCCGGATTGGTCGTCAAGGCATACAGCCCGCCAGAGCCACCCCCGGCAAGCAATACGGCAGGCCCGCATAGCGTTACGGGCTCGGACTCTGTTTCAGATGCGTCCTGAACCGTGACGCCAGTCACCCGACCGTTTGATACGTCCAGCGCCGTGGCAAGGACACCTTCCAACACCTGAACCGAAGGCGTTTCATGCACCCGTTCGATCAGGGCAGCCATGATTTCACTACCTGCCTGATCCCCTTTCACCCGAACGACACGGGCGAAGCTATGCGCCGCTTCGCGTGACAACACATAACTGCCATCCTTGGTGCGATCGAATGGCGTGCCCAAGGTTGTCAGGTCGAGGATATATTGCCGCGCCTCGCGTGTGACCAGATCAGCGACAGCCGGAACGACTATGCCCGCGCCAGCCTTGACGGTGTCCAGGCTGTGGCTTTCCGGGCTGTCAGACAAATCCATTGCTGCGGCCACACCGCCTTGTGCCCAAGAGGAACTAGCACCTTCACCCAAAACATCCGGTGAAATCACAACCACTGCCCGCGGCGCGAGCTTTAGTGCTGCATAAAGCGCACCAATGCCAGCCCCCACAATAATAACGCGATCCGTGGTGACTTTGGTCATTTCAGATCAAATGCCGAGCTTGCGGGACAGATCGATCATCGCCTGTACGGATTTGCGCGCCTTTTCAGCCACATCTTTGGCTACCTCGACCTGCCCTTCCATCGTGTGCAGGGCGTAGAGGATTTTTTCAAGCGTGATCTTCTTCATATACGGGCACATGTTGCATGGCCCGACAAATTCGACCTCGGGCAATTCATCGGCAATGTTGGATGCCATCGAACACTCGGTGATCAGCATCGCCTTATTCGGCTTTTCATCATGCACGTATTTGATGATGCCGCTGGTCGAGCCGGAATAGTCTGCCTCGGCCACCACATCCGGCGGGCATTCAGGATGCGCAATCAGCCGTGTTCCCGGGTTCCATTCGCGGAAGTCGCGCAGGTCCTGTGCCGTGTATTGTTCGTGCACGATGCAAGAGCCAGGCCAATACACCACGTTCTTGTGGCTTTGATTGGCAACATTCTGCGCCAGATACTGATCCGGTGTCATGATGACCGTATCACTTTCCATGGCGTTCACGATCTGAAGTGCGTTCGAAGAGGTGCAGCAGATATCCGAGGCTGCTTTAACCTCGGCAGTGGTGTTTACATAGGACACAACCGGCGCGCCGGGGTATTTGGCGCGCATTTCGTCGATTCCCTCAGCGGTGATCGATTCTGCCAATGAACAACCGGCTTCCATGTCGGGCATCAGAACAGTCTTCTGAGGGCTGAGGATTTTCGATGTCTCGGCCATGAAATGAACACCGGCCTGAACGATCACATCTTCTTCGACCTCACTAGCCTTGATCGCAAGCTGTAAACTGTCTCCAACGAAATCGGACACGCCATGAAAAATCTCGGGTGTCATGTAATTGTGCCCAAGGATCACGGCGTTACGCTCTTTCTTGAGCGTATTGATGGCCCGCACGTATGGCGCGTAGATTGCCCAATCTGGTGGGCTGACCACACGATCCATGCGGGCAAACGTGTCTTTCATCTCATTGGCCAGAGTGGCCGATGGAGCAAGGTCATAAACGTCCGAAATCACCGAGCGGACATGTGCAATATCGAGCAACGGGTAGCCACCTTTGTCAGTTGCCTTTAACCCCTCGGGGCTGTTGAACGGCTTAGCCCTAGCGGAAACAGTACCGGTTCGAAACCGGAAAATGTGACGTTAGCGCTAAGGCAAACCGACAAAACAAAGGTTCGCGTGGTAATCAGCCCAAAATGCCCGGCAATCGCAGACCATGTTCACGAGCGCAGGCTTTTGCATCCTCGTACCCGGCATCCGCATGACGCCAGACACCTGACGCGGGATCATTCCAGAGCACCCGTTCCAGCCGCTTGGCGGCGGCATCGGTTCCGTCTGCGCAGATGACGACGCCTGCATGCTGGCTGAAGCCCATACCAACCCCGCCGCCATGATGCAGCGAAACCCACGTTGCACCCGAGGCCGTATTGACAAGCGCATTTAGCAGCGGCCAGTCCGAAACAGCGTCCGAACCGTCCCTCATCGCCTCGGTCTCGCGGTTGGGGGAAGCGACAGAACCACTGTCGAGATGGTCTCGACCGATGACGACCGGAGCTTTCAATTCGCCGTTTCTAACCATCTCGTTGAACGCCAGCCCAGCCTTGTGGCGATCTCCTAGCCCAATCCAACAAATCCGCGCCGGCAAGCCCTGAAATGCAATACGCTCCTGCGCCATGTCCAACCAGTTGTGCAGATGGGTATTGTCGGGGAACAGTTCCTTCATCTTGGCGTCAGTCTTGTAGATATCTTCAGGGTCTCCGGACAACGCGCACCAGCGGAAGGGTCCGATACCCCGACAAAACAGCGGGCGAATATAGGCGGGCACGAAGCCGGGGAAGGCAAAAGCGTTCTCCAACCCTTCATCCTGCGCCACCTGTCGGATGTTGTTACCGTAGTCCAACGTCGGCACGCCCGCGTTCCAGAAGTCCACCATTGCAGCAACGTGCTGCTTCATCGAAGCACGTGCAGCCTTTTCGACCGCCTTTGGGTCACTTTCGCGCTTGTCTTTCCACTGCGCCATGGTCCAACCAAGCGGCAGGTAGCCATTTACCGGATCGTGGGCACTGGTCTGATCCGTAACAATATCGGGGCGCATCCCGCCAGCTTGCATCCGAGCGTAAATTTCCGGGAAGATTTCAGCGGCATTTCCCAACAGACCAACGGATTTCGCTTCGCCCGCCTTGGTCCAGCGATCAATCATTGCCAGGGCCTCGTCCAGCGTCTCGGCTTTTTCGTCCAGGTATTTTGTACGCAACCGAAAGTCGATGCTGTCCGGGTTGCATTCCACAGCCAGACAACAAGCCCCTGCAAAGACAGCGGCCAGAGGCTGCGCGCCGCCCATTCCACCCAGCCCCCCGGTCAGGATCCACTTACCTGACAGGTCACCGCCATAGTGCTGACGCCCGGCCTCGGCAAAGGTTTCATACGTGCCCTGCACGATGCCCTGTGTGCCAATATAGATCCACGAGCCGGCAGTCATCTGGCCGTACATCATCAGACCTTTCTTATCGAGCTCGTTGAAGTGGTCCCAATTGGCCCAGTTCGGCACAAGGTTCGAGTTTGCGATCAATACGCGGGGTGCATCGCTATGGGTGCGAACAATGGCAATCGGCTTTCCGGACTGCACCACTAGCGTTTCATCCTCTTCCAGATCCTTCAGGCTGGCAACGATGGTGTCAAAATCCTTCCACGTCCGCGCCGCGCGGCCAATCCCGCCATAGACCACCAGTTCATGCGGGTTTTCGGCCACGTCAGGATGCAGGTTATTCATCATCATCCGCAACGGCGCTTCGGTCATCCAGCTTTTAGCGTTCAGTTCAGGTCCGGTGGGCGGAAAGATGTCACGGGTGTTTTTGCGAGGATCGGTCATCGGGCAAGCTCCAATGCTGTGTCGTTGAGGACGTCTAGAATATCTTTCAACCAACGCCGGAGACGGTTGGCTTTGGCGGTGTCAAAAGTCCAAGGTGGTGTTTCTGTGGTCAGGTAGGTCGACTGCGCCAGCTCCATCTGGATCGCGTGTATACCGTTATCTGGGCGTCCGTAGTGGCGTGTCGTCCACCCGCCTTTGAAGCGCCCGTTCAAAACGGTGCTGTAAGGGGATGAAGCGGCGAACTCATGTGCAATTGTTTCGATTTCCGATGCGCAGGTCATCCCGTTATTTGTACCAATGTTCATGTCGGGCAAAACGCCGTCGAACAGAAAAGGAATGCGGCTGCGGATTGAGTGGCAATCATACAGCACAGCGATTCCGTGGATCGCCTTCACCCTCTCCAGTTCGGCCAGCAAAGCGGCGTGATATGGCGCATGAAATGAGTCACGTCGTTCAATGATATCTTTTTCAGTTGGAGGGATGTCCCAGATGTCCTGCCCGTCGAAATCCGTCAGCGGCACCAGGGTCGTCGTGTTCTGTCCAGGGTAAAGGGAAGTACCGCCTGGGTCACGGTTGGCGTCGATCACATAGCGATGAAAAGTGGCCCGGACCGTGGTAGCACCGGGCAAAAGCCCGTCGTACAGCATGTGGATGTGCCAATCCGTATCTGCCAGCGCCCGACCCCGTGCGCTCAGTTTGGCATCAATCGCCGCCGGCACATAGGTGCCCGCGTGAGGCAGGCCCAAAACAATTGGACTATCGCCCTGAACTACCTCGACTGGATCAGTCATGCGCCAAGCTCCGGCATGGCGACACCGGTGCCTTCGGCAATCTCACCGCTTGCAATAAGGGCCGAGGCTGCTTCGATGTCATTTGCCATGTACCTGTCATCTTCCAACGCCGGCACAACCGAACGCAGGCGCGCCATGACGCCTTGAAGGCTATCACTGGTTGGCAGCGGCGCGCGATATTCAACCCCTTGCGTTGCGCACAGCAACTCGACCCCCAGGATACGTTCCAGATTGGTCACCATTTGTCCCAGCCGCCGCGCGCCATGGGCCGCCATTGACACGTGATCTTCCTGATTGGCCGAAGTCGGTGTTGAATCCGTGACACAGGGATTGGCCAGATGCTTGTTTTCGCTCATCAGCGCGGCTGTAGTGACTTCGGCAATCATCATGCCAGAGTTCAAACCGGGCTTGGGCGTCAAAAACGGAGGCAAATCAAAGCTGAGCACCGGATCGACGATTAGCGCAATGCGTCGCTGCGCAATCGCCCCGATCTCGGCCACTGCCAGAGCAATCATGTCGGCGGCAAACCCGACCGGTTCTGCATGAAAGTTTCCGCCTGATACGATCAACCCGGCCTCGGCCAGAACCAGAGGGTTATCGGTGGCGGCGTTAGCCTCGGTTTCCAGTGTCACTGAAGCCTGACGCAGCACATCCATCGCGGCACCAACAACCTGTGGTTGGCAGCGGATGCAGTACGGGTCCTGAACCCGCGTATCACCGTCCCGGTGGCTTTCGCGAATGACGGACCCAGCCAGTAGCGCGCGCATGGTTGCGCCCGCTTCGATCTGGCCCCGGTGACCACGCAAGGCGTGGATTTCGGGTTGCAAAGGTGCGGTAGACCCCATGATCGCATCAGTTGTCAGGGCTGAGGTGACCAAGGCGCTTTGCGCCGCCCGCCAAGCGCCGAAAAGCCCCGCCAGCGCAAATGCCGTCGAAAACTGAGTACCGTTGATCAGCGCCAGACCTTCCTTGGGACCAAGTTCGACCGGGGTCAAACCTGCCGCTGTCAGTGCGTCGCCGCCAGACATAACGGTACCGCCAAACTCAGCGTCTCCCTCGCCCATCATGACGGCTGCCATGTGCGAAAGCGGTGCCAAATCACCCGAAGCGCCAACAGACCCTTGTGCCGGGATCACCGGTGTCACGCCTGCGGCAAGCATCGCTTCCAGCAGGTCAATCAGTTCCAACCGCACACCCGACGCGCCACGTCCGAGGCTGAGCAGTTTGAGCACCATCATGAGCCGCGCAACTGCACGCGGGATCGCTGGTCCGACGCCACAGCAATGGGACAGGATCAGGTTGCGTTGCAGCGTCGCGGTATCCTCGGCCGCGATTTTGACGCTTGCCAGTTTTCCAAAACCCGTATTGACCCCGTAAACGGCGGCTTCGCCAGTCGCCGCCTCAACGATGCGAGCGTGCGCCGCAGCTATGGCAGACCTGCAATCCGGGTTCAGTCGAACGGCGCATTCTTGGCGAAAAACCTGTTCCAGATGCGCCAGAGACACAGCGCCGGGAGTTAACGTCAGAGTGGTCAAAATGCGCCTCCGAATATGCGGGCGTGAAGGGGGTTAAAACCGATGCGGTAGGCAAGCTCGGCCGGGTGAGTGACATTCCAGACAGCCAGATCCGCCCGCAGGCCTTGGACGATCCTGCCGCAGTCTCTCAGGCCCAGGGCACGCGCGGCATTTACGGTGACACCTTTCAATGCTTCCTCGGGTGTCATTCGAAACAAGGTGCACCCCATGTTCATCGCAAGCAAAAGCGACGTCATCGGAGCCGAGCCCGGATTGCAGTCGGTCGCAAGGGCCATTGGCACGTCGTACTTGCGCAACAGATCAATTGGCGGTTGTTGCGTCTCGCGCAGGGTGTAGAAAGCCCCGGGCAGGATCACGGCCACCGTGCCTGCCGCTTCCATGGCTTTGACACCGCTTTCGTCCAGATACTCAATGTGGTCGGCAGAAAGCGCACCATAGCTTGCAGCAAGTTTCGTACCACCCAGGTTGGACAGTTGTTCAGCATGCAGTTTGACCGGCAGTCCTAGTTCCTTGGCAACGTCAAACAGTGGCACCAGTTGGCCGGGCAGGAAGGCAATCCCTTCGCAAAAGGCGTCCACTGCGTCTACCAATCCCTCGGCATGAGCCGCGCGGAGCGTCGGAATGCAGACTTCGTCGATATAAGCCTCGGGCCGGTCTTCATACTCGGCGGGCAATGCATGAGCGCCCAGAAAGCTGGTTACAATGCGCACCGGGCGGCTTTCCTGCAAGGCCCGCGCGGTTCGCAGCATGGTCAGCTCAGTTTCACGATCAAGCCCATAGCCCGATTTGACCTCGATCACCGAAACCCCTTCGGCGATCATCGCGTCCACGCGCGGCAGGGCCTGCGCAATCAAATCCTCTTTACTGGCCGCACGCGTGGCTTTCACGGTCGAAACAATACCTCCGCCCGCGCGGGCCACCTCTTCATAGCTGGCACCGTTAAGGCGCATCTCGAACTCAGCCGCGCGGTGGCCGCCATGCACTACATGGGTATGGCAATCGATCAGAGCCGGCGTCACCAGCCGCCCGTCCAGCGAGGTTTGAGAGAACGTCGCGTATTCTTCCGGCAACTGCGTCTTCGGACCGACCCATGCAATCTGGCCTCCACGCAAGGCAATCGCAGCATCTTCGATCAATCCGTATGCAATCGCACCAACCACGGTGGCAGCGTGCAGATCTGTGAACAGTTGATCGTGGGTTTGCATTCGAATCCCTCTTCGGTGCAATTCTCTCTTTTCTGGTACAGGTCTTTATGGCATATGTCTATTCATAAAACCGGAGGTAGGGATGACGGTCATTTTCGCAAAACGGGCCTATCTGGCAGCCGGCTGGGCAGAGAATCTACGACTCGAGATCAAAAATGGTCGTATTACCCGTCTGACACCCGACGCGGTCGCGCAACTCGGCGACACCTGCGTTGACACTCTACTGCCCGCTTTGGCCAACCTTCACAGCCATGCTTTTCAGCGTGCCATGGCGGGAATGACCGAATATCGGCAGGCTGGTCGTGACAGTTTCTGGACTTGGCGTGATCTGATGTATCGCTTCACAGCCCGCCTGAGCCCCGACCACATTCAGGCCATCGCTGCGCAAGTCTATGTCGAGATGCAGGAGGCCGGGTACGCCTCGGTCGGGGAATTCCATTATCTGCACCACCAACCGAACGGGCAACCCTATGACAGGCTTTGCGAACTCAGCGATCGGATCATGGCCGCCGCCGCCGAGACAGGAATTGGCCTGACCCATCTGCCCGCGCTCTACAGCTATGCGGGAGTTGGGGAAAAACCACTGGAGGCGGGGCAGCGACGCTTTGGCAATGATGTGGACCGTTTTTGCGAACTTGTCGCGCAGGCGCGGGGTGCGCTCGGCAATCTTCCTGACGACTGTCGCGTCGGCATCGCGCCACATTCCCTGCGCGCCACCTGTCCGCGCGATCTGGCGCAGGTGGTGGCATCACAAAGTTCCGGTCCAATCCATATTCACATCGCCGAACAACCCAGAGAAGTTGAGGAAGTGCAGACTGGCCTTGGCGCGCGTCCGGTCGAATGGCTGCTGGATAATGCCCCGGTTGGGTCCAATTGGTGCCTGATCCACGCAACCCATATGACCGACGAAGAGACTCGCGCAATGGCCCGCAGCAAAGCCGTTGCCGGTCTGTGCCCTGTGACAGAAGCCAACCTGGGCGACGGGCCTTTCAACGGCCCCGCCTATCTCAACGCTGGCGGCGCTTTTGGCGTGGGATCGGACTCCAACGTGTTGATTTCCATGACCGAAGAGCTCCGCGCACTCGAATATTCGCAACGACTGCGCGACCTGTCACGTAACGTGATGGTGGTTGGCGAAGGCTCTGCCGGACAAACCCTTTATCGCGGCGCAGTTATTGGCGGTGCGCAGGCGCTAGGCCGCAACGCTGGGCAAATTACCGAAGGAATGCTGGCTGATCTCGTCGCCATCGACAGTCAGGCCCCTGCCCTTTGCCCACTACAACCTCACCAACTGCTGGATGGTCTAGTCTTTGCCGCCAAAGATAATGTCGTAACTGATCTTTGGTCCGCAGGCCGACACCAGGTTCAAAACGGACATCACGTCCTGCGGGACAAGGTCGCGCGTAACTACAAATGGGCAATAAGTGAGCTTCTGGCTGAGCTTTAGCTAGGGATATTATTGAAACACACGCGAAGGATCTTAGCGCCTGCAGCCGGACTGACCGTAACAGCGGCGTTCAGCGTCATTGCGTCTCCGGCAACCAGCGGCGTGTTGTCTGACATGTGGGCCATTCCCGAGGCGACAAAGACAAACTCGCCCGCTGTCGCTTCGAATTCCTGATCATTTGCAAAAACGTTCACCACAACAACGACCTTTGAATCGTAGATCACATTGAATGCACTACACGGCCCGGGCTCTGTTGCGAAGTTTCGGTGGGAAGAAGAGAACGGGCTGTGGCAGCGGGTTTAAGAAGCGAGTTCCGCGAACTG
>NZ_JAEDOX010000014.1 GCF_017872555.1 Ruegeria sp. HKCCSA071
CTTTCGGCTGAATTACACCGGCAGCTATTCACTCTCTGTGTTCTTGAGCGTCAATGGTCAAAGTTTGCAACAGATCCATACGAGAGTGCCTACGGTTAGGCACCCGCGTCACCATGATTGAGCGCAAAGGTGACCGTTGGTCACTTGAGGTCGATGGTTCCGAAAGTTCTGAAAGTATTGAGGCCGATCTCGTTGTCGTTGCAGCCGGGCTCTATTCAGAGACACCAAATGTCCCGAACATTCCCAAACGTGAAGATTTTGGAGGAGAAGTCGTTCACGTGAGCGAAATTAAAGACATATCGCAACTCAAAGGTCGTCGTGTCGCTGTAATCGGCTACGGAAAAAGTGCCACAGATATAGCGGGTTCGGCTGTGGGTGTCGCGGAAAAGGTTCACCTCGTATTCCGAACCGCACACTGGCCTGTTCCGCGCAAATTGCTGGGCGTTCTTCCCTTCAAATGGGGAATGCTGACACGCCTTGTTGCTGCTCTGATCCCTCCGTATGTCAGACCCAGCCCAGTCGTGCGCGCCATCCACTCAATAGGATATCCGTTGCCCTGGCTGTTCTGGCGTGTCGTAGAACTGCTGCTCAGCACCCAGCAACGATTGCGAACACAAATCGCGCGTGGTGAGACCCTGATGCCTGAGACGCCTGTCGAATTCGACGCGTTTACGGAAGTGACTATGGTTCCACGTCCGGGGCTCATCGACTTTATCCGATCAGGTAAGATTTCCGCACATCGAACAGGCTTGAGTGCATTCTCTTCCAACGGGATCGACCTTGCGGACGGAGATTCTCTTGAGGTCGATTGCGTGGTCTTCGGCACGGGCTGGAAGACCGGCTACCCATATCTTCCGAAGTCGATCCTCACTTCCTTGGGCGATGGACCGGATGGGTTCTATTTATACCGCCATGTCCTGCACCCCTCGGTGCCAAACCTTGCATTCGTGGGTCGGGCGTCCTCCTTCATGAGTGTGACGACCTTCGCGCTTCAGGCCAAATGGCTTGCGGAAGTCGTTGCAGGACGTGTGCTCCTACCGAATGCTGAGGCCATGCAAAGCGATATCGATGCGCTCAAGTCCTGGAAACAATCTTGGATGCCAGAAGGGCCAGCACGTTCCGCCACACTTCTACTTCACATGTGCCACTATCACGATGAACTCTTACTCGACATGAGTGCGGACCCACTTCGCAAACGCGGTTTCCTGGCGCCGATTTCTGAGTTGATTGTGCCTTATCGTGCCTCCGACTTTCGAGACGTGGTCTAAGCGATTTGTACGCGAAGCCCCTAATATCCTTTTGACACTTCTTTAAAATGGATACGCGTGAGGATTTTTGTTTGGAACGACACCTGGCGGCCATACTCGCAGCTGATATTGTTGGCTATAGCGCGCTTGTTAGTGCGGACGAGGAAGGCACTTTACACGCGTACAAGGGTCACTTTCGAGCGCTGGAGCCGCATATCGGTTTGAATGGCGGGCGCTTGTTCAAAAAGACCGGTGACGGTTTTTTCGCAGAGTTTCCTTCGGTTGTGGATGCGGTGGCATGTGCGGAAACGATGCAGCGTCAGATGGTTGAGCGGAACGCGTCACGCGGGCAAAGCCCGGAGATGCAATTCCGTATGGGAATTCATGCGAGTGATGTTTTTGATGACGACGGTGACGTTCTTGGTGACGGCGTCAACATTGCAGCCCGGTTGGAAGGTTTGGCTCCACCTGGTGGGATCATAGTTTCAGGGCGGGTCTACGAAGACGTTATAGGTAAAGTGGATGTTTCGTTCACCGAATTGGGTCCGCAATACCTGAAGAATATTGCGCGCCCTGTAACCGCCTACTCAGTACAGGCGGCATTCGCTACTGCACCTCCGGTAATTCAAACTCGCCCAGACAAGCCTTCGGTGGCCGTATTGGCGTTTGAAAATCTTTCGTCTGACGCAGAACAGGACTATTTCGCAGAAGGTATTACCGAAGACATTATTACCAGCTTATCCAGAGTGCCTTGGATATTCGTAGTCGCCCGAAACTCTTCTTTTTCTTACAAGGGTCTTTCGGTTGATGTGCGTCGCATCGGTCGCGAACTTGGTGTTCGCTACGTGCTGGAGGGTTCTGTTCGCGGAGCTGGTAATCGGTTGCGTGTTACTGGTCAGCTGATTGATGCGGAAACCGGGGCGCATGTCTGGGCGGATCGATACGATGGGAAGCTCGACGATATTTTTGAACTTCAGGACCAGATTACTGAAGCCGTCGTTGCTTCAATTGCGCCGGGTATTAGACAGGCGGAAATCGACCGTTCTGCGCACAAACGCCCGGACTCTCTGGGAGCATATGATCATTTCCTGCGCGCACAGGCCTTGATCTACAGGTTCAATTTCGCTGAAGCGGACGACCATTTGTCAAAAGCTCTCTCGCTCTCAAGTGAGTACCCGTTAGCCAGCGCCCTTCGAGGCTGGATCAGAACTTTGCTTTGGAACCCGGACACGCGCCCAAGCAAGGACCGATTTGACTTCGCAGTGCAGCTTGCACATGAGGTTCTAGAGGCGTCGCACGTAGACCTGGAAGCGCAAGCATATGCCGGCTACGTACTCGCATTTCTGTCAGAAGACACCGAGTACGGCTTGTCATTGGTGGATCACGTGGTCAAAACAAGCCCAAACTGCGTTTCAGCCTGGGGCTCCAGTTGTTTACTGCATGGCCTGATGGGTGAAGCGAAAACGGCACAAGCGCATGCCAGGGAGGCCCTCCGGCTCAACCCGAATGATCCGCTGAATTACCGGGTCTATATGGGAGTCAGCCTATCGCAAATTGCAGAAGAGAATTGGCACGGTCTAAAAGAAACAGCCCAAAAAATGCGTGCATTTCATAACACTGTGACGGTGTTCCGCCTGAACGAACTTGTCGCAGAGATGGCTCTCGGCAATGTGGAGCGAGCCAAAGAACTTGCGCGTATTCACATGTCGCGGGAACCTGATTTTAGCGTTTCAATGTTTCGGGAAATGCGCGCTCGTATCTCAATTGCAAAGCCGGAGATCTATGACGCGTTTTACACGATGCTGGCAGCCGCATGCATTCCTGATTAGCGCCACCAATTGCAGATCAGCTGCCAGTGATCGAAAGCGAGCAGCACATGGAGTAGCAATTTGTCACTATTGGTGGGATATCCGCTTGGGGCTGAGTGCTTCCAAAGCGACAAAGGGCGCTTCTATGAGCACCGCTGACACTTTCAAACAAACCCAAGGGTGCCCGCAGCTCGCTGCGTGAGCGAAAAGTCGACATGTGACGGCAGATATCTATAGCCTCAACTGGCTTGGTCAGAGGTTCGGCAGAAAAGGGGCAGACCTGACGCAGCTTTGTAGCAAGTATAGGGTGAAGCAAACTAACCAAAGGAGAAACTACAGGGGTCATGCGGTCATTTGTTGCTATATCGCTTAGCGGCGAGGCAAAAGAAGATTTTGCACGTGCGCAGCGCGTACTGACAGTTGGCCGACCGGTACTGGAGGACAACTTGCATCTGACCCTAGTCTTTCTGGATGATCAGCCCGAGGAGATTTTGGAGGCATTGCATGAAGAACTTCTGGCTCTTTCAGCCCCAAGCTTCAGACCTGCGAGAAATCGTTGTGCGATAGCGCCAATGAGCGAACCCCCAACCCAAATCGCGCCATAACCAATGACAAGGGCCAGCGCCTCCGTGGGGCGCGCTGCGCCTGCATGTCCAAGTTCAAGAAATACCCGCAATGTCGGCACAAAGGTTGGCATCATCATTGCCGCGGCCATGATCAACCACATCGCAAAGAGAGCGCCAAGGCCAGTGTTTATGGCCCCGCCGCACAACGCGCGCCAAAGGTCGCGCGGCACCCCGGACAAGGGCGACGTCATTGTCATGAAGAATAAAGCGGCCCATGCGCTCAGAACGATTACAAAGAACGCAATCCACACAATTGCGGTTCCAGCTTTTGGATGATTGAGACTGATCTGTAGCTTGGAAATCATCCCGCCGCCCCAAGTATCCGACCGGCGATTCCTGCCATCCCTTGCTGCTGCAGCACGCCGGCCAAAGTCTCACCGTTCACATTCTGGACCCGCAAAGCGCCCTCCAGTGCCATCGCGGCAGCAACGCCTGTCGCCTGCCCCATCGCCATGCATTGCGGCATGCCCCGAACCGAGGCAAAGGCCACCGGATCGGCACAGATGAGGCGACCGGCGAACAGCAGATTCTCGATAGTTTCGGGGACCAGCGCGCGGAACGGGATGGTGTAGTAGGCACCCTGGTCGACGGCGGCCTCATGGGTCATCTCGGCGCTGTCGCGCATCACATCGTCGATCGGGTTGTCGCAGGCGACGATGCCGTCCGCGAACCTGGTTCCCCCGGCGATGTCCTCTCCGGTGATGCGATAGAGCGCTTGCAGCTTTCGGGTTTCGCGCACGCCAACGGTCGGGCCGAGCCCCCACATCTGCGCATCCTGGAAGCCAGGCACATCCTCGACCAGAAAGCGCGCCACCTGATGGCAGCGGCGCCGGCCCTCCTGCGTGGCGCGAGCGATGACCGCCGGGTCGGTGCCGTCGACGCCCCGGATGGTCACGGTGTTGCAGAACACGGTACCGGGGTGGAAGCCACGCATCAGGTAGAGCTTGTGCAGATCGGGGTGCAGCCGTCCTTCGGCGATGCCTTGGGCAGCGAAGCGGCGGAAATAGGGGTCGCCTTCGGCAAAGACGGCCTCCGTGTCGACGCCGACCATGTGAAAAGTCAGGCTGACCGCCATCATGTTGCCCCGGTCGTCTCCCAAGGTGTAGGGAACACCAGCGCGCGCGGACAGATCGCCATCGCCGGAACAATCGATCACCATGCGCGGGAGAAAGCGCAACGGCCCCAGTCTGTCTTGCGCTGATACCGCGCCGATGCGCTTGCCGGCCATTTCGGGTAGGCCGCAGAACGTGTTCAGGTGCAGGATGACGCCCGCCTGATCCAGCATGTCGAACATGACCAGTGTCGCAGTCTCGTGGTCGTATTGAACCTCGGCGCCGAAGTTTTCCAGCGCGCAAGGACGGACCTCGGCAGCGGGCGGCGTCATTGCTGACAGCCAGCCCGTCAGCTCAGCAAAGATGCCGCCGATGCTGTAGCCCAGAGGATAGCCGCCGCCCCAGGGCATGCCGGGGCAGGAGGCCATGACCCCGCCGATCTTGGGCCCGGCCTCGATCAGGCGGACGCGCAGCCCCTCTCGGGCCGCGGCAAGCGCCGCCGCGAAACCGGCGGTGCCGCCACCCACCACCAACACATCAGTTTCGATCTCACGGATCGGCTCTGCCATGGTCAGGCGATCCTCACGCCCTGGCGGAGCAGTTCAGCCTGAACCCCAGCCATATCCACCTGCGCCACATCGCAGCCTGCCTTGACCGCCAGTGCTGCGGCCACGCCCGTGCCCTGCCCGGCGACCGCGCAGCAGGCCATGTTGCGCGTCGCGGCATGGGCGATCCGGTCGCCGCCGATGGCGCGGCCCGCCACCAGCAGGCCCTTGACCTTGCCGGGCAGCATCGCCCGGTACGGTATCTGCATGTAGCGTCCGGTGGTCGGGATGATCAGCACGCCATAACCGTCGATGAATTCCGGATAGATGCCGATGGAATCCTCGAACCGGCCCTGCTGGCGCACGTCGGTTTCCGTCATGTTGTAGACGGCACGGATCTTGCGTGTGTCGCGAATGCCGATGGTCATGCCAAAGTTGCGCAGTCGCGCGCCGGCGCAGCCTGGCATGAACCGGCGCAGCGCCTCGATAGCCAGAACGGCCTGATGGCGGCCTTCGATCTCGCCCTTCGTCATACTGTCGGGATCGGTGCCGTCGATCCCGGCGAGGTGGACGAGGTTCATGTATGTCAGCTCGCCCGTGTCATGCATAGCGCCCCAAGTGCCCGCGATGGTGTTCAGATGCGGCGGTATCACACCCTCTTCGATTGCCTTGGCGAAGGGTTTCTTGAGGAAGGGAGAGAACATTTCGACTTCTTTCCCATCGGTTTCGACCGTCCATTCGCCGGTGGACCAGTCCTTGTAGGTCTGCGGATCGCGACGCACCTCGGCCATGAAAGCGGCCTTGTCCACACCGGCAAGGTGGAACATGACGCTGGCCGCCTGCATCTCCTCGACCGGGGTCTTGGCGGTCGGCGCGCCCGCGCGATGGGCCACGTCGGCGTCGCCCGTGGCGTCGATCACGACACCGGCCAGGATCGCCTCGCGTCCGGCCTTGGATTCCACAATGATCCCGGCGATCCGGTCGCCGTCCATCACCGGGGCGACGAAGTGGCGGTGCAACATACCGTGGATTCCGGCCTCCTCCACCAGCCGGTCGGCCACCAGCTTGAAGCCCTCGCTGTCGATTTCATAGCTCAGCGACTGGCTTTCGGGCACGGCGGCGCCCATGTCACGAGCACGATCCTCGAATTCGCGTCCGATGCCGCCTGCCTCGACAGTCGCTTCGTGGCGGTACCAGGCAAAGCCTTCGACACCGACGACCGTGATGTTGCCGCCGAAACAGCCGAACCGTTCGACCAGACAGACCTCGACCCCGGCCCGGGCAGCTGCCAAGGCTGCGGCAAGCCCCCCGGGGCCGGATCCGACCACAAGCACGTCCGTATTGTGGATGACCGGCGTCTGCCGGGCGGGTTCCGTGATGACAGTCATGTTGCCCTCAGAGGAATGGCAATTCACACAGAGTTCCTTCGACGGATCCGGCCGCGCGCCTTACGACGACCCGGTCACCGGGTTTTGCAGAGGTCGCCACAAGCGCGAACCCGATGTTTTTCTTCATGCGGTAGGACCAGACACAGGTGGTCATGTCGCCAATGCGCGTGCCATCCATGTCGATGTCATTCCACGTGAACTCCGCCTTGACCGGTTCCGAGTTGTCCATGACCACACCCAATTGATGCCGTTTCGGACCCTCAGCCGCGATCCGGCGTAACGCCTCGATCCCGACCGTGTCGTCAGGCACATCAAGGTCTACAAACTTGCCCATCCGGACCTCGAACGGATTGGTCTGCCCGTCCGAGTCGCCGCCATATGAGACCAACCCGCTTTCGACACGTTCGCACCAGTTGGGGTTGCCTGGCCCGATGCCGTGGGGCTGTCCGGCTTCCTTGACGATGTTCCAGAGCTCAGTGCCTTTGGTGCCATCCATCAGGTAAATTTCGAACCCGCCCTGCTTGGACCAGCCGGACCGGGCCACCGCCACGGGGATTCCGTCGATCTCTGTCTCGCGGAACCAGAAATATTTCAGGTCGCGAACCCAGTCGCCGAAGATCGAGGCGACGACGGTTTCCGCCTTTGGCCCCTGCACTGCGAGGGGCGACACGTCCGGTTCGCTCACCTCGACTTTCAGACCGCGCTCGCGCGCGATGGCCTCGGCCCAGAACCAGATGTTGCTGTCGGCGATGGACAGCCAATAGCGGTCTTCGTCCAGCTTCAGCAGGATGGGGTCATTGATCAAGACGCCTTGGTGATTGCACAGGGGGACATACTTGCCTTGCCCGATCTTGCATTTCGACAGATCACGGGGCGCAAGGATCTGCGCCAGCCGCCCTGCGTCGGGGCCTTTCAACTGCACCTGGCGTTCAACCGCCACGTCCCACATCGAGACGCCGTTGATGATGCGCCAATATTCCTCTTCGGGGTGGCCATAAGAGGTGGGCATCAGCATGTGGTTGTACGTCGTCATGGCACAGACGCCGTCAGCAAGCGTCGCCTCGTAGAAGGGAGAAGGACGCAGACGTGTGGAAGGCGAGATCAAGAACATGTTTGCCCCGGTTGTTGAGTGGAAGGGAAACGAAAGGCCGCCGATCCGGGTGGACCGGCGGCCAGGAGTCAGTCGGCATATGCCTCTGACAGGGAGGATGTTGGCTTAGGCGAGCCAGACGTTTCGCAGCGTCTGTCCAAACCCACCCATCGCGCCGACCGAATGCGGCGTGTAGCCCATAACGTTCTTTGCCGTTGCCTCAAGCTGGTTCTGGAACACAGGGTTCACGAAGCCGCCGTCGTCGTTCATCATGTGGAGCATGTCGCAGTACATCTGCGCGCGCTTGGCCTCATCCAATTCGGCACGGGCGGCAAGGATCATGGCGTCGAACATGTCCGATCCCCACATGGTTTCGTTCCAGCTGCCGCCCTTCATGTGAGCGATGGTGAGGAAGGCATCGACGGTCGGACGCGCCTGCCAGCCGGACATCGTCATCGGTTTCTGCATCCAGATGTTCGACCAGTAGCCATCAGACGGGGTCTTGATGACGTTGATATCGGCCGCGCCCTTCGCGGATTGCTGGAAAGTCAGCGCGATGTCGTTTGCGGTGCTGCCCGCGGTCTCGGACGTGTAGAGATCGACCGCGTTGATGCCTGCCTTGTCGAAATAGAATTTCGCCTTGTCGAGGTCGTATTCGGCGGGCTTCACGTCCTCGCACCAGTATTTGTAGGTGGGCCCGATTGGCGTGTCGGCCGAGATAGTGCCGATACCCTTGAATACCTGGTTCAGGATGAGTTCCCGGTCCAGCGCATGCTTGATGCCCTTGCGGAAGTCCGCGTTGTCGGTCGGCGCGCGGTCGACCATCATCACGATATTAGTGAAACCGCCCGTGGGCGTATTGTGTAGCGTGATGGCGCCGTTGCCACTCAACTGTTCCACGGCGAAGGCGGGCACGTCGCGAATGGCGTCCACGTCACCGGCCAGCAATGTGCTGAGCGTCGCGTTGGCATCCGGCACAGGGATGAAGTCGATCCCGTCGAGATAGGGCTTGCCCTCTTCGTAGTAGTTTTCGAACCGTTCGAGGACCACACGTTCACCGGGGATGAACTCCATCACCTTGAACGGGCCCGAGCCGATGGCCATCGAGAAGTCGCTGTGGCCGGCCGGATGGATGGCGAGATGGTAGTCGGACATGATCACCGGCAGGTCGGCATTGCCCGAGGACAGGGTGATCTTGACGGTCGAGGCGTCCGGTGCGTCGATCGCGGTGACGGTCGAGAGTAGCGCCTTTGCGGGAGATTCCGAGCCCTCGGCGATGTGCCGCGACAGGCTTTCGACGACATCAGCGGCGGTGACCGGCTGGCCGTTGTGGAAGGTCAGACCGCCACGCAGCTTGAAGCTCCATTCAGTGGCCGCGTCGTTGACGCTCCATTCTTCAGCCGCGTCGCCTTCGACCTCCAGCGTCGGCGCGAAACGGGTCAGGCGCTGGTAGACGCAGTTCGAATAGATGCCGTCATCGGTATCGACCATGCGCACCGGCTCGAGCGTGTTGTCCGTGTTGCCCTGCGCAATCCGCAGCCAGCCGCCGCGCTTCGGTTCCTCGGCGCGGGCTGGCCCGGCCATCGCAAGGATACCACTTGCCGCTGGCACCAGCAGGCCAAAGGCGCCCGCGCGCTTGAAAAATCCCCGGCGGCTGAGCGCGCCGGCCTTGTATTGCCGTACCAGGCTGTCGATGTCGGACATATCTTTCCTCCCAGATGACCGATGACGGGCTGCCCCGCTATTCCTTGGACATTGCGAGGGACAAGCGCAGTGCACAAACAACCGATTTCATGACTTTGCCATAACTGAGGTTATGGGTCCGACTCTCACCGCTCGCGCGCCAGGAATGGTTCTGCGGTCATGCCTGTTGGAACTGTCACCCCCATTCGCGTCAGGATCGATGGCGCAAGTGCCAGTTGATCCAGCAGTGTGTCTTCTGGCGGCAGGGCACTGTCACCGAAGTAATAGAAGGCGACGTCCTGTTGATCCTCTCCAGCACCGCCGTGGTGGCCAAGGTCATCCTGACCATGATCTGCCGTGATAATAACGTCATAGCCAAGGTTGCGCCAACGGGTCACGTAGGGCGCAAGTGCTGCGTCAAGATAGTAGCAGGCGTCGCTCATCTCTCGTTTCCCATGGCCAAACCGGTGTCCCATGCTGTCAAGCGTCGACGTATGCAGCAGTCCGTAGTCGATCCCCTTGGCCTCGCAAAGATAGGTCAATGTGGCGAACAGATCGGCATCGGACGGGCTCATCTGGTTGGCTTCCGTCGCATCGGCCATGGTGTGGAAACGGCCGTGGTGGATCGGGCCCTCTGGGCTGTCGAGTTCGATGTCGCGCACGGGGTCGAACGGCATCCGGTGGAATAGTTCGCTCCACCAACTCAGCGCCACGGCACCGGTCTTGCGCCCCGCCCCAGCCAGTTCCGAGAACACATCCGGCGCCTCAAGACGCTGGCGGCGCTTGTTCCCGGTGACGCCATGGACGTGCGGCGGAAGGCCGGTGTGCATCGACGCATAGCAGGCCGAGGATGTGGACGGCAGGACCGACCGCATCCGCCGTATCCGCGCCTCGCCCGAGCCGACCCAGCCTTCCAGATTGCCGAACAGGCGTCGGAAATTCCGGTAGGGCACGCCGTCCAGGATGATGAGAAGAAGCTTTTCGGATTTGGTCATCAGTTCACCTCGAACAAGCCGGCAGCCCCCATTCCGCCGCCGATGCACATCGTGACAACAACGTAGCGGACGCCGCGTCGGTTGCCCTCGATCAGCGCGTGGCCAACCAGCCGCGCACCTGTCATCCCGTAGGGGTGGCCCACGGAAATCGCGCCGCCGTTCACGTTCAGCCTGTCGGGATCGATCCCTAGTTGGTCACGGCAGGGAATGGCTTGCGCGGCGAAGGCCTCGTTAAGTTCCCACAACCCGATGTCCTCGACTGTCAGACCGGCCCGGTCAAGCAGCCGCGGCACGGCATAGACCGGGCCCATGCCCATTTCCTCGGGGGCGCAACCGGCGACGGCCAGCCCTCGGTATATCCCAAGCGGCGACAGCCCGCGCTTTGTGGCCGCTTCTGCCGACATCAGGACACAGGCCGAGGCTCCATCCGACAACTGACTGGCATTGCCTGCGGTGACCAGCCCGCCCTCGACAACGGGCTTCAGGCCCGCCAGCGTATCCTCCGTGGTGCCCGGGCGGTTGCCTTCGTCCCGCGTCAGGGTGATGGTTTCCTCGTGCATCTCGCCGGTTTCGCGGTTCTTGATCAGCTTGGTGGCGGTCACCGGGACGATCTCGTCATCGAAGGCCCCGGCGGCCTGCGCCGCGGCGGTGCGGGCCTGCGACAGCGCCGCGAATTCGTCCTGTGCCTCACGCGTGATGCCGTGCAACTGCGCCACGTTCTCGGCCGTCATTAGCATCGGCATGTAGGCGTGCTCGGCCGCGCGGGTCACGGCGGGGTCTTTCTCGGCCATGACCCAGTCGAAATAGCGTGCCTGGATCGCCGAGATGTTTTCCTGACCACCTGCCACCACGACGCCCATGCCATCGAGAGCGATCTGCTTTGCGGCAGTCGCAATGGCCATCAGCCCTGAAGCACATTGCCGGTCGATGGTCTGAGCGGCCGACGTGGCTGGCAACCCGCCCGCCAGCGCAGCCAGCCGCGCAACGTTCAGCCCGGCGGTGCCGGCAGTCAGGACCGACCCTATCACGACGTCCTCAACCTCGGCAGGATCGACGCCGGACCGCGCGACCGCCGCCCGGATCGCATGCCCGGCCAGCGTCGGCGACTTGATGTTGTTGAAGGCCCCCCGGAAGGCAGAGCCGATGGGTGTGCGGGCGGTCGAAACGATGACGACGTCTTTCATGGCGAAGGTTCTTTCCTAGCAATAGCGGGTTCTCAGGGCTTTCTTGTCCAGTTTCCCGACTGAGGTCTTGGGCAGCGCTTCGACAACCTCGATCCGGTCGGGCACGGCCCATTTCGATAGCGCCCCGTCCGCGACCGCCCTGGCAAACGACGTGCGCAGTGCTGTCGCAATTGCCTCCGGGGCATCGGTGCAGGCGACCACCAAGAGCGGGCGTTCGCCCCATTTGGGGTCCGGCACGCCGATGGCGGCGGCCTCAGCCACCCCCGCGACCCTGCTGGCAAGGTTTTCCAGTTCGAGCGAGGAAACCCATTCCCCGCCGGTCTTGATCACATCCTTCAATCGGTCGGTGATCCGCAGGGTTCCACCCTGATCGAACAGCCCCACGTCGCCGGTATGCAGCCAGCCACCGTGCCAAAGCGCCTGCGTGCCCTCCTCATTCTTAAGATAGGCCTGCGTTAGCCAGGGAGCGCGGGCGACGATCTCGCCGGTGGACTTGCCGTCGCGTGGCACGTCGTTCATCCCCGGATCCACAACCCGGATCTGGACCATCGGCGCCGGTTTGCCGGTCGCAGTCCGCACCTCGATCGGCGCCTCTGGGTCGCGCGTCGCCATCATGTCGGCTACCGTCAGGAAGGGACAGGTCTCTGACATTCCGTAAGCCGCGTGAAGGTCGACGCCTCGCGCCAGTGCCTGGCTCGCCAGTCCTTCGGGCAGTGCCGAGCCGCCGATGATAACCTTCCAGCGGCTCAGGTCCGTCGTTGCCGCCTCCGGTGCATTCAACAACATCGCAAGGATCGTCGGCACGCAATGCGAGAAGGTCACGCCATGCTCGGCAATCAGCGCCAGCAGGCGCGCGGGATCGTAACGGCCCGGATAGACCTGCTTCAGCCCCATCAGCGTCGCGACGTAGGGAATACCCCAGCCGTGAACATGGAAAAGCGGCGTGATCGGCATGTAGACATCGCCACGGTTCAGCCCGCCGCCGGGGATCGGACCCAGGCACGCCGCCACGGCGAGCGTGTGCAGCACAAGCTGGCGCTGCGAATAGCTGACCCCTTTGGGGTCGCCCGTCGTGCCGGTGGTATAAAACAGCGTCGCGCGGATATTTTCGTCGAAGTCTGGAAAATCGCTGACCGGCGTGGCGGCGTCCAGAAGGGCCTCATACTCGCCCTCGGCTTTCACATCCGGGGGCGTCTGGCCGTCATCACTCATCACCACCAGGCGCCAGGGCCGCTCGATCCGGTCGGCGATCCCCATGAGCATCGGGAGGAAATCGACATGGCAAAGGATCAGGTCATCCTCGGCATGGTTGATCGTGTAGAGAATCTGATCCGGCGACAGGCGGATGTTCACCGTGTGCAGGGTGGCCCCGATCATTGGCACGGAAAAAAAGCATTCCAGATAGCGGTGGCTGTCCCAGTCCAACACCGCGACAACGCTGCCTTCGCAAGCGCCAAGGGCGCGCAAGGCCCCGGCCGCACGTCCGACCCGCTCTGCGAATATGCGGTAGTCGTAGCGCATAGTATCGGCATGAACGATTTCCTGCCCGGGCGCATGAGAAAGGGGCGCGGTCAGGATCTGCTTGATCAACAGGGGGTAGGCATAGGCGGTCATGGGCTTCTCCGGTTTCAAAACTTGTGCCGCCTCAAGTCGGCATCGGACAAACAACAAAAAACCGGGCTTTGCCCTGATCCAAGGCAACCCATGCCCGACCCATAACGAAAACACACCCATCATGTCTTCTATGGTTGTTTGTCGAAAACAACGCTTGCCCTGAAACTGCGAGCAGCCTTGAGGGAGGAACGAGGTGTATCGCATCATATTGACGCGCCTGGGGCAGGGTTTGCTGACCTTGCTGCTGGCATCCATCATCATTTTCGGCGCGACCGAGATCCTTCCCGGCGATGTGGCCGAGGCGATTCTGGGACAAAGCCGCACGGACGAGGCGCTGGCCACTCTGCGTGAGGAGATGGGCCTGAACCGCCCGGCCATCGTTCGCTACTTCGACTGGCTGGGTGGGATGGTGCAGGGTGACCTGGGCACCTCTCTGGCAACCAAGCGTCCCGTGGCCGACATGATAGAAAGCCGGATGTGGAACACACTGCGACTGGCGCTGCTGGCGGCGGCGATCTCGGTTCCGCTGTCGCTTGCGCTTGGCCTCTGGTCGGCGATGCGGGCCGGAGGCAAGGTCGACAAGACGCTGGCCATGACTACACTCGCGCTGATCGCGGTGCCCGAGTTCTTTATCGGCCTTATCCTGATGAAGGTCTTTGCTGTCGAGTTGAAATGGTTGTCGGCCTCTGCCAATACCCGACCCTATTTCGATTTCTGGCAGAATTTCCGCGCACTTGCCCTGCCGGTCGCGACGCTCAGCTTTGCGGTTCTTGCGCATATGATGCGGATGACCCGGTCATCGGTGATCAACATTTTCACCTCGCCATATCTCGAGATGGCCGCGCTCAAGGGTCTGCCAAAGCGCCGTCTGGTCATCCGCCATGCGCTGCCCAATGCGCTGTCCCCGATCCTGACCGTGATCGCGCTGAACCTCAGCTATATGGTGTCCGGCGTGATCATCGTCGAAACCGTGTTCGGCGTCCCGGGTCTGACTCGCCTGCTGGTCGATGGCGTCACGCTGCGGGACATCCCGCTGATCCAGGCCTGCGCCATGATCTTTGGCGCCGTCTATATCCTTCTGAACCTGCTGGCCGATGTCCTGTCCATCATGGCCAATCCGCGCCTGAGGTACCCCAAATGAGCGACGCAACCGAAATTGCCAAGCCGCGCGCTTCGGTCTTTGCGGGCCTGCGCCTGACCTGGACCGCCACCATCGCGGGCTCGGTCCTGCTGTTCTGGCTGGTCCTTGCCCTGTTCGGACCATGGATCGCGCCGCATGGCGAGGCCGAGATCATCTCGGGCACGACCTTTGCACCAGTTGGCGAAGGCGGACTGTTGGGAACGGACAAACTGGGGCGTGACGTCTTCTCGCGCCTGATCTACGGGGTGCGCACGACGCTTCTGCTTGCGCTGATTACCACGGTGATTTCCTTTGCCTTCGGCGTGACGCTGGGTTTTGCCGCCGCGAACCTCAAGGGCTGGTTCGACATCGTCGTCAGCCGAATCGTCGAAGCCTTCATGGCCTTCCCCTCGACCCTGCTGGCCCTCGTGGTGATCGGCGCATTCGGGACCTCGATCACGGTTCTGGTGCTCACGGTCGGATTGGTGCTGTCTACCAGCGTCTTCCGGGTGTCGCGCGCGCTTGGCTATGACATCGGTGTGATGGATTTTGTCGAGGCCGCCCGCGCCCGCGGCGAAGGCACCTGGTGGATCCTGACGCGCGAGATCCTGCCAAACTCCATGGCCCCGCTGATCGCCGAGTTCGGACTGCGCTTCACCTTTTCCATCCTGTTCCTGTCGGGCCTGTCCTTTCTGGGGCTCGGCGTTCAGGAACCGGCTGCCGACTGGGGCCTAATGGTGCAGGAAAACGTCGGCGGGCTGTTCCTGGGATCCTCCGCTGCACTGATCCCGGCCGCCTGCATCGCCTCGCTGACCGTATCAATGAACCTGCTTGTCGACTGGTTCCAGCAGCGTCAGCAAGGTGAAACCGTTCTGGAGAAGATCGACCAATGAACGATATCCTGACCATCAAGAACCTGCGCGTCGAGGGTCGTCCGCCCGGGGGCAGCTATGTGCCGATCGTCAAGGGCGTGTCGCTGAACGTTGCCAAGGGTGAAGTGCTGGCCCTGATCGGTGAAAGCGGGTCAGGTAAATCCACGATCTCGCTGGCGTCGATGGGGTTTGCCCGGCCCGGCTGCCGCATCGCGGGAGGAGAAATCTGGCTGAACGGGCGCGACATCATGAAACTGTCACCGCATGAGCGCCATGCTCTGCGCGGTGACGAAGTGTCCTACGTTGCGCAATCGGCGGCAGCCAGCTTCAACCCCGCGCTTCGGATCGGCAAGCAGGTGATCGAGGCACCGCTCTGGCATGGCGCCGGCGATGCCGCGACGCTGACCGCCACAGCCGTCGATCTTTACCGCAAGCTGGACCTACCGAACCCTGACACCGTCGGCGACAAGTTCCCGCACCAGGTTTCGGGCGGGCAGCTGCAACGACTTATGGCGGCGATGGCCATGTCCTGCGGACCGGATCTACTGATCCTTGATGAGCCGACAACGGCGCTGGATGTGACGACGCAGATCGAGGTGCTGAAAGCCTTCAAGGACATCATCCGCGATCAGGGGACGGCGGCCATTTATGTTACCCACGACCTGGCGGTCGTGGCGCAGGTGGCGGACCGCATTCTTGTTCTCAAGAATGGCGAAATGGTCGAGGAAGGCCCAACCGCCCAGATCCTGAATGATCCGAAGCACGAATATACCCGCTCGCTGATGGACGCCGTCCGGCCCGCACCGCATCTGGTCGACCATGTTGACGGCAGCGCGGCGCAAGCGCCGGTCATCTCCGCACGAAACATCACGGCGGGTTACGGGGCGCTAACCATCCTTTCGGATGTTTCAGTTGATGTCCCTGCAGCATCGGTCGTGGGGGTGATTGGTGAAAGCGGCTGCGGGAAAAGCACACTGGCGCGCGTCGTCGCCGGCCTGACGCCGTTGCGAGAGGGAGAAATCAAGCTCGATGGGAAGGTCGCCGCCCCTGGAGTGAAGGATCGCCCCCGCGATACGCTCAAAGATTGCCAGATCGTGTTCCAGATGGCCGATACCGCGTTGAACCCGCGCCAGCGGATCGGTGATATCCTGGGCCGCCCGCTGGAGTTCTATCAGGGCCTCAAGGGTCGCGCGCGTTTAGACAAGGTTGGCGAGCTTTTGGAATTGGTCGACCTTCCGCGCAGCTTTGCCTCGCGCTTCCCGGGCGAATTGTCAGGTGGGCAGAAGCAACGCATCAACCTCGCCCGTGCATTGGCTGCCGACCCCAAGGTGATCCTGTGTGACGAGGTCACCTCGGCGCTGGATACCGTGGTCGCGGCAGGGGTGATCGAGCTTCTGAAGTCGCTCAAGGACAAGTTGGGCGTGGCCTATATGTTCATCAGCCATGACCTTTCGACCGTCGCCTCTTTCGCGGATGAGGTGGTGGTGCTCTACGCCGGACGGGTGGTCGAGAAGGGACCGTCAAAGGCCGTCTTCAGCCCGCCTTTTCACCCCTATACCAAACTGCTTCTGTCCTCGGTACCCGAGATGCGGCAAGGCTGGCTGGAAGGGGTGGCCGATACCGGGGAGGCTAAGGCCGCGAGCGCCGGAAGCGTGATCATTGGCGCCAAGGGCTGCCCCTTCGCCAATCGCTGCACCCATGTGATTGCCGGGACATGCGACAGGGTCACGCCGCCGTTGCGCGACCTTCCCGGAGAGTTGTCAGTCGCTTGCCACCTAGACACTGACGCACTTCCAAGCACTTGAACGGTCAGCCGACAAGCGCCTGGTAGCTCAGGACACGTAGCAGACGACGCAGCGTATAGGCGCTCGAGGGAACGAGCTGGGTCATCAGGATCACGGTCAATTCCTCGACCGGGTCCACCCAGAAGGCCGTCGAGGCCATGCCGCCCCAGGCGAACTCCCCGGGTGAGCCGACAATCTTTGCGCGCGCCGGGTCCAGCATCACCGAAACCCCAAGGCCGAACCCTATCCCCTCGAATGTGGTTTCGCTGAAATGCGCCTGCCCACGGCTGGCCAGATCGCCGCCCATGTGGTTCGACACCATCAGATCGAAGGTCTTGCGTCCGAGCAGCGCCCCCCCGTCAAAGGCACCACGTCGCAACAGCATCGTCGCGAAACGCTGGTAATCCGCCATCGTCGAGACCAACCCGCCCCCGCCGCTTTCCAGCGTCACCGGCGCAACGCAACGGTCCTGGTTCGCCGATGGAGCAAAGCCCGCAGAGCTGTGGTCATAGAGCGTGGCCAATCGGCTAGACTTGTGGTCGGGAACAGAAAACCCGGTATCCGCCATGCCAAGAGGGTCAAAGATCCGGGCCTTCAGGAAGGCGCCAAGCGTTTGCCCGCTGATCACCTCGATCAGATGGCCCAGAACATCGGTTGACAGGCCATAGAACCAGCGCTCGCCCGGATGAAACGCTAGTGGAAACCCGGCCAGCGCATCGACGGCTTCCGTCATGGTGACAAAACCGCGGTCGAAATCGAGCCCGGCTGCCGACAGGGCCTGTTCCAGAGCGTTGCCCTGCGGGTCTCCATAGACGATACCGGCCTGATGGGTCAGCAGGTCATGAATGGTCACCTGGCGTCGCGCCGGCTCGGTCGCGCCCAGAGCATGGCCCGGCCCCTTCCATACCCGGGGCGCACCGAAGGCCGGCAGGAAATCGGCAATGGGCTGATCCAACTGGAATGCCCCTTCCTCATACAGCATCAGCAGTGCGAGCGAGGTGACCGGTTTGGTCATCGAATAGATCCGCCAGATCGTATCGGGTGTGACGGGCTGGCGCGTAGCCGTGTCGGCATACCCCGCGTGTTCGGAAAACGCGACTTCCCCCCGTCTTGCGATCTGTACCGCCAGACCGCTCAGCCGCACCTCGCGGACATGGGCCTCCATCCACTGCGAGATGCGTCGCAGGCGCTGCGGGTCAAAACCCGAGATTTGGTCGATGGGCAAGGCGGCACCTCCAGTGGATTCCGGCTCCATCCTGCGCCTGTTCGATCAAGGCTTTCAAGCGACCTATAATCACCCTATAACCAAACAAAATTTATGCATGAGTTGGCCATGAGCACCCGACGCCTTCCACATCTGACCTGGCTACGCGCTTTTGAGGCGTCGGCGCGGCATCTGAGTTTTACCAATGCCGCCCAGGAACTGAATCTCACCCAGGCCGCGATCAGCAAGCAGGTGAAGCTTCTGGAGTACTACCTGCGCGAACCGCTGTTCGAGCGCAAACCTCGCAGTCTTGTTCTGACCAAAGTCGGCGCGGCCTATTTGCCCAAGGTCCGCGACGGTTTCGAACGCCTGGCCGCGGGCACCGAAGAGGTCTTCGGGCTCAGGCGCTCGGAGGTGCTGACGGTACGCGCACCGGTCGGCTATTCCGTCAACTGGATTGCGCCTCGACTGCAGGGTTTCTTTGATCGCCACCCAGATACCGAGGTCCGTCTGGTCTCCAGTGTCTGGGGCGACCAGTTCGACAACGAGCGATTTGACCTCGACATCCAGTACGGCACGGGACGCTGGCCGGGTTACAAGGCTGATCGACTGACTTGGGAAGTGATCAAACCCGTTTGCGCACCATCACTTCTGGAAGGCGAACATGCGATCAGGAAGCTGGCGGACCTTGCCCACCACCGTCTCTTGCATGTGCTTGGCTATGAGGAAGGCTGGGCCGATTGGCTCAGATACGCAAAGGCAAGTGGCATCAATTCGGGTCAGGGGCTGCAATTCGATACGTCACTGTTGGCATTCGAGTTCGCATCACGCGGTGGCGGGGTGGCATTGGCCCGTTCCTCGATGCTCGGCATCGAGATAGAGCGAGGTCGACTCGTCGAGCCATTCAGTATCGAAGCGCCTTTGCAGGAGGCCTTCCATCTCATCTCGCCAGAAGCAGGTCGCGACCATCCAGATGCCGAGAAATTCCGGGAATGGTTGATCGAAACGGCTGCAAACGACCCGGAAAACAGGCGAATCCGTGAGGCTTACCGCGCCTGAAGCCGAACGCCGGCGTCAAGGCGAATGATCTCGCCGTTCAGCATCGGATTGCGGATGATGTCGACGGCCAGTCTGCCGAATTCGGCGGGTTCACCGAACCGGTTCGGAAACATTCGGCCATCCAGCATCCCGTCGATGACCTCTTGCGGAATGTGATCGGCAATGGGCGTTTTGAACAGACCCGGCGCGATCGTCATGACCCGGACACCCCGCGGCATGAATTCCCTTGCGGCCTGCAGGGTGAGGCTGGCGATTGCCCCCTTGGAAGCCACATAGGCGCCCTGCCCGATTTGCCCTTCAACGGCGGTGATCGACCCCGTGTTGATGATTATCCCGCGCTCACCATCCTCGTTCAGTGGCTCCAGCGCCATCATTCGGGCCGCACACTTTGTCATGACGCTGACGGTTCCCATGAGGTTGACGTCGATGACCCGCGCAAAGGCGGCCATGTCCACCGGACCGTCGCGCCCAACAAGACGCATGCCACCAGGGATACCAGCGCAGTTCACATTGATGCGGATCGGTCCGTTGTGCCCTTCGGCTTTTGCCAATGCTTCTGACACCGCGCCCGGGTCGGTAACGTCACAAGCGACACCCACGGCGCCGATCGCATCAGCCATCAGCGACACCTTCTCTTCGTTCAGGTCCAGAATGGCGACCTTGGCACCTGCCTTTTTCAAAGCCTCGGCGGCGGCCAGCCCCAACCCTGAAGCCCCGCCAGTAACCAGCGCGGAAAGACCGTCAACCTGCATCGCACATCACTCCTGTTCTTCGTGATGAAATAGCCCGGTTTCTTCCGATGTTCACGCGAAGAGTATTTACCCTTTGGCCAACCAGAAGCACTGAGACAAGATCCGACAGATGCCAAAGAGACTGATCAGGTTTCAGAAAGGTCCTCGCGGTGGCACCAGATTGAATGACCTTCGGAAAATGTCCTGCGTGGCGGGACAGCCTCTTCGCAAATGGGGCCAAGTCGCTTCGGACACCGCCGCTGGAAAGGACATCCCTGTGTCGGCGGGCTGAGCTCGACCACATCGCCAGCCGAAAGGGTGGGGGCAAAGTCCGGGTCGGGTTCCAGCACCGCTCCCAGCAGGACCTCGGTATAGGGATGCGAGACAGAACTGTAGACATCGCTGGTCGAGCCAAGTTCGCACAGGCGACCCTGATAGAGAACGGCGACCCTGTCGGACAGGGCTTTGACCACCGCTAGGTCGTGGCTGACGAAAATGTAGCTGGTGCCGTTGTCACGCCTCAGGTCGTCAAGCAGTTCCAGAACTGCCGCCTGTACTGATACGTCGAGCGCCGATGTGATCTCGTCGCAAAGAACCAGTTCGGGCTGTGCGGCGAATGCACGCGCCACGGCGACGCGCTGTTTCTCACCGCCTGACAGCTGGCTTGGCAATCGATCCAGATAATGCGCGCCGAGGCGCACCTGTTCCAGCAATGCGGCAGACCTATCCAGCAGGTCCTGCCCGCTCAGGCCAAAATAAAGCTTTAGCGGCTGAGCCAGGATTTGCGCGATCGTCTGACGCGGGTTCAGGCTTTCGTCGGGGTTCTGAAAAATCAGCTGAACCTGGCGAAGATGCTGGCCAACGCGGTCCTCGACCCGGGGTTGAAGATCGTCCTGCCCATTCAGCATGGCGCGTCCGGACAGGGGCGGAAGCAACCCCGCGATCGACTTCAGGATGGTCGATTTGCCGGAACCGCTCTCTCCGACCAGTCCTAGGGTTTCTCCGTGGCGCAGCGCAATGTTAATCCCGTCCACGGTTGCAACGGCTTGTGTTTCGCGCCGCAGCAGACGGTCAAGCAGGCCAGGCACAGCATAAGAAATGGCCATGTCTTGCAGGTCGAGCGAAAGCGCGTCCGGCAACGACCGCTCGCCAGCCTCGCGTTCACCGGTCAGGGGGATAGAGCGGACCTGTTCGGGAAGGTGACAGCGCGTGCGCGACCCGCTAGAGGTCTCCCGCAGATCTGGACGCGCCGCCTTGCATCGGTCCGCAGCGATGGCGCAGCGTGTGGCAAAGGCGCAGCCGCTTCCCGCCTGCCCCGGCGCTGGCGGGCGCCCGTCAAGCGCCCGCGGCAGGCACTTGTCTGAGAGTTTTGGAATGGAGGCCAGCAACCCGCGCGCATAGGGATGATCCGGATCGCGCAGTACCTGCGGGCGGAGCCTTCCAGCACGATCTCGCCTGCGTACATGACCACGACATGGTCGCAGACGCGCGCTATAGCGCCAAGGTCATGGCTGACATAGACCATCGCCATGCCGGTGTCGCGGGCAAGATCGCGCAAGAGCTCCAGTATATGCGCCTGCGTCGTCACATCGAGACCAGTGGTCGGTTCGTCCAGCAGCAAGGCTTCGGGTTCGCCTGCCAGTGCCATAGCTCGGCAACTGCAAACCCGTCAAATGACAGAAAGGCAGACGTCTCGAAGCGTTGTGGCCAGCTCTCCCATATAGGTGTCATCGTAACCCGAGTCATTCTCCAGCACACTTAAGAAAGCACAGCTGGTGCCGGTGACCATATCCACCATGAGGAACTGCCCTCCATAGCCAGCATGACCGATTAATCGACCGTCGGTCATGGTCTGGTTTGAGTACTTGAGCCAATTCTTGGGTGGTGTCATCGCTGGCGCGCGGCGGATCAGAGTTTCTTGCAGGAAACCGATGTTGGCCATAGGTCGACCGTGCAGGTCGCGGCCTTCCCGCGCCAGTAGCAACCCGAACCGCGCGAGGTCGCGCACGCTTAGGCAACCGCCACCGGAAAACGCTGGGTGCCCGTCCTTGCTGAGGCTGATGTGAAACGCGCCTTCGTAACCTGCGGCGTCAGCGATCGCTTCGATTTGTTCAGCCAGTGGGATGGGTGAAACCTTGACAGCGATCAGGGTCAGGACATCTGTGTTTGCAGATTTGTAGTCAGCCTGTTGCATCCCCGTATTGGGCCTGAAACCCGTGATCGAGGCCGCAAATTCCGCAAGCGTGATTTCCTTCTCACCCGCGCCGGGCAAACGCCAACCCAGGGCGACCTCTTCTGTATAGCAGTCGGCATCCGGGTCAGCATAATCCTCGGTGAAGTCGTTATCGACGTTCATGTCGAGCAGAGATTGAATGCTGGCCTCGGCATACCCGCTGCCCATATCCGGCAAATAGTCGCGGACCTGCGCGTCCAATGACAACAGCCCCTGTGCAAGCAGACGACCTATGATTAAGTGGATGTGTAGCTTTGTCACCGACTGGATGGAATGCGGCGCTGAAGTCGAGAAATCATCTGCGGCTTTTTCCAGAATGATCTTGTCGTTCTTTAAACAGCAGAACCCAGAGAACGCCGGATGGGCAAGCATTTGTTCCAGTTCAGGCACACGGGCGCACAGATTCTGCTCGGCGGCTTCCAGCTGCAAAACCTCTCTGGAACGCACCATGAGACATCGGCGGAACAGCCGATATGCGTTGTGGAACCCATGCCGGCGAAATTCCGGCTGGTTCCACCGTTGCTTGTTGTCGTCTCCAACAGCCAGATCGGGATTGGGTATGATCCTATTCCTGCTCATGACCGAGGCACCTGGATCAGGGCATCAACGGCGACGATGTGATCTAGGTAGACAAACATCGGGTTGATCTCGACCTCTGCGACTTGGCTGCGCGCCTCTAGGAACGCCGCACAAAACCGGTGCAGCGCATCCGAAATTCGCGGAATGTCCGCTTTTTGACTGCCCCGGTACCCTTCCAACAGTCGAGCTACACGGAGCGAGCACAATGCGCGCTCGATCTCGTCTTTTGAGGCAGGCAACAATACAGTGCGCGCATCTCGGACCAACTCGGTCAAAACACCGCCGCTACCAATCACCAAGCTGGGACCAAATTGCGGATCAGCACGCAGCGTGACGATCAGCTCAGCAAGCGGCTTGGGCGACATGGCTTCGATCAGGAAGCGATCCGTCACCGCCGCGCGGTCATAAGCCGCAACCGTTGCCGTCATTGCCTTGATCGCCGAGGACAGCCCCTCCGCATCCTTGATCCCCAAAGCGACCGCGCCCGCTTCGGTCTTGTGAGGCAAGCTTGGTGACATCATTTTCAGTGCGACCGGATAGCCGATATCCTGCGCAACGCCAGCTGCCTCGGCCGCATTGCAGACATGTCCGTTTGGCACAGCAACAGCCATTTGCTTGAGCCAGGATTTACCTTTGTCTTCGGTCAATACCATTGGGTTCTGTATAGTTGCACCGGGTCGCAAGGCAGCAGGCCGGTCAATCCTTGTCCGCGCCCTTGCTTCGGACCACCAAATAGCATCACGCATGGCATTCAACGTCTCGTGAATACCCTGCATAGGCGCAACCCCCAGTTCAATGAGATGTCTGCGGGTCCCACGATCAAGATTTTCAGGTAAGGTCGCGCAGATCGCTGCCGGGACAGAGTGTTCCTGAGCGGCCTGAGCAAAAGCTGCAGCATCGTTCTGGTAGTAGATCTTGGACGCGTCCAACCCTTCTGCCGGGTAGTCCTGCACCAGAACAGCCAGATCCGCGTTTAGGGCCGATAGCGCCGTGGCAAAAACCGGGTAAGTCTTATCGCCCTGTCCCCAGATTGGGGTCGTATAATCCAGCGGGTTGGAAACCGTCGCGATCTCAGGCAGCAAACTGGTCAGGCTTTCCTGCCCTGCAGAGCCCACTTTGGGAAAGCACACACCAATCCTTTCCGAGTGATCTGCGAGCATCGTCGCCCCGCCCCCAGAACAGGTAAAGCCAGCGACACGCCTGCCTTGCGGCGCGCCTGCTACGCAGAGGTACTTCAGCGTTTCCAGAAACTGCGACGGGCTGGTGACGTCGATCACCCCGGTGCGATCAAACAGTGCCTGATAAAGCTCGCTCGAACCGGACAGAGAGCCGGTGTGACTGACAGTCAGAGTCGCCCCTATGGCGGAATTGCCGGTCTTCAGTGCGACAACAGGAACCCCCCGATCCAGGGCTTTCAGCGCGGCGCGTTCAAAAGCAGCAATGTCGCGCAACCCTTCGATGTGCAATCCAATGGCGCGCACAGCCGGGTCTTCAGCAAAGGCATCTAGGAATTCCTCAATCCCCAAGACCGCCTGATTGCCTGCAGAAACCATGTAGGCCATTGGCAAGGAACGCGCGCTCATGGTGATGTCGGATGAGAACATACCGGACTGGGTAACGATCGCTGCACCGTATCCCGGCGACCAGCCACCATGTTCAAATGACCAAAGAGCGGCATCGTCGATATAGTTAATCATGCCATAACAGTTTGGACCGATCAGAGCCATGTCACCGGCGGCTTCGATCAGATCTCGTTCTGATTGTGTGTCGCCAGTTTCCTTAAAGCCCGCGGAAAAACAAACGACGCCACCTGCACCCATCTGTTCCAATTCTCTCAGGGCATCAGTCACCCCGGCCGCAGGGATAGCGAGATAGACGGCATCAGGTGGCTCCGGCAGGTCCGAGATGCAGGGAACACAGCCCACGCCATCCAGATCGGCGCGTTTGGGATTAACGGCCCACATTTTCCCTTGAAATCCACGCCGACGGGCTTCGCGCACGGCAATGGTCGCATCACGTCCACCAATAAACGCGATGTGGCGCGGCTTTAAGAGACGCTCAAGATTTTCGCGCCGCGCCGGCGTCATGCGCCAAGTGGCCTCAGGATGGACCTGGTGATGATGTGGCGTTGGATTTCGCTGGTGCCGTCCCAAATCCGCTCCAATCGGCTATCGCGCCAGAACCGTTGGATCGGCATTTCCTCCATCAATCCCATGCCACCAAAAATCTGAACGGCATCATCGGCGATTTTGTTGAGCATCTCTGAGCAGTAAACCTTGACCATTGCCGCATCTGCATCACCCATGACACCCGCTTCGGCACGTGCAACGGCGTCTTGCACCATCAGATCGGCCGCGCGCAACGTCATCGCACCGTCCGCCAAACGGAAGCCGGTGGCCTGAAACGTACCGATCGGTTTACCGAATTGCTTGCGCGTTGCGGCCCACTCGGTCGCCAGGTCAAGGATGCGTTCGGCCTTACCGCAGCAGGTCGCGCCGACCCAGATACGCCCCATGCCGAGCCACTTTCCCGACAGCTCAAGCCCGCGACCCTCTTCGCCCAGGATCTGGTCCGGACCAAGACGCACATTGTCGAAACTTAACTCAAAAGTCTTGTAACCGCGATAGCTGACGCAATGCGTCCCTTCGCGGCAGTCGAACCCCGGAAGGCCCACATCGACCAGAAAAGCCGTCACCCGTTTGCGTGGGCCGCGTGGTGTTTCATCTGTACCAGTTGCAGCAAATACAATCGCGAAATCCGGCATGCAGGGACCGGAGATAAAGTGCTTGGATCCATTCAGGATCCAGTCATCCCCGTCGCGTATCGCATTGGTCTTCATCCCCATGACATCCGAACCTGCGTCAGGCTCTGTCAAGGCAAAGAGCTCACGCTTTTCACCGCACACGGCAGGAAGCAAATATCGCTCGCGCTGGTCTCCTTCGCAGGCCATCAGCAATTCCGTCGGGCGCGCCGCCCAGCTTTGTAGCGCATGGCTTGTACGGCCGTATTCCCGCTCAATCAGGGACATGGGCCCATATCCCAGCCCTCCGCCACCGACCTCTTCGGGCAGGTTGCAGGCGAAGAGGCCCAATTCATGCGACCTCGCCTCAATCTGGCGGCCGATCTCCTCGGGCACATAGCCTAAGCGGTCCACCTCTTCTTCATGCGGATACATCTCTGTTTCGACAAATCGGCGAACAGTGCTAACCAGAAGCTCTGTTTCGTGACTGGATTCCAGATTCATGGCAGCCTCATTCATTCTGCCTGAGCCGGTGCGTTTCGCCGCGACAGAATCGCAGAAACGGCAAAGGCAATCAGGGTGATGGCAATCAGGATCACGGCAGCGGCAGCCACTGTCGGATCGGTGTTTTCACGGATGCCGTTCCACATGCGGCGCGGCAGCGTGTAAACGCTGTATTTCGAGATGAACAAGGTCACCACGATTTCATCCCAGCTGAGGATAAAGGCAAAGAGCGCCCCGGCAAAAACCCCCGGCCTGATCGAAGGCAGGATCACCCGGCGCATGGTGGTCCAGTTAGAGGCCCCGAGATTCTTGGAGGCTTGTTCAAGCTTGGGATCAAACGTTGCCAAAGACGCGCTGACCGTGATCAGCACCATTGGGGCTGCCAGGATTGTATGCGCGAGGATCAAACCGGCGTAGCTGTCCAATAGACCCAGAGGGATCCACAACCGATAGAACGCCATGGCGGAAATAATCTGCGGTATGATCAATGGCAGCAGCAGAAAGGCGCGAACCAATTCGCTGTACCGCGATGACACCCGCCATAGACCGATCGCACAAAGCGTGCCTAAAAGCGTCGCTAATGCGGAGCAGGACAGGGCAATCACGCCACTTTGGAAAAAACTCGACAGCCATTCCTCACTGGTGAACAGCTTCTCGAAATGACGCAGAGAATACTCGCCCTGCGGCATGGACAAAAAGCGTTTCGGCGTCAGCGAAACAGGGATGGCGATCAGGGCCGGTGTCACTAGAAACAACAGCAGCACCCATGCCCCCACGCGGTTGAAAAATGAGAACAGGCCCGGCTTCATCGCGCTGCCCCCCCGAACACCGTGCTCAGCTTCATGAACCGCGACATGATCCAAAGCATCGCCAGAACGCCAAACAGCATGATGGCCGCCAGCATCGCCGCCGTGCCCCACTTCAAAGTCACCAGTAACTGAACCGAGATGTATTCCGCCACCATCAGCACCTTGCCGCCGCCCAATACGGCCGGTGTGACATAAAACCCGAGGCTGAGGATAAAGACCAACAGGGTCGAAGCCACAAGCCCCGGCATGGTCATGGGCAGGTAGACCCGCCAGAAGGTCTGGCTTCCACTGGCCCCCAGGTTGCGCGAGGCGTCCATCACCCTCTGATCAATGGATTGCATTGAGACCAGCAATGGCAACACCGCATAGGGGATCATATAATGCACCATTCCAATCAGAACGCCCAACTCGTTGCGCATGAAGGCGATGGGTTCAGCAACCAGGCCGATGTCTTCCAATGTGACATTGACCAGCCCCTTGCGTCCCAGCAACATGAGCCAGGCAAAAGTGCGTACGAGGATGGAGATCCAGAACGACACCAATAGCAGGGTCAGCATGTAAGTCTTCTGGCGTTGATGGCAGTGCACCATCGCGTAGGCGATGGAATAGCCGAAAATGACGCTGAAGACCGTCGTGATGATGCAGATGCGCACCGTAGTCCAGACAATGCGGATCAGGGCGTCACCTTCCGTCAGCTTGGCATAGTTGCCGAACCCGGGCTCGGGGTCTGTCACGCTCAGCCAAAGGATATTCAGGATCGGCCCCAGATAGAGCGCGACCACCATCAGCAGCAAAGGCGCGATAATCAGCCATCCTGTGTGGATATGACGGTTTAAGGCTTGCATCCAAAGCTTTCGGAAAGGGTTTGGCCGCCCGACCCTTAGGGTCGGGTGACCATAAGGTTGCGCGATCAGCTGATCGCTTCGAGGAAGGCATTCACCGCGTCGCCGCCGTTTTTGCCCCACCATTCCGGATCGTTGTAGACGATCTTGTCGATGTTCATGGCCGAGGTGATCGCATAAGGCTGTTGGTCCTCGGGGATCTGGTCAAAGGCCTCGGGATTCGACGGGGTCATGCCAAGGCAATCCAATAGCGCCAACTGCGCTGGTATGTCCTGCGCCGTAGCGATGAAATCCATGACTGCGGCACCCGCCGGGTTGCCCTTGGGCACGATATAGGCCCCCGGCATCGCCATCGCCTGATTGTTCACCAACTTGTACTGGCCATCAGTGTCGTTCTCGATGTTGCGACCCCGGTTCTGCCAGATGATCGCCATCGAGACCTCGTTGTTAACCACCATCGAGTGAACTTCCGATCCCGAGCCCCAGTAAAGGCTGTCATCTTTGATCGACTGGATTTTGTTCAGAGCTCGATCCATATCAAGCGGGTAGAGATCGCTGCCAGCGACGCCATCGGCCATCAATGCGGCCTCGAGCGACCCATTTGCCCATTTGTAAAGCGCACGGGTCCCGGGGAATTTCTCGGTATCAAAGAAATCGGCCCAGTTTTGCGGTGGATTATCGCCATAGGCTTCAGTGTCATACACAAAGGCATACCCGTAGAGGATGATCGACACCCCATATTCCAGCGCATAGCCGGGCAGCGTTTTCTCCTTCGACACCACGGAATAGTCAATCGGCTCCAGATGCCCGGTTGGTCCAAGTGACACGGCGTTGAACAAGTCCGCATCCGCCACATCGGCAGTCACATTGCCGCTGTCGACCATTTCCTTGATCTTGCCTTCCAGCGGACCAGAGGTATCAAACTTCAAACCTTTGCCGGTTTTGGCGGTAAAGGCCTCACCGATGGCCGAGCCATGGCATTCTTCGGATTGGCCGCCCCAGTTCCACATCACGACATGGTCTGCCGCCGCTTCGGCGTCGCCCGCCAGTACCGCATTCATTGCAACACCCGAGGCACCGCAAAGCGCCAGAAACGTGCGCCGGTCCATACGGCCAGCCCTAAACGCCCGGGCGCTTTCGGCAAGCATTTCCTTTTTGAATTGTTTATCGTGCATTTTCTTCCTCCCATTTGATCCGAGATTTGACCCGGCTTTCGGTCATGACGCCTCTGGGCGTTCTGTGTTGGGGTGCCTAGCCCGTTTGTAGCTCCACTGCTGCTGAATCCTTCCAAAGCAAATCCACCCGCACTCCCTCTGTCAGATCAGAGGCGTTGCGCCAGACGTCGATATCAACCTCAATCTCGTCCCCTTCGTCGGTATCCACGATGATCCTCTGCATCGAGCCGAAATAGGTGATGCTGCGAATGGCGCCCCTCATCCGGGCCTCGGTGTTTTCGTTGCCAGGCATCAGATCAATTTTTTCCGGGCGCAGGGCAAAGACCTTCCCCTGTTGATGAATAAAGTTCGATTTCCCGAGGAAACTGGCGGTGAACTGATTGATCGGGCGCTCGTACAGCTCTTTTGGCGTTCCGACCTGCTCGATCGCGCCGTCGCGCATGATCACGATGCGGTCGGACATCGACAGTGCCTCTTCCTGATCATGCGTGACATAGATGAAAGTAGTGCCGACGCGGCGATGAATGTCCTTGAGCTGCTCCTGCACTTCGACACGCAGCTTTTTGTCCAGCGCTCCCAGCGGTTCGTCCAGCAACAGCACAGGCGGTGCAAAACACAAGGCACGTGCAAGGGCCACACGCTGTTGCTGACCACCAGACAACTGCCCCGGTTTGCGATCTGCAAACTCCTGAAGCTGAACCAGCTCCAGCATCTCGTCGACACGGTTCCGAATTTCGTCGGCGGGGCGTTTACGCACGCTTAGCGCATAACCCACGTTGTCGCGAACAGTCATATGGGGGAACAGAGCATATCCTTGAAACACCATGCCGAAATTGCGCTTTTCGGCGGGCACATCCGAGATGGACGCACCGTCCAGCGCAATCTCTCCTTTCGATATGTCGAGAAACCCGGCGATCATCATCAACAAGGTGGTTTTGCCCGATCCCGATGGGCCCAACAGCGTCAGGAACTCTCCATTTCGGATATCCAGGCAGATGTCGTTGACAGCACGGAACTGACCAAAAAACTTGGAGACATTGCGAATTTGCAAGCTACCGGTTTGGGTTGGATCAGCCATCCGCCCCCCTCAGGTTCAGCTTGTTGCGCGACTCTTGCGGTGTCAGGATCCGCCCACCCATCCGTTCGATAATCTCTCGGGCGCGGGTGACAAGCTGGCCGTTTGTCGCCAGAACCCCGCGATCAAGGTAGATGTTGTCCTCAAGACCGACACGCACATTCCCGCCAAGCGCGACAGCTGCGGCTGCCATCGGCATCTGCCCCCGCCCAATCCCAAAACTGGCCCAGCTGGCGCCTACGGGCAGTTGCGCCTTCATGGCCGCCATGGTTTCCACCGTTTGATCGGCCCCCCATGGAATTCCAAGGCACAACTGGAACATCGGCGGAGCATCAATCAGCCCCTCCTCCACCATCGCCTTGGCAAATCGGATATGGCCGAGATCAAAGACCTCAAGCTCGGGCTTCACACCCCATTCCTGAACCAGTGCCGCCATCCGACGCAGTGTCGGTGGCGTGGAAATATAGATCATGTCCGTGTCGGAAAAATTCAGCGTGCCACAATCGAGAGAGCAGATTTCAGGCAGGCATTCCTTGATATGGGCCAGCCGTTCTTCTGGTCCGATCATGTCGGTGCCCGGACCGGGCATGGCGGGATTGGACGGGTCTGAAATCCAATCGCCCCCCATACCTGCCGTAACATTGATGACCACATCCGTATCGCTTTCGCGTATTCGATCCACGATTTCCTTGAAGAGCGCCGGATCGCGCGAGCCCTGCCCCGTTTCAGGATCACGCGCATGCACATGCGCGGCAGAGGCCCCTGCCCTGGCGGCTTCGATTGCCGCATCAGCAATTTCTTTCGGGGTCACCGGCACGTGAGAGCTCTTGCCGGTCGTATCTCCCGCACCGGTAACTGCGCAGGTCAGCACAACTTCGTAGGTCATATCCGAGCCCCCCTTTTTACCTAGATTGCCGCGCGATTGACGGATAAAGATGTCGATTATCCGCCACAGATTAGGTTAGAATGGCGAAAAATCTGACCTAAAGCTCCTTGGTAAAACCAATGCATGTCGACATCACAACGCATATGGCTCGGGCTAAACGGCATGCCGTATTTGTCGTTGTCCCGCGTTTCAACCTGACCACGCTGATCACCATGATCGAAACCATGCGGATCGCAAATTACCTGGCGCCAGAACCGATGTTTTCCTGGGACATCGTCTCGTTCGACGGTCCTGAGATTGTTGCCAGCAATGGCATGACGACCGCAGTTGACACCGACTACGGGAGCCTCACTCCGGCAGGTTTTGTGTTTGTGTTGGGCAGTTGGGGTACTGAACACTACGAAAACACCGCTTTACTCACCTGGTTGCGAAAACGCGCACGCGCAGGCGAAACTGTTTGCGGCGTTGAATTGGGCAGCTACATCGTCGCACGTGCAGGCCTGTTGGACGGCAAACCTGCGACTATTCACTGGTCGTGGTTGAGCGGGTTCCGGGAATCCTTTGATCGGGTCGATATCCATGAGTGTCTGTTCACTATTGACGGCAAGGTAATGACGTGCGCGGGCGGGTTGGCTGGGGTCGATCTGATGCTAAGGCTGATTGAATCCATCAGCGACAGCGGCTTTTCGGGGGAGATTGCAGACCAGATGCTGCATCACCCCATTCGCGACGCCGCCTCACCCCAGCGCAGCACCATGGGCCGGAGCACGGAAACCATGCTTCCGTTGATCCGAGAAGCGATGACCCTGATCGAAGAAAACATAGAAGAGCCGCTCAAAGTGCCCCAAATCGCTGATGTTCTGGGTGTTTCTCAGCGTCAACTGGAACGCCAATTCAAGAAACACGTGGGCTGTACCGTGGTGCAATTCGGCTTGTTGCGCCGATTGCAGAATGCTCGCCTACTGTTGATTTCGACCGACCTCAGTGTACGCGAGATTGCCACCGCATCAGGATTCAATACACTGTCACATTTTGCTTATTCATTCGGTAAATTCTTCGGCCGGCGCCCATCCGAATACCGTGAGGCATGGCCGAAAAGCGAGCCGGCACCCAACTGGCCCGGCTCTCTCTCGGATTTCTTGTCCATTCTGAACAACGTGCCCGCTCAAGGTTATCCCCCGCGGGACTGACGCAGAGCATTCAGCACTGCAACTATTTCGCGATCTCGTTGGGCTGCCATGTCCTCGAAATCTCGGTCGCCGGCGACAGCGTTGCAGCCATCGACCATGCGATCGCGCAATTCCTTCGTCAGCTCAGGTGCCTCCAACCGGGTCCAAGGCAGTTTAAGCGCCGGGCCGAACTGATCCAGGTTGGTGGCCATGCCTCCGGCACCACAGGCCACGTGAAAAGCCATACACTGACCCTGCGAGACCATACGAGGCGCCGGGCCGTTCATGAGTGCGATGTCGATGTCTTCCGGCGTTGCCTCTCCATTGGCGACCATATGCAGGGCCTCTCGCCAAAGCGCCTCTTGCAGTCGGGTCGCGACAAAGCCGGGGATCTCTTTTTTCATCATCAACGGGGCCTTGCCCGCTATTTCGTAGAATTCCCCGGCCCAAGCCACCGCCTCTGGTGATGTCTGTTCGCCGCCCACGATTTCGACCAGTGGTAGCAAATATGGTGGATTGAAGGGATGGCCTATCACACAGCGTTCCGGTGTCGGGCAAGTCGCTTGGATGTCGGTCATCATCAAGCCGGACGTGGAAGAGCCAATCACGACGTCTGTTGGCAAAATGAGCCCGAGTCGTTGATAAAGTGCCTGCTTGATCTCAAGACGCTCGGGCGCGCTTTCCTGCACAAATTCGGCGCCGTCCAGCGCAGCCTCCAAATCTGTAACGATGCGCAAGCGGTCAAGCGACGCGCCGGCGGCAAGCCCCAAGTCCGTCAAGCTCTTCCAAGCAGTGCGTAAGATTGCGTGAAAGGCATCGGATTCGCTCGCGTCATGCAAATAGGCGGTCACATCATAACCACGCGCAAGAAAATGCGCTGCCCAGCCGCCGCCGATGGGGCCGGCTCCAATGCTGGTGATGCGGGTGATCGATGAGGGGTCAGGATACATCACTCACCCTTGAATTTGGGTTCACGCTTTTCGACAAAAGCCGCGACACCTTCGGCCGCGTCATCAGATTTCAGCATCTTGCGGTAGATCGGCATCGGATCGGTGCGCATCTTGTGAAAGGCCTGTTCCAGCGGCACGCACTCGATCTCGCGCTGCACTTCCTTGACAGATTGCATTGCAAGAGGCGCCGACCAGGCAATCGAGGCCGCCCATTCCCGGGCCGCCGCCATCAATTGATCCTTTGGAACCACCTTGTTGACCAACCCGTAATGCGCCGCCTCCGTCGCGGTCATCCGACGGCCCAACAGAAACATCTCCATCGCGATGTTGTGCGGTATTCTTCGAGGCAGGCGTTGCAGTGCCCCCGCATCTGGAACGATGCCCAAAGGCATTTCAGGTAGGCCAAACTCCACATGGTCCGCCGCGATCAGAAGATCACAGGCCATGGCCATTTCGAACCCACCACCGATTGCCAGACCGTTTATGGCCGCGATAACCGGCTTATTGAGCGCCCAATTCTCGGTCAGACCCGTGAACCCGCCGAACCCGTAGTCATCACTTTCCCACCAGTTGTCGAGCTGCATTTCGCCCTCGTTCAGGGCCTTCAAATCCCAACCGGCCGAGAAAATTCGATCTCCGCCCCCGGTCAGAATCGCGCAACGCAAGTCCTTGTCCTCGTGCAACTCCTGAAACGCCGCGGCCAAGGCCTGACTGGTGGGAACGTCGATGGCGTTTACTTTGCCCCGCTCTAGTGTGATTTCCAGAACGTGGCCGTCGCGGTGTGTTTTGACCCCTTCTGCCATTGCTTCAGTCCTCCTTGAATTCCGGCATGACCTCGTCGCAGAACATGCGCAAGGATCGCTGCTGCGCCGCGTGATCAAGCCCCATCGAGGCATAGTAGATGAACTCGTTCACACCGAGCCCCTGATATTTCTTGAGCTTTCCAATCACACACTCAGGTGAACCGAACATTAGGTTTTCTTCCAGCATCAAGGGATCATACTGTTCCCGGCCCTCCAACTGATCCAGCGGAATGGAAGCAGGAAAACCATCTTTGACATCGCCCAAATTGCGATAGAGGTTTTCGAACTGGCTCAGCAATCGTCGCACCGCCTTCATCGCGTTTTCGCCATCGGCCGCATTGTCGTAAACGCAGGAATGGCGCATCAGCGCAAAACGTGGCACCCAGCCATTATCCGCTTTTTCAATCGCCTCATCGAGTTGCTTTTTGTACAGCTCGGCCTCAGCGAACGGGCGGGTGAAAGGCCAGCAATTCACGTGGCAGCGTTCACGCATGGCGTAGTCATAGGTGATCGGCGAGCGCGCCGCGACCCAAACCGGAACCTCTGCTTGCAATGGTTTGGGCACCGAGGTTGATGTCGGGAATTGCCAATATTCGCCTTCATGCGCATAATCGCCCTTCCACAACTCGCGCACCGTGGGCAGCATCTCTTGCATATAGCGCCACGCATCAGATTGCTTGAGGCCCGGCTTCATGCGATCGAACTCGCGCTGATAGGCACCTGACCCGATACCAAACTCCAACCGACCGCCGCTTAAAAGATCCAGCATCGCGGCTTCACCGGCCAGGTTAATCGGGTGCCAGTACGCAGCGGTCGCCACCGCCGTACCAAGCCGGATCCGGCTGGTCTCGGATGACCACCAAGTCAGCAGTTGGAACGGGTTGGGCGCAATCGTCATTTCCAGCGCGTGATGCTCAGCAGCCCAAACGATATCGAAACCGCCATCCTCGGCGATTTGCACCATCTCCAATGTGTGGCGCGCGACGTCTTTCATATCAAGACTGTTGTCGATCCGCTCCATGTTTACGGCAAGTTGGAATTTCATGCTCACCTCCCTCAGCGCATTACAAACGGGTTCGCCATCGGCTCATCCGATGTGTTCATCCAGACCGTCTTGGGCCGGGTGTAATCGTAGATCGCCTGGAACCCGCTTTCGCGGCCATAGCCTGATCCTTTAACGCCACCAAACTCCGCTATCGGCGACACAACACGGTAGGTGTTCACCCAGACGATGCCGGCACGCACCGCATTTGCCATGCGCAAGGATCGCGCGCCGTCGGTGGTAAAGATGCCCGCCGCCAGCCCATGTTCGGTATCGTTGGCCAGTTCCAGCACCTCAGATTCGGTCTTAAAACGCTGGACGCAAAGTACAGGGCCGAAAAGCTCTGTATCGACGATACGCAGATCCTGCCGTGGGCAGTCGATGATGGTTGGCTCGAAATATAGCCCTGCTTTGCCTTCCGGCTGCTTGCCCCCCACCAGAACTGTGCCGCCCTCTTCCTGAGCGAAGGCAACCTCGCGTTGGATGTGGTCCAACTGTCCAGGGGTGCAAAGCGGCCCCATCTGAGTTTCCTCGGCCAGTGGATCGCCAATGAGGATCTGCTGCGCCTGCGCCACCATCCTGTCGAGAAACTCATCCGCGATGTCCTCGTGCAAGTAGAGCCGCGATCCGGCGACGCAGCTTTGCCCTGTCGCGCCAAAGATACCGGCAATCGAGGCATTGACTGCACTTTCGATATTGGCGTCATCAAAAACAATGAAGGGCGACTTGCCGCCCAGTTCCAATGAGACCTCGGCAAAGTTGCGTTTGACGTTTTCCAATACATGGCGCGCGGCATTTGGGCCACCGGTAAAAGAGACGCGCGCCACCAGTGGATGCCCGGTCAAAGCCCGTCCACAGGGCTCACCATGACCCGTTACGATGTTGACCACACCAGGCGGGATACCGGCCATTTCGACAAGTCGCCCAAACTCCAGCATGGCCGCGCTGGCATGTTCGGATGCTTTTAGAACAACCGTATTCCCGGCAGCCAATGCCGGGCCGATCTTGACCGCTACAAGGAACAATTGCGAATTCCAGGGCACCACGGCAGCAACCACGCCCAGAGGTTCGCGCTTGGTAAAGACAAACATGTCAGGTTTGTCGATGGGCAGTGTCTGGCCGCTTACCTTATCCGCACACCCAGCAAAAAAGTGGAAAAACTCGGCAATGTACTTGGCTTGCCAACGCGTTTCCTTGAGCATCTTGCCGGTGTCGATGGATTCAGTTCGTCCCAGCTCTTCGGAATGATCCGCCAGAAGATCGCCCAGCTTGCGCAGGCATTTGCCGCGCTCGGTCGGTGTCATCCGCGCCCAGGGGCCGCTGCTAAAAGCAGTGTGCGCCGCGGTGACTGCGCGGTTGATATCATCCTCAGTTGCCTCTGGAACACGGCTCCAGACCTCACCATTGGCTGGGTTGACGCTGTCAAAAGTACCGCCATCCGCAGCGTCGACCCAGTCGCCATCAATCAGCATCTGATAGTTTTTGACATCAGCCATGGCGTGCCTCCCCCCTGATTGTTGCCTCCCTATTCATGTCTGCTTTCGCGCCTCAGGGTTATGAAAATACGACGCAGTCTGTCGAAAAATCCGGGTCTCGCATCCGATCATGGGTGCAGGCTGTTCCAAAGGGAGGCTTGGAAATGGGTAGCAAAAAGCAGGTTATCGGAGGTCCACTGGAAATTGGCGGACGGGTTCTGTCGCTGTCCCGCGCCATTCGGGCAGGTGATTTCGTTTTTCTGACAGGGCAAATTCCTATGCGAGACGGCGTGCCTATGACCGATGGCACCGTCGAAGAGCAGACCCGCGCAGTTTTGGACGACATCACCAAGACACTAGCCAAGGCAGGCTGCACCCGCGACGATGTCATCAAGGCCATGGTCTGGCTGCGGGAGCGCGACGATTTCCCGGGATTTAACGCCGTCTACGCCGAGTATTTTCCAGTTGAGCCTCCAACCCGGTCGGCTGTGGTCAGCGATCTTCTGGTGGATGCCCGCGTTGAGGTCGAAGTCGTAGCCTATCGCCCCCTCAAGGACCAATCCTGATGGGCATAACACCAGACGGAACCCATTTCAAAATGACAGGACCAGAAGGTGCGCCTGTTGTGGTAATGATCCATGGGCTGGGCCTGAACCAGGATTGCTGGCAATGGACGATCCCTGCACTGTCTGATCGCTTTCGCGTTCTCACCTATGATCTATATGGTCATGGGCAAAGTGCCCCGCCACCCGAACGCCCCAGCCTTTCAATGTTTTCACGCCAGCTAGAGAGCTTGCTGGACCACTGCGCCATCCAAAGCGCGGTTATCGCAGGGTTCTCGTTGGGTGGCATGATCGCGCGTCGGTTTGCCCAGGATGTGCCACAACGGGTTTCAGCTCTGGTGATCCTGCATTCCCCACATAAACGGACCGATGCTGCACAAGAGGCAATTTTGAAACGGGTAGAACAGGCACGGCTGGACGGACCAAAAGCAACGGTCGAAGCCGCGCTGGACCGATGGTTCACCGAGGCGCTTCGTCAGTCCAACCCTCGTATGATGAACACGGTTCGTGACTGGGTCATGGCCAATGACAAAGCAACTTACCACACCATCTATCGCGTGCTGGCCGATGGTATCGACGAAATTGTTGCGCCAAGCCCGCCAATTTCTTGCCCTGCGCTGGTGATTACGGGTGATGAGGATTTCGGCAACGGGCCAGAGATGGCGAATGCCATCGCAAGCGAGATTGCGGGGGGCAGTGCACTTATCCTCCCGGGACTGCGGCATATGGCACTTGCCGAAGACCCGGACGCTGTGAACAAGCCACTCCGCAGCTTTCTCAACAATCTGGATCTGAAGCCATGAGCACCCAAATCCTCAAAGGCCTGCGTGTGTTGGATTTGAGCCGGATGCTTTCAGGTCCCTATTGTACAATGCATTTGGCGGATCACGGGGCCGAGGTGATCAAGATCGAAAGCAAGCATGGCGACACCAGCCGCGGCAACGGACCGTTCCGTCAAGACGATCCGGATCATGCCTGGGCCGGCTACTTTGTAAGTCTGAACCGCGGCAAGAAAAGCGTGCAGCTTGATCTGAAATCGCCGGAGGGCTGCGCGACTTTTCGAGAACTTGCGGCAACGGCGGATGTCATCGTCGAGAATTTCCGCCCGGGCGTAATGGATCGCCTTGGCCTGTCTTATGAAAGCCTTGCTGCCGACAACCCCCGGCTCGTCTATGCCGCGATCCGTGGCTTTGGCGACCCGCGCACAGGCCAAAGCCCCTATGCCAACTGGCCTTCGTACGATGTGGTTGCGCAGGCCATGGGCGGTCTGATGTCCGTCACCGGACCGAATGCTGACACACCCACCAAGACCGGACCCGGGGTGGGTGACATATTCACCGGCATGATGATGGCTTTCGGTATCATGGCGGCCCTGCGCGAGGCCGAAGCGACTGGCAAAGGGCAGTTTGTGGATGTGGCCATGTATGATGCCATGATCTCGCTTTGCGAACGAATGGTGTATTTGCATGACGTGACAGGAAAGGCGCCCGGACCGGAAGGCAACGGGCATCCATTCCTTTCCCCGTTTGGCCTCTACCCGGCAGCCGATGGCCACATCGCGCTTGGAATTGTCGACGATGCGTTTTGGCAGCTTTTGACACGGCTGATGGGGCAACCGTCGCTTGGACAAGATGACCGCTTCTCCACAAGGGCGGCCCGGGCCAACCATGCTTCCGAAGTCAACAAAATCGTAAGCGATTGGACCCGACAACGGACTAAGGAGCAATTGACGGCAACACTGGGTGGCCACGTCCCGTTCGGCCCGATGAACACTATCTCGGACATCACGGCTGACCCTCATGTAGCCAGCCGCGGCATGCTGGCGAAGGTCCCGCATCCGGATGCGGGACATGAACCTTGGACCGTGGCAGCAAACCCGTTGCGGTTCGGTCGGCACCGCCAAGGTGCACTGACGACCCCTCCTGCGCTAGGTGAGCACAATAGCATTCTGGAAGGATTGACCCCACCGGAGTCGACGGAACCCTTAGTCGGGAAGGCGCTGCGCGACGCCTTCGGGCGCTTTGCCACCGGTGTGACAGTGGTCACTACCCGGCAGCCGGACGGGACTCCGCGCGGATTCACGGCGAACTCATTTACCTCCGTTTCTCTTGACCCACCTCTACTCCTGGTTTGTGTCGGTAAGCAGGCCTTGTCCTTTGAAACCTTCCTGCAGGCGGATCATTTCACGGTCAACGTCCTGGCGGACGACCAAAAAGAAATCTCGGGCCTTTTCGCGTCTCAATCAGCCAAGAAATTCGACATTGCAGCCTGGCAACCTGACGCGCGCAACATGCCCACGATAGACGGCGCGCTCGCCCGGTTCAGCTGTGCCCGACACCGTTTGGTCGATGCTGGTGACCATCTGATCCTGATCGGCCGCGTGGAGGATTTCGAAACGCGCGAGGGACATCCGCTGGGCTACTTTCGCGGTGCCTATTTCGATTTGGGGCTCAACAGTGCCCTGACAGAGGCCGCCACTGCAGGTGGTGTGACCGTCGGAGCGGTACTGGCCAACGAAGATCGGGTCCTACTCTCCGTTGACAAAAGCGGGCACATTTCAGTGCCGGTTGCTCCTGCAAATAACAATTCTGCAGATGGGCTGATCACTGATCTGTCAAACCGAGAATTGATTGTAGAGCTGGCGCATCCTTATGCGGTTTATCGAATATCCAAAAGCGGGACGCAGCGGATCATCTACCACGGAAGCGTTCATGGGCAGCCCCCTGACGGCATGCAGTACTTTGATCTCGGCGACTTGCCGCTGGAACGCGTACGCGACGGGGCTGAAAATTCGATGTTGCGCCGTTACGCAAAGGAAAACAGCCACGGTACATTTGGTTTCTACCACGGAACTGAAGTCGAAGGCGTCGTACACACACCGACCGGGCACCACAGCTATCACGTTTGACAGGAGAAGTAATATGATCCCCGAATTGCGCAAAGTCGTCACCTTTGATGAGGATATTCACACAGAAGGAGGCCGACCTTCGGAACCCGTGTTGCGCATGATCGGCGTCGCAGCGGTGGTCAGAAACCCTTGGGCAGAACGTGGCTTTGTCGATGATCTTTCGCCAGAGATTCAGCGCATGGCGCCGGTTCTGGGAGAGATGCTCACCAAGAGGCTGATCGCTCTGGCAGGGTCGGGCGATGCGATAGAAGCCTACGGAAAAGCCTGTATCGCAGGGACAAGTTGTGAGATTGAACATGCCTCCGCGCTTATTCACACCCTGCAGTACGGAAATTATTATCGTGAGGCAGTGGGTGCAAAAAGCTATCTCGGTTTCACAAACACGCGAGGGCCCGCGAACACCCAAATTCAGATCCCGCTGATGGACAAACATGATACCGGGCGGCGGTCGCATTACCTTACAGTACAGTTCTCGATTTACGACGCGCCGGATGTGGATGAACTTGTTGTGGCTCTGGGGGCATCAACCCGTGGTCGCCCGCACCACCGGATCGGCGACCGATACTCAGACCTCGCTGCCTTGGGAAGGGATGTGGAGAACCCGGCTGGGGTCTAGTTTGTTTCGATGATGATGCGTATCAGGTAATTGGATTCACCCAACCGAAACTTCGCATTAGAACCGGTTCCAAGTCTATTCCCGCAATCTTGACAACGTGTTTAGATATCCAGCGTATGCTCTTTTTCCCATCGCGAGAAATGGCTGACAAACGAATTCCACTCCTGATACTTCATCTTCAGGTAAGCGGCCGAGAATTCCTCGCCCAGAGCCGCTTTTAGCCCGGCATCTTTGTCGTATTCGCGCAGCGCATCCAGCATGTTCAACGGCAGCTTGGGCGCGTCTTTGACCGTGTGGCCCTCGGCGTACATGTCGATGTCATAGCGCCGGCCCGGATCCGCCTTTGAGCGGATACCCGACAGGCCCGCCGCGATGATCACGGCCTGCAGCAGGTAGGGGTTTGTCGCACCATCGGCCAGACGCAGTTCGAACCGCCCCGGTCCAGGGACGCGGACCATATGTGTGCGGTTGTTGCCCGTCCATGTTACGGTATTCGGAGCCCACGTCGCACCTGACATCGTGCGCGGTGCATTGATGCGTTTGTAGGAGTTCACGGTCGGGTTGGTGATCGCCGCCAGCGCACTGGCGTGCTTCATGATCCCGCCGAGGAAATGCTTACCCTTCTCGCTCAGGCCAACCTCGCCCGTTGGACCGTCACCTTTACCGGCAAACACATTGGTTGCGGCATCCGCACCGGGCGCATCCCAAACCGAGATATGGGCATGGCAGCCATTGCCCGTCAGACCTTCGACCGGCTTAGGCATAAAAGTAGCGCGGAAGCCGTGCTTCTCGGCCACCGATTTGGTCATGAACTTGAAGAAGGAGTGTTTGTCGGCGGTCTTCAGAACATCATCAAACTCCCAGTTCATCTCGAACTGGCCGTTGGCGTCCTCGTGGTCGTTCTGGTACGGGCCCCAGCCGAAATCAAGCATGTAATCGCAGATCTCACGCACCACATCATAGCGGCGCATCACCGCCTGCTGGTCATAACAGGGCTTCTCAGCCGTATCGAATGGATCACTGATCTGCTCGCCATCGGGGGTCAGCAGGAAGAATTCAGCCTCGATACCGGTTTTGACATGCATCCCCATCTCGGCAGCCTCGCCAATCAGGCGTCGCAGAACATTGCGCGGGGCCTGGGCGACGTCCTTGCCTTCCATAACGCAATTGCCCGCAACCCAGGCGACCTCGGGTTTCCACGGCAGTTGGATGACCGAAGACGGGTCAGGCACAGCCAGCATGTCGGGATGCGCCGGGGTCATGTCGAGATAGGTGGCGAAGCCCGCGAAACCCGCCCCTTCCTCTTGCATGTCGGCAATCGCTTGCGCAGGAACCAATTTGGCCCGCTGCCCACCGAACAGATCGGTGAACGAAATCATGAAATACTTGACGCCTTTTTCCTTGGCGAAAGCTGCCAGATCTGTTGTCATGGTCACCTTCCCTTTCCCAGTTGGTTCAAAGAATAAAGGCGCCGCCCTTTTTGGGCCGCGCCTTCGTATTGTTTGCAGTTCAGAACACGGCTTTGCCCGGATACCAATCGGTGCCCGCCAACGGCACTTTGGCCATCGCAGCCGCCTCCATCGTCAAGGCGCAGAGGTCCTCGGGCTCCAGATTGTGCAGGTGATTGTGACCGCAGGCGCGTGCGATGGTCTGCGCCTCCAAGGTCATCACCTTCAGATAGTTGCGCAGGCGACGACCGGCCTCGACCGGATCCAGACGCGCAGCCAGTTCCGGATTCTGCGTGGTGATGCCCGCAGGGTCCTTCCCTTCGTGCCAATCGTCATAGGCCCCGGTTGTGGTGCCCAGCTTCTGATACTCGGCCTCCCATTTCGGGTCATTGTCGCCCAAAGCGATCAGTGCAGCCGTACCGATGGCCACCGCGTCCGCGCCCAATGCCATCGCCTTGGCCACATCGGCCCCGGTGCGGATACCGCCCGAGATCACCAGTTGCACCTCGCGGTGCACACCCAGGTCCTGCAACGCCTGAACAGCAGGGCGGATACAGGCCAGCGTCGGAATGCCGACATGTTCGATGAACACGTCCTGCGTGGCAGCGGTGCCGCCCTGCATCCCGTCCATCACCACGACATCGGCCCCGGCTTTCACCGCCAGCGCAGTGTCATAATAGGGCCGCGTCGCGCCGACCTTCACATAGATCGGCACCTGCCAGCCGGTGATCTCACGCAGTTCGAGGATCTTGATCTCCAGATCATCCGGCCCGGTCCAGTCCGGGTGACGACAGGCCGAACGCTGGTCAATCCCTTTGGGCAAGGTACGCATTTCAGCCACGCGGTCGCTGATCTTCTGACCCAGCAGCATGCCGCCGCCGCCGGGTTTGGCCCCCTGCCCTACGACGATCTCAATCGCATCCGCCTTGCGCAGATCATTGGGGTTCATGCCATAGCGCGACGGCAAATACTGATAGACCAGCTTCGAAGAATGCCCGCGCTCTTCGGGTGTCATGCCACCGTCACCGGTGGTCGTTGACGTACCAGCCATCGAAGCGCCCCGGCCCAGAGCCTCTTTTGCCGGACCGGACAATGCACCAAAGCTCATACCCGCGATCGTGATAGGGATATCCAGCTCAATCGGCTTTTTGGCAAAACGTGTACCGAGCGTCACCGAGGTTTCGCACCGTTCACGGTACCCTTCCAGCGGATAACGCGAGACGGACGCCCCCAGAAACAGCAGATCGTCGAAATGCGGCACCTTGCGTTTCGCACCGCCACCACGAATGTCGTAGATACCTGTGGCCGCCGCCCGTCGGATTTCCGCGTTGATCGGATTTGTAAAGGTCGCCGACTGAATCGGCAAGGTGCGGGGGATGGTCTGATCCGTGTCTTTCATACCCTTCATCCTCAGTAAGCGGCTGCGTTGTCGACGTCGAAGTTATAGAGCTGACGCGCCGAGCCATAGCGCTTGAACTCTTCGGGCTTGGCGTCCGAGCCCGCGCGTTCCAGCAGGTCGGTCAGGATTTCGATATGCTCAGGCCGCATCTCTTTCTCGATGCAATCCGCGCCCAGGCTCTTGACCGAGCCACGCACAAACAGCCGTGCTTCGTACAGCGAGTCTCCAAGCGCATCGCCTGCATCGCCGCACACAACCAAATTGCCTGCTTGTGCCATGAACGCGGACATATGGCCGATATTGCCATGCACAACGATGTCGATGCCTTTCATCGAAATCCCGCAGCGCGAGCTGGCATTGCCTTTGATCACCAGAAGCCCACCATGCCCGGTCGCGCCCGCATATTGGCTGGCGTCGCCTTCCACGACAACGGTGCCAGACATCATGTTTTCGGCCACTCCCGGCCCGACCGAGCCCTCAACCCGGATGGTCGCCTGTTGGTTCATCCCTGCGCAATAGTACCCGGTCGAGCCTTTGACGGTCACTTCAATCGGTGCGTCCAAACCCACGGCAATCGCGTGGCTGCCTTTTGGATTCTGCACTTCCCAACTGGTTTGGTTCGTTTCGTCGCTTTGCGCCTGAAGGGCCGCATTCAAACCCCGCAGGCCGTTTTCCGCAACATCATAGGTCTGCATCTCAGTGGCTCCAGAAATAGACAGTGGCGGGCTCGGGCTCCCAGACGCGGGCGTCTTCGATACCGGGCAGGTTTACTAGCGCCCGGTATTCGCTGCCAAAGGCCACGTATTGATCAGTCTCGGCCATAACCGCAGGTTTGCAAGCGATGGGATCGCGCACCACGCCGAACCCATCCTTGGTGCCGACCACGAATGTGAAGAACCCGTCGAGATCCTCCAAGCTGCTTTCCAGCGCCTCACCCAGAGTCGCGCCGTTCTGCATCTTCCAGGTCAGGTACGCCGCGCCCACTTCGGTGTCGTTCATCGACTCAACCCGCACGCCTTCGCGCTTGAGCTTGCGGCGCAGTGCATTGTGGTTCGACAGCGATCCATTGTGAACCAAACACTGATCCGCGCCGGTGTTGAACGGGTGCGCGCCTTCCGTGGTCACAGCGGATTCCGTTGCCATGCGCGTATGACCGATCCCGTGGCTGCCGCCCATGGTCGACAGGTTGAAGCGATCTGCCACGTCTTTGGGCAGGCCGACCTCTTTGTAGATCTCAATCGCGGCACCGGCTGACATCACGCGCAGACCGGGACGCAAATCGCGCACCACTTGGCGGGCCTGTTCCACCTTCGTGCTGTCCAGTTCCAGAATCGCATGCGTGTCGTTGGCCTGCAGAGTAACCTGCGCCTCGATCGCCGCCCCCAGATCAGCGGCAAGCGCGGCGAAGTCCTCCTCAGGCTTGTCCGACTGCACTGTCAGCTTCGCGGCCCCGGCGGACTCGGCCCCATAGATTGCGATCCCAGCGCTATCCGGGCCCCGGTCGGTCATTGTGACCAGCATATCCGTCAGCATCGAGCCCAGCTCGGGCTCCAATGTCTTGTCCTTGAGAAACAGGCCGACAATTCCACACATCAGCTTTTGCCCTATGAAACTTCATCGAGCCCGACGCTAACAGCGCAAGGCGAGAAAAGCAACTATAAGAAATAAATATTCATGTGGGGAAACTATCGCGCGAGACACTCACATCCGTCAACCGCCAGGACCGATGGCCGCCCGGCTCGAAAAACAATAAGCAAGACTTAGCTGGTCTGCGGATAAGAAATGATCGACAGGTATTTCGCTGGCAGCTTCACCAGAACTTCTGGCCCGTGCGGCGCGTCGGCATCAAAGAAAAGCGTGTCGCCGGGCTTCAGGGCATAAATGCTGTCGCCGTGGCGATAATCCACCTCACCTTCGAGCATATAAAGCATCTCAATCCCATCATGCTGGAATGTCGGGAACCGGTCAGATTCCTCGGTTAGAGTGATCAGATAGGGCTCGACCACCACACCACTGGCATTGGCCCCAAGATGGCCCAGAAGGTTATACTGATGCCCGGCCCGTGTGCCCGCTCGCTCGGTTTCGGCCCCCTCACCCGCTTTGGTATGCACTGCGTTTCGGGTTTCTTCATAGCGGCGAAAAAAAGAGGTAATCGGCGTGCTAAGCGCATCTGCTAAAGATTGCAGCGTGGTCAGCGACGGTGAGGTCGCCCCGTTCTCGATTTTGGACAGCATGCTGATCGACAGGCCAGTCAGAGCGGATAATTCGGCTATCGTGATCCCCTGCTGCAATCGCAACGCCCTAATTTCGCGTCCGATTGCGGTTTCCAGATTCTTCTCACCACTGTCCCGAACCTTATGCGGATCCTGCGACAGGATCGCTTTTTCATCGGTGGTTTCCGCCTGCGCCATCGCGGTCCTCTTGATCGCTTGTGGTGTTTGAACCAACCATGACATAAGAGCGACCGCTTTGTGTAGCCGGACTTGCCAGGGAATTTTTATTCACCACAGTATCCGCCGGACTTGCATCTCAAAACGCCTGAAACGGAGGCTGACATGCATCAGACATCAGCGCATTTGAAGGATGTTGATCTGGTTCTGATGGTTTCCATCTCCAAAACCAACAAGATGAGAGATCAGGGGATGTCCACTCCATCAGAACCGGGGAATACAGATCGCAAGTTTAAGTCCGAGAGGCTTCAAACGCCGCCCATGCTTTTTCGAAGGCGTCGAAATCGAACCCTGCTGCGCGGGCGGGATTCAGAACCAATTTTTCGGTTTCAAGCAACCTGATGATCGCCTGTTCAAGATTGCCCACGACTTCAGGCGGGATCACCAGCGCGCCATGCCGGTCCGCGTGCACGAGATCGCCATCCTTGATTACAAGGCCGAAGACTGTCACCGGTGTGCCAATCTCTTTTACGTGCACAAATCCGTGGCTTGGCCCGACAGACCCGGCAACCACCGGGAATCCATCCGGCAGGTCGCCGAGGTCCCTCATCACGCCGTTGGTCAGCGCACCATTTATGCCAAAACCTTTGTGGACCGTCGTATTGATCTCGCCCCAATAGGCGCCGATGCAATCAGGATAATCCAAATCCTCAACCACGGTGACAGCCGGGCCGCTCCCAGTTGCCATATGCCTGTAATAGTCCATCCGACGTTGTCGGATCTCCTCAGGCGGTTCTGACGGCGGGTTCACGGCGGCAATCTTCGCGGTACGGGCATACCCCACCATCGCTCCCGCATCGGGATCAGAGCATAACATCGTGCCCCGGGTGAATTCATTGAATCCGCGTTTGCCCTGCGCCACTTCGATTGCGTTACAAACAGTCGGAGTGTCGACCTTTTTCAGCAGGTCCAGAAGGGATTGGTTCATATCATCTCCAGCCAGCGGGTCAGGGCCGCCGTTGTTTGTTGCGGTTGTTCCAATGTCGGCAGGTGGCCGGCGTTTTCTATGATTTCCAATCGGCTCTGTGGCATCAGATCGTGCATCAACTCATGCCTTGAGACGGGGCACAGGGCGTCGTCGCGCCCACAGAGAATGAGTGCTGCGCCGGTGAAGTTGCGCAGAGTGTTGCTCTGGTCAGGGCGATCACGCAGAGCTTTGGATTGATTGACGAAAACGTCCGGCCCAAGATCCATGGCCATGTCCATGCACAAATCTAGAATGGCGGCGCGACGCGGACCGTCCGCCAGGTAGTTCGGTTTCATCTCTTCGGCCATGACTTTGCGCAGGTTGCCACGTCCGACCGCATCGATCTGAGGGCCGCGCCTGGCTTTGACCTCGTCCAGTTCAGCAAGTGGGTTCGTGTCCATCAACGCCAGACCAGCCACACGGTCCGGGGTCTGCCGCAGAATTTCCATCGCCACGATACCGCCCATCGAGAGTCCCACCAGAGCAAAGCGTTCGGGCGCATAGGCCAAAACATCGGCGGCCAGCGCCTGCATCGTTTCATGGCCTCCGATTGGTGCGCACAGGATCGGGTACTTGCCTGACAAAGCATCGATCTGCGGAGTGAACAACCGCGCATCGCACATCATGCCGGGCAGGAGGATAAGCGGCGTCATTTGACCAGGGCAGCCCCTTCGGCAAGCGCGCCCAACTTGGCATAGGCGATATCCGGATCTACTGCACCAAAGCCGGCAAAGGTGCCAAAGCCGCAATCTGATCCGGCGATTACACGCTCATTTCCAACGATGTTCGTAAACCGCTCGGTACGCTGAGCAATCAGTTCGGGGTGTTCGACAAAATTCGTCGTGGTGTCCACCACACCGGGCACAAGAACCTTGTCATCCGGAATTTCCCCCTTGCGGTCACGGAACACCGTCCATTCATGCGCGTGTCGCGGGTTAGAGGTTTCAAAAAGCACGAAGCGCGATTTGGTCGACATCAGCGTCGAAAACACCTTGTCCATGCCGATGTCGCAGCAATGTGGCCCCTCGTAATTGCCCCAGCAAATATGGACACGCACTTTGTCAGCCGGGACATTTTGCAATGCGTGGTTCAATGCCTCAACATGCATGTTGGCGATTTTCACGAACTCGTCGTCGGACAGATCGGTGAACAGCATATGGCGCGACAGGGCCAGATCCGGGCAATCCAGCTGCAAATCCAGACCCGCACCAACGATGGTTTCATATTCTTCCTTCATCGCGTCGGCCAGCGCGGCCAGATAGGCCTCGCGCGTCGGATAGAAGTCATTCTGCAGAAACAGAGAAATCACCCCAGGGCTAGCTGCGTTCATAAAACCGCGCCCGACCCCGTGTTCGACCATGGCAGCCTTGAGGTTGTCGATGTCCTTCTGCAGCTCACCTTGCCCTTTTGAGCGCACCTCGCCAACGCACATGGGTCGCGCATATTGGGGCGTGCCGCCATCATCTGCCAGACGTTTCAGAAAACCGGGAAACATCTTGAGGTCTGCGGGCGCATTGCGCGGGCTGTCACCCGCAAAGCCGGTATAGCGGTCCTTGACGTAAGTGGCGTAAGAGATCTTTGAGGTCTCACCGTCCGAGACGATATCTACCCCAGCCTTGACTTGTTTCCGCACGGTCTCGGACACGGCCGCTGTCATGCAGGCGTCAAATGCAGCCTGATCGAACGGTTCCTCTCGCTCGCGAGCAAAGATGAAGTCAACGACCTCCTGATTTCGTGGCAGACTTCCCACATGGGTGGTTGAAACGCGGGTCATGTTAGAATCTCCATTCAAATCTAGGTCCATCGCCGGGCCGGAAAGCCGGCGATGGATGTGCTGCGCGCGCCCCGATTGAAGCCGAGACGTGTAATATCGGCGTTATGCTCCTGTCCAAGTGGCCCCAGCAGGGTCGTCGGTTGCGGTGATCCGGTACAGACCCGCTTGCCCGGTCATAGACGGTTCAGCGCTGTAGCTTTCACCGGGCAGAACCAGAGCGGTATCGCCGTTGGACAGGGTAACCTCGACCTCATTGATCTTGATGCGCCAATGGCCGCTCGCCGGCATCAGAACAACGGGTTTGTCCGCCTTAGCCTGTTCAGCCACGGCCGAACCGCGCGTCATAAAATCAACCTCGAAACCGGGCTTGTCTTTGATCAGGCCATTTTCACCGATCACAACCGCAGGTTTGTCCGCTGCCAGCGCCATCAGGTCCCAGTAGCGAGCGACGTATTTGCCGATCACTGCATCAACGGGAACCTCGGGGAAGGCTTTCAGTTCTTCCTCGGTCAGTAGCGGCATCGGCTGCACATTGTGTGGCAGTTCCTCGCCCTTTTTGCTATCGTACAAGACGCCGTTATTGCCCAACATCAGGCCATGGGCCTGCGCATCCTGAATGACTTGCGGAGCCCAGGTCACGCCGCCACCGGCATCGTCGCCACCCAGCATCGACATGATCATGCCATAGTCCTGGCCGACATTCTCGAAGCCGCGGAAGATCCCGGTCGGGATGTTGAAGATGTCGCCTTCTTCAGCGATGAACTCACCTGCCGTGCCATAACGACCCCAGAAGAACCGCCATCGACCTTTAGCAACAAAGAACACCTCGGCGGTGGTGTGGCTGTGCAGCGAGTTGCGGCATTTCGGCGGTTGCCCCGCTGCGCCGATGTTGAACCCGATCTTGTCGGTGATGTGGACGTGTTGATCCGGGCTTTCGCTGACCCCACCGCCAATGATTGTAAAGTTCTCCTTCTGGTCCGAGCCCGGCGTGTGCGCGTCGATGAACGCGGTTTTACAAGGCTTCAGTTCGCCATAACGGACGATGCGGCTTTCGATGGTACTCATATCTTTTCTCCTTTTGATTTGGGTTTGATCGGATCAAACCAAACCACCCGGCGGACGATTGTTCAGTCGTCGGGCACGCAGGCTGGCGCGATGGGCGTGGAACCGCCGCAACGCCTGCCCGGCATCCAGATTTGAGATACGGTGCGACATTCTAGAGATCGCCGGTTTTCAGCAGAATCTGTTTCCAGATCGAGGTTTCGTCAAACAAGGTGTATTCCTTGCGCAGTCCCCATGGACCGAACTCGGCCTGGCTGATGCCCAGCACAAAGACCTCGGCCCCTGTGGGCACGCCGAACACGCCCCAGCCGTCATGCGTGCCATGCAAAGACCAGCGGATCGCGGCGCGCGGCGGCATCATCGGGTCGTCACGGCCGATCTGGTGGTGGACCTTGAATTCGGCACGTGGGAACGCCGCACGCAGGCCCATCCAGAACCGATCAACCGGCCCCCAACTGTGGCCGGTCTTGCCGCCGGGATATTCTGACAGAACAGCCCGGTCGTATTCAGCCTCGATCACCCTCATATCGGCATTCATGATCCGGGTCAGGATATCCGCGTATTTTTGGCCCCATTCATTGTCATTGCCACGGCCTTTATATGGGCCGGGCTGATCGTTCGCGAGCGTGAAAGGTTGCACGCAGGCTTCTGGCCCACCTTCGCGCGCGATCAGATCGCGGGCGTATTCCTTGGGGTCCCAACCCATCTGCTGCACGATCGCGCTCTGGTCGCGGATGAGCCACTCATCGTTGATCTGGTTGTTGATGGCGTGGCAGTCGGCCAGAATGCGGTAGACAAGCTTCTTGCCGGTCGCCTTGCCATACACACCGTCACCCAGATGGGTCGCTGTGGACAAAAGGCGATGCGACGACAGCATGCCCTCTTCCGGCGTTCCCGACCAGATTACATCCTCACCCAACAGCGTTCGATCAGGGAATTCTGCCAGAGTTGCCATAGTGGCAGCAATGACATTCTGGTTTCCGACAACCACCGACCCAGGTGAACGTACGACGATGTCCGTGGCATAATAGTCGTGCAGTGTGGCAATGCCACGATCTTCCCAGATTTCCTTGGTAATCCCGATTATGTAGTCGGGGAAATCTTTGAACTTGGGATCAAATCCCTTCATGTCTTCCATCCTTCAGGTATGCGGGCGGAGCCGCGTACAATTAGCGGTCCGTCAATCTCGACCCGACGCGGGCCGGCATCGGGGTCCTCGATCTTGCCGAGCAGAATATCGACAGTTTCGGTGACCATGCGATTGGCGGGCTGTCGGATGGTGGTCAGGTTGTAGGCTGGCCATGAGGCGACAGTGACATCGTCATACCCGATGACCGAAACGTCGCCCGGAACATTCAGCCCCAATTCGAACCGCAGCGTGTCCATCACGGAAACGGCCATGTGATCGTTGGCGACAAACACCGCATCAGGCGGATCGGCTTCGAACATCCGCAGCGTGGCTTGCCGGGCTTCTTTCGTCGAAAAGTTTCCTACTTCGCGGGCGTGCAGCGTAACCCCGGCTTTCTGCAAGGTCGCAACAAACCCTGTTTCGCGGTCACGCTGGGTCGAAGCTCCTTCCCACCCGGCGATATATCCGATCTTTTGGTGCCCAGCTGCCAACAGGAACTCGGCGGCTTTTCGACCACCGGCAACGTTGTCAGATGTAACTGACGACATCGCCGTGTCGTCTTGTGCCCGATTGAACAATACCATCGGTATACCGGCCGTTCGGCAGCGGTCTGACAAATCTGAGGACAAAGCCACCGAAGCGGCGATGATCCCTTCGACCTGAAAGTCGAGTATTTCCTCGACCACATTGTCGATGTTTCCAGATTCATGCGAGGCCATGAATATCAGCACGTGGTATCCACGTTCCTGTAACGTGTTTGTCAGCTTCTCCAGCGCCTCGGGATAGAACTGGTTGTTCAGATAGGCCACGACAAGCCCAATGATCCGGCTTTTCCCGGACACTACAGCGCGGGCCAGTACGTTCGGGCGATATCCCAGTTCCTTGGCCGCTTTGCGCACCTTCTCAACAGTTTTTTTTGACGCAGACGCGCCGGGGGTGAACACACGGCTGACCGCAGATTGGCTGACCCCGGCGAGACGGGCAACTTCCAGTGATGTAACTTTTTGTGTCGCCATCAGTCTGCCGTCCAACCTCCGTCAACCATCAATGCCGTGCCCGTCACCAGCGACGATGCATCCGAGGCCAGATAAACCACCGCCCCCATGATGTCTTCAACCTCTCCGGGGCGACCCAGTTTAATCTTGTCCAGAATCCAGGCCCGCTTGTCCGGGTCGTCGAAAGTCGATTTTGTCAGATCCGTCAGAATGAAGGTGGGGCAAATCGTGTTAACCCGGATCTTTGACGGTCCGAACTCAAGCGCCATCGCCTTGGTGAAGCCTTCGACCGCGAATTTCGACGCACAATAAACCGCGCGTTCGCGACCACCAACATGGCCCATCTGGCTAGAGATATTGATCAGCGAACCGGGGCGGCCAGCGTCGAGAAGGCCTTTGGCAACAGCCTGGGTCAGGAAATAAGCACCTTTGACATTGACGCCTATCACCGCATCGAAATCTTCCGGCTGTGTTTCCACGGCCTTGCTGTGTCGGGCAAGCCCGGCTGAGTTCAGCAGAATATCGAACGGCCCATTTTGCGCCACGGCTTCAGCGGTTGCCGCCACGTCCGAAACATCCAGTTCCAGAACTCTGGCAGACCATCCCTGCGCCGACATATCTTTTACAATATCCTGAAGCGCACCAGCACGGCGCGCCGCCAAAGTGACCTCAGCACCATGTTCCGCCAGCGCCACAGCGCAGGCCATGCCTATGCCCGACGAGGCTCCGGCGACCAAAGCTCGCTTGCCGCTCAGGTCGAAACTGGGGGTGCTGGGAAAATGCGGCATATCAGACCTCGCCGACCGGGAATGGGATGGTGCCCGGTACACGTGCCTTATTGAACTCACGCAGTCGGGCAAAAACATCTACGCCCAATTGCCGATACACATCCAGCAAATCGACCAACACCCAATTCTCGCGGATCAGCCCACCTTCCAGACGCCAGAAATCAAGTGACTTCAAAGTGATCCGTTTGCCCGAAGGCGCAATCCCCATCCAGCCGTCATGGGTGACGGTCTGGATCATGTTCGGCCAGCCGGTCACAGCGGCGTAGTCCCCATCACCAAAAAAGTGAAAGGTGATCTCGTCGGCATACAGACCACGATCGGGCATTCCGTTGAGGAAGGGAATCTGGTGCCAGTTGCGGAATCCCGCGATACCGCGCGCTGTCCCGATCCCTGCGGGGCCGTACCAGTTCATGCGCGGATGCCAGAACCGCTCCATCTCCATCACTTCGGGCCCACCCTGGCTGGGGTGTTTCTCAAGATGTTTCAGCATGTCGACGATATGATTGCACGAGGCCAGAGACTTCACCTCATCCCACGGTCCGGACACAACGCCATCCAGAGTCGCCGGGCCGGGAATGCAGAACTCCAGCCCCAGAGACGGGGCCATTGGCCAGGCATTCGCCTGCATCATGACTTCGGGAACGTCCCAGAGTGTCTGGATCTCGACAACCTTGCCATTTTCGAAGCGGTAGAATTCGTGGAACCGCATGTGGGTCAGATGCCCGGTCGGCGGGATGTCCAGCCAGGGGGCGACGAAGGTGCCGAAGTAGTGGCCGCCGCAGCCAACCCAATCGTTGCCCTGTTCTGTCCGACCACCCATGACGATCCAGTCGCGACGCTCAAGATCGGGCATGGATTTCAGAAGTGGCGCATAACAGATGTCATAGAGTTCCTGCGGGCAGGTCAGATCTCCGAATGGATACAACATGTGGAGGGCGGCATCGGGCGCGATCACCGCCTCCAGCGCCGCTCGTACCTCAGCTTCGTCGAATTTATACATGGCCTCGCGCAGGGGCGCGATCAGGGCCTTGTGGGTAGAGTGAGTATCCATTGCGAAATCTCGCATTATTTTAACTTCTTATCCAAAAAATTCTGTAGGGCCCCGGTCGAATCCCTGTGCAAGATTCGTCACGCTTACGAAGTCGCATCGGCCGTCTCGCGATATGGTGCGCCTTCACCATAGGGCACGTTGATGCCCCCATAACGCCGGACACGGATGTTGCATTGTTCGGCATGGCCGACAAAGCCTTCCAGCATACACAGACGTGAGCCGTATTCGCCGATCATCGCCGCTGCCTCATCAGTGACGACTTTCTGATAGCTATGGGTTTTCATGAATTTGCCGACCCAGAGCCCGCCGGTATAGCGCCCGGCCTTTTTGGTCGGCAGTGTATGATTGGTTCCGATCACCTTGTCGCCGTTGGCCACGTTGGTGCGTGGACCAAGGAACAGCGCACCGTAACAAGTCATGTTTTCCAGGAACCAGTCGTCGCGATCTGTCATGACCTGAACGTGCTCGGACGCGATGTCATCGGCCACTTGAAGCATCTCGTCATAGGTGTCGCAGACGATGACCTCGCCGTACTCCTCCCAACTGACCTTGGCAGTGCCGGCGGTGGGTAGGATCCCGAGGATACGGTCGATCTCGCTCAGTGTGTCTTCAGCCAATTTGCGTGAGTTGGTGACCAGTACGCAGGGGCTGTTATAGCCATGTTCCGCCTGACCCAGCAGATCGGTCGCACAAAGCTCGGCGTCCGCAGCAGTTTCATCGGCGATGACCATCGTCTCGGTCGGTCCCGCGAACAGGTCGATGCCCACCCGGCCAAACAGTTGGCGCTTGGCTTCGGCCACAAAGGCGTTGCCGGGGCCAACCAGCATGTGAACCGGATCAATGGTCTCAGTCCCTATCGCCATGGCACCGATGGCCTGGATACCACCCATGACATAGATTTCATGTGCGCCACCCAAATACATGGCCGCGATCACGGCCGCATTGGGTTTGCCCTGGAAGGGTGGGGTACAAGCTATGATGCGCGGAACACCGGCGACCTTGGCAGTTGCCACTGACATATGCGCCGAAGCCACCATCGGGAATTTGCCACCGGGGACATAGCATCCCACTGACTGAACAGGGATGTTCTTGTGACCAAGGATCACTCCTGGCAGAGTTTCAACCTCGATATCCAGCATCGAGTCGCGTTGTGCCTGCGCAAAGTTCGTCACCTGCTTCTGCGCGAATTTGATATCGGCCAGTTCGCGTTCAGTCAGCGAGTTGATCAACTCGTCGATCTGATCCTGGCTCAGGCGGAAGCTTTCCGGCGAGTAATTGTCGAACTTCTCAGACAGCTCGCGCACTGCGGTATCGCCGCGGGTTTCGATATCAGCCAGCGTTGCTTCGACAACAGCTCGGGTTTTGGCATCATCTTCCGCCCGATCAGCTTCAGGTTTGCCGCGTTTCAGGTATTCAATAGCCATTGTCTCTATCCTCAGTTTTCGGGCCGGGGTGGAGTTTTTTCTCCCCGGTCAAATGCTTCCCAGCCTTCGCCGTTGAACAGATCAACGCCAAGCTGCGCGGCGACGTGGGCGAAATCGACGTTCACCCAGTTGTCAACGATCTTGCCATCGACGACTTTCCAGAAATCCATGTATCGGATCTCGACCCGCTTGCCGGTGGGCGCGATGCCCAGAAACTCGCCCGAGTGGGTTGCCTCCTGGCGGCCAAAGGCCGCAGCCCATTCGCCCATATAAAGCCGGGCCTCATCAATGCAGGTCTTGTCCGAGAACGCCGCCTGAAACGGGCGTTGCCAGTTTTCCTGAAACTCCTTGAGCCCAGTTTTGGTGCCGCAGCCCCGGTTGCCGATCCAGCGAAACCCTTCTGCGAAGAATTCGCCGATATCGTCGATGCGGTGATCGTTCAAACCATCGACCATCCCCTCGATCACGGCGCGGGTCTCGTCGGTTTTTCTCATGTCCGTGTCACGTGTCAGCACGGCCTGTTCGGGGCGGGAGCCCTTCATGTGTCTTTTCCTTTTATGGATACCAAGGGGTTTTCTGTCTGGACGGGGACGGTTGGTCGGCCGTCAGAAAATCCCTTGGCATCCGGTTGAGCGCCGGGTGGCGCGCAATGGCGTTATGTCTGGCGGAACAGCTCATTGGGTCTGTTCAGAAATTTGGGCAAAAAGGTCGTAACCCAGTTGCAACAGCAGATGTGGAATATCGAGCATGCACCAGTTCTCGATGATCTTGCCGTCTGCGCAGCGCCACCAGTCGCAGTCACGCATAAAAACGCGCTTTCCCGTTGGCTCCAGGCCCAGGAAGGGTTTGACGTGGACGCCGGTGATCTGCGGCCAGCCGCACAGGAATGCATAGTCGCCATCCCCGACCTTGCAATTCGAACCGACGCCGGTGACGCCTGCGTCCTTGCCGTCGCCCCAGCCTTCGAACGTGTCCTCGAAGGGGGATTGGAATTCGGCGAAGGCATCGACCGTGGCATAGGATCCCAGCCCGCCGGGACCGTACCACACCATTCGGTCATCCCAATAAGGCCGCCAGCTTTGGTCCTCAGTCGTTAGCTGTTTTAGCATGTCCTCGACCAGATCTGCTGTGGAGCGTGACTGCGCTGGGTCTGAAGGCCCAATGACGATGCCGTCATGCGTTGCCGGACCTGGCACGACACCTTCATAGCCCTGCAGTTCCAGCGGCCAGAGGCCAAGCGCGATGATCAACTCGGCAAAGCCGAGGAAGACATAGGATTCGACGATCTTGCCATCTTCCATTCGGTGGAATTCACCAAATCGCAGAAATGCCAGTTTGCCGCTGGGTGGAATACCACAAAGCGGTCGCTTGAAATGACCGTGGAAATACCCGGTCGAGGTGACCCACTCGCTTCCCAGGTATTCGCCACCTGTGACCACATAGTTCTGACGGGTGAGCCCCTCGAATGCCTCTGAAATCGGTAAGATGACAGAGCTGATGTAGCCGTTGCCATCAGGGGCTGCATTGATCGGATGGCTCGCTTCGGTAGTGGCCGTTGCGGCGAAGATCTCGCTGGCGGCCGTCTCCATGGTCTCGCCGAGGCCCTTGTCAAAGCTTTCGAGAAACTGACGATAAAGCTGTTTGTTTTCAAACGTGGTTTCGGTAGCGATGCCCATGGCGGGGCGGTTTGAGCGTGCGTTCATGCCGCTGTCCTTTTTCAAACGGATTCCAATTTGCGTTGATGCTGTGCGGGCACGAGGCCCCGCGCGCATCAAGGCAAAGGGAATTCGCCCTGGCCGCCGCGCCCGGCGCGCAGCCAAGTTCAGGCTGGCTGCATGCGCATGGGCAGATACGGACTGAGGATGCGTGGGGCCCATTCGTGTCAGCCTTTCACCGCCCCTGCAGTCAGGCCGCCGACGATCTGGCGCTGGAAGAACATCACCAGGATGAACAGTGGAACAGTGGCAGAAACCACGGCTGCAACAGCGAACATCACGTTGCCCTCGGTTTGCGTTGTACCGAGAAACGCGGCAATGGCAGGCACCATAGTACGGTTGCTTTCAGACAGCAGCATCGCCCCCACGGCAAAGTCGTTATAGGCCAGAAGGAAGGAGAACAGCCCGGTCGTGATGACGCCTGGCCACATCACCGGAATGATCACACGTCGGAAAGCCTGAAACTGGTTGCATCCGTCGACCTTGGCACTTTCATCCAACTCGCTCGGGATGTTCTTGAAGAAGGAATGCAGCATCCAAAGAGTGAAAGGCTGGTTGATCGCCACGAGCACGATAATGGTGGTTGGAAGAATTCCCCAAACATTCCATTCAAAGAAGGGTAACAGATAACCTGAGACCAGAGTGATTGGCGGCATTGCACGGAAAATCAACGCCGTGATCAAAAGCCAGAATGTGTAGTTGTAAGTAGACCGCGAAAGGGCATAGCCCCCTAACGTCCCGATAGTCAGTGAGATGGTAACAACAAAGAAACAGACGATCCCGGTGTTCAGAACATTGCGCCAGAACTCTTCCTGAATCCATGCGCCCTCATATCCGGTGGTGGTGAACGGCGAGCCATAAACCGCTTCGGTTCGGGCACCGGTCAGGGCGTTGGTCCAGTCAGCGATCGAGAAGAAATCCAGCTCGACCTTGAACGACCCCCAAACCGTCCAGAGGAACGGAAAGGCGGCCAGGATAAACCATAGGAGCACAAACAGGGATGAGGCGATCCGAAGGCTTGTAGGCATTCTTTGCGCGCGGCTGGCCATATTATCTTGCTCCTTTGAAATCGCGCCAGGTGCGGACAAGCACAGGCGACAGAAGAATTGCGACCCCGAAAATCGTCATCACCGAGGTAGCAGCAGCGGAAGACAGTTGCCGAGTCTCGCCACCGAGATCGTAGAAGATGAAGGTGCTGAGTGATTGCGCATGCGCTTGTGCACTGAAGCCGATGATAGGTTCAAACACCTTGAAATTGTCCATCAACTGGATCAGTGCAACAAATGTGACCAGGGGCATGAGATGGGGAACAACCACGAATTTGACCTGCTGCCAGCGCGTCGCCCCGTCTATCTGGGCGGCCTCAATCTGGTCTTGGGGCAAGGTTTGCAGGCCAGCATAGAACACGACAAAGGCAAAAGGCGCAGCGTGCCAAACACCATAGACCATCAGCGCTACCCACATCAGCCCTGTTGATGCTTTCAGGCTGAAATCCGGATCTCCAGCAAGATATACGAGGGCGTTGCCGATCACCCCGCGACTGTCAATCATCCAAAACAGGATGAGCGAGCCGATCAGCGGGGTCACGATCATGGGCAGAAGAGAGAAAAAGATCATCAGACCTTTGAGTTGCCTGTGCAGGGAGTTTACCGCCAGCGCAATCACCAGCCCCAATACAATTGTGAGCGGTGTCACGACAGCAACGAAGGTCAGCGTGAATGCCATCGCCCGGTAGAAGGGCAGATTACCAAGCTCGGTGAAGAAGCCGCCCCATGTTTCATTCGCGGCCCAGATTTGACCAATTTCCTGTATCGCCAGATGGCCTCGGTTAAAGTAAATGTCCAGTCCCACAAACCGGCCCAGAGGTTTCTCGGCGCGAAGCGCCGCGGTGGCCTCTTGATCAACAGTGGTCTCAGTTGTGCATCCGATAAGCGGGGTACAGTTTTCGACCTCTAACAGAACGGCCGGGTGGGGCGCGAAGATCGATTGAGTCACCACCGAGACAATTGGCATTGCAATGAACAGCAGCATCGCGAGTCCTGTGGGCAGGAAGAACCAAAGGAATGTCTTATGGCGCATGTTGCAATCCTCGTGTCAGTGGGATTGCGCGGGCGGTTATCAAAGGCACCCGCGCAATAGGCTTCTTATTGCAGATAGCCTTGCTCGATGGCGGCGGCACGATAGGCGGCTTCTACATCAGCCAACGCTTGTTCCGCGCTTTCCTTGCCCTGCATGAAATCAGCAAGTTCGTTGCCAAGTGCGCTGTGCATGAGCCCCATGTACGGCAACATCGGATACGGTGGCGTGCCCATTTTGGCCGCAGCAAACACGCCCTCGGCATCTTTTCCCGGCTGGTAGCCTTCAATCAGCCAGACCGCCAACGGCGTGGTTTCATCGTTCAGCATGTCAGGACGGATGCCATGTTTCATTGCAATGAATGTGGCCTCGGCCTCTTCATCTGAGATGTTCTTTCCGACAGTCCAACCGTCCCACCACAGGGTCGTTGCAGGGATATCTCCGCCACCAACTGTCAGCGGCGCGCCAATCGCATGGCCGTCTATTACCTCCTGCAACACACCTTCGGTGGTGGTTTGCTGCGATGCGCGCGAACCCCACATATTCATGATTGCAACGTTGCCAGCACGGTATTCGGCATTGGTGGCGTTGGAGTCATGAGTCAGGAAGTCGGGATTCATGTATTCCGACAAAGCCTTCATCATATTCAGGGCGTTGACACCGGCCTCAGAATTCACGTTGGGTTCGGCCGTACCGGGTTTAAAATGGCTGCCGCCATAACCAAGGAACATATTGTTGAATTCCTGCGCCAGGTTCCAACCCGATGCATAGGCTCCACCAACCGGGTTTTGCATAATACCCTGCGCACGAATGGCCTCGGCCACCTCGAGCATTTCCTCATAGGTAGTCGGGACTTCCACACCGGCTTGCTCAAGGATGTCCTTGCGGTACATCAGATGCTGCGCGTTCGCCATGAAGGCGATAGCCATGATGTTGTCGCCAATCTTGATCAGCTGCCCAGGCTGCAGGTCCTGACCATACTTTTCCACCAGATCATTGAGCGGACGAATAACGTCTTCGTTCATCAGTGCCACAACCGAACTATTGGCGATGATTGCGGTCGTGTATTCCGACGGATTGCCCGACAGGCCAGCCACGTTGATGGTCTGGTGCTCGGATGTCAGGTTGGATTCTACCGACGCCCCGGTGCATTCCTTCGCTCCGGCTGCGACGGCCTGGATGGCCGCAAATTCATTGCCGACTATGTTGACACGTGCGCCGATTTCGCAGGCATATCCCGCGCTTGCGGCAAAGGCGGCTACCGAGCCGGCCAATGCAATTTTCTTCAGAAACATCAATATTCCTCCCTAGATGGATGGTGCATCTTCGAAGTCTGCACCCAGATTACCCCGTCCCAACGGGTGTTGTTTGCGGTTCTCAGCCTTCCAGGCGAGCCCCGGTTTTCGCATCAAACAGATGGCAGTGATCAGTATGGATATGAATCGAGACCTGATCGTCGATTTCGGCCCGATAGGTTTTGTCGGCCTTGACCGAGACCAGCGCACCACCGATCCGAACCGAAACCATGGTGCTGTCGCCCAACAGCTCTTGCGTATAGATCGGCGCGTTGATCTCGCCGCCACATTCCACAACATTTGCGTCCTCGGCGCGAAACCCCAGCGTGATAGGACCGTCCGGCGCGTTCAACCCGTGCACCTCTGTGCTTTGGGCGCGGAACACGCCACCCTGAACCTCGCCATCGACAAGGTTCATTGCCGGGTTGCCGATGAAGCTGGCCACAAATGTATTTGCAGGTTCATCGTAAATATCGGTTGGGGAGCCAACCTGCTGAACCACACCTTGTTTCATGATCACCACCCGATCAGCCAAGGTCATTGCCTCGATCTGGTCGTGGGTCACATAGATCGTGGTGACCGCCAATTCGTGGCTCAGGTTCTTGATCTGCGCGCGGGTGGAAACGCGCAGTTTTGCGTCAAGGTTGGATAGTGGCTCGTCCATCAGGAACACGTTCGGCTCGCGCACAATGGCACGAGCCAGGGCAACCCTCTGACGCTGACCGCCAGACAGTTCCGCCGGTTTGCGGTGCAGGAAGTCATCCAGCTCGACCATCGCCGAAGCGCGCCGCACTTTTTCGTCATGGGTAGCAGGGTCAATACCGCGAACTTTCAGCGGGAAGCGAATGTTCTCATATACATTCATATTCGGATAGAGCGCGTATGACTGGAACACCATCGCGACATCGCGGTCTTTGGGCTCCATGTCATTTACTCGCGCGCCATCGATCAGGATATCCCCCTCAGACGCGTCCTCGAGACCAGCAATCATGCGCATTGTCGTGGTCTTTCCGCAACCTGACGGCCCAAGAAGCACCAGAAATTCCTTGTCGGCTATTGTCAGGTCAAAATTGTCAACTCCAACAAACGATCCCCAACGCTTTCCAACATTGCGAAGTTGAATTTCGGCCATTCTGTCCTCCCTGCTGCACGCATCGTGCATACGCTTGCAAAACCATAGACAACAAAAGAAACATCTGGCAAGTTTTTTTTGCATGCGTGTGCAAACGTCGACTTCATCTTCTTCGCAATTCGCCCCATGACAGCGACCAAAGAACTGAAAGAAAGTAATAATGTCCTATGAAATCCAAAAAGCGATCATCTTGGATTACTACTCGGCGCTCAGCAGCGTAAAAGAATCGGATATCGCTAACACGTTGTCTGAGTTCTGCGCAGAAGACTACCTCTGGCGCGGTTTCCACCCGTTTGATGAGCTTCGGGGCACCCATGACGTAGCGCAGGCATTCTGGCATCCCCTGAAGCAAAGCCTAGGGAATATGCAGCGCCGGATGGACGTGTTCATGGCCGGAAAAAACGAGATGGACGGATTCACCTCGGTCTGGGTTGTTTCAATGGGGCACCTTATGGGCCTGTTCGACAATGCGTGGCTGGGCATCGCCCCTACGGGCAAGATGGCGTTTTTGCGCTATTGTGAGTTCAACAGGATCGAGAATGGCAAGATCGCCGAGACGGCGATGTATTTCGACATCCCGCATTTCATGATGCAAGTCGGGTTGCAGCCCTTCCCGCCCCAAACCGCAGCCCACCTGGTGCAACCCGGACCGATGACGCATGACGGGTTGATGTTCAACCCGCAGCCTGCCGAAGAAGGCGAGAAAACTCTCGGCACGATCAATGCTATGATTTCCGATCTCGGCCAATGGAACAGCGGCCTGAGCCTTGAGGAAGAATTGCGCCAGACATGGAGCGAAGACATGATCTGGTGGGGCCCTGCCGGGATCGGTGCGACCTATACGATCGAGCGCTATGCAAAGCAGCACTCAGGCCCGTTCCGCGCATCCTTCACGGACCGTTCAAAGACCAAACACATCTGCCGCATGGCTGAAGGCCACTATGGCGGCTTTTTTGGCTGGCCGAATTTCACGGCGCGACCGACCGGCGGGTTCATGGGCATGCCCGCCACCGACAAGGCCGGTGAATTCCGCGTGATCGACATCTATCGACGCGAAGGAGACAAACTGGCGGAGAACTGGATCTTCATCGATCTGCTGCATTTCTGGAAGCAACAGGGCGTCGATATATTGGGGCGCATGGCGAAAGTACCGCGAACATGACCGGCTGGATCGACGCCCATCACCACCTTTGGGACCTTGAAGCCGTGAACTACCCCTGGCTGATGGCGCGCGGGGTGGAAAGGTTCTTTGGCGACCCGACGCCGATTCAACGGAATTACCTGCTGCGCGAGTTCCGGTCCGAAGCCGCGCCCTGCGGAGTCGGTGCCTCGATCCATATCCAGGTGGGAGCCAAAAACGGTCTGGACGAAGCCCGGTGGGTTCAAGCTGTCGCCGATACCAATCCAGACTGGCCAATGGCGCAGGTTGTGTTCTGTGACCTGACCTCGGCTGACCTACCCGCCCAGCTTGATACGTTTCAGGCCCTTCCAACTGTACGCGGTGTGCGCCAGATCGTCGGGCGCGCACCCGGAGAGGACGCGCAGACGGGCACAAATTCTCTGCTGGATGATCCGCGATTTCTGGATGGACTGAAGGAGGCTGGACGGCGCGATCTCAGCTTTGATCTCCAGCACATTCCCGAATTGATCGGAAAAACTACCCGAATTCTTGCGCAAGCCTCGAATACACGAGTCGCTCTATGCCATGCCGGATCACCACATGACCGTACCCGCGCGGGCCTGAAAAGCTGGGCTCAAAGACTGCGTGCGCTGTCCGATCTGCCGCATGTCTCGTGCAAACTCTCAGGCCTGGGCATGTTCGATCACAACTGGACGCCTGACAGCATTCGCCCGATCGTGGAGATTTGCCTTGAACAATTCGGACCCGAGAGGGTCATGTTTGGTTCGAATTTCCCGGTCGACAAGCTCTATGGCAATTATGCATCGCTGGTACAGGCTTACCGTGATTTGGTACCGGCTGAAGCACAATCGGCGGTTTTCAGAGAAACCGCCGCACACTTCTATGATCTCGAGGTGCCCTGAGAGTTATATTCACTGACTCGGCCCCTTGATCCGGGCCGATCGGATGTAGAATCCGTTCCCGTTTCTTTCTCGTGATTAGGTTGTGGTCAAGGCCTGCTGAGCGGAGCGGTTGCGTAGCTCAAGCGAAGCAGGCCGGGCGGTACGGTTAAGATTAGCGTAAACGGCTGGTGCCAGTCCGCCGAGAGAAGTGTGCGGTCGCTGTGTATTGAAATCGATCCTCCAGTTTTCGATGATCTTTCGGGCTTCGGCCAGGTTACCGAAGATATGTTCATTCAGGCACTCATCTCTCAGACGGCCATTAAAGCTTTCCACGAACGCGTTTTGCATTGGCTTGCCTGGTGCGATGTAATGCCAGCCAACACCAGTATCTTGGCACCATCGGAGAACGGCGTGAGATGTCATTTCCGTTCCATTGTCCTGACAATCATGTCCGGCTTGCCACGCCTGCGGATCAGATCATCCAGTTCACGGGTCATCCGCGCACCGGACAACGAACGATCTACGACTGTTGCCAGTGCCTCCCGGGTGCAATCGTCCACGATACATAGCACACGGAACCTCTGCCCATCTTCAAAGGCATCCGATACGAAGTCGAGCGACCATCTTTGATTGGCACGATCTGGCACAAGAATAGGCCTGCGCGTGCCCAAAGCCCGCTTGCGTGACCGCCTGCGGCGCACCGCCAGCCCTTCCTCGCGATAGAGCCTGAACAGTTTCTTGTGGTTCACCTCAAAACCCTCTCTGGCAAGCAGAATGCCCAAACGGCGATATCCAAACCGACGCCGTTCATTCGCCATTTCGTGCAGTCGTTTGCGCAGGACCTCATTACCCCGATCCTGCTTCTGATACTGAAAGACTGACCGGTGCAGATCAGCCAGCTCACACGCCCGACGCTCAGACAAACCATGCCGGTCCATGACGTCCGACACAGCCCTGCGTTTTACATCAGGCGTTAGTAATTTTTTGTCGCCAGATCCTTCAGAGCTGCATTATCAAGCATCGCGTCCGCGAGCATGCGCTTCAAGCGATTGTTCTCGTCCTCCAACGCCCGCAGCTTCTTTGCATCTGACACGTTCATCCCGCCAAACTTCGCTTTGTATTTATAGAACGTGGCATCACTGATCCCGTATTTCCGGCACAGCTCCTGAGCTTTAACCCCTGCCTCATATTCCTTGATCACACCAATGATCTGTTCGTCACAAAATCTGCGTTTCATAGTCCATTCTTTGCTTGGACGGATTACTAACACCTCAGTGGCCTGATTTCAGGGGGCTGGGTCACTTTTGGAGGATGAATCCGCGGATATGCCAACGCTGACCCGAGAGGAATGCAAGGAACTACTAGCGCAAATTGCCGAGAAAACAGCTCGTATTCTTGAAAGGAACAAGAAGCTTTCAACTCTGGCGTCCCAGTCGGACAGAGCTCGTCGGCTCCAGACCATGCCGGGTGTCGGTCCGATCACAGCCATCGCGGTAGAGGCATTCGGACCTGACATGTCCCAGTTCAAAACTGGGCGTGACTTTGCTGCGTGGCTGGGTCTTGTCCCGAAGCAGCACTCCTCCGGAGGCAAGGAGCGCCTGGGACGTATGACCAAGGCAGGCCAGGCAGATATCCGACGCCTTCTGATCATTGGCGCAATGTCGCGACTGAATTGGCTTGGAATGCGCTCGGTTGCTGAGGGTAGCTGGCTGTCACGTATGTTGGCGCGCAAGCCCAAGATGCTGGTCGCGATCGCACTGGCCAACAAAATGGCGCGGCAAATCTGGGCAATGCTCACGAAACACGAAGACTACATTGATCCGGAACTTGCAGGCGCGGCATGATGCTCATGTAAGACTGCGAGGACCGGTACCACGGGAGTGTGAGAAGACAATGACATGAATGGGCGCAACGATCGAACAGATCTGGATCAGGGAAACCAGTTAGTCGCTGCGAGTACAAAGCTCGAAAGTTAGATTTGGACCTGATCCGCTGATCACCATCCCGGCCCGCGGCTTCTGGGAATGCCGCCAAAAGAGGCCTTACAGAAGTTCGCACTCGATCACGCACCTTAAGAGTCAAAAACTCCTTGCACTTTGGGCGGCAACCACAGAAGCGACTACATCGGCGCGCGGGCGTTGTTCAGCAGCATCCCAAAAGTCGACTGGCTGCTCGGAGATCGCGGCTATGACGCCGACTGGTTTCGAGAAGCGTTAAAAGACAAAGGGATACGCGCCTTCATTCCCGGCCGTAAGCAACGCAAGACCCCGGTCAAATACGATAAGCGCAGGTACAAACGCCGCAACAGGATCGAGATCATGTTCGGCAGGCTCAAGGACTGGAGGCGGGTCGCAACCCGCTATGACCGATGCCCCAAAGTATTCCTTTCCGCTACCGCGCTCGCAGCAACCGTCATCTATTGGTTATGAATCCTGACCCTAGTGGATAGGCAGCGACACACTGACACAACAGTTACACGAGTATTATCAAAGTCTTGTCGCGGCATCGCTCCCGATAATACCGAGATCGAAATTCCATTCCCCTATCGCATTTTGACATTCAAAGGTGCATTGCCCGTCGAGCAGCAGGCACCGAAGGAGTGACACCGGGGCCATCTGTCATTGGTGGTCTTGCTGCAATGTGTCCAATTCATGCTTGACCGCATCAAACCGAGGCCCCGGAGGAAGCTGTCGCGCCAGTTCCTGCAACAACATCTCTGCATGTCGCTTTACCATTATGTCGCCCAAGATGTATTGGCGACTGTCGACGTGGGTGATGTGAAGCAGCTGATGGAACGTGACCGGCGGAATTTTTACGTGATGCGAAGGGCACCGCGCTATGGCTACTGTTTCTGACACCGCGAGTTCCTGAAGCGACGCATGCAGCCAGTTCAGACACGTGCAGGCAGTGTAGGGGTCGTTCACACTCGGAGACAAAGCGCGGGCGATGATCTCGACCAGTTGCTGCGCCACGAACATGACGTTCTGAGTGTCGGTTTTTCCCGCTCCGGTCGCGAAACAAGCCCGAAGCTGCGCCTCCGTCGACTCAGATAGCGGTTCCTCTGGATAGACTTTCAGGGCTGGGCGTTGCGGGTGAACAAATTGACCCGGCACTGCTATAACTTCGATATTCAGGTCGTTTTTAGCGGCTGTTTTAGTGATTTGGTTGAAATCTACAGCTTGGACGTAACCGGCTGTCTTAAGGAATATCGGTTTGGGATCCTGACCTTCTGTTTCTTTCATCCAGTCAGACTCAATCTCATCGCCCAAGGAGGCTGAACCATTTGCCTGACACAACTCGATGAGCTGTGACTGCAGTTTGGAGCCGAGTTTATGGCAAAGGTTCTCGAGATTTATCATCTCGGGTACGTGGTGAATGAAATAGATCATCACGATCACCGATGCGAACGTCATGACCAGTGCGAGAACAAGGGACAGAAGCGGCACGAACGTCAGCCCGTCAGCACCGAAATCCTGCACCGATCGCAGCGTCGCCAGTGCAAAAACAAAGGTAGAAATCAATACCCCAAGACTGATCTGGGTACCACGATCACGCATGAAATTGCCAATCAGGCGCGGACCGAAATTGGAGGACGCGAACGATACCGCGACAACAGTCATGGAAAACAGGACCCCGGTTACGGTGATTACCGATTGTGCAATGACCGACAACAGCGACCGGACAGCATCGGATTGCGTGGTCATCCAGTCCCGCAGCATGGGCGTGTACAGGTTCGAAAAATGGCGGTCCAATGCTTCGATTCCAACCGCCAGGAGGAAGGCCACCACCATCATCAGGCCGGGAACGAACCAATAGCTTGCGCGCATATCCTGCAGGAGTTTCGTTATCCGGGCCATATTCTCTAACCTTCCTGCTTTTCCGCACCGCTTTGCCGACAGGGCGTCAGCAGAACGTCCCCGAGCTTCAATGAGCCGTATTGCTGCGAATGCCTTCCATCGCGCGCGCCACTGTGAACCCATGCAACACCGTTGACACTAGGATCACCAGCCCGACCAGTGACCATATCTGGATTTCATTCGCAAATTCGACATGCCGACCAGCGTAACACAGGTAGTAGATCGAGCCGATGCCGCGCACGCCGTATATCGCTACGATGGCACGGTCCCTGCCTCTGACATGGGTTCCGATTAACGAAAGCCACCCGGCAACAGGGCGGATTACGGCAACCAATGCCAAGGTCACAAAAAGATGTACCCATTGGAGATCGGCAAGCAGAACAGGCAAAACGTACCCAAGAGCGACCAGCAAAAGCGCCGTCAGCGCGTGTTCGATATTCTCGCAGAAGTCATGCAACCGCCTGTGAAACTGGTGTTGGCTTTCGACACGGCGCAGTGCCAGCCCCATCACCGCGACCGAGATGAATCCATACCCCTCTGCCAACTCGGTCGAGCCGTAGCACAGCAGTACACCCGCAAGAGCCAAAACCCCCGAGGCCGTGTCGGCAAGCGCGGATCGGCGCGGAAACTGGAAAAGTACCTGTCCCAGAACCCAGCCGCCTGCTCCGCCCATCAGGACACCGACCGTGATCCGGTACAGCACATCCACCAGGAACCATTCCATGACCCAGTCCGAGGGGTTCAACCCGTGCAGCGCAACCAGAAGACCCAGATAGACAAACGGGAAAGCAAGCCCGTCATTCAATGCAGCTTCGGTTGTCAGCGTGAACCGGACCCGGTGCTCTTCTCCCTCGTGCGGCGGCCCGACCTGCACGTCCCCAGCAAGCACAGGGTCGGTCGGCGCAAGAACCGCGCCCAGAAGAATAGCCCCAGCCACGGTCATCCCGGCGACCCCTGCCCCGAGAACAGCCACTGCAAAAATCGTCAACGGCATCGCAATCGCCAGCATCCGCATGGTCGGAAACCAGCGCAGCGCCGGTCCAAGATTGTCGATCCGCAAACCGGCGGTGAACAGGGCAACAATGACTGTCAATTCGCTCGCAATCTCCCAAGGGTGCGGCGCAATCCTGGGGTCGGGAACGGCAGGCAGGCCGGGAACAAACCAATAGGCGCACATACCAAACAGGATCAACAGCGGTGCCGCAGCTGGTTCACGTGTAGAAATGAACCGCGGAAGCCATCTTGCCAATATCACGATGGCGCCTGTTACGGTCAGAGCGACGTGGTAAGGTTCAAAACTGAAGAATTCCGTTGTCATGCGAGACTGTTCTTTCTGAGACTGTTCAGAGGGTTGTCGTTTTAAGGCACTATTCCAAAGGGGTTAGGCCAGTCGTGCAAACATGCGCACGCTTCGGAATCAGATTAGCGGTCGCTTCTCAAGATCAGCGTCGGTTCCCGCCAAGTCCGTAATCTTTGCCCGATCCATCAACTGCAACCGACCATCGCTCCAATCTGCAATGTTGTCGCTCCGCAATTTTGCAAGTGTTTTGTTCGTGTGAACCAGGGACAATCCCATCGCATCCGCTAGGTCCTGTTGGCGGAACGGCAAAGGCACTACGCCTGCCTCATCCGCAAGCCCAACGGCACAGGCACGGTTGTAAAGGCGCAGCAACGCCCATGATATCCGCTCCAAAGCGGTTTGCTGACCGACAGACGTTAGCGCTTCGGCGACCATATGCTCTTCAACAGCCGCCAACCACGTCAGATCAAACCCGCGTTCAGGGCTGGATTGGTAGATCTTCCACAACACTTTCCGGTCAAAGACGCACAGGTGCATGTCCGTCGTCGCTTCGACCGAGTGCTTCATTTCGTCCATCACGGCAGCCTGAAGACCTAGGGTCAGGACTCATAGCCAGTAGATGACGAGTGCTGCGAGGGCGATGGCTGACAGGAAGACCTTCGGGCACCTGT
>NZ_JAEDOX010000015.1 GCF_017872555.1 Ruegeria sp. HKCCSA071
GAGACTTGGGGAAGAAGGGCTCAAGACGCGCCATCTGCGCATCCGTCAGCCAGAAAAGATCAGACATGGTCACCGCTCGTTTTTCGAACCGTGAATCACGCCGCAATGCGGAAATCAATGGGTCCTGACCCTAAGAGACTCAACACCGTCCGAGCCGAGGCCACTCTGAACTCGGCCCGCCAAGACCTAGATCGAATTCGCAAACTGAAGGAACGCGGTTCGGCCACAGAAGTTCAATTGCTCAAGGCCGAGGTAGCGCTAGCTCTGGGCGATGCATTATTGGAGCAAGCCAAAGCCGAATTGACGGCAGCAGAATCCGACCTTGAAAACACACTTATTCGCTCGCCAATCCGCGGAATTATCAGCCGATCTGAAGTTAATCCCGGGGCATATGTGGAAAAAGGCCGTGCGCCCCTTGCCAGGATCGATCAAATGGACCCGGTACGGTTGTCTTACGATATTCCATATGTGGAACGCATAGAACAATTGGCTATCGACGACCTGAGCTCGCCGAAGGAATTACTCGAGAATGTGACGCTTCGGGTGAAGATATCAGAAACTTGGATTTATTCGAAAACAACCAAACCGGACAATGTTTCGTCACGGGTGGACTATTCAACCGGCAACCTGACAGTCTGGGCGGAACTGTCCAACCCAAACTTCATACTACGTCCGGGTATGCGTGTTACTGTCCTTCCAAGCATAAAATCCGAGTGACCTGCCCGGGCTAAGCCTGCGTCAGAGAGATAGACAATCCTTTGTGTAAATGTCCGCAATGTCCGGATACTGTTGAAAAACTCTGCTTGAGCGATGCTTTGGCTGCTGATTCAATTCTCTTGAGTTGCAGGAGAGTTGCTGATGATGGGACCGAGGCAAGTTGCGCAGGGTGCGCTGTTCTACGAGTTCAGTATTGAGGATCACGTTCCGACGGATCACCTTTTGCGCGCGATCGACCGGTTTGTAGACCTTGTTGACATGCGCCGACATCTCGCGCCGTTCTACAGTTCAACAGGCAGGCCCTCGGTTGATCCCGAGCTGATGATCCGAATGCTGATTGTGGGCTATGCCTTCGGTATCCGGTCAGAGCGGCGGCTGTGTGAAGAGGTGCATCTGAATCTGGCGTATCGCTGGTTCTGTCGCCTCGATCTGGCCGATCCGGTGCCCGATCATTCCACCTTTTCCAAGAACCGACATGGACGTTTCCGGGACAGCAACCTCTTCCGGCATCTGTTCGAGCAGGTGCTGGCGCGCTGCATTGCCGAGGGACTGGTCGGCGGCGAGAGCTTTGGAGCAGATGCTTCGCTCATCAAGGCTGATGCCAGCCGCTATACGAAGGTGGACTTCTCGGAATGGTCTGCAGCAGATGCTGCAAACCGGGCGACGCAGGAATACCTTGATACGCTCGATGATGCGGCCTTCGGCGCTGCGACACCGGTAAAGCCGAAGGCGATCTCGCCCGCCGACCCGGCCGCGCGGTTGACCGGAGCCAATGGCGACAGGCCCTTCTTTGCCTACAGCACCAACTACCTGGTCGATCTGGACCATGCGATCATCGTCGATGTCGAAGCGACTGCGCCGATACGTCAGGCGGAAGTGGGTGCCGTGCGAGACATGCTGGTGAGAACCCAAGACCGTTTCGACCTGCACCCATGGCTGCTGGCCGCAGACACGGCCTATGGTGCGGCGGAGATGCTTGGCTGGCTTGTGAAAGAGCAAGGTATCGAACCCCACATCCCGGTCTTCGACAAGTCCGAGCGCAAGGACGGCGCGTTTCCTGCCACCGACTTCACCTACGATCCGGACACCGATGCTTACAAATGTCCCGGCGGGAAGGAGCTGAAGCCGTACTGGCGGAACATCTCAAAGGGGCGCCCGGCGTTCGGCAAGGATGGCTTCAAGAAATACTACGCCCGGAAACAGGAATGCGCGGCGTGTCCGCTGAAGCCCCGATGCACGCCCAACCAGGCGACCCGGAAAATCGCCCGATCCAGGCATGAAGACGCCCGCCAAAAAGCACGGGATATCGCGAAGACCGATGCCTATGTCGTCTCCAGCTACGCCAGAAAGAAGGTAGAGATGCTCTTCGCCCACCTCAAACGCATCATCGGCCTCGACCGCCTCCGCCTTAGAGGACCAAACGGCGCCAAGGATGAGTTCCACCTCGCAGCAACAGTCCAGAACCTCCGCAAACTTGCAAAGCTCAGACCAATCTCGGCGTGAAGAGCCGAGCAGGAAGACTTCAGCCGCTATTTCCGCCGCGCTTACACATCGACTTTTTCAACAGCATCTCCGCATTGCGGATAATCATCGGAATGGATCGGGTGTCTGCGTGGACTTCAAAGCGGTCTTTCGTGCTAAGTGCGCCAAATGGCCAAGCAGCTGATGTACTCTCGGCGTAACGAGTTTGTAGCCGCGCGGGAGTGGCCATATCTCACCTGACCTATCAGTCAAAAAGTCCAGATACCCCGCGCTTGGTATGCGTGGGGTATAAACAAAACCGTGCGGCGTCCGGGTGAGGCCGGGGGGTGGGGTGCGACATTCGGACTCACTCGGCATCGCAGGGGTAAACCGGCAAGCGTTTCGAATTTAGTGGCAGATCAGGGGCAGGAAAACGTTGATCGGAATTTCGTCAATGTTTTCAGCACCAAATGGCGGACCGAGGAGCAACCTAACATTTTATATAACTTATTGTTAAAAATTTATAAAGTCTTAGAAATTAAAATGCATACCACTAAATATACCACACTAATCATTGGAACTGGCGCTTCAAAGCCTCAGGTTCGAGCATGACGGAACGACCGGTAACTAAGAATAGCAGACACTCATAAAAAGTGCAGCGAACGTCTTCTTCGAGCCCACTTTGACCGATGCTTTGCAATGCCCGAATGACATCAATGCGCAGAATGCGGACTTTGCAAATTCTCGATATCGGATAAACAAAATGACAGGCTGGAAACAATCAGCAGACGTTTTCGACTCAAAGCTGCCGTATTACAAGCCGGTGTCTTCTGGTAGCGTCGGCTATCTGCCAAAAAGCCTAAAGCTGTGAACCAATTGGTAAAATACTTAGAAATCCAGCAACTATGTGATCCCATGTCGATCCTGTCGGCTCTGATAGATAAACGATAACGTTGCCATCACTATCTCGTGTCGTCCATTTAAGCTGACCAGCCTTCTCGAGCGTCACATTATATGTGTATGCGGGTAGCGCGTGGTCCAAGGCACCCATGGTCTGTGCAGTCAATGCTGGTGAGTCAATCAGAACTCCCATCTCGGTGTTGATGTTGACAGATCGCGGGTCCCAGTTGAACGACCCTACGAACAAGTATCGGTCATCAACTGCAAATGCCTTGGAGTGTAGACCTGACCTCGATTGAGCCCAGTTAATACCGCGGCGCTGTAACTGATAGGCGTCCGGTCGCAACTCGTAGAGTTCTACTCCTCCGCGTAAAAGTACACGGCGTTTCTTGGCGTAGTGCGCGTAAACGGGAGCGACGTCATTAGATGCAAGTGAATTGGTTACGACCTTCACGTCGACCCCACGTTTCTCCAGTTCGGTCAGCCATTGCACACCTTTGTTGCGCGGAACGAAATAGGCGGACACGATGTTCACTTCACTGCTGGCATTCTCAAAATACGGAAGCAATTGAGATGCAAGAACGGGACCTGAGTTCTCGAGACCGGTGGCTTTTGAAGGCGGATCAGCATAAAGTTTCGCAGGCAGCCAATCCAAAGATAAGGCCCCATCTGCAAAGTTCTCTTGTGCTGACTTTCTGAGGGCAGCACCGTACGGGGTTTGCTTCGCTTCTTCGACCAGTTCATTCAACCTGCTTCGCGCATCGCTTAGGTCAAATTCCTGGGGTTCTCCAACAACCACGCGAGCCGGAACGGCAAACTCACTGTTCCAGTATGAGTCAAAGCTTCGCGACACCTCGCGTACAACAGGGCCAGCGGCCAGTACATCCAGATCAGCGTAGTTCATTTCTTCCCGTGCGAGAAAGTATTCGGCACCGATATTTCTCCCACCCACAATCGTGAACACGTTGTCTGCCGTCATGGACTTGTTGTGCATTCTGCGATTGATGCGTTTGAAATCTGTCAGACCTGCGATCACAAGGCTTTGTTCCCGCCAGAACGGATTGAATAGCCTGATCTCAATATTCTTGTGATTGTCCAACGCGGCAGTCATCGCGTCATAGCTGGACGTATCCATGTCATCCAGCAACAATCGGACACGAACACCCCGATCTGCCGCTTGCAAAAGACTTGCAGCGAATAGGTGACCCGTTGGATCGTTGTGCAGAAGGTAGTATTGCGCGTCTATCGTTCTCTCGGCCGCCGCAGCCAGCAACAGCCGCGAGACAAGAGCTTCTTCGCCGTCACTGATCAGCTTAACGCCCGACCGACCGTCTTTGGGGTCCCCAAGCCGATTGGCCGCCCGACTAAGAGCTGTACGCGAGTCTACCGGCAGCGAAGCCGATACCGTCTTTTCATATGTGCGAGTTTTGGAGGCGCAAGCAACAAGGGTCAGCGTGTACAAGATACAGACCACCAACTTCCATCGTGTCATCGGCTTCCTCCATCCCCATGTCCTAGGTGACTACGCCCAGACGGGTGATTGCAAGTCTGTTCTGTGAAGCATGAGATTGTTTCGTTGATCGTAGTTGATTTGGTGAAACCCCAACTTCCCCATGCAGGTATGCGATTTTGACGCAATCTCAATTCAAAAGTACTCTACCAGTAAGCAAGCGCAAACGAGGACCATGCCTGATCCCGAACACATAAATGACTCCGTCGCGGAACCCTCGCCGCGTGCTGTAGCCGACGGTATGGGCATGGCGACTGAGGAGTTTAAAATTTCGATGCCAATCGGGATCGGAGCTGTCCTTGCTGCTCTGGCGTCCTTGGCCACGTGCTATTCCGGGATTTTGCTGACCTATTTGATTGGCTACGAAGCGCCTTCCATAAACCCGCATGCGCAAGCGGTGCTCATGTGGGTGTTCGCATTGTTGGCGGTAGGTTTTTTATGGAGAGACCGGAAACGGCATGCCAGGGAGCTTCCGCTCGTCCTTGGTGGGATTGCTGCGCTCATCCTGATTGTCACACTGTACCTCGGCTATGATGAACGCGTCGAAGCGCTTGCCTATGTGCTTTTGGTGATCGCGGCTTTGCTAAACCAGAATTTTATACTCGACGCTTTGAACCACACAGTTCGCAACCAGACACATGAAATAGAGGCTTTAAACGAAAGACTGACCGAGAAAGTAAAGCGCCAGGAAAGCGAGATTGACAGGCTGGGGCGTCTCAAACAATTCCTTGCGCCTCAAGTTGCGGAGCTTGTCGTAGAAGAAAACTCTGACGAGCTTCTTAAAACCCATCGTCAATACATCGCTTGCCTATTTTGCGACATCCGGAATTTCACAGCAATTTCCGAGGCGATTGAGCCGGAAGATGTCATTACCCTTCTCCAGCATTTCCACGATGAGGTTGGTCACTTAGTTGCCCAACACAAGGGAACAATCGGATACCGAGCAGGAGACGGATTGATGGTCTTCTTCAATGATCCGGTTCCCTGCGATCAGCCCGTACTGCAAGCCGTGCAGCTGGCTACAGCAATAAGCGAAGCTTTCGAGGGAATACGAGCACCCTGGGAGAAACTCGGACACGCGATGGGTTTGGGTATTGGGATCGGTAGTGGTTACGCGACGCTTGGGCTTATCGGGTTTCATGGTCGCGCCGACTACACTGCAATCGGTGGTGCTGTGAATACCGCATCAAGGCTTTGCGATTTTGCCAGCGATGGGCAGATCCTTTTAAACCAACGAGCGCTTCTAGACATAGAAGAACATGTGGAGACCCAAGAACTGGGAGAACGGGAACTGAAGGGCATCGGCCACTCTGTGCAGGTTTTTCGCGTTATCAGCCTCTCCCAACAAGCGAAGTGATACTCTCTCTTGTTAGGAGGTCTATCAATCTTCGTATGTTGAAGGCCCGCTAAGGGCTGCGAGCGGTCAATCATGCTCATCGCAGAAAATGGCAGCGCTGAGCCCGAGGCGGTCATTGCTATTTCTCGCTGCGCGCGCTCGCAGCACGAAAATCGCTGCATCAGCTTTGTTCATGGCGCTGCAAGGCGGCGGGAAAACCGGCCATTGGTGCAAGGTGCAGCAAAGATTGAGGCGGCAACTCACAGGTCGCGGACAAAGCACCAATTCGGTGCACACGCTCCAAACGCAGGTAACTTCGCTTCGCGATCATTTGGGCATGCCACAGGACCGAGCTGTCCTCATTTTTTTAGAAGCAAGGTCAGCATTCTTGTAAGTTGTTTGGCGGCCTCTGTCAGTGTTGGTTCGGCGAAGGCGGTATAACCAAGTAGCAGGCCCTGCTGCGGGTTGGGCAAAGTAGAATGCGATGACAAAGCACGTAAGTAAAGCCCTTGTTCACGAGCCAAGGCAGAGATCCTGCAATCCGTTGTCCTACTACTCAGTACGGGGCGCAATGGACAGCACAGATGCATACCAGAAGGATCAGGCGTCACTTCGATGAACTCCGCGACATCAGCGAGATCGGCAATCAGTCGAGCCTGCCGTTTGGCATAGGTTCTACGCATGCGGCGCAAGTGGGTGGCGAAGTCGCCACTATCCATAAAATCGGCCAAAGCCGGTTGTGGTGTCAGCGAAGCACGCGATCCAGAGAGAGACAGGTAGTCCTGTGCGGGCGGGATTAGGATCTCAGGTACGACCATGTAGCCAAGGCGTAAAGCCGGTTTCAGCAGTTTCGAAAAGCTGCCAAGATAGACAGTGTTTTGTAAGCCATCGAGCCCAGATAGAGAAGGCAGAGGTTGACCCTGATAGCGGAATTCGCTGTCATAATCGTCTTCGATGATCAGAGTTCGATTCTGCCTTGCCCAATCCAGCAGCGCCAATCGGCGAGCAAATGGCATTGAGGTTCCCGTGGGGTAGTGGCGCGATGGCGTGACAATCGCTGCCGATACGTCCTCCGGAATCCGGTCGGTCTCAAGTCCATCCTTGTCGATCCGCACTGGGATTGATCCAATGCCAGATCGTTCGAGGGCGTGTCGCAGCGGTAACCATCCGGGGTCTTCGATTGCGACTCTCTGATCGGATTCGAGCGCCACATGGCAGATTATATCAAACGCATCCCAGGCACCGCCGGTTATGATCACTTGCTCCGGCACGCAGTCCAACCCTCGCCAGACGGAAAGATGGTCGCTAATCGCCGCGCGTAGAGGGTGCCAACCGAACGGGTCGGGCCGTGCCAACAATCCGGCATCGGGTGTGCGCCAAGCCCGCTCAAGGCACCGTGCCCATTGATGATGAGGAAAGAGAGCCGGATCGGGAAGGCCCGGTTGAAAAGGAAGCCACTGCCGGGGGCGATCAGGCAGGCGCGGCCTTCGCGGAGTTGGAGGCGAGAGATGAGGGAGGTGATCTGCAACAAATGTTCCGGCTCCCTTACGGGTTAGCAGGTAACCTTCGCCAAGCAGTTGATCGTATGCAGAGGTGATGGTCATCCTAGAGACCGAGAGTTCCTCGGCCAGATTTCGGCTGGCCGGAAGGCGTGCGCCAGACGCCGCCCTGCCGGACAAGATTTCCTGGCGCAAAGCATCGGCCAATTGCACGTGTAGGGGCTTCGTCAAGTGCCGGTCCAGCGATAGGGCGAACAACACCTCGTCTAAATTGGACTGATATTTTTTTTGGATATTGGCCATGTATGTATAGCCAATATTTCGTTATCCGGTTTGTCGCAAGAGAATTCAGAGGACTCAGGCCATGACCGACAGCCTTCCCGTCACCGAACGTTCCCGTCTTCGCCGTCTCCATGAGCGCGCCCATTTCGACAGAGAGACCATCAATGCTATATTGGATGCGCAGCCAATGTGCAGCGTGGGATACATCATCGACGAAAAGCCCTATGTGACGCCAACGCTCCAATGGCGCGAGGGCAATCACGTGTACTGGCATGGCTCCTCTGCCAGTCGGGCGTTGCGGAACTCGAAAGACGCTGAAGTCTGTTTGACCGTTGCGATCCTTGACGGGTTCGTATTGGCACGATCGGGCATGCATCATTCGGTGAACTCGCGGTCGGTGATGTTGTTCGGGAAAGCCTTCAAAGTCGAGGATCCAGAGGCAAAGCTGGCAAAACTAGAGCGTTTCGTGGATGGGCTGTTTCCCGGCCGCTACGAAACGCTGCGGCCGGATCACGCACAAGACTTGAAGGCGACGACGGTGCTGGGTCTGGAGATTACTGAAGGCAGCGCCAAAGTCCGGACCGGCGGTCCAGTCGACGACGAGGAGGATTATGCGCTGCCGATCTGGGCCGGAGTCATACCGGTGCGGACGGAGGTTGGCCCTCCGATTCCTGACCCACGCAACCTCGAACGTGTTGCGTTACCCGACCATGTAAGGGATTTCAAAATGGACTAAACCGCACCGTTAGATCCGCAACGCGAAAACCGCAACACAGTCGATGAGGGTTCGCATTGAGCAGTCCTCGCGAATGTCAACGTCTGCTTTGCACACTTGGAACCAATTCGCACATCGCGCAGAATGTTGTGAAATGGGCTCAAACCAGCCCAATGCATCCGCGGCGTTTCCCAAAGAACACGCAAGCTGACAACGGCCATTCAAACCACCAGTAAACTGAGGCGTCAGCGCTGTGCTGATGTCTGGGATTGGCGGGAGGATTGGAGAGCAAACTATGTCAAGAGTCCAACTTCCCGCTGTTACCCCGAAACGAAGAGCCTGGAACAAGGGCCGGATCATCGGCCAGAAACGACCACTGTTGCCGAAACAGGTCTGGGCGATCCGCGCGCGGCTCGAACTGGCGGGCAACCTGCGCGATCTTGCGCTGTTCAACGTGGTCATTGATAGCAAGCTTCGCGGATGCGATTTGGTGAAACTGGCCGTCACCGACCTAGTGAGGGACGATCGCGTTCGCGAACGCATGTCCGTGATCCAGAGTAAAACCAAGCGGCCCGTTCAGTTCGAACTCTCTGAAAACACGCGGGATACCATTGCCGCATGGATCAAGTCACCGGAGATGCTCGGCTGCCGTTTCATGTTTCCCAGCAGGTTTCATGACCGCCCGCATATCTCAACGCGCCAATATGGCCGGCTTGTGAGGGGTTGGGTGGCCGCGATTGGGCTAGAACCCAGTGGATACGGCACCCATACGCTGCGCCGGACCAAAGCAGCTGAGATTTACCGCAAAACCGGAAATCTCAGAGCGGTTCAACTTCTGCTCGGTCACACCAAGGTAGACAGCACAGTACGGTACCTTGGTGTCGAACTCGAAGATGCGCTGAGCATTGCCGAGCAAATCGACATTTGACCCACGTTGGCGGGCGGCTCTTGCCGTTCGCCAATCCTGAGCGGACCTGCGTTCGCGGCGCAGCGGTGGGTCGTATCGAGCCCAAAGTCACGAATGCTGCGGTCTGATCAAACTGGTAGATTGCCGACTTTTCAGACATCCAACGGAAACCCTCCTATGAAAGCTTCGCGCCGACTGCAGCAATCCGTAGGAAGGGCGGCGAGCCGGCATTCGCTGCGGTTCCGTCTAACGGCGAGATGCAGGGCATGCCAAAGAGGACGACATGGAAGTGCCCACGTCGTCCTTACTTCCATAGCTGGCCCCGCAAACCCCGTTGGTTGTCTCAGGGAATGTCAATCCACCAGATCGAAATCGTTCATCTTCCAGGTCTGGTCGAAGAACGGCTTCAGCGGGCCGTACAGGCGCACGATGGCTGTCCAGCCCTTGCTCGGATCTGTTTCGACCCAGTTCGACTCCATACCTTCGGGCGCTTTTGGGCCGAAGTAGAGGTCGACCGTTCCGTCTTCATTCTGCGCCAAATCGTCGTAGCTGCTGAGCGCAGGGAATTGCTGTGATGTTGCCATCATCGAGCGGTTTGCGCTGTCGTAGACGACGACAGACCAGAAATCCTTCGCAGGAACATCAGCTGGAACTGTCAGCTTGTATGTCTTCGCACCGTCGAGCGGAACACCTTCGCCATCGGTATGGGTACACAAATATTGCGACCCGATACCCACGTTTTTGCTCGCCATGGCCGGTGTCACGCCTGTCGCATATGCGGCAAAAAAGGCCTGAGCGTCGTAGTCGAGGTATCCGTTCGGGTCAAAGGTGTAGACGCCGCCAACAAACGGGTTCCACCATTTGCGATCCTCGTAGATGTATTTGTCGTCGCCAACGTAGTTCCACATATTGGCCCGAAGCAGCGCCGCGCCCGCCATGGCGGCTGGCTCAAGGATGGCCTTCTCTTCCGGCGTGGGATCGAATGGCTTGCCGAACTCCATGCCGATGGAGGCGAGCAGAAATTTCTGCGCCCCGTCCAGCGCGTCCGGGTGCTCTTCTTCGACGAGGTGCCCAAGCTCTTCCAGGAGGTGATAATTTTCGGAATGAACTGTCCAGATTTCCTGTCCTGAACCATCGATTAGTTCGGTGGGTTCCGGATTGTCCGCCTGGGCCAGCGGGTAGATCTTCAATTGCTCGTACAGCGAATTGGCTGCATCGGTCGTGCCATCGACCAGGAAGGCTCTGAGCGCCAGCCAAACCCCGTAGGTTTTGGATTCAAAAACGAAGTACCCATCCGGTACGTCTCCCTCGTATCCCGGCGGAAGCACGAGGAATTTGCCGCCTTCGCCCTTGTCCGGACCCGCATTTCCAACATCGCCAACATAGCGCATCCACATGTCGTTGAAGAAACCAAGCATGCCGGGAGGCGCTTCGACCACTGTCGGACCGTCTGTGTTAAGGTCGAGAAAAGTCATCGCATAGACGGTTGTATTGTTGGCTGTCAGGAACTCGGACTTGGCGTCCATCAGGTCCTTGAACACAATGACCTGATTAGGTTTTCCTGCACCGAAATCTGCGTAACCCTTGCGCATCGCATAGAGCGAGGCTCCAAAGACGTTTTGCTGGATCACTTCCATCACCCGATAGGTCGTCCGGATCTGGAACAAACGTTCGGTGGTCTCAGCGGTCGGAAATCCCTTCTCGAAGGTGAAGTCGCCGATGATCGTGTTGAACTCTTCGTTCTCTAGGAAGCGGCCATCGCTGCCTTCCGCAAGCGCCATGTTCGCTGTTACGACAAGGGCCGCGCATCCGGCAAGAAATGTGCGTTTCATCTTTTCTCCTGTCAGAAAATCAGTTTGCTTTCTCGACGTCCGGCAGTTGCCATCCGCTTTCGATCCATCCTTCCGCTGGCCCATAAAGGCGGAATAGCAAGAAGAAGTCCTCGCCGGTCGGTATCCAGTTGCTTTCTAGACCATCCGGAGCCGTTGGCGCGAAATAGACGTCAACCGAGCCGTCGTTATTGACCTGCATGTCCGTCAGATTTGGCGTAGCCAGGCCGACACGCTCATTGCCTGCGACGAAGCCCTTGGACTTCATGCTGTAGACGATGACCGACCAGAAATCCTCAGCGGGCGTGTCGGCGGGAACATTGAGTTTGTAGCTGTCTTGCCCGTTCAGCATATCTCCATCGCTGTCGGTCAGGCCTGTAAGGTAGAAAGTCCCGCCACCCAGCTTCTTCGGCAGATAGGTGATCCACGAATACGAACCGCCCGCGCGGTCATCGATCAGCACCATTTCATCGGTCACATAAGGAAAACCCGCTTCCGGCTGACCCTCGGCGAAGGCCCAGACTCCCCATTTGCGGTCTTCCCAGAGCGGAACGACCGAGCGCGTGATGAAATGCTCCTGCATGGTGTCATAGGCGCATTGCAGCCCTTCCAGCATCGCGGCCTGCATTTCCTCGTCCGGTTCAAACGGCTCGCCGCGCACCATACCAAGCGAGGCCAGCATCGCCATCATGACCTTGTCCTGCTCCAGAACCGGCTCGCGCTGGATGACCGTGTTCATGTCGTGAAAAAACGTCATATCATACACGGGAAGCGTGTTGATCGGGTTCTCCTTTACGTCGATGAATTCAGTTGGCGACGGATTGTCGACCTCGGACAAGGGGTAGACTTGAAGGGTCTGGGCGTAGGCAGCCTGATCTTTGCTGGTGCCACCATCCTTTGCTACAGGGCGGAAGGCGAAATGAACGCCATAGGTGTTGGACGGATAGACGTAGTAGCCCTCTTGCGGGAGGTCGCCGTCATATCCCGGTGGCACGATGAGGTACCTCCCGCCTTCGCCCGCATCATCGCCCGAGGTGCCAACATCTGCCAACGGAACCTGCCAGGCGTTCGTGATCGTTCCAAAGAATGCCGCCTTTTCTCCGGCTGACGGAACATCGATGACAACGGGCTCATCCACCGCGTATCCACCGCCAAATACATACGGTGTCACGTCGTTGGCCGTCAGAAAGCCGTGTCGGCTGTCCATCGGTTCGCTCATATAAGCGATCACGCCTTTGTCAGCCCCCGCATCGCGCTGGATCGCCAACTCGATATCGTAAACGCCAACGGCAGGCATCGCCCAGATCGCAGCCTCGCAGGAGCGCCGGACAACGGTATCGCGGGCGATTTCAGACATCTCCGCCACAACAGGCCCAGCCAGAAATGAAAGTGCAACGCCTGCATACAGCCCACGAGCAGCCTGCCTGGTTGCCATATTTGTACTTATGGTCATCTGCGTCTCGCCTCCCGCCAATAGCCAAATCGAGATCATAGGTTGGCATATCGCTGCGAGATCGGCGTATCATTTCACGACAGAATCACGATTAAGCAAACCTGTATGCCAGCAGACCCTCCCATGATCTCCGCCAAGGCGCTTGGTGCGATGCCGCAATTCACGCTTGAAACCTGCGGGCAAAAACCGCTTGAACGAGCGTTGAAGCGATCCGGTTTGCCCCATCGCTTCATCGAAAGTCGCGATGGCTACATCCCGAAACACGCCCTCGCGACATTCATTCAAGAGGTCGGGCGTTCCACTGGGGAAGAGAATATCGGCCTGCTCTGGGCACCGCATCTCACCGTCGCGGATTACGGGGCATGGGGAGACTACGTTCTGTCCTCGCCAAACCTCGGAGCGGCTCTCGTGCGAACTGCAAAGGCGATCTCGTATCACTCGAGTGCGGACCTGATCGAGTTTCAAACACACGGCGCCCGTGCATGGTATGGATATCGCTTCGGATTGCGATCACATAGTGCGTATTCCGACGTCGCTTTTTCGGCAGTAGGCGTCTTTCTCAGCGTCTTCCGGCACTACCTTGGACCAGCGTGGTCTCCAGAGCGGCTGATGGTCGATACTTCAAAACCGTCCGCAGGAGATCGCGCCGAGGAAGTCTTCGGGTGCCCGGTCCATTGGGATCAACCTGCATTGGGAGTTGTCTTTTCCAGCAAACTTTTGCGGACGACCGCGACGGAGGCCAAACCGAAGGCGACTATCGAGGACATTGCTCGAGAGAGAGTTGGTGGCCCGCCCAAGACTTTGCCCCACAAGGTCGCTGCAATGGTGCGACTGCAGATCTATGAGGGTTCGGTGTCCATCGAAAGAACCGCAGAATGCATGGATATCGGGGTCCGAACCTTGCAGCGAGGATTGATGCTGGATGGGGTTCGGTTCAGGGACATCGTGAACAACTCTCGAATTGAGCGTGCCAAAGAACTTCTGCGTCACGGCGACGTGTCGGTTGCAGCCGTCGCATTGGATCTTGGTTATTCGAGCCCAAACAACTTCAGTCGGGCCTTCAACGCTCAGACAGGCTTTTCGCCCAGCCAGTTCGCCGCGTCGGACCCGCGCTAGGTCGCTTGGCCTCGGAAGTCGCCGTTTGAGCCAACGCTACTGAGTCGAGACTTTTAGGATCTCGCAACAAGCGTAGGGGCCGCCGTTCGCAGCGACGAACCAAAAGGCCAGATCTGGGTCGGTCACGTAGGTGCTGGAACCCTATGCAAATGTCTGGAAGCGTACGCATTGCGGTCCATACTCGTGGAGCCCCGAGGTCGGCTTTGCGCATTTGCCGTTGTTTGGGGCATTCGCTCGAAGAACCGCACAGTCCCGCTTCTTGATGATCGATCCCGGTTGCCGCGATAAGACGGTTTGAGACTTGGGCATCGTCGTGGCCTTAAATGACCGTTCTGGCGACATCGGCTGCAACGCAGCGATGAGCGTGCCGTGCCTGCGCGCGGATGCTGCGTCAGCAAACTACCAGAAAGGCATTGGCGGCAAATCCCGCATATCGGTCATTTGGGGAAAATCGCTCAAAGTCTGCTTTGCGGGAAAAGCGTCATTCGCCCACTGCTCCGATAAGCTCAGGATATGCGGTCTCCGGTTGAGGCCTTAAACAAATAGCTCGTCGAACCCTCCGTCCGGACAACTTCGTAGCCATCATTTAAAAGCACACTGTCCGGCGGACCACATGCTATCACAGCAGCAAGTGCAACTGCGCCGAATGCAATTCTGAGTGCAATTGTCATGTTGCTTTCCTTATTTTGTTATCGGTCACAGCAAGTCTTGGTCCAAAGTTACTGGACGATGTCGAGCTCTACGAATGATTGCGAGACGACCCGCCTCAGAGCTGACTGACAGTACGCGCGCACATTCGACTTTTCGGCCGGGGTTAATCGTTCCCAAGTACCTCCTGCAAGCTGGATTGGTAGCTTTTCAACACCCATTAACGGCCTTCCTTGCTTGATCAGTTCACCCGTTTTTGCATTCAGCAATACAGGGGTTATGCCAATAGCGCAGTGATTGGGTCCGCTTCCGTCGCTACCGTTTACTTCAAGTATTGACCGAGAACTGTAACGTCGCGGATCATCAATTATGATATAGGCCATACCTCCTGCAGCAGCGGCAGCCGCAATACTGACCGAACTGAGCAACACATCCTGTCCGGGTGTGTACTGCTGTCCATACTGATCAAGAGGCGTTTGTTGTAAAACGATCAAAGCGTCGGCAGCTCTGGCCACGGCGCTATTTTCGTCGCGCGTGACAGCAACCGAGGCCCCGGTGCGCCCAAGAATTTCATTGGAAATCTGTCCTGTTCCGACTGCGGCGTCCCATCCCAATTGAGACATTGAAACTTCAAGCTCTGCCATGTTTGGGCGATATACAGATAGTAGGTTGTCATTTACCCGCGGGATTACGGCGATCGATTGATATTTTGATTTCGCACCGGCTGGAACTCCAACCTGAGATTCGGCACATGCTGACAACGTCACAACCAAACACAGCAAAATTGCTTTTGAATGGTAGGCGATCAAGTTCGAAGGATTCCGGTCACAGCGCATTGGCGATGCTCCTGTCTCCGGCAAATTTTCTTGCGATCCCGCTGACGCATTTGCTGGACAAGTCGGCAATCATTTTGTCAGAAGGCCAAGCATACGTGCGAGAAACACAAACGTCCGAATAGGCGCGTGTCGAGCCGCCTACAGACACCTTAAGCGCGGCGTCTATTGTCACGTCCCAATGGGTTGCAGTTGCGGGCGTGCTGAGTGCAAACCGTTCCACAACACCAGACACTTTTGTCTGCCCGCCGGTCACGCTATGCCCAGCTGCCGATAACTCAGACTTGATTGCCTCTGTGAACAATGCCTCCGGCGGAGGGTTTAACGTCACATAGCCCATTGTGACGCCTCCGACGGTTGTCCGTTCACCAATTCTGCCGGGTAGTACTCCGACGCCTCGTGCCATTGTGAATGGTTGAACATTTAAGGCGCGCGGTGAGACTGAAGAAAGGACTCCGCCTCCGCTGGATGCGCTTTGCAGCGAAGCATTTGCAGTAGTATCTTGAACGCCCGCGCATGACGCCAAACCGATCAGCGCTGTAAGTGTAGCCAGATACCTCGAAATCAATTTCAACATTCCGATCGCTTCTCCTCCCCAAAAGGTAAAATCTGGAGAAACTAAGATATTACATTTACTGAATGTGACTTTGACTTAAATCAATGAGCTCGTGTGTACATGATTTCACGATCGACCGCCTTGGGCTCGAAGCGGCCATCGAAACAGCTCCGTCGAATGACTGCTTTAACCTTGCTTGCGAGGCAGTGCCTGGTCAGCCGATCAATTTCTGCAGTTCCCTGTCAGCGCGGATAAGTTCATTGATCGTCTTGCGCATTTCCTCGGTTTCTCTCGATCGTTCTCCGTGCTTCCATGACGGATGGCTTGGCCCAGCGGCTTACCCACCTCCAGCCCCATGCATGCGACAAACACTCCAGCCTTGAACGGCGGGTGCGCGGCACCGCTTGCCAGTGGACTTCGCCGTTGCTGTGCACCTGGGCGCATCATTGAGCCGTTTGGTGGGGTCCATGAGGTTGTCGTTACTTTTTGTCATCCGACTGCCCCCCGTTGTGCACGTTTCCAACAATTGCCTGACCACCTTCTTTGACTTCAACGCGTTCGACCCGGACGGTTTGATCTGCCTTGGAGCGATACCGTTTCAGGGTTTCAACCTGGTTAGTGAAGGTCCGCGCAAGTTTGTTGAGCGCCCGTTCCGCCGAGTCTTGCTGCGTGAGAGTTTTTACGTGGTTCAGGCGGCGTGCCATCATCATCGTCGCCTGATGGATCGCGCCAATTTGGATCGCAAGCATCGCTTCGATCTCGTCTCGCGGCCCAACCCCGGCAACAACAGACATCACGAAGTTTGATGCTGCCTCAGAAACAGAGCTGTCCTGTTGCCCGAGAGTCGCGACTTGATCCATCACGCCTTCGAAGAACCGATAATCGACTGTGCCTAGCTCATGCATCGCCAATGCGCAGGCCGCCGTTGGGTCTTTTCCTGTGTGCCCCACCGTGAGCCTTCGTGTGTCTTCATCAAAATCCAACGTGATATCCGGGGCCCGGACGCGTGATCGCTTCCGTTCCCTCAGATCGGCAACCGCATTGATCTCCGCTTCGGTAAGCTCGGGGTCCTTTGTCTGCAGATCATTGCCATTGTCTTTCTGTGCCTTGCTCATGTCCGCCTCGCGTAACAGGGAGTGGTTAGTATTAGTGTTCCGATTCAGAACCGAAGGACCGACGAAAAACCGGCCTGACGGGTTCTAATTTGGAACCATGCGGGGTCTTTGGGTTCTCAAACGGAACCACAGAGGATGCTGACGGGTCCGTACCAGAACCGCGTTTTGTTTTTTCGGGCTGCCAGAAACGCCAGTTGTTAGTGGCGGCTTTTTTGCCGGACCGGGTTTGTGTGGTCTTAGTCGTTAACCGCCATTCGTGGGCGCGACGGTGATACCAGTTGCCTTCCTGCTCCAGCACAAGGAAGCCTTTGTCCTGCAGATCCTCGAAAGCGCGTTGAACGGTGGCCTTACCTAGGCCTAGAATCTCTGCCGCTTCGTTCATCGACAGGAACAGCTTGCCGTTGTTGCTGCCGTTGAAGCGGGTGTGAAGCTCCAGCCAGAGCTTCACTGCAGGTCCCGACAAAGCCCGCCACGCCGGAGATTTGATCATTGCGTAGGGCAGAGGGATGTATTGCCCCTCATCCGACCGTTTGCCCTTGGGAGACCGCCGTCTACTCATCGCGACACCTCCGCTGGAAACGCTCGGGAAGGGCATCCAACTCCGGAACGTCGCAGCCGATATGCGCCCGGACGAGCCGGGTTAGGCCGGATTTGGTCACACAGTACCCGAGCGTGTCCCACGCCGCTCCCCCGGCCGGAAATTTGGGTCTCTGGCGCTGAAACAGCCATTGGATGCCATCCCGGCATACGGCGATGCGATACACACCATAGCGAAAGACCTCGCCGTTGTAGTTCTCAGCGGTTTCCCGATGATCGGTTCGTGAAAGAAGGCCAGTGTCTGGCCCCCTGTCGAGGCTCGTGCTGTTCGGCTTGGAAAAGGACATATCAGCCATGTTCGATCCGTCCTTTCCGTACGATCACCCGTTCGACCGAGTGGCTCAGGGGCGACCAGTAGTACCGGCGCTCGTTTTGACTTGTCGGCGCGGGGCATCCTGTGGCATTAACTGGACTTGCTAGGGTGGCAGTTGATGTCACTGGAAAAGCCCCATCTCCGCGCTTGGAGTTGGGGTTTTTCATTATGCAGCCTCGTTGTTGGGATCGGTGCGCCGCGCCGCCAGCCAGGCGTTCAGATCGGCGCCGTGATAGGCGATCCGCCGACCGATGCGGATAAAGGCCGGACCACACATGCGGTGGCGCCATTGAGCCAGCTTCTCGCGGTTTCCCAGCAATTTCATCTCAGGGTCTTCTGGGAAATAGACCCGGTCGTCATTGAAGACGTTTGCCATCGGTGAAATCCTCTTGGATCAGTTGCGATGGCTCAAGGTTGTGCAATTCTACCCGTTTGAATACTGACCCAAGTTAGGAAAACAGGGGGTCGACTTGTAAATCAGTTGATGCGGCTTCGTCGTCCATCTGGGACCTGAAACTACAAAAGCATCGCCTTAATGCTCTAAATTCAATACCTTAAAAACATACCCCAAGTAAGCTCAACCTGCATCCTAAAATGGGATATCGTCATCTGAACCCCCATATGGATCTGTCGATCTGACGTTGGCAGACACTTTCTTGAAGTTCTGGATTTCTGATGAATCTTCTTCTTCGTCGCTAGAAACTTCCAAATTTGTTGGATTTGCCCCGCCGGTAATTTGCCAATTTGCGATTTTGGCAACTTCTTCCGCAACAGTTTGAGAGACGACGCCATCTTCATTACCCAACCCGAAGCGGACACCGTTGCTCACAATCCACTCCGCCAGTGAACCCTTAACGCTTTTGTTTTTAACTGGTCTGGTGATGGCTTCCCATGCAGCTATCGCCGTTGCAAGTTTTGCGGAGTAGCGAGAGTGTTGGCGATCACGGAACCCGTCTGGCATTCCCTCTGGAAAGAAAAAAGATGGAGCAACGCCCCGCGCCTTGAACCATCTCTTAAGCTCATCAACCTCAATGGTTGTGTTGGACCAATCAGGCTCCTTCAATATGTAAAGCACCCTGTCCGCAGATTTCATTGACACGTCATGGATACTGTCGGCGTTACTAAAGAGGGTTGGCACACCTCGAGATAGCGCAAACCCGTAGTTTCTAGTTTCCTCATCCTTGTCTTCTGGAACTTGAAATTGGTCGCCAGCATAATATTGATAGTCTGGCACCCGAGCCCGGCTGTTTATCTTGGCACGCATCTTGTTCGAGAGTATTGCGTTCCTAATGGCCTTGAAGACTGCTCTGAACTGCGACGGGTCTATAACGAGATTTCCATCGTCTGCTTCCATTCGGTCAAACTGATCATCGGACCAATTGGCGACTTGAAAAATTCGACTATCTCCCGGGATTTCCGGATTCTCTAATTTAAAATGGCCGGGATCACTCATCAGAGTTAAGAAGGATGCGTCAATAACAGATAGTTCGTCGGCCAGTTTCCAGTAGTCAAGGCCGGAAAACGTGTTCTTATATACCATTTCCCAAATCACTTTCCTTTGAAAATCGTGTCACAACATAAGAACACCAATGGTTCGCCAGGTCTCGCCGCCGTTCCAACATATCCGACCGCGCGTACGCCCGCTCCACATCGGATCCAACCTGATGGGCCAGTGCCGCCTCCGCCAGTTCACGCGGTGCGTTTGCAGCCTCCGCCGCCCAATCTCGGAACGAACTGCGGAAGCCATGCACAGTGACGCCATCCTGCCGCATCCGGCGCAGCAGCATTAGCATGGACATGTTTGATAGAGGCTGATGCCGCTTCTGACCCTCGAACACATAGTCAGAGGCCAGCGCGCGCAGCGGTTCCAGAATGGCCAGCATTTCGTCGGTGAGAGGCACGCGATGGACCTGCCCGCCTTTCATGCGCTCCGCAGGTATGGTCCATAGGCGCGCATCGACATCGACCTCGGGCCATTTCATCTCCAGGACCTCTGAGGTCCGGCAGGCGGTCAGAATGGTGAACTGCAACGCCTTGGCGGCCATGGCTGAACGGGTCTGTAGCTGGGCATAGAATGCGGACACTTCCTGCCACGGCATCGCGTCATGGTGCTGGACCTTGGCTTTGACGGTTGGCAGCACTTTACCTTCGCGGATAGCGGTCACCGGGTTCTCGCCCGAGCGGAAGCCCTTGGACTTCGCCACATCAAGTACCGTCTTGATCCGCTGGGACAGTCGCTTTGCAGTTTCGTGTTTCTCGGTCCAGATGGGGGACAGGCACATCAGCACTTCGGGCTGATCAATGCTGTCGACAGGCATGCGCCCGATCTTTGGGAACGCATAGTCGCGCAAGGTGTTGAGCCATTGCTGTCCATGCTTGGTATTCTTCCATGTCGGCAGGCGGTCGATGTGGACCTGTCGGCTGAGCTCCTCGAAGGTTGGGATTTCGCGCTGGGCATTGAACCTAGGGTTCAGCCCTGACTTTGCCATTCGTCGATACTCGAGAGCTCTTTCGCGGGCTTGATTCAGAGTGACAACATCAGCGCCACCCAACCCAAAATCCGTGCGCAGAGGAGCGCCCTTGCGGTTTTTCTGTCCTTTGACCGTTACGCGCACGATCCAGCGCCGTGCGCCCGATGGATCAACAACAAGATATAGACCAGAACCGTCGCCATGCCGACCCGGGCCAAGATTCTCTACCAGCTTCTTTGTCAGCTTCCCGCTGAGCGCAGCCATGAAAATACCACAAAATATACCACTCAGTGAAAGTATACGGGTATGGTCGGATAAAATCCAACGAAACCAGCCAACGCGGCCACAGCCATAAAACACAGAGGTTTAAGCAACCTAGTGTATCTCATTGAGGTTTGAGAAAATCACCAAATGGCGGACCGAGGAGGATTCGAACCCCCGACCCCTTGATTCGTAGTCAAGTACTCTATCCAGCTGAGCTATCGGTCCGCGTTGGTGAGGCGCTGTTTAGACCTGTGGTCAAAGACGTGCAAGCCGATTCTTCAAAAAAAAATTAAAAAGTCATGTCACCGCGCGGAAGCCTGATTTCAAAGATCGTTCCTTCGGGTCCGGTCTCTTTCAGTGTCAGGTTACCGCCATGCCCGCGCACCAGTTCCTGAGAGATTGCAAGACCCAAGCCAGAGCCTCCTTTGCGGACCCCACCCTGAAACGGTGTGAACAGGTTTTCACGTGCTTTTGGCGGAAGACCCGGCCCGGTGTCGCGAATTTCAAGACACCAGGCATCCTGATATTCACACCCGACGATGGTGATTTGACCCGGCTTACCTGAGGCTTCCAACGCCTGTCTTGCGTTACGCACAAGATTCATGATGACGCGAAACAACTGCTCGGGGTCGGCGCGGGCGATCAAGCCTTCGGGCACTTCGTTCACGATCTCGACGCTGCCCCCCGTTACTGCCAACTGCTCGCTGGTGGCGACGTCAGCCGCAATTGTCCGTAGGGGCACCATCGTCAAGGTGGGCGCAGGTTCTTCTGCACGGCCGAATGCCAATGTGCTTTCACACAACGATACAGCACGGGTGATCGAATTCACCAACTTCGGAGCCATTCGCCGGACCAGCGGGTCATCACTGGATTCGATCCTGTCCGTGAACAGCTGCGCCGATGTCAGAATGTTGCGCAGGTCATGGCTGACCTTTGCAACCGCCCCACCCAGTTGCGCCAGCCGCTCGCGCTGTTTGAGCGCCTGCGTCAGTTCCGTTTGCAGCATCTTCAGCGCTTCTTCAGCCTCGCGCAATTCCGTCACTCTGGAATTCGGTGAGATGATGCCGCGCGCATCCTCGGGTGCGCTGGCATAGCGCTGCATATATCCAACAACGCTTTTGATGGGCCGGACAAGAACCACGCGCACCGCCAGGAACAGTAAAGACGCCGTGATGATCGAGATGACAAAGGAAAGTCCCAGAATGCGCAGGCCGTAATCAACCATCGCCATACGGAGGGGCGCGCTATCGATCGTGACCTCGATCAGCAACCCTGCGCCCTTGACCGGCTCGCCAATGATACGGATGATTTCATTTTCAGGAATGAAAATCCGGCTCACCGCATCCCGGATCAAAGTCCATGGACCGGCATCCCGTAGATCAAATGTTTTGGTGACTGCCTCGGGAATCGGTGACGACAGCATGAGTTGGCGGACTTCATCCCGACGCAACACAACGTTGTAGACACCGGCATTCGCCAGCAATTCAGCCTCAAGATCTTCGGCCAGCATATCGTCAGCCAGCAACGCCAGCGATGCGATCTGGGCGCGTTCCAAACGGTTCAGCAGGAAATCCTCGCGGAACCGGGCGATCGACGGGACAAAGATCAGTACTTCGGCCAACATGACGAAGACCGTCGTCAGGATCAGAAATCGGCCCGACAGCGAGTTCAATTTACGCTCCTCTACAGGTCAGGGAATCCAGCGCTGAACGAACCTGACCACACGTTTAACTGTCTGATTCTCAAACAGCCTTGGAGAGAAATAAGCGCCGGCAACGCGTTTGTTAAGCTCTCCGATCGTTGGATAAGGTGAAACCATAGCAGCGATCTGCCCCATCTTCAGGTTATTGGCCAAGGCCAATGACCACGTGTTGATCAACTCGCCCGCCTGATGGCCCACAATCGTGGCACCGACGGGCCTGCCCTTCACCACCATAACCTTTATGAACCCTTTGGTTTTGCGCTCAGCCAATGCGCGGTCATTGTGGTGATAAACAAAGCGCGCAACCTCCACCCTGTCGCCATGCAGGTCGCGGGCCTGAGCTTCGGTCAGACCAACCTGCGCCAGTTCAGGATCGGTGAACGTTGCCCATGGGATATGCGCCGTTTTCGCTCTAGCGGGCAGGCGGAACAAGGCGGATCGAACGATGATACCCGCATGATACCCGGCTACATGGGTGAATTGCAGCCCCCCCACGACATCGCCAATCGCATAGACCCGGCGGTTTGACGTTCGTAGGCTGTCATCCGTCTTGATTCCGGTTCGGGTGCGGTCAATTCCCGCTGCGGCCAGGTTCAGACGCTCAATATTGGCTTTGCGACCTGCGGCGATCAAAAGGTGAGAGCCCCGGTGAATATCGCCATTCTCGGTCACGATTTCCACAGCACCTTCTCTTCCGCGAACCTGGGCCACCACGGCATTTTCGTGGATATCGACACCTTCACTGCGCAAAGCCTCCAGCACCACGGACGCCGCCTCGGGATCGTCTTTGCCCAAAGCCTTCTGCCCTTCAACGACTGTCACCTTGCTGCCCAACCGGACATGAGCCTGCGCCATTTCCATGCCAACCGGACCACCGCCAATGATCAGCAGATGCTCCGGACGCTCGCGCAGGTCGAAGATGGTTTCGTTTGTTTGATAGTGCACTGTGTCCAGACCAGGGATTGGCGGAACCAATGGCGACGACCCGGTGGCAATCACGATCCGGCGCGCGGTGATGACATGATCTCCGGCCTGCACCTCGGTCGGGGTGATAAAGCTGCCATATTCGCGGATCACCATGACACCCAAAGCTTCGAAGCGTTCCTGGCTGTCCATCGGTTCGATCTGGGCAATCACATCCCGCACATGATCCTTCGCCGCGGCATAGTCGATCTGAGGGTTTACATCGGCCACACCAAACGCGGCGGAATGCGCCTGACCAAAGGCCGCTTTGCCGCTTGCAATCAGCGCTTTCGACGGGACACAACCGAAGTTCAGACAGTCGCCGCCCATCTTGTGCCCTTCCAGAAGGATCACCTTCGCACCCATCTGGCTGGCACCGGCCGCAACCGATAACCCACCGGACCCGGCCCCAATGACCAGGATGTCTGTCTTGTGGTGTTGCATGGATCAGGCGTCCTTTCCGCCACGCAGGGACTTGATGACAATCGGCAAAGCAGCCAGCGCACACAAGCCGACAATGGGGCCAATGACGAAGGGCTCCCACAACAAAGAAACGTCCGGTGTTTCGCCACGGTCGAACACACCGCCCAACCCAACACCGATCCAGGTGTAAACGATACCCCCCGGAATAATGCCCAGCGCCGTCGTGATCAGAAAATTGCGAAATTTGACGCCCACCAGTGCGGGCACCAGATTGGCCACAAAGAACGGCACAACCGGCACAAGCCGCAGCAGGAACAGCACCGAGATTTCGTTCTGGCGCAAGCTGTCTTTCAGCTTTCCAATCGTCCCCTTTGAGGCATCCAGCCGGGCCGTCAAAGCATTGCCCAAACCCCAGCGGGCGGCCAAAAAGATGACCGATGCGCCAATAGTGGCCGAAAATACATTGAACACCGTTCCGGCAAACAGTCCAAACAGGAACCCACCGGTCATCGAGGCGACGGCTGCTCCGGGCAGTGAAAATGCGACGATCACGATATACACAGCGACAAACCCGGCCACCATGGCCCAATAGTTGGCGTCCCGCCACGCCAGCAGCGCTTCGCGGTTGTCGCGCAGGGTTTCGAAGGTCAGGTAATCACCCAGCGTGAAAAACCCCACCGCCGCGACACTGAGAATCACCAGCAGGGGAATATGGCGCGCCAACCCGTATCGTGGAGCGTGGCTTGTTTCGGACATCTGGTTTTCCGACTCTTCTTGCTTCATCTTACGCCCAACATGCGCTGCTTGCGCTTTCGGCAACAGGGGGTTCACGGGGCCTTGATCTTTGTGGCCGCGAACGTGACAGTTTCAGACGATAATCGACCGATTTGAAATCTTTTCAGCAATCGGTTTACAGAATTGTTGCAAAAGCCGCGAAAACCGGGCCGTTGGGGTTTGACTTACACTTCGCTTGGCAGTAGAGGACGGGCTTCGAACACTAGGGCCAGGCGAATCCGCGCCGCACCCGACCGCTATAGATTGGAGACGGAGCGATGAAACGCACCTATCAGCCTTCGAACCTGGTTCGCAAACGCCGCCACGGTTTCCGCGCGCGCATGGCCACCAAAGCCGGCCGCAAGATCCTGAACGCACGCCGCGCCCGCGGCCGCAAATCGCTGAGCGCGTAAAACCGCCCACCGATCAGGGTATGAACATGACGCCGCCGGAGGCCCCTGAGGATGGTAAGAGCCACCCCGGGAATACGCCCCCGGCGGCTTCTGTTTGTCTACCCGCATCTCTGACGATCCTGAAAAAACGAGCCGATTTCCTGAAAGCCGCCCGCGCGCGCAGGCAGGGAACGTCTTCGATGATGGTGCAGGCCCGCAGACGCGCGCCAGATGAAGCGGTCGGACTGCGCGTTGGCTTTACCTGCTCAAAGAAAGTCGGCAATGCCGTGGCCCGCAATCGTGCCAAGCGCCGCCTGCGAGAAGTCGCGCGGGCGGTCTTGCCTGTGTCCGGTCTTGAAGGTTGGGACTATGTGCTGATCGGGCGGGCTGATGTAACCGCCGATCTTCCTTATGACACCCTGCTGAGCGACTTGCGGTATGCGCTTGGCAAAGTGCATGCGGATCGCAAATGACCTTCCTGTCCCATATCGTCGCCCTGCCCGTTCGCGCGTACCGGCTGATTTTCAGCCCCTGGGTCGGTTTCAACTGCCGCTATCAGCCCACATGCTCGGCCTATGCGCTGGAAGCATTGGAAAAACATGGCGCAATCCGGGGATCATGGCTGGCTGCGCACCGGATTTGCCGGTGCCATCCCTGGGGCGGTGACGGTTACGATCCGGTGCCCGACAATACCGACCCTTAAATCAACGCCAGATTGCCGCGGTCGGTGAAGCTGCGGGTCGGAATGACCTCTCTGTCCAGTTTTCCCAATAACGTATGGTGCAAGTCTTCGAAAAACCGGGGCGAATCGAAATACCAGTTGTGTGTCGCCGAAGGCCCGTCCCCGTATTCATCGCGGGTATTCTTGAAATAAGACCCGCAATACAGATTAACCGCTTTCTCAGACCGGTCGTTTGGCATTCCGACACGGCCCAGTCGGCGCGATACTCCGACACGCTTGACCTCTGAAATCGACAATACCTCGTCAAAGGGGCTGTAATAGCATGTCAGCCTTGTACAACGTCGCATCAGAGAGGACGTCTTGGAACTGCCGTCACGGAACGATTTCGCGGACACATCCGCCGCGACAAACGCGATCTGGCTGGTCATCCAGCTGTGTTGCGCGGTTTCGTGGTCGTCATCTGCATAATCCATGGCTTCGCGCACCAAGAACGTGCCCATGGAATGTGCCAGAACATGGACGTTGTACCGGCAATCCGCGGTCTGCATCCGGGACAGCCGAGTGATCCCGTGACTGAACAATTTCTCTGCCGCACGCCGCGCGTCAGCCCGGTCAACGTTATAGCCCAGAACTGATCCATCGCTTGGCCAGTCATAACTGATGACCACACCGTCAAAACCATGCGTCTCAAGACCGGTGCGAATTTTGCGGTGACGTTCCAGCATCTGGTATTGTTCGGTATTGAACCCGTGCACGAAGACGACAATGTGTCCATTCTCGGTAGCCGTCGCCCCGGCTTCAGCCTGAATCCGGCTTATCCATTGAGATTGAGGTAATTCATGCTGCCGCGCCGGTTGCCCGACATTTCCTGGAATAGCCAGATATCGCGCGGCACCCATCTTGTTTGAATAGTGATCGCCGCTGCGGGCGCGGACCGAAAAGAAGTAGTCCATAATATACCTCCTGAAAAATGCGCGCAGGGTAACACGGGTGTAACTACTCTCCAAATGCGGTTGATCCTGCGTCTACGCCTTGCCCGGGCCTTCGGTCCGCTGTAACCACGGCGCATGTTTGATGATGCAGACGATATCCACCCGCTGTTTGCCGGCGCGCCCTCGACAACCGAGTTCAAGAAGCTGCGCAAACGAATTGTGCGCCAGACCCGTGAAGCGATCGAGCAATACGGGATGGTGGATCCGTCCGCCCACGACAAGGATGGCAAGCCACCCCGCTGGCTGGTCTGTCTTTCTGGCGGCAAGGACAGCTATACATTGCTGGCCGTTCTCCACGAGCTCAAGTGGCGGGGCCTGTTGCCTGTCGATCTGCTGGCCTGCAATCTGGATCAGGGCCAGCCGGGCTTTCCGGCAACGGTCCTGCCCGAGTTTCTGGGTCGAATGGACGTACCGCATCGGATCGAATATCAGGACACATATTCCGTTGTGATGGACAAGATCCCACAGGGCCGGACCTATTGCGCCCTGTGTTCCCGTTTGCGCCGTGGCAACCTCTATCGCATCGCGCGCGAGGAGGGATGCTCGGCTGTCGTCCTGGGGCATCACCGCGACGATATCCTTGAGACGTTTTTCATGAACCTGTTCCACGGCGGCCGCCTGGCCACGATGCCGCCTAAACTGGTGAACGAAGAAGGCGATCTTTTTGTATTCCGCCCGCTCGCCCATGTCGCCGAAGCCGATTGCGAGAAGTTTGCCAAGGCAATGCAATACCCGATCATTCCCTGTGACCTGTGCGGCAGTCAGGATGGGTTGCAGCGCCAGCAGGTCAAACAGATTCTGGATCAATGGGAAAAGAACAGCCCGGGTCGGAGACAGGTTATGTTCCGAGCGTTAACAAATGCGCGGCCATCGCACCTTCTGGATGGAAAGCTGTTTGATTTCATTAAACTTTCACTAAACTCCGACGGAAAATCCGGAGATTTGGATGAGATTCCGCTTCTGCGTTAACGACTGACTCAGACTGGTTTCATAGGCTTTGCCTTGTGCAGATCATGCCCAAGGCAAGAAAGCTGATGCGGAACCATCCCCTTACCGACCGTTTTGTCCATTCGTTGAAAACCGTTCTTGGCAGCCCAGCCGCGCTGGCCTTTGTTCCAGCGCTTTGCCTGAGTGCATTCTGGATAGGGGGCGAGCAGGCCCTGGTCGCACTGGCCCTGTTTCTGCCTCTGATCGTCGCAGGCATCAATGCGTTCACAGCCAATCCGTCGCTTGGCGTCCCGGCGGTCTGCTGTCAAAGGACCAGTTCGAAACAGTTTTGGAAGAGGTATTTGCGGATGCCCGCCTGAAGGGGGAAAACTCGGCCTGCTTCGCGGTGGTTCTGGATGACTTTACGCAATTGCTTGATCTGCACGGACAGGCGGCGGCGAACCACGTTGCACAGCAGTTCTGCTCACGCGTTTTGTCCATGATCCGCTCAAATGATTGCGCAACCCGGATGGGCGGAAACAGGATGATGGTTGTTCTGCACCCGGCACGGCAACTGGATCTTGAAGCTTGTATTCAAATGTCGGGCCGTATGCAAAACGCCGTTGAAGACCCCATCATGTTGAATGGCACCGGCGTGCATATGTCCTGTTCGATCGGCTTTTGCTTGAGCCGCAGTATCACTGACGGCTCTGCGGTCGATTGGCAGGAAGCCGCAAACAACGCCCTTTTGGAGGCGCAACAAAACGGGCCTTCCACGATTCGCGCTTTTTCCTCACAGACGCGCAGACGGGCGCAGGTCAGGATCAACTTGCGCAAAGAATTCGAAGCGGCGCTGGACAGCGGTGAGATCCGCCCATGGTTTCAACCCCAGATCTCAACCGATAACGGGCGTATCAGCGGGTTTGAGGCTCTGGCCCGCTGGGAACATCCGAAGAAAGGGGTTCTTGCCCCCAATGTGTTCCTGCCCTTTGCCGAACAGGCTGAACTGATGGATCGGCTGGGGCAGGCCATGCGGCATCATTCCTTCTCTGCAATGCGCGATTGGGATCGGTCCATGCTGTCTGTGCCGCGCATTGGGATAAACTTTTCATCTGACGAACTGCGCAATCCGGGTCTGATCGACCGTCTGAAATGGGAACTGGATCAATTCGATCTGACCCCCGACAGGCTGGCGGTCGAGGTGTTGGAAACCGTGTTCTCCAGACGGCCCGACGATGTCATCACCCGCAATGTCACCGGGCTTGCCGCAATGGGGTGCTGTATTGATCTGGACGATTTCGGGACAGGACATGCCTCGATCGGTTCTATCAAACGGTTCAACGTATCCCGCATCAAGATCGACAGGTCATTTGTTGCCAAAGCGGATCTGGACCCAAGCCAGCAACAGCTTGCCAGCGCCATTCTGATGATGGCGGAACGTTTGCATCTGGAAACTTTGGCCGAAGGTGTCGAAACGCCGGGTGAACACGCTCTGATGGCCCAACTGGGTTGCGATCATGTTCAGGGGTTTGGCATCGGCAAGCCCATGCCATTCGAGAAGACCAAGGATTGGATCACGTCTTACCGCAACAAGATCGACGGTGTTCCCAAAATCGGGCGGCAAACGCGGTAGGGAACCGGGAATCGTGACAAAGAAGACCCCTCCGTGACGAAATGACGGGCGATTCCGCTTGACCTTTGGGTCTGCACTCTGTTGAACCCTGCGGGTGTCTTTCACTGCTCAAGGTGGCTGTCCCCGATGGACGATCAGAACAAGAACCTCATCCTCGCAACCGCGCTCAGCTTTCTCGTGATCCTGGTCTGGTTCGTGCTGTTCCCCCCTCCGGAACAGACGACAACGCCGGATCAGGCTGAAATAACCAGCGTCGAAGGCAGTGAGGTTCAGACGCCCAGCGCAGCGGACACCAGCACTGTCGGAGAGGCAACTGCGGCCGCCACCGAAGCTGAACCCGATGCCGAAGCGCCCCGCATCAATATCGACACGCCCCGCCTGACCGGCAGCCTGTCCCTTGCTGGCGGTCGGATTGACGAACTGTCTTTGAAAGACTACAAGGTCTCGCTGGCCGAGAATTCTCCGATTGTCGAGTTGCTGTCGCCAGTCGGATCGCAATCCGCCTATTACGCCCTCTATGGCTGGGCCCCTGGCGCGGGCCTGACCGGTACCGATGTTCCAGGGCCAAATACGATCTGGGCGCTTGAGCAGGGTGAAACCCTGGGTGTTGACACACCTGTGACACTGGTCTGGGAAAACGGCAACGGACTGACGTTCCGCCGCACCATCGCGGTGGACGACAACTACATGTTCACGGTAACGCAATCTGTCGAAAACGCCACCGGAACCGAAGTTGGATTGGCCCCTTACGGCATTCTTGCGCGCCACGGCATCGGCGAAGACGGTGACCTGCCCGGCCTGAAAAACTTCTTCATTCTGCACGAGGGTGTGATCGGTATGGCCGATGGCACTCTGACCGAAGTGGATTATGGCGACGTTCGTGATTTTGATATCGATCCGGACGAGCGCGCGCAGGCCGAGGTATACCAGGTCAAGGACAACGGCTGGATCGGTTTCACCGATCACTTCTGGATGACCACGCTGATTCCGGAACCCGGTTCTGCGTTCAAGGCGGCTGCCAAATACGACTCGCGTCGTAAGATTTACCAGACAGAAACGGTGTTGCCGACGCTGACTGTAGCACCGGGTGCGACCGAGCAGGTGACAACCCAGCTGTTTGCCGGAGCAAAAGAGTGGGAAACCATCCGGGAATACCAGGCTGACGGTGTGCAGAAATTCATCGACAGCATCGACTGGGGCTGGTTCTTTTTCCTGACCAAGCCGATTTTCTGGCTGCTACACAACATTCATGCGCTGATCGGCAATATGGGTTGGTCCATTATCGGCCTGACACTGATCATCAAGGCAATCCTGTTCCCGCTGGCCTTCAAGTCCTACGTCTCGATGGCGAAGATGAAGGAACTGCAACCGCAGATGGAAGCTCTGAAGGAAGCTGCAGGCGACGACCGCCAAAAGATGCAGCAGGGCATGATGGAGCTGTACAAGAAGGAAAAGGTGAACCCCGCTGCCGGTTGTTTGCCGATCCTGTTGCAGATCCCGATCTTCTTTTCACTGTACAAGGTGATCTTCGTCACAATCGAACTGCGTCAGGCGCCGTGGTTTGGCCCGTTCAGGGACCTGAGCGCACCTGACCCGACCTCGATCATGAACCTCTTTGGCTTGCTGCCCTGGGCTGGCCCGCAGCCGGACACCCTGATGGCGCTGATCTTTATCGGTATTCTGCCGCTGCTGCTGGGGATCTCGATGTGGCTGCAACAGAAACTGAACCCGGCACCAACCGATGCCACACAAGCGATGATCTTCGCGTGGATGCCCTGGGTCTTCATGTTCATGCTGGGCGGTTTTGCCAGCGGTCTGGTCGTGTACTGGATTGCGAACAACACGATCACCTTTACGCAGCAATATCTGATCATGCGCAGTCAGGGCTATACGCCGGATGTGTTCGGAAACATCAAATCCGGCTTTAAGCGATTGCCAAACACGGACAAGAAATGAGCGGAACAGTTTCAGGCCTTTGGCGTCACCCGATCAAAAGCCATGGGCGTGAAGCCCTGAGCCTGATTACCCTCAACCCCGGGCAGACCATGCCCGGGGATCGCGTTTGGGCGGTTGCCCATGAAGCGGCCAAGACCGACGGGACGGAATGGGCCCCGTGTGTTAATTTTAGCCGCGGTTCAAAAGCCCCCAAGCTGATGGCGATCTGGGCGAAACTGGACGGCGAGCAGGTCACTTTGCGCCACCCGGACCGCCCGGATCTGAGCTTTCACCCCGACACGGAGCAATCGGTTTTCCTGGATTGGGTAAAGCCGCTTATGCCCACAAACCGCGCTGCGTCTGCCCGAATTGTCCGGGTGCCCGGGCGCGGCATGACCGATACCGATTTTCCGTCAATCAGCCTGTGCAACATGGCGTCTCATCGCGCTGTGGAACAAAAGCTGGGCCAGTCTCTGTCTACAGCACGGTGGCGCGGGAACATCTGGTTCGAAGGTCTGCCTGAGTGGGATGAATTCGACTGGCTGGGCTGTGACCTTCGCATTGGCGAAACCGTGCTCCGGGTTCGCGAGCGTATCGTTCGCTGTCTGGCCACCACCGCAAATCCGGAAACCGGCGAACGCGACGCGGATACTCTGGGCGCGCTGAACAGCTGGGATCATCAGGATTTCGGCGTCTATGCCGAGGTTGTTCAGGGTGGTGAAATCCGCCTGAATGATACCCTGGAGGTGTTATGACCACGCTTCCGTTTCCGCTGGCCGAAGAGCCGGATGACTTCGCAAAAGAACGCGGTCGCAAACTGTTTGCCGGCCCGTCTGAATTTGTCAAAGGCGTAGTCGCCATGACGGGCCTGCCCACCCCTGACCGGCTGGAGGTTTGCTTTGCCGGTCGCTCGAATGTCGGCAAATCCAGCCTGATCAATGCGCTAACCGGAACAAAGGGTCTGGCGCGTGCCTCGAACACACCAGGCCGCACGCAAGAAATCAACTTTTTTACGCAAGGCCCGGACCTCTATCTGGTGGACCTGCCGGGCTATGGGTATGCCAATGCACCGGTTAACGTGGTTGAAAAATGGCAGAAGCTTCTCAAGCAATACCTGAGCGGCCGTCAGACACTGCGCCGTGCCTTTGTCCTGATCGATGCGCGCCACGGGGTAAAACCGGTCGACGCTGAAATCATGAAGTTGCTGGATACCAGTGCCGTGACCTTTCAATGCGTTCTCACCAAGGCCGACAAGGTCAAGGCCAACGAGCGCGAGAAGGTTCTGGAACAAACCCGTGCGGCTTTGTCCAAACATCCTGCCGCATTCCCGGAAATCGTCCTGACTTCGTCCGAAAAAGGCGACGGGATTCCGACCCTGCGCTCGATCATTGCACATCTGGAATAGCTTCGCCCTTGGCAGCGCGGTGCAAAGGCCCTAACACGGACGGTCAGAGGGACCTTAGCAATGAAGACACGTGACATGAACCGGGACTGGATCGCCACCGCAGCAACCCTGAACAGCGCATTGCCCTATCTACAACGCTATGATGGGGCCATCGTCGTCATCAAGCTGGGCGGGCATGCCATGGGCAGCGACGAGGCTATGGAGAGCTTTGCGCGCGATGTCGTCTTGATGCGTCAGGTGGGCGTGAACCCGGTTGTTGTGCATGGTGGTGGTCCAATGATCAACGCAATGCTGGACAAGCTGGATATCAAGTCCGACTTTGTGAACGGCAAGCGCGTGACCGACACGGCAACCGTCGAGGTGGTCGAGATGGTTCTGTCTGGCTTGGTGAACAAGCGCATCGTTCAGGCAATCAATGGTCAGGGTGGTTCGGCCGTGGGTTTGTCGGGCAAAGATGCAAACCTGATGATCTGTGACCAGACGGATGCGTCGCTGGGTTATGTCGGCACCCCTTCCGAGATGAACCCGAAAATCCTGCATGATCTGTTCTCACATGATGTGATCCCGGTTATCGCCCCTCTGGGCGCGGGCCGTGAGGGCGAAACGTTCAACGTGAACGGCGATACGGCGGCCGGGGCGATAGCCTCGGCACTAAAAGCAGACCGCCTTCTGCTGCTGACAGATGTCTCGGGCGTCAAGAACGCGGCAGGCGATGTGGTGACCGAGCTGAAAGCCGGCCAGATCCGCGAGATGACCCGCGAAGGCACCATCGCAGGTGGCATGATCCCCAAGACCGAAACTGCCCTCGATGCCCTGCACAGCGGCGTTCGGGCCGTCGTGATACTTGACGGGCGCGCGCCCAATGCGGTTCTGCTTGAACTGTTCACGGAACATGGCGCCGGGTCGCTGATACGGCCAGACTGATCACAGCAACAGCCGAGGAAAGATGACAGAGCTTGCGCAACCTTCCTCTGTTCCGGATGCGGAAACCTATGGCCGCGTAGAACATGCGGCGCGTCAGGCGGGGTTGATTGTCATGGGCGCGCTGCATCCTCATCGCGTGGCAGCCCGGCAACTTGACACTGGCACTCTGATCTTGCTGGGCGCGGGTCCTGATTTCTGGCCTGCTCTGAAAGCCTCGCCGGAATGGCGGGGGCCTGATCCAGTAGACCGCTGGTCAACCAGAACCGTCGGCCAGATGGCGCATGCGTTCGGTGCACAGGCCTATTTCCCCTTTGGTGGTCCGCCCTATGCGCCATTCATCGACTGGGCCCTGAAATCGGGACGCACTTTCAGCAGCCCGGTGGGGGCCTTGGTACATGACACGGTCGGCATGATGATCTCATATCGCGGCGCACTGCATTTCGCCCATGAGCTTGCCATCCCCGAGGCGTCCGGCGTTTCCCCCTGTGACACCTGCGCCGCACCGTGCACGACGGCCTGCCCTGTCGGCGCGCTGAACGCGCAAAACTTCTATGACATCGCAGCCTGCCACAACCATCTTGATACCGCTAAGGGGCAATCCTGCATGACAGGCGGCTGTCTGGCCCGCCTCGCTTGCCCGCTCAGCGCTGGCGCAGGGCGCGATCCCGAACAATCAGCCCATCATATGATGGCTTTTCACCCGTCATGACCCGCACCCTGATCCTGACGCGTCACGCCAAATCCAGCTGGGACAATCCGGGACTTGGCGACCATGAACGCCCCCTGAACAAGCGTGGGCGCAGGTCTGCCCCCGCCATTGGTGCATGGCTGCGCGATAACGGCTGGCTGCCGGAAGAAGTGCTAAGCTCGACGTCAACCCGCACCCGCGAGACATGGGCCCGGATGGGGTTAAAGGCCGATAAGGTCCGCTTTCACAAATCGCTCTACCACGCCGACGCGGACGGCATGTTGCGCGAGTTAGCAAGCGCCACGGAACCGACTGTGTTGATGCTGGGCCATAATCCCGGAATCGCCGAATTCGCCAACCGCCTTGTGCAACGGCCGCCGGATCACATGCGCTTTTTCGACTATCCAACTTGTGCAACCACTGTGCTGAAATTCGACGCCGACAGCTGGTCAGACGTGCGCTGGCATAAGGGCACCGTGCTGGGCTTCACCACTGCGCGTGAGTTGCTGGAACAGAAAAAGGCGGGGCAAAACCCCGCCTTTCCACCATCTTGAAACGTTCAGTGTCCCAGAATCTGGCTGAGGAACAGTTTGGTCCGCTCACTTTTCGGATTATTGAAGAACTCTTCCGGTTCGTTCTGTTCCACGATCTGGCCCGCATCCATAAAGATCACGCGGTTGGCGACCTGACGGGCAAAGCCCATCTCGTGCGTCACGCACAGCATGGTCATGCCTTCCTCGGCAAGCTCGATCATGGTGTCGAGCACCTCTTTGATCATCTCGGGGTCCAACGCCGATGTCGGTTCATCGAACAACATGATCCGCGGCATCATGCACAGCGAGCGGGCGATCGCCACACGCTGCTGCTGACCACCGGACAGCTGTCCGGGGTATTTCAGCGCCTGATCCGGGATTTTCACCTTTTCCAGGAAATGCATCGCGCGCTCTTCGGCCTCTTTCTTGGGCGTCTTGCGCACCCAGATCGGGGCCAGCGTGCAGTTCTCCAGAATGGTCAGGTGCGGGAACAGGTTGAAGTGCTGGAACACCATCCCAACCTCGGACCGGATCTTGTCGATGTTCTTGAGGTCATTCGACAGCTCGGTCCCATCCACGATGATCGTGCCCTGCTGGTGTTCCTCCAACGCGTTCAGGCAGCGGATCAGGGTAGATTTCCCCGACCCGGACGGACCCGCGATAACAATCCGCTCGCCCTGATTGACGGTCAGATTGATGTCGCGCAGCACGTGAAAGGACCCGTACCACTTGTTCATGTTGGTGATTTCGATGGCGACCTCGTCGCTCACCTGCATTTTGGAACGGTCGATTTCGCGGTCAATTGCAAGTTCAGACATGTGTTGAACTCCTTAACGGTGGCCAGTCTGAAGCTTGCGCTCCAGATACATGGAATAACGGGACATAGAGAAGCAGACGATGAAGAACAGCAACGCGATGAACGCGAACAGTTCCCAATAGATGCCGTTCCAGGCCGTGTCGGCGCGGATAGCAGAAGCCAATCCGATCACGTCGAACAACCCGATAATCGACACCAGCGTCGTATCCTTGAAGATCCCGATGAATGTGCTCACGATGCCCGGAATTGAGATCTTCAGGGCTTGCGGCATGATGATCAGCCTCTGCGCCTGCCAGTAGTTCAGGCCCAAACTGTCGGCGCCTTCGTACTGACCTCGTGGCAGGGCAGCCAGACCACCCCGGATCACCTCGGCCATGTAGGCCGCCGAGAACAGGGTCATCATGATCATCACCCGCAGGATGATGTCAAAGTTGGTGCCCGGTGGCAGGAACAGGTTCAGAAGCAGCGACGCCACGAACAGCAAAGTGATCAGCGGCACACCGCGAATGAACTCGATAAAGCCCACGCACAGGTATTTGACGATCAGCAGGTCGGACTGACGCCCCAGCGCCAGAACGATTCCGATCGGAAGTGAGACACCAATGGCCACAACGCCCAGCAGGATCGCCAGCATGAAACCACCGAACTGACGGCTTTCAACCGCTTCGATGCCAATCGGCAGAACCGAGCTCATCGCGCCCGTGAAGTAGCTGGACAGCACCAGCCACCAGATCACTGCGGCAACAACCGCACCGATCATACCCACCAGTTCGCTCACCTGTTTGCTGAGAACCGAGTATACGAACCAACCGGCGACAAACCCAAGCGCGGCCGAGATTGGCCCCCAGATGGTTCCGCCCCACATCAGGAAAGGCATCAGGAACGGATAGATTGCTGAAAAGATCAGCATCTTGGTTGGGACGCGATCCGAATACAGAACCGGCGCCAATGCGACCAGCAACAGAACCAGCGCAAGGATCGGTCTCCAGTACAGATGGCTTGGATAGAAGCCAAACAGCAACTGTAACCAGCGGTCATTGATAACCGCCCAGCAGGCGTGCCCATGGGTCGATCCCCAGGTGGCCATCATGATCTCGCGGCACTCGTTGAGAGAGTCTGCATTCCACACGGACTGGAAAATCCATGGCAGAACACCTGACAACACGTAGTAGATCGCGTAGAGCGAAACCACCGTCAGGATCGTGTTGAACCAACTTGAGAACAGGTTGTGCTTGACCCATCCCAGCGCACCGACCTCGGAAGCAGGCGGTGCCTGCTCGGGCAGCATTTCCGTGCGGACAAATGAAACATCACTCATATTACCGCTCCACCAGTTTTACACGGTTGTTGTACCAGTTCATCACCGCCGAGATACTCAGCGAGATGGACAGATAGACCAGCATCAGCAGCAGAACACATTCCAGCTCGCGCCCGGTTTGGTTCATGGTGATGCCGCCAAGGGTCCCCGTGATGTCCATATATCCGACCGCAATCGCCAGTGACGAGTTCTTGGTCAGGTTCAGATAATTCGAGATCATGGGCGGAATGATCACCCGCAATGCCTGCGGCAGGATCACAAGGCGCATGGTCCGGCCCGGGCGCAGACCCAGCGCCGATGCGGCTTCGGTTTGGCCTTTCGAGATGGCCAGGATACCCGCACGAACGATCTCGGCGATGAAGGCCGCCGTGTAAAGCGACAAGGCCAGCCACAGCGCGATCAGCGAGTTACGCAAATGTGTGCCGCCGGTAAAGTTGAAGCCTTTCAGCTCAGGGAAACCAAGGTGGAACCCCAGGATGGTGAGAAGGACGATCATCGGCACAAACAGAATACCCAGCTGGATGTGCCAGATGGTCGGACGATCACCGGATGCCTCTTGCTTGGCTTGTGCCCAGGCGGAAACCTTGCGCATCGCAAAGATGCTGCCGCCGAGCACGATCAGAATGGCGATCAGGTCCAGCGAGATATCGAACCGTAAGCTCGACGTCCCGAATATATGGATATCACCCAGGCTGCGCGAAAACAGGAATTCCGGGACATAAATCCCGCGATTGGTCACCGCGACCGAATCGAACAGATTCATCGTGGCTTCTGGGTTTTCTCCGCGGAACGCCCTTGGTGCTGGCAGGCTTTCGATCAGAATGGCCATGGCCAGAACGATCCACAGCAACACAGGTACGTTGCGGAACATCTCGACATAGACGGTCATGATCCGCGCAACCAGCCAGTTGTTGGACAGGCGCAGAACACCAACCAAAACACCGACTATAGTTGCTGTGATACAACCAAGAACCGCCACAACCAGCGTGTTCAGCAAGCCGATAAAGGCGGCGCGCAAGTGACTGTCGCGCGAATCGTATTCAAGCAAGCGTTGGTTGATATCGTAACTGGCCGGTTCTGCGAAAAAGCCGAACTCAACCGGTTTCCCAAGGGCTTCGAGGTTTTGGATGGTATTGGAAATGATCCAGGCTGCCAGAAGCATAAAACCAATCATTGCGATAACCTGAATGGTCGCAGATCGGTACCGCGTATCATAAAGGAGCATGGACAGCCGGAACTGCTCCTTCGGCGGGTCAGTGAGAGTCGTCATGACCTATGTATATCCCCGTGCATCCCGTAAATATGTCGGCAGAGTTGATCCCTGCTCAAAACCGTACGGGCGTGATTCTTATGGATGGAAAAAGGGCGCAGGTTGCCCTGCGCCCTTCTCCGTCGATATTAGCGGAACGGCGGCGAGTACAGCAGGCCGCCTTCGGTCCACTGTGCGTTCAGGCCGCGCGCCAGACCAATCGGGGTTTCTTCACCGATGTTCTTGGCAAACACTTCGCCATAGTTGCCACCGGCTTTGATCGCCTTGGCTGCCCAGTCAGCGTCCAGACCCAGCATTTCACCCAGGGTGCCTTCGGTACCCAGCAGGCGGTTGATTTCCGGGTTATCAGTTCCAGCGGCCAATTCGTCGATATTGGCCGAGGTTACGCCCAGCTCTTCAGCCGAGACCAGCGCGTTCAGAGTCCAGCGCACAACGTCGCCCCACTCGTGGTCGCCGTGACGGACCAGCGGGCCCAGCGGCTCTTTCGAGATGATTTCGGGCAGCAGGATGTGATCACCGGGGTTTTCGAATGTGGCGCGGGTTGCCGCCAGACCCGAAGCGTCGGTGGTGTAAACGTCACATGCGCCAGCCAGATACTGCTGCTGTGCTTCGGCGTTGGTTTCGATCGGAACCGGTTCGTAGCTGATGTTGTTCGAACGGAAGAAGTCCGCCAGGTTCAGCTCGGTTGTTGTGCCGGTCTGGATACAAACGGTTGCGCCGTCCAGTTCCTTGGCCGAGCTTACGCCCAGTGCCTTGGGAACCATAAAACCCTGACCGTCATAGTAGTTCACACCGGTGAATTCGAACTTCAGGTCGACGTCGCGGCTGAAGGTCCAGGTGGTGTTACGCGCCAGCATGTCGATCTCGCCCGAGGCCAGAGCGGTAAAACGCGTCTTACCGGTGGTCGGAACGAATTCTACCGCGCTTGCGTCGCCCAGAACGGCTGCGGCAACAGCGCGGCACAGCGATACGTCAAAGCCCTGCCATTCGCCGTTGGCGTCAGGAGCAGCAAAGCCAACCAGACCGGTGGTCACACCACAGTTCAGCTTGCCGCGCGCTTTAACGTCGTCAACGGTCCCTGCCACGGCTGCGCCAGCAGCAAGACCGGCAATCGTTGCCGCGCCCAAGATTACGGATTTTTTCATTTTTACCTCTTCCTGATTTCCCGCCCCATCAGAGGCGGCTCTGCCCGGCAAGTGGATGCCGGATAGGTTACTCCAAAGGTGTCTCCCCTTTAGTGGCACTGAGTTTGGGCGTATTCATAAACAAACGTCAAGGGTCGGATCATCGAAAACGATGGATCAGACCCCAACCAATTTGAACATTTGGCCAAAAATCGGAAAATAAGGATCAAACCGACATATCAAAGAAGCGTTTAGCATGCAGAAATGCGGCTTTCTTCGTTTCGGCAACCGCATGGGCCTCGTCATCGTGACCCCATTGTTCGACCTGCCAGGTTTCGTCCAGGCGCGAAATGCGCCAAATTTCGGCTGGTTCGCGCCAATCCATGGCCGCTGCAAACCCGAGAATCAATGACCCCGACAAGCTGACCAGATCGTGGAACGCCGCCAGTTGGAACGCGTCCAGCGCATGGACGCGAGCACGCAGCGCCGACAGGGCTGCGTCAGATTGCGGCTTGTGCAGCACACCGACAACCGGCCGCAAGCGAGCAGACAGTGCGACCTCGGCCCAATCCAGTGCCGGGTCCCATTCGGCGCTTTGACGTTCCTGCAACTCTGACGGGTGTGTCGCCCGATAACATAGCAGGTCGGAATCGCCGTAATCCGCAAGCATGTCGGCAACTTCCCTATGCTGGGACCGAACCTTGTCGATTGCCGCATTCGCCGATCGGGTGCATGGCATCGTCGACGGATCTACCTCACTCTGCTGGGCATCCCATTCCGCTGTAACCGCTTCGGCCATGGCGCGGGTCGGCAGGATCAACGCTGCTTTGGCAGGGGTCTTGACGCGGCGGCCATCCAGTTCAACCGTAAACCCACCTTCAACATCGATGGTCCGGCTTTCTTTCCAGAAGCGTTTCGGTTTCCAGTCACTCATGTTTCAGTTCCATATCCCGGCCAGCGCAGTGGGCAACTGGTCAAAGGTCTCAATCATGCAGGTGGCCGAGGTCAAAGCAGACCGATCATGGTATCCCCATGCCACGCCGATGCCGCGCACCCCGGCAGCGGCGGCCATGTCCATGTCATAGCTTGTATCGCCGACCATCACCGCGCAGTCGGGTTCGACACCGGTCTCGGCCAACGCGGCCTGCACCATGGACGGATGCGGCTTCGACGGATGGTGGTCGGCGACCTGCCGGGTGACGAAGTAGCGCTCAAGCCCATGCACTTCGATCAACGCATCAAGCCCGCGCTGGGATTTGCCGGTTGCCACCCCAAGAAGCACTTCGGGCACGGCGTGCAAAGCTTCAATCGCCTCTCTCGCACCGGGATAGAGCGGAGAGCTGGCAGCGCCCAAATCCAAGCGATGCGCGTGATAAGCTTCCTTGTACCCTTCAACGAGATCGTTCTGTACCGAGGAAGGTTGGTCCGGCACCAATCGTGCGATGGCATGTGGCAGGGACAGCCCGACGATGGACAGGATCACCTCTCGCGTCGGTACAGGGACCGAAGCGGCCTGAAAGCTGGTGGTCATGGCGTGAACGATACTGCCCTGACTGTCGACCAGAGTGCCATCGACATCAAACAAAACCAGCCGTAGGGGTGCGCTCATTGCAGCGCCTCAAACGGGTCGTCGGCGGCCAGATCCTCGGTCCAGCCGAAGGTGTCCCAGCTGTGTTTCATATGTTCCGGCAAGGGCGCAGTCACCGTTACCGGTTTGCGCGTTATCGGATGCAGGAATGACAGTCGCCGCGCGTGCAGATGCAGCTTTTTGCTGATGATTCCACCCAGTTGCGCGCCCCAGCCATCACCCAGGTTTTCCTGCCCCGAGCCACCGTATTTGCCGTCGCCGATGATCGGATGACCGATCGCTGCCATATGCGCGCGCAGTTGGTGGGTGCGGCCCGTGATTGGCTCCATCGCGACCCAAGCGGCGCGTCCGGCCACGCGGTAGAGGGTCGCATAATGTGTATGTGCCCGTTTCGCACCGGGGGTGCTGTCGATCTCGTTCATATGGACGGGGATCATCTTTTCACCCTCGCCATGCGCGCCATGACCAGCTGCTTTCACAAGACCCGTCTTGATTTCACCCAGATATGGCGTGGGGACACCTGCAACCAGCGCCCAGTAAATCTTGCGTGTATCGCGGTGGCGGAAAGCGGCTGTCAGCCCCTTTGCGGCTTCGCGCGTGCGGGCCAGCAGCAGAACTCCTGACGTGTCCTTGTCCAGGCGGTGAACCAGACGCGGGTTTTCGTCATACCCAAACCGCAACGCCTCGGACAGGCTGTCGACATGCCGGGTCTGCCCGCTGCCGCCCTGTACCGGCAGGCCCTGCGGTTTGTTCAGGGCCAGAATGTGATCATCACGGTAGATCACGCAGGACTGGATCATCTTGGCATCCGCATCCGAGATACGATGCTTAACCTCAACCGGTTTGTGATCAGGCCCCGGCAATGGCGGTACACGAACCACCTGCCCGACCTCCAATCGGGTCGAGGCCTTGGCCCGGCTGCCATCCACACGCAGTTCTCCCTTGCGGCACATCTTTTCGATGCGGCCCTGGCTGACATGCGGGAACAGGCGGCGCAACCAGCGGTCCACACGCTGATCGCCGTCCCCTTCAGCGACTGTAATCATCTGTACGCCACTCATGCCATTGCCCCTTGCGCCGCGCGGGTGATCCGCCCGGATTGTGTCTTTGTCCGTGTCCCGGAAATCATGGGGGTCTCTCGCGCGCAACGCGGCAAGAGTCAAGGTATCAGACAGGAACCTTTGGCGTTCGAGGGGGCTCAGCACCGCCCGCCACTTCTCGGCACGATCAATACATTCCCAGCCAGCCTAGCTGTTGCGCTGGGTCCGAAGCTTGGCGAAGTAATCGAGGCGCTTTTTCAGCTCACGCTCGAATCCGCGCTCGACCGGTTGATACAGAACCGGGCGTTTCATTGTTTCGGGAAAATAGTTCTGACCGGAAAACCCGTCTTCGGCGTCATGGTCATACGCATAGCCGGCACCATATCCCTGATCCTTCATCATTGATGTAGGGGCATTCAGGATATGTTTGGGCGGTGGCTCGCTGCCCGATTGCTTGGCCAGCCGCATCGCTGCCTTATAGCCGACATAAGCACCGTTGGATTTCGGGGCCAGGGCCAGATAGACCAGCGCCTGCGCCAGCGCCAGCTCACCTTCGGGAGAGCCGAGCCGCTCATACGTTTCCCAGGATTGTAGGCAAATGGCCTGTGCCTGCGGATCGGCCAGGCCGATATCCTCGACCGCCATCCGTGTGATCCGACGCGCCAGATAGCGCGGGTCTTCGCCCCCTGTCAGCATTCGCGCGAACCAGTACAGCGCCGCGTCCGGGTCGGACCCGCGTACCGATTTGTGCAGGGCTGAAATCAAGTTGTAATGTTCATCGCCCGACTTGTCATATTTCGCCGCCCGCCGCATCAGACGCGTCGACAGCGCGTCCGTGTCCAACGGCGCTTCAACCTTCCAAGCCGAAACCTGTTCGATCAGGTTCAGCAAAGCCCGTCCGTCCCCATCGGCCATTTCCTGCAACGCATCGCGGGCTGTGGGTGTCAACGGCAGCGCGCGGTCCAGCTCTTTTTCGGCGCGCTGGGTCAGGCGTTCAAGATCGGAAAGGCCAAGCCGTTCCAGCACCAGAACCTGCGACCGGCTGAGAACGGCGGCGTTCAGCTCAAAGGACGGGTTCTCGGTCGTTGCCCCGACCAGAAGGATCGTGCCGTCCTCCATATGCGGCAGAAACCCGTCCTGCTGCGCCTTGTTGAAGCGGTGTATCTCGTCCACGAACAGCAAGGTCCCCTGCCCGTTCTGGCGCCTGATCTTGGCCGCTTCGAAAACCTTCTTCAAATCCGGAACACCGGTGAAAATCGCACTGATCTGAACGAATTGCAGATCGGTTTCCTGCGCCAGCAACCGTGCGATCGTTGTCTTGCCGACACCGGGCGGCCCCCAGAAGATCAGGCTGGACAGGCTGCCTGACGCCAGCATGACCCCCAGCGGTGCATCCGGGCCAAGAACCTGTTCCTGACCGATGACCTCGGCCAGTGACTGCGGGCGCAACCGGTCCGCCAGGGGACGGTGTGGCGCAGCGGTGGGTTCCGTTGGCCCGGTATCGAACAGATCGCTCACGGGTTACAGCCGGAACCGCAATGAGACTGACCGACCACCGCGCAGAAGACCCATCTGCACGCGACGACCCGGATCTGTCAGCGCATTCTCCACATCCCCAGGACGTTCGATGTCATTGGAATTGATGCTTTCAAGAATATCCCCCGATCGCAAACCCGCGCGTCCACCATAGGGGCCGGGATCAACAACAACGACACCTGTCTGGGACAGTGGCAAGCCCATATCGGAGATCACCGCAGGGTTGACGCGGGACACCACCAGCCCCGGCAGGACAGTGTCTTCATCCAATGTCGTCTTTTCAGCGGCGGGGGTTTCCGGCGCTTTGATCAGTGCCACCTCAACCTCTTCGCTCTGGGTGCCGCGCAGCCGTGTCAGAACCGATGTTCCCCCCACCCCCGCTACGGACATGCGAAACTTCATCTCGGCTGGCGAGTTCACTTCGTCCCCGTCCACATGGGTCACGACGTCCCCCACCTTGAGCCCCGCCTCACGCAGCGGGCTAAGGTCATGCAGGTCCGAGATGACAACACCCAGCGGGATGGCAAGACCAAGGGATTCAGCAATATCCGCGCTCATATGTTGACCGGTCATGCCTGCCCAGGGGCTGACAAAACTGTCATTGCCCTGCTGCGCCTGTTTCAGAAACTCGGCCACAAGATTTGCGGGGATGGCAAAACCGATGCCATTCGACCCGCCCGAGCGTGTCAGAATAGAGGTGTTGATCCCGATCAGGTCCCCGTTCACATCAATCAGCGCTCCACCGGAGTTGCCCGGGTTGATCGCTGCATCTGTCTGAATGAAATACCCGCGTGCATTGCCTGTCGCCGTACCTGTGCGCGCCAAGCCCGAGATGATACCAGAGGACACCGTCTGCCCCACCCCGAACGGGTTGCCGATGGCAAGGGCCAGTTCGCCAACCTCGACCTGATCGGAATCGCGCAGGGTCAGGTAGGGCAGGTCTTGCGCCTCTTCCAGACGCAGGATCGCAATGTCGCTTTCTTCGTGCCCCAGTACGACCGTGGCAGAAAACTCGCGTCGGTCGGTTGTCACGACTCTGATCTCGGTCGCCGAGCCTACAACATGGTAGTTGGACACAACGTAGCCATCTTCAGACAGGATGACCCCGGAACCCAGCGAGTTCTGAACCCGCGGCTGCGGCGTTCCCAGGCTTCCGCCAAAGAAATCCCGAAAGAACGGGTCCGAGTAAAACGGGCTGGCCCGCCCCTGCCGCACGATCTTGGCGTAGATATTCACCACCGCAGGCGAGGCCTTTTTGACCACCGGAGCAAAGCCCAGAGAGATTTCGGACTGCGATTGCGGGACGCGGGTTTCGGCAAATGCTGGCAGGGCCATGACAAGCATAAGAGAGATAAAGGATGCGCGGATCATGGGGGCTCCGGATTAGATTATCCTTGGGATATGCGGGGCAAAGGCGACAAATGCAAGCCGCGCGCTCAGCTTCGGCGGCGCAGGAACTTGAGCCCGGACCAATCGGCATCAACCGCGCAAACCTTCACGTCGACCCAGCCCAGCGGCAGGATTTCACTGCGCAGCATATCCTCGGTCACGCCAGCATGCAGGGGCGAAGATTTCTTGGCCCAGAAGACCCACAGCATTCCTCCGCTCCGTATGTGGGCGATTTGCTCAGCGGCCAATTCAGCGATCTGGCCCGGGTGGTTCAGGAACATGTGAACTGCATCCGCGGGATCGGCTGCAGGATCGAACAGAACACCGTCGGCACCTGCTGTCAGGTTGGGATAATGGACAGGGGCGTTGAGCGTACGGACCGTGTATCCGGGTTTGAACCCCAGTTTCGCCCAGAGCGGTTTGCCCGAGTATCCAGTTGCAGGTTTCTTTGCCATAACGGTTTGAACTTAATGGACAAACCGTATGTTGACAATCGGCTGGCTGAGGCACAAAAAAGCCTGCCCGATTGCTCGGGCAGGCGCATCAGGTCGATGACCTTAGTGCTTATTCTTCGGCTTCGGCTTCTTCAGCAGCAATACGGGCTTTGTCCGCGGCGCCTTTGGCATCAATGTCGCGATCGACGAATTCGATGATCGCCATCGGAGCCATGTCACCATAGCGGAAGCCTGCTTTCAGGATGCGGACATAACCGCCCTGACGCTCGGCATAGCGGGGGCCCAGAACTTCGAACAGCTTGGTGACATCTTTGTCTTCTTTCAGCTGTGCTGCGGCCTGACGGCGGGCGTGCAGGTCGCCGCGCTTGCCCAGAGTGACCAGTTTTTCGATGATCGGGCGCAGTTCTTTTGCCTTGGGCAGAGTTGTCTTGATCTGCTCATGTTCGATGAGCGAGCCAGCCATGTTTGCAAACAGAGCCTTGCGGTGCTCATGAGTACGGTTCAGGCGGCGGTAACCACGTGCGTGACGCATTTTTCAATTCCTTCTTTCGCGTTTTGCTTTGTCCGGCTTCCGATGCGTGTCAGAAGCTCACCTTGGGGCGGGATTGCCCGGATTGTACGTTTTGTACAGGCTTTCAGACCCCATTGGTCCAAAATGTACAAAACCTGCGACGGCAGGTTGGCCCCGCCGCCGCAGTCGAAGATGCTTAGAACGCGTCTTCGAATTTCTTTGCCAGATCTTCGATGTTGTCGGGCGGCCAGTCCTCGACATCCATGCCGAGGTGCAGACCCATGCCGGACAGCACTTCCTTGATCTCGTTCAGCGACTTGCGGCCGAAGTTCGGGGTGCGCAGCATCTCGGCTTCGGTCTTCTGGATCAGGTCGCCGATATAGACGATGTTGTCGTTCTTCAGGCAGTTTGCCGAACGGACCGACAGTTCCAGCTCGTCCACTTTCTTGAGCAGCAGCGGGTTGAACTCCAGACCATCGTCTTCGTCCTGACGACCAGCCGATTCCGGCTCATCGAAGTTGACGAAGATCGAAAGCTGATCCTGCAGGATGCGCGCGGCGTAGGCCAGTGCATCCTCGGGGGTGATCGAACCGTCGGTGTCGATCTTCAGGGTCAGTTTGTCATAGTCCAGAACCTGGCCTTCGCGGGTCGGCTGCACGTCATAGGCGACTTTCTTGACCGGCGAATAGATCGCGTCGATCGGGATCAGACCGATGGGCGCATCTTCCGGCTTGTTCTTTTCAGCCGAAACGTAACCCTTGCCGGTGTTGACGGTCAGCTCCATGAACAGGTCGGCGCCGTCATCCAGGTGACAGATGACGTGATCGCGGTTCAGAACCTCGATACCTGCGCTTTCGCTGATGTCACCAGCCGTAACTATTGCCGGGCCTTTGGCATTGATCGACAGGCGCTTGGGGCCTTCGACTTCCATGCGCAAGGAAACCTGCTTGAGGTTCAGGATGATGTCGGTGACGTCTTCACGCACACCCGCCACGCTCGAGAACTCGTGCAGGACGTTGTCGATCTGGACGCTGGTGATGGCCGCGCCTTGCAGCGAGCTCATCAAAACGCGACGCAGGGCGTTGCCCAGGGTCAGACCAAAACCACGTTCCAGCGGTTCGGCAACCAGTGTCGCCTGACGCGCAGGGTCGTTGCCCGGCTTGGCTTCCAGCTGGGTCGGCTTGATCAATTCTGCCCAATTCTTGTGGATCATGTAATCCCTCCATTCCTGCCCGCGCCCCATGACCAACAAGGTGCAGACGCCCGAGGTTCAAAATGACGTGCTGGGGCCGTGCAAAAACACAGCCCCAGCTTAATTCCAGATCGCTTAGACGCGACGACGCTTCGGCGGACGGCAGCCGTTGTGAGCAATCGGGGTCACGTCGCGGATCGACGTGATGTTGAAGCCCACGGCAGCCAGCGCACGCAGAGCCGATTCACGACCCGAACCGGGGCCCTGAACTTCGACTTCCAGCGTCTTGACGCCATGTTCCTGCGCTTTCTTGCCTGCGTCTTCCGCAGCCATCTGCGCGGCATACGGAGTAGATTTCCGCGATCCCTTGAAGCCCATGGTACCGGCAGACGACCACGAGATGGCGTTGCCCTGTACGTCCGAGATCAGGATCTTGGTGTTGTTGAAGGTCGAGTTCACATGGGCAACGCCCGATGCGATGTTCTTGCGCTCTTTGCGCTTGATGCGAGTCTTATCGCGTGCCATCGGTCAGACCCTCCCTTATTTCTTCTTACCGGCAATGGCCTTTGCGGGGCCTTTGCGAGTACGAGCGTTGGTGTGGGTACGCTGACCGCGAACCGGCAGGTTGCGGCGGTGACGCAGACCGCGATAGCAGCCCAGGTCCATCAGACGCTTGACGTTCATCTGAACTTCGCGACGCAGGTCACCTTCGACGGTGTAGTTGGCGTCGATATGTTCGCGGATGGCCAGAACTTCGGCATCCGACAGTTCATTGACGCGGCGGTGCGCTTCAATGCCCACGGCTTCGCAGATTGCGTTGGCCGAGGTGTTGCCGATACCGGTGATATATGTGAGGGCGATTGGAACCCGCTTTGCAGTCGGGATGTTTACGCCGGCAATACGTGCCACGTGTCACTTTCCTTTTTGTTGCGGTTCCGTAACTCCGGAACCTTTTTTCACAACACTTTACCGTGGCAGTGACGCCAGAGGGTCCAGTATTATTCGAGGTGGTCGGGGCAATTGGGACGAATCCCGCATGCGGTCTTGATTCCCTTTAGGGATGGGGGTCGATATGGGCTTTTGGTGGGGCCGTCAAGCCCCAACTTTCGGTCAACCCAGTATCGCCTCGATCGAGGCCGTCACTTCCTTGATATCCGCCAGCCCGTTCACGGGGCGCAGATCGCCCTTGGCGTAGTAATAGCCAATCAGCGGAGACGTCTTCTTGTAGTATTCCATCAGGCGCGTGCGCAGGCTGTCTTCGTTGTCATCGGCGCGGCGCTGGAAGTCATTTTCCTTTCCGCAATTGGTGCATTTGCCATCCGCCGGGATCGGCTTGGTGTTGTCGTTATAGACTTCACCACATCCGCCGCAGGTTGAGCGTGCGGTGATCCGGCCCACCAGCGCGTCGTCATCAACGCGCATCTCGATCACGGTGTGCAGCGACTGGCCCAGCTTGGTCAGCAGAGCGGCCAGCGCATCGGCCTGCGCCAGCGTTCGGGGAAAGCCGTCAAAGATGAAACCGGCGCCTGTTTCGGTGGTCAGTTTCTCTTCGATCAGGCCGATCACGATTTCATCGGTGACCAACTTGCCCGCGTCCATGATCGCCGCAACCTTGCGGCCCATCTCGGTGCCCGAGGTCTTGGCTTCGCGCAGCATGTCGCCCGTGCTGAGCTGCACCATGCCGCGTGTTTCAACCAGATGACGCGCCTGCGTTCCTTTCCCTGCCCCTGGGGGGCCCAACAGAATGATATTCATCGACGAGAGGGTCCCTTCCTGCCGCGTTTCTTGCTTTTGCCGCGCAGTTGAGACTTTTCGATAAGCCCTTCGTATTGGTGCGCCAGAAGATGGCTCTGAACCTGCTGGATCGTATCCATGGTCACGGAGACGATAATCAGAACCGAGGTGCCGCCGAAATAGAACGGGATGGCAAATTGGCCCCGCAGGATTTCAGGCAGCAGACAGACGGCGGCCAGATAGGCCGAACCCAGCACCAGCACGCGGTTGACCACGTATTCCAGATACTCGGCGGTTTTCTTGCCGGGGCGGATACCGGGCACGAACCCGTTCTGCTTTTTCAGGTTGTCCGCCACATCATCCGGCTTGAACGACACGTTGAACGTGTAGAAATACGCAAAGAACACGATCATCGACGCGAAGAACAGCAGATACAGCGGCTGCCCGGGGCCGAAATTGGCCAGCAGCCACGACATGACCGGCCCGTTTGCAGCGCCCGACGAGAAGGTCGAGATCGTCACCGGCAGCAGCAGTAGCGAGCTGGCAAAGATCGCCGGGATCACGCCCGCGGGGTTGACCTTGACCGGCAGGTGGCTGGAGCCACCTTCGTAGATTTTCATCCCGGCCTGACGGCGCGGGTACTGGATATGGATCTTTCGCAGCGCCCGTTCCATGAAGACCACGAACATGATGACGGCAATCACCATCACGATCACGCCAACAATCACAGCGGGGCTGATTGCGCCCGAACGGCCCGACGCGAAGAACTGCGCCAGGGCGGCGGGAACCTCGGCGATGATGCCGACGAAAATGATCAGAGAGATACCGTTGCCGATGCCGCGCGCGGTGATCTGCTCACCCAGCCACATCAGGAACATGGTGCCACCAACCAGCGTGATCATGGTCGACATGCGGAAGAACAGGCCCGGATCGGTCGCCAGATCGCCCGATTCCAGCGACACGGCCAGACCGTAGGCCTGCACGGTGGCCAGTGCCACGGTGCCGAAACGGGTGTATTGGTTAATCTTCTTGCGGCCCTGCTCGCCCTCTTTCTTGAGCTGTTCGAGCGCGGGGACCATCGATGTCAGCAGCTGCACGATGATCGAGGCCGAGATATAGGGCATGATGCCAAGGGCAAAGATGCCCATTCGGCCAAGCGCCCCGCCCGTAAACATCGAAACCATGCCGCCGATGCCCTGCCCCGCCTGTTCCATGAACTCGCGCAATGCTGCTCCGTCGATCCCCGGCACCGGAATGAAGGTGCCCAGACGATAGACGATCAGCAAACCCAGCGTGAACAGGATGCGGTTGCGCAGATCGGTGGCCTTGCCAAGGGCAGCCCAGCTTGTGTTGGCTGCCATTTGTTCTGCTGCTGATACCATAAAGTCGGTCTCTCTTATGCAAACGCCGCCCGGAACCGTTTTCCGGCTCGGACGGCGTCTTGGAAAACTCTGAAGTCTATGTAAGCGGGTCTTTGCCCGCTCACAAGCGCTTACTCTGCCGCAGCGGCTTTTGTGACTTTCAGTGAACCGCCCGCTTTTTCAACTGCCTCGACAGCAGCTTTCGACGCACCGGTCACTTCCAGGTTCACCTTGGCGCTGATCTCGCCTTTGGCCAGAACGCGGATGCCGTCCAGTTTGCGACGGACCAGACCGGACGCAACCAGTGCATCCTCGGTGATCGCAGCTTTGGCGTCCAGCTTGCCGGCGTCGACGAATTTCTGGATCAGACCCAGATTGATAACGGCGAATGCCTTGCGGTTGGGCTTGTTGAAGCCACGCTTGGGCAGACGCTGGTACAAGGGCATCTGACCGCCTTCATAGCCGTTGATGGCCACACCCGAGCGGGATTTCTGGCCTTTGATACCACGGCCACCCATTTTACCTTTGCCGGAACCCGGACCACGGCCAACGCGGGTGCGTTTCGGGGCGGCGCCAGGATTGTCGCGCAATTCGTTCAGTTTCATTTCGCTTCTCCTAAGCCGGATATGACCCCCGAAGCGTGATGGGCCAAACACGGCATTTCTTGGTTTTGATTCTCGCGGCCCAAAAGCCACCGCAGGCGTATAGGCCCGATGGCAGGGCTTGGCAAGCCTGCGATTTGGGATGGGATGGACCCGGCACAGAGGGCGTTTCCAACAGGTCAGCGCGCACGCCGCGCCGGTGACGGCCCGAGGGGTGGCGCAGTAACGGCTGATCAGCGCGCTTTATGGTGCCAGATACGTGGGAAGTTTGAGCGAGGCGCAAAGGCCCCCAAAGCGCCAGCCCGCCGGGACGGGCAGTCGCTGGCGCGGCGGGCTTTGGTTTTGATGTGCGCTTGGGTTGGGAGTAGATGGGGGTTGAGAGGGTATATGTTTCTTTGGAAGCGGGGGTGTCATCGACGGGTTTGACGGTCTTTGATCGGACCCGCCTTTGGAGAGAGGTAAATGGGCCCGCTATGGCGGTCATTTTTGTGCCCAAGTCGTTGTTTGCGCAGGCCTATGTTGACAGGTTGATTGGCGGGTTCAATTATGGCGAAAGTTTGAGAGTTCATTACGTTTAAAGGATAAAATGGCAAACGAATGGCATGTAAATTGGTTGAAAGAAGGCGTTGCGAACTGGAACTATCGCCGAAAGCGTGTGAAATTTGCACCTGATCTTTCCGGAATACGGTTCTTCGATCTTCTTCCACCTGACTTTCGCGATGCGCCTAAGACTTCAAGGTTTTTTGAAAGGATAGATCTTTCAGGTTCTAATCTTTCTGCTGCCGATTTGTCTGACCTCAACTTTGCGGGGGCAAAGTTCGACGGCGCGAACATGATAGAGGCTAACCTAAGCCTTTCGAATTTCTCCGGCGCGAGTTTTAGGGGCTCAAAGCTATTGGGCGCGCACGCAAACAGGTCCTTGTTTGACAAAGCAAGGTTTGAGAATGCTGATATAACGGGCGTAGACTTTTCATCTTCGTCTGCACAGGGTGCCGTGTTTATCGCGGTTGAACTGACTGCCATCCAAACTTAGCGGTTAGCCGTCAATGCAAATAGCGTTTTTACGTCAAGCGCAGCCTATCGCGCTGCGTTGAGCGAGCGATCAGCTTCTTACTCATCAGAAAAACAATCTGGCCAATTCAAAGAGGACAAGCGAACCGCCAAAAACAAATACGATGTGTTCTTCGGAACTAACCGGCAGCCTATCTATGAGCGTGGAGTTCTCTCGGACTTCTCTGGAGAGCATGACGATGAACTTCGTTTTGGTGTCTGTGAGGTTATAGTGCCCGAAGGGCACAGAGTAGGGTCGCTGGGTTCGTCGATATTTCGTAGATTGCTAAATTTGCAAGATGACAGGTTGCGTATGTCGCACCTTATTTCACTAAACGAAGAACTGTTTTTTGAGTTTGTGCGAACTGGCGCAAACAAAATGAAGATCAAACAAAAGCCAACAATTTTTGTCCACGGATACAATAACACGTTTGAAAATGCAGTGCTTCGCGCGGCTCAAATCGGTTACGATCTGGGAATCGGTCAAGGTGTTGGGCTGTTCAGTTGGCCATCCAAGGGCAAATACTTAAGGTACAAAACAGATGAAGCTGCTGTGGAGGCGAGTAAGTATTTCCTAGCGAACTTCATAGAAAAGTTCGTTACATCAGGGGTTGGGCCGGGTGTGAATCTTGTTGCGCATAGCATGGGCTGTCGATGCCTCTTGGGCGCTCTGGAAGTGCTTTCAATTGATCGAAAGAGCGTTCTCGGTGCTGTCGATCAGGTGATTTTGGCTGCCGCTGATGTTGACACAGCACTCATGCCGAATTTGGGGAAGCCAGCCGTCCTTGGAGCGACAAGGGCGACTTCCTACATTTCAAATCGAGACAAAGCTTTGAAGCTCTCAGGTTGGTTACACAGTTTTCCGAGGGTGGGTATTACTCCTCCAACCTTTGTGATGAGCGGTTTGGACACAGTTCTCGTGAACAACTTAGACCTTGGTGATGCCCAGCATGGATATGTCGGGACGAGTCGCGCTGTTCTTGGAGATATTTTTGATCTTCTGAAAAAGGGGACGCCGCCAGATGATCGTTTCACAATCGAATCGATAAACTGGGGGGGAGTAAGCTTTTGGCGACTAAAAGAGTAGCAAATTGATGTTTGAAAACTCGCTAAGAATTATTGGATTTGAAGCATCCACCCCTATAGACACCCACCCCCAACCCTGTTAAACGCTCCCAATCTTGCGGCCTCGGATTCGTTCCGGGGCCTTAGATATTTTGCAACCGGGGACCTTCGGGGCCCTATACCTTTGGCACCTACGGGGGCCTATCACATAGCGGGGGACCTCCCCTGCACTTGCTAAACGGAAGACAGAAAGCATGGCACTCAAGTCGTACAAGCCGACGACGCCGGGCCAGCGCGGGCTGGTGCTGATCGACCGTTCGGAGCTTTGGAAAGGACGTCCGGTCAAGTCTCTTACAGAGGGTTTGACCAAATCGGGCGGCCGGAACAACACCGGACGGATCACTTCACGCCGCCGCGGCGGTGGCGCAAAGCGTCTCTACCGGATCGTTGACTTCAAACGGAACAAATTTGATGTCGCGGCAACCGTCGAGCGGATCGAATATGACCCGAACCGGACCGCGTTCATCGCACTGGTAAAATACGAAGACGGCGAGCAGGCGTATATCCTGGCTCCGCAGCGTCTGGCTGTTGGTGACAAGGTCATCGCGTCGGCAAAGGCCGATATCAAGCCGGGCAACGCAATGCCGTTCTCTGGCATGCCCATCGGTACCATCGTCCACAACATCGAGATGAAGCCTGGCAAAGGCGGTCAGATCGCACGTGCGGCTGGTACTTACGCGCAATTCGTGGGCCGCGATGGCGGTTACGCTCAGATCCGTCTGAGCTCGGGCGAGCTGCGCATGGTCCGTCAGGAATGCATGGCCACCATCGGTGCCGTGTCCAACCCCGACAACAGCAACCAGAACCTCGGTAAAGCCGGTCGTATGCGCCACAAGGGCGTTCGTCCGTCGGTTCGTGGTGTTGCAATGAACCCGATCGATCACCCGCATGGTGGTGGTGAGGGTCGTACCTCGGGTGGCCGTACGCCGGTTACTCCGTGGGGTAAGGACACCAAGGGTAAGCGTACCCGCAACAAGAACAAAGCGTCCCAGAAGCTGATCATCCGCTCGCGGCACGCCAAGAAGAAGGGACGTTAATCCATGTCTCGCTCTGTTTGGAAGGGTCCTTTCGTCGATGCTTACGTGCTGAAAAAAGCCGAAGCAGCGCGCGAGTCGGGCCGCAACGAAGTCATCAAGATCTGGTCGCGTCGTTCCACCATCCTGCCCCAGTTCGTGGGTCTGACCTTTGGTGTGTACAACGGCCAGAAGCATATCCCGGTAAACGTCTCGGAAGACATGATCGGTCAGAAGTTCGGTGAATATTCACCGACCCGGACCTATTATGGCCACGCCGCAGACAAAAAAGCGAAGCGGAAGTAAGTCATGGGCAAGGAAAAGAACCCCCGCCGCGTGGCTGAAAACGAAGCAATGGCGAAAACGCGCATGCTTCGCACCAGCCCGCAGAAACTGAACCTGGTAGCAGCTATGATCCGCGGCAAGAAAGTCGAGAAGGCCCTGACCGACCTGACTTTCTCGAACAAGCGTGTCGCTCAGGACGTCAAGAAGTGCCTGCAGTCCGCAATCGCGAATGCCGAAAACAACCACAACCTGGACGTTGACGAGCTGATCGTCGCCGAAGCCTGGGTTGGCAAGAACCTGGTCATGAAGCGCGGTCGCCCGCGTGCCCGTGGCCGTTTCGGCAAGATCATGAAGCCGTTCTCGGAGATCACCATCAAGGTGCGTCAAGTTGAGGAGCAAGCCTAATGGGACATAAAGTCAATCCGATCGGCATGCGCCTTCAGGTCAACCGCACCTGGGACAGCCGCTGGTACGCAGATACCAAGGACTACGGTGATCTTCTGCTGGAAGACCTCAAGATTCGTGAGTTCATCCAGAAAGAGTGCAAGCAGGCCGGTGTTGCCCGTGTGATCATCGAACGTCCGCACAAAAAGTGCCGCGTTACGATCCACACCGCACGTCCGGGTGTCATCATCGGCAAGAAAGGTGCAGACATCGAAGTTCTGCGCAAGAAGCTGGCTGCGATGACCGACAGCGAACTGCACCTGAACATCGTCGAAGTGCGCAAGCCCGAGCTTGACGGTCAGCTGGTTGCCGAGTCGATCGCTCAGCAGCTGGAACGCCGTGTTTCGTTCCGCCGCGCGATGAAGCGTGCCGTACAGAACGCCATGCGCATGGGCGCCCTGGGTATCCGGGTGAACGTCGCTGGCCGTCTAGGTGGTGCCGAAATCGCACGGACCGAATGGTACCGCGAAGGCCGTGTGCCGCTGCACACTCTGCGCGCCGACATCGATTACGCACATGCCGAGGCGATGACCCCCTACGGGATCATCGGGATCAAGGTCTGGATCTTCAAAGGGGAGATCATGGAGCACGATCCGCAGGCACGTGACCGTAAAGCACAGGAACTCCAGGACGGCCCTGCACCTCGTGGTGCTGGTGGCGGTCGTCGCTAAGGAGGGAAAGATATGCTTCAACCAAAGCGTACAAAATTCCGCAAGATGCACAAAGGCCGGATCAAGGGCGAAGCCAAGGGCGGCTCTGATCTGAACTTTGGCACCTACGGCCTGAAAGCGATTGAGCCTGAGCGTGTAACCGCACGCCAGATCGAAGCTGCACGTCGTGCCATGACGCGTCACATGAAGCGTCAGGGCCGTGTCTGGATCCGCATCTTCCCCGACACTCCGGTTACGGCAAAGCCGATCGAAGTTCGTATGGGTAAAGGTAAGGGTTCGGTCGACCGTTGGGTTTGCAAGGTCAAGCCCGGTCGCGTGATGTTCGAGATCGACGGCGTCAATGACGACATCGCCCGCGAGGCCCTGCGCCTGGCTGCGATGAAGCTGCCGATCAAGACCCGCGTCGTGGTTCGCGAAGACTGGTAAGCGATCCGGGGGCACCCCCGCTCGTGACAAGATTGACCCCCGTCGGACCACCGGCGGGGGTTTTTCGTCAGGGGCTCTGCCCCCGCCGCGCGTGCCGCGCGCCTCCCCCGGGATATTTTGGGCCAGATGAAGCAGGGGATCCACTCTTCATCTGGCTGCAAATATCCCGGAGCGCGAGGCAGAGCCTCGCAAAACAGCCATCGCCTTCGCCACGCGGCTGGGTTAAGACGGCGCCATGCCACAGATTGAATCACTCTTCGTCACCCGCCTCTATCGTGCCTCTTTGTCCGAATTCGGTCCCCCGATCGATGCGGAGGAGTTGGAAAGCTCGTGCCTTGTCATCGCCGAGGATGACGAGGCCGGTCAGGACTGGTGCGAAGAAAACGGCTATCCCGGTTACACCAGCTATGCCTCGCTGACCGACCTGCCCTGGCGGTTTCCGATATTCGCCGATCTGGTCAAGGCGCTGGACAGCCATGTGGCGGCTTTTGCCAAGGATCTGGAGTTTGATCTGGGCGAGGGTAAGTTGAAGCTGGAAGATCTGTGGATCAACATCCTGCCCGAAGGCGGCATGCATTCCAGCCACTTGCATCCGCACAGTGTGATTTCCGGCACCACCTATGTGGCGATGCCCGAAGGCGCGAGCGCGCTGAAGCTGGAAGACCCGCGCTCAGGCCGCATGATGGCCGCGCCGACACGGCTGAAGGGCGGGCGACGCGATTTGCAGCCCTTCATCTATATGAAGCCGCAGGTGGGCGATGTCCTGCTATGGGAAAGCTGGCTGCGCCACGAGGTGCCGATGAACATGGCCGAGGAAGAGCGGATTTCAGTGAGTTTCAACTATAAGTAGGAGTGAGCGTTTGTGAGCGATCCAAAGATGCTTCAGAGATCGCTCGGCAAAATGGTAGTGGATTAAGCAGTTACATCGCCGTTAGCTGCTAATTAGCTGCTAAACCGGCTCTAATCACAGATTCACTTGATACCACATTTTTTTTGTGACTGGCGCTTTGTCTTTTTCATTTGGTTCACGGTTTTGTTTTGGGATTGCTTGAGCGCGACCATCTCCTTTTCTCGAGATTCCCCATAATACATTGCCTGCGCCCACAATTCGTAAAGTTCCGGGGACATGTTCTTCTGGGCGATACCCGCCAAGCAGAGGCACTGTTCGACGGACATACCGTTCAAACGGCTGTCAGCATTCGCCTTGCTGCAAACCTTGTCACCGGAAATCGCTTGGGCTTGCGCAGAACCTGCAATTAATGTCAGCGCAGTGGCAAAGAGTACATTTTTCATTACGTTACTCACTTTGAAATAACATTTGCGGTTCCTAGCTACTTGTGCTGTTTTGGTCGTGCAAGCTATAAGTGAACATAGAGCAAGCAACTCGCGTCAGGCTCAGGCTTCACGAACATTGTGCACTTGCCCAAACTTCCTCTTGCCACCCACCCCCCAAACCCCTATAGAGCGGCATCTTGCGGTCTCCCGGCGTTGTCGGGCGATTCGTATGTCTATCATTCATCCACCAGGTCAAAGGTGACCCGAGTACGGGGCCTTCTGGTGTTTTGAGCAAAGGAAAAAGGCGATGAACGCCCAAGAACTGCGTGACAAGACCCCTGATCAGCTCCGCGAGGAACTGGTCAACCTGAAGAAAGAAAGCTTTAACCTGCGCTTTCAACAGGCAACCGGTCAGCTGGAAAACACTGCTGGCATCAAAGCGGCCCGCCGCAACGCTGCCCGCGTCAAAACCATCCTGAACGAAAAGGCCGCTGCCGCGGCATCCGAGGAGTAATCAGATGCCCAAGCGTATCCTGCAAGGCACCGTGACCAGCGACGCCAACGAACAGACCATCACCGTGCTGGTCGAGCGCCGTTTCAAGCACCCGCTGCTGCACAAAACCGTTCGTAAGTCCAAGAAATACCGGGCTCATGACGAAAAGAACGCCTTCAAGGTCGGCGACTCCGTACGCATCATCGAATGCGCGCCGAAATCGAAGACGAAACGTTGGGAAGTTCTGGAAGCGTAAGCTTCCGGGATTTTTCATTTGTCGAAACCCTGGGGGATTTAATCAGAACAGCCCCCACAGGTCGGGAGAAACCACATGATCCAGATGCAGACCAATCTGGATGTCGCTGACAACTCTGGCGCACGCCGAGTTCAGTGCATCAAGGTCCTGGGTGGTTCCAAGCGTAAATACGCCTCTGTTGGCGACATCATTGTCGTCTCGGTGAAGGAAGCCATCCCGCGCGGCCGCGTAAAGAAAGGTGACGTCCGCAAGGCCGTCGTCGTACGCACCGCCAAAGAAGTCCGTCGCGAAGACGGCACCGCGATCCGTTTCGATCGCAACGCCGCCGTCATCCTGAACAACAACAACGAGCCCATTGGTACCCGTATCTTTGGCCCCGTTGTTCGTGAACTGCGCGCGAAGAACTTCATGAAAATCATCTCGCTGGCTCCGGAGGTGCTGTAATCATGGCTGCTAAACTCCGCAAAGGCGACAAGGTCGTCGTGCTGGCCGGCAAGGACAAGGGCAAAGAGGGGACTATCACCTCGGTTGACCCCAAAGCCGGTAAAGCTGTTGTCGATGGTATCAACATCGCCATCCGCCACACCCGCCAGTCGCAAACCTCGCAAGGTGGTCGCCTGCCTCAGGCAAACCCGATCGAGCTGTCGAACCTGGCACTGCTGGATAAGAACGGCAAAGCAACCCGCGTTGGCTTCCGTATGGAAGGTGACAAGAAGGTGCGGTTTGCCAAGACCACAGGGGACGTGATCGATGCTTGATAACGCAACTTACACCCCGCGCCTGAAAGCGCAGTACGCCGAGACCATCCGTGCCGCTCTGAAAGAAGAGTTCGGCTACAAGAACGACATGCAGCTGCCCAAGCTGGAAAAAATCGTTCTGAACATCGGTTGTGGTGCTGAGGCCGTCAAAGACTCGAAGAAAGCGAAAGCTGCTGTCGAGGATCTGACTGCGATTGCCGGTCAACAGGCCGTTGCAACCAAGGCAAAGAAATCGATCGCGGGTTTCCGCGTCCGGGAAGACATGCCGCTGGGTGCGAAAGTGACCCTGCGCGGTGACCGGATGTACGAATTCCTGGATCGTCTGATCACGATCGCGATGCCGCGTATTCGTGACTTCCGCGGTGTTAAGCCCTCTTTCGACGGTCGTGGCAACTTTGCCATGGGCATGAAAGAGCACATCGTGTTCCCGGAAATCGACTTCGACAAGGTCGACGAGGTCTGGGGCCTGGATATCGTAATTGCCACCACAGCGAAAACCGACGCTGAAGCAAAGGCACTGTTGAAAGCATTCAACATGCCGTTCAACGCGTAAGCGCCGGGAGGATTGAGACATGGCTAAGAAAGCAATGATCGAACGCGAGAAGAAGCGCGAACGCCTGGTGGCCAAATATGCCGCAAAGCGTGCCGAGCTGAAAGAAATCGCGAATGACGAAAGCAAGCCGATGGAAGAGCGCTTCAAGGCGCGTCTGAAACTGGCGAAACTGCCGCGCAACAGCTCGGCTACCCGTCTGCACAACCGTTGTCAGCTGACCGGTCGTCCCCACGCTTACTATCGTAAGCTGAAGGTCAGCCGTATCGCGCTGCGCGAGCTGGGTTCTGCTGGTCAGATCCCCGGCATGGTGAAATCGAGCTGGTAAGGGAGACATAGATATGAATGATCCTATCGGCGATATGCTCACCCGTATCCGCAACGCGCAAATGCGCGGCAAGTCCACCGTATCCACTCCGGCGTCGAAGCTGCGTGTTTGGGTTCTGGACGTGCTGGCGGACGAAGGTTACATCCGTGGCTATGAAAAGACGACCGGTGAAAACGGTCATCCGGCCATCGAAATCAGCCTGAAATACTACGAAGGCACCCCTGTCATTCGCGAACTGAAGCGGGTTTCGAAACCCGGTCGCCGCGTATACATGGGCGTCAATGACATCCCGCAGGTCCGTCAGGGTCTGGGCGTGTCGATTGTCAGCACTCCGAAAGGTGTGATGTCGGACGCAAACGCTCGCTCCAACAATGTTGGCGGCGAAGTGCTCTGCACCGTCTTCTAAGGAGGTCTGCAATGTCTCGTATTGGTAAAAAACCGGTCGAGCTGCCCAGCGGCGTAACCGCCTCTGTGTCGGGTCAGACCATCGAAGTCAAAGGTCCGAAAGGCACCCGCAGCTTCACCGCCACCGACGACGTGACGCTGTCGGTTGAAGACAACGTGGTCAAGATCGACCCTCGCGGCATGTCCAAGCGTGCCCGCCAGCAGTGGGGCATGAGCCGCACCATGGTTGCCAATCTGGTAACCGGTGTGACCACAGGCTTCAAAAAAGAGCTGGAGATCCAGGGTGTTGGTTACCGGGCGCAGATGCAGGGCAACACCCTGAAGCTGAACCTGGGCTATAGCCACGATGTTGATTTCACAGCTCCGGAAGGTGTCACCATCACCGCACCGAAGCAGACCGAGATCGTTGTGGAAGGTATCGACCAGCAGCTGGTGGGCGAAACCGCGGCCAAAATCCGCGAGTGGCGCCGCCCCGAGCCGTACAAAGGCAAGGGCATCCGCTATAAGGGCGAGTTCATCTTCCGCAAGGAAGGCAAGAAGAAGTAAGGACGCAGACAATGGCAAACAGCAAAAGAACCCTGTTTCTGAAGCGCCGCCTGCGCGTTCGGAACAAACTTCGCAAGGTCAACGCGGGTCGTCCGCGCCTGTCCGTACACCGTTCGAACAAGAACATCTCTGTTCAGCTGATCGACGACGTACGTGGCGTGACCCTGGCCTCGGCCTCGACCCTGGAAAAAGATCTGGGTGTTGTTGGCAAGAACAACGTCGAAGCGGCGACGAAAGTCGGCGCGGCCATCGCCGAGCGTGCCAAGAAGGCAGGCGTCGAAGAGGCCTATTTCGATCGTGGCGGCTTCCTGTTCCACGGCAAAGTGAAGGCTGTCGCCGACGCTGCGCGTGAAGGTGGTCTGAAGATCTGATGGTGTGCCGGGCTGAAGCCCGGCCTACCGGAAACGACGCCGTAGGCCGGGCTTCAGCCCGGCACCGGCACTTTGAAGGCGGGTCCGCCCGCCTCGATGATCGGGGAGCCCCGGAATGTCATTCGCGGGTTCACTTCGATTGAGTAATTGGCGCCGCGAGCGCCTCTAGAGGAAAAGGGATGCCAAATGGCAGAACGTGAAAACCGTCGGGGCCGTGGCCGCGACCGTGAAGAAACACCGGAATTTGCAGATCGCCTGGTCGCAATCAACCGCGTGTCGAAAACCGTAAAAGGTGGTAAGCGCTTTGGCTTCGCCGCTCTGGTGGTTGTCGGCGATCAGAAAGGCCGCGTCGGCTTTGGCAAGGGTAAAGCGAAAGAAGTACCTGAAGCCATCCGCAAGGCGACTGAGCAAGCCAAGCGTCAGATGATCCGCGTACAGCTGCGCGAAGGTCGGACCCTGCACCACGACATCGAGGGCCGTCACGGCGCCGGTAAAGTGGTTATGCGCGCTGCGCCTGAAGGTACCGGTATCATCGCCGGTGGTCCGATGCGTGCCGTGTTCGAAATGCTGGGTGTCAAGGACGTTGTCTCCAAGTCGCTGGGCTCGCAGAACCCCTACAACATGATCCGCGCCACCATCGACGGCCTGCAGAAAGAGCAGAGCCCGCGTTCGGTTGCCGCACGTCGTGGCAAAAAGGTTGCTGACATCCTGCCCAAGCGGGACGACGCACCGGCTGCTGCTGAAGCAGAAGCATAAGGAGAGCACGTCATGGCAAAAACCATCGTCGTCAAACAGGTCGGTTCGCCGATCCGTCGCCCCGCCGAACAGCGCGCAACCCTGATCGGCCTGGGCCTGAACAAGATGCACAAAACCCGTGAGCTGGAGGATACTCCTTCGGTGCGCGGCATGATCCGCAAGATCCCGCATCTGGTTGAGATCGTCGAAGAGCGCGGTTAAGCCCGCCTTCATCGGAAAGAATAAAAACGCCTCCGGTCAAATCGGGGGCGTTTTTTGTTGGCACTTTAGTATCTTGGGGTTTCCTTTTTCCAACCCGGATCGCAGGAGCGGCGTGTTCTGATTGATCTGCATCAATGACCAATTGGGTTGTGATGAACTACCCAGCGTGTTCCACGCAGGAGGTTCTTGAAGTGAGTGCGGATAAGACAGGACGGATCGTATGGCATGACCTCTTTACGCCTGATCTGAACGCTTCCGAGGCTTTCTATGGCCGTGTAGCGTTGTGGGATTTCATTAAGGAAAGCACCGAAGACTATGTCTGGGGCCAGGGAAAAGGGGAGTTCACTCTTGCTCTTCTGAATGGGGAAGCCGGAAGTGGATTGACCAAAACTCCAGCGGGTTTTGATGCCGGCTGGCTTCCCTATTTCGAAGTTCCCGATGTCGATAAATATTCAAAGCGGGCCGAGAAGCTGGGCGCGCGCATCATTCGACGCCCCTTTGATGTGCCCGGCGTCGGGCGAAACTGCCTATTGTTGGACCCATTAGGGGCCAGGTTTGGCATTTCCGTTTCACAACACGATTACCCGATACCTACACAACAGTTCACAACAGAGGTTTATCTGAGCGAAGGCCCGGAGTTTCCAGTCGAATTCTACCAATCGTTGTTTGATCGAACATCTTCGAAGACAGATGGCACGGGCGCGGCCGGGCCAGGTCAGTGGCTTTCACATATTCCTGTGGTTGCTTCACCAGATAAAAAGATACGTGAAAGATGCGCCTGGCTACCTGGAATTAAGGTCACTGCTATCGAGAATGCGGTACGTGATGCTTTGACGCTTGGAGCGTCCGAAGTGCGTGTTCGATCACGGAATAGCGCGCAGCATGCACCGCGTGTATTTCGCGACCCGACGGGGCTTTATTTTGCATTTCATCAGGTCGGTCCGGTTTTAGGAGCAAACTAAAGGTCGCTGCAAACCGCAGATGGCCATCGCGTCGACCTGCAGGTCAGCTGCAAAATCCATGCCAATAGGAATAGGAACCAGGCTACGAACAAGCCAACCCGCGAATGTTATTCGCCGCATGCATACCGGCTAGACCAAAATCTGCGTTGTTAGCGATAGCAAACGCTCCTATCTCTGCCTTGTCCAATGAAGGAACTCAAAAGGAAACGTCAGGGAATACGCCCTGATACGAGAAAGGAATACAGAGATGACAACTGCGACACTGACCCATACCGGCTTCAACTTCGGCACCCGGATCGCTGACATGATCACACGGATCAAAACAGCCCGCGCACGTGCTGCTGAGTATCAGCGCACCTATACCGAGTTGCAGCGTCTGAGCAACCGTGAGCTGGACGATATCGGCATCCGCCGCTGCGACATCGCAGATATCGCGCACCGGCACGTATATTGCTCGTAACCACTCACACAATTGAAACGACCCAAAGGCGCCTTAGGGCGCCTTTTCTATGCCTGTTGCAGGCCCGGCCCCGCGTGCAGGCCGCTCAGAGGCCGTCAGAGGGTCCGATGGCTGTTTATGCGGCCCAAGTGCTGTTGACGCCAGAATCGCCCTGAGCGACCGCTGGAGGGCGTGTGACCGCACTGCCCTGACGCGCAAACCCAAAGATTTGACGCCTGAAACGAAATCGGCCCCGGAGGAATGATCCACCGGGGCCGAAAAATGTCACTGTAAGCGTTGGATCAGAGACCGGTGCTTACGTCGATTGTGTTACCCTCTTCCAAGGTCACGTATGCTTTCTTGACGTCTTTCCGACGGCCCAACTGGCCGCGGAACCGCTTGACCTTGCCTTTGGTCACGGTGGTGTTCACCGCTTTGACCTTCACACCAAACAGTGCCTCAACGGCCTCTTTGATCTGCGGCTTGTTGCTTTCGATCGCCACTTCAAAGACAACCGCGCCATTTTCGGACGCCATGGTCGACTTTTCGGTGATGATCGGCTTGCGGATCACGTCGTAGTGTTCTGCCTTCGCGCTCATTTCAGACGAGCCTCCAGTGCTTCGACAGCCGCTTTGGTGAGCACCAGGGTGTCACGCTTGAGGATGTCATAAACGTTTGCACCCATCGACGGCAGGATATCCAGACCTTCGATGTTGCGCGACGCCTTCAGGAACCCTTCGTTCACGGTCGCGCCGTCGATGACCAGAGCGCGTTTCCAGCCCAGGTTTGCAACCTGTTTGGCCAGTGCGGCGGTCTTGCCTTCGGCTTCGGCGTTCTCGATCACAACCAGTTCACCTGCTTTGGCTTTGGCCGACAGAGCGTGGCGCAGGCCAAGCTTGCGGAACTTCTTCGGCAGCTCGTGGCCGTGCGAACGTGGGGTCGGGCCCTTGTAGATACCACCCTTGCGGAAGATTGGCGCGTTACGGTCACCATGGCGTGCGCCACCGGTGCCCTTCTGGCGATAGATCTTCTTGGTCGAGTAGCTGGTTTCCGAGCGGGTCTTGACCTTGTGGGTGCCGGCCTGCGCGTTGTTGCGCTGCCAACGGACCACACGGTGCAGGATGTCCGCGCGCGGCTCGAGGCCGAACAGGTCTGCATCCAGCTCGATGTCGCCGGCCTTGCCGCCGTCCAGTTTGATTACATCAAGTTTCATGCTTCACCACCTTCCGCGGATACTTCTTCCGCAGGTGCTTCGGTTGCAGCCGATTTCACAGCAGCCGGGAAAGGCAGGCCTTCCGGTGCTTTCTTCTTCACGGCGTCCTTGACGGTGACCCAGCCCGATTTCGGTCCGGGAACGGCGCCTTTGATGAAGACCAGACCACGGTCGGCGTCGGTTTTGACAACCTCGAGGTTCTGGGTGGTAACACGGGCAGCACCCATGTGACCGGCCATCTTCTTGCCTTTGAACACCTTGCCCGGATCCTGACACTGACCGGTCGAGCCGTGCGAGCGGTGGCTGATCGACACACCGTGCGAGGCGCGCAGACCACCGAAGTTGTGGCGCTTCATCGCACCGGCAAAGCCTTTACCGATCGAGGTGCCCGAGACGTCAACCTTCTGACCGGCCAGGAAGTGCTCTGCCGAGATTTCGGCGCCCACTTCGATCAGGCCATCTTCGGAGACGCGGAACTCGGCCAGCTTGCGCTTGGGCTCGACCTTGGCAGCGGCGTAGTGGCCGCGCATGGCCTTCGAGGTGCGTTTTGCCTTGGCAGCACCAGCGCCCAGCTGAACGGCGGTGTAGCCGTCTTTTTCAGCGGTCCGCTGTGCAACGACCTGCAGGTTGTCCAGGTGAAGAACGGTCACAGGGATCTGCTTGCCGTCTTCCATGAACAGGCGGGTCATGCCAACTTTTTTTGCGATAATACCAGAGCGCATATTCTATACCCTCCGATCTTACGACTGCAGCTTGATCTCGACGTCCACACCAGCGGCCAGGTCGAGCTTCATCAGCGCGTCAACGGTCTGGGGGGTCGGATCAACGATGTCGAGCAGACGCTTGTGCGTGCGGATCTCGAACTGGTCGCGGGATTTCTTGTCAACGTGAGGGCCACGGAGAACCGTGAACTTCTCGATCTTGTTCGGCAGCGGGATCGGGCCGCGCACATTCGCGCCGGTCCGCTTGGCAGTGTTGACGATCTCTTGCGTGCTGGCATCCAGAACGCGATAGTCAAATGCCTTCAGCCGAATACGGATATTTTGGCTTTGCATAATAACAGCCTTTTATCAGGCGTTGGGGTTGAGAGGAGGACAGACGCGCATCGCCAACCCTCATCGAACCCAAAAGGCGGGAATCACCCCGCCTTGACGTTCTTGTTGAGAACTCGCGCGTATTAGTGGGGTTGGTAGGGTTTGGCAAGGGGGAAGTTGGCTTTACGTTACAACCCATGTGCAAACGTAAGACTTTGAAATAACGTCGATACGATTGTGCAAATGCTTGGTACAATTTTTGAGCTTGTTTAGCTTAAGTTAATCTCTTTTAGATTGAGACCCAAACCAAGTCTGTTAGCAATGTTTCTCATACAAATTCTTCCCTAGCCAAGAAGGAATAAGAATGCGAGGAATAGCAAGCGTGCTAGTCACAGCCGTAATATCTGGTACTGTCGTCCTTTCAAGTGCATCGGTTGCGATAGCGCTAGAACCCAACCGTCGTGCCGAGATTGTTGAGAGTGTAGGCAAATTTGTTGAGGCCATCGGCTGCTCGTACGAAGCGGATAATCAGCAGGATCTGTTGATAGCGGATCTGGGCGCAACGGAGTTGGAAGGTACAACCTACATAGCATTTCCGATGGTTGACGTAGGTTGTGTAGTTGGATCTGGTACGATTTACTTCATGCCAGTTGTATTGACGGCCTCAGATTTTGGTTCTCAAACACCTTATGTAGACTTGTGGGCTACTGCGAATGTCGACTTCGTCGAATTACCCGGAAGAGCATTGGAGGCCGTTGAAGCTCTGGATGCAAATCATATTCGCATTGCCGGATATAGCTACCGCGAAGATGATCCAAGTTGCTGTCCGACAAAACGCGTGGACCGTGTGTATAAACAACATTGGGGCCGAGGGGAGGGTTTATGGGTGCCCGAGTTTGATTGAAGGTACTCGATCCTGAATTGAAATTATGTGAACACGGATCAAAGTAGCCAGATTGGGAAAAGGCCGCCCCCTAGGGAGCGGCCCTTGTTTGTTCACCGATGTGCCGGGCTGAAGCCCGGCCTACGGATTATTCT
>NZ_JAEDOX010000016.1 GCF_017872555.1 Ruegeria sp. HKCCSA071
TAGTCGGCGTGGCCGGGGCAGTCGACATGCGCATAGTGGCGCGCGTCGGTCTCGTATTCCACGTGCGCGGTCGAGATAGTGATGCCGCGGGCTTTCTCTTCCGGCGCGCCGTCAATCTGGTCATACGCCTTGAAGTCACCGAAATACTTGGTGATTGCTGCGGTCAGCGTCGTCTTGCCGTGGTCAACGTGCCCAATCGTGCCGATGTTGACGTGCGGTTTTGTACGCTCAAACTTTTCCTTTGCCATGATGGCCTCCTTAATTTGCGGGTGCCGGGCTGAAGCCCGGCCTACGGGTGTGCGGTAGGCCGGGCTTCAGCCCGGCCCACTGCTTTATGCGTATTTCGCCTGGATCTCGTCCGAGATGTTCTGCGGAACCGGATCGTAGTGGTCGAACTGCATGGTGAACTGGGCGCGGCCCGACGACATCGAACGCAGGGTGTTGATGTAGCCGAACATGTTCGCCAGCGGCACAAACGCATCGATCGCGATCGCGTTGCCGCGCGGTTCCTGACCCGATACCTGGCCCCGACGCGAGGTCAGGTCACCGATGATACCGCCGGTGTATTCTTCCGGGGTGATCACTTCGACCTTCATGATCGGTTCCAGCAGCTTCGCGCCAGCTTTGCGCATGCCCTCACGCATACACATACGGGCCGCGATTTCGAACGCCAGAACGCTCGAGTCAACGTCGTGGAACTTACCGTCCAGCAGGGCAACCTTGAAGTCGATCACCGGGAAGCCAGCCAGAGGGCCGCTGTCCATGACCGAGTTGATGCCTTTTTCAACACCGGGGATGTATTCCTTCGGAACGGCACCACCAACGATGCGGCTTTCGAACGAGTAACCTTCGCCTGCCTCGGTGGGCTGGATCTCCAGCTTGACTTCGGCGAACTGACCCGAACCACCCGACTGTTTCTTGTGGGTGTAGGTGTGTTCGACCGGCATCGAGATGGTTTCACGATAAGCCACCTGAGGCGCGCCGATGTTGGCCTCGACCTTGAACTCGCGCTTGAGACGGTCCACCAGGATGTCCAGGTGAAGTTCGCCCATGCCCTTCATGATGGTCTGACCCGATTCCAGGTCGGTTTCCACGCGGAAGGACGGGTCTTCGGCGGCCAGACGGGCCAGACCCTGAGACATCTTTTCCTGGTCGCCCTTGGTTTTGGGCTCGACCGCGATCTCGATCACCGGATCGGGGAAGGTCATGGTTTCCAGAACCACCGGATCCTTGGCATCGCAGAGGGTGTCACCGGTGGTGGTGTCTTTCAGACCCGCCAGCGCGATGATGTCGCCTGCAAACGCTTCTTCGATCTCTTCCCGGTTGTTGGAGTGCATCATCATCATACGACCGATGCGCTCTTTCTTGCCTTTGGTCGAGTTCAGGATCGAGTCGCCCTTGTTCATGGTGCCCGAGTAGATCCGGGTGAAGGTCAGCGAACCGACGAAGGGGTCGTTCATGATTTTGAACGCCAGACCCGAGAAGGCCATGCCGTCATCGGCACGACGTGCGATGTTACGAACTTCTTCCTCGTCGCCGGGTTTGAAGCCCATGTAATCGACAACGTCCAGCGGGCTGGGCAGATAGTCGATCACAGCGTTGAGCAGCGGCTGAACGCCTTTGTTCTTGAACGCAGAGCCACCCAGAACCGGAACGAAATGCAGCGCCAGCGTGCCTTTGCGCAGCAGTTTGCGCAGAGTCGGAACGTCGGGCTCTTCGCCTTCCAGATAGGCCATCATCGCGTCGTCGTCTTCTTCGACGGCCGCTTCGATCATCTTGCCGCGCCATTCGTCAGCCATGTCTTTCAGGCTGTCACGGATCGGAGCTTTGACCCAGCTTGCACCAAGGTCTTCACCCTGCCACAGCCACTCTTCCATGGTGACCAGATCAACCAGGCCTTCCAGCTCGGTTTCAGCACCGATCGGAATACCAACCGGAACAGCGCGTGCGCCGGTGCGGTCTTCGATCATGCGAACGCAGTTGAAGAAATCTGCGCCGATCTTGTCCATCTTGTTGACGAAAACCATGCGCGGAACCTTGTAGCGGTCAGCCTGACGCCACACGGTTTCGGTCTGGGGTTCAACACCGGCGTTTGCGTCGAGAACGCAGACGGCACCGTCGAGAACCGCCAGCGAGCGTTCAACTTCGATGGTGAAGTCAACGTGGCCGGGGGTGTCGATGATGTTCAGGCGGTGTTTAGGGGTATCGGCGGTCTGACCGTCTTCGGTGCGTTCCCAGAAAGTGGTGGTCGCAGCCGAAGTGATGGTGATGCCGCGTTCCTGCTCCTGCTCCATCCAGTCCATGGTGGCTGCACCATCGTGCACCTCACCGATGTTGTGGGATTTACCAGTGTAATACAGGATACGCTCCGAGCAGGTGGTCTTACCTGCGTCGATGTGCGCCATGATACCGAAGTTACGGTATAGTTCGAGCGGATATTCGCGTGCCATTTGGATAAGCCTCTGGGATTACCAACGGTAATGGCTGAAGGCTTTGTTCGCCTCGGCCATTTTGTGGGTGTCTTCGCGCTTCTTCACGGCGGTACCGCGGGACTGTACAGCGTCCAGCAGTTCACCGGCGAGGCGTTCTTCCATGGTGTTTTCGTTGCGGCCGCGCGCAGCGGTGATCAGCCAGCGGATGGCCAGTGCTTCGCGGCGCTCGGGGCGGACTTCGACCGGAACCTGATAGGTTGCACCACCAACCCGGCGCGAGCGAACCTCGACCGACGGTTTGATGTTGTCGAGTGCTTCGTGAAACACTTCGACGGGCGCGCGCTTGATCTTGTTCTCAACGCGGTCAAAGGCGTTGTAGACGATGCGCTCGGCGACCGACTTCTTGCCGTCGATCATCAGGTTGTTCATGAATTTGGTCAGAACCTTATCGCCAAACTTGGCGTCAGGCAGGACTTCGCGTTTTTCGGCGGCGTGACGACGTGACATATCAGCCTCTCCTTCTTACTTGGGACGCTTCGCGCCGTATTTCGAACGGCGTTGCTTACGGTCTTTGACGCCCTGAGTATCCAGAACACCGCGCAGGATGTGGTAACGCACACCGGGAAGGTCTTTCACACGGCCGCCACGGATCAGAACAACCGAGTGTTCCTGAAGGTTGTGGCTTTCACCGGGGATGTACGAGATGACCTCGAACCCGTTGGTCAGGCGCACCTTGGCAACCTTACGCATAGCCGAGTTCGGTTTCTTCGGTGTGGTGGTGTAAACACGTGTGCAGACGCCGCGTTTCTGCGGGCACTGCTCCAGGTGCATGGACTTCGAGCGTTTTACTTTGGGCTGCCGCGGTTTGCGGATCAGCTGTTGAATAGTTGGCATTCCGGTTTCTTCCCCGTTTTGCAACACACATGACATGCACGCGGGCTGCGTGCGGCTAACTTCGCTGCGCTTATGCGTCCACAAGCGCAAAACCCACGAGCGTTCCCATTCCGAGGTGAACGTCGCGGTTGTTTCTCAGAGGGCGCGAACTGCAAAATTGTCCGGGCCTTGACCAGCTCATTACTGGAATCGGCTATGGGGCGGCCCCCGGCACCGAGATGACGCGCGTAATAGGGGGAGTCGGCCCGAGTGTCAACAGCACGATACCGGTTGCCCGGCAATAGGCTGATCCGGGCCGTGCCGAAGTGGGTGCGCGGGCTTTACCGGGTTCATATAACCGCCCTGCACCGGAAGTACCAAGCCCGCAACAGGAGGCTGGGTTTCGCCTTCGGATAACCAGTGTTCAGAGCTTTGTCACGCAGGTTCACGCCGCTTCCCGACGCGCGCGTTCCCGGAACAGCGTAAACAGTCCGGCGGCCACAATCAGTGTCGCACCCAGCATGGTCAGACCGTCGGGCCATTCATCGAATACGGCCCAACCCAGCCCCAGGGCCCAGATCAGGCTGGAATAGCGAAACGGCGCGATGAACCCGACATCGCCCTGACGCATGACCATGACGCTGAACAGATAGCCCATCAGGACGAACACGGCCGCCGCCGCAACCAGAGAACCCGCAGCGCCGGAAACCGGAACCCATCCTTCGAACACCGATGCGATGGCCGCGGCCACCGTGATGGAAAGAGACGTCGCCAGTGTCACCACCATTGACGGAACCTGGGGCGACATGCGTCGCGTCACCAGATCGCGAACCGTGATCGAAGCCACTGCAATCAGCGCGTAGATGGAATACAGGCTGAAGCCGTCAGGTCCGGGCCTGACGATCAGAACCATGCCGCCAAAACCAATGGCAATCGCCAATATGCGCCGCCAGCCGACCTGTTCGGAAAAGACCAGTGCCGCGCCCAGCGTCACGGTCAGAGGCAGCGCCTGCAGAATGGCCGTCACATTGGCAAGCGGCATGTTCTTGAGCGCTGTCAGGAAAAAGAAGGTAGCCGACAGTTCGGCCAGACTGCGCAGCGCAACCAGCAACCGGTCGTGGTTTGAGAAATTGAGGTGCAGCGCCCCCAGATAGCGGGCAAGACCATAGACAAGGAAAACGGCCAGAACGCCCCGCATGGCCACCAGTTGGAACAATGGCAGATCCCGAAGCGCGACCTTGACCATAGTGTCGTTCAGGGTGAAGGCTGCCATGCTGCCCATCATCAGCAAGGCACCTTTGGTGTTTGGGTTCATGTCAGATTTGGCCCTGCGCAGAGTGATCGGGCCATTGGCCCAATCGGACGGCTGCCTGTCAACGCATCAAATCAGATCAGCGCAAGAATTGCGTTCCGACGCGTGCAGAGCGTGTCGAAACCACCCGCTGAGCCTGTTTCAAAGACCGGATACCCGACCGCCCCCGATCCCTTCCACAGCCACCCCGGCGCTGAGTGTGTGCGTTGCGATCAACCCGCCGGACATGTCCAGAACGCCAAGCTGGTTGCCGTTCTGAAGGGCGACATAAAGCTCGCGGCGTTTGGAATTGATGCCAAGGCCAAAGCGTTCGATCTGCACCGCTGCGCCGACCGAAGGATTGGTCGCCCGGATTGTCCTTAGGACCGTGCCGTTCAAATCCACCTCGGCGATCAGGCGATTGCGGATGAACAGCACATAAAGCGTGCCGGTCGTTTCATCAAAGGCCAGCCCACCAATCGGCCCCTGTGGCTGGCTGAGGGTGATGTTGCGCACAAATTGCCCGTCGCGGGTCAGTTCCGCGATCATCACCCCGTTCGGATGGTCGAGGAACAGATGCCCGTCGCTGCCCCGAATGGCCAGCCCGCATTCCTTTATAGGAAACTCGTCAGGTGTGATGCCACCGCATCCGGCCGGAACCCGCTGTGCCGCAAAGGTACGCAGGACACGGCCATTTCGGTCCAACTCCTGTAGTTGGGTGCCGGGAAGATTGCGCAGGAAGATCCGCCGTCGCGGCTCATCATAAGCCAGCCCGACGATCGAGCCGGATACCGGGATCAGGCGCGTCGTGCCGTTCGGGATCACGATCTCACGCGATGGCTGGCCCGGTGGCATCCCCACATAGGCATAATCCGTGCAGGCGGCCATCAGGCCCAGACCGAAAACCGAAAACACGCGCGACAGCTTTGTGACAGCTCTCATCATCCCCCCCGTTACCTGTTTGAATTCAAGGCAGATGGTAGCACAGTTTAGGCTAAATCAGAAAAACCCTGCTGTTATTGCGGGTCTCATACGACAAGCGCGATATTCCAGTGGTCTGGAACCGCCTTAAGCGTGGTGCGCGTTTCAGCCCTGCAAAAACGAAAGGCCCCGCGAAATCGCGGGGCCTTCCTTAACTTGTCAATCGGGCGATTACTCGCGGCTTTCGGGTGTTTCCACCAGAACATCCAGTTCATCCCCGACCAGATCGTCATCCATGATCGGCGCAGCCAGGGCAGCGGCCGCTTCGGCCTCTTCCCGGCGGGCTTCGATCACCACATTGTCGCGCGACTGCGCGATGTGGCGGACGGCCTGTGTGGCCCCACCGGTACCGGCGGGAATCAGGCGACCAACGATGACGTTCTCTTTCAGGCCAACCAGCTTGTCCTTTTTGCCCTGCACGGACGCTTCGGTCAGTACGCGGGTGGTTTCCTGGAACGACGCCGCCGAGATGAACGATCGCGTCTGCAACGAAGCTTTGGTGATCCCCAAGAGGATCGGCTCGCCCTGTGCCGGACGACCACCGCGGGCGATGGTCTTTTCGTTGGCTGCGTCGAACTCCTGCTTGTCGACATGTTCGCCTTTCAGCAGGGTGGTGTCGCCTGAATCCAGGATCTCCCACTTCTGCAGCATCTGGCGCACGATGACCTCGATGTGCTTGTCGTTGATTTTCACGCCTTGCAGACGATACACATCCTGCACTTCGTCGATCATGTAGTTCGCCAGCGCCTCGACACCCATGATGGACAGGATGTCATGCGGGGCCGGGTTACCGTCCATGATGTAGTCGCCCTTCTGTACGAAGTCGCCTTCGACAACAGGGATGTGCTTGCCCTTTGGTACCATGTATTCGATGGGTTCCAGAGACTCGTCAGCCGGTTCGATGCTGATGCGGCGCTTGTTCTTGTAGTCGCGGCCAAAGCGCACGTAACCATCGGCTTCTGCGATGATCGCGTGATCTTTCGGACGGCGGGCTTCGAACAGTTCGGCCACACGCGGCAGACCACCGGTGATGTCCTTGGTCTTGGCACCTTCACGCGGAATACGCGCAACAACGTCACCGGCTTCGATCTTCTGGCCATCTTCGACCGACAGGATCGCATCCACCGACATCGGATAGTGAACCGGGTTGCCCGCATCGTTGCGGACCGGTTCGCCATCGTCACCGACCAGAATGATCTCGGGCTTGAGGTCGCTGCCACGGGGGGCGGCGCGCCAGTCGATCACGATCTTCTGGGTCATGCCGGTTGCTTCGTCGGTCTCGTCACGGACGGCAAGGCCCGAAACCAGATCGACGTATTTGGTGGTACCGGCTTTCTCGGCGATGATCGGCAGGGTGTAGGGATCCCATTCGAACAGCTTGTCGCCGCGGGCCACCTTGGTGCCTTCCTTGACGAACAGCTTGGAGCCATAGCCCAGCTTGTGGCTGGCGCGCTCTTCGCCGTGATCGTCCTTGATCACCAGCTTCATGTTGCGGCCCATGACGAGGCTTTCGCCTGCGGCATTGACTAGGATCTGCGGGTTCTCGAAGGATACGACACCAGCCTGGCTGGCTTCCTGGAACGACTGCTGACCACCTTGCGCAACACCACCGATGTGGAAGGTCCGCATCGTCAGCTGTGTACCGGGTTCACCGATGGACTGGGCGGCGATGATGCCGACAGCTTCACCTGTGTTCACCATGGTACCACGAGCAAGGTCACGGCCGTAGCAGGTGGCACAGACGCCTTCCTCGGACTCGCAGGTCAGGGGCGAGCGGATGCGGGTCGACTGAACGCCCGCTTCGTCGATGGTGTCTGCCATCCGTTCGTCGATCAGCTGACCTGCGGCCACGATCACCTCGTCCGTGCCCGGACGCAGGATGTCATCGGCGGCCACACGGCCCAGAATACGCTCGGCCAGCGAGGCGACAACCTCACCATCGTTCACCGCAGCTTCGGCCGTGATCGCGCGTTCGGTGCCGCAGTCGATCTCGCGAACGATGCAGTCCTGCGCCACGTCCACCAGACGACGGGTCAGGTAACCCGAGTTCGCGGTTTTCAGAGCGGTATCCGACAGACCCTTACGGGCACCGTGGGTCGAGTTGAAGTATTCAAGAACGGTCAGACCTTCCTTGAAGTTCGAGATGATCGGTGTCTCGATGATGTCACCGTTCGGCTTGGCCATCAGGCCGCGCATACCGCCCAGCTGTTTCATCTGAGTGACCGAGCCCCGCGCACCGGAGTGGGCCATCATGTAGACCGAGTTCGGTTCCTGCTCGGCGCCATTCTCGTCACGCGCGGAAGCCGAGATGGTGTTCATCATCGCCTCGGTGACGCGGTCGTTACACTTCGACCAGGCATCGACAACCTTGTTGTACTTTTCGCCCTGAGTGATCAGGCCGTCCATGTACTGCTGTTCAAAGTCTTTCACCTGGTCGCGAGTGTCATCGACGATGCCCCACTTGTCGTTCGGGATGACCATGTCGTCCTTGCCGAACGAGATACCGGCCCTGAAGGCCTCCTTGAAGCCCATCGACATGATCTGGTCACAGAAAATAACCGACTCTTTCTGACCGCAGTAGCGGTAGACAGTGTCGATCACCTGCTGCACTTCTTTCTTCCGCAGCAGGCGGTTGACCAGATCGAACGGCGCCTTGTTGTTCATCGGCAGCAACGCACCCAGACGCAGACGGCCCGGAGTGGTCTCAAAGCGCTTCTGAACTTCGTTGCCTTCTTCGTCGATCTGCGTGATCCGCGCGGTGATTTTCGAGTGCAGATGCACCTCACCCGCGTCCAGCGCGTGCTGAACTTCTTCGATCGAGCCAAAGACCTTACCTTCGCCCGGCATGCCTTCACGTTCCAGGGTCACGTAGTAGAGACCCAAGATCATATCCTGCGACGGAACGATGATCGGCGCGCCGTTTGCAGGCGACAGAACGTTGTTTGTCGACATCATCAGAACGCGGGCTTCCAGCTGTGCCTCAAGGCTCAGCGGCACGTGAACGGCCATCTGGTCGCCGTCAAAGTCGGCGTTGAAGGCCGAACAGACCAGCGGGTGCAGCTGGATCGCCTTGCCTTCGATCAGGACCGGTTCGAACGCCTGAATGCCAAGACGGTGCAGCGTCGGCGCACGGTTCAGCATGACAGGGTGTTCGCGGATCACTTCGTCGAGGATATCCCACACTTCGGGACGTTCTTTCTCGACCAGTTTCTTCGCCTGTTTCACGGTCGAAGACAGACCTTTGGCTTCAAGGCGCGAGTAGATGAACGGCTTGAACAGTTCCAGCGCCATCTTCTTGGGCAGACCACACTGGTGCAGCTTGAGTTCCGGACCGGTCACGATGACCGAACGGCCCGAGAAGTCGACGCGTTTCCCCAGAAGGTTCTGACGGAAGCGACCCTGCTTACCCTTCAGCATGTCCGACAGCGATTTCAGCGGACGCTTGTTGGCGCCGGTGATCACGCGGCCACGACGGCCGTTGTCAAACAGAGCGTCCACGGATTCCTGCAGCATCCGCTTTTCGTTGCGGACGATGATGTCGGGCGCACGCAGTTCGATCAGACGCTTCAGACGGTTGTTCCGGTTGATGACGCGGCGATACAGATCGTTCAGATCCGAGGTCGCGAAACGGCCACCATCCAGCGGAACCAGCGGGCGCAGTTCCGGCGGGATGACCGGGATCACGGTCATGACCATCCATTCGGGACGGTTGCCCGACTCGAGGAAGGATTCAACAACCTTCAGACGCTTGATGATCTTCTTGGGCTTCAACTCGCCAGTTGCTTCGGCCAGATCAGCGCGCAGCTGCTCGGCTTCGGCTTCCAGATCGATCTGGGCCAGCATCTCACGGATGGCTTCGGCACCGATATTGGCGGTGAACGCGTCCATGCCATAGGCATCCTGCGCATCCATGTACTCTTCTTCGGTCAGCATCTGGCCGTAGGTCAGGTCAGTTAGACCGGGCTCAATGACAACATAGTTTTCAAAGTACAGAACGCGTTCCAGATCGCGCAGCGTCATGTCCAGCATCAGACCGATGCGGGACGGCAGCGATTTCAGGAACCAGATATGTGCGACGGGCGCGGCCAGTTCGATATGGCCCATGCGCTCGCGGCGGACTTTCTGCAGGGTGACTTCCACGCCGCATTTCTCGCAGACAACGCCGCGATACTTCATCCGCTTATATTTGCCGCACAGACATTCATAATCTTTGATCGGGCCAAAGATACGCGCGCAGAACAGGCCGTCACGTTCAGGCTTGAACGTCCGGTAGTTGATGGTTTCGGGTTTCTTGATCTCGCCATAGGACCAAGACAGAATCCGCTCGGGCGACGCCAACGAGACCTTGATCTCGTCAAACACCTTCGGGGGCGTCAGCGGGTTGAACGGGTTGTTGGTGATTTCCTGGTTCATCTCTTTACCTCAGAGTTAGAGGGTGCGGGGGTCACGCAGTGCCGGGCTGAAGCCCGGCCTACGCCGGATCAGATGGTAGGCCGGGCTTTAGCCCGGCATCCCTTCGTCACTCATCGACCTCCGCATCCAGGAGTTCCATATTCAGACCGAGGCCGCGGACTTCTTTCACCAGAACGTTGAACGATTCCGGTACGCCCGCTTCAAAGTTATCCTCGCCCTTGACGATCGACTCATAGACCTTGGTCCGGCCGGCGACGTCATCCGATTTCACAGTGAGCATCTCCTGCAGGGTATAGGCGGCGCCGTAAGCTTCCAGAGCCCAGACTTCCATCTCACCAAAGCGCTGACCACCGAACTGCGCCTTACCGCCCAGCGGCTGCTGGGTGACCAGGCTGTAGGGCCCGGTCGAACGCGCGTGGATCTTGTCGTCCACAAGGTGGTGCAGTTTCAGCAGGTACTTGATGCCCACGGTCACCGGACGTGCGAATTGCTCACCCGTACGACCGTCGAACAGAACCGACTGACCGCTTTCCGAGAAGCCCGCACGCACCAGCGCATCGTTGACGTCAGCCTCTTTGGCACCGTCAAAGACCGGGGTTGCAATCGGAACACCGCGGGTCACGTTGCCCGCTGCTTCGACCAGCGTTTCCTCGTCCATGCCGGTGATGCCTTCTTCGTAGACATCTTCGCCATAGGCCAGCTTCATCGCCTCGCGCACCGGGGTCAGGTCGCCGGAACGGCGGTACTCACCCAGAGCTTCATCGATGTTCAGACCCAGACCGCGTGCGGCCCAACCCATGTGGGTTTCAAGGATCTGACCAACGTTCATACGCGAAGGCACACCCAACGGGTTCAGACAGAAGTCAACCGGGGTCCCATCGGCCAGGAACGGCATGTCTTCCATCGGAACAACCTTGGAGATCACACCTTTGTTGCCGTGACGACCGGCCATCTTGTCGCCCGGCTGCAACTTGCGCTTCACTGCGATGAAGACTTTGACCATCTTCATCACACCCGGCGGCAGGTCGTCGCCACGGCGGACTTTCTCGACCTTGTCTTCAAAACGGGCGTCCAGAGCACGCTTTTGCACTTCGTACTGTTCGTTCAGGGCCTCGACGATCTGTGCGTCCTGCTCGTCTTCCAGTGCCAGCTGCCACCATTGACCACGGGTCAGGGTGTCCAGCAGATCCTCGGTGATCACCGACCCTGCCTTGACACCTTTCGGGCCTTTGACAGCGGTTTTACCCAGGATCAGACCTTGCAGACGCGCATAGATGTTGCGGTCAAGGATCGCCAGCTCGTCGTCCCGGTCACGGGCCAGACGTTCGACTTCCTCACGCTCGATCTGCAGCGCACGCTCGTCTTTCTCGACGCCGTGACGGTTGAAGACGCGGACCTCGACGACCGTACCGTAATCACCCGGCTTCACGCGCAACGAGGTGTCGCGCACGTCAGATGCTTTTTCACCAAAGATGGCGCGCAGCAGCTTTTCTTCCGGGGTCATCGGGCTTTCGCCCTTCGGAGTGATCTTGCCGACCAGAATATCGCCCGGCTCCACATCCGCGCCGATGTAAACGATGCCCGCTTCGTCGAGGTTGCGCAGCGCTTCTTCACCGACGTTCGGGATGTCGCGGGTGATCTCTTCCGGGCCCAGCTTGGTGTCACGGGCGGCGACTTCGAATTCCTCGATATGGACCGAGGTAAAGACGTCATCACGCGCGATACGTTCCGAGATCAGGATCGAGTCTTCGTAGTTGTAACCGTTCCACGGCATGAACGCGACGACCACGTTCTTACCAAGGGCCAGTTCACCCATATCGGTCGACGGACCGTCGGCAATGACCTCGCCCTTCTGGACGGTGTCACCCACCTTGATCAGCGGACGCTGGTTGATGCAGGTGTTCTGGTTCGACCGCTGGAATTTGCGCAGACGATAGATGTCAACGCCGGCGTCGCCCAGTTCCAGATCTTCGGTGGCGCGGATAACGATACGCTGGGCATCGACCTGGTCGATGATACCGGCGCGTTTCGCCTGAATCGCAGCGCCCGAGTCGATCGCAACCTTTTCCTCGATGCCCGTCCCGACCAGCGGTGCCTCGGCCCGCAGCAGCGGAACCGCCTGACGTTGCATGTTCGAGCCCATCAGAGCGCGGTTGGCGTCGTCATTTTCAAGGAACGGGATCAGCGATGCCGCGACCGAAACCAGCTGTTTTGGCGACACGTCGATCAGGTCCACATTCTCGCGCGGGGCAAGCGTGTAGTCACCGGCCTGACGGGTCGAAACCAGATCGTTGATGAACTTGCCGTTCTTATCCAGCGTCGCGTTCGCCTGCGCCACGGTGTGACGCATTTCCTCGGTCGCGGACATGTAGTGAACCTCATCGGTCACCTCGGCGTCCTTGACGACGCGGTAAGGTGTTTCGATGAAGCCATACTTGTTCACGCGGGCGAAAGTGGCCAGCGAGTTGATCAGACCAATGTTCGGGCCTTCCGGCGTTTCAATCGGGCACATCCGGCCATAGTGGGTCGGGTGCACGTCGCGTACCTCAAAGCCTGCACGCTCACGCGTCAGACCACCGGGGCCAAGCGCCGAGAGACGGCGTTTGTGGGTGACTTCCGACAGCGGGTTGGTCTGGTCCATGAACTGCGACAGCTGCGACGAGCCGAAGAATTCGCGCACAGCAGCAGCAGCGGGTTTCGCGTTGATCAGGTCCTGCGGCATGACAGTGTCGATCTCGACCGACGACATACGCTCTTTGATCGCGCGCTCCATACGCAGCAGACCGACGCGGTACTGGTTTTCCATCAGTTCGCCGACCGAACGCACACGACGGTTGCCGAGGTGGTCGATATCGTCCACGTCGCCTTTGCCGTCGCGCAGTTCAACCAGAGCCTTGACGCAGGCCACGATGTCTTCGCGGCGCAGGGTGCGCAGGGTATCCGGCGCGTCCAGAGCCAGGCGCATGTTCATCTTCACGCGACCAACGGCGGACAGGTCATACCGCTCACTGTCGAAGAACAAGGTGTCGAACAGGGCCGACGCCGCCTCGACGGTGGGCGGTTCACCCGGACGCATGACGCGGTAGATATCCATGAGCGCGCTTTCGCGGTTCATGTTCTTGTCCTGCGCCATGGTGTTGCGCATGTAGGGACCGACATTGACGTTGTCGATGTCGAGAACCGGAATATCGGTGATGCCCGCGTCGATCAGTTCCTTCGCGGTACCGCCGATCAGGTCGCCATCCTTGTCGTATTCCAGCGTCAGTTCGTCACCGGCTTCGACATAGATCGCGCCGTTTTCTTCGTTGATGATGTCCTTGGCGACAAACTTGCCAACGATGTGATCGAACGGAACCAGCAGTTCTGTGACGGTGCCCTCGTCGATCAGCTTCTTGACCGCGCGCGGAGTGACTTTCTTGCCTGCCTCGGCAATTACCTCACCTGATTTCGCGTCGATCAGGTCATAGGTCGGACGGGTGCCGCGAACACGCTCGGGGAAGAACGGCGTGACCCAGCCCTTCTTCTTGTCCAGCTTGTAGGACACGGTTTTGTAATACGCGTCCATGATCGCTTCCTGATCCAGACCCAGCGCATATAGCAGGGTTGTCACAGGCAGTTTACGGCGGCGGTCGATACGGGCGAACACGATATCCTTGGCATCAAACTCGAAGTCCAGCCAGCTGCCGCGATACGGGATGATGCGGCAGGCAAACAGCAGCTTGCCCGAGGAATGGGTTTTACCCTTGTCGTGGTCAAAGAACACACCGGGCGAGCGGTGCATCTGGGAAACGATCACGCGCTCGGTGCCGTTGACGACAAAGGTGCCGTTCGGGGTCATCAGGGGCATGTCGCCCATGAAGACATCCTGTTCCTTGATGTCTTTTACCGATTTCGCGCCAGTGTCCTCATCGACATCGAACACGATCAGGCGCAGGGTAACCTTCAGCGGTGCGCTGTAGGTCATGTCGCGCTGCATGCACTCTTCGACGTCGTATTTGGGTTTTTCCAGATCGTATTTCACGAACTCCAAAACAGAGGTTTCGTTGAAATCCTTGATCGGGAAAACCGACTGGAACACGCCTTTGATGCCTTCGCCGTCTGTGGGCTGATCTGCATCGCCGGAGCGCAGGAAAAGATCATAAGAAGATTTCTGTACCTCAATGAGGTTCGGCATCTCCAGCACTTCGCGGATTTTGCCGTAATATTTACGAAGACGTTTCTGGCCAAGGAACGTTTGAGCCATGTCAGATGTCACCTTTCGATGTTCTCAGCGGGCAAAGACACCGTCGGGCCCCGGCATCTTGCACAATCGAGACAACACGTCCGGATCAATTCGTGGCCACCGTCCCGAAGGCGGCCTCCCGATCCGAAAACCGTGTCTTAGAAAACGCCCCAGTCCGTGAGGCCCTTTCTAAGACAGGTTCGGCTGGACCCGGATTTCTCCGGATCCAGCCAAAATTTTCGGCGCATCAGCGATGCGCCTGAGACCAGGCTTAGGCCAGCTCGACTTCGGCGCCAGCTGCTTCCAGCTTGGCTTTGACGTCTTCGGCTTCGTCTTTCGACACGCCTTCTTTGATCTTGCCGCCAGCTTCGACCAGTTCCTTGGCTTCTTTCAGGCCCAGACCGGTGATGCCGCGAACTTCTTTGATCACGTTGATTTTCGAAGCGCCGGCGTTCTTCAGAACGACGTCGAATTCGGTTTTTTCTTCCTCAGCTGCGCCACCGGCGTCGCCACCAGCTGCTGCGACCATTACGGCGCCACCAGCTGCGGGCTCGATGCCGTATTCGTCTTTGAGGATGGTTTTCAGTTCTTGTGCTTCCAGCAGGGTCAGACCCACGATGCTTTCTGCGAGTGCTTTCAGATCAGCCATTTTATCAGCTCTTTCCGTTTACAATGTGTGTTCCAACGTCAGGGTAGGTACCCTACGCAGATCATTCAGTGCCAACCGCTTACGCAGCTTCCGCCTTCTCTTCGATGGTGGAAAGGATGCTTGCGATATTGCTTGCAGGTGCGCCAATCGCGCCGGCGATGTTCGAAGCAGGTGCGCCAATGCAGCCCACGATCGAAGCAATAAGCTCCTCGCGAGACGGCATTTTCGAAACGGCTTCAACGCCTTTGCGGTCCAGAGCGTTCTCGCCCATTGCACCGCCGAGGATTTCAAATTTCTTGTTATCCTTGGCGAAGTCCTCGGCCACCTTGGCTGCTGCCACGGGGTCCTCGGAATAGGTCAGAACGGTCATCCCTGTCAGCAGGTCGGCCATGCTTGCACACGGCTTACCCTCGAGGGCGATTTTGGCGAGCCTGTTCTTGGCAACACGCACGGAGCCACCCGCGTCACGGGCACGTGCGCGAAGGTCCTGCATCTCGGCAACTGTCAGACCGGCGTAGTGGGCAACCACTACGACGCCAGAGCTTTCGAAGATTTGGCCGAGTTCCTCGACCACTTTCTCTTTCTGGGCTCTATCCACAGTTCTCTCCAAGTTAGGGGTGAGATCTCACCCCGGCTCATATTTGCCGCGGCTTGCGCCCCGGCGTTCAGGTCCGTTGTTACGGGATTGGCCAAAACTCGCCCGAGGGTGGGACCCTCAGAATTCTTTGGTCTTACCCGTCTCAGGCAGGGAATTAAGGGGCCATATGGCACCACCCACCGTCTTGGACGAAACAAAATAAAGCGCACGACGAATCGCACGCTTTATTCCGCAGGTCTACTTAGGACAGATGGCCGGGGTTTCCAAGAGGTAAATTGGGATAAATCAAACGCTGCAAGGGACGACCAGAACCACAAGATCAAGTGCGGAGACGAGCAATTGAGTTGGTCGAATTACAGGGCTGAGCGCAAAATAGTTCGTGACATTGTTCCAAATTCAAGACTATAACCCGACAATTTTTCTCAGAAACAAGAAGAATCAAGACAAATGTGCAGAATTGCCGCCTATTGCGGACCAAGTATCCCGCTTGAAAACATCGTCATCCGGCCCCAGCATTCCTTGCTGGAGCAAAGCCAGCATGCCGCCGAGGCAAAACTTGCCGTCAATGGCGATGGCTTCGGTATGGCCTGGTACGCGGATCAGGATCGCCCTGGCCTGTACAGGGATGTCCTGCCCGCGTGGTCGGATGGCAATTTGGTCGATCTTTGCAGGATGATAAAATCCTCGCTGTTTCTGGCCCATGTCCGCGCGTCGACGTTCGGGGAAGTGTCGCGCGCGAACTGCCACCCTTTTACATTTGGCAAATGGTCCTTCATGCACAATGGTCAGATCGGCGAGTTCGGGCGTTTGCGCAGACGGCTTGAATCCTCTCTGCCGGACGAGCTTTACGCGGCGCGGCGCGGGTCGACGGATTCTGAGCTTCTGTTTCTGCTGCTGCTGGCCAACGGGCTGGATGATGCGCCGCAGGACGCTGTTGTCGCAACTTTGCGTCAGATCGATGCGCTTGGAGGTCATCGGACGCAACCGGATCGCATGGCCGTCGCCTTTTCGGATGGGCAGAACCTGTATGCCTTTCGGTATTCCAGCGATCAGCGCAGCCCGTCCCTGTATTTCGGGGAAGGTCTGGACCACGGCGGCAAGGTCATTGCGTCCGAGCCGCTGGACAAGGGCACAGGAAAATGGACGCCCATTGAAGACCGGAGCTTCTTCACCCTGACTGGCGATACAGCCAGCCACACCGCGTTGCCGTTCAGCTAAACGAAAACGGGCGGTCCGTTTGGACCGCCCGCAACATTGCTTTGACGAAGATCCGGCTTATTCGCCCGAAGCTTCTGCCACATCAACGGTCACGCCGGGGCCCATGGTCGAGCTCAGCGCGATTTTCTTCATATAGGTGCCTTTGGCACCCGACGGCTTGGCCCGGGCAACAGCCGAGACGAAGGCGCGAATGTTTTCGACCAGCTTGGCTTCGTCAAACGACGCTTTGCCAACACCGGCATGCACAACGCCGCCTTTTTCCGCCTTGAACTGAACTTCACCGCCTTTGGCTGCTTCCACGGCTGCTTTTACGTCCATGGTCACGGTGCCAACCTTGGGGTTCGGCATCAGGTTGCGGGGGCCCAGAACCTTACCCAGACGACCGACGATCGGCATCATGTCCGGGGTTGCAATGCAGCGATCGAATTCGATGGTGCCGCCCTGAATGGTTTCCATCAGGTCTTCTGCGCCAACGATATCCGCGCCTGCTTCTTTCGCTTCGTCAGCCTTCGCGCCACGTGCGAACACAGCAACGCGCATGTCTTTGCCTGTGCCGTTCGGCAGGCCGACAACTCCGCGCACCATCTGGTCTGCGTGACGGGTGTCAACGCCCAGGTTCATCGCGATTTCGATGGTCTCGTCGAATTTCGAAGTTGCATTGGCTTTGACCAGGGCAACAGCTTCGTCCACCGACAGGTTTTCCTTGCCAGCGACAGCTTCGCGCGCAGCGCGGGTACGTTTACCGAGTTTTGCCATCTTACTTCACCTCGATGCCCATGGAGCGGGCCGAGCCCAGGATGATCTGCATTGCGCCTTCGACGTCGTTGGCGTTCAGATCTTTCATTTTGGCTTCGGCGATTTCACGAACCTGCTTGCTGGTCACGGTTGCCACGGTCTCGCGACCTGGGTTTTCCGCGCCGCGGGGGCGGTTACGCTTACCGACCGGCTTAAGACCAGCCGCTTTTTTCAGGTAGTAAGACGCGGGCGGCGTCTTGATGTCCATGGTGAAGGACTTGTCCTGATAGTAGGTGATCACGGTCGGGCACGGCGCGCCGGGCTCCATATCTGCGGTTTTGGCGTTGAACGCCTTGCAGAATTCCATGATGTTGATGCCGCGCTGACCCAGCGCCGGACCAACTGGCGGCGACGGGTTCGCCTGACCTGCAGGAACCTGCAGTTTCATTGTACCAGCAAGCTTCTTGGCCATTTGGTTTTCCTTTCAACTAAGGTGAAACGCGTCTCACCCGGATTATGTTGCGTGGTCCGGCCCGGGATCGCGACCCCGGTAACCTCCCACGAGAGAATCTCGCCCGAAGACGATAGAGGCGGCGTTTACAGGGGATCAAAGGGGTTGGCAAGTGGCCCGCCTTTCAATTCGGGATCACCGAATCGAATTCCACGTCGATGAACACCGGCGTTGACGCGCCAGGGCGCTAAATTGCTCATCTTTCCGGTCAAACCCAGGAAAAACCAGCCGGCCTGCAACACAAGGTTTCGCGCCATATTAAGGGTTTAATTTGCTTGAAAAAACCGGATCGAACCCGGCATCCGGCCGACAGACTGCTATGGCTTCGTTCCTTGCGCCGCATAAATAACCGCGCCATGCTGTGGCTGTGCTATAATCGGGGAAAACATATTTGTTCGGAGGTTCGTCATGATTATTCGTTTATTAACTATGCTCGTCGCTGCACTGTCTTTTGCAGCAGCCGTTCCCCAGACAGCGCGGGCCGATGCGGGCGACTTCATCGGTGGTGCTGTCGTAGGTGGGGTCGTCGGATATGCAATCGGCAAGGACCAGCAGAAGAAAAAGTCGCGGTCAACAACCCGGACCTACAGGTCGACCATTCCATCGACCTCGCAAGGGGCACAAACGCAAACGGCGCTCAACTATTTCGGCTATAATGCCGGACGTGTAGATGGCCAGGTCGGGCACGGGACCCGGTCGGCAATCGAACGTTACCAGGCGTCCATGGGTTATCCTGTGAACGGCTATGATTTCCAGCCCTACCAGTATGACTTTCTGATGCAGGCCTATTACTGGGCGACTAGCGGCGGTCAGGCGACGACTCAGCTTTCGGGTCAACCGCTTTTGATGGCCTATCGGCAACAGGTGCAAACCGGCTCCGCCTTGGCTGCGGCACCTCAGGCCGCGGCGCCAGCCGTCCCGGTTATCACACCTCAGGAAGCCGACGACGTGACGGAGACCACCGAAGCATCAACGGCCAGCCTACCAAGCCTGTTTTCCGGTGGTGCCGGAGGTCCTTCGCTGGCCAACCGGTGCAGCGGGGTCATGCTGCAAACGTCGACCAATGGCGGCTACACGACCCTGTCGAACATGTCCGATCCTGACTTTGCGCTCAGTGAACAGTTCTGCCTTGCCCGCAGCTATGCGATGGCACAGGGTGAAGAACTGATGCAGGACATTCAGGGCCTTACACCCGATCAGGTCGCAGCCCAGTGCGCCGCCTATGGCGACATGTTGGCACCGCAAGTTGGCGCGCTGTCTATCAACTCGAAGTCAGAAGCTGAAACTCAGGTGCGCAAGCTTGCCTTGGATTCGGGTCTAAGCCCTGCTGATCTTGCCGCAACCAGCAAGGTCTGCCTTGCGATGGGATACCGTCAGGACAACATGGATACCGCAGTTGGGTCTGCGCTGATGCTGGTTGCCATGGGTGAACCCGCATACGGAGAACTGGTCGGGCACCACCTGCGCGAAGGTTTTGGTGTTCAAGCGCGCCGCGACCTTGCGATGCAGTGGTATGATGCAAGCCTTTCGGCGCTGGACGCCGGGTCGCAGGCGGTCTTCCTGCCGTCCCAGACCGACCGCCCGCAGCTTTTGCGCGCAGCCATGGTTCAGTCGCAGTAGAGTCACAAACAGTAAACGCTTTATCAAAATGCGCCGCGGAGCCTACAGTTTTGCGGCGTATTTTCGGATATGCGCGAAACTTGTTGATCTGATTAATGCACAGTTTGATCTGGGCCTCATCTAATCGGAATGATTCTCCTAAAGGCGTTGGAAGGGGACTGGCGAAGCGCTACACAACAGACGTTTTGCGCCCTGATTAGACCCGAGCGCCAGTAACGGAGCAAGAGTCAAAAAGTTTTCAAAGACATACATTGCTTAAGACGCACGGGCGGGTATCTTAGAGCAACTTGGTTGCAGAAGGGGCGGTCTGGGATGGCATCATCTCGACTAAACAAAGGGCTGCTGGTCAGCGTTCTTATCGCTATGTTGCCTGGATGCGGCAGCAAAGCCCAAGATCAAGGTGCGGTGCCCGAGGCATCTGCCCAAGCCGAAGCATCCCAAAACGCTTCTTCACGCAATGCGGCAGGAATTGATCCCGCCACCTATGCCGGTCGCTTTCAAGTCAAATTGACCAAAGAAGTACCTCTGCGCAATATTCCCGTTCCCTTCACCGTCTACGGCGGTCTAGAGGAATCCAGCCCAACCCGCCTGCGATTGCGAGCGTTCATGGATTTGCGCGGATTGCAGGAGAAGGCGCCTCAGATACTGACTGGCCCCTTGGAAGAAAGCTGTAAACGCCAGATTTACCTCGAGATCCGAGATGTCACTGCAATAGGTGAAACCGTTAAAGTAGAAGGCTCAGCCCGCGCCCAGTTTACGCGGTGTAAACGAAATGAAGAACCCGGCTTTCGGTATTTCGGGGCCACGGTGGATGCAACTGCTGTCGCCAAGGCAGAGGTTAAAGGCCAATGCCTTACGTTCAGTATCGAAAGCGCTGACCTCAGACCCCGTGGGTTTATCGGAGCTGTCACCAATCTTTTTGGGCTGACCAACCGTATTAACGAAGCTGTACTTGAAAAGGGCGGCGAGTTTTTAGCGGCCAATCCAGTTTGTCCGCCATTGCCAGAAGAGTTCTCTGTTCTTGATCCAAATTACGAATCTGGCGGAACGCGCGAAATCGCGCCAGGAGGATTAGGCGCTGCTGTTGTCGGTTCGGCCGATGTAAGCGCTGAGACGATAGTGAAGGTTCTTGCAGGACTGAAAGACCTTGGCGTGTTGGAGTTTGCTGAATGAGACTTTGGTTTATTCTTCCCGCCCTTATGGCAGCGGTTCTGACCGCTCGCGCACCCGACGCGCAACAGGTAGACTTTGTCATCGACGCGACACTACCTGTTCGCGATACCGAACTGCCGTATACACTTGATCTGAACCTGACCGCTGCGGCGCCCACTCGGATAGGAGTTGGTGCTCTTCTCGATCTGCGCGAAATCCAGAAGATTGTGCCAGAGAGGTTGGCTGACAATGCGATCGTCGACAATTGTGGCCTGCAAGTCCGACTAGATGATTTGAGCTTTAAAGCCGAAGACCAAGCAATTGATCTGGATGGTGATGTAACCGTCACGATCTTCGAATGCAGCCGCACCGGCGAACGGAACTTTCAACGCGGTGAAGAAAAAAGAGCGATCCTGGCCAGCTTGTCCACCGAAGCGACCGTCGAAGTGCGGGACAACTGCGCCTATTTCAAGCTTATTGATCTTACTCTTACGGCCCCCGAAGAACAGCGAGAGCAACTGCTGGAAGACGACACTTTAGACTCTGTGAAGGAGTTGATGTTGGCTGCGGTGGATCTTGCACTGAACGACACTCCGTTGTGCCCGGAACTCCCGGCAGAGCTTGCGTCACTTGACCCAGCTTACGACAAAGGCGGCCCGCGCGAGATCGGAGAAGGTGGTGTTGGCGTTTTCCTTGAAGGCTCTGTTGACGTCAGTCCTTCGACAATCCTCGACATTCTGACAGTGCTTCAAGAACAAGATCTTATTCCGGGTCGGCCGTAATAACGACTGGCCGTGTGGCTGGATCGCTATTTGGTGCTGATTGATAAACCGATCGTCAAAAAAAAACGCCGCGATGCTTTGACATCGCGGCGTTTCGAATTTCTCTGGAAGCGCGCTTAGCTTTGCTTGGTAACCTGCGTGAAGTCCAACTCGACCGGGGTTTCCCGGCCAAAGATCGAGACTGATACTTTCAGCTTCTGCGCCTCGTCGTCCACGCCTTCGACCATGCCGTCGAAATCCTCGAACGGTCCGTCGTTGACCTTGACCTTCTCGCCGATCTCGAAGGTGATCATCAGCTTGGGCGCTTCTTCGCCTTCCTGAACACGGTTGAGGATCTGGTTCACCTCGGCGTCGCGCATCGGCATCGGGCGGCCCTGTGGGCCCAGGAAGCCAGTGACGCGGTTGATCGAGTTGATCAGGTGATAGCCTTGATCCGACATTTCCATATGTACCAGCACGTAACCCGGCATAAAGCGGCGTTCGGTGGTTACCTTCTTGCCCCGACGCACTTCGATCACCTCTTCGGTGGGCACCAGAACTTCGTCGATATCGTTCTCAAGGCCCTGTTCAGCCACCGACGTGCGGATCTGCTCTGCGATCTTTTTTTCGAAATTCGAAAGAACGCTGACCGAGTACCACCGTTTCGCCATGAACCTGTCGTCCTTGTTTGTCTTCGGGGTATCACATCTTGCGGACACACCCGTCATTTAAATCCTATCACGTCATCCGGAATAAAAAGCGGCGCGTGACCCGAATCGCCACACGCCCATTCCGAATATGTGTCACCTACTCTGACATCGCGCGAGGTGCAAGGGGCAGTCGTAATTGCCCCCGCCTGAACCGGCTTAGCCGAAAGCGCCCAGAATCAGCTGAAGGCCGCCCCGGATACCCAGATCGACCAAAGCAAAAAACACAGCTGTCAGCGCCGCCATGATGAAGACCATGACCGTGGTCAACAGCACTTCGCGCCGGGTCGGCCAGACGACCTTGGAAACTTCGGCACGGACTTGCTGAATGAACTGGATCGGGTTGGTGGTGGCCATTTGGCGTGTTCTCTCTGCTTGCGGATGGGCCGGACATAGCCGGGCATTGCGGCAATTTCAAGGGCGCTTGGATGAACTCTATGCGTATAGGGCGATTGGTCAGGGTTTGGGTTTGTCGTCCCACTCGTCACTCAGGATGCGGCGCGCGTCGCCATCGGGGTCTTCGTACTGATTGGAACGAACGGTATAGATAAAGGCGACCAGACCAACGCCCCCCAGAAACAGGGAAATCGGGATCAGATAGGCAAGCACTTCCATCAGGGTTACCTCAGCCGCAATGCATTCAGCGATACGGTAATCGACGAGGTCGACATCGCCAAGGCCGCGATCAGCGGTGTCGCCAGTCCGATCACGGCCAGCGGAACGGCAATCACGTTGTAAACGGTTGCGATCTGGAAGTTCTCGCGGATGCGACGGGTGGCCTTGATGGCCGTATCACAGGCATCCGCAATGGGCAGAAGGTCATTGCCCAGAAGAACGATGTCGGAGGCAACCCGCGCCGCATCCAGCGCCGAGGCCGGAGAGATAGACACATGCGCCGCCGCCAAAGCAGCCGTGTCGTTCAGGCCATCCCCCACCATCAGAACTTTGCGGCCCTGATCCCTGAGGTCCTGAATGCGCTGTGCCTTGTCCTGCGGCAAAGCCTCGGCGACCCAATCCGTTATTCCCAGCTTCTCGGCCAATGCGCGCACGGCACCCTTCGAATCCCCTGAAATCAGCAGCACGTGCTTGCCCGACGCGCGCAACGCTTTTACCGCCTCGTCCGCGCCCGGACGCAGCGCGTCCGAGAAACGGAATGCTAGGGGCGCATCGTCGCCAATTGCAAGCCAGGCGGACGTTTCCGCGCCCTGCTGTGCGCCAACCCATGCGGCCCGGCCCAAACGAACAGGTTGACCGCGGTATTCCCCTTCGGTGCCGTATCCCGGCACTTCGGTTATGTCCCGAACATTTGCAGGTTTGATCCCGGCCTCTCGCGCGGCTTTGGCCAATGATACCGACAAGGGATGCGCAGAGGCCTCGGCCAGGGCCAGCGCAACCTCGACCTGTGCGCGGGTGTGATCGCCAAGATTGACCAGTTCCGGCGCACCCGAGGTCAGCGTGCCCGTCTTGTCGAACACCACGGTGTCGGTCTCGGACAACCGTTCGAGCGCGGTTGCGTGCTTGATCAGCATACCCTTGCGGAACAACCGGCCCGAGGCAGCGGTGGTCACTGCCGGAACAGCCAGACCCAAGGCGCAGGGACAGGTGATGATCAGAACCGCCGCGGCAATGTTCAGAGCGGTGCGCAAATCGCCCGAATAGATGTACCACCCCACAAAGCTGAGCGCCGAAAGGATGTGGACACCGGGCGCATAAAGCTTGGCGGCCTTGTCGGCCAGCGAGGTATAGCGGGACCGCCCCGATTCTGCGATGGCCACCAGATCCGCCATCCGGTGCAGCGACGTATCCTGACCCACTGCTGTGGCGCGCAGGGTCAGCGGACCTGTCAGGTTGACCTCGCCCGCGCTGACCAGCTGGCCGGCTTCGGCAAATACCGGCAAGGTTTCCCCCGTCAACAGCGAGCGGTCCAGTTCGGACTGACCAGACACGATCTGACCGTCCACCGGCATTCGGCCACCGGGGCGCACAAGGATCAGATCACCGACCTTCAGATCGGCCACCGCAACTTCGGCCTCCACCCCGTCCACGATGCGGATCGCGCGCGGCACTTCCAGAGCGGTAAGCTCTTCTGCGGCGGATCGGGCTGCGGCGCGGGTGCGGTAGTCCAGATACCGGCCCGCCAGCAGGAAGAATGTCAGGGTCAGCGCGGCATCGAAATAGGCGTGCTCTCCGCTCAGCGCGGTCTCCCACAGGGATGTGACCAGCGCCAGCAGGATCGCCAGCGTGATCGGCACATCCATGTTCAGCCGCCGCACCCGCAGGGCGCTCCAGGCGTTGGCAAAGAACGGTTGAGCCGAGAAGGCAATGGCAGGCAGCGCGATTGCAGCGGAAATCCAGTGGAACATGTCGCGCGTCGCGTCTGTTGCACCGGACCAAACCGACACCGACAACAGCATCACGTTCATGGATGCAAACCCGGCGACGGCCAGTCGCATCAGCAGGTCACGTCCCGCCTTGTCCGCCTGTGTTGCTGACAAAGCGCCGGGGTCAAGCTCGTGCGCTTCGAAACCTGCCCGTTCAAGCACCGGGATCAGATCGGCCGCGCGGGTATCCGGCGCGGCTTTGATCATCGCCCGTTTCAAAGTCAGGTTGACGCGCGCGTCTTCGACACCGGGATGGGCGTTCAGTTCACGTTCGACCGTCGCGATACAGGCCGAGCAGTGGATGCCCGGCAGCGACAAGGCGATCTGCACATCGTCCGGAATCGGGCGCGCGGGCTCTGCCGGGGTTGCCAGACACCCCGGACAGGCCGCCGTACCGGATGAAAGCTGCGCCGTCATCGGCTACCCTTTCACGTACAGCGGAACGCGCTGCGAAAACTCGGCACCACTGCCGTCACGCGCGACCAACCGGATGTTCCAGTTGCCCTTGCCCAGCGTGGCAGGCGTGGCATAGGCCGCGCCGTCAAAGGTGAAATCCGGTGCAAAATCGTCCCGCACATGGGTTGCGCGGCCAACCACCGCCTGCAATTCGCTGACCTGAACCGGTGCACCGGTCGCGTCCGTAATATGCAGGATCAGAAGGCCACCTTTGGTTTCTGCCCGAACCGTCCAGCCCAATGCCTGCTGCTCTTTCAGGCGATCGTTGAACTCCTGGCTGGCAACGTAGGAATTCTTTACCTCCAGCCCGGGAAACGTTTTCACCGCATTGTAAGCCAGCACGAGGTTCACCGCGATGATCACGCCAAAGGCACCGACAAACACCGCCAGAGCGTGCTTTCCTGTGAATTTACGTTCGGCCATGATCAGTTCCCCCGTCCGTTGAACGTGGTGTCTTTGTAAGCGCGTTCGCCGCTGCTGAGGTCTTCGACCCAGATCCGCACTGGTGTCGCTTCTGCTGCCGCCGGACCGCTGTCACGGGATGCCACGATATATACACGGGTCAATTGTGCCGTATCCGCCGGAACATTCACAGTGTGAAGATTGGTGCCTTCGATTTCCAGGCGCATCGCCGGATCACCGGCCAGTGACAGGGTGAACAGGCGGTCCTCGCCGTGCTTGTTGCGCAGCCTGACGTCATAGGTGTTTCGAATGGTGCCATCCGACAGGGTGACAAAGGTCGGGTTGCGCACGGGCGCTACGGTCAGATCGATGTCAGAGCGGATGAACAGGGCAAACAGCAGCGCAAACCCCACCAGTGACCACAACGAGGTGTACAGGATCGTACGGGGCCGGAAGATATGCTTCCAGATATTCTTGGGCGGCTGGCCTGCGCGTTCGCGCGGCTCGTCGCTGAGCGCCATATAGTCGATCAGCCCGCGTGGTTTGCCGATCTTGGCCATCATGTCATCACACGCGTCGATACACAGGGCACAGGTAATACATTCAAGCTGCTGACCATCGCGGATATCGATTCCGACAGGGCAGACATTCACGCAGGCCATGCAGTCGATACAATCCCCCAACTCGGAATCGGCTGTCCGCTTGCCTTTGCCGCGCGGCTCACCGCGCCATTCGCGGTATCCCACGACCAGCGTGTCTTCATCCATCATCGCGGCCTGAATGCGCGGCCAAGGGCACGCGTAGATACAAATCTGTTCGCGGGCGAACCCGCCGAAGAAGAAGGTCGTGCCAGTCAGAACCAGCATCGTCGTGTAAGCGATGGGATGCGCGTTACCCGTCACAAGATCGCGGAGCAGCGTCGGCGCATCCGCAAAATAAAACACCCAGGCGCCGCCGGTGGCCAGACCGATCAGGAACCAGGTCACCCATTTCGTCACCCGGAGCCGTGCCTTGCGGAAATCCAGCTTTTCCTGACGATGCAGGCGCAAACGGGCGTTCCTGTCGCCTTCGATCCAGCGCTCGACCAGAATGAAAAGGTCTGTCCAGACCGTTTGCGGGCAGGCATACCCGCACCAGACCCGCCCCAGCGCAGATGTGAACAGGAACAGACCCAGCCCCGCCATGATCAGCAGGCCCGCCACGAAATAGAACTCGTGCGGCCAGATTTCGATCCAGAAGAAATAGAAGCGTCGGTTTGCCAAATCCAGCAGGACGGCCTGATCCGGCAGGCTGGGGCCGCGATCCCATCTGATCCAGGGCGTTACATAGTAAATGCCCAGTGTCACGATGAGGATGATCCATTTCAGGTTCCGGAATGGCCCGGAAACGCGTCTTGGAAAGATCGGTTCTCGTGCGGCGTATAGGCTGGGGGTGGGGTTGGAATCGCTCACAGGCTGGCTCCGGTACTGGCTCTTCTGAGTGTGTGTTCTTCCAGATCACGCGCATAGCAACTTTGACATGGGTCAAAACGCGCATCGTACAGACACCTTTTATCACATTTCCCGAGCCTGACGCCTCAACCACGTCACAAATGTCCTGACTGCGGGTCTAAGTGCCGAATTTGGCGTCACAATATGGTAACCGCGCGTATCCGGCTCTGCATAAAGCTCAACGATGCGACCGGCCTTGATGTCCGGCTCGACGAAATGTCGCACTGTGACAGTGACCCCCTGCCCGGCCCGCAGACCGTCCAGTACCAGGTTTCCCGGCAACTCGGTGCGCCCCGCACCGCGTTCGGGACCAGCACCATGTTCGGCCAGCCAGGTCGTCGCCTCGGTGGTGCCGATTTCTTCAAGCCAGGGCAGCTGGGCCAGTTCGGTCGGGGTCCAAGACGTCTTTTCCCCCAGCAGTTTCGGGGCAGCGACGATGACCACGGGCGACTGCAACAGCATTTCTGATTGCACACCGGTCCAACCGCCGGGGCCGTACCGAATGGCAATGTCGATCCCACCCGGCCGCAGTTCGACAAGTTCCGCAGTGGGGTCGAGGATCAGGTTCACCTCGGGGTGGGTTTCGCGAAAAGCCGGTAGACGCGGCATCAGCCAAGAGGCCGCAAAAGAGGATGTCAGCGACACGTGGACCGGGCGATCCTGACCAGACCGCGCCAAATCTCCCACTGCCGCCTCGATCGCGCCAAACCCCAGTTGCAGGGCTCGGGCCAGGTGTTCGCCATCGGCGGTCAGGGTCAGGGCCTTGCCCGTTCGATCCAGCAAGGCAGCACCCAGATGTTTCTCAAGTACACGCAACTGCTGGCTAATTGCCGCATGGCTTACGTTTAACGCAGCCCCAGCTTCGACGACGTTGCGCTTTTCAGCAAATGCCGCAAACGCCCTCAGCGCGGCCAACGGGGGAAGCGACAACCAGTTCATATGTAACCCTGACTTACACTATGGAATGGTATTTGAGTCGCATTCAGCACCTCAAAGGTCAATCTTTATTGCAGAGATACCCTTGCAGAGGAGACCAACCATGCTGACCGTTTTTGCCAGATCTTTCATGACCGCAACCCGGATCAATGCGCCGCATATTCGCGATGCGCCAAAGCCGGGTCCCCGAAAACGCCGTTGGCTGCCGGAAGGTCATTGGTGGATGAAAAACCCGCGCGAGGTGGATCCGAAAAACTTTTGACCCAGGGAACAGTAAACCTGAATCTGGACCACAGGTTTAAGTGGCCTTATTGTGGGAAAAAAGCACCGGCTGTTCAGGAAACGCGCGAACAGATGGAACAGCCGGTGCCCCAGCCATCGGGCGGCGAACCGCCCGAAGGTGTTCTTTAGATCTTACTGACCGCCGCCCAACTGGTGGACATAGGCAGATACGGCGCGAATCTGCGCCTCGGTCAGGCGGGTATCCCAGTTCGGCATGACACCAAAGCGGCTGTAAGTTACGGTTTCCGTCAGCGCTTCTTCGCTGCCACCGTAAAGCCAGATCGCGTCAGTCAAATTCGGCGCACCCTGGAAGATATCGCCTGTGCCATCCTCGCCGTGGCAGGCCGCACAGTTGTCTTCGAAGACAACTTTACCTGCCTGCGCCGCCGCATCGTCGGTCTGGGCATTGCTCAGCGACATGACGTACTGAACCACCTGCGTGATTTCGTCGTGTTCGAGGATTTCGCCAAATGCCGGCATCTCGGAATAGCGCGCATCGTCGCTTTCTTCGTTCCGCACACCGTAGCTGACGGTGTAGACGATATCGTCCAGCGTTCCGCCCCACAGCCAGGCATCATCCAGCAGATTCGGGAAACCCGGCGCACCCTGCGCACCCGAACCATGGCATTGTGCGCACCAGGTCCGGAACACCGCACCGCCCGAGTTCACGGCATATTGCTGAAGCTCTGCATCCTTGGCGATGTCTTCCAGCGAAGTTTCCACCAGCTTGGCGTTCCAAGGCGCGTTTGCCTCTTCGAAGGCAACCATGTCCTGCTGTACGTTTTCACGGGTTGACCATCCCAGCACACCGGCTGTCGCGCCATGGACCAGGGGCCAGGCCGGAAACATGATCGTGTAGATCACGCCCCAGAAGATGGTGGCGTAGAAAGTCCATAGCCACCAGCGCGGCATGGGATTGTCGAATTCCTCGATCCCGTCCCAGCTGTGCCCGGTTGTGTTCGGATCGCCCGGCTGTTTATCAGGTGTCTTGCTCATTGCCGCGCCTCCTTGGGTGTGGCGGGTTTGTCTTGATGCCGGAAGGGGATGTTGGCGGTGTCCTTGTATTCCTTGCTGGCACCGGGGCGGAAAACCCAGATCACGATGCCAACGAAGAAGGCAAACAACACAAGCAGCATCCAGCTATCCGCGAACTGTCGAAGCAGTGTGTATTCTTCCATCACACCCTCCTGTTAACGGCTTGCATCCGGGGTAAAGGTCGAGAAATCGACCAGCGTACCCAGCATCTGCAGATAGGCGATCAGCGCATCGGCTTCGGTCAGTTCAGGCTGACCATCGAAGTTGCGCACGTTGACCTTGTCACCGTACCGCTCCAGCAGACCGTCGTAGTCACTGTCAGGATCGGCCTGCGCGCTGAAATCGGCAACCGCGTTTTCCAGCATCTCCTCGGTATATGGGGTGCCGACAACCGCATTGGTCGCCATGATGTCACCGATATACTTGCCGTCGATCTTGCGATGTTCGAGGAAGCCGTATTTCGGCATCACCGATTCAGGCACCACAGACTGAGGGTCGCGCAGGTGGTCCATTTGCCACTGATCAGAATAGCGGCCACCGACACGCGCCAGATCAGGTCCGGTACGCTTTGATCCCCACTGGAACGGGTGGTCATACATCGATTCAGCCGCCAGCGAGTAGTGACCGTAACGCTCGACCTCGTCCCGCATCGGGCGGATCATCTGGCTGTGGCAGACATAGCAGCCTTCGCGGATGTAGATCTCACGCCCTGCCATTTCGAGAGGGGTGTAAGGGCGCATGCCCTCCACCTTCTCGATGGTGTTCTCAAGATAGAACAGCGGGGTGATCTGCACCAGGCCACCGATGGTCACGACCAGAAAGCTGAAGATCAGCAGGAGGGTCGCGTTGGTCTCGAGGATCTTATGTTTGTCGAGAATTGCCATTGCTCCGGCCCTCCCTCTATTCAGCCGGGACCGCGACGGTCAGGCTGGCCTCTTTGGCCGGCGCTTTCCGCACAGTCATCCACAGGTTGTAGCACATGATCAGCGCACCAGCGACGAACATCACGCCACCCAGCGCACGCACCACGTACATCGGGAACTTGGCGGCCACGGTGTCAGCGAACGAGTTCACCAGGAAGCCGTTGGCATCCACTTCACGCCACATCAGGCCTTCCATGATACCGGTGACCCACATCGACGCGGCGTAAAGCACGATGCCGATCGTGGCGAGCCAGAAGTGCCAGCTGACCATTTGCAGAGAGTACAGACGCTCGCGTTTCCAGAGGACAGGCACCAGGAAGTACAGTGCACCAAAGGTGATCATGCCGTTCCAGCCCAGCGCGCCAGAATGCACGTGACCAATGGTCCAGTCGGTGTAGTGGCTGAGACTGTTCACAGCACGGATCGACATCATCGGACCTTCAAAGGTGGACATGCCGTAGAAGCCGACCGAGATGACCATCATGCGGATGATCGGATCGGTGCGCAGCTTGTCCCAAGCCCCCGACAGGGTCATCAGACCGTTGATCATACCACCCCAGGACGGCATCCACAGGATCACCGAGAACACCATGCCCAGCGTCGACGCCCAGTCAGGCAGCGCGGTATAATGCAGATGGTGTGGACCGGCCCAGATATACAGGAAGATCAGCGCCCAGAAGTGGATGATCGACAGCTTGTAGGAAAACACCGGACGTTCGGCCTGTTTCGGGATGAAATAGTACATCATGCCCAGGAAACCCGCGGTCAGGAAGAAGCCCACAGCGTTGTGGCCATACCACCACTGGATCATGGCATCCTGCACGCCTGACCAGACGATGACCGATTTCGAACCCCAGATGCTGACCGGGATGGTCATGTTGTTGACCAGATGCAGCATGGCGACGGTGACGATAAAGGCCAGATAGAACCAGTTGGCCACATAGATGTGGGGTTCTTTCCGCTTGATGATGGTACCCAAGTAGACAGCCAGATAGGCGACCCAGACAATGGTCAGCCACAGATCGACATACCATTCAGGTTCGGCATATTCCTTGGACTGCGTTCCGCCCAGCACATAGCCGGTTGCGGCCAGCACGATGAACAGCTGATAGCCCCAGAACACGAACCACGCGAGGTTACCGCCCCAAAGCCGCGCCGCGCTGGTACGCTGAACCACGTAGAACGAGGTTGCGATCAATGCGTTGCCGCCAAAGGCAAAAATGACCGCCGAGGTGTGCAACGGACGCAGACGACCAAAGTTCAGATAACCCTGCGCCCATTCGAAGTTCAGCACCGGAAACGCCAGCTGAAACGCGATAAAGGTCCCTGCAAGGAACCCGATCACGCCCCAAAAGGCGGTTGCGATCACGCCATAGCGGATCACGCCATCCATGTATTCGCCCGAGCGGTCGATCTGAATATCTGGCTCGTCAGTGTTTCGAAGCGTCCAGATGAACAGGCCACCGGCGATGAGCATCACCAGCAGCGCATGTACCTGATACGCCAAATCGCGTGCATAATTGGTTCCGATCGCTGCAAACAGCGCGATCAGACCAAGCACGATCAGCTTGATGTAATTCGACATATTGCGTCCCTTTGCCATGCTCCGCGCGTTTTTGATTCTTGTGACGCGCGAAGCCCATTTGACTGGCTGCCGTTCTGAAGCACGGCCACCCTCATTGCTTTGATCTGTATCAAGACAGCCCAGCGTTTTCTATGACACGCATGGTAGTAGAAAAGGGCTAACAGGTCACATGAGACCAATTGCCCGAAACATGAGGTCAAAATGGCGTATAAATCTCTTCTCACAGTCATGACCGAAACGCAGACTGCACAGGCTGCTCTGGCGCAGATTGTGGCCCTGGCCGAGTCTCAGGATGCCCATGCCGAAGTCCTGTGTCTGGGTGTCGATCGCAGTCAGACAGGTTATTATTATGCGGGTGCCAATGCGTTGATCGTTCAGGAAACGCTGAACCGGGCCAATGCCGAGGCACAGGATTTGCTGAACTTTGCCAATGATTATCTCGGCAAATCCGGCGTACGCTGGTCCTCCGAACACGGCGTTGCACAGATTGCTGATATCGGGCGCCACGTCGCGCACCGGGCCCGGTTTTCCGACCTTGTGATCCTGCCACATCCTTATGGTGAAGGTCGCGGGGCCGAGGCCGAACCCATTATCGAAGCGGCCATGTTCGAAGGACATTGCCCGGTTCTTGTAGTTCCCGACAACGGCGCGCCCTTGAAAACGCCGGGCAACATCATGATCGCCTGGAACGAAAGCGTCGAGGCCATGTGCGCCATCCGGCGGGCCCTGCCCTTCCTCAAACAGGCCGAGATCGTCCGTATTGTGGTCATCGACCCGCCACAGCATGGGCCGGACCGGTCAGACCCGGGTGGGATGCTGTCCCAGATGTTGGCCCGTCATGGTGTCAAATGCGAGATCGATGTGCTCAGCAAGACCATGACCCGCGTCTCGGATATCCTTAATCGCCACGCGACGGATACCGAATCGGACATGATCGTGATGGGCGCTTATGGTCATTCCCGCTTTCGCGAAGCCATTCTGGGCGGGGCGACCCGGAACATGCTGGAACAATCCTCGGTTCCGGTGTTCCTGGCGCACTGACCCAATCAAGTTAAAAAGCCGCCTCGATTGGCGGCTTTTTTCACCCCCGGCGGATGAGGCCGATCAGGAACAACAGGATCACGGCGCCAATTGTCGCGAAAAGGATCGACGACAGCAGGCCCCCTCCAACGGAAAAACCAAGCGCCGGAAAGATCATGCCCGACAGGAACGCGCCTACGATGCCGACGATGATGTTGCCGATCAGGCCGAACCCACGGCCTTCCATGATCTTTCCCGAAAGCCATCCGGCGATTGCGCCAATGAACAGCATTGCCAACAGACTGCTGAACCCCATGCCACACTCCTATGTTAGTACGTGAACCGACCGGATGGTCGCGGTAAGCGAATTCTGCCGAACAAAAGACTGGTCAGACCAGAAACCCGCCATCAGAATCGTCGCCTGCTTCTTCCATGAGCCGCCCAAGATCGGGGATGGTCACGTGACGTTTGCCTTCCAATAAGATCAAACCGTCCTTTTTCAGAGCTGAAATCTGGCGGCTGACCGTCTCAAGCGTAAGTCCCAGATAATCCGCCATGGCTTCTCGGGTCAGAGGCAGATCGAACACGATCTGTCCCGACAGGCCCTTTTGACCAATCGACGCATCCCTCCGGGCAATGATCGAAATCAGGCTGGCAATCTTTTCGCGCGCTGTCTTGCGACCCAGAACCAGCATCCATTCGCGGGCGGCATCAAGCTCGTCCAATGTCATCTGTAGCAAGCGATGCGCGATGTGTGGCGTTTCGTCCATCAGCTCTTCGAATGGTTTCTTGCGGAAACAGCACATCACGACATCCGTTGTCGCCTGTACATCATAAGGTGCAACGTCGCGCCCCGGGCGACCGACGAAATCGCTGGGCAGAAGCAGACCGACCATCTGGGTGCGACCGTCTTCCATGGTTTGCGTCAGCGATGCGATTCCCGATACGACCGAGCCGACGAAATTCATCTGGTCACCCGACCAGATGATGGTCTGACCCGCCTCGAAACTGCGGTAATATTTAATGGCATCAAGCGCTTCCAGCTCGTCCGCATCACAGCGGGCGCAGACCGCGCGATGTCGTATCGGGCAGTCTGCGCAATTTGAATGATCGAACTGTGCTTTTATTGTCATCTGCGTTTCCACTTGATCTCCGTCAAAGCACCTAAGTCGCCTGCCCCTTAAGGGTATCGTCATGATAGTGAAACCACAATTGGCAAAGCTTGGACTTTTTGACGCGAAAGTTCCGCGTTACACAAGCTATCCCACAGCGCCCCATTTCAACAATGACGTTGGGGCGGACATGTTTGGCGACTGGATTTCGGGAATCAAACCCGGCAGCGCCATATCCCTTTATATCCACGTCCCGTTCTGCCGCAGGCTGTGCTGGTTCTGCGCCTGCAGGACGCAAGGCACACAAACCGACAATCCGGTGATTGCCTATGTGGATGTTCTGAAAGCCGAGCTGGACTTGCTGGCGGCGCGCCTGCCCGCGGGTGTGGTGCTGTCGCGCCTGCACTGGGGCGGCGGTACACCAACGTTGCTGAACGACCAGCTGATGCGTGGTCTGGCACAGCACATTCTGGGGATCGTCCCCATGGGGCCGGATGCCGAATTCTCGGTTGAAATCGATCCGAACGAGATTGACGAGGCGCGTCTGGATGCGCTGGCAGAGGCAGGCATGAACCGCGCCTCGATCGGGGTGCAGGATTTCGACGATGAAATCCAGAAAACTATTGGCCGCATTCAAAGCTACGATACCACGCGCGATGCAATCGACATGATCCGCGCACGTGGCATTACCAGCCTGAACGCGGACATCCTTTACGGGCTGCCACACCAGACAAAGGCTCGGATGACGGAAAGCGTGCAGAAGCTTCTGTCGCTCAGCCCCGATCGCGTGGCGCTTTATGGGTATGCCCATGTTCCGTGGATGGCCAAACGGCAGCAGCTGATCCCGTCGGACGCACTGCCAACGCCCGAACAACGGCTGGAACTGTTCGACACCGCCCGCCGCCTGTTCCTGTGGGACAACTACGCCGAGATCGGCATCGACCATTTTGCCACGCAGGATGACGGGCTGACCCATGCCCTGCGCGCGGGTCGTCTGAAGCGGAACTTTCAGGGTTATACCGACGACCTGGCCGATGTTCTGATCGGTGTCGGGGCCAGCTCGATCTCGCGCTTTCCACAAGGCTATGCGCAGAATGCCCCGGCTACGTCTGCTCATACCAAGGCCATTCGCAACGGGCAGTTTTCGACATCCCGCGGGCACCTGTTCAAAGGTCAGGATATTCTGCGCGCCCGTCTGATCGAAGCGCTGATGTGCGATTTCCGGATCGATTCGGCTGAAATCCTGCGCGATCACGATATCTCGGTCGCAGCGCTGAACGACATGTATCGCGCTGCCAACGCCTCATTCGACGGGCTGCTGCAAATCAGCGACGAGGGGCTGTTTATCCCCCCCGAGGCGCGCGCGCTGACCCGGATGGTTGCCCGCAGCTTTGACGCATACGACCTCAGCAAAGCCGGGCACAGCTCGGCGATCTGACCTCTCTTTTTGCGGGCAACATTCAGCCCGTAAAGCACAAAACACATCGGGGGCTTGACGCACGCCTGCGGTTTTTCCCACACTCAAGCTGTGGGGTGATGTTTCGCCCTGCGGCCTGAGGCGGGCAAATTACAGACAGTCCTAGCTGACGCGACTGCGTCGGATGGCCCTTTTCGTGCAGCCATTCTGCAACCTGAAAGAGGGACAACACTCATGCGCGTATTCACCGTCCTCGGGCCCAGCCAGTCGGGCAAATCTACCCTGGTCGAGGCCATCAGCCGCCTCGACGGGCGCCCGACCACATTCGATGTTTCCGGAACCGTGCACTTGCACGGTTTTTCTTACCTGGACGAGCCCTGGTGCGCGATCGATGTGGATGGGGGTGGCGATTCCCTCGCTTATGTCGGCCCTGCCATGGCAATCTCGGATGCTGCCGTTATCGTGGTACCACCCGATCCAAATGCCGCCGTGCTGTGCGCGCCCTATCTTCGGCTGGTGGAAGAGGCGGGCATTCCCTGTTTTCTTTTCATCAACCGCATGGATAACCCCAATGGCCGCATCCGCGACATCATCGCGGCGCTGCAAACCTATTGCACGCACCACATCGCCCTGCGTCAGGTTCCGATCCGCGAGGGCGACACGATCATCGGCGCGGTCGATCTGATCTCGGAACGGGCGTGGAAGTATCAGGAGGGCCAGCCGTCGGCCCTGATTGAGCTACCCAAATCTGTCGAGGATCGAGAGCAGGAAGCGCGGACCGAGTTGCTTGAGACGCTTTCCGATTTCGATGATCACCTGCTGGAACAATTGATTGAAGACAAACAGCCCCCAAGCGATGAGGTTTATGAACTGGCCGCGCAAGTTCTGCAGAATCATCAGTTGATCCCCGCTTGTCTGGGCGCCGCAAGCCACGGCAACGGGCTGACGCGCCTGATGAAAGCGCTGCGTCATGAGGCCCCCGAGTTTGATATTGCTGCCGGACGGGACGAGGCCGCCGAAAGCGCCCGTGCCATCGCGGGCTTTGCGGATGTCAAAAAGCATATCGGAAAGATCATCGTTCTGCGCGGCCTTGGGGACGGGGTAAAAGCGCATGAGGCGTTGGGCGGTGAAACGGTCGGCAACCTGACAACTCTGGACGCCAAGACCCAGATCGCCACGCTGGAGGCTGGGCAGATCGGGCTGGCGGTCAAATCCGATCACCTCAACCCCGGATACATTTATGACAGTTCTTCTGCGACGGAACTGCCGGAATGGGCGTCGTCTCATCCGGTTGCGCATCGTCAGGTCGTCTCGCCCGCGCATGAGCGGGACGATGTGCGCCTGTCAAACGCCCTGAGCCGTCTGGCCGAAATCGATCCGGGCCTGCACCTGCAACAGGATGAGATGAGCGGTCATTCGATTCTGGGCTCGCAGGGTCCGCAGCACATGCGCCGCGTGACCGCCAAGCTGGCCGAGGATTTCGGGATCGAGATCGAGGCGGAACAGGTGGAAACCGCCTATCGCGAAACCATCCGCGCAACGGTTGAGCATCGCCATCGCCATCGCAAACAGTCCGGCGGTGCCGGGCAATTTGCAGATGTGGTGATTTCGGTCGCGCCTTTGCCGCGCGGATCGGGGTTCCAGTTCGATGAAGTGGTCAAGGGCGGTGCTGTTCCCAAGAACTACATCCCGTCGGTGGAACACGGGGCCAAGGACGCATTGGAACAAGGCCCCGAGGGCTTTCCCGTGGTTGATGTCAAAGTGATCCTGAGCGATGGCAAACACCACAATGTGGACAGTTCGGATTATGCCTTCCGGACCGCAGGTAAAAACGCGGTGCGCGAGGCGTTGCCGCAGGCCAAACCTGTCGTCCTGCAACCGATCCTGAGCGCCGAGATACACCTGCCCTCGGCTTTTGTGGGCGATCTCGTACCAACGATCAGCACCCTTCAGGGGCAGGTTCTGGGATTTGAGGGCAACCCGAATGCGACGGGCTGGGAGATATTCAACGCCCAGTTGCCCGCCGTTGCCGAGGACGAACTGCACCGCACGCTGGCCAGCGCCACGCGCGGGACCGGGTGGGTCAAGCTGAGCTTTGATCACTACGAGGAACTGCGCGGGCCTGTGCCCCAGTCATCTGCACGGGAAAAAGCCAGCGCCTGACGCGCGACACCGGGCGGGCTGTTCTCAGCCCGCCGCTGCGATCAATTCGCGGGTATACTCGGTCTGGGCATTTTCGAACAAATCCTCGGCCGCGCCCATTTCGACCACATCGCCGTTTCGCATGACGATCACGTTGTGCGACATGGCCCGGACCACTTTCAGGTCATGGCTGATGAACAGATAGGCCAGCCCGTATTTCTGTTGCAGATTGCGCAGCAGATCGACGATCTGAACCTGAACGGTCATATCCAGCGCGCTGGTCGGCTCGTCCAGAACCAGAAGTTTGGGCCGCAGAACCATCGCGCGGGCAATGGCGATGCGCTGACGCTGACCGCCGGAAAACTCGTGCGGGTATCGATCCATCGTCGCCGGATCAAGCCCCACTTCGGTCATCACCTCGGCCACAAGTTCACGCGGTGCGCGGTCCGGGTCGACGTTGTGAATGGCCAGACCTTCTGCAATGATCTGCTGGCAGGTCATTCGTGGGCTGAGGCTGCCAAACGGGTCCTGAAACACGATCTGCATGTCCTTGCGCAACCGCCGCAGTTCCCGCGTGGACCATTTGCGCACGTCCTGATCGCGAAAGGTGATGCCACCCTCGGACGCGATCAGCCGCATCATGGCCAGCGCAAGCGTGGTCTTGCCCGACCCGCTTTCTCCAACAATCCCCAACGTCTCACCCGCGCGCACGCAGAGGGTCGCGTCGTTCACCGCTTTCACATATCCAACCGTACGCTTCAGAAACCCGCGCTGGATTGGGAACCAGACCTTCAGGTGATCGGTGCGCGCGACCTCTTCCGCATCCGTGGCAACGGGTGCAGGCTGACCCGACGGCTCTGCCGCCAGAAGTTTGCGGGTATAGGGGTGCTGCGGGTTTTCGAAAATCTCGGTCGTCACGCCGGTTTCGACAATTTCGCCGTCTTTCATCACACAGACCCGGTCAGCAATGCGGCGCACGATGCCCAGATCATGGGTGATAAACAGCATCCCCATGTTCTCCGATTTCTGCAATTCAGCCAGCAGTTCGAGGATCTGCGCCTGAATGGTCACATCCAGTGCCGTTGTCGGCTCATCCGCGATCAGGATGTCCGGTTTGTTGGCAAGGGCCATGGCGATCATCACCCGCTGCCGCTGACCGCCTGACAACTGATGCGGATAGCTGTCCAGCCGGTCTTGAGGATCGCGGATACCGACCTTGGTCAGCAATTCGACAATCCTGTCCCGTGCCACATCGCCAGCCACACCCTGATGCAGGGCCAGCGATTCAGCCATCTGTTTCTGGATCGTGTGCAACGGGTTCAGCGAGGTCATCGGCTCCTGAAAGATAAAGCTGATGTCATTGCCCCGCACATCCATCAGATGCTGTTCCGAGGCGCCGATCATCTCTTGCCCGTCATAGGTGACCGAGCCTTCGACCAACGCGCTGTCGCCAAGCAAAGATACGGTGCTGAGCGCGGTAACCGATTTGCCCGATCCGGATTCGCCCACCAGCGCGACGGTTTCCCCGCGGTCCACAGTGAAGGACACGCCTTTGACGGCCGCGTTGACCTGCCCATCCTGACGGAACGAGACCTTGAGGTTTTTCACATCCAGCAAGCTCATGAGAAGGTCTTTCTGGGATCGAATGCATCCCGCACGCCTTCAAAGATGAAGACCAGCAGCGACAGCATGATGGCAAAGGTGAAGAAGGCGGTGAAGGCCAGCCATGGGGCCTGAAGGTTCTGCTTGGCCTGCAAGGTCAGCTCTCCCAGCGAGGGGGCCGAGGACGGCAGGCCAAAGCCCAGATAATCCAGCGAAGCCAGCCCGCCGATGGTTCCGGTGACGATGAACGGCATGAAGGTCAGCGTGGCCACCATCGCATTGGGCAGCATGTGGCGGAACATGATCGTCATGTTGCCAACACCCAGCGCCCGCGCCGCGCGGACATATTCAAGGTTCCGCGCCCGCAGGAACTCGGCGCGCACCACTCCGACCAGCCCGGTCCAGCTGAACAGGATCATCAGTGCGACCAGCAACCAGAAACTTCGCCCTAGCACCGCAAACATGATGATGATCACGTAAAGCGAAGGGGTTGCCGACCAGATCTCGATGATCCGCTGAAAGATCAGGTCCAGCCAGCCACCAAAGAACCCTTGGATGGCACCCGCGAAAATCCCGATCAAGCTAGCCGCACCCGTCACCAGCAGCGTGAACAGGATCGACAAACGAAAGCCGTAAATCACGCGGGCCAGCACGTCGCGCTTGGTATCATCGGTACCCAGCAGGTTCTGGCCGTTGGGCGGCAGGGGCGCAGCACCGGGGCGGTCCACCGAGGTATTGAAGGAATAGGGGATCAACGGCCAGAGCGACCAGCCGGGTTCAAAACCCTCAGCCTGGAACGTTCCGGCGTCGATCTGTTCGATGATGCCTTCGGGATCATCGAAACAGTCTTCCAATCCACCGCTGTCGATCAGGCACTGAACCTCGGGGTCGCGATAAATCGCTTCGGTTTGGAAATCTCCGCCAAATTCGGTTTCGGCGTAGAAGTTGAAAACCGGCGTAAAGTACTCTCCCCGATATTTCACGAGGATGGGTTTGTCGTTGGCGATGAATTCGGCAAACAACGACAGGCCGAACAACACAGCGAAGATGATCAGCGACCAGAAGGCCCGTCTGTTGCGGCGGAAGTTGCTCCAGCGGCGTTGGTTCAGCGGGGACAAAGCCATTTACCCCTCCCGCTTTTCGAAATCAATGCGCGGGTCGACCAGCACATACATCAGGTCGCTGATAATGCCGACGACCAGCCCCATCAGACCGAAGATGAACAGCGTGCCGAAGATCACCGGGTAATCGCGCGCAACGGCAGCTTCGAACCCCAAACGGCCCAGTCCATCCAGCGAGAAAATCGTCTCGATAATGATCGACCCGCCAAAAAACACCCCGATGAACACGGCCGGGAACCCTGCAATCACAATCAGCATCGCGTTGCGGAAGACATGACCGTATAGAACCTTGCGTTCACTCAGCCCTTTGGCGCGGGCTGTCATGACATACTGTTTCTTGATCTCATCCAGAAACGAGTTCTTGGTCAGCAGGGTCAGTGTCGCAAAAGCCGAGATTGTCAATGCAATCGTCGGCAACGCTATGTGCCAGAAATAATCCGTGATCTTGCCAAAGAAACTCAGGCTGTCCCAATTGTCCGACGTCAGGCCACGCAGCGGGAAGATTTGCCAGTATGACCCGCCAGCAAAAAGCACCAGCAGCAGGATCGCAAACAGAAAGCCCGGAATGGCATAGGCCACAATAATCGCCCCGCTTGTCCAGGTATCGAATTGCGATCCATCCTTGACCGCCTTTCGAATACCCAGCGGGATTGAGACCAGATAGGCAATCAGGGTCGACCACAGCCCCAGCGAGATCGAGACCGGCATCTTTTCAAGCACCAGGTCGATCACGCTGATCGAGCGGAAATAACTCTCGCCGAAATCAAACGTCAGATAGTTGCCCATCATGATCAGGAACCGTTCAAGCGGGGGCTTGTCGAAGCCGAATTCTTTTTCCAGCTCAGCAATAAACTCGGGCGGAAGGCCGCGCGCACCGACATATTTGTCGTCGAAGACACCGCCCGCCGGTTCGGAACCCGCTCCGGCGTCGCCCCCACCGGCGAACCCGGCGAATACGTCACCCTGACCTTCGATTTGCGCGATGATCTGTTCGACCGGCCCGCCAGGTACGAACTGGACCAGCGTGAAGTTGACGATCATGATACCCAGAAGGGTCGGAATGATCAGCAATAAGCGTCTTAGTATATAGGCGCCCATGTTATCGCAGCGCGCCTTTCGCTTTCAACGCAGCCTGTTTTTCCGGATTGATCCACCACAGATCAAGATAACCCAGTGAATAGGGCGGCAGGTTTTCCGGGTATTCGTACATATCGTAATATGCTGTCCAGTATTCTGCGATGTACCCCACGGGGATTACGAAAAACTCGTACCGCAAGGCGCGATCCAAAGCCATCAACGCCGTGTCCTGATCCGCCTGATTGTCCGTTTCAAAGGACGCCTCGATGATCGCGTCGACCAAGGGACTGGCCAGACCTGCCGGGTTGAACAGACTAAAGGCCGCTTCTTCCGATCCGTACATCTGGCTCAGACCGCCCCCGGTAGACAAGAACGACCCGTAGCGCGTGGAATAGACCATGTCATAATCTCGCTCGCGGCTGCGCAAAGTGTATTGCGCCGGATCAACTTTCTCGGTCGAGGCATCCACCCCGATGGATTGCAGGTTCTGGACATAGGTTTCGATCATCGTTGCGGTCGAGGTCGGCAGGTTTGAAGGATATGGAATATTAACCTTCAAAGTCTGCCCTTCGGCATTGCGACGAATATTGCCTTCGCCGACGGACCAGCCTGCCTCATCCAATATTCTGGCAGCTTTGCGCAAGTTTTTTCGGTCATTCAGGCGTGCAGGGTTTGATTCGTGCGCCACAACAGCGGGTTCCGTCAGGACATCTTCTGGAACAACGTCGCCCAACGCCTGCAGGAACGCCAGCTCTGCCCCTTCGGGCAGGCCTTGCGCCTCGATCGGGGTTCCTTGCGTGAAAGAATTCCGCGGCGTGTTCAGGCCGAACAACAATGACTCGTTCGTCCATTCGAAATTGAAGGCCAGAGCCAGGGCCTTGCGGACATTCTTGTCGGCAAATTGCGGTTTTCCAAGATTGAAGACAAAGCCCGAAGGTGTCGGCGGGCTGCCATCCGCGATCTCATCCCGAATAACTGTGCCTTCATCCAGCTTAGGGAAGTCATACCCGGTCGCCCAAAGCTTGGGGTCACTTTCGATCCGGAATGTGTATTCACCCGCCTTAAAACCCTCGAACGCTGCCGTCTGATCGGCGAAATACTCGACCCGGATTGTATCAAAGTTGTTGCGGCCGACATTAAAAGGCAGGTCCTTGCCCCAATAATCGTCCCGGCGTTTGTAAACGATGCGGCGATTGATGTCGTAGCTGTCGAGCTTGTAGGGGCCAGAGCCTACCGCCACTTCCAGCCGCGGTTCATCCAGCCGCCGTGTCTCATCCGCCTCGAACCACGCCTTTGAGAAAATTGGCGTTGAGCCGACAGTTTCAATCAGGCTGCGGCGGGTGACTTCGGGATTGAAGGTAAATTTGACGGTATGGTCATCCAACGCCTCGGCCCCTGTCACCATGCGGCCAACGGCCTGCGCGTAAGAAGGCAGGCCCTGTTCGATGAACAAACGGTGGCTGTAGACAACATCTTCCGCCGTGACAGGCGTGTCATCCCAAAAAGTTGCTTCGGGGCGCAAATGGAAAATGACGTAGTTGCGTCCTTCATCAAATTCCAGGCTTTCTGCCACTACGCCGTAATACTGCCCGACACTGTCTTCGGCACTTTCAAACAGACGGTCATATTGCAATGTGGTCAGCGCACCGGCACGCCCCTTTCGCGAATAGGGGTTGAGGGAATCGAACGTTCCAGAGGCTGCCAGCGAAAGCTCGCCACCCTTGGGGGCGTCGGGATTCACATAATTCAGATGCGCATAATCCGCCGGGTAATCCAGATTTCCGAAATACGAATACCCGTGACTGCGGGTGACGCCTTCATCCAGCGCCTGTGCTGCATGCGGAGCAATCAGAGCGGCACAGAGCCCCAAAATGCCAACCCATGGCCTTACCTCAAGATCACGTGCAGCAGGCATCAGGGATATCATATTGCTCATCCTCTCGGTCATTGTCACCGTCAATGTCGTAACCGCTAGCTAAAGTGCCAGCACGTGCAGATTCAAGTTTAGAATGCGTGAGCGCTTTGTGAAGGTTTCTTCAGACAAAAAAGCCGCTGCGTTGCGGCAGCGGCTTTGAATAGTTCTGATCGGTCAGGCAATCAGTTGCCGATTGTCTGCAGATAGGCAATCACGTCGGCGCGATCCTGCGGCTTTTTCAGACCGGCAAAGCTCATCGATGTGCCCGAGATATAGCTGCCGGGCTTGGTCAGGAAGGCATCCAGCGCTTCGGGTGTCCAGTTGCCGCCATGCGCCTGCATACCGGCCGAGTAACCGGTGAAGCCGTTGGCCGAGGCGACGGGGCGATTAACCACACCGTACAGGTAAGGGCCAGTGCCGTTTGCGCCGTCTTCCAGCTTGTGGCACGCGGTGCATTTGCGGAACACTTTTGCGCCGCTCTCGACGTCTGCGGCGGCCAGCAGGTCCTCAAAGACCACTTCTTCACCGTCGGCGCTTTCGCCCGAGCTTTCGGTTTCGATAATGTAGGCGGCCTCAGCCGAGCCATGGCCACCGGAAGAATAGAGGACATCCGCCCCCCACTTGGCCAGAAGCAGCACCAGGAATGTGCCGAACAGGCCTGCGGCGGCCTTGGTTACTGTCATCGTGTCGAACATTGATCGCGTGTCCATTTCAGCTGTCTGCGCAGGTGTCTAAGGCTTCCACTTGCGAGAGGCAAGGTATAGACACCGCGACGAAACGACCAAATCGCGAACTTGTTGCATGGAATCGACCAAATGACCAATCGCATTGCTTTTCAGGGGGAACCCGGCGCCTACAGTCACGAGGCTTGCCGCAACGCTCGGCCAGATATGGAAGCCCTGCCCTGCCGCACTTTCGAGGATGTGATCGAATCGGTCCGCTCAGGCGATGCGGATCTGGCAATGCTTCCGGTCGAGAACACGACCTATGGGCGGGTGGCCGATATTCACCGGCTGTTACCCCACAGCGGGCTGCATATCATCGATGAGGCCTTTGTCCGGGTTCACATCAACCTTCTTGCCGTGCCGGGTGCAAAACTGGAAGACATAACCGAGGCGCATTCGCATCTGGTGCTGCTGCCGCAATGTGCAGGTTTCCTTAAGGAACACGGCATCCGCGGCCGCGTCAGCCCCGATAACGCCCGCGCCGCCCGCGAAGTGGCCGAGGAAGGCAATCCGCATTCAGCCGCGCTGGCCAGCGAGTTGGCCGGTGAGATCTATAACCTGAACGTGCTGGCCCGCCATATCGAGGATAATGACGACAATACGACCCGCTTTCTTGTCATGTCGCGCGAAACGGATTTGTCCCGCCGGGGCGATCATGGGATGATCACCAGCTTTGTGTTTCAGGTCCGCAACATCCCTGCCGCGCTTTACAAAGCGATGGGTGGGTTTGCCACCAATGGGATCAACATGACCAAGCTGGAAAGCTATATGGTCGACGGCTCCTTCACCGCGACGCAGTTTTACGCGGATATTGTCGGGCATCCCGAAGACCGCAACGTGCAGCTGGCCATGGACGAGCTTGAGCATTTCACGACCAATGTCGAAGTTCTGGGCGTCTATCCGGCAGCACATCCGCGCGGCTGACGCGTCACGCGAAAAGCGGGCTGAATTCCGATTGGCGCAGGTCATTGCGCCATGCTTGAAGAATTGCCTGCACGTTGGCTTCGATGCCGTCCGTCGAATCAATCTCAATATCGTAAACTCTGCCAGCGTGGATCATGGATTGGTCACGTTGGGCGCTTCCCACCGGACGGTTGCCGCGCAATCGTTCGCGCGCGTTCAACTCGGGAACCGGGCAATGGACAGCTACGAAAAGAACATCGAACGGACGGAAGAGGTCGCGCAAGTCTTTGGCCCACCCCGGCGTATCCAGAATATGTTCCAAAATTAGATTGTTGCCCGAGGCCGCATAAGCAGCCAGCGACTGATGAAACCCATCAAAGACAGCCGATCTGTCGTCGGTCCAATCGAACTCGTCACGGCGATAGCGTTCAAGCGGCAGAACACCAGAATCGCGCAGGTGATCGATCGAAATATGCCAGAACGGCTTCTCTGTCTTCAGCTGCAATGCCTGTGCGATCGTCGATTTTCCACTGCTTGATGCGCCGTGCAGAAAAATAATGTGCGACATCCGAGGTTTCATTCCCAAGCCTTGCCCCAATCAGCCCGGCAGACGCCGTTCACGCCCCATGCAGGTGCCTCTGCTCCAACTCGCGTGCGAATTCGCTGAGACGCACCTGAAACTGCTTGCGAAATCTGGATTGCCCCAGTTTCATGGATTGCAACAGCAACCGTGCCGGCAGGGACTTGGCGGCGAGTGACATTTCAACGCTCAGGCGAGTCCGGCGCGGGGACAGGGCCAGAAAATCCACGGTCGTGAACCCGGTAATGCCCTTGCTGGCAGCGTCAAATCGCATTTGCGAAGGCCTGTTGAAATCCGTCATCACCACCGACATCTGACGCGGCTTTCCGCGCAGTTTGAACTCCGTATTCCATTCGGTTCCGGCCGTCACCGCCGCGCCACCGCCCAAACGGCGCACATCGATGCCACGGCGCATTGCCATACGCTCGAATCGTTCAAAATCCGACACCATGTCGAATACCGATTGGATGGGGGCCTCGATATCTTCTCGCGCTGAAAACTGCATAATGACCTTTGCTGTTTTATTGCTGAGCCAATGTTTCCTCAGTCCAGAGTATCTGCAAGCCAGTTCTGAAGCAGAAAATGAGCGATAGCCCCCTTGCGAGCCGGCAACAACCGGGGATGATCACCGGCAAAGGCCTGCATCATTTCGGGTTTGCTGACCCACATCGCCTCTTCTATTTCGACCGGGTCGATCACGATGTCGCGTGACAGCGCCTCACCTGCACATCCAAACATTAATGACGCCGGAAATGGCCAGGGCTGACTGGACAGGTACGAAACCGCACCCACCGGCACGCCCGCCTCTTCCATCACTTCGCGGCGCACTGCTGCCTCAAGTGTTTCGCCGGGCTCAACAAATCCCGCCAGCAAGGAGAACATCCCATCAGGCCAACCCGGAGACCGGCCCATCAGCACGCTGTCACCATGCGTGATCAACATGATCACAACCGGATCGGTGCGCGGAAAGTGCTGCCCGCCACAGGACGGGCAACTGCGCTGCCATCCCCCCTGCGACACCTCGCTGGCGGCACCACATCGGGCACAGTAGCGATGCGTTTCATGCCAGCCGATTATTGCCTTTGACGTTGCCGCCAGTTCCGCGTCGCGCGCCGACAGCCGTGTCATGATCCGGCGCAGTTCGGCAAACACGTGGCCTTGCGGTAAATCCGGGTGTTGTTGTTCGGACTTGTCCACGAAGGCGCCCAGACTGGTCAGATCCAGCCCCTCGGCTGTCCATGCGGAAATATCAACGGCAAACACGGGGGCGCTGTCAGCGCTCAGACCCAAAAACACCGGGGATTCAATGACGCCGCCGGGACCATTGCTAATCAGCGGGTGCGTCATCGGGATCATGGCAAGCTGGTCCAGCCCCGCACCCTGTACCAACAGTTTTCCACGCCACAGCAAGACACATCGCGCGGCCGGGTTGTGCATCGCCTCGGCCAGCTTGTTCGCATCTCCGCGATTCTGCGCCGCCCGATCAAGGCCCGACCCCCCGAAGGTTACCTGCTCTGCGTTTTTCATTGGATTTCCTTTTGGTCTTGCGCACAGGGCTGCCACGTCTCGGCCTGTGTTGCAATGGCTATTCAGGGGCAGAAAATCCACCACCCTGCCGCTGAAAAGCCGCATGGTGGCCTCGGAAAAATCATCTAGAGTGAATTTTGATGGATTTAATCGATACACACATTCAATAGCAGAATACTCAAAGTGAAGATCCCCTTCTCGACGCAGGTACAGCCCATTGGTGACAGTGGGAAAATTCGCATTCTGGCCACAACCGACCTGCATATGAACCTGACCGGTTTTGACTATTACACCGACACGCCAGACCAGACGATTGGATTGACGCGCACCGCCAGCCTGATCCGCGCTGCCCGACAAGAGGCCGAACGCGCGCTGGTGCTGATGTTTGACAACGGGGATTCGTTGCAGGGAACCCCAATGGGCGATTGGGCAGCAAAAAGTGGCACCGCCCATCCGATGATGAAGGCGTTCGAAGCCCTAGATTATGACGCGATCGGGCTGGGTAACCATGATCTCGGGTTCGGGCTGCCGTCATTGGGCAACATCCTGACGCAAGCCCCCTGTCCGGTCGTTTGCAGTAACCTGTATCGCACGCGCGGACCTCAGCCCTGGCAGCGGCATATCGTTCTGAACCGCACTGTGTCTTTGAACGGTAAAGACATTCCTGTTCGCATCGGCATCTTCTCGGTTCTTCCGCCGCAAACGGCCTGTTGGGAGGCACATAATCTGGATGACGATATCGTCGTCGAGGATATCCTGCTTGCGGCAAAGTCCCTGACGCAGACTTTGCGCGACGAGGGGTGTGATATCATCGTGGCGCTTGCCCATTCCGGCCTTGGGGGCAGCGAACCGGTGGCGGGGATGGAAAACGCCGTGCTACCCTTAGCCGCGATCAAAGGCATCGATGCCATTGTGGCCGGGCACACTCACCTGACACTTCCAGGAGAGGGTCACGCCAATACCCCGATGGTCGATCACCTGACGGGGCTGGTACATGGGACACCCGTTGTCATGCCGGGATCAGCGGGCTCTTACCTGGGGGTTATCGATTTGGCCGTGACCGCCGGGCCGGACGGCAAAGTGCAAATCCGGGATAGCCGCGTCGAACTGCGTCCGGTTATCAGCAACGGCACAGCCGTCGGGGAAGACAGTGAAATTGCGGTCCTGTGTGAGGTGGCGCATCGTATGACCCGTCAATCCGTTGCGGCACCGGTGGCACATATCCCGGATACATTGCACAGCTATTTCAGTTGCTGTGCGCCGGATCGCGGGCTGACCCTTGTAGCTGCAGCACAAGCCGCCGCACTGCGCCCGCTTTTGCAGGGAACCAACCTGGCGGATCTGCCGGTTTTGTCGGTTGTTTCGCCTGCCAAATCCGGCGGGCGCTCAGGCCCGCGCCATTACACCGAGGTACCCGCCGGAGAGATATGTCTACGCCATGTCGCGGACCTGCACGTGTTTCCAAACGAGCTGCGTGCAATCCGGATCAGCGGTGCGCATCTGCTGGACTGGTTGGAGATGTCAGCCAGCGTATTCAACCAGTTAAAGTCTGGTTCCGAACCCGAACTGATCAACCCTGAACGGGCCGGGTACAATTTCGACATCGTGTTTGGACTGTCTTATCAGATCGATCCCACACAGCCGCCGCGATACGATGCGCAGGGGAAAATGATCCATACCTACCACAGGCGGATCAGCGATCTGAAATATGCAGGCCATCCCGTTCGACCGGAGCAGATGTTCGTTATGGCGCTGAACAATTACCGCGCCAGCGGAGGCGGGCATTTTCCGCATGCGACAACGACTGAGCAGATCAGCCTGCCACCGCTGAGCATCAAGGACCTAGTGCGGGATTACCTGTCACAGCACCTTCCGCCTGATCCGACCGTCTCGCAGCCCTACCCGTTCTCGCTGATGCCGCAGCGGGGCGTGACGACAATTCTTCGAACAGGTCCGGACGCCCTGAAATATCTGGATGAGTTACGCAGGTTCGATCCCGTGCTGCTGGGCTCGGATGGCAGGGGATTTGAACGAATCCGCCTGACGCTCTGACGGGTTGTCTTTTCCCGATGCCTTCCCTATATCCGGAGTCGAGAGGTTGGCGCGGGCGAGCGCCTCGCCAACCTGGTCAGGTCCGGAAGGAAGCAGCCACAACGAGCCCCGCTTGGGTCGATGTCCAACCTCTCACTTCGTGAACCATAGCCGCAGGAGGGCTTTATGATTGTATTGAAAACCCTTCGGGCAGACTGGTTCTGATTCACCGGAATCACCTGACTGCCTGAACACACGACCTGCGGATGCGCGATTGCTATCCGTTGGCATTGTTGTTTCTGAAAACAGGCAGATAAATGTCTTATACGCTTTCGGACCTGGGATGGTCCTCTCACTTTGCCGCGCAACACGCAGCTTTTCCTTCTGACACGCCCTTTCGTATCGCATCGGTACATCGGGACCGTCTGATCGGGCTGAGCCCGGATGGTGAAATCCCTTTGCTGACACTGGATAATCCGACCGGTTCATATGCCGTCGGAGATTGGGTCCTTGCAGACGCCGAAAACCGCGTGCGCCACCTTCTGGACCGGCGCAGCCTGCTGCAACGCAGAGCTGCCGGTACAGGTGCCGCAACCCAACTGATTGCGGCCAATGTCGATGTTTTGTACATCGTCAGCTCGTGCAATGCGGACTTCAACCTTCCCCGACTGGAACGTTATCTGGTTCTTGCGCACCAGGCCGGATGTTATCCGGTTGTTGTCCTGACGAAAGCTGACCAGTCGGATGATCCCGGAAGTTTCTCGGGACAAGTGGAATCTCTGGACCCGTTTTTGACGGTTTTGACGATCAACGCTCGGGATCCGGCAGATGTCGAAAAGGTTCTGGCATGGTGTCCCAAAGGCCAGACCGGCGCGCTGGTCGGGTCGTCGGGCGTGGGTAAAACGACGCTCAGCAACACCATGACAGATCAAAACCTCGCCACGTCTGGAATTCGCGAAGACGACGCACGGGGCAGGCATACGACAACGGTGCGCGCGTTGCACCGGATGAGTAACGGTGGATGGCTGATCGACACGCCCGGAATGCGCGCATTGCGCCTGCTGGACGCCCAGGACGGGATCGACGACGTATTCTCGGACATCACAGAGCTTGGCCAAAGCTGCCGCTTTTCGGATTGTCAGCACGAGACCGAGCCCGGCTGTGCCGTGCAGAACGCAATCGACGAAGGCGTGCTTGATCCGGCGCGGCTGGACCGCTGGCGCAAGCTGCGGCGTGAAGATCAGCGAAACTCGGAAACCGTTGCGCAATCGCGGGCGCGGGACAGGGCGTTTGGCAAGATGGTGCGCGGTGTCATGCAGGACAAGAAACTTCGCAAACGACCATAGCTGCAAGGTGTTATGGAAAACCTGCGTCGCGTCTGATCAGGCGATCAGGCGCGGCCAGACCGCTGCATTGCGCCGGGCAAATGCTCCAATGTGACCAACCTCCGGCAGTCCGAATTCGGCAGGCTTCAGAAGGTGGCGTCTGGCCTCGGGGCCGTACAGATCGGCAAGGCGCCAAACTGCCTCGGGCGGAGCCATCTGGTCATCTTCGAACGTGAACAGATCCACAGGTGTTCCAGAACTGCCCCAATGCGCATCAGGCAAATTCTGCCCGATCTCGGGAACGTAGCTAAGAGGAGCTGTACACCATTTGCGCCATTGCCAGTAGACCGAGGCGGGCAGGTCCGAACCAAACCCGATTGCTTTGCCGGGCAGATACCCAAGCGCCCGTACCATCAGCGGTGCATGGCCATACCAGAACAGCCCTGCCAACCCCCGATAGGGCCATGGGTGATCTTTCAAAGTCACCAGCCCCGAACACACACCGATCATGCGGTCGATCTGGTCGATATCCGGCTGCACCGGCCCCAGCATCGCACCGACCGAATGGCCGATGGTCCACTGCTGCGCCTTTGGAAACCGGCTGCGCATCTCGGCCCGCGCCGCAGGCATATCGATCAACGCCCAATCCGCCATAGTTGCAGTTGCGTCTTTCAGGCGGCCGACCAAAGAAAGCCCGTAGTCCCGATAGTCATAGGTCAGGCAAGCTATCCCCCGCTCGGCGGCCAGCCATCGCGCGAAGTGTTGATAATAGTCACGCGGCACACCCGTGGCACTGTTCAGCACGACAACGGTTTCCGGCTCACCTGCTGGCCGGTGCAACCGCGCCGACAAGGTCACAGACCCGGACGGAAAGCGGAAATCTTCGATCAACACCGTCTGTTCCGAATCCAACATGGTCCCCGGCTTTCGCTGAAACAATCGGTTTGCCTGCCTTCGATGCCGATGACACTAGGCCGGAACATAATCCGCATCCAGCATGACCAAACGTCCGGCCAAAGATCGGCTTGACTCGGAACGCGATCAGGCGCTAGCGGTTGTGTGATGGTTTCCGGCCCCCACAAGAGGTCGGGATGAAAAGGGAACACGGTGCGGTTTGTCTGGTCATACAGACATCAACCTAGTCCGCGACTGCCCCCGCAACTGTAAGCGGTAAGCAATGCCGAAATACCACTGGCCCATGGGCTGGGAAGGTCGGCAGAGCAATGACCCGCAAGTCAGGAGACCTGCCATCGGAACTGAAACCGAAACTCGGGCGGGGTGTCCGGGCAGGTCCTGACAGCGAGATGCTGTCCCACCTGCCCCAATATCCAGCCCACCACGCGCGGAGGGCGCAGGATGATCTGGAAGACAAAATCACACGAATACAGCGCAACTGTGTGCCAGCGGACGGGCAATACCTGCCCGGCTTTGGCGCGACTGGCCCGCTCGATTTCCGAAGCCATGGCGCAGGCGGTTTCGGCCACCAGAGAGGATTTCGAATTTGAAGGCAACAGCGCGCTGTCACATTGCGCAGAAGGGTGCATGGCAACGATCCGAGCGCGATCCGACAGCGTTCGCGTTTTCTGCGGGGCGCACCCTGATACAGCAATTCGGGGCCTGGATGCCTATGCCGATTTGATCTTCGGACCTGAATTCAGCACGCTGCCCGCGGGCATTGTCGCGAACCCGCCTTGCGCCATGATCGAGGTTTCAACGATCCGACCCCCGAAATCCGGTTACGCACCCCAGCAGCTTTCAGCTTGATCCCACTTCCACCTGTGCCGGCGTGATCCGGGACGCCCAGGCCAGCTGCGCATCGGTTTCGACAGCGCACGGGCGTACGGCCCGCAGGCGGTCCAGTGCGTCGCTGGCGCGTTCACCGCATTCAACCATCAGTCGCAGAACAATCATCCCGGACCTGCCGCACCCCCCACGGCAGTGCACAAGGACCCGGCCACCACCCGACAGTGCATGTCGGGCCGTGGCGCTGACCTCTGGCCAGGCCTTCTGAACCGCTTGCGTTGGCGCTCCAAAATCTTCGATCGGCAGGTGAACCCACCGGCTGGCCCGGCTTTGGATGTCACTGCCAAAGTGCTGCGCGCCATCCTGAAGCATTTCGACATCCGTCGTCATTGAAATCACAAGGCCCGGTTTCCACGCCGCAATCGTATCCAGATCGGTGGCGTAATCCCCGCCACGACCGGGCATTGAAGTAAGGGCAAGCGTCCCGCCTCCGACCTGCAGAGCAAAGATGACCAACTGCGACATGAAGTGCGTCCTCCCCCAAGGTACTCTTTAAGAAATGAGTCATTAAATCCGCTGGTCCAGTTTAGTTGGAAACCAGCCCGTTCCTGAAACAAAAAATCATCGCGCCCCGCAGTGGACGCGGGCTGCCGCCGCCACTACGCTGTGCCGAAGCACCGAATCCGAGCGAGAAGACATGACAGACACGCCCAGCCCCGCCTATCAGGTTCTCGCCCGCAAATACCGCCCGGAAACCTTTGCCGACCTGGTAGGTCAGGATGCCATGGTGCGCACCCTGAAAAACGCTTTCGAGGCCGACCGGATTGCGCAGGCTTTTGTCATGACCGGCATTCGCGGGACGGGTAAAACGACCACGGCGCGGATCATCGCCAAGGGCATGAACTGCATCGGACCCGACGGAACCGGTGGCCCCACAACCGAACCCTGCGGTCAGTGCGAACATTGTGTCGCCATCATGGAAGGCCGCCATGTCGATGTGATGGAAATGGATGCCGCCAGCCGTACCGGCGTCAACGATATCCGCGAGATCATCGACAGTGTACGCTATCGCGCCGCCAGTGCGCGCTACAAGATCTACATCATCGACGAGGTTCACATGCTCTCGACCAGCGCATTCAACGCGCTGCTCAAGACGTTGGAAGAACCGCCCGCGCATGTGAAGTTCATCTTCGCGACCACCGAGATTCGCAAAGTGCCGGTCACGGTTCTGTCGCGGTGTCAGCGGTTTGACCTGCGCCGGATCGAGCCCGAAGACATGATCGGTCTGCTGCGCAAGATCGCCGGGGCCGAGGGCGCGCAGATCGCCGACGACGCACTGGCGCTGATCACCCGCGCTGCAGAAGGGTCGGCCCGCGACGCGACCTCACTGCTCGATCAGGCAATTTCACACGGGGCCGGTGAGACGACGGCAGATCAGGTCCGTGCGATGCTGGGTCTGGCGGATCGAGGTCGTGTTCTGGACCTGATGGACATGATCCTGCGCGGTGACGCGGCAGGGGCGCTTACTGAACTGAGCGGGCAATATGCGGAAGGCGCGGACCCTCTGGCCGTTCTGCGCGATCTGGCCGAAATCACGCATTGGGTGTCCGTCGTAAAGATCACACCTGACGCGGCCGAAGACCCGACGGTTTCCCCCGACGAACGCACACGGGGCCAGCACATGGCCGAGGCTTTGCCGATGCGGGTTCTGACCCGGATGTGGCAGATGCTGCTGAAGGCGCTGGAAGAAGTCTCTGCGGCGCCCAACGCGATGATGGCCGCCGAGATGGCTGTTATCCGACTGACGCATGTCGCTGATTTGCCCAGCCCCGAAGAGCTGATCAAACGGCTGCAAGACACCCCGCCTCCGCCTCCCGGCGGGCCGGGCGGAGGCATGTCAATATCCCGACAGGCCCCGGTGGCAACGCAATCCAACGGGGCCCCGCCTGCCTATACATCGCCCCCGCGCGGAGCGGGTGGCGCACCGGTTGCCGCACTGTCGCAGGATGCACAGACGGCCCTGGCCCGCTATCCAACCTTCGGGCATGTGGTGGAACTGATCCGCACAAACCGCGATGTGAAACTGCTTGTCGAGGTGGAAAGCGGCGTGCGCCTTGTGTCGTACCAGCCCGGCCGGATCGAATTCACCCCGACGCCTCAGGCACCGTCGGATCTGGCGTCGCGATTGGGCTCTGCCCTGCAACGATGGACCGGCAATCGGTGGGCCGTCTCCATTGTCTCGGACGGAGATGCGGCGACCATTGCGGAAGTGCGGGACCGGGCCGAACTTGCCCTGAAAGCCGAGGCCGAAGAACACCCGCTGGTTCAGGCCGTGCTGACGCAATTCCCCAAGGCAAAGATCATTCGGATCGAAACACCGGAGCAGCGCGCCGCCAAGGTTGTGACCGAGGCCCTTCCCGAAGTCGAAGATGAATGGGACCCCTTCGAAGAGGATTAGCCCCTCAGCCCGCAGGTCCACGTTTCAAGAAACCAGCATACTCACGCCCCTCCACCATGCGACTGAGGGAGGGAATGCAGGCGAATAAAAGATCGGTCCGCGACGCTCTGATCTGGACAGGCGGGAGACCTCTTGTGCCGCCTGCCTGCGGTCCGTATTTAGAACCAAACAGAAACACAGGAGACGACTGATGCTGAAAGGACTCGGCGGGCTTGGCGGTCTGGGCGACATGGCCAAGATGATGAAATCCGCACAAGACCTGCAAACCAAGATGACCGAAATGCAGGAAGAACTGAACAACATGATGGTTGTCGGCGAATCCGGTGCAGGACTGGTCAAGGCAACAGCTACAGCCAAGGGTGAACTCAAGGGGCTGGACATTGATCCGTCGATTTTCAACGGCGACGACAAGGAAGTGGTTGAAGACCTGATCCTGGCCGCCATCAAGGACGCTCAGGCCAAAGCTGCCGAACGTTCACAGGAGGAGATGGGCAAGCTGACCGAAAGCATGGGCCTGCCCAAAGACATCAAGCTACCGTTCTGAGCTTCATCTTTTCCCAAATACTCCCGCCGGAGGCTCCCTCCGGCGCAAAGCAGGGCAGGCCATGGGCACGAACAGCGAAATCGATAATCTGATCGACCTGATGGCCAAACTGCCGGGGTTGGGCCCGCGCTCGGCCCGCCGCGCGGTGCTGCACCTGATCCGCAAACGCGCTCTGCTGCTGACGCCCCTGTCAGACGCCATGCAGCAAGTGGCCGTCACCGCCCGCGAATGCCTGAATTGCGGCAACGTAGGCACCACCGATATCTGTGACATCTGCAATAGTGAGGCCCGAGCGACCGGAGAGCTGTGCGTGGTCGAAGACGTCGCCGACCTCTGGGCAATGGAGCGGTCAAGGGTCTTCAAGGGCCGCTATCACGTGCTGGGTGGCACGCTGTCTGCACTGGACGGCATCGGCCCGGACGAGCTGCGCATTCCCCGCCTGAGGGATCGGGTTCTGGCCGAAGGGATCACCGAAGTGATCCTTGCCCTGAACGCCACCGTCGACGGTCAGACCACCGCCCACTACATCGCGGACCAGCTGGAAGGTCAGGTGCGCCTGACCTCACTTGCGCAAGGCGTACCCATCGGTGGAGAGTTGGATTATCTGGATGACGGAACGATCACGGCGGCGCTCCGGGCGCGCAAGGAAATTTAGGTCAGCATCTATTAATCAACGTTCTTAAAAAGAGGCAGCAAGAACGCCATCTCAAACGGTACTCAATTCTGGTACACATCTTGAACAATTATCCGGATCTTTTTGTGCTGCGACATGGCGAAACCGAATGGAACACACTGGGGAAGTTCCAAGGGCGCAAGAATTCGCCGTTGACAGAAATTGGCAAGTCTCAGGCGCGGAAACAAAATGAGATACTCAGGCGAATACCGAATGCACCTTTGCGCGTTTTCGTCAGCCCGCAAGAGAGAGCAATGCATACCGCCCGCTTGGCAACGACGCCTCATCATGAGTTGATACATGATGAACGGCTTATGGAAATCGCGTTTGGGCAATGGGAAGGCGCAACGCGTGATTTCATCCGAGAGCAAATCGATTGTTCCTATGAAAGCTATCATTGGTTCTTCCGCAGCCCGGGTGGGGAAAGCTTTGATGACATCTGCGGTAGAGTAGACTCATTTCTGAAGGAACAAGATGAACCTGCGATCATAGTAACCCACGGCGTCACGTCCTTGGTGCTAAGAGGGCTTTGGTTGGGTCTCGATCTGGACAAGTTGCTACAGCTACCCCGAACTCAGGGTTGCGTGTTTCATCTTTCAAACGGAGTTGAAACCATAGTGACCTGAACAAATTGCTTGGGTTCGAAACTCATGTTGTACTCATCATCGTTGTCAGAACAGTCGCGGTGACAAAAAAGCGACTTTGGATGACCATGGAACTACTCTAAGGATAGGTAAACTCAGCGATTATTTTGGAGCCGCCCATGACCCGCCTTCTCGCCATTACCTTCGCCGCCTTCACCGCAACCGCTGCCCTGTCGCAGGAACTCGTCGACAAAGGCTTTGTCGAAGGCTGGAACATCATGATGGACCCGGCGCTTGGGAACGGGTGTCTGATCCAGACGGTATATCAGGACCTCTCGGTCGTGCGGCTGGGCTATGACGCACTGGGTAATCGCGGGTACTTCGCCGTTTACAACAAGGCCTGGGGCAATATTGAACAAGGCAAAAGCTATCCCATCCGGTTCGAACTGGACGGCAAGAGCTTTGATGCCACCGCTATCGGGTTCAATGAACGCAAAGTGCCGGGTGCGACGGTGTTTTTCACCGACCGGAATTTCGTCACCGCGATTGCCCAGAACAAGACGATGACAGTTTACAATCCCGCAGGCGAGGTGGTGATGGCGATTGATCTGAAAGGCACCGCCAAGGCGCTGGACTATGCACGGGACTGCCAGAACAAAAAGCTTTAACGAATCGGATCGAACAGCGCGTCCTTGGCTGTGCAGTCGCGGATCACATCGCGGCCGCATGGCACCGGATCAAGGTCGCGCGACAGGCACAGGCGGACCTCTTCAATATAGCCCTGTTTGCAGGTGACCGTGATCATATTGCGCTCAAGCCCCGGATTGGCCTTCAAAAACGCATCCTCGACTACCGAAGCCGGCAGTTTGACGGAAGCGTCCAGTTTGCGGAACACCTGAGGGCGTTCGACCGCATCATAGGCACGCCGGGACAGGGCGAAATAGTCGGGCGCAGATAGCCCCGAACAGGTGCCGTGTTTCTTCCACTGATGCCATGCAAGGCCCGCACTGCCCTGAATATCTTCCATTTCCCGCGTCATGCGGCGTGTCGGCGGTGCCTCGGGCGAGCGGCAGAAGGATGGCCAGCCCTGATGAAATTGCGGCCAGAGCCCGTGCAGGATCCATCCGTGGTCGTGCCGGTCGTCGCATTGGTCTGACCCGCGTGCGTCCCCTTCGCGGGCGCACCAATTGGGCGACCAGCTAAGCGACAGGACGTAATAGTCGAACTCACCTGCTTTTTCACCTTCGGCCAGCGCTGCCATCGCGCTGAAGACCCACAATACGACCCAGCGCATTCGCCTCTTCCCTTCTTGCTGCGTGGCGACTATATACGGGCCAAGTTCCCCGACAACGGAAACCTGCCCCAAGACCAAGGGGCCGCCGAATTCCGGCGACGGGAAAGATGTATGTATAGGAGACGGGCTGATGGCAAAACCGCTTATGGCCAAGGCAACCGCCGTATGGCTGGTGGACAACACCACGATCAGCTTCAAGCAGATCGCGGATTTCGTAGGGATGCACGAACTGGAAGTGCAGGGTATCGCTGATGGCGATGTGGCCACAGGCGTAAAGGGCTTTGACCCGATCGCAAACAACCAGTTGACCCAGGATGAGATCGACGCCGCGCAGAACAACCCGCTGCACAAGCTGAAGCTCAAGTTCAACCCAGCGGCATCCGGCGAAGAAAAGCGCCGTGGCCCGCGTTATACCCCGCTGTCCAAGCGTCAGGACCGTCCGAACTCGATCCTGTGGCTGGTCAAGTTCCACCCCGAACTCAGCGATGGCCAGATCGCCAAGCTGGTTGGCACCACCAAGCCGACCATCCAGTCGATCCGCGAGCGCACCCACTGGAATATCTCGAACATGCAGCCGATCGACCCGGTTGCGCTGGGCCTGTGCAAACAGTCCGAACTGGATGCGATCGTGCAGAAGGCCGCAGCCAAGAAAGCGGCCGAAGGCGGCGTGATGAGCGATGACGAGCGTCGCAAGCTGGTTTCGACCGAGCAGTCGCTCGAAATGGATGCCGCGCCGAAAATCCCGACCGCGATCGAAGGTCTGGAGACCTTCTCGCTGTCCGAGGATCGGTCGGATGAAAAAGACGACGAGCCTGTTATCGACGCCGACAGCTTCTTTAACCTGCCCAAAGGCGGGGCGGATGATGAAGACGAGGATGATCCTCGTCTGTAACAGGCAATCAGCCCCGGTCGGAACGGCTGGGGCTTTTTGACGGACTTGTCATGCTGAACATTCTTTCTGCGATCTTCGGCCCGCACCGCGCCGTAACGATCTATGCCTTTCTCAGGACATGGGGGCTGGGTCTGGCGGGCGGTATTATCATGATTGCCATCGTCACCACCTTGTTTCTGCTGGGGGACGAAGGCGAACACGAGCACGAGGCTTTCCTAATCGTACCGGTTCTGTCCGCGACGCCGGTGAACGGGGACCTGAAGAACGGCGTCGTGGCCTCGGTTCGCCTGCCCGATGGATCGGCCACGTCGATTACGTCGACCGAGTCGCAGATTTCACAAACCGTTGGAACGACGGCCTGTGTGGAAAAACGCGTTTACGTCAAAAGCGGTGAAGCCCGGTATCGGTTCAAACTGCCCCGCCTCTGCGAATCCGGTTGATCGAGATTTCAGACCAAAAGAGCCGCCCGATGCTGACACCGGGCGGCTTTTTCATTCAAACCACCTGAAAGATGATACCTGCGATTATTGCGCCCCCCACACCAAGGCTCAGGTAGGCGGCAAACACGCGCGGTTTGACCAATGACCAGACTGCGGCCATCGCCGGTATGGAACTGACGGCACCCGCAACCATGAACGACATCGCAGCCCCCGCGGTCATGCCCTGATCGATCAGACCCGCCAGCAGCGGCGGCGCGACGTAAGAGTTCAGATAGGCCGGCATCCCCACCAGCGCGGCGACAATGATCGGCAGCACGCCTTCTCCGCCAACGACGCCAGCGATCAGGTCCGCAGGCACATAGTTGACCAACAAAGCTTCGAGCACATAGGCCAGCGCCAGCCACTTCAGCAGGAACAGCCCGTTGTGCACGAATTCCGAACGGAACCGAACGCGACGCTCGGGCTCTTTCCAGAACTTCCAGACCGGCGTGTCATCCGCTTTCGGACCACATCCGCAACACCCGGCAGGTTTGTATTCGCGCAAGGGCTGGACAAATGCCCCCTGCCGCATCAGCAACCGAACCGCGAACCCGCCGAACAGGCCAAGCGCAACGGCTGCAACCGCTTTACCGATGGCAAAGGGCCACCCCAGCGCGGCTGCCGTAATCAAAAGCGTCGGTGGGTCGATCAATGGCGAGCTGAGCCAGAACGCCATCACGGCCGACAGCGGCGCTCCGAGTGCAAGCAAGCCCGCAATAAAGGGAATGACTTCGCAAGAACAAAACGGTGCGAGGCCGCCGAACAGGGCGGCCAGAAAGATCATCCGGGTCTCGCGCCCTTCAAAAGCGCGCGCCACCATCACCTCGGCCCCGGTTGCCTTGAGATATGACAACAGAAGCACGGCAAACAGGATGTATTGTCCCGTATGTGCCAAGGCCCTGACTGCAAAACTCGCAACCTCAGGCAGGTTGCCGGGGTCGAGAACGGCCACCGCCACAAGAATGACGACAATCAATGCCCAAGGCGTCTTGATCATCTCCATCGCGCCTTTGGCGGTCAGTCGGGGGGATTGCGTCAATTCAGCCATCGTTGGCCGCCTTTCCAACCGCGTCAGCGCAGCATTCGCTGAGAATAAACTGCGCCAGCGTCTTCAATTCGTCATAACAGGCCCGGTTGATCGTGGTGCGACCGATCTTTTCCTGTTCAACCACACCTCCGGCTGCAAGAAACCGCAGGTGGTGCGCCAAAGTCGACGGGGCAATCCCCGTCCGGTTCTGGATTTCGCCAACGGTCAGACCGGCCTCACCAGCCCGCACCAGTGTCTTGAGGACTTTCAGCCGGGCTTCCGAGCCCATGGCGGAAAATCCGGCTGCAGCAGTTTCCCACATGAGTTACCTCTATTAAACTAGATTTCTAGTTTTGTAGTTTCACAAAGGGCCCTGGTCAACCCACCTTGGGAAAATTTTCCATGACGCTGTAAGTCCAGATTGCCCCTGCCTTAAGTCCAACCTATAAGCAGGCATGGGGATATCGGTCGAAACATTCTTTCTTGAGCTTAACGGTCAGGGCACGTTGCAGGCCCAGATCCAGCAGATGATTGCCGAGGGCATTCTGTCCGGTCGCTTTCATGTCGGGGAAAAACTGCCATCCTCGCGAAAGCTGGCCGCACATCTGGGTGTCAGCCGCATCACGGTAACGCTGGCTTATACCGAGTTGCTGGCAAATGATTATCTGACAGCTAAGGGCCGGTCAGGATATTACGTCTCGCAAAACGCGCCGGTTCCGCCCAAATACTCGCCCGTGCAGCGCGGCACGGAATCTGTCGACTGGGACAAGGCACTGGCACGCCGCTTTCTGGACAGCGACGTCCTGCCGAAACCCAGCAACTGGCGCGAATACCGCTATCCGTTCATCTACGGTCAGGCCGACCGGACCCTGTTTGACCACGCCAATTGGAGATTATGCGCGGTTCGCGCCTTGGGGCACAAAGACTTCGATTCGCTGACAGGGGATTACGTGGATCAGGATGATCCGTTGCTGATCGAATTCATCGCGCGCCACACCCTGCCGCGCCGTGGTATCGTTGCCCGCCCCGAAGAAATCTTGATCACCCTGGGCGCGCAGAACGCGCTTTGGCTGGCCTCACGCATTTTGCTGACCCACAATCGCACTGCCGTAATCGAAGATCCCTGCTACTACGCGCTGCGAAGCCTTTTGAACCACTGGGATTGCGCTGTGACGCCCCTGAGCGTCGATCGCGACGGCTTGCCACCCGAGGCGATCCCGGACAAAGCGGACGTCATCTTTACCACCCCCAGCCATCAAAGCCCGACAACTGCGACGATGCCGGTCGACCGCCGCAACAAGCTGCTGGATCGGGCACGCGATCTGGATGCAATGGTTGTCGAGGACGACTATGAATTCGAGATGGCCTTTCGCAGCGCACCTTCGCCCGCGCTCAAGTCCATGGATCGGGATGGGCGCGTGATTTACGTCGGCAGTTTTTCCAAGTCGCTGTTTCCGGGATTGCGGCTTGGATACATGGTCGGATCCGAACCTTTCATCCGCGAAGCACGTGCGCTTCGCTCGTTGGTCCTGCGCCACCCTCCGGGTCATATTCAGCGCACGGCAGCGTATTTTCTGTCATTGGGCCATTACGACGCGCAGATCCGACGTATGTCGAAAGCCCTGCAAGAGCGGCGCGATGCGATGGACAAAGCCATCGAGGATAGCGGGCTGACAGTGGCCGGGCGGGGTGTTATGGGCGGCTCATCAATGTGGATGTCGGCCCCTGAGCACGTCAACACAACGCAACTTGCGCTAAAGCTGCAGAACCAGAGTGTTCATATCGAACCGGGTGCTCCGTTTTTCTCGGGGCCCGACAGGCCACAGAACTTCTACCGCCTCGGGTACTCTTCTATTTCGACCAACCGCATAGCCCCCGGCGTCGAACTTATCGCGGATGCCATCCGGGCTGCGTGAGGTCGCACTGGACATATTCCGCAGACGCGTCTGGCCCTAACGCAGGTCGCACCCTTACGCCAAAACCATATCAACCCCCGGGCCCCGGTGCCTGGTTTCCTCACTCTTGCTTGGAGAGCACCCCTATGAAGATGACGACGGAAGAGGCCTTTGTTAAGGTTTTGCAGATGCATGGTATTGAGCATGCGTTTGGGA
>NZ_JAEDOX010000017.1 GCF_017872555.1 Ruegeria sp. HKCCSA071
ACAGGTGCCCGAAGGTCTTCCTGTCAGCCATCGCCCTCGCAGCACTCGTCATCTACTGGCTATGAGTCCTGACCCTAGTATTCATTATCTTTATGATTTTTATAAAAAATCCATATAGAAGTTTGATTTTGTCCACCTAAATATCCACCCATTCGGCCACGGGTGCGCACAATTCCTCGTTCGGTTCAACAGTCGATCTCCTGCTGAGGGGGGCTTACGGCAGATGGCTACAGTGAAACCCACAAACACACCAGTCTAGCTGACGCTGCCGTCGAAGCGCGGACCACGACAGGAAAAATTCTACGTCAGGAGCGGAAATTCGTCTCCTCAATTGCCGCTCAGTGACAATCAACACTAACGAAGAAAGAGGCCATTCGATCAAGATCACGCACCGCAAGGTTTGGTTCAGCGAATTACGTGAACCGAGCACCTGGCGTGATGCACGACTCTGTTCGCAGTGGAACCTAAAAATATGTCCTCAAAACCAGGCTTGTGCGAAACCAAGACGATGCAATCCGCGTCGCTCTCATTTGCGAAGTCTACAATAGCCCTACCCGCGTGCCCAGAGATGAGCCGAGCCTTCGCGCCTGGAATTTCAGAAGCAGTTTGATGCAGGTTTTCCAGGATTTCATGCCGCGTATTGGCAAGTACTTCGCTGGGAATCTGAGACCCTACATACGCCGGAATTGGCTCTTGGACGTGTATCACAGTGAATACAGCGTCCGCATCAGCCAATTGGCGCGCGGCTTCAAACGACGCTTGTGTGTCGTATTCTTGGTCCAGAGCAACCGGGATCAGGATATTCTTGTACATTTGACCTCCTATCTACTGCTCCAATGATTCCAGTTTGGTTCCTCGGCAGCAGGAAACCTACACAGGCTCAGACTTTGAAGATTTCCCCGCGCCCTTTGTAGCGGCTACAACATCATCAACTGTTTTCTCAACAGCTTCAGCTTCGGTTTCAGCGACATAAGATGCACAACGGGACACGGTTTCGAACCATTCCTGAGCGTCAGCAACCAACCGCTCCGCCGAATGGCGCTGCCACTCCGCCATGCTCTGAAAGGCTTTAGAAGGATCGGACGGGTTCGCGGAAGACACATTGCGTGCAGCTTTTAGAGCCGTCCGGACCGCCTCATGACGCCGTTCGAACCAATGCTGCGCAAAGGCCTCGGTTTCTTCGAGCAATTTCTCTTGCGCGTCCCAAAATTGTTCGATCTGGGCACCGAAGGCCGGATTGCCAGAAATAGGCGGCTGCATTTGCTTGAAAACATCCAAAAGTGAGGTCGGGCTATTTGTGTTAGATTTCTTTGTCGGCATCGAAAATTCCTCCTCATTCCCTGAATGGGTTATTGTGCCACCTGCGGCGCGCTTTCGCCTTAATACAGATCAATATCCCTTATTTTTAGGACCTTCGGCTAAAGATGCGACGGGACACTCGCAATCTCTCCGACATCGGTTCCTAGCAGGCCGGGTTGGAGTTAGAGTAGTCTAGACAAGAACTTAACGCTTGGTTTTCTATGCACATTGCCGGCTTTCTGATTACCCTTGGTGTCCTTTTCCTTGCCGGATTGGCGGCCGATCAACTTGGCCGAGCCACGCATCTTCCTCGTGTTACAACCTTACTGTTCCTCGGCCTGATTGCCGGGAACGCAGGATTCGGGGTGATCCCGGTCGACGTTGCCAAGTGGTTCGATGAGATCTCCATTGTTGCCTTGACGATGGTCGCGTTTCTTCTTGGAGGATCTTTGACCCGCAAAAACCTGGTTCGGCATGGCCGAGCCATTCTGACGATTTCGATTTCAATCGTGGTTGCAACCCTTGTTATTGTGTCGGTTGGACTGACCTCAATTGGCGTACCGTTCGGGTTGGCGTTGGTGCTGGCGGCAATTGGCACGGCTACAGCTCCGGCCGCCATTGCAGACGTGATCAAACAATCTGGGGTGTCCAACAGCTTTACCGAAACATTAAAGGGCGTAGTCGCAATTGATGACGCTTGGGGTCTGATCGTTTTCAGCATCGCCTTGGTTCTGGCCGGTCATTCGGATGGTTGGGCCACCGTCACGACCACAGCGATGTGGGACTTCGGAGGGGCGATACTATTGGGTACCGCACTGGGCGTGCCATCCGCTTACCTGACAGGCCGCTTGAAACCCGGAGAACCCATGCAGGCAGAAGCAGTGGGCATAGTCTTTCTGACAGCGGGCCTCGCGCTTTGGCTGGAGGTTTCATTCTTGGTAGCAGGCATGGTTGCGGGCGCGGTTATCGGAAATCTTGCGCGCCATCACGACCGTGCTTTTCATGAGATCGAGCACATTCAGTGGCCGTTCATGATTCTGTTCTTTCTGCTGGCTGGCGCCACGTTGGACATTGAAGCCTTCGGCTTGATGGGCTGGGCTGGTGCACTTTTTCTGTTTTTGCGCGCCGTGGCCCGCCTTGTCGGAGGTTACTGCGGAGCAAAACTGGGCGGCCTGCCTCGCCGTCAGACCCGCTGGTACGGTCCCGCTTTGTTGCCACAGGCCGGTGTTGCGGTCGGAATGGCCCTTGTAGCTGGAGAGCAATTTCCGCATTGGGCCGCGTCGATCATGGCCTTTACTCTGGCCAGTACTGTGGCCTTCGAGGTGTTGGGGCCGCCGTTGACTCTCATGTCGATCAGACGCACGGCGGATACCGACTAGCGGATTGGTCAGCGGCTATTCAGACTGGATCGATTCAAGAAAAGCGAGCAAATTCGCCAACGGCAGGCCAACCATCATAGGTTGCCCATTGGGCAAAGCCACCGCGATTTGCTGGTCTGTCTCAAACACCGCGCCAAAGATTGGCATTTCGCCCCCATGAGCGAGCAATTGTGAACGACCATCAATCTGTTCAGCTATGCGAACTATCGGAAACACACCGTCGTTTTCGCCCGCCAATTTGGTAAGGTCGGGTGTTCGAATAGCCAACATTTCGGCCATTGGCCCGTCTCCGGTCGCTTCGAAACCGTGACATTGCCAGCAATACGTCCGGTACAAATCACTTCCCTCACTGAGGCGGACCTCCTGCGCTAGTGCAGGCCCCGTGACTAACAGTGCCAGTAAAATGCCTCGATAAACCTGCATATTCTCCTCCTGTCCGTCGTCAGGGATTTTGGGACAGATGGCCGGCTGAGCTAAGAGAGGATCTGGCGCATCTGTTTGGTTTGATTATGCGGCGGATTTGCGGTGAAGCAAGCGCCGGGTTTCGATTGTCTTCCGTTTGATCCTTTCTCGTTGTTTCAGAATGGTGTGGCCGCGCTCGAAGTAGACATCGGCCGGGGTGAGGTTTTGCAGGCTCTCATGATAGCGCCGGTGGTTGTAGTGATCGACGAAAGCATCGATCTGCTGCCTGAGATCACCGGGCAGGTAGTAGTTTTCCAGCAAGATACGGTTCTTCAAGGTCTGGTGCCAGCGCTCGATCTTTCCCTGAGTTTGCGGATAGTATGGCGCCCCTCGGACATGACCCGTGATGGCTTGGGACTACGATCCTCAAGCGCCTCAGGACCACCCGACAGATACCGGTCATACCAGCGATAGAAGGTGGACTTCGGGATGCTCAGCTTTTCCAAAGTGCGCTTGGTCGGGAGATGCGAACCTTCGACGAGGCGGATGATCTCCAGTTTTCGGATGCAGCCCTCTCATCGCTGCAAGCAGCGACTGCCGGGTGACAGATACCTCATTCGTCGTCGCCCCCATCCGCGATCATGCTTTCTTTGAGCAACCGCAGTTCAAGAGCCTGTTCGGCAACCACTTCCTTCAGATCGCGTGCCTCGCGGCGCAGATCTTTGACCTCGGTCGATGTCGCTGCACGGGCCGTATCACCCGCCAGGCGCTTCTTCCCAGCTTCGAGGAACTCCTTGGACCAACTGTAAAACAGGCTCTGGGCAATACCCTCGCGACGGCATAGCTCCGCAATGCTGTCCTCCCCCTTCAGGCCGTCCAGCACGATCCTAAACTTCTCTTCTGCTGAATACTGTTTGCGCGTCGCGCGGCGGATGTCCTTGACGATCTTTTCGCCATGGCTCTTGCGTGTTCCGGGTTTCTGTCTCATCTCCACTCCTTGGCGGTTACGAAGAGCCAGAAACCCTCTCTTATCAAATCGACCTAAACTGTCCCATTGGTGCTGACGTCAGACAGCAACGAAGCCAGTTCATCAGGCGTAAGTGCATCTTCTCGCGTCTGGGCGAGCATAACCGCGACCGCTTCGATCTTACGGGACTCCTGTTCGATAATATCCGCCAAGCGCCGGTCGTTCTAGTAAAGCAGGTACCCAATCCCCGCGATCACAAGAAGCGTTGCAAGAACTGTGATCCTGAACAGTATCGTGGTCTGAGACGCAAGCCGCCGTCCACTATCGCGCAGGGCACCAGACATCTTTTTAGCAAAAGGTCGGCGGCTCGCTCGGGCGTAGGCATATGCGTCACTAAAGATATCTTCGACCGTATGGTGCGCGGGAAATGAGTGATCGCACAACCTGTATCGAGACATAGGGCTCGTTTCGCCAAACTCGATCATGTCGCCATGATTAAGAGACGCCGATGAGGCTTTTTGTCCGTATACCCATATATTGCGCCCTGCTGACGTGGTTATTGTGTAACCGTCGTCAACCCACTGTAGGGTCGCAATATCGTTATCATGCGGAGGCAGGTTGCCTTTAGGTCGAAGGCTTAACACCCTGCCATCGTCAACAGAAACGGTCTGAGCTTTATCGACCAGCCAATTCACGTTTCCGCGCGATGGTCCGGTCAGGCTCTCCAGAAAGGCCCGAACCTCACCTTCACCAGCATGTCCTGAGGGTGTAATGCTACTCGCTTCTGGTTTTGCATTAAGGCCCCCTATCCAAACGCGTGAGGGCATTCTACCACGCTGCAACACCAAACCCATGGCCTGGTGCGAATGTACAAAAAACGCATTTATATAAACACTTGCAATGTCTGCCCGGATTCAACCGAAAAACATCTTTCAGGCCGCAGCTCAAAGAAGGCCAATCAATGATCGACCCTCTGCTTTGGCATTTTCAAGCTTCGTATCGAGCCAGCTGACCGTCTATTTCGACGATACCTTGATCTTACGGCTTGGATCCTGAGGCTCAGTCTTCGGCATTTCGATATGTAGAACGCCTTTGTCGAATGTTGCTGAAATCTTGTCGATTTCCACAGTGTCTGGTAGCGACATGGCTCTGGAAAAGCTGCCATAGCTTCTTTCGCTGACACGCAGGTCGCCCGTTTCATCATGCGCAATCTTCTTCTGACCGCGCAGGATTAGTCTACGATCCTTGATTTCAATTTCCACGTCATCCTCTTCCAGCCCTGGCAATTCAGCCGTCAGGACAATCGCAGAATCCGTTTCTTGGACATCGATTGCCGGTGAAATCGCCCCCGTCATATCGAGAGACGGAAAACCCGTGCGTTGCGCAGCCGTTTCCATCGGCAGGAAGGGTGATCCTCCCCCCAAAAAACGCGACATCAACGTTTCCATTTCACGCCGAAAGTTGTCGGAGAGCGGATGCGTTCCAGTGAAAAGTTGCGGGGACTTTTTGTCTTCTAGCATTTTTTGAGCCTCCTCCTTTGGTCTGATTTCGCGCGCAACATTATGGCAGAAAACGCGGTCAAGGACCTTGATCTTGCGCAAGCATACAACCTCATCCGTCGCCAGATCGCTCGCACCGGTTGAACGAACAGAAACGGGAACCGTCGTCCAACAGACTTGCCAGGTCGTGCTGGAGTTAACACCAATCTCAGTAGTCTTGATCGGAACCCCAGGTCAGCTTAGCGTTTATTCTAAGTGAGCCCGAGTTGCCTACCTTTAGCGCAGTGGAGCAAAACCGTATGAAATGGCCTTATCTGGCGCTGATTTACGTTTTGCTGATCTTGGCTCCCTTGGGTTTTTCTTGGTCTCTGGGATGGCCACCGCGATCATTTCATCAAGAGTTCGCGTCTGGGCTTGGAATGCTTGCGTTTTCAATAATCTTAGTCGAGTTCCTACTGTCTGGCCGGTTCAGGTTCATCTCTTCCAGCTTAGGTATGGATGTGACTATGCGGGTGCATCAGTTTTACAATTTTCACCGCTGCCTTGACCTTTTCCTTAAGATAGCAAAACGGACCATTTGGCCTTGCTAGTTTCAAAATTGTCAGCCGAAACAAGCAAGTTCTCTTGGAAATAGCTGTCGTCGCGAACTTCCTCAAAATCATTCTCCGCTTGGACAGCAATTACGTACCACAACTATCCCGATATGTTGCCAAGAAACGCCTTTGATGGAGATCAAGGGCAACGCTCGCCACTTTCTCATAATAAAAAATCTATTCAGGCCGATTTTGGGAGGATCGGAATGACCGTACTCATCGCCTTCGCTACCGTCGAAGGCCACACAGCAAAGATTGCGCGTTTCATCTGTAATGTCGCGAAGAATGCCGGTTTCAAAACAAACCTGATCAATACCGATGATTTCTCTGGCCACGTATCGCTTGACGGTGTGGTCAAGGTTGTTCTTCTGGCCCCTGTCCACGAACGTAGGCACCCCGAGTCATTCGAGGCTTTTGTCACTTCAAATAGAGATGCCCTAACTAAACGAAAGTCTCTCGTGCTTTCCGTTGGTCTAAAAGCTTCTTTCGCGTCAGGTCGAGAAGAAGCACGCGACTATCTCAACGAAATGTTTATGCGAACAGGTTTTGAACCGAATGCGACGGCGTTGATCGCAGGCGCGGTGAGGCCCGAGAACTACGGGTATTTTGAGAGGGAGGTCCTTAAGCACGTTGTCTTGCTCGGTCGAAAAATCGATCCACAAGATGGGGCACGGGAATTTACTGACTGGGACGAACTGACGTCAATTGTAATAGATTTCCTTGGCTGAAACAGTCGGGCAAACCAGCATCAATCTCAAGCGATTCCCTAATAACAACTGGCTGCTCCCGCATTTGCAGGTGAACATTTTTAGCTATGGCTCCCAGCAAATCACAGTCGCCGGTTCGTTTAATCAGTGTCCGAAAAGCACTGGCAACCTCGTCTGCTCTAACATTGCTTGCGTCGTTCCCCCAAAAACTGACTCACGCAAATGAGAATGCCCATAAGCGCCCATAGCAACGAGGTCGGCCCCCAATTCTCTTGCGCGTTCTTGAATGCAGTGTTCGATCGAAGCCCCACTACATGGGAACTGCGACACGGTCGCGTTGCAACCGTGATGGCTGAGCCATCCAGCAATGTCAGTTCCGGGCACTTGATCTTTTACGTCATCAGGCGACGGCAAATCAAAACACCCAATCACAACTTCGTTGGCCGCCAGAAAATAGGGTAAAGCTAAATGCGCAGCCCTAGACGAAGGCAGGCTATCATTCCATGCCAAAAAAATGCAGTCGCGTTGGGCAAACGGATCTCCATTGATCATCAGGGGGACCGGCGAATGAAACAACACTCCGCACGCGATCTTGTGAAATAAATCGGGGTCTTTTCGCAACTCAGCGTCTAGAAAAGCGATATCAGAGCAATTTGCTTGTCCTGCCACAAGATGCTGTAACTCTGCTCCAGATCCCATAAAGGCGATCACATTTGCCGGTACGCCCTGCTCGACCAGAAACGCTTCAACTTCAGTGGCGCGGGACATCAAGGCGGCATTTTGCGCGTTAAGAACATCCAACCAGTTTGAGGGAAGACCCCCCTCAACGAACCTGTTTGATCCATACTTTAAGTAAGGCAGGTTAGGTAAAGCCGCGATCATTACACAAATCAAGTGGCCGTTCTGAATACGGGCAGTTTCAGCGCATTCCAAAATCGACGCGTCGTCAGCATCAACTCCTACATAATATGCCACTGTTCTGTGTTGCATTCCCGACCTCCGTCCGGAATTTCAATTCGCCCAAGAGCCATGCGCACTGATTAAACCAACAAATAGACGATGTTGTTAATCGCTCTTCTTACTTAGGCAGCATGAAGAACTCTTCCAGCACAATCTTGCCTTCTGCCACCGAATACACTGCGGTCCTGCGCAACGTAATACGGTCACCGGTAGTCTTCTCAAGCGCTTCAGCCCTGAATTACCATTGACTGTACCATTCCTTGCTCGTTCAAATCTTGACAAGGATCAATAAGCGTATCGATGGATACTGTGCAGCCGGTTCGAACCAGTCTCGGCTAGGCTCGTAGGCTTGCCTTTTAGGCCGCACCAAATTCGCTCCACTCGGCGAGAGTGACGGTGCATATTAGCCAGAAGGCATCTCTGCTGGCTAGCAATCTTTCCTGGTTGAAGTGATTGGAGCCTCCGGCTAACCCGGTGCGGTTCAGAGTAAGCAGCGACAACTTTCTAAGTTATTGCTAGGGTCTCTTTGCAACGAGTGCCGTGAGCGCGAGTTAAAGGTTTTTGAGGGGCGCCGATGGTAGATCTGACTGAGTTTCTCGAGAGCTTGGCCCTTGGGCAGTATCTGAGTGTTTTCAACGATAACGATGTAGATTTCGAGACTCTGCACCATCTGACTGATGATGATCTGATCTCGTTGGGCCTTTCCCTTGGTCACCGGCGAAAATTGAGTGCCGCGCTCAATTTCTTGGAAACGAACGAAACCTCTGAAAAGAAACAGCCAAGAACTGAGCAGGAAGACGTGCTGGCCGAACGGCGGCAATTGACCGTTATGTTCTGCGATTTAGTGGGGTCGACCAAACTGTCTGCCCAACTCGACCCGGAAGATCTCCGTCGCCTCATGCAGCAGTATCATCACGCAGTTTCCCAAACGATAGTCGATCATGGTGGCCATGTGGCCAAGTTGCTGGGCGACGGGGTCCTCGCCTACTTCGGGTTTCCGGACGCGAAAGAAAATGACAGTGAAAACGCTGTTCGGGCGGCGCGAAATGTCGTCTCGAGTGTAAGCCAAGTCTCACCCGTCGGACCTGGCGCCCCGGACAGTCTGGAAGTCAGAATTGGGATTGCAACAGGCACGGTCGTGATCGGTGATATGACGGGTGCGTCAGTGACTGATTTTGACTCGGTCGTCGGTGAGACACCCAATTTGGCGGCCCGCCTCCAAACCCTGGCCGACCCCGGTTCAATCGTCATCTCGGCAGAAACTCACGCGTTGGTCGGAGATGTCTTCGATTACGAAGCGTTGGGCGCGCAACAAATCTCCGGTTTTTCCGATCCTCTGCCCGCATGGCGCGTTTTACACGAGAAGACAGGCACCAACCGGTTCGATGTGCTGCGCGGCGCCGACATTACTGACTTGGTGGGCAGATCAGAGGAAGCCGACCTGCTTCGGCGCCGATGGGCTTCGGTGGAGCAGGGAGCCGGTTCCGTTGTTTTCATTTCGGGAGAAGCTGGAATTGGCAAATCAAGGCTTCTCAAAAGCCTGCGACGCGAAATTGTGAATGACGACATCACCCGACTGCAATTCCAGTGTTCGAATTTTCACAGGGGAACTGCTTTTGCGCCCGTTATCGGGTATTTTGAGCACGTGGCAGGGTTTGCCCACGACGACAACCCTGAAAGACGCTTGTCCAAGTTCAAGTCCGCGCTTGGTGAAATTCCAAACGAGATAATCGCGTCTCTCCTCCGTCTGAAAAACGCTCGCACGATGTCGGACATCGAACCTGATCCGGAATTGCGCCGGGAACATGTTCTGGTTGAGCTAATGGAAATGGTTGAGTTACGCAGCGCGAAGGGGCCCATGCTCATCGTGTTCGAAGATCTGCATTGGAGCGATGATTCAACACTGGAATTCGTCAATCGAGTTGTCGACGCTGCGTCCAGACTGCCGATTTTACTGGTCGTCACAGCACGTCCAGGTGTCGAAGTGGCTTGGACCAACGATCCGCATGTTTCATTCATGATGCTGAAGCGACTGGACCGGAAGGCGGTGCGAGCTCTTATTCAAGCGGTTACGCAAGATCGTTCGTTGCCCGCCGGCGTGCAAGACCAGATCGCGCAACGTACGGACGGTGTGCCTTTATTTATTGAGGAATTGACACGCTCGATACTTCATTCGGACTATCTGCGAGAGGATGGGGACCGCCTTGTGGTCGCGGGTGCCATCCCTCAGCAAGCCATTCCCATGACGTTGCAAGAGACACTGATGGCGCGGCTGGACAGATTGTCGCCTGTCAAAGACGTTGCACAGCTTGGCGCAGTCATTGGTCGTCGTTTCACAGCCGATCTTATTCTGGTTGCTTATCAAGCCGATCAAGAAACACTTTTTTCGTCGCTAAGAACACTTGAACTGGAAGGGCTTCTGTCACGGCGCGGTTCGGGGTCCGAAGCCGTCTACGAATTTCGGCACGCCTTGATCCAGGAAGCCGCCTATGGGTCGCTTCTCAAGTCGCGACGGTCCGATTTGCACGAGCGTATCGGACGCCATCTCATGGAACATGCCGAATACAGTGATCCTGCGATGATCGCCTATCATTTGACGGAGGCTGGTCTGCGCCCGGAGGCGATCGATTTTTGGATAGCGGCGGGTGATCGATCCAATGAAACTGCTGGATTTGCCGAAGCACTTGAGAACTATTCGCGTGCTTTGGAACACTTGCGGGAGATTTCGGCGAGTGAAGCGCGCCACGCAAAGGAAATCGACGTCCTGCTTTCAATTGGACCGTGCCAGGTACAGGTGCTCGGCCCCGCCAGTGATGAAGTGTATGAAACTTACTTTACCGCCCTGCAGCTTGGCGATGATCACGGGGCGCCGGAGCAACGGTTCAAAGCACTCTGGGGCCTTTGGTTCTACTATTTCATGCTCGGCGCAGTGCCAAAGATGCACGACCTCGCAAATCGACTTATTCCACTGGCAAAGGAAATCGGGGACGAAGCGCTCGAATTGGAAGGTCACCACTGCGAGTGGGCTGCTCTGTCCTTGCTGGGCGATTTTGCCGGTGCGCTGACGTCTACGGAAAAAGGCATTGAGGCTTATGAAGAGGAAAAACATCATTGGATGACATTTCACTACGGTGGTCACGATCCGGGGCTTTGTGCCCACAGTCTGAAGGCAGTGAACTTGTGTGTTTTAGGGTATCCGGATCGCGCCAAGGAGATTGCGGATAAAGCGATCGGGCAGGCAATTCGCCTGAACCACGGCTATTCGCTTCTCGAAACGCTCTTCTGTTCGTTGATCGTCATGATGCTCAGATCGGAGTATGATGCGATCAATTCACAAGCCGGTCGCCTTATCGCGTTGACGGATGCCGGACGTTTACCGCCGGAGGCACGCGATCTGGCAAGTGGTTTTGTTGGCTGGGTGGAAACCGAAACTGGCTCCGAAACCGAGGGCCTGGCTCGTATGGAAAGGTCGATTTCCGGATGGCAGGGTTTCTGGGGAGCTTGGTGTTTTCCGTTGGACGCCGCCTTTGCGTTGGCGCTCGCCCAAAAGGGCAATGCCGAGGCTGCGCTGCAGATCGTTGAGACTGCGTCCGAGATGGGTGGAAATACGGGTGGTCATTGGTGGGATGCGGAATTTAACCGGATCCGCGGAAACATTCTTCTTTGCAAAGACGCGTCGGAGCATCACGCCGCGAAGGAGTGCTTCGAGAGAGCCAAGGCAGCAGCCCAAGCGCGGCAAGCGCGGCTTTTCGAGCTGCGGGCGGCGGTGGATCTCACGAAGTTGCGCCTGCAGTCCGGGGATCTGCAAGCTGCGCGCGACCATCTGGAGCCAATCCTGACAAAGTTCACGGAGGGAAGAGATTTGCCGGATTTTCTCAGAGCGAGAGAAATTCTGGATCGATGCAATTTGGAGTAAGGAAGTTGCAAACACATTTCGGCTCATTCACCTCCGAATGAGCGACCGGTTTGTCCCGCATAGCGGTTATTTGGGGAAAATCGATCGATGTCCGAATTGCGGGACTTTGCTGCCGTTCGCTGTCGCTGCCCCAATGTCTGCTTGCCGATCAGGATGGTTTGCTGACGGAGAAACTAAATCGGCCAGTCGAGAAGAAATGCTCCCCAATTGCATTAAGTGCCGATTGTTCTTCTGCCCACGCCTGCAGTTCATCATCTGGAACAGTTTTTTGTCCCTTCACGTAGGCCACAATGAAGGGCACCATCCCTTCGCCATAGCAACCATCGTACCTGTCCGTATTTATGATTGAGAAATAGCTCACCTCATTGACAACCAAACCCGCGTTTCGAAGACGAGCGCCAAGCGTTCGCGGAAGTTTGCTGTCGGCGCAATGTGGTGCAAAAGCCTTGAGTACTTTGTCCATTCGATCCGGATACTCGCTGTGCCAACAGACACCTTCCCAGTCTGTCGCAAGGATCAGAGCACGTCCGCCGGGTTTGAGAACACGAAAAACTTCGCTACATCAGGCACATATTCAGCAACTTGGGTGCTAACGACCACATCGAAATAGCTGTCTTCAAATGGGAGTTCGGTCGCATCGGCGCAACGATAGCTTAGCCAGTCATGCTCACTTCGTTTCGTTGCGCGGTCGACCATCTGTTCCGAAATGTCGATGCCTACAACTTCACCACCGGGTCCTGTTTGATCCGCTATTTGAGCCGCAAGAAAGCCGGGGCCGCTTCCAATATCCAAGACCCGTTCGCCCTTTTGAACCGAAATCCTTTGAAGGGTGTCTTCTCTTTGAGAAACTACGTCCGGCCCAAGGTAAACCGCCTCTAGTCGCTCGGCTGCCGCGTCGTCGTATTCCATACCCATAGAGTGACCCCCTCAATGCCTGGCCGTCACGCTAGCTTCACGACATGACCTGCACCACCTGACAGAAAGTCCGCCCAACGTTCCGCCAGCACAGATCTCTGCTCAAGAAAATCTGTGCGTCTGTAAGCTCGAACGACACCAGAGTCGGTTGTATGTCCCAGCATTGCTTCCGCAACTTCGTGTGTCGCGTCGGTGGCTTCAGCCAGCCAGTCGCGAAGACTGCTGCGGAAGCCATGCGGGCGGGCCTCCAGTTTGCGACGTTCCATCATTCGTGACAGTGTCATATCAGAGATCACGCCCTGCCGTGTATTCGGAAAAAGGAAACCATTTCTGGAATGCGGTAGGGCAAGGTCGAGAACGCGTTGCGCTTCCTGCGAAAGCGGCACACGGAAATCACTTGTTGCCCCTTTTCGACCTTTCATGAGCTCACCGGGTATAGTCCAAACGTGCCCCTCAATCTGTTCTAGCCTGATAAAGCGCAAAGGTTTAGAGCGAACACCGGTTAGGATGAGAAACCTCATAGCGAGGTTCGTGAGCGAGGGTTCCTCTAAGCTTGAGTAGAAGGCAGGGACATCGCTCCACAGCATCGCTGGCATGTGTTTCGGCTTGTGACGTGACTTTCCCAACAACGCTTTGGCTTTTTCTGTTGCCTGAAGGTCAACGTCCAATCCAAGCGCGGCCGCATGGCGAAAGACAATGTTTAGCCGGTTCATTGCTTTGCGCTTTGTGTCGGCTTTTGTGTGCCAGATTGGGGCCAGGGTGTCGCGAATGTCGCGCTGGTCAATGTCTGTTATTGGCACCTTTCCAAGCTTGGGCAGTACATGCCCATTTAGCGGTGAGAGCCAACGCCCTGCTTTTCCATCGCCTTTGAGTTCAGCCTTTCGCGCTTCGAATGCATCTGCAGTCAGAACCGCAAGTGAGACATCTTCCCGCCGCGCCGCACGTGCCTCTGCTTCACGCTCCTTGACCGGATCACGGCCTTCCGCAGCGACCGTACGCCATCGCTGTGCAACACTTCGAGCACTTGCAAGAGAAAGAGTCGGATAGCCGCCTAAGCCCATTTCGCGCCTTCGGCCATGCACAGTCACGCGAAGCATCCACTGCGCGCCACCGTCGTCTCGTTTAATAAACCAAAGCCCAGCTCCATCGCAGTGTTTACCGACCGGTGCAGATTTTACAAAGGAAGCTGAAAGTCTGTTTATTGCCTGCATCTCTATCCACCCCAATATCCACCTTAACATATTGGATGGCGTCAAACACGGAAGGCAGGTTCGAACAATTAAGTCAGCTAATTCAATTGAAATTAACGGGAATCTGCACAAGAACGAACAATCTCAAACAAGTTGCATGTGCCGCCCCCGGGCACCATTTAAGCCAAAGAAATGAGCGATGGATATCAAACGCTTCGCGTTCGATGTTTGGGCCTTTGGCTCGTCTGCAAGATGCTTGACCGAAAGAGTCCAGATTTGCGTGAAGGTGCCAAATGACCCATAGCATTGGACAACAGGTTGCCGTCTAAAGCCTAGCACTCTGTCATCTTTTCCCGTTCCGGAATCGTGGAATTGAAAAGCAAGGCGCTTGCTCGGGTGGGCTCTGAACAGACGGCTCGGTGCACCGAGTGGAGCGGAATATCCGCGATCGATCAGATTGCGCCGGGCGCACCGCCAGGGTGTGCAAGGTCAGGTCACACGTGTGCGTTGATCCTCGATCCCCATTGAGATCAGCGAAGGGTCTTCGCGTTGGCTGGTCTGAAAGCTTGCTTTGTCCTGCAACTTGTCCCAATTGCTCAGGATCAGGCACTGCGCGACAGCCCCGCCCAGTGTGGTTCCCGGTCCGGTGACGATGAACATGTCGGGTGCGAACTCTTTCGCGGCCTGTGATACGGCTTTTGTGAAATCATAAGTTTCGGTCACCTGGTGACCCAAGGTGTAGTCCCAAAGCGCGTCCAGATCACAGGCGCCGGGCCACCAGATCTGACCGCGGCCATCTATCATGGGCAAATTGGGTTGCCGAAACAGATCTGCGGCAAGGCGGGTGCGACCGGCTTCGGCAACTGGGCGTTGCAGGTGTGAATGAAACCCTGCGTGATTGGCCAGCCGCATCGGAAAGCGTTCCTGCACCACAGGCACCTTGTTTTCAAAGGCAGATAACCCAGCTTCATCCCCGGCCAGAACCAACATCCCGCCGAGATCAATTGACAGGGTGAGGGTCGCGCCAGTGCCGTCGATCTCGGCGACCAGAGCCAGCAGTTCGGCCTTGCGTGCCGGGTTCGGCTGCCAGTCGGCATCCATGAAAGGATAGATCAACTGGCCGCCAATCAGGCTCTGCTGCATGAGTGTTCCCATGGTGTTGACCACCTCGAACCCAGCCTCGGCGGTCAAGGCACCCCCGCAGGCCAGGGCCGAATACCAGCCCATCGAGTTTCCTGTCACAGCCACCACGTCGACCTTTTCCGGATCAATGGCACGAAAATCGCTCAGCGTGGCGGCATAGATCAGGGCCGAGGCATTGTCTCCGCGCGTGTGCTTTGCCGTGGAATACCGGGGCGCGCCGTCCAGTTCGCTTAGGGTTTCCTGACCCTGCGCGCGGCGCATGTCGTCGAAATGTGCCAGCAGGGCCTTGTCGGTAAAATGCCGGCCGAGAACCCCCAATTCGGGTTTGTTATAGGTGCCGCGTCCCGGACAGATGACAACAGCGGTTTGTTTCACAGACCTCATTTGCCCGTCTCCATCAGGGATCTTGCTGCGGCCTCGATGCTGTCTTTCGATGGCATGGTCGCGGCATAGGCCGGGCCGGTGGCGATAAAGCTGTCTTCGGCGGTAATACGGGCCATCGGCACATCAGTGGTTTCGTGGAAATGGGCCATCAGGGCCTCGGCCACGCCGCCGTGATGCCGGGTTTCATCGACGATCAATATCCGCTTGGCACCGCTTACGGCCCGGGTCAGCGCGTCTTTGGGCAGCGGCGACAACCAGCGCGTATCAATGATCCGGGTTTTTATCCCGTCGGCCTCCAGCGGTTTGCGCGCCTGATGGCTGAGGTAGACGCCATTGCCAAAGGTAACGATCGCCAGATCGTCGCCGTCGCCATCCACGCCAACCTCGCCGAAACCGATCCTTTCAGATGGGTCGGGGTAGGTGTGCATCCAGCCTGAGTCTCCGGCTTCGTGCAAGTCCCGCATCGGGTAGAGCGCGATGGGTTCCAGAAACACGACCAGCCGCTGTTCTTCACGCGCAAGGCGAACGCATTCACGCAGCATCCGCGCGGCGTCGGCACCGTTCGATGGGCAGGCCAGGATCAGCCCCGGAATGTCGCGCAATACAGCGACCGAGTTGTCATTGTGGAAATGTCCTCCAAAACCCTTTTGATACCCCAACCCGGCGATGCGCACGACCATCGGGTTGGTGTACTGACCGTTCGAGAAGAAGGGCAGGGTGGCCGCTTCTCCGCGCAACTGGTCTTCGGCGTTGTGAAGATAGGCCAGGAACTGGATTTCCGGCATGGGTGTAAACCCGTTTTGGGCCATCCCGATCGCAAGGCCCAGAATCGACTGTTCGTCCAGCAGCGTGTCGATCATCCGGTCGGGTCCGAAACGGGCCTGAAGCTTTTGCGTCACGCCATAGACACCGCCTTTGCGTCCGACATCTTCGCCCATCATCACGATCTCACCGTGTTCAAGCATAAGGTCGCTCAGGGCCCAGTTGATCAGGCGAGACATGATCTGGGGTTCAGCATGCGCTTTGAGGTCGCCGCCGAATACTTCAGCCCGATGTTCAGCTGACGGGCCATTGGTCGGGGCGCAGGGGCGCGCGGGCGGGATCAGGCTGGCCATCACGTCACCTGCGGTTTTAAGGCGAGGGCGGGTGATCGCCTTGTCGGCGACGCGGGCGACGCGGTCGCAGGTGTCGGTGTACACCTTCAACGCGTCATCCGGCTGCATCGCACCGGATTTTTCCATCAGACGGACGGAGTGCAGCAGGGGGTCGTTCGCCTCTTCGGCTTCGACCTCGGATTTTGGCATATAGGTGGTGGGCATATCTGCCCCGGCGTGGCCATACAGGCGCACCGTGCGGATGTGCAGAAATGCGGGCTTCTTGCGGCTGCGGACATAGGCGGCGGCTTCTTGTGAGACACGGTAGGTTTCGAAAATGTCGAGCCCGTCACACGTGAAATACTTCAGTCCCGGTCGATGAGAGAATGTTGCGGCAATCCAGCCTTGTGGTGTCTTGGTCGAAATTCCGATCCCGTTGTCCTCGCAGCAGAACAGCAGCGGTAGGGGAACCGACTGGTAAGACGTCCACTGCGCGGTGTTGAACGCGCCTTGCGCTGTGGAATGGTTGGCCGAAGCATCACCAAAGGAACAGTAGACGATGGCGTCATCCGGCATTTCTGCATGTTCGGGTTTGTGACGGCGGGCTGCCCCGATTGCATAAGCCGCGCCGACTGCTTTGGGCAGGTGGCTGGCAATGGTCGAGGTCTGCGGCGGGATGCAAAGTGCTTTTGACCCCAACACCTTGTGCCGCCCACCGCTGATCGGATCATCAGAGGATGAAGCGAAGGACAACAGAATATCCCATGTCGGGCTCTGCCCCGACACCTGATCGGACCGGGCGATCTGAAACGCGGCGTCGCGGTAATGTAGAAAAGCAGGGTCCGTCGGGCGCAAGGCTGCCGCTACGGCGGCCATCCCTTCGTGACCAGAGGAACCGATGGTGTAGAACCCCTGACCGGCTTTCTGCATTGCCCGGCTTTGGCGGTCCAACGCGCGGCTGAGACATTGCGCGCGATATAGCCCGACCGCTTCGGACGCTGTCAGTGGGCCAGACGGCGTCGCGCCAGCGGGGAAATCCCGTGCCGCAACCCGGCGCAGGAAATTGTCATGCACAATGGTTGCGCGATCCATCTTTGTCGTCCTCAGGCGAAGGCTTGCAGGCCCGTTTGCGCACGACCCAGGATCAGGGCGTGAACATCATGAGTGCCTTCATATGTGTTCACGGTTTCCAAATTCACCATGTGGCGGATCACGTGGAAATCCTGGCTGATGCCATTGCCACCGTGCATGTCACGTGCGTGGCGTGCGACCTCAAGTGCCTTGCCGCAATTGTTGCGTTTGATCAGACTGATCATTTCTGGCGCTGCGCGGGCTTCGTCCATCAGGCGACCCACGCGCAGAGCGGCCTGAAGGCCCAAGGCGATTTCGGTCTGCATGTTCGCAAGCTTCAGCTGGAACAGCTGCGTTTGCGCCAAAGGGCGGCCGAACTGTTTTCGGTCCAGACCATATTGCCGCGCAGCGTGCCAGCAGGCCTCAGCTGCGCCCATCGATCCCCAGGCGATACCGTATCGTGCACGGTTCAGGCAGCCAAACGGCCCTTTCAGACCTTCGACACCCGGCAACAGAGCATCTTCCCCGACCTCGACATTGTTCATCACGATCTCACCCGTGATCGAGGCGCGCAGCGACAGTTTGCCTTCAATCTTCGGGGCTGAAAGGCCGGGTGTGCCTTTTTCAAGAACGAAACCCTTGATCTTGCCGTCATGCGCGTCTGATTTGGCCCAGACAACAAACACGTCAGCAATGGGCGCGTTCGAGATCCACATCTTTGACCCGTTGAGGACATAGCCCCCATCGGTCTTTTTCGCGACGGTTTTCATGCCGCCGGGGTCCGAACCCGCATCGGGCTCGGTCAGCCCAAAGCAGCCAATAGACTCACCGCTGGCCAGTTTCGGAAGGTATTTCCGGCGCTGTTCATCCGTTCCGTAGGCATAGATCGGGTACATGACGAGGCTGGACTGCACCGACATCATCGAGCGGTAACCGCTGTCGACCCGTTCCACTTCGCGTGCGACCAGACCGTAAGTGACATAGCTGGCTCCGATGCCGCCGAACTCTTCGGGGATAGTCGTGCCCAGAAGGCCCATTTGCCCCATCTCGCGAAAGATTTCGGGGTCTGTTTCTTCATTGGCAAAAGCCTGAGTTACACGGGGCAACAGTTTGTCCTGCGCGTAGGCGTTGGCTGCATCGCGCACCATGCGTTCGTCTTCGGCCAACTGGTCTTCCAGCAGAAAAGGGTCATCCCAAGTGAAAGGGCCAAGCTGGGGGCGGGATTGTGGTTTCATGAGAGTTTCCTTTCTACAGCGGCTTTGAGACGTGCAAGCCCCGCTGCAATTGTATCTTGGGCATAAGCAAAGCTCAGGCGAAAATGTCCGGGCAACCCGAAGGCGCGACCGGGAACCAGAGCGACACCGGCATCTTCCAACAACCAGGTGCAGAAGTCAGCGTCATTTTTGAACGGTCCACCCTGATCCTCAAGCAGTCCGGCGCAGGAAGGAAAGGCGTAAAACGCCCCGTCGGGTGCCGCGCAGCGCAAACCCGGAACTGCGTTCAACCCTGCAACCACCAGATTTCGGCGTTCTGAAAATACAGCCCGGCGTTCTTCCAACAGGTCCGCGCTGCCGGTCAGCGCAGCAAGCGAAGCCCATTGTGCAATCGAACAGGCACCCGATGTAACCTGCCCCTGAACGGCCACCATCGCCTTGATCAACTCGACCGGCCCGATCCCCCAGCCGATGCGCCAACCGGTCATGGACCATGCTTTGGCGACACCGTCGACGATCAGCAGACGGTCGGCAAGGTCAGGGGCCGCCTCGGCCACTGAAACAAACGGAGTGAAGCTGAGATGGCGATAAATCTCATCCGCAAGAACCCAGACCTGTGGATGCCGAGACAGAACAGATGCGAGGGCGGCAATTTCATTCTGCGTATAGATTGCCCCCGACGGGTTCGACGGCGTGTTGAGCATCAGCCAGCGCGTGCGCGGTGTGATTGCGGCCTCTAACTGTTCCGGCAGAAGCTTGAATCCCTGATCCATCGGGCATGGCAGAATGACGGGCGTCCCACCCGCCATCCGCACAATGTCAGAATAGCTGGTCCAGTAGGGCGCGGGCATGATGACCTCGTCGCCGGGATCCAGGCTGGCCAGCATGGCATTGGCTATCACCTGCTTAGCGCCAGTGGACACAATGACCTCAGCCACTTCGGCTTTGGCCTGCCGGGCAATTTCGGCGCGCAGGTCGGGCACCCCGGCCGTCGGCGGGTACTTTGTCTTGCCGTCCAGCGCTGCCGCGTGGGCAGCTTCGACTACATGGGCCGGGGTGGGCAGGTCAGGCTCACCGGTCGACAGCGCCAGCACATCGCGCCCTTCCGAACGCAAGCGTGCGGCGGCCTCGGAAATCTGCACGATTTCGGACAATTCGATACCGTTTAGTCGGTTTGCGCGATGGAACACTGTTAATCTACCCCTGAAGGTAACTGAGGTTCTACCTGCAAAGTAACTTGATAAAAATACGCTGTTTTGTATCGTTTCAGTGACTAAAACTCATAAGTGACATGCCCAGAATCAGCTCCCTCCCGTCTTTTGCCCTCATGCGCAGCTTCGAGGCTGCCGCACGCCACGAAAGCTATACCATGGCAGCAGAAGAGCTTGGTGTGACGCAGGGCGCGGTTAGCCGTCAGGTGCGTGAACTTGAGGCTGCGCTGGGGGTGACGTTGTTTCGCCGGGTCGGACGTGCCGTTCGCCTGTCGAAGGCAGGTCGCGCTTTGTTTGAAGAACTTGCCGGAGACCTTCAGCGTCTGAACGGTACGATCAATCGTGCGATCGCGGCCGGTGACGGTGCGTCGTTGCTGACCTTGGCTGTCCTGCCTACCTTTGCGACACGGTGGCTGGTGCCCAGACTGCCGGATTTCAAGCACCTGCATCCGGGGATCGAACTGGATCTGCATTCCTACACGACGCCGTTCAGCCTGGAAGAGCGGCGCATGGACCTTGCCATTCACTTTGGGCACGAAGACTGGCCCGGTGCGCGACTGCGCAAGCTGTTCCCGGAAAAACTTGTTGTAGCGGCTGCGCCCGTGTTGTTGGGCGACCAACGGACGTTCGAGGAACAGCATGTGTTCGATCTGCCGCTGTTGCATCTGACCTCGAGGCCCGGGCTATGGTCCGAGTATCATGCAAGCCTTGGGCTTGACGCCAGGGCGGTTTTTCCAGGGATGCGCTTTGATCAGTTCTCGATGCTGATCGAAGGCGCAGTTGCCGGACTTGGGGCTGCGATTCTACCGTCTTACTTGATCGAGGCCGAGTTGGCGTCAGGCGCGCTGGTCCAGACCGGGCAACTGGCAAATGCCTCGGGCAGCGCGTATTTCATCGCAACGCCGACCGGGCAGAGGAACGAAGCCGTACAAGCGTTTGCGGACTGGATCATCCGGCAAACGAAAAGGCATCTGTAAGGGTGCGGACGCGACAGAAGGGTTACAGCACCCTGATACCGGGCAAGGTCTGGATGATTGCCAGATCCTGCTCGTAAAGCTCTGTAAATGCGTCAACGATGTCTGCGTTCCAGCCGGGCAGATCAAGTTCTTCTTCGATCTCATCGGGCCGGGCATGGTCTTCCAAGGCCCGTGCTAGGCTTTCGCGCTGAGCGTCCTTGTCGAGGCCGACACCGCCCTGAACAATGTCCTGAACATGCCGTTGACCGGTTTCGGTCAGAAGCGACGACAGCAACACATACTCATCCACCAGAGGAGCGTCACCGGGCAGGCCCGCCATTGCGCGCATGATATCCCCCAGAATCAGTGGCAAATGTTCGTTCTTCCACAAAGTGAGCCGCACCTGAGGTGCAAGATCGCGCAGATCTTCGATCATGCTCAACCAGCTCAGGCAACTCAGATCAGTGCTGGTCAGTATCTCCTGTCGGTGATCTTCATGGATCGACATCAGGACCTTGGGTATGAAAAAACCGGGGTTTACCAGACCGACAAATAATTCAACCTGAGCATCCTCCAGCAAGGTCTGGGCATAGGCTGTCCGCTGCCCGGCAAAAGGGTAAATCTGTCCATGTTGCAGGGCAGAACGTGTTGGGCCAAAGAACTTGTCGTTCGAAAGGATGACACGATCAACATTTGGATCATCTGGAAGAAGGGCGTGCAGCCCGTCCTGCGTTTCTGAAGCAGACAAGTCCTGAGCAAGAGCATCAGACAGAACCTTGACAAACTGACGTCCACCGCGCGGTCCCAAGATCGCAGCACGGCAATCCGCCAAGGCCTGCTTGTTTGCCGAAACCGAGGACAGCACTTGCCCTTCATCGGCGAAAGCGGCCCCGGCATGGATTACTACCTGCATCTTTTGTCCTTTTACCCTCAGGGGCTGTGTCCATCCCATTCTATGTCTTTGCGTCGCATGAAAATCTGCAACGAACCAACCGTGCGATTTCTGCACTTTCTCAGGAAATCGGGCAATCCCCAAGTTTGAGTTAAAAATGAGGGTTGCAGTCCTCTGTCGGACGAAGTAATCGACTGCCAGTGCCCCTATAGCTCAGCTGGTAGAGCAACTGATTTGTAATCAGTAGGTCCGCGGTTCGAGTCCGTGTGGGGGCACCATTTCTTTAACCAATACATTGTTATATAAGTGTTTTTCTGAAGATGGTATCCATATCCCCTGATTTATCCCCTGAATTTTCGTCGATGCCTTCCCGTGTCGGACTAATTGAGATTCGGCACTTTGTACCTGGTGTCCATATTTAAGAAATGACTGCCTAGTTTCAGGTATATTAGGTTTCTAGCATCCTTCGATTTGGAGTGAAGGGTTAGACGTCCTACTGGCACCCAGCAAGAGCCATCAAAACCACATTTCTTTCCTTCATTGTGGAATAAGCCTATCGCACCTGAACCTGATCCGGTGACGTCAGAATAATCTGCGGCTTGCCTTTGTAGAGCTCTATGGTCCCGGTGATAGCAATGGTCTGGCCTTCATAGGTGTAGACGCTGGGAAATTTGTGGCCGTTCTTTCGAAATATCACGGCGTAGAACACATGATTGGGAAAGCGGCCACCAAAGTTAATGAAGGTCGTGCCTTTGCCGCTGTTCGATACTTGGCTGACCACACCAACCACAGTAGATTGTTCCCCTACATGACTGGCTGCGTCTCGTGGCGTGATTTCGCCTGCGTGGACTGAATTGGCCAGAGAAAAAGACAGGAAGACGACGGAAAGAAGGTTGTATAGAACGCGCATGAACCCACTCAAATAAATTTAACCGATTGTTAAGCTTTAGGTGATTGCTCGGGCAAAAATAAGGCCGTTGGGTTGATCTGCCCGCTAGAAGGGCCAAGGTTCAATTCTGAGTCCAGAACAGCGTTGGATTCCAACATTGTCGCTCAAGCCGGAGGGCGGATGAACGAAAATATGGAAAAAGTTTTGAAGATCCAATCGGTTGGCTTCCCGTTGGATACCCTGTCAGAACCGCGCTTTCGGTGCGTAGCCTCGACTCGTTTCAATGCGGAGGATTGATATGATGTTTTTGCGAGCACTCTCGCTGGCCGTTTTGTGTTTCAGTGGGCCACACGTATCCATGGCCGATTCAAGAGGATTCACTGGAAACATGATCCTCACTAACTGTGGCGCTGACCAAACGTCTTTCGCCTATGGTGTTTGTTCTGGATATATCCTAGGAGCGATGAACGGGATAACCATCGGAGCAGTTGCCGTTGTGGCCTCTCTTGTTGATGAGGATAGTAACCCGACCGTCGCGCCAGACGAAGTCGCTCAAGACAGCATTGGAATTTGCCACGTAAATGAGGGAGTGTCCGCACAACAGTATGTTGACATCGTTGTGTTGTTCATAGAAAACAACCCAAAACTCCGGCACCATACCGGCGAAATCCTTGTATTGTTGGCGCTTAAAGAAGCTTTCCCGTGTTAAGGTGTCTCAGGTAATCCGCTCATGCGGCTCGTTTCAATGTGGCCTCTGGCTTTGACGTAGTGTCGCCGCCCTTGATATGAGGTATAGGGAAACAGGCTCTGCAATTTTGGGTCAAGGACATTTTAAACCCTGCTGCGTGTTCTTCGTTTCCGGGCCGCCATCTTGCGACAGCCTTCTTTACAAAACTTGGCATCGAGCCGTTTCCACTCGGGCATAAGCTCACCACAGTAGGCGCAGTACCAGCCTTTGGAATAGTTCCGCGCCAATGCGTTGGCCCGCTGTGCAATCCGGTGCGAGTTCTGCCATGGGTATGACGTGAATCCCATTCGAACATAGGGCGGGTCCAGTTCCTCAATCCAGATTGTCGCGCTTTCACGGTCACTCATTTTCCGTGTACCTTATCCGGGAACAGCCTTTGTTATTGTTGGGAGATCCGATTTAACTCGCTGCCTGCTCAAGCGACCGCGCCAGTTCAATTGGGGTGAAGAGTTTGCCCAGATTGCATATATCTTCGAAATGAAACGCTTACTTTTGTTTTTGATCCTTCTTGCGCCTTCTGCCCATGCAGCCAGCCTGCATGTGCGTGACGCTGACACGATTGTTGTCGATGGAACTCCAGTGAGACTGAACGGCGTCGATGCCCCCGAGCTCGGCACACGTTCCGGTCAGGACGCCAAGCGCTGGATGGTGAACTATCTGCGCGGCAAATCCATTTCATGCGATTTGAATGGCGAACGTACGCATGACCGTTGGGTTGGTGTCTGTTATGCGGATGGCCAGGACATAGGAGCCGCTGTAATCGCGGCAGGGCATGCTTTGGACTGTCGTAGATACTCAGGTGGCCGATACAGGCACTTGGAGACGGCAGCGGCTAAGTCACGGCTTAGACGGGCGGATTATTGTAGGTGAAATCTATGAGGCAATATTTGCTCTGCGGCACGAGGCCGACCTTACCTTTGAGGACACATTTGTTGTCTCGTTTGCACCCAATCAGTACCCTTGCGGAAAGATTAAATGGAGTGATGTTATGAAATTGCCCTTTTTGGTTTTCCTTGTTGCTATGGCGGCGGCACCCACCACATCGGCACAAGATGCCGTCTACGTCATCCGCCATGCTGAGAAGGAACTCAGCGGAGACGATCCGGCAATCACCGAAGAAGGCAAAGCAAGGGCTTCTGCGTGGGCGGAAATGCTGGCGCGCGTACAGGTTGCACATAAGTCGACGGTAGGCTTCTTAAACCGTTTGGACAAGCTCCAGAAGTTCGCTATCTGTTCTTCATGTCTGACTGGCCTTATCGAATCCCCTTTGACCTTTACAGGGAACTTGAATCCCGGCGAGTTGATGACTGGCAAGCAGCGCTGCGCGCTTGGGCCAAATCCCATAGCCTGAGGATCAAGCTGCACTGGTGGCCTTACCTTGAACAGCAGATAGACGATTTGCATTCACGGCGGTACACGGCTGGGTCACAGGACCACTGGGCAGCAATACGTGACTGGCTGGTTCGGAATGACGTTCCTGCTCCAAACAATCTGCCGGGGTGGCCAGAGCAAGAATAAGGGCTGGCTGAGGGGGTCGAGGCCAGCCCCTATCTTCGTCACGAGGGGGTAAGTGGTTATTCTGATCCCAAATTACCCAATTTGCGTTTTGCCCGAAATTGGGGGTTTCCCGTAAAATTGCAAACTTCACCGAAAAAGTTTGTTTCCAAAGGGCGAACAGTGAGTTTCAAAACGAGTCGTAGACACAATTTTGCCGCAATGCGATCCTCTGTCCGTGGGTGGCGCGTGTTGATTTTAGAGCGTTCCAGTTTTTCCATCTGGATTTGAGGGGGTTGTTGAGTTCGGCGCGCCGCCCCACGAGTTCACCATTGATCCGTCGGAAATAAAATTGCGTTTTTTGAATGTCAGAACGCAACTGCACCTTTCATCCCATGGACGCAATTTGAACAAGTCGCACAGGTAGCAGGGTGGTGCGGCGCGCCTTGATGGGGATTTACGATTTCAATGAGGGGGTACGAGTTCGGCGCGTCGCATCACGCCCCAACCCGTGCATTTGGCGTTCAATCCGAATCTGGAACCGTGGTCCTTATGTTATCAAGGAGACCACTATGACTAGTTACAGTAGATGCAATCTGTGTGACCGCGCGATTTCAGAGAATTCCCTATGGTACGGGCGAAACGAGTGGGGCATTGCGATATGCCGTAAGTGCACCCGAAGTGGGGTGACGGAGGGGCTATCGCCAATGCAGGAACAGCGATTTCATGCATTCATGGCTGCGCACGGATTCAAAGTCAGGTTTGAGCGAAATGAACGAGGGTTTGCGATGCTTCCCTTTGAACTGGTAGCCATTAAAGACGAGGAAACCTTAGGGTAATCTTAAGGTAGTCAGTCCCGGTTATTCTGGCCGCGATACGCCGCCCAACGACGCCTCTGAGCTTCGGCAATCTGCTTACGACCCGCCTCAGTTCGAGGCCCGGTAGATTTGCCCCCGTGAAACCGGCAACGGCGCTTTCCCGGTTCTGATAGGGCACGGCAGGGGTGGCCTTTCCGGGTTTTTGCACCACACGGCACCCGGCGGGTTGCTTTCCGCCGTTCCTCGGCTTCTCTGGCGCGTTGCAATTCGGCTTCTACCCTACGGTCGATTGCTTCTTGCTGGTGGTCGCGGAACCAGCTCCAATCAGCCAGCAGACGTTTGGCCAAGCCCAAAGCCTCGCAGATATCCGCACAAGCACACCTGCGGCTAAGGCGCGTCTTGTTCTCCCAATAACTCACTGTATGCCGACCACAGCCCACCAGCTTGCCCAACTCGGTTTGATTGAGACCACGGGCCTTACGGGCCGCTCTGATATCTTTGCCGGTCAACATCTGCCTGAATCCTTCTTTTTTAGGCCTCGCAAAACACGGCAGAATAAAACCCCACATCGCGCGCACACATCGAGACCGGAAGAAAATCTGCAAACCGTCATGACCGCCTCAAAATTCTGGCAGGCCAGTAAGAGCCGTACGCACACGCGCGCGTACTGGTCAATTTACTGCCCGCTAACACCCCATCACGTGCGCGCACGACTTGACCCCGGAAATATCTACATTCTGTCATAGACCGCCTCTATTTAAGCGTCAGATTGTTTAAGCCCATGAGGTAGCACAGCGGCCAATCGGCCCAATATCCGCGCCTCTCTGGCCTGTGCCTGTTTTCTTATCCGCAAGTACGTGTGCCAGCGCATCAGCCGGGGCTTAGGCGGAAAGGGTTGCTCTAGCCCGCCAGAGGATTGCCCAAGGCTGTGCCGCAGCTTGAATGCTTGCTGATAATCCCTGTCCTGAACACCCTTGGCTTCTGACGCATACCGCAGCCCGAGGCACAGGCGACATTCGAGAGGGTAGAGAACTCCACAGCGCCGATTGCAGCCGGGACACAGGAACCACGCGCGATTGCCGCCCAGATTGCAGGCCGTGAAATCCAGCGCCACGCGGTGACCGCAGACGTGTACCCAGTGCCGGCCCGAAGTATCGAAGTCGCCAATTCTAGATTGTTCAACGCGTTCACAAATCATTTGGCTAAACTCCGGCCTTCGATCAGCCTGAAAACCTCTGCAGCGATTGGTGGCCACGTCAAAAGGTCATGCGCGGCTCTGTCCGTGTCATAGGTGCCCTGTCCGATCCTGTAGTGACCGAAGAAGGCGGGCAGCAATTCTGCCGTGCTGGATATGGCCGAGATATCGAAGCCAATGTGAAACAGGTATTTACCCAGTTCTTCGGCCCCTTGCTCTGCGAAATCCAGCAGGATACCGGCCAGCAGGTTCTTGGATTCTTCAGGTGGTAAGTATTGAGGTTCTATCATTTCGCTTCCTCCCACTGCTGAATTTTGCCATTCCACAATCTACCGTTCGGCCCGTGGCGCTCCCAATCCGTCAGATTCCGCCAGTCGTCCAGGCTGACAACTTTACCCGCCCATGTGACGGGCCTGCCACCAACACCAACTTTGTCAGGCAAAGTGGCTATTGCCGGGCGTTCCGGTGCGTCTTGTGGTGATCCGCGCAGGAATTCAACCACCTCACCCCGGCTTTGTTTAAGGGCTTCGATCCGCTCCGGTGTTAGCAGTTCGCGATTGCCCCGAAATTTCACCTTGTCGCCAGCCAGCTCAAACCGGACACCCTGTTGCCGAAGGCTTTCAACCAACTCAATCGCTGCGCTCATAGCTCGCCCTCCACCACGTCAGAGGCACCCTTTCTCCCAGCAACCCCCAAATAAGCGTCACCAAGCGTCACCGAATGGTAAGACTCTGTATTTAATTGATTTTTTGGTGACACTTGAGGTGACGCTTGTGAGGTGGTGACACTAGCAAGTGTCACCCGGTCGTAAGTGTCACCCCAAGCGTCACCGTTTTTTTGTTCAGTTTCAGCCAGTTGACTGTTGGTGACGCATAGTGACGCTTGTGAGGGGGTGTCCGAGAGATACCTATCAAATGCGTCCCTGAAATCTGTGATTTCATAGTACCGATAGGTCTTGGTTCGACCCGGTGTGATGCCGTAGGCCTTCAGCAGTTTTGCGACGCCCCGAGCGGTAATCGGTTGTCCACGACGCCACTCTGCCCAAGGGCTTTCTTCCAGCTTGCAAAGCTCGTCAACAAGGTCCGTGCTGGTGATATGCCCGCCGTGCCACTTCTCCACAATCTCAGCTATGTCGCGCAGCAACAGAACCCCGGCGCTTTTCGGTTCGTCATCACTGCGGGACGCCATTGCAACCAACGCGGCGCGCAGCAACTCCGGCCAATCCCCGCCAATCAGGTCAGCAATCGCAATCATCGCCCGAGCGTTGTCTTGTGCTCGGTCATGAAGGGCATCGGGAACATCAGGGTCCAGCCCACGCAGCGCATCCGCATTGTCCTGCGCCCAGCGCGCGGCTTTTCGGCAGAGCGGAACAAATTGCTGAATCCTGTCTCCACGAAAGCGCTCAACCACTTCCCCCGGCTGCTTTCGGCGGAGTCTGACAACAAGCGCCCGATCCTCCAAGGTGTCGGGCAGGTTGCCTATCATGGCGATGCACTTTGGAGCCCATGCACAGAAGGCGCGCGGCTCATGGTCATCCCCTACCGTCCGCAACACCTTGGCGGTCAACCTGTTGTGCCCGCCATTGAGAATGCCGCGAAGTTCATCCTTGTCCGAAAGAAAGGTGTCAGCTTCATCAATCAACACCGTTGGATGATAAGCATCCATTACCCGAAACACGACCGCTGCACTTGTATTGACCGTGTGGATAGGCTTCGGCACCATCACCGACACCACATTAAGGGCGGTGCTTTTGCCACAACGCTTTTCCGGGCTGGTGAAGGCCAGGATTGGCGAGATATCGGCAGCGTCATGTGCATGTGCATGAAGCACCCAGAACGCCATGACGATATCGGAGTAATCAGGCAAAACGCAAAAGCGGTGGATTGTGCCCAGAACCTCTTTGATAAGTTCCTCACCAGATACCGGGGTTTCCCAAGGATCGACTTCATCAACAATTGAAACTGACTTTGGTTCTTCTTTGGGTCGCTTGCTTTCGACCAGCTTATCCAGAACCGATACACGAATGCCCAGTTCCTCGGCCTTGGCTTCGCGGCACCGCTCGTATTCGATGACCGGCATGGTTGCTAACTCCAGGATAGCAACATCATCAGTGTCAGGGGTGAATTGCACAATTGCCTGTTCTGCTGTTGTCGTCATTTTACTGCTCCCTCTATCAGGGCGTCATTCCAATCCTGTCCGTCTGGTGCGGGCATCATCGATACAGTCCAGCCAAGGGCATGAGCCCGAGAGGCGAGTTTATCGCCCGCTTCCCGTCCCGCTGGGTCTCCGTCTGTTGCGATAATCAGCGCCCCCGGTTTTTTGGGGAGGCGCAGGGCCTTCATTCCCGAGGTGCTGAGCGTGGCCCACACCGTAGCAGGGCCGCTGAGCATGCCTGAAAGCAGGGATAAACCTGTCTCGATGCCCTCGCACACTACAAGCGGCCCTACGGCCTCTGACAGCACCACAGCGCCGCCAGAGCATGGCCCCAGCATCAGTTTTGGACTTTTGCTGACGCGAACCCCTTTTTTGTCGAAGTACGTCCTGTGAATGCCTCCGGTCGTGACCTGAGCCACCAAAGCCATGCACCAAGACGTTGACGGGCCATGAAAGATATCCGGGGCGAAACGCAGAGAAGGGGGCAGGGGGCAGGTGATACCGCGCCCGCGCAGATAGGCCTCGGCTTTGGTGCGCTCGATGGGGTGGGATGCTTCCCAGATCCCTCGCGCCTGCTTCAGCTTGTTTTCCTCGTATGCCTTGCGGTTTTTGTCCGCTTCGCGCTGTGCCTGCGGATCGATCCGTGCTGAACTGGCGGGGACGTTGGCAGCGTCGGCAATGTCCTTGAAGCCACAGCCGCCCTTGAAGCAGTACAGCAGCAGCTTGCCGCCGGATTCCGAGATAGACAGTGCAGTCTGGTCTTTGCGTCGTTCGGGTTGGCAGACAGGGCAGGGCGCAGAGCCCCGCCCATTGCGCCAGACGCCACCGAGTTCGAATGTCACGGTTTCAGCGTTCATGACTGCATCTCCCCGACAAACTGGAACAGGGTTTCCCGCTCCATCTGTTCAACTCGTTTCATCTGCTCCAATTCGCGCGCGGGCAGATGTTGTTCGATTGCATTCCGCACCATGGAACGCAGTACGTCAGGCGGAATTGCATCCAGCTCGGCTGCATAGGGATAGGGCCAGCGTTGATCCGCCTTGGAAGTGCGTTTGGGCGGTCGTGTCGGCAGGTCCAGTTCCTCAACCTGTTCAACAGTCAAGCCGAGTTGATAAAAACTGACCGGGACATTGTATTCCCGCCCGAACCGCTCAACCTTTTCCCGGAGTGAGTTGGTTGCATCCATGCCGCTGCGGTCGAAGTCATAAAGCGCATAAGCAACCAGTGCCTTGCCGGTTCCGCGCAGTCGCTCAACCGCATCGTGCGCAAATGTCTCGGAAGTAAAGCCGCCACTAGGCATCAACGGTACGTCATATTCCGAGGTCACAGGAAAGACGACACCGGCCAGTGCCGATTTCTCAATCCATATTTCAACCTCAGTGTCGGAATCTGCCCAGAGGGACTTACGATACATCCGGGCTGTTTCGTACAGAGCGTTTTCCCACCCATCAAAAGTCCGGGGGCGGCGCATATAGCGGGTTGCATCGGCAATGAGGTCATAGCCCATACGTCCGACGCGGCGTAGAGCCAGGACTTGCCTTTGAACTTTCGAATAGCCCTTTTCGGTCTTGTCGATCCCCGGCAACCCGGCAACTTCGGCTTGGTAATACAGGCCCCGCGTTGTCACGGGACCATGTTCGTTTGCATACTGAATCAAGAATGCAGCACGCTCTTCCATTTCTGCTTTGGACGCCCTGCGGCGTTTTAAGGGGCTAGCGTCATAAACGGTCATGGCTGCACCGCCTGAATAGCAAGTTTCGCCAAAGCAGCCTGAATGTCAGGTAGAAGGGAGGCCTTGAAAGCCACCCCCTTTTTGGTCGGGTACTTCTCCCCGTCCTTCGCCAGATACCAGACGCGAACACTCACAACGTCACACCCCATGAAGTCTTCGCGGGTCAGTCTGATTTCTTCCTTTGTGTTTTTCGGAATAGTAATCATGCCTACACCCCGCTTGACTGGATGCGGCGAACCTTGCTGACCAACCGGAATACGCCGTATGTTAGACGGCCTGTGTCTGGGTCATTGCTGTAGCGGTCGGTTTCAATCTCCACATTATACTCATGACGGAGCAGGTTGACGTAGTGGCTGATCCTGCAACGCGAGGCGCAATAAATTGGGCTCTTCCACAGTGCCTCAAATACACGGCGCGTGTTTTTGTTGATGTGGATAGAGTGGCTGTTGCCATCAGTGTTTGTGATTGCAAACTCGGCCATATCCGTCAGCGCGGGCAGGTCCGCCCAACGTTGAACGTACAGCGTGTTGCGGGGCTCTTTGGTCAGGGTGGTTTTAGATAGGCGATATGCCTTCTTTTCACTGCTCTTGGTCGGTTTCAATTGTTCTATCCTTCTTGCACGAAGGGGGAGAACACGGTACATTGAGGGCGTCGTAAGCCGTTACTGTTACAACGAAATCGACCGTGTCCAATGGTTGCCCCCATTGTGGCGCGGGTTTCGTTATGCGCTCTGGCGCTGACCCATGATCCACGCATCAATCTGATGCGAATCCACGAATGTAACCCGACCGGCGGGATACTTGGTAATCGCGCCACTATGGGCGAGACGGTCGAAGGTAGAACGGCTCAATGAGTAACGCTCAATCGCGTCCTTTAGCCGGATCAGGTTAACGGCCTGCGTTTTCGGTTCTGCCATGGGTTATACCTCGTTGCTGGCAGAAGGCCCGGAAAAGAACAACCACTGTTTGGAGCCACTTAAGGGCGCCCCCTACGTGACTCGCGTACGCTCTCAGAGAACTTTCGTGTTGAAAAATTTTTCATCGAGACGTACTTATAGGGTGTGACACCAAGGGACGTGAGTCCCTTGAACTAGGCGGACGATGGAAGAGCCAATTTTTACTATTGGTGAATTCCGATTTTTCCACGCCGTATATTCTATTCCGGGCCTTCTTTTAGGTTTCGGGTGAAGCAGATGAGCCGTCTACGTTTGGCGACTGCGGCGGTTCTCTGCGCTCATTTGCATCCCATTTCGTGTACTGAGTTGCACTATCAACATACCCCCCGGTAACGCACGGCACAATATGATGATGTTACACATTGGGAAAAAAGATTTGGGAATAATTGTGCATAACCAACAAAAACATCGCATACGTGCCTAGGAACACTGCGAGGTATTTGTGTGATTCTACGCATTCGTTGCCCCTCGAATCGGAATCACAACTGCCTTTCCTCCGGTCAGATGTGACGCCCAGCGCTCGGCCAACAACAGCCTTTCTTCAAAGTAGTCGGATCTCTGGTAGGCGCGGGAAACCGCTGACCCGACTTTATGACCAATCGCGGTTTCCTTTATCTCATAGCCTGTATTTGTGGCCTCATCCGCCCAAGTGCGGAAACTGGATCGAAAACCGTGAGGCCGGGCATGCAGTTCCAATCGCTCCATATGGCGGGACATGCTGGCGTCACTGATTACACCCTTCCGGACTCCGGGGAAAAGATATCCATCGCGGGCGGTCTTTTCAGCCAGTTCAACAATACGCATCGCTTCTGCCGTCAGAGGCACCCGGAAATCATCTGTCTTGCCGCGCGGCCCTTTCACCATTTCCGCTGGGATTGTCCATACGTTGCCGTCTATCTGGTCAAACTGCGCAAAGCGGATCGGCTTGGACCTCAGCCCGGTCAGGATCAACAATTGCAGAGCCAATTGAACCTTGCCGCCGCCTTCCAGGCCTTGATAAAACGCGGGAACGTCCCGCCAGTTCATTGAGGGGATATTCTCCGCCTTATGCACCTGTTTGCCCAGCAGTTCGCGGGCATCGTCTATCGCGTGGCGGTCAATCTCGTATCTGTTGGCGCTAGCATATCTCAGGCAAGCCTTGAGCCGAGTTATTGCCTTTCTGGCTACGTCAGTCTTGGTGTGCCAAATCGGGCGCAGAGCATCAGCAATGACGGTACCTGTAATATCCTCGACCGGCTTTTCGCCAAGCGCAGGAAGTATGTGCGTCTTAATCGGGCTGTACCAACGCCCCGCTTCACCATCGCCTTTAAGCTGTGCCTTGCGGGCCTCAAAGGCTGCGGGCGCGATGTTCTTCAGCAAGCGCTTTTCACGAGCTTTAGGGTCACTGGCGACTTGATCTGCTGCCGCCTGCGCTTTCTCTGCGTTGCGTAACTCTATTGGATTGCCGCCACGTTTGACGATTCCGCGATAGGCGTCTGCCATTTCACGGGCCTGCGCCAGAGATACGCTGGGGTAACCGCCTAAGCCCATTTCCTTGCGTCCACCTGAGATAGTGAACCGAAACACCCACTGGTCACCCGACGACAGGCGGTAAAGATACAGCCCGCCTCCGTCACTGTGCTTGCCCGGTCCAGTCTTCTTAACCCGCTGAGCACTTAGCTTGTAGAGACCTCCAGCCATATCCCCCTCGTGGTGCCGCGTATCCCCCGTTTTATCCCCTGATTTTTCAATGCTTTCAAGAGGCATTCTGGGGCATGTAGACGAACATGAGGGAAATATTGCTTATTTTTAAATATGGTAGTTTGGGTCTTTGGTGTCTGTTGACGCAGTATGCATCACTTGTTCAATGCCGTGTGGGGGCACCATTATCATCACCTCAGAGCCTTTGTTTCCTTATTTCATTGGGTTTTTAGCCCGGAAATTGGAACACAGATAAGGGCACTCTTAATACACTTAAACGCAAACACGTGAATCACAGTCTGTCCACCGGGTTAGGTGCTAGAACCCCTCCGCTCGAAATTCGCAAGAAACCGTTTTGAAGGCGGCCGGTGTGTTGGATGAGATCAGTGGACTGGGCCGCGACGAAAAGTGACGTCACGGGCACTTTGCTGGCGTTACCCAAAACGTAACAAGAATCCACCTGGAATCTTCAATTGTAGTCCGTTGAGAAAACAAAAAGCGCGGTCTTGTAGCGTGGCTTATTGCTCCAAGAAAATCTGCGGGATACACCCGAGTTTTTTCTTGCCGCAGGGTAACTGTTAAGGTACCCGCGTTTTACCGGTCCCGATGTGGCTAAGAGGGAATCCGAGGTGCCTTTTGGTGCCAACCGGAACTGCCCCCGCAACTGTAGGCGGCGAGCGCTGTCCATTTCCGTCACTGGGCCATTTGGGTCTGGGAAGACAGGACAGACAAAGACCCGTCAGTCAGGAGACCTGCCGGTATGAAACCGAAACACACCGGGCGGGGTTGTCCGGGGAGGTTGCCGAAGAAACGCGCTGGGCGGGCTGTACTCCACTCTGCGCTTACAGCAGGCAGAAAAGCGTCTGTTGCTTCGGTAAATGCCCATTCACCCGTTCTCTGGTCATTGACACATGGAGATCGATTGTCATGTTTCTACGCACTGGCCTGATTGGCCTTTCCTTGCTGGCTACCAGCGCTGTCGCCGAAGGAAACTTTCCCCTAACCATCGAAAACTGCGGTCACTCGGTCACGTTTGACGCTCCGGTGACGTCGTCAGTCACGGTCGGCCAGGCCGCGACCGAGGTGCTTTATGCGCTGGGGTTGGGCGAACAGGTTCTTGGAACCTCGGTCTGGTTCAACGAGGTGCTGCCTGAATATGCCGAGGTGAATGCCAAGGTAGAGCGTCTGGCAGATAATGATCCCAGCTTTGAAAGCGTGGTTGCCAAGCGGCCGGGACTGGTCGCAGCGCAATATGAATGGCATGTCGGGCCCGAGGGCATCGTCGCCACGCGTGAGCAATTTCACGAACTGGGTATTCCAACTTACGTGATGCCTGCGGATTGCGTCGGCAAAGACAATACGGTCGGCGGCGATGGCACCCGCCTGCAAGCGTTCTCGACCGATACGCTGTATCAGGGTATCGAAGAACTGGCGGCAGCCTTTGATGTGTCCGAACGCGGCACGGACCTGGTTGTTGAGTATAAGGCCCGCGAAGCCGCAGCCGTCGCCAAGGCGCAAGCCGTGAAGCTGGACGACGTGTCAGCCGTGTTCTGGTTTTCCTCTCCTGAAATGGAAAGCGATCCGTTTGTGGCCGGACAAAAAGGCGCACCGGGATACATGATGAGCACATTGGGCATCCGCAATGTCGTCGAGACGGATGAAGAATGGCCGACAGTGGGCTGGGAAACCATTGCCAAGGCCAATCCGACAATGATCGTGATTGCCAAGATGGACCGCCGTCGTTTTGCTGCGGACGACTACCTGAAAAAGCTGGAGTTCCTGCGCACTGATCCGGTGACCAGCCAGATGGATGCGGTCAAAAATGATCGGATCGTCATTATGGATGCGCAGGCCATGGACGCCACCATCCGCGCAATCCCGGCACTGGAGGATCTGGCCGAGAAGCTGGATACCATCGGAAACAACCTGTGAACGAGGTCGCCGCAATCTTTCGGCAGGGTTTCAAGGCTGCGTGCCTTACTGTGCCATTGTTGATTGCGGCGGTCCTTGCGGGCGCGATGATCGGGGAAACCTCGCTGTCGCCCGATTTGGTTCTGTCCGTTCTGGCCAACAAGCTGGCCGGAGCGGACCTGCCCGTCGACCCCATTGATCAGGGTATTATCTGGAGCTATCGGCTTCCTCGCGCTCTGGTCGCTGCGTCCTGCGGCGCTGGTCTGGCCGTCGCCGGGGTTGTGTTGCAGGCTTTGCTGCGAAACCCGTTGGCTGACCCTTACATTTTGGGCATTTCTGCCGGGGCCTCGACGGGTGCCGTGGCTGTTACCATCGCTGGTTTGGGCGGTGGGGTTTTGTCGCTGTCTTTTGGCGCGTTCAATGGCGCGCTTTTGGCTTTTGGTTTTGTCGCGCTACTGGCTCGTGCCGCTGGCGCAGGGGGCGGGCGGGCTGCGACGGCGCAGATCGTCTTGGCGGGAATTGCCGGGTCTCAATTGTTCAATGCGCTGACGGCGTTCGTTATTGCCAAATCCGCCAATGCCGATCAGGCGCGCGGGATTATGTTCTGGCTGATGGGAAACCTCAGCGGCGTCCGTTGGCCAGATGTGTATCTGGCCGTTCCGGTGGCACTTGCCGGTTGGCTCATTTGCCGCTTTCACGCCAGAGCACTGGATGCGTTTATTTTCGGCTCTGATTCAGCGGCCTCGCTGGGCGTTCCAGTCCGGCGGGTGCAGGCAACCCTGATCTTTGCGACCGCACTTACAACAGCTGTCATGGTCTCGATCGTCGGATCCATTGGCTTTGTCGGGCTGGTCATCCCTCATGCCGCTCGGTTCCTTGTGGGGTCGGGACATCGCAGGCTTATCCCAACAGCCGCCTTGATCGGAGCGGTCTTCCTGATCGGTGCAGATATCGTGTCGCGCATCATCATCCCGGGTCAGGTTCTGCCGATTGGGGTGGTCACCGCCCTGATCGGTGCGCCTGCCTTTGCCGTAATTCTTGTGCGCGGCCAGAGGAGCGCCCGATGAAGATCGAGGCGCAGAACCTGACATATTCCGTTCGCGGCAAGACTTTATTGTCAGACGTATCCTTTGTCGTGGAGCCCGGAGAAACGCTGGCTTTGGTCGGACCCAACGGTTCGGGTAAATCAACGCTGATGCGCCTACTGGCGGGTTTGGCACGTCCGGTTTCGGGAAAAGTCGTCATAGCGGGCCATCCCGTTTCGCACTTGTCGCGCAGACAGATTGCCCAACGGATTGCCATCGTTGAACAACAGGCTGATACAGCCGAGCGTGTGACCGCACGTTCCGTGGTCGAACTGGGCCGCACGCCCTGGCTGTCGGCCTTAAGGCCCTGGCGCGCCGAAGACACCTGGCAAGTCGACAAAGCCCTGCAAACCGTGGAAATGGCCGATATGGCACACAGAGAATGGGCGACATTGTCGGGAGGAGAGCGCCAGCGACTGCACATTGCACGCGCTTTGGCTCAGCAACCGGGCCTTTTGCTTTTGGACGAACCGACCAACCATCTGGACATTCATCACCAACTGTCGATCCTGAACTGTGTTCGAATTCTAAAAGTGACGACAGTGATGGCACTCCACGATCTGAATCAGGCGATGGCCTGTGACCGGGTGGCTGTTTTATCAAAAGGGCGGCTGGTTTCTCTTGGCCCGCCCGAACAAGCCTTGTCTTTGGAAACCGTTTCAGAAGTTTTTGGTGTCAAAGCACAATGGGGGTTTAGTGCCGGCGGGACAGAACGGTTCCTGTCCTATCATCTGGACTGACAAGGCCGGATTTGTTCCTGCCGCCACCGGGGCTTTCAGCTAATTTTCCTGACCTTGCGGGTCAAAGCACATTGTTATCATCTCGTTGTGCTTGTAAGGACGTTGCACTGTCCGAAAGGGCCGCGCCGTGCGGGCGTGATGGAATGGTAGACATATCAGACTTAAAATCTGAAGGGCGTATGCCCGTGTGGGTTCGAGTCCCACCGCCCGCACCAGGCACTTTCGACAGGAACATTCCACCGCCCGGGTTGCGCGTCTTCGGGACCGCACATGCAGTGAAGCGCAGACTACGTCGTCATGGCGTCCTATTCATGACCCGGCCTATACCGGATACCCCAATTCCCGGATCAGCCTCCAGATATCCTGGTTCGCGGCTGAAAGCTGGTTGACGACCGCTTCGATTTCGCGAAGCGCGTCATCATCTACCGTATCCGCGCGACCCAGTTTTATATCGGTCTTGCGGTCAGCAATCCGCATCAGGATCGTTTTCGGGTTTCCGCTCTCCTGATCGAATGAATAGATGCAGTGGTTATACTTGTTTCGGATGCCCGAAAGCTTGCTGAGCCGTTGCGTGCGTTCAAGGATCGGGTCGCGAACCTGCGCGGGCCTTCCCTCCATCTTGGCAAGCCGTTCGACCAGATCAATACGCGCGCGGGTTGTGTTCAGGGTCAGGAAGATAATGACGGCCACGTCTTTCGACGTTCCGGAAAGGCCAGCGATCAGGTGGATCAACAGGCTTTCGGTGTTGGTCCACATATAGTTCAGCCTGCCAACCAGAAGGATCAGGCGATCGAACCGGGCTTCGAACGTATCAGTCAACAGCGGAGTGCTGCGCCTTGTGCGGCGCAACCTCATAATAGAAATGCGCGGCAGCGGTGCGGTTGCTGACGCCGATCTTGCCAACCACGTTGTGCATATGCAGTTTGACCGTGTGTTCCGTAATTCCCAGTTTGGCCGCGATCAACTTGTTGCTTTTGCCCTGCGAGACAAGTTGCAGGACCTGCTTCTCGCGACGCGTCAGCTTCAGATACCGCGACTTTTGATCGACTCCGTTAGGTGCGCTTGTCGCTGGACGGGCTGGGATGCCCCGCGTGCGCTGGCCCAGGAATGTGGCGCAATCGGCAAGGAAGCTGGGTAGGTACAGTTCTTCATGCATCAGCAGCCTGAGGATGGCGCGCCAGGCATCGGGCGCCACATTCATCGGCAGAAATCCAACTTCGCCGAACTGCGCGCGATCCCAGGATTCAAACATGTGCCGGGCCGATTCTTCTTTGCGATAGGCAAATGCGAGACAGCCGGATCCCGTACTTTTGGTATAGGCCATAGGTCGCGCCAACAGGTCTTCAAGCATCATCTGGTCAACAACAATAATCTTGCTGCAACCGGGTGTGCGGCCGTTCATGGATTCGATGGTTTCGAACCGCTGAGCGCAAACCCCGAATTCAGTTTGAACGCTTCTTAGGGTCTGATTGGAGTAGAATAATTCTTTTCCAATAAAGACAACCGAAAAATCTTCTGAATAAAGATCCTGATTGGCAGTTTCTTCTATCAATGACGCACTCATCACATTCCCTCGCAAACAGGGTCAACCAAAAACGCTAATTTGAATTCTGGCGGTCTAAAATAGTTAACTAATCAAATAGGTAATTAACTTTTATTATACTCGAAAGCATGGTTTCCCACAACCGGGAGGAGTTGTTCAATGGCCTGCGTCATAGAACTTTCGGTTAGGTTTTCGCTTTGATTTTTGTGCAACCGGCGGAAACAATTGAATTATTTTGTTGCGATTTTTTATGGGTGGGTCTTGCGGGGTAGACGTGCGCAAACTGTGGTGTGTTCTAAAAGTAAGTAATAAAAACAAGGTGGTAACTACCTCAAAACTTTCGACTAGCTAGGCGAGGGCGTGCGTCGCTGCGAACATGGCTGGGCTTCAATTGTCGAAGCACCTGTCCCTGTCGCGCCGGTCATTGCGTATTTTAGCAAGCTTCATGAACCGCCGCGCTTTCGGCTTAGCCGGGAAAGGAGGTGGCCATTTAGAAACTTCCACTGACCGCATTCAGCGCGTTTATGCGCTGCGCGGATATTTTTGTTTCAACCTCGCCTGATGCCGCTTTTTAGATGAATGGCGGTCTGGCGTTCCAGAAATAGGAATTTGTCATGAGACGTAATGTGAATAATACAAACGTAACGACCGTCGACGAAATTAATGTCGAGAACCTGGAAGCTCCGGTTAATGTCGAAATCCCGATTGATGAGGCGTTTGTCGAAGCCGACCTGACTGCTCAACAGCAGCAGCAGGACCAGACTGTCGAAAACTCCAACGATCAGGGTCAGGACCAAAATCAAGGCCAGGACCAAGGTCAAGATCAGGGCCAGGACCAAGGTCAAGATCAGGGCCAGGATCAGGATCAAGGTCAGGATCAGGACCAGACGCTCAATGCCGGAGATAACACCAACGACAATTCGAACAGCAATGCGATCAATATCGACTTTGGTGGCGGAGAGTGGATTCCGCGCGATGACGATCAGGTTGATTTGGACTTCGGAGATAACGCGTCGGTTGGCGACGTAATAACTGCAGGCCGTGATCTGAACTATGATCCTGGCGATGACATGAATGTCGATATCTCAATGGATGGTGCGGGAACCGCGATGGCGGCCGTCAACAGTCAGGTGGCTAGCCTGAGCGATGACGACACGCTGGAATCGGCGTCAGTTTCGAACAATTCCGGTTTCTATCAGAATGGTAGCGCCTATGGCGGTACCGCCAACGCTGAAGAAGGTATCGGCGTCAAGTCCAACGGTGGAGATTCGGGCGACGGTGGTACCAGCTATGGTGGTTCGGCAGACTCGACCACGCTGGGCAGCCATGCGTTTGGTGCCGGTGGCGATACCGGCAGCGCCGACGCGGATTCGAGTGGCGGCGCAGGCGGTGATACCGGTGACGCAAATAACGCCAGCATTGGTGTCGGCCTGTCCGGCGCAGGGGCTGACGGTGACAGCACCGGCGGAGACGGCGGCGACGCTGACAGTTCGTCTTCTGCTGACAACGACGGCAGCACAAGCGTTGACGGTGACGGAACCGGCGGTAACGGCGGAAGCGCAGATTCGTTTGGTCTGGGGCTGGGCCTTGGTCTGTCTGGCTCGAATGCCTCGGGCAGCGCCGATGGCGGCGACAGCGATTCCGACTCGAGCGGCACGGGCTTTGGTCTGGCCGGGAATGACGTAGACGCCGAAGGTTCCGACGGTGGTGACGGCAGCGCTTCGACAGACGGTTCGTCGTCGAATTCCAGTGACAGCACAACCGAAGCCAATGATGCGACTGCCGGCAGCAACGCAGCAGAGGGCAGCGCTGACAGTGGTGCGGACAGCTCGGCTGATGGAACTGGCGGACCTGGCACCGGCGGTGAAGGCTCTGGCGGCGAAGGGACCGGTGGTGAAGGATCCGGTGGCGACGGCACGGGCGGTGACGGTACCGGCGGTGACGGCGAAGGCGGATTTGCCGCTATGGTCGAAGCTGCAATCATGGCCCTGCAGGAAGAGCTAGGCATGGTTGATGCCGAAGCGGGCGAAGGCGGTGACGGAACCGGCGGTGACGGAACTGGTGGCGATGGTTCGGGCGGCGATGGCTCTGGTGGCCATGGCTCAGGCGGTGACGGTTCGGGCGGCGATGGTTCCGGTGGAACTGCCGACGCGGATTCGGATGCGCAGGGTGTTGGCGACCAGTCCGCAAGCGGGCCTGATATCAACCAAAGCCCAGGTGACGTGAACGGTGCATCCAGCAATTCGCAGAACACGGATGGCAGCGGTGGTGATGGCGGATCAAATTCGGCCAACGGCACAGCGGACGCAGCGGGTTCTGGTACATCTGCAGCAGACGGTGACGGCGGAGCAGGCGGCACAACGACGCCCACATCCACGTCTTCGGGCAACGGTGCCGGATCTGCTGATGCGGCCAATACCGCCGGTGATGGCGGAGCGGCGGATGTATTCGGTGATGCCGATACAAACGGAGCCGCCGACAGCCTGGCTGAAGCAATCGCCGGATACGGTGGTTCGGGCATGTCCGATAACGATGCCACATCGACCGGTTCGGGCGATGCGACCGGTGCGGCCAGTTCAGGTGCGAGTGGTGCCGGTGGCGCGTCCGCCGCAAATGGCGGAGCCAGCGGATACTCGACCGGTACAGCCATGTCCGGTGACACCATGGGTGGAACCATCACGGGCGGCAGCGCGGCTGGTGCCTATTCGGGTGACGGGGGTGCAGGCGGCAACGCTGGCAACTGGGGCTCGAACAACGGTGGTGATGGTATCGTGACCGGCGAGTCCTATGCCTCGGCAGCGGCTGTTGTCGACACCTCGGCCTTTAACCAGTCGATCGTCATGGGCGCCAACGTGCTTGGCAACTCGGTCGACACGACCATGGTCGGTGGTTCGATGACCTCGTCCTACGCAAGCGACGACAACGACGCATAAGTCATAAGGCGAGGCCCGCATTATCGGGCCTCGCTATTTTCGAAAATGCCGGGGCCGCGAGCAGTGGCCCCGGCCCAACTGAACCCAAAGCGGAAATTCTGGCCGGTGCGGGTGAAAAAGGATGACCGACATGGCCCTTGACGCAATTACGGAAACGATAGCGCATTTTGTTGGAGCATTTGAACTTACGATCGAACAAGCCCGGCTGCGGGACCAGTATGACGAATTCACCGCCCTGAGGCGAAAAGCCGAAATTGACGGGCTGGACGATCCTGCTGCGATCCACATCAGGGCCGACCTTGATATCCCGGTGGGCGAGTACAAGCTCCTCCCATACAATTTTGCCCCACCTCAACCTAACCTGCCGCTACCAGACGCGCCGAAGGGGCCTGTGCATGAATCGGTGATTATCCTTGGTGGAGATGGGCCGGTTTCCGAGCGTTTTGTCCCAGACGACACGATTGGACCATCATCCGTTCCCACACTCGTCATTCTGCAGCCGGACAACGTGCCGTTGGGGTCTGCGGTAAGTTACACCATGCAAAAGGTTTTCCTGCGTGACAACGATACGGTGGGCGAGGGTGAATTTCGCGACACGGACGCGTTGATCGCGAAAGGTGAGCAGATGCTGGACATGGCGTTGTCCCTTCATGCCGTGGCAAGCCCGTCATTTTCACTCGCGGACTACCAGTCAATCGAGATGGTCGAGGCACTGGCCGAACAGATGCTGAATCCGATGAACGGGGATGTGGATGGCGTCACCGTGTATCAGTTCCATGGCGATGATGCCCTGGGTGTGATCGTCAATGGCGAGCACATGGCCGAAGCACCTGAATGGACCGACCTGCTGCCCGCTTTCCATCAGCCGGATGAGGCGACTGGCGATGAAGCGGAAACGCCGTTGCCTGCCGAATGGGATCAGTCCAGGGATCCCGATTTTGACGACGGGCATCTGGTGGTGACCGGTGGCAACCTGGCGATCAATGCAGTGTCCGCGACAATTGGTTGGGTGGATGCTCCGTACATTGTTGTAGGCGGGCAGGCTGTCAATCTGACGGTCATCAGTCAGGTCGCGCTTGTTTCCGATTGGGACGTGGGTGCCATGAATGCCGGAAGCGGTACCAACCTGGTTCAGTCTTCGGTGATCGAAGTCGAAGGCAAAGAGGCCGCCTGGCTGGACAACGCCGACGGAACAGGCGGCCAGCCCGCATATGTTGTTGTGGACTGGGTTCACGGCGATCTGGTGGTCGCGAATTTCATCAACCAGCTTATTGACGCTACCGATATCGATCACATTCAAACAGAAATTTCAGCTACATCCACGCTTTACGCGCTGGGCGACAACGAAATGTACAATGTCGCCGATATCGTGCAGCTGGGCAGCTATTACGATCTGATCATGATCGGCGGAAACATGATCTCAGTCGATATGCTGGTTCAGTCCATGGCCCTTATGGATGACGACATCATCAACGGTGGAGTACCCGCGTCGATGATGGACGGTGATGAAAACCTGCTCATGAATGACGCGTCGGTCAAAACGATCGGCAAGGACGTTCACCAGGATATGCAACAGAATATGGCTGACGCGCTGGCCATACAGGAAATGGACATGGGCGCGTTGGAAGACGCGCTTCTGAATGATCCGATGTTCGCCGGGATGGAGCAGTTGCGCGTCCTCAGGATCGACGGAGATCTTATGCAGGTGAACATCGTCAATCAGGTCACGATGATGCTGGATCAGGATGATATTGACCTGTCGGGCCCGAATGCTGCCGGGGCCGAGGTTGTCGCAGGCAGCAATGCCATGCTGAACTCCGCGCATCTGACCAAGATGGGTGTGGACTCGACAGTCATGGCAGGTGACGGTTCGTATTCCGATCTGCTGTTGCATCAGGCCAGCCTGATCGACATGCCGGACAACGACGAGATTACCGCGATGACCAATGAGGCAATTGCCGCCATCATGGGTGACATGACCGTCGCGCAACCGGATGCGGCTCTGGCGCTGAATGCCCCGGCTCTTGATCCAACAACACCTGACGACGGCCTGCAAACCATGCTGGCCTGATCCCCTCAAGAATTTTACCGAGTGACCAGAAGGTTTCTAAATGTCGTTTGTTTTTTCGTCGCGCCGCCATCCTTTATCCAGCCCGCTGGACAGGCAAGGCGGGTTGGGTCTGAAGCGTCAGGGTGCCGAGCCGGGGGCAGATCCTGCAAATCGGGCCACAGGTGCCTCTACCCGACTGCATCTGACGCAGGAGTTCCGAGTGCCTGAACCAGATCAAACCCGGCCGGTCGAAAACGATACGTTGAAATCGGCCAAAGACCAGAAACACTCATGTGAACAACCGCGCGCTGAACCTCCCCATCGGCGTGCGCCGCCGCAGCCCGTGCAAGACAAGGACATTGCGGGCGGTGGTGACGGGGTGGCTGATGCTGACGGCCATGACCATGCAACCGCGGACGAAACGACAGCGCGCAAGACCCCCTCTGCGCGCACGTCCGGCGCGGATCACATGGGCGCGACGATCGAGGCCAAGGCAAACCAGCCACTGTTGCGGACAAATTCCGGCGGCGGTGACAGGAACGGGCCACCCCAAACCTTTCACAAGCGCACCCCGCCCGAGGATTTCCAGCGCACATTGCGGGATTCGATCCGGGCGATCCGGCGTAACCTGGCATTTGTTCTGGTGCTGACCTGCGCGACCAATATTCTGATCCTGTCGATCCCGATCTACCTGTTTCAGATCAGTGACAGAGTTCTGACCAGCCGGTCCTTGGATACGCTGATCATGTTGACGGCGATCGTCGCCGGGGCTGTGATTTTTCAGTCTGCATTTGATGCGGTGCGGCGGTTTACGCTGATGCGAACCGGTGTCGAGGTTGCCGTTCGTTTAGGTGCACCGGTGCTTAGTGCGGCTGCGCACGCGTCCTTGCACGGAAACGGGCGCGAATATCAGACTCTTGGCGATTTGCAGCAACTGCGCGGTTTTCTGGTTTCGGGCACATTGATTTCGTTTCTGGACGTGCCATTCGCCCCGCTGTTCATATTGATGATCTTTCTCGTGCACCCGCAACTGGGCATGATTGTCGTGGTGACGGCGCTGATCCTGATGACGATTGCGCTGATCAACCAGAAAATGACAGCCAAACCCTTTGCCGAGGCGAACAAAGCGCAGTCCATGGCGAACCTGCATCTGGATTCCATGTCGCGCAACAGCCAGATCATCAACGCCTTGGCCATGATCCCCGAGGCGGTGCGGATCTGGGGGCGGGACACGGCCCAATCCCTGACCTGGCAGGTACGCGCGCAGGACCGTAACGTGATCTTCGCGGCGATCTCGCGCGCTGTTCGTCTGCTGACACAGATTGGCATTTTGGGATGGGGCGCATTTCTGGCACTGCAGGGAGAGATTACCGGCGGCATGGTGATCGCGGCCTCGATCATTGCCGGGCGCGCCTTTGCGCCCATCGAAGGTTCGATTGAGGGGTGGAACAGTTACCTGTTGACGCGCGCGGCCTATGGGCGGATCAAGGCGCTGCTGTCAACCTCGGCCCTGCAACATGAGAAGTTGCGCCTGCCGCGACCTGAAGGGCGGTTGGATGTTGAGCGGTTGCTCTATGTCCCCGGTGGAACCAAACGTGTGGTTCTGAACGGGATTACCTTTTCACTCATCCCCGGTGAAACACTGGCGATTATCGGCAATTCCGGTGCGGGCAAAACCACCTTGGGCAAGACCCTTGTCGGGTCCGTTCTGCCCACGTCGGGAAGTGTGCGGCTGGACCTGATGGATATCCGCAACTGGGACCCGCGCCAGTTCGGCGAAAGCATCGGTTATCTGCCACAGGATGTGCAGCTGTTCCCCGGAACCATCAAGGACAATATCGGCCGGATGCGAGCCGATGCCACGGACGAACAGATCCACGACGCCGCTGTACTGGCTGATGTACACAACATGATCGCGACCCTGCCGCAGGGGTATGAGACCGTGGTGGCCGCTGATGGATCACCTTTATCGGGCGGACAGAAACAACGCATTGCGCTGGCGCGGGCGTTTTTTGGAAATCCAAGAATGGTGGTGCTGGACGAGCCGAACTCGAACCTTGACGTTGCTGGGGACAAAGCATTGGCGCGTGCCATTGAACAGGCGCGCGAAAGCAAGATCACCGTGGTCGTCATCACGCAGAAACCAACGCTGCTGAACGTGGTCGACAAGATCATGTTGCTGACCGATGGGCGCGTCGCTCTGTTCGGTCAGCGCGAGCAGGTTCTTCAGCAGATCAACGGGCCGCGCAAACGGACCGGAATTGAAGGGCAACAGGGAGGCTGACCATGAATGACCTCGTACCCGTAAAAAACTCTGCCGGTGAACCTGACGTCTGGTATGCGGAAGTTCCGCGCTCGATCAACCGCTTCATTGTTATCGGCATAATCATGCTGGTCGTCTGTTTTGGCGGTTTCGGAGTGTGGTCCTTCAGTGCTCCGCTGGCGGCGGCGGTCATCGCGCAGGGCAGTTTTGTCGCCACCGGGCGCAACAAGATTGTCCAGCATCTTGAAGGCGGGATCATCGAAGACATCAAGGTCACCGAAGGGCAATCGGTTCAGGCAGGCCAGGTGCTGATGACGCTGGATCAGACCTCGGCCCAGGCCAATGAGCGCGAACTGTTCATCCGCAAATTGCGCTTGCAGGCGATGACCGAGCGGTTGCTGGCGGAATATGGGGAACGGGATCGTCTGGTTTTTACACCAGATCTGGTCGAGGCCTCTAAAGACGTGGAAGTCATGGCCATTCTCGACGGTCAAATGCTCAGCTTTGATGTGTCGCGCAAGACCTTGCTGAATGATGTGGCGCTATTGGAACGCAACATGGAAGCATTGAAAATCCGGGCAAGTGGCTTTGAAGCTCAATTGGAAAGCATGGCCACACGTGCCGAAATCTTGCAGGAGGAATACGAGTCCAAGAACCAGCTTTTCCAGAAAGGGCTGGTTCGGAAGGGCGAATTGAACACGATCCGGCGTGTGCAGGCCGAAGCCGAAGGGCAGCAGGCGCGGTTGCAGGCGGAGGCCGCTGAAATCAATCAGATGCTTCTGAAATACCAGGAGCAGATTACGCGCACCCGATCCGCCTATCGCGAGGCTGCACTGGATGAATTGGGCGTGGTCGAGGCCGATCTGGAAAGCGTGCGCGAAAAATCCCGTCAGGCCCGCAATGTTCTGGACCGGGCCGTGGTGCGGGCGCCTGTGACCGGGACGGTAGTTCGCCTGCATTACCATACGCCGGGTGGCGTAATCGAAACGGGTGAACCCATTGCGGAAATCCTGCCCGCCGATGCGCCCTTGATTATTGAGGCGCAAATCCCACGCACCGAGATTGATAGTGTGGTAACCGGGCAGACCGCCTCTGTCCGCCTGATCGCGCTCAATCAGCGCACAACACCGGTTCTGTACGGGGAAGTCTTTTATATCTCAGCCGACGCGCTGCTTGAAGAGGCGGCAGGCGTTCCAAAAGAGGTTTATCTGGCGCGCATCTCACTTACCCCGGACGAACTGCACCGGGTCAGCGGCTTTGTTCCAACCCCCGGCATGCCCGCGGAAATCATGATCCAAACCGAAGAACGAACTTTTGCGGCCTATATCGCCAAACCTGTGTCGGACAGCATGTCGCGCGCGTTTCGCGAGCAATAACCTAGGTGCCTGAGGCCGTTGGTTCATCTACCTCAAGTCGCGTTCTGATCCTTTTGGGAAAAGCGTGAAAGTGAGGGTGTGTACTTTTGACGGCGAAAGACTTGGGATATCACAAGCTCCACACCCTTGGCGGTCTGGCGGATCGGATCAACGGTAGTCACGAAATCACAGGTTCATGAAGCGTCAGATTTCCGCATCTGATGCAAATCAATGCAAAACACATTCGAATCGAGACATGTTTGGCCGGAACTCATCATAAGGAACACCCGACCATGTTTCGCCTTGCCGCCATGCTGTATTCACTGATCGCCACTGCCATTTCTGGTTCTGCCGTAATCGCTGTGCTGTCTGCGGGATTGGTTTCCGTCAGCGCAATTGTCGGTGCCGCAGTTGCTGGGGCGATGATCGCTGCTCCGGTGTCTTGGATGGTGGCCCAGCGGCTATACCGGGGCGCCTGATCAGGCGTTCAGGAACGCCCGGACCGCCGCCTCGAATTCACGTGGCTTTTCGGCGTGCAGCCAATGCCCGGCTCCGGGTATTTTGGCAAAACGCGCGCCGGAAAACAGCGAGCGGATTGCAGGGCGGTGTTCTGGCAGGACATAATCCGACGCCTCGCCCGACAGGAACAGGGCGGGACCATCCCATGTGGCGTCCAATTTGGGGAAGCCCATGATCTTTGGCATCTCGGCTGCAAGAACATCCAGATTAAGCAGCCATCGTTTTCCCTTGATATCCAGCGATTGGGTGAAAAAGCTTTGCAACGCTTTTTCAACGCCTTGATCGGCCAGTTGCATTTCCGCATCCGACCGGCGGGTGATGCGCGAAAAATCAACAGCCCGCATGGCTTCGATGAACTGGATTTGGCTGTGCGCGTATTGCACCGGCGCGATGTCGGCGACCACCAGCTTGTTTACCAACCCATTGTGCCGCAGAGCCAACGTCATGGCAGCCTTTCCGCCCATGGAATGTCCAAGAACATCCGCCACGCCGCCGATCTGTTCTATGACTTTGGCGATATCCTGTGCCAGATGGGGATAATCATGGCTCGGGTCCCACATGCTGTAGGCATGGTTGCGCATGTCCACCGCCACAACCTGCCGTTCGTCTGAAAGTCTTTTGGCAATGACGCCCCAGTTCCGAGCAGATCCGTAAAGGCCGTGTGCTATAACCAGTGGGGGGCGGGCGGTCGGTTCGCCATGTACAATCGTGTTCAGCATAGCTTGCGTGATACAAGCGCCAACAGCGGATCACCAGCCCCATTGTAGGTCTTTGTGGCGCAGGTTAGATTGCTGCGGCAGGAGAGAGCCCATGCCTCAGGACCCAGACATTCAGACCCGGATCGCCGAGACAGTGGCCTTGCTGCGTGCCAAGCTTGGCGTGCGCGACAAGACGCTAGAGGCATCCATTCGCAAGGCAAAACGACGTCTGCCGCGCCGGGTATACCGGCAGGCCATGGTGCTTGCCCGGTCCGAGGCGATGGCATCGCACCCAAAGATGCGGTTGATTCTGGATACCCCCAAGCTCGTCAGGGCGTCGGATGTGGTGCAGGACCATCTGGGAAGCATCAATCTTGCGGATCGCAGATGGGGCTGGTTCCTTGGTTTGCTGGGGGGGCTGGCTTTCAACCTGTTGGCTCTGACAGCGCTACTGCTTGTCTTTCTGTGGTGGCGCGATTTGATCTGACTTTCAGAAGGCTGCCAAGCTGACGCTTAGCCTGATCTCCTTGTGTCGAGGCGATCGCTCAAACAACAAAAAAACGGCGCCTTAAGAGCGCCGTTTTCTTTTCTTTTTAAACGCTTACAGGTTTGGGTATATGGGGAAACGGTTGCAGAGGTCAGCGACCTGGGCGCGGACGCGGGCTTCGACTTCGGC
>NZ_JAEDOX010000018.1 GCF_017872555.1 Ruegeria sp. HKCCSA071
GAGACTTGGGGAAGAAGGGCTCAAGACGCGCCATCTGCGCATCCGTCAGCCAGAAAAGATCAGACATGGTCACCGCTAGTTTTTCGAACCGTGAATCACGCCGCAATGCGGAAATCAATGGGTCCTGACCCTAGGCAGAAGCTAAATAGTCGAACCATCAGTACTCAAAAAGCGGCAACGGAAGGCCCAGATTTAACATCATAGTTCGTGTAGGTGGGTTTAATCGGTGTGGTCGAAGCCTACTCACTCCTGTCCTTAGAGATGTGGTTCAAACCCTCACCGCGCAAACTTCTTGTGTTTCAACCGCTTGGGCTCAAGCGCGTCCGGTCCGAGCCTCCGCTTTTTGTCCTCTTCGTAATCCTCGAAGTTGCCTTCGAACCATTCCACATGCGCGTCGCCTTCGAACGCCAGAATATGCGTGCAAATCCGGTCGAGGAAGAAGCGATCGTGTGAGATGACGACGGCGCAGCCGGCGAAATCGACCAGCGCGTCTTCCAGTGCGCGCAGGGTTTCGACGTCGAGGTCGTTTGTGGGTTCGTCCAGCAGCAGGACGTTGCCGCCCTCTTTCAACAGGCGGGCCATGTGGACGCGGTTGCGCTCGCCCCCTGACAGAAGCGAGACCTTTTTCTGCTGGTCGCCGCCCTTGAAGTTGAAGGACGAGCAATAGGCGCGGGAATTGACCTGCGCGTCACCCAGCTGAATGATCTCGGCACCGCCGGTGATCGCCTCCCACACGGTGTCGTTGTCTTTCAGGTCGTCGCGGGACTGGTCGACATAAGACAGCTCGACCGTGTCGCCCAGCGTGATGGTGCCGCTGTCGGGCTGTTCCTGACCGGTGAGCATCTTGAAGAGCGTCGATTTACCCGCGCCGTTGGGGCCGATGACGCCGACGATGCCGCCGGGGGGCAGGGCGAAATCCAGCCCTTCGATCAGTTGCTTGTCGCCCATGTGTTTCGACAGGCCCTCGACCTCGATCACCTTGCCGCCAAGGCGCTGGCCGTTGGGGATGACGATCTGGGCGCGGGTCAGCTTTTCGCGTTCGGACTGTTCGGCCAGCTCGTTATAGGCGTTGATCCGGGCCTTGGATTTGGCCTGACGGGCCTTCTGGCCCTGACGCATCCATTCCAGTTCGCGCTGCAGTGTCTTTTGCTTGGACTTGTCCTCGCGGGCTTCCTGCTCGAGCCGTTTGGCTTTTTGCTCCAGCCATGCGGAGTAGTTGCCCTCGTAAGGAATGCCGCGGCCGCGGTCGAGTTCGAGGATCCAGCCGGTGATGTCATCCAGGAAGTAACGGTCATGGGTGACGATCAGGATGGTGCCTTTGTAGTCGATCAGGTGCTGTTGCAGCCAGGCGATGGTTTCGGCGTCCAGGTGGTTGGTCGGTTCGTCCAGGAGCAGCATGTCGGGCGCTTCGAGCAGCAGCTTGCAAAGCGCCACGCGGCGTTTCTCACCGCCCGAGAGGTTGGCGATGTTGGCATCGTCCGGCGGGCAGCGCAGCGCCTCCATCGACACGTCGATCTGGCTGTCGAGGTCCCAGAGGTTTTCCGCGTCGATCGCGTCCTGCAGGGTGGTCATTTCCTCCATCAGCTCGTCCGAGTAATTCTCGGCGATCTCCATGGCGATCTCGTTGAAGCGGTCAACTTTGGCCTTTTTCGCCGCGACGCCCAGCATCACGTTTTCACGGACGGTGAGCGATTCATCCAGCTGCGGTTCCTGCGGCAGGTAACCGACCTTGGCACCTTGGGCGGCCCATGCCTCACCTGTGAAGTCAGTGTCGAGGCCGGCCATAATCTTCATCAGCGTCGATTTACCGGCGCCGTTGACGCCGACAACACCGATTTTCACGCCGGGCAGAAAGCTGAGGTGGATGTTTTCAAAGCACTTCTTGCCACCGGGATAGGTCTTGGAGACACCCTGCATGTGGTAGACATATTGATAGGCGGCCATGTCGCGTCCTCTGGGTCGGGAATTTGGGTTGAAACGCTGGATATCCGAGCGGGGCGGGCGGGGCAAGCTGGTGGTTTTGTGAATTTCGTCCCGTATCTGCATGGGCTAGGTTTGCCGGGCTGTATGAGGGGCATGAAGTAGTGGAACTGGCGGAACTGATATCAGGCTGGGCGCAGCCAGGACGTGTCGAATGGATAGGCGTCCGGCCCGAGCGGCGGGTTGGGGTGGAGGTGGTGAGGGAGGCGGTGGTCTCGGCCGATGGGCTGGAAGGCGACCGGGGCCATGCGGGCAAGCGGGCGGTTTCTTTGATCCAGCAGGAGCATCTGGCGGCGATTGGGTCTTATCTGGGGCAGGGACCCGTGGCCCCGGAAACCCTGCGGCGCAATCTGGTGGTTTCGGGGATCAATCTTGCCGCGCTCAAGGGGCGCGAGGTGCAGGTGGGCGAGGCTGTTTTGCGCTTTACCGTGATCTGCGCGCCGTGCAGCCGGATGGAAGAGGCGCTGGGCAAGGGCGGCTATTCTGCCGTGCGGGGGCATGGGGGATGGTGTGCCGAAGTTGTCAGGCCGGGGCGGGTTGCGCTGGGCGACGCCGTGCAACCGATTGATTGACAACGCGGCCCGGTTCTGAACATCAGCAGGTTATGGAGCGATACGACATCCCATACGCGCGGCCCGGGCAGGTCGTTGGGCTGTTCGGCGGGTCATTCGATCCGCCGCATCGGGGCCATGTGCATGTAACGCGTGAGGCGATGAAGGCCTTTGGTCTGGATCGGGTGTGGTGGCTGGTGTCACCCGGCAATCCGTTGAAAGAGCGGGGGCCTGCGCCGATCGCGCGGCGGATGGCGGCGGCGCGTCAGGTGATGCAGCATCCGAAGGTGGATGTGACGGATATCGAGGCGCTGGTCGGCACGCGGGCGACGGCGGACACTCTGACAGCGCTCAGGCGGCTTTACCCGCAGGTGCGGTTTGTCTGGCTGATGGGCGCGGATAATCTGGCGCAGTTTCATCGCTGGAAAGACTGGCGGCTGATCATGGACACTGTGCCAGTGGGCGTGGTGGCGCGGCCGGGCGAGCGGATCTCGGCCCGGATGTCGCCTGCGGCGCGGGTTTATGCGAAGTACCGGATCGACGGGCAGGCGCGGCATCTTCTGGGGCAGGCACAGGCCCCGGCGTGGTGTTTCGTGAACGTGCCGATGATCGATGTCAGTTCGACCGAACTCCGGACGCGCGGCGAATGGGGCGCAGAAGTGTTGCCGGAATAGCCCCAACGGGCGCATAATCTAACACAGTGGTTGTGTGCTTTTGATCTGTGGGATTTTAATTCGGCTATGGCTGGTCGTTTTTCACGTCGATTGTTTCTGGGGGGATTGGGGGCGTCCCTGATCCCGGCAGCGGGCCTTGCGCAGGCGCCGCTTGTATCGCTGAGGCCGCAGGCGCGTGGGGTCATATTAAGCGGTGCCGAGCGATTGGTGGCCGCAGCAGGCCTGAAAGGCGAAGTTGTGTTTGCGGTTGCGGATGTGGCGACCGGGGCGCAACTGGAAGTGTTTGGTGACGGCGCAAGTCTGCCCCCGGCCAGCGTTGGAAAGGCAATGACCGCGCTTTATGCGCTGGATGTTCTGGGGCCGGAACACCGGTTCGAGACTCGGCTGGTGGCGGATGGCCGGATCGAGAAGGGCGTTCTGCACGGCGATTTGATTCTGGTTGGGGGCGGCGACCCGCTGCTGGATACGGATGCGCTGGCCGCGATGGCGGCCAATCTGCGCGAGGCCGGGATTATCGAAGTGCGCGGCGCGTTCAGGGTTTATGACGGGGCGTTGCCTTATGTGTTCAGCATCGATCCCGAACAGCCGGATCATGTGGGCTATAGCCCGGCCGTCAGCGGCATTTCCCTGAACTTCAATCGTGTCCATTTCGAATGGAAACGCGCAGGGAGTGGCTATGACATAACCATGGATGCCCGCAGTGCGCGTTATGTGCCTGCGGTGGATGTCTCGGCCATGCGGGTCGAGGATCGCAGCCTGCCGATCTATACCTATCAGGCAAGCGCGCGGCAGGATCGCTGGACCGTGGCCAAGGGTGCGCTGGGCAATGGCGGGGCCCGCTGGTTGCCGGTGCGCAAACCCGCTTTGTACGCGGGCGATGTGTTTCGCACATTGGCGCGGTCGAACGGAATCGTTTTAAAGCGTGTTCAGGTGACACGCCAGAGCGTGCAGGGTGTCGATCTTGTTGTGCATCGCAGCGACAGATTGGATCATATCCTGCGCGGGATGCTGAAATACTCGACCAACCTGACGGCCGAGATGGTCGGGCTGGCCGCAACCAGGGCGCGCGGTGTTGACCCGCACACCCTGGCGGAATCAGCGGCCGAGATGAACCGGTGGGCGGCCAGTCGTTTCGGCGTGACCGGGATCGCCATGGTCGATCATTCTGGTCTGAGCGATGCCTCGCGCATGGTGCCGGCGGATTTGGTTGCGGCCCTTGTTGCAACACAGAAGTCGGGGATGTTGCGACCCCTGATGAAACCTTTTGCACTGACCGACCGGAACGGGCGGCCCGTCAAGAACCACCCGATCAAGGTTGATGCCAAGACAGGGACATTGAATTTTGTATCCGGGTTGGGTGGGTTCCTGACAACTGCGGACGGGGTTGATCTGGCATTCGCGATTTTTACCGCTGATGTGGATCATCGCGCAACGATCCCACGCGCGCAGCGTGAACGCCCGGACGGCGCACGCAGCTGGAACAGCAGATCACGGAAATTGCAGCGCGCCTTGCTGGAGCGCTGGGGATCACTTTACGGAAGCTGAAACCTGAAACCGGCCTGAAGCGGGCGTCAGACGGTGTGGCGCGCCCGGGCCCCGCGCTCGATCGCGGCCGCGTGCAGGCGGTCGATGTTCAGCTCGTACCGGATTTCTTCCAGCAGGCGCAGTTCGGATTCGGCCAGCGTTCCGTCAGCGGCAGCGACGTCACAGGCCAGAGCATAGGCCGTTTCGTTCAAGCGTTCGGGCAGGTTGTCCCGGATCAGGCCAAACAGCGCATCCAGCCCGTCTTCCTGTTCGAACAAGTCAAACACGACCTGCGACACGTGGCGCATCCGGTCGATGTCGTACCCGGCGAAGACCGGCAACATGTTCACGGCGACCTCGATCTTGACCAGCTCGGCGGTTCGGATGGTTTCGTCGGAGGCCGAGATCGCAACCATGATCGCCACAAGGCAATCCTGTGGGGACATCGGGTGGGGAACTTGCTCGGTCATTCGGGGCATCCTGCTTGGGGTTCGTCAATGGCGCAGGATAGAAGGGGGGCAGGGCAGGTTCAACATCTTGTTTTGACCCAACTGTGCGGCAGGTTGAACCGGTCAGGTGTTCATTATCGCCATACCGCTGAGCAAAAGGCCCGCCCCGATCCAATAGCGCAGCCCCAGCGTTTCACCGAAGAACAGCCACGAGGCGAGGGGGACCAGTACGAAACTGAGGGCCATGAACGGATAGGCCTGCGACAGCGGCACATGCCTGAGGACGTAAATCCAGAGTATCGTCGCCGTGCCGTAAATCGCCAGCGCGACGAGCAGGAAAGGGTCGAGCAGGGTCTGCAACAGCCCCATCGCGCCGCTCGCGGTGCGGCCGTCGATCCGCCCGCCGGCGAGTTTGAACAATACCTGCCCGACCGAAATCATGACAGGTGTCAGAAGCAGCCCGGTCCAGATCAGCACTGTGGGTGCGGTTGCGCTCATGCAGCCTGATCCTTGAGGGGTTTTTCGGTGGGTTCCTCGGCCGGTCGATCCTCGCAGTAATAGATGTCACGCCCGATATCCTCGCAGGTGTGAAACCTGGGGCTGGGATGCACGGCGCGCAGAAAGCTGTGGGTGTAGGGAAAGAAATTGAAATGCGGGTTGAAGCTGTAGCGATATTCCCGTTCGCGCGGGACCACGATGATGACCCGCTTGCGCGCGACCCGGCGCAATTCAGCGATGGCGCGGCGGTAATCCAGCAGATGTTCGATCACATGGGTGCAGATGACTGTGTCGAAACTGTTGTCCTCAAAAGGCAGGTCCTCGATCCGGGCGGCAACATATTTGATGTTTTCGATGGCTTCAGCGTCATCGACAACGAAATCGACACCGGTCATGGCCGTGATGTCCGGGCGCAAGGCGCGGATGCGTTGAAGCAGGGCCCCGGTGCCGCAGCCGACATCGCAGATGCTGTCGCCAACAATGTCGCTGGCGATCCGGTCGATGCAGGCGTCGGAATTGTCGGTTCCGTCATGTACGCGCGGGTGTTCCCGGTAGAGCGTTTCGTATTCTTCGTCCGTCAGAAAAGGCGCGCGTTCGCGGAACGCCGCCAGCCGGGTAATGTGTTCCCCCCAGACACGGCGCGCCAGCCAGTGAAAGGCGGCGCTGTCGCGCAGGATCGGCGGGACGATATCCTCGAGCACAAAGCGGATCAGGTTGGTGGTTTCGCGTCGCATCTCGTTTCCTTTGGTCCGGGGAGGTTTCCCGGCGTCTTTCCATCGTAGCACCGCAGTGCAAACACGCGAAATAACCGGGTCAGGTCAAAGCCTGTCGCCCGTGTCTTTTATGTTTCGCGCGCCAAACCCACCCCATGAGTGTGGCTGGAGTAAGGCCCGCGGATGGAAAAACCGGTGCGGGATGGTGGACGCAGGGGGCGTGGACCAGAGGCTGAGGGCGGGCAGAACAGTCAATTAGCGGCAAAACCCCGTGACAAGGCGGTTTTCCAGGGTTCCGGTCGGTGAAAACACTGGTGCTTTATTGACTCATGCTGCACTGGCACAATAGGAGGGGCCGGTCGGGTTGCGTGGTGCAGCCGCGACCGTTTCCCCAATGGAGCACATTGAAATGTCTGAACTGCGCGAAACCGCGATGTCGTCCAAGGCCTGGCCCTTTGAAGAGGCGCGCCGGTTGCTCAAACGCTATCAGAAAGGTTCTCCGGAAAAGGGGTATGTGCTGTTTGAAACCGGATACGGCCCGTCGGGCCTGCCGCATATCGGCACGTTCGGCGAGGTGGCGCGGACCACGATGGTCAAGCGCGCCTTTGAGGCGCTGTCGGATATCCCGACCAAGCTGATCTGTTTTTCGGACGATCTGGACGGGATGCGCAAGGTTCCCAGCAACGTGCCGAACCCCGAGGCGTTGGAAGAGCATTTGCAGCGCCCGCTGACCTCGGTTCCTGATCCGTTTGGCGAGTATGACAGCTTTGGCGAGCATAACAACGCGATGCTGCGCCGGTTCCTTGATACCTTCGGGTTCGAATATGAGTTCTATTCGGCGCGTGATTTCTATCGCTCGGGCCAGTTCGACGAGATCCTGAAGCGTGCCGTCGAGAAATATGACGACGTGATGGCCATCATGCTGAAAAGCCTGCGGGAAGAACGCCAGCAGACCTATTCGATCTTCCTGCCGATCCACCCGGAAACCGGGCGGGTTCTGTATGTGCCGATGAAAAAGGTCTGCGCCGAGACTTATACCGTCACCTTCGATGATGAAGACGGCAAGGAATGGACCGTTCCCGTCACCGGCGGCAACGTGAAGCTGCAATGGAAGCCGGATTTCGGGGCGCGCTGGGCGGCACTGGGCGTTGATTTCGAGATGTACGGCAAGGAACACGCGACCAACGAAAAGATCTATGACGGGATCTGCCGGGCCTTGGGTGGCCGCGCGCCCGAGCATTTCAGCTATGAGCTGTTTCTGGACGAGAACGGACAGAAGATTTCGAAATCGTCGGGCAATGGTGTCTCGATTGACGAATGGCTGACATATGCGCCGACCGAGTCGCTGGCTTATTTCATGTACCAAAAGCCCAAGACGGCCAAGCGGATGCATTTCGACGTGATCCCGAAAGCCTATGATGAGTATCATCAGCAGCTGCGCGCCTATCCGGGGCAGGACCTGAAGGCGCAGTTGAACAACCCGGTCTGGCATATCCACGGCGGCGAAGTGCCTGAATCGACCCTGATCGTACCCTTTGCAATGCTGCTGAATCTGGCATCGGTTTCCGGTGCCGAAGACAAAGAGGCGCTGTGGGGCTTTATCCGCCGCTATGCGCCCGAGGCAACGGCAGAGAGCCACCCCGATCTGGACAAGGCGGCCGGTTTCGCCGTGCGGTACTTCAACGATTTCGTCAAACCGACGCGCAAGCATCGCGCGCCGACGGATCAGGAGCGCGAGGCGCTGGAAGCGCTGAAGGCGGCGCTTGAGGCATATGATGGCCCGACCGAGGATGAGGCGTTGCAATCGGTGGTCTATGCCATCGGCCGCGAGCGGTTTGATCCGATGAAAGGGTGGTTCTCGGCGCTGTACGAGGTGCTGCTGGGGGCCTCGCAAGGGCCGCGTTTCGGGGGTTTTATCGCGCTTTACGGCGTGCCCGAGACCATCGCGCTGATCGACAAGGCACTGGCCGGAGAGCTGGTCTGATTTGACCTGAACCGGCATGGGGCTATCCTTGGAACAGGAGGTGGCCCCATGCGTCGACTACTGCTTGCATTATCCCTGAGCGCCGGGCTGGCGTCGGGCGCATTTGCGCAGAGTGCCGAGATCGAGGCCAATATCGCGGCACAGATACAGGCCTTCCGGGCGGATGACTTTGCCACCGCTTTCACCTTTGCCAGCCCCAACATCCAGCGTCTGTTCCGAAACCCCGACAATTTCGGCGCGATGGTGCGCAATGGCTATCCCATGGTCAGGCGTCCTGCCGACGTGAGTTTTCTGGAACTGCGCGAGGTCGATGGCGCGCTGTGGCAGAAGGTGATGATTACGGACGGTAACGGGCGGGTGCATCTTCTGGACTATCAGATGATCCCGCTGACGGAAGGCTGGAAGATCAACGGGGTGCAACTGTTGGGTGCCGCCGACCCTGCGGCCTGAGGCAACACCACCGTCACGGTGAGATGAGCCGTGGTTAATTCCTTTTCGATATCCAGACTGTCGCGTTCGGGGCGGACCTGAACACGGGGTTTGAACGCGTCGCCGGATTTGCGCGGCGCGATTGGGAAAGGGTTTTCAATGAACAAGGCAATCACCGACGGCATCGTGTTCATGCCGCCTCAATTCGCGAATGGTCTGACCGTCTGGTCTGCGGGGGACGGAACGCCCGGATCGCCCACATATGGCGGGTCCGGCACCGGGGTATTTGTTCCGGCGGATGCGGATTTTGCCGGTTGTCTTGAGATCCTGAAGGTCAACACAACGCAGCAATTGCGTTACATGGGGCAGACGCCGATCCTGCCCGGTTGCTATTTGCAGATCAAAGCCCGGGTCAAGGCGATCAGTGGACCGTTGCCGTCGGTGCGCATCGCAGCCTGGGCCGGTGGCGCGGGCGATGCGCATGTGGCCGGTGTTGTGGAGCAGGGTCCGGCCACCCAGCTGTCGGGCTATGGCACGGTTCACGAGATCACCGCGATTGTCGGAACCGGCCAGCGCCCGGGCGTGGACATGCCCTGGGGGCTGGCCGCCCTTTACGGGCATTTCGGCCTGGATATCGAAGGGGCCAACGGCGCGCTGGTGCGCGTCGATGATCTTGAGATCACCGATGTCACCGGGTTCTTTCTGCGCGAGATGATCAGCCTGGTCGATGTGCGCGACTTTGGTGCCGTTGGTGACGGTGTGACGGATGACTCGGTTGCGTTTGAGGCGGCGGATCAGGCCGCCGGTGGCCGCCGGGTCTTTGTTCCGCAAGGCAGCTATCACCTTGCGGAGAACACCAGCATCGATGCGGAAATTGAATTCGAAGGCACCGTCACCATGCCGGATGACAAGATGCTGTTGCTGACCAAGGATTTCCATCTGCCCGCATATATTGAGGCGTTCGGAGATGAGGAGCTGGCCTTCAAGAAGGCGTTTCAGGCTCTGCTGAACAATTCGGATCATGACTCGCTGGATCTGGGCGGGCGCAAGATTTCCGTTTCCGCGCCGATCGACATGGCCGCTGCGGTTCCCAACAAGCAAAGCGGCTTTTCCACGCGGCGCGTGATCCGTAACGGGCAGTTCGATGTCAAAAGCGGTGCCGCCTGGGACACCGAAACCTTCACCTCTGTCGCTACCTATGACCCGTCGGACAAGACACGCCTGACCAATGTCGCCAATGTGGCCAATATTCCGGTAGGATCGCTGGTTGAGGGCAGTGGTGTCGGGCGTGAAGTTTATGTGCGCTCGAAGAACATAGGTGCCGGTGAGATAACCCTGAGTGCGCCCATCTATGACGCCGCCGGTACCCAGACCTTTACCTTTCAGTCGTTCAAATACCTGCTGGATTTCAGCGGTTTCAATACGTTGCGGAAATTCGGCATGGAACAGATCGAGTTTCAGTGCAACAGCCGGTGCAGCGGCATTCGTCTGGCGGCCTCGGGCAGCACATTTTCGTTGAAGGACTGTTTTATCAGTCGCCCGAAGGATCGGGGACTGACCTCGACCGCGACGGGGTGCAAGGGGCTGCTGATCGACAATTGCCAGTTCTTGTCCTCAGAAGAAGCGCTTGACGTGACGGACCGGAATTCCATCGGGCTGAACACCAACTCGAACGACGTGAAGCTGCGTCACAATCGGGCGGTGCGGTTCAAGCATTTTGCCGTTCTGGGCGGCGGTACCAACTTGGTTCTGGGCAACCATTTCTTCCAGGGCGATGGCATCCCGCAAGGGGTCCGCACCGCAGGGCTGATCATGATCGGCACCTACAACACCTCGACCATTGCCGAGAACTATGTCGACAACTGCTTTATAGAATGGACCAATGAACGCGATGCGGCACCCACCTATACCAGTGGATTCTCGTTCAGTTCGATGAGCATCACGGACAATATCTTTTTCTCAAGCGATGCACCGGCCTGGTTCAGTTATATCATCATCCGCCCCTATGGCGCTGGCCATTACCTGAATGGCGTGACGGTGACCGGCAACAAGTTCCGCGCCACCAGCGGTTCGATTGAGCGGGCGGAACGGGTCGATACGTCTTTTGCCGATCTGGACAATAACAGGCATTCGAACGTGACCTACGAGAACAACACCTATCACGGGATTGGCAAGAGATCCTCGAACCCGCTGCGCGTCCGCAGCCAGCAGAACTCGGTTGCGAATATCTGGGCGGTTTCGGCAAACGGAGAATTGCCATTTGGCGGCAGGGCGCGTGGCTGCGACGGGGTCACTGCCATCGGGTCGCTGACCGGGGTGTTCAACAACCTTGTCTATTCGGCCCCTCATGTTTTGACCGAACAAGGGGTCAGTGGCGACAGTCTTATTCTGCGCTGGCCGGATCACCTAAAAGGCGAAGTCTCGGTCACAATGCGAATGGAGCGTTGAAACAGCGGCTGGCCGCCCATTCCGGGGTGGCCAGCCGCCGGATAAACGGGCGCAGAAAAGCGCTGATTGGCGCATCGGCAAGGAAATAGGCGACGTTTCAATCTGATGTGCTAGGCTTGGGTAAAGAAATGGAGAATCCCGATGCCGAAAATCGCCAAAAACGCCAGTGTTCAGACAGTTATCACCACGTTTGAAATGACGCCCGGCACCTGTCAGGACCTTTTGGAAGCGCTGACCGACGCCTATTCCGAGTTCATCTCGAAGCAGCCCGGCTTTGTTTCTGCGGGGCTTCATGTGAATGATGCGCAAACCCGGATTGCCAACTATTCGCAATGGCAACGTCGCGAGGATTTCCTGGCCATGCTGCGGACCCCCGAGATGCGCGACCGCAACCGCAAGATCAACGAGCTGTGCAAGAGCTTTGAGCCGGTCATGTATGACGTTGCAGAGACATTTGGCTCTACCTGACCTGAATCAAAGCCTGCGGTGCATGTCTGTTTCAAAGTAAGTCTGCAAAACGGAGGCGCATGCTATGTATCACAACATTCTCGTTCCGATCTCTTTCGATGCTGAAAGAGATACGTCCGGGCCGTTGAAACTGGCCCGGGTTCTGGCCACGCCGGACGCGCAGGTCACATTGCTGCATGTGGTTGAGCATATTCCGAATTATGCAATCTCGTACATGCCGGCGGAATATCTGTCCGAGGCCCGAAAGGCGATTCAGTCAGAGCTTGATACGCTGGCGTCGCAATTGCCGAATGCCACGGGCGTGGTGGTCGAAGGGCACTCCGGCCGGACCATTCTGGATTGGGCCGAGGCGCATCACCCGGACCTGATCATCGTGGCCTCGCACCGGCCGGGGATGCAGGATCTGCTGCTGGGGTCAACCGCGTCCCATATCGTACGCCACGCCCCTTGCGCGGTACATGTGGTCCGGTAACGGTCGGACATCACCGGCAGTAAGCAAAATTGTGCCTGTGCGGGCGGTGGTTTTGGGCCGGGCCAGATTTTTTGAACCCGGTGGAACTGTGTTGCCTCGGCTTTGCCACATATTGCCCTTATGGGTCGGGGCATGTTGTTCAAGAAACCCTCGCAGGAAGCACCTGATCTGAACCCGCGCTCGGCCAGACGACACCAGCGCGCCGAGGCGGCGCGGCGGCAGGCGCTGTCCCCGCTGCGGATCCTGATCATGGTTCTGCTGCTGCCGCTGACGACCGTGCTGATTGCCACGGGCGTCTTTCTGCGCACCTCGGGCTATGAGCGGGACGAGGCGGTGATCCACCTGATCGCGCTGGCGGGGTGTGATGCGACACAGGCCATGGGGATCGGTCCATTCCGCGCAGGGCAGCCGGGATATCATGAGCGCAACGACCCGGATGGTGACGGGGTGGCCTGCGGGTATGCCGAGCTGGAGTTGCCACGCGCGACCACCGTGCAGGCGCAGGACCAGCCAAAGCCGCGCGAACGGTCGGTGGGAAGCGCCAAGTTCGTGCGCCCCTGATTTCGGGGGGCGGGAAGGGGCTAGCCTTTCATCGCCTGTAGCAATTCCAACAACCCTTTGCGATCGTCGTCACTGGCATAATCGCCGGTGGCCAGCCGTTCGGCGATACGCAGGCGCAGGCGTTCCTGTTGAGTGCGGACCTCTTCCCCGGCGGTTTCGGCCAGCGTCTTCATGATCACCGCCACGGCCTGTTGGCGCTTGGTGGTGGGGTTGGCGATATAATCGACAAGGCTCTGCTGGCCGGAATCGAGGATGTTTTCGGCCAGTTCGCGCAGTTGGTCGCCATTGGGCAGCAGCGGGGTGGGTGCATCCTCGGGCGGCAGGATTTCCGGCAGGTTGCGTGGAACCTCGGCCAGAGCGTTCGCGCCATCGACAAAGGCTTCGGTGATCATCCGCGTGATCTTGATCGCGCGCGGGTCCTTGAACAGAGCCGAGGCGATGGCCACGCCGTAATCGGTATAGACCCACGGATTGACCCGCCGCCCGCCACGGCCTTTGGGTTTTGAGATCACATTCTGTGATTGCAAATCAGCGACCTCGGCATCGGTCAACTGAAAGCGGTAGCCCTCGAACAGGTCGGTGTTGCGCGACACCGCCTGATTAAACGCACTGACGGATTTTCCGTAGAACTGCGCCAGATCTTCGGCCAGCACCACACGGGTGCCGCGCACCCTGTGAATGGCGCTTTGCACCTCATGCGCGCTGGGCAGGTTTTTCGGGTTCGTCATGGCAGCCGTTTGGAATCACAACTTGTGATTTCAAACGTGGAGGAGGGTGGAGCGGGGTGCAAGTTTGAAATGCCGGGGTTTGCCGCGTCCCCGATCAAATGGTCGGCGTGTTCATTGGGGTTTCTTGCGCAGATAGGCAAAGCGATAGGCAAGCGCGACGCCGCCTGCGCCGCCGACAATATTGCCGATCGTGACCCAGAACAGGTTGCCCATGGCCGCGCCCAAACCGAGATCGGCACCGGCAAGCGCGCCCTGCGGCAGCAGGTACATGTTGGCGACCGAATGTTCGAGCCCCAAGAGGACAAACGCCGCTATGGGCCAGAGTACCGCCATGATCTTGCCCGCCGCTGTTCTGGCCGCGAAGCTCAGCCAGACGGCAAGGCAGACCAACGCGTTGCACAGAACGCCGCGGGCAAACGCCTGGGTGGCAGAGAGGTCGGCCTTGCCATTTGCGATTGCTGATGCGGTGGCCCCCATGGGCCCGTCCAGCAAACCGGTTGCAGCGAAGGCCAGAGCCAGCGCGATAGACCCGACCAAGTTCCCAAGGTACACGAGGCCCCAGTTGCGCAGCAGGGCGCGCGGCGAGATTTTCCGATCCACCGCCGCGATGGTCATCAGGGCGTTTCCGGTGAACAGCTCGGCCCCGCCGACGATCACAAGGATCAGGCCCAGAGAAAACACGACGCCACCCAGGAACCGGGCCGGTCCAAACCCCGGGTCAACGCCGGTCATGACCATGGTGAAGGCGGCCCCGCCGAAGCCGATGAACACACCCGCAAGTATCGCCAGAGTCAGCGTCTGGCCGACCGTGAGATGTGCCTTGGCAACGCCAGCGGTTTCAACCAGCTCGGCGATCTGGGCGGGTTTGTAGGCGTCAATTCCGGTTGGATTCCGTGTTTGCATGGGACCCACTTTGCCGACGCATTCGTGGTGCGGCATTGATAGGGATCAAAGCATCCGTCGGTGCAAAAACAACCGCACTGGGGGCGAGGCTGCAACCCTGAAGGGACAGCCGCCCGGATGCAGTGCGGTGTATGGTTGAAAATCGGCGCAAATCGCCGGTATCAATGCGAGATTTCTGGCTGTCGTGCTAGGGTACGCGCGGCGGGGCCGTTCCGGCCGTGTTACATGGCAATTTCGCCAGACGACGGAGGAAAGTGATGTTTGCACGAATTACCCAATATAAAATGAAGCCCGGTACGCGCGAGGCGGCGACGGCGAAGATGAATGAATTGAAATCCGACATCATGGGTATGCCCGGCATGCACAGCTTTACCAATGTGATGAACGAGGATGGTTCGGGCTATGTGATCTCGGTGGTCGAAAGCGAGGCGACCTCGAACGCGAATGCGCCCAAAGTGGCCGAGCTGTGGGGCCATTTCGCCGAATTCATGGAAGGCCCACCGACGCCGGTTGGGTACGACGTGATTGCCCATTGGGATAAGGGGTAACGGTTCGGGCGGGGATAGACCCGCCCTTTCTTTTAGTTGGAGAGAACAGCGCTTTGGACCTCACACGCGCTGGGCAGGGTGTTCGCGTTCGTCATAGCAGCCGTTTGGAATCACAACTTGCGATTTAAAACGTGGAGGAGGGTGGAGCGAGGCGCAAATGCGGAGTGTGGGGTAGCGATTAGGATGGAGTAATAACCGATCATGCGTATTGTTTGCTTGGTAGTGACGGGTTGGAAATCCAACCTACACTTGCTTACGAATTCTGGACCAAGAAGTTCTCGTGGAAGCCGCTTAACGTTTTAACTCGCTCAATAAAGCTGTTGAACAGATCCACCAAAACAGGACGTTCTTGATACAATCCCAAAAAACAAATGAACTCCGAAACAGCGGCAACAGAGTGAATTGCATTTACTTCCAAGAATTGAGGCCGGGGAATTTTAAAGCTTGTCTTGGCAACAAAACGGTCCCCTTTAGGTTCAAGATGATGTTGGTACAAATCCCCCCAGTTTCCGTGGACTATCTGTGAGCCTCCGCCGAAAACCGCATCATAAGCCTGACCAAAGCCGATAGCTTTCGCTCTTTTGTAAAGGCTACTGTTTTGCCAATCCCTCATTCGATTTGCGGGCAAGTCTTTTTTCTCTAGCTGAGACATTCGAAACGTTCTTTCAATTGAGCGACGCATACGGTCTTCAATCGGCAGCGAATTCCCGTCCCGTTCTGCCACGTTTTTGTCGATGGTGTCTAAAAGCTTACCTTCGTGTTGCAGCGAGTAGGCTACAAAATTATCAAAGTTCGCCTGCTCTGGATTTCTCATCAAAAATATGGAGTTAACCGTTGTCTCGAAATGCAATCTTGAAAGGATGAATGCAGTCTCAAGCCGGTGCTTGCAAGTTTGATCCAGTATGGCATCAATTAGCTTGTAGAGCCGTACCAAGCTTCCGCCGATTATTGCCTCGTTTCTCGTCCAGCCATCTTGACCACTTGGGTAAATTGATGCCGCTGTTATTAAGTAGCTTCCCGCTTCAATCAGCAGGTCAACGCACACACCAACGAATTCGCTCTCCGAATCGAAAGCTAAGATTTTCTCTTCTAGAATTTCGGTTGGTTTTATTTCGGCAAAGTGCGCTAGGATTTCTTCATTAATAGGCAATGTTACTTTACCTCTTCCGCCTCTTCACATTCCCGCCCCGCTGCCCCGGCCGTCCAGCCGTTGACCGTCCGCGCGATTTAACCGCGTCCTCCGAGGCTTTTTCCACCGCCCATTGGCGGGCCATGGGGTCGTCGGCGATGGCCAGATCGACCGCTTCCAGGCGTTTGATTTCATCCCGGATGTTGGCGGCCTCTTCGAATTCCAGGTTCTCGGCGGCTTTGCGCATCTGGTCGCGCAGCCCGTTCAGGTGCGCCTCGAGGTTGGCGCCGTGCATCGGTTTGTCGATGGTGGCGGTGACGCGGTTCATGTCCACGTCGCCCTCATACAGCCCGGCCAGAACATCCTCGACATTCTTCTTCACCGTCTCGGGTGTGATACCGTGTTCCTTGTTATAGGCCATCTGCTTGGCGCGGCGGCGGTCGGTTTCGGCCAGCGCGCGTTCCATCGAACCGGTGATCTTGTCGGCATACATGATCACCCGGCCTTCGGCATTGCGCGCGGCACGGCCGATGGTCTGAACCAGCGAGGTCTCGGACCGCAAAAAGCCTTCCTTGTCGGCGTCCAGAATGGCGACCAGCCCGCATTCGGGGATGTCGAGCCCTTCACGCAGCAGGTTGATGCCGACCAGCACGTCGAAGGCGCCCAGACGCAGGTCGCGCAGAATCTCGATCCGTTCCAGCGTGTCGATATCGGAATGCATGTAGCGGACCTTGATGCCCTGTTCGTGCAGGTATTCGGTCAGGTCCTCGGCCATGCGTTTGGTCAGCGTCGTGACCAATGTGCGATAGCCATCGGCGGCGACCTTGCGCACCTCGTCCAGCAGGTCGTCGACCTGCATCGACACGGGGCGGATTTCGACCTGCGGGTCCAGCAGGCCGGTGGGGCGGATCACCTGTTCGGTGAAGACGCCGCCTGTCTGGTCCAGCTCCCACGCGGCGGGGGTGGCCGAGACGAAGACGGATTGCGGGCGCATGGCATCCCATTCCTCGAACTTCAGGGGCCGGTTGTCCATGCAGGACGGCAGGCGGAACCCGTGTTCGGCCAGCGTGAACTTGCGCCGGTAGTCGCCCCGGTACATGCCGCCGATCTGCGGCACGCTGACATGGGATTCGTCGGCAAAGACGATGGCGTTGTCGGGGATGAATTCGAACAGGGTCGGGGGCGGCTCGCCCGGTGCGCGGCCGGTCAGATAGCGCGAATAGTTCTCGATCCCGTTGCAGACGCCGGTGGCCTCGAGCATTTCCAGATCGAAATTGGTGCGCTGTTCCAGCCGCTGCGCCTCGAGCAGTTTGCCTTCGCCGACCAGCTGGTCGAGGCGCGTCCGCAGTTCTTTTTTGATCCCGATGATGGCCTGCTGCATCGTCGGTTTCGGCGTCACGTAGTGGGAGTTCGCATAGACCCGGATATGGTCCATCGTGTCGGTTTTTTCGCCGGTCAGCGGGTCGAATTCGATGACCTGTTCCAGTTCCTCGCCGAAGAAGGACAGCTTCCAGGCGCGGTCTTCGAGGTGGGCGGGCCAGATTTCCAAGCTGTCGCCCCGCACCCGGAACGAGCCGCGCTGAAACCCCTGATCGTTGCGACGGTATTGCTGGGCCACCAGATCGGCCATCACCTGCCGCTGGTCGTATTCGTGACCGACCTTCAGATCCTGCGTCATCGCCCCGTAGGTTTCGACCGAGCCGATACCGTAGATGCAGCTGACCGAGGCGACGATGATCACGTCATCGCGTTCCAGCAACGCCCGCGTGGCCGAGTGGCGCATCCGGTCGATCTGTTCGTTGATCTGGGATTCTTTTTCTATGTAGGTGTCAGAGCGCGGCACATAGGCTTCGGGTTGGTAATAGTCGTAATAGGACACGAAATATTCCACCGAGTTTTCGGGGAAGAAGCCCTTGAACTCACCATATAGCTGCGCCGCCAATGTCTTGTTGGGGGCGAGGATGATGGCCGGACGCTGGGTTTCTTCAATCACCTTGGCCATGGTGAAGGTCTTGCCCGTCCCGGTCGCGCCCAGCAGCACTTGATCGCGTTCCCCGTCCAGCACGCCGCCCGCCAGTTCCTTGATCGCCGTGGGCTGATCGCCCGCCGGATTGAATTCGGTATGCATCACGAATTGCTTGCCGCCTTCCAGTTTCAGACGCGCGCGCACGTCTTCGGTGGTCAGTTGGGTCTTGTCGGAATGGGCGTAAGGCATTGGTAGGCTCCAGGCGTCAGGCCCTTACATTTGTTCTTATTTTGTCCAACTGCAAGGGCCGATCCGGATTCATTGCCCGCTATGCGGTCTGAGGCCGTGCGACGGGTGAGACGGCGTGTTGTTCTTGCGTATGTTTGGCGAGACCCTATTCCGACCTGATGACAGTTTCTGGCATGAGTTCGCAGGCGAGGGCCGCGACAATTGCAATCTTGCCCCCGGGCGCGCTCTGACGCATAAACGGGCTCAGCCAAGTGAGTACGGAGAGGCGACATGCGCGCACGGATCTACCAGCCCGCAAGAAATGCGATGACCTCGGGGATGGCCAAGACCCGCAAATGGGTTCTGGAATACGCCCCAGCCTCGGCGCGCGAGGTTGATCCGCTGATGGGCTGGACGTCGTCCAGTGACACGCAGGCTCAGGTACGCCTGAAGTTCGACACGCGGGAAGAGGCGCTGGATTATGCCAAGGCCCACGGTATCGATGCGCAGGTCAGCGAGCCGCACAAGCGCAAGCCCAATCTGCGCGCGCGGGGCTATGGCGAGAATTTCGCAACCGACCGGCGTGGCCCCTGGACGCACTGAATGATCGAAATCCGCGAGGCTGACCCGACATCGGACGTATTGCGCCCGATTGTCGAGGCGCATTTTGCCCATGGCGAAACGGCGGGACCTGCGGAAAGCAACCACACGATGGACGCCAAAGCACTGGCTGCCCCGGGGGTGCGGTTCTGGGCCATTTTTGACGGACAGCAGCCATTGGGATGCGGTGCGCTGAAAGCGCTGCCCGATGGAACCGCCGAAGTAAAATCAGTGCATATTCTGGCGCAGGCAAGAGGGCGCGGGCTGGCGCGCGTGCTGATGGTGCATCTGGCTGAACAGGCTGGCGCAGAGGGTTGCGAGGCTTTGGTTCTTGAGACCGGGGCGAGCCATCTTCGCGAATATGAAGCCGCCCGCAAGCTGTATGAGTCGCTGGGATATTCCTATTGCGGGCCTATCTTTGGGTATGTTGACGATCCCAACAGCGCATTCATGCGCTTGCCTCTTGAACCCCGCGGGTAAAAACCGCAAGAAGGGCGCAGCGGTCCCTTAGCTCAACTGGATAGAGCAGCTGACTTCTAATCAGCAGGTTGAGGGTTCGAGTCCTTCAGGGATCGCCATTGTCAAACCAGATCAATACCGGACATGCGCCTGCTTTGGTCGGCGCGTCGTGATTTTGTGGCTGTTTGGTGTGGTATGAGGGGCTGGACGAGGGGGTCATGCCAGCCCCTCTAAGGGGGTCACAGAGTGGTAGTACGTGTTCCTTACGTACAATCTAACGTGATTCACCGTGCGGCGATATTGGGGGATTCCCGTAGGCTGGTATTTGCGCGGAAATATGCGTGTCAGGCAGCGCAATCCTGTTGAGACCAGACCGGTTTTTTGCGCGGTATTCGTGTTGAGGCTGTGGGAACCGCTGGCAAAACCGGGGGCGATGCAAAAAAATATATTGCAACCGGTTGCAAAGAAAATCATTGTTACGCACAACAACAAGATTCGGGAGAGCTGCATGTTGAGCGTCGGATTGCTGGGTGCCGGGCGTATCGGGCGCGTTCATGCGCAGGCCATATCTTCCCATCCGGGAAGCAGGCTGTGTGCGGTATCCGATGCGCTGCCCGAGGCGGCGAACAGCCTCGCGGATGAATATGGGGCCGAGGCACGCAGTTCAGAAGAAATTATCGCTGATCCCGAAATTGACGCGGTTCTGATTGCAACGCCGACGGATACGCATTCCGACCTGATCGAGGCGGCCACGGGCGCTGGCAAAGCCGTTCTGTGCGAAAAGCCCGTCGATCTGAGCCTTCAGAGGGCACAGGACTGTCTGAAAGCCGTCGCGGGGCGCGGCAAACCTGTCATGATCGGGTTTAACCGGCGGTTCGATCCTAATTTTGCAGCTTTGAAGGCCAGTTTGGACGCAGGTGAAATCGGCAAGGCCGAACTGTTGTCGATCACGTCATTTGACCCGGCCCCGCCACCGGTCAGCTATGTAAAAGTGTCCGGTGGACTGTTTCGGGACATGATGATCCACGATTTCGACATGGCGAACTTTCTGATGGGGGATGTGCCCCAGACCGTCACGGCGGTGGGATCGTCGCTTGTGGATGCAGAGATCGGCGCGGCAGGCGATGTGGACACGGCTGTGGTCACAATGACTTACGCAGACGGCCGGATTGCGGTCATCAAGAACTCGCGCCGGGCGGCCTATGGGTATGATCAGCGGGTCGAGTTGCTGGGTTCGGAAGGGTTGTTGCAGGCGCATAACATGCTGGAAAACACCGTCGTGAAATCGACGGCGGATGGCGTTGTGGGCGCAAAGCCGACTTATTTCTTTCTGGAACGCTATATGCCGGCCTACCGCGTTGAATGGGCCGCATTTGTTGATGCTGTCGGCGGCGGTTCCGACGTTCCCGTCACGTTGCAGGATGGTGTGGCGGCGCTGGCAATGGCCGAGGCCGCGACCCTGTCAGCGCAGACGGGAAAGCCCGTTCGAATGGAGGAAATTTTGAAACCGGTTGCAAAATGACCGAAATTCTTCAAACTAAAGACAGCTCGGCTTTGCGCCGCAGCCACTGAGATTCGGCACTGCCGGATGATTGGGGCCGGTACCCCAGCAGAAGATCAGACTGAACCAATGGGAGGAAACTGAAATGAAGAAATTCGTTAAGGGTGCACTTGCCGCGGGGGCACTGGCCCTGGCTACGCCCGCACTTGCGCAGGACATCGTGGTCGTATCGCATGGCCAGGCCAATGACGCATTCTGGAACGTCGTGAAGAACGGTGTTGAACAGGCTGGCAAGGACGTCGGTGTGAATGTGGAATACCGCGCGCCGGAAACTTTCGACATGGTGGCCATGTCGCAGCTGATCGACGCTGCCGTGAACCAGGAACCCGATGGCCTGATCGTTTCGATCCCGGATGCGGATGCGCTTGGCCCGTCAATCGAACGTGCCGTTGCCGCAGGCATCCCGGTGATCTCGATCAACTCGGGGTCGGATGTGTCGAAACAGCTGGGTGCGTTGCTGCACGTGGGTCAGGACGAGTTTGACGCAGGTAAAGCTGCGGGCGAACAACTGGCTTCGATGGGGGGCAAAACCGCGATCTGCGTGAACCACGAAGTGGGCAACGTTGCGCTGGACCTGCGCTGTGCAGGTTTCGCGGAAGGCTTTGGCGGTAATGTCGAAGTTCTGCCGACCTCGAACGACCCGTCGGAAATCGAGTCTAAAGTTGCGGCTGCTCTGGCTGCAAACGAAGCCGTCGATACGGTCATGGCGCTGGGTGCAAGCTCGGCCGGTGAGCCGACTGTTGCCGCTGTCAAAGCGTCGGGCCGTGACGTGAATGTTGCATCTTTCGACCTGTCGGCCAACTTCTTGCAATCGATTGCGGATGGCGACGCGGCCTTTGCCATCGACCAGCAGCAGTATCTGCAAGGGTACCTGTCGGTGAACTTCATGGGCCTGCACGCCAAATACGGCCTGATGCCCGGTGGTAATGTTCCTTCGGGTCCGAACCTGATCACTCAGGACAAGGCCGCGCAGGTGATCGAGCTGTCCGCGCAGGGCATCCGCTGATCCATACCGCAACCTGAACAAAACGGGGCGGCGCGGTGGCGCCGTTCCCACCCAAGTGGGAGGAAACGATGAGTGACTCAGCGCAAATCGCCGGGGACGAAAGGGTCAAGAAAGAACCTTTCATGACCAAGCTCATGAAACGGCCCGAACTCGGTGCGATGGCGGGCGTCGTTCTGGTGGTCATCTTCTTTGCCATCACAGCAGACGATTCGATGTTTACCCTGGCCGGGGTCATGAACTTCATGACACCTGCGGCACAGCTGGGCATTCTGGCAATCGGTGCGGCCCTTTTGATGATCGGTGGCGAGTTTGATTTGTCCATCGGTTCAATGGTGGCGTTCGCGGGCCTGTTTTTCGGCGTCTGTGTGGTAACATGGCAGTTGCCACTGATCGTTGCGATCCCCATGACATTTGTATTCGCGGCATTCGTCGGGGCAGTGAACGGCAATATCGTCATAAGATCCGGCCTGCCGTCCTTTATCGTGACACTGGCTTTCCTGTTCATTCTGCGGGGTCTGTCGTTGGTTGGCCTCAAGGCGGCGACCGGAGGGTCGACACAGTTGCGCGGTGTGCGTGACGTGGTTGAAAACGACTGGCTGGCACCGTTCTTTTCGGGCGAAGCCTTTGGCAGCTTGTTTACCTGGCTGGCGGCCAACGGCATGATTGACACCTTCAAAAGCGGGGCACCCAAGGTACCCGGTGTTCCGGTCGAAATCCTGTGGTTCATCGTGCTGGCATTGGCAGCCACCTACGTGTTGCTGCGAACCCCTGCCGGAAACTGGATTTTCGCGGCGGGCGGTGACAGCACTGCGGCATCGAACTCAGGTGTTCCCGTGAGCAAAATCAAGGTGTCCCTGTTCATGCTGACCGCCTGCTGTGCTGCACTGGTGGCCATCATTACAGTGATCGACGCGGGCTCGACCGACGCACGGCGCGGTTTCCAGAAAGAATTCGAGGCGATCATCGCCGCCGTGATCGGGGGTTGCCTGCTGACGGGCGGATATGGCTCGGCCATCGGGGCGTTCTTTGGGTCGATCATCTTTGGCATGGTTGTCATCGGACTGACCTATACGGATTTCGATCAGGACTGGTTCCAGGTGTTCCTGGGCGCAATGCTGCTGATTGCCGTTCTGTTCAACAACGCGATCCGCAAACGCGTAACCGGGGAGCGCTGATATGACCGAAGATACCAAGTTCCACCACGGCGATGCGGCGGGTGATCAGGCCCCCATCGTGGAAATGAAGGATATCGAAAAGCACTTTGGCAACATCATCGCATTGGCGGGTGTCAGTTTCGACGTCAAGCCGGGTGAATGCCACTGCCTGCTGGGCGATAACGGCGCGGGTAAATCAACCTTCATCAAGACCATGTCCGGGGTACATAAACCCACCAAGGGCGAGATCTATTTCGAAGGCAAGCCGCTGCATTTCGACACCCCTCGGGATGCGATGGAGGCAGGTATCGCGACCGTGTTCCAGGACCTTGCGATGATCCCGCTGATGAGCGTCACGCGCAACTTCTTCATGGGGCGCGAGCCGACCAAGGGTAAGGGTTTGCTGAAGCGGTTCGATGTTGAACACGCGAATGAGGTCTGCATGGAAGAGATGCGCAAGATGGGCATCAACCTGCGCGGGCCGGATCAGGCGGTTGGCACCCTGTCTGGGGGGGAACGGCAGACCGTCGCCATTGCCCGCGCCGTGTACTTTGGTGCCAAGATCCTGATCCTGGACGAACCGACCTCGGCCCTGGGTGTGCGCCAGACCTCGAACGTGCTGGCCACCATCGACAAGGTGCGCAGTCAGGGCGTCGGCGTGGTGTTCATCAGCCACAACGTGCGTCATGCGCTGGCAGTGGGTGACAGGTTCACCGTTTTGAACCGGGGCAAAACGCTGGGCACAGCAACGCGTGGCGAGATCACGCCAGAGCAGTTGCAGGACCTGATGGCAGGCGGTCAGGAAATGGCCGAGCTTGAAGGATCGCTGGGCGGTACGGTTTAAAGTTCAGAACTTGGATGCCCCAATGGGGCATCCATCGGGCGGTGGCACGTGACGCCACTCTGTATTCAGGCTTTGATACAAAAGCTGGCATCTTCGCAAATGAGAAAACCCGCAGGCCGCCAAAGGCGGAGCTGAGTTGAAAGGGATCATGATGAGCAAGACAGTCCGACTGACCGCGGCGCAGGCTCTGGTGCGCTATCTGGGCGCGCAGATGAACGAGGCCGGAGAGCCCTTTATCGCAGGTGTCTGGGCGATTTTCGGCCATGGCAACGTGGCCGGTCTGGGCGAGGCGCTGCACGGTGTGAAAGACAGCCTGCCCACCTATCGCGGTCACAATGAACAAACCATGGCGCATTGCGCGATTGCCTATGCCAAGCAGTTGGGGCGCAGGCGGGCGATGGCGGTCACTTCGTCCATCGGGCCGGGGGCCACCAACATGGTCACCGCTGCGGCGCTGGCCCATGTGAACCGCCTGCCGGTTTTGTTGCTGCCCGGCGACGTGTTTGCCACGCGTGGTCCCGACCCGGTTTTGCAGCAACCCGAAGTGTTCTCGGACGGAACCATCAGCGCAAATGACTGTTTCAGACCGGTCAGCCGGTATTTCGACCGCATCACGCGGCCGGAACATCTGCTGACGGCTCTGCCGCGTGCCTTCCGCACCATGACCGACCCGGCTGATTGCGGTCCGGTGACGCTGGCCTTTTGTCAGGATGTGCAGGCCGAGGCTTATGATTATCCGGTTAGCTTTTTTGAGCCGCGCGTCTGGTATCAGCGCCGCATTCGCCCGGATGAGGGTGAGCTGGCGCGTGCCGTGGCCGCGATTAAGGCAGCCAAGCGCCCTGTGATCGTGGCCGGGGGCGGTGTGCATTATTCGGACGCGACCGCCGCGTTGCAGCGCTTTGCCGAGGCACACAACGTGCCGGTGGCCGAGACGCAGGCCGGTAAGTCCGCGCTGGCCTGGGATCACCCCCTGAACCTTGGTCCGATTGGCGTCACCGGCGGTGAGCCTGCCAATGATATCTGCGCCGAGGCGGATCTGGTGCTGGGCGTCGGCACCCGGTTTCAGGACTTCACCACCGGGTCTTGGGGATTGTTCGCAAACCCCGAGCGGGAGTTGATCAGCCTGAACACCGCCGCCTATGACGCGGCAAAGCACGGCGCGATGCCGCTGCAGGCTGACGCCCGCGTAGGGCTTGGTGAACTGAGCGGTGCGTTGGGCGGTTACCGCGCGCCTGATATGCCTGCAACGCTGAAACCCGAGTGGTTTGCCAAGGTCGACGCATTGACCGACGCGCCGGTGGACAGCAATGCGCTGCCCACGGACATGCAGGTGATTGGTGCCGTGCAGCGGGCGGCCAATGAAAACACCGTTGCCATGTGTGCCGCAGGCACGATGCCGGGTGAGCTGCACAAGCTGTGGAAGGCACCGCGCCCCGGTGCCTATCACATGGAATATGGCTTCAGCTGCATGGGGTATGAGATCGCCGGTGCCATGGGCATCAAGATGGCCCAGCCCGACCGCGACGTGATCTGCTTTACCGGTGACGGCACATATATGATGGCGAACTCGGAAATGGCGACGGCGGCGATGATGGGGATTTCGTTCACCGTTGTGGTCACCGACAATCGCGGCTTTGGCTGCATCAACCGTTTGCAGATAGGAACCGGCGGGGCCGAGTTTAACAACCTGCTGGATCACGCAATCGGCGGTGAAAATTCGGTGATCGACTTTGCCAAACATGCCGAAGCAATGGGGGCGACGGCGGTCAAGGTCAGCTCGATCGCCGAGCTTGAGGAGGCACTGGCCAAACGTGGCGAGGTCAAAGGCCCCTATGTGGTGGTGATCGACACCGATCCCTACCCATCGACCGAATATGGTGGAACGTGGTGGGAAGTGGCGGTGCCCGAGGTCAGCATCCGTCCGGAAGTAAACGAAAAACGTGCGGCCTATGAGGTCGCCATCAAGGAAAGAAACACGAAATGAGCGTGAAGATCGGTATCTCTCCGATTGCCTGGCAGAATGACGATTTGCCGGACCTGACCGCAGCCTACACGATGGAGCAGGCGCTGAAAGAAGCGCGCGAGATCGGCTATACCGGTGTTGAGCGCGGCCAGCGGATGCCCGGCGACACCGAAGGGTTGCGCGCCTATCTGGATGCCAGTGACATCGCGCTGTGTGGCGGCTGGTGTTCGGGCAGTACTCTGGTCAATGACCTTGAGGCCGAAATCGCCATCGTGCGTGAACAGGTGGAACAGTTTGTTGCCCTGAACAGCCCCTGCATCGTTTACGCCGAGTGTTCAAATACCGTTCAGGGGCAGATCGGAACGCCGGTCAATGACCGCCCGAAGCTGTCCAAAGACGATGTGTTGGCCTATGCGGGCAAACTGACCGAGCTTGCCAAATGGATGGCAGATCAGGGTATGCCGATGGCCTATCACCATCACATGGGCACGATCATCGAAAGCGAAGAGGATGTGAACTGGTTGATGGAGGGTTCCGGCCCCGAATTGAGCTTGTGCTTCGATACGGGCCATCTGCTGTTTGGTGGCGGCGACGTGATGGCCACACTGAACCGTTGGGGCGACCGTGTGCACCATGTCCACTTCAAGGATATCCGCCCGGACATCGTGCGGGACACGCGCGAGAACAATCGCAGCTTTCTGGATGCGGTGATCGCCGGCGCGTTCACCGTGCCGGGTGATGGGTGCATCGACTTTCAGGCCGTAGCCAACGCGTTGAAAGCAATGGATTACAGCGGCTGGATCGTGGTCGAGGCCGAGCAGGACCCCGCCAAGGCGCCGCCCTATGAGTACTCCAAATTGGGCTATGACCACATCGTCGAGGTTTGCGGCAAGGCAGGGTTGGAGATCACCGTTTAATCACCGCCCCTCGGGGCAACACCGAAGCCATGAAAGAGGAGTTTGTCATGGTACATCAAGAACTTGGATACGTCGGCTATTTTGACCGGGAATCCTGCGATCTGGATGAGTTCAAGGTGTTGACCTCGCAAAACCTGACAACCGGTGCGGTGCCTCATGCCGCATCGGTGCAAAAGAACGTTCCGATCTATGATATGCACGCCCTGCGCCCGGCGCTGGAGAATGCGGATCAAAGAAAAGAACTGCTGGCAGAATGGGCAGGCGTGTTGGACAAATCTGCGGGTGTGATCGTTCTAAAAGGCGCATTTGCGGATACGTCCGTGATCGACCGGGCGACCGCTGTGTTCCATCAGATCATCGAGGAAGAACGTCAGGGCGGGGCCGGGGAAGGTGACCACTTCGCGGCCTCGGGCGCGAATGACCGGATATGGAACGCATTGCAGAAACAGTGCTTGCGCGATCCCGAGGGCTTTGCGCTCTATTTCGGGAATGTGGCCATTGCAGCGGCTTGCGAGGCGTGGTTGGGGCCGAACTATCAAATGACCGCGCAAATCAATCAGGTGCGCCCCGGCGGCAAGGCACAGCAGGCGCATCGGGATTATCATCTGGGCTTTCAAACCGCCGACAGCGCCGCCCGGTATCCGGCCCATGCCCATCTGGTGACGGCTTCGCTGACCTTGCAGGGGGCGGTTGCGCATTGCGATATGCCCGTGGAAAGCGGCCCAACCAAACTGCTGCCGTTTTCGCAGCTTTATGCGCCGGGATATCTCGCCTTCCATGACGCGGCACACCGGGCGTTTTTCGAAGAGAACTACATTCAGTTGCCCCTTGAAAAGGGGGATGCGGTGTTCTTCAACCCGGCGCTGTTCCACGCTGCCGGGGAAAACAGCAGTGCGGATATTCAGCGGATGGCGAACCTGTTGCAGGTCTCATCCGCTTTTGGCCGCGCGATGGAGATGGTTGACCGGCAGTCCATGTCGCAGACGGTGTTTCCGTCGCTGGTCACCCTGAAACAACGTGGGGCGCTGAGTGCGGCAGAGCTGAATGCGGCGATTGCCGCAACGGCTGAGGGCTATCCGTTCCCGACCAATCTGGACACCGACCCGTCGATTGGTGGCAACGCGCCTGAAAGCCAGGCCGACATATTGCACCGGGCCGTATCGGAAGGGTGGGCCGAGGCCCGACTGTCCGAGGCGCTTTCGGCCCTGCAAGCGCGGCAAGCGGCCTGAGGGCGATACAGGCGGGCCGTTTAGGCCCGCCCAATAAGGAGAACAAGAATGGCAGACCTGCTGAAGAAGCCTATTGGAACCCGTGGCAAGGTACATGACATAACCCCGGACAGTGCCGGATGGCGATATGTGGGTTTTGGACTGTATCATCTGCAAGCGGGCGACAGGGCGGCCGAGGCGACAGGAGACCGCGAAGTCATTCTGGTGATGGTCGAAGGCAAGGCGCGGATCACCGGGGCCGGGCAGGACTGGGGCGTATTGGGCGGTCGGATGAACGTGTTCGAAAAGACGCCGCCGCATAGCCTGTATCTGCCCAACGGAACCGAGTGGGAGGCTGTGGCGGAAACCGATTGTGTTGTGGCGGTCTGCTCGGCCCCGGGCAAGGGCGGCCACAAAGCGCGCCGGATCGGGCCGGATGGCATCACGCTGACCGAACGCGGCAAGGGTGTGAATACGCGATATATCAACAATATAGCGATGGAGAACGAGGATTGTGCTGACAGTCTTCTGGTGACCGAAGTCTTTACGCCCAATGGGCACTGGTCCTCTTACCCCAGTCATCGACATGATGAGGATGATTTTCCCCGCATCACCTATCTGGAAGAAACATATTATCACCGCCTCAACCCGGCCAACGGGTTCGGAATTCAGCGGGTCTATACCGATGACGGCCAGTTGGATGAGACGATGGCCGTCTCCGATGGCGATGTTGTGATCGTTCCGCGTGGCCATCACCCTTGCGGCGCGCCCTATGGGTTTGAGATGTATTACCTGAACGTCATGGCGGGCCCCCTGCGCAAATGGCGGTTTGCCCTGGCCCCCGAGGTCGAATGGATCATGGAGCGTGACGGATGAGCCAAGACTTCGCCAATTACCCAAGCCTTGCGGGCAAAAAGGTTATCATCACGGGCGGGGCCGGGGGGATTGGTGCGGAAACCGTTCGCGCCTTTGCGGCACAAGGGGCGAAGGTCGGGTTTCTGGATATCAATGCGGATGCGGGCCTTGCTCTGCTGGCGGAACTGGACGGTGAACACGCCTTTGCGCGATGCGACCTGCGCGATATCGAAGCAATGCGGGCTGCGCTGGAGCAACTGGTCGAGGAGCTGGGCGAGGCGGATGTGCTGGTCAACAACGCTGCCCAGGATGACCGCCACGACTGGCGCGAGGTGACGCCGGACTATTGGGATGAGCGGATGGCGACCAATATCCGCCATATGTTCTTTGCCATTCAGGCAGTGGCCCCGGGTATGATCGCCAAGGGCGCAGGTTCGATCGTCAATATCGGATCGAATTCGTGGTGGGAGGCCGGGGCAGGTTTTCCGGCCTATGCCACCGCGAAATCGGCGGTGCACGGCCTGACGCGCACCATGGCGCGCGAATTGGGCGATCACCGCATTCGTGTGAACACGGTTGTGCCGGGCTGGATCATGACCGACCGCCAGAAAGACCTGTGGGTCACGCCCGAGGCGCTGGCCAAACAGGTCGACCGCCAATGCCTGCCCGATCCGATTGAGCCTGTCTATGTCGCGCGCATGGTGCTGTTTCTGGCCTCGGACGACGCCGCCATGTGCAGCGCGGGCAACTTCATGGTCGAGGGCGGTTCGATCTGAAGGCGAAAGCGCGCGTTAGCGTTGCGGGGGTGCACCAAAGGCACGGATGACCATGCGCGCGGCAGCTTCGACCGGGTTGTGGGTTTCTTTCAGGATGGTCACGCGGTCAAAGCGTTCGGGATCGCGATTGACAGCGTCTCGCAGGGCATTGCCGAAGGCCATGCGCAGCTCGGTCCCGATGTTGAATTTGCAGATCGAGGTTTCGCGGGACAGCTTCATGCGTTGATCTACCGGCACGCCCGACCCGCCATGAATGACCAGAGGCACTGTGGTCAAGGCGTCGATCTCGGCGATGCGGGCTTCGTCCAGACCGCCTTCCTTGTTTTGTTGCAGGTGGACGTTGCCGACCGATATCGCCATCGCATCCACACCGCTTTCACGTGCGAACTGGGCCGCTTCTGCCGGGTCGGTGCCGTTCGATCCTTCACCGCCCGAGTACCCGACAAAACCAATCTCGCCTTCGCAGGAAATCCCTGCCGTATGCGCCATCTCGGCAATTGCGGCAGTTTCATCGATGTTTTGCCGCAGGGGCTTGCGCGATCCGTCGAACATCAGGGACGTAAAACCGCTGTCGAGCGCGATCTTGCAGTCTTCGAACGTGTAGCCGTGATCCAGATGCGCAACGACGGGCACCGAGGCGTTTTCCGCCAGATACCGGAACATCTTGCCCAGTACGGGTAGCGGAGTGTGGTCGCGGCAGCTGGGTCCGGCTTGCAGGATCACGGGCGCATTCTCGGCCTCGGCCGCGGCCACATAGGCGCGCATATCTTCCCAGCCGAGTGTGACCAGCCCGCCCACGGCATAGCCCTGTTCATAAGCGGGTTGCAGGACGTCTTTCAGTGTCACGAGGGTCATTTGAATTTCGCAATCATGTCTTTGATGCCGGGAATGGTCTCGATCTGATAGGCATGTGTGGGCTGGAAATACTGCACCAGAGAACGCTGGGTCAGGCCGCCGAGGATGGTGAAATAATACATCTCGTACCCCGGCAAAACGCAGCAGGGGTGATAACCCTTGTCGATGCAAACGGTCGATCCATCCACGATGTGATAGGCGTCGCCCGGCTGGTTATCTTCGCGCTGAAGCATCTGTAGACCCGAGCCCCAGTTGGGCTTGAACCGGAAGTTATAGGTCTCGTCGTGACGGGTCTCGTCCGGCAGGCGGTTGGTGTCGTGCTTGTGGCTGGGAAAGCCCGACCAGCCGCCCTGACCGACGGTGAACAGCTCACTCACTAGCAGGCGGCCGACCTTGTCGTGTTGCTTTTGGCCAAGGATGTGTTTGATCTTGCGGTGAGTTTTGGTGTCGTCGCTGCCATATTGCACAAGGTCGTGTTCGCGCACATCGAACGGGTCCAGCACCTTGTCGTATTTCGCACCGGCAATAAACACCTCGGCCGCGTCAGAAACGCAGACCATCTGTACCTTTGCGCCGACAGGCACGTAGGCGCCCTCGGGCTCGCCATCCCAGACGTCTTCGCCCCGGTTGCCCAGCCTGGGGAAGGAAACGCCTTCGACATCCACATCAACGCTGCCGGTTGCAGGGACGATGCAGGTCTCGTAGCCCGGCACCTGGTATTCGAACGCCTCGCCTTTTTTCAGTTTGACGATGTTGAAATAGTTCAGCGGAACGGTCGGATCACCGGCGTCAACGATGGGCTTGTTCTGATTGTCATAGGGCGCGATATGCATGGGATACTCCTATGTGGTCGGACCGGGGTGAGAGGCGAGGAACGCGTTCAGTTCGGGGGTCGTGGGCATGGCGGGGGCGCAGCCGGGTTTGGAAACGACAATGGATGCGCAGGCGGACCCGCGCATCACCGAGTCTTTCAGCGCGTGCCCCGCCGCGATCGAAGCCAGAAGCCCTGCCATGAAACTGTCACCAGCCCCGACGGGCTTGATGGCGTCGACTGGGTAGATCCCGGTTTTGATTTCCTGCCCATCCGCCAGCGTGACGGCGCCTTTTTCGCCCATCTTGTAAATGACTACCCGGCCCGGTTTTCTGGCTAGGTCCTGTGCCTTGGCAAAGCCCTTTTCCATGCCGCCGGCCATGAACCCGAACTCTTCATCATTGCCGACAATCAGGTCACTGGCTTCGCCCGCACGGGACAGAACGTCAGCGGCAATTTCTGGCGATGGCCAGCTGTAGGGGCGGTAATCAACATCGAAAATGATCGGAAGACCAGCTTTGCGCGCGTTTTCAAACCCTCGGAACGTGGCGCTGCGCGAGGGTTCGGATGCAAAGACGGTGCCAGCCGAGATCAGGGCCGAGAAGGATGTGTAATCAACCCTGTCCATATCCGCGTCGGTAACCTGAAAATCGACCGCGCCGTTGCGGTAGATGACATTCTGAAAGTTCTCAGTCCGGCTTTCATACAGGGCCAGAGAGGTGCGATACTCACCCCCCAACACGCGGATATAAGCGGTGTCTACCCCGTAATGTTGCAACCGGTTGAGGCAGAACCGACCAATTGCATCGTCCGAGATGGAGGTGATCAAGGATGCCTGACTGCCCAGCTTGACCAGACCGGCACAGATATTCGCGGACGAGCCGCCAAGATCGGCATGGAACGTATCGGCCTCTTCGCTTTTGACACCGATCGGGTCTGCGTAAAGGTCCATACCCGCACGCCCCAGAACGGCAAAGCGGTTTCCTTTGATACCCTCCATCAAAGCGCTCACGTCATATCCTCCGGCAAAGTGGGGTGGGCAAAGTTTGGACCTTGCGTTGAATCGATTCACACGATACTGATTTTGCAACCGGTTGCAAACACAATGTGCGAGGCCATGGCAGATGCCTGAAATCGGAGTGGGAATCGTGGGTGGCGGTTATATGGGCAAGGCCCATTCCGTTGCCATGTCGGCCGTCGGTGCGGTGTTCAACACGGCGTTGCGCCCCCGGCTCGAGGTCATCTGCGCGTCGAGCCCGGACAGTGCCGAACGCTACCGGGCGGCCTATGGATTTCAGAGGGCGACCGATGACTGGCGCATCTTGGTTGAAGACCCCAGGGTCGAAGCAATCGTGATCGCCTCGCCTCAGTCAACACATCGTCAGATCGCCGAAGCGGCTTTTGCCTTGGGCAAACCGGTCTTGTGCGAGAAACCATTGGGCGCATCGCTTGAAGACAGTCGGGCGATGGTTGCCGCAGCTGAGGCTTCGGGAGCGGTGAACATGGTGGGGTTCAACTATATCCGCACACCCGCCAGCCAATATGCCCGCCAGTTAATTGCCGATGGCGCGATTGGTGACATCACTTGGTTCCGGGGCGAACATACCGAGGATTTCTATGCCGATCCGCAGGCCCCGGCCACCTGGCGCACAACCGGTAGGGCCAACGGCACAATCGGCGATCTTGCCCCGCATATGGTCAACGGCGCATTAGCGCTGATCGGGCCCATTGCGCAGGTGATGGCCGATGTTGAGACCGTTCACAAAACCCGCCCCGGTGGTGAGGTAACAAATGACGATCATGCCCAGATGATGTGTCGGTTTGAAAACGGGGTGATGGGAAACCTGTATTTCAGCCGCGTCGCGACGGGCCGGAAAATGGGCTATGCCTATGAAATATCAGGCACAAAAGGCGCGATCCGGTTCGATCAGGAGGACCAGAACGCGCTGTGGCTGTACAAGCGCGAAGGGCCCGAAGCCGCGCGCGGGTTCACCAAGATCCTGACCGGCCCAGCACACCCGGATTATGAGCCCTTCTGTCAGGGTCCGGGTCACGGAACCGGCTATCAGGATCAGATCATCATCGAGGCCAAGGACTTTTTACAGGCCATCCACACCGGCGAGGCGATCTGGCCCACGTTCCGCGACGGGCATGAGGTCAACCGCGTGCTGGCCGCCGCGCTGGCCTCGTCCGATCAGCGGCAATGGCAGGACATCAGCGATTTCTGATCGCTCTATGTGACAATTCCAATGAGAGACAATGACCATGGCTAAGTTGAGATGGGGCATGATCGGGGGTGGTGAAGGCAGCCAGATTGGTCCGGCACACCGCCTTGGGGCGCAGGCGGACGGGTTGTTCGAATTTGCTGCTGGCGCGCTGGATCACCGGCCCGACGTGGGCCGCGAATACGCGCAGCGATTGGGGGTTGCTGCCGATCGCGCCTATGGCGACTGGCAAGAGATGCTGGCGGGTGAAAAAGACCGAGAGGATCGGATTGATCTGGTAACCATCGCGACACCCAATTCGACCCATTTCGAGATTACCAAGGCGTATCTTGAGGCAGGCTTTAACGTTTTGTGCGAAAAGCCGATGACCATGACCGTTGAAGAGGGAGAAGAGATTGTGCGCGTGGCCGAAGCCTCGGGCAGGATCTGCGCGGTGAACTACTGTTACTCTGCCTATCCGATGGTGCGTCAGGCCCGCGCGATGGTGCGCGCAGGTGAAATCGGCAAGGTGCGTCTGGTGGTGACCAATTTCAGCCACGGTCATCATGGCGACGCCACAGATGCGGATAACCCGCGCGTACGCTGGCGCTATGACCCTGCGATGGCCGGGGTGTCGGGGCAGTTTGCCGATTGCGGTATCCATGCATTGCACATGGCCAGTTTCATCTGTGACGATCAGGTGAAAACCCTGTCTGCCGACATGGCCTCAACCATCACCAGCCGTGAGTTGGAAGATGATGCAATGATCAATTTCCGGATGGAGGGCGGCACGGTTGGGCGCCTGTGGACATCTTCGGTGGCGATCGGGCGGCAACATGGCTTTGACATTCAGGTCTTTGGCGAAACCGGTGGGCTGCGCTGGGCATCCGAACAGCCCAACCAGTTGATCTATACTCCGGTCGGCGGGCGTACTCAGATCATCGAAAAGGGTGAGGGCGGTTTGCACGACGAGGTGCAACGCCTGTCTCGGGTCGCTATCGCGCACCCCGAAGGGTTCCCGCTGGCCGTCGCCAATATCTATTGCGATCTGGCGGATGCAATCCGCGGAGAAAGGCGCGACGGTCTGCCCGGTGCGGCAGATGGGCTGCGGTCCATTGCAGCCGTTCACGCGGCTGTTGCGTCGGGCAAGGCTGATGGCGCGTGGCGGGATGCGCGGCCGCCGATGTTTTGCTGATCAGGGGCGGGGCCGCAATGTGCCCCGTTCGATCACGCGGCAGGGGAAAATGCGGGCCTCGGGATAGCGCTGAGGCTCTTTCAGCATCTCGACAACCAGATCGACGGATGAGGTGATGATCTGCTTGATCGGCTGGTGGATCGTTGTCAGGTTAACGCTTTCCCAGCGCGACATTTCCATGTCGTTCAGTCCGATAATTCCAATGTCCTGACCGGGTTTCAGCCCGTGATCAGCCAGTGCGGACAATGCGCCTACAGACAGGATGTCATCGCCGCAGAAATACGCTTCGGACGGGGTGTTGGCCAACAGGCGCAACATTTCGGCTCGGCCTGCCTCGAAGGAATAAGCCCCCGCGAAACAATGGCTTACTTCGATATCGGGATGATCTGCCAGTTCTTCCATGAACCCGCGATACCGGTCGAGTGCCGAGGTTGCATCTTCAGGCCCGCCCAGATAGCCGACACGCCTGTATCCGCGCGCCAAAAGCTCTCGCGCGGCCATGCGCCCGCATTCGACGTTGTCGATTCCCACCACATGCACTTCGGGCGAGGTGGCCGAGCGCCCGAACGTGTGCACCACCGGTACGCCCGCATCGTGGAACGCCTTGGCAAAGCTGGGCGGCAGCGTCGAAGAGGCAACGATGGCCGCGTCAACCGAATACTGGCGCAGCATGCGGACCGAGTTTGCGGGCTCGGTCTCGTCCGTCAGGTTCACGATCAAAGGGCGTAGCCCGCGTTCCTGCAAGGCGCGGGTAAACTGATCGAACACCTCAAGAAAAATCGGGTTGTGAAAGTTGTTCGAAATCAACCCGATCAGTTTGGTGCGCCCGGTGGTCAGAGAAGAGGCGAGGGCGTTGGGACTGTAGCCAAGCTCTCGCGCGGCCTTTTCGACCTTGCTGCGTGTTTTTGCAGAGACCGAGGCACCTTCGGTAAAGGTGCGCGACACGGCAGATCGCGATACACCAGCCAAAGCGGCGACGTCTTTCAGGGTCACGCTCACGCAGTGCGGCTCCGGTCGTTGATGGTCAGAGATATCAAGGTGTTTTGCATCAGAGATTCATTATGCACCATCGCTACAAACTTGCAACCGGTTGCAATCGGCAACTGGCGGCGAAAGCCACGTGTGGTCGTTCGGTATTGTGAAAGGATGGTGGGTGATGAGAGACTCGAACTCCCGACATCTTCGGTGTAAACGAAGCGCTCTACCAACTGAGCTAATCACCCGTGACGCTGCATGTAGCCAAGCCAGCGGGCGGGCGCAAGAGGGTCTGTGAGATTTTTATTCCGCGATGGGTTGCGGATAGGAAATGCCGCCCTCAATGACGCCAGCCTCGGTGAGAATGGGCTAATGAGGCAGGTCTGCGTGGGTTTCAGGCGTGTGGTCTGGAAAAGATCAAAGGCGCTTGCAAGCGCCCTATGGCCTCCGATATGCCCGAAGAGACTGCAACTTTCCGGTTGGGAGCACACATGATCCTACCTTTCGCCTGCCGTATCTGGATGGTGGCACTGGTCCTTGGCGCATTTGTGCTGGCTCCGGTCCGGGCCGGGGCAGAAGGGGTTTTGGTTTTCGCCGCAGCCAGCCTCAAGACCGCTTTGGACGAAATCGCAACGGAATACACAGAGCGGACGGGGCAGGATGTCACCGTGTCTTACGCAGCGTCTTCGGTGCTGGCGCGGCAGATTCACCAGGGTGCACCTGCGGACATTTTCATCTCGGCCAATGCCGACTGGATGGATTTTCTGGAACAGCAGGGCTTGTTGCGGCCTGGGACACGGTCGGATTTGCTGGGCAACAGTCTGGTTCTGATCGGCGCGGCGGGGCGTCCTGTTCTGGGCGACATTTGGGTGGTTCATGACCTCAGGGCCGAGCTTGGCGAAGGCTTTCTGGCCATGGCGCTGGTCGATGCGGTGCCCGCCGGTATCTACGGCAAGGCGGCTTTGCAGGGGCTGAACCTGTGGGAGGCGGTGCAGGACCGAGTGGCACAAACCGACAATGTGCGCGCTGCGCTGGCCCTTGTGGCAACGGGTGCTGCGCCTCTGGGGATCGTCTATCGATCGGATGCGCAGGCGGAACAGCGGGTCAGTGTTGTGGCCAGTATTCCGACCGATTTGCACCCTCCGATCATCTATCCGGCGGCGATGACAGGTAATGCCACGGGTGCGGCGCGGGCTTTTCTGGATCATCTGCACAGCGATGCGGCTTTGGCTATTTTTCAGGAGCAGGGATTTTCCTTGCCGGGCGGGTGATCGCGTTGGAGTGGTTGGGCCCCGCTGAAGTCGAAGCGCTGAAGCTGTCGCTGCGCGTGTCATTCTGGGCGACGCTGGCGACCTTGCCGGTCGGGATTTTCGTGGCCTACATTCTGGCCCGCTGGCGGTTCCCCGGGCGGCAGGTTCTGAATGGTCTGGTGCATTTGCCTTTGATCCTGCCGCCGGTTGTGACGGGGTACCTGCTGTTGCTGACCTTCGGCGTTCAGGGACCGTTGGGGCGGTTTTTGGCCGAGTTCGGCATTGTGGTTGCCTTTCGCTGGACTGGGGCCGCGCTGGCCGCTGGTATCATGGCGTTTCCGCTGATGGTCCGGGCGATACGTCTGTCGATCGAGGCGGTGGACCCGAAGCTGGAACAGGCGGGGGCGACGCTGGGCGCGTCGCGGCCTATGGTGTTTCTGACCGTGACCTTGCCGATGATCCTGCCGGGTGTCATCGCCGGGGCCATTCTGGCCTTTGCAAAAGCCATGGGTGAGTTTGGGGCCACGATTACATTCGTGTCGAATATTCCGGGCCAGACGCAGACATTGCCATCGGCTGTATACGCCTTTTTGCAGGTGCCGGGGGGCGAGGCTGCTGCAACGCGGCTGGTCCTGATCTCGATCGTCATCGCCATGGGCGCGTTACTGCTGTCGGAATATGTGGGACGGCGCGCCGCAGCGCGGGTGGCCGGATCATGAGCCTGTCTGTTCGCTTGCATCATCAGCTACCGGGGATCGATCTGGAGGTCAGTTTTGACGCGCCACCCGGTGTGACTGTGCTGTTCGGGCGTTCCGGGTCGGGCAAGACCACGATTGTCAACGCGGTGGCCGGATTGCTGCGACCGCGCGCGGGCAGGGTGGCCGTGGATGACTGGGTGTTGATTGACACCGAACGCGGGCACTGGCTGCCGCCGCACCGGCGGCGGCTGGGCTATATCTTTCAGGAAGGGCGGTTGTTCCCGCATCTGACCGTTCGCCAGAACCTTGCCTATGGCCGCTGGTTCGCCTCCAAAAGCGCGCGGCGTGAAGACCCGGAAAAAGTCATCGAGATGCTGGGGATCGGCCACCTTCTGAACCGCCGTCCAGCCGGGTTGTCAGGGGGCGAGAAACAGCGCGTGTCGATAGGCAGGGCGTTGCTGGCCAGCCCGCGACTGATCCTTGCAGATGAACCGCTTGCGGCGCTGGACGAGGCCCGCAAGGCGGAGATCCTGCCCTATTTCGAGCGTCTCAGGGATGAGGTGTCTGTCCCGATCCTGTATGTTACCCACTCAGCCGACGAGGTGGCCCGTCTGGCCACATCGGTTGTCGCTTTGCAGGATGGCAGGGTCGTCCGCCATGGTCCCGCGTCCGAGGTTCTGTCCGATCCGTCCGTGGCGCCCGCAGGTGTGCGCGCGGTCGGGGCCGTGTTGGAAGTGCAGGTGCACCAGCACCACGCTGACGGGTTGACCGAGCTGAACGCAAATGGCGCGCGTCTGTTTCTGCCACGTATCGGGCAGGAGGTCGGCGCGCATCTGCGAATTCGCATTCCGGCGCAGGAGGTGATCCTGTCCGTCCAAAAGCCCGAGGGTCTGTCGGCATTGAACGTGCTCAGCGGGACGGTCGACTCGATCCGGTCGGGTGAAGGTCCCGGAGCGATCGTGTCGGTCAGGACACTGGCTGGGACTGTTCTGGCGCGGGTCACGCGCCGGTCAGTTGCGGCGTTGAACTTGCAGCCGGGCAGCACGTGCCATGCCGTGATCAAGACGGTTGCACTGGCCCCGCAGAATGTCGGTGGCCGCATCGGGACCGGCACCTGACCTCAGGCAAGTGCGCGGGCTTCGTGTTCCAGCAGGATAAGGCGCGCGGCGCGCCCAAACCCCTGATGGCCGGAGGAGGGACGGTCGGGAAATATTGCGGCCAGTTCCTGGAGCGCGTCGGATGAAAGGGTATGTAGCGCCTCTTCCCCCAGAAACAGGCTTTCCGCCTGTGCCCCATCCGCCGAGAGGATTTCGTGCCGATCCAGCAGGATGTGCAGATACTCGACCGTTTCAACCGAGGTATCGAACCCTATTCCGGGCCATCTGCTCAGGTGCTTGGCGGCTACCAGTGCTTCGGTGGTTCCGAAAAGCAGTTCGACCCGGGGGCCTTTCACCAGAATACGGTGCTGCTGAGACACCAGAAGATCCCGCGAGGGTGTGTTGGGTCCCAGACTGCCTGCCGAGATGCGAACGGGCCACATTGCGGGTTCGTCGCGTAATCGGTCGGGTGGGATCGTGCTGCTTTCGATCCAGCGAACAGGTTGCAACCCATGATCGGCTGTCGCCACCTTGTCCCCGACCTTCAGGGTCTCGATGGCGCGGGGGCCGTTTTCGGCCTCGATCAGGGTTCCGGCTACGAAACACACGCCTTCGATCCTGATGACCACCTCTACCGGGTCCGGAGAGCCGGTAAACGGAAGTGTAATCGGACCTGCTTGCGTTGTTCCCGAGACACTGATGAAGAAGGAATCAAAGACAACTTGACCATTGTCGAGGCTGTCGAAAAACGTCGGATCGACCGTATAGGTCCACTCTCCGGTATTTGGGTCGATCGTGGCTGTACCGTTGGCAGGGGGTGTCGCAATTGTCCAAGTTTGGGTGAGCGGTGTAAAGTTTCCGTTGTTCAGCGTGGGTTGCCCCATCGCCACATTGGGTGGGGACCCGGTCACGTTGCCGGTCAATTCACCTGTGATCGGAACTGAAACCAACTAGACCTCGCCTTGTTGCAGCATCCGTTCAAATTCCTTCTTTCGGTACAGGCGCATATGAACCTCGCCTGCATCGTCCCGCGTCCATTCGACAATCCGGTTGCGTGTCATGTCGCTGTCCATTCGGTTGGTGCGCACGCGCGGATGCGGGATCTCTTGCTTGAGGATATCAACAATCTGGCTGGTCTGTCCAAACGGCGCGACAAGGTCGATGATCCAGAAGGAAGACCCGCTGGTAAAATCCTTGTCTGTCAGTGACGTTTCTTTCACCGCATAGCGATATTCGGCGTCGGGGCTGAGACCGGCAAAAGTGACAAATCCGCGGGGAAAGCCATTTTGCCTGAAGATCTGGTATTGGCCCAGACGGAACGGGGTTTCGAACGCATAAAGAACTTGCGCAAGGTTACGTTTCTGGTGCGTTTTTGTCAGACCCGCGAGATAGAACATCGCCCCCAGATCCGCATATTTCTCGGGTGGGAAATCGAACCAGTCTTTTGGAAAACTCTTGTTCAACGGAACTGCCGATAGTTTGATGCGTTATTAATTCTTTCGGGTAGTGTACTTGTTTCCGGCGATATGAATAGTGGAATTTCCCCGGATAACTGCGCCGGCGCAGCTGGTGTGCCCCACTTTACTCGCAGGGTGTCGTGGTTATGCTATCGGTATTGGTGCCATTGTTTCGGGATATCTGGATCATGCGTTTTCTCAAGCCATTCATCGCTGCCACACTTGTTATGACGCCTGCGGTGTCCGGGGCCGTTGGGTTCGGCCTGTCAGTCCGGCCGCAGTTCCGAACCGAGATCACGCCCTTGCCGGACGGGGTTTACGAAGTAAAGGCTGTCGGTTCATCCGCGCCGGTCAATTATTGGTGCGGGATCGGAGATTATGCCATTCGCACACTGGGCGTTCCGAACTCGCAGAGGATCTATATCTGGCGGGCGTATGAACCCGGCGTGCGAACGGTGCAGTTTTCCATGACTCCGCCGCCGGGGGCCGATACCAAACCCGGCTATTCGATCACGGTCAAGAAAGTCGGAGCAAACATGTCGGCGGTGTCGGCGCAGAACTATTGCTACGACAATTTCATCATGGACACGTTCTGATCGTCAGACCCATTTTGCCATCGGCGGCAGGCTCATCAGAACGGCATCCGGGTCATGCCCGGTTTCCAGACCGAATTTTGTGCCCCGGTCATAGACAAGGTTGTATTCTGCATAAAGGCCGCGATGCACCAGTTGGGTGGTCTTGTCCGCCTCTGAGAAGTTCTGAACGCGGCGTCTTTCGACCAAGGGCAGGAAGGCGGGCAGAAAGGCCCTGCCGATGTCCTGTGTTAGGGCAAAATCCGCCTGCCAGTCACCGGTGCAATAGTCGTCCATGAAGATCCCGCCGACGCCGCGCGCGCGTTTGCGGTGAGGGATGTAGAAATACTCGTCAGCCCAGTCCTTGAGGCGCGGGTAATGGGCGGGTCCGTGCGGGTCAAGATGCGCCTTTTGCGTGGCGTGGAAATGCGCGGTGTCCTCGTCATACTCGATGCACGGGTTGAGATCCGAGCCGCCACCGAACCACCAGGCATGGGGTGTCCAGAACATGCGTGTGTTCATGTGGACCGCCGGGACATGGGGGTTCTGCATATGGGCCACAAGGCTGATACCCGACGCCCAGAAGCGCGGATCTTCGGTCATTCCGGGGATGCCCTTGCGCGCCGCCATCGCCTGTTGCGCCCGGTCGCCCAGCGTGCCGTAGACGGTCGAGACATTGACTCCGACCTTTTCAAACACACGCCCGCCGCGCATGACCGACATCAGCCCGCCGCCCGCGTCTGACCCATCGTCCGATTGGCGTTTGGTTTCCTTGACCTCGAACCGTCCGGGTGCGGCATCGGCAAACGGCCCGTCGGTGTGGCTGTCTTCAAGGGCTTCGAACGCTGCAACGATGTCATCGCGCAATTGGCGAAACCAGGCGGAGGCGGTAGATTTTTCTGTTTCGAACATGGGTCTTAATGTGCAGGGGCCGCGACCGGGTCAAGCAGGGTACGGCCACCATCGATTGTCAGGATCTGCCCGGTAACGAAACCAGCTGCATCAGACGCAAGATATTGCGCGGTTTCCGTCAGTTCCGTTGCCGAGGCGATACGGGCCAGGGGCGTATGCTTTTCGATATCGACGCGGTAATCGCGGTTGTCCTTGAGGGTCGATTGCAGCGATGCGCTCATGACCGAACCCAGCGCAATCGAGTTGACGCGAATCCGTTTCGGAGCCAGCGCAACCGCAAGGGACCGGGTCAGCTGATCCAGTGCAGCGGTCGAAACGGAATAGGCCATCAGATCGGGGTGGGTCCGCCGGGCCGCGATCGAGGACAGGTTGATGATCGTCCCCGCCGGGTTTTCGACATCGCCGTCGGCCTGTTTGATCATGCGATTTGCGACCAGCTGGCTGAGCCGCAAGGCGGGCATCAGGTTCTGGTTCAGCAGGGTGCGCATCGAATCGTCATCCGGATCCAGCGGATCAGACGGGATCACCTGTCGTGCGCCGTTGACCAGAATATCCACCTGGTCGAACGCATCCAGCGTCGCAGATAACAGGTTGGCAATGGTCAGCTTTTCGCGCAGATCACCCGCAAAGTACCGGATATTGCTGCCTTCGGCCTGTTCTCCAAGCTCGTCGATCAGGCGTTTTTCATCTATGTCGGCAAACATGACATTTGCGCCCGCATCCGCGAAATGCCGCCCGATGGCCAGGCCGATGCCATTGGCTCCGCCCGTTACGATTGCTGTCTTGCCAGCGATGGAAAAGGACATCCGAATCCTCCTGAATTTGGGCGCAGGTTAACGGGCCTTAACGCCGAGGGCGAGAGGCCTGGAACACCTTGAACCGGTTGTCGCCGGCAATTTCACCGACCTGAGCGAAATGTTCGTTCAGTGTAGCTTCGTAGGGAAGGTGCCGGTTGGCGACCATCCAAAGGGTTCCGTTGCGTGTCAGATTGCGGGCAGCAGAGGCTATGAACCCTTGCCCCAAGGCGGGATCCGCGCTGCGTGACGTGTGAAATGGCGGGTTCATCACAACGGTATCGATAGGTTCCGGAGCGGCCCAGGATACGGCATCGCTCCAGTGGAAATGCGCCTGGGATTGGGTGACGTTAAGCCGCGCGCAGGTCAGGGCTGCATGGTCTGCTTCGACCAGATGCAGCGAGGTTATCCCGCCGCGTTTCAGGATTTCCGCAGACAGATACCCCCATCCCGCACCCAGATCGGCCACGCAGGGACCAAGCCGGTCAGGCAGAGTCTTCAGCAGCAGGGCCGAGGCAGGATCAATGCCGTCGGCTGAAAACACACCCGGTGCTGTGTGGTATCCGTCAACCATCTGATGTTTCGGCGTGGCCCAGTCTGCAAAAGCCTGATCATCGGCCTGAAACCAGAAAATCTTGCCATGTGCTTTGGAAAGCGGTCCCTCGACCGGAACCCGCTTGCGCACATCCTTCAATATGCTGTCCACACCATCGGTCTTGGCACCGTCGATGACAATCAGGCCGCTCGCCCGCGCACAGGCCTGATGAATGAGCGACCGGGCCAGTGCCTTGGCGCGGGGCAGAAAGACAATGGCGTCCTGACAGGGGCCATCTGCGTCGGGCACCGTTTCAAAACCCTGCGCGGCGAAATGGTCGTGAAAGGGTTTGAAGGGCTGCACAACTTGTGCGCCGCCCGCCAGCGCAGACAGATCATGGTCGGGCGTGGGGCAGATCACACTAAGAGGGGGGGACAGCGTCAGGCCGTTTTGCAGGGCAAGTTCCAGACGAGGGGACATGGGCAATTCCGGCTGAGAGAGGCGCGCGCGTCAGGCCAAAGGCCTTACTCTTCGCGTTCCATTGTGCATTGCAAAGGGTGCTGGTGCCGGCGGGCAAAGTCCATCACCTGTCCAACTTTGGTCTCGGCGATCTCGTGGCTGAAAACCCCGACAACGGCCACGCCTTTCTTGTGAACGGTCAGCATGATCTCGAACGCCTGCGCATGGGTCATGCCGAAGAAACGTTCAAGCACATGCACCACAAACTCCATCGGTGTATAATCGTCGTTCAGCAACAGGACCTTGTACAAAGGCGGACGCTTGGTTTTTGGGCGTGTCTGTACCAGGACGGACGCGTCACTGTCGTCGTCCGGCTTGTCAGACATCATCCAGGTCAATTCAAGCATCGTGTGCAACTGTCCGATTCAGGCTTGGGGTTTATCTTGGCGCTTATATAACGTGTGCATGGCCGGTGAAAAGAGCAAGCGGACGTAAACAGGATGACGACCAAGCTGACGACAATCGGGTTCGATGCAGACGACACCCTTTGGCATAACGAACGGTTTTTTCAGCTGACGCAGGCTCGTTTTGCTGAACTCTTGGCCGATCATGCCAATCGTGATCACCTGATGGAGCGACTTCTTGCGGCTGAAAAGCGCAACATTCAGCACTATGGGTATGGCATCAAGGGATTTGTCCTGTCGATGATCGAGACGGCGATCGAAGTTACCGAAAGCCGCGTTCCGGCCTGGGTCATCCGGCAGCTGATCGAAGCGGGGCAAGAGATGCTGGCCCATCCCATCGAGTTGTTGCCCCATGCCCGCGAGGCCGTCGAAGGCGTTGCCGATGCGTATCGGGTCATTTTGATCACCAAGGGTGATCTGATCGATCAGGAGCGCAAACTGGCCCAGTCCGGGCTGGGTGATCTGTTCGATGGTGTGGAAATCGTTTCCGAAAAGACCCCCGAAACCTATCGGTTCGTATTCGACCGTCATGGTGATGGCCCGACTGCCGCAATGATGGTCGGCAATTCCATGCGGTCAGATGTCGTTGCCCCGATTCAGGCCGGGTGCTGGGGTGTCTACGTGCCCCACGGTCTGGTCTGGGAGGTGGAACATGCCGAAGCCCCTGTCGACAGCCCCCGATTCCGCGAGTTGAGAGATTTGGGCGATCTGACCGATCTGCTGGGCAACCTGAAGTGATGTTGCCTTTTCGCCTCAGTTTCACATAAACCCTGCCGCATCCTGACGCAGTTTCGCCTTTTTCGCGCATTTGGTGGTTCTGAGGGGGAATTTCGCAAGATATAGCCTCAGCCCAGAAGCAAATCGAAACCGCGAAAACCTCAGCTTTCGGTTTATTTCATTGGGTCGCTGTGATAGCCTTGAGGACAATAAAATAATTTTTGCTGACCGGGAAATCCCGGCAGCGCGAGGCAGACAGAGGCAAAGATCGTGCAGATTCGGCGGACAGTTCCGGCCCGAATGGGCTTTTTCCTTATAGCGTTGCTATGTGTGCTGGCGTTTGCGCCGCTCAGGTCAATGGCGGCGCCTTACGCAGCTATGGTGATCGACGCCCGAACTGGCGAGGTGCTGCATTCACGAAATGCGGATGCGCGGCTGCACCCGGCCTCGCTGACCAAGATGATGACGCTCTACATCGCGTTTGAGGCGGTGCGAAACGGAGAGATCACACTGGACACACCCGTTCGGATTACCCAGAAGGCGGCGGCCGAGCCTCCGTCGAAGCTGGGCCTGCGCGCGGGCCAGACGATTGCGTTCCGCTACCTGATCCGCGCCGCTGCGGTAAAATCGGCCAACGACGCGGCCACGGCGATCGGCATTGCCATCAGTGGCTCGGAAGCGGCCTTTGCCCGCCGTATGACCCGAACCGCCAAAGCGATGGGCATGAGCCGCACGACCTTCAAGAATGCGCATGGTCTGACTGAGGCAGGGCACCTGTCCAGCGCGCGTGACATGACCACGCTGGGACGGCATCTGCTGTATGATTACCCGCAGTATTATAACCTGTTCTCGCGCCAATCGACGGATGCCGGTATCAAGACTGTTCCCAACACCAACCGCCGCCTGCTGGCGGCCTATAAAGGTGCGGACGGAATAAAGACCGGATACACACGTGCGGCGGGGTTCAACCTGGTGGCGTCGGCCAAACGCAAGGATGAGCGTATTATTGCAACTGTCTTTGGTGGTAAATCCGGGGCGTCGCGCAATGCCAAGGTTGCGGAATTGCTGGATTTGGGGTTTCGCCGTGCCCCGTCTCGTGCACCTATCCGCAAACCTGAGCGCCCGGTCTACGCGGGCAATGTCGGGTTGGGGGGCGATACCCAAGTTGCAGCGCTGAGCGGAGCACCGAAATCCAGCCTGCGCCCGCTTGGGCGCCCGAGTGCCACAACACAGGTTGCAAGTGCGGTCGCGGTCGTGGCGGACCAGAACAGCGACCGTATCAGCAGCGGTATTGCTGCGGCGATTGCCGAAGCGGATGTTGCCCCAACCGCCCCGCCGGTTGAAACATCCGACACCCGCCCGGCATTGCGCCCGGACAATCTGGTGCTGGCCTCGACCGAGCCCGCCAGCCCACCAGAGCCCGAGCAGGAAGTGATTACCCGCCTGTCCTCGTCCGGTGGGCATCTGTGGGGGGTCAACGTGGGCCGCTACACCACACGATATGAGGCTGAGAAGATCCTGCTGAAAACGGCGCTGTCGGAGATGACCACGCTGGATGGCAGTCTGCGCAAGGTCAGTCAGAGCTCGCGCGGCTTTGATGCGACATTCCAGGGCATGACGCGGGAACAGGCCGATCTGGCGTGTCGCCGTCTGCAAGCCCGCAATGTCACCTGTTTCATGATCGGGCCATCATAAGGTCCGGCATATTCTCTCCTGTTGGGTCTGGGCTGCGGTCATCCGCGGCCCTTTTTTAATCGAAGACGTGACCGTGCTGATATTGTTCGTCCTGTCCCGCGGCGGCGGTCAGGGCGGCGACATTGTCCTTGGTGAAGAACCCGTCATACTTGTGACACCGCTCGATATATTCAGTGATCAGCAGCGTGTTCTTCGAGTGTTTCGAGAAGATCTGTTTCAGGTTCGGGTCGTCTTTGCATTCGCCCACCACATGGGCCAGGAACGGCACGCCCTTGTCCTTAAGCGTGTTCACGACAAAGTCGACATTCTTTTCCCCGGCGCCATGGTCGCCATCCTTGATCTCGACGGCCATGTGATGCAGGCGCCGGCCAAAATTGCGCACAAAATCCTCGGTCGGCATCGGCAGCTTGGCGAATGAGTTGACGAAGGACGGCGTGTTGTTGGCGGTGAAAACCTTGGCCGGAGATTTCTTGTCATCGTCCACATTGGCGTTGCGGTTCACATTGGTGGACGAGTTCATGTCGAAGATGTTGTAGGCCCCCCAGAAATAGTAGGGCACCATGGTCAGGAATTCGAGGATCGCATCCTCGCGCTCACCCGCCAGCACGCGCGTCGCCAGATGATCGATGCCCAGCATCAAGGGCGCTATTTTGCTGTCCGATCCGAACGCGGCTGCCTGATCCAGCCGCGCTTGTTCCGCGTCGCTCAATAACACGCGATCACCAAGGCCCAGGCTGTCTGTGTCGTTGAAATCAAGTGTCGAATACCCGACCCGGTTACAGGTGAAATCCGACGGGGTCGTAAAGCGGAAGCCGTCCAATGTGTAGAACGGGTTTTCGGTATCTCCGGCATATTCGAAGCGGATATTCTGATCCTCAAGCGTCCCGGTCAGCGCCTTCAGATCACTGGCTGCGAAAACCTCGCCAACATACCGCGTTTGCGGCGTGTTGCGGGCCAGCGGGTACATGCGATTGATGCGGGGAATGAAGTCTTCGAAACCCGGGCTGAGCGGGGCCATCACGATCAGCGCGGGATAGTCGGGATGCGAATGCAGGACCGAAAATTTGTGGGTCTGCCCCAGATAGCTGGCTGTGTGGCGATAGGGTGTCATTACGTAAAGTTCGACCAGCGTATCGAACAGCGCGTCGGTTTCGACCTGCATACAGATTGCGCGCATTGGCCCGACCTGATCGGCGATGCCCGAGCTTGTCCGGCGCTCGTAGATTTTCGGCAGGTATTCCGCGAAGAAGTCCGAGTTCTTCTTGTCGCCCCGGGGTTGATAGGACATCAGATCAAAGGACATTCGACTACCTCCTTGCGCGACACCCCAACCGGGGCGAGCGATCGTTTGAAATTGTAGGTTTCAGAACATGTGCTTGCCCGTCATGCTAGGCGCTGAGACCTGTACGGGCAACAACTGAGAAACTGGGCACGAAGGTTTAGAGCTGCACGCTCAGTGATCTTCGTTCGGCACTACCAATTTTCGCATAGAATCAGAGCCGGTATTTCTGACAAACGCACCTTAGTTTCCATTCCGGTAGCATAGTTGTTCCCCGAAAAGCCGGTCACGATCTGTAGGGTTGGAACTGCCCAAGCCTCAACAGCTAGCACTCGAAAACAGACCAGCGATCAACACATCGGGGACAAAGGGAGAATTCGCTGCGTTTTGCGCCAAGGTCTGCGTTATTTGATAACAGGCCGCATGTTTGCGGCCGGTCTTTCAGTTATACTGATCTTCGAGGGTATGTTCAGATCGGTTCCGCTTCTCCGGCGGGTTAGAATGTTCAGCCGGTCTCACCGAATCCTTTTGGTACTGGCAGGTCGGGCAAGGCAGCAGCACGTTTCTGCAAGGCCCGTCCGATAACCACGCGGCTGATTTCCGTCGTCCCGTCCACGATCCGCAGCATTTGTGCAAGACGGGACAAACGATCCAGACCATAAGGCTGCAAAAGCCCCATGCCGCCCAACACTTGCGTGCAGGTGTTCGCAGCCTTCACTGCGGCATCCGGCACAAACCGTTTGGCATGAGCGGCCATCAGGGGACCCTCAGACGTGCCAAGCGCCTCTGCTGCCTTTCGGTAGAGAAGCTTGGAGGCTTCAAGATCGGTCGCAACCTCGCCCAGCATCCACTGGATCCCGTCCAGATCGAGGTTCTTACCACCAAACATCTTGCGGTTCTTGGAATAAGACAGCGCCGTATCCAAGGCAGCTTGCATCAATCCGCAGCATCCTGACGCAATCGAAACGCGGGCGATATCGATCGCCATGAGTGAACCTTGCAGACCTTGGCCGATGGGCAGGATGATGTTGTCTTCACTAACAACGACTTTGTCCATGTACATCTCGGCCAGAGGCAGGAAGTTGTAGGACGGGGTGTCGTACAGCGGACCAAAGCTGAGGCCCGGAGTGTCAGCGGGAATGGCGATCATCGCCATATCCTTGTGGCCGGGTGCGTCACTGGTTTTGACCACGGTGAAATAGATATCAGCCTCGGTCGCCAGGCTGACCCATGCCTTCGCGCCGCTGATCGTCCAAGTGCCGTCACCATTGATGGTGGCGCGGCTGTACATGTTCATCGGGTCAGAGCCGGATTGCGGTTCGGTCAGCGCAAAGTTCGCCAGTTTGCGGCCCGACGTCAGATCCCGCGCCCATTTTTCCTTGAAGGCATCGGTGCCATAGCCGCAGCCCGCGAAGGTACAGATGTTATGCATCGACAAGGCAAAGGCATAGGCACCATCGCCCAGTCCCAGTTGTTCGTAGACCTGAATGCCTTCTGAAAGTGGCAAGCCCTGGCCGCCAAATTCTTCAGGGGCGTATAGCCCCGTCAGGCCAGCGGCCCCGGCCTTGTC
>NZ_JAEDOX010000019.1 GCF_017872555.1 Ruegeria sp. HKCCSA071
TAGTCGGCGTGGCCGGGGCAGTCGACATGCGCATAGTGGCGCGCGTCGGTCTCGTATTCCACGTGCGCGGTCGAGATGGTGATGCCGCGGGCTTTCTCTTCCGGCGCACCGTCAATCTGGTCATACGCTTTGAAGTCACCGAAATACTTGGTGATCGCTGCGGTCAGCGTCGTCTTGCCGTGGTCAACGTGCCCAATCGTGCCGATGTTGACGTGCGGCTTATTACGCTCAAACTTTTCCTTTGCCATTCCTCAGGCGCCCTTTTGCGATTTGGGGGACCCTTGGTCCCGGGTTACTATCTGCGCGCGCGAGATATTTGGTTCAAAGGGGAAAATCAAGCACATCCTGAGGGAAATGCGCTTATCCCGCCGGATTTTGCGTAACCTCGGTGGAATCGAGGGGCTGGATCAGGTCTGGCCGTTTTTCGAACCAACCATTCTCTTCATGTTCTTCAGCCAGCCACTCTTCGACCCGGTCGGCAACTTTCAATGACAGACCCGCCATCTGTTCCTCTTTGGTGCGTTCGTGCCCCGACCCTTTCAGCGCACTGCCTCCGGTCGTGTCTTCCAGCACCTGGAACTGCTTTCCCTTGGCCAGAAACTTTTCTTTCTTCACGTCATAGACATTGACCAGCACAATCGCGGTGCTTTTGGGATTGTAGATGATCGGGATTCCCGGAGGCGCCAGCATGTAGCCTTCCAGGCTGATCCCGATGTCATATTCCTGCGTTCCTTCATAACGGCCCAGGCGAATATCGACCGCATTCTGGATGGCCTTCGTCCATTCGTCGGGCGTTGCATCGCGCGACACTGGCCCTTGCACGGCCTTGTCTGCGAAGGCGTAGTTGACCCGCAGCTTGAATTCCCCCAACGACTCGGGTGGTTCATAAACCTGTGTCTGCGTGCAAGCGCCCAGCAGGGCCAGTCCGGTGATCAGCGTCAGAATGCGCAACATGTCTCGTCTCGATAGGCCTGTTTTTCTTTGGTCTAGCGCACCGATACGGGTTGTGCCAAGCCGTATCGGTGGATTTCTACCGCAACCGGGGCCGGATCACGAAAACTTATAGTCCTTCGGGAAACCATAGGGTGGCTTTTTCCCTACGCTGGCGCGCTTGGACAGCCATTGAGACATATCTGCCTCATGCCGGGTTTTGTCGCCCGCCATGGACCATTTCAGGCCCTCCTCCCAGTTGAAGGTGGTGATGTCTGACAGACCGCCATCCAGTTCCAGCGTCCCCTGCCGCCCGCGAGCCATATTGTATTTTTGCAAACGCACACCCTTGCCGCGGGTCATTTCGGGCAATTCCTCGGTCGGGAAGACAAGGAACTTGCCGTTCTGCGACACGATTGCAACGTGGTCGCCCTCGACCGGTTTGCAGATCACTGCTGTTTCGTCGTCCTTGACGTTCAGTACCTGCTTGCCGTTTCGCGTCTGGGCCAGCACGTCATCTTCGGGCACCATGAACCCGTTGCCCGCATCCGAGGCCACCAGCAGCTTGCGCCCCGGTTTGTGAATCAGGATATCGATGATCCGTGCTTCGTTCGGCAGGTCGACCATGAGGCGCAGGGGTTCACCCATTCCCCGCCCGCCGGGAAGGTTGGCCGCGCTGACAGTATAGAACCGCCCGTTCGAAGCGAAGACCAGCAATCTGTCGGTCGTTTCCGCATGGAAGATGAAGCGCGGGCCGTCGCCGTCCTTGAACTTCAATTCGCGCTTCAGGTCGATATGACCCGTCATGGCGCGAATCCAGCCCATCTGAGAGCAGACGACCGTGATCGGTTCCTTGTCGATCATCGCCTCAAGCGGGACCTCTTCGATCTGTCCCGCCTCAGCGAATAGCGTGCGCCGCGCGCCGCCTTCGTAATCTTTGCCGAAGGTCTTCTTGGTCTCTTTCAACTGCTCAGCGATTTTGGCCCATTGCAGGGTGGGATCGGCCAGCAGGTCCTCGAGATTGGCGCGCTCTTCCATCAACGCGTCGCGTTCGCGGACCAACTCCATCTCTTCCAGACGGCGCAAGCTGCGCAGGCGCATGTTGAGGATCGCGTCAACCTGAACCTCGGACAACTCGCCCTCGCCCGGTCTGGGTGAGACATAGTCGGCCTCGCTGGTGGCGCGGATGTGGTCGATGCCCCAGTCCTCGCGCATCAGCGCGGCTTTGGGATCGCCGTCATAGCGGATGATGTCGATCACACGGTCGAGGTTCAGGAAGGCAACGATAAAGCCCTCCAACACTTCCAGCCTGTGGTCGATCTTGGCCATGCGGTGGCGCGAGCGGCGGATCAGCACCTCTTGCCGGTGATCGAGGAACGCGCGCAGCACTTCCTTCATCGAGCAGACCTTGGGCGTCACCCCGTCGATCAGCACGTTCATGTTCAGGCTGAACCGCACCTCAAGGTCCGAGTTGCGATAAAGCATGCCCATCAGCACCTCGGGGTCCACGTTTTTCGAGCGCGGTTCGAGGATCAGGCGGATGTCATCGGCAGATTCGTCGCGCACGTCTGCCAAGATCGGGATTTTCTTGGTCTGGATCAGCTCGGCGATCTTCTCGATCAGCTTGGACTTCTGAACCTGATAGGGAATCTCGGTGACGATGATCTGCCACTGACCGCGCCCCAGATCCTCGACCTCGTACTTGCAGCGCAAACGGAACGAACCGCGACCGGTGCGATAGGCTTGCGCGATATTCTCGGGCGGCTCGACAATTACGCCTCCGGTCGGGAAGTCAGGGCCGGGCACGTAGTTCAGCAACGTGTCATCGCGCGCGTCCGGCGTCTTGATCAGATGCAGACATGCATCGCAGAGTTCCGAGATGTTGTGCGGCGGGATATTCGTCGCCATCCCCACCGCGATACCACTTGCGCCATTGGCCAGCAGATTCGGGAACTGTGCGGGCAGCACGACCGGTTCGGTCAGCGTGCCATCATAGTTGTCGCGGAAATCGACGGCGTCTTCGTTCAACCCTTCCAGCAGCGCTTCGGCCACGATGGTCATCCGCGCCTCGGTATAGCGTGAGGCCGCCGGGTTATCGCCGTCGATATTGCCAAAGTTCCCCTGCCCGTCGACCAGCGGATAGCGGACGTTGAAATCCTGTGCCAGACGCGCCATCGCGTCATAGATCGCGGCGTCGCCATGCGGGTGATAGTTGCCCATCACGTCGCCGGAAATCTTGGCAGATTTCCGGAAACCTCCGGTTGCACTGAGTCGCAACTCTCTCATCGCATAGAGGATTCGGCGGTGAACCGGCTTCAACCCGTCCCGCGCATCGGGTAGCGCCCGGTGCATGATGGTGGACAGCGCATAGGTCAGATACCGCTCACCAATCGCGCGGCGCAGCGGTTCCGCCACCTCGCCCCCACCTGCAGGGGCCTCCATGTTGGGGTCATCGATCGTATCGTTCATATATGATGTGATACGACGCAAGTGCGCCTTGGTAAAGCGAGCAGCACATAAATTGCTGGGGAAAAGTCGCGCTTTTTGCAACAGGGGGAGACACCATGTTGTTTTCCCCCATTTTTCGACTCGCCCCCCGAAATATGCTAAGCTTTCATCAATTGAGATACTGCCATTTGTTGATGTTACGATTGCCTTGGGGGATGCGCCATGACGCGCCTGATACTTGTTACCTTTGCCGCGCTCGGCTGGACCTTTTACGTGATGAGCGGCGGCCCTGATTTTGAACCGCGCGGCGTGCGCCCTGCCAAACCAGAACGCGTGGCTGTCGTGGCCGAACCGGTTGCCCCGGTCGTTGAACCTGCACCTGTCGAAGATTTGGTCACCCGTGCTGCGGTCAAACCCGCTCTGGTGGCTCCACCTGTTGCCGAGGCGGTAACCCAGTTGGGTGAGACCGAAACAAAGGCCCTCCTCTCGCAGGTCGCGGCTGGCTTGAAGGCCAATCCCTCCCTGTTCCAGGACGAAAGCGTGACCCTGACCCTGGCATCATTGGAACAGGGCGTAAGCGCGCTGGAGCAGGTGGTCACCGACGCCGAGCTGCCCACAGTCGAACTGCCCACGCCTGCCGAGGCCCCGAAGGACATCCGCGAAATCTCGGGCACCCGGGTTAATCTGCGCGATGGGCCCGGTACAATCTATCCCATCATCGGTAAAGCCGCGCTTGGCCAACAGGTCGAGGTCCTGAGCGATTCCGGCACCGGCTGGTTACGCCTGCGCGTGTTGCCCGCGCAACAGGTCGGGTGGATTTCAGCATCACTTGTCCGGAAAACATCAAACTGACGCCCGGACGTCATTGCCCTGCCGCAAACCCCACCCTAGCTTTTGGTGGGGTTCAGCTTCGGAAGGCACATGCAGAAATCGATTCTTATTACGGGATGCTCGTCGGGCATTGGTCTGGACGCAGCACACGGAATGCGTGCACGAGGCTGGCGTGTGTTTGCATCCTGCCGACAGCAGCGCGACTGTGACCGCCTGCGCGCGCAGGGGTTTGAAAGCCCAAGAATCGACTATACCGACCGCGACAGCATTTCCTCGGGATTGTCATATGTACTTGAGGCAACGGGTGGAACTTTGGACGCGCTGTTCAACAACGGTGCGCACGGGCTGCCCGGTGCGGTTGAAGACGTCCCGACAGACGCTCTGCGTCATATCTTTGAAACCAATGTCTTTGGATGGCACGAGCTGACCAGACAGGTTATTCCCGTCATGCGCGAGCAGGGCCACGGCCGGATCGTGCAATGTTCCTCGGTACTTGGTCTTGTCGCCTTCCCCTGGCGCGGCGCATATGTCGCCACCAAATACGCCATCGAAGGACTGACCGACACCTTGCGGCTGGAGCTGCGGGATACAGACATTCAGGTCGTTTTGATCGAGCCCGGCCCGATCACCTCAAAGCTCAGGGAAAAGGCAATCCCCGTGTTCGAGAAATACATCGACTGGGAAAACTCGGCCCTGCGGGAAAAATACGAAGGTTCGCTGCTGAAGCGACTATACGAAAACAGTGCGCCCGACCGGTTCGAACTGCCAGCCTCTGCCGTCACCGACAAGCTGGCCCATGCGGTCGAGGCGCGACGCCCCAAACCACGCTACTATGTGACCACCCCGACATATGTCGCTGGGGTTCTGCGCCGAATTCTGCCCACAAAAGCCACGGACCGCATCCTTTCGGATATCTGAGACGTTATTTCCCGTTCGCTTTTCGACGCCTTGACGCTAGATGGGTGATAATCGAAAAAACCGGACGGTGACTTTAAATGGACCCTTTAATGGTCATTCTGCTTCTGGCCATGGCGGCGGTTGTCGTTGTGTTAGCCCTGGGCATCGCGAATTTCGGCAAAAGCGGCATGGAAGCAGCAAAGAAAAGCAACAAGATGATGCGTCTGCGTATCCTCTTTCAGTTCATCGCCGTTATTTTGATCGTGCTATACGTATATCTACGCGGGCAAGGGGTGCAGTAATGGTTGTACTGAACAAAATCTACACGCGCACGGGCGACGACGGCAAAACCGCTCTGGGCAATGGCGAGCGTGTGGCGAAGTACTCGGGTCGCGTTGCCGCCTACGGAACAGTGGACGAGCTGAACTCATTTGTTGGCGTGGCCCGCACCGAGGCTGAAGGCGAAGTCGATGCCGCCTTGTCGCGGATTCAGAACGACCTGTTTGATCTTGGCGCAGATTTCTGCCGCCCTGAAATGGAGAAGGATGCAGAAGCGGACTATCCACCGCTGCGAATCGTATCCGCTCAGATCGACCGGCTGGAAGCCGAAATTGACACCATGAACGAAACACTGGAACCGCTGCGCAGCTTCATCCTGCCGGGCGGTTCGCGGCTGGCCGCGCATTTGCACGTGTGCCGCACTGTATCGCGTCGCGCCGAGCGGTTGGCGGTGGAACTGACAAATATGGAACCGGTTAACGACGTGGCCGTCAAATACCTCAACCGGCTAAGTGATTGGTTTTTCGTCGCGGCCCGGTGCGCAAATAACGATGGCAAGGACGACGTGCTGTGGGTTCCTGGCGCCAACCGCTGAATTTTTCCCTGAAAACAGGCCCAGTTCGGGCAACAATCTTGCGTGCCTCAAGGTAAAAAACTGCAAAACGCGACGTCCCGACGCGACGACGTGACGATTTTGCTCTGTTTTGCGGGTGCAGCAGACGTTATCAAGTCCGACGAGAGCATTGGTGGAGTCGCCTTCGCGGCTTGCCGTTTTTTTGAGGAGAAAGCGCTACAATGAAGGTACTGGTACCTGTCAAACGCGTGATTGACTACAATGTGAAGGTCCGCGTGAAAGCGGACGGTAGCGGTGTTGATCTCGCCAATGTCAAAATGTCGATGAATCCGTTCGACGAGATTGCGGTTGAAGAGGCCATTCGCCTGAAAGAGGCTGGCAAGGCAGACGAAGTTGTTGCCGTTTCAATTGGTGTGAAGCAGGCGCAAGAGACGCTGCGGACCGCTCTGGCCATGGGTGCCGACCGCGCGATCCTTGTTGTTGCGACGGATGATGTGCACACCGATATCGAGCCGCTGGCAGTTGCCAAGATCCTGGCCAAAGTGGTCGAGGAAGAGCAGCCCGGCATCGTTCTGGCGGGCAAGCAGGCGATCGACAACGACATGAACGCCACCGGTCAGATGCTGTCGGCCCTGTTGGGCTGGTCGCAGGGCACCTTTGCCTCGGAACTGGATATTGAAGGCGACAGTGCCAAGATCACCCGCGAGGTGGATGGCGGGTTGCAGACTATCAGCGTCAAGATGCCGACCATCGTGACCGTTGACCTGCGCCTGAACGAGCCGCGCTATGCGTCGCTGCCCAACATCATGAAGGCGAAGAAAAAGCCGCTGGATGAGAAAACCGCAGCCGATTACGGCGTCGACGTCACGCCGCGCCTGGAAATCGTCAAGACCGAAGAACCGCCGGCACGTGCCGCAGGTATCATCGTTGGCTCGGTGGATGAGCTGGTTTCGAAACTCAAAGAAGTGGGGGCTGTGTGATGGCTGTACTTCTGCTTGCCGAAGTCAACAACGGCGAACTGGCGCTGGACGCCACTGCCAAGGCAGTAAACGCTGCCAAGGTGCTGGGTGACGTGACCGTTCTGGCCGCAGGTGGCTCGGCCGCCGCCGCCGGCGAGGCTGCCGCCAAGATCGACGGCGTGTCCAAGGTGCTGGTTGCCGAAGACGCATCGCTGGGTCATCGCCTGGCGGAATCGACCGCCGCGCTGATCGTGGGACTGGCCGATGGGTACGAGCATATCGTGGCCCCCGCGACCACCGACGCCAAGAACGTGATGCCGCGCGTCGCAGCCCTGCTGGACGTGATGGTGATCTCGGATGCCTCGGGCGTGGTCGATGGCTCGACGTTTGAGCGCCCGATCTATGCGGGCAACGCGATCCAGACCGTGAAGTCGAACGATGCCAAGAAGGTCGTCACCATCCGCACCGCGTCCTTCGACGCGGCGGGGACCGGCGGCTCGGCTGCGGTCGAGACCATCTCGGTCGGCGACAATCCCGGCCTGTCGTCGTGGGTCGAAGACAAGGTCGCCGCAAGTGACCGTCCGGAACTGACCTCGGCTGGTGTTGTTGTCTCGGGCGGCCGTGGTGTCGGCTCGGAAGAAGACTTCAAGCTGATCGAAGCTTTGGCTGACAAGCTGGGTGCTGCGGTTGGCGCGTCGCGCGCCGCTGTCGACTCGGGCTATGCCCCGAACGACTGGCAAGTGGGTCAGACCGGCAAGGTTGTTGCCCCCGATCTTTATGTCGCCGTCGGCATCTCGGGCGCGATCCAGCACCTTGCGGGCATGAAGGACTCAAAGGTCATCGTTGCGATCAACAAGGACGAAGAGGCACCGATCTTCCAGGTCGCCGACTTCGGACTGGTCGCCGACCTGTTCCAGGCGGTCCCGGAACTGACCGAAAAGCTCGGCTGAACGCAGCCCGGGGCCTTAGCCCCTCAACCACCAAAGGCCCGCCACCAAGCGGGCCTTTTTCAATTTAACCCCCTCAAAGCCACCTCAAGCTTCAAAGCTATCTCCCCGTGCGCGGAGGGGCCGAGCATATGCTCGGCCACAGGCTGTTGCAGCGTCCCGAACAGCACGTCCTCGATCTCGTCTGACAAGGAGGACACACAGACCGTGCATTCCACTACATCGGCACACAACGGTCGAACCTGTTCGATCATGTCAGCATCGGGCAAGACAAGGTCGCGATGCCGATCCTCCTGTCGATGTATTTGCAGCCAGAGAAGAACAACCCGTGGCTTGATCCGTCGCACCAGCTCGGATGTGTTGCGCAACCAAGTCTCTCGCAACTCCTGCGCCACAACCTCAAAACGCGCGTCCTTTATGGCCCGCAATCTCTCCAGTAAATGCCTGACAAAGTGGATTTCCGTGAAATCGACCTCAGGATAAAGGTCCTGCAAGTCGCACGAGGGTTCAAGAAACCGATCATTCCGACGCGAATGCACGCGATAAAACCTGTTCGACTGGTACGGCACGTCCAGCACTTGCAGCACACAAAGGTCTGATCCATTGACATGATTTAAGACCCCCGGATCAGCAAGCAACGCATCAGCCCCACAAAAAAGACTGCCAAAATTGATACAAGGTTGCGGCAATCTTTTGGCAAGCAATGCCGGGTACGGGTATTCCACGAACCGGCCAAACGTCTCTTCTCCACCCAGACAGGCCACATAAGGCGTCTCAAGATTTCCGTGCGGCGCCCGAAACCAAAGGTTTGATCCTGCATATTGGCACGCGGCCTCTGTGCCGTCGCTTACCCGATGAAAGCTCATACCAAGCCCCCCAAATTTTTCACCCAATTGCCAATTTGCGGCCTTAGGTATTGAGAATCTCCTAATGCGCGCATTTGAAGCAAAATTGACCGGTTCGATCCCCTTGCCGCCCGCCCCGGTCTGCCGATACTGTCCCGGTATCCTCCAGGGCAAAGGCAGCTGAACATGGAAGTTAAATCGGTCGGGGTGATTGGTGCGGGTCAGATGGGCAACGGCATTGCTCATGTTCTGGCTTTGGCGGAATACGATGTCTTGCTGAATGATGTCAGTCAGGATGCGTTGAACAGCGCAATGGCCACGATCGAAGGCAACATGGCGCGTCAGGCGTCACGCGGCAAGATCACTGACGATGCGATGCAGGCAGCCCTGAAGCGTATTACAACCACCCTTGAATTGCCGCAGCTGGGGCAGACAGATCTGGTGATCGAGGCCGCGACCGAGCGGGAAACGGTCAAACAGGCCATTTTCGAAGATCTGCAACCTCACCTTCTGCCGCATACGATCCTGACGTCGAATACGTCGTCCATTTCCATCACGCGTCTGGCCAGCCGCACGGACCGGCCCGAACGTTTTATGGGTTTCCACTTCATGAACCCGGTTCCAATCATGCAATTGGTGGAACTGATCCGCGGCATCGCAACGGATGAGGAAACCTTCAAAGCCTGCAAGGCGGTCGTGGACCGGCTGGGCAAAACGGCCGCCAGCGCCGAAGATTTCCCGGCTTTCATCGTTAACCGCATCCTGATGCCGATGATCAACGAAGCCGTTTATACGCTTTATGAAGGTGTCGGAAGCGTCCAATCCATTGATCAATCGATGAAGCTGGGCGCGAATCATCCAATGGGGCCGTTGGAGTTGGCGGACTTCATCGGGCTGGACACCTGTCTCGCCATCATGAACGTCTTGCATGATGGTCTGGCCGATACCAAGTATCGCCCCTGCCCGCTTTTGACCAAATACGTCGAGGCAGGATGGCTGGGGCGCAAGACGCAGCGCGGTTTCTATGACTATCGCGGCGAGGTGCCGGTTCCGACCCGCTGACAAAACCGCCCTTGCCAAGCACGGTGTCGGTCAGATGAAGACACGGGTCAGGATTGGCCTGACTTGCCTAGCGACATAGTATGGTTTCTGAGCCACGTCATGAAACCACGCGGGTCACGCTCCAACTGTTCCATGTCCTGATCCGAGATCGGATTGCCAATGACCGGCGATTGCGGTTTTTTGCACGAGCGGACGATTTCATGCAGCAGCAACCCTTGCCGGAGGATCGGCGACAGCTTGTTTGCAATCTGATACCAGCGCGAGTTGCTGCCGGGAAAGAAAATAGGCAGCACGCGCGCACCCGAACGGCGGATCATCTTTGCAGTGAACACATTCCACTCGCGCTCGACTGCGGGGCCGAACCAGTCATCCGAGGACATGACGACGCCGGACGGGAACAGCGCCACGACGCCGCCGTCTTTCAGATGGTCCATCGCCTTGCCACGCATTTCCAGCATCTTGGCCTGCGCCTCGGGGTCATGCGGAAACGGAACCGGGATCATGAAAGACGTCGCGGCCTCATCAAGACCCGTCAGGACCGAGCGGGTCAGAATGCGATAATCACTGCGGACCCGCCCGATCAACTCGGCCAGAATCATACCGTCCACCATCCCGTGAGGGTGGTTGGCAACGACAACCACGGGGCCGGTTTTTGGGATACGGGCGATCTGTTCTTGCGGTGTGGTCAGGTCAATCCCCATCACCTCAAGCGCGCCGCCCCAGAACCGCTGCCCCCGGTAAAGTTCGTTCTTTTTCTCGAATTTGTTAACCATCCGCAGAATGGTCAGCTTGCCCGTACACCATTCGATTGCGCGAATGGCCGTCGAAGTCCAGGCATCGTCGAAAGAGTTCGCATAGGTCAGAGTTCTACGATCGTAGATCTCGCCCTGATCTGCGGTCCCATCCACCACCGGGCTTGTCTTGGTCTCGTGCGTCGTTTCCGCCAATTCCTGGCCTTCCCGTTCTTTCTGTCCCGGCGAGGGCGGCTTAGAACCCCTCTCCGAACTTGTCGTTCACAAGCGCTTCCAGAGCTTCTGCCAATGCTTCAGCATCCGGTCCGGAGGTCTCGACGTCAATAGTTGTTCCGCGTGATGCTGCCAACATCAAAAGGCCCATAATACTGTCGCCTGACGCAGAAATCCCGTCCTTCGACACCTCGGCATGCGCATCGAAACCTTCCACAACCTCAACCAGCTTCGCCGAAGCGCGGGCATGCAGACCTTTTTCATTTATTATTTTCAGGCTTCGAGTGGTCATATTCATCAATCCGATTTTAGTCCAATGTCACATTTTGCGCATTGATGTATTTCCGTCCAGCTTCCATTGCCTGACGAACAGCATCACCAACGGGTAAGTGGCGGCTTTTGGCCAATTTAATGAGCATTGGCAGGTTTGCCCCATACAATATCCGCCGATCCTGAGGGGCGCAGGCCCGCAGACTCAGATTTGAAGGGCTGCCGCCGAACAGGTCGGTTACAACAACAACACCGTCGCCCATATCCACTTCGTCAGCCGCACGACAGATTTCCGCCTGTTTTTCATCCCTGTCGTGGTCGGGTTCGATCGCAATGGCCACAAGGCCGGGCTGCGGTCCGACCACATGCTGTGTGGCGGCCAGGTATTCCTGGGCCAAACCGCCATGCGCAACGATCACTATTCCGATCAATCCGACCTCACACTCAACGACCGACGTTCCATCTCGCGATGCCTAATTGCCACCTGCTGCCCGTCCTCTGCAAGGGCCTTTGCAACGGCTTCCGCCATTGCGACGGATCTGTGTTGCCCACCCGTGCATCCGAAAGCTACCGACAGATGTGCTTTTCCTTCGGCCCGAAAGGCCGGCAGCAACAAGGTTAGCAAATCCATCACCCGTCCAAGAAAGAGTTCGTAATTCTTATCCGATTGGACATAGCGCGCAACGTCCGAGTGTCGCCCATCCGCCGCCCGCAACTCGGAGCGCCAATAGGGGTTTGCCAGAAACCGGCAATCAAAGACCATGTCCAACCCGCGGGGAAGGCCCCGCTTGTACGAAAACGACTCGATTGAAACTGCCAGATGTCGCCCCCCTTGAGGCGCAAACCAGTTTTCAACTTCTTCCCGTAACTGGTGCACGTTCAGTTGGCTTGTATCGATCAGGGTATCTGCAATTTCGCGAATGGGGGCCAACAGTTCTTTTTCGCGCTGAACGCCGGTCTCAGGGCTGGCATCTTTGGCGACGGGATGCCGCCTGCGGGTTTCCGAGAACCGGCGCACCAATACGTCATCACTGCAATCCAGATACAGAACGGTCAAATCCACCCGCGCCATGCGGCCCAGGCTTTCGGCCAGTTCGATAAACCCTATTGTCGAGAAATCGCGATTGCGGGCGTCAATGCCCAGCGCCATTGGGCGGTCGCTGTCCGCACTGTCCAGCAGGCGCAGCAACAGGCCCATCGGCAGATTGTCGATGGCCTCAAAACCCAAGTCTTCCAGTACATGAATGGCTGTGGATCTTCCCGCCCCTGATGGGCCTGTTACCAGCACGATCCGCCGTTGCTCTGTCATTTGTTCGGCCATTCCGGGTGTACACGCCCATTCTTCAGAAGCTGCATCAACGCTGCGGCCAAGTTGGGCACGCCCGCCCCACGAAGCAAGGGAACAGTTTGCCCCAGCAACATGATTGTCGCCTCGGCAGGCAATCTCTGTGGTTCGTTTTGATCCAGATCCATAACATAGTCCAACGGAACCGGCCCGAATACATCCGCTTTGATCAAACCAATGTGACGGGCCTCAATCAAACCCTGTATCTGCGGCACGGCAGCGGCAATGACCTGATTGTCCCGCCTTGACAGGTCGACCCGATCATCCGCGACCAGACCCGCCCCATAGGCCATCATCTGCAGTGCTAGAGCCGATTTTCCCGCGCCCGAAGCGCCGACAATCAAAAGCCCGCGCCCGGCCACTGTTACGCATGAGGCATGAACACAAGCGCTGTCCCGGTCTTTGGCGTCTGACAGAGAACCTGCTTGCATGAGTTATACAGGTAACCCCACTACAAAGCGTGCCCCTAGCGGGTCTGATGTGATATCCGCTTCGGTCGGGCGGATGTTCTCAGCCCAGATTACGCCGCCATGGGCTTCGACAATCTGTTTCGAGATGGCCAGACCAAGCCCCGAATTGTTGCCGAAATGCTCTGCCGGGCGTTGCGAATAGAAACGCTTGAACACTTTGGTCAAGGCCTGTTCCGGAATACCTGGCCCGGTGTCTTCGACCACGACAAGAACACGGTTGTCTCGCTGACGTACCCAGACGCGGATGGCATCACTTTCTTCACAGAAGGAAATGGCATTGGTGATCAGATTGACGAACACCTGCGCCAGCCGTGCCTCAAGCCCGTTGATGACAATCGGTTCGGATGGCAGATCGGTGATATAGTCGATCCCCTTGGACCGCGCGTCTTCACCCAGATATTGACCGATATTGCCAATCAGCTTGAGCAGATCAAAGGGTTGTTCTTCTTCCTTAACCAGTTCCGCATCAAGACGTGACGCGTTCGAGATGTCGCTGACCAGCCGATCCAGGCGCCGAACGTCATGTTCGATTACACCCAGCAGCTTGTCGCGCTGATCATCGCGCTTGACCATACGAAGCGTGCCAACAGCAGATTGCAGGCTGGCTAGGGGGTTCTTGATTTCATGGGCGACATCAGCGGCGAACTGTTCGTTTGCGTCAATCCGATTATACAGAGCAGTCACCATGCCCCGCAGAGCGCGGCTGAGGCGACCGATTTCATCCGGACGGGCGCTAAGATCAGGTATGCGAATGCGCCCCGGATTGACTCCTGTGCCCCGATCCTTACCCATTTCGGCCGCTGCGGCCAGGTCCGCCAATGGGTTGGCGATGGTCGAAGCCAGCACAAGGCTCAGGCCCACCGAAACCAGCAAAGCCACCACGAACATTTGCAGAATGCGCTCCTGCTCGCGGCGGGCCAGTGCGTCGATCTCACCGGCGGGGCCTGTGATGGCAACTGCTCCGGCAGGGGTATCCTCGTAAAGGATCGGCGCAGCCGCAACAATAACGGTCTCACCTGCGGCGTCCTGAACTGCCTGAACCTGCCTACGGCCTGCAAGCGCCTGCGGAATAATTCCCTGTACCCGCTGCGCCAGCGTCGGCGCCTCGACCTCGGTCGACCAGTTGAGCAGGTTCGACACACCGATCCACACCGCGTTCAGCGTGTCGCTGATCACTGTGCTGCCGGTTTGCAGCTCGGAATTGGTTTGCAGAAGAACCGGCATGGCCGATCCCTGGGGGGCGCCGCGTGTCCAGCCAATCAGGGTGCCACTGGCGTCATAAACAAAGACTTCCCCGCCTTCAGGAAGTGTCAATCCAGACAGCGTATCTCTGACGTCGAGGTTACCGGCATCCTGCGCCGTGTGCGCCGCACCCTGCCGCAGTTGGGTTTCAAAGACGTTGCTGACCAGCTGCGCATCGCCAAGCAGATTGCGCGCCGTTTGCTGAACCGTCTCTTTCCGCGAATCGTCCAGATACAGCAACCCCGTAACCAGGATCACCAGTGCGATCAGGTTAAAGGTGATGATCTTGCGCGCCAAAGGCGAGCCTCGCAGAGAAAACAGGTTTCTCTGGGACCGCTTTTCCCTCAGTTCCGCTGACTCGGAATCGTCGGGAATGACCCAGTCATCCCCGAGAACGACGTCACCGTCACGTAGTTCGCTGGCTGCTTCGGTGTCGCGCACGAGAGCCCATTACCCCTTGTTGGCGTCGCGCCTATTCTTCGTTGTACCGATAACCGATACCATAAAGGGTTTCGATCGCCGAAAACTCGGGATCAGCCGCGCGCATCTTCTTGCGCAGACGCTTGATGTGGCTGTCGATCGTCCGGTCATCCACATAAACCTGATCGTCATAGGCCACATCCATCAGCTGATCGCGGCTTTTGACGAAACCCGGACGCTGGGCCAGTGCCTGAAGAAGCAGGAATTCGGTCACGGTCAGGGATACATCATTCCCTTTCCAGCTGACCGCATGGCGCAGCGGGTCCATCCGCAAGTCGCCGCGTTCCATAACCTTTGTGTCGTTGCTATTGGCCGTAATCGCGTCGCCGCTTGTTGCCTCTTGCCGACGCAGCAGGGCGCGGATGCGCTCAACCAGCAACCGTTGCGAAAAGGGCTTCTTTACATAGTCATCCGCGCCCATGCGCAGACCCAGAACCTCGTCGATTTCATCATCTTTCGAGGTCAGAAAGATCACCGGCATCTGCGTTTTCTGACGCAGCCGCTGTAGCAGATCCATGCCATCCATACGCGGCATCTTTATATCGAGCACGGCCATATCCGGCAGCTTTTTGTTGAACGCATCCAACGCGGCCTGGCCATCATTATAAGTTTCAACCTCGAAACCTTCGGCTTCGAGTGTCATGGATACAGACGTCAGAATGTTTCTATCGTCATCCACAAGTGCAATCTTTGACATCGGGCTCACCCCTATTCCTGCTCACTCGCGCAATAATTCGCTTATTTGTAAGGCATTGTTGGCGGTTTTAAGACGCCGAATCAATCCGTAACTGCGAATCGTGCCTTTGTTGCGGCAGGTCTGCGGCAAATTTGCCTTTATGGCCGCAAAAATATGCCCGGTTCTCGGTCATTGAATTTGTGATGGCGCTAAACCCGGACTTGGTTGCGCTAACTGCGTCAAACCCGCCTGTTCATGTCCTGAACGACCGTGGTAAGACGCGCCCAACCGCCGGTTTTCCCGGTACACTGCCCCAAAGGCGCCTCAGGCCCAAAGCCCCGCGCCGCCACAGGAGAAGACACACATGACATCTGGACGGGTTAACCCGCAATTCCGCCTCGAGGATCAGGGCATCGAGGGTCTGGGCAATGTCTATTATAACTTCATGGAACCGGCGCTGATCGAAGAAGCGCTGAAGCGCGGCGAAGGTACACTTGGAAATGGCGGTGCCTTTCTGGTCACCACTGGCAAGTTCACCGGTCGCTCGCCCAAGGACAAGCATGTCGTCAAAACCAGCAGCGTGGCTGACACTATTTGGTGGGAAAACAATGCCGAGATGAGCGCTGAGGGATTTGACGCCCTCTACCAAGACATGCTGGCCCATATGAAAGGCCGCGACTATTTCGTGCAGGACCTCGTCGGTGGTGCCGACCCGACCTACGCGATTAACGTGCGCATGGTGACCGAGCTTGCCTGGCACAACCTGTTCATCCGTCACCTGCTGCGCCGCCCCGACCGCGAAGATCTGGATGATTTCACGGCTGACTTCACCATCATCAACTGCCCCAGCTTCAAGGCTGACCCGGCCAAGCATAACTGCCGCAGCGAAACAGTGATCGCATTGAACTTCGACCGCAAGCTGATCCTGATCGGCGGCACCGAATATGCGGGCGAGAACAAAAAATCCGTATTCACCCTGCTGAACTACATGCTGCCAGAAAAAGGCGTGATGCCGATGCACTGCTCGGCCAATCATGCAGTCGGCAACGCGGTCGACACCGCCGTTTTCTTTGGCTTGTCCGGCACTGGCAAGACAACCCTGTCCGCCGATCCGTCGCGCACGCTGATCGGAGATGACGAGCACGGCTGGTCGGATCGGGGCACCTTCAACTTCGAAGGCGGCTGCTATGCCAAGACCATAAACCTGAACGCCGAGGCCGAGCCGGAGATTTACGCGACCACCACGAAATTCGGCACCGTGATCGAAAACATGGTCTTTGACCCAGAGACCAAGGAACTGGATTTCGACGACGACTCGCTGACCGCGAACATGCGTTGCGCTTATCCGCTTGAATACATCTCGAACGCCTCGAAAAGCGCGCTGGGTGGTCATCCAAAAAACATCATCATGCTGACCTGCGATGCCTTTGGTGTACTGCCGCCGATCGCGCGGCTGACGCCTGCACAGGCAATGTATCACTTCCTGTCGGGCTTCACTTCAAAGGTGGCCGGGACCGAGCGTGGCGTAACCGAACCGCAACCCACCTTCTCAACCTGCTTCGGCGCACCGTTCATGCCGCGCCGCCCGGAAGTCTACGGCAACCTGCTGCGTGACAAGATCGCCCAGCACGGCGCGACCTGCTGGCTGGTCAACACAGGCTGGACCGGTGGCGCCTATGGTGTCGGCAGCCGGATGCCGATCAAGGCCACCCGTGCCCTGCTGACCGCAGCGCTGGATGGTTCGCTGCGCGACGCCGAGTTCCGCAAGGACGCCAATTTCGGCTTTGACGTTCCCGTCTCTGTTCCGGGCGTCCCCGAAGTTCTGCTTGACCCGCGTCGGACCTGGGATGATCAGGCCGCTTTCGACAAGCAGGCCGAGAAACTGGTGCAGATGTTTGCCGAGAACTTCGAGCAGTATCTGCCATTCATTGATGACGACATCAAAGCCGTCGCAATCGGATAAACGAAAAAAGGGGCCGCTGGGCCCCTTTCTTTTTGCCGATCCGCAGCTCCCTTAGCTGCCCACCAAATACTCATCTTATAGTTGTATGTCATTAAATGCACATACAAGTGCGTTGTTTCAAAGTGCGATCTGCGCTAGGCATATTTACTGTTGAGACGAAAAAGCCCGGCACATTCGCGCCGGGCACTGACTGAAAGGACTTTGTGGAAGCTCATATGCGCACACTCACAACGCTGAATTGAGCAACCTAATCAGGCTTCTAGTCTAAGTAAACGGGGATGAGTGTCAACATGGGACTGGCTGATTGGTATTGCTATCGGCGTGGTTCAAATGGTCGCGGACAGGCCGCAGTTGGCACAGAAAACAACAGGTAACACCATGACGGAAATCTCGAAACTCACCGAACTACGCAAACTGATGCAAAGCATGGAGCGGACGCTTGGGCTGGAAAAACTATCTCCGGTTGAGCGCGACATCTACTACGCCGCGGAAGAGCTTTCAAAATCCACTCAAGAAGTGCGTACGTTCGGTTTGATCGAGCATACTTTGGTTCAAAGCATTTCGCGCCCAACTTTTTTCCGCGCGCTGAAATCGCTGGTTGAAAAAGGCTATCTTTCGCAAAGCGGCAGCGCCAATCGCGGGCGGTACATCGTTCATGCCCCCAGATGATGCGCCCCGTGCGCGCACGATGCGGTAATTGCGATGCGCGGCTGGGCGACTGACACCCTTGCGGCTTCACTGGCTTACGTGCTTGCGTCGATACTGACCTTCGCTGTGCTGATGCCAATGCAGAACGTGTTTTTTCCGGAATACCCAAGCCGGGCGAGCCTGCTGTTTTTGCCGCATGGCGTCCGGGTTCTGTCGGCCTGGCTGCTGGGGTGGCGCGCAGTATTTGCATTGCTGCCGGGTGTGTTCATCGTCTTTGCCTATCTGGCGGGAACGGATGTTTTCCTGCCCACCCGCCTGCTGGCAATTGCTGTCGCAGTCCTGACGGTACCTGCGGTTTTCTATCTGCTCAAGGCTGTCGGATGGGACCTGTTCCCCAACCCGAACCGCAAACCCTGCTGGATTTGCGTTATGGGCGTGGGCATAGCCACATCCTTTCTGGTCTCTGGCCTGACCAATCTGGTCTTTGGCAGTGCAACGGTTGAATACATCGCGTTCCTGATCGGCGACATCTCGGGCCTGTTCTTTCTGATGCTGGGTCTCTACTTCGCGTTCCGATTTGCCGACAGGCGACCGGGCTAGCGCCTTAGCCCATCAGGCCACGCCGCAGCAGGTTCAATCCCGCCACCAGTAAAACGAACAGCGTGGCCTTGCGAAAGCTGGCCTGATCGATGCGATCCTGCAGTTTCAAACCAACCCACATCCCTAGCATCGCAGGAACGATCAGGATTACTGAAAACGGAACCGTTTGCACGCGCAGAATACCGGACCAGACATGCGCGGACAGCAACATGACCGCGCCCAATCCATAGATGACGCCCTGAATTCGGATCTGCTCGGCCTTCGAGGTATTCAAGGCCGTCAGGTAAGCAACTGTGGGGGGACCCCAGATGCCCGACATGCCACCCACGAACCCTGCCACACCGCCAACAATAGCCTCAACACCGGGTGATGGATGATTTAGCACCAGCCTGACACCCAGAACCTGCACAAGGGCGAAGAAGGACACGAATGCGCCGATCAGCAGCAGGAAGACCGAGCCGGGCACCAGCGTAACCAGCTGTGCGCTCAGCACCAGAAAAATACCGCCAACGACCAGGAAAACCCGAAACCGGCGAATGGAGCTGAGTGCGGCGCTGGCGCCCCCGCGAGAAGCCTGAACGCCATTGGTGACAAGGGTCGGCAGAATGAGCCCCGCCAGGGTCAGATCCGGCGGCAGAAACGAATTCAGGCCAGATACAAACAACATGGGCATGGCAAATCCAACCATGCCCTTGACCCATCCGGCGGCAAAGGCAACGGCGATGGCAAGTAACAGCTCTTGCGGCGACAGAAGGGAAAACAGGTCCATGCCTTCTAGATATCATCTGGATTTTCTTCTGCATTGCAAAAATGATAAGGTAATTTTTGAACTTTCTAGCAGTAAAATGAGTATTTTTGTTGCGCTGCACGTGCAGCATGATATGACCAGACGACCGAGGAAAGGACGCGATTCATGGCCCATGACGGACAGGATATGACCCAAATGACAACTGATGCAGTTTTGCCCGATCTTCTGGACTTAACGCGGGCCGCCGTGCCTGCTGTGGACGCCGTTTTTGAAAAAGCCCGCGCATCCGTGCGTGGCATGGTGACCGCCGAGGGCCGGGTTTCTGGCGCACTGATCGAAGCAAATCAGACTGCTGCGCATGGTCTGGCCTGGCTGGCGACATATTCTCAGTCGCTGCAACAGATGCAGCGCTGGGCCGAAGCGCTGCAAGCCGAAGGCAAATTTGGCGAGATCGAGCAGTTGCTGCACCAGATCGCGTTTGGTGAATATCTGCACCAGGTCGCGGGCGGTATTCCGATGAACCAGGGCGAGGTGGTGCGTCTTCAGGATTTGGGCCTTGGCTGGGATGCGCTGTCGGGCTTTCAGTCGACCGAAGTGCAGACCCTGATGGCGCGGGCCAATTCTCAGGCTGCGCGCAGCCGTCTGGTTGCACTGATGCAGGATCAGGCCGGAGCTACGATGTTCGGCGCGTCCGGTCTGGATGAAGAGCTTGAGATGATCCGGGACCAGTTCCGCCGCTACGCGCAGGAAAAGGTCGAACCAAACGCGCATGACTGGCATCTGAAGGATGAACTGATTCCGCTGGAAGTCATTGAAGAACTGGCGGAAATGGGCGTTTTCGGCCTGACCATCCCCGAGGAGTTCGGTGGATTCGGCCTGTCCAAAGCGTCGATGTGCGTGGTGTCCGAGGAACTGTCTCGCGGCTATATCGGCGTGGGTTCGCTGGGGACCCGATCCGAGATTGCGGCCGAGTTGATCATCGCAGGCGGCACCGACGCGCAAAAGGCACAGTGGTTGCCAAAGATCGCCAGCGCCGAGATCCTGCCGACCGCCGTTTTCACGGAACCCAACACCGGTTCGGACCTTGGCAGCCTGCGCACGCGCGCGGTCAAGGATGAGAATGGCGATTACAAGATAACCGGCAACAAGACCTGGATCACCCACGCCGCGCGAACCCATGTGATGACCCTGCTGGCGCGGACCAACCCCGACAGCACCGACCACCGCGGCCTGTCCATGTTCCTGGCGGAAAAGACACCGGGCACTGACGAGAACCCCTTTCCCACCCCCGGCATGACCGGTGGCGAGATCGAGGTGCTGGGCTATCGCGGCATGAAGGAATACGAGCTGGGTTTTGACGGCTTCCATGTCAAGGGTGAGAACCTGTTGGGCGGCGAAGAAGGTAAAGGTTTCAAGCAGTTGATGGAAACCTTCGAAAGCGCGCGCATCCAGACCGCCGCCCGCGCCATCGGCGTGGCACAGTGTGCGCTGGACATCGCCATGCAATATGCGATCGACCGCAAGCAGTTCGGAAAATCTCTGATCAACTTCCCGCGCGTGTCCGGCAAGCTGGCGATGATGGCGGTCGAGATCATGATCGCGCGTCAGCTGACCTATTTCAGCGCATGGGAAAAAGATCACGGCCAGCGCTGTGACCTTGAGGCCGGTATGGCGAAGCTGCTTGGTGCACGTGTGGCCTGGGCTGCGGCGGATAACGGGTTGCAGATTCATGGCGGTAACGGCTTTGCGCTGGAATACAAGATCAGCCGCGTTCTGTGTGACGCGCGTATCCTTAACATTTTTGAAGGGGCTGCCGAAATTCAGGCACAGGTCATCGCACGGCGTCTGCTCGGGTGACCCATTCCGGCAGTCCTGTTTCCCCGACTGGCCCGGCGCTTGCGCCGGGTCTTTTTCCTGTATTGTACAATCTGTACGCGGTCCGAACCATGCAGAGTACGTTTTGTACAAAACATACCAATGCCCCTCGTGGCCCGCGTGGCGGTCACAAATGACCCACGTGTTTCAAAACTTCCCCCTTTGATCCCGCCCCTTTCACCGGTAGAGCATCAGCCGGACACGAGACGGAAAAATAACTTTTGGGAAACCGCATGACCCGTTCTTTCCTTGCCATGTGTGCTGTTCTTGCGGCTCTTGCTCTGTCGGCTTGCACCACCCCGCAGCCGACGGTGAGCCGGAACGATATTGATGCGCTGGCACAGTCGATCCAGGCGCTTGGGCCAGATGTTAATCCGGCTGAGGCACAGCAAGCGGCCACGATTGCCTATGCCTATTCGCAGCAGCTGAAGCAGGACTGGAACGTCACCGACCCGGCGATCATCCACAATGCCAAGATCATCAACGGGTTCCGCGAAAAGGGTCTGTGCAATGACTGGGCTGAAGCCATGACCAAACGCCTGCGGCAGGAAAATTTCCGGACGCTGGATTTGCATTGGGCCACGTCGCCGCCGACCCCGCTGCGCATCATCCACCATTCGGCATCGATCAGCGCCAAGGGGGACACGATGTATGATGGCATTATCCTGGACCCCTGGCGCTACAGCGGTGCCTTGTTCTGGGCGCCGGTGCGCGAGGATACGCGATACAACTGGGCACCCCGGCTGGAAGTGCGCGAGCGGCTTCTGAACGGGTCTTTGCCCTACTGACCCGGTTCCGCCGATAGGGCTGATACGCTAGAACCCTGCCATGACACGCCTGATCCTGACCCTGCCTTTGATGGCCCTGTTTCAATGCGACAGGGATGAAACCGTCGCCGCCTATGGCGCGGCAGACCGGACATGGGCGTTGCAGGAGATCGACGGACAGCCCTTTGCCGCCAGCGCCCTGCTTTGGTTCCCAGAAGAGGGCAGGATCGCCGGAAATGCCCCCTGCAACGGCTATGACGGCACGCTGAACGCGCCCTACCCGTGGTTCGAAATTCAGGACCTGAGAGCAACGCGGGCCGCCTGCGCCGGGCTTGAGGCCGAAGGGGTCTATTTCGCCGCCCTTTTGGCCATGACCCAGTCCGAAGTGTCGGGCGATGTGCTGATCCTGCGCAATGAGGACGGGCACGAGATGGTGTTTACAGCCGCCGAGTGACCTGATCCACGAACCGCGCGCGCGCCTCGGGCAAAGGGTTATGCCCCAGCGCAGGGGCGACGCGGCGGTTCAGGAAATACCCGGTTGTGCGCAAAGCTTCGGCAATCTCGGCATCCGGCGCGGTGCCTTCACCCCGCAGACAGGGTGGCAGCGGCAACATCTTGTCTGCCCAATCCCCGGCCCCTTTGGCACTGACGGCGCGCCCGGTCTTGGGCGACACATAGATCAGCCCCTCGGTTGTGCCGGTCGCGGCGCAGGCAGTCAGATCAAGGCCAAAGCCAAGCTCGTCCAGCAGCGCCAGCTCCCATCGCAGGTAGGCCAGCGGCCAGATCTCATCCTGTCCCAGCAGGTCCATCAACCGTTCGGTCCGGGTATATAGCGCGGGGTGCGCCTCCCGTTCAGGCAAGCAGAAGGTCAAAAGCGACACGACGGCGTTCAGCCCGGACAGGGCCAGCCGCCCGGAAAACGCCGCCGCCGCGCGCGAGCGCAGGGGTTCGACCTGAAAGGTGCCGATATGTTCTTCCAGCCGCGCACGCCACAGCACGTCCAGCTGCGCGCCGGGTTGCAGGATTGGTGCGATCTTGCGGCTGGTCCCGCCCCGCACCACACCGGCATGACGCCCGTGGGATTCGGTAAAGACCTCGATAATCGCCGAGGTTTCGCCGTGGCGGCGAGAGGTCAGTAGAATGCCGTGATCGCGCCAGTCCAATTCGGGGTCCTGTCGGTGAATAAGTTGTGGTGTTCCCAGAAAATCGTGAAGGGGTCCGTTCTGCAATGGTTTTACACATCAAACGCGGAAAGATACGTCAATCGCTTGGTCCTACCGCAGGGGGCTAGTAATCTAAGTGGGACTTAGCCGCCTTATGCGGATGCAGCAAACTTGGGAAGCCGGGTGAGGCACGATGCAAGGATGTCTCGTCATACTGCAGCTGATTTCCCGAGAGCGGTCATCCCGACCACTTCAATTGAAGCCGACCGGAACCGGCCATTTGGTTTTATTTTGATCTGATAGGCACCTAGAACGGGTGCAGATTGCGCCGGTCGTTGAGTTCTACCGATTCAGATTGGATGGGTATTCGCGGGCGAAGGTTTGCGCCAGTGGCTTTTTTGGTAGCTTCTTCGAGCTTCGCTCAAAATCCCGCAATTCGTTCAATCACCCAAAAGGCGGCTAGACTACCGATGCCGTAACTTGTCACGCGTTCTAGCTGAACCGCTTGCTCCTTTATCGCCGGGTATAGAAGCCGGGCCGCGAACCCAATGGTCAGTACCACAACGATAAACAGAACCTGACCAAGCTCCACCCCGAGGTTGAAGGCAAACAGAGCCAGTGGAATGTCCCCATCAGGCAAGCCGATCTCTCTCAGCGCCCCGGCGAATCCCAGGCCATGTATCAAGCCGAAAGAGAAAGCGACGATCCAGGGTGAACGCGTGGCCAACGGGTCACGGTTCTCCGGTGAAAGCGACAGCTCATAAGCGAGGAACACGATTGAGAGCGCGATCACTGCCTCGACAGGTGGAGGAGGAATGTTCAGCCAGCCGAGAGTGGCCGAAGCCAACGTGATGCTGTGTGCAACGGTGAATGCCGTGATCGCCCATAACAACCGACTGAGATCGCGAACCAGCAGCACAAGCGCGAAGACAAAAAGCAGGTGATCGAGGCCTTCGAGGATGTGCGTCACTCCGAGCGCTACGTAGCTCGAAAGGATGTCGAGAAACCCAGGATTCTCAGGTACGGTGAATGCGGTTTCGGTCGACGTCAGGCGACGCACCTGCGTCTGTCCGGGTTCCAATTCGTACCGCACCAGGGTTTCCGTGCTGGTCTGCTCGAGCCCGACGATCTCGATCACACCGCCCTCAAGGCCTCCTGGACAGGTGGCGATCCATCCGGTTGTCCAGGCACGTCCATCAAAGGACGGTGACGGAGACGGCTCATGTGAACAGTTCGCTGGCAGGCGAGCCTCTATGGGCATCTTTCGACCGTTCACGTCAGGTGCGCGCCAGGTCACGCGCCAGCGCTCCTGCCCCATGGACGCGAGTTCGAGATACCCTGGATCAAGCGCGTGGGCTGGCGCGTATCCCGGCAGACAAATGGCGAAAATGGCAAACAGAGGTACCAGAAACCTTTTCATCTTTTCAACACTTCTTCGGCGTTGGGCAAGCTCACGGTGTAACGATCCAGCAGTGCCTGACCGAAGCTTTCGCGCATCTTCTTTGTCTCAGCCGCGAACCATTCGGCCTTTACGCGGTCGCGGATTTCGGACAGCGGTGGCAGCACGGCGTCCATTCTCTCGATTACCCGAACGAGATGCAGGCCATAGCCGCTCTCGACCGGACCCTGCCATTTTCCGACCGGCAGGTCCGCCAGCGCCTCGTGGAACCCCTCTCCGAGTGTGCGGTCGATCACCGGTGCAGGCGTCATTGGAAAGGATTGTGGCAGTAGAGTAGCCTGTCCCAGCGTCGCCGGGTCGGCACCGTTCTCCAACAGCGCCAGAAGCTCGGAGGTATCCCGATCTCCGGGCACAACGATCTGTTCCAGAGCCATTCGAGCGGGTTGCGTGAACCGTTCCGGGTTTTGTTCCAGATACGTCTGAAGCATGTCCTCATCCGGTTCCACCATCGCGGCGCCAGATTCTGCGAGGAACTTCATCTTCTGGTTCAATCGCTGGCGTATAACCACGTCGCCCCGATCAAGTCCGAGGATCAGCGCCTCGCGGACATGGGCCTCTTCCAGCGCCCACGATTGCATCAAGTTCTCCAACTCCCGGATCGTTGGGGGGCGGTTCCAGGTGGCAATGAAGTTCTGCACTAGTCGGCTTGCCTCGCTCTCGGTCAAGCTGATCATATCGGGGCTGAGCGCAACTGGCTCATCCTCGATCGCCGTGTATACGGCAAAGATCAGGGCACCAAGCGCGAAGAAATGGACAAGCGGAGAAAGAAAAAGCGTGCGCATGCGTATCATCAGACCTTCGGGTATCAGTTGCCACGAAAAGGTAAGCTCTACGGTCGGCGATGCGATTGCAAGCTATTACACAAAACCAAACTTATATTGACACATATACAATTGCTAACCTCGCGACCCTTACCGCCGGATTCCATGCATTCTACGATGAACAAGGGTATCGTGGTACGGAAGCTCTGGCACCAAACGGGCGCCCTCAATCAGGCCGGATTGCCCGCGCCAAATCTCTATACCAATCACGACGTCCGTTTGATCTCGGTCATGGGGACTGTTCGACCAAACCGCTAAAATATGGTTTTATGCTAAAACAGAAGCGTTGGGAGGAGAAGACATGGAACAGCAGAGACACGCCGCCGTAAAAAACGCGATTGCCTTGCTCGCAACGACTGTCCTCACTACGGCAATGCCAGCCCATGCGCAGGAATGGACCCCAACTTCGGAACAGCTCGCCGATACCTATCCAGCGCCGGCCTATTCGCCCTATGCTGGTCGAACTTTCCCGGAACGACCACTCTGGGGTGAGACGCATCTTCATACGGGACAATCTATGGACGCCGGAGGTTTCGGTGCGCGCCTTGACCATGAGGATGCTTATCGTTTTGCGCGCGGGGAAGAAATCACCGCGTCCTCTGGCCAGCCTGTTCGCTTGTCGCGCCCATTAGACTGGCTGGTTATTGCAGATCACTCGGACGGTATGGGCATGATCTTCGACGCCCTTGCAGGCAATCCGTCGGTTACGCGCTATGAACAGGGCAAGCGTTGGTCCGATGGGTTCCGCGCGGGCGGACAGACAGCAGTGGATACAGCGCTTGACCTGATCGGAAGCGTTTCTCAGGGCGCCATCGAAGAGGAAATGTTCAACAATTACATGCCCGGCTCGCGAAGGTTCGCAACGATTTGGTCGGACAACCTCAAGACCGCCGAGCGCTTCTACGAGCCCGGCATCTTCACTCCGATGCTCGGGTTCGAATGGACCTCACTCGTGGCGGGGAACAACATGCATCGCAACGTGATCTTCCGTGATGGACCGGATCGCGTTGGACAGATCGTACCCATGGTGATGACGCCGCCCTGGGGCAGTCCCGATCCGATGGATCTCTACGCCTATCTCGAGGACTACGAGAAAAAAACCAACGGCGCGGTTCTGGCGCTCGCACATAATGGCAACTTGTCCAACGGGGTGATGTTTCCAATCGACATCCGGTTCGACGGATCCCCCGTCACGCAGGAATATGTGGAAGCCCGAGCCAGATGGGAACCGCTCTATGAAATTACGCAGATCAAGGGCGACGGTGAGGCACACCCGTTTCTCAGCCCGAATGACGAGTTTGCCGACTATTACAACTGGGATGTAGGCAACCTCGATCTGTCTGAAGCCAAAACCGACGATATGCTCGCGCGAGAGTATGCTCGCGAAGCGTTGAAGAGCGGGCTGGCCCTGGAAGCAGAATTCGGAACAAATCCTTACAAGTTTGGCTTCAGCGGGGCGACAGACAGTCATACAGGTCTTGTGACCGCCGAAGAAGAGAATTTCTTTGGCAAGCACACCGGCTACGAGCCGTCCGCAGAGCGGTTACAACACCCTTTCATGAAGAACGAAAACGGTGAGCTTTTCGCATGGCAGATGGTCGCCGCCGGTCTCACGGCGGTCTGGGCCGAGGAGAATACTCGCGAAAGCATCTTCGACGCCATGGCGCGCAAGGAAGTCTATGCCACGACCGGCCCCAGAATATCGGTTCGTTTCTTCGGCGGTTGGAACTTTGACGAGGCCGACCTGGCTTCTCGTATTCCGTCTACCGTCGGGTATTCGAAAGGCGTGCCCATGGGCGCCGACCTGTCCGCTGCGCCCGACGGGGCCGAGGCGCCGACATTCATGGTGGCCGCGCTAAGGGATCCAATCGGAGCCAACCTTGACCGCATCCAGGTCGTGAAGGGCTGGCTCAATGAGGATGGCACGACCAGCGAAGCCGTCTACGACGTCGCCTGGTCCGACGGGCGCGTCCCCGGCGCGGATGGCAAGCTGCCTGCGGTAGGCGATACGGTGGATGTGGCAACGGCGAGCTGGGCCAACTCGATCGGCGCATCCGAACTTGCGACGATCTGGACCGACCCGGACTTCGATCCCGCCCGCCCAGCCTTCTACTACGTCCGAGTATTGGAGATCCCCACACCGCCTTGGTACGTCTACGATGCCTATCGCTACGGGATCGAGATTCCTGAAGGCGCACCGACATCTCAGCAGGAGCGTGCCTACACATCTCCCATATGGTACACACCGGCAGGCTGACGGATGGTGAAATTGGGATGACAGTAACCCTCGACCACCCGTTCGACGGAGCGGTCGAGAACGCAATCGCAGCGCTTGCGGAAGAAGGCTTCGGGGTCCTTTCGCGCATCGACCTCGACAAGCTATATTGTGGAGTGGCTTGGGAAGCCTTTCACAGCTATTCAATTCTTGGGGCAAGCAACCCCAAACTTGCATTCCGGACAGTGAACGCAGGCCCAATGTGGGTTTGCTCTTGCCCTTTGAAGTCACGGTCGAGGAGTTTGAGGCCGGGTCAATCGTCAGAATAGTGGATTTCGGTCAAGTCATAAACGTGGAAGACCTAGCTCAAAGACTGCGCGACGAGTACCAGCACCACGTCGGCGTTTGACAACAGATCGCTGAGCGCACCCCATTTGGAGATGAATGGATAGCCAGTAACGCTTGCCGCGAGCAATGCGAGCGTCCGCGTTCATCGCTGTGAGACAGCGATGGTACCTGATTGGACTTTGCGACCGGCCTGCTGCAGTAGCGAAATCTGTGATTTCCGCTCGGTCGGATTGGGTTTTTCGTTGAAAACCTCTTGCTTGATCGTGAGGTAAGTCGCTGATTCAATTCTCCCCGAGGATGGGAGGACTGAGCGATGATGGGGCCGAAGCAGGAAGCCCAGGCGGTATTTCTCTTTTGTGGATCATTTTCCCTAAGATCACCTGTTGCGCTCGATTGATCGCCTTGTCGATCTGGATGGTATCCGCGCGCGCCACAGCACATCCAGCTGCGCGCCGGGTTGCAGGATTGGTGCGATCTTGCGGCTTGTCCCGCCCCGCACCACACCGGCATGACGCCCGTGGGATTCGGTAAAGATCTCGATAATCGCCGAGGTTTCGCCGTGGCGGCGAGAGGTCAGTAGTATGCCGTGATCGCGCCAGTCCAATTCGGGGTCCTGTCGGTGATTAAGTTGTGGCGTTCCCAGAAAATCGTGAAGGGGTCCGTTCTGCAATGGTTTTACACATAAAACGCGGAAAGATAGGTGAAACGCTTGGTCCGACGGCAGGGGGCTGGGCATCTATGCGGACAAAGCGGTCTGTGGTTCTCCAATCAAATCGGCCGACCTTGGGTTTACAGTACACGGTTGTGGAGAGTGAGAAGGATTAGTTGTCTTCACTTCCGGAAGTATAGTGTCTCAATTGGCACCCTTATTGCATGCTGAGCAGGACGTTATGGCTCACGAGCGTCCAGATACCCTCCGGTTAAGCCCTTTTGAGTGTCAGATGGTATCGTCCCAAAATTAGGTTGTTGGTTGTTCGGGTGCATCCCCCAGAGCCAGCAGCAAAAGAATAGCCAAAAGGGGTGATCCAACCAGACCGATCAGGAACCAGATCAAACCAGACCGGTTGCGCCGCCCTGCCATCGTGATCGGCAGGATATAAAGCCAGATCACGACAACCAGCAAGATGAGCATAAAAATCAACTGGATAACTGGTGCGTCCATGAAATTTTGCCTTTCGTATCTTGACGCCATTTTTAAAACGGCTGATCCGGTTAGATAGACAATGGCCCGAAAGCGTTTTCGGGTATTAATTTAGCCCAACATGGGTCCCGGGCGTCCCAACCCTCTCCCTTTGGGTTCCTTGGCTATCAGACAGTGCCGTCCAAATGTTTGGTGTTTTCCGGGTCACAAGGTAGCAAGGTCGGCAAAACGGATAAAGTGGGTGTTCAAGGAACCTTTTAAAGTGCCTTTTCAATGAACTTTGAAAAAAGCTCACCCTGCGAGTTGATCCTAAGTTTCGCGTAAATGTTGCGTCTGTGGATGCGGACTGTGCCTGGAGAGATGCCGAGAATTGTGCCGACAGCTTCTGCCGAATGGCCCTTCAACGTGAACTCAACGACTTCTCTTTCTCGTGGTGTCAGAACGCCATCGCCAAATGCCTGGAATGCAAGATCGACGCGACGACTAACGCCATTCGCTGCGGTGCCGCGGGCCATCGTTGGAAAGCCACTCCAATGTTTGCAACAGGCTGCCCGAACGAGCGGCCATAGAGCGAGCAAATGACGAATTTCCTTGGCTGAAAAAGGCTTCTCTGCACGCATGAGGGAGACCACAACCATCCCAGTGCTTGGGATATCGATAAAGTAGCCAATCTCCTCTGCTAACCCAGTCCTTTTGTAATAGCTGCGATAGTATTCGCCCTGATAGAACCTGTCCGGTGCGATATCACGCATGCGGTACAGACCCGGTGTTATCGGTTTTGTCGCGGCCAAAAAAAATGGATCAAGCACGTAGGGTCCGGCTTGGTAGTCCTCAACAAAAATACGCCGCTTGCTTTTGGGAAAATCGTCGTGAAGGTCTATTGGTGCTTCGGTTCCGACATGGCCAAATACTACTGTAAAATCGAATGGTGCAACCTGCCGCAAGCCATCTGCCAAAGCACATGGAAATTCCGGGGTTCCAATCTTCTCCACGACCCGGCCGGCCTCTTCCATCCAATCGTACACACGCTGCTCCAGATTTTCGAAAAGCAGCTCTATACCCCAATTGTGGTATATACAACTAATCGGAGTTATTGTTACTTTTTCCCTGTTTGAGTGGTATGCCAATAAATGCCAAAAAATCAAGCAAAAGGAAAACGGCAGTATATGAGCTTTGACATGAGCGTCACCATGCAGACGATTGCAGAACTCCGCGGAGTGACCAAGACCTTCGGGAATGTGGTTGCTGCCAAAGACCTGAATCTTTCCATTAGGAAAGGAGAGTTCCTGTCGTTCTTAGGCCCATCTGGTTGCGGCAAAACCACTGCACTTAGAATGCTGGCGGGTTTCGAGAAACCAACCGAAGGTCAGGTGTTGCTCGATGGCGAAGTCGTCAACGACTTGGATGCGCACCATCGCCCAGTCAACATGGTGTTTCAGCACTACGCTCTTTTTCCTCACCTGAGTGTGTTCGACAACATCGCGTACGGCCTGCGCCAACAACGACCACGCGTAGACAAAAAAACAATAGCGACAAAGGTTGAGCAAGCGCTAGAAACTGTCCGTCTTGGTGGGTTTGGCCCACGTAGAATCTGGGAGATGTCTGGGGGTCAGCAGCAACGTGTCGCTTTGGCGCGTGCGATCGTAAACGAGCCCAAGCTTTTGCTGCTCGATGAACCAATGGCTGCTCTGGATCGAAAGCTTCGAAAAGAAATGCAGTTTGAACTGCAGAACCTGCAGCGACAACTGGGAATAACTTTTGTCCTCGTCACGCACGATCAGGAAGAAGCGCTTTCAATGTCCGATCGAATTTGTGTGATGGAAGGCGGCAGTATTGTGCAGGTAGGCAGCCCACGCGAACTCTATGACATGCCCCGCAGCCGCTATGTGGCAGGATTTGTTGGCACCTCGAATTTCTTTGATGCAACCGTAACTGACGCAGTAACCGACCAAATCACTGTGCGTTTAGCAAGCGGCCAAAAGGTGCACGGAGATCCGGAGACCCCAATCGATGTAGGGCAGGAAGTGTGCGTCAGCATCCGTCCTGAACAGATCACGCTGACCCGCGCGCTACCCACAGCTGAAATTGCTCTGCCAGTTACCATTAAAAATCGGATCTTCCTTGGGGAGCACACAGAATACCTTGCGCGCAACGAAGCACTGGGTGATTTCCACGTGCTTGTGCCAAGGCAAGCGGAATTGAACGAGGGGACGTTCAATGCAGGAGAGCAAGCCTTTGTCTCATGGGGCGAAGGCGCACTGCTGATCCTTGAAAAATAACAAATCCCGCAATCCAACAAAAGAGAGGTTCACGATGACCAATGATAACGGGACTATTTCCAAGCAAAAGTTCATGGAAGAGCTTCGCCGGTACCAAAAGGGTTCGGTCACCCGGCGACATTTTTTGGGCGTGACAGGTCTTGGGATGGCAACGGCCGTTCTGGGCACGGCCATGCCTGGGTTGCGTCCACGCCCGGCATTTGCTGCCGGAGACGTTGGCGACCGAGTGATCCTCGCCACGTGGCCGAACTACCATGACGAGATGAACTTCGAAGCCTTCACGGAAGCCACCGGCGCCCATGTTCAGGTCAATGTTTTTGGCTCGAACGAAGAGATGTTGGCAAAGTTGCAGGCCGGAGGCTCTGGCTGGGACGTGTTCGTTCCAACCAATTACACGATCACTACGTATGTGGGCGAAGATCTGATCATTCCGCTCGATACGTCCAAACTGCCAAACTACGACGCAGGTTCATTCGAACAGCGCTTTTCAGATGCTGGTTCTGTCGGTGGCCAGCTTTACGCAGTGCCGAAAAACTGGGGCACGACCGGCTTTGCAGTGAATACCAGCAAGCTTGATGGCGCTCCGACTCCAACCACATGGAAAGAGTTCTGGGACCTGACTATGGCGGGTTACTCAGGGCGTACAATGGTGCACGATTACCAACTCACCACTATCGGTAATGCACTGAAGTATTTTGGCTATTCCTTCAACTCGGTCGATGAGAAGGAACTGGCGGATGCTGAGAAATTGTTGCTTGATGCTAAGCCGCATCTGTTCGCAATTTCGTCTGACTATCAGCCACCGATGCGCAACGGTGACGCCTGGATGACCATGTGCTGGACGGGTGACGGAAAGCAGATGAACGTCGACATGCCTGAAATCGCCTACGTTCTGGGTGCCGAGGGCGGTGAACTCTGGTCGGATTATTATGCCATTCCGAAGGGCGCGCCCCATTTGGATGCCGCCTATGCCTTGATCGACTTCCTGCTGAATCCGGAAGTTAATGCGAAAGAAGTCCTCGCTCATGGCTATCCATCGGCTGATGCTCGCACCAATGCGTTGCTGCCGAAGGAATTGCTGGAAGATCCGATCCTTTATCCGGCAGCTGACCTTCTGAATGCGCTCGAGTTTGGCGCGGCGGCTACGCTAACCGATCCAAACCGCGCCGAGTTGCTCGCCCGCTTCAAGTCGGCCTAAGCGGCAAGGCCGCCAATATCGGAAAAGACGAGGACAAAATGACCGAACGAGGCAGAAAAGCACTGTTGCTGGCTCCAGCAGGAATATGGCTTTTGGTAATGCTTGCCCTTCCTCTGCTGGTCGTCTTCGTCTTTTCCTTTGGCGAACGGGGTGCCGCCGGAGGCTACGTTCCAGCGTTCACGTTGGAACAATATGCCAACCTTCCTGCGCGATGGACGGCGTTTAAGAACACCTTGATCCTTGCACCTCTGGGGACTATCGCTGCGTTGGTAATTGCCTACCCGCTCGCCTACTTTCTTGCGGTGCGGTGTTCACCAAAGTGGAGAACTTCGCTGTTGATCCTGGTGATCGTGCCGTTCTGGACATCGATCTTGATCCGGTCATACGCATGGATTTTCATCCTTGGGGGGCGAGGCTTGCCCGCTTTACTGGAGTCGATCGGCATCGATGATATCCGCCTGATAAATACGCCGCTCGCTGTGCTTGTCGGGATTGTCTATGGGTATCTACCTCTGATGGTTTTCCCGATTTTTGTAAGCTTGGACAAACTGGATAAACGCCTTCTGGAAGCATCGGCTGATCTCGGCTCTACCCCATGGCGTACGTTCCGTCAGGTGACACTTCCTTTGTCGGTACCTGGTATCGCAACTGGCTGCATGCTGGTCTTCATCTTGCTAATGGGCGAGTTTCTGATCCCAGCGATCTTGGGCGGCGGAAAGGTCTTTTTCGTCGGAAATGCGCTGGTGGACCTGTTCCTGCAGTCTCGGAACTGGGCGTATGGATCGGCGGTCGCAATGACTCTGGTTGTCGTAATGCTTGTCACTGTCTCAATTTACATGAAATTCATCTCGCGCCTGGGTGGCCAGCGCGAAGATGTCTCGCTGATGTGAGGATCCGATGCGCTTATACGCAATTTGCGTCTACCTTTTTCTATATATTCCAATCGGCATCATCGCGCTTTTCAGCTTTAATGCCGGACGACACGCAAGCCAGTTCATGGGGTTCTCGACCCAATGGTATGGCAAAGCGCTGAACAACCCATTTGTAATGGACGCGCTCGAGACCAGTCTGCTTGCGGCATTCATAACTGCTTGCCTCGCATCCACTCTCGGAACCATGGCGGCCATCGCTTTACAAGGGGTTAAGGGATGGCTCCGAACTTTGTTTGATGCGATGATTTATATTGCGATAATGATACCCGGTATCGTCATCGGCATCGCGACACTCATTGCCCTGGTCACCGTATTCGGCTGGCTAAACCCGCTTCTTGCAAGCCTATGGCCCGATGGAGCAAATCCCCCGCAACTTTCCATGGGGATGCCCACGCTTGTCGCCGCCCACACCATGTTCACAATGGCGCTGGTCATAATCATCGTACGTGCAAGGCTATCGGGTATGGACCGCGCGCTCATGGAAGCTTCGGCTGACCTCTTTGCGACGCCCTGGGGCACCTTTCGACAGGTGACCCTGCCGTTGATAGCACCGGCAATTTTGGCAGGCTTCCTGCTCAGCTTCACTTTCTCATTTGATGATTTCATCATCGCGTTCTTCGTAGCTGGCTCAGAAACAACCCTGCCAATCTACATATTCTCATCCATCCGGCGCGGCGTAACACCCGAGATCAATGCCATCGGCACTATGGTTATGGGCGCGTCGCTCTTGTTGCTCGTAGCAGCGCAGCTGCTTTTGCGCCGAGGCGCCTCAAAATCGAATAATTAAATAAAGGAGCCAAGTGACATGCGGCTTGCAGGTAAGGTCGCGCTCGTGACGGGCGCGGGATCAGGAATTGGTCGGGCGGGTTCAATGGCAATGGCACAAGAGGGTGCGCATGTTGTGGTAACCGATCGCGATGCAACACTTGCTGAAGCCACTGTGGCCGCGATCGTAGCGCAGGGAAATCAAGCATCTGCCATACAGCTTGATGTGACCGATGACGATGCCCTTACCAGAACCATAGACGAAGCAGTTAAAAACTTCGGTCGGCTTGACGTGTTGCACTCTCATGCTGGGTTGCAGATCGAAGGAACACTGGAACAGGTGGAACCAGATGGAATGGATGCTTCATGGGCATTGAACGTCCGCGCCCACTTCATTGCCGCGCGTGCAGCCGTCCCCCATATGAAATCACAGGGCGGAGGCAGCGTGATCGTCACGGCCTCAAATTCTGGGGTTCAATACGACCGGGGTATGATTGCCTATGCGACCACAAAGCACGCAGCTGTTGCGATGGTTCGGCAGATGGCAGCCGACTACGCTGTCCATGCAATCCGTTTCAATGCCCTTTGTCCTGGATTTGTAGACACGCCCTTCAATGCAGGCTTCGAAAAGCAGATGGGTGGCCGCGCCAAATTGGAAAGCTACATTGAGCAAGCGATCCCTATGAGCCGGTGGGCGACAGTTGAAGAGATTGGCCATGGGATCGTCTATTTAGCTTCAGATGAATCCGCTTTTATGACGGGGCAAGCCCTGGTTATCGATGGCGGTGAATGCATTTAGTGATGGGTTAGACCGCTCAAGAGAATGTCTATCGCTGCAATTCATTTTGGCGAGCACATTTCAGTTTGCTTTGGGCTCGAAGCCGCCGAATGCTCATGTGGCATTCCTCCGACCTGCGGCTTCCTGAAACCTGACATTCACAAAGGATGGTAGAATCGCCCGTCAGCACGGTGTTGATGTCTGGGCCTGGAGGGAGGGTTGGAGGCTAAACCATGCCTAGAATTCAACTTCCCGCAACCACTCCCAAGCGCCGCGCCTGGAACAAAGGCCGCATCATCGGCCAGAAACGCCCGCTCCTGCCAAAACAGGTTTGGGCAATCCGCGCACGATTGGAACTGGCAGGCAATCTGCGCGACCTGGCGCTCTTCAATGTCGCTATCGACAGCAAGCTGCGTGGCTGTGATCTGGTTCGGCTGAAAGTGATAGACCTTGTGAGTGGCGAGCGTGTTCGGGAGCGCGCGACAATCGTCCAGAGCAAAACTGGTCAGCCGGTTCAGTTCGAACTCACTGAAAACACGCGCGATTCCGTGACGGCTTGGGTGAACGCTCCTGAGATGATCCGTTGTGCATTCATGTTTCCAAGCCGGTTTCACAACCGACCACACATTTCGACGCGCCAATACGGAAGGTTGCTCCGCGACTGGGTGACCGCGATCGGGCTGGAGCCGAGCGGATACGGCACCCATTCTCTGCGTCGAACCAAGGCGTCGGAGATCTATCGCAAGACCGGCAATCTGCGTGCCGTGCAACTCCTGCTTGGCCACACCAAGGTGGACAGTACAGTGCGCTACCTTGGCGTCGAGCTCGAAGATGCGCTGAGCATTGCTGAAAAAATCGATCTCTGATCAAACTTCTGGGATGGCTCTGGCCGTTCGCCATCCGGGACCGCCCATTCCCGAAATCAAAGCGTTCGGCGGCTCCGAGCCCACACCGGGCATTGTATTTTTGCGCTGCACGCGCAAAAAGCGTAGATTTCTCTGCGAACGCTCAATTTTGGGTGTCGCGGCGCGGCGGGGAATACAGCCGTTCGTGCATCCCGCAGCCCAGAGGAGACAATCAAAACCGAGTTTTTTCGCCAACCAAATGCCGGAGGTAACCGCGCTTTACAATTGCAGTTGATGCCGGCGTAGATCGACCTTCATCGCGATTAAGCACACGCCGCCGACTCGTGGTCAGACTAGCGACAGAGCTGACGCAGCGCGAGTTTCCGGCCCAGTTCGTTTCTTATGGAACTTGTTTCACGCCCGCTCGTTAGAAAAAATACTTGATACCAATGTATGGACCGTGCTGGTCGACGTCATAGGCAAATTCACCGGAGCTCAGTGTATCGCTATAGTCAACGCTAAAGTAACGATACCCGAATGTGAGCGCTGTTTTTTCCCATGGTTGATAGTCGAAACCAACATTTGCACCAACCTGGAGGTCATTTCCACCGGCACCAAAACCGCCAAGTTCCAAGGACCCAATCCCAGTCCATTTCTGGTTTAGCCGCCACATCCCGCGTATGCCGACGACTGGTTCTATCCAACCCTGATCTCCGCCCAACGTAGGTGGGTTCCCCGGTCCTGGGGTAGTTACGTCGATTTCCTGACGGATGGAATTGTACCTCAGACCACCTTGGAGATCGATCGCATATCTCTGGCCGCTGCTGCCGTATTCGCCATCCAAAATACGGTAAGCCCCAAGCACACCAAACCATTTTTGACGAACGTCGACGTTAACCCCGGCGCCCAGAGGGCCAGGCAGAGTGGTTTCCAGTTCGATCCCCACATAATTTGCATCCACGATGATCCCAAAATCCCCGTTCCAAGCCTCGTACCGGCCGGCTGCCGCGAAATCGAGCGCATCCAGGACGTCACCAAGGTTCAGATCCAATTCCGCGGATTGTCCAGCCACGGTTGACGTACCTGTGGTTCTTAGGGGTGTGAACAGATAGAATGAGGCTCCATGCCGCCAGCCTGTTTCGTTTTGACCTGGCGCAGGTAGAGACTGAGCACGGGAAAGCCCGGGCATAGATAATACGCCGGTCAGAAATACGAGGGCGCAAATTAATCTGAGTTGGAGCATCGCAGTTCCTTGCATTTTGGCAGTTTGGCGGCACTTAGTAGTTGAACCTAAGACCGATCCCGGCGCCTTGGTCGTAGGCGCGATCAGCACCAATCCCGATCAGCGCATCTGCATAGAGGGCTACTCCGAGGCTCAGGTTCTCTCCGATCTGGAATTCGGCGGTCGCGGACCAGGCGTCATTTTCCCAATCGTATGGTGCTTTGATATCTGCTTTGACCCAATACCCGTCACCAAATGGCTGAAGCGCAATCAGGCGCATCGCAGTCTGGCTGACATCGGTCGAACCATTGTATGAAGCAAAGTGCTGGACCAGAGGGATCAGAGTCAGCCCAGTATTAGTGTTTGCAAAAGCGAACCCACCAAATGGGGCTATCTGATCCGACCCGGTGCCGATGCCTTCGTCGGGGTCACCAAAATCGAGGATCCACTCCAAACCAAGTGCAGACTTCACGCTCCAGGTGTCATTCAAGGGTTTCTGTGAGGGAAAGTAGATCAGCTTGAAGCTGGTCTTTTCGAACCCGTCGAACCTTTCGCCAGTCGCATTCGTTGAATTGTAGTGGAGCTCGTATTTTAGTTTTAGATCGGGGCGTAACATGTATGCACCGTCGACAAAGGCATCCTGACGGTCTGCACCCCCTCCCAAATCAAAATACTGATATCGAATGTCGGTATTGTTAACCGCAGCCAATGGATTTGACGCGTTTTCCTCAGCTTCTGCTGCAGAGCCTACCACGAGCAGTGCATAGATCAGAGGAACAAGACAATGGAAGATGCGTGACATCAGACACCTAAGAGAGGTTGGATGGTCAGGTTAGACGGCGACAGGTTCTCGCCGCCGTCTACCTTCATCATTGCCAGCTGGAGAAGACTTCTCGGGTCAACTCGCTTTCGGGACGAAGATTCTCAATACCTTCATACGGTACACCCTTGCCCAACGGCAGATGCGGGTGCTTTGCAATGGTTTTCTGATGACGCTTTACCATGTCCTGGAAAGACGCCCCGGACCACAGCGAATACCCGACAAGCGGATGTTCTTCACGGGGATCGCGATAGACATTGAAGACAGGGGCCGCAGCACCAGGCTGACCGGGAGCTGGCAGATGCATCTTGAACTCTTGCTTCACGACCGAGCGCAAAACCGGCCCTTCATACACATAGACATAGTCGCGGCGCGAGTTGCCTTCTCCCTCAAGCAATAGAGCCGTCTGGTCGATGCCATCAATGACACGGTCGCGTGGAATGTGGTCTGTCGCGCCTGCGAGCCGGGCAAAGGTGGAAAACAGATCTGAGACATGAACGATGTCACCTGCTGCACTGCCCGCCTCTATCGCGCCGGGCCACCGGATGAACGCGTCAGTTCTCACACCGCCTTCAAGGTGCTGTGTCTTGCCGCCGCGATAGATCAGCTGGTTTAAGCCCGATGTCCCTTCGTAGTGATACATCAAACCATTGTCAGCCATGATCATAACGACGGTATTATCTGCCTTGCCGGTTTCATCCAGTTTGGCCAGAACCTCACCGATCCAGCCGTCCAGAACCTGCAACTTGTCGGCATGGAAGCCACCATTGCGGGAAACGGCTTGATCCGGATAAGCAAAATTCAGCGGATAGAGTGGCCAGTATTGCATAAAGAATGGGTCGTCCTGCGAGGCGAGGCGGTCTAGCTGTTCCAGTGCCTGACTCTGATAGCGCAGGTTCATTTCTTCGTATTTGGCCTGTGTCCATTCTTCGCCCGGCGCCATGTCGACTTCGCGAGCCAAGCCGCCTACTTCCCCTTCAACGCCGGTTACCAGACCGTAGGGCTTGAATCGCCCATCCAGCTGGAATTGGTTGGACTGTCCGGACGGATGGAAGCCAAGCATATTGTTGGCAACCATCGCATCCCGTGTCATCAGGCTGAGTTGTACTTGCTGATGCAAAGGGAATGCGGCCCAGTCAAACCCCTGATTGTGCGGAAAGGCCTGCTCAATATCGCCCTGGTGCCATTTCCCAACATGCGCAGTGTTGTATCCTTCTTCCTTCAGGATCTCGGCAATCGTGACTTCTTCAGCTGCAAGACCTTCGCCAACCAGCGCAACTTTGACCTCTTCAACGCCGGCGCGCACCGGATGACGACCGGTCAACATCGCAGTTCGTGTCGGTGTGCAGGATGGCTCAGTATACATCCTCATCAAGGACATGCCTTCCGCGGCAAAGTCGTTGATGTTGGGCGTATCGAAACCGGTGACGTAGTTCATCGTCCGGTTACCCATTTGACCGAAGCTGACATCGTCGATCAATATGTATAGAAAATTGGGCGGCTGACCGCCATTGGCGTCGCGGATATCGGCAAGTTTCGCCTCGATCTCGATGTCCTGCGCATCCCATTGCGCGCCAAACTGTGCGCGAAGGAACTCAAACTCTCCATCATGGATGATGGGCGCATCTTGGGCAAAACCCGCGCCAGCCATCAGCACCATGGCTGAGGCATGTTTCAGTAGTGATCTCATCGGTATCCCTTCCCCTATGGATTAGATCTTTCCTGCGCGCCGCAGCGATTGGACGATTTCATCCCGAAGACCATCCAGGGTATCGCGGACATCGCAGGCGAATTGGTACGAGTGGCTTCCCGGCTCTGTGTTCACTGGCAGAAACTCGTCACAAAGAAGCTGATAGTCGCGGCAGATCTCATCGAATTCCGTATCCGCGCGCCGTAAATCCGCAATTTCGGATTGGTGATCGGGAAACAGGGTATCAAAGGCGTAACGTTCCAATGGCGATGACTCATTCGATGGATCAGCAGACTTCGCTGAGTTTTCGCCGAATTCACTTCTCACAAAAGGTTTATCGGGGCATAATACGGTGTAATCTAATGCGTAACTTACTGAAAATATGGATTTAAACAAAGACACATCTACTGCATTGAATGAGAGCGGGTCGCCTGCTCCCAAAGATGTGCGGGCGGCACTTCAGCGGCTTGTCAGGTCTTCAACTTTCGCAGGTTCGCAGCGATTGCAGGACTTTCTGGTGTATGTGGTCGAAGAATCGCTTAGCGGTCGAGCTGACGATATTCGTGCCAAGACCATCGCAATGGATGTTTATGGTGGGACCCCTTCAGAGATGTCGCGCCGTGAAAACGTCGTTCGGGTCGATGCCGGCCGCTTGCGTCGCAAGCTTACCGAATTCTATGCCGGAGATGGTCTCGAAGAGGGCACGATATTCGACCTGCCAAAGGGCGGCTACGCTCCTAAGATTCTAGTCAGGTCGCCCGAGACGCTTCAACCTCCTCCGTTTGGGCTGAAAATCAGAGCAAACACTTGGCGTCGCCCGTTCGTTGGAGTTGTCGGCCTCTTCGCACTAGCCTGTATTGTAGTTGCTGTTGTGTTGCTATCGACAAAACTAGCGGATCCAGTCGGCTCGCCGACCGATGACCTGAGTCGTGACGAGCGCAGCGCCATTTTCGATGCATCTCCAATGCGTCTTCAGGCTGTAAATCTGGCCAATACTGGTCGTGATCTAATCTTTCCGGCCTTGGAACCTGCGCGTCTTGACGCGGCCTTAACCATATTCAAGGGGGCAATTGAAAACGACGACAGCTATTTCGGCGGCCATGCAGGCGCTGCGCAGGTCGCTGCGACAATTGCTGTGTTGACATCCGATGCCGACCTAGCCAACGAAATGTTGAACTACGCCGACGCTCAGGCCAACAGGGCCATCGAGTTGGCCCCGGAAACGGGTTGGAGCCAGTCCGCAATGGCTTGGGTCAAGTTTGCTATGGGAAACTGGCCTGAGGCCATAGAATTTGCGCAAAGAGCACAGCGTTTGGCACCACACGACGTACATGTGTTGGAGTTCGTGTCGCTAGTCCTGCTCTATTCCGGTTCATTTGAACAAGTCGTAACAATTAGCGAGGACTCGCTCTCAAAAATCGAGCTAGATCGGGGTTATGTGTTTCAGAATGCGATGGGGTCAGCAAAGTTCCATCTGAAGGACTATGCAGGTGCCGTGTCAGCCTTTGAACGAGCAATGGAAAAAGGCGGCCCTGTAGGGCCTGTATCCGTTGCTTACCTAATGGCGTCACATCAGATGTTGGGGAATAAGGCTGAAGCTCAGGCTCTATCGGAACAACTCTCTCACGAGTGGCCTGACAGTCGCGTGGATGCGCTGTTTAAGAAGCTTTTTGCAAATCCGAAATATGGGGAAGACCTTGGTGAAGCTATGAGGCAAGCCAATTGGAAGCCACCAAGTTAGGAGCGTAATTTCGAATTTCGGCCGGTAGAGTTTCTCTCAATGTCATTGAGGCCGAATGCTCGGCAACTGTACCATGCCCTCTTCATGTGCATTCACGTGTTTCGGACATCGCGCAGCATGCGACACTTCGGGCTCAGACCAGCCCAATGCACCCACAGCGTTTCTCGGATAACAAGCAATCGGACAACGGCCATTCAAACCAACAGTAAAATTCAGGTGTCAGCGCGGTGCTGATGTCTGGGCTTGGCGGGAGGATTGGAGGACCCAATATGCCAAGAGTCCAACTTCCCGCAGTCACCCCGAAACGACGAACCTGGAACAAGGGTCGGATCGTCGGCCGGAAAAGGCCGCTGTTGCCGAAACAAGTGTGGGCAATCCGCGCGCGGCTCGAATTGGCCAGGAATCTGCGTGATCTCACGCTGTTCAACGTGGCGATTGATAGCAAGCTTCGCGGATGCGACTTGGAGAAACTGTCCGTCAGCGATTTGGTCAGAAATGACCGCGTTCGCGAGAGGGGGTCTGTGATCCAGAGCAAAACCCGACGACCCGTTCAGTTCGAACTCTCTGAAAACACGCGGGATACCATTGCCGCATGGATCAAGTCGCCGGAAATGATCGGCTGCCGTTTCATGTTTCCCAGCCGGTTTCATGACCGCCCACATATCTCATCCCGCCAATATGGCCGACTTGTGCGGGATTGGGTTTCTGCGATTGGGTTGGAACCCAGCGGCTACGGCACCCATTCGCTGCGCCGGACCAAGGCGGCGGAGATCTACCGCAAAACCGGAAATCTCAGGGCGGTTCAACTGTTGCTCGGACACACAAAGGTCGACAGCACTGTCAGGTATCTTGGTGTTGAACTTGAAGATGCGCTGAGCATCGCCGAGCAAATCGACATTTGAACCATGTTGGCGGGCGGCACTTGCCGTTCGCCAATCCAGACCAGACCTACGGTCGCACCGCGGCAGTGGTTCGGTTCGAGCCCAATGCAGTCACTGCTCCTTCGTTTCGCGGTTGTTTGCCCTGAAGGAGCGACACATAATATCTTTTAAGACGATTGGAGATTTTTATGGCTGTTTTTACAAAGACCGCAGGTTTTTTTGTGATCGCTATGGGCATGTTCCCCGTTGCCTTGGAGGCTCAGGACAGCCCACGACTGATCCTTCAAATCACTGTGGACCAGTTGAGAGGCGACCTCCCGAGAAGGCACTTGGACCAGTTTGGCGCAGGCGGGTTCAGATATCTTCTTGAAGAGGGGATTCACTACGATAACGCGCACCACACCCACGCGAACACCGAAACAATCGTCGGCCACACGACGCTGGCGACGGGCGCGAACCCCGCGGCGCATGGGATGGTCGGCAATCTCTGGTACGACCGGTCGCAAGGGCGGACCGTCTATAACATTGAGGACCCCGATTACTCGATCCTCACGAGCGGTGCGGACGTTGACGACTCCACCGAAATCGACCCGACCCAGCGGGCTGCGACTAGTGACGGTCGATCGCCCCGCACAATCCTCACATCGACCTTTGGAGACGAATTGGCTCTCGCCACTGCAGGACGCGCGAAAGTGTTCGGTGTCTCTATCAAGGATCGCGGGGCGGTCGCGATGGCTGGCCATGTAGGCAAGGCGTTCTGGTTCTCGAAGTCCGCCGGACAGTTCGTGACGAGCAGCTACTACTACGATGCCTATCCGACTTGGGTCGAGGATTGGAACGCCAAGGGGCTGCCGCAAAGCTTCAGCGGGCAGTCATGGGAATTGCTCAACCCCATCGACACCTACCTGTTCAGCGATCGGGACGACCAACCCTGGGAGCCGGATTTTGCAGGCTTCGGGCGCACCTTCCCGCACCCGCTTGGAACGGTTGACGATAAGTATTTCACAACGCTCCTCACGCTCAGCCCGTTCGGGGACCGAATGACGGCCGATTTTGCCAAAACCGTCATCGATGCCGAAGACCTTGGCGACGACGACGTGACCGATTTCCTTGCGGTCAGCTTCTCGGTCACGGATTACGTCGGACATTTCTTCGGCCCGTCGAGCCTCGAGGCCGAGGACAACCTGCTACAACTCGATCGTACGCTTGCCGACCTGTTCGCCTATGTCGATGCCGAGATCGGTCTGGAGAACACTCTGATCGTGCTTTCGTCGGATCATGGCGCGCCCGAAGCGCCCGGGTACCTCGAGTCGATCGGAATGCCCGGGGGCTACGTGACACCCGACGAATGGGACACCGCCCCGGCTGTGGCTCGGATCAAGGAGCGCTTTGGCCTGAGCGGTCCATTGTTCGAGGGCTACGACCACCCCTATCTGACCCTGTCCGAGGCTATTCGCCAAGATCCTGGCATCGACAGAGTTGCGCTTGAAACTGCGATTGCCGATGAGTTGGTCGCCTTTGAGGGGGTGGCCTATGCTGTGCCCAGTTCGCGCCTACGCGAAGGCTCGCTCCCGGACAATGCACTGATGCGCGCGGTCTTGAATAACTATCATCCGGATCGCTCCGGGGATATCTACCTCGTGTTCAAGCCGGAATGGTTCATCAACGACATGGATGGATTGTCGGTGACAGTCACCCACGGATCGCCTTGGCGCTACGACACGTTCGTACCGATCCTGTTTGCTGGCTATGGGCTGGATCCACAACGAGTATCGCGGCGTGTTCACACCGTTGATGTAGCTATGACTCTGGCTTCCGTGGCAGAAACTCGGCCTCCGTCCGGTGCGGCGGGAGAAGTCTTACTGGAGGTCTTGGGGCAGTAGTTCCTAGGCGGGACCGAGTGACATCAGCGTTAAGTCCGTGGGGCTTCCAGGCGACCGCTAAGTCCGCTCACTGCTAGCCCAAGCCCGACCAGGCGAACGGCCTCAATCTCTGAGGTCAGCCATTCAAGCTGGGCGCGGCAAACTTGCGGAATGAGCCCGAAGTGCATGATGCTGCGTTCGGCTCGGGTGGCAGCGACCCGTAGCTTTCTGACTTTGCGAGGCGAAGGCGGTTGGGCATTACGGATCGGCGCGACCGGCCCGATAGCGGCCATTCGACGGTCTAGAGCGGACGGGGATTAGCGCTCAAGGTCGGCCCCGAACTAGTCAGAACCTGCCGGGATACATACTCATCATACTTTGGACATCGGCATCGCTGGAGAAGGCGTCCGGGTTGCGGGAAAGAACCTCCCAGATGAATTCCCGCCGGGCCCGGGCGTCATCGGGCTGCGTTTCCTCAGGGCGGGGGCGCGGGGCGAAGTGGAATACACGCTGGATGAAGCCAAGAGCCTTTTGAAGCGGCGGGACTGTGCGGGCGCTGGTCATGAATGCGTTCATCTCTCGGGCCTTTCCTGCTGCTGTGAAGGTGCTCCCACTGTAGCGGCTGCACGATTTTCCCGGTATCGGCTGCGGCGATGTGCTATTCTACAAAAATGAAGAGCGTACTCCGGAGCTGGTCAGAAATCAGGGTCTTTCTTGCCGTCGTGCGCGCGGGGTCCACCTTGGCTGCCTCGCGCCAGCTCGGCATGGCCCAGCCAACCGTTGCGCGCCGCATTGAGGCGCTTGAGCATGAGCTAGGCGTAACCCTGTTCGAGCGGGACACGCGCGGCTTCCGGCCGACCGAAACAGCACGAGCGATCCTGCGGAACGCGGAAGAAATCGAAGCGGCGGCAACCTGCCTGGCCCAGACGGTTGAAACGCTGCGCAGCACCAGGCCGATCCGGATCACGGCCTATTCCGGCAACTTCTCGCCCCGGATCGCAACGATCTTCAACGAGTTCTCTTTGCTCCGCCCCGATGTCAGCTTCGAATTCCTGCCCAGCGTCGAAGTCCTGGATTTATCGGCTGGCGAAGCGGACATAGCACTGCGCGTGACAAGAAGCCCTCCCCATCCGGACCTCATCTGCCGCAAGATAAGCACCGCGCGTTACGCGCTTTTCGGATCCCATTCATACGCCGAAAAACACGGGTTGCCGACCTCGGTAGAAGACTTGTTCAACCATACGTTTGTCAGCTTCCTACGTGAAGGTGTGCCGTCAGCCTTTCACGATTGGCTGATCCGCTATGCGGAACCTGATCAGATCAGGCAAACCTATTCCGAGCTGGACCTGATGCATGCCGCCATCCGGTCGGGTCATGGCCTTGGCATCATAAACGTGAAACTTGCCGAAAGCGATGACACGCTCATTCAATGCTTTGCGCCGCTCGAGGAGATGAACTCGGAGCATTTGATGCTGATTGCGCCAGAGGCTTATAGTCGCCCCGAAGTAAAGGCCTTCGCGAAATTCTTCGCGCCCCGCTATGCTGCCATTTTCAGGTAGAAGCTTCCCGTGAAACCGGAATAGTGAATTGGGGCGGTTAATCACACCGATTGCGTTTTCACCCGCAAACCGACTGTCTTCGAATTGCGCTTCGAACGACCGCTCTCCGGCTAGCCTGCATACGCTCCCTCAAACGAAAATTCCCGTTGGTCACGTCCGCTTCCGGCTAACTGCGGTTATAAACTCAACCGAGGCAGACGACCGCTCGGTCCGCGTCTTTCGAGTCCGAGACCCATACAGCGAAGGTGCGGTTAAGACGATGCCCCTGAAACCGCTTGGGAATGACCGCTTCGGCGACCTATGCTGTTGCGCGGCAGGATCGCCGCTGCGAATGCGAACGGATGCTGCCTCAGCAATAGCCGCGTGAGCGAAGGGCGGGTCTGTCCGCTCCCTACCAGTTCGGGCAGCACGCAGCGAATGGTCGGTATGGATTTGGCGCATCTTCGCAGGTTTCAATGACCGCTTCGGCGAAAAGGGCTGCAGCGCAGCGAAAGGCGTGCTGCAATCGCGAGGGATTTTTGCACGAGCACACGCCGCACCTGCACGAGTCCGGAAAGTCCGCGAATCTGTGAATTCGCTTCCGGATAAATGCTGCGCCCGGTGGCCAACGACCGGTTTTCGAGCCGCACCGCAGCGCGAGAAATTATGTCGGTGCAGAAGAATTCGTGCCGCGTGCGCACGCAGCGAGAAAATCGAATTCACGGGGTTGGCTCAGAGCAGCCGTTTGCCGGGTTCTGTCTGAGTGACCGCTACGCGGGACATTGCGGACGGCCACTCTTGGTTGCCGCTTCGGAACACAATTTACAGTTATCTGGTTCTTAGCAGATTTGGTTGCGAAAGAAGAAATTGCAGATCAGTAAAGTCTCAGCGTCTTGTAGGCCTGCCCGGCAGTTACAGATGGCGTGAGATATTTGAAGCGCTCTATTGCTAGAGCTCCGTCGGTATTTGCTCGAAACCTCTCGGTTGCACGCAACTCTACCAACTGAACCGTATTTGTAGAGCCATCAAACCGAGCACAGACTCGTGTTTCGATCCAAATTCTAAATTCTTCACCAACGTATTTCGGAACGCGTCGGTCGACTATGACGGCATTCGAAAGCGTGCAAAAATCAGCACCGCCCGTTAGCTTCGCATTTGGCAAAGAGTCTGATGAAAGGAACTCCAAGAGCTTTTGTCCGGGAGAATTCGCATTGGCTTTCCGCAGGTCAGAGGTGTACTTCTTGACCGTGGCTTTGACAGCCTTTTCCTTCGCGGTATCAGAACTTGCATTGGATCGATACCTTTTTTCCAGCAGTAAAATGACGAAATCATGCGTTGGGCTGAAACGCTGTGCGCAGGCTTGAACGGCACTAAACGCTCGTGCCAAAGCGCGTGAATTTTTACATCCCTTTGGGTTCTTAAACGAAGAGGTTGCGCTTATCGCTGATCCTGCGGTCGCTATGTTTGCGGCTGCTGCGCTCGCAAAAACAAAAAGTCCTAAGAACAGCGCGGATAGCATTAAACACGAAAATCTGTATCGGCTGATATTCAAAAGTCCTGCTCCCTTTGGCTATCCCTGAACCTTCAATCGTTGAAACCATCGTGCACAATCTAACAAAGCTTGGTTTTTGCTACATTGACACAGGACAATGCTCGATACTTCTTTGCGACTCCTGCTAACAAAACCGTCAGCGAGATCGAATGCCGCCTTTGGGCTCGCAGCGGTCGTTCCGCAGTCTGCACAAATTAGATTCCAAGGTGTTTTTTGACTGAGATCAATGCCGCTGAGACGTCATCCGCTACTTTTGCACGATAGTAGTGGAGGAGGAGCGCCATGCACCAATCGGTATTCGCACTTATCCGAGAAAATAAACCGTCCAAATCTTCCGGCGTTCAAGGTGGTCACGGGTTTATCAATTTGACCAAAGTTGTGCTCGGAGCACTTTTGATTTTCGTTTTGTCGACATTGGTCCCTACGCCTGCACCGGCAAAGTCACTAGAGCAACAACTGGCGGAAATTGAAGAAGCTTTGCCAGGAAATTCGTACACAAAGTTTTCACCCGCACTAGCCGTCCAGTCTTGGGAGATGGCGGCGACCATCGCACACATTCAGAAACCCGCCTCCTGCGAAACCGCTAAGCTTATCGATACCAAGGTAGTGGCTGTGCAGCAGAAAGTCGTCTTCACATCAGCGAGAAAGCTAAAGCAAGGTCACTGGTCTGAGGTTTGGACCTTTGACAAGTGCGGAAAAAAATTCGGGTAAGAGCTGAATTCAAAGCCGATGGAAGAGGTACAGCTGATGGAGACTTTTCCCTTGCTAAGTAGTTCGCTGGGAATGAATTTTTGCCTTTGCGTCAGGCTTAGAGTTACCACTTGGCAGACTAAGGCGAAGATCAGTGATGCGGACAAAGCGTCAATCCAACAAGCAGATTAATGCCTCGGCTGTTAGACAAGCGAAGGGGATATCAAAATGATAATACTAGCTTTGAGGTGCTTTGCCGTTTTTGTTTCTTTAGTGCTGCTAGCAGGCTGGATCACTTCGGAGAGTTTGGCCGATCCTGCCACGCCCAAAAGCGAAAGGGTGGCCAAGTATGGAAGCTGGTCAGTCGTAAAAAAGCCATCAACTTACGTCATCGTAAACGATGCGGGTGAGCCAGTGAAAAAAGGTCGCCACTTCATTTGCAGTGCGGTCCTGTTTGCCAGCAATGTCTCGTTAGGGTCAGGACCCATTGATTTCCGCATTGCGGCGTGATTCACGGTTCGAAAAACGAGCGGTGACCATGTCTGATCTTTTCTGGCTGACGGATGCGCAGATGGCGCGTCTTGAGCCCTTCTTCCCCAAGTCTC
>NZ_JAEDOX010000001.1 GCF_017872555.1 Ruegeria sp. HKCCSA071
CGCTGACGACCCAGCTCAGACCGGATCGAGCCAAAAAGCTCAGGGTCGCGGTCCGACAAGGACTGGGTGAAAAATCCGGTGTCACGAAGATTGGCGTTCATGGGCGCTCCACATGGCTGGGTAAAATCTTGCGGATTTCCTATCGGAAACGTCACACGCACAAAAGGCTTAAAGCGACGATTTGGCCAACTGCGGCGTCAAGACTGGCCTATTGGGGAAAGGTATGTTTGTTTCGGAACCAAATGTGCAACACCGGAAACCACAAAACATGAAAAAGAGAATCGCCTTTCTCGCCAGCGAGGTCAAAGTGGCGCAAACAGCGCGTGACATCCTGGTGGCCAAATATGGAAATGTGGCACCTCGGGACGCAGATGTTGTGGTTGCATTGGGCGGCGACGGCTTCATGTTGCACACTTTGTACAATGTGCAGCATCTCGATACTCCGGTTTACGGGATGAATCGCGGCACGATCGGCTTTCTGATGAATGAGTATCACGAAGACGATCTGATGGCGCGGCTGGAGGATGCCGAGGAAGAGGTTATCAACCCGTTGGCCATGCAGGCGATGGACCAATCAGGAAAACTGCACCAAGCGTTGGCGATCAATGAAGTGTCATTGCTGCGCGCCGGCCCTCAGGCAGCAAGGCTCAAGATCAGCGTAGACGGCCGGGTACGCATGGCAGAACTGGTCTGTGACGGGGCACTACTTGCCACGCCCGCGGGATCGACCGCCTATAACTATTCCGCGCATGGGCCGATTGTTCCGATTGGCGCTGACGTTCTTGCTCTGACACCCATCGCGGCGTTTCGCCCACGGCGGTGGCGTGGTGCCTTGTTGCCGAAAATGGCGAAAGTCAGGTTCGATGTGGTCGAAGCAGACAAGCGACCGGTCATTGTGGCTGCTGATTCCGTTTCTTTCCCGGATATCGACTGGGTCGAGATCAGGTCGGAACCAACCATTGCGCACCGTATCCTTTTCGACCCCGGCCATGGGTTGGAAGAACGTCTAATATCAGAACAATTCACGTAAAATTGGCCATCCCCGAATTTTCTCAAGTCTATGTGAAGCAGTTCACAGGAATTCCCTTAACGATTGGCTAATGTGAACTTGCCCGGAGAACACGCCAAGGTGGGAGTGAGTGGCCACCTGAACGGTGTTTTCGAATGGTTGCGCAGATTTTGCGCTGGCGAGGGTGGGTGGTGCTACGCTCGTCATCAGAAATCCGGGCTTATTTTAGCAGCTGGACCCCGGGCACAATGACCCGGGGTCTATTTTTGCTGCATGTGATCCCAAAGCGGGAAACACATCTGTCCGACGCGGGCTTCTATCGCGGCGGCGGCATCCACGGCCAGATCCTCGCGCCAGCGCTGTGCCGCGATCTGTACGTTGATAGGTTGAGGTCCTTTGGGAAGGGTGGCCAGCCGCGACGGAACACAAGCTGCAGGCAGTCCCAGAAAGTTCATCGCATAGGAATAGACAGCGCATCCCAAAACATCATGCACGCCTTCCGCGCCTTCGGTGTCCCGGTCAGGTTTGAAAAATGGCTGTGGCAGGAAAGGGGACAAAACCAGCGGGTAGTCCTGCATAAACAGGGACCATTCGCGTGCATAATGGCTGCGCTTGGCCAGCATCCGAACCAATTCTGTTTCAACGATGGGCGGGAACTCCCGAAAGTAGACGTCAAAGATGTCGCGGATGGTTCTGGACCCAGCGGCTTCAATGTCTGATTTCATCAGGGTCAGCACTTCGCCCATCAAGGTCCGATACCCGATCCGGCCACATTCAAAGACATCGGGTGGATCGACCTCTTCAACGTCGTACCCTGCATCGACCAGTGCATCGCGCGCAGTGTCGAGGGCTTTTTCAACCTCGGGGTGCAGCGCATAGCCGAAGGTATTCTTGGTGAATGCCACTTTGATTGGCTGGTCAAAACGCTCGCCGCGCCAGGGCATTGGTACGTGGAACGGATCCCGCGCATCGGTGGCGATCAGGCTGGGCATGGACAGGTGCAGATCCGCAGCCGAGCGGGTGATCAGGCCCTGAACCGACATTGATTGCGCCAGCAATCCGCGTTCGGCCTTCTGACTTGGGTTCCACGCGGGAACGCGCCCCAAACCCGGTTTGACCGTCACGGCACCGATGGCGGCTGCCGGAAAGCGCAGGCTGCCGCCAATATCGTTGCCATGGGCCAGCGCACCGACACCTGCCATCACGGCGGCAGCAGCGCCACCGGATGATCCTCCGGGTGAAATGTGCCGTCCCCACGGGTTGAATGTGCGCCCATGCAGGGGGTTGTCGGTGTCGGCCCTGAAGGAAAACTCGGGCGTATTCGTTCGCCCGATCACAATGGCCCCCGCTTTTTGCAAATTGCTGACCACCGGCGCGTCATCCGGTGCAATCACATCCTTCAGCGCAATGACACCGTTGGTGGTAGCGTGACCTTTCTGATCGACATTCACCTTGATTGTTACCGGTACACCATGCAGCGGGCCGGTCGGCTGACCACGCCCACGTGCAGCATCAAGCGACTGCGCGCGCTCTAGGGCTTCGGTGTGCAAATCTTCGACGACCGCGTTCAGCGCGGGGTTCACCGCGTCCATGCGATCAATCGAGGCCTGTACCGCCTCGGTCGCGCTCAGATCGCCGCGTCGGGTCAGGGTGGTCAGCTCTGTGGCGCTGAGACGCCAGATATCGGTATGTGTCATGGGCCCTCACTGTCTTACAGCGACAGTAGGGGCCCAGATTCAGGTTGCAAGGGCGGACATGGTATGGGCGGCCTGTGCCGCCCGATGGTTACTTGGCGTAACCAATTGTCTGCAATGCTTCCTTTATTTCATCGAGGATGGCCGGGTCGTCAATCGTTGCAGGCATTTTATAGTCCTGACCGTCTGCAATCGAGACCATCGTGCCGCGCAGGATTTTACCGGAGCGGGTCTTGGGTAACCTGTCGACAACAACAGCCAGTTTGAAGGCGGCCACCGGTCCGATTTTTTCCCGAACCATTTTGACGACTTCCTGAACCACATCGCCATGTTCCCGTGTGGCACCAGCATTCAGGCACAGGAAGCCAACCGGCATCTGCCCCTTCAGCTGGTCCGAAACTCCGATCACCGCGCATTCAGCCACATCGGGGTGGGCGGCCAGCACTTCTTCCATCCCACCCGTCGACAAGCGATGGCCGGCAACGTTGATGACGTCATCGGTGCGCGCCATGATGTAGAGGTACCCGTCTTCGTCAATCATCCCGGCATCGCCGGTTTCGTAATATCCGGGGAAGTGTTCAAGATAAGACTTCTTGAACCGTGCCTCGGCATTCCACAGTGTTGGCAAGGTGCCTGGGGGCAGGGGCAATTTAACCGCGATGGCACCCAGTTCACCGGCCTTCATCGGGTGACCGCCTTCATCCAGAATTTGCACGTCATAACCCGGCATCGGTTTTGCGGGCGAGCCCAGCTTGACCGGAAGCTCTTCGATACCCAGCGGGTTTCCGGCTATGGCCCAGCCTGTTTCGGTTTGCCACCAATGGTCGATAACCGGAACCTTCAGCGCATTTTGTGCCCAGATAATTGTGTCAGGGTCGGCGCGTTCACCTGCCAGATAGAGGGCCCGTAGATGAGACAGATCGTATTTGGCGATCAGTTCGCCTTTGGGGTCTTCTCGTTTGACGGCGCGGATGGCCGTAGGTGCGGTGAAGAAGCTCTTGACCTTATGTTCCGAGATCACGCGCCAGAAGGTGCCCGCGTCCGGGGTGCCGACTGGCTTGCCCTCGAACACAATTGTGGTGTTTCCGTGGATCAGGGGTGCGTAGCAGATATAGGAGTGCCCCACGACCCAGCCCACATCGGACGCTGCCCAGAACACGTCACCCGGATCGACGTTATAGATATTCTTCATCGTCCAGTTCAGTGCCACAAGGTGTCCGGCAGTGGGGCGCACGACCCCTTTGGGTGCACCCGTAGTGCCAGAGGTGTACAGGATATAAGCCGGGTCATTGCCGTCGACCGGTACGCATTCAGCCGGTTCGACACCGTATTGGAAGCCATGCCAGTTGAAGTCGCGCCCTTCGATCAACTGAGCAACTTCTTGTTCCCGCTGGAAGATCACACAAAAATCAGGCTTGTGGTTTGCCAGTTCGATCGCACCGTCAAGCAGGGGCTTATAGTGTACCACGCGGCCAGGTTCCATCCCGCAGGACGCGGCGATGATTGCTTTGGGTTTGGCATCGTCGATGCGCACAGCCAGCTCGTTGCTGGCAAACCCGCCGAACACGACCGAATGCACGGCGCCCAAGCGGGCACAGGCCAGCATCGCCTCAAGCGCTTCGGGGATCATCGGCATGTAGATGATGACACGGTCACCTTTCTCGACACCCTTTGCCCGCAGCGCGCCGGCCAGAGTGGCCACGCGGTTGCGAAGCTCGACATAGGATATCTCGCGCTTGGTGTGGGTGATGGGGCTGTCATAGATGATGGCGGTTTGTTCACCGCGCCCGTTTTCCACATGACGGTCTACGGCATTCCAACAGGTATTGACCCGCGCATCGCTGAACCATTCGTACAAGGGCGCATTGTCGTCGAACAGTGCCTTGCTGGGGGCCTTGACCCAATCGATCCCATTTGCAGCGTTCATCCAGAACGCTTCGGGGTCAGTCTTCCAGCTGTCATAAACGTCCTGATACGCCATCTCGTCCTCCTCACAACGGCTTGGACATTGTGTTAGGTCGCAGAAAACATCCGGGCAAGCGCGACGCATGACGACGCGTCAGTTTATCGCAAAAAAATTTGCAGATCAGCGAAATATGTCTTGCAAATTTTTGCAAAATCACAGGCCTAGCAGAGTTTTCGTCGCCGCAGTGGGAAGTTTTGCAAAATTGCAAACTTTTGCATGCAAATCCTACGCCCCTTCGGGAATCATCTCAACCAGCCGTTTTGGCGTATCGTGGCAGCTTGTCCTCAAGGTTCAGCCAGGGCAGGTGGTCGGCGTGGAACACGTGAAACTGTGGCGGCAGGGTTCCCGGGTTGGCCAGCGTTGCAGTGTAAAGATGTATGTTCACCTTGTCGCGCGCTGTGCGATAGGCCATCTGGGTTCCGCAATTGCCACAAAACAGACGCTCGACCCCTTCGGATGAACGATAGATCTTTGGTGCCTGACCCAACCATCTGACTGCTTCATGCGGCAGCCCGAAAAAAGCCGTGACCGGCGCGGCGCAGTTTCGCCTGCAATCTGAACAGTGGCAATAACAGCTCCACGCGGCTTGGGCATCGCTTTCCCAATGCACGGCGTTGCAGTGGCAATGTCCTTTCATGCGCTCCCCCCTGTTGGCAGGGGCACCAGCAAGGCCGCCCCCGGTTAACCGTAATGCGCCACGGGTGTTCCTGCAATCGCCGCCATGTTAAGCAGACCGCGCGCGGTGATGGATGGAGTAACAATATGGGCCTTGTTGCCCATGCCCATCAGGATCGGGCCAACTTCAATTCCGTCCGCCTTCATCTTCAGAATATTGCGTACGCCACTGGCCGCATCTGCGTGGGCGAATATCAGAACGTTGGCCGCTCCTTCCAACCGCGACGCCGGGAAGATACGCGCCCGCAGGTCTGCATCCAACGCCGCATCCAGATTCATTTCGCCTTCGTAGACAAAATCGCGCGGCTGCCGATCAAGGATTTCCAGCGCCGCCCGTAGCCGTTTGCCTGATCCTTCAGCCTGATTGCCGAATTGCGACTGCGAACAAAAGGCGATCTTGGGCTCGATCCCGAACCGGCGAACATGTCGCGCAGCACCAATGGTGGTTTCTGCCAGTTCTTCCGGCGACGGCAATTGCCGGACATGCGTGTCGGCGATGAACAGGGGGCCGTCTTCCAAAATCATCAGCGACAACGCGCCGTGCGGGCGCAGGTTGCCCTCGTCAAGCACCTGCTCAACATAGTTCAGATGCCAGCGATATTCGCCGAACGTGCCGCAGATCATGCTGTCGGCCTCGCCCCGATACACCATGATCGCGCCGATGGCGGTTGTATTTGTGCGCATGATCGCCTTGGCCAGATCCGGTGTCACACCGCGGCGCTGCATGATCTGGTGGTAGGAAGTCCAGTAATCGTAATAGCGCGGGTCATTCTCCGGGTTAACGATCTGACAGTCCTTGCCCGGACGAATGGTCAGCCCCAGCTTTTCACATCGGGTTTCGATCACATCGGGTCGCCCAATCAGAATTGGCGTTTCCGTCGTCTCTTCAAGAATGGCCTGCGCGGCTCTCAAAACCCTTTCATCTTCACCCTCGGCAAAAACGATGCGACGGGACGCGACGGCCGCAGCCTCGAACACAGGACGCATCAGAAGGGCAGATTTGAAGACAGTCTGGTTGAGCTTTTCCTTATAGGATTCAAGGTCCTCAATAGGGCGTTTTGCAACACTGCTTTCCATGGCGGCCTTGGCGACCGCCGATGACACCACGCCCACAAGACGCGGGTCAAATGGTTTTGGAATCAGGTATTCTGGGCCAAAGGTCAGTTGCTCGCCCTTATAGGCAGCCGCGGCCTCGGCGCTTGTGGTCGCGCGCGCCATTTCAGCGATGCCATCCACGCAGGCAATCTGCATCGCGTCGTTGATCTCGGTCGCGCCGACGTCCAATGCACCCCTGAAGATAAACGGAAAGCACAATACGTTGTTGACCTGATTAGGAAAGTCGCTGCGACCCGTGGCGATGATTGCGTCTGGTGCAACTGCGCGCGCGTCCTCTGGCAGAATTTCCGGCGTCGGGTTGGCCAGGGCGAAGATGATCGGGCGGCTGGCCATTTTCCGGACCATATCAGGCTTCAGAACATTTGGGCCGCTGAGACCCAAAAACAGGTCGGCCCCACCGATCACATCGTCCAGCGTCCGCAAGTCCGACTTCTGCTCGAACTGTGACTTGTGCGGGTTCATGTCCTCGGCCCGCCCTTCGTAGACAAGCCCGTGAATGTCGCACAGCCATATGTTTTCACGCTTCACGCCCAGCTTGACCAGCATGGTCAGGCACGCAATCCCGGCAGCCCCGCCACCGGTCGACACGACCTTGATATCCGCAAAGGACTTACCCGCCACATGTAGCGCATTCTTGGCCGCAGCCCCGACCACAATGGCGGTTCCGTGCTGGTCATCATGGAAAACCGGAATGTTCATGCGTTCACGGCAGAGTTTCTCGACGATGAAGCAATCGGGGGCCTTGATGTCTTCCAGGTTAATGGCGCCAAATGTCGGTTCAAGGGCACAGACGATATCCGCCAGCTTTTCGGGATCGGGCTGATCGACCTCGATATCGAAACAGTCGATGCCCGCAAACTTCTTGAACAGAACGGCCTTGCCTTCCATAACCGGCTTCGACGCGAGTGCCCCGATATTCCCCAGGCCAAGCACGGCGGTGCCGTTTGACACCACAGCAACAAGGTTGCCGCGCGCTGTATACCGCTCGGCATTGGCTGCATCGGCCTTGATTTCAAGGCTGGCCTCGGCCACGCCGGGCGAATAGGCGCGGGCCAGATCGCGACCGTTGGCCATCGGTTTGGTAGCCTTGATCTCAAGCTTCCCGGGTTTGGGAAATTCATGATATTCGAGCGCAGCTTGTCGCAGGCTGGGGGTGTCAGACATCGGCGATTCAGCTCCCATTGATAATTTGATTTAGCCTTAAACTATTTATTTGGACTTGGCTACGCTGCGTAACTCTGCCGTGATGTCGCAACCGTGAAACCGGATTGATATTGTCTGAGTTCATTCTCACCTTTTCACATTGCGACGACCAAGATTACTCTGGCAAGGTTGTCGTGACATTCAGAACTGATGAACCGGCTGGTAACGAATGAGGGATCAGTAGGTTGGATGTTGGTTGCAGCAGTGCTGGGTGGTTGTTGTCACCCAGGTATTGGTCGAATTCACCGCGCTGATCGGCGGAGTGTTACCCGTGATCATTGAACTGCGAATCTTTGCCGTTGAAGAAATGTCGGGGATGTTCTTTTCGGTTGGCCTTTGGCGTCTGTTCTGATCGGATGGCCAAAGTTGCAATTCGAAGAGAATAATGATGACCGAGACATCCGATCTGGCGCGAACGCACGCTGAGATTCGCCTGCCCACACGGGAAATTCGCGACGACATCCCCTTTTACACGAAGAAACTGGGGATGAAGATGGACATGATTTATCCCGCTGACGATCCGCGCGTCGCGGTGTTTTCGGGGCATGGTGTGCGGTTGCGCATTGAAAAAGACGCACCGGAAAGCCCTGGAACTTTGCGTATTCTGACGGATAATCCGTCTGATTTCGCGGGTAGTGAACGCGTTCTGGTGGCCCCAAATGGCACCCGGATCGAAATCGAAGAACGAAATCCGCCACTGGTGATGCCAGAGACCGTGCATTCCTTTGTAGTGCGCAGGCTCAAGGATCAGGCCCCCTGGATCATCGGTCGGGCCGGGATGCACTATCGCGATCTGGTGCCGGATCGGTTGGGTGGGTCGATTATCGCCAGCCATATCCGCATTCCCGATGGTGGGCCGGTTCCGGACATGGTGCATTTTCACAAGGTCGGGTTTCAGCTGATCTTTTGCATCCATGGCTGGGTGGATGTGGTCTATGAGGATCAGGGCGAGAAAATGCGTCTGACAGCGGGGGACTGCTTTATTCAACCACCGGAAATCCGGCACCGTGTTCTCGAAGCTTCTGATAATGTTCAGGTTATCGAGATCGGTGTGCCGGCTGAGCATGTCACGGAAATCGACCATGACATGACACTTCCCACTCCGCACATCCGCCCGGACCGCGAATGGCAGGGTCAGCGTTTCGTCTACAATCAGGCCAAGAACGCCGAGTGGATGCCCTTCCGTCTGCCGGGGTACATCTGCCGCGACACCACGATTGCCGAGAACACCAAGGGCGTTGCTGGGGTGCAGGTTGTGCGCAAAGGGTCGGGGGATCCGGAATGGGCCAGCCATGACACCGACATTCACTTTACCTTTGTGATGGGCGGCGAGGTCACCTTGGAAGGAGAGGGGCGTGAGCCCTACCGGCTGGAGCAAGGGGATGCTTTTGTCATCCCTCCTGGGATGCGCACACGGCTGTCCGACCCAACAGACAATATCGAATTGTTGGAAGTCACCTTACCCGGTACCTTCAACACAACGCTGGGTTAAGCGAAAAACATGGGTCGGGGGCTTCAAATTTCCCGCCTTAATACGTTAGCGTGCAAATTTCTGACCAGATGATCAAAAATGAGGAATCGCCATGTCGCTGAAAGACGCTGCCTTGTCTGTCCGGGAAAACGCCTACGCGCCATATTCGAACTTCAAAGTTGGCGCAGCGCTTCGGTCTTCTTCGGGTCATGTCTTTTCCGGGTGCAACGTCGAGAATGTGGCCTATCCCGAGGGCACCTGCGCGGAAGCAGGGGCAATTGCCGCAATGGTGGCCGCGGGCGAGCAGGAACTGACCGAAGTCTACGTGGTTGCCTTCAGCCCTCAGCCTGTGCCGCCTTGCGGTGGGTGCCGTCAGAAGCTGGCCGAGTTTGGCAAGCGCGATGTAAAGGTCACTCTGGCAACCGTCGATGGTGCGGAGTTTGAGACAACCATCGGAGATTTGCTGCCGGGTGCGTTTGACGCGTCGCACATGGAGGATGTCTGAACGCATGGACGCCCGTTCAATCATAGCCAAACTGCGCAGGCACGAAGTTCCAGGCAGCGACGAGCTGATCTGGTTCGCGCGAGGGTTGGCAGACGGCAGCGTCAGCGATGCGCAGGCCGGGGCGTTTGCCATGGCCGTCTGTATGGGCGGGCTGGGCCCTCAGGGGCGTGCGGACTTGACGATTGCGATGCGCGATAGCGGCGATGTTCTCAGTTGGGATGTGGACGGGCCGGTGATCGACAAGCACTCGACCGGTGGGGTCGGGGACTGTGTCAGCCTTGTGCTGGCTCCGGTGCTGGCGGAATGCGGTGCGTATGTGCCGATGATCTCGGGTCGGGGTCTGGGTCACACGGGTGGAACATTGGACAAGCTCGAGGCGATTCCGGGGGTCAGCACTCAGATCAGTCAGGACCGACTTGCGCAGATATTGCGCGAAACGGGCGCGGCCATCGTTGGCGCGACGGGCCAGATTGCACCGGCGGACAAGCGGCTTTATGCAGTGCGGGATGTAACGGCAACAGTCGAAAGTCTGGATTTGATCACAGCGTCGATCCTGTCCAAAAAGCTGGCGGCCAGCCCGGATGCGTTGGTTCTTGACGTCAAGGTCGGCAGCGGTGCCTTTATGAAAACAATTGAGGATGCCCGTAAGCTGGCCACAGCATTGACCGAGACAGCGAACGCAGCCGGGTGCCGGACTTCGGCGGTGATCACGGACATGAACCAGCCTTTGGCCCCGGCGCTAGGCAATGCACTGGAGGTCGCGGAAGTGATGAAGGTTCTGACCGGTCCTGACGCTTCGCCACTGGTGGACATTTCTGCCGAGTTGGGCGGCGTCCTGCTGTCTGATTCTGGCATGTGCAATTCGGTCGAGGAGGGGCGCGAGCAGATCGCCAGGATCATCCGTGACGGTCGCGCCGCGGAACGGTTTGGCCGCATGATAGCAGCGGTTGGTGGCCCTGTGAAATTTGTCGATACCTGGACCCGTTTCCTGCCTGAGGCGAGCGTTATTCAGGAGGTTCCTGCCCCCAAAGACGGTTACATCTCCTACATCGACGGGGAGGCGCTGGGCCTTGCGGTCGTCTCACTGGGTGGCGGCCGCCAGGTCGAAAGCGATGAGATCGATCCGGCAGTAGGAGTATCCAACATCCTCAGGCTGGGCGATCGTGTGTCCAAAGGTTCACCCATTGCCGTGGTCCACGCCGCACGGGAAGACGCCGCACGGCGCGCAGCGGACACTGTGCTGAGCGCGATGACGATCAGCAATACAGTTCCAAAGCTTCCCGATCTGATCCACGAAAGGATCAGCGTATGAGCCGTGCATTCTTTGTGGTTATGGATTCCGTTGGAATAGGTGGGGCACCCGACGCAGATCAGTTTTTCAACGGTGATGTCCCGGATACCGGGGCAAACACGCTGGCCCATATAGCCCAAGCCTGTGCGGAAGGCCGTGCAGAAGAGGGGCGCACCGGCCCGTTGCACCTGCCCAACCTGGACGCGCTGGGTTTGGGCGCAGCTGTGCGGCTGGCGTCTGGAGAGGCCACTCCGGGCCTCGATGCAGAACCTGCTGGACTATGGGGCTGCGCGCGTGAGCATTCGCCGGGTAAGGACACGCCCTCGGGCCACTGGGAACTGGCGGGCCTGCCGGTGCCCTGGGATTGGCATTACTTTCCCAACACGGTTCCGGCCTTTCCGACAGAACTGAGCCGCGCGGCAGCCGAAGCTGCCGGGACCGAAGGCATTCTTGGTGACTGCCACGCATCGGGGACAGCGATCATTGCCGAGCTGGGCGCTGAGCATATGCGCACCGGCTGGCCGATCTGCTATACATCCGCTGACAGCGTGTTTCAGATCGCGGCGCATGAGGAAAGCTTTGGGCTGGAACGGTTGCTGGACATGTGCCGCGCGCTTGCTCCGCGATTGCACAAGATGAAAGTGGGGCGTGTCATCGCGCGCCCCTTTGTCGGAACGCCTGAGACGGGGTTCGAAAGAACAACCAACCGTAAGGATTTCGCCATTCTGCCCCCGGCACCGATGCTGACCAACTGGGTGCAGGATGCAGGGCGACGGGTTCATGCAGTGGGCAAGATCGGCGACATCTTCTCGATGCAGGGGATCGACACGCTGCGCAAAGGGTCGGATGCCCAGCTGATGCAGCACCTGTCTGATCTTGTGGACGAGGCGGAAGAGGGCAGTCTGACCTTCGCCAACTTTGTCGAATTTGACAGCCTTTATGGGCATCGCCGCGACATTAGCGGCTATGCCCGAGCGTTGGAATGGTTCGACCGCGAGATCGGGGATATTCTGAAGAAGCTGCACCCAGGCGATCTGTTGCTGTTAACAGCTGATCATGGCAATGACCCAAGCTGGACTGGAACGGATCACACACGTGAACAGGTACCGGTTCTGATTGCGGGGCAGGGTGCGGGACAGATCGGGCAAGTGGATTTTGCCGATATTGCGGCCAGCATTGCCCATCATCTGAACATTCCGGCGCAAGGGCCGGGAAGGAATTTTTTATGAGCGTCGCAGACCTGCCTAAAATCGAACTGCATCTTCACCACGAAGGCGCGGCACCTCCGGCCTTTATCCGTCAGCTTGCGCATGAAAAACGCGTTGACCTGAGCGGTATCTTCAAACCGGACGGATCTTATGATTTTCGTGATTTCGCGCATTTTCTGAGCGTGTACGAAGCCGCCTGCGAAGTTCTGAAAACGCCCGAAGACTTCCGGCGGTTGACATTGGCCATTCTTGAGGAAAGCGCTGAAAATGGCGTGGTTTATTCCGAGACCTTTCTCAGCCCTGATTTTTGCGGCGGTGGCGACCTGCATGCGTGGCGGGATTATCTGAATGCCATTCAGGATGCGGCAGACGAAGCCGAGCGTAAATTCGATATCACCTTGCGCGGTGTCGTTACCTGTGTCCGCCATTTTGGCCCCGAACAAGCCAGGCGGAGTGCCCATTGTGCGGCCGAGACCGCCGGAAACTGGATCACCGGTTTTGGCATGGGCGGCAACGAATCCATTGGCACGCAGGGTGACTTCAAATGGTCTTTCGATTGTGCTCGCGAAGCCGGGCTTCGCCTGACCACGCATGCGGGTGAGTTTGGCGGTCCCGACAGTGTGCGCGACGCTGTGCGCGATCTGGGGGTTGAGCGTATCGGGCACGGTGTCCGCGCCATCGAAGACCTTGATCTTGTTCGTGAACTGGTTGACCGGGATATCACGCTTGAAGTGTGTCCGGGTTCGAATGTGGTTCTGGGCCTTTTCCCGGATTTTGCTGCCCACCCCATCGCGAAACTGCGCGATGCGGGCGTAAAGGTTACGATTTCCACCGACGATCCTCCGTTTTTTCACACGACCATGCGGCGGGAATATGAGATGTTGAACGCGGCTTTCGGCTGGGAGGCCGGGGATTTTGCGGCATTGAATGAGACGGCCCTGAACGCGGCCTTCTGTGATGATGACACCCGCGCGCGGGTCAAGAAAAGATTGGAGAACACATGAGCGAACACCTGACCGTCGTCGATCACCCGCTGGTGCAACACAAGCTGACGCTCATGCGGGACAAGGGCACCTCGACCGCCGGGTTCCGGCAATTGCTGCGCGAGATCACATTGCTTCTGGCCTACGAGGTCACGCGCGACATTCCCCTGACCACGCGCAATATCGAAACGCCGATGGAAGAAATGGACGCCCCCATACTGGCAGGTAAAAAAATGGCGCTGGTGTCAATCCTGCGCGCCGGAAACGGGATGTTGGACGGGGTGCTGGAACTTGTGCCTTCAGCACGCGTCGGTTTTGTGGGCCTGTATCGCGACGAAGAAACGCTGAAACCTGTTCAGTATTATTTCAAGGCCCCCGAAAGCCTGAAGGACCGTTTGGTCATTGCGGTGGATCCGATGCTGGCGACTGGTAACAGCTCGGCCGCGGCCATTGACCTGTTGAAACAGGCCGGGGCGACGGATATTCGCTTTCTGTGCCTATTGGCGGCACCCGAAGGTGTGGCGCGGATGAAAGAAGCACACCCTGACGTGCGTATCGTCACGGCAGCGCTGGACCGCGAGTTGAACGCGAAAGGTTACATCATGCCCGGTCTGGGGGATGCCGGCGACCGGATGTTCGGAACCAAGTAACCCGGTTTATTCGCCGCAAATATTCTGTAGCCGGACCCAGTCGCGGTCCGGCAGCACCTGTTCCAGCGCCCTTCCCGCCATCGGATCCGCTTCGATCAGGCCAAGAACCGTTTCGCCGGTCACATCACGGGCATAGGCGTAGGGGGTTGAGGGAAGCGCGCTTTGCGAGAACATCGCCAGCACGTCGTCGTCAGAAATGGCCGGACGGGGCTGTGACAGGACCTGCTCGGTATATGTGTCGATAATCTCGGGCGTCAGTCCGCCGGTTGTCAGCAGCCTGAAGGCAGAGGTCGCGCCGGTTCTGTCCAGCAGGTCATCAAGCGGATCCTTATGCGCGGCCCGCGCCCGTTCTGCAATCACATAACCCGCTGCGACAGCAGGGTCTTCGTAATCCTCGACCAAAGCACGGCTGAGCAGGACAGTGCCGCCAGGCAAGCTGAGGCTGTCTTGAACGCCTGCTGGCAGAATGATGATCTGCCGTACGCCAGTGCGCCGGGCCAGCTGTTCCAATGAATCCCGTGCATCCCGCGACGTACAGGCCTGGCCCGAAACACGCTCGATCCGATGCAGGATCATATCGCCGATCTCCTGCCGCTTGACCTGGGGCACGACCGAGACAACATGGTTTTGCAGCGCACCGGGCAGCCAGAACAGCAACAGGGCCAGCACAGCGGCCACGACGCCTCCGACACTCAGCCAGCGCAAACGCCCCGGGTGGGGGCGGGACCGATCAATAGCGCGCTGCAATCGATCGATCGCTTCAAGCATCGTGGTTTCGGATTCCGCCAGCTCAAGCGTTTCATCCGGGTCACCGTCCGGGTTGAATATGGCCGGAAAGGAACCGGGGTTCTGGCGTTCAAGTGCCGCCAGCGACCAATGTGTTAGCGCCCTGTCATTGAAATCAGAAATGGTTAGGGTGGCTTCGCCGATAGACACAACAACCTCGCGCCGCTGTTCATCGGGCGAGGGGCGCCACAGACCGGTGGCTTCGATCCGCTGGTACTGTTTCAGGGCCGTCATCTGGGTTGGTCTGCTCGAATTTGTTTTGTTGCAGCTTAGCATGGTGAAATCGCAGGGCGCAAACCTGTTGCGCAGTCGTTGTGAATTGTGCTGGATACCCGAATGGATCGAAACAGTCGGCCCACCATCGCAATCAGGACACGACTTCATGCAGGCGCATTCCGCATCTTCTGCTGTTCTGGCTTCGGCGCTGATGGTAAGTGCCATGGCAATTATCGGCGTCATCGACAATGTTGTGATCCTTTTGGCCGAAACCGTCGGGCTGTGGCAGTTTCATCTGACCCGTGCACTGTTGATGCTGCCGCTGATTGTTGGCCTGTCGTTTCTGGGGCTGGGTGGGTTGAGGCCCGTGCGGTGGGGGCCTGTCATCTTGCGCAGCGTGCTGATTACCATGGCGATGCTTTTCTATTTTGCATCTCTTGCCATGATGCCAATTGCACAGGCGCTGGCAGGGTTGTTCACCTCACCGATTTTTGTGCTGTTGATCTCCGCTCTGGTGCTCAGGCAACCAATAGGGCCGTGGCGCATACTGGCCGTACTGATTGGATTTACTGGCATCCTTTTGGTACTTCAGCCAAACCCCAGCGATTTTGACCTGCGCACGCTGGTGCCTGTGGCGGCAGGGTTTTTCTATGCCCTCAGTTCGATCCTCACGCGTACGCATTGTTCTCAGGAAAGCACTGTGGCCATGCTGGCCGTTATGGTCATTACTCTGGGTGTGGCAGGTGCGATGGGGGTTGCGTTTCTGACAATCTCACCGCTCGTCACGGCAGAGGGTGCTGATGGCTTTGTCTCGCGTGGATGGGTTTGGAACATGGGGCCTGCCATACCGTGGCTGGTTACTCAGGCTATCGGTTCAACAATCGCGGTTTTCATGCTGATCAAGGCGTATCAGGTAGGCGAGCCATCTTATGTTGCGGTGTTCGAGTATTCTGTGATGATCTTCGGCCCGCTCTTCGCATTTGTGGCCTTTGGGCAAACCATTGGCGTCTTTCAGATTTCGGGCATCCTTATGATTGCGGCAGCGGGTCTGTTGCTGGGGTGGCGTGCCAGCCGATCATCTGAACAGCAAAAAGTAGCCTGACGCGATTGGGTCGTATGCACGTCTAAGCCAGATCGTCTTGATGCTTCTGAACCTCTGTGAAACGCGAGGATTCGGAGGATCGACAAAATCGCCTTCGTTTCAGAAATGGAAAAAATGCCCAGTGAGGCTCATAGAGTGTTCATGAAAACTCGCGGTAACTACGCGGAATTGGTCAAAATTGGGCGCAAATATGTCTGAAATGTGACGGGCCGAATATTTGGTGTTAGCTCATTGGCATAACCGTTTTGTGCCAAAAGGGGGTAAGGCACGTGTCCGAAGTAACAAGTATTTCTGTTTATCTGGATCAGCTGCCAGAAGTTGATCGAACCAACAATAAACAGGCGGTAAATGCGCGCCGTGGCGGGTTTTTGCACGGCACCAAGATCGCCACGACTGCCGGGTGGAAGCCGGTCGAACGGATCACGGTGGGTGATCTGGTTAGAACCCTCGATCACGGGTTCAAAGAAGTACGGCGCATCTCGATAAGCGTTGTGGTCATTCCAGCCGATGAACGCCGGGTCGAGTTCCTGCCGGTCCTCGTGCCTGCCCGCGCCGCGTATAACGGGCGACCTGTCTGGTTGATGCCCGAACAGGGCATGGCGCTAAACCTGTCCCGGATCAACGCCAAGGCCGATGGACCTTCGGTGGTGCCAGCGCGTTTGCTGAACGGCGCCGGTCACCTGACGTCACAGGCACCGGGGTCGTCTTTTGAAGTGTTTTCTTTGTTCTTTGATGATGATCAGGTGATTTTTGTCGAGGGCGGATTGCAGGCCTATTGCCCGTCCGGTCGCTTCAACATGCGCGGTGCAACCACCGGAACACGGTACGATGTCGCGGCCGAAGAGGTGGCCTCAGACCTGATCCACTCACTTATAAGCAAGGGCGATATGTCGGCTCTTGCCAACCCATTGGGTGCGCTGCCTGCACCCATTCCCCAGGAACCGATATTTCCGATCCGCCCGCCGTTTGGGGTTAGGCGACCGGGTCGACCGGGACGCCCAAGCGCGCCGGTTCTGTTCCTGCGGCCCGAATGGCAGATCTAACCAAACACTGACAAGAACGATGCGGGCGCATGGTGACATGCGCCCGCGTCATTGGATTAAGCGGCTTTTGCTTCAGGGTTGAAGCGACCGTAGAAGTTCTGACCTTTTTCTGCCATCTCGCGCAGCAGCGTCGGGCAGGCAAAGCGTTCACCGTAATTCTCGGCCAATTGATCGCAACGTTCGGCCGCGTAGGGCGTGCCGATGATGTCCAGCCAGCTGAACGGACCACCCGACCACGGGGCAAAGCCCCAGCCCAGAATTGCGCCGACATCGCCCTCGCGGATGTCCTCCAGAACACCCTCTTCCAGCGCGCGGACGGCCTCCAGAACCTGAGCAAACATCAGACGTTCCTGCACTTCGATCAGGTCAGGCTGGTCATCGGCAAGCGGATACTTGTCTTGCAGGCCCTTCCAGTATTCGACGCGCTTGCCCTTCTCGTCATAGTCGAAGAAACCGGCATTCGCCTTACGGCCCAGACGGCCCTGTTCCTCCATCCAGAAGATCAGATCGTCCGAGGGGCTTTCCGGATAGGCATCGCCCATCGCCGCCTTTGTCGCGCGGGCGATCTTTGCACCCAGATCAATCGAGGTTTCGTCGGTCAGCTGGATCGGACCGACCGGGAAGCCCAACTGCCGCGCGGCGTTGTCGATCAAAACGGGGCTGACGCCTTCAGTGACCATGCGCGCGCCTTCGTTGATATATGGAATGATGCAGCGGTTTGCGTAGAAGAAACGCGCATCGTTGACCACGATCGGGGTCTTGCGGATCTGACGCACATAGTCCAGCGCCTTGGCCACTGCACGATCCCCGGTTTCCTTGCCCTTGATAATCTCGACCAGGAACATCTTTTCGACCGGTGAGAAGAAGTGGATGCCGATGAACTGGTCAGCCCGGACCGAAGCTTTGGCCAGATCGCTGATCGGCAGGGTCGATGTGTTCGATGCAAAGATGCAATCTTCGGGGATAATCGCCTCAACCTTTTTGGTCATCTCAGCCTTGACGCCCATGTCTTCAAAGACCGCTTCGATGATCAGGTCGCACCCTTTCAGGTTGTCCAGATCCGGCGTCGCGGTGATCCGACCCAGCATGGCCTCTTTTTTTTCAGCCGTGACCTTGCCGCGCTTCATGCCTTTGTCCAGATAGGTCTCGGTATAGGCTTTGCCTTTGTCCGCAGCCTCCTGGTCGCGGTCGATCAGAACAACTTCCATACCGGCCTGCGCCGATACCAGAGCGATACCAGCCCCCATCATGCCCGCGCCCAGAACGCCGATCTTCTTGACTGACTGGTCCGGGACACCGGTGGGGCGCACGGCTCCTTTTTCCAGTGCTTCCTTGTTCAGGAACAGCGACCGGATCATCGCACCTGACGACGGGTTCATCAGCACGGACGTGAACCAGCGCGCTTCGATTTTCAGCGCGGTGTCGAAATCGACCAAAGCGCCTTCGTAAACCGCGCTCAGCAGAGCCTTGGAGGCCGGGAAGGCCCCTTGGGTCTTGCCATTTACCATCGCCGACGCGCCAACGAAGTTCATGAAGCCCGCAGGATGATAGGGGGCGCCACCGGGCATCTTATAACCCTTTGCGTCCCATGGTTTGACCAGATCGGCGTCCTTGGCGTTCAGCACCCATTCCTTGGCTGCCGCCATTGGATCGGCTGCGATCTCGTCAACATAGCCTGCGCCTTTGGCTTTCTTGACGTCCAGCATCTTACCTTCCAGCAGCAGCGGAGCCGCCGCAATGGCGCCGACTTTGCGGACCATCCGCGTGGTGCCGCCCGCGCCGGGGAAGATGCCGACCATGATCTCGGGCAGGCCGTACTTCGCCTTTGGGTTCTCGGCCGCAAAGATACGATGGGTGGACAGGGGCAGTTCCATACCGATGCCCGCAGCGGTCCCGGGCAGAACGGTAGCAATCGGCTTGCCGCCTTTCTTGGTCTTGGGGTCCATACCCGCCAGTTCGATCTTGCGCAGCAGGGCGTGCATTTTCATCGTACCCTCGAACAGACCCTTGGCCGGATTGTCGCCCGCCTGTTCTTTCATCACCGCCAGCAGGTTCAGGTCCATGCCGCCTGCAAATGACCCTTCTTTGCCCGAAGTAACAATGATGCCTTTCACCTCATCGTCGGCCAGCGCCTGATCGATGCAATCGCTCAATTCTGCCAGCCCGTCAAAGGACATCACGTTCATGGTCTTCCCGGCCACGTCCCAGGTGATTGTGGCGACGCCATCGGCGTCTTTGCTCAGAGTGAAATCAGTCATTGTCATCTCCAATCTGGTCAGCCGTCAGCGGGCTGCCATCCTTGCGGGTGAAGGAGAATCCGTTCTCATCAACCTTCACCATCATGTCCATGTCGCTGTAATAGCCGGTCTCGGTCGGGGTCCGTGTGCCCACCACCAGAAAGGTCATGGGCGCATCGGTCTTGTTCACAAGGTGATGGCCGTTGGCCTCACCTGCGGGCCAGGCGGCGCAATCGCCGGGCTGCATCTCGTGCTCGCCATCATCATCGACCAGCGTGCACGAGCCGCTGAGGATGATGGCAAACTCGTCCTGTTTCATATGGTAATGCCGCAGCGAGGACAGGCCCTGCGGTTCCAGCCGCACGATGTTGACCCCGTATTGGGTCAGCCCGCCCGCATCGCCCACGCGCTGCGCGAAGCGACCTGCGGTCGCTTCGGCCAGCTTGCCGGGATAGGCCGAGCCGCCCTGAAACGGAATCTGAGAAAGATCCAGCTTTGGCATCAGACGCGCTCGATAATGGTTGCCGCACCCATGCCGGATGCAATGCAAAGCGTGGCCAGACCGGTTTCCTTGTCCTGACGCTCAAGCTCATCCAGCAGCGTACCAATGATCATCGCACCCGTGGCACCCAGCGGGTGACCCATCGCGATCGAGCCGCCGTTGACGTTGACCAGTGCAGGATCGACATCAAATGCCTGCTGGAAACGCAGCACGACCGAGGCGAAGGCTTCGTTCACTTCAAACAGGTCCAGATCGCTGATCTTCATGCCATTGTCGGCCAAAATTTTCTCGGTCACCGGTACCGGGCCGGTCAGCATGATGGTCGGATCAGTGCCAATCTTGGCGGTTGCTTTGATGCGGGCACGCGGCTTGAGGCCGTATTTCTCGCCAAATTCCTTGTTGCCGATCAGAACAGCAGCGGCTCCGTCCACGATGCCCGAGCTGTTGCCTGCATGGTGGATGTGGTTTACGCGCTCAAGATGGGGGTATTTCAGCATTGCAACCTTGTCGAAGCCAGGCATCTGTTCGCCCATCATTGCGAATGACGGGTTCAAAGCGCCGAGGCTTTGCATATCGGTGCCTGGACGCATGTATTCATCGCGGTCCAGAATGGTCAGACCGTTTTGATCCTTGACGGTGATCACGGATTTTTCAAACCGGTTGTCGGCCCATGCTTCCGCAGCACGTCTTTGCGATTCAACCGCCAGCGCATCCGCGTCATCACGGGTAAAGCCATACTCGGTCGCGATGATGTCGGCCGAGATGCCCTGAGGCACGAAATAGGTCTCCATCGCCAGCGAGGGGTCAACGGCGATTGCTGCACCGTCGCTGCCCATGGCCACGCGACCCATCATCTCGACACCGCCTGCAATATAGGCATCGCCCGCGCCGCCTTTCACTTGGTTTGCGGCCAGGTTCACGGCTTCCATGCCCGAGGCGCAGAAACGGTTGATCGCCAAACCCGGGATCGACTGGTCGAGGTCGGATGCCAGAACGGCCGAGCGCGCCAGACAGCCGCCTTGCTCCATCACTTGCGTGACGTTTCCCCAGATCACGTCTTCGACGGCGTGACCTTCCAGGTTGTTGCGCTCTTTCACCGCGTTCAGGGTCAGGGCGGACAGGCGCACCGAGGTTACCTCGTGCAGGCTGCCATCCTTGCGGCCCTTGCCGCGCGGCGTGCGCAGGGCGTCATAGATATAGGCTTCGGTCATGGGTCTTCTCCTCAAGCTCGATCCGACGGGTTGCCGGGCATCAGGTCATAGGGGTGCTTCCAACCGGGCTGTTCGGACAAGCGGGTCAGCCAGGCATCGATATGGGGCCAGTCGGCACGGTCAAAACCGAATGGTTCAGGGTAATACAGATAGCCGCAGCAGCTAAGGTCGGCGTTGGTTACGCCGTCGCCGACGATCCAGTCGCGGCCTTCCAGATGCGCGTTCAGGATCTCATAAGCTGATTTCAAACGTCCTTTGTTGAATGCAATGACGTCAGGGTTGCGGTGCTGCTCGGGTAGGAAATTGATCAGGAACCGCGTCAAACCAGCCATGGAGCTGAGTTTGTGATTGTCCCACAAGACCCAACGCAGAACATCGTAGTTTTCTTCCCGGTCCTTGCCACCGAACTTGCCGGATTTCTCTGTGACATAGGCTTGAATCGCACCGGATTGGCTGGTGCGAAAATCTCCATCGACCAGAACAGGCGCTTCACCCAACTCGTTTACGTCAGCACGATATTCCGGCGTGCGGGTTACGCCTTTGAAGAAATCGACAAAGACCGGTTCCCACTCCAAACCGGACATTTCCAATGCCAAAGCAGCCTTGTAGCTGTTTCCACTTTCTCCGAAGCAATGAAGTTTGATGGTCATGTGCTCGCCCCTCCCAAGGCGCATGTGGCTAGGCTGGATTTGAGTATTTTTGAAAAGATGAAGGACTGTCGGTAACCTTAAATCAACCATCTTCGTTTTAAGTAGTTATGCGGTACAGGCTGGAGAGCCGATGGCCGCAAAAGGTGAAGTCGTTCCTGTCCTGATGGCGAGTGCGCCCGGTGGCAGGGACGCATCGCCGCTTCATCTTTTCACAAATACTCCCGCCGGAGGCGTCCGGCATTCAAGTTAGCGTCGCCGTTGAGTTTTCTTTGTAGCAGCTCATCTTTTCCGTGCCTCAAGTTCAGAATTGAAGATGCGCAGGCGGTGGGTCAGGTTCTCCTCATCAATCACGCTGTTGAAATTCTCGAACAAGAAAGACAGCGCCTCGCCTTCGTCCAGACCAGCATCCCGCGCGAACGCTTTGAGCTTGCGATACCCGTCTTCAGTCATCGCAACCGGGAAACGGCGGGTCAGGCGAAAACGTTTTGGCATTTGGTCTCCTTCGGTAAACTGGGTCCGGGCGGTGTTGCCCGGACCCAGACTGAGATCAGAAGTTCGCCGCGTCCAGTGCCATTACCGTGTCTGCGCCGGTCTGAATGCGCGCAAGATGCATCGCTGTCGCTGGCAGGCGACGCGCCATGTAGAAGCGACCGGTGTTGATCTTGGTCTCGTAGAACTCCTTGTCCGACGCATCATTGTCCAGAGCGTCCTGCGCGGCCTTGGCCATCTGCGCCCACATCAGGCCCAGGCAAACATGGCCGAACATGTGCATGAAGTCATAGGAACCGGACAGTGCGTTATTCGGGTTCTTCATGCCTTCCTGCATGAAATACATGCCTGCGGCCTGAAGATCCTTGGACGCAGCTTTCAGCGGTTCAATGAACGCTTTGTCGTATGCTTCGTTCTGGCCCGCGTTATCCTTGCAGAAGGTTTTGACCATCTCGAAGAACGCCATGACGTGCTTGCCGCCATCCTGCGCCAGCTTGCGACCCACAAGGTCAAGCGCCTGAACGCCATTTGCGCCTTCGTAGATCATCGCGATGCGGGCGTCACGGGTGTATTGCGACATGCCCCATTCTTCGATGTAGCCATGGCCACCATAGACCTGCTGCGCCTGAACGGTCATGTCGTAACCTTCGTCGGTCAGGAAGCCTTTGATGACCGGAGTTAGCAGCGAGATCAGCCCGTCCGCATCCTTGTCTCCCGCGCGGTGCGCCTTGTCGATCATGGTCGCGCCCCAAAGGATGAACGCGCGCGCGCCTTCGGTAAAGCTTTTCTGATCCATCAGGTTGCGACGGATATCTGGATGCACGATCAGAGGATCGGCCGGACCATCCGGGTTCTTAACGCCGGTCACATCGCGACCCTGCAAACGATCCTTGGCGTATTCCAGAGCATTCTGATAGGCCGCTTCGGCTTGCGACAGGCCCTGCATACCCACACCCAGACGCGCTTCGTTCATCATGGTGAACATGGCGCGCATGCCCTTGTGCTCTTCGCCCAGCAGCCAGCCGGTGGCTTCGTCATAGTTCATGACGCAGGTCGAGTTGCCGTGGATGCCCATTTTCTCTTCGATCTTTCCGACCGATACGCCGTTGCGTTCGCCCGGACTGCCGTCTTCGTTCACAATGAACTTGGGCACAATGAACAGCGACACGCCTTTGATGCCCTCGGGGCCACCTGGGATCTTGGCCAGCACCAGATGGATAATGTTGTTTGCCATGTCGTGGTCGCCAGCCGAGATAAAGATCTTCTGGCCGGATATCTTATAGCTGCCATCACCCTGCGGTTCTGCCTTGGTGCGCATCAGGCCCAGATCGGTCCCACAATGCGGTTCGGTCAGGTTCATGGTGCCGGTCCATTCACAGCTGACCATGTTGGGCAGGTATTTGTTCTTCTGCTCGTCTGTTCCGTGCGCCAGAATGGCCGAGGCTGCGCCATGGGTCAGGCCCTGGTACATGGTGAAAGCCTGGTTGGAGCCCGAGAACATCTCACCTACGGCTGTGCCGATCACGTAGGGCATGTTCTGGCCACCATACTCTTCCGGCATGTCGAGGCCAGTCCAGCCACCTTCCTTCATCTGCTCGAAGGCGTCTTTGAACCCGGTAGGGGTGTACACAATACCGTTTTCCAACCGGCACCCTTCGGTGTCGCCAACAACGTTCAAAGGATGCAGGACGTTGGCGGCAACCTTGCCTGCTTCTTCCAGAACTGCGCCGGTGAATTCGGCTTCCAGTTCGTCATAGCCGGGGATGTCCGACTGTGAGACTTTCAGAACATCGTGCAGAATGAACTGCATGTCTTTGGTTGGCGCGTTGTAAACGGGCATGTGAAGCTCCCTTAATTCATATGTCCGGAAGGCAGGGCGAGGTTACTCGGCCGCCTTCTTTTCCTGTTTCATCGAGGCGATGACTTTCTCGCCCCAGCGCAACTGCTCTTTCAGATCGTCGATGGCCTGCGTCAGCTCTTCACGGCGCGATTCCATGTCAGCCAGACGTTCGCACGCGATTTCATAAGTGCGATTCATCTGGGTGACCTGTTGATCGCCCACGTGGTAGAGATCCAGCAGCTGTCGAATTTCCTCGAGGCTGAACCCAAATCTTTTGCCGCGCAGGATCAGCTTCAGCCGCGCCCGGTCACGTTTGGTGAACAGACGTTTTTGGCCTTCGCGGATCGGGAACAGCAGTTCCTTTGCCTCATAGAACCGCAAGGTGCGTGGTGTGACATCATAGGTCTCGCACATCTCGCGGATGGTCATCACATCTTCGGTCATTCGTCATACTCTCGTCACTGGCGTCATGAGACATGAGTTGCGCAGTTGGTGGGTGCTTTACAACATGTGAGTGACGTTTACGTAATCCAGACGCTGCGTCACTTTTAAGTTGACGTAACATCCGTACACGTAAGCGGTGTCCGACGTAATTTTGTTACCGTTACGTCAACTGATTTCCGGCATGAATAATCGGGAGCGCGGAAGGGGAAGCGCACCGGTTTTGACAGGTTCTGCCACCTGCAATGTTTGATTTTGTAAAATCGGAAAAGGTTATTCCAGAGATTTGGCGGTTTGGTCGCGCAGGCGCTTGAGTTCGTTCATGGCCTCGTCCAATTGCTGGCGCTGCTGCTGAAGTTCACTCATCTGGCGGTCTGCCATTTCCACGAAGGTGGCCATTTGCGCCTCGTTGCCCTGATCTTCATAGATCAAAAGCCACTGGCGAATCTCTTCCAAGGGGAAGCCGAATTTACGACCGCGCATGATCAGCTTCATTCGCGCGCATTCCCGGGCCCCATAAAAGCGCGAACGCCCTTCGCGGTCCGGTTGCAAAAGCTCGATATATTCGTAATAGCGCAAGGTGCGCGGCGTCACGTCGAACTCGGCGCACATTTCTTTGAATGACAAACGGTTGTTGGACATTCCCGGTCTCCTCGTCAGCAACCTAGGCGGTCCCGATCCCAAGCGCAACAGGCAGGCTTGCTCTTTACTGGAACACCGGCTCATAAAGGCAGTGCAGAGAACAGGACGCATACCCATGGTCGATAAAACAGTTTTAGCCCGCCAGTTTATCGAGGCGATCCCCCATGCGCGGGCATTGAACCTTACGCTCACGCAGATCGGCGAAGGTGAGGCTGAGATAACATTGCCCTACAACAAAGACCTGATCGGGGATCCGCGCACAGGGGTGATTCATGGCGGTGCGATTTCCACGATTCTGGACACCTGTTGTGGTGCTGCGGTGATGAGCCACCCGTCGGCGCCCGGAGGAACCGCAACAATCGATCTGCGGATAGATTATATGCGCGCGGCGACGCCAGGTCAGACGATTACTGCGCATGCCGTTTGCCATCATATCACGCGCAACGTTGCCTTCGTGCGGGCCACTGCAATGGACAACGACACGGACCTGCCTGTGGCGACTGCCTCGGGCTCTTTTACGGTTGAAGGGAAGTAACATGCCGCGACCTCGTCCCGAACCGATGCAGGTGGTCAAGCAGCGCCGCGATGCTGCCCTGCGTGCGCTTGTCGATGGCGTACCGTATATCCGTTTTCTGAACATCAGTTTTGACAGGCGCGGGGATGAACTGACCGGCGTGTTGAATTTCGATGACAAGCTGATCGGCAACCCGTTTCTGCCTGCAATTCATGGCGGTGTGACGGCTGCCTTTTTGGAAGTGACAGCCGTTATCACGCTGAGCTGGGAACACATGTTTCCAAGTATCGAGAGCGGAGAGATAGATGCAGACGCCATCGTGTCAGACGAAAGCATCCGGTTTCCGAAGACGATTGACTTTACCGTCGACTATCTGCGCTCGGGCTTGCCGCGAGACGCCTATGCGCGGGCATTTATCAGCCGGTCCGGGCGGCGTTACGCATCGGTGCGGGTTGAAGCCTGGCAGGACAATCATGCGAAACTGTTTGCGCAGGCTTCCGGACATTTCCTGATGCCGCAACCTCCCAGAGACAAGAGCTGACCATGCAGGACGCCTCGGCGCCCATCACGCATGGACGGGTGCTGAAGATCGCGGTGCCGATTGTCCTGTCGAACGCCACCGTTCCGATTCTGGGGGCAGTTGATACCGGTGTTGTCGGCCAGTTGGGGCAGGCTGCGCCTATCGGGGCGGTCGGAATCGGCGCAGTGATCCTGTCAACGATCTACTGGATCTTCGGTTTCTTGCGGATGGGAACCACCGGGATGGCGGCGCAGGCACGCGGGGCAGGTGACGCTGTTGAAACCCGGGCATTGCTGATGCGCGGCCTGATGCTTGGCGGCGCGGCCGGGTTGTTCTTTGTCCTCACGCAAGTGGCTGTGTTCGCGGGTGCATTCGCCCTTTCTCCGGCAAGTCCCGAGGTCGAAACACTTGCCCGCGCCTATCTTGAGGTTCGAATTTGGGGGGCGCCTGCCACTATTGCACTTTTTGCGGTTACCGGATGGTTGATTGCCGTTGAACGCACGCGCGGGGTTTTTGTTCTTCAGGTCTGGATGAACGGATTGAACATCGTTTTGGACCTGTGGTTCGTGCTTGGTCTTGGCTGGGGTGTCGAAGGGGTTGCCATAGCCACTTTGATTGCGGAATGGACAGGTCTGGCGCTGGGCCTTTGGCTGTGTCGGGATGGGTTCGAAGACGGAATCTGGCGCGACTGGGCCCGCATATTTGACGCTGCCCGACTGCGCCGGATGTTGCAGGTCAACGGCGATATCATGATCCGGTCGGTTTTGCTAACCGGATCCTTCACGACCTTTCTTTTCGTCGGTTCCGATCTGGGTGATGTCAATCTGGCGGCCAATCAGGTCCTGCTACAGTTTCTTGAAATCACAGCTTTTGCGCTGGACGGGTTTGCCTTTTCCGCCGAGGCGCTGGTCGGAAGCGCGGTGGGTGCCAGAGACAGGTATCAGGTGCGCCGCGCGTCTGTCATGACCTCGCAATGGGGTGTTGGGGGTGCCCTGTTACTGGGTGTGGTTTTCTTTGTCGCCGGACCGGCGTTGATCGACCTCATGTCAACATCGCCGCAGGTGCGCGAGGCCGGGCGCGAGTTTCTTGTCTGGGCCGCGTTGGCACCCGTTATCGGCGTGGCAAGCTGGATGTTTGACGGCATCTACATAGGTGCTACATGGACCCGGGCCATGCGTAGCGCGATGTTCCAATCGGTCGCTATCTATCTGGTTGCGCTGTTTATTCTGGTGCCAAGTTTCGGAAATCACGGCCTGTGGGCCGCGTTGATGGTGCTTAACATCGCACGTGGCGTGACTTTGGGGTGGCGCTATCCCAAGCTCGAGGCGCAGGTGGCCTAGAGCAGCGTAAGAAGGTTTTCCGGTGGACGCCCGATGGCGGCCTTATCGCCCGCAATGGCAAGCGGACGCTCAATCAGGATCGGGTTTTCAGCCATGGCCCGGATCAGGGCGTCGTCTGGCGAGGTCTTTGTCAGCCCCAGTTCCTTGAACCGGGATTCTCCGGTGCGCATCATCTCGACGGGCGAAAGCCCCAAGGCGGATTGTGCCGCTCGCAGCTCATCAATTGATGGTGCATCCTCAAGATATTTGCGCACCGTGACCCGTGCACCATTTTCTTCCAGCAATGCAAGACCGGCGCGGGATTTTGAACAGCGCGGGTTGTGCCAATATTCGATCATAGCCAGTCCTCTCGTTTGCTGCCGACGGCCTGAGCCACATTGTCAAAGTCGTCGCAGGCCAGCAGTTTATCCAGCCCGTTCGCAATGTCGGCCGCCAGAGAAATGCCGCAATACACCATCGCCGTATAGAACTGCACAGCTGATGCCCCGGCGCAAATCTTGGCATAGGCCTGTTCCGCACAGCTGATGCCACCGACGCCGATCAGGGGAATGTCACCCTCGGTCAACTGGCTGAGCCGCGCCAGAACACGTGTTGATTTCTCGAACAGCGGTGCACCGGACAGCCCACCGGTTTCACCTTTGTGCGAACTGCGCAGCCCGTCGCGTGACAGGGTGGTGTTGGTGGCAATCACGGCATCCACACGGGTCTCGCGCGCAACCTCGGCAATGTCCTGCAATTCGGCATCGGTCAGGTCCGGCGCGATTTTCAGGAAGACAGGCAGCGGGCGAGGCAGCGCATCACGGGTTTCAATCACACCGCTCAAAAGCGCGCTCAGCGCTGCTTTGCCCTGCAAATCCCGCAGCTTTTCCGTATTCGGGGATGACACGTTGACGGTGGCAAAATCCAGATGAGGGGCACAATGCGCCAGCACCTTGACGAAATCACCTGCGCGATCCTCGCTGTCCTTGTTGGCACCCAGATTCAGGCCGATCACCGCATTTTGGGGGCGATCAGCGAGCCGTTTTGCCATCACCTCCATGCCTTCGTTGTTGAAGCCAAAACGGTTGATCGCCGCTTTGTCTTCGGTCAGGCGAAACAGGCGGGGTTTAGGGTTTCCCGGTTGCGGGCGTGGTGTGACAGCACCGACTTCGATGAAACCGAATCCAGCGCGTGACAGGGGTGCCAAAACCTCACCGTTCTTGTCGAAGCCCGCGGCCAAACCTACCGGGTTAGGCAGGTTCAACCCGGCTAGGCTGGTTTTCAGGCGCGGCGTTGTCAACGGCCCCGGCGCAGGCGCAAGCCCCGCCTTCAAAGCCCTGATCGACATCCCGTGGGCGGTTTCGGGGTCCATGCAGTGCATGGCCGCAAGCCCGAACTTCTCGGTCAGTTTCATCCGAACGCTTTCCCGCTTTTGCTTGATCCGCACCGGATCAGGCGCGAGGTTTCTACCGCAGCCTGCCGATGGACCACCGCTGCCCGGTACACCGGGTCAGTCACCATTTCCAGAAACGCATATGCAGTCGGATAGCGTGCGATAAATACGGCATCCCATACCTCATCAGCCGGTCCGATCAGTGTCGTTTCAAATGCACCCCGCCACAGGATGCTTGCCCCGATACGGTCAATGATTGGGGCGGTTTCAACCCCGTATTTCTGATAAGCCTGCGCCCCGGTCAGCCCTGCGCCAGCCAATTCATGTGATTTGGGATACTGCGCCTCGGCGCGGAATTTCACCAGATTGAGCATTTCGATCGGCTGGTCGCGCTCCAGAGCCTTGAATGCCTCGAACTGGGCGCGATCCGGATCGACATAGGATGTCATGCCATGTCCTCGGGAAACTGATGTGCCGTGCCGACAAAAGGCAGGGGACGCGCCCAGACGACATCGCTTAACCTGATCTGACGATACAGATGCGGAAACAGGGCGTCTCCTCGCGACACTTCCCATTTCAGGTCATCGCCCATGGCATCGGCATCGCAGGCCAACAGCGTAAGCCCTTCAACGCCCGCAAAATGCTTGGCGGCGGTTTCAGCAGCTTGTTCGGCGGTGGAAAAGTGAACAAACCCGTCTGACACGTCAATGGGTGCTCCGTCTGTGGCGCCCAGACTTTGCAGTTCAGCCCATTCGACGGCTCGGAAAATCTTGTAGATCAGCATGATGACCTGATGCCCCGCACGGCGCTTGGAATCAAGCTGGATTTCTCCTTTGACTCTCGGTCGACATAAGCGCACGATCCCCGGCAATAATAACAGGGAGTTCCAAGATGTTGACCCGATTTTTAACTTCGGTCGCGGTGCTGGGCCTGACGGCGGGTGCCGCAGCAGCCGACTACAAGCTGACGATTCTGCACACCAACGATTTCCATTCGCGCTTTGAGCCGATCAACAAATACGACAGCGGATGCGGTGAGGAAGACAATGCAGAAGGTAAGTGCTTTGGCGGATCGGCGCGCCTTGTAACGGCAGTTGCCGATGCGCGCGCACGGGCAGAAAATTCGATCTTGGTGGATGGAGGTGACCAGTTCCAGGGGTCCCTTTTCTATACCTATTACAAGGGCAAGGTCGCGGCGGAGTTCATGAACAAGCTGGGCTATAACGCCATGACCGTTGGCAACCACGAGTTTGATGACGGCCCCGAAGTGTTGCGAGGGTTCATCGACTCGGTCGACTTCCCGGTTCTGATGACCAACGCTGATATTCGCGACGAAGAGCTTTTGACGGACAGGATCAAGAAATCGACTGTTATCGAGGTGGGCGGCGAGAAGATCGGCTTGATCGGCCTGACCCCAATCGACACGGATGAGCTTGCCTCGCCCGGCCCCAACGTCACGTTTTCGGACCCGGTGCCAGCCGTGCAGGCCGAAGTCGATAAACTGACAGGTGAAGGCGTCAACAAGATCATCGTTCTCAGCCACTCCGGCTATGGTGTCGATCAGCGTGTCGCGCAAGAGACGACCGGTGTTGATGTGATCGTAGGCGGGCATTCGAATACGTATCTTTCGAATGTGTCGGATAAGGCGGCAGGTCCGTACCCAACGGTGGTAAACGGCGTACAGATTGTTCAGGCCTATGCCTATGGCAAGTTTCTGGGCGAGTTGAACGTCACCTTCGATGACGACGGCAAAGTGATCGAGGCAGTTGGCGAGCCTTTGATCATGGACAACGCAGTGACCGAGGATCAGGCGGCGCTGGACCGTATTGCGGAACTGGCGGTGCCGTTGGATGAAATCCGCAATAAGGTCGTTGCGAGCGCTGCGGAAGCCATTGAAGGGGATCGCTCAATTTGTCGCGTGCAGGAATGTCAGATGGGCAACCTGGTTGCGGATGCGATGCTGGCGCGCGTGGCGGATCAGGGCGTTCAGATCGCGATTGCCAATTCGGGTGGATTGCGGGCGTCCATTGATCCCGGTGATGTGACCATGGGCGAGGTTCTGACTGTGTTGCCATTCCAGAATACACTGTCGACCTTTGAAATCAGCGGACAGGGTGTCATTGACGCACTTGAGAATGGTGTAAGTCAGGTAGAAGAAGTAAAAGGTCGCTTCCCGCAGGTCGCCGGCCTAAGCTTTACTTGGGATCCAAGCGTTGCGCCGAACGAGGGACGCGTCAGCGAGGTAATGGTTGCCGAGGGTGACGGTTTTGTTCCGATCGACCCGAACAAGACCTACCTGGTCGTCACCAATAACTACGTCCGCAACGGGGGTGACGGGTACAAGATGTTCGAAGGCGACGACAAGAACGCCTATGACTTCGGACCGGACCTTGCGGATGTCACCGCGGAATACCTGGCGGAAAATGCGCCCTATCAGCCCTATGTCGACGGGCGTATCAAACAGAAGTAACAGTGATTTTAGAAAAGACAAAAGCCGCATCCTCGTGATGCGGCTTTTTTGTTTGTTAGGGAACCGATCAGCTGAAATCGTATTCCGGCCAGAGCTCGGGGTCGATCCCGTCGAGCATCGGCTTGATATGCTCGGCAACCTCACGCCAGCCTCCGATAGACTTGGTCGAGATCTTTCTGCGCACCTGATCGATGCTGGCCGTGCGCACCTGTTTCGTGTTCTTTTCAGGGTGCATCATCGTTTCGGTCCACTCCAGACCGCAGAACGCGGCGACCTGCTGGCTGTAGGTTTTCGGGTCTGCCACCAGTTCTTCGTAAGGGACCGTCAGAATACGATCGCCGAACACGGCATCCCAATGCGCCATATAGCGACGATACAAATTTGCAGAATGGGCAATGGCTTGCAAATGCGAGGCATAACGCATTCCGCCCGCAGGAAAGCGTCTGATCCATTTGGACAATCCCACATCCCGCGGGTCGCGCAGCATGTTGATGACCTTTGCCTTTGGAAATGCGGACAACAGAAACCCGACGCGCTGATAATTGTGCGGCATCTTGTCTACAAAAGCGACAGAGTCGCCAGGAATGGGCGGCATCAATTCGAGGAATTCCCGCGCGAGTTTGGACGCTTCGGATGGGTCATACTTCTGGCCCTTTTTTTCATACTCACGCGACAAATCGGCACCCAGGGTCAGTTCGCCGCAACCGGCTATTCCGGGTGCAGAACTCAGCATCATTTCCATCAATGTCGTGCCAGAGCGCGGTTGACCCAGTACGAAGATCGGCATCGGCCCCTCGTCAAAGCCGGACTCCGGTGTTCCGGCATCGATTGGGAACAAGCTGTTGATCCGAAACAGTTTTTCCTCTTCAACGGACGGGACATAAGGATTGCCTTGGTGCTGAATATCGTTGGCCCGTGCAAAATGCGGCATGGCGGCATTCAACCCGTCTAACTTCGAAATCAAATGTGCCTTGGCGAACTGAAGCTCCAAAATATTATCTCCCTTGTCGGAGATCGTTTTATTAACGGCATCCAGTAGTTCCGGAGCGTCCTCCGTAGAAACCATTGTCGACATTTGCAGCAACGCTGACACGTGCCCGGGTTCATCTTGAAGAATGCGCTTCAGAATTGCCTTGGACTCATTCTTGTCACCGCTTTGGTGCAGATTGGCGGATTTATGAAAGGCAATCTTTGTGTTCTCGGGGGCCAACTCGTAGGCGCGCGCAATATCGCGAGAGTTTTCATCGTCAAAGCCAACCTTGGCGTAAGCCCTTGCACGTTTTTCAAGAAGCTCCACATTGTTGGGATCAATTTTCAGCTTTTTGCTCGCATGCTCAATTATCATGCGCCAGTTGTTGCCCTTGAGGTGAATCTCATCCAGCACGCGGTTCAATTCCTGGTTGTTGGGGAATTGTTCCAGCTTTTGCTCAGTATATTCTAGGGCCTTGGGAATCTGCCCAGTCTGCATCAAAGCATTTGCCAGGTTTTCGACAAACTGCGAATCGTCAGGTTTCATTCGCGAGGCTTCAACAAAATGCGGAATGGATTTCTTGTATTGCTTCATCTCGGTCAACACAAAGCCGGCAATGGCGTGATAATCCGAGTCTTTTGGAAATTTTTTGACACCCAGTTGCGCCTTCTTCAAGGCCTGCGGAAGCTTGCCCGCGTCTAGAAGGGCCAGTGCTTTGCTCTTGAGGGATTGTGTTGTCTGGTTTTCCATGTGACCCCGTGAGATCCTGTGCCTGTGTCAAGATAGTATCGGTGGTTCATTACCTATGTGCGGACGGTTTGCAATAACTCTTCCCAACGACGCGATGGCTCAGCTGTTTTCGGCGCGCCCGGCAAATGCGCTACCTGTGGTGCCGAATTTCAATGTTTGTCCGACAAATCAGGTACATGTCGTGCGGAGTGGTGAAACAGGCCGTCATCTGAGTGCGCTGCGCTGGGGATTTCTGCCACATTGGTACAAGACCGAAACGGCGGGGCCGTTGCTGATCAACGCCCGGGCCGAGACCCTGGCGGACAAGCCCGCCTTTCGTGAAGCCTGCCGGGCGCGCCGCTGCCTGATCATAGCGACTGGGTTCTATGAATGGACAAAAACGAAACAGGGAACGCGCCTGCCTTGGTATATCCACCGTCGGGACAAAGCTCCGATTGCTTTTGCCGGGGTCTGGCAGGACTGGGGTCCTGAAGGCGAACGGCAGGGCACTTGTGCAATCGTGACGACGGCTGCCAACAAAAGGCTTGAGGTCATTCATCAGCGAATGCCCTTGATAGTAGAACCCAAAGACTGGCCACTGTGGTTGGGTGAAGCTGGAAAAGGGGCCGCACGACTGATGCAGCCAGGGCACGAGGATGTGCTGACCTTCCACCGGGTTAGTCCTTTGGTGAACTCGAACCGGGCCAGCGGGCCTGAGCTGATCGAACCTTATGACGCGTGACCTTTTCATTGGAAACGCGGCAAGCTAGACCTTCGGCATGGCTCTGAAATTTCCTGACCTGACCCAACTTTACGCGCACGGCTATGATACCGTGATTGACGTTCGCAGCCCTGCCGAGTTTGCCGAAGATCATCTGCCGGGTGCAATGAACCTGCCGGTGCTGAATAATGAGGAACGCGCCCGGGTCGGAACCATTTATGTACAGGAAAGCCCCTTTCTGGCGCGCAAGCTGGGCGCTGCTTTGGTATTCCGCAATGCAGCCAATCACATCGAACATCACCTCAGCCATCATGACGGAGCGTGGCGCCCCTTGGTTTATTGCTGGCGCGGTGGACAGCGTTCCGGATCTTTCACATGGATGTTGCAACAAATTGGGTGGCGCGCCGAAGTGGTCGAAGGCGGCTATCGCACCTATCGTCGATTGGTGAACGCTTATTTGTACGATGATCCCTTGCCACATCGGCTGATCGCGCTGGATGGCTACACCGGCACCGCAAAGACCGATCTTTTGGCTGTGTTGCAGGCACGAGGCGTACAGGTTCTGGACCTTGAAGCGCTGGCCAACCATCGCGGGTCCTTGCTGGGCGAAAGGCCGGGGGGGCAGCCCAGTCAGAAGGGGTTTGAATCTGCTCTGTCCGCTGCGCTGTGTGCAATGGATCCGGCGCGTCCGGTCTTGGTCGAAGCGGAATCATCCAAAATTGGCGGCTTGATCCTGCCACCCAGCCTTTGGAACGCGTTGTGTAATGCTCCGCGTGTGAACATCACGGCTTCGATTGAAGCACGTTCGGCCTATCTGGTGCGGGCTTATAACGACATCCTGTCTGACAGTGACCGTTTGCGTGACCGGTTATCGCCGCTGCGGTTCCATCGCGGGCATGAGGTCGTGGACGGGTGGCTGCGCTTGATCGATGCGGGTGAAAAACAGGCGCTGACACGGGCGTTGATGGAACAACATTATGATCCCGCATACACTAAATCCCGGCAATCCCGCCCGGCGCAAGTGTTGGCCAGTCTAGATGTGGAAACTTTGGACAATGCGGGGCTGAGCAACGCGGCCGCGCGAATCGAAAGCCTTCTGGATCAGCTTTGAAGGCGCAGACCCGGTGTGTCGGTCAGCTGGCCAATGATCATTGCCGGATATCCCGCGTCCAGAAGATCTTGCAGAAGGGTTTCGGCATCCTTCGCATTCACGGCGGCCAATAAACCCCCGGCTGTTTGCGGATCAAAAAGCAGTGCCGCCTTGCGCCCGGACGGAAGATTGGGCGCAATCGCGCTGTTGTCGGTGAAAATCGTTGACCGGACCCCCTGATCAGTCAGGGCAAGCGCACCGTCCATCACATTTACCGCGTCCAGATCAAGCGTGGCGCCGCAATGAGATGCGTCGCAGATGCCTTGCAGATGCCCGGCCAAACCAAACCCGGTCACGTCGGTCATCGCATGGGCGTTGGCCAAAATGCGGGCTGCATTGCCTTGGGGCTGTGTCATATGTTTGTAGGCTGCCGCGACCCAGGCCCCCTCGGCAAGACCGGCCATTTCCGCCGCCATCAGAACACCGCTTCCCAAGGGTTTGGTCAGGATCAGACGGTCCCCCGGCTGACCACCCGCCAATGTAATCGGGGTAGCTTCGCACAGGCCGGTCAACGTGAAACCGACCGTCATCTCGTCGCCCATTGAGCTGTGCCCGCCGACGATTTCCGCGCCCGCATCGCGCATGACGTCACTCGCGACGGACATGATTTCGGACATTGTGCGGCTTTGCAGGGCGGCAGACATGCGTGGCAGGATGATCGTTGCCGTGGCCGCCTGAGGTGCGGCCCCCATGGCCCAGATATCCCCCAGGGCGTGAACGGCGGCGATACGCGTCATAAGTGCGGGATCGTTGGTGAAAGCCCTCAGATGGTCGGATGTCATGACTTGCTGCGTCCCGCCCGTTTGCAAAAGCGCGGCATCGTCGCCGGGCAGGGGGGTGACGTCGGTACGAGTAGGGGCGGGGAGGGATTTCAGGGCGATCTGCAATGCGTCGCGCCCGACCTTTGCTCCGCATCCGCCGCACATGGGCTTTTCACCCAAAACCCCATCAAGCCCGGCGGCCCGGTTGCGCGGCAGAGCGGGTGGTGTCATTTGCGGCAGGTCGCGAAACTTGTTCATGAAGGTCTGGTCGATATGGTTCTTCCATGTCCACATCAACGGGCCGCTGAACGATGTTCCCAAACGCTCGGCCAGTGCTGACTTGCCGCCCAGTGAGATCAGTTTGAGATAGTCTTTTTGCGGTGTGTATTTTTGCATCCGCCCCGCGCCGAGCGCTGCGCGCAGATTTTCGAACAATATTGGCGCTTCGCGCACCGCATAAACGCCAGCCTTCGGTCTGGGGTTGTCCGAAAGATGGGCGCAATCCCCGGCGGCAAACACAGCCGGATCACTGGATTGCAGGTAGCTGTTTACGCGGATGTATCCGTCATGAAGGTCAAGCCCTGTGTTTGCAATCCAGTCATGGGCGCGTGCTCCGGCGGCACCGGTTACGAAACCAGCCGGAATTGTGCGCCCGTCCTGTAGTTCCACGTGATCCTGCCCGATCTGGGCGATTACCGCGTTTTCGATCACCTCCACGCCAAGGTCATGCATCGCAATCCGGATTGTTGCCGCCGCCTTGGGTTTGGTTGCAGTCAGGGCCGAGGCACTATCGATCAGGGTAATCTGTGCCGCCCGCCCTCTGGCTTTCAACGCGTGCGCCATCGCCATGACCAGTTCGACGCCCGCGACGCCGCCACCGATCACAGCGACCGAGGCCGGCCCTTGACCCTTTAGATACTCGGCCCATTTTGCGGCAAGGGGTCCCAACGGCTTGGCTGGCACTGCATATTCCGCAAAGCCCGGCAGGGCGGGCATGTCCGACGTGATCCCTACATTGACCGAAGCCACGTCGAAGCCTACCGGAGGATGCCCGGGGACGTGCACTTCATGTGTTTCGGTGTCGATGCCATTGACCGCACCCAAGATCACTCGCGCACCTGCGAAACGGGCCAGTCTGACAAGATCGATATCCAGCTCCCACCGGTCGTAATGTCCGGCGACATATCCGGGCAACATCCCGGAATAGGGGGCAGTGGGGCCGGGGTTGATCACGGTTACCCGCGCGCCGGGCAAAGGGTTCATTCCCCATTTGCGCAGCAGCAGGGCATGGGTGTGGCCGCCGCCAATTAAAACCAGATCTCGGGTCAGGGGCAGCGGAGATGTGTGCATTTGAGTTAATTCGCGCTGTGGTCCGGAACATCCTCGACCTGCTCGACCGCGTGGGTGGCCCAAAGCTCATCCTCGCCAGCATCGGGCAGGTCACTGGGAAGTTCATGACGGTGAATGTGCCATTTTGCAATGAACAGGGCCGTGATCGGAGCCGTCAGGAATAAAAACAGCGTGATCAGAAGCTCGTGCAGCGACAGTTTGCCTTCCAGCAGAACGGAATGGGTGATCGAAGCCAGCAACACCCCGCCCACCCCCAAAGTAGTCGCCTTGGTCGGCGCATGAAGGCGGGACATAGGGTCATTAAGCTTGATCATGCCGAAGGATCCGACAAACCCAAAAATACCCGAGACTATCAGGAAAATGGCGATCAGAAGCTCTGCAATGAATGTCATATCGCCCTCATTCGATGATATTTCCGCGCAGCATGAAACGCGCATATGCGACGGTTGAAACGAAGCCAAGCATCGCGATGATCATGGCCGCTTCAAAGAAAATCTCGGTCCCTTTTGAAAGGCCATAAAGTATCATCAGGGCAATCGTGTTGATGACCATTGTATCCAGGGCCAGAACCCGGGTCCCAACGCCGTCCGCGGTGATGATCCGCCACAGACACATCATGATCGCCGCGCCAAAACAGGCAAATGCAAAGTAGATAGCGTATTCGATCATTCGAAAATCTCCTTCAGGCGACGTTCATAGCGCTGCTTGATTTCGTCGCGCACCTGATCCGGGTTTGGTGCATCCAGGCAATGGACCAGCAGATTGTGCCCCTGTGCCGACAGGTCGCAACTGACGGTGCCGGGTGTCATCGTGATGGTCCCGGCCAGCACGGTTATGGCTTCGGGTGTCCGAAGCTCCAGTGGAATGCACACCCAGTTGGGCCGCCGGTCTTCATTGCGTTTGAACAGGACGATGCGGGCCACGGTCACATTCGCGACGACAATATCCCACAGCACTACGATCATGTACTCGGCGACCATTGGCCAGTTGCGCAGCTTGGGCCTGTCGGGCCAGTAGGGTTGTGTGACAAAGGGAATGATGATCCCAAGGATCAGGCCAAAGACCAGAGAATTCAGCGACGGCTTGTTCGCCAGCAGGATCCAGACGATCGTCAACAAAATGGTCAGGTGAGGGTGCGGAAATATCCGGTGTAGCAGTTTCATCATTCGGCCCCTCCCAATACGGCAGAGATGTAGTTTTCAGGCGCAAACAGCTGCTCTGCGGTTTGGCTTGTATATTCCAGCGCAGGGCCCGCGAACAATGTCAGCAGGATCAGGCCGGCTACTGCGCCGAAAACGGCGGTAAAGGCAAGACCCGGTTGCGGTTCCGGTGCGACCGGTTCAGGGGCAGCCTCGTTTTCCGCAGGCATCTCTATTGGAACAGCCTGAGTGTCGTGGCTTTTCCAGAAGATCAATGTCCCGGCTCTGGCCAGCCCGATAATTGTGACGAAAGAGCTGATCAGAATCACGGCCCAGACCATCGTGGCATCGGAAGCATCGCGCGAGGCGTCCAGCACAAGCAGCTTGCCAATAAATCCGGACAACGGCGGCATTCCCGCCATTGCAATCGCCCCCACGAAGAACAGCGCGGACACCAGCCCGCTTTGCGGCATGGGGGGCGTTGGTGCGATGGCCCCGCCCCGCCGCGCCATCACCAGATCGGCAACCAGGAACAGCAGGGCTGTCGCTAGTGTCGAATGGAACACATAGTACAGCGCTGCGGCTGTAGCGTCAGGCGTGAATTGCGAGATTGCGATCAACAGGGTGCCCATGGATGCAATCGCGCAGAACGCCACCATGCGGGCGATATGTTTTGACCCCAGAATGCCGATAGTCCCGACAGCCAAAGTGACAAGCGCAGCAGGTTGCAACCACTCACCCGCCAGACCCTCTGTCGCTGCGACATCGGGGCCAAAGGCCAGTGTGAACATCCGCAGAATCGAGTAAGCCCCGACCTTTGTCATGATTGCAAACAGGGCCGCGACGGGCATTGGCGCATTGGCATAGCTGGCAGGTAGCCAGAAATGCAGGGGCAGAACGGCGGCCTTGATGCAAAAGACCAAAAGCAAAAGGACTGCGCCAACCCGCAACAATGCCGTATCCTCGGCCGGGATTTCGGCAACCCTTGTGGCGATATCCGCCATGTTCAGTGTCCCGGTCACGCCATAGATCGTGCCCAACGCAAACAGGAACAAAGTCGATCCCAACAGGTTGTAAGCCACATATTGTACACCCGCCTTCAACCGTACCGCACCGCCACCATGGGTCATCAGACCGTAAGAGGCGATCAGCAGAACTTCAAAAAACACGAAAAGGTTAAAGGCATCTCCGGTCAGAAATGCGCCGCAGACACCCATAAGCTGAAAATGGAACAGGGCGTGGAAGTGTTTGCCCCTATCATCCCAGCCCGAAGCTATTGCATAGAGGACAATCGGTAAGGCCAGCAGCGCGGTTAGTAGAACCATCATGGCCGACATTCGATCCAGTACCATGACAATGCCAAACGGGGCAGGCCAGTCACCAAGTTCGTAAACCTGAATATCTCCACCCGAAGCCTGAGCTGTGATTGTCAGGGCGATACCCAACAGGGCTACAACACCGGCAACGGAAAAGATGCGCTGCAGGTCCAAATGGTATCGCAAAACCATGATGCTAAACGGAGCCAGGATCGCGGGCAGGACGATCGGCGCAACGATCCAGTGGTTCATGCGTCTTCTCCCGCGGCATCCACGCTGTCCTGCGCTGTCATGTCGATATGGTCATCCTTGGAGGACAGGTACGCGCTGAGCGAAATCATCACGATCACCGCGGTCATTCCAAAGGAAATTACAATCGCGGTCAGCACCAGCGCCTGTGGCAGAGGATCGGTATAAGCGACGTCCTTGTATTTGTTCAGAACCGGCGGGGCGTTCAGCGCAAGGCGCCCGGTCGCGAACAGGAACACGTTGACCGCGTAAGTAATCAGCGACAAGCCCAGAATGACAGGGAACGTCCGGCGGCGCAGGATCAGGAATATTCCGGCTGCGGTCAAGATACCGACGGCAGAGGCTACGAGCGCTTCCATCAGGCCTGCTCCTTCTCTTGTTCTTGTTCCGGTGGAGAGTCCCGCAGGGGATTGATATCCATCGGAAATTCCTGTGCCATTCCGGGTTGCCATGCAAAGCGGGACAGGCTGTCGAGCGCCAGCATGACCGCGCCCAGAACCGCAAGGAACACGCCCGTGTCAAACAGCATGGCGGTGGCCCATTCGAATTCCTCAAGCGGGGGCCAGTGGAGATAGCCGAAATCACTGGTCAAGAAGGGGCGTTCATTGAACCAGGCGCCCAGACCCGTTGCTGCGGCGATCAGAACGCCCCAGCCAATGGTGCCGTGGTAATAAAACCGCTGCCGTTCAATCGCCCAAGTATAGCCGCTGGCCATGTATTGCATCAGATAGGCGATGGCGACGATCAGCCCGGCGATAAATCCGCCGCCTGGCTGGTTGTGCCCACGGAAGAAAATATAAGCCCCGACCATCAGCGCAATCGGCATCATCACGCGGGTCGCCACAACCATCATCAGCGGGTGTGAATCACCGGACTGTGGCCAGTGCGGTTTGCGATTCAGCAGGTAACTGCGGACATTGGTGCTTAACACGGATTCCGTCAGCGCAAAGATAATCAGCGCGGCAATGCCCAGCACGATGATCTCGCCAAACGTATCAAAACCCCGGAAGTCGACGAGGATCACGTTGACCACATTGGTGCCGCCACCGCCCTTGTAGGAATTGGCCAGATGGAATTCTGAAATCGTTGGGAATGCAAAATCGCGCATCATCATCGCGTAGACCAGCGCGCCAGTACCAAGACCGGCAATGACGGAAATCGCGGCATCCCGCCATCGCCGCGCCGCGCTGCTGTCCCACGGTGTCTCGGTCGGCAGGAAGTTCAGCGACAGCAACAAAAGGATCATTGTCACCACCTCGACCGAGATTTGCGTCAGGGCAAGATCTGGGGCCGAGAGATAGTTGAAGGCAACCGAAACGATCAGGCCGACGACACCGATCAGCACCAGTGACAACAGGCGATTCCGATGGAACCACATGATGCCCAGCGTTGCGCCCACCAGACAGATCCAGCCGATGATCGGAATGATCTGCGCTGGCAGCGGAACGCGGGTTTCCACACCGATGGTTCCCGTCGAATAGGCGTAATAACCAAGGCCCACGGTGAAGGCCACGAAGATGATCGCATAGCGGCTGAGAACACCGTTATGCATCTCATCGGTGATCCAGCGGCTTAGCCTGGTCAGCGCGTCGATGATCGCCTCAAAGATTACCTTGGCCTCGGGCCGGGGCAGGGCATTCCAGACCTGCTCGCCGCGTTTGTGCAGCGCCAGCAGGAACAGGCCACCCAATGTCGCAACAACCGACATGTAAAGTGCGGGCGTGAAGCCATGCCACAGTTTGAGCGAGTAATACGGCAGCTTCTCGCCGCCTATCACCGCGCTGGTAACCACGGCGATCAGCGGGCCAACGAGTGCTGCGGAATTCAGGCCGATCAGGACGACCAGCACCACCAGCAATGCGGGTGCCAGCCACAGCCCAACAGGCGGATCATGCGGATGGGTGGGATAGTCTTCGCGCTGGGCTCCAAGGAAAACATGGCTGACGAAGCGGAAAGAATAAGCGGCCGAAAACAGCGCTGCCAAAAGTGCCAGCCCCGGAACCAGATAATGTGAATGCAACCAGGTGGTATGCACAGTCTCTTCCAGCATCATCTCTTTCGACAAAAAGCCATTCAGCGGCGGCAGACCCGCCATGGAAAGGGCTGCGATGGTGCCGATGGTAAAGGTGATCGGCATCAGGTGGCGCAGGCCACCCAGCCGTTTCAGGTTCCGCGTACCGGTCTCGTGATCCACGATTCCGGCGGTCATGAACAGGGCGGCCTTGAAGGTCGCATGGTTGATGATGTGGAAAATGGCGGCCACGGCGGCAATTTTAGTGCCAAAGCCCAACAGCATGGTGATCAGGCCCAGATGGGATACGGTCGAAAAGGCCAGCAGCGCCTTCAGGTCATCTTTGAACAGCGCGATGACCGCACCCAGCAGCATGGTGATCAGACCAGTTGTGGCCACGATGTAGAACCAGGCATCTGTTCCCGCCAGAACCGGCCACATCCGCGCCATCAGGAACAGACCGGCCTTCACCATGGTGGCCGAATGCAGATAGGCCGATACCGGCGTCGGCGCGGCCATGGCATGGGGCAGCCAGAAGTGAAACGGGAACTGTGCCGACTTGGTGAAAGCGCCCAGCAGGATCAGGATCAACGCCGGCAGGTAGTAGGGGGACGCCTGTATCAGCGCCTTGTTCTGCAAAATGACACTCAGGTCATAAGATCCAACGATATTGCCGAGGATCAGCATCCCGGCGATCATCGCCAACCCGCCCGAGCCGGTGACGGCCAAAGCCATGCGCGCGCCCTGTCGGCCATCGGGCAGATGTTTCCAATAGCCGATCAACAGGAATGAGCTGAGCGATGTAAGTTCCCAGAAAACAATTAAAAGTAGGATGTTGTCGGACAGGACAATACCAACCATCGCCCCCTGAAACAGCAGCAGGTAGGTATAGAACTGTCCCATCGGATCTTCGCGCGACAGGTAGAACCGTGCGTAGAGAATGATGAGCAATCCAATGACAAGGATCAGCAAAGCGAAAAGAAATCCCAGCCCGTCCAGCATGAAATTCGCGTTCAGGCCCAATCTCGGTATCCAATCAAACCGGGCGGTCACGACGTCTCCACGCATGACCGAAGGGATGTGGATCAGCAGCCCCATCAGGGCCAGAAATGTGGTCAACCCGGCTGCGGACGCGGCGGCATTTCGGCCCGCGCGGATCAGCAGTGCGGGAAATACAGCACCAAGGAAGGGAAGGGCCGCAATAAGGAATAGGGACAAGTGCGATACTCCGGTCTGGGCGGTCAGGGTGAGGTCAATTTTGTAAGGATATTTTGCCGACTGTCCAGAGATGGCAACTTTTTTGCCGGGCTCCAATGGATCACCAATGCATTGGTGGCATTGCGCATTAATGACGCGATCTTGATCTGCAAGCTGTGTTTCACCGCGCAACTTGCTGTCTGGTTGTGATAGAACCAGTGTCAGCGAACAGGAGGCTGAGGTGTGGCCGAAAAAATGAAACGATCCCGACGGTGGCTATTGATTGGTGGCGGTGCCGCGATTGCTGCCGGGTTTGCGATCAGGCAATACAGACTGATCCCCGAGGATCACAGCGGCGGCCGGATCAGTGTGGCCGACGCCCATGAGCAGGCTGTGGACGGGCGCGTTCTGCTGGTTGATATCCGCACACCGCGCGAGTGGCGCGCCTCGGGAATTGGCGAGGGCGCGGTACCGCTGGATATGCGGCGCGAGGATTTCGTCGACGTTCTGACACAAATGACCGGTGGTGATCAGGCTGTTCCCGTGGCGCTGATTTGCGCCCGAGGGGTGCGGTCCGCGCGCCTCAGCAATCGTTTGATTGAAGCCGGATTCACAAATATCATCGACGTACCCGAGGGAATGTTGGGCTCGGCGGCCGGGCCAGGATGGGTAAGGGCCGGTTTGCCGGTTCGCAGATTCATTGAGGATGCGGGATGATCAGGGAAATCAGTCTTGCAGCAATCTTTGCCTTTGTCGCGCAGACGGTCCAGGCGGGCTGCGCCGATCAACAGAGCGTTTGCGAGACGCCGATGGGCGCGTATCACATCGAATTGCCCGACACAGAAAACCCGCCATTGGTGGTGTTCCTGCACGGGTATGGCGGCAGTGGTTCAGGCACGATGCGAAATCGCGGGATGGTCGAACCTCTGCTGGCGCGGGGTTATGCTGTCATGGCTCCGGAAGGCTTGGAGAGGCCCGACCGTGGTGGCACAAAAAGCTGGAATTTCTATCCCGGTTTTGGCGAACGGGATGAAACCGCCTTTCTGTCTGAAGTAGTTCAGGACGCGGTAAACCGCTTTGGTATCGACACCGACCGGGTCATGCTGGGTGGGTTTTCGGCTGGTGGTTTTATGGTCAACTATCTGGCCTGCAAGGCACCCGAGACATTTTCGGCATATGTTCCGGTGTCCGGAGGGTTCTGGCGGCCGCACCCAGAAACCTGCAAGGGTCCGATCCGGATGTTGCATACCCACGGCTGGACCGACAACGTGGTTCCGCTTGAGGGGCGCTTGCTGGGCGGTGGCCGGTTTCAGCAGGGGGACATCTATGCCGGGCTCGAAATCTGGCGCGAGGCAAATGGCTGCGTCGATCACAAACCGGCTGGGTTCAGCACAACAGGAAAATTCATGCGCCGCCGCTGGACTGCCTGTGCCAAAGGCAGCGCGCTGGAGTTTGCCTTGTTTCCGGGCGGTCATACAGTTCCAGCTGGCTGGGCCGATATGGTCGTGGATTGGTACGAAGGGCTTCCAGGCAGTTGATCACTCTGCCGGGGTCATCTTGATCTTACCTTCAACCAGTTGTTTCAGCTCGGCCCGGTAACGGCGGGCCGACCGGGTGATGGAAGGTTCGCGGAAATCCTCGCGCATCCCGACCATCCGGCGTGCGGCACCGGCCGAAACACCGCTGAGTGCTGATAGTGGGATGGCCAAAGCAAGACTGACGGCGATCGGAGCCAGCCAGATCGAGACCAGCCCGGACAGGATACCAACACTCAAGGCTATGCCACTGACGGTTTCCAATGCGTGACACAGGATCAGCGTGCGCAATCCGTAACTGCCACCGTCGCGTGCTTGTGGCGACCAGCCCCGCTGAATGCCAAGCGCTGTCCGGAACACGGCGATCATCTGTTGCACCATCAGGATCGGCGCATAAAGGATCGACAGAATGACCTCGGCCAGAAACGAGGTCAGGAACTTGAGGCCGCCTCCGAATTCGGAGTAGCGCACACCGCTTAGCGGCAAAGCCAGAACTCCCAGAACCTTGGGTGCCAGCAGCATTGCATACATCACGAGAATGATCAGAACGTGCCGGGTTTCAGACATTTCCGGCCATTGCGGGAACAGCGGATTATCGGGGCTGAAGTAATGCAGGACAGAAGCGTCTTTGCCCTGACCGATCAGTGCCCACATCAACAGCAGCGCAAACCACAGCGGTGACATCAAGTACCCAACGGCACCGTGGAACATGTGAAAACGCGAGACGGCCCGGAATCCGGTCGAGCCCAGCAGTTTCAGGTGTTGCAGGTTGCCCTGGCACCAACGCCGATCCCGCATCGCATGATCGATCAGTGTGGGGGGTGTTTCCTCGTAAGATCCCCGAATGCGTGGCAGGAACCGCACCGCCCATCCGGCACGGCGCAGCAATCCGGCCTCGACGAAATCATGGCTCATGATCAGCTTGTCCTGACCATTGAGCGCGCGCAGCTTGGGCAGTCCGGCACTGGTGGCGAAAGCCTTGGTGCGGATAATTGCGTTGTGGCCCCAATAATTGCCCTCTTGCCCGCACCAGCGCGCCAATCCTTCGGCAAAGGCGATGCCATAGACTCCATTTGCAAATTGTTGCATCCGGGCAAAAACCGATTGCGCGCCGATCAGTTGCGGATAGCTCTGGATCAGCCCGGCACCGGGATCACGCGCCAGCGCATCGGTCAGCCGAAGTATGGCGCGACCTGTCATCAGGCTGTCCGCATCCAGAACCAGCATCGCGTCCCAATCTGCGCCCCAGCGACTAACCCAGTCGGCGATGTTACCCACCTTGCGGTCGGTGTTTAGCTCGCGACGGCGGTAATACAACTCCAGCCCCGGGGCGAGCGTGGTGCGCAGGGCTTCGACGCTGGCCTGTTCCTGCGCCGCGATTTCAGGATCGCGCGTGTCGGACAGGATGAACATGGCATAGTGATGCTGCCGACCGCGTGCCTGCAAATCCTCAAGCATGGTGCGGGCGTTGCCCAGCACGTTCCATGGCACTTCGTTGTATACCGGTGTCAAAAGGGCCACGCGCAGGGGCTGTGCTGTGCGCTTGCGCTGCGGACGATCCTGTCGCGACAGCGACACCATACCCAGCAGAACGGTGCAGACCGTGAATGAAATCCAAAAGAAGTTGAACGAGATAAGCGCCAACAGGATGCCCTCGATCAGATTGATCCCCTGGGCGCTGAACCAGTCGCTCATGATCCATAGCAGGCCCAATGTCGCCACCATCGCCGGTGAAAACGCAAGCGCGCGCCAAAATCCAGTCGCACCCGTGTCTGTGCCCGACGGGGCATCGGCATCGTGGAACCCTACGCTGAAATTCTGCGCGGGCATCGCCAGAGGTGCTTCAGGCGGCATGATATGCAGATCGCGGTTCATATGGTCCATCGGTAAAGCCACACCTCAGAGGCGGGCTGTTTGTCTTTCAGCAGCTGCGCGCGCAATTCAACATGATCGCGCTCTTCAGGTTGGAACGAAAACGCCAGACGCAACCCACCCGTATCCGGGTTGCGTTGCAGAACACCGTCCGAGGTTTCGGCATGAGGGGAATCCACGAAGACACTGATCGTCTCGATATCATCGAACAAGTCGCTGCCTTCGAAATCGACGACAACCAAACGCCCCTCACCAAAGGTATTTTCGCCCATGGCGGTGTTGGTCACCCGTGGCATCGGAGTGAGCTGAGGCTCCTCACCCCAGATCAGGCGATAGGACAGGTCAACCCTGCTACCTGCCGCGTAGGGTTCAGCCGGACGCCAATAGGCGACGATGTTGTCGTAGATTTCCTGATCTGCCGGTATCTCGACCAGTGTAACGGTGCCCTTGCCCCACTCTTCCTTAGGCTCGACCCACAGGCCCGGGCGTTTGTGATAATTCGCCTCAAGGTCGGCATAGTCCGAGAACTCGCGCTTACGCTGCATCAGCCCGAAGCCGCGCGGGTTAGTATCAACGAAGGAGGAAACCTGTAGGCGGGTTGGATTTGCCAAGGGACGCCAGAGAACCTCGCCCGCGCCATTGCGGATTAGCAACCCGTCACTGTCATGGACGGCCGGACGGAAATCGTCGAACCGGCTGTGGTTGGTCTGGTCGAACAGGAACATCGAGGTGCCCGGCGCTATGCCCACATGGGGCAGGTCATCACGCGGAAACAGCGTGGCCTCGACATCGATAATGCAATCCGCGCCCGCCGTGACATCGAACCGATAAGCACCGGTCACGCTGGGACTGTCCATAAGCGCATGTACAACCATATTCCGTTGGCCGGGCATGGGGCGTTCCAGCCAAAAACGGATAAACTCGGGGAATTCCTCACCATCTGGATCGCCGGTTTTCAGGGCCAGTCCGCGGGCCGACAGGCCATAAACCTCATGCAGGCCAATTGCGCGGAAATAGCTGGCGCCCTGCCAGACGCAGAATTCATCCGTTTTGCCGGGGCGGTGCATCTCGGTCCGCAGTCGCAGGCCTGAAAAACCCAGGGTCTCGTCGATGGGCAATTGCGGCACATCTTCGGATTTGTCGAACATCCCCAGATCGAAATCGACCGGTGTGGTCATGCCGTTTTCGACCGTTTCCACCTTGACGGTTCGGGGGAAATAAAGGCCCGGTGTGAAGAAATCGACGTTAAATGGCGTTTCGGTCTCGTACCACAGCGCCCGGTCCAGTCGAAAACGGATCGAGCGATATTGTTCGTAGGTCAGATCCTGCCATTCCTGGGGGACCATTTCGCGTTCCGCATAGGGACGGCTGGCAAGATCGCGGGCCAGTTCAATCACGTGGTCACGGTCAAATGGAACGGTGCCCCCGGTCGCATAGGCCGATGGGGCAAAGGCCAAAGCTGTCGTCGAAACGAGGAATGCGCGACGGGTGAAATTCATCTCTTCAATTTCCAGGGTTGAGACTTGAACCAAGCTGCCAGATAAGCCACGCCAATGATCATGGCAAAGCCAATTATGTTGGCGACAAAGACGGTGGCAACATCCCGCCCAGCTTGATCGAGGGCAACGCCGATAAGTCGCGCTGCTGCCATGGAAAATACAAAGACTGCAAGGGATTGCTGGCCGACTTTGGTGATGACCGTCAGCAGGAACTGCCAGACACGCGCGCCTAAACCGTGACCCGTCGCTATCAGGCGGTGACCATGTTCGCCTGCCGCAACCCAGCCCAGATAGGCCAGTGACAGGAAATGGACATACCGCAGCAGGCCAAACTCGGTCTTGCCGCGCAACTCTTCGGTCAATGGCCAGCTCTTGCGGATCACAGCGCCCAGCTCAGGTGCAGCAGTGTTAACCCAGATAAAGACTTTCCACGATCCGAATGGTGCTGAAAGGATCAGGAACAAGGCAGCTGCCCAGACCAGGGTTTTCGATACCGGTGGAGCGGGAATCCAGCCGCGCATCAAGGCAAATCCGGTGAAGAACAGCAATTGCCAGCCAAACGGGTTGAAGAACCATTGCCGATCCGACCAAGGCTCGGCTGGAAGGGCCAGCGCGCCGGTCTGGGTGATGCACCAGATGGTCACAGATGCAGCTGCCATCAGCCAGAAACTGATACGGTACAGCGCGATGTAGAGTGGCATCAGCGCCAGTACCACCAGATACATTGGCAGGATGTCAAAGTAGTTCGGTACATAAGTCAGGGTAAAGATTCCCACCATCTGAGGGGCGGGATCGTCGAAGAAATGCTGAAGATTCAGCGACGAGACATAGGTTTTCTCGAACGCACCGGTCAGATCCAGCGCGGCCATTGTCATGGCGACGAAGAAGAACAGGGCAATATGGGCCCAATAAACCTGCCAGATGCGATAGGCCACACGGGCCGTGCCCATCCACCAGCCCTTGTGCAGGAACGCCCCGCCAAAGGCGATGGCCGAGGCCATGCCCGAACAGAACACGAAGATCTCGGTTGCGTCCGAGTACCCAAAGCGCGCCGGGATCCAATTCGCCCAGGGATCATTAGGAATGTGGGCGATCAGGATGATGAACATCGCGATGCCGCGATAGAAATCCAGTCGCGGGTCACGCGTGCGGGCGGGGGCCGCAGCCGGGGCTGCGACGGGTGCAAAATCAGCAGCGGGCGATATGGTCGCCATACGGTCTCTGTCCTTTTTGGTCGTCTTGTTATTCGGCGGGGACGCTTTGCATGTCTCCGCCGTCACGGGCCGCATCAATCAGGGAGCGGCGCGCGATGGCATAATTGTCTTCTCCCCCGGCGCGCTTGGCGCGACGGTCGTCCAGAATGCGTTCAACGGCATCGAGACGACCGGCCCGAAGCCCGGAATCGATGGTAATGCGTTCAAATACATCACGTTGCGCGTGGCTGCCACCAGCCAGTTGCATCGAACCGCGCGCTGCCAACAGGTGATCAAATGCCGTGCCATAATGGCCGTCACCAAAGGCTTCAAGACCCATGGCGGCCGCGACACCGGGATCGGCCATACGGCGGGTGGTGTCGTCATTGGCGCGCGCTGCATCCTTGTTGAGGCGAGTCAGCATCTTGGCGGTGGCATCAGCGCGGTTGTCACCGGTCAGCGCCAGCAGATAATGCAGATCCGCAAAGATCAGGCAGCCGTCTTCGGTGCGTGCAGCACTCAGGTCAGCCAGTTCTTCCCAGCGATTTCCGACATTTACGCCTTCTAGTTCAAGCCGCATCAGCAACGAGGTTCCGTTCGAGATGTCGCGGTAATCGTCGGTTTTGTCCTTGCGAACGTGGTTGTCATACAGATCCATCACCTGATCGACCTGACCAAGATCCAGATGCATCAGGGCCTTGTGCCACCAGACGTGATAGCGGAAGTTGTTGCAATGGGCCCAGGCCGCCTCGCGTCCGGCCAGCCAGTCAAGGCCCAGCTGCGCGTTGCCGGTCATTTCATGGACATGGGCCACCGCGTGCAGACCCCAGGCATCGTCGGACACCATCCAAAGCGCCTGACGTCCCGCGATTTCGGCCTTTTCATAAGCTCCGGTTTCTTCCAGCGCGAAGGAATGGCAGCCCAGCAGATAGCCCCGACCGGGATGATCGGGTTCATATGCAGGCATCACCCGTTCGATCGAACGGCGCATTCCGCCCGGATCGCCCAGAACGAAACGGGTCGCGTGGCTGAGTTTCATCGCCAACGTATCCTGCGGATGATCGCGCAGGACCGCTTCGAACTTTTGCACCGCCTGTGTCAGTTGGCCCGCCAGATACAGCCCCAAAGCATCGACAAACAACCGCTCGCGTGCCGAGACGGGCTGCTGTTTCATCGCAGCATTGGCAGCCGCCAAAGCCTCGACTGCAACCGCCATCATCTCGCGCCGACCGAGAAGGCCCATGAAAAGGCCTTTCACGGCATGACCCAAAGCAAAATCGGGCTCAAGCTCCAGCACTTTGCTCAGATGTTGGGGCGTAACCGCGGCATGTGCCATGAACCCAAGCAGAACACCATTCCAAGCTTCGACAGCTTCAGGCTGCGCCAAGGTGTTCATCTGTCCAAAAACGTCTTGTTTCATACTTGGGTCCAATCTGATTGCGGTATTTGACACTGTTTGATGTAGCAGAGTGTGCGAGAGCGGCGTATCAGTATCGACCCCGCTCTCGAATTGGTGAAATGTCGTGTGTGAAAAAGTCGAAAAAATCCGCCGATTCAAAGGCATGTTTCAGCAACTTGCCGCCTAGTTGTGCAAGTGTTTCAATCGTCGAACGGGTTTTCAGCGTTTAATACCCAGTCAGTGTCCGCCCCGCAGGTGGGTGGCGCGCTGCGATATGTTACAGGCGTACGTGACAGGTTCAGGGGATTCCCGATCAGGTTCACCGCACCGGGCTGGGCCTGCATCGAAATCTGCATTTTTCGTGCTGCTACCTGTTCCGTATCAAAAACCTGATCCAGCGTCTGGACCGGACCTACGGGCACTTTCACGTCTTCAAGACCGGAAATCACGGATCGCGTATCCAGACCTTGAACAGCAGGCCGTAGAATGGCGTTCAGCGCATCACGGTGTTCCAGTCGCGCCGGGTTGGTCGCGAATCTGGGGTCGTCGGCAAGTTCGGGGTGTCCCAGGAAACCGCACAGCTTTCTGAACTGGCCATCATTTCCGACCGCCAGAATGACATGCCCATCGGATGTCTCGTAAACGTCATAAGGCACGATGTTGGGATGCCCGTTTCCACGGCGTTGCGGAACGTCGCCTGAAGTCAGGTAATTGACGCCCTCGTTGATCAGCCATGCGATCTGAGAATCAACAAGTGCCAGATCGACCTGCTGGCCTTCACCGGTCAGGTCGCGGTGGCGCAGCGCGGCCAGAATGCCAACGCTAGCATACATTCCGCACATCACATCAGCGATGCCGACCCCCACTTTCATCGGCGCGCCTTCCGGGTCGCCGGTCAGGGACATGATCCCACCATAACCTTGCGCCATCAGGTCATAGCCGGGTTTGCTGGCGTTCGGCCCGGTTTGGCCGTAACCCGAAATCGAGCAGTAAACGAGGCTGGGGAATTCCTGCGACAGGGTGGCATAGTCCAGCCCGTATTTCGCCAGACCACCGGGTTTGAAATTCTCGATCAGAATATCCGCGTGTGAGGCCAGCCGCCGAATTTCCGCCTGACCTTTCTCAGTCGCGATATCCAGCGCCACGGATTTCTTGTTTCGGTTCGCTGACATGAAATAGGCGCTCAGGTCCGAGCGGTTGCCGTCGGCATCGGTGACATAGGGCGGACCCCATTGCCGTGTGTCGTCGCCGCCGGTGGCAGGGTTTTCGATCTTGATGACGCTTGCGCCCAGATCACCCAGCAACTGCGTGCAGGTCGGCCCGGCCAGAATACGGCTGAGGTCCAGAACCTTGACGCCCTTCAGCGGGCCCTCAGATGCGGCCATCGTATCCTCCACGGTCGATTTCAGCGGCGATGACGGTAAATGTCTCGGCCTTTACAGCAGCTTCAAGTGCTGCACGCAACTCTGCCCGGTTGCGGACAGTGTGGCCGTTCCCACCAAATGCACGGCCCATGGCCGCGAAGTCATGGTGACCGAAATCCACGCCATTCTTTCCCATTTGCCGCTGCCGCTGTTTCAACTCGATAAGGGCAAGGCTGGCATCAACGAAGACAAGAAAGATCGGATTGCCGCCCATTTCAGCCGCCGTCGACAATTCCCCGGCGACCATCAGAAACCCGGCATCACCCGAAAAGCTGATCACCGGGCGGTCAGGCTCGGCCAGTTTCAGACCAATGGCCATTGGGACAGCACAGCCCATGGTGCAGAGCGCCGAGGATTGGATCAGCCCACGTTCTTCGCTGCAGTCCCACATCTGGCTCAGCAGAATGCGATGCGCGCCGCTGTCGGCGGTTGCCAGCGTTTCGGGGGGCAGGGTAGCCCGCGTTTCGGCGATGACCGCTGCGGGTCCCCAGTCCTCATCGGTGGGAAAGGCCTGTGCCAGTGCGGTTTTGACCTGCGCGGGCTCACCACCCGGCCACGTTGCGCGGGCAGGGTTTCCCTTGGCGATGGCCTCCAGCGTCTCGCCCGTGTCGGCCACCAGATTAAGACCCGCCTGATGCATGTAGTGGTCATTGATCACCGCTGATATGTCGATGACGCGCTTTTCTTCGGGGTCCCAGATTTCGCGCCAGCCGGGGCGCATTTCGATCGGGTCATACCCCAGACACAGCACCAGATCGGCGTGTTCGACCAATGGGACAAGGTGCTTGTCTGCCAAAGGCGACAGGCCAGCGCCGCCCAAACACAAAGGGTGATCTTCGGGAACAACACCCTTGGCCTTGTAGGTGGTAACAAATGGAATTCCGAAATGTTCCAAAAACGCCTGCACAACACTGCGCGAGTCGTCATAGAGGACATCGAGACCGATAATGGCGATGGGGCGCTCGGCCTCAGCCACCCAGCGCCGGGCTTTTTCAAGGCATTCACCATTGGGGCTGACAGGCGCGACCTTGGCCAGGCGGCGGCGTTTTTTACCCGTCACCGGCGTGTCGGCGACCGAGATCGGGACATCAATATGAACCGGCCCCGGTCGCGGCTGCGTGGCCAGCGACACCGCCTTGTCTGCGATGATATCCGCACCCTTGGCCGTCAGGGTAAACGTGCCCTTGGTGATGGAACGGTAAACCTGGCTGTGGTCCATAACCTGATGGGTGTAGGTCAGCGCTTCGTCCGCATCGACACAACCGGTCAGAACGATCATCGGAACACGGTCCTGCAACGCATTGGCCACCACGTTGATGCCGTTCATCGCGCCGGGACCCAAAGTGGCGACCAGAATCGCAGGCGCGCCGTCGCGGTGATGCACGGCCTCGGCCATGAATCCGGCCGAGTTTTCATGTTTTGTCAGATGAAAGGTGATGCCCGCTTTCTCAAGCGCATCCACCAGTGTCAGCACCTCACCCCCCGGCATTCCAAACGCGTGGCGGCACCCCTCTTCGTACAGGCGTTGGGCCAGAAGATCGGCGGCGCGCGGCGTGGGGTCCTGCATCAGTCATGCTCCGAGATAACCGTTTCGAAGCAGATTGCGGAGGACGCCACCAGACGCAAGGCGGATCACGTCAGTGTGACTATTTGACTGCCTCTTCGGCGACGGATTGAAAGGCTGTATCCAATTCTGCGGCAATGTCCTGCAAGACTTGCCCGCCTTCCGCCATGTAAGGGGCAAACACGAAGCTGGGGGTCTTGTAAGACAGGGTTGCGGTCCCGTCCTCGTTCTCGGTGACGTAGAAACGGATCGGTGCTTCGATCATCGCATTGGTAGAGGTTTCCAGCACCCGCACCGCGTAATCGTTGTTGAACGCACCAATCACCAGATTGCCTGGAATGGTGATCCCGCGCGCCGCAGCAGCTTTGGTGGGGCCAGCCTGCGTCACCACAATTAGCCCGTTGTCCTTGATTGCAGCCTTGGTTGCATCGACCAGTTCCGAGTAGGTCTTGTCCGCAGGAAGCACGGCCCAACCGGTTGGGGCGTCTTGTGCCCAAACGGGTAAAGCGATCAGGCAGAGCAAGGGAATGAGGGCTTTCATTGTCACGTCTCCTGTATTGAGGTGCAACCTGTGTGCCAGACCTGAGCGATCCACGTCATCACAAACCCGTGTTTATTTGCCCGTGCGTTATTTCCGTCGCGCCTTCAATAGGTAGATATCCATGATCCAGCCATGTTCGGCGCGGGCCTTCGCCCGGGTCTTAAGGATGTTCTGCGCAACCTCATCCAGCGGGCCACTGATCAGAACCTCTTCTTTCATACCCACATAGGCGCCCCACCAGATGTCAAAACCTGCCGTATCAAGGGTTTGGAACGAACATTCGCCATCCAGCATCACCGCAACGTTCGAGGCCGCATCAGGCCAGCCTTCATCCCGGATACGACGACCGGTTGTAACAACGTAAGGTGCGCCCAGATCATTGATCGGAATCGCATGGGCAGCGGTCAGCGCCTGCAACGCGGTGATGCCGGGGATAACCTTGGTATTTGGTTGCGGGTTCAATCGTGCAGCGATGCGCAGTGAGCTGTCATAGAGGGACGGATCCCCCCAGATCAGCAACGCGACATGCTGCGCCTTTGGGTGCGCGGCAATGGCCGCTTGCCAGCGCAGGGCGATGGCGTCGTGCCATTCATCGACACCGCGCAGGTAGCCATCGTCGGCCCGGCGCTGGGGAATATCGAAATAGGCGATCTGTGGCGGCGTTTCGGCGACACGCTCGATGATCGCTTCACGCAGCCCGGCCAGATCAGCCTTGTTTTCCCCTTTGCGCGGAATCAGGATCAAATCCGCCGCCCGGATGGCTTGCGCGCCTTGAAACGTTACATGATCCGGATTGCCGGTGCCGATGCCGATCAAGCTCAGATCAATCATCGTCGAACTCCGCCAGCGGACCATAAAGGATCAGCGCCGGTGCTTTGCCAATCTCGGTTTTCAGCTGTTCTGCGAGCGCGCCAATCGTGGCGCGTTGCAGTTTTTGGTCGGGAGTCGAGACGGATTCGGCCATAAGCGCCGGAGTATCCAAAGGCAAACCTTGGGCGTGCAGCGTATCGACCAGCAGGGGAAAGGTGCGCTTGCCCATGAAAACGACGGTCGTGGCCTGCGGATCGGCCAGCGCTTTCAGGTTCAGGTCGCCGGGTAGATCACCACTGACGTCATGGCCCGTCACGAACTGAACCCGTCGGGCCGTGAGCCTGCGCGTCAATGGAATGCCAGCGGCTGCTGCCGCTGCTATTGCCGAGGGGACGCCGGGAATGATCTCATAGGCGATACCAGCTGCGCGCAGGGCGACAAGCTCTTCCTCAAGCCGTCCGAACATACCGCCGTCGCCGGACTTCAGGCGCACCACATGCTGACCGGACTGCGCGTAATCCACCAGCAGCCGGCTGACATGGTCCTGCTTGGGTGACGGACGACCGGCCCGCTTTCCGACACCAACCAGATCCGCATCGTCGCGCGCATGGCTCAGGATCGGGCCACTGCTGAGATCGTCGAACAAGATCGCGTCGGCTTTTTGCATCCGGTCCACCGCCTTGAGCGTCAGTAGTTCCGGATCACCGGGGCCAGAGCCGATGAAAGAGACAAAGCCGCTCATGCCGACGCCTCCGCAATCAGGTGAAAGAACGTGCCAGTGACATTGCCGCGTAGTGATCCGGTTTGCGGGCCTTCTTCCCCTTCGGCGTCAAACACGCGTGCCAATGGGGCGTCCGGTTGATCCATGATTGAGGAATAGTGGAACTCGTGTCCGCGCAATGCCGATCCTTTGGCAAAGCCGGGCATAGGGGCCAGAAGGGCGGCCTTTCTGTAACCAAGGTTGAACTTGCGCTTCTGATAAGATGTGACGAGGCCCAGCAAGCCGGCCATTTCATGTTGCACGCCGTCCTTGTCGATCAGCGCCTGACCAAGCGCCATGTAGCCGCCGCATTCTCCGTGCACCGGTTTTGTTTCCGCATGTTTACGCAGTCCACTCAGAAAGGTGGTGGCCGCCGCCAATGCTCCGGCATGCAATTCGGGATACCCGCCAGGCAGCCAGACCAGATCGGCGTCCGCCGCCGGAGGTTCGTCTGCCAAAGGGGAAAAAGGCAGGATCTCGGCACCCGCATCGTGCCACCCTTGCAAAAGGTGAGGATAGGTAAAGGAAAAGGCGGCATCACGGGCCAGCGCGATCCGCTGGGCCGGGGGCTGCGGCAGCGCGGCTGACGAAGGTCCGCCGGGGCCTGAGGAAGCTGCCCGCTTGATAGCGTCGAGGTCTACATGTTCTCGCAAGAACGCGGCATAGCCTACAATGGCGCTTTCCAGATCGGGGTGTTCAACCGCCTGAATAAGTCCCAGATGCCGCTCTGGCAGGGTCAAATCACCACGGCGGGGCAGCACGCCCAGAACAGGCAGGCCCGCGCGCTCCATTCCCAGACGGGTCAGGCGTTCGTGGCGGGGGCTGGCGCATCGGTTCAGGATAACTCCGGCAAAGGGCAGATCGGGATTGTACATCCTGAACCCCAGCGCTGTTGCCGCCGCTGATTGTGCCTGCCCGCCCACATCCAAGACAAGCACAACGGGCCAGCCCATGCGCAGGGCGGTCTCGGCACTCGAACCGTGCCCAACTTCGCCAGGCTTTGCGACACCGTCGAACAAACCCATCGAGCCCTCGGCCACCACAATGTCAGCGCCTTCGGCCTGAGCAGAAATTGCGCTGAGCAGGGGATCTGCCATGGCCCAGCTGTCCAGATTGAACGAAGCCCGCCCGGCCGCCGCCCGGTGAAAGGCGGGATCGATATAATCCGGCCCGCTTTTAAAGGGTTGCACGGTCAGGCCATCTTCGGCCAGCGCGCGCAAGAGGCCCAGCATGACCGTCGTCTTGCCGGTACCCGAAGAGGGAGCTGAAATCAGAATACCCGGAGGGTTAGTCATCACCATGGCTCCAGCTTGACCAAGGGCTGTCGGCACTTTGCGGGCGATAGCGGCGGTCGTAGTCTCTGGAATAAAGACAGCTTTCGTCAAAACCCTCACCGGCCAGCGCGGGGCCGACCATGATCAAAGCCGTGCGCGAGATGCTTTGATCCAGCGACCCTTTCAGGGTTTCCAGCGTTGCGCGGATGATCTGTTCATCCGGCCAGCTTGCGCGATATACAACGGCCACCGGGCAATCTGCACCATAAGCCGGGGTCAGGTCTGCGATAACCTTGTCCAGATTGCCGATTGACAGATGAATGGCCAATGTCGCGCCGGTACGGGCAAAATTCACCAGCGTTTCACCTTCGGGCATGGATGACGCGCGCCCCGGCGTTCGGGTCAGAACCACCGATTGCGCCAATCCCGGCAAGGTCAGTTCGGTGCCCAGGGCCGCTGCGGCGGCGGCAAAGGATGGCACGCCAGGGGTCACACTGACCGGAATGCCCATTTCTTTCAGGCGGCGGATCTGTTCGCCCATCGCTGACCAGACTGACAAATCGCCCGAATGCAGCCGCGCCACATCCTGACCCGCTTTATGCGCGACTTCGATCTCGGCCATGATCTGGTCCAGATCCATGGGCGCGGTGTTGACGATTTTTGCGTCTTTGGGGCAATGGCTCAGAATTTCCTCGGGCACCAGCGATCCGGCATAAAGGCACACGGGGCACGAGGCGATGATGTTGCGCCCACGCAATGTCAACAGGTCTGCAGCGCCCGGTCCGGCGCCGATGAAATGAACGGTCATGTTTGTCCTCCGATGGCGATGGCGCAGGTGGCCAGCCGGTCGTCCGAAATATGTCTGGGTGAAAGCAGCCGCGCGCCGGACCCGGCGGCGGCAAGGGCCGATGCTTCGGCTACGCTGCCGGTGCCATAAGCGGCACGGCTGCGGTTCGAACATGTCAGGGTGCGTTGTCCGGCTAAATCGGCAGCCGCCACGAAATGCAGCGGAAGGGCAAGGCTTTCCGCAAAGGCCGCCAGCGCAGAGTGGCCGCTTTTGTCGGCAACCGTCGCCAAAGCCTGGACGTCATGACTGGCCGCTGCCGCGTCATAGGCGGCGCGCAAACTGTCTGTCGTCGCGTCTGATGAAAAGCCCAAACCTGCCACGATCATAGCGTCACGCTCCACTGGACAACCGGATAGGCAGCCTTCCAGGCGCGCCGCGGTCCGAGCGGTGCAGAATGTGCCAGTTCGATCCGCAAAAGGTCTCCGCCTAGGTCTTGGTGCCATCGCGCCAACAGGGCTTCGCTTTCCAGCGTTACCGCATTGGCGACCAACCGGGTGCCAGCGGGCAAGGCGTCGCGAAGCCACGCCAGCAGGCTGGTGCTGAGCCCACCGCCGATGAAAACCACGTCCGGCAGGGGCAATCCGGCCAGCGCTTCGGGTGCTGTACCGTGGACAACCTGTAACCGATCCTGCCCCAGCGCGTCGGCATTGCGACGAATGCGTTCGGCCCTGTCGGCGCGGGGTTCGATACTGGTGGCGGTCAGGGTCGGGTCGCACATCAGCCATTCGATGCTGATCGAGCCGGTGCCACCGCCAATGTCCCACAGATGCTCACCCCTCTGTGGCGCCAATGCGGACAGGGTCAGCGCCCGGATCGGGCGTTTGGTGATCTGGCCGTCGGTTTCAAAAAGATCATCCGGCTTGCCCGAGGCCTTGGACACTCCCCGCCCAGTGCCGGTCACTTCCAACCCGACGCAGACAGGATGATCGAAGGTTCCCAGCAGAGCTTCGGTCAGGCTCACTGTCTGGACGTTTTCACGCGGGCCGCCGAGGGCCTGCATCACATTCAACGCGCTGTCGGCAAATCCGGTTTCGCTTAGATATGTAGCCAGTTCAGCAACCGCCTTGCCGTCACGCAAAAGTACAATGGCGTGCAGGCCCGCGGCCAGATGCGGCCGCAACCGGGTCAAAGGCGCGGCGTGCAGGCCAAAGGTCAGCGTGCTTTCCAAAGGCCAGCCCAGGCGCGCAGCGGCCAGCGAAAACGTGGACTGGCCGGGCAGGGCGGTCCACTCGTTGGCATCGAAGTTACGCGCGATGACGGACCCTGCGCCAAACCAGAACGGATCACCTGACGCCAGAACCACCGTCTGCCGTCCGCGCAGGCCTTTCAGGATCGGCAAACCGTCCGAGAACGGCACCGGCCATTCGAACCGCTCAGCCTCGTTTTCCGGCAGCAGCGACAGGTGGCGCGGCGGCCCCATGATCACTTCGGCCCGGTCCAGCACTTGACGGCTTGCAGGCGACAGGCCATCAAGCCCATCTTCGCCCAATCCCAGAACGGTCAGCCACGGAGATTCAGACATGCCCAAACTCCTGATTCTTGGCGGCACGACCGAGGCCAACGCTCTGGCCAAAGCTGTTGCGGAACAAGGGATTGCGGCTGTGTATTCTTACGCCGGACGGGTGGAAACCCCGCGCCCGCAGCCGTTGCCGGTGCGGGTTGGCGGGTTTGGCGGCCCGGAAGGTCTGGCCGCCTATATCCATGAGAACGCCATCAACCATGTCGTGGACGCGACCCATCCATTTGCGGCCCGGATGAGCCGGAACGCGATTGAGGCGTGTCACGCAACTCAGGTCCCACTGGCCGCCTTGACCCGCGCGGCGTGGAAGCCGCAACCCGGCGACGTCTGGCACCGCGTGCCAGATATCACTGCCGCCGTCGATGCGCTTGCAGGTGATCCGCAGCGTGTGTTTTTGGCTGTCGGACGTATGCACCTTGAGGACTTTGCTACTCAGCCCCAGCATTACTACCTGCTGCGCCTTGTGGATGAGCCCGACACTTTGCCCTTGCCCAACGCAGAGGTGGTCGTGGCCCGGGGTCCTTTTACAGAAGCCGATGACCGTGCGCTGATGCAGCAACACAGGGCGCAACTTGTGGTGTCCAAGAACGCGGGTGGCTCGGGTGCGCGTGCCAAGTTGGACGCAGCGCGGGCGCTGGGCCTGCCAGTGCTTATGATCGACCGCCCTGTTCTGCCCAAGCGGACCGAGCTTTCGACTGTCGCACAGGTTCTGGACTGGCTGTCTCATCCCTGATCCTCGACCGGGGTGAAGCGTGGCGTGTAGACGATCGGTGTGCCGTTGCGTTCGATGACCCGGGTGCGCGACGAGCCGACAATGACCATGGTCTGCATATCCGCCATCTCGGGCGTGGCCTCGGCCAGTGTGGAAATCCGGATCGCCTCATCCGCTCGTGACACGGCGCGTGCAAACAGGATCACCCGCTCGGGTTCACATTCTTCGCGCAGGATTTCCAGTGTCTTTACAAAGCCTTCCGGGCGGGATTTCGATCGGGGATTATAGAAGGCCATCGAAAAATCGGCTTGCGCAGCTAAGCGCAGGCGTTTTTCGATCAGCGTCCATGGCTTTAGGTTATCACTAAGGTTGATGGCGCAGAAATCATGCCCCATCGGAGCGCCTGCGCGCGCGGATGCGGCCAGCATAGCCGTGATCCCCGGCAGTACATCGATCTGAAGGTCACGCCATGCTGTTGGGCCATTCTCCAACGCTTCGAACACGGCTGCCGCCATAGCAAACACACCGGGATCGCCCGAAGACACAACAACCACCCGCCTGCCTTCGGAGGCCATTTGCAGCGCGTGTTGCGAGCGGTCGATTTCAACCCGGTTGTCACTGGCGTGCAGGGTCAGGCCGGGGCGGTCGGCCACGCGGGCCACATAAGGGATATAGCCCACTACATCGGTGGCGTCGGCCAAAGCCGCTGTAACTTCAGGGGTGACCAGAGCCTCATCCCCCGGACCAAGGCCTGCGATCTTGACCCAACCGCTCATGGTCGCCGCCCCTGACCGTGCACAACGATGATCGAGAAATACGGGGTGATCTTCTCGCAGGCTTCGGACAGCTTTGTCACCGTCTGGTTCGGCATTTGCGCATATTCGACAATCCAAGCGCGGTCGTACAGCCCGGAGGTTTTCAGTGCGCGTTTTACCTTGTCGATGTTCCGCCCGATTTTCATCACGACCAAAGCATCTGTCTGCGCCATACGTTCAGCCAAAACCTCCTCGGGCAGAGTGCCAACCAGCACGGTCAGCACATCATCGCCCCATGTGATCGGATCGCCCGTAGCCGTCCACGCACCGGACATGCCGGTGATGGCTGGCACAACCTCGACCGGAGCTTCGTCACGCAACCGATTGTAAAGATGCATGAACGAGCCGTAGAAAAACGGATCGCCCTCACACAGGACCACCACATCCTCACCCTGTTCCGACAGCGTCTTCAGGTGTGCTGTGCACTCTTCATAGAACGCGGCCAGCAACTCGTTATAACGCGGATCGGTGACCGGGATCTCGGTGGTCACAGGGTATTCCATCGGGAATTCAATCGCGCCTTCGGGGATCATCCCGTTGACGATTTTGCGGGCCTGACCGCTGCGACCCGGTTTGCGAAAGAATGCCACATGCTTGGCGTTGCGCAGCAGGCGATCAGCCCGGACGCTCATCAGATCCGGATCGCCGGGGCCAAGGCCCACACCGTATATGGTGCCCATCTTCATTCTGCTCGGCTTGCAATGGCGTTGATGGCCGCCACGGTGATGGCGCTGCCGCCCAGACGACCTTTGACAATGCAGGACGGCACCGGTTGCGCCTGCCATAGCGCATCTTTGGATTCCATCGCTCCGACAAATCCGACCGGGCAGCCGATGATCGCGGCAGGGCGCGGGCAATCCGGGTCTTCCAGCATGTTCAGCAAATGAAACAGCGCGGTGGGCGCATTGCCGATGGCGACCAGCGCGCCCTCCAGATGCGGACGCCACAATTCCAGCGCAGCGGCGGAACGGGTATTGCTCATCTCGGCGGCCAGGGGGCGCACGCGTTCGTCATGCAGGGTGCAGATCACCTGGTTGTCGGCGGGTAGGCGAAAGCGGGTGACACCTTCGCTGACCATGCGCGCATCGCACAGGATCGCCGCGCCGTTTTCCAGCGCCGTACGTGCGGCCCGCACAAATCCGGGTGAGAAATGTACAAACTCCTCCAGCCCGACCATGCCGGCGGCGTGGATCATCCGAACGGCGACCTGCTCTTCATCGGCATCAAAGCGGGCCAGATCAGCCTCGGACCGGATGGTGGCAAAGCTTTCCTTGTAGATCGCCGCGCCATCGGTTTCGTATGTATAGGGCATCAGGTGAAGTCCATAGTCATGAGTGTTTCCGGGTCGAGCCCGCGTTGGCTGGGCTCATCCCCCGCGCGGCCCTGTTTGACAAGATCAAATCGCCCGTTGTTGCCGACCACAGTGATGTCGGCCGGGCCCATATGGGCGCATCCCTTGGCGCAGCCCGAGACATGCAGGCGACCGGGAATGCGCCGGGCCAATGCCCGGGCGATGTCGCGGGTTTCCACCTGCGCTTGCGGGCAGAACGGCGCGCCGGGGCAGGCGTCGGTTGTCATCATCGGATCGGCTCCGTCAGTGACAAAATCCGGGGCGGGTATCGCTGCCCCGCCTTCCAGCAGGATCAGCCGCCACGGTGTGACACGCAAGGCAGAAGCGCCGCTGGCTTCGATCAGTTCACAAAGCTTGTGCGCAGGCAGCGAGCCGAAAGCCGCGCCGTAGAGAGCACCCAGTTCACAGGGGCCGGGTTGCAGTTTTTCACCGAAAGGACCGGGGGCAAATCCCTGCCATTCCTGTGGCAACGCGTGGGTGACCCGCGCCATGCGACGTGTCTCGGCCGTGTAAGTCTCAGAAAACCACAGGGCCAATGCGATCACGTTGTCAATGGCGTTATCCTCGGTCACAGACCGCCCGGTTTTGCAGCCGTCGGCGCGCAGGATCGGACCGTCGGCACCCAGCTCCAGACGAATATCTGCAGAATCCGAGGCCAACAGGCGCTTCGGGCCTGTATCTATGGCAAAACCAAACTTAGCGGGCAGAGCAGGCAATTCGGCCAGTCGATCAATCAACTCCAGTGTCAGCCGCGCGGTCAAATCGCCCGCCTGATAGAGCGGAGTGACCAGAATATTGCGGCGTACTTCGATGCCGGGTTCCGTATCAAGCAAGTTCAGCGCTGCAAGTTCCACAAGCAACGGCTGGTGGTCGCGCTCATCCACGCCGCGCAGTTGCAGGTTGGCACGATTGGTCAGGTCAATGGTGCCGTTGCCGAACCGTTCAGCCAGTTCGCACAAACCAATAGCCTGCCTGGCACTCAGTCGCGCCAGACGCGGACGGACCCGCACGACCAGCCCGTCGCCTGACATCATCGGGCGATGTGCGCCAGGGCACCAGCCTTGAACGATAGGTGCACTCATCCCAAACCCTCCAAGTCGGCACGGATCGAATTCCGGCGTGTGTTCCAAAGCCCCGCTTCCAGCAATGCACGGAACCTGTCTTGCATGGCCTGATGGGCCTTCGGGTTGGCCTCTTGCAGAAAGGCATCAACGGCCTCATTGCCCAATGTGGCTTCGTGGTAGAGATCAAATAGATGCGGAGCGACGGTTCCGGACAGATGCGCAAAAGAGGCCATGTGATCCAGCGTCGCAGCAATCTCGGCGGCGCCGCGAAAACCATGGCGCTGCATCCCCGCGATCCAGCCAGGGTTGGCAGCACGGGCATGAACGACGCGGCTGATTTCTTCCGGCAGAGTCCGGGCGCGCGGATTATCGGGGTTGGTGTTGTCCAGATGGTAAAGCTGCGCGGATCCGCCGACGAATTTCTTGGCGGCGGCAAAACCGGCCTCATGCGTGGCATAATCGTTGGCCAGCAGCAGGTCAGTTTCCGTCAGATCCTGGAGGTGAACAAAACTGTCGGCATTGGCGACACGATCCGTGATTCCCTCTTTGTCTTGCGCAACGTGCTCACCTTCCAGCGCGTACGAGCTGGCCTCCAGCCATGCCTCCCCGGCTTGGGTGCGCGCTTCGTCCGTATAGGTCTCGGACAGATGGGTCATGTTCAGGCCGTAACTGCCGGGTGCCGGGCCAAACACCCGCGCAGCCGGGGCGTGACCGGCATAGGGGTTCCAGTCGGTCGCTTCATCACGCACTGACAAAGCCCGGACCGCCTGACCATAAAGGGCTGACAACGTAGGGAACACATCGCGAAACAAGCCTGAAACCCGCAGGGTGACGTCCAGGCGCGGGCGGCTCAGGTCGGTGATGGGCAGCACTTCGATACCCGAAACCCGCTCGGACCCCTTGTCCCAAACCGGCTTTACACCCAGCAGGTGCAGGGCCATGGCGAATTCTTCGCCCGCCGTGCGCATGGTGGCCGATCCCCACAGATCGACAATCAGCCCTTTCGGGTAATCGCCTTCCTCCTGCAAGTGCCGCCGTACCAGTTCCTCGGCCAGTTTCACACCTTGCGCGTAAGCTGCGCGGGTGGGCACAGACCGAGGATCGGTGGTAAACAGGTTTCGCCCGGTCGGCAGCACGTCAGAGCGGCCCCGATAGGGCGAGCCGGACGGGCCAGCCTCGATCCGCTTGCCGGCCAGCGCATTGATCAGGGCCTTGCGTTCGGCATGGGCGGATGGGGCTGGGTCGAAACTGCCGGTCACATCCGGGACACGCCCATAGACGTGCAGCCCGTCGCCAAACTGACTTTCCTTGATATCGCAGACAAAGCGGTCGATGCGGGTGATTGCTTCGGCGGTGCTGGTGGCCTGGTCCAGACCCAGATCGTTCTCCAGCCCAATGGCCTGTGCTTCTTCCCGGATATCTTCCTGCAACCGGTCACGGCGTCTGGGGTCAAGGCCGTCCGCGTTTGAAAACTCGTCCAGCAGGGCTTCCAGCCGCACCATCCGATCCGGCGTTCCGCTTTCTTTCATGGGAGGCGGGATGTGGCCCAGAGTCACCGCGCCGATCCGGCGTTTGGCCTGCGCGGCCTCGCCCGGGTCGTTGACGATGAACGGGTAGATCACCGGCAGGTCACGGATCAGCGCCTCGGGCCAGCAGTTTGCCGATAGGGCAACTGATTTGCCGGGCAGCCATTCCAGCGTTCCATGCGCACCGATATGGATCAGCGCATCCGCTCCTAGACCTTTGCGCAGCCACAAATAGAAGGCGACATAACTGTGGCGCGGGGTGCGCAAGAGGTCATGATAGTCGTCATCCCGCAGCTCGGGTGTTCCGCGTTCTGGTTGCAGTGCGACCAGTGCCTTGCCGCGTCGCAAAGCCGTGAAGTGAAACGCGCCATGAGCGAAAGTTGGGTCTTGCTCGGGATTGCCCCATACGGTGTGCAGATCGGTGCGCAGGGTCTGGGGTAATTCAGCGAGTGCGCTCAGATAATCCTCAAGCGGCCACGATATCCGGGCGTCCAAGAGTGTGTCGGCAATTGGTTCGCCAGCCGCGATGTTGTAGCCTTCACCGCAAAGATCAGACAACATCGCCTCAGCCGAGGCCAGTGCGTCGAGACCGACCGCATGGGCCATTTGCCAGTCTTTGCCCGGATATGTGGAAAGTACTAATGCGGGAATCTGATCTGCCTTTGGTTTGTCATTCAGGGCAAGCCAGCCCGATACCCGGTCGATGATCGCCTCGATCCGGTCCGGCTCGGCCCGATGCGCAAAACGCGAGTATTCCAGTTGCGGATCGCGCTTGCCCGGCTCTTTGAAGGAGGCAACGCCTGCCGATATTCGCCCGTCCACTTCGGGCAATACCACGTGCATGGCGAGGTCGGCGGGTGACAGGCCGCGTTCCGCCTCGGCCCAGGCCTTGCGTCGCGAGGTGGCGAGGGCGACCTGAAACACCGGCACATCCGCTGCGTCCAGAGGCGACGTGCCGGATGCGCCCTTGCCCGAGAATGAAGTGGCGTTGATGATCGCCGATGGTCTCAGGGCAACGACCTGTTCCCTGAGCCAGTCGGCAGCGACCGGGGCCTTGAGTGACGGGGCAAACAGACCCACCGCCTGGAGCCCGCGGGCGCGCAGGCTGCGGATCAGGGCCGCGACCGGGGCGGTGTCTGCGGATGTCAGATATGCGCGGTAGAAGGTGACAAGGATGCGTTTCGCATCGTTATCGAACGCGGAATCCACCGGGACGACACCCTGATCCGGGCACCACGCACCGCATTCGGGCAGGGTTTTTGCGCCTATCACTGGCCCGGCATAAAGCCCTGCTGCCAGCGCCATCTGGGCCAATGCGGCCTGCGCGGCGACTTCGCCGCCGGTGTCACACAGATGTGCCAGCCGCCGCAGGGTCGAGAGGGGCAGGGTCGAATACTCATCCAACCGAGTGTCTTCGCGCCCATCCGCCGGTAAAACGGCCAGAGCGATGCCTTTGGCCTGCGCCAGTGCCAGAACCTGTTGCAATCCGTAAGACCAATAGGGCACGCCACCGATCAGACGGATCAGGATGCCCTTTGCGCCTTCAAGTGTCTGTTCAACATAGGTGTCGACGGACAGGGGGTGTTTCAATGCAGCAAGATTGGCCAGCCGCATCGTGGGCATCCGCCCCTCAGGTCCGCCGCCGCGATGCCAGCCCGCCGCGAAAGCACCCAGGTCACTGTCGGAAAAGGACAGCACAACCAGATCAGCCGGGCTTTGGCCCAGATCGGTTGGGGTCTCGGTTTCCTCGAGCCCGTGGCTTTCGCGAAAGACGACGTGCATGACTTACTCGGCAACCTCGGTCACACCCACGAGGATATCACGGATCTCGGCCTCTTTGATGTCGTCATGCTCGGCAATCACGACCAGGCGCGAGCGGCGCTCCTCACCGGGCTCCCACGGGCGGTCGTATTGGTGACGAACCCGTGCGCCGACAGCCTGAACCAGCAGGCGCATCGGTTTGCCTGTGACGGCGGCATAGCCTTTGACGCGCAGAATATTCAGCTCAGTTGCCAGACGTTCAATCCTGGCTACCAGTTCCGCCGGGTCGGTCTGTTCCGGCAACTCGACGATGATGCTTTCGAAATCGTCATGCTCATGATCGTGATGGCCATCGTGATGTGACGGGCGGGCGTCCATGTCATCTTCGGCGGCAGCCTCAAGGCCAAGCACGACACGTACGTCGACGACACCCTCTGCAACCTCGACGACGGGAAGCGGGCGCGGCGCCTCGGCGGCGATAATCTGTTTAGCTTTCGCGACACCTTCGGGACCTGCCAGATCGGGCTTGGTCAGCAGGATGATATCCGCGCACGAGATCTGATCCTCGAACACCTCGGACAAGGGTGTTTCGTGATCAATCGAGTCATCAGCCAGCCGTTGGGCATCCACCGCTTCAACGTTCGGAGCAAAGCGACCGGCGGCCACGGCCTCGGCATCGGCCAGCGCGATCACGCCATCAACAGTGATTTTCGAACGGATATCAGGCCAATCAAATGCTTTCAGCAGCGGTTTGGGCAGTGCAAGGCCGGATGTTTCGATCAGGATGTGATCCGGGCGCGGTTCCAGCGCCATCAGCGCCTCGATGGTCGGGATGAAATCATCAGCCACGGTGCAGCAAATGCAGCCGTTTGCCAGTTCCATGATGTTTTCCGCAGGGCAATCCGGTATCGCGCAGGATTTCAGAATGTCGCCATCAACACCCACATCGCCAAACTCGTTAACAACAATCGCAAGGCGCTTGCCCTGCGGGTTCTGCATCAGATGGCGCACCAGCGTGGTTTTGCCCGAGCCCAGAAAGCCGGTGATCACGGTGACGGGAAGTTTTTCTAGGTTCGACATGATCTCAGCCTCCAATCGGGGGAATGCGCGAGGCGCAGTTTTTGCGGAAATGTTCAGGACGGTCGCGCCACTTCACCAGACCGTCGTCTGTGGCCAGATACTTGGTCGCGCCATCGATGATGACATCGACATGATCGATTTCATTCAGGTTCTCGTAAACAAAGGTCCAGCGATCCGGCCCGCCCCGAAGAACGATGGAACAGCCCTGATCGCAGTTCGAAAGGCATTCGACCGGTTTCAGAGTGATACCATCTGGCAAGGCAGCCTGTTCCAGGGCCTGGTGCAACAATGTGCCGGGTCGCTCGGCGTCATCCTCGACAGGCAGACCCCGGCGGCAAGTCGTGCAAACCAGTAGCTCTACCGGTGCGGTCTCGGTCATGTCTCTCATCCCCCCAAATCCTCTTCGCGGGGGACGGGGTTTCATGCGGGCACCACGTCTGCACATGGACCCGACACCGGAACACCCCGCCCGGTTTCAACTTCGGGTGTTGGCAGGTCTCCCGGCTTGCGGATGCCAGAGCGGTCGCTCTGTCGGATGTCCCGCCTTCCCGGCACAGGCCAGTGGCATTGGGCATCCTCTCCGGTCACGGTCGCGGGGGCGGCTGCGTTTGGCGGATGAACCGTTGACGCATTCCCTTTTCATCGGCTGTCGCCGACACCAACGACAGGGACATGCGGCACCGCTGACCCGCTTGTCAAGCGGTTCGCGCGCAACAAATAAGGCAAGGTGAAAAAAGCGACCTGTAGGCGTCGTTCGGCGGCATGAAGAACGTGTTCGGTATGTGGTCGCATGACGGGAAAACGACGAACTTGGAGATGCGTCATATGAAAGTGGGATTTATCGGTCTGGGTAACGTAGGCGGCAAGCTTTCGGGATCCCTTTTGCGCAACGGTATTGATCTGACTGTGCATGACCTGAACGCGGATCTGGTGGCCGAGTTTGTCGCCAAAGGCGCAAAGGCGGCAGAGGGGCCCGCCCAGTTGATGCGCGATTGCGATGCGGTGATCACCTGTCTGCCGTCTCCGGCAGCATCGGACGCAGTCATGCAGGAGATGTTGCCCGAAGCGGGCCCCGGCAAGATCTGGATGGAGATGTCGACCACGGACGAGGCGGAAGTCAAACGCCTGGGTGCCGAAGTCATATCGCGCGGCGGTGCGGCCGTCGATTGCCCGGTTTCTGGCGGGTGCCACCGTGCCGCGACGGGCAATATCTCGATCTTTGCGGGCTGCGACCGGGAAACGTTTGAACGAATTCTGCCGTTCCTGACGACAATGGGCCGCCGGGTTTTGCACACCGGTGAACTGGGCTCGGCGTCGGTGCTGAAAGTGATGACCAACTATCTTGCCACCGCCAACCTGATCACCTGTGCCGAAGCACTGGTTACGGCAAAGGCTGCTGGGATGGATCTGAACACGACCTATGAGGCGATCAAAATCTCGTCCGGCACGTCCTTCGTGCACGAAACCGAAAGTCAGGTCATCCTGAACGGGTCGCGCGATATTTCCTTCACCATGGATCTGGTGAAGAAGGATATCGGTCTGTTTCAGGAGGTCGCCGACCGCGCCGGGGTGCCGCTGGAAATAAATCCGGTGATGATCAACATCTTTAACGATGGTATCGCACGCTATGGCGAACGCGAGCTTTCACCAAATATTATCAAGCGGCTGGAAGAGGCAACCGGTCTGGATATCACTGCCCCGGGTTTCCCAGCCGAAATGACGGATGATGAGCCGGAAGAGCCGGGATACGAGGTTGTGCCACAAGGGCGCGCCTGAACGCCAGGCACATACCAAACCACATCGCGCCCCGTGAACGAGCAGAGGTAGGAAGGTGATCCGAAAAAACACGCCATATCTGGCCCGCAGTTCGACAGAATCGCGGGCCATGAACGTCTGAAAATACCAAGCATCGCAAGCGTGTATTGCGGGGCCAAGTCAGCGATTTGGATGTAGTTGGAGGCGAGTACCGGAATCGAACCGGTGTACACGGATTTGCAATCCAGAAAGAGCGCAAGCGAAAACAACGGCTTAAGGGTGCAAAACACCCCCTGACAAAAAGTGAACAAAAAGCGAAAGTTTCAAAGCCAAATTCGCCGGTTCAAAACGAAAAAGGCCCCGTCACAGCAGCAACTGTGAACCGGGGCCAAATAGAAAAAGCCTGTCAGCTTTCGCAGTACGTTAGCATGAGCAAGCGCCACACCGCAAACGCTCAGTCGGCTTATTCGTGGCCTCTGACCTGCGAGGTGGTCCAATGAGCTGGCGTATCGCAAATGAATGCGCCGAGCGCCGCTTTGGCAGCGCCGCGCGCAAGCAGATCATCATGTTCCTGGCAGATAAGGCAAGCGATGACGGTTCTGGCATCTGGTGCTCCAAGGGGACGATCCAGCGCCACACAGAACTCAGCGAGAGCACGGTGAAGCGCACCATCATCGACTTCCTGCGTGAGGGCATTCTTATCGAGACAGGGCGGCGGCACTGCAAGAACGGCTACACCGTCATTTACCGCATTGTTCTGGAGCGCGTGGCCGCGCTCGAACCCACTGCCGAGCCCGACATTGAGACGGGGGTCACTGTGAACCCCGTCCAGCCTGAACCCGGTACGGGGTCCACGGTGAACGGGGTACGGGGTTCACGGTGGACCCCAAACCATCCTAAAACCATCCATAAACCACCTACGCGCAAGCGCGAGGCGGCGGAGGAGGTTGAAGATCTTGAAGCTGAGAAGATCTTGGCGGCCTATCCCGAAGACAGGATCCGAGACCGGCGGACCAGTCTGCGCCTGATTGCAGCGGCTGTGAAAGCCGGTGTGGAGCCCAATGACCTGAAGCAAGCGATCAAAGCCTATGCCAAGGAAAGCGAAGGCTACACGCGCAGCAAGGTCTGTTTCTCGGACAACTGGTTCAAGATGCGCCGGTGGGAGAAGGGGCTTGCCCAGGTGCAGGCTGACCGCGAGAAGGCGCAAGAGGCCGAAGCCAAAGGGCGCGCCAGCCTTGCCGAATGGATCCACGAGCGCCATCCCCTGTGCCGCCACATCACAAACCGGCAGATCGAGGATTTGATCGTGTCAAAGCTGGTGACGCCCGAACAGGTGCGCGCTGCGGGGTTGCAGGCGTGAGTGCGGCTCGAGTGATACGCTATAGCGTAAAAAGTGAATATTTACGTTGCAGCGTAATTTGTTTTCATTTACGCTGTGCCGTAAAAGGAGCCGCATCATGGACCTCACAGCACGAACGGCCGAGCAGATCGGCGAGGCACTCCGCCGGACGCGCAAAACGCGCGGCTGGACCCAAAGCGATATCAGCGCGCGCACGAATTTGCGCGTCGCGACGATTTCGTCGCTCGAGAATGGCGACGCGGGAACCAAGCTCGCCACGGTGCTCGCTGTCATGGCGGCTCTTGGGCTTGAGTTCCGGTTGGTGGAGCGCGGTGGCTCGCTTGAAATCGAGGATATCTTCTGATGGCCAAACGCGGGCGTAGCGGCACGATGCAGGTGCTTCTGAATGGAAGGCTGGTGGGGGCTTTGCGTCTCGCAGGCTCGGGCGCAATTAACTTCACCTATGATCCGGACTGGCTGTCGTGGGAACACTCCATGCCCATTTCGCTTTCGCTGCCTTTGCGTGAAGAGGCGCACCAAGGTGGCCCTGTCATTGCCTACCTGGAAAACCTCTTGCCGGACAATCAGGCGATACGAGAGCGCGTAGCCGCCCGGGTGCGCGCTGGCGGTACGGACGCCTGGCACATGCTGGAGAAGATCGGGCGCGATTGCGTAGGGGCCTTGCAATTCGTCTCTGGTGAGGTCCCAGAGGACGGCACACTCGAGGGAGAGCCCGTTTCCGAGGGACAGATTGCCGATATGCTGCGCAATCTCGCAAGTGCTCCGCTCGGCTTGGACGAGGAAGACGACTTCCGCATTTCTATCGCAGGGGCGCAGGAGAAAACGGCGCTTCTGCGCCATGAGGGCGCGTGGATCCGTCCATCGGGGCTCACCCCAACGACACATATCCTCAAAACTCAGCTTGGCGTTCTGCCCGCAGGGATTGATCTATCCGATAGCGTCGAAAACGAGTATTTCTGCATGAACTTTTGCCGCGCCATGGGCATGGATGTGGCGGAGGTCGAGATTGCCGACTTCGAAGACGTGCGAAGCCTTGTCGTGACGCGGTTCGATAGGCGCTGGACCAAGGATGGCCGATTGATCCGCCTGCCGCAGGAAGACTTTTGTCAGGCGCTCTCGGTCCCACCCAGTCAAAAATACCAAATGGATGGCGGGCCAGGGATCACCGAAGGGGTCGGGTTGCTGAAGGGCAGTGATGCCCCCGAGGCAGATCAGCGCGCCTTCTTTCGCGCGCAGGTGCTGTTCTGGCTCTTGGGCGCGACGGACGGGCACGCCAAAAATTTCAGCATCGCTTTGCGCCCTGGTGGTTTCCTCATGACCCCGCTTTATGACGTGCTGAGCGCGCAAAAGGCCGTGGATGACGGTCAAATACGTCAGAATCGAATGCGTCTCGCGATGGCAGTCGACGGGCACTACCGGATCAATGAGGTGGTGCCCCGCCATTTCCTGCAGGCTGCAAAAGCGGCTGGTTTTGGTGTGGCGCTGGCGGAAGAGGTCTTGTCGAACATCGCGACGGAGCTTGAACCCGCCTTGGACAAGACACTTGCAGACTTGCCGGATGGGTTCCCGCAGCCATTGGCCGAAGCCATTGTTGCTGGAGTACGGCGTCGGGCGGCTGCCTTTCATGCCGTATGATCCGCAGGTCATATTTCCGCTTTATGGTCGGTAGGTCATATTAACTGAGAGCAATCTGCTGGCCCAATACAGGAGTTTCAGCGTTCCAGGCCAGCTTTGGCGGGAAAGCCCAGAGATTGATGGCCAAACTCAGGTCCTCAACGCCGTGTTTCTGATTGCTGAACATAAGCGGGCAGCCGTGTCAGACGCGGGGCAGTCCCCACTTCAACAAGAAAATTCCCCTGCGCCAGCGCATTCCTCGCGAGGCAAGTTTTTCGCTGACAGCCCCTTGGTGCCAGCTTTGGTCATGTTCATCGAAACACTCAAAGTGAGGATCAAAAAATGGCTACTCAAACTCTGAAACTGAACGTCAAATCCGGCGAAAAAGACGGCAAGAACTTCTGGGATCGCTGCGGCGTCCTCTTCGTCAACACCGACGACAGTGGCAACATCACCTCGATCAACGTCAAACACAGCATGTTCCCCGATGTCGAAATGGTCGCCTTCCCGCGCCGCGATGAAGATCCAGTCACCGAATGACAGCGGGGCCGGGGCGGGTAGCCCGCCCCGGATAACCCCGAAGTTAGGTGTAGATCGCTGCCTATTGGACTTCCACAAACATCCGATGTCGCTTCAGTGCAACTCCTCAGACCGGACTTTCGCTGCAAGTGCAGAACCGGCAGTTGGGGGAAAGGGTGCTCCGCGGGACTTTTCCGTCGTTGCCTGTCCGGGTGTTTGCTTGCGCACCATCTGCTCACAGGCGCGGCACGTCTATCATTGCGATGCAGCGCACTTCACCGAACCGGTCATTCGGATGCGGTATATTGGCTCAATCCGAAACCGATCCTTCGCTGCATCCCTTTTCGGCACTCAACACCGGGGCAAACAAGCCAATTGTTTGCGATAGACGAGTAGCTGCTTTTGTTTCCAATTACTCCCGTCGTCAGCACTAGCTGTGGAAACGCGTTGTATGTTTGATCAGCTTGAGAGCAGAAAAAACTCGCAAGTTATATTTTTCCTAAAAGCCAAATTGCAGCTCCAACATCGAGCATGCAGAGCCCACATTTGGTGCAAGCTCAATTGCTACATTCAGCCCAAAGAGTCTTAACTCATTGGCAACCAACGAAATTGCAGATCTTGCTTGCAGAGATGTTTTGAGTTTAGACGCCTCTCCTGAATTGAGATGGTGTCATTCCTGTGCTTCTGATGAAAGCTCGCGTGAAATGCGCCTGGTTGGAGTAACCCAAGGATTTCGATATCTCAAATATCGTTAACTCTGGCACCTTTAGCATGTCTATTGCGGCTTTTGTCCGTTCCCCGGACAGAATTTCAGAAAAGCTGGTCCCTTCTTTTTGAAGATCGCGCTGCAGGTGACGGTCACTCAGGCCAAGCAACCGCGCAATGAATTGCAGAGACAAGCGAGAATCGTGGAGGTAGGTGCAGACCAGCGCGGCAATGGCGCGCGTCGTGGGAACCATCTGATCATGCGTGGCAGGACCGGGCAAAATGACGGCCTCTGAAACCATTTCCCCGCGTTCGATGTGGATTTCCGTGACCGGCTGAGAAAACCGAAGTCTTGCTTCCGCGGATTGGGCAAGCCATTCGAGGTCGAGGTGATGATCCGACTGTAGGTTCAGCCTCTTCGGAGCCCAGGACGGCCCCAGTGCACTCCGGACGGTTTCTAGCATGAGTTGAAGAACATAAAGTTCAACCTGCCGGACCTGCTCGCGATCGCCAACAATGGCGTTGCGGCCGAAAACCAGACCATTCCAGACCGGGCGAACAAAGAAATCGGCTCTGCTGTATTCCAGCTTTGCCATATTGCAGAAGGTGGCCAAGCGTTCGATAAGTGTTTTCTGATCATAAAGTTGCCGCAGGGTACCATGCATCTGCACGCTGGAAACGGATCCGGCATCAAAGCCGATGTCGAATTTTCCGGTACTCGTTGCGGCTTCGCTTGCGATTGTCCAGAGTTGGTGCTCCGCGATCATCAACTCCGGATCTTGCATCATACGTTCGTCGATATCGACAGCTTGCAGGAGTTTCATTGGGTCACAGCAAGCGTCTTCGCAGGCAATTGCGAAGTTCAGCGCGTACCTAAGTTTTACAACTGCGACCAACACCTTCCACCATTATCGGAGCGCACACGACGCAGTATCGCAAGGCATTTACCATTTTGCGACCGCAAATTTACCATTTCATCCTAAAACCGGAATACTGTTAGGCGGCCTCTTTCGCACCTAGTACGCTTTTAGTGCGAGGAGCTAACATTGCCGCCTATGATTATTCTGTGCGCGAGGCACTCAAAAAAGTAATCGATGGTCGGCCGAGGCTCCCACATGCCGAAACAAGACCAGGGGAGTCCGACAAATCATGTCCAAGACAATAACCGCAACGGCGGTCGTTGCAGTGCTAGCGATCGCGTCACCTGCGGCTTCGCAGGATAATACGCCGCCGCCGATCCTGTTCACCAATGTCGATGTGTTCGACGGGTTCGGCCCGGATCTGATCGAGGATGCCAACGTGCTCGTCGAGGGCAACGTCATAACTCAGGTCTCCACCGATCCGATCGAGGTAGAGGGCGCCTTCGTCATCGAAGCAACTGGAAAAGTGATGACGCCCGGTCTGATCGATATGCACCAACACGTGATGCTCAACGCGCCCGAAGGCACAGCAGCCTATCAGACCCGCTGGGACGGCGCGGCTGGTGGAGCAATTGCCATCCAATACATGAACGATCACATGCTGATGAAGGGGATCACGACGGTTCGGGACATCGCCGGCGATCCGCTGGATGTCGCCAAGGCCATCGATATGGGCCTCATTCGCGGACCGCGGGTATATTCCTCCGGTGGCGCCATTGGCCAGACTGGCGGTCACAGTGACTGGGCGGGAAGGAACGTACCGCCCCACATACTCGAAAACGGTTTGGATATGGCGCAGGCGACCGGCAACACTTGGGTGGTCGACGGAGTGGATGATGTTACGCTTGCTGCGCGTCTAAACTTGCGCCGGGGAGCGGCTTTTCTCAAGGTCATGGGCGGCGGAGGAGTTGCAAGCGAGTTCGATCCGCTCGAGATTCTTGGGCTCGCCGAGGACGAGGTTGCCCGGGCAGTCGAAATCGCACGTGACAACGGCACTTATGTGGCCGTGCATGCGTACCACGACGAAAGCTACGAGAGGCACCTGAGGCTCGGTACCCGCTCTTTCGAACATGGCTTCCTGATCTCCGAGGACATGGTGAAGAAAATGGTCGCAAAATACAATGAAACCAAGGACATTGTCTGGAGCTTCCAGTGCTTTATGAGCGTCAAGTCCTTCGGTAGCTATGATTCCATGCCGGCATTCTTCACACATGAACAGAAGCTCAAGGGCGTAGCGGCCGGCGAAGGCGTGCGCCGGATGTCCAAGTGGATGAATGAGTACGGCATGTTCATTGTGGGGGGGTCGGACATGTTCAGCCCTGGACTGGTCGAGAAGATCAAGGAGGACATCACCTGCAACGTCGATGCGGGTTTCAGCCCTGCGCAGGCCTTGAAGCACTGGACCGGCAACGCGGGGATCGTGCTCAAGTGGTCTGGTCCAAAAGACCCCTATCCGACCTATAACTTGGGCCAGATCGCGCCTGACAGCTATGCCGACATCCTGATCTGGGACGGCAACCCGCTTGAGGACATCAACCTGATCCTGGATGAGAGCAAGCTGCAACTCGTGATGAAGGATGGCCGCGCCTACAAGAACACCATGGTCGATACCGACAGCATTATGTACCGACCGGCAGTTCGTGAACCAGCTGTTTATCCATAAACATTTGAATTGGGTGGTGTGATGTACACGAACACGCTGACCCGATGATCCTGCGGGGCGGTTTTCTACCTCGGCCGCCCCGCGAAACACTTTTTGGAGAAAGAGATGCATCGTTTGCTGACTATGAGCATTCTGACGCTGTTTGTTCCGCTCGCCGCGCCCGCTACGGCTGAGCAGATCGCCTGGCAGGATCTGATCGATCCGTCGGCACAAACCTATGAGGATCCTTTTGAGGATTTGAACTATCAACAGATCGAATCCTTGCGGGCGATCGTACGAAACAGGGAGCTGCTGAACGACGCCACTCTCAGCGAGGCTCAGATGGCTGACGGTGCCGCAAAAATCAATGCGGCACTTGAGGAACTGTCTGAAGACGGGATTGATGCAGATTGGCTGATCGACCAACGCTGGACCGTCGCCGACCGGCGCAAGAAAGCAGCAACAGCGGCTAATCCGAACCTTGATGGTCAAATCGTTACATTGGCGGGTTACGCTATCCCAGCGCCTTTCGAAGCGGACGGGACCACTGTCGTCTACCTCGTTCCCATACGCGGCATGTGCAGCCATACCCCACCGCCAAACGCCAATCAGATGATCCGGGCGCGAGTATTTGACGACTGGAGCCCCACTACTATGCACGAACCGGTGCGGCTGACAGGCAAACTGTCAATTGAAGAAACAAATTACACTTTCCGCATCGTAGACGGCAATGTGCCAATGAGCTCCAGCTATGTTTTGGAGGTCTCGCAGACTGAAACGATGCGAGATCTGATGACCAGCACGCCAACAACAAATGATTGGGCGGCATCGATTGCTGATCGCATCCTTGCAGCGGGTCATCGCAAGACCGGCGGGGCAAAGGCGTCTGAATGATAAGACTTCTCGTTGTCACATTGAGTGTTGCGGTTGCTGGCGCTGCCTCGGCACAAGGACTGTCTGGGCCTTCTTCGGTCGAGGCTGATCTACAGCCCGGAGATGGACTGACCGACCCACAGTACCGTTCCGATTTTCCACGCAACATCGCTCCGGGTTGGTTTCAGTGGAAAGACCGGCTGGCTGAGGGTGGGTTTCGGTTCAACGTGGATTACTTGGCACTGGGCCAAACCACGAATGCAGATTTGGGAACTGGTGAAGCCGCAAGTGGAATCGCTCGTATCTACGGAAGTTGGCAGGCAACTGAACGGGGTTCCCTGACATTCAAGATTGAAAACCGGCACAGCTATACCGATGTTGCCCCACAGTTTCTCGGGCTGGATGGCGGAGCGCTTTCGATCACTGGGACGGCCTTCAACGATAATGGTTTGTTATTGACCAACCTGTTCTGGACCCAAAGGGCCGAGAACGGTTCGTGGACGCTGCAAGTCGGGCAGATTGATGTAACCGACTTTGTGGATATTTACGGGTTGGTAAGCCCCTACAGTGGTTTCCAAAACCTGTCCTTCAACACCAACCCGACGATTAACACGCCCAACCAAGGCATTGGCATTGCCGGTGGGGTAAAGCTGAGCGATAACCTTTACGCCGTCGCGAGCGTCTCAGACGCAAATGCCGACCCGTCTGATCCAAACCTTGATGTGTTCAGCGATGGTAATTTATTCAAATCACTCGAACTCGGCTACACTTCTGGCTTTGATCGCATCTACTTCGACAATATCCATCTGACCCTCTGGCATGCGGACGCGGCTGATGATGGTAGCCGTCCAGAAGATTACGGCGCCGCGTTTTCTGCTGCATGGTTTGTTGACAATAAGTGGATGCCATTCTTTCGGGCAGGCGCCTCAAAAGGGACAGCAGCACTCTATGATCGGTCCATTTCTGCCGGTATCGGCTATTACGGTCACAATACCGATTTGGCCGGGCTGGGTCTGAACTGGGCTGAGGCAAGAGGCAAAGACGGCGATCAGTTCACGCTTGAAGCATTCTATCGCTTTTCAATCTCACCCGGGCTGCAGATCACGCCGTCGATACAATTCATCTCCAACCCGCTTCTGAACCCTGACCAGGATAGCATTACTCTGTTTGGTTTAAGAACCCGGATTGTTTTCTAGCACGGGGTGATCTCACTCGGAAAAGATTTGTGTCAAAGGGCGATTGAAGTAGAACAACAGGACTTTGCAAAGTCTACTTTTTCTGCGCATTGCAGTCAATCAGGCCATCTTCAGCGAATGACCGCAAAGAGCCCAGACTGACCACTCAATTTAGCTCTCAAATTTCGCGCTGGCTCGGACGGCTTTTGGTTCCCAGCACAACTCTCAGTACGCGTGCAATCTCCTGTTCAGGCGCTGCATAGATGCCATGTGATTTCTTGTTTCGCCCGATGAACAAAGTAAGCCCTTCAATTGCTGCAGTGACGTGAAGAGCTAGTGACTCGCAGTCTTCTGGTGGCCAGTCTGGACGGCTGGCTCCGATCAGCCCTGCAATCACCTGTCGCTCAAGCTCGTGGATTTTGTCCATCAGTTCTGCCGCAGCGCCGTCATGTAATGAACGCGCCCAGAGTTGCGGGAAGACTCCCAAAATTCAGAAGTGATCCGCGCCATTCGCGCGGCGAAAGACAGACGTTCTACGCGCGGAGCAATCGGAAATATCAATATGGATCAATGTGATAATGCGCGTTGTTAACGAGGTGAGAGAGGTGTCGATAAGATGACCAAAGCTAGTGCACAGACAAAGGCGAAGCAGGCAGCCTCGGCCTTCATCCGTGAGGCGCGGGAGGCAGGCTGGCAGCGCGCGAAGTTCGAGATCAAGCCTGATGGCAGTGTCATCGTCGATGCCAACATGGTCGCGCCAGAGGCAGCCGACGACTTTCTCAATAGTGACTTGAGAATGGGCGAATGACCCGAAAGAGCCTGCCAAAATACGTTTATAATGACAGGGGCTACCTACGGTTCATCCGGCGTTCACGCGGTATCTCGGTCATGATGCACGAGGAAGCGGGCACGCCGGAATTTTGGGATCATTACAATCGCCTGCTGAAGGGAAAACCAGCGCCAGCGCCGGTGAAACGCAATTTTGAGGCGTTGATTCTTAGCTACTACGAGAGCGACGCCTACAAGAAGCTGAAGCCCCGTACGAGATCCGACTATCGGCGGTATATCAGCCACATTCGTGAGATCTGGGCCGACAAAGACCCGGCTAGGATCGAAACCCACCACATTTATGAACTGCACCGGGCCAATGCGGATAATTGGAGGCAAGCCAACTATCTCGTTCAGGTTATGGTCGTCTTGATGAATCACGCCCGGTTGATCGGCTTCATCAAGAAAGAGCACGGCAATCCGGCAAAGGGCATCCCGCTTTTCAAGCAGCAGAGCGACGGCTGGGAGCCTTGGCCAGATGATGTTCGTGCCGAGTTCGAAGCGCTGGCTTCAAAGAGGGCGCGGCTGGTTTACGAGCTTTGCGTTGGAACAGGCCAGCGTATTGGCGATGTCGTGAAGATGAAGTGGGAGCACTTCTCGGATGAAGGATTCGATTTCACGCAGGGCAAAACTGATAAGCCTCTTTGGATCCCGCTCACCGACCGCCTGAAAACCCATCTCGACGGGCTCGCACGAACGGACGGCACCGTTGTGACCGACGCCAAGGGTCGACCAGTGAGCTACCGGATCGTTGCGGAGGAAATGCGCACCATCAAAAAGAAGATGAAGCACGAGAAGGCGAGCTACTACAAAACGCACGGGCTCAGGAAAAATGCGACGATCGAGCTGTATCTGGCCGGATGTGATGACGAGATGGTCAAAGCCGTCACCGGTCACTCAGGCGTTGAGATGCTCAAAAAATACGGCGGGCCGATCCGACAAAGAGAGCTCGCCAAGCGCGCTCAAGAAGCAAGAAATCAGTTGGAACGAAGCAAGACCGAAACGTGAAAGTTTCAACGGTTGTTTCAAAAATGGCAGTGAAGGAGAGGAAGGATGACGCAAGTCATTGATTTTATTGGAGGCGAGTACCGGAATCGAACCGGTGTACACGGATTTGCAATCCGCTGCGTCACCACTCCGCCAACTCGCCTTTTCAAGTAAAATCAAATACTTGCTGTGGTGTGACTGGGTTTTTAACAGCTTTCCTCTGGGGCGTCCAGTGGATTGCGTGCGAATTTGCCGGCAAGACCGAAATTTGCCGAAGTCTACGCTCAAGAAGGTGATCACGATTCAGGTTGCGGCAACAGGGGCGTTGCTGGAAGGTTCAGGATATGGCACAAGCCCGACATCTTTGGGAATGAGACGAGATATCCAATGACTGACTTCGCAGCCCGGCGCCGCACAATGGTTGATACGCAGATCCGCCCCTCTGACGTCACCAAGTTCCCGATCATTGAGGCGATGCTGAGTGTTCCGCGCGAAAGCTTCGTACCCGATTCTCAGCGCGAGGCGGCCTATGTGGACGGCCTGATTGATCTGGGTGGCGGGCGCAGCATGCTGGAGCCGCGGACCCTGGCTAAAATGCTGGACGTGTTGAACATATCCAAGGATGAGATGGTCTTAGATATCGCTCCGGCAATGGGGTATTCCACGGCTGTTACCGCACGGATGGCTGAGTTGGTCGTGGGTGTTGAATGCGACGAAACCCTTGCAACCGAGGCGCAAAACCTCTTGGCCGAAGCCGAAGTGCTTAACGCTATCATTCACGTTGGCGCGCTGGAACAGGGTGTGGCGGAACACGGTCCCTATGATGCAATCATGGTGCAGGGCGGTGTCGAGCAGGTGCCCGATGCCCTGTTGGATCAACTCAAGGACCACGGTCGGATCGTGTGCCTGTTTGTCAACGGCAACCTGGGTACAGTTCGGATTGGTCGAAAAACCGGGGGCCGCGTCAGTTGGCGTGATGTGTTCAATGCCAATGCGCCGGTTTTGGAAGGTTTTTCGGCAGAGTGTGCATTTTCGCTATAGTCCGCCGATAGATTTTTCTATCGCCTTGATTAGTTGAAAAGAAGGCCGCAAACTGCCTGCAGGGCAGTGTAATTTCGTTTGAGAGGATTTTGGTATGCGTGGTTCGGCGACAGGTAAGCTGGTCAGGGCGTTTGCTGTGACCGCAGGACTTGCCATGAGCGTGATGCCAGGGCGTGCAGCGTGGGCAGACAACATAACGGATGCGTTCATCGGCGCGTATAACACCAGTGGTTTGCTTGAACAGAACCGGGCGTTGCTGCGCGCGGCGGATGAAGATGTGGCCATTGCGCTTTCTGCGTTGCGGCCAATCATCAACTGGACCGTGCAGGTCAGCCAGGATTACACCCGTTCGCGGGTCAATAATGTCGTGACGACAAACGAACCGTCGCGGTTCTTTTCGGGCCTGACGCTGAGCCAGCTTTTGTATGATGGTGGCGCGTCTGTACTAGGCAAGCAGTCGGCGCAGGAAACGGTGCTGTCGACCCGGCAAACCCTGATTGATATTGAACAACAGGTACTTATTCGCGCAGCAAATGCCTATCTGGGCGTTCTGCTGCAGGAAGAGACCGTGGCGATCCGCCAGAACAACGTGGATGTGTCGGCAGAGGAACTTAGGGCGTCGAATGACCGCTTCGAAGTTGGTGAAGTGACCAGGACCGACGTCGCGTTGTCCGAAGCACAGCTGGCAAGCTCTCAGGCGGATCTGGCGGTGGCACGCGGTGAATTGAGCATTGCGCAGGCCGAATACGTGAATGCAGTCGGAAAGGCACCGGGGCGAACGGCTGGTCAGCCGAGCCTGCCCAATCTGCCGCGTTCCGAAGCAGAAGCTGTGAATCTAGCGCAACGCAACCACCCGGCCATTCTATCGGCTCAGCATCAGGTCAGGGCGTTTGATCTGGTCGTGCAGCAACAGCGGGCAAACCTTGGGCCGAATGTCAGCCTGAATGCCGATGCTGGCGTGTCCGAGCGCTATGACAATAATGACTATGTGAACGACGCGACCGTGTCGCTGAACTTCACACAACCTATCTACGCGGGTGGCCGGTTGGCGGCAAATGTGCGTCGCGCAATGGCCAGCCGGGATGCCTCGCGTGCGAATCTGCTGAACGTTCAAAAGAACATCACGCAGGGTGTGACCGACCGGTATGCGGCGTTTCAGGCGGCCAGCGCCAGCCTGAGGGCATCAACCGAGCGCGTTAACGCCTCGCAAGTGGCTTTTGATGGCATCCGGGAAGAGGCGACTCTGGGCGCGCGAACAACTCTGGATGTATTGAATGCACAGCAGGATTTGCTGGATGCACAGCTGGCAGAAGTCGCTTCGCGCACCGAACGGTCGCGGGCTGCCTATCAGTTGTTGCAGGCGCAGGGCCTTCTGACAGCCGAGCGTCTTGGGTTGGCGGTGCAAATCTATGATCCGACATTGTATTACAATCTGGTCAAGAATGCGCCGGCACAGGTCAGCAAGCAAAGCAAGGATCTGGATCGCGTTCTCAAAGCATTGCGCCGGGACTGATCGACAATACTATTTGTTGTGAGGCGCGGATTGTTTGGCTACACTCGATCCAAGGATAGAGCGGTAGAGAACAATGTCTGATAATGTCGTGAAAGCAGGGATCGAAGACGTTCTGTCTTCGGTCAAACGTCTGGTCAGTGAAGACAGTCGTGATAAAACCGTCTCGGATCAAACGACTAAAGCACGCAAGCCGGGGCGGCTGGTGCTTACTGATGCATTGCGCATCAGCACACCAGATCAATTGGGGGTGATTCCCGCTAAAGCTGTGTCGGAAGCCGAAGTTTCAGATGCCGCCAAGCCCATGTTGTTACGCACCTGTGACATCGTTCAGACGGGTCAACCTGCGAACGCTGACCAGGACAAGCCAGAAGCCGCCGAGACGAAACGCGCTCCGTCGGATGATGCAACAAGCAGCCTGAGTGCAAAGATCGAAGCGCTGGAAGCGGCAATTGCGCAAACAGAAGATCAGTGGGAACCGGACGGTGACAGCCAGGATGCATATTCGGGCACACCGTCACACGCGCTGCCATGGGATGTCGAAGAAGAATTTGCCGCTGCGATGTCGATTGATGCTGTCGGTGGTGACGAACCAGCGGCGGTTCAGCAGGACGAAGACGCATCTGGTCAGGCGGAATTCATCCGGTCGTCTCAGGCTGTTGTGTCTGATGCCGATGCCGAAGAACCTGATTCCGACGAAAATGTCAGGACGATCGACATGGATGAAGACGCACTGCGCACCCTGATCGCAGAGGTTGTCCGCGCCGAGCTGCAAGGAACGATGGGCGAGCGGATTACACGAAATGTGCGCAAGATGGTCAGGCGAGAGATCGCCCGCGCTCTTGCGGCTCAGGATCTGGAGTAGCGATCACCCGCTGTGCGGGGGCTGCGCGAGGCTGAACAGCAGGTCAAGGTCCATGTGGCGCTCCAGATGATCGGCCAGATCGTCCAGCGCTTGCTCGACGCCGTCCTCATAGGACAGGTCCGAGGTCACGCCTATCGTTGACAAATACCGCGCCCGGAATGCGTCGGACGAAAAGATACCGTGCAGATAACTTCCCTTGATCCGCCCGTTTGCGCTGGCCGCGCCTTCAGGGCGGCCTTCGACCTCAAGCCATGCATTGGTGCAATCCGGCCCGTCTGTATGGCCCATGTGGATTTCGTATCCGGTGACCGGCTCTCGGTCCGGCAAGGCATGGGCCGTACGCAGAACAACTTGCTTTTGCCCTCCCATGACCGTGTCTACATCCAGCAACCCCAACCCTTCGACCTTACCCGGTCGACCGTCCACGCCATCGGGGTCGGAAATGGTCTTGCCCAGCATCTGAAAGCCACCGCAAAGACCCAGCACATGCCCGCCGCGCCGGACATGACCAAACAGGTCGATGTCCCAGCCTTGTACACGGAAATAGGCCAGATCTCCGATGGTTGACTTGCTGCCCGGTAGCAAAACCAGATCGGCATCGCCCGGCAAAGGGTGTCCGGCCGGAATGATCTCGACGCTCACTCCGGGTTCGGCAGACAAGGGATCAAGGTCGTCGAAATTCGCCATCCGTTCAAGTTGTGGCACAACAACCTTGCATGTGCCGCCTGTGTGAGAACGGATGTCCATCATATCTTCGGCCGGAAGCTTCCAGGCGTCTTGAAACCATGGCACAACCCCCAGACAGGGCCATCCCGTTCGAGAGGCGATATCATCGCGCCCTTCGTCAAAAAGGGATACATCCCCCTTGAACCGATTGACGGCAAAGCCCTGAATTCGAGCAAGATCGCCGTCATCCAGAACCGCCTGAGTGCCAACGATTTGTGCAATCACACCGCCGCGGTGAATGTCGCCGACAAGTATCACCGGAATATTCGCAGCGCAGGCAAAACCCATATTGGCGATGTCACCCTTGCGCAGGTTTGTTTCGGCCGGGCTGCCCGCCCCTTCGATCAGAACCAGATCCGCGTCGCTGCACAATCGGTCAAAGCTTTCCAATGCGGCGCTTAGCAGTCTGGATTTATCCTTGCGGTAATCACCGGCTTTCATGGTGCCCGCGCGCTGCCCCTGAACAATGATCTGCGCGCCGGTATCTGTTTCGGGTTTCAGCAATACAGGGTTCATATCGGTATGTGTCGCCCGCCTTGCCGCCCGTGCCTGAAGGGCCTGCGCGCGACCGATTTCCCCACCGTTTTCCGTAACAGCAGCATTGTTCGACATGTTCTGCGGCTTGAAGGGCGCAACCCGATGACCCCGCCGTGTAAAAGCCCGCGCAAGCCCCGCCACCAGAACGGATTTTCCGACATTGCTGCCGGTGCCTTGAATCATGATGGCGCGAACCATGGGTTGTCTCCTACCTGTCAAGGCGCAGATGACCTGATTTGGGCGGGCAGGGGAAGCCCCGAACTCACCCTGACGCCCAGGATCGTGGTGGGATACGCATAGAAAAACGCGCTCTGATGGCAGAGCGCGTTTTTTCTGAGTTGAAACAGCCTTGGATCAGGCAGCTTCAGCCTGCTGAGCGGCATTGCGACGCTCGCTTTCTTCACGCGACAGCGCGACCGAGGTCCGCACGCCACGGCCAACGAACTCCATCAGTCCGCTGACAACCCGCTCGTTCGGGTCGATTCCCGCGCAAGACAGCACTTCGCGTCCATCGCGCGAGCGCGCCCAACGGGCGATTTGTTCCGGGCCATTGCCATACTTCTTGTCATCGGCAATGGCGTCATCGAGTGCGGCCAACACAACGGCCGCGAAAAGTTTGCGAGCACGATTGCCTTGTTCGTTGTTAAAGGCAGTGCCGTCAACGAAATCTCTCATCTCGTCTTCCTTGTTTTTCTTGCTCTTGCAATTTTCGGCGTGACGGTCCTTATGACCGATAAAGTGCGATTCGGATACAGCTAATATGCATAGTTGCGTTGCGTCACTTGCATATCTCGCTGCACCTGCAGCACTAGGTTTGGTTGTCTTGTCAGGTATGTTCCCGCCAGATATAGGAGGCGCAACTGACGCATCAACCGTTTGTGAAGGATTTATGTAATGCCCAAGATAAATGGGAACGAAATTCGCCCCGGCAATGTGCTTGAGCATAACGACGGCCTTTGGGCCGCGGTCAAGGTTGACCATGTGAAGCCTGGCAAGGGCGGCGCTTTCGCGCAGGTCGAACTGCGCAACCTGCGCAATGGTTCGAAACTGAACGAACGGTTCCGCTCAGCTGACAAGGTTGAGCGTGTGCGCCTTGAGCAGAAGGATCAGCAGTTCCTGTATGAAACCGATGGCATGCTGGTCTTCATGGATGCCGAAACATACGAACAGATTGAATTGCCAGCGGATTTGCTGGGCGAGCGTCGTCCGTTCCTTCAAGATGGCATGACGATTGTTGTCGAATTCTACGAAAGTGAAGCGCTGAACGCGACGCTGCCGCAGAAAGTGACCTGCAAGATCGTCGAAACTGAGCCGGTCGTCAAAGGTCAGACTGCCGCGAACTCGTTCAAGCCTGCAATTCTGGACAATGGCGTGAAAGTCATGGTGCCGCCGTTCATCGGTCAGGATGAAATGATCATCGTGAACACCGAAACGATGGAATATTCCGAACGCGCGTGACGTTTCGTCGCTATTAATGTCAGACCGCGCAGACAGCTGCTGCGCGGTCTTTTTTATGCACTGTTGCGGTACCGGTAATGCGCGGGGTCCGGGCCGAATAGTTCTAGCATCAGCTCGTATTTGATGCGGTTGGCACTGACTTGTCTGTAAAAGGCGATCAGGAACGCGGTCGGGCCCTGTATCCGGCCAAGCCCGCTGGTCGCGGCCACCACCGTGCCGACATCGGTCTTTCCTTGCAGCACCAGATAACCGCCCAACATCAGAATACCTACGGTTCCGGCGCCGTTGATTACGCTCAATAGGAACTTGGCCGAAAGCTTCCAAAGAAACATGCGCCGCCTTGTGTCATAGATGTCGTCGAACAGGGCATTGATATCCCGCTCGACGGCATCGATATCCTCGGTGGTCAGCCTATCAGTGGCGCTGCGCAAAAGGCGGACGCGTTCGGCGACGAACGTGTTCACTTTGCGTTGCGACACCAGAACGATAATGATCTGGGGCACAATCATGGAAAACGCGATAAGGCCAAGGCCTGGCTGCGTTGAGGATATATACCCGATCACGCTGATCAGCGTTCCAACCTGAACCACCGGGTCCGAAAATGCGCCCCCTGCAAACTTGCCCAGTTCCTCGGCTTCGGCCGAGATGGCGGTCGTCATGGTGCCCTTGCGCAGATTTTCACCCGTTTCCTTCAGGTCGGTCGCGCGCCAGAGCAAGCGTTGCCGGATCAGCCGGATCATGTCTTCGCCCAATGTACCCGCGCGAAAACCCAGAACCCATTTCAGGGCGAGGCTTAGCAGGATGACTATCATCATGCCGATGCCCAGCAGAACCAGCTTTTCGACATGAAGATCGTTGGACGTAAGGTGGTTGACAATATCGCGTTGAAATTCAAGCGGAACCGCGGCAAGCGCAGCAATGGCAATGGATAACAGAATGAGGACAATCTGCCGTCCGGCGCTGGCGCGCCAAATCGCGGAGTAAAGCTGAAACATGCGGGTATCCGTGTTGCCCCTGTGCCGACACATTGGCAGGGCTGGGTAACGGGTTCAAACTTTACGAAATAAACGGCGGATAAGGCCGTGCCGATTTGGCAACAAGTTACGCTTGATCCGTCAGGCGAACCACGATGTCTCCGGCCATCATGTCTGCATTCGCACGGTCAAAGCGCAGATACGCGATTCCGTGTCCGCCTGATTGCGTGAACAGGGTGCCGACGGGTTTACCGTTTGCGGCAATCTCAGTACCCACCGGAACCGAGCCTTCGACAAAGACCCGCCGCAAGCCTTTGCGCAATTCGGTCTTGTGCTTCATGCGCGCAGTCACTTCCTGACCGACATAGCAACCCTTTTTGAAGTCCACACCATTCAGCGCCTCAAACCCGGATTCGAGGATATAGCTGTCTGGCGTCAGTTCGACCCCAGCCTCGGGGATGCAGTGTCGAACGCGCAGCGCGTCCCAGTCGGTTCCGTCATCGCCTTCTGGGGCTGTCGAATAGACACGCCAACCCATATCCGGGTGACGGGGGTCGGGCAGGGCGGTGTCCGGTGCTGGACCTGTGCCGCGTTGTAGATGTAGATTCGTGCCTTCGATCACCACATCCGCGCGGAGTTTGTACATGTTCAGGCGCTTGATCAGGTCATCCGCAAGTGGCTCGGCCACGTCCAGCAGCACGCCACCGTTATCGCGTTTCAGAAAGAAATCTGCCAGATACTTGCCCTGTGGAGTAAGCAACGCCGTATAAACAAGCCCATTGCCCAGCCCCCGAACGTCATTGGTGACAAGGTCCTGCAGAAAGTTTTCGGTGTCCGAGCCGGTCAGGCGCAGGATGCGGCGGGTGGGCATGGCTTGGTCCTCGTCATTGCCTTTGGCCTCGTGATATAGGAAGTCCTGCAGTCAAGACCAGAGGTTATCGGACGTGCCCGCACCCGTCACTGTAGTGATTCCAACCTTGAATGCCGCCGGTTCCTTGCCTGCCTGCCTAGAAGCCCTGATGGAAGGGGTGCATTCCGGGCTGATCAGGGACCTGATCGTCAGCGACGCAGGTTCAACAGACCAGACTTTGAGAATTGCAGAAGATGTTGGCGCGCTTGTTCTTAAAGGAGAGCCATCGCGCGGTGGTCAATTGCGCCGGGGGTGTGCGCAGGCTGATGGTGAATGGTTGTTAATCCTTCATGCCGATACCGTGCTGCAACAGGGATGGGCCACGAGCGTAAGCGCCCATCTGCCATCCAACGCACCAGCGGCGTTTCGGTTGGCTTTTCGCGCGCGTGGGTTTGCGCAGGCCTGGGTGGCCGGATGGGCCAATCTGCGCAGCAGTCTGTTCGGTTTACCTTACGGAGATCAGGGGTTGCTGGTTCCGCGTGATGTCTATCTGGCGGCTGGTGGGTATCCGGACCAACCCTTGATGGAAGACGTCGCGCTGGTGCGCGCATTGCCACGGATCGAGATACTCGGGTCGCGTGCCTTTACGAGCGCGGAGCGCTATGAACAGGCAGGTTGGTTTCGGCGGGGTGCACGGAACTTGTGGACACTTCTGCGCTATTTTCTGGGGGTTGATCCACGGGTGCTGGCGCGGGGCTATCGACGTTAAGCGCCCGGCGCAACTCGACCAAAGATTTTCCCAGTCGAAACGGGGCCGCAAAGCTAACAAGACAAAGCGCCACGATTTGCAGAACCAGAATATGGGCATTGGCCTGCAGGTATTCCCACTCGTCCTTCAACTTGCCGACTTGCTGGATCAGGTCGTCATAGCTTTGTGCCAGGATCTGATAATCTCCGGCAATCGCGGGCACCTTGCGGCGCATGTTGTCGATGGCCACCTGTGTTTTGTCGTCCAGAGACGTGAAAACGAGGAACTGGTCGATATCGAAAGCATCAGCTTTGGCCGTCATATCCCGCAGCTCGTCCATTTCATCTTTGCCCTGACTTCCGAACAGGAAGTGCAGTCCCTGCAGGGGGGCCACTTCGTTGGTTACAGCGATGAACAGGGGCAATTCCGAGTTGCTGGCAGTTGATGCCGACAAAAATTCAACCTTGTCGCACAGCACTGCCGTATCAGGATCGTAAGCAGGGTCGCAGAAACGCAGACGAAACCGTGCGGCATCCCGGTCGAATGCCAATGTTGCGGCGTAGGCTACATCAATCTGGCGATCCAGTCGCGAACTGTCCGACGTATAAAGCCCCGCCAGAACAGCCACCAATGCGCCGATACCACCCAGCACGACCCAGACCAGATCGGCCAGTTTCCATGCCCTGTGCCCTGCTGGTTTACGGAACAAAAAGGCGGTGCCGATCGATCCTGACAGAAAAAACAGGATAAGCAGGGGCAATTGGTTGTCAGTCACAAAACTCATGTGCACGATCTTAGAACGTCGCACGCTGCCTGCAACCGGGATCACGTGCAGTTGTAACTTCTTACCAGACACCGGCGCACAGTACGAAACCAGGAGCGGCTTGCGGACACATCCCCGACAGTGGCGGTACTTTAACCACTGGAATCCCGCTTGACAAAAATCCCGGTTTTGACAGACACCACGCCCAAGTGAATAGGGCCCAAGACCCTTGTTGCGCGTATTCTGCGGGAAAGGTCGGGCATGACCCTGTTCGTCACTCTGATTATTCTGTCGGCGGCGTTGCTGCATGCCGTATGGAATGCCATCGTGAAAACGGCGGCGGACCGCACCACCATGCTGGGTCTGGTCGCGTTGGGTCAGGTGTTGCCGGCAGCGGTAATGGTGTTGGTGCTGCCCCTGCCGAACACACAGAGCTTTGTCTATATCCTGCTCTCGACCGTCGTGCATTTCGGCTATTACTTCATGCTGAGCAAGGCCTACCAGCATGGCGATCTGAGTGTGGTTTACCCCATAGCACGCGGGATTGTTCCGGCGCTGGTCTCGCTTTGGGCGATGGCGCTGGTGGGCGAAATTCTGCCCTGGCAAGCCTGGGGCGGAATCGCCCTGATCGCAGTTGGCATTCAGCTGAGCAGCTGGGCCGCGCTGCGTTCGGGCGTCGGGCGCAGCGCGCTGGGATTCGCGCTGGGAACCGGGTTTTGCATTTCGATCTATTCGGTCGTTGACGGCATCGGGGTGCGGCTGTCAGGCAATACGCTCAGCTATTGGGCGTGGGGGGCCTTTCTGCACCTGTTCATTGCAGGGTTTGTCGGAGTCAGGAAACGCGCCACCCTGAAAGACCTACCAGCCAGAATATGGATGACGGGCCTTTTAGGCGGGCTGGTTTCTATGACAGCGTATGGTCTGGTGCTTTACGCCAAGAACTTTGCGCCGCTGGGGGCGGTTTCGGCCCTGCGGGAAACCTCGGTCATCTTTGCGGCGCTGATCGGGTTCATTTTCCTGAAGGAAGGCAACTGGATGCGACGCCTGGGCGCCGCGGTCCTCATGGCGATTGGCGTCGCGCTGATCGGCACGGCGGTCTGATCCATTCTCTGAGCCACGGCGAGACGCGTTATCCGGCTGCGCCTTCTGATTGAAGCGCCCGGAAATACCGGATCGTTGCATCCAACCCTTCCTTCAGCTGCACCGTAGGCTCCCAGTTCAGAAGGGTCCGCGCCAGCGTGATATCGGGCTGACGTTGTTTTGGGTCATCCTCGGGCAACTCCCTGAAACTGATGGGGGTTTCCGCGCCAACAAGCGCCTGCACCTCGCGGGCCAGCTCGTTCATCGAGAATTCGTTGGGATTGCCCAGATTGACCGGGCCGGTGACCTCCTTGCCAGTATCCATCAGGCGGATGAACCCTTCGATCAGATCATCCACGTAACAGAATGACCGGGTCTGCGTTCCGTCGCCAAAGATGGTGATCGCCTCGCCGGTCAGGGCCTGCATGATGAAATTCGACACAACGCGCCCGTCGGCGGGGTGCATTCGGGGGCCGTACGTGTTGAAGATGCGGGCGACCTTGATCTCAAGCCCCATCTGACGGTGATAGTCGAAGAACAAGGTCTCGGCGCAGCGCTTGCCCTCGTCATAACAGGACCGCGGCCCAACCGGGTTGACGTTGCCCCAATAGTCTTCGGTCTGCGGATGGATGGTCGGGTCGCCATAGACCTCAGAGGTCGAGGCCTGAAAGATCTTGCATTTCAGCCGTTTCGCCAGCCCCAGCATGTTGATCGCGCCATGCACGCTGGTCTTGGTCGTCTGCACTGGATCGTGCTGGTAATGCACGGGCGAGGCGGGGCAGGCGAGGTTATAGATCTCGTCCACTTCCACAAACAACGGGAAGGTCACATCGTGGCGCATGAACTCGAACCGCGGGTTGCTGTGCAGATGGTCGATATTGCGCTTGGTGCCGGTGAACAGGTTGTCGACGCACAAAACCTCGTGCCCCTGATCCAGAAGCCGGTCGCACAGATGCGAGCCCAGAAACCCGGCCCCACCGGTTACGAGAACACGTTTTCGACTGTCATAAAGTCGGGCCATTGCAAATCCTTAATCATTAAATCCAAGCCAGCTTGTCACAGGGAAGCCGGGTCTTGGTTTGATTAGTAAACCGAAGGGATTTGAATTGCAGTAGATTTTGGTTTTTTGAGGGCGCGTGTGATGTGGGGGTGTCTTCCGCCTAGTCAATGCTTGATGCAAGGCATCAAGCACGCGGCTGACCTGCCCCCATGGGCGGGCGTGTTTCATGTCCGCTCTCAAAGTTGGCGCGAGACGACGGCAAAGTTTGATTGTTTTGATTGCTGACTTCTTGTTTTGTCCAACCAACTGCGTGATCGTTGTTTAGATGTATTTTATGCTGACTTTTTGATGGCTGTATTGATTGAGGTAGCACGACAAGATGAAACGGATAGAACGACACTATCAACGGCTCTTTCGAGATCTCAACGACTTCTCAAAGGAATACGAAGACGGGCGGCGGTCAAGAGCTTATCAGCTTTGTACGACAATTTATCAATTAGTCTATCAAGGTGGAAAAAACACTGCTGTTGCCAACTCGTTGGGATTGCTAAGCGGGGAGAACTTTCCTAATCCCCAAAGAGGCTGGGTGAACTTTGGGTTCCCAACTCTAAAGATTTCATTGTCAGCGACTCCGGCGCAAAACCGATTTGGCGCTGTAGGTGTCGTAAATAGTGACAGCCGCGTCAACTTCCAAACTTGGTGGAAAAAAACACGCATCATCAACTTACAGGGGCAACTGAAATTAAGTAGGATGGACTTCATTCGCACGATGCGAAATCAGGATGGTGGAGGGCATGTAGACCAAAATATAAAGGATAGAAATTATGAAATGCTGCTATTGGGAGCGTTTTCCAATATTAGATATTTCATCACGACGAGAGGTGTCAGGTTTGAAGTTCAGATGCCTCAAGGTGATGTCGGTTCGTTGCACGTTTTATCGAAAAAACCTCATATGCTAGAAATGTCACCCTCTGACATTTCGGGGCCACATGAGTTTAAAGACATTGAACTGGAAATTTGTTATCAGATTGCTTTGGAATTATTGTCGGTATTGAAACCACAAAAATCCTAAATCAAACATCCAACTCCTCCACAAACCGCGCGTTCTCCTGAATGTATTGGAACCGCAGTTCGGGTTTTTTGCCCATCAGACGCTCGACCAGATCGCCGGTCTCGCCGGGTTCGTCCTCGTCGATGGTGACCCGGATCAATTTCCGGGATTTGGGGTCCATTGTGGTCTCTTTCAGGTCCTTGGCGTCCATTTCGCCCAGACCCTTAAAGCGGGACACGTCGATCTTGCCCTTGCCGCCCAGACCTTTCTTCAGCCATTCGTCGCGCTCGGCCTCGTCCAGACAATAGACGCGTTTGGCGCCCTGGGTCAGGCGATAGAGGGGCGGGCAGGCCAGGTAAAGGTGGCCCGCGTCAATCATCGGGCGCATCTGGGTAAAGAAGAATGTCATCAGCAAAGACGCGATATGCGCCCCGTCCACATCCGCGTCGGTCATGATGATGATCTTGTCATAGCGCAGGTCGTCGACGTTGAACTTGGTGCCAAGCCCGACACCCAGCGCCTGTGTCAGATCGTTGATCTCGGCATTGGTGCCCAGTTTCGAACTGGCCGCGCCCAGCACGTTCAGGATCTTGCCGCGCAGGGGCAGCAGGGCCTGCGTTTTGCGGTCGCGGCCCATCTTGGCCGAACCGCCCGCGGAATCGCCTTCGACGATGAATAATTCCGTGCCATCGCGTGTTGAACTGGAACAGTCCACCAGCTTGCCGGGAAGACGAAGTTTCTTAGTGGCGGACTTGCGTTGCGTTTCCTTCTCGGCCCGACGGCGCAGGCGTTCTTCGGCCCTCAGGATGAGGAAGTCGAGGATCGCGCCGGCGGATTTCGTATCAGCCGCCAGCCAGTTGTCGAAATGGTCACGGACGGCGTTTTCGACCAGCCGCTGCGCCTCGACCGTGGCCAGACGGTCTTTGGTCTGGCCTACGAATTCCGGCTCGCGGATAAAGCACGACACCAGCGCGCAGCCACCTGTCAGCAGGTCGTCGCGGGTGATCTGCGCGGCCTTCTTGTTGTTAATCAACTCGCCATAGGCCTTGATCCCCTTGAGGATCGCGGCCCAGAATCCAGCCACATGGGTGCCGCCTTCGGGGGTGGGAACGGTGTTACAGTAGGACTGGATGAATCCATCACGCGACGGTGTCCAGTTGATCGCCCATTCGACCTTGCCGGGGGTGCCGAATTTCTCGTTGAAATCGACGGTGCCCGCAAAGGGTTGCTCGGCATAGGTGGACGAGCCGTTCATCGTCTCTTTCAGGTAATCCGACAGGCCGCCGGGAAAGTGGAACGAGGCCTCAAGCGGGGTTTCACCGTCATCGATGGCGGTTTTCCAGCGGATTTCGACGCCCGAGAACAGATAGGCCTTGGAACGGATGGATTTGAACAGCCGCGCGGGTTTGAACTTGTGATGGCCAAAGATGTCCGGGTCGGCGTGGAAGGTCACCGTTGTGCCGCGCCGGTTCGGGGCCGCGCCAACCTTTTCGACCGGGCCAAGTGGGATACCGCGCGAGAAACGTTGTTCATATAGCTGCTTGTCCCGCGCCACCTGCACGACCATCGAATCAGACAGCGCGTTCACCACCGACGCACCAACCCCGTGCAAGCCACCCGAGGTCTGATAAGCCTTGCCCGAGAACTTGCCACCTGCGTGCAGGGTACACAGGATCACCTCCAACGCGGACTTGCCCGGAAATTTCGGGTGCGGGTCGATCGGGATGCCGCGCCCGTTGTCACGGACGGTCAGGGCGTAGTCGGAATGCAGCTCGACCTCGATCCGGTTGGCATAGCCTGCCACGGCCTCGTCCATCGAGTTGTCAAGGATCTCGGCCAACATATGGTGCAGCGCACGCTCATCCGTGCCGCCAATATACATGCCGGGGCGTTTGCGAACCGGTTCCAGCCCTTCGAGCACCTCGATCGAGGAGGCGTCATAGGTAGAGGTGGCGCTGGGCGTCAACAGATCTTCGGGCATGGGTGCTGCTCTTGTTTTTGGGTTTCCGCCATTATGGCAGGTGATGTGGTCCGGGGGAAGAGGGACGCGAGGTGTTGTGGATTTTCTGCCAAGCCGCTTGCAATCCGTGCAGATAACCCGTCCTTTGATCCCGGTAAAGCAGAGGTGAATAAATGAGCTGGATCAGAACCGTTCCGTTCGAAGAAGCGACTGGAAAGTTGAAGAAACTCTACGAACGCGTGACCGGGCCGAACAATAACGTAGACAACATCATGATGGCACACAGCCTTCGCCCGCATTCGATGGAAGGCCATATGGCCATGTACAAGGCGGTGCTGCATCATTCGGGCAACAAGATACCGAAATGGTTTCTGGAAGTGCTGGGGGTTTGGGTCAGCTCGCTGAACCGGTGCGGCTATTGCGTCGAGCATCACTTTGCAGGTCTTCAGCGCTTGCTGGGTGACGCGGCGCGTGGCGACACGATCAGGGCAGCGATTGAGGCGCGCGATCCCTTGACTGCACCGCTGGATGCGGCGCAAATGGCTGCGATGGATTATGCTCGCAAGCTGACCGAAGCGCCGGGCGATCTAGTCGAAGCGGACATCACCGCCTTGCGCAACGCGGGGTGGGATGATGGCGAAATCCTCGAGATCAATCAGGTCTGCTCCTACTTTTCATATGCAAACCGGACAGTTCTGGGGCTTGGGTGCTCAACCGATGGTGATGAATTGGGCTTGTCGCCCAACAATTCTGACAACCCTGACGACTGGGGGCATCGGTAAGGTGCTAAAGATATCGATGGCGCTGCGACAAAGGCTGCTTGGCTTGCCGTTGCGCACGGGCGGGGCCTGATTACGTCTGACCTGTCCATTCCAAAATGGCCTGCGCCACAGCCTGCGGGTCTTGATGATGCAACCAATGATCTGTGCCAGAGATCATGACACGGGTGAGGTTGGTGGCGAACGCCTCCAGCCCCTCTGTGGCTTCGGGTAAAAGGGCTTTGTCATCCGGCCCCCAAAGCAACAGGTGTGGACACCTGACATGCAACCGGTCGAGCGGCAGGTCAGGCAGGTCTTTCGATGGGACACCGGGTTTGGCGACAACGAGCGGAGAAGCTCGGTACCAGTTCAGCATCGCCTGCAGCCGACCGGGTCGGGCCCATTCAGTGCGGTAGTTGGCCATGCGAGCTTCGGTCAACCAATCCAGCCCCATACCATGGCGAAAGAACTGTTCCAGCATCGCAAAGTTGTTTTCGGACAGTTTTTGTTCGGCATCAGGTGTCCGCAGCAGATTGATATATTGCGAGGCTGTGGATTGTGCGCCACCCGAGGCCATGGCGCGTTGAAACGGCACCGGGTGCACGCCGTTTGCAATGATAAGCCGATCAACCAGTTCCGGGCGGAACATGGCTACGCCATAAGCCACCGATGCGCCCCAGTCGTGACCAAGCAACGCAACAGGCGCGCCGCAGGTTTCAATCAGTGCGGCCATGTCCGAGACCAATTGCGACAAGGTATAGTTCTGCACCCCCTCGGGGCACCAGCTTTGTCCATAACCGCGTTGGTCCGGAGCAATACAATAAAAGCGTTCTGCCAGATGAGGCGCAAGATCAGCCCAGGCGCCGCTGAATTCAGGGAAACCATGCAGCATCAATAGTGGTGGCGCGGCTTTGTCGCCCCATGTCCTGACGTAAAAAGAATGGCCGTTCAGCTTGAAAAAAGACGTTTGCATTGGAGCAAGTGATCCGCGCTGGAATTCATGGGTTTTTGAGGCATCTATTTGACACCAATCAAAGCGCATTTCAGAGCTTTCTGCTAGCCACCCTTCAGAACAGCAGAAAAGGACAGAATGCATGGACGCCATTGCCACGAACAAAGCGGAACTTACTCAGATCAAACCGGCACCTGCCGACAGCGCGGACCCATCAGCACCCAGCCCCGAGAAAATCCGGCAGGCGTTCGAAAGTGGAAAGTACCCGTACGAGCGCAAGATGGCGCGAGGCACGTATGAGGCGCAGAAAGCCGGGTTGCAGGCCGAATTGTTAAAGGTTCAGCTGTGGGCGCAGGAAACGGGGCAGCGGTTTGTGTTGTTGTTCGAAGGGCGCGATGCGGCCGGCAAAGGGGGTACGATCAAGCGGTTCATGGAGCACCTGAACCCGCGTCAGGCCCGTGTCGTTGCATTGAACAAACCCACCTGGGAAGAGAAAGGCCAGTGGTACTACCAGCGCTACATTCAGGAGATGCCGACCGTAGGCGAAATGGTGTTCTATGACCGGTCCTGGTACAACCGTGCGGGTGTGGAACGGGTTATGGGGTTCTGCACACCCAACGAATATCTTGAGTTCATGCGGCAAACGCCCGAGTTGGAACGGATGTTGGTGCGCTCGGGCATTCAGCTATACAAATATTGGTTCTCGGTTACGCAGCAAGAACAGCAGCGCCGTTTCAAAAGCCGCGAAACCGACCCCTTGAAGCAATGGAAACTGTCGCCCATCGACAAGGCAAGCCTCAGCAAGTGGGACGACTATACCGAGGCGAAAGAAGCCATGTTCTTTTACACAGACACGGCTGACGCACCCTGGACGATTATCAAGTCAAATGACAAGAAACGCGCGCGCCTGAACTGTATGCGTCACTTCCTGTCCTCGCTGGATTACCCTGGCAAGGATCACGATATCGTGGGCGAGCCTGATCCGCTGATCGTAGGGCAGGCGCATCACGTTATTCACCGCTCCGAGCATATTCTGGGTACGGCTCTGCACCCCGACGCCCGCTGATTGCAAAGATGCCCGGCCACAGGAAACGGTTGGGCATCAAAGTCTCAATGTGAAATATTGCCGATCCGCCCTTGTCCCGCGCCAAAGCCGCGCATATGGCTGGAGCGATGACAAAGGTGATGACATATCCGGCCCATTTTCGGGCTATTGCCGTTCTTGGCCTGCCACTGGTTGGCGGTCATCTGGCGCAATACGCAATTGGTTTGACCGACACCATCATGCTGGGTTGGTACGGGGTCGAGGCGTTGGCGGCCGTTACCTTGGCCAACAGTTATTATTTCGTGTTGTTTTTGTTTGGTGCGGGGTTTGGCTGGGCCGTGATGCCCATGGTTGCCACAGCAGCGGCGGAAGGGGACGAAACCAGCATTCGCCGCTCGACCCGGATGGGTCTGTGGTTGTCGTTGCTGTATGCCGTGGTTGTCATGCCCTTGCTGTGGTGGTCCTATCCGATCCTGATCGCCATGAAGCAGGAACCGCAAGTTGCTGAAACCGCAGCCGAATATCTGCGAGTTGCCGGTTGGGGATTGTTTCCGGCTCTCATTGTGATGGTGTTGAAAAGCTATCTGGCAGCATTGGAGCGAACACAGATCGTTTTATGGATCACGATTGCGGCGGCGGCTGTGAACGGGCTGACCAATTATGCGCTGATCTTCGGCAACTGGGGCGCTCCCGAACTGGGCGTGACAGGGGCGGCAACCGCCTCGATTACGACACAAGTTGTTTCGCTGATCGCGGTCGTTATCTATGTGGTCCGGACGTTGCCGGAGCATAGCCTATTCCAACGGTTCTGGCGACCGGATTGGGAGATGTTTGCCAGCGTATGGAAGCTGGGTGTACCCATCGGGTTGACCACATTGGCCGAAGTTTCACTGTTCGCGACTTCTGCGGTGATGATGGGCTGGCTGGGTCAAGTCCCGCTGGCTGCGCATGGGATCGCCCTGAACCTGGCTTCGGCCACATTCATGGTTCACCTGGGGTTATCAAATGCGGCGACCATCCGGGCTGGCAATGCGCTGGGCCGTCGGGACAGGGCGCATTTGGAAAAGGGCGCAATCTCTGTGACTGGCATGTCGCTGGTTATGTCAGTGGCAACCATCATCCTGTTCCTGACTTGTGCCGAGCCTTTGATTTCCCTGTTCATGGAAGCAGATGATCCGCAGCGGGGACAAATCCTGACCATCGGAACCGGATTGCTTGCCGTGGCGGCGTTGTTTCAGCTGGTTGATGGCGCGCAGGTGATTGCGCTGGGCCTGTTGCGCGGGTTGCAGGATGCCAAGATCCCAATGGTCATGGCGGCGCTCAGCTATTGGGTCGTGGGGATTCCCGCGTCGTATTATTTCGGCTTTGTCCGTCATATGGACGGCATCGGCGTCTGGCTGGGGCTAGTGCTTGGTCTCGCCTTCGCGGCCGTGCTTCTCATGACCCGGTTCTGGATGCATTCGGTACAGCAGATACAGGCATCGGCCGAGCCTGCTTAGTCTTTGTCCAGCCGATCTGCCTTTTTTCGTACTAGTACCGTACGCAGGTCGTGCATGGCCATCAGTAACCTGTCTGTCACATCCTCTAGCTGCGTGTCGCTTGCCTTGGACTGCGCCCATTGCGTGGTTAGGTTCAGATAGTCGACTGCGCGATGAATATCGTCGATGTCACGCTGGGCCAGCAGGGCCCGGCGCTCTTCCATCCATTGGGTAATTTCGGCCTGATCCCGGTCAGACAGCGTCCGCTGCCCGTGCGGCTTGACCTCGCCATTGCGGATATTGATGACGGCAATCTGGTCCATCTCGATCCGGCGCTGACGGTTTTCGGTATCGATCCGAAACACCGCAGCACCGTTTTCACGTATGCGAAAGTAATACTCGGGTAGTTCGGCGGTCATGGTCACCTCAGGGAAGCACAAAAGCGCTGGATGCGGCCGCAAGCTTCGGTCAGTGCCGCGTCAGACGTAGCATAGCTGACACGGAAATTCGGCGACAGGCCAAAGGCGGCACCAAATACAACGGCAACGTCGGCCTCTTCCAGCAGTGCGGTTGCAAAGGCTTCGTCGTCTACAAGGACCGTCCCAGCGGGCGTCGTTTTCCCGATCAGTCCGGCGATAGACGGATAGACATAGAAGGCCCCTTCAGGTGTCGGGCAGGTGACACCGTCGATCTCGTTCAGCATCCGAACCACCAGATCGCGTCGGCGCCTGAATGTCTCGTTATTCGGGGCCAGAAAATCCTGAGTTCCGTTCAGGGCCTCGACAGCAGCCCATTGACTGACCGAACAGGGGTTCGAAGTTGATTGCGACTGGATCTTGCGCATGGCCGCGATGATCTCGACCGGGCCGGCGGCATACCCGATGCGCCAACCGGTCATGGCATAGGCTTTTGAAACCCCGTTGCAGGTGAGCGTCCGGTCAAATAGACCGGGTTCAACTTCGGCCGGGGTGCAAAATTCAAACCCGTCATAAGCCAGATGTTCGTACATGTCGTCCGACATGATCCAGACATGCGGATGACGCATCAAAACATCGGTCAGCGCCTTCAGTTCAGCCCGGCTATACCCAGCGCCCGTCGGGTTCGAAGGCGAGTTAAAGATGAACCACTTCGTCTTGGGCGTGATGGCGGCTTCCAGTTGTTCTGAGGTCAGCTTGAAATTGTTTTCCAGCGTCGTCTCGACCACAACAGGGGTGCCCCCGGCCAAAAGCACCATATCGGGGTAACTGACCCAGTACGGTGCAGGGATGATCACCTCGTCGCCTTCGTTCATCGTCGCCATCAAGGCATTGTAGAGCGTTTGCTTGCCGCCGGTCCCGACCGAAATCTGGGCTGGTGAATAATCCAGCCCGTGATCACGTTTCATCTTGGCACACGCCGCTTGCTTCAACTCTGGGATACCGTCCGGTGCGGTGTATTTGGTTTTGCCTGCTGCGATGGCCGCAACTGCGGCGTCCTTGATGTTCTGGGGCGTGTCGAAATCCGGCTCACCGGCGCTTAGCCCGATGACATCACGTCCGGCGGCCTTCAGCTCGGCTGCCTTGGCTGTCATGGCGATGGTGGGTGAAGGTTTGACGCGTGACAGTGTCGCAGACAGAAAACTCATGCTCGGCCTCGGTTTGTATGTTCAGCCTGACTGTCATAGGGTGCGCCCGAGTGACGATCAAGCCGTATAGATAAAGTGAATTGGAGACCCGAATGAATGACGAAAACGACTGGTACGGTCCGGAATCTGCTACATTCGGAGACCGCCTGGCCGGCGCACGAGAAGCCGCGGGAATGACGCAAGCGCAACTGGCGCGGCGCCTTGGGGTCAAAAAGGCAACAATTTCGGATTGGGAAAATGATTTGTCCGAGCCCCGGGCCAACAGGCTGTCAATGATGGCGGGCATGGTCAATGTCTCGATCATGTGGTTGTTGACCGGCGAGGGCGAAGGCATGGATGCGCCCGTGGATGAAGGCGAAGGCGGCATGGAACTGTCCTCGGCCGTGGCCGAACTGCGCGCCATTCGTGCGGAAATGCGCACATGTTCCGAACGCGCAGCGCGTCTGGAAAAGAAAATGCGTCAGATGCTGGAGCAGAAGAATTGAGCGAACCCCGGGATGTGCGCATCAAACGCATGCAAATGCGGTCGATGCGACGCGGCATCAAAGAGATGGACATTATCCTGTCAGCCTATGCCGGTCGCAATCTGGCCGACATGGATACCGCCGGGCTGGATGTCTATGACGCGCTGTTGCATGAAAATGACCAGGACCTTTATCAATGGGTCACAGGGCAGGTGCAGCCTCCGGCGCGATTTGCCAACCTGATTGCAGACATAGCGCAAACCTTTCAGAAATAAGGCAAAGTTCTGTTTAACCGATTTTTCGGAATTTCGGTTCATCGTGTGTCAAACAGCGCGACTGAATCGGAGGGTCGGATGAGTATGGAAATGCAGGTCTCCACACCAGAGACCAAGGGCTTCATAGCCAGCTATCTTGAGGCGTTGGCCCTGGTGGAGCGTCTGCACCGGTTGTTGCTGGATGTCATCAAGGATGAGTTTGAGCGCGTCGGCGTTTTGGAAATCAATGCGGTTCAGGCGTTGTTGCTGTTCAATATCGGTGATCACGAAGTCACGGCAGGCGAACTGAAAAGCCGTGGATACTATCAAGGCAGCAATGTCAGCTATAACCTCAAGAAACTGGTTGAGATGGGCTACATGCACCACCAAAGATGCGAGATTGACCGCCGTTCGGTTCGCGTGCGCCTGACGCCGCAAGGCAGGGAAATCCGCAATATCGTGTCCAAGCTGTTTGCGCGTCACGCAGAAGGTCTGCAAGGCAGGGGGGTGCTTGGGCTTGAAGGCATCGAGGATATCACCAGTTCGCTGCGTCGCGTCGAACGGTATTGGACGGATCAGATACGGTATATTTATTGATCAGTGGCGGGCGTCAGACAGGACAAGGCTGTCCAACTCGCGAAGAAGTTTGCGGGTCATGGCCTCTTCATACGCTTCGAAGCCCAGCGCCACTTCTACGAACGCGTTTGGCCCCAAAATGACCCAGGCTGAATAGTAAGCTGAAAGTTCACCGACCTGAACATATCTCCGATCACCTTCTTTCGGATCGTCGGCGCCGATCACCAGCCCGTTAATTGTGATCCCGTCATGTCGCAAACTGGCTTTCACATCACGTGGATGCGGTCCGATGTTATGTTTGCCATCACCGGACAGATCCAGCGTACGGCGCCAGCACCCCCTTTGCTGATCAAGCAGGGAAGAGCCAAATAACATGGCCGACCCTAGCGCCGTTCCCTGCGGCGCTGCGCTGCGCGAGGTTCGAATCAAACGATCACTGATTGCGATCAGGTCGGCGGGGGACCGTACTTCTGTCCACTCCAGCAGCATCCGTTCATGTCCCCGCTCGCTCCATTCGTAGATCGCCAGACGCAAGGAGGTTGCACCGTCCGACAACATCAGCTGGCTGACTTCGGGGCGGCTCAGGGCCGACGCCAGCCCGTCCAGTTGCAGCCTGTACTCCCGGCTGTCGACCGAACCCGACACATCCAGCCCTAGCGCAAGGGCCTGGCGGCACTCGCCAAGGGCAGGTCCTGAAATCAGGCAAGCCAGAAAGACGATCACGCGACGTATCATGGGCCTTCAATCCGCAATGCTCCGATTTGCAGACCGCTCAGTTCTCGTTTCAGTTTCTTTCGCATGGCGCGCTCGAAATCTTCAAACCCGGTGGCAATTTCCAAAAAGGCGCCGGGCCCGTGCAGGACGTTATTTTCGAAGAAAGGGATCAAGAACAACTCTCCCTCGAAATCCGCCGCGTTGATCACAAGCCCATTCACGACAGTGTTTTGGAAGGGAAAGTGCCGATAGGCGATCTGCGGCCCATAGCCATCGTTGTTCGTGCCGTCGCCGGACAGGTCAATGGTTTGAAACAAGCATTGCGGCGCTTGCTCCATAAGACTTGCACCGTATGCCAACGCATAGCCCATAGCTGTTGCCGATCCGCCGTCAGATCGGACGGATTGGCTGACCTGGCTGGATGCGAACAGCAGATCACCAACGTCATCGATCATTGTCCAGTTCAGGACGACATTTTGGGTTGAGCGGCCACTCCACTCATATACCGCCAGGGCAACGGGCATCGGTGAAGAAAAGAAGGCCTCTTGCACTTCGGGTGCAATCAAGGCGGCGGCTAACCCCTGCCGTTGCAACACATCTTCGGCCTCATCGACTGAAACGGAAATATCCATCGCCAAGGCCAGCGCCAAGCGACATTGCTCGGCCTTGACAGGGCTGGCCTGAACGACCAGCCCAAACGCTATCAGCCAACGGATCACCAGTGACCACTGCTCTCCATGCTGGCCCAGGGTTCGGCTGGTTCGAGTGCTTCGCCATTCTGCAAAAGCTCAACCGAGATATTGTCGGGCGATCGAACGAAAGCCATGCGACCATCCCTTGGCGGGCGATTGATCGTAACGCCGTTGTTCTGAAGATGTTGGCAAACCTCGTAGATATTATCGACACCGTAGGCCAGATGGCCGAAGTGACGGCTGTCGGCGGGCAACTCGTCATCGCCGTCCCAATTGTACGTCAACTCGATCGGCGCGTCTTCTTGTCCCGGAGGGGCCATGAAGATCAGAGAAAATCGCCCGGCTTCACTGTCATACCGGCGTGTTTCTTTCAGACCCAGAAGCTCGTAAAACGCCATGGATTTTTCCAGATCCTTCACGCGGACCATGGTGTGAAGATATTTCAGCGCCATTTCGGCCATCCTTTTTCGACTCACATTGCCAAGAGCTTAGCGCTCCGCCTCGATGTGTCGATAGAGCCCTCAGCAGCAATTTGTTTTTTGCGTCCGCTGCGGCATATATCGCGGTTCCTGTGCCGGGATCGGCGATATATAGTAGTAGGCGACTCATTGCCAGAAAGGAAGATTCGATGCCGCTGTCCCCTGATCAACAGGCCGAGATCGACGCGCAACGCGCGCAATCGCATCCCACGCGTCGAGTTGTCTCGGCGGGAATGGAAGACCACCTGTACACAGCGCATCAGGTCCTGGATCATGGCTTTGTCCGCGTGATCGACTATATGGGGGACGATGCCGCCATCTGTCAGGCTGCGCGCGTTTCATACGGCAAAGGCACCAAATCCGTCCAGAATGATGAAGGGTTGATCCGGTATCTGATGCGGCACTGGCATTCGACGCCTTTCGAAATGTGCGAAGTCAAATTGCATGTGAAATTGCCAGTATTCGTGGCGCGGCAGTGGATCCGGCACCGGACCGCCAATGTGAATGAATACTCGGCACGGTATTCAATTCTGGATCGCGAGTTTTATATTCCCGCCCCTGAACATGTGGCGGCACAGTCCGAAGTGAACAATCAGGGCCGTGGGGCAACGTTGGAAGGCGAAGAGGCCGCGCGCGTATTGGAAACCCTTAAGGCGGACAGCACACGCTGCTACGACAATTACGAATCCATGATCAGCCAGGACGGGCAACAGGGGCTTGCACGTGAACTGGCCCGCATGAACCTACCCGCAAACGTTTATACGCAGTGGTATTGGAAGGTGGACCTGCACAATCTGTTCCACTTCCTGCGCCTGCGGGCCGACCCGCATGCTCAGTATGAAATTCGCGTTTATGCCGAAGCGATGTGCAAGATCGTCGCTGATTGGGTGCCGTTTGCGTATAAGGCGTTCGAGGATTACCGGCTGGGTGCGGTGAACCTGTCTGCCCAGATGGTCGAAAGCCTGCAACGCATGCTGGCAGGTGAGGCGGTCACGCAGGAAAACTCGGGGATGACAGCGCGCGAATGGCGTGAGTTCGAGGCGATCATTCGTAAATAGAACCGACAAGCTGCATAGCTTTTGTCTATACGTGTCGTCATGGAATTGTTACACTTGTTCCATGGCCCGCGTTTTGCATCTTGCTCTGTTTTGTCTGTTTCTTGGTCTTGCCCTGCCTGCGCAGGCCGAGTCACCCATAGCCGAGGTTTTGTGCGAACCGACGCCCTGGTTGCACCAGAAACTGGAAAGGCAGTTCGGAGCGCGGCGCGTCGCATCGGGTGTTCGCGGGCCGGAACAGATTATGGAAGTCTGGGCAAGTCAGCACGGAGACTGGACCATGGTTGTCACCTACGCGACAGGCACATCCTGCATCGTTGCCATGGGCGAAAACTGGAACACCCACGCCGACGCCAAGCCCGCGCGAGGGTAATGGAACGAAACCGGTGGGGGATGGATAACGGCCGGAAATTGGCCGTCATCCTTAATGATCTACCGCGTGTTTAGCGGGATATTGTTACAGTGGTTTCAAATCAGCTGCCATTTGGCGGCCGTCGCGTCCGTCCTGCAACTCGTACGAAACTTTTTGGTTGTCTGCGAGTCCGGTGAGGCCGGACCGTTCTACGGCCGAGATATGTACAAACACATCTTTGCCCCCTTCGTCAGGGGCAATAAATCCATAGCCTTTGGTGGTATTGAACCATTTCACGGTGCCGGTTGGCATGTCCCGTGTCTCCTTCTACTTACGCATTGTCCCACAAATTGGTGGGGGCTGTGGTCAGCGTCACCACGAAAAAGATGTTTTGGCACTGGCTGAACAGTCCAATTCGTGTGTTTCGCCTTTTTCAACATTGCACGGTGAAGTAAAAAATCAAGAATAACCGCAAGAAGCGGGCAAGATTGCTTAAAATCAAAGCATAGGCAGGAGCGTCAAAGACATGCAACTTTATGGATTGAAAAATTGTGACACCTGTCGCAAAGCATTGAAATCGCTGCCAGACGTCAAATTTTCTGATGTGCGCAGCGACGGCGTTCCGGATTCGGTGCTGTCCCAGGCTTTTGCCGAGTTCGGCAATGACTTGCTTAATACCAGATCGACAACATGGCGCGGATTGGACGAAACCCAGCGTGCCAAGGCCCCTTTGGAGCTTTTGAAAGAGCACCCGACCCTGATGAAACGCCCATTGATCGAAGTCGATGGCAGGCTGTTGTTGGGTTGGACAGCTGAAACCCGTGCTCAGCTTGGCATTTCCTGAACGGGTGCTTATCTGCGTGAAAGCTACGATGAGGATTTTCAATGCGTAATGCCGCAATGCTATTGGGTGTAATCGCCGGGTTGATCGGTATGATCGTCGGGTTCTTCGGCTATGCGAAGGTGGTCGTGGTTGAGCATGTCGGCGAGATTGACGGAGTTCTAAGCCAGGTCGACAATCCCGATATGGTGCAAGCCATTTCGATTATCGCGCCCTTGCTTGCAATCGCGGGTGGGGCCATGGCGCCAGCGCGCGCGTTGATAGCCGGGGTTTTGTTGCTGGTGTCAGCGGCTGCGATGTACTACGCCTTTGGTTTTGGTGTTTTCACCATGTTCCCGATCACATTTGCCGGGATCGCCGGGATACTTGGGCTGGCCGCGGGAAAACCGGACCAGCCCAAGGCGCATTTCTAAGTTACTTAAGGCGCACTATCCGGTCGAGCGAGATAGGCCCTGCGCCGTTGATGACGATCACCAGCATCAGGAAGGTCCACATTGTGCGCTGATCCATCAGGGACGGCGCGGCGTCGAACAAGCTGCCCAGTTTCACGCCATGGCCGGTGACGTCGACAAGGGTCTGCACCCAGATAAAACCCATCATGCCCAAAGCCGCCAGACGCGAGAACAGCCCAACCAGAAGAAGTGCCGGGAGCACAAATTCGGCAACCGTTCCCATGAAGATGACGATGCGTTGGAAGAACGTCATTTGGGACACGTCATACAGAACAGCCTCGGCCGCTTTGGGGAATATCTGACCAAAGGCACCTGCCGAAGGCGAAAAGATCGATCCGTCGATCTTCAGCATGGCCGAGTTCCAGTAATAGACCAGAAGAACCGCAACAAAGACCAGCCGTGCCAGCGTAGGGGTCAACCAGCCAGAGGCAAGGTCCAGTTTTCCCATGGTGTTATTGTAGGTTGAGATCAAAGCAGTCATGTCTCGGGCCTTTCGATAGTCACAGAGGTTATTGCACCGCCCTGCAACAGCAGTGCCAGAGTGGTTCCAAGATCAAATTCAGTCAGTTTGGCAGTCGTTTTTTCATATGCGTCACCGATTGTGTCACCGTCCTGCATACAGGCGATCCAGTCTGCACCACCCGCTGGAAGTGGATTGGGTGTGGGATCGAATTCGGCGCGGGTGATCAACACGTCCTCTGCGCCGGCATTCGGTTTCGGTGCGTTCTCTTCGCTGTTAAATCGCCAGATCGCGAAAATTGGCCAGTCTGAGCGGATCACCTGCATGGCCGGTGCAAACTGCAACCGGGCCTGCATGACCTGTTCGGGTTCGACGGCTAGAACATCTGCCGGTGCAGGTTCGCTGTCGGCGGCGTGGTAGGACTTGCGCAAGGCAATCTCCAACCGGGCCACGTCCGGCAGGTATCCAAGATGGGCAAGTTGGGGCATTCCTGCCAGAAAATCAGGAAACGCCTCGCCATAAAACATCATCAGTGGAGAGGAGGGCGGGTGCTGACGCAGGAATATCCCGGCCAACCCATCCATGTTCTGCGCCCCTATCAATTTGGCAATCACAGGAAACGCCTGATGCATCGCTTCGGTCAGCGACACCGCAACGTTGTTACGGTAAACGCTGAACCTGCGACCGGCCGGTCGCGTACCGCCGTCCAGCAATCCACCGGGAACGGGCGCTGACGCATCCATCATGGCCGCGCGGAATTCAGATTGAGAAACGCTCATACCGGTATCCGGTCCAGTGCGGTTTGCGCGCGAATGGCCTCATCCCGCAGAACGGGCCAATCAGGCACATCAGTGTCCCATTCGATCAGAACGGGTTTTGGCCCCGAACGCTCCAGCACATAATCCAGCAGGGTCCACACCGGATCGACCACTTCACGTCCGTGACTGTCGATCAGCAGCGGATGACCGTGATCGTCTTCATCCTCGTCATGACCGCCAAGGTGGATTTCCGACACCTTTTCAATCGGATAGGCGTCAATATAGCCTTTTGGTGAGAAGTCCAGATTGGTGGCCGAGACAAAGACATTGTTTACGTCCAGCAACAAGCCGCAACCGGTGCGCTTGGCAATCTCCCTCAGAAAATCAGGTTCGGACCAGGTGCTTTCCTCGAAGGCCAGATAGCTGGACGGGTTTTCCAGCAGCATCTGACGCCCGACGGTGTGCTGGACCTGATCGATATGTTCACAAACCCGCGCAAGAGTTTCGTCGGTATAGGGCAGGGGCAGCAGATCGTTGTAGAAATGGCTGTCATGGGTAGACCAGGCCAAATGTTCGGAAAAGCTTGCAGGGTTCAGCCAGCCGACCAGGTGTTTCAACCGGGCCAAATGATCGGAGTCCAGCGCGCCTTCACCACCAATGGACAGGCCAACGCCATGGACCGAGATTGGGAACTTTTCGGAAAGGTGGCGCAGTTGTGCCAAGGGTCGCCCGCCGTCGCCCATATAATTCTCGGCATGGATTTCCAACCATGCGACGGGCTGTGCGTGTTCAAGTATCTGAGCGAAGTGTTGCGGCTTGTAACCAACGCCCGGCGCTGCGGGCAAGCGGTTTGACCGGTGGGTGTCATCCAACATGGGCCAGTTCCTTGATCACGAAAGGGAAAGGGCGGGCGATGGTGCCCGCCCCTTGAAATCGTCAGGCCAGTCTTATGCCGGCAGGTCGCGGTCCAGCGCTTCCAGCGAACCTTTGCGCGGTGTGCCGTTTGCTTCCGCAGGCAATTCGATGTCGGCGCAGGTGCCTGCGTCAACCAAGGTCCATGCGTTGCCCTGATAATCAACGGTCGAGGTGCCCGCGCAGGTGGTGCCGGGCCCTGCGGCACAGTCGTTCTGACCGGCCAGCGATACGCCATAGCACTTTTCTTTTGCCTGTGCGCTTGCTGTGGTTGCGACACCCGATACGGCGGCTGCGACTGCGGTTGCGATAACCAGGGACTTAGCTGTGTTCGACATCTCGGTAATCCTCTTGATGACTGGGTATGTCTGCTTGTGACAATGACAAAGGTAGTGGCTTGGTGGGCAGAGTTGAATTCACGAGCCCGTGTCTCACAAGCGCGTCATGGGGCGGCCTGCCCCCTTGCAGCGTAATACACTGTTTTTGATGAAGAAAGGGTGAAATGTTACAATCCGACCCCTTAGGAGGGGTCGGATTTTTTTGGAAATGGTGCTGTTTGTTACAGCAGATCTGGCGGGGTGGCGGCGTGTGCCAGCTCTTTTGTTACAACATCAAGCGGTTGTACCTGGGTCTGTTTTTCACCCAGTCGCCGCACGCTTACGGTGCGTTCGTCAACTTCGCGGTGACCGACGGCCAGAATTACAGGTACTTTGCCGACCGAATGCTCACGGACCTTATAGTTGATCTTTTCATTGCGGATGTCGGCCTCGGCCCGCACACCCGCAGCACGCAGGGTTTCGACCACTTCGGTGACATAGTCGTCCGCGTCGGACGTGATGGACGCGACGACGACCTGACGCGGGGCCAGCCAGAACGGCAATTTGCCTGCGTGTTCCTCGATCAAGATACCGATGAAGCGTTCGAACGAACCAAGTGTTGCGCGGTGCAGCATGACCGGGCGGTGCTTGGCCCCGTCGGCGCCGATATAGGTGGCATCCAGCCGTTCGGGCAGAACGAAATCGACCTGGAAGGTGCCGCATTGCCAGTCACGCCCGATGGCGTCCGTCAGCACGAATTCCAGTTTCGGACCATAGAATGCACCTTCGCCCGGGTTCAGTTCCGGTTCGATCCCGGCGGCACGGGTGGCGGACAAAAGCGCCGCTTCGGCCTTGTCCCAGACATCGTCCGATCCGGCGCGGGTTTCGGGACGGTCTGAGAACTTCACCGAAAAATCCTCGAATCCCAGATCCTTGTAGATCACACTGAGGAAACGGATGAATTCGGCGGTCTCCGCCTCGATCTGTTCTTCGGTTGAAAAGATGTGGGCGTCGTCCTGCGTGAACCCACGCACCCGCATGATGCCATGCAACGCGCCAGAGGGTTCGTACCGGTTGCACGACCCGAACTCGGCCATGCGCAGCGGCAGGTCGCGATAGGATTTCAGGCCTTGCTTGAAAATCTCGACATGGCAGGGGCAGTTCATCGGTTTGAGCGCGTTGACGGCCTTTTCACGGGCATGTTCCTCGTCCACTTCGACGATGAACATGTTCTCCTGATACTTGTCCCAGTGGCCTGAACGTTCCCACAGTTTGCGGTCAACGACTTGCGGCGTGTTTACCTCAACATACCCACCCTTGCGCTGCTGACGGCGCATGTAATCCTGCAACTGGGTGTAGATGGACCAGCCATTGGGGTGCCAGAAGATCTGACCGGGGGCTTCTTCCTGCATGTGAAACAGGTCCATCTCGCGGCCCAGTTTGCGGTGGTCGCGCTTTGCGGCCTCTTCCAGCATATGCAGGTGGTCTTTCAGCTTTTCCTTGCCGGTGAAGGCCACGCCGTAGATGCGTTGCAGCATCGCGCGGTTGCTGTCGCCGCGCCAATAGGCACCGGCGATGGACATCAGCTTGAACGCATCACCGGGAACCTGACCGGTATGTTGCAGATGCGGACCGCGGCACAAATCCTGCCAGTGGCCGTGCCAGTACATGCGCAACGGCTCATCCCCGGGAATGGCTTCGATCAGCTCGACCTTGTAGGGCTCGTTATTGGCCTTGTAGAACTCGATGGCCCGTTCGCGGTCCCAAACCTCGGTGGTGACAGGGTCGCGCTTGTTGATGATCTCTTTCATCTTTTTCTCGATGAGACCAAGATCTTCGGGCGTGAACGGTTCGTCCCGGTCGAAGTCATAATACCAGCCGTTTTCGATAACGGGTCCGATGGTGACCTTGGTCGCAGGCCAGATTTCCTGCACGGCGCGGGCCATGATGTGGGCCAGATCGTGGCGGATCAACTCGTTGGCCTGGACGTCATCCTTCATGGTGTGGATGGCAATCTGTGCATCGGCTTCGATGGGCCATTGCAGGTCCCAGTGCTTGCCGTCAACGGTGGCTGAGATGGCTTTTTTGGCCAGCGAACTTGAAATATCGGCAGCCACCTGCGCAGGCGTAACCCCTGCGTCATATGAACGTGCATTGCCATCTGGGAAAGTGAGAGAGACGGATTTTGAATCCAGGGCCATGTCGGCTCTCCTCGTCGGTTTGGCGCCCACTGAACGCCCGGTTGCGGGTTATTTGCGTTTGGCTGATGTGGCAGGTGCAGCATTTCCTGTCAAGGGTCGTAGGGGACCGTCACTGACGCCACGACACCCAGAATTCGGGAATTGCGACCAACGGGCTGCCGTGCATGATGTTACCCAAAGCGTAAGAGGGTTTCATGGCGGCGACGGATTTTCTGGAAACGGCACAAGGGCGGCGACTGGCTTATCACAAGACCGAAGGGGCAGGGCCGACCATCGTTTTTCTGGGTGGGCTCATGTCGGATATGGAAGGCACCAAGGCAGTCCATCTGGAAGCTTGGGCGCAGGCGCGGGGGCGGGCCTTTTTGCGGTTTGATTATTCCGGCCATGGCGAAAGCTCTGGCGCGTTCAAGGATGGCTGCATTGGGGATTGGCATGAGGACACGGTCGCTGCGGTCGATGCCTTGACCAAAGGGCCGCTGATCGTTGTCGGCTCGTCCATGGGAGGGTGGCAGGCGCTTTTGCTGGCCAAGGCCATGCCGGACCGGATAGCAGGTATGGTCACGATCGCCGCCGCGCCGGATTTCACGGAAGATGGCTATTGGGCTTCATTCACCGATAACCAGAAAGCCGCCCTGGAAACTGACGGGCATGTCGAGTTGCCGTCCGATTACATGGAACCTTACATCGTTACCAAACGGATGATCGAAGATGGGCGGCAGCGCCTTGTACTGCGCGACACGTTGAACCTACCGTTCAAGGTTCGTTTCCTACAGGGAACAGCGGATACAGCCGTTTCGACTGAAACGGCCGTTCGGCTGCTGGACCACGCAACAGGGCCGGACATGCAGCTTCTTTTGGTCAAAGATGCCGATCACAGGTTCTCGGATGATGCATGTCTTGGCAGGATCGAGGCGGCGGTTCTGGATGTGTTGGGAGACGCGTGATGCGGCGTTTTGGAAGGCTTCTGGGGCGCTTGTTCCTTGCGTTGATTGCCGTCGGTGGCCTTATCTACTGGTTTGGCCCGCGCGAAGAGGTGAACCTGAGCCCAAGCTTTGATCCTCGAAAGTTTGGTGAGGGCGTACAGGTTTATTTCGAAAGCACCGAAGCCGCGTTTGACGATATCGTTCCGGGTGTCGAAAAACGAGTGATCTGGCAGGATGGTTATAACGAGCGGCGCACCCCGTATTCCGTTCTTTACATCCATGGCTTTTCAGCAAGTTCCGAGGAAACCCGGCCAGTGCCGGACCTTGTGGCAGACGCGCTGGGGGCCAATCTGGTTTACACACGCTTGCAAGGTCACGGGCGAACCGGATCAGCCATGGCAGAAGGCACTGCCTCGGGCTGGATGCTGGACACTGCCGAGGGATTGGCAGCCGCACGTGCTGTTGGGGACAAGGTGATCGTGATCTCAACGTCGACCGGTGCGACGCTTGCAGCCGCCGCTGCTTTGGATGCCAGCCTCAGCGAAGACGTTGTCGGCATGGTCTTTGTCTCACCTAATTTTGGGGTCAACACGTCTGCGGCCTGGATCCCCACTTTGCCGTGGGCAAGGGATTGGTTGCCGGTCCTTATGGGGGACGAACGCGATGTATCGGGGCCAAACCCGGAAAAGAACAAGTATTGGTCTACTGTCTATCCGTGGGAGTCGGTCGTTCCGATGTCCGTTCTGGTCGAAAAAGTCTATGCGCTGGATTTCTCGAATGCCCTGGTGCCCGTGCTGTTCTGGTTCTCGGACAACGATCAGGTGGTGCGCCCTGACCGCACACACGAGGTCGCCGAAGCGTGGGGTGCGCCAGCATCCGTCAAATTGGTGACAATGGGCCCCGAGGATGATCCGTCATCTCATGTCATAGCTGGCCGCCTGATGTCGCCAGGGCAGACCGGCGCGGCTGTGGCCGGTATTCTGGATTGGCTAAAAGGGCTGGGGGTGGAATGATGGCAGCCTCGGGTCGAGGGACGATGCGAAAGCCGGGCAGTATGTGGAGCCTTGAGACCTTGGGGCGCGTTCGTCTGTCCCGGTATTTCTTCATGCGCGATTTCCTCTATTCCGAGATCGGGAACTTTCACCAGAAACAGAACATTCCAGACAATCCTGATCTGGCTATCGAGACGGGACGCGCGTTCTGCGAAACTCTGCTGGACCCGCTGGAAGAGACCTTTGGCAGGATCGCTGTGCGCTCAGGCTATCGCTCACCGTCGCTAAACAGGTTTGGCAATGAAAACAAACTGAACTGCGCCCGGAATGATCACCCGTTGGAATGCCACATCTGGGATCGTGGGGACGGGGATGCGCGGATTGCCGGGGCGTCTGTTGTAATTCCGTGGTTTGCAGATCAGCATGCGCAGGGCCGGGATTGGCGGGATCTGGCATGGTGGATGCATGATCACTTGGATTATTCCGAGATCTGGTTTTTTCCGAAACTCTGCTCTTTCAATTTAGTGTGGCGCCCGAAACCGCAGCGTCGGATTGACAGCTACATTGCGCCACGCGGATGCCTGCTGAAACCGGGCGCTGAGCCCGAGGAAAGTGCGGCTTCACGGCGGTCCCGCTATGCTGACTTTCCGGCTTTTCGGGCAATCGCCTATCCGTGACGTTCCGCTTGTTTGAATGTGATAAACTCTCAACCTGACTACAAACCCAAGGGCTCGGATTACCGAGCATATGGAGCCCCCGCGTGATCGAGCCGCTGGTACTGCTACCTGGACTGATGTGCGATGCCCGACTGTATCGCCCTCAGATCGAGGTGTTTTCGCAGACGCGACCCGTAACCGTTGCGCCGCTCTCAGCAGGTGAGCGTATCGAAGAGATCGCCTCGGGTCTATTGGACCAACTTCCACATCGGTTTGCACTGGCTGGTTTAAGCATGGGTGGTGTGGTGGCGTTAGAGCTGATCCGCCGGGCCCCGGAACGTGTGTCACGCCTGTGCCTGATGGCAACTGATGCGCAGGCGGACACGCCTCAAATTGCCGCCGGTCGCGAAGACCTGATCATTGGCGCGCAGGGTGGCCGGTTGGAGGAGGTCATGCGGAAACTTGTGGGGTCCGACACGCTGGCACCGGGCCCGCAGCGTATTCCCATCCTGAACGGCTTGCTGGCAATGGCACAGGATTTGGGTGTTGAAACCTTCGTGCGTCAGATGCGTGCCCTGCAACGACGCCCGGATCAACAGGCCGCATTGCGCCGCATCAAGGTGCCCACGTTGGTTCTGTGCGGTGCGCATGACACTCTGACACCGGTTAAACGACATTCTTTCATGGCAGAGCTCATTCCCGGAGCGGAACTGCTGGTTATTGAAAAGGCCGGTCACTTACCGACCCTCGAAACGCCCGACATCGTCAATGAGGCGCTGCAAACCTGGTTGGACGCCCAGCAACGGTTTGATTACTGGTAAAGCGTCGCGCGTTCGGTCTTTGAAATGACAGTTGGCGTCACTACGGGTTTACCGGTTTCTCGGTCGAAAAACGGTGTGTTCTTCCATCGCCCAGACAGGCGCGATCCGACGGCCCTGCGCAACAGTCCAAAAATAGCGGGGCCGGGATTTTCGTGCTTTTGCTTTCCGTTCGGTTGGGGAACAAATCCACGTGTCGTGACGGGCCCAAGCGCCGAAGCACCTCCCGCAACCCTGCCGACGATAACGCCAGCAAACGGGAGTTTCGCGGTTTTGGGCGTTGCCGCCAAAGGTGCGTTACAGCAACTGGCGTACCAACGCAGCATGCCCTTGGGGCTGAGTTGCATCGCCGCAAGATACTGACTTCCGGTGCTGATTTCGATCGCATCCGGTGCGATCTGAAAAATCTCGACAGGCCCAGGTGCCGGGTCAGGTTGCTTGAAATATAGTTGAGCGGCCCGGCAATCGTGGCAGAAACACTCAACATGTGTCCCTTGCTGAACACCGCGGGGTGAAATACGTCCCTGCAAGTTGCCGCATTGGCAGGAAAAGGTGAGGCCATTTTGCGCTGACCCACTCATTTCGGTTAGGCAACCTTGTTGGAATTGGCCGCGCGACGGTTTGGTTTCCGCGTATTTTCGTTCATGAAATCAATCACAAGAGGACGAATGTTGTCGCGCCAGCTGCGGCCTGCGAAGATACCATAGTGACCGGCGCCGGGTTCAACGTGGCTTGCCTTTTTGCTGTCGGGCAGGCCGGTGCACAAATCCAGCGCAGCAATACACTGGCCGGGTGCGGAAATGTCATCATTTGCACCTTCGACAGTCTTCACCGCAACATCGGTAATCTTACTGATGTCCACCTTGTGCCCCGCGACCACGAACTCGTTTCTCGCGATCTCTCGATTCTTAAAGACCCGCTCGACCGTCGAAAGATAGAACTCGGCTGTCATGTCCATAACGGCCAGGTATTCGTCGTAGAAGCGGTTATGCGCATCCTGATCTGAGGCCTCGTCCCGCATGACGCGCTGAATCTGGTCGGAAAACGCTTTGGAGTGACGATCTGCATTCATGGACATGAACGAGGCCAATTGCAGCAGACCCGGATAGACCATACGTCCAACGCCTTTGTACTTGAAGCCAACGCGCTGGATCATTGTTTCTTCCAACTGGCCCATGGTGACGCGACGGCCAAAGTCTGTCACATCGGTCGGCGTTGCGTCCGGATCGACGGGGCCACCAATCAGCGTCAGAGTGCTTGGCTGCGCTTTGGGTTCGATTTCGGCCAGGTATGCCGTTGCGGCCAATGTCAGAGGCGCAGGTTGGCAAACGGCAACAACATGGGTGTCCGGTCCAAGCTCTTTCATAAAATCTACAAGGTAGAGCGTGTAGTCTTCGACATCGAATTTACCTGCGGACACAGGGATATCGCGCGCATTATGCCAATCGGTGATGTAGACTTCGCAATTGACCAGAAGGCTTTTGACCGTCGAGCGCAGCAACGTTGCATAGTGCCCGGACATCGGGGCAACCAACAGCACTTTGCGGGGTTGTTCTTTCCGGCCATTGACGCGGAAATGTACCAGATCACCAAAAGGGCGTTCCAGAACAGTCGTGATTTCAACCAGATGATCCTTGCCATCTTCGCAGGTGAACGTGCGAATACCCCAATCGGGCTTTGCAACCATCCGCTGAAACGTACGCTCGGTAACCTCGCCCCAGGCGGCCATCCAGTTGAATGCGGGGTTCGGCACCATCGAAAACATCGGATAGGACGCCATCGCGCTGGCGGTTGCACCAAGCCATTGGTTGGTGTTTCGCGCAGTTTCCATCAGGTCGTAGGTCATCATATAGCGCATAAACGGGGCCTCCTGAGTGTCAGCCTGATAGTTCGGACCATTCGTCGCTTTGCCCCCCAGCACCCACGACGTTATTCTGCATAGCAGCGAGGTTAGGGGGGAATTGTTAAAATGACAACTAGTGAAGACCACATGCCAGACGTATCCGAAGAACACATTGAACGCCTTAAAGAAAATATGGATAAGGTCGAGAAGTTATCGAAGCGCCTGATTGAGGTCATGGCTGTAAAACGGCCCCACACTCCCGCGCTGGACGGCCCGAATCAAGAGCTTTTCGCACGGGCAGCAAGTGCCTATTGGGCCGAGGCTTGGCAAAATCCCGCCAAATTACTGGAACAGCAGATAGAATTCTGGGGTAAGTCAGTGCTGAACTTTGCCGAGGCGCAGAAAGCGCTGACTGCGTCTGACGCGGAAGGCGAAGCACCCAAGCCAGAAGACAAGCGATTTTCGAACCCTCTTTGGGAAACTAACCCCTATTTCCGTCTGATCCGCCAGCAATACCAGACCAATGCGCAAGCGATCGCGCAGGCTGTTGCGTCCGTGGACGATCTGGATGCCAAGGACAAAAGGCGGCTGCAGTATTTCTCGCAACAAATCGTCGACATGATGGCGCCGACAAATTTCCTGGCGACCAACCCGGATGCCTTGCAAAAAGCGGTCGAAACCGAGGGCCAGTCACTGATCAAGGGGTTGGAAAACCTTGTGTCAGATCTTGAGGCCAATAACGGAGAACTGGTCGTCAAACTGGCAGATGAAAGTGCCTTTGAGGTCGGCGGTAACCTGGCGACGACGCCGGGGGAGGTGGTTTTTCGCAACCGGATGATGGAACTGATTCAGTACAAGCCGGCGACCGAAACGGTTTATGAGACTCCGATTGTCCTGTTCCCGCCCTGGATCAACAAGTTCTATATTCTGGACCTGAAAGCCCAGAACAGCATGATCAAATGGATCACCGAGCAGGGATATACCCTGTTTGTTGTGAGCTGGGTCAATCCGGACGAAAGCTATGCCGAAACAGGCATGGAAGACTACATTCAGGATGGTTTCCTGACTGCAATCGAGACGGCCAAGAAGATTTGCAAGGTCAAACAGGTCAACGCTGTGGGGTATTGCATCGCGGGCACCACCCTGAGCCTGACGCTGTCACTGCTGAAACAACGAGGAGACAAGTCGGTCAAATCGGCGACTCTGTTCACCGCATTGACGGATTTTTCCGATCAGGGAGAGTTCACGCCCTTCCTTCAAAACGATTTTATCGACGGAATCGAAGAAGAAGTGAAAAAGGAAGGTGTTCTGCGGTCGTGGATCATGGCGCGCACAATGTCGTTCCTGAGATCACGTGACCTGATTTATGGCCCGGCCATTCGCAGCTATATGATGGGTGAAGTGCCCCCGGCCTTTGATTTGCTGTACTGGAACGGAGACGGGGCCAACCTGCCTGCGAAAATGGCGGTTGAGTACTTGCGTGGGTTATGTCAGCGCAACGAATTCGCCACCGATGGCTTTGAGTTGCTGGGGCATAAGCTGAAGCTTGGTGACGTTGATGTGCCCCTGATGGCCATCACATGCGAAACCGATCACATCGCGGCGTGGAAAGATTGTTATCGCGGTGTGCAAAAGATGGGCTCGCGATCAAAAACTTTCGTGGTTTCCGAGTCGGGTCATATTGCGGGTATCGTGAACCCGCCCAGCAAGAAAAAGTACGGGCATTACACCAACCCGGATTTGAAACCAGACGCCGCCACCTGGTTAAAGGAAGCCGATTTTCATGAAGGGTCATGGTGGCCCATGTGGGATGCTTGGCTGAAGAAACGTTCAGGCAAGCAGGTACCGGCCCGTGAACCGGGCGATTCGAAGCACCCGAGCCTGGCTGCTGCACCCGGAACGTATGTAGTGGCAAAACCAAACGCCTGATTTCATTCTGAAACTTAATTATTTCTGCAGCGCAGCAAAAAAAACTTGCAATGCTGCGTTGCAGCAATCATATTGTCCTCAAGCTGATGAAACCCGGGGTGGGCCCGGACTGGCTAAAAGGATTAAGACAATGGCTAAGACCCAAGACTTTACCGCGATCATGAAAGACATGATGGGTGCATTCCCTGTGGACACAACCGCAATGGAAGGCGCATTCAAATCGACCGCCTCGCTGAACGAGAAGCTGTCGGGCGTTGCTCTGGAAGCAGCTGAGAAATCGGCAGAGATCTCGAGCAAATGGACCAAAGACACGCTGGCTAAACTGACCGAGATGTCGAAAGCCAAGGCAGAGCCTGCCGACTACGCAAAAGCAGCAACCGATTTCGCAAGCGCGTCTGCTGAAGTTGCAGCCGAGAACATGGCCGCTTTCGCAGAAATCGCGAAAAAAGTTCAGACCGAAACCGTCGAACTGCTGATGGCTGCTGGTAAAGAAGCTGCGGAAGAAGCATCCGCCGCTGTAAAAAAAGCAACCAACGACGTGACCACAGCCGCTAAAAAAGCTGCTGCTGCGAAGTAAGAAAAGTCAGCGAAACGCACCCGACCCTCCCTATAGGTGCAATCGCGTTGGGCAGGTCCATTGACCTGCCCTTTCTTTTTGTGCTGCACTCGCATAACCTGTGCTGCAACGCATCATCCTTGGGGAGGGAACCCGGTGTCGGACCAAGAAAAACCGCTGCTGATCAAGCGCTATGCCAGCCGTCGGCTGTATAACACCGAGACCAGCGATTACGTGACGCTCGAAGATATCGCGGGGTTCATCCGCGACGGGCGCGAAGTACAGATTATCGACCTGAAGTCCGGCGACGACCTGACACGGCAGTATCTGCTGCAAATCATTGCCGAACATGAAAGCCGCGGCGAGAATGTGCTGCCTGTCAATGTTCTTAACGACCTGGTGCGCAGTTACATGCTGCCGGGCGGAGGCATGATGCCACAATTCCTGCAAAGCTCGTTCGAGATGCTGCGCGAAAGCCAAAGCAAGATGATGGAAAACATGAATGCCATGAACCCGATGTCTCAGATGCCGGGTTTTGACGCGTTGCAAGCACAGCAGCAGGCATTTTTGAAGGCTATGACAGGTGGGTTGTCTGGCAGATGGTCCTCGCCAGAGAAGGAAAGCGAAAAGTCAAAGCCGAAAGAGGATCTTGACGATATCAAGAAGCAGTTAGCTGAACTACAACAGAAGCTTTCAAAGCTAAATTGAATTGAGCCCGAGTATAAGGCCCACCAATTAAGTGGGCCAGTTTTAGTCTCAGGTGCCGTAGACCGGCATTGGGCCGGTCACTTCGCCGACGGCGGCCAGCAGAATATCCGCGATCACGTCCAGCTCTGCGCGTGTCAGGCGTACGGGCAGTCGGACGTCACACGCTTTCATCAGCATGTCACGTGTTTGCGGCAGCTCGAACGTTTCCGGCAGGAATTGCCAGTTCCAGAAGGCGCGTGCATTGTCCTGGCTCAGGCCAAAGACCTGAACTTTGACGCCGCGCGCCTCGGCTGCGGCGGCAAATGCGCGAATCTCGTGTTCCTGCAACCCAACCAGATTGAACTGAATCGAATCCGGCGCGCGCTGCTCGGGGGGCAGTGGCGCGGGCACGTCGATATGGGGTGAGGTATTCAAGCGCCCGGCAACATAGTCGTGGTTCGCCAGACCATCGCGGACACGACGGGCCAGTTCCGGGATCTGCGGGCGGATCACAGCAGCGCTCAGGTTGTTCAAACGCAGGTTATAAAGCGGCAGCTTGTTCTGCCAGCGGACGAAGGCCTCTTCCAACTCGGGCGAGTTGTCACCGTGCGGTCCTTTGTGTTTCTTCCAGTTATGTTCGTACGCGCCCGACATGATGACGGCACGGGCCACCAGATCAGCATCGTTTGAGATCAGAATACCGCCTTCGCCCGCATTGATCATCTTGTAGGACTGAAACGAGAAACAGCCGACCTTGCCGATGGTGCCGATATTTTTGCCATGCCAGGTTGTGCCCAGCGAATGTGCGGCGTCTTCGATCACCGGGATGTCACGCGCGTCACACAGCGCCATGATCGCGTCCATATCAGATGTGTGGCCGCGCATGTGGCTGATGATCACCGCCTGAACACTATCCAACTTGGCCTCGAAATCGGCCATGTCGATGCGATAATTCTCACCTACTTCGCACAGAACCGGAATGCAGTCCGCGTGGATGACTGACGAGGGAACCGCCGCAAAAGTGAAGCCGGGGATCAAGACGCGCGCATCGCGCGGCAGACCCAGTGCCTTGAGCGACAGGAACAGCGCAGCAGAGCAGGATGAAACAGCGAGAGCGTATTTTGTGCCCAGCAGTTCGGCAAACTCGGCCTCCAGCAAAGCCACCGGGGCATCTTGCGGGGCGGTATAGCGAAACAAGTCGCCCGACTGCATCAGGGCGTCGATGGCTTCTTTTGCTGCTTCTGGGATGGGTTCGGCGTCATGAACGTTTGGTGGAAGCGTCATATTTGGATTTCCCGAATTCTATCTTTGGTAAAGATAAAGCTATTCAGGTGGCAATCCAAGCCCTCAATCGCCGTGCCAGCGAAAATTTACCAACTTGTCACAAGTAACGTGGATCAGATCCCAAGCCGGTCTCGCATGGCGAACCATGTCATTGCCAGCACGAGCAGCGGGTTGCGTAGGGCGGAACCGCCGGGGAAAGGCAGGGTTGGCACGCGGGCCATTGTATCGAACCCTTCTGCCTGCCCCTGTATGGCCAGTGCCATCAGTTGCCCGGCGTGGGTCGCGGTGCCTACACCATGGCCGGAATAGCCGGAAGCAGACAGAATATTGGGTGCGACACGTACCAGATAAGGCATCCGCCGCATGGTAATGGCCAGAGTTCCACCCCATGCGTAATCGATTTTGACATCGCGCAGATGTGGGAAAATCTCGGTCATCGGCTTGCGGACCTTCGCCGCGACATCCGCAGGAAAACGATAGCCATAACTTTCGCCGCCACCGAATAGAAGCCGGCCATCGGCGCTGAGGCGGAAATAGTTCACCACGAACTTGGTATCCGCGACCGCGACATCCTGAGTCAGGACCCGCACAGCCTCGCTGCCAAGGGGTTCGGTCGCTGCGATGAAGTTGTTGATAGGCATGACACGGGCCGCGACGGTACGGTTGAGATTGCCAAGATAGCCATTGCAGGCCAGCACAACATGGTCGGCCCTTACGTTCCCCTTGGCGGTCCGGATCAGCGCAGGCTGGGTTTCGTCAATATCGATGACTTCGGTGCCCTCAAAGATGCGAACACCCGCTTTGGCCGCAGCCTGCGCCAACCCCAGCGCAAAGTTCAATGGGTGCAGATGAGCGGCCCCCATGTCCACATACCCGCCCTTGTAAGCGGGTGAGGGGCACAGTTTGTGGCCTTCGTCTTCATCCAGTAGCTTGATCTGATCATAGTGATACCGGTCGGACAGATGGCCTGCATGGTTATGCAGCTCTTTTCGTTCTGAAGCTGACAGACCCAGAACCGCGACGCCGGGTTGCAAGTCGCACGCGATCTGATGCTTGGCGATCAGTGACTTGACCAGATCCTTGGCGTCTTCGGCCAACTCCCACAGCTTTGCGGCATCCGCGTCTCCGACAAGACGCTCGAGGTCTTCCTGATCCATCCGCTGCGCGCTGCCCAGTTGGCCACCATTGCGCCCTGAGGCACCAAATCCGACACGGTGGGCTTCAAGCAGAACGACATCTAACCCCGCCTCGGCCAGATGCAATGCTGCGGACAGGCCTGTGTAGCCGCCGCCCACAACGCAGACATCCGCCGTAATATCTTCGGCCAAAACAGGAAAGCGTTCTGTTGGGTTTGCCGTCGCGGCATACCAGCTGGCAGGGTATTCGCCCTTGCGGTCATTGGAATAGAGCAGGTTCACGAAAAGTCTCAGACGTTGATCAGCAGATGTTCCCGTTCCCACGGAGAGATGACCTGCAGAAATTCTTCATACTCGGCCCGTTTCACGATGCCATAGACACGGGCAAACTCGGGGCCAAGGATTTCGTGCAGGGCTGTGGCTTCGTCAAACAGATCCAGCGCATCGCCCATGACCTGCGGGATATCCCCTTCGCCTTCATAGGCGTCACCATAGAATTGACGACGCGGACGCTCCTGTTCGACCAGACCCAGATAGCCGCACGCCAGCGACAGGGCGATGCCCAGATACGGGTTGCAATCCATACCGGCGATGCGGTTTTCGACACGGCGCGATTCAGGTCCGGACAGAGGAACGCGAATGCCTGTAGTGCGGTTGTCGCGGGCCCATTCCAGATTGATCGGTGCGGCGTGGTCCTTCACGTAGCGACGATAGGAGTTCACATAGGGTGCCATCACGGCCAGACCGGCGGGCAGATGGTTCTGCAACCCGGCAATGAAGTGATAGAATGCGTCCGTTTCGCCGCCCTGCGGGCCCGAGAAGATGTTCTGTCCAGTCTCCATGTCGATAATCGAGTGATGGATATGCATGGCCGAGCCCGGCTCTTCCTCGATCGGTTTGGCCATGAAGGTTGCAAAACAATTGTGCCGCAATGCCGCCTCGCGGATCAGGCGTTTGAAGTAGAATACCTCATCAGCAAGTTTGACCGGGTTGCCGTGGCGCAGGTTGATCTCCAACTGACCCGCACCGCCTTCCTGGGTGATGCCATCGATTTCGAACCCCTGATGTTCGGCAAAGTCATAGATATCGTCGATGACCGGGCCGAACTCGTCCACCGCAGTCATCGAATACGCCTGCCGCGCCGCAGCCGGGCGGCCAGAACGCCCCATCATCGGCTTGATTTCCTGTGCGGGATCGACGTTGGGGGCGACCAGAAAGAACTCCATCTCTGGCGCAACAACCGGTTTCCAGCCTCGGTTGTGATACAGCTGGACCACGCGTTTCAACACGTTGCGTGGGCTATAAGGGATCGGATCACCATCCCGGTCATAGGCGTCGTGGATCACCTGCAGCGTCCAGTCCCCGGTCCAGGGCGCGGCTGAAGCCGTCGAATAGTCGGGCTTTAGGATCATGTCCTTTTCGATGAACCCATCGTCACCTGCGGCTTCACCCCAGTCCCCCGTGATGGTCTGGAAGAAGATGCTGTCGGGCAAGTGAAAGTAGGCTTGCTTGGCAAATTTCGTGGCAGGCACGGCCTTGCCGCGTGCAATTCCGGGAAGGTCCGAGATGATACACTCAACCTCGTCCAGCCGCTGTCCGTGGAAATAGGCTTTGGCGGCTTCCGGCAGTTTATCAGTCCAATCAGCCATCAGGCTCTCTCTTTCTTTAAAAACTCGGCCATATGGCGCGCGATTGTGGCGTTGTCATCCGGGGCGGTCTCGCGATTTGCAGCTTCGCGCATCAGGTCTTCGGGGACGACGCCTTTCCCCCGTGTGCGCATCAGGCCCGCGACAAACCCATTGGTGAATTCAGGGTGGGCCTGAACCGTCCAGATCGTGTCTCCATAAGCCAGCATAGCGTTTTCGCAAAATGCGTTCTGACCCAAAACGCGCGCCCCTTCGGGCAGCGCGACAACCTGATCCTGATGCCAGGCATTCAGCCAGACTGTGTTGCCGTCATATTCGTATTCAGTGCGTCCGACGGCCCATCCGCCCGAGAATTTCTCGACCTTGCCGCCCAGTGCCTGCGCGATGATCTGATGTCCAAAGCATACGCCGATCAGTGGCTTTCCGCTTTGCTGAATCTCTCTGACCAAGTCTTCCAGTGGGGCGATCCACGGCAGGTCTTCGTACGCGCCGTGGCGCGAACCGGTAATGACCCAGCCATCTGCGTCATATGCGCCGCCTGGGAATATGCCGTCGACCACGGCAAAGGTCTGGAACTCAAATCCGTTGCCACCGAGAAGTTCAGGAAACAGCTCATCATAGTCGCCAAATTCGCCATGCAAGGCATCTGGTGTGTGGCCGGTTTGTAAAATGCCGATTTTCATGTGTCACCAAATTTGATCAAATTCACTCTAGCTGAGTCCCAATGAGGCGGCAAGGGGGGTCAAACCGCCTCGAGATAGCTCAGCCAGTGATCTTCAGGAGTGATGCGCTCAAATCGTTCAACTTCCTGTCGCTTGGTCATGGTCAGGTACTGGATCAGGTCAGCCGAAAAAAGTCGGGAGACCAGGGGGTCGGTCTCAAACCTGTCAATTGCGGCCGCCCAATCCGGCATCAGTTGCGGCAGATCTTCGATATCGTAGGCATTGCCTGTAATTGGGGCAGGGGGCTGCAAGCCGTCTTCGACTCCAACAAGGGCTGCGCCCAAAACCGCCGCTAACATCAGGTAAGGGTTTATGTCTCCACCTGCAACGCGGTGTTCGATGCGCCGCGCTGCCGGTGCTCCGCCCGGGATGCGAATTGCGGCTGTTCTGTTCTCATAGGCCCAGCAGGCCCCGGTCGGTGCATGCGCGCCCGGTACAAGCCGTGTGTATGAGTTGCCATGCGGAGCAAAAATCAACGTGCTGCCTGGCATGGCTGCCACACAACCCGCGACGGCGGAATGCAGAATGTCGGTCCCTTCAGGCCCGCCATTGTCAAACACATTGCGCCCACGTTGGTCCAGCACCGAGAAATGCACATGCATCCCATTGCCCGCGTCATCGGCATAGGGTTTTGACATGAATGTTGCGGCAAACCCGTGTTTGCGCGCCAGGCCGCGTGTCAACGCCTTGAAAAGCCACGTATCGTCGGCACAGCGCAAGGCATCCTGATGATTCAGGTTGATCTCGAACTGGCCAACGCCACTTTCCGAGATGGCGGTTTGCGCGGGGATGTCCATGGCGGCGCAGCCATCGTAGAGGTCTGTAAAGAAATCCTCGAACGCATCCATTTCAGCGACCGACAGAACGGACTCATGTAACAAACGGCGTCCGGTGATCGGGTTCAACGGAGGTTGCGGTTGCGCACCCGAAGCATCGATGAGCGTGAATTCCAGTTCGGTCGCCGCGACGACCGACCAACCGCGTTTGGCATATCGGTCAAGAATGGCAGACAGAGCGTGACGCGGATCACCCGCAAACGGAGTGCCTGCATCGTCATACAAGCTCATCGGAACCAGCGCCGTTTCTTTCGGAAGCCAGGGGACAGGCACAGGACCCCGGTTGGTTGGGCGCAACACACCATCCGCATCGCCGGTTTCAAACACCAGCGGGCTGCCGTGAATGTCCGCACCCCAGAGATCGACATTGAGCGCCGAGAACGGCATGCGCACGGCGCCTTTTTCCAGCTTTCCCGCATATTCAGGGGGCACGCGCTTGCCCCGCATCTGACCGTTCAGGTCACAGGCAGTCACACGAAAACTGTGCAGGGCGCTCAGGTCCATCGGGGGCTCCGTCAATTCTGTTTCCCCGTGATGTACTTCAATGGATCGGATTTGTCATCAAATTTGATCAAATTTTGATTTTTGGATCAGATCTGTATGTTCGGCTTGGTTTTCGGCTGATAACACAGGAAGCCCTGCTGGCAAGGCTCGCGCCTTGCGTTTCCATCGGCAAAGATGTCGTGGGAACAACTGGTAAAGCATTGATCATATTGGTCAATGAATGCGTCGGATGCAGGGTCTTGAAACGTTTGATTCCACAAGGGGTGTGTGCGCGAAATCGAGACGTAGTGCGGCGCTTCATCCCGCAGAACAGCTTCTTTCTACTTTCCGCAAGATTTGGCTTATTTTGGCGATTTTTCTATGATAGCTGCGGGTTTCGTACTCTTGAGGATGGTTGAATTGACTGCACGTGGAAGAGATAAAATTCGACACCATGCAGCCCTGAGCATCGCCCCGATGATGGACTGGACCGATCGCCACTGTCGGTATTTTCATCGGCTGCTTAGTTCGGAAACCTTGCTGTATACCGAGATGGTAACCGCACCGGCGCTTGTTCGGGGTGGGGCGCTGCATCTGTTGGATCATTCACCGCAGGAGCATCCCGTGGCTTTACAGTTGGGCGGGTCCGATCCGGCGGAGTTGGCGCAAGCGGCGAGACTGGGTGCTGATGCAGGATATGATGAGATCAATCTGAACTGTGGATGCCCGTCAGACAGGGTGCAGTCCGGTACTTTCGGGGCGGTTCTGATGAAAGATCCGGCGCGGGTTGCAGAATGCGTCGCAGCAATGCGCGAAGCGGTGACTGTGGATGTCACGGTCAAATGCCGCATCGGCGTGGATGATCAAGAGCCCGAAGAAGTTCTGCCCGCGTTCCTTGAGCAGATCAGCGCGGCGGGCTGTCAAAGAGTAACGATCCACGCGCGCAAGGCGTGGTTGCAGGGGTTGAGCCCCAAGGAAAACCGCGATGTTCCACCGCTCGACTATGACCTTGTACATCGGATGAAAGCCGCATTTGCGGATCTGCATATATCGATCAATGGTGGTATCGCCAGCTTGGACGAAGCAGCAGCACATCTGGACGCGGGTCTTGACGGTGTCATGATCGGTCGGGCGGCCTATCATCAGCCCGGTGATATCCTGGCAGATGCCGATCAGCGCATTTTTGGCGTTGGAACCGTTCGCGATCCGATGACGGTTGTTCAAGAAATGGTGCCCTATATTGAGATGCACCTTGCCAATGGCGGGCGTTTGCACCAGATCGCACGGCATATGCTGGGCCTCTTTGCAGGGAGTCCCGGTGCGCGGGCATGGCGGCGCGCATTGTCCGAAGGGGCCGTGCAGGAAGGGGCCGGGCCAGAAGTCATGCTACAGGCCTTGAACCACATAGCGCCGATGGCCGAGGTTTAGACGGCAAAGGGGGGACGATGCCCGAGACAATGTTGCTGGCCCAGATGATGGGCCTTTTGCTTGTGATCGGCGCGCTGGCCGGTGTGCTTGCCGGGCTGTTGGGAGTGGGCGGCGGTATCGTGCTGGTCCCCGCGTTCTTCTATGCGTTTCAAACGCTTGGCTATGGCGGTCCGCAATTGATGCAGCTCTGTCTGGCGACGTCGCTGGCCACGATCATCATAACGTCTATGCGGTCGGTTCTTGCCCACAACAAGAAGGGCGCGGTGGATTGGGATATCCTGCGCGGTTGGGGTCCGGGTATTGTCGTCGGCGCAATTGTCGGAGTGCTGGTCGCATCGGCCCTGCGGACCGAGGCTTTGCAGGCACTGTTCGGAATTCTGGGCATGGTGATCGGTGCCTATCTTGGGTTGGGTCGCGCAGAATGGCGGTTGGGCGACGCAATGCCCGGCGGTATCAAACGGGCCGTCCTGTCCCCACTGGTCGGGTTTCTTTCCGTTCTGATGGGCATCGGCGGTGGCAGTTTCGGTGTGCCGCTGATGAGCCTCTATAACACCCCTATCCACCGCGCGGTCGCGACCGCTGCCGGGTTTGGGGTGATCATTGCCGTACCGTCGGTCATTGGGTTCTTGTTTGTGGATATCGCCCCCGAGCATCGACCCCCGTTGACCATTGGCACGGTTAATCTTGTGGCCTTCGGGATCGTTGTTGCAATGACAATGGTTACCGCGCCCTGGGGGGTAAAGCTGGCCCATGCGATGGACCCAAAACCGTTGAAACGTGTCTTCGCCGTGTTCCTGACGCTGGTCGCGCTGAATATGCTGCGCAAGGCCGTGGGATTATGAGCGATTTTTCGGCCCGGGGCTGGGTGAAATTCCCGTATGACTCGGTGCTGGCCGAATGGGTGAACCACGCCTTGCCTGCCGCACGGGCGTCGACAACGGACCCGGCCCATGCGGAATGGTTGGATTGTGAAGGGACGTGGTTCATCGGTGTCGACGCACTGCCCAATGACACGAAGGGCAGGGTCGGGCAGTCCGGGCCTCTGACCGGAAAGGCCATGGCGTTCATCGACAAGCACTTTGGAGATTTACCGCTGCACAAGGGGCAGGTTTCGGTTGTTTATCCGGGTTATCCGCGCCCGCGCCGGGGCGAGAATGAAGCGGCCACTCGTTACCGTCGACACAGGGATGCGGCCCATGTGGACGGTTTGCGCCCGACAGGACCGGATCGCCGCCGCCGGGTTGATGAACCTCATGTCTGGATTCTGGGCATTCCACTGACCGAGGCCAGCGCAGACGCGTCTCCGATGGTGGTGTGGGACGGCAGTCATCACATTCTGCGGTCCGCGTTCAGGCAGGCGCTTGAAGGGATGCCGCCTGAGGTCCTGCACGACGTTGACATAACGGACATCTACCAATCCGCCCGTCGCGAGGTGTTTGCGACCTGCCCAAGGATCGAGTTGCCTGCAAAGCCGGGAGAGGCCTATCTGCTGCACCGCCATTGCCTGCACGGGGTTGCACCTTGGGCCGAAGGGGCGACGGCGGGGCAAGATGGTCGAATGATCGCCTATTTCCGCCCCGAATGTGCCGGTGGAGTAGCAGAATGGATCGAATCCGCCTAACGTCCTGTCATTATTTGGCTTTGGAGGTTTTGACCGATGATGACGGTTCATACGAATTCTGACGGTGCACTCATAGAAGTCGAGTTGTCGGGGCAAGTAACCAGCGCCGATTACACCAATACTCTGGTACCCGCGATCGAGGCTGCGCTAACCGAACATGACACGGTTAGGTTACTGGCGATAATACAACCGGAATTCCAGGGGTACGATCTGGGCGCGGCCTGGTCTGACACCAAGCTGGGGTTAAGCCATTGGCGCGGGTTCGACCGGATCGCTGTTGTGGCGGATCAGGGCTGGGTGCAGACAAGCGTTCGTCTGGCTGCCCCCATTCTGCCCTGTCCGGTTCAGGTGTTCGATCTGACCGAGCTTGAGGGTGCCCGACGCTGGATGCGTGAGTCACTGGGATCGATCCACGTGACTGATCTGAGCGGCCCATGTGTTCAGATCAGCCTTTTGGGTAAGCTGGACCCCGAAAGGTACAAACAGGCAGAACGTGATCTGGATTCGCTTTTGCAGGACCGGCCAGGCTTTCGCCTGCTGATAGACCTCAGGGAGTTTGACGGCTGGCAAGGGCTGTCAGCGCTTGCGGCGCATTTTCGGTTGGCCAGCCGACATATCGGACAACTGGACCGAGCCGCGATCGTTGGGGACAAAAGCTGGCAGCGAATGGCACAGAAGGTCGCGAGCCATGTGTTAGGGACCCAGACGCAGTTTTTCCCGTCCGAAGAGTACGACAACGCCAGCGCATGGCTTGCCGCCGGATAAACCTTTGACTGCGGAACGCCTGAGCAGGCAACACCCAATCGGTCAAGGTTCGTGACGCAGCCTCGAATCCGGTCGTGCGATGTCAGGCATGATTCGGCGGCTGACGGCGGATTTTTCGCAGCTTCAGCCCCAGCTTTCCTAGTCTTGGCAAAGCGTGTCGAAAAGTGACGTTAGGAAATTATGCGCTTTTGTGAGTTTTTCTTGATTAAGGCGTCAATAACGATCAAACGCCGCGTGTTTTCCCCCTTCTTGTGACGGGAAATACCTTTAGCCACACCCTGTCGCTGCGGGTTGCCACTCACGTTGAACCTCAATGTTCAAGAGCTATACCCCCTCGGAACTCGAACTCGACCCGCAGTGGCACGGTTACTGGAAACGGGACGTCCGCAATGCCAATTAAGACTTTGATAGGAAGACTCACTAATACCAGAAAGACCAAACGTGCGGCTGACGTGCTGCAATCGGAATACGCGCGCAATGAAGATCGGCGGTCCAAAACCAGCCAATCCGAGATTGCGCTTTTGTTTCAGAAAGAGTTGCGGGGCACCGCGCCGAACGCACCTATCCCGAAAAGGGCCACACAGCCGGCAGAAATGTCATCAAAACGTCTGCGCTGATCAGTCAGGAGCCATTCATGCGAGCGGCACGCCCACCGCGCCGCTTGCTGAGACGTGGTTTACGAGAAGGCAGGTCGTTCATGATTTCAGCGCGTTCGCTGCTGTCCATCCTGGACCAGCGAGAAATCTCGTCAATCGTGCGGTAACATCCGGTGCAGATACGCTCGGCCGGATGGACAACACAGATCTGGACACAAGGGCTTTCGACCTCATTGCGCTTCCAAACCATGTTCGTCATCGATCGGTCTCCGACCTGTTACAAAAAGCGCAGCCTGTCCAGCGCTCCCTGCAAGATATAACCTGCTGCAACGTGATCAATAACCTGTCCGCGACGTTTTCGTGACGTATCCGCCTCAAGCAGTGCTTTTTCTGCCGCAACCGTACTCAGCCGTTCATCCCAGAATCCGATAGGTAATTCCGTCAGACGGGACAGGTTTCGCGCAAATGCCCGTGTAGACTGGCAGCGCGGCCCCTCTGTGCCGTCCATGTTTTTGGGAAGACCCAACAGAATGCCGCCAATCTCGCGATCCGCAGCAATTTCGATCAACCGGGCGGAATCGAGTGTGAATTTCTTGCGCCTTACGGTTTCCAAAGGGCTGGCCACGCCCCGCATCCGGTCGGAAACTGCCACACCGATGGTCTTTTCACCCAGATCCAGCCCCATCAGCGCATGCATCGGGGGCAGCGCCTTGGCGAAGTCTTCGAAAACGTCGTGGATCATTTCGCAATCCCTGCTTGCAGGGCTGCGGCATCAATGATCTGCAAGGCCTCGGTGTTTCCGGCATACACCACCAGCGCCTCATTGTGGATATCCATGGCCCGTTGGCCCTGACCCAGAACACCCAGTGCGGCGATCAAACGAGCCCATTCTTCGGGCGCGCCGCCTTCCGTCGCCAAGCGGTCGGACAACTGATCCACCATTCCCTGAATCATCTGCTGCCGTTCCTCGGGGCTCATTTCTGCCGCTGCGGCCATGTCCTCGCGACTTGGGCTGGACGGTGCGCTTAGGTCCGGTGCGTTGAAAACCCCTGCCCGAAAGGCCAACTCATCAATCTGATCCCGGATCGCACCCGCCCACGGCGCGCTTGCCGGGGCTTCCCTCAGCGTTTCGACCCAAATGCGGTAGGCAAGGTCTGGTCGTCCGGTCTGAACCAACATTTGCCCCCAATAGTATCGGGCCGGGCCGTGATGGGGATCGCGTTTCAAAGCTTCGGCAAGAGCCTGTTCAGCTTCGGGCGACACATATCCACCCGCAGCCAGGATCATCATCTCGGCAAAATCCGCGTAGTGCTCGGCTGTGGCTGCGTCGCCTGACAGTTCGATCACCCTTTGTTGCGCGCTATATCCATCCTTGAAGTTTCCTGAATTGGTCTCATGCTGCGCCAAAAGCATCTGCCCCTGCAGATCATCCGGGCGGGCCGAAACGGTTTCTCGCAACTGCTTGAGAAGAGACGCGTAATTTTCGTCAAGCTGCGCCGCTTGAGGTGGGGTTGCCAGTTCTTCTGCGGCGCTCTGGGACGGACGATTTGCGCGCACCTCCTCGGCCAGTTCCAGCCGCGCAGTAAGGGGCATGTCGGGCAACCCGACGGCGCCGATACGATGATACATCGCCATCGCGCCCCCGGTGATGATCAGCATGACAACCGGAATTGTCACAATCGAGACGGTCCGTGATGGCCCGGCACCCGAGCCACCCTTTTTCATTTGTTCGTCAGCGGCAAGAATTCGTCGCGAGATTTCGGTGCGAACCCGTTCCGCATCTGCCTCACCAATCACCCCGCGAGCCAGATCCCGGTCAACACCAGACAGTTGTTCACGATACACCCGCAAATCGTAAGCCGCCGCAGGTTCATCCCCACGGCGTTTGCGCAGCAATGTGAAACTCAGAAATGCCGCAATCAGAAGCGCGACAAGAAAAATCAGAACCCAGAACGTCATGGCCCCTCCGAAGATGCTGCCCTGACTTAGACCTGTGGGGCGTCCGACAAAAGGGACAAATGGCCGCGAATGAACGACATGTCGCAATAGTGCGATATTGCGGCGTTGCGCGGCGCGGTTAAACTGTCACCGCGCGGCATACCTGCGCGCAATCACCGAACCGGATGGATTCGCTTATGAAACACTACTCAGCCTTTGCTGTCGCGCGGGAGGCCCTGCGCTATCACACCGGATGGGAACGCGCCTGGCGTTCGCCCGAGCCAAAGAAACGTTATGACGTCATCATCATCGGTGCTGGCGGGCATGGTCTTGCGACCGCGTATTACCTTGGCAAGAACTACGGCATTCAGAATGTCGCGGTGATCGAAAAAGGCTGGCTGGGTGGTGGCAACACGGGTCGAAACACAACGATCATCCGCTCGAACTACCTGCAGGATCCTTCGGCGGCGATCTACGAGAAAGCACGCGGCCTTTATGAGGACCTGAGCCAGGATCTGAACTACAACATCATGTTCAGCCCGCGTGGTGTGATCATGCTGGCGCAGACCCAGCATGAAATTCGCGGCTATCAGCGCACGGCCCATGCAAACGCCCTTCAAGGTGTGAAGACTGAATGGATCGGGCCCGAACGTGTCAAGGAACTGGTGCCTATTATCAATCTGGACGGCCCCCGTTATCCGGTTCTGGGCGGGCTCTGGCAGGAACGCGGTGGTACCGCCCGTCACGATGCCGTCGCGTGGGGCTATGCGCGCGCCTGTTCAGCGATGGGTATGGATATCATCCAACAATGCGAGGTCACGGGTGTCCGATCGCAGGATGGCCGTGTCGTCGGAGTAGACACCACCAAGGGTGCCATCGATTGTGACAAGCTGGGTATCGTCGTTGCGGGCCACTCCGGTCAACTGGCCGAGATGGCTGGTTTCCGTCTCCCGCTGGAGGCCGTCGCATTGCAGGCACTGGTATCCGAACCCATCAAACCCTGCATGGATGTGGTCGTGATGGCCAACACCGTGCACGGCTACATGTCGCAGTCTGACAAGGGTGAGATGGTGATCGGTGGTGGGACCGACGGGTTCAACAATTTCACCCAACGTGGCAGCTTCCATCATATCGAGGAAACCGTCCGCGCCTTGGTCGAAACCTTCCCGATGATCTCGCGCCTCAAGATGCTGCGCCAGTGGGGCGGTATCGTAGACATGACCGGCGACCGCTCACCCATCCTGTCGAAAACTCCGCTGGGCGGGTGCTTTATCAACTGCGGCTGGGGCACTGGCGGTTTCAAGGCGATTCCCGGGTCCGGCTGGGGCATGGCGCAACTGATGGCCACAGGTCATTCGCCGTTGACCGAGGCCTTCTCGCTGGACCGCTTCAAGGAAGGCCGCTTCATCGACGAAAGCGTGGCCGCCGGGGTGGCACACTGAAGGTGGGTCCGAGGTTGCCAAGAAACAGAATTCCGGTTGGCCATTGCGCCAACCAACCGCCAAAAGGATGACAACATGCTGATCCTGAATTGCCCTTACTGCGGCGTTGATGCCGAAGAAACCGAACTGGCCGCCGGTGGCGAGGCGCATCTGAAGCGTTTTGGTCCCGGCTCGTCCGATGACGAATTCCACGACTACCTGTTCATGCGCGAAAACCCCAAAGGCGTGCACTTTGAACGCTGGCGCCATGCCAATGGCTGCGGCAAGTGGTTTCACGCGGCGCGCTGCACAAACACGCTAGAAGTGTTTGGCACCTACACGGCTCAGACCTCCGAGCCGCCGCAGGACATCAAAGATGCCATCGCCGCAAAGCGCCCTGGATGGACCTGGAGAGAGTTCTCCTGATGCTTCATCTTTTCAAAAATACTCCCGCCGGAGGCTCCGACGCCTCCACCTGCGAAAGGTCCGCACAATGAGCACCCGTCTCGCAAAACAAGGCCGGCTGATTGACCGGTCGAAAAAGGTCACGTTTACCTTCAACGGCACGTCGATGCAGGGCTATGAGGGCGACACGCTTGCCTCGGCGCTGCTGGCCAATGACCAGATGATGGTTGGCCGGTCGTTCAAGTACCACCGCCCTCGCGGTGTCGTCGCAAGCGGTGCGGAAGAGCCGAACGCTCTGGTCGGGCTGGGGCAGGGCAACCGGTTTGAACCGAACCAGCGCGCCACCACGACCGAGTTGTTCAACGGTCTGACCGCGATCTCTCAGAACCATTGGCCAAGCCTTGAACACGACATCGGTGCCGTGAACACGGCGTTCGCCCGGTTCCTGCCAGCTGGCTTCTACTACAAGACGTTCATCCATCCGAAACCATTCTGGAAGCACGTCTACGAGCCGTTTATCCGTCAGTCTGCCGGTCTGGGTAAAGCGCCCGACAAGGACAGCCGCGATGCCGATACCTATGAGCACTTCTATGCCTTCACCGATGTTCTGGTCATCGGTGGCGGTGTGGCCGGTCTACAGGCGGCAAAGGCGGCAGCAGCTTCGGGCGCCAAGGTTCTGCTGATCGAGCAGAGCGCGTATTGGGGCGGTCGCGCTCCGGTTGACGGCGGCACGGTCAATGATGAGCCTGTGGATAAGTTCGTGGAGCAATTGGTTTCCGAACTCGAAACAATGGACAACGTCTCCATGCGCTCCCGCTGCATGGGCGCGGGTGTTTATGACCACGGTTACGTGCTGGGATATGAACGTCTGACAGACCACACGCCGGGCGTGCAAGGCCCGCGCCACCGCCTCTGGCGTATCCGCGCCAAGCAAATTGTAACCGCAACCGGCGCAATTGAACGCCCGTTGTCCTTTGCTGGTAACGATGTTCCGGGTGTGATGCTGGCTTCTGCCATGCGCGATTATGCCGTGAACTGGGGTGTCAACCCGGGCGAGCGTGTCATCGTCGCCACCAACAATGACGACGCCTATCGCACCGCGATTACGCTGAAGCAAGCGGGTGTGGATGTTTTGCGTATTGTTGACGCACGGGCAACGGCCGGACCTTTGGCAGAGGAAGCCCGCCAGTTGGGTATCCGCGTTGATCCGGGCAAGGCTATTGCCAAGGTCAAGGGCGGCAAGCGCGTCAAGAAAGTCGCCATCTGCAACCAGGAAGGTGTTGGAGGCGCTCGTGAAGAGGTTGAAGCAGATGCAGTGGCCATGTCGGGCGGCTGGTCGCCGGTCGTTCATATGTGGTCTCATTGCGGTGGCAAGCTGACCTGGGATGACGCGAATGCCTTTTTCCGCCCCGATCCCTCGCGCCCGCCGCTGGGCGCAAATGGTGAGGGCTTTGTTCTGGCCGCCGGGGCATCGAATGGTGCGCTGGTGCTGGGCGATGTTCTGACCGACGCCCACGCGGTGGGAAAAGCCGCAGCCAAGGCCGCAGGGTTCAAGCCGAAAAACATCAAGGCTCCGGTTGGCGAAACCACTGCAGAAGCACCGATGGAGGCTGTCTGGCTGATGCCGGCAAACGCCGAAATCCAGCTGCGCATGAAATCCTGGCTGGATTTCCAGAACGACGTCAAGGTTTCTGACGTCCAACTGGCCGCGCGCGAAGGGTATGAAAGCGTCGAACACACCAAGCGCTATACAACGCTGGGCATGGCGACCGATCAGGGTAAGTTGAGCAACATCAACGGATTGGCGATCCTTGCTGATGCGCTGGAATCCGAGATTCCCAAGGTCGGAACCACGACCTTCCGTCCGCCCTATACGCCCATTTCGATGGGTGCGATCGGGGGCGAGGCGCGCGGTGAAGTATTCCAGCCTATCCGTCAGACACCGATGCACAACTGGCACGACAGGAACGGTGCCGACTGGGAGCCGGTCGGTCACTGGCGCCGGACCTATGCCTATGTCCGTCCCGGTGAATCCGTGCATGACGCGGTGAACCGTGAGGTGAAGAACACCCGCGACAACCTCGGCCTGCTGGATGCCTCGACGCTGGGCAAACTGATCGTCAAAGGCCCGGACGCAGGCAAGTTTCTGGACATAATGTACACCAACATGATGTCCACGCTGATAGTCGGCAAATGCCGCTATGGCCTGATGTGTTCGGAAAACGGCTTTCTGATCGACGACGGCGTGGTCGCACGCATTGATAAGGACACCTGGCTGTGCCACACCACCACCGGCGGGGCCGAGCGTATCCATGGTCACATGGAAGAATGGCTACAAACCGAATGGTGGGACTGGAAAGTCTATGTCGCCAACGTGACCGAGCAATATGCTCAGGTCGCTGTGGTCGGCCCGAACGCCCGCAAGGTGCTTGAGAAGCTGAACGCGCAAGCGGGCGGCGGCATGGATCTGTCGAAAGAGGCGCTGCCCTTCATGGAATGGCGCGATGGCAAGATCGGCGAATTCGACGCACGGGCTTACCGCATCTCGTTCTCGGGTGAGCTGTCTTATGAGATTGCCGTGCCAGCATCGCAGGGTCAGGCGTTCTGGGATGCTCTGTTCGAAGCGGGGCAGGAATTCGGAGTAATGCCGTACGGCACCGAATGTCTGCACATTCTTCGGGCCGAGAAGGGCTTTATCATGATCGGCGACGAGACCGACGGCACCGTGATCCCGCAGGATCTGGGGCTCCACTGGGCGCTGTCGAAAAAGAAAGAAGACTACCTTGGCAAACGCGCCCATTCGCGCAGCCATATGGCGGACCCAGAACGTTGGAAACTGGTCGGGCTTGAGACTGTGGATGGTTCTGTTCTGCCTGATGGCGCATATGCAGTGGGTGAGGGCGTCAATGCCAACGGTCAGCGCAACATGATCGGGCGTGTCACCTCGACCTATTTCTCGGCCAACCTCGGTAAAGGGATCGCTATGGGCCTGATCAAGCACGGCCCGGACCGGATGGGTGAAATCGTCGAGTTCCCGGGCACCGATGGCAAAACCTACAAAGCCAAGATCGTGGACCCGATCTTCTTCGACAAGGACGGGGAGAAGCAGAATGTCTGAACCCATCAGCGCATTGAACCACGCCAGCTATGATGGCATCGCCAATGTCAGGGAATGTGGCCTGCAAGGCATGATCACCCTGCGCGGCGACTTGTCCGACAAAAGCCTCGCCAAGGCCGTAAAGGATGCGACTGGGCAGAACGTACCCGGTCAGCGCGAGGCGCTGGTCAGCGGCGATACCGGCGTATGCTGGATGTCACCGGACGAGCTGCTGGTGCTGGTCCCATATGCCGAGGTCGAGACCAAACTGGCCGCAATGGTCAAAGCTTTGGGAAAAACTCACACACTGGCCGTCAACGTCTCGGATGCCCGCGCGGTATTCACGATATCAGGCGCCAGCGCACGAGAAGTGTTGGGCAAAGTCGCCCCGGTTGATCTGTCGTCCGAGGCCTTTCAACCCGGCCAAATTCGCCGCTCGCGTCTGGCGCAAGTGGCAGGCGCATTCTGGATGGACGATGCTGAAACCTTCCGCGTGGTCTGCTTCCGTTCGGCTGCGGATTACGTTTTCAAACTGCTGAAGGTCGCTGCGCAACCGGGCAGTGAGGTTGGCGTTTACTGACAGTTTCCTCGGCCCGAAAGTACAAGACCGCCCGCTAATTGCGGGCGGTATCTTTTTTCAGGGCAGCCAACTTAATTTTCCTTTTTAACCTGAGCTTACGATTGTGAACGCGACGGCCTTGCATCCATTTGGAGAAAGTGTTTCAGTCTGTTCGCGCTAGATGCGAAAGAGCGTCTGACGTAAAATTTGCTTTCAAATCAAAGTACTTGGTTTCGATGGCACGGTCATTTTCCGGATAGGCCCTGATTTTCGCAAGGGCGTAATGACGAAGCATCATTATTCTCACAGCCCCTCTGTTCGTCCCTGTGCTGCTAATGCAGGGCCGGCGGCCGAAGGGCGCGAGTTGAAAACAAAGAGAACACAAGAAAAGGTAAATCAAATGAAACTAACTTCTCTTTTTCTGGCTTTTAGTTTGTCGGCAGTCGCTGCTCAGGCGGAAGTGCAAAGCTATGAATGCGACCTGCATAGCACACAGGATCGGGGATGCATTTCACGCAAGGTGCTTTTGAGCGTGGATGCAGACGGCAAGCGCGCAAGAGCCTATGACGGAGCAATTCGTGCGTCAAATGAACTGGCAAGTACTCCTGTTGAAACACCGGCAGACGCCAAATTCAAGAAAACGGGGAAAGGGGAATATCGGTTGTCGTGGCGTGTGACATTGCCAGCGCAAGCAACAGGCGACTATAGGGTTGCGTATACGGCAACGCTCAATCCCAAGAACAATGCCATAAAAATGAGGGTCAGCTTCCCGCACGCAAATGTGGGTCTCCGACCATATGGAACAGGCACGTGCAAACCAATTGCGTCTGCAGGCCTGTACTAGGCGAAAACAACGCCGTCGGGTCAATTGCGGCGCTTAACCTGTCAGCAAAAATGTTTTGAACCCGGAGAAGGTCGAAGCTTTGGTCATACACTCAAAGCTTCGACAGGTCTCGTCACTTGTCTGGCAGTGAGTGTAGAACGAAAGAAGCTCTGCCAATTCCTCCATACGATCCAGTCGTGTCTTCGGCTCCAACAGTCCTGCATGTGTTGAAAGATACAGGGCAGGACGCTGTTGCTTCAACCAGGGCACCAGCGTCGGCAGCACCGAAAATTCAGCGCCTTCGATATCCATCTTCACCAAAGACACGGCGGACAGATCGTTCACTGCGGCGAACTGATCCCAGGCAATCGTCAGAGCATCGGTTCCGTGCGCGCCGTCGTGCAAAAGGGAACTGGTAGAATCCCCGGGTTCGCCACGAACCGAGGCCATGCGGGCGACACCGAACTTATCCGACAGCGCGACACCCAAAGCGGAAACGTTATGAATGTCATTCAGATCGAGGTTCCAGGCCAGATGGCGGAACGCCGTGGGGTCGGGCTCAAAGCACCAGACATGGCGTGCCTTGCGCGCACCATAAAGAACTGTGGGCCCGATCCATGCGCCGATATCCAGGTAATCGCTTTCAGGCGAAAGATACCGGTCCATCACGGCAAAGGTTTCAGGCTCCCACTGGCCAGTGGAGGCTTTACGCCAGAACTTTGAATGGTAAGGGTCCAGACGAAACGGCTCGCCGTTCAGGTTGCCCGCATAGTAACCGCGGGCGCGGTAGAACATCTTGCGCGCCTGTGTCAGCATCGCCTGCCTCCGGGTTTTCTTGTCTCGGCCCTTGACCTGCGGCGGCTGCCAAAGCATTTAACCTTGGGAACCGCAACTCAAATTTAAACAGGGGGCCGACATGGCTTTTGAACTTCCTGATCTTCCTTATGCACATGACGCGCTGGCAGCCAAGGGTATGTCCGCGGAAACACTGGAATATCACCACGATCTGCACCACAAAGCCTATGTCGACAATGGCAATAAACTGATCGCCGGCACCGAATGGGACGGCAAGTCGCTGGAAGAGATCATCGTTGGCACCTACGACGCAAATGCCGTCGCGCAGAACGGTATCTTCAACAACATCAGCCAGCTGTGGAACCACAACCAGTTCTGGGAAATGATGGGCCCCGGCGATAACGCCATGCCCGGTGAGCTTGAGAAAGCTCTGACCGAAAGCTTTGGTTCGGTTGATGAATTCAAATCGCAGTTCAGCGCCGCTGGTGCCGGTCAGTTCGGCTCGGGCTGGGCGTGGCTGGTCAAGAATGCTGACGGCTCGCTGACCGTGACCAAGACTGAAAACGGCGTGAACCCGCTTTGCTTTGGTCAGACTGCGCTGCTGGGGTGCGATGTTTGGGAGCACAGCTACTACATCGACTTCCGCAACAAGCGTCCGGCTTACCTGTCAAACTTCCTCGACAATCTGGTGAACTGGGAAAACGTCGCGTCGCGGATGTAATGAATTGAACCGACGCCGGTTCATAAAGGGCCTGCTGGCGGTGACGCTGGCAGGCCTAATCACATCAGTCTACGGGTTTTTCATCGAACCCGGCCTGCGGCTGCGTGTGCGAAAATGGCACGTACGCCGAGAGGATTGGACTGCGCCGCCGCTCAGGATTGCCGTACTGGCAGATTTGCATCTGGGCGAACCTTTGGTCGGGCTGGACCGAATAAAACAGGTGGTACGGCGTACGAATGCGCTTGCGCCGGATATGATCCTGCTTCTGGGTGATTTCTTCGCAAGCCACAAAGGCGTTTTGCGTCCTGTCGAAATGAAAGATCTGGCACCGGTTCTTGCCAACCTTGAGGCCAAGAACGGCGTCTTTGCTGTACTTGGCAATCACGACTGGTGGGATGACCGGCAGGCGCAGCGCCGTGGTGCTGGCCCCAACCAATATGCCGATGCGCTGGAGCAGAGCGGAATTACGGTTTTGTCGAATACCGCCATCAAGCTAGAAGCTCTTGGTTTCTGGTTGGCGGGGCTTGAAGATCAGCTTGCGATCTGGCGCAACGGTAAACCGCAGGGGCTGGATGATCTGTCAGGGACACTGGCGCAAATCACCGATGACGCCCCGGTTGTGATGATGGCGCATGAGCCTGACATCTTCCCCCAAGTGCCCGCCAGGGTGGCCTTGACGCTGTCCGGTCATACGCATGGCGGTCAGATCCGCCTGTTTGGCTGGTCGCCGATCGTACCCTCTAAATTCGGCAACAGATATGCCTATGGGCATGTGCGCGAAGGCGGGCGGGATCTGGTCGTTTCCGGCGGCATCGGATGTTCCATCCTTCCGGTTCGATTTGGTGTGACCCCCGAGATCACGGTCATCGAACTGACTGCCTAAAGACCTGAGGTTTCACCAACCCCAACTCTAATCCGGATATGTGCGCCAATGATGCACCGCGGCGAGGGGTCGAACACTTTCGCAACCTGCCGGGTCTACCTCAGCTTGTCGCGCAGGGCTGTCATCGCTGTTTCCGCACCTTCAGCCCAGATGACAAAGTCGCCCAATGACCGATCTGCAAAGCCTTGATCGATCACCTGGTGCAGCAGGGTTTTCAACGCGTCCCAATAGCCGTTCACATTGACGATCACGATGGGTTTGTCGTGCAGGCCCAACTGCCGCCAGGTCAGTGCTTCGAACAGTTCGTCCAGTGATCCTGGCCCGCCGGGCAGGACAACGACGGCGTCAGCATTCATGATCATGACCTTTTTCCGCTCGTGCATGGTTTCTGTGATCACGAAATGGGTCAGGTCGGTCTTGCCGACCTCTCGTTTGACCAGATGCACCGGAATGACGCCAAAGGTCTCGCCACCGGCCTGTTGCGCGGCCCGGGCGACTTCGCCCATCAGCCCGACATCTCCGGCACCGTAAACCAGCCGCCAGCCTTCCTGCGCAAGAAGGCGGCCAAACTGTCGTGCGGTTTCAGAATAAGCCTTCTCGGCCCCATTGCGTGACCCGCAATACACACAGACGGATTTCTGAGACATGAAAGAGACGCTCCGGGGTTGTGTCAGAGGTTTTGACCCGTGATAGCGGGATTGATAGATTGGCTCAACTGTCCGCTGGAAGGCTTTTGAAGACAAAGCTTTTGTACGGTGGGGTGAAAGGAAAACAATGGACGCCAAATCGGGAAACGGAAGCTCGGGCAATTTTGTCTGGGGTGTGATTGCGGGTCTGGTTGCCGTGCTGGGCGTTGGCGGTTTGTATCTGTCCGGTGCTTTCACCAAAGCGCCAGAGCCTGAGGCGGGCGCACCGCAGGAACCCGCGTCCGTTGCAACCACGCAGCCGCAGGAACAAGCCGCCGAAGCGCCCGCGGAAACCGCCACAACAGAACCAGCTGAGCAGGCCACCGTAACACCGGATGAGGCACCAACCGCTGAACCTGTCGAAGATACGGCTGCGGCAACAGATGTTGTTCCAGATTCTGAACCTGCGGTGGCCCAATCGGAAGAGAATGCACCGGCACGCACGGCCCCCCCGGTTTTAGATCAGATTTTTGTTGAAGCAGACGGAACGGCGCTTTTGTCAGGTGACGCTGAGCCGGGCAGCCAGATTGAGGTTCTGCTGAACGGTGAAACCGTACACACATTCACGGTGGACAGCAGCGGGCAGTTCGCCGAGTTCGTCTCGATCCCCTTCAGCGATAACGCGCAGGGGCTAATCCTGCACAGCAAAAACGGCGCGCAAACGACCCGGTCTGACGACTATCTGATCGCCGCTCTGCCGAAGCCGGTCGAAGAAGAGCCGGTTGCGCAGCAAACTGACGCTGCCGATCAGGGCGAAACAACCAAAGCTGAAGAACAGATAGCCTCGGCGGTTGTTGATCCAGAGACCGAAACCCCAGTTGAGACCGAAACACCAGACCCTGTAGCGACCGCGCCAGAAACCAGCGAAGCGCAGGTTGCCGACCAGTCGGCAGAGACATCTGAAACGGGTCAGCAGATCGCGGTACTGCGGTCGGGCGAAGAAGGCGTTGAACTCGTGCAACCGCCCGTAGTTCGGGATACCCCGCCGGAACAGGTCGCGCTGGATACCATCGGGTATTCTGAGACCGGTGATGTTCAGTTGACCGGGCGAGTGCAGGACGGGGCGGCCATCAGGGTATATCTGGACAATCGTCTGGTTGCTGACCTCGCTCCGGAACAGGATGGATCCTGGCGGAGTGATCTGGACGGCATCGACCCCGGTGTTTACACGTTGCGTGTTGACGCTGTGAACACGGACGGGACAGTTCGCAGCCGGGTCGAAACCCCGTTCAAACGCGAGCCTGTGGAAGTGTTAGAAGCTGCAACGGGTGGCGGTGACGGAACGGCCGGGCAGGACAATGCACCGGCAATCCGGTCGGTCACTGTGCAACGGGGCGACACGCTGTGGGCGATCTCGCGTGACCGCTTTGGCGATGGCATCCTGTATGTGCGCCTGTTCGAAGCCAACCGCGACTTGATCCGCGACCCGGATCTGATCTATCCGGGGCAAATCTTTACGATACCGGAATAATCAACGCACTGGCCCGTTGCGGGCCAGAGCCTTTCTCTGACCGCAGACAAGGTACGTGATGAGACGAACATCTCCGATGGCCTCGAGTGACGGGGTGCAGAGCGGCGAGCGCAGTTCAGGCTGGCGGACAATCCGCAAGGTTGCGCCCTACCTCTGGCCGCAGGACGAGGTTTGGGTAAAGCGCCGCGTGGTTATCGCAATGGCGATGCTGGTTCTGGCCAAACTGATCGCGGTCTATACCCCGATCCTATACAAAGGCGCCGTTGATTCTTTGGCAGGTGAAGGCGTGCCGCCGCTGGCGCTGGGCGCAGTGGGTGTGACGGTTGCCTACGGCGTGGCGCGTATGATGACGGTTGGGTTCCAGCAACTGCGGGACGCCGCCTTTGCCCCTGTCGGACAGCGGGCCTTGCGGGCGCTGGCGTTGGAGACGTTCCGGCATATCCATAACCTGTCCATGCGCTATCACGTCTCGCGCCGCACCGGCGGGCTGAGTCGTATCATCGAGAGGGGCGTCAAAGGCGTGGAATTCCTGCTGCGATTCCTGCTGTTCTCGATCGGGCCGCTGATCCTGGAACTGTTGCTGGTTGCGATCATCCTGATGTGGTTGTTCGACGTCTGGTATCTGGTCGTCGTCGCCGTCACCATCGGCCTTTATATCTGGTTCACCTTTGCCGTGACCGAATGGCGGGTAAAGCTGCGGCGTGAGATGAACGACCAGGACACCGAAGCCAATCAGCGTGCCATTGACAGTTTGCTGAACTTCGAAACCGTCAAGTATTTCAACGCGGAAGCGCGCGAAGCTGCACGTTACGACGTGTCGATGAAAGCCTATGCCGGCGCGGCGCTGAAAACGGCCTATTCGCTGGCGTTTCTGAATTTTGGCCAGTCATTCCTGATCACCTGCGGCCTGATCGGAGTCATGGTTCTGGCCGCGATTGGCGTTCAGAATGGAAACCTGACTGTGGGCGATTTTGTCATGGTCAACGCCTACATGATCCAGATTACCGTTCCGCTGAACTTTCTGGGGACGGTCTATCGTGAGATCCGGCAATCGCTGGTTGATATGGGGCAGATGTTTGATCTGCTCGAACAACCTGCCGAAGTCACCGATGAGCCCGATGCACCCGAACTTACGGTCAATGGTGGTGAGGTCACACTTGAGGAAGTGCATTTTGGGTATGACCCTGAAAGGGAAATCCTAAAGGGCATTTCCTTGACGGTTCCTGCCGGGCAGACGGTCGCAATCGTTGGGGCAACCGGGTCTGGCAAGTCGACTATCGGGCGGCTGTTGTTCCGGTTTTACGACGTGACCAAAGGCGCACTGAAGATCGATGGACAGGATGTGCGGAATGTGACCCAGACCAGCCTGCACGCGGCCATCGGCGTTGTGCCGCAGGACACGGTGCTGTTTAACGACACCATTCGCTACAACATTGCGTATGGGCGCGACGATGCCACCCCTGAGGATGTCGAGGCCGCAGCCCGGGCCGCCCAGATTCACGACTTCATCACTTCGCTGCCCGACGGGTACGACACCATGGTGGGTGAGCGCGGTCTGAAACTGTCCGGCGGCGAAAAGCAACGTGTTGGCATAGCGCGGACATTGCTGAAGAACCCTCCGATCCTGTTGCTGGACGAGGCGACCTCGGCCCTGGATACCGACACGGAACAGGACATCAAGGATGCGCTGGCACACGCAGGGGAGGGGCGGACCGTGATCACGATTGCCCATCGCCTCAGCACGATTGCCGAGGCGGATCGGATTGTTGTTCTTGAGGCCGGTGAGATCATCGAACAGGGCACACATGACGAGCTGTTGGCGCGGTCCGGGCGATATGCTCAACTGTGGAACCGCCAGCAGTCGGACAGTGAGGCCGCCTGAGGGCCTCATCTTGCCCCGCGGAATGTGCTAGGATGCGCCGTGCAAAAAGGTGAACGCCATGATCAATGGTTTAGCAAGACGATTGGTACCTATAGCGGTCGTGGTTCTTCTTCCGGCTATGGTGGCGGCTGACCCGATCGAGGGCGTCTGGAAGACCGAACCTGATCGCAAGAACCTGATCTCGCATATCAAGATATCCGCCTGCGCGGACAAGTTCTGCGGCACGATACTTTCGGCTTTTGATTCATCGGGCAAAGAAGTTCAAACGCCGAATATCGGGAAAAAGCTGTTCTGGGACGTGTCCAGCGAAGGCGGTGGAAAATACGGCGGGGGTGAGTTCTGGGTTCCCCTGATCGACGTTGATGCTGTTCCACAGATGACGTTGCAAGGTGACAAGCTCATGGTCAAAGGCTGTGAACATGCGATTTGCGCGCACCAGACCTGGTCCCGACTGTGACGGCAGAAAACGAAAAGGACCGGGAATCCCGGTCCTTTCATCCTTATTCTGCAGCTTTTAGCGGCGATCCCGGAACCTGATCTATAGGTTCGTCTCGCGGCCGGGCCTCGGATTGTGACGGCTCGTCCCACACAATCTCGGTCGCCTGTAGTTTGCGGGCCGAGCGACCAATAGCCATGTCCTGTGCGATCTGACTGGACCGCCCCGCAGTCACACGGGCAAGCCCGCGGCTGAGCCAGACAGCGTAAGTTGTCACCCAGACACGCAGTGCCAGAAGCGACGGCGTCACGATCAGCGTGAGAACAGTGGCGATGCCAAGACCAAAGACAACCGCTGTGGCCAGCTGTTTCCACCACAGGGCGGTGGGACTGTCGATGGAATAGCCGCCATTGATGAAGTCTAGCGAAAGCCCAAACATCATCGGGGTCAGACCTGCCATCGTTGTCAACGTGGTCAGCAAAACCGGGCGGATACGCGATTCCGCAGTGCGGACGATTGCATCGATCCTTGGCATATAGGCGCTGTATTCCTGATAGGTATCGATCAGAACAATGTTGTTGTTCACCACAATTCCTGCCAGCGCAACGATGCCAGTGCCGGTCATGATGATCGAAAAGGGTTGCTCCATCACGATCATGCCGATCAGCACCCCGGTGGTCGAAAGAACAACCGCCAACAGCACCAGCACCGAATTGTAGAACGAGTTGAACTGGGCCAGCAGGATCACGAACATCAGCCCCAATGCGCCCATGAAGGCGTTCACCAGAAATGCGCCGGATTCAGCCTGCTCTTCCTGATCCCCGGTCCATTCCCAACTGATCGAGTTGGCGAAGGGGCTGGTTTCAAGCCATTCGGTCAGAACCGCAATCCGCTCATTCGGGTTAATCAGGGCGAACTGCGTGTCTCCTGCGTCAATCGCGCTACGCAGCTGGTCAATACTCTCTGCACCGGTCAGTTGAACCAGCTCGTAGGACTTTCCTCCGTCGCCGTCCAACACAGTGCCGGTTGGAGAATAACCGTCTGCCACTTCGCGCATTACGGCCAGACGTTCTTCTTTCCCGTCCGGCCCTTTGGTCACAACCTTGCTCAGCCCCGGTTCGACATCGGCCTTCACATCGTAATAACGTTGCTGGTCGACACGGTTGATCTGGGCCAGTTTGGCCACAGGTTCCCGGGTCACGAAGTTCGACAGCGGAACCAACCCGTCCGGCGTGCGGACCTTGAGCGTGTCCAATGTCGACAGCACGCGATCCTCTTCCGGCAATCGGACACGGATCTCGATCTCTTCATCTGTGCTGTCGGGGCGCATCTCACCCAGCAGGATGCCGCGTGTCACCAGCTGCACCATGGCACCGACGGTGGCCACATCAGCCCCAAACCGGCCGGCCTTCGCCACATCGACGTCGATTTGCCAATCGATGCCCGGCAAGGGCAGGGTGTCTTCGGTTTTGATCAGCCCCGGCGTTTCGTCAAATATCTGGCGCGCGGTGACGGTGGCCGATGTCAGTTCGTCCCAACCGTCCCCCTTGATGCGCAGGTGAACGGGCTTGGCCGAGGCCGGGCCCTGTTCCAATGCCAGGATTTCAACAACGATTCCGGGTATTGTCGCCAGTTTGGCGTTAAGATCGTCGATTACGTAATCGCCATCAAATTCTGGAGCCACAAAGTGGCGCTCAAACAATCCCCACAAAGCGGATTCCGAAACGTTCGGGCGATCTTCCCATGGGATAATTTCGAACTGGACGCGCCCCACCGTGTCCGCCGGTGCCTGCGCACCGCCGGTGTTCTGGTTCAGACCACCTTCGCCTGCAAAGGAAAAGACGTTGATTACTGCCGGATGAGATCCAATGATCTGTTCGGCCTGCAGCACCATCTCGTCTTTTTCAGCCAGTGACAGGTTGCCACGGGCACGGACGTAAGCAGTTGCCTGTTCCGGTTCGCTTTCAACGAAGAATTCGACACCTCGGGATTCCTGCGGGAACCAGACGAAGGTCACGAAATACACGGCAGAGAAAACTGCCGCCAGCGACACGATCGGCATGATCGGGTTGCCGACAAGGAACCCGATCACATGTCCGAAAGGTGTGTGTTCGTCAGCGGTGTGGACGTGGTCTTCTTCCGCTCGTTCGAACTTGGCCGCGCTCAGCGTTACAGACCCGGCAAAGGCCCCGAACAGGAACAGCAGGGCACCGGCGACCACTCCTCCGGGCAGAAGATAGTCAGGGTTCAGAACCTGCATTGCGCCAAGGAAAATCATGTAGAGCGACGGGGGCACCATCACCGCCCGAACCCACCACCGGGTACGCGCCCGGAGCCAATTCGAAGACCGGTCAAAAACGCGGCTCAGACGCCCCGAAACACCACCCATGACTGGCAGGTAGATCAGCGCCACGATCAGCGAAGCCGACAGAACAAAGATCAGCGTGACCGGCAACATTCCCATGAATTCGCCCGGAATACCGGGCCAGAACAGCATCGGCAGGAAGGCGCATAGCGTCGTCGCGGTCGAGGATACAATGGGCCAGAACATACGTTGGGCCGCCTCGACATAAGCATGCATCGGGCCGACGCCTTCCTTGATGCGTTTATCTGCGTATTCCACCACCACGATGGCACCGTCAACCAGCATCCCCACGGCCAGAATGAGGCCGAACATAACGATGTTCGAGATACTGACACCCATGACTGCCAGAAACGCGAAACACAGCAGGAACGAGGTCGGGATTGCAAAACCCACCAAAAGCGCGGCCCGCGTACCCAAAGATGCCAGAACCACGATCATTACCAAGGCGATTGCAGTCAGAACGGACCCTTCAAGCTGACTGACCATCGAACCGACAATACGGCTCTGGTCGTTCGACGTCCCAAGCTCGACCGCCGCCTGAAGCTCGGGCGGCCATTTGGTCTTGGCCAGAGCAATGGTTTCTTTCACCTGCGTAACGGTGTCGATCAGGTTAAATCCCTTGCGTTTGACAACCTGCAGCGCGACGGTCGCCTCGCCGTTGAAACGGGCGGTACCTTCGCGATCTTCAAAAGTGTAGTTGATCTGCGCAAGCTCTCCCAGCGTAACAACCCGGTCGCCATTGACCTTGACCGGCAAGGCATAGACATCCTGCGCTGTTTTGAATGACGACGGGATCTTGACCGAGAATGTACCCTGTGCGGTTTCGACTTCGCCCGCTGCGATCAACTGGTTGTTGTTTCGTACGACGTTGATCAGCTCGGCCGCGGTCACGTTGTACGCCTCAAGCCGCAGGGGGTCGATGATGACCTCAAGCAACTCGTCACGATTGCCCGCGATACCCGCTTCGAGAACGGAATCCAGCGCCTCAAGCTCGTCCTGCAAATCCTTGGCGACACGGGCCATTGTGCGTTCCGGAACAGCTCCGGTCAGGTTGACGATGACGATCGGGAATTCGGAAAAGTTGATTTCCGTCAGCGAGTATTGTTCCGCACCTTCAGGGAAATCAGCCTGGGCCGTGTTCATGGCATCGCGCACGTCCGCCATGATCGAGGTCTTGTCCCAGCCGAATTCAAACTCCAGCGCGACCCCGGCATAGCCTTCGGCCGCAGTCGACGTCATTTCCTTGAGTCCGTCGAGATCCGCCAGCTCGGTCTCCATCGGCTTGACCAAAAGGTTTTCCGAGTCTTCTGCTGAAATTCCGGGAAACTGCACCGAAACGAAAAGGGCAGGGATTTCGATATCCGGTTCACCCTCTTTCGGAAGCGAGACATAGGCAAAGCCGCCTACGACCAGTGAAATGGCGATGAACGCCATAACCATTCGGGCCCTGCCTGCGGCCCATGCGACGATACCCGTCATTGCGAGGCTTCCCGATAAGTTGGTGCAACGGTAACACCGCGGATCACGAATTCCTGCCCGACCACGATGATATCAACCGTTTCCGGAAGGCCGTCGATCCAGACACCTTCGGCGGTGTCGCGCAGGATGCGGACTGGCATGAAGTCAACAACGTTGCCTGCGCCAACTGTGCGCACACCCAATTGCCCTTCGTTGCTAAGAGTCAGCGCCGATTGCGGCAGCAGGTGGGCTTTCGCGCCCTCGGCGGCGATGCTGATTGTCGCCGTCTGACCGTCGCGAATGGTCAAGTCGGGGTTCGGAACAGTGATTTCCACCTCGAATGTACGTGTTGTCTCGTCCGCGGACCGGCTCAGGAACGTGACCCGCCCCCCGAGTTGCCGACCGGTCACAAGTGTTGCCGATGCTTCGGACCCAACAAGCACCCGATTGACTTCGGTCTCGGGTACGAAGCCGACCAGCTTGATCGGGTCCAGTTGAATGACAGTCGCGCAAAGTGATCCAGGCTGCATCAGGCTTCCCAGTTCTGCAGTGTCGCTTTCCAGCAAGCCCTTGAAGGGGGCTTTGATGGTCAGGCGGCCAACCTCTCGCTGTGCGGCCTCGACTGCTGCTGCGGCTGCTTCGATGCCTGCACGCGTGGCTTCCAGTCCGGCTTCGGCTGTTTTCACACCGGCTTCCGCTGAGCTCATCACCGCTTCGCTGGAGATGCGACGGGTTTCCGACGCATAGCCGGTTTCAGCCAGTTTGCGCGAGGCTGTCAGATTGATCTCGGCCTCGGCAACAAGCGCATGTGCCTCTGTCAGGCGTGCTTCGGCTTCGGGTATGCGGCTCTGGGCTTCCAGTTTGCCCGCCATGGCTTCGGCCAGTTGCGCCGGGCGCGTGCCGGGATCAAGCTCGCATAATATATCGCCCGCCTCAACAAACGCACCTTTGCGTTTAGGTTCAGAGATAACGGTGGACGTGGTTTCCGAAAGCACTTCGACCTGCCGGTTCGCCTTGGTCTGACCACGCAGCAGCACAGCGCTGTCAATTTCACGCGCTTGCGAGCGCAGGGCGACAACACCCACTGCAGAGATATCGGAGTTATCGGTTTCCGCTGCTTCGTCTTGTGTCGCTTCCCCGGCTTCACCGCGCCCGGCAAAGGCGAACAAGGTGTCACGTTCAAACACCAAAAAATACAGTGCAACAATCACGAGAAGAGCGTTGATGAAAGAAATCAAACGCATACAGTGTTTCTCCTAAGAATCTACGCCATTAAAACTTGGGCTGTTACGCCTTGAAATGGGGTTTGTTCGGCATCTTTTCCATACTGAACTGAATAGTTCGGTTTTCTTTTTTTCGCAAGAGGGAAGCAAAGCGGTCAAAATGTGCAAAATCGGACCCTTGGCTTGGCGTTGGTGCCGGGGTATGACATGGCGCACTTATACAAGATTGACAGCCCGGGGGCATGGATGAGCGATACTGACAGTTTCATTGATGAGGTCACCGAAGAGGTGCGCCGCGACCGGATCTATCTGCTGTTGCGTCGCTGGGGCTGGGTGGGCGTCGTCGCGGTCGTGTTGATCGTAGGCGGTGCGGCTTTCAATGAATACCGCAAGGCTCGGGCCACGGCGCAAGCTCAGCAATTGGGTGACACGATTCTTGCTGCATTGTCCGAAAATGACCCGGCTGCAAGGGCTGCAGGTCTTGCGCAGGCAGAGGCGATGTCACCGGGCGGGAAAGCCGTGCTGGATATGTTGCTGTCCGCGTCACAGGTCGAATCTGGATCCCGAGAGGACGCGGTCAACAGCCTGAACGCGGTGGCCGTACAGGGCGACCTGCCCGAGATTTACCGCGCGATTGCAAGCTTCAAATCGCTGCTGTTGCAAGGCGATACCTTGCCTGCCGCCGACCGACGCCAGCAGTTCGAGGCGTTGGCAGCCCCCGGAGCCCCGCTGCGGTTGCTGGCGGAAGAGCAGTTGGCCCTGATTGACGTGGCCGATGGCAATGTCGATGCTGCGCTGGACCGGTTGCAGGCACTGCGGCAGGATGCCGAGGTGGGTATCGACCTGCAACAGCGCGCCGCGCAAATGATCATTGCTTTGGGTGGTAAACCTGAACCTTTGGTGGCGCAGCAAGGCTGACCAGGCGGGACAAAAGACTTAACGACAGGCGAGTTCGGAGTATCATGGTAAAAAGATTTTTTTCCCGCACGGGAATGCCTTTTGCGGCGCTGGCCCTGACCGCATTGGCGGCCTGTGAGCCTCCCGAAGCCATTCTGCCCGGTGAACGCGAGGATATTCGCCCTGTTTCAGATCTTGAAACGGTCGAAAAGCGCGGTTCGCAACCAATCAGCCTGCCGGGGCAACAGGTCAACGCCAACTGGTCACAAAGTCCGGGAACGCCCGCGTACCGGACCACGCATGCCGCTTTGCGCGCGACGCCACAGCGGATCTGGTCAGTTTCGATCGGGCAGGGTGACTCGCGCAAGCAGCGCATTACTGCCGAGCCGGTGGTTGCAGGAGGTTTGATTTTCACACTGGACTCAGGAGCGACCGTTTCAGCGGTCACACCGCAGGGACAGTTGGCATGGGAGGCCGACCTGATCCCGCCAAGTGATGGCGACTCGGATGCAACAGGTGGTGGTTTGGCTTATGCCGACGGCGTCCTTTATGTGTCGTCGGGGTTCGGTCGGTTGACCGCGCTGGACGCTAAATCGGGTGCCGTGCGCTGGCAAAAACGCCTGGAAGCGACGGGCAGCGGCGCACCGCTGGTGAATGACGGGCTGTTATACGTCGTGGCCGGAGACGAAACTGGGTGGGCTGTAAACACAAAGGACGGACGCATAGCCTGGCAAATCGAAGGGACACCCAGCGTCGGGAACGTTCTGGGTGCGCCTGCGCCTGCAATTGCATCTGATCTGGCTGTATTCGCCTTTGGCTCGGGTGACGTGGCTGCCACGTTCCGCCGCGGCGGTATCCGTCGCTGGAACGCGTCTGTAGCAGGGGGGCGTCGCGGGCGCGCTGCGGCGCAGATCGTTGATGTGACCGGCGGTCCGATGGTTGTTGGCAACAGTATCTACATCGGCAATCACTCGGGCCGGACCGTCGCATTTGATGCCGCTTCCGGTGAACGCCGGTGGACAGCAGACGAAGGTGCGGTCGATACTGTCTGGCCTGCGGGCAACAGCATTTTCCTGATCAGTGATCGCAGCCAACTGGTGCGCCTGAACGCGGCGGACGGGTCTGTCATCTGGGCGCAGGATCTGCCGGGCTTTGTCAAGGACAAGCGCGGTCGCCGGGGACCGATCTTTGCGCATTACGGCCCAATTCTGGCCGGTGGTCGTATCGTGGTCGCGTCCAACGACGGGTATCTGCGGTTCTTCAATCCAGTTGACGGAACACTGGTTCATCAGGCTGAGGTTCCCGGTGGCGCGACAGCATCCCCCGTTGTGGCCGGGCAGACGCTGTATGTTGTTTCGACCAAAGGTGATCTACACGCTTTCCGTTGACGGCAAGATGCGTTAAAGGGCGCAACTTGAGTCTTGAAAGTAGAGTATCATGTCGCTGACCCTCGCCATCGTGGGGCGCCCGAATGTGGGCAAATCCACATTGTTCAACCGCCTCGTGGGCAAACGTCTGGCTCTGGTCGACGACCAGCCAGGTGTGACGCGTGACTTGCGCGAGGGCGAAGGGCGTCTGGGCGATCTGCGCTTTACCGTAATCGACACGGCCGGGCTTGAAGACGCGACAGATGACAGTTTGCAGGGCAGGATGCGCCGCCTGACCGAACGCGCAGTAGACATGGCCGATGTCTGCCTGTTCATGATCGACGCGCGGGTCGGGCTGACGCCCACGGATGAGATGTTTGCAGAAATCCTGCGCAAGCGGTCCAAGCACGTGATCCTTGCCGCCAACAAGGCTGAAGGCAGCGCAGCGGATGCCGGGGTGCTCGAGGCATACAATCTGGGTCTGGGTGAACCGGTGCGCATGTCGGGTGAACATGGCGAGGGGATGACCGACCTTTATGCTCAGCTGATGCCATTGGCGGATGCAGCCGAGGAAAAGCAGATCGAGGAAGCCCCGGAAACTGAGATTGAGCTGGATGAAGACGGTGAGGGCGAAATGCCCCTGATCACCTCTGCCAAGCCTTTGCAGGTGGCCGTGGTTGGCCGTCCGAATGCGGGCAAGTCCACGCTGATCAACAAAATCATCGGCGAAGACCGCCTGTTGACCGGACCTGAGGCCGGGATCACCCGTGACGCTATCAGCCTGCGGATCGATTGGGCCGACCCGGACGGAGAAAGCACTCCGATGCGGATCTTTGACACGGCGGGAATGCGTAAGAAAGCAAAGATACAGGAAAAGCTGGAAAAGCTTTCCGTGTCAGACGGTTTGCGCGCGGTGAAGTTCGCCGAGGTTGTCGTCGTACTTCTGGACGCGGCCATTCCATTTGAACAACAGGACCTGAGAATTGCCGATTTGGCCGAACGCGAAGGCCGGGCTGTTGTTGTTGCTGTAAACAAGTGGGACGTCGAGGAAAACAAGCAGGAAAAGCTGCGGGAACTGAAAGAAGCCTTCGATCGCTTGCTGCCGCAGCTGCGCGGAGCCCCTCTGGTAACCGTCTCGGCGAAAACGGGCCGCGGGCTTGAGAGATTGCGCGCCGCCATCCTGCGCGCCCATGACGTCTGGAACCGCCGTGTGCCAACCGCGGCGTTGAACCGGTGGCTGACTGCCATGCTGGAACAACACCCGCCGCCAGCCCCACAGGGCCGCCGCATCAAGCTGCGCTATATGACCCAGGCGAAAACGCGGCCGCCGGGTTTTGTTGTGATGTGTTCTCATCCCGATAAGATGCCCGAAAGCTATACCCGCTATCTGGTCAACGGGTTGCGCCAGGACTTTGACATGCCTGGCACGCCAATCCGACTGACGCTGCGCGGGCAGGGTGACAAGAACCCATATAAGGGACGGCGCAAGAAAAATGCCGGCGCCTTGGCCAAACATCTCAAGGGCCGCGCGTAACTGCGCCAATTTTCAGCATCTTACCTCACGGGGGCGTGACAGTTTCTGTTCTCCACGCTAGCATTCATGCGTGTGCATTTGTTTGGGCACGCACTGCTTGCACGCGGACTAGCCGCACCTAGATTTGAACAGAAAACTGAACGGCCATCGTAAGGAGACGGCTGGATGGATTTGAGGGAATATACAAGACATTACGCGGTGCAGGACAACAGATTGGCCGCGGCAAGTTATTTTGGCACATTTGCGGTGTATTTTGCGTCGTTGACCCTTGCGATCACCTTTGTTGATCGCTGGTACATCATGATACCCGCCGGGATCGTGTTCGCCTTTGCCGCAGTACGGCTTTATGTGCTGCAACATGATTGTGGGCATCACTCTCTGTTTGAAACACGGATTCAAAACGAATGGGCAGGGCATGGCCTGTCACCTTTCACTTTCGCCCCGTTCGAGGTGATGAAGCAGAACCACAATCTGCACCATGCGGGCATCGGAAATCTTGAACATCGCGAGACGGGTGAAATTCATACGATGACTCTGCGAGAGTGGAATGCTGCTGATTGGAAAACGCGTTTGTTTTACAGGCTGTATCGCAATCCGTTCATCCTGGTTCCGGTCGGCGCGTTGTTCACCTATTTCATCCGATATCGCTGGCCCAAGAACACAGTGCGATTTGGTGCCAAAGGTGTGGTGTTGCACAATCTGTCGATCGTCGTTTTTCTTGGATTGTTGTATCTGATCGCCGGTATGACGGGCATTTGGGTTTGGTTGGTGTTTTCCTTTTTGGGTGGAATGCTGGGCGTCTTCCTCGTTTATCTTCAACACAACTTCGAAGACACTTACTGGGATCGCCGCCCTGACCTGAATCCTCAGACAGCGGCGCTTGAGGGATCATCCGCACTGGATTTCGGGTGGTGGTTCGATATGGCTGTGGCCTGCATCACGTTGCACGACATCCACCATTTCAACGCGCGCATCCCATCATATCGCCTGCGTGCCTGCCATTATAATCTGCCGCCGGAATACACCCCTCGCCGGATCAAGTTTCCCGAGGCCGTGGCGGCATTGAACCTGAAGCTATGGGACGAAGATGCCAAGCGCCTTGTACCCTTTCCGAGAAACAACCGAGCCGCTGGTCTTGCCCATAACTAAGCTGGCAGAACAGGGACGACCACCACACAGCTTGCGGGCTCGTGTATCTTTTGTATATACGAGCCAGTAATCAGACAGAGAAAGGACCCATAATGACCGTTGTGACCGACATAAAAGGTGTAGGAGAGGCGCTTGGCCAGGCCCTTGTTACCAATGGTTTCAAGACCGCCGAGGCAATAGCCAAGGCAACTCCCGCTGATTTGGTCAAGGTCCCTCGGATCGGTGAGGCGCGCGCGTTGGTTTTGATTGCATCTGCCAAAGAAGCCGTTGCCGCAAAACCGGCGGCTGCGAAACCGGCAACACGCCGAACTGCGGCCCGGACTCCGGCGGCGCGCAGGCCTTCCGAACGCAAAGCCGCGCCACGCAAAACAATCGCCGCAGCCGCAGCCGAGAAACGGGTCGAGGAAGCCGCACGCAAGGCGGCAGAAGAAAAAGCAGCCGCCGAAAAAGCCGAAGCTGCTGAAAAGAAAAAGGCCAAAGCCAAGGCCAAGGCCGAAAAAGCCGCGAAAAAACGCAAAGAGATGGAAGCCGCTTTTTCAAAGGCTAAGGACAAGGTGAAGGCCAAATCCAAAAAGGACAAGAAGTCAAAAAAAGACGGAAAAAAGAAAGGCGGTAAAAAAAGCGGAAAGAAGAAGGACAAGAAAAAAGCGAAGAAGTGAAACCTCTTCGCCTTCTGTTGATGTCCTAACCGGTGCCGGACGGCGCCGGCTTCGTCTGTCAGGCCAACGTACCGTCCAGTTGCAGGGTCAGCTTGCCGCCCAAATAAGGGCCAAGTGCTTCGGGCAGCGAAACAGTGCCGTCTTCATTCTGCCCATTCTCCAGAACAGCGATTAGGCAACGCCCGACAGCCAGACCGGAACCGTTCAGAGTATGTACAAATTCGGGCTTGCCACCATTTTCAGGCCTGAAACGGGCATTCATCCGGCGTGCCTGAAACGCGCCTGTGGTCGAGACCGAGCTGATCTCGCGATAGGTGTCCTGTCCGGGCAGCCACGCTTCGATGTCATAGGTGCGGCGCGCGCCAAAGCCCATATCACCGGTGCACAAAACAACAGTGCGATAGGGAATACCCAACTGTTCCAGCAGATCCTCGGCGCAGCGCAACATGCGCTTTTGCTCGTCATCTGACGCGTCAGGATGGGTGATCGAGACCATCTCGACCTTTTCGAACTGGTGCTGGCGCAGCATCCCTGCGGTGTCCTTGCCGGCACTTCCGGCCTCGGACCTGAAACAGACAGTATGGGCGGTCATACGGATGGGCAGGGCAGCCTCTTCAAGAATGTCACCGGCCACTGAATAAGTCAGCGTGACCTCGGAGGTTGGGATCAGCCACCAGCCATTGGTCGTCTGATAGCTGTCGTCACCGAATTTCGGCAGTTTATCCGTGCCATACATCGCCTCATCCCGAACCAGAACCGGTGTCTGCATTTCTGTCAGACCGTTCTTGTCGATATGCGTGTCCAACATGAACTGAGCCAACGCGCGGTGGATACGGGCAACCCCCTTGGACAGGTTCACAAATCGGCTGCCGCTGGTTTTGGCGGCGGTTTCGAAATCCATTGCGGCTGCGACGGCGGGAATGTCGTAATGCTCTTTCGGTGCAAAGCTGAAATCGCGCGGGGTGCCCCAGCGGGTGACCTCGACATTGTCGTTTTCATCCGCGCCTTGCGGCACGTCATCGGCAGGCAGGTTGGCGATACGGGCCAGTTGATCGGTCAGCAAGGCATCCAGATCCTTGGCCTCGGTCTGCATCCGGGCGACTTCGGCCTTTTTCTCGGCAACCAGCGCGCGCAGGCGTTCGAATTCAGCCTCATCCCCGCGGCCTTTGGCAGCGCCGACCTCTTTGCTGGCCTTGTTCTGTTCGGCCTGGGCCGTCTCTGCGGCCAGAATCTTGGCACGTCGGCTTTCGTCCATCCTCAGCAGATCTGACGACACCGGCGCGTCCCCACGGCGCGCTAGGGCGGCGTCGAAGGCGGCAGGGTTTTCGCGAATGGCGCGGATGTCGTGCATGTCTCAGATCCTTGAATGCGTGAATCACTGAACCCGCTTATGCACCATCTGCGGGGCAGGGTGTAGCACCGGTTACGACTTATCAGCGTCTTCGTGGGTTTCATGCGCCAGATGGCCCTCCCATGCCCCGGCCGGTATTTTAGGTTCAGGCGGGTCAGCCACATAAGAAGGCGTCATGATCTGCACATTGTTTTCGTTAAATACCGCAACAATGTTTCGATGCAGGTCCGAACGGATTTTGGGGATGATGCTGCCACGGGTGGTGTAACCGTTGATCTGATAGTTGATCGCGTAATCGGCCAAGGCCGTCCAAAGCACAAAAGGTCCGGGATTGGCCTTGATGCCCGAGGTGCGGTTGGCCGCCTCGATCAGCATTGCCTCAACCTTCTCAGGGGGTTCTTCGTAGCCGATACCAACGGTCGTGTGCAGCAACAGCCCGCTACCATCAGTTTTCTTCGAAAAGTTCACGACATCTGAATTCATCAGTTGTGCATTGGGGATTGAAATCAGCTCGTTCTTGATCGACTTCAGGTGGGTCTCCATCAGTTTGATCTGAACCACATCGCCGATATGGTCCCCGATCTGGATTCGGTCGCCGATCGAGGTAGATCTGCGGTAAATCACAAACAGCCCGGCCAGCATGTTGGACACGACTGAGTTTGCGCCCAAAGACAGCATGGCGCCGACCAGAATGGTCAACCCCTGGAACGCGGCGGAATCTGAGCCCGGAATATAGGGAACCGCAAAAACCAGCGCGATCAGAATAACGACGACACGGGCAATGTTGAACGTCGGGTTGACCCAGTGTTTTTCGAAATCACCCATTTCGAACGAACCGGCTTCGACCGCATCAAAGAACACGCGCAGGCCCTTGATAATGTACAAAGTGACCCAAGCGATCAGACCCAGCATGATCAGATTGGGGATATAGCTGAGGATGCCCCGGAAGATAAGCAGCACCGGCTCGGTCAGATAGGTTAGCAGAAGCTGCGCGAAATATCGGGTTTCCGCAAAAGCCAAAAGAACAAAGGACAGATAATAGTAGAAACCGAGAAAGAATATGATCAACAGCACGAAGTTCAGACCATAGCGGATAAGTGCCGCGATTGCTTCAGCCTGAACGCTTTTGGCTGTCGCCGTTTCGACATCCTTTAAGAAGCGTTTTACCAGCTTCAACGTGCGACGCCTGATCCGACGGTGCAGCCACAGGATAGTGACAACAAACAGGACAAATCCCAACGTCCAGGCAGCCGCTTCAATAGCACCGGAAACGCGCGCCTGATCGGTTCGGCTGGCTCGGTACGCCTCGATGGACTGTTTGATCGCATCGCCATGCAAGACGCTCAGAACACTTAGTTCCATCTGATCCAGTTCAGCGTCAGCTTTGGTCACGATCGAGATTCTTTGGCCATCGGCCAGAATTCGGATACCAAACTGGGTCTCTTCATAGGTGATCTCGACCAAAGGTGCTTCCGACGCTTCCGCAACCGCAATGATCTTATCGTGTACGCCTTCGGCGCGCTCCGGAGCAGGCAGGGCGCTGGATCCCCGCACCTGAAACAGAATGTCCCCGTCCACGATAACCGGGGCCATGAACGTGTCCGATTCCGCAGTCTCGGACAGGGGGGATTCAGCGGGTGCTTCCTGCGACGAGGCCGCACCGGACAGCCACACACTCACCGACAGGGCAGTCAGTAAATAAAGCAACGAAAGGAAAGGCTTGAGTGGCCGCGTCATGTGTCCCCCTTCGGATAAACTATAACCGGTTTTGGTTATGTTCCTAGGACATATCTGCAACGCTTTGCCCGTAGTTGCCGGTATGTGCCCGTTTTCAGGAGGGATACATGACCGCCTTTGCTTGCAAACCGACATTTCAAAGCATAGGTTCCGCCCAAATTTGCGGAACTGTGCCGCAAGACTAGAACAAAGGAATATCCCATGGATGGTGGTGCAATCGCCCAGTTTCTCCCGCTGATCCTGATCTTCGCGATCATGTATTTCCTGCTGATCCGTCCGCAGCAGAAGAAGATGAAGGAACATCAGGCCATGGTCGATGCCGTGCGCCGGGGTGATCAGGTGATCACTCAAGGGGGCGTGATCGGCAAGGTGTCGAAGGTCAAGGAAGGCGATAACGAGATCGAGGTCGAAATCGCCGAGGGCGTCAAGATTCGCGTGGTCAAATCGACCATCGCCCAGGTTCTGAACAAGACCGAACCGGCGAAGTAATTTCGCGCGAAAATTCCTTGAAAAGGCAGGGTAATGCTGCAATTTGATACCTGGAAGCGGGTTCTGATCTGGCTGGTCTGTGTGATCGGTCTGCTCATGGCCCTGCCAAACGCGTTTTACACGCGGGTCGAACAATCCAACGACGCCAAAGCCGCGATCGAGCTGGGCAACGACACACCCCAGATGCAGGCTGAAGCCGCGCAATGGCCGAGTTGGTTGCCGTCATCCTTGGTCAATCTTGGCCTCGACCTGCGCGGCGGCGCACATCTGCTGGCCGAAGTACAGGTACAAGACGTCTACGACTCCCGGATGGAGGCGATGTGGCCGGAAATCCGCGATGCCCTGCGCGAGGAACGTGCCACAGTGGGAACCATCCGCCGTCAGGACTCGGCCGCGGATGAGATTCGCGTACGCATCAGTCAGCCCGAAGGAATGCCGCAGGCGTTGGAGGCCGTGCGCGGGCTGGCCCGTCAGGTCCAGACCCTGACAGGTGTTGGCGCCACAGATATCGAAGTCCGTGCCGAAGGGGATACAATTGTCGTTCAGTTGTCCGAGGCAGAAAAACTGGCCTCGGATGACCGCACGGTGCGTCAGGCGCTGGAAATCATCCGCCGCCGGATCGACGAGGTAGGCACGCGAGAGCCCACAATCCAGCGTCAAGGTGCTGATCGCATCCTGATTCAGGTGCCCGGCATTGGCAGCGCGGGCGAGCTGAAGGAAATTATCGGAACAACAGCACAGTTGACCTTCAACCCGGTTGTCGGGCGCGGAACCGATCCGGATGCCGTTGCAGGCGTCGGTGAAAAAATCGTGCCGTCGATCGACGAAAACGAAGTCTACTACAACATCGAATCCGCCCCGGTCGTGACAGGAGAGGAACTGGTAGACGCGCAGCCGTCCTTTGATCAGAACGGTCGCCCTGCTGTCAACTTCCGGTTCAACACATCCGGAGCACGCAAGTTCGGGGATTATACCCGTGACAATATCGGCGCACCCTTTGCCATCGTGCTGGATGACGAAGTGATCTCGGCCCCCGTGATCCAAAGCCATATCCCGGGCGGGTCGGGGATCATCACCGGTAACTTCACCGTTGAGGAAAGCACCAATCTGGCCGTCCTGTTGCGTGCAGGTGCGTTGCCTGCGGGGCTGGAATTCCTGGAAGAACGCACCATCGGACCCGAACTGGGGCAGGATAGTATCGACGCAGGCAAAGTTGCCACAATCGTGGCCTTTGTCGCCGTGCTGACCTTCATGGCGCTCAGCTATGGTTTGTTCGGTGTCTTCGCCAATATCGCGTTGATCATCAACGTGGGCTTGTTGTTCGGCTTGCTGTCCCTGATCGGCGCAACCCTGACTCTGCCGGGGATTGCGGGGATCGTACTGACGGTCGGTATGGCAGTGGATGCCAACGTGCTGATCTTTGAGCGCATCCGCGAAGAACTGAAATCCGCCAGAGGTCCGGCCCGCGCCATCGATCTGGGATATGAAAAGGCGCTGTCGGCCATTCTGGATGCCAACATAACCACCTTCATCACCGCCGTTATCCTGTTTGCCATGGGCAGCGGCCCTGTGCGCGGGTTCGCAATTACACTGGGTCTGGGTATCCTGACATCGGTCTTTACCGCGATCTTCGTGACGCGCCTGATGGTTGTCATGTGGTTCGAACGCCGCCGACCGAAAACGATCGAGGTTTGATCATGAGACTGAAACTCGTACCCCAAAGCACCTCGTTCGACTTTTTCAATCGCTGGAAAATCTGGCTTGGAATCTCCGGCCTGATGATGGTGATTGCGTTCACCTCATTTCTGCTGCAGGGCCTGAACTTCGGCATCGATTTCCGCGGTGGAACCACGATCCGGACCCAAAGCGCACAAGCAATTGACGTGGGTGTATACCGCGATGCTTTGTCTCCGCTGCAACTGGGTGACGTCACCATCACCGAGATTTTTGATCCAAGTTTTGGTCCTGATGAAAATGTCGCGATGATCCGTATTCAGGCTCAGGAAGATGTCGAAGCGGTCACAGCAGACGTGATCACCCAGGTCGGCGAAGCGCTGGCTGCCGCAGACCCCGGACTCAAACTGCCCTTTGAAAGTGTCGAATCCGTTGGCCCAAAAGTGTCGGGCGAGTTGATCCAGACGGCTGTGATCGCGGTTGTCTTGGCCATCGGTGCCGTTCTTGTCTACATCTGGCTGCGCTTCGAATGGCAGTTCGCCTTGGGGGCGGTTGCCGCATTGGTGCACGATGTGATCCTGACCATCGGCATCTTCTCGGAACTGCAGATCCGCTTTGACCTTGCCATCATCGCGGCGCTGCTGACCATCGTCGGCTATTCGCTGAACGACACGGTCGTCGTTTTCGACCGGGTGCGCGAGAACCTGCGGAAATACAAAAAGAAGGACCTGAAAGAGGTTCTGAATCTGTCGATTAACGAAACCCTGAGCCGGACAGTGATGACCTCGGTCACGACTTTGCTGGCGCTGGTCTCGCTTTATCTGCTGGGCGGGGATGTCATCCGCGGATTCGTCTTCGCGATGATCTGGGGTGTTGTCGTCGGGACCTATTCGTCGGTCTTCGTGGCTTCAACCATCCTGCTTTGGCTGGGGGTCAAGCGCGACTGGTCCAAACCGTCGAATACGGCAGGCAACCAGTTTGCCAACATTGATGCCTGATGCCTTGCAACAGGCCCTGGCCTTGCCGGGCCTCACTTGGCTGATCCTTACCATCGGAGCCGCGGGACTTGTCCGCGGCTTCACAGGTTTTGGAACCGCGATGATCTTTGTGCCGGTGGCGACCCAGTTCCTGCCAATAGCGGATGTGGTCTTTCTGATGGCCGCCACCGGAATCGCATCAACCTTTGCCTTGGCTCCGCAGGCATGGAGGGATTGCGACAAGGTCGAAATCAGCACTCTGGGCTTTGCCGCAACGATAACCGTTCCGCTGGGGCTGTGGATCATGGTGCAGGTGGACTCGGTTGCGTTGCGCTGGGTTGTCTGCGGCATTACCGGTCTGACCCTGCTGGCCGTGGTGACCGGCTGGCGATGGGAGGGGAAACTGAGACTACCCGGACGTCTCGCCATCGGCGGCAGCGCGGGTGTTGTCGGCGGCATGACCGGGCTGACCGGCCCGGTTGTCATCGTGTTCTATCTGGCCAGTTCCACCGACGTGCGCAAGATTCGTGCCAACACGATCATTTTTCTGGCATTGCTGGATGTTGTCATCGTTTTCAACATCCTCATCAGCGGTGCCGCCGATTTGTCCATCCTATGGATTGTCCTGCTGCTGTGCGTGCCTTACCTGACCACTACACTAATCGGCAAAGCACTGTTCGACCCGAGACTTGAACGGATCTACCGCCTCGCGGCCTATTCGGTTATCCTTATTGCCGTCATTTCCGGGCTGCCGCTTCTGGATTGAAGAAGGGACATCATGCGTCTGAATCAGATTACTTTTACAGATGCCAAACCCATAGATGGGTACGGCCCCGGTTTTTTTCGAATTGGCGGCGATATCTTCCATGGCGCTGTCCTGACAGGCCCGGCAGGCCCGGCAGAGTGGGGCGGCTATGAAGACCGACGCCCCCTTTTGGACCTGGCGGGCAGGATTGACGTCCTGCTTATCGGCACGGGCGCGGACATGGCCCAGATCCCCCAATCGCTACGGGTTGAGTTGGAAAATGCCGGACTTGGTGTTGAAGTCATGAACTCTCCCGCCGCCTGTCGCACCTACAATGTGCTGCTCGCTGAAGGCCGCCGCATCGCACTTGCCCTGATCCCAGTCTGACGGGATCCTCTTCATCTGGCCGGAAATATCCCGGGGAGTGTGAGGGGCTGGCCCCTCACTCCGACATGGGGCAGCGGTTGTTCGCCTGCATCCTGCGGCAAATCTCGCCTTTTGCGCCTGCGGACAATCCGCTAAGCGGGTCTCATGACTTTGACTGTAACAGATCTGTCGATCACACGTGGCGGGGTTCCCGTCCTTGAAGGCCTCAGCTTTCAGCTGTTGCCGGGCAAAGCTCTGATCTTGCGGGGGCCGAACGGTATCGGCAAAACGACGCTTCTGCGCACGTTGGCTGGCTTGCAACCTCCGCTGGAAGGCAAGATCGAAGGGGCCGAGGACCAGATCGCTTACGCGTCCCATTCGGACGGGCTCAAACCGACATTGTCAGTGACTGAAAACCTGACATTCTGGGCAGCGGTCTTTGGCACATATGACATCCAGCCGGCGCTGGACGCTTTTGAATTGAACGAACTCGCCGACCGTCACGCCGGCAACCTTTCGGCGGGCCAGAAACGGCGGTTGGGTCTGGCACGGATGCTGGTCACGGGGCGGCCGATCTGGATGCTGGACGAGCCGACCGTCTCGCTGGACAGGAACGCGGTGCAAATGTTTGCCGACGCTGTGCGGACACATCTGGGTCAGGGCGGGTCAGCCCTGATCGCGACCCATATCGACCTTGGCCTAGATGGCGAGGTTCTGGACGTCGGTCCGAACAAGGCCAAACCCAAACCCATCGACGATTTCGACGGAGGTTTCCTGTGATCGCCCTGCTGCTGCGCGACCTGAAACTGGCTTTCCGCGCGGGCGGCGGGTTCGGGCTGGGTCTGGCCTTTTTCCTGATCGTGACCGTGATGGTGCCGTTTGCAGTGGGGCCGCAATCCTCGCTGCTGTCTACGATTGCGCCCGGAGTGCTCTGGCTGGGGGCCTTGCTGGCCTGCCTTCTGTCGCTTGACCGCCTGCTGGCACTGGACTGGGAAGACGGCTCGCTCGACCTGCTGGCTACAGCACCGCTGCCGCTTGAAGCGGTTGTCACGGTCAAGGCGCTGGCCCATTGGCTGACCACCGGCTTACCGCTGGTTCTGGCCGCGCCGTTTCTGGGTGTTTTGCTGAACCTGCCGATGCCGGGGTTTTTCTGGCTGGTGATCTCGCTCCTGATCGGTACCCCGGCCATGAGCGTCATCGGGACATTTGGTGCTGCGCTGACCGTTGGTCTGAAACGTGGCGGGCTATTGCTGTCGCTTCTGGTGTTGCCACTTTACGTCCCCACCTTGATTTTCGGGGCCGAGGTTGCCCGGCGTGGTGCAACAGGGATGGAGGTGCAGACGCCACTGCTGATGCTGGCCGGGATCACAGCGGCGACCATCGCATTGTTGCCCTTTGCCAGCGCTGCTGTGCTACGTATCAATCTGCGGTGAACCGCGACAAGTTTGATGGATGTCAATTGAGAACCACCCCAAATCGGACTAGATAGGGCCCATGTCAATCGCAGCCAAAGCTAACGCCCTCTGGGAATATGCCAACCCGCGCAAGTTTCTTGAAACCAGCGAACGGGTCCTGCCGTTTTTCTGGATCGTCTCGACCATCTGCATTGTTGTCGGTCTGATCTGGGGTTTTTTCTTTACACCGGATGACTACAAGCAGGGGTCGACGGTCAAGATCATCTATCTGCACGTTCCGGCGGCGTTGATGGCGATCAATTGCTGGCTGATGATGCTGGCCACCTCATTGGTCTGGCTGGTGCGTCGCCACCATGTCAGCGCGCTTGCGGCACGGGCTGCTGCACCGATCGGGATCGTTATGACCCTGATAGCGCTGCTGACGGGGGCCATCTGGGGACAGCCCATGTGGGGTACATGGTGGGCCTGGGATCCGCGCCTGACGTCGTTTCTGATCCTGTTTCTGTTCTACCTTGGCTATGTCGCCTTGTGGGAAGCTATCGAGGATCCTGATACCGCAGCCGATCTGACCTCGGTTCTGTGCCTGGTTGGGTCGGTCTTTGCAATCCTCAGCCGATACGCGGTGAATTTCTGGAATCAGGGCCTGCATCAGGGCGCATCGGTCATGCGGGCCGGGGCCGTTACCGGGGCGGATACGGAAGAGAAAGTCAGCAACGTCTTTTTCTACCCCCTGCTGGCCTGCATCATCGGATTTGTTCTGCTGTTCATCGCCTTGGTGTTGTACCGCACCGGAACGGAAATTCGCGCCCGTCGTATCAAGGCGCTACAGGCACGGGAAAGGGTAGGCGGATGATCCCCGATCTTGGAAAATATGCAGACGCTGTTTTGTCGTCTTATGCTGTTTCCATCGCTCTTATCGTGGCGCTGGTTGCGTTCAGCGTGATGCGCGGGCGCAAAGTGCGCGCGGAAATGGAGAAGGTCGAACAGAGGATGTCGCGCAATGGCTAAAGTCTCGCCCCTGATGATTGCGCCGCCTCTGATTTTTGGCGCATTCGCGGTTCTCGCAGGCATCGGCATGTTTCGCGAAGATCCCAACGCCTTGCCCTCGGCCCGCGAAGGGCAACCTGCGCCGCCCGTGGTTCTCACCGAGTTTCCGGGAAAGACCCTTTTCGACGACGAAACGCTGCGCGACGGAGAGGTCAAGCTGGTCAACTATTGGGCCAGTTGGTGCGCGCCATGCCGTGCCGAGCATCCCAACCTCGAGGCATTGGCAGCTGAAGGCATCCCGGTTTACGGCATCAACTACAAAGACAAACTGAGCAATGCCGAGGCTTTCCTGGATGATCTTGGCGATCCGTACACTGCCATCGGCCGCGACGAACAGGGCCGTATGGCGATTGACTGGGGTCTGTACGGCGTTCCCGAAACCTATGTGATCGACGGTGATGGAACGATCATATTACGCTTTGCGGGCCCGATTACGCAACGTGTCATCGAAAGCACGATCCGGCCTGCGCTTGAAAAGGCGGCGGGCGGTTCATAAACGATAGCCTCCCGTTACCGACAAAACTTCACCAGTGATGAATGAGGCCGCGTCCGACGCCAGAAACCTGATCACTTTGGCTATATCCTCGGGCCGTCCGACCCGACCCAACGCGGTATCCTTCACAAACAGTTCTGTCAGTTCTTCCGAACGAGGCGCTTCAGGAATGTTGATCGCACCGGGGGCCACGGCGTTGACGCGTATCCCATCTGGCCCCAACTCTTTGGCCATGGCACGGGTCCACAGGTTCAGAGCGGCCTTGCTGGCACCATAGGTGACCGCATCACGGGGCGGTAACACCGCATTCATCGACGAGATACTGACAATGGTGGCGCCCCGTTCCAAATGCGGCAAAGCTGCAGCCAGCAAGGCGGCAGGGACCAGCAGGTTCATGTCAAGAATGGCGCGATGTTCCTCGACTTGGAACTCCTCTTTTGGTGTCGACCGAACCAAACCAGCATTGTTTACGATCACATCAAGTTGTCCAAACCGCTCCATCACCTGTGCAATCACTTCCGCTGGTTGATCAGGGGCCGTCAGATCGGAACGGATCGCCAAAGTTCCTCTCTGCAATAGTGCCGCCGGAGGCTTGGTGGACAACCAAGTGAACGCCACCCTATGGTCGCGGCTCAACTCCTCTACGATGGCATGTCCAATTCCCCGTGCTCCACCTGTTACCAACGCCACCTTTTCCATAACCACCTCCTGTTTTCAGAGTACCGCGTATATCCAACCGCATCTGCTAAATATAACTTCGGAGCGCGAGGCAGAGCCTTGTAAAAGAAAGGACGCCCGAAGGCGTCCTCAAAATTTTCTTATCCGCTGCGTTCCTTAGCCAGCCTTGGCCAGATTTCTCAGCACGTAATGCAGCACACCGCCGTTTTCGATGTATTCGATCTCAGGCGCGGTATCGATCCGGCATTTCAACTGGATGGTTGTCTCAGCCCCATCTGCATAGGTGATGGTGCAGGGCACGACCTGCAGCGGCTCGACCGTATCCAGCCCATGGATCGAGACGGTTTCGTCCCCCTTCAGACCCAGGGTTTTGCGGGTATCTCCACCGGTGAATTCGAACGGGATGACGCCCATGCCAACCAGATTGGACCGGTGGATCCGCTCAAAGCTTTCTGCAATCACGGCTTTGACGCCCAGCAGTGCGGTGCCCTTGGCCGCCCAGTCGCGGCTTGAGCCTGCGCCGTATTGTTCGCCACCAAACACGACCAGCGGGGTGCCATCGGCCTGATAGGCCATCGAGGCATCGTAGATCGAAGTCTGTTCACCATCCGGGCCTTTGGTGTATCCGCCTTCAACTCCGTCCAACATCTCGTTCTTGATGCGGATATTGGCAAAGGTACCGCGCATCATGACTTCGTGATTGCCCCGTCGCGAGCCATACGAGTTGAACTCGCGTGGCTGAACCTGACGTTCGGTCAGGTATTTCCCCGCCGGCGTTGTGGTTGCGAATGATCCCGCAGGTGAGATGTGGTCGGTGGTTACCATGTCGCCCAGAATGGCGAGAACTTTAGCGCCTTCGATATTCGAGATCGTGCCCGGTTCCGCTCCCATGCCCTGAAAATAGGGCGGGTTCTGGATGTAGGTCGACGTTGGTGGCCAGTCATAGGTTTCCTGTTGCGGTACCTCGACGCTTTGCCATTTCTCATCCCCTTTGAAGACGTCCGCATATTTCGACTGGAACGCTTCGCGGGTTACGGTCGCTTCAACCAGTTCCGCGATTTCGCTTTGCGTTGGCCAGATATCCTTCATGAAGATGTCGTTGCCGTCCTTGTCCTGACCGATGGGTTCGGACGTCAGATCGATATCGAGGGTACCTGCCAGCGCATAGACAACAACCAACGGCGGCGAAGCCAAGTAGTTGGCGCGGACATCCGGTGAGATACGGCCTTCGAAGTTCCGGTTGCCGGACAGAACCGACGTGGCGACCAGATCGCCCTCGGCAATGGCTTCCGAGATTTCCTTCTGGATCGGGCCCGAGTTGCCGATGCAGGTGGTGCAGCCGTACCCAACAAGGTTGAAACCAACCTTGTCCAGGTCTTCTTGCAGTCCAGCGGCCTCAAGATAGGCCGATACAACCTGCGAACCGGGCGCCAGCGAGGTTTTGACCCAAGGCTTGCGGTTCAGACCCAGCGCTGCGGCTTTGCGGGCCACAAGGCCAGCACCGATCATCACGTAAGGGTTCGATGTGTTGGTGCAGGAGGTGATCGAGGCAATTACAACCTTGCCCGACTCCATGGTGTAGTCTTCGCCCTTAACAGCGACTTCCTTGCCCATGGGGCGCTTGAAGGTCTCTTTCATTTCCCTGGTGAAAGCGGCCTTGGCGTCGGTCAGCGCGACGTAGTCCTGCGGGCGTTTTGGGCCTGAAATCGCAGGAACGATCGTGCCCATGTCCAGCGATAGCGTGTCAGTGTAGATCGGCGCATAATCCGGGCCTCTCCAGAACCCGTTTTCCTTGGCATAGGCTTCGACCAGCGCGATGCGGTCTTCGTCGCGGCCAGTGTTGCGCATGTAGCGCAGGGTTTCGCCGTCGATCGGGAAAAAGCCGCATGTCGCGCCGTATTCAGGCGCCATATTGGCGATGGTTGCACGGTCAGCCAGCGGCAGGCGGTCAAGCCCCTCGCCATAGAATTCGACGAATTTGCCCACCACGCCTTTGGCGCGCAACATTTCGACAACCTTCAGAACAAGGTCCGTACCGGTGGTGCCTTCGACCATCGAGCCGGTCAACTCGAAGCCGATCACCTCAGGGATCAGCATCGAGATCGGCTGACCCAGCATTGCGGCCTCGGCCTCGATCCCGCCGACGCCCCAACCCAGAACGGCCATGCCGTTGACCATGGTGGTGTGGCTGTCGGTGCCAACCAGCGTGTCAGGATAGGCGACTTCTTCGCCATTCTGATCGGTGTCAGTCCAGACCGTCTGCGCCAGATATTCCAGGTTCACCTGATGACAAATACCGGTGCCGGGAGGCACAACGCGGAAATTGTTGAACGCGTTCTGACCCCATTTCAGGAACTGATAGCGTTCCATGTTGCGCTCGTATTCGCGGTCGACGTTCATCTGGAACGCACGCGGATTACCGAACTCGTCGATCATGACCGAGTGGTCGATAACCAGGTCGACCGGGTTCAGCGGGTTGATCTTTTGTGCGTCGCCGCCCAGGCCCTTGATCCCATCGCGCATGGCAGCCAGATCGACCACCGCTGGAACACCGGTGAAGTCCTGCATCAGCACGCGGGCAGGGCGGTACGCAATCTCGCGCGGGTTCTTGCCGCCATTGGCACCCCATTCGGCAAATGCTTTGATGTCATCGACCGAGACCGAAAAGCCACTGTCTTCAAATCGGAGCATGTTTTCCAGCACGACTTTCAGCGCGGCAGGAAGGTTGGAAAAATCACCCAAACCGGCCTGCTGCGCGGCGGGAATCGAATAGTAGGAAATGGATTTGCCATTCACGTTCAGACTGCGGCGTGTCTTGGCGGTATCCTGTCCGACTTTAATGGGCATCGGGTGGCCTCCCTTCTCAAATGACTTGGATTTCGGGCATCGCTGAATGTTATCTGCATCACCCAAGCCGCTGGTTCAAGGTTCAATGACACTGGATTTGCGATTTTGTATACCATTGCACACATTTAGGCGGAGAATTGCAGATACCGCCCTCAAGAAACGTTGATTAGCGGTTGAGCGGCAAAACGGCTATCCCAGAGAATACCCGCTCACTCCGAGAGTTTTTATGTTCAGATCCGCTGCTTTGACCGCCCTGATATCCTGCCTGTTCGCCACCCAGCCCATGGCCGGTGAGGATCCTGTGGTGGTTGAGCTGTTCACCTCGCAAGGGTGTTCGTCTTGCCCACCTGCGGACCGGATCATGCATGAGCTGGCGAAACGCGACGATGTCATCGGGCTGGCGCTGCATGTCGACTATTGGGATTACATCGGCTGGAAGGACGAATATGCCGATCCTGATCACACGCTCCGGCAACGGGCTTATGCCCGCGAGAACGGAAAATCCATGATCTATACGCCTCAGATGATCATAAATGGTCAGCACGATATTGTCGGCGCTCAGGCTCAGGAGCTCGACCGTCTGATTGATGCGCATCTAAAGGCCGCGCCCGAAGCGGCGGTGACAGCAATCCGAGACGCTGACGAAGTGACCGTGAATGTGACGCCTGTGGAACTGCCCGAAGGTGAGACCTATGACGTACGTATCGTTCAGTATTCGCCTCTGCGCCATGCCTCGATCCGCCGTGGTGAACTAGCCGGGCGGGAGTTGGATTATGCCAATGTTGTTGAGACATGGCAGATTGCAGGCCGGTGGGACGGGAAAGCGCCGCAGACTTACTCGGCGCAGCTGAAACCAGAGTTGCCAGCCGTTGTGCTTGTGCAAAGGGCCGGTAACGGGCCAATTGTTGCCGCGACTTGGGCCAAATGATCAGGGCATGTCGTCCGGTTGAACGCCGAGCCCGTTCCAGCTTTTCCAACGCCGGTGGATCCAGAACCACTGTCCCATATGCTTCCGAACCATTTTCTCCAGATCATCATTGGTGAACTGGGTCATGGTTTTGGGATCAGTGTGCGGCACGGGATCATGCAGGATGATTTCAAAGTCGATGCCGTTTGGCTGGCGCACGGCATAGCACGGTATCAGTACGGCCTTGTATTTGATGGCCAGTTCTGCGTTCAGCACGGATGTCACGGCAGGCTTGCCGAAGAATGTCAGCTCTTCGCCCCCCAACGCATGCAGGTCGGACACGATAGCGATAATTCCACCGTTCTTGAGTGACCGAACCATTTCGACCATACCGCGCCGCCCCTGTTCGAACATCGGCGCGCCGGTTTTGTAAAAAGCTTCGACATAGGCGTCGTTGAAATAAGGATTCGCCATCCGCCGGTAGAGGCATCCAATCGGTTTGCCGCTGTGTTTCTGCAGGGCGACGCGTGCGGCCAGATAGTGACCGAAATGCGCCGTGATCATCATTACCGGGCGCCCTTCGGCAATCGCGGCGTCAAACGCAGCAATACCGGGCCCGGATATCTTGGCGTTCACCTGACGTTCGATGAAACCTTCGGGTGAGAAATGCTCCATTATTGCCCGACCGGCATTATCCGACACGTCTCGATAGATCTTTGTGATCTCGGCGTCAGATAAATCAGGGCAGGTGAGCTTTAGATTCCGGCGGACGCGGGTGCGAAATCCGACGACAGGTGCGAGGGTTTTCATGATTGCACCCATGGTTGCTATGCGCCTTTCATAAGGAAGCAGGCGCATAGCGCCGATGATTCCCTGCAGGAGCAGATTGGCGACATAGTATTTTCCAAGCTCAAACCGGCTGAGCTCCGACTTTTCGACGGGCATGGAGGTGTCTCACCGCGTGTTGCGAAATGTTGCCTCAGACATACAACCCGGTACCCGTAACCTCAAGCACCCAGGCGAAATGGCTGCCCCAGCGATCTGGCAGGTGCGCCTGTTCCTGCCTCAATCCACGCTTCCGTCCTCTTCCTTTTCAATCAGCACAATTGTTCCGGCGTCTGACAAGGCACGAACCGCCCCAACGATCTGGGTCATGGCATCTTCGGCCTCAGATTGCTTGACCCGCCCGCGTTCCGCGATTTCCTCGCGCAGGTTTTCTGCCATGCGAGAGGAGATATTCGACAGCAGAAACTCGACAGAAGCCTTGTCATCATCCGCGGCGGCACCGGCCAGGGCCGCGACCAGAACAGGCTGATCGACTTCCCGCAATATGGCTGGAACATCACGGGGCGAAATCCGGCTGGAGATATGGGCGAAGGTAAAGATCGCCTGGCGCACCAGATCGGCAAAATCGGCGTCGTCCTCATCCAGCGCGTTCAGCAGGTTGTCGCGCGTGGCGGAGGCAGACTGGTTCAGAATTGCACCCACCCGCGCGCCTGGACCGTCATTGAAGGCCTGAACAGGCCGCTGATCCAGCTGAGCAGCCAGTGACCAGCCGATCCGCTCAACCGCTTCGGGCGTGACATTTGCTGTTTTCGAGATTGCGTAGGTGATCCGCCGCGCCACCGGACCCGGCATGTGGCCCAGCATCTGCGCCGCCTGTGCCGTATCCATTTTTGAAAGCATCACAGCGGCCACTTCAGTGCTTTCCGCCTGTGCCATGGCCGCAAGGTCCTGGGCTGGTATGTCGCGCAGCCTTTGCCAGGGATCACCGATCTGACGAACTCCGGCAACTTTGCGCAAACGCGCGGCTGTCGCGGGTGTGATTTTTCCACTGACGGCATCCAAGGCCCCGGCAAGACCATGTGGAAAGGCCAGACCGACATTGTCCAGGGCTTCGCTGAATTCCTGTGCCACAGCACCCAGAGTCGTCCGGTCTACAAGGCCCATTTCCCCCAATTGATGTGTCAGTTTCTCTTGCAGGTCATCGGGAAGCTCCTCCAGCGGAAGATCGGCGCCGTCGTTCAACAACAGGCGCACGACGACAGCTGCCTTCTGACGGCTGGTCAAAGATCGGGGAACAAGGCGCGGGCTGTCGCCACCCCCTGCGGAAAATGGGGCCGAAGCCCCTTGAACCGTTTGAATCAATGCGTTGGTGTTTTGCATCTGCCTGTGGAGCCAAAGTTTTCGAACCACAGGCAGATTAGAGAGAGTCGGGTTAAATAACCCTGAACCTTAATAGCTGTATGTCAGGCCCGTTCGGATCGCTTCACGCAACGACGCCTCGGCCCAGGTGCCTTCTCCGCCACGGGCCTTTATTTCGCGCCATTGCTCGATCGCCAGATCGGTTCGGCCTTCGGACACAAACCCCTGCGCCATGTAGCTGCGCGCCAAAAGATTGTCTGGGTTGGCATTGATCGCGTTTTGATAAAAGACATTTGCCAGTTCCAGCTCGCCCATCTTGCGATAGGTGAAACCCCAATAGGTCAGGACACGATCGTCGTCCTGATCCATGATGCGCAGAATGTCCTGAGCGTGCCCGTATTGCCCGTCATACGCCAGTTCGCGGACCGCATCATACAGCTGATCATCTGTCAGGCTTGACTTGTCGGGTTTGACGCATTTTCCACGGGTTTCGTCATATACACGGCCGAACAGGCATTTCTTGGTTGTATTCGTAGGTTTCGGCGGGCTGCTGCTGTCACCACCTGCGGCATGGACAGCTGGCGCAAAGGCAAAGGCTTGCAAAGCAAGGGCAGAAGCTAACAAAAGGCGCATTTCTTTACTCCGTTCTCGGGGCTCTTATTGAAATCATAGTGTGATCTACAAAAAAGCTAACAGGGGAACGGTCGCTTTTATTCACGAACTGGACAAAAATTGTCAGCTGTTGACAGATTTCGCGCAGCTTTTTGTTTCAGTATCCCACGTTGTCCCGGGTGCGCAGGATTGGGTCTGTTTGGAATGTTGTTCGCAGGCAAGCCCGGCCGAGGCCACAAGAACCAGTGCCAATGCGCTTAGGAGTATTCGGATCATGATGTTTCCCTCGTATGGAAAAAGCACATGCAGGATACCGCATTTCCGTTGGTCTGGCAAAAAACAAGGGGGCACACTGCACGTGGCAGAGCACCCCCGGCTAACAGACTGAAAAGATAACCGTTATTCGCCAAACACGCGCGCAAAGATCGTATCGACATGCTTGGTGTGATACCCGAGGTCGAATTTCTCTTCAATCTCTGCAGGGCTGAGTGCGGCAGTTACATCAGCATCCGCCAACAGTTCCTCCTTGAAGTCGGTGCGGTGTTCCCAAACCTTCAACGCGTTGCGCTGTACCATGGCATAGGCGTCCTCACGGCTGACACCTGCCTGGGTCAGTGCCAACAGAACGCGCTGGCTCATGACCAGCCCGGGGAACTTGTTCATGTTCTCGATCATGTTTTCCGGGAAGATCAGCATCTTGTCGATCACGCCTGTCAGGCGGGCCAAGGCAAAATCCAGCGTGATTGTGGCGTCCGGCCCGATCATGCGCTCGACCGATGAGTGCGAGATATCGCGTTCGTGCCAGAGCGCAACATTCTCCATCGCCGGTATTACGGACGCGCGGACCATGCGCGCCAGACCGGTCAGGTTCTCGGTCAGCACCGGATTTTTCTTGTGCGGCATCGCCGAAGAGCCTTTCTGGCCCATCGAGAAGAACTCGGCCCCTTCCAGTACCTCGGTCCGCTGCATGTGGCGGATTTCGATGGCGATGTTCTCGATGCTGCTGGCGATGACGCCCAGCGTGGCAAAGAAGGCCGCGTGGCGGTCACGTGGAATGACCTGCGTGCTGATCGGCTCAGGCACCAGTCCCAGCTTGTCACAGACATGTTCCTCGACTGCGGGGTCGATATTGGCAAAGGTACCAACTGCACCGCTGATCGCTCCGGTGGCGATTTCCGCACGTGCGTCACGCATCCGGGACAGGTTGCGGTCCATCTCGGCGTAGAAGCGGGCAAAGGTCAGACCCATGGTTGTCGGTTCGGCGTGGATGCCGTGGCTGCGTCCGATACGAACCGTGTTCTTATGTTCCATCGCGCGGCGCTTGAGCGCGGCCAGAAGCCCTTCCAAATCGGCAATCAGGATGTCGGCGGCGCGGGTCAGCTGTACGTTGAAACAGGTGTCCAGCACGTCCGAGCTGGTCATGCCCTGATGCACAAAACGCGCCTCTTCGCTGCCGACATGCTCTGCAAGATGGGTCAGGAATGCGATAACGTCATGCTTGGTAACGGCTTCGATCTCGTCGATGCGGGCGACATCGAATTCCACATCCTTGGCTTTCCAGACGGCTTCGGCATTTTCACGCGGGATCACGCCCAGATCTGCCATGGCATCGCACGCGTGCGCCTCGATCTCGTACCAGATGCGGAACTTGGTCTCGGGCGACCAGATGGCAACCATGTCGGGGCGGGAATAACGGGGAATCATAGGCGACGGCACCTTTTTTGCAGATTGGATGAGGCGTTGGCGCGGGGTTTAGCCGCGTGCGGGGTAGGGAACAAGATGCGAGAGCGAATATGAGACGGTTTGCCCTGATTCTTATCGTTTGTTCGGGCTTTTCAGCAGCTGACGGGTTCGGAAAACTGTCCTGCAAAGGACATGGCACGATAGTGACGGGCAGGGTGCCGCAAAAAGACAGGTTTTGTACCTGCACTAGTTCTCACCGGATCATGCTGCCAGTTGGGGTGGATGCCCGTCTTGCCCTTGCTGCCAAGCGATGCTGGACAAACAGCGCTTTGACAGTTCAATCTGAACGGAAGGAACTAATCAGGTTATTGAGATATGCGTTCATTTTCATGTTCGATACTTGCCCTCTGTGGTGCATTTTACGTCGGCACAGCTGCACCAGCACTGGCTGACACCCCCGTGACCTACACCGAAGAAGGCCAAGCGCTTTTTCGGTTCGAAGTGCCCGACTTCTGGATTCTTCGCACCGGCGGCCCGCGCGAGATTGAGGATACCGGACTGGGCGACGCCCGTGCGGTCGCACGGGTTATAGGGTTCCGGCCGGTGACAGACGACGCGGTGTGGATGGGTTTCGTATCACCTGCGGGGGTTGGAACAATTCAGGGCGGTGTCCGGTACCTGCAGGATATCGACAGGTTTCTGGTCAAAGACCCGACGATGACCAGCACCAGCGATACCCGTATTGGCGGGTTGCCAGCACGCGTGTTTCGAGGCACCGGGCACCGGGACGGCAAGGGGGTAAGCTTTACCGCCACCGTCATTGACCTTCCGCAAGGCCGGGTTGCCATAGCAGTTGCCATTCTGCGGGACGGAGCAGACCCGAGTTTTGCTGATGATCTGAACGCCGTATTCGCCTCGTTCCGGGCGCTTCAGTAAGGGAGGGGGCGATGAGCATTAGACTGATCAAAAGGATGTCCCTTGCGCTGGGGTTGGGGATCGCGACTTTGACGCTGTCGGCCTGTGACGGTGTGACAGTTGGGGTCGGGTACGGGTATGACCCGTTTTACGACTCGATGCTGTGGAACGACTACTACCATGACGTGGATGTGGACATTGACATAGATCGCCCCAACCGGCCTGATCGACCAGTGCGCCCCGAGCGTCCGAAACCGCCTGTTGCCAAGCCTCCCGCGCGCCCGCGCCCACCTGTGGCGCGTCCGCCGGTTGCCCGCCCGCCCATTCATCGACCGGGCCCGCGACGCTAAGGAACAAAAGGCCGCCTGTCAGGCGGCCTTTCTTATGAAAGAAGCTCGGTCGTAATGTGGGCCGAGCCTTCAAGCGTCCGGTGAACCGGGCACTTGTCCGCAATCTCAAGCAAACGTTGCCTTTGCTCCTGATCCAGCGGGCCGCTCAGGCGGATTTTCCGGCGAAACTGGTCCACCTTGCCGTCATTCACCAATCCGGCATCCTGCGCGTGAACCTTGTCATGACACACATCGACGCTGACATTTGTCAGGGGCCAGCCTTTGCGCCGGGCGTACATGCGTATTGTCATCGACGTGCAGGCCCCCAGACCGGCCGAGACAAAGCCATAAGGCGACATACCCTTATCGGTACCGCCATAAGATGCGGGCTCATCCGCGACCAGATGGTGGTTTGGACCGGCCTGAATATCCTGTATGAACCCGCCCGGATCTGCTTCGGTTATGCGCACAACGCCCTCTGGCGCACCCGGTGGCGGCGCGGGTGGGCACAGTTTCACATAGCGCGAAACCCAAGCGGCAATGACATCGGCCGCATATTCGGCGTCAGAGGCACGGGTGATCAGGTGATCGGCATCGTCAAGGGTAACAAAGCTTTTGGGGTGTTTCGCGGCCAGAAAGATCGCGCTCGCATTGTCGATGCTGACCGTTTCGTCGCGTGGGGCATGAAGGATCAACAGGGCAGCTTTGAGGTCGGCGATTGCAGATGACAGGGCCGATTTGGCAATGTCGTCCACAAAAGCTTTGCCGATGCGGAAGGGGCGACCACCCAGAGAGACCTCGGCACTGCCATCCTCTTCGATCTGAGGCAACGCGGCCTCAAAGTGATGCGACACATGGGCGGGGTCCGACGGTGCACCCAATGTCACGACGGCTTTTACAGTGGGAATACCTGCCCGCGCCCGCAACACCGCCGCGCCCCCAAGCGAGTGGCCGATCAGCAGGGCAGGTGCCATGTTTCGACCGGCCAGATATTGCGCGGCTGAAATCAGATCCTCGACATTCGAAGTGAAGGTCGTATTGGCAAACTCGCCTTCGGAATGGCCCAGTCCGGTGAAATCGAACCGAAGCACCGCGATACCCATGGCAGCCAGACGGGCGGAAATGCGCCGGGCGGCCGGTATATCCTTGGAGCAGGTAAAGCAGTGGGCGAACAGGGCCGTTGCCAGCACGGGTCCATCCGGCAAATCCAGTCGCGCCGCCAATTGGCTGCCGTCATGTCCGGCAAAAGTGATGCGTTCCGTGGGCATGTCGGCTCCTTGAATGGTACGGGGGAACACGCCCAATACTGTGTATTTGCCCCTTGGGTCACAACCCTTAAGTCACACGCGTAACAGGAAGGTGAGAACAAACGGGCGTTGCACGGACGGCGCAAGATCCCTGTCGCCTTCGGGCCGCATGACGGCGGAGCTCTTACCTTCTTTTATTATCAAGAATAGTGATGGCGATGCAAACAAACATTCGTTTCACTTATGATCCTCCTCATCCCATCTGTGGTTCCTGAAAGCTGAAACAGGAGACACAGATGTCACATGCAGATATTACGCCCCAGATACCCGACCTGCGTTCACGTATGATCCTGGCTATTGTTCTGGTCGGCCTTGCCGGGTTCGCGGTCGGCCAATCCTGGCCCGCGCCCCAAGGTGGTTCACAGGTTCAGGTCAGCCCTGCCACGGAAGACTGGCATGGAAATGTCCGCCGGTCCCATTGGTCGAATTGAAGGCCCGGCCTTATTCGATCCCCATCAATTGGGGGTCAAAGGGATATCTGGACAGGTTCTCAAACCCGGTTTCGGTAATGAGAACCTGATCCTCAAGCTTGATGCTGAAATCGCCACCGACTTCGCCAACGCAGGCTTCGACGCACAGCACCATGCCGGGCTCCAGCGGATAGTCATAAGCGCCTTCCACGGCTTTGTCCGGATACGCGACCAGCGGCCATTCATCACACAATCCCACTCCGTGCATCAGGCAACCGTATTTCTGCGCCTGAAACTTGTCGTCAAGCCTGTGCGACCTGGCGGTAAGTTCCGGGATCATCACACCGGGCTTCAGCATCTGCATGTTGGTCATGATGTGTTCATGCGCGTGCTGCATGGCATAGATCATGTCAGGGCGGGGCTTCTGGTCGCCAATCCACCATGTGCGCGAGATATCGATGCATATTCCGTAGGACCCGATCAGATCGGTGTCGAAGGCGATGATTTCGTTTTGCTGCGTGATGCGCGGGCCGCATTCCTGGAACCACGGGTTTGTGCGTTGGCCTGACGCCAGCAGCCGGGTTTCGATCCATTCGCCACCGCGACGGATGTTTTCCGCGTGCAGAACAGCCCAGATATCATCCTCGGTAGTCTTGCCATTGCCGACATTGGCGCGTGCAAAGCTCTCCATCTCCGCCACAGCGGTTTCGCAGGCGTGATTGGCACAGCGCATGGCCAGAATCTCATCCGGTCCCTTCACGGCACGGGTTTTTTCGGTCAGCTCTTCGCCTTCCATGACCTCAAAGCCCTGCGCCTCAAGCGCACGCAGACCGTGCAGCATGATCTTGTCGACGGCCAAACGTTTGTTGCCGCCACCATGCGCATCGATCAGCACGCGCACCTCGTTCGAAAAGACATCTGCCGCGATATCCACCTTGTCGCCACGGTCGAAGTAAAACAGGTCCGCACCTGAACGCTGTTCGCGCACCAGCGGATTGAACGTGCTGAGGAAAGGCGAGTTCTTGTAGTCCCATATCACCATATAGCCATCGGCACATAACAGCACTGCGCGAAACGGGTTATGCGTATTCCACAACTGCATGTTCGTGCTGTCGGTCGCATAGCGGATGTTCAGCGGGTCAAAAACCAGCAAACCTCCGTATCCGCGATCAACGATGGCCTGCGTCAGACGCTTCCAGCGATGTTCCCGCATCCGTGCAAGATTGGGCAGCTCCAGACCTGCCTCAGCCCATTCGTCAAAAGCCAGCTGTGTCGGTCCGATCTCGATCCGGTCATTTTCGTTTGGCGTGCCATCACCCAGCGTAGCGCCTCGGCTGGGGTCAATCTTGCGCGTGTCTCGGTAATGCTTGTTCATGACGGACCTCGTTGCTTGTTCAGTCAAACCTAAGGTGCCCATGTGGATCGTCTTGGAAAAATGCGACGGCGATCCTGTCGTTTTCGACCGACAAATATTTCGACCCATGCTAAGTCGCTGGTATGAATAAAATTCTGCAAGATAAAATACCGTATGATGTCGGCGACCCGCGTGCTTTGCCGGGTATCCAGCCTGCAACGATGGAAAACTGGTTGCATCGGGACGAGGCTTTTGCCGGTCAGATGCGACGCCGGGAAAAGCTGCTGACGGAACGCCGTGATGACGTTCTGGCGCTTGATCCGCAGGCAGAACCCGCCGCTCGGGAACTGCTCGACCTTGTGCTGTCGCAGGTCTATCCCAATGCAGCTGAAGAAGTCGTCAGACCCGATGGTGTAACGGTCGCGGTCGACCGGACCCAGCCGCTTGATACATTGTGCAGGCTTGTACAGGAGGATTTTTGCATCCTGCAAAAGCGTGGAACTGCACATGTTTTGACCGGCGCAATCCTGTGTTTCCCGGCCAGTTGGCTTTTGTCCGAGAAATTCATGCGGCCGCTGATCGACATTCATGTGCCGGTCGCAAGTTACGACGAAAATATCGCCAAGCGGGTGCAGCGCCTATTCGACGGGATTCAGCCCGGTCGCCCACTTTGGCGTTTTAACGTGCTTTGGTATGAAGACGCCGAGTTGTTTCAGCCCCGAAGCGCAAATGACAGGCGTTCAGTCACAGATCGACGTCAATCGTCCTACCTGCGAAGTGAGCGGCAAACCCTGCTGCGCTTGCCGAAAACGGATGCGGTCGTTTTTTCGATCCACACTTATGTTCTGGCCGCGAACTCGGTTCCCAAAATGGAAAACCCCGCCTGAAGGCGGGGCATCCAAGGAGGGTCTTCTGTAATTCTCTTATCGGCCCAAGGCGGCCGCAACATCGGCAAACGCATTCGTTGCATTCAGCGCAACTATCGCGAAAGTAAAGACAAGTACCTGTGTGTTGAGGCGAAAATCCTCACCCCGGATCAGATTGACGGCAGCCATTGACAGGGCAATCGGGGTCGAAACGCCTGCCAGTACACCCGTCATGCACCAACTGCTGAGACGCAAAACGTCGCTTGGCTTTACGACCCCATCTTCGTCATCCAATGTTTCCTGACCTGGCCTGTTAGTATCTTCACTGCGAAACGCAATGCTGAGCAATTGTTCATCTGTCAGTTGGATCGGGCGGGCCGCAGGCGTGTGAAGAACACTAATGGTGTCTTCGTTCTCGGGCACATTCACTCCCGAGAATTGCCCGGTCAGCGACTGGAAAATCTGTTTTCTGTCGCGTGTTCGACTGGGGGCCAGAGTGTCAAAGGCGCTCATGAACTGTTCGACAGTCAGAACCGTGTGTGGCGACAGCCATTCAACGCGCCGGGTCGAACAAATGTCGACCATGCGATACAGAATGACGACCATCATCAGTTCCGAAATCTCGGAGTCATCCAGCAGGGGTGAGACCGGCGTGATCGAAAGAACCAACCTGTTTTGCGGATTTGCGGCGCGGGGTTTTGTTATCGTTTTTAACCCCGCGGCGCGATCCATACGCTCGTACCGGTCTTCCTGCTCGGGGGTGCCTGTATCCAAGGTCAGTCGCACAAGATACTGGCTTGAAACAATGCTGGCTTCAGAATTGCTTAGCAACGCCTTGCGTTCGACCAGATGGCCGTAATCTTCCAGCGTCGTGGCAACGATTGTGCCAAAACGCTCGATCGCGCCATTTGCGTCGCCATTAAATTGCAGGCCGCCATGGTAGCTGTGCTTCCGAGCCACTGCACTGTCCTTTTTTGCGTACTGTTCAGCAAACACTGTAACAACCATTCGTGAGGAGAATTTGGCGGAAAATGCAAAAAAGGTGATTTTGCTCCGCTATTGGTTACGCATTGGAAACCAAGAAACTAAAGGCTTTTGTTTGTCACTGTGGCGGAAATGTGGCGAAAGCGGGTGCGGAGTGTGTTTTTGGTGCGACCGGGCTATTGGTCGATTCGGGCGGCCATGATTGCTATGGATTGCTGATAAACAGAGGCCGCGTTCCACTGTTGCAGAACTCGAAAATTCGGCTCCCCTGGCTGATAGCCACGCCCCGGCTTCCACCCTTTCTTGCGAAGAAAATTGGCGGTCGAGGCAAGCGCATCGGTCATGTCATAGAAGTCCACCCGACGGTCGCCAGTGGCATCGACGCCATAGGTCAGGGCGTTGCCCGGCAGGAACTGAGTGTGACCCAACTCGCCATGTTTTGCCCCTTTTGTCGCCACGGTAATGCTTCCTGCGTCGACCAGTTTCAGTGCCCCGATTGCGTGCGGAACAAAGAACTCGGATCGGCGACAATCATAGGCCAGTGTCGTGATTGCGGAAACAACCTGACTGTCTCCCATGAAGGTGCCAAAGCCGGTTTCCATGCCGTGAATGGCGATCAGAACGCCCGCCGGAACACCGTATTGCCGTTCAAGCGCAGCGTAGAAACCTGGATTGGTTGCCTTGCGCTTGCGCCCTTGCGAGACGATTGCATCAGCACCTCTGACACGCATGAATTTGTCCAGCGTGTATTTGAAGCTTTTCTGATTGCGATCCGCCGCAATTGTGCGCGTGGCGTATTGCGACTGGGCAAGCGCCTGAAGTCCCTTCTTTTTCACACCAGCCTTGCGGGCCTGCTGGGCGAAATCGGCCTTCCAGGCCTCGAACCCCGCGCTGGTATTCCCACAAGGCGCGGCCAGAAGGGGCGAAGACACAAGCAGGGCGAATAATACGTAAAGGCGAAACATGCAGATAATCCGGTAGTGTTGAAATCTGTGACCAACCTACCTTGAGCTTTGAATTGGGCAAAGCAGTTCGTTGGAGTTGCGCCAACCGCTCCTACTCAAGTTAGTTGATTGATCTGAGGAACGCCTTTGAAGGGTTTCAGATCCTCAGCATCGTGCACTGAGCAGGAGCAAACGTAAAAAGGTGATTAATCTGCGCTGTGGCGCCAGAAAAGGCTGAACAGCGACGGACCCGCGCAAATGAAACAGGGGCGCCCGTATAGGCGCCCCTGTAAATCCATGCCGTATTGCTTAGCAGCTGTAATACATGCCGTATTCAACCGGGTGCGGGGTGTGCTCGTAGGTTTCGACCTCTTCCATCTTCAGGGCGATATAGCCGTCGATCTGGTCTTTGGTGAACACGTCACCTTGCAGCAGGAAGTCGTGATCAGAAGCCAGCGCTTCCAGAGCTTCACGCAAGCTGCCGCAGACAGTCGGGATACCGGCCAGTTCCTCGGCAGGCAGATCGTACAGGTTCTTGTCCATGGCTTCGCCCGGGTCGATCTTGTTCTTGATGCCGTCCAGGCCAGCCATCAACAGAGCGGCGAACGCAAGGTAGGGGTTCGCAGCCGGGTCGGGGAAACGAGCCTCAACGCGCTTGGCTTTGGGGCTTTCGGTCCACGGAATACGAACACAACCCGAACGGTTGCGGGCCGAGTAGGCGCGCAGAACTGGTGCTTCGAAACCGGGGATCAGACGCTTGTAGCTGTTGGTTGCCGGGTTGGTGAAGGCGTTCAGTGTCTTGGCGTGCTTCAGGATGCCGCCGATGAAGTACAGCGCTTCGTCCGAAAGATCTGCGTATTTGTCGCCTGCGAACAGCGGCTTGCCGTCCTTCCAGATCGACATGTTCACGTGCATGCCGGTGCCGTTGTCACCTGCGATAGGCTTCGGCATGAAGGTCGCCGACTTGCCGTAGGCATGAGCCACGTTGTGGATGACATATTTGTACTTTTGCAGCTCGTCCGCCTGCTTGGTCAGGCTGTCGAAGATCAGGCCCAGCTCGTGCTGGCAAGACGCTACTTCGTGGTGGTGTTTGTCGACCTTCATGCCCAGACGCTTCATGGTCGATAGCATTTCAGACCGCAGATCCTGCGCTTCGTCGATCGGGTTCACAGGGAAGTAACCGCCCTTGACGCCCGGACGGTGGCCCATATTGCCCATTTCGTATTCGGTGTCGGTGTTCCACGATGCGTCAGTTGCATCAACTTCGTAGGATACCTTGTTGATTGTGTTCGAATAACGGACGTCATCAAACAGGAAAAACTCAGCCTCGGGACCCATATATGCGACGTCACCGATTCCTGATGCTTTCAGGTAGGCTTCGGCTTTCTGCGCTGTGCCACGCGGGTCACGCTCATAGGCTTCGCCTGTATCGGGCTCGACAACCGAGCAGTGCACGCAAATGGTTTTCTCTGCGTAGAACGGATCAACATATGCACTTTCGGTATCGATCATCAGCTTCATGTCCGATGCTTCGATCGACTTCCACCCTGCGATGGACGAACCATCAAACATGAAGCCTTCGTCCAGGAAGTCTTCGTCGACCTGATCGGCCATCAGGGTCACGTGCTGCAGCTTGCCGCGGGGGTCGGTGAAACGGACGTCGACATATTCGGCGCCCTCTTCCTTGATCAGCTGAAGAACTGCGTCCTTGCTCATTCTCTTGATTCCTCTGACTTGAAGATTGTGGTGTTACAGTGCGTCCGAGCCGGTCTCGCCGGTACGGATGCGAATGGCTTGTTCAACCGGAGAGACAAAGATCTTTCCGTCGCCGATCTTGTCGGTCTTGGCTGCCGAAACGATGGCCTCGATGGCCGCATCGACCTGGTCATCGTCCAATACGACCTCGACCTTCACCTTGGGCAAAAAGTCGACAACATATTCCGCGCCACGATACAGCTCGGTATGGCCTTTCTGACGGCCGAAACCTTTGACTTCGACGACGCTGAGACCCTGAACACCTACGTCCTGCAACGCCTCTTTCACTTCGTCCAGCTTGAACGGCTTGATGATCGCTTCGATCTTTTTCATCCGGCTCACCTTCAATGGTTGTCTCTGGGGCAATGATCACGTCTAAGATCGGGCGGCAATGTGATTGCGGTATCGGTCGGGGCGGGATCCGTTGAAATCAGGCTCTGTGCTAATTTTTGAGCGAGTTGCACAAAAAGTAATCGAAATTGAATCGTGTGAGGGTGTGACATGACCGAATTGCTGACAGCGGCGCAGATGAGAGCCATTGAGCACGCGGCTATCGAATCCGGTGATGTTACGGGCTTGGACCTGATGGAGCGGGCAGGGCAAGGCGTTGTCGAGGCGATCTTTGAGGAATGGCCAGAGCTGGTCAGGCGAGGGGCCAGCCCCTCGCGCTCCCCGGAGTATTTGGCAAAAGATGAAGAAGATCCGCTGCGCGCTGTTGTGTTGTGCGGGCCCGGAAACAACGGCGGTGACGGGTTTGTCGTGGCGCGGCTTTTGCTGAGGTTGGGCTGGAAGGTTAAGGTATTCCTGTATGGCGATCCTGACAGGCTGCCACCGGATGCGCGGATGAACTATGAGAGATGGAATGAGTTGGGTGACGTCATTGAGTTTTCCAAAGAAAGCTTAAAGGGTGATCACTTGGCTGGTTTTGGGATGCCTGATGTATTGGTAGATGCGATTTTCGGCTCAGGTTTGACGCGCCAAATTGATCCTGTGCTTGGGCAATCGTTGAAGTTCTTTTTTAGTTTGTCATCACATGTTCGCTTTGTGGCGGTAGATTCACCTTCGGGGCTGTGCATGGACAGCGGAAAGGTGCTTGGAGCCCGAGCAGAAATATTTACCGACGCCAGACCCCTTTCTGCGGATCTGACAGTAACCTTCGAACGAAGAAAACTTGGGCATGTGTTGAGCGACGGTCCGGCTTATTGCGGGAAGGTGATCGTCGCAGCAATTGGACTGAATGAAACGTCGGAGCGGCACTGGAGGCAGGTTGAATTGCAAGGAGAAGGAGCACGCAGGGTTCCAGTCCGCGGCATTGATCTAAACGACATCGCGATTGATAGCGGGCGGCGCGCAAGAGCAGTTTTGACAAAGCAAAGCCATTTACCTTCAGTCGTTGCGCACAAATACACCCATGGCCACGCCCTGATCCTTTCCGGTGGGCCCGGCAAGACCGGTGCGGCGCGCCTGGCCGCGCGGGGAGCGCTGCGGATAGGGGCAGGGTTGGTGACGCTGGGTGTGCCATCCTTGGTTTTGGAAGAGGTGGCGAGCCAGATCACTGCCCTCATGCTACAGTGCGTTGATGGTTCTCAAATGCTGTCAGACGTATTGCAGGACGTGCGGATGAACGCCCTTTGTCTGGGCCCCGGTTTGGGGTTGGAACGAGCGCGGGACCTGGTGCCGGTCGCCCTGATTGCGAAACGTGCGACGGCTTTGGATGCGGACGCGCTGACAGCTTTTGCGGGCGATCCAGAAAACCTGTTTGAAATGCTGCATGACCGCTGCGTTCTGACCCCGCATGGCGGAGAGTTTGCGCGGCTGTTCCCCGATCTGGCGGAAAAGCTGAGCGAAACGCCGGTCAGAGGCCCCGCCTATTCCAAGGTGGACGCAACACGAGAGGCAGCGGCACGTGCGGGATGTGTCGTGTTGTTCAAAGGGCCGGATACTGTCATTGCGGCGCCGGACGGGCGATGTTCGATCAATGCCGCATGCTATGATCGCGCGGCCCCTTGGCTTGCAACCGCCGGGTCAGGCGATGTGTTGGCCGGTTACATCGCCGGGCTATTGGCGCGGGGATTCGATCCGATGACGGCGGCTGAGACAGCAGCATGGCTGCACGTGGAATGCGCACGTCTTTTCGGGCCGGGATTGATCGCCGAGGATCTGCCTGAGCAGTTGCCCGGTGTTTTCAAACAGCTGAATATCTAGTTGTTTTGGGCAGAAAGCAGCTCAGGCTCTGTCCGAATGGCATGTTTTCACCGTCAAGCCGCGCGCGGATGCATACCGCATATTTGTCAGGTGCATAGGTAAGCATCAGTATTCATTTGCCAGCTGCCAGTGGGAGCTGGAGTCGTATCTTGTAAGTTGATGAAAAATAATGTAAAATAGCAGAATTATCAGTGTGTCCTGTTGCAAAAATACAATTCTTGCGTAAGACAAAGCGCAGACCACTGGAACGCTCGGATTCAGTAAACAAATGGGCAGTATCTGAACCCCGAACCAATTATGGTGAGTGAAATGACCCCAAATATCAAAAAGATATCGGTTGCTGCCTTTCTGTCTGCCACGGTCGCTGTTCCGGCAGCCGCAGAGCTGAAATACGAAAATAACAGCGGCGGCTATGTGCTGCTTTACGGGCAGTTTAACCCGGCCTTGATTTCTGTTGATGACGGACAAGATACCGAGACCCGGGTCCTCGACAACGATCTGTCGAACAGCCGGGTTGGCCTGCGTCTGATGCAGCCGTTTGGCCAGAACGAGTTTACGTTCCGCTTTGAATCGGCATTGGGCTTGCCGAACTCGAGTGAATGGAACCAGAACGGTACAAACTTTAGCGGCTGGACTCGCGACGATATCCGGTTTGTGGATTTTGCCTTGAAGGGCAGCTACGGCAAATTCTCGGCTGGTCAGGGCAGCATGGCGGCAGATGGTGCTGCCGAGGTGGACCTGTCCTATGTCGGCACCGCGCTGTATTCGTTTACAAACGATGAGAACTCGGGCTTTTTCTATCGCGGCACGAATGGTGTGCTGAGCGGTATTACGGTTGGTGACAGTTCCAGCAACTTTGACGGCTCACGTCGCGGGCGTGTGAGGTATGACACGCCAACGGTTAACGGGTTCTCGGCCGCTTTTGCATATGGTCAGAACATCCTGTCCAGCAGTGACGATGATGACTACTATGATGTCGGTGTGTTCTATGAAAACACCTTTGCAGGCGGTGTAGAGTTTGCGGCAGCTGTCGCGTATTCGGTGCGGGATCGGGATGACAATTCAGGGGATCGCAAGGATACAATCGGTTCGGCCTCGGTGCTGTTGCCCAGCGGTCTGGGTTTCACGATTGCCGGCGGCACGCGTGACGATGACCGAGCCGGCCAGACGGATCCGAACTACTGGTACGGCAAGGTCTCGTACGAGGGGAACTGGGTATCCTGGGGCAAGACTGGTGTCGGTATCGACTATTATGACGGCGCGGATTTCGAAACCAACGGGTCCGACACCAAGGCATGGGGTATCGCTGTCGTGCAGAAGGTCGAAGCGATCAATACCGATGTTTACCTGAAGTATCGCAACCACGATTTCGATGACGGAACGTCGTTCGAAAACAACGAGGCCTGGGTTCTGGGCGCGCGCTGGAAGTTTTAATCGCCTTCCAGAGACCCAACACGAACGCCCCGGTTTTCGGGGCGTTCTTTTTTGCCAAAACCAGGTTGATTCAGCCTTTGCCCCTTGCACGTTGGCGGCAGGGCAAATAGAAGGCGTCAAATTTGCCCGGCGCGCCCGTTTTGCGCGCCCTGAATCCTATGGGGACTACCAAAATGCAGGTTACCGAGACGCTGAACGAAGGTCTGAAACGCGGCTACAACATCGTTGTGACCGCAGCCGAACTGGACGACAAGGTCAATGAAAAGCTGACCGAAGCACAGCCGGAAATCGAAATGAAAGGCTTCCGCAAAGGCAAGGTGCCGATGGCGCTGCTGAAAAAGCAGTTTGGCCAACGCCTGCTGGGCGAGGCGATGCAGGAATCCATCGACGGTGCAATGAACAAGCATTTCGAGGACAGCGGCGACCGCCCGGCGCTGCAGCCCGAAGTCAAGATGACCAACGAGGACTGGAAAGAAGGCGACGACATCGAGGTCGCGATGTCCTACGAAGCGCTGCCCGCGATCCCTGAGGTCGATCTGAAATCGGTTGCGCTGGACAAGCTGATCGTCAAGGCGGATGACGCCGCCGTCGAGGAAGCGCTGAACAACCTCGCTGAAACCGCTCAGGACTTCAAAGCCCGCCGCAAGGGGTCGAAAGCCAAGGATGGCGACCAGATCGTGTTCGATTTTGTTGGCAAGGTTGATGGCGAAGAATTCGAAGGCGGATCAGCCGAAGATTATCCGTTGGTTCTGGGTTCAAACAGCTTCATCCCCGGTTTTGAAGAGCAACTGGTCGGTGTGAAGGCCGAGGAAGAAAAAGACGTTACCGTGACATTCCCGGAAGAATATGGTGCCGAACATCTGGCCGGAAAAGACGCGGTCTTCACCTGCACGATCAAGGAAGTGAAAGAGCCGGTTGCAGCCGAGATCAACGATGAGCTGGCGATGAAGTTCGGCGCCGAGGATCTGGCCGCTCTGAAAACTCAGATTTCGGAACGTCTGGAAGCAGAATATGCGGGCGCGTCGCGTGCTGTCATGAAGCGGGCCCTGCTGGACGTGCTGGACGAAAAAGTGTCGTTCGACCTGCCGCCGTCGCTGGTTGAAGCCGAAGCCAAGCAGATTGCACATCAGCTGTGGCACGAGGAAAACCCTGAAGTAACCGGTCACGACCACGGTGAGATCGAACCCACCGATGAGCACAACAAGCTGGCCGAACGCCGCGTGCGTCTGGGTCTGCTGCTGGCCGAGCTGGGCCAGAAGGCAGAGGTGGAAGTCACCGATGCCGAGATGACCCAGGCGATCATGAACCAGGCGCGTCAGTACCCGGGTCAGGAACGCCAGTTCTTCGAGTTCGTGCAGCAGAACGCTCAGATGCAGCAGCAACTGCGCGCGCCGATCTTCGAAGACAAGGTTGTCGACTATGTGTTCGAGCTGGCGCAGGTCAGCGACAAGGAAGTCAGCAAGGACGACCTGCAAAAAGCCATTGAGGCATTGGAAGAGGAATAATCCTCTTCCTTCCCTCTTTGTTCAGAGAGGGGTAAAAAAAACGGAGCCGCCTGTAAACAGACGGCTCCGCATGGGTGGCTTTTGTATCTATGAGGTGAGGGGGTCAGGCCTCATGAGCAAAAGCACGGGGGGTATCTAGCAGAGCGATCTTCTGCTCTGGTGTGAACGTATCCGAGAGCGCTTCGATCAGCTTCAAAACGTCCTGACGTTCAGCTTCGTTTCTTGCGGCGCTCATCTGTTCCACAAAATACTTCTCAAGTTCGGTCAGTGGCTTGTGATCCTGATTGGCCGGGCTCTGGGTTGCTGCCTTCTTGGCTGCAAACAGTGCCAGTGCCTCTTCGTCATCCATAAAGACGTTCTCATGGATGCCTGCAAACTCACGCAGACCCGAGATGCGTTCATCGGTGCAATCCAACAGGGCGGCCAGTGCCGAGACTTTCCCCATGGGAACCGTTTCGCCGACATAGTCATATGGCGCGCAGTTCGACCGTTTCAGAACCCGGTCCATGACCGGATCGATTACGGTGATGATATCCTGAATACCTGCGTTCTTGGCATATTCCAGAGAGCCGATCATAAGCTCGCAGGTGGCATAAGAGACTGAGTTCTTTTCCTTGCCGCGTGTAAGGCGTTGCGTGTCCACGCAGAAGCGTGTCGATTCCCACATTGTTGCGCTGCGCAGTGGTGCTTCCCCGCAGAGGATGGCCGAAAACACATCCGACAACATATGAGGTCCTGTGGTCTGAAGGGCACGCACGGCTGCGACGACATTCCCCCCGTCGTCGAGTCCGATTACGTATGCCGGGTCCAGATGATCGAATTCATCAATTTCCTTGCCGTCTTCGATCTTTACGTCCCATCCAAGACGTCCGCCAAAAACACGTGCTCTCAACTCGAACATTTCGTCAAGAACTTCGCTGAACATGTGTCTGTTCAGGCCATCTACCACGATGATCATTTCTTCCCCCTTCGAGTGGTTGTTCGGTAATACTGACGTTACCGCTCTCGAAAGATTTTTCTATTGGGGGATTCCCGTATTTTGGCGAAATTTGGGGATTTTTTTGTTTATCCCGGGGTAATAAGCCCGATCGCGATAGCCCGCCCTACGGCCTGCGGGGTGGTCAGCGCACTAAGCTTTTCCCGGCTAGAACGCAAGTGTACTTCTACGGTTCGGTGCGAAATAGACAAAATATCGCCGATATCCTGCTGCGACTTACCTGCAGCGACCCATTGCAGGATTTCCGCTTCGCGAGAGGACAAGGTCGGATGATATAGTGCACCGGTCAGCTGATCCGAGGACACGACGTTGTCGTGGATGTGCACGGCCATGGCCTGCAAATCGCCGATAAAGTTTGTGTAAAGCTTGCGCCACTCTTCCTTGCTGCAATTTCGGGTAGCGCTCAGCAGGCCAATATCACCGTAAGGGCCGCGTATCGGGATCGTAACACCCTGACTGGGCAAGCCAAAATCATGAGCATCCCGGAACACGCGTTGAAAGTCTGGACTTCTTTCCAGACGGCTCCAATCCACCGGCGCAATACTGCGGCGGGCCATGTGGATGGTCGGATCGATCATGATCAGACCCTGTTTCTGGTAGTGCTCATTCCAGGCGTCGTCATAGGTGACAAAGCCAGCCACTGTTCCAGCTGCTGGGTTCATACCAGCATAGGCAGCATGATCCATGTCATGCTTCTCACAGATTTGCCTTAGAAATTCGGTGTATCGAACTTCTGAATCCGGCAGAGTGCTCAGATCGACAATTTCCATGTGGCGCCTACCAGCTGTGGCCCATCTTGCCGCCCGATGGTGTCGTCGAGCATGCGTATTACACAGAGTGGAACCCGTTTACCTCACCAAGTCAGAACACCATACTTTTCTAAACATGACAAGGAGAGGTCTTAATTGTCTGTGCAATACAGCATATTGCGACAACCAATAGAGCATTTTTGTCACTATTCACTCTCAAGTGCTGATTTTGGTCGATTTCTGACGCGAATGACCGTCAGGGTGCAGGTCTCAACCCGGTTTCGACCAGCATACCCTTGGCTTTTGCCTCTGGATAGTAACCTTTGGCGTACAAGAAAATAGCCCTGCGTTGATCCCCGTCGGCCAGCAGCCAGGCTCCGCGCAGGTACCTTCCCGCAAACTCAAGGTTGGTGTCCGCGTCAAGCAAACCTTCGGCTTTTCCGGAATAACCCATCGAGCGCGCCGTGGCGGGCAGGACCTGTAGAAGACCGTAATAGGGCTGGTTGACGGCCCATGGTCGATGGGTGCTTTCACGAATGGCCAGCTTGTGAACCAGCTCCCGCGGAATCTCGTAATGGTCCGCCCATCTGTTGATCGAAGCTCTCAGCTCGGGCGTTTCATTCGGGTGGAGCGGCGGGTCAAAATGTGGCGTGCCCGCCTTGGAGACCTGGTCTGCCCCGCAGGCAACCAACGACACAAATAGAAACAGTGCCAAGAAACTTTGGCGCAGAAATACAAGCATTTTTCGGTCCTCTGAGTTTCGGCGGCGATGATACGGATCGACAATCAGCCTTCAAGCTTACCCCGGAAAATGGGCTGAAACTTGCCGGTACGACCTGTGAACACACAGGGAAAAAAGAAAAGGCCGCGCCAAAGCGCGGCCTTTAAAGTTCTCACAAGCAGCCGGATCAGGCTTTGGCTTCGTCTTCTTCAACCGGTGCCGCGTCGGCAACCATGTCATCATCATCCGAAGCGGCCGAGCCGATGTCGTCGAACAGTTCGGCGATCTCGAATTCAGCAGCGGCTTCTTCTTCAGCAGCCAGTTCCTGAATCGATTTGCCCGAAGCCTGCAGTTCAGCTTCTTCTGCCGAACGGGCTACGTTCATCTTGATTTCGACTTCAACCTCGGGGTGCAGTTTCACTGCAACGGTGTGCAGACCCAGTTCCTTGATCGGGGCGATCAGGATGATCTGTTTCTTGTCGACGGTGAAACCTGCTTCGGTTGCGGCGTCAGCGGCGTCACGCGGGGTGACCGAACCGTACAGAGCGCCGGCATCCGATGCCGAGCGAATCACGACGAACTGCTGACCGTCCAGTTTTTCAGCCAGGGCCTCAGCTTCTTTCTTGGTTTCCAGGTTGCGGGCCTCAAGCTGCGCTTTCTGGGCTTCGAACGACGCGATGTTGGCGTCCGATGCGCTCAGGGCTTTGCCTTGGGGCAGCAGGAAGTTGCGGGCGTAGCCAGGCTTGACGTCAACGACGTCGCCCATCTGACCCAGTTTCGCAACGCGTTCCAGCAGGATAACTTGCATGTCAGTCTCTCCTTACTTCACAGCGTAGGGCAGCAGGGCGAGGAAGCGGGCGCGCTTGATTGCACGGGCCAGTTCACGCTGCTTTTTCGCCGAAACGGCGGTGATGCGCGAAGGCACGATCTTGCCACGCTCAGAGATATAGCGCTGCAGCAGACGGGTGTCTTTGTAGTCGATTTTCGGCGCATTTTCACCCGAGAACGGGCAGACCTTGCGGCGGCGGAAAAATGGTTTTGCGGCCATGGGTTATAGTCCTTTTCTCAGGCGTTGATCAGCGGCGCTCGCGGCGTTCGCCACGTTCGTCGCGCTTCTGCATCTGAACCGACGGACCATCTTCGTGGCCGTCGACCTTGATGGTCAGAACGCGCATGACATCTTCATGCAGACGCATCAGGCGTTCCATTTCCTGTACCGCGCCCGAGGGGGCATCGGTTTTCAGAAAGGCATAGTGGCCCTTGCGGTTTTTGTTGATCTTGTAGGCCATCGTCTTGACGCCCCAGTACTCGCTGTCAACCAGCTTGCCGCCGTTGTCAGCCAGAACGGTGCCGAAATGTTCGACGAGGCTTTCCGCCTGCGCGTTGGACAGATCCTGACGCGCGATCATTACATGCTCATACAGTGGCATGTGCACTCCTGTTTATATCAAGGCGCATTTCATAGGCGGGGCCAAACGTTCCTTCGCGACCCTGCCACGAGAGGCTGCGCGATTCATACGACTGCGAAGGATGGCCCCGTATACACGTCTGAGCCGCAAGGGCAAGCCCTGCCACACATGCCTCTGAGACGCCGCCCAAATTCCTTTGGGTCGCCCAATTGCTGACGCTTTTCGGCTCAAAGTTGTTTTGCATACCGGGCATCAACCGGATCAACAGAATTTCGAAAGTAACCTTAAAAGGGTGACGCGTTATGACCGCTACTAACACAAACGCATATCAGGAAAACGTTGCCGGCTCGCGCTTTGAGAATTCGGTGCCGGTAATGATCACATTTGCACCGAACTGGAAGGCCCGCCTGATACTGGCGCGGATGGTCGGGGCGTTTTTGATCGTTTCCGCGTTTTCAATGTGGTTGATGCCCGGATCGGTCGTTGGCGCAGATGTTTGGCCGATCAAGATGTCGGCATCCATGCTGTTTCTGGTCGTTGGCGTCGCCTTGTTGACAATCGAGGTTTTCGACCCGCGCCCAGACGCCTATTTCGACCCGATCCGCCGCGAAGTCCGGGTATTGCAAAAGAACGAAGACGGACGCCCTCAGACTGTCCTGCGCCGCAGCTATGACTCGCTGGGTGGGGCGCGTTTTGAAGAGAATGAGGTTCACCTGTTTGACGTGGACGGAAGTCTTTTGATGAAGCTGCCGCTTGAATCGGCGGATGTCAGCCGGGCGCTGAAAGGGCAGCTCAGCAAAAGCGTAACAATTTTCGGTTGATTTTTATTCTGTTCAAAAAAGAACAGAAGTTGTGAATCAAAAAAGGTTGTGTGCCGCCCTTGGGCGGCACATTTTGTATTCAAGCAGTCCTGACGGACTGCATTCACAAAACCGCGGAGATTGATATGAAATCCACCCTTCTTGCTGCTGCATTGGCCGTATCAGCGACAACGGCATTCGCCAGCGCCGAGAAATACGTGTTGGATCCCAGCCACAGCCAAGTCATTTTCAGCTATGACCACCTTGGGTTTTCAACCACGACTGGCATGTTTTCCGGCTTTGAAGGCGAGATCATGTTCGACCAGGAAAACCCCGCCGCTTCGAGCGTGAGTGTGTCGATGCCCGTTTTGGAGATGTTTACCGGCTGGAAACCCCGTGAAGATCACTTCATGACCGAGGATTTCTTTGGCGCGGCCGAAGGAGATTTGATCACCTTTACTTCGACAGGAATCGAGGTGACTGGTGAAAACACCGCGAACATCACCGGCGATCTGACGATGAACGGTGTGACCAAATCGGTTGTTCTGGACGCAAAGCTCAACAAGGCTGACACCCACCCGATGGCAAACAAGCCCTGGGCTGGTTTCAACGCGACAACAACGCTTGTCCGTAGCGAATTCGACCTGGGTCAGTTTGCACCGTTTGTCAGCGACGAAGTGCAAATCCAGATTTCGGTCGAGGCACAAAAAGCCGAGTAATCACAGAATCACGAACAGAAAAACGCCGATGATCAAATCACCGGCGTTTTTTTTGCCTTACTGACCGCGTGCCGCTGTGAGTTCTACGGATACTGCGACGGTAAAGCCCAGCGAGTCTTCGGTAGGCTGCGATGTGCCTACATCAAACTCCAGCCGGTTAAGCTCGATTGTGCCCGCCATGGTGGCTGTGTCGCCCTGAAGATCCAGCGAGAAGGGCAAAACGACATCGATCGACTTGTCGCGAATTGTAAGCGGACCGCGCGCCTCGTAACCATTTTCGGTTTTATAAAGGTCGGCTTTGAACTGAGCAGTCGGGAACCGGGCGTTGTCGAAGAAATCCGGTCCCATGGCCTGATCGGTTACGGTTCCAAGACTAAGCGAGCTGATGGCTATCGTGACATCGACAGACCCTGCCGGGCCCGGCTCTGTGGGTTCGTCAAAAGTAATTGCGGCCGTCCAGTCCGAAAACGAACCTGTGACGGGGCTATTCAGTTGCGAAATCGTAATCGACAACGTGCCGTTCTGAACCTGCCATTCGGATTGAACCTCGGTCAGTTGGACATCCGGTGCTTCACCTACGTTAGGGGTAAGCTTACCCGTTGCCCAGCCTCCGGTGACGACGACACCCCAGACCACCAATGCGGCGACGGCTGGAATCAGTGAATGGGTTTGATGTGGTGGTTCCGGCACATCAGACAGGCCCGGTAACATCCGGCGCAATGTGCCGTCCTTGTCGATGATGTGATGTTTCAGCGCACCTGCAACGTGCAGGACAAGGGAAACGACCAGAACCCACATGAAAAGCCAGTGCAGAACCCCTGTTACCTCGGCCACGGCGGTGGATTTCGGTACAAAAGGCAGGTTTTGGCCGAAGGGCCAAAGGATTGGGGCAAAGCCTTCGGTCGCGGCGTGGTGAATCCAGCCGGTCAGCGGCACAAGGACCAGCGAACCGTAAAGCAGCCAGTGGACGGTTTCAGCGGCAAAGGCTTCGGGCTTGTTGTCAGCATTCAGAAGGCCGGGCTTGGTTTGCGTGAACGCCCAAAGAATGCGGGCCAATGCCACGAAGAAAACGGTAACCCCCACGGTTTTATGCAATGAGAACACGCGCGCCGCACGGGCAATTTCCAACTCGGTAGGGGCCGTTGCCGAGTGCAGGACCGCATGCGCCAGATTATCTGCGACCCAGCCGAGGGGCAAAGCCGTGAAGATCAGCAACGCGGTCAGCCAATGAAACGTCTTTGCGATGCTGCCGTAGCTTGAAAAGGAATTGGTCGATTGCATATGTCGGGCGCTCCGGGATTCTAGGGTGTGCCCAAGGTAAAGCCGGATGAAACAGACACAAGTGAGCGCGGGTGCACACAAAAGGTGCCAGAATGCAGAAAGCAGGCAATGCTTGTGCCAGACGGTCAGTCAGTTTACACCCCGCCGCAACCTGACACCATCCATGAGGTTGCAATGACACTCGCGTTCGTTTTCCCGGGGCAAGGCGCCCAGACCATAGGTATGGGCAAAGCTCTGGCTGAGGCCTACCCGGCGGCTCAGGCCATCTTCGATGAGGTGGACGACGCGTTGGGTGAGAAGTTGAGCAGCCTGATCTGGGACGGCGATATTGCTGACCTGACACTGACCCAGAATGCACAACCCGCGTTGATGGCAACGTCGATGGCAGCCATGCGCGCTTTGGAAGCCGAAGGCGTATCTGTCAGCAAGGCGGCTTTTGTGGCGGGGCATTCACTGGGTGAATACTCGGCTCTGGCCGCGGCGGGTGCCTTGTCTGTTGCAGATACTGCGCGTCTGTTGCGCACCCGTGGTCAGGCCATGCAAAGCGCCGTACCCGTGGGCGAGGGGGCCATGGCCGCCATTCTGGGGCTGGATCTGGAGGCCGTGCGCGCCGTGGCGGAAGAAGCCGCACAGGGCGAGGTCTGTCAGGCCGCAAATGACAACGATCCCACACAGGTCGTCGTGTCGGGTTCAAAAGCGGCTGTCGAACGCGCTGCCGAGATCGCCAAGGAAAAAGGTGCAAAACGTGCCGTTATGTTGCCGGTAAGTGCTCCATTTCACTGTGCGCTGATGAAACCTGCTGCAGATGTAATGGCAGAAGCGCTTGCTGCCGTCGAAATTAAGGCCCCTGTCGTACCTTTGGTGGCCAATGTGCGCGCCGAGGCTGTCAGCGACCCGGATCTGATCCGTCAATTGCTGGTCGAGCAGGTGACGGGTTCGGTTCGCTGGCGGGAAAGCGTGCAATATATGGCGGCTCAAGGCGTGACTGAAACATGGGAAATCGGCGCTGGCAAAGCGCTGTCCGGTATGATCCGCAAGATCGATCGCGAAATCGCGGGCAAGGCTGTGGGCACACCGGAAGACGTCCAGAAGGCCATTCAGGCCGAATCGTAAGCTCAATTCGCGTTGTAACCGACGCAGCAAGAGGGAAACCGAATGTTTGATTTAACAGGTAAGAATGCGCTGATCACCGGTGCTTCGGGCGGTATCGGAGGCCACATCGCACGTGCGTTGCATTGCGCAGGTGCAACGGTTGGGTTGTCCGGTACACGCGTTGAACCGCTTCAGGCTCTGGCCGACGAACTGGGTGAACGCGCGCATGTTCTGCCCTGCAATTTAAGCGATCCGGAAGCCGTGGAAGCGTTGCCAAAGCAAGCGGCCGAGGCGATGGGATCGGTGGATATTCTTGTAAACAACGCCGGAATCACCCGCGACAACCTGTTCATGCGCATGTCTGATGAGGAATGGCAAAGCGTCATTGACGTGAACATGACCTCGACCATGAAACTGTGCAAAGGTGTGATCCGGGGCATGATGAAGGCGCGCTGGGGCCGGATCGTCAATGTCTCGTCCGTGGTGGCCGCAATCGGCAATCCGGGGCAGGCGAACTATGCAGCGTCGAAGGCCGGTATGATCGGGTTTTCCAAGGCTTTGGCCCACGAAGTCGCGACCCGCGGAATTACTGTGAATGCCGTGGCACCTGGATTTATCACGACGGCAATGACCGAAAAACTGACCGAGGAACAAAAAAAGGGTCTGTTGCTCAAGGTTCCGGCCGGGCGCATGGGCGATCCGGAAGAAATTGCAGCTGCGGTTCTGTATCTTTCCAGCCCCGAAGCGGGCTATGTTACCGGAAGCACCTTGCATGTAAATGGCGGTATGGCCATGTTGTGAGCGCGACAGGGGCAAGTGCGAAAGCGTTTGCCTCTTGCGTCGACTATGCTATAGGCGGCGCATCTATGCGGGGCCGGTCGTTCAGGTCGGCCTTCTATTTCCCGGTTCGCCGGGACCGAAACCGCCCAAAACGGGCAAACCAAAGCCAACCCGTGCGGGCAAGGGCAGAATCGGGCGGACCGCCCTGTAAAGGAATGAGGAATAGACATGAGCGACGTCGCAGATCGCGTTAAGAAGATCGTTGTTGAGCACCTGGGTGTTGAAGAAGATAAAGTCGTGGAAAACGCGTCCTTCATCGACGATCTGGGCGCAGACAGCCTGGACACTGTTGAGCTGGTCATGGCCTTCGAAGAAGAGTTCGGCATCGAGATCCCCGATGACGCAGCCGAGACCATCCAGACCTTTGGCGACGCCGTCAAGTTCATCAGCGAAGCGTCCTAAGCGTTTCTTTCTGATCAAAATCGGCGCTTCCGGGCAACGGGGGCGCCGTTTTTTTATGCCTGCCCGAATTTCGGGCTTGCGTGGCTATTGTGGCCTGCGCACTGTTTCCACTGAGGCAAAACTCAAAGTGGACAGGGCATGATAAGATCCACTCCGATGATAAATACCGCGCGTTTGACGCTGTGCGCCATGCGCCCAGAGGATTTTGACCGGTTCGCGGAAATCTGGCGTAACCCTTGCGTCGTGCAGCATATCGGCGGTTCTCCCCGATCGCGTGGCGAAGCGTGGGATTCGTTCTTGCGTAATGCGGGGCATTGGCAGATGGCCGGTTTTGGTCAGTGGGGCGTAATGCAGCAATCGAATCGTACGCTGATCGGGCAAGCCGGATTCTTCTATAGCAATCGACGCATGGGCGAGGATTTCGACGGCTTCCCCGAGGCAGGGTGGGTACTGGTCCCCGAAGCACAAGGGCAGGGATTGGGATACGAGGCCGCCAAGGCTGCGCATGACTGGTTTGACCGGGTGATTCCCGGACCGTTGGTCGCGATGATAAACGCATCGAACGCGTCTTCGCAGAAACTCGCCAAAAAGCTTGGCTATGTTCTGATGCGGGAAGGGGTGTATAATGAAACCCCGGTGCATTTGTTAAGGCGCAACGGACCGCCAGCCCGCGCGTAAATTCGCCACTTAATCAGTATGCCGCAAAATGGCCAAACTGTGCCGATCCCGGAGATTTCGGGCGGGCATTCCAGTTGTATGGTGCCGGGGATTTCAAAACGATTGAGCGGAGGACCGAGCTCATGAGGATTTACCCCACGATGGAACTGCAGAACGGCCGGTGTGTCTCACTGGACAAAGGTCGTCTGGATGATGCGATGATCTGGCACGTGAATCCGGTAGATACCGCACGGAGCTGGGCAGAGGCGGGTGCCGAATGGATGCACCTGACGGATTTCGACGCGATCGAGGGCAAGGATACCAACGCGCAGCTGGTCGAAGATATCATTCGCAAGGCCGAGATTCCGGTGCAGTTGGCGGGTGGCATGCGCACGCGCGAACAGATTGAGCGCTGGATCGACAAGGGCGCGGGCCGCGTTGTGGTTGGCACGCTGGCCGCGCGCGAACCGAACCTGGTTAAGGAACTGGCCAAGCTTTACCCGGATCAGATCGTGCTGTCGGTTGATGTGTGGCAAGGCCTTGTCATGACTGACGGCTGGCGCAGCCAAAGTGCATTCACGCCCGAAGCCTTTATTGATGCGTTCGGCGATGCGCCCTTTGCCGCTATCGTGGTAACCGACATCGACAGTGACATGGAAGATGTCGAGGCACAGCTTGGTCTGATTTCGCGGCTGGCAAACCATTCGCGTACCCCGGTGATTGCCAGCGGTGTCGTGCGCACAGCAGACGATATCTCGCGGCTGGCATACATCCCCAATATCTCGGGCGCGATTGTCGGGCGTGCGTTGTTCCGCAAGACACTGGACTTGGCCACAGCGCTTGAAACTGCCAAATCGGCCCACGAGCCGGTCGCGCAGTTTCAGTAAGCAACTCCGCCCTTTCGGCTGGACGCGCGAAGGGGCGGTTTTTGACAAGCGTCGAATTTCCGGTTTCCTTGGGAAATCGGCGGCAGGACGCCAGAGCGGAAAGAACCGTTGCTCTTGCCCCCGCACCCCGGGCCGGGGTATGAGCGGTTCTCATAAGAGGAAGCAGGCAAGAGGCACTTCATGCGCAGAGTCGTTGTAACCGGTCTTGGATTGGTCACTCCTTTGGCCAGCGGGGTCGAGGAAACCTGGTCGCGGCTGCTGGACGGAGAGTCCGGTGCAGGCCCAATCACGCATTTCGATGCAGAGGCAAGCGGGGTCGCAACGACCTACGCCTGCGAGGTGCCGCGCGGCGACGGAACCAACGGGACCTTCAATCCCGATGACTGGATGCCGCTGAAAGAGCAGCGCAAGATCGAGGACTTTATCCTGTATTCCATCGCGGCCGCAGAAATGGCCTGTAAGGATGCAGGCTGGCTGCCGGAAGACGAAGAATCGCGCTTGCGGACCGGTGTTCTGATTGGCTCGGGCATTGGTGGTCTGGGATCGATTGCCAATACTGCGAACCTGATCCGCGACAAAGGTCCGCGTCGGGTATCGCCGTTCTTTATTCCGGGCGCACTGATCAACCTGGCCTCGGGTCAGGTATCAATCCTTCACGGGTTCAAAGGGCCGAACCACTCGGTCGTGACCGCATGTTCAACCGGTGCGCACGCAATCGGCGACGCCAGCCGCATCATCCGGGCGGGTGACGCGGATGTCATGGTGGCAGGTGGTGGCGAGGGCTGCATCTGCGAGATCGGTATTGCCGGGTTCAACGCATGTAAAGCGCTATCGACCAAATACGCAGATAATCCCAAGGCTGCCAGCCGACCCTATGACGTGGACCGTGACGGTTTCGTGATGGGCGAGGGTGCCGGCATCGTGGTTCTGGAAGATTACGAACACGCCAAGGCGCGTGGTGCCAAGATCTACGCAGAGGTGCTGGGCTATGGTATGTCGGGCGACGCCTATCACATCACCGCCCCGTCCGAGGATGGCGACGGGGCCGAACGCTCCATGAGAGCCGCGTTGCGCAGCGCCGGGCTGGAGCCGAAAGACCTAGATTACATCAACGCGCATGGCACCTCGACCATGGCGGACACGATCGAACTGGGCGCGGTTGAGCGCCTGTTGGGCGAGCATGCCGGGAATGCGACGATGAGTTCGACCAAGTCGGCAACCGGTCACTTGCTGGGTGCTGCGGGTGCGATTGAGGCAATATTCTCAATCCTGGCAATCCGCGATCAGGTCGCACCGCCAACAATCAACTTGGACAACCCGGCTGTTGAAACTCCGATTGATCTTGCCCCCAATGCCAAGCGCGAGCGTGAAATCAATGTGGCGCTGTCGAACTCGTTCGGGTTTGGTGGAACCAATGCCAGCGTGATCTTCGGAAAGGTCAATTAAATGTGGCGGGCCATCGCTTCGAATGCGCTGACCATCCTGGTGGTCGGCCTGTTTCTGGTGGGCGGTCTGATCTTGTGGGGACAGTCGCAGTACAAGGCCGAAGGCCCACTTGAAACTGCGATTTGCCTTCAGGTCAAAAGCGGCTCGAACATGACACGTGTCAGTCGCGATCTGGAAGATCAGGGTGCCATTCGCAGTTCAATTCTGTTTCGGATGGCCGCTGACTATACCGATCAGGCGCAGCGGTTGAAAGCGGGCAGCTTTCTGGTGCGCGAAGGCGCGTCGATGGCGCAGATCATCGAAGAGATTACCAGCAGCGGCGCCAGCACTTGTGGGTCGGAAATCGAATACCGTATCGGTGTAACGCGCACCCAAACCCGCGTGCGTGAACTGGACCCGGCAACATTGGATTTTGTCGAGATTGCTTCATTTGATGCTGCAGAGGAAGAAACGCCTGATGCTTATACCGAGAAGCGCAACGAGGCTGACACGCGCTATCGGGTGTCACTGGCCGAAGGTGTGACCTCGTGGCAGGTGGTCGAGGCCCTTAAATCATTCGAAGCGCTGTCAGGTGAGGTGACCGAGATCCCGGCTGAGGGCATGTTGGCCCCGGACAGTTACGATGTTGTGGTCGGACAGGATCGCAATGCGATTTTGCAGGCCATGCAGGACAAGCAACAACTGCGGATCAATGCGGTTTGGGAAAGCCGCCAAGGCGGGTTGCCGCTGGACAGTCCGGAAGAGATGCTGATCCTTGCGTCTATCATCGAAAAGGAAACCGGTGTTCCGGAGGAACGCGGCCAGGTCGCCAGTGTGTTCGTGAACCGCCTGAAACAAGGGATGCGGTTGCAAACCGATCCGACCGTCATCTATGGCGTGACAAAGGGGCAGGGCACATTGGGTCGCGGGTTGCGGCGCAGCGAATTGAACCGTCCGACACCTTGGAACACCTATCAGATTGATGGGCTGCCCCCGACGCCGATTGCAAATCCGGGTCTGGCGAGTCTTGAAGCTGCGGTTGCGCCAGATGACACCAACTATGTGTTCTTCGTCGCCGACGGCTCGGGCGGGCATGCGTTTGCAGAAACCCTGCAGGAGCACAATCGCAACGTTGCCAAATGGCGCGAGATCGAGGAACAGCAGAGCTCGGGGAATTAAACCCGGCGGGTTGCTGGTTTAGCTAACAAAAAACGCCGACGCCGGTATAGCAACTGGCGTCGGCGTTTTCTTTGGCAGCCTCTTCAGTCCTTAGGCGGCTGAGCGTCTTTTGTTGGGACGGCGCCGTTTGTTGCTGGACGGTTTCGCATCGCCGTTGGCCGGTTTGGGCTTGAACCCGCGACGGCGGTTGTTTTGACGACGTGCAGGTTGCTGAATCTCGACCCCTTCCGGCATGGTGCCGCTTGTGACGGGGATTTCAGTTTTCATCAGCTTCTGGATCTGACGCAGCAGGTCGACTTCTTCCGGAGCACAGAACGCAATCGCTTCGCCTTCGCGCCCGGCACGGGCGGTACGCCCGATACGGTGGACGTAATTGTCGGGCACGTCGGGCAGGTCGAAGTTGATGACATAGGCGACGCCAGGGATGTCGATGCCACGCGCGGCAACGTCGGTGGCCACCAGTATGTTCACCTCACCAGCGCGGAAGGCCTTGATCGCCCGGTCACGCTGGCCCTGGCTTTTGTTCCCGTGAATGGACGCCGCGTTGAAGCCGTCGTCCACCAGCCCTTTCATCAGCCGTTCAGCGCCGTGTTTTGTGCGGGTGAAGACCAGCGTCAGAGCATCCGCGTCCTGCGACAGGATTTCGCGCAGTTTCGACGGTTTTCCGGGTTTCGAAACAAAGTGAAGGGACTGGGTGATCTTGTCTGCGGCCTTGCCCGGAGGCGAAACCTGCACCCGCTGCGGATTGTTCAGATAGGCGCGGCTGAGCTCCTCCATCTGTTTCGGCATTGTGGCCGAGAACAGCATGGTCTGGCGGGGCGTGCCCAGTGCAGGTGCGATGCGACGCAGAGCGTGAATGAAGCCCAGGTCAAGCATCTGATCCGCTTCGTCCAACACCAGATGGCGAACCGAGCCAAGGTCAACAGCGCCCCGTTCCATCAGGTCAATCAGGCGGCCCGGGGTGGCGACGAGAATATCGGTGCCTCGGGCAAGGAACATCACTTGTTTGTTGATCGACTGGCCACCTACAACTGTGGCGACTCGCAGCTTTGTTCCTTTGGTGAGGGTGCGCAAACTGTCGGCGATCTGGTTCACCAACTCGCGGGTGGGGGCGAGGATCAGCGCTTTGGCTGTTTTGGGATCGGGCTTGCCGGGCTGCGCCAGCAAGTGGTCGATCAGGGGCAGGCCAAAGGCCAGTGTTTTGCCGGTGCCGGTTTGGGCCAGCCCGAGGATGTCATGCCCATTCAGGGCCAGCGGAATGGCCTGGTTCTGAATCGGGGTGGGTTGTGTGAAGTTGGCGCGTTTCAACGCGTCATTCAGTGTCGGCGCAAGGCCGAGCATATCGAAGTCGAACAAAAAATTATCCTTTCCGGCCCGCAGGTTAAACCGCACGAGCAGGTGGTGACTGGCCACGTTCAGTGACCGGCAGGGTTGTGCGAGACCTCGGGATGCGCGGGCGAATCCAGCGCCATCCGGCCATCGCGTAAAGAACCCTGCGTGAAGGGGAACCGGGAGTTATGTGTTGGCGCTGTGGGGCCTGAAGCCCGACGATGCTCACGCGGTGGCGCCGTGATGAGGGGCACATGAGGGTTTCGGGGGGGAATGTCAAGGACTGGTTTTGCAGCGCGCAGGACCCTGACGCGCCGAAATCGGGTGACGCGGGTGATTTTGCACCCGATTTCGGAAATGTCAGATTTGTACACGCGTCCGCGCGGGGTTTGTACAATTTGTACGCTCCGAAAGCGGTACGGCGGTAACCCTGTGTTAATCCCTCTGGTCGGTGAGGCGGTCAGGGCTTGGGAAGCCCAAAGGACGGGTCGGCGTTTTGGCCGAGGATTACCGCAGCCGGAAATTCACTGTCCGTTAACCCTCACCGTACGATCCCTGTTGCGCGACTGTTGCGTAAACCCTTGACTTTGCGCGCTTTATCCCGTATAGGTTGTGTCATGCTAGAAGAAGTGGGCAAACGGCCTCGGGGTGACCCGGTGGCCGTTTTTTCGTTTCTCTCGTGCGGAGAACACTCACGCATGAGGTCACAGGCAAACATGACTTTGATTACCCCGGAAGAGCGGATTTCCCAGACGGCTGAACTGTTGCAGTCCCTGGAAAGGTCCATTCGCGATCTGCGGCAAGCGGCAGAAGACCTGCGCAAACAGATCGGTGCCGGGGAGGATGCAGATCTTGCTGGTTCAGCCAAGCGACTCGGTCAGCTGGAGGGGCTGATCCGAAGTTGCCAGAAAGTGGAGACAAGCTTTGTCGAACAACATTACAGACAAGCCGGAATTGCCCAAGGGGGCTATGCGCTCGACCTTGAGCGGGCCCGATTTGAGATCGGGTGCAGGCTGGCTCGCCTCCGCCAATGCTGCGGTGCGGGAGAGATTTCTGAGTGAGATCGGGGAGGGGGGGCTGTGTGCCCTCCCTTTCCTGTTTGAATTCTGGGCGCTACCGCATCAATTGCCGCCCGAAGGCGACTGGCGGTCCTGGGTGATCATGGGCGGGCGTGGCGCGGGCAAAACGCGGGCAGGGGCCGAATGGGTCAGATCGATGGTCGAGGGGCCGAAGCCGCTGGACAAGGGCGAGGCGTGCCGCGTGGCGCTGGTGGGTGAGACATTCGATCAGGTGCGCGACGTGATGATTTTCAGCGACAGCGGGATATTGCAATGCTCGCCCCCGGATCGGCGGCCCGTGTGGAAGGCATCCGAACGCAAGCTGATCTGGCCCAACGGGGCCGAGGCGCAGGCGTTTTCGGCACATGATCCTGAAGGGCTGCGCGGGCCGCAGTTTGATGCGGCCTGGGTGGATGAGTTGGGATGTGCGGCAATCGACAAGGGCACGAACCAGCCGAACAAGTTTCTGGACCCGAAATCGTCTGAATCGCTGCTGCCCGCATATTCAAACGGGCTGCGCGACGATTTCATTCAGGTCCAGTACCTTGCGTCGACCCTTGGGTATTGGAGCGATCCGAACATCAACCCGGTGTCGCAAGTCTATGGCGGGCTAATGCTGGATCTGGCGAATACCTATGTCTGGGCGTGGGATACCCGCCCGTTTCCGACCTTTCCCAATCTGCGAAGCCAGTGGGATGATGGGGCAAACTATGACCGGGGGCATTGGCTGAACGGCCGGTCCGGCTCGCGCACGCTGGCCTCGGTCGTGACTGAAATATGCCACGCGGCAGGGGTGACGGATATCGATGTTTCCGGGCTTTACGGCGTGGTTCGAGGATATGTCATCGAAGATGTGACAAATGCGCGGTCGGCTTTGCAGCCGCTGATGCTGCGCTATGGGTTCGACGCGATCGAACGGAACGGCATCTTGCGCTTTCAGATGTGCGATGGCTATGGCGCGATCGCCCTGAACCCTGATCATCTGGCGATCAGCGGTGATCTGGATGGCACGGTTGAGCACCGGCGAGAAGCCGAGGCCGAGATGACCGGTCGCGTGCGCCTGCGCTTTGTCCAGTCGGATGCGGATCACGATCTGGTCGCGGAAGAGGCGGTTCTGCCCGAGGACAGCACGCATTCGGTCTCGGTCAATGAGATGCCGTTATCCATGACACGCACCGAAGGCCGACAAACGGCTGAGCGCTGGTTGAGCGAGGCCCGTGTTTCCCGCGATACGGTGCGGTTTGCCTTGCCGCCATCGCTGCTGCATCTGGGCGCAGGTGATCTGGTGCGGTTGTCAGAGACCGAAAACAGCCCCGTTTACCGGATTGACCGTCTGGAATCTGCCGATCTGCAATTGGTCGAAGCGGTCCGGGTTGAACAGGGTGTATATAAGGGATCGCAACTGCACGACGACCCGGCGGTTGCCAGACCCTATGCCGCGCCCGTTCCCGTGCTGCCGGTGTTTCTGGACCTGCCGCTGATCACCGGGTCAGAGATCCCGCATGCACCTTATCTTGCGGTGACCGCTGATCCCTGGCCGGGGGCCGCGACGGTTTATTCCTCCTCAACCGATGAGGGGTACAGCCTGAGTGATGTGATCCCCGGTCAGGCCATTATGGGCGTGACCGAAACGCCGCTGAGGCGCGCCAGCATCGGCGTCTGGGACGAGGGCCCGGCGGTGAAGGTGCGGCTGTTGGCCGGTCAGCTGGAATCGCGTCCGCGTGGCGCGGTTCTGAACGGTGTCAATCTGGCGGCCATCGGCGACGGAACACCCGGCAACTGGGAGGTTTTCCAGTTCTCGGATGCCACGCTTGACTCCCCCGGCGTTTACGCCCGGTCCGGGCGGTTGAGGGGCCAGTTGGGGTCGGATGCCCTGATGCCGGATGTCTGGCCGGACGGGTCCATATTCGTGTTGCTGAACGATCAGGTGCAGCAGATCAACCTGTTGCGTAACGAGCGGGGATTGGCCAAGCATTATCGCATCGGCCCGGCGACCCGTGGTTACGACGATCCGGCTTACCAGCACCTGATCGCCTCATTCGACGGCAATGGTTTGCGCCCGTATTCCCCGGTTCACCTTCAGGTGCGATCCGACGCAACCGGCGATCACCTGACCTGGGTGCGGCGCGCCCGGTTGGATGGGGATGACTGGTCAGGGCTGGAGGTTCCGCTGGGCGAGGAAAGCGAATCCTATCTTGTGCGTGTCTTTGCTGGGGGAACCCTTATCCGTGAAGAGATGACATCCCTGCCGGGGTGGTCCTATTCGGCGGCAATGAAGGCGGCAGATGGTCTGACCGGGTCATATGAGGTCGGGATTGCGCAGGTGTCAGCCATTTACGGCCCCGGTGCGATGGCGCGTCTGGTTGTCGGGTAAGCGGCACGATGCGACCGCTATTGCACGGTGATGTAAGTGCCGCGGCGCGCGCCTTGTTGGCGGCGCCGCCGCCAGAGCGGACCCGCTTATGCGTCCGGATGATCCATGAAGCGGAACTGGCCGACATACACCGGGCGCGCACGGGTCAGCTGCATCCGGTTTACGGCAACGGATCGCTGATGGCGGTTGCGCGCAACAGGGTGCTGGCCGATGAGCCGGGGTTTGACGATTTGCAATATTGTCAGTGTTTTTCGCTGGTTCTGCACCATCTTGCCGAGTTTCTGATCACCCGGTCGCGCAGCTGACGCATTTGCTGGCAGCCAGATCCAGAGACAATCGCCCATCGGGAATACGGTCGCCGCAATCTTCGCAATACCCGTATTCCCCCTCGTCCAGCCGCATAAGCGCGGCCTGAAGGCGGCGGGTTTCGACATTGCGATTCACCTGTTGCGCCTTTGCCATCGCCTGGTTTTGCAGCGCATCCATGCGGCTGAGCCGACCAACCGCCTGCTGATCCAGTTCAACAACGGCCTGAGCCTGCTGGCCTGATGCGGACAACTGATCCAGTTCGGCCAGACGCTCGCGAATTCGTGTTTCGAAATATGTGCGCTCGGACTCATTCATTTTCGTTGTATCGCGGATCACGGGTTTGCGTTTGGCCTTTTTGCCACTAAATGGCATTCTAGGCGCAGCAAAGGATCAAAAGCTATGTTTGAAAAACGCAGCCCTGTGACACCGGTCGATCCGGTCTGGGACCGTATCACATCCGAGGCCCAAGCAGCCGTCGAGACAGAACCGCTTATGGGCGGGCTTGTGCACGCCTGTATCCTGCATCACCGCAGCCTTGAGCGTGCGCTGTCCTATCGGATCGCGGCCAAGCTGTGTTCGAACGAAATGTCGATGATGGTGCTGCGCGAGATCGTGGACGAGGCCTATGCAAACGATCCCGGTTTGCTGGAAGCCGCCCGCGCCGACCTGATGGCGGTTTACGAGCGTGATCCGGCCTGCCATCGGTTGTTGCAGCCGATCCTGTATTTCAAGGGCTATCAGGCCATGCAGGCCTATCGCGTCGCGCATTGGCTGTGGCGCAAGGGGCGCTTTGATCTGGCCTATTTCTTCCAGATGCGATCTTCGGAGATTTTCGGCATCGATATTCACCCGGCCGCAAGGATCGGCAAGGGGATCATGATCGACCACGCCCATTCCATCGTCATCGGTGAAACCGCCGTGGTCGGAGACAACGTGTCGATGTTGCATTCGGTGACGCTGGGCGGAACCGGCAAGGAAGAGGAAGACCGCCATCCCAAGATCGGAGACGGTGTTCTGATCGGGGCCGGGGCAAAGGTTCTGGGTAACATCAAGGTCGGCCATTGCAGCCGTATCGCTGCCGGTTCGGTGGTGTTGCAGGACGTTCCGCCGTGCAAGACCGTTGCCGGTATCCCGGCCAAGATCGTGGGCGAGGCTGGATGCGATCAGCCGTCGATCTCGATGGACCACATGCTGGGCAAAGATCAGTAGGTCGATTGGACTAACAAAAAAGGCCGCCTCGATATTCGAGGCGGCCTTTTTTTGCGAGGTCGGTATGGCTTACGCCAGCATGACCATCGGGTTTTCAAGATTGTCGACAATGGCCTTGAGCAGTTCGGCCCCAAGCGCTCCGTCGATGACGCGGTGATCAACGGACATGGTGACAGACATCACCGTTGCCACGGTCAGCTCGCCATCATCCCCGACAACCGGCTTCTTGACGCCGGTGCCGACGGCCAGAATACCGGCATGGGGCGGGTTCACGATGGCATCGAAATTGTCGATGCCGAACATGCCCAGGTTCGAGATGGCAAAGGTGCCGCCCTGATATTCATGCGGAGCCAACTTGCGCTCGCGTGCGCGGGCGGCAAGGTCTTTCATCTCGGTCGAAAGGGCTGACAGGGATTTCATGTCAGCGTCTTGCAGGACCGGCGTGAACAACCCGCCTTCGATTGCGACGGCAACAGCCACATCTGACGGTTTCAGTTGCAGTACCCGGTCACCTGCCCAGACGGCGTTGCAGGCCGGAACCTGTTGCAGCGCATTGGCGACGGCTTTGATGATGAAGTCATTGACGCTGAGCTTGACGCCGCGACCTTCCAACTGCTTGTTCAACTGACCACGGAATTTCAGCAGCGCGTCCAGCTTGATATCGCGGCGCAGGTAGAAATGCGGGATGGTCTGTTTGGCCTCGCCCAGGCGTGCAGCAATGGTTTTGCGCATACCGTCGAGCTTGATTTCCTCGTACGGGCGGCCTTCGTACATCCGCGCGACCATATCCGCCGATGGACCAGACGGAGCTGCTGGGGCAGCTGCGGGCGCGGCGGCGGCGGGAGCAGTGGCAGGAGCTGCTGCCGGAGCGGTGGCAGTTGCGCCTTCGACATCGACCTTGACGATGCGACCATGCGGGCCGGAACCGGAAATCTGTGTCAGGTCGAGACCTTTTTGCGCAGCAATCCGGCGGGCCAGAGGCGAGGCAAAAATCCGACCGCCATCTGCCTTGGCCGGAGCGGCCGGGGCAGGGGCGAGCGCCTCGGGTGCCACTGGCGCGGCAGCCTCGTTGCCCGCGACGGCTGCGGGGGCAGCCGCCGGAGCAGCCGCCGGAGCCGTGCCGATGTCATCGGCGCTTTCGCCGTCTTCCAGCAGAACCGCGATGGCGGTGTTGACCTTGACCCCTTCGGTGCCCTCGGGAATCAGGATCTTGCCGATGGTGCCTTCGTCAACGGCCTCGAATTCCATCGTGGCCTTGTCGGTTTCAATCTCGGCCAGCAGATCACCGGAGGAGACGGTATCGCCTTCCTTGACCAGCCATTTGGCGAGCGTGCCTTCCTCCATGGTCGGGGACAGGGCGGGCATCAGAATTTCTGTAGGCATCTGTCTGTCGCTCCTTACCGGTAGGTCACTTGTTTGACGGCGGCGATCACCTCATCCGTGGTGATCAGGGCCAGCTTTTCGAGATTGGCGGCATAGGGCATCGGAACGTCCTTGCCAGTGCAATTGATGACCGGCGCGTCGAGGTAATCAAACGCCTCCTGCATCACGACCGAGCTGATGTAGCTGCCGACAGACCCCTGCGGCCAGCCTTCTTCCACTGTCACCAGACGGTTGGTCTTCATCACCGAGTTGATGATGGCGCCAGTGTCCATCGGGCGGATGGTGCGCAGGTCGATCACTTCGGCGCTGATGCCGTCTTCGGCCAGCTTGTCAGCAGCTTCCAGCGCGTATTGCATGCCGATGCCAAAGCTGACGATTGTCACATCTGACCCTTCGCGCCAGATGCGGGCCTTGCCCAGCGGAATGGTCAGGTCATCCACCTGCGGCACTTCGAAGGAGCGGCCGTAGAGGATTTCGTTTTCCAGGAACACTACCGGGTTGGGATCGCGGATGGCCGATTTCAGCAGACCTTTGGCATCAGCGGCTGAATAGGGCATGACGACCTTCAGGCCGGGGATCTGCATGTACCACGCGGCATAGTCCTGGCTGTGCTGTGCGGCCACGCGGGCCGCGGCCCCGTTGGGCCCCCGGAACACGATGGGGCAACCCATCTGGCCACCGGACATATAGAGCGTTTTAGCCGCAGAGTTGATGATCTGGTCAATCGCCTGCATGGCGAAGTTGAAGGTCATGAACTCGACAATAGGTTTCAGACCGCCAAAGGCCGAACCCACCGCGATACCGGCAAACCCGTGTTCGGTGATCGGAGTGTCGATCACGCGTTTGGAGCCAAATTCATCCAGCAAACCTTGCGAGATTTTGTAGGCCCCCTGATATTCAGCGACTTCCTCGCCCATCAGGTAGACGTTTTCATCGCCGCGCATTTCCTCGGCCATTGCATCGCGCAAGGCCTCGCGCACGGTTTCGGATTTCATTTCAGCATCCGCGGGCCAGTCGGGTGACAGGTCCACCGCCGGAGCAGCGGGGGCTGCTGCGGCAGGAGCCGGGGCCGGGGCCGCTGCGGGGGCGGTCTCGGGCGCCGCTGCGGCAGCGGGAGTTGCCGCGGGCAGGGCCGAGGCGTCTTCGCCTTCTTCGACCAGCACGGCGATAGGAGTGTTCACCTTGACACCTTCGGTGCCCTCGGCGACCAGGATCTTGCCGACGATGCCTTCGTCAACAGCCTCGAATTCCATCGTTGCCTTGTCGGTTTCAATCTCGGCCATGATGTCGCCCGAGGATACGGTATCGCCTTCCTTGACCAGCCATTTGGCCAGCGTGCCCTCTTCCATCGTGGGGGAAAGGGCGGGCATGAGAATTTCGGTTGCCATGTCTTATTCGTCCTCTCAGGCGTAAATGTCAGTCCAGAGCTCTTCGACCGAAGGCTCGGGGCTTTCTTTCGAGAATTCGGCGGCCTGATTGACGATCTCCTTGATTTCCTTGTCGATCGCTTTCAGGTCATCCTCGGTCGCGTGCTTGCCGGTCAGCAGCAACTCGCGCACATGTTCGATCGGGTCGCTTTGTTCGCGGACCTTCTGAACTTCTTCGCGGGTCCGGTACTTGGCCGGGTCGGACATCGAGTGGCCGCGATAGCGGTAGGTCTTGATTTCCAGGATATAGGGGCCTTTGCCCGCGCGGCAGTGCGCGACAGCCTTTTCGCCTGCTTCCTTGACCGCCAGCACATCCATGCCATTGACGATCTCGCCCGGAATGCCGAATGCCTCGCCGCGATGGAAGATGTCCTTGGTCGAGGTCGAGCGGGACTGAGCGGTGCCCATGGCGTACTGGTTGTTCTCGATCACGAAAATCACCGGCAAGCCCCAGATGGCCGCCATGTTGAAGGTCTCATACACCTGACCCTGGTTCGCGGCACCGTCCCCGAAATAGGTGAAGGTCACGCGGCCGTTTTCCTTGTACTTGTCGGCAAAAGCCAGCCCCGCGCCCAGCGGAACCTGCGCGCCGACGATACCATGCCCGCCGTAGAAGTGCTTTTCTTTCGAGAACATGTGCATCGAGCCGCCCTTGCCTTTGGACAGGCCACCGATGCGCCCGGTCAGTTCGGCCATCACGCCGCCCGGATCCATGCCGCAGGCCAGCATGTGGCCGTGGTCGCGATATGAGGTGATACGCTTGTCGCCTTCCTCTGCGGCGGCCTCAAGCCCGACAACAACGGCCTCTTGTCCGATATAAAGGTGGCAGAACCCGCCGATCAGGCCCATACCATAAAGCTGACCGGCCTTTTCCTCGAATCGGCGGATCAGCAGCATCTCGCGGTAGTATGTCTGGAGTTCTTCCGCAGAAACATTTGGTTTCTTTGTGGTTTTTCGCGCAGCCATCGTGGCGATCTCCCCCTTTCGGACAGATAGTTTAGCGTTAAACTATCTCATAAAGCATTTGGGGCTTTCTGGCGAGGGGAAATGTGACGCAGCGTTCGCCACGGCGCATCCCGGCCGAAACGCCGGGCCTGAGTTGCCTTTTCTGAATAGGGTCTTTGATCAGCGGATCACGATTTCGTCCGACCGGATCATGCCCAGAACCGAGCGCGCCTGCTGGTCCAGCAGGTCCAGATCCAGATAGGTGTCGGACAGACGCCGTGTCAGGTTTTCCATCTCGGCGATTTCGACATTCAGTTTTTCCAGACTGCGTGACAGAGCGTCCCGTTCCGCCGCAATTTCGACCCGCCGGAACAGGCCGTAATCCCCTTGAACAGCGGCAAAGGTGAAATACACACCCAGCATGAAAGCCACCGAGAAGAAGAGAACTGCACCCAAACCGGGCCGATGGGAACGGGACACTCTGTTTACCGCCGTATGAAAACTTGCCTCAATAACGGGCTCTTTCCGAGCCTCTGATCGCACTATGTCACAGGCGATTCGGGTTGTGAATCCCCTGATTCGGTTTTTTCATCAGTATTTCGTGTGCGTCCCGGTTAAAGCTCAGCGCCAGGACTGAAGCTGCTGATTTCTTGCGACCGTCTGCTCTTTCATACAGGTCCAGTAGAACATGGGCGCAGCGCTGCCGCCGCCGGATAGTTCCTTGTCGCAGGTGGCGTCCCGCGCCTTTAGCCACGCACGTTGTTCCGCCAGAAGGGCATCGCCGTTGCCACGTGCATCAGCGACCGGCTTGATCTGTTTCCACAACCGGTTGAGGTCGCGGTCAACGGCTTCCCATTGTTCCTTGGCACAGAAATTTGCATCAAGCTGTGTCTGGCCACCGCAACTGGATTGTGCTGTTGCAGGCCACGGCATTGCGAGAAGGATGAGCAGGTATAATGACCTCATGACATAATCCCCCGTTCAAATAGGGGATAATACCATGAACCGTGACAAGCGGCCAAATGCGATCAGTGCCGCTTATTGTTCCAGCGCAGCGACACCGGGCAGGGTTTTGCCTTCCATCCATTCAAGGAATGCACCGCCTGCGGTCGAGATATAAGTGAAATCCTTGGCCGCCCCCGACGCATTCAGCGCCGCAACCGTGTCACCGCCACCCGCGACCGAAATCAGCTGACCCGACCGGCTGAGGGCTGCGGCTTTCAGGGCCGCGGCATTGGTGGCTGCGTCGAACGGCTCCAGCTCGAACGCGCCCAGCGGGCCGTTCCAGATCAGGGTCTGGCTTTTGTCGAAAATCGCGGTAATCGCGGCGACGCTTTCAGGGCCCGCGTCCAGGATCATGCCATCCGCAGGGCATTGATCGGCGGGCAGAACCTTGTGGGGCGCGTTGGCCTCGAATTTCTCGGCCACTACAACGTCACGCGGCAGGACGATCTGGCAGCCCGAGCTTTCGGCCTTGGCCAGAATTTCGGCGGCGGTGTCCTTCATCGCGGTTTCAGCCAGTGATTTGCCAACGCCGATACCTTGGGCGACAAGGAATGTGTTCGCCATACCGCCACCGATCACCAGATAATCGACCTTGTCGATCAGATTGCCCAGCAGTTCCAGCTTGGTCGAGACCTTGGCGCCGCCGACAACCGCCGTTACCGGGCGCTTGGGTGCACCCAGTGCGCTTTCCAGCGCCTGCAACTCGGCCTGCATCAGGCGGCCCGCACAGGCAGGCAGCAGACGGGCGATGGCCTCGGTTGAGCTGTGGGCGCGGTGCGCGGCTGAAAACGCATCGTTGCAATAAATATCCCCCAGCTTGGCCATGCCAGCGGCCAGATCGGCGTCGTTTTTGGTTTCGGCCGCGTGAAAGCGGGTGTTTTCCAGCAGTAGGACCTGGCCGGGCTGCAAGGCAGCGGCGGCCAGTTCCGCCTCGGCCCCGACGCAATCGGCAGCAAACAGAACCTTTGCGCCAAAAGCGCTTTCCAAAGTCGGGACCAGTTGTTTCAGTGACAGGCTTTCACGCCGTTCGCCACCCGGACGGCCAAAATGAGCCAGAAGGATCGGTTTGCCGCCAGCGGCCAGAATATCGCGCACCGAGGGGACGATCCTTTGAATGCGGGTGGCGTCGGTCACAACACCGTCAACCACGGGCACGTTGATGTCCACACGCACCAGCACGCGTTTGCCGTTCAGGTCCATATCGTCCAGTGTTTTCCAGCCCATTGTGCGATCCTTGTCATTGGCAACCGATTTAGGCGGTTCTTTTCCTGCATTTTGCCCTCAGGTCAATGCGTCACTTGGCATTCGCACGCGTGCGTCATAGGTATTTGCGCAAGATAAACGACAGGAGGGCCTCATGGCCGAGATCAAAGACCCCGAAAACACAATCATCATCGAGCTGAAAGGCGGCAATGTCGTCATCGAGCTGCTGCCGGATGTAGCGCCTCTGCACAGTGCGCGGATGAAGGAACTGGCCCGTGGCGGTGAATATGACAATGTGGCCTTTCACCGTGTGATCGACGGTTTCATGGCGCAAACCGGCGACGTGCAGCATGGCGATATGGAAGACGGGTTCAACCTGCGCATGGCGGGCACCGGGGGTTCGTCACTGCCGAATGTTCCGGCAGAATTTTCCAAGCTGCCCCATGATCGCGGTACGCTGGGCGCGGCGCGCTCGCAGAACCCAGATTCGGCCAATTCGCAGTTCTTCATCAACTTCAAGGACAATCACTTCCTGAATGGTCAGTACACGGTCTATGGCCGGGTCATCGACGGGATGGAGCACGTCGATGCGATTGTACGCGGCGAGCCGCCTGCAAGCCCGGACCGCATGATCAGCGTCAAGGTGGCCGCAGATGCATAAACTGGCTGCGGCTTTTGCCTTGCTGGCAAGCCCGGCGCTGGCCAGCGGTTTGCAGATCGAGGTCGAAGGGGAAGGGGCCAATGGCACAATCTCGATCGACCTGTTCGAAGATGTGGCACCCCAGCATGTGGAACAGATCACCGCTCTGGCCGCTGACGGTCAGTACGATGGCGTCGTGTTTCACCGCGTGATCGATGGCTTCATGGCGCAAACCGGCGACGTGCAATACGGCAACTCGGGCGCGGACGGCTTCGACATGCGCTATGCCGGGCGCGGCGGGTCTGATCGCGCGGACCTGCCGGCCGAGTTCTCGGACGTGAGTTTTGACAGGGGCGTTGTCGGCATGGCCCGGTCCAGCGATCCGGATTCGGCCAATTCGCAGTTCTTCATCATGTTCGCCCCCGGCCCGTTTCTGGACGGCCAGTATACCGTGGTTGGTCAGGTGACAGACGGTATGGATGTGGTTGACGCGATCAAGCGGGGCGAAGGTCAGAACGGTGCGATCATCGGTGCACCGGATGTGATGAAAAAAGTCACCGTTACCGAATAAGACGATTTAGCCCGGCTCAAGCGCCGGGCTTTTTCTTTGGTCTATTGGTCGATGAAGTCGCGGATGGCACGGGTATAGGCACCAGGATCCTGAAAAGATGCGAAGTGGCTGACATCTTCCAGAACAAGCAACTTGGCGCCCGGAATAGCGTCAGCAATCGCTTGTGAATGCGCCATCAGAATGGCCTCGTCATGTACGCTTTGAACCACGAGTGTCGGGACGGTGATCGATGACAGCGCCTCAAGCCCGCCGGGTTTTTCGGTGCCCCACATGGTGGCAACCCCACCAAGGAATGCCTCGAACCCGTCAGGGGTGGGGGACATGGCCGCATAATCTTGGGCCATCATGCCCACGTAAGTGCCAAACACCTCGTTGGTTTCCACCGAAGGATCGATCCCGTCCAGCGTGACATTGCCTGCGTGGGCAAAGTGACTGGCCAGCCGATCCGGGTTGGTGGTCGAGATTGAATACCCGATATTTGCCCCGTCGGACCAGCCGACCAGATGCACCTGATCGACCCCCAGATGATCCAGCAGTGCCAGATAATCCTGCGACAACAACGCGTAGGAATAGGGGCTGCCATCGTTGGTGGATCGTCCATGGCCGCGCGTATCCGCCACAATCACCCTGTGGTCCTGCGACAGGTCGGCAACCTGCGTGGCCCAGACATCGCCATGGGCAAGCCCGCCGTGGATCAACAGAACCGGGGTGCCGCCCGCATCGCCATACGTGGCGTAATACATGTTGATGCCGTTGATCTCTGCCGTGCCCGCCTCGGTGGCGGCGGGCATCTGGGGGACTTGCGGGATGCTCAGCCATTTGTCTTCGGCCCAGCCTGCCGTCGCGGCGCAGCTTAGGAAAAATGCTGTGGTAAATATCTTCATTGTATCCTCCCGTTGAACCAAAGGCCGTGACCTAGCCAGATTTGACGGAAGGATACCGTGTTTTTCAGTAAACGGGATAATTACCTTTCCCGCGCGGATCAGTCATCCGAGGACATTGCTTTCCAGATCAAAGCACCGATTGCGCCGCCAATCAGGGGGGCTACCCAGAACAGCCAGAGCTGAGCCAAAGCAGGGCCGTCGGCAAACAAGGCAACGCCGGTCGAGCGCGCCGGGTTGACGGAGGTATTCGTCACCGGGATTGAGATCAGGTGGATCAGGGTCAGCGCCAGACCGATGGCAATCGGAGCGAACCCGGCAGGTGCCTTGTCCGACGTCGCGCCCAGAATGATCAGAATGAAGAAAGCCGTCATCACGATTTCGATGATCAAAGCCGACATCAACGAATATCCCTGTGGCGAGGCCTCACCATACCCGTTTGACGCGAACCCACCGACACCAGCGAAATCGGGTGCGCCACTGACGATCAGGTACAGAACCACTGCGGCGGCAATTGCGCCAATGACCTGTGCAACCCAATAGGGCAGAAGGTCTTTGGCCGGAAACCGCCCTCCAATCATCAGGCCCAAACTGACCGCCGGGTTGAAATGCCCGCCCGAGATTGGGCCGACTGTATAAGCCATCGTCAAAACTGTAAGGCCAAAGGCAAAGGAAACACCAAGCCAACCGATGCCGACATCTGCGACACCAGCCGCCAGAACGGCACTGCCGCACCCCCCTAGAACCAACCAGAACGTGCCGAAGAACTCGGCAAGTAGTTTCGATGACATAGAAAATCCTCCGCCCAATAATGAGGTTAACCGTAATTCAAGAATTAACTTATGTTAAATTGTTGCGAACGGGGAATTTTTTACGACGCTTCCTCAATCGGGTCAGAACTGACCTCTGTGCCATAGAGCGGGATCAAGATGAAAAAGCTTAGACAGCTGTTCATAGATTGCCGGGTCAGAGGATTTCAGTTCCTTCGGCCGTTCAAAGAACACTTCGACCGAAACGGCAAAGAATTCTTCGTGCCCTTCCGCGCCGTAGGGATCGATTACTGTGGGTTTTCCGTTTTCCACGGCATGAACATGTGCCTTATAACCGTTCAGAAAGGCGGTTTCCCACTCGCCAAAGCTTTGGCCATTGCTGAGCACGGGAACACCATTGGTTGCGCCCGAGAGGTCATCAAGCTGGTGCGCGAACTCGTGAAAGACGACGTTCCGGCCATCGTGATCATTCAGGGCACCGCGCTGGCTGTGGGTCCAGGACAGGATCACGGGGCCGCGGTTCCAGCTTTCCCCGCTGCGGATGATTTCCTGTTCGGTGACGACATAGCCACTGTGACGGCGCTGTTTTGATTTGAAGGCACCGGGGTAAACCAGAATGGTCGTCAGGTTGTCGTACCATTGGTCCGTATTCACCACGAGCAGACAGGCTTGGGCGGCAATCGACACCTGCATGTCTTCGGTAACGTCCAGCCCGTCGCAGCCGACGAAATCGACCTGATCAAGGAACAGGTTGATCTTTCCTTCCAGCGCCCCGCGCAGGTCTTTGGGCAGTTTCCGGATTATCGGCACCTGAGCGCTCACAATATCGCGCTGGTGCTGGGACAGCGACGTGGCCAGCAAGGTCAGGCGGGATTGTCTTTTCGACCAGAAGTGAAAGGCCGCAGCGCCAGCGATCAGCGCAACAACCGTCAGAAAAAGCAACATGGATCGACTGTAGCGCGATCAGAAAGGGACGAAAACGGGAATCCCGACCCCAAACGGTCGCGCAATAGAAAAGACGCCACGGGTTGCCCCACGGCGTCCTGACAAGAAATGCAGTCTGCTTACTGTTTGACTTCTGCCGCCGGGTTCGATCCGGCTTTGGCGCTGCGGCCGGGGTTGAGAGGGTCGTCCTGACGCTGAACCGAGCCTTCGAAATGCGCGCCGCTTTCGATGGCAATGGTCTTGTGGATGATGTCGCCTTCGACCCGGGCCGTCGATGTCAGGCGAACCTTGAGACCACGCACGCGGCCAACGATGCGACCGTTGATCACAACGTCATCTGCGGTGACTTCGCCTTTGATCGTTGCCGATTCACCAATGGTCAGCAGGTGGGCGCGGATGTCGCCTTCGACGGTGCCTTCCACCTGAATGTCACCGCTGGTCTTGATGTTGCCGGTGATGTGCAGATCCGAGGACAGGACCGAGGCCGGCGGCTTGGGCTTGGGTGCCATTGCAGGTTTCGCGTCAGCCGGAGCAGGAGTCGCTGGGGTCGCCGGAGCGGCAGGTTTGGCCGCCTCAGGTGCTTTGGGTGCGGGCTCGTTGATTTTGCTTTTAGAAAACATTTTTCGCAGCCTTGATGTAAGTCATTGGGTTTACGGGATTTCCGTTCACGCGCACCTCATAGTGCAGGTGCGTGCCGGTGGACCGTCCGGTGCTACCCATATCAGCAATATGATCCCCGCGCGAGACCCTTTGGCCGACCTTTACGTTGATCTTGGTGTTATGAGCATAAAGTGTCTCAATTCCGAACGCGTGCTTGATTTTCACAAGGCGTCCGAAGCCTGATTGCCAGCCGGCATGCGTGACCACACCATCAGCGGTCGCGAATATATCTGTGCCTTGTGGTCCTGCAAAATCGACACCGTTATGCTGCCGGCGACCACCGGACTTGGGGTCACGCCGGTTGCCGTAGCCACTGGTGAAACGCACGGCAGAATGTACGGGATTGGCGAAGGGGGCCTTTTCCGCAGCAATCCGGTACAGGTTCAGCTGATCCATCTGGCGCAGCAACGTGTTTGCGCGGACTTCTTCGGGCGAAAGCTCGTCTTCTTCGCCGCGTGTGCTAAGGGATAAAGGGGTCAGCGGACCGCCCATACCGCTATATCCGCGCCGGACCTCTTCGATGATGCGATCGGTGGGCATTCCGGCCTGACGGAACATCTTGTCCAGAGGTTCGACCGAGATGACCATCGCCTCTTCCAGCTGGCGGAAGATCTCGTCGCTGCGTTCCTGCATCAGACGGATTTCAAGTTCCAGATCGTCCCGCTGTTCCAGCGCGTCCTGCGCGTTGGAGGCGATCAGATCGCGTTCTTTGGCGGTCCGCGCCAAGGCGTCGGTCATGAAGGCCATCTGTACCGGGGCGCTGGAAACCGCGGCATACATATCAGAGCCGCTGGTGTCCTGTTTCAATTGGGCCAGCTCTGAGCGCGCCTCTTCGCGCTGTTTCATCGTGGCGCGCAATGTTGTCTGGATAACTTCGATACCTGTCTCAAGCTCGCGGCGACGGTTTTCCGAGGCCAGCAGTTCCGACTGCATCGCGGAAATCTGGTCCAGCGCGGCATTGAACCGGTCCTGAGCGGCCAGTGCTTCATGTGCGCGGGAATCGCGTTCTGCCGACAGGGTGTTCAGGCGTTCCTGATAGATGGCTTGATCGCGCTTTGCCTGTTCCCGGAAATTCCCGGCCCCGATGCTGTCCATCAACAGTATGGCTGTCGCAACCGCTGTCCATCCGACCATGACGGCAACTCCGGCCACTGCGACCACCTGAGTTTCCGAACTGAGCCGGATAAACCTTGTGTCCTTGTCGGATTTCAGAAAGACCCGGCGTTCCGGGAAATGCCTCTCAAGCAGTGAGTGCAGTTTAATTGTCAGACGTGTTCGCACGCGCCCTACCTTTCATCCCCAAGATCGGAACCGGTCGTGAGTGCCTGCCGTCCCTTGCGCCGATTGCATAAAGCGGCAGCGGCGTTCGGGCAAGTTTGTTGACTAATCAAGTGCAAACGGCGCTGAAATCCCCCAAAGATCGGCGAGATTTTGCCGAAAATGACGCAGAAGTGTCAGTTCGAGAGGTCTCCGGGCGCGGGCAGGTCTTCGGTCAGGGGCCAGTAGAAATCGGGGGGCAACCCGGCTTCGGCCCGTTTTTCTTCGTTGAAGGGCGGTTTGAGAACACCGTGGAAATATCGCCGGACCAGCGCGTGAAACACATCCTTGGGGTCGACATTTTCGCGGCCGCACAGGAAGTGGAACCATTTTGAGCCGTAAGCGACGTGGCCGACCTCTTCGGCATAGATTACCTCGAGCGCGGCGATGGCCTGCTCGGCCTTGGCCTTGCGGAATATCTCGATCATGCCGGGGGTCACATCCAGCCCACGCGCTTCGAGCACCATGGGAACAACGGCCAGCCGTCCCATCAGGTCGTCTGCGGTGTCCTCGGCCGCGCGCCACATGCCTGCATGGGCGGGCAGGGCGCCATAGTGGCTGCCCATCTGTTCCAGACAATCGCAGACCATCTCGAAATGGCGCGATTCTTCTTCGGCGCATTTCACCCAGTCATCATAGAACCCGATGGGCATGGGAACATGTCCAAAGCGCGCGATGATGTCCCAGTGCAGATCGACGGCGTTCAGCTCGATATGGGCAACCGCGTGTAGCAGGGCAATGCGCCCGGCCTCGGTACCCGGTTTCCGTTTGGGTACCTCACGCGGAGACAACAGCGCGGGCTTGTCCGGGCGCGCGGGGGACAGCGGCGGTGATGCGGTGCCGATCTCGATGGGTTCACCCTCGGCCTTGCGGGAGGCAAACCACGCGGCGGCATGGGCTTTGGACAGGGCGGTTTTGGCCCGCCCGTCCGCTGTTGTCAGAACCTCTGTCGCCATCTGTGTCAGTGTTTTGGGCACCGGGTCGCTCCGCCTTTGGCATGTCAGCGCGGGTGATAGACCGGATGGCGCGGCAGGTCGAGGGGGGCTTAGATCGCCTTCACCGCTTCCAGCACCTCATCCACATGGCCGGGCACCTTGACCTTGCGCCAGACCTTGGCAATGCGTCCTTCGCTATCAATGACAAAGGTTGATCGCTCGATCCCCATCGATTTCCGGCCATACATGTTCTTTTCAACCCATACGCCATAGTCCTCGCAGACGGTCGAGCCTTCGTCCGACAACAGCGGAGTGGTCAGCCCGTGTTTGGCGACAAACTTGTCATGCTTGGCGACGCTGTCCCGCGAAATGCCGAAAACGTGAGCCCCTGCATCGGTAAACGCCTGAAGCTGCTCTGAGAAACCGATGGATTCCTTGGTGCAGCCCGGCGTATCATCACGGGGATAGAAGAACAAAACCACGGTGCCACCGCGCAACGCCGAAAGCGTCACCTCGCCACCGCCGTCGCGCGGCAAAGTGAAGTCGGGGGCGATGTCTGAAACGTCGGGCATTGGAAACTCCGCTAAAGGTTTTTAAAGGCTGCCCATCATCATAGGGCAACGCGTGCGGGTTGGAAGGCGTGGATAGCAAATTGAAGCAGCACGAAGACGACGACGAAGTAAAGCCGGGCAAGCCCGTGCGAAGTCGGTCGCGCCACCGCACTGCTGGTCTGTGGGCCATGCGTGGGGCCATTGTGCTGGTGCTTCTGGCGTTGTTCACCGGTTTCATGGTCGTGGGGCAGAGGATGCACGCACCTGTCTGGCTGCGCGACAGGGTCGAAGCCCGGCTGGAACGGGCGCTAGGCGGGCTGCAAATCCGGTTTGGAGACGCCAGTTTCATCATCCACGAAGGCTGGCGCCCCCGTCTGCGGCTGACCGATGTTGCCATCAGTGACGCGGCAGGCCAGCAGATTGCGCAGGTTTCTGACATGCGCGCCAGCCTGGCCATGCGCCCCTTGCTGCGCGGTCGGGTCCGGCCCAAGCGCATCATTCTGAGTGGCGCGCAGATCACCATGACCCGCGATCAGGACGGGGCGCTGACCCTGACCGTAGGATCCGGCAGCGCGCCGGTTCAGGAAGCGCCGAACCTTGCACAACTAATCGAGGCCTCGGACGAGGTGTTTCAGTCTCCGATCCTGTCGGCACTGACCTCGGTCGAATTTGATGCGATTACGCTGGATTACCGCGACCTGCGACAGGGGCGGTCGTGGGTTCTGGACGGTGGGCATCTTCAGGCGAACCGCAGTGGCAACGAAGTGCGGCTTGCGACCGGGTTTTCGGTTCTGTCGGGGCGTGACTATGTCAGCAGTATCGAGGCCAACTATACCAGCGTACTGGGCACGCTTGCCGCCAGCTTTGGCATCTCGGTCACCGATCTTCCGGCCGAGGACATAGCAGGCCAAAGCCCCGCCCTTGCCTGGTTGCAGGTTCTGCGCGCACCGATTTCAGGGGCCTTGCGCGGCAGTGTCGATGAAAACGGGGCCACAGGAACCGTGTTCGCAACCCTCAATCTGGGGGCCGGGGCGGTGCAGCCCAACCCGGAAACGCGCCCGGTTCCTTTCGAATCTGCCCGCACGTATTTCACCTATGACCCGAAAGCCCAGATGCTGGACTTCAATGAGGTGTCGGTGGTGTCGGCCTGGGGCGAGGTTCAAGCCGATGGAAAGGCGTTTCTGCAAGGGGCTGAGGATGGTGTGCTGGACAGTCTGGAGACGCAGTTGCGCTTGTCCGGGATCAATGTGAACCCGGCGAACCTGTTCCCAGAGCCGATTCAGCTGTCGCGCGCCAGCGTGGATTTCAAGATGGCGTTCAACCCGTTCCAGCTGCGCCTTGGCCAGATGACCATCGAAGATCCGGGCCACACCGTGCGCGCCTTCGGGGAATTGCACGGGCGTCCCGATGGCTGGGCTGTGGCGCTGGATGCCCATCTGGATCAGATGAGCTCGGACAATGTTCTGAGCTACTGGCCCGAGCGTCTGGCACCGAAGCCACGGGAATGGGTGACGGAAAACCTCTATCAGGGGGTTCTGTCAGACATGGATTTCGCCCTGCGTCTGGAGCCCGGTTCCAAACCGGATCTGTATCTTGATTTCGGGTTCGATCAGGCCAAGGTCCGCTTTGCCAAGACCCTGCCGCCGATCGAGAATGCGCAGGGGCAGGCCAGTCTGATCGACAGCCGGTTTACGGTCACTGCGCAGCACGGGGTGGTGATCGCCGATGACGGGGGGAGTGTGGATGCCGCGGGGACGTCCTTCATCATACCTGACACGGATATCAAGAAATCCGCACCCGGCATCGCGCGTATTCAGGCAAAGGGCAGCGTGACCTCTGCGTTGTCGCTGCTGGACCGACCGCCGCTGGAATTGCTGAGCAAGGCCGGGTTGCCCGTTGACGTTGCCACAGGCACGGTTGCGTTGACCGGAACGCTGTTCCTGCCGTTGATAAAAGAGTTGAAGTTTCAGGATACCGAATTTCACTTCAGCGGTACGCTGGCCAATCTGTCCAGTGACCGTCTGGTGCCGGGATTTTCCGTAAGTGCCCCGATTCTGGATATTTCCGGCAATCAGTCGGGTGTTCAGATTCAGGGACTGGGTCAGTTCGGCGATGTACCGCTAGAGGCACTTTGGCAGCAACCCATTGACGGCGAAACTGAACAGCGCAGCACCTTGACCGGCCAGATCGAACTGTCCCCGCGTCTGATGGTTGAGATCAGGGCCGGTCTGCCGCCGGGGATGCTGACGGGCAAAGGAACTGCCGATATTACACTGGGCCTGGGCGCTGGGGTACCTCCGAAACTGTCTGTTGTTTCGGACCTTCAGGGCGTGGCACTTGCCATCCCCGAACTTGGCTGGCGCAAGGCAGCGAACACCACGGGATCGCTGACTGCGGACGCGACGTTGGGCGCGCAGCTGAAGGTGGGCGACCTGCGGATCGATGCAGCGGGACTGCGCACAACCGCATCCATTTCCTTTCACGAAAACGGTGAATATGACCGCGTCCAGTTCAGCTCGTTCGACCTGGGGGACTGGCTCGCGGTTCCAGCGGAGCTGATCGGGCGGGGGGCTGCTGTCCCGGATATCCGCGTCTTAGGCGGTGTGCTGAACATGGGGCGTGCGAATTTCGGGGAAAGCGGCGGAGGATCGGGTGGCGGCGGGGCCCCCGGGCCGAAGCTGGACGTGGCACTGGACCGTCTTCAGGTCACCGAAACTGTCGCGCTGACAGGATTCCGGGGGGCGTTCCAGACAACCGGTGGCGTAAATGGCACCTTCACAGCGCGGGTGAACGGCGGTGCGGCTGTTTCCGGTCAAGTGACCCCGCGAGGAAATCGAAGCGCCGTTGACCTGACGTCGAAAGACGCGGGGGCCGTTTTGCGATCAGCCGGGGTTCTGACACAGGCGCGCGGCGGTGATCTGGACCTGAAGCTTGAGCCAGTAGCTGCGCCCGGCAGTTACGACGTGATCCTGAAGATCGTTAATACCCGGATCACCGATGCCCCGGCCATGGCCGCGATCCTGAACGCGATCAGCCTTGTTGGTCTGCTGGACGAGATGGCCGGGCAGGGGATCTTCTTTTCGGCGATTGACAGCCGCATGAGGATATCGCCCACCGACATCAAAGTGCTGAGTGGCAGCGCTGTTGGCCCGTCAATGGGGCTTTCGTTTGATGGCACAATCGACACCGTGAACAGCCTGCTGAACCTGCGGGGGGCGATTTCACCGATTTACCTTCTCAATGCCGTTGGCAGCGTATTTACCCGCAAGGGTGAAGGCGTCTTTGGGTTCAATTACACGCTGACCGGGCCGATATCCTCGCCCAAAGTCGCGGTGAACCCTCTGTCCGGTCTGGCGCCCCTTTTTCTGCGTGATCTCTTGCGTCAGCCTGCGCCAACGGTCTCGGACGGCCCCAATGCTGCGCCGGTGGAACCTGACGAGCCGAAACCGACTTTTGGCTCTCCTCCCAGTGACCGCTGAGGGGATATGGCCGAATCTTTTGTGGGGTTGTAAGGCGCGGTCATGAAGCTCAGCGATTTTGATTTCGACCTGCCCGACGACCTGATTGCCACGCGGCCTGCCTGCCCGCGATCCTCTGCGCGCCTGCTTGTGGCGCAGGGGGGTGGTACTGTGGACAGCCACGTGTTCGATCTGCCCGATTTTCTGCGGCCGGGCGACCGGCTGGTGCTGAACGACACACGCGTTATCCCGGCGCGCCTGAACGGGCGGCGCCACAGGGACAGCGCGCAAGGCCCGGTTTCCGCCGGCGTCGAGGCCACTCTGCTGGACCCGCAAGCCGATGGCACCTGGTCTGCGCTCATCAAGCCGCTGAAGAAAGTGAAGCCGGGGGAAGAGATCGTGTTTTCGGCCGATCTGAGCGCGACGCTGGATCGGGTGGAAGACGGACAGGCCTTTTTGCGCTTCAATCTCAGCGGTCAGGATTTCGACAAGGCGCTGGATCAGGCCGGTGCGATGCCGCTGCCGCCCTACATCGCCGCCAAACGTCCGGCGGATGAGCAGGACAAGACGGATTATCAGACCATCTGGGCCCGCAAGTCCGGTGCGGTGGCAGCCCCGACCGCCTCGTTGCATTTTGACGATGCCCTGATGCAGGCTTTGTCGGACCGGGGTGTCGCCGTCACACATGTGACCCTGCATGTTGGCGCCGGAACCTTTTTGCCGGTCAAGGTCGAGGATGTGACAACCCACAAGATGCATGCCGAATGGGGGCAGGTCAGCGCCGAGGCTGTTGCCGAGATACAAGCCACAAAAACTGCGGGCGGGCGTGTCATCCCGGTGGGCACCACCGCCTTGCGCCTGATCGAAAGTGCTGCGCGTTCGGGCACGATCGAACCGTGGGAAGGTGACACCGATATCTTCATCTATCCCGGTTTCCAGTTTCATGTGACCGATGCGCTGATGACAAATTTTCATCTGCCGAAATCCACGTTGCTGATGCTGGTTTCGGCGTTGATGGGTCAGGATCGGATGCGTGAGGTTTACGCCCATGCCATTGCGCAGAACTACCGGTTCTTTTCTTATGGCGATGCGTCGCTTTTGATCCCCGGATAGGCGCGCATACGGCATCACCGACAGGGAATGTCGTAGACAAGCGCGATGGAAGCGGTCTTTGATCGCAGAACAAAACTCAAACAAGGTTGGCACCTATCGGAGGCCCAAATGATTCAGGTTCTGTCCAGCGCATGGGCATTGTTGCTCGGCATGGGGTTGCTGATGGTCGGAAACGGCCTTCAGGGCACGATCCTGGGTGTTCGTGGACAGCTTGAAGGATTTTCGACCCTTGAGATGTCTTTTGTAATGTCAGCTTATTTTGTTGGTTTTCTGGGCGGTTCACGGCTTGCGCCCGAGATGATCCGGCGTGTTGGCCATGTGCGGGTCTTTGCTGCACTGGCGTCTTTCATTTCTGCCGTGATGATCATGTATCCGATGCTGGCAGACCCGATTGCATGGGTTCTGGGGCGCGTGGTGATCGGGTTCTGTTTCTCGGGTGTTTATGTCACTGCGGAAAGCTGGCTCAACAATTCAGCCAATAATGAAAACCGCGGGCAGGCCCTGTCGCTTTACATGATTGTTCAGATGTTGGGAATCATTGGCGCGCAGGGCCTTTTCCTGTTGGGCGACCCTGCCGGGTACGAAACATTCGTGATTGCCTCGATCCTTGTTTCGGTTTCTTTCGCACCGATTTTGCTGTCGATCTCACCAACTCCGGCGTTCGATACTACCAAGCCGATGACGCTGCGGGAGTTGATGAAAAGCTCTCCGCTGGGGTGTGTCGGCATGTTCCTGCTGGGGGGCGTGTTCTCGGCGCAGTTCGGGATGTCGGCGGTTTATGGAGCTCAGGCCGGATTGTCCTTGGTTGAAATCTCGGCGTTTGTGGCGGCGTTCTATGTTGGGGCAATTGTCCTGCAATACCCGCTGGGCTGGTTTTCCGACCGGATGGACAGGCGTTTCCTGATCCTGTTGGTCGCGGCAACCGGTGCAGTTGGCGCCGTCAGTGGTATGCTTTATGGTTTTTCCTTCGAAATCCTTCTGGCGTCTGCTTTTGTGATCGGCGGAATGACCAACCCTTTGTATTCATTGCTAATTGCGCACACCAACGATTTTCTGGAATACGAAGATATGGCCGCGGCATCCGGCGGCCTGATCTTTATCAACGGCCTTGGTGCAATTACCGGACCCGTTATCACAGGTTGGCTGATGGGTGACGCGGTGTTTGGCCCGCCGGGCTTTTTCCTGATCATCGCCGTATTGCTTGTCGCGTTGGCCGCCTATTCGGTCTACCGGATGACACAGCGTGCAGCAGTTCCTGTTGATGAAACCAGCACCATGTCGACGCTCTATCCCACCGCGTCGCCCGTTGCGTTCGAGGTCGCACAGGAAGTTGCCATTGAGGCGGCAGAAGCCGAGTTCGAGGAAGGCGCGCGCGAAACCGCTTAAGACACGAAATTATGTCGGTTGTGTTGCAATATGTTACTGTAACAGTTCTGTAAAAGGGACTTTAATGACGTTACGTCTGGGGCGCGGGCAATTGACGGAGTTTAAGGCAATGGTAACGCCTGAAGAAGTATTGAGTTTTTGGTTAGATGAAGTTGGCCCTAAGGGTTGGTATCTTGAAGATGAGGCGCTGGATGCAGACATTCGGGCGCGGTTTCAGTCAACTTGGGAAGCAGCGGCAGCGGGTCGGTTCTCGCTCTGGCTGACTTATCCCAGTGGGGCGCTTGCCTATATCATCCTGACAGATCAGTTCCCGCGCAACATGTTCCGGGGGGAGGCGCGTGCCTTCTCGACCGATCGCGCGGCTTTGGCGGCAGCAAAATGTGCAGTCGACAAAGGCTGGGACAAAAAGATTGACGAACCGGCCAGACAGTTCTTTTACCTGCCCATGATGCACTCGGAAAACCTGTGTGATCAGGAACGCTGTGTGCGTCTGATCTGCCAAAACATGAGCAGTGACGCAAGCAACCTTCTGCACGCCAGAGCGCATCGCGAGGTGATCCGCAAGTTCGGTCGTTTCCCGTATCGGAACGCGGCGCTGTCCCGCAGCTCGACCCCGCATGAAACGGCCTATGTCGATATGGGCGGGTACGGCACGACCGTGCGCGAACTACAGGCAACGGGCTGAGCGCGAAGCCGCAACCGCGCTTTGGTCGCGGCTGCGCTTTATGACTCCGGTGTACATCCCCGCAATGCCAAAACGCGTTCTGCCGCGATATCGGCACTGGTTTGGATCGCCTGCGCAATCAGCACTTCTGGCGTGTCAGCAAGTTCCGAAATCCGCTCCTGAACCGTTTGCAGCTTCTGTTCTGCTGCATTCAGGCGCCCCAGCGTTGCCCGGAGGTTTTGCGCGGCTTGGCTGTCTGCCAACGTGTCTTGTTGTAGAAGTACCGTCAAATCAGTCCGCAACGCCGCAAGCTCGTCCCGAATGCCCTTTGCCTCATCCCGGAGGGGGGCCACGGCCTGAACCGTTTGCGAGACTTCAGCAGTGATGCTTTCGGCTTTCGACGCCAGTTTCCAGCCCAGATACAGGCACAGCGCAACAAGTATCAATGTGGCGTTGAGCAGGGCAAGCAGCAGATCTTTCAGAGTTTTGGCCATGGTCAGCCCCTTGAATGGGTTGAGAAAAGAATAGGTCCGACCGGTGTCGGCGTTTCTTTTCTAGCCATTGCATGGCCCGGGGTATAGGCTGAATTCCGCAAGTTTAGGCATCGCTTACCCTGCGTCCTATTTGTCGCGGGATCGGTATATTGATGCGTTCCGAATAATAGTTTAATGGTAAACTAAATTTTCAACTCCTGCGCCGAGAGGAACACATGGCTGCACAATCCTATGATCTGATCGTAATCGGGGCTGGCCCCGGCGGCTATGTCGCTGCAATCCGCGCAGCCCAGCTGGGCTTGAAAACCGCGGTTGTCGAGCGCGAGCATTTGGGGGGGATCTGCCTGAACTGGGGCTGTATTCCCACCAAGGCGCTGTTGCGGTCGTCCGAAGTGTTTCATCTGATGGAGCGCGCCAAGGATTTCGGTCTGAAAGCCGAAAAGATCGGATATGATCTGGATGCGGTGGTCAAACGATCCCGTGGCGTGGCCGCACAGCTGTCAGGTGGCATCGGCCACCTGTTGAAGAAGAACAAGGTTGCCGTCGTGATGGGGCAGGCCACGATCCCAGCAAAGGGCAAGGTCAGCGTCAAGACCGACAAAGGCACCGAGGAGCTGACCGCCAAGAACATCATTCTCGCAACCGGAGCACGGGCGCGGGAACTGCCGGGCCTTGAAGCTGACGGCGATCTGGTCTGGACCTACAAGCACGCGCTGCAACCGCCGCGGATGCCGAAAAAACTGCTCGTCATCGGGTCTGGTGCAATCGGCATCGAGTTTGCCAGCTTCTACAATACGCTGGGCGCAGACACCACGGTTGTCGAGGTGATGGACAGGGTGTTACCGGTAGAAGATGCCGAGATCAGCGCATTGGCCAAGAAGGCGTTCACCAAACAGGGCATGACCATCATGGAAAAAGCCATGGTCAAGCAGCTGGACCGTGGCAAGGGCAAGGTGACCGCGCATATCGAGATTAAAGGTAAGGTTGAAAAACACGAGTTCGACACAGTGATCTCGGCCGTTGGGATCGTCGGCAATGTCGAAAACCTTGGTCTGGAAGCTCTGGGTGTCAAGATCGACCGGACACATGTGGTCACGGACGCGTATTGCCGCACCGGTGTTGAGGGCCTTTATGCGATCGGTGATATTGCGGGGGCTCCCTGGCTTGCGCATAAAGCAAGCCACGAGGGTGTCATGGTCGCGGACCTCATCGCGGGTCAACATGCGCACCCGGTCAAACCCGAAAGCATCGCAGGATGCACCTATTGCCAGCCTCAGGTTGCCTCGGTTGGATATACCGAAGCAAAAGCCAAAGAGCTGGGTTACGACATCAAAGTCGGCCGTTTCCCCTTTATCGGCAATGGCAAGGCCATCGCTTTGGGTGAGCCTGACGGGCTGATCAAAACCGTGTTCGATGCCAAAACAGGCGAGTTGCTGGGCGCCCACATGATCGGCGCCGAAGTTACCGAATTGATTCAGGGTTACGTGGTCGGTCGTCAATTGGAGACAACGGAAGAAGACCTGATGAACACTGTCTTCCCGCACCCGACACTGTCAGAGATGATGCACGAAAGTGTGCTGGATGCCTATGGCCGCGTGATCCATATGTAAGACCGGCGTATTTGCCCCGGCCGGGTGGGGGGCTCTGCCCCCGCCGCGCGTGCCGCGCGCCTCCCCCGGGATATTTTGGGCCAGATGAAGCAGGGATCCATTATTCATCTGGCTGCAAATATCCCGGAGCGCGAGGCAGAGCCTCGCAAAAAAAACTATGTGTTCAAAGCATCCAGAATGCGCGCCCATGACCGGATGCCCTTGTGGAAGCTTTTCACGTCATATTTCTCGTTCGGCGAATGGATGGCATCATCTTCGTTTGCATAGCCAACCAGCATCGAGTCGAGCCCCAGAACGGTGTTGAAATAGCCGACAACAGGGATTGATCCCCCCATGCCGGTGAACACTGCCTCGCGGTCCCACTCATCCGACAGCGCGCCGCGCGCGGCTTCGAATTCGGGTCGGGTGATATTCATGACCGACGCGGGAGAGCCTTCCATGTCGTTGTCCCAGACCACTTTGGCGTCCGGGGACAGCCGATCCTCGACATGTTTGCGGATTTTGGCGCGCAGCGCGTCCGGGTCCATGTCACCAACAAGGCGGCAGGTGATTTTGCAATGGGCCTCGGACGGAATAACGGTTTTGGAGCCCGCACCGTTATAACCGCCCCACAGCCCGTTCACTTCGAGCGTTGGTCGTGCCCATTGTTGCTCCAAGGTGGAGTACCCCTTTTCGCCATGCGGCTGGGTGTAGCCGACCGAATTCAGATAATCCGCTTCGTCGAAGCCGCAATTCTGCCATTGGCGCAACTGGTCTTCGGGTACTTCATGCACACCTTCGTAGAATCCGTCGACCGCGACCCGTCCGGTTTCGTCGTCATAAAAAGAGGTCACGATTTTCGACAGTTCGCGCAGCGGATTCAGGCCCGGGCCGCCATAGTGGCCGGAATGCAGGTCGATGCGCGGCCCCACAATGGTAAACTCGTCCTTCAGCATGCCCCTCAACTGCGCCGCAATCGACGGAACGCCGCGTGATACCATGGATGTATCGCAGACCAGCGCCAGATCCGCTTTGAGTTCGGCGGCATTTTCCTTGAGGAAAGGAACCAGTGAGGGCGAGCCTGATTCTTCTTCGCCCTCGAAAAAGAAAGTGATGCGGCAGGGCAAGGATCCGTGCACGGCCTTCCAGGCGCGGCAGGCTTCGATAAAAGTCATCAGCTGACCCTTGTCGTCTGATGCTCCGCGTCCGCGGATGACCGGACCGGTTTCGGTGTCCTCAATGGCGGGATCGAACGGATCCCGGTTCCACAGATTCAGCGGATCGACCGGCTGCACATCGTAGTGGCCGTAAAACAGGAAATGCGGCGCAGTCGCGTCCTCACCCACGTGACCGACAACCATTGGGTGGCCCGGTGTTTCCCGTTTCTCAGCCGCAATCCCAATACTGTTCAGATCGGCAACCAGCCAGTCTGCGGCGCGGCTGACCTCGACCTTGTATGCGGGGTCGGTCGAGATCGACGGGATACGCAGCAGTTCCATCAGGCGGTCGATCGAGGTTTGCAAATCTTCGTCAATCCGGTTCAGCACGGCGTCTAGCGACATGGGAGGCTCCTGCCTGTTTTGTTGTTCCTGCGAACCCTAGCAGCGTTGCCGGCGCCGTCCAGAGGTGTTGACACGGATTGCGGCCCGGCAGTGTAATCTTTGGGTAGTGGGCGAGACCTGCGTCGTTTCCACGCGTCCGATGGCCGTAACTTTACTTGTCGGATGGGGTGCAAACTTATATTTGATGCAAATCAAAGTTGGGTTCACCTTTTCGGCTGTAACCAGCTGAATAAGGGAACACAAAGCCACCGAAGCAGGGTAAGCTGTGGGAGGTGACGGAAATATCGCCCAATGGGAAACCGGAAACGGGCGTTCAAGGAGGGTCCTTTGGACTATACTGCTCAGCTTGATTCAGCGATCGCCAGGCTGCATGACGAAGGACGTTACCGGACCTTTATCGATATCGAACGTCGCAATGGACATTTCCCCCATGCGGTGCGCACGCGTTCGGACGGGTCACAGCAGAATATCACCGTATGGTGCGGCAATGATTATCTGGGCATGGGGCAAAACCCGGTCGTTCTGAATGCAATGCACGAAGCTGTTGATGCAGCCGGTGCAGGTTCGGGCGGTACGCGCAATATCTCGGGCACCACGGTTTATCATAAAAGGCTTGAGGCTGAACTGGCCGATCTGCACGGCAAGGAAGCCGCGCTGCTTTTTACCAGTGCCTATATCGCCAATGACGCAACGATCAGCACGCTGCCCAAACTGTTCCCGGGCCTGATCATCTATTCTGACGCGCTGAACCATGCCTCGATGATCGAAGGTGTGCGCCGGAACGGCGGGGCTAAGCGCATCTTCCGGCACAATGATGTGGCGCATCTGCGCGAACTGCTTGAGGCGGATGACCCCGCCGCGCCCAAACTGATCGTATTCGAGTCGGTTTACTCTATGGATGGCGATTTTGGTCCGATCGAGGAGATCTGTGATCTGGCAGATGAGTTCGGCGCACTGACTTATATCGACGAAGTGCACGCCGTAGGCATGTATGGCCCGCGCGGCGGCGGTGTGACCGAGCGCGATAACCTTGCCCACCGGATCGATATCATCAATGGCACGCTGGCAAAGGCCTATGGCGTGATGGGCGGCTATATCGCGGCCAGCGCCAAGATGTGCGACGCCGTGCGGTCATACGCACCGGGCTTTATCTTTACCACGTCCCTGCCACCTGCGGTTGCGGCCGGGGCTGCCGCATCTGTTGCCTACCTGAAAACTGCACCTGAACTGCGCGAGCAGCATCAGACGCAGGCAAAAATCCTCAAGCTGCGGTTGAAGGGGATGGGACTGCCGCTGATCGACCACGGAAGCCATATCGTGCCCGTGATCGTCGGAAACCCGGTCCATACCAAGAAGCTCAGCGATATGCTGTTGGATGATTACGGCATTTATGTGCAACCGATCAATTTCCCGACCGTTCCGCGTGGAACCGAGCGTCTGCGCTTTACCCCTTCACCGGTGCATGGGCCTGACGAAATGAACCGTCTGGTGCAGGCGATGGACGAACTTTGGTCACATTGTGCGCTAAATCGCGCCGAACTTGCCGGTTAACCTCACGCCAAAGTGTGCAACGTATTTGCCGCGTGTTAAGCTTACGCTAACAAAATTGGCGGACGAATCGTTTTGGGGATGATTCGCCGCTAACGCGAAACGCGCGACAGGCAGAATGGGGCAGCAGGAATGATTGGGCGCAGATCACAGCGCGAATCTGATGAGGACGTAGATGTCAGACCAAAAGGGTTTGACGACTACGAAGTACGCCTTGGTGACAAGATGCGCGGCGAACGCGCAACCATGGGCAAATCCCTGTTGGATGTTCAGCGCGAGCTGAGGATCAAAGCCAACTACATTGCTGCCATCGAAAACGCAGATCCTGATGCCTTTGACACGCCCGGCTTTATTGCCGGGTATGTGCGTTCTTATGCGCGTTATCTGGGGATGAACCCGGATGAAACATTCTCGACTTTCTGCGCGGAAAGCGGTTTTGCGGTCGCGCATGGCATGTCGGCCGAAGCCTCGGTGGTGCGAAAGCCGACCGGCGCGCTTCCGGCGCGCGGGCCAATGGGGCGCGATCCCTTCATCTCGCCCAATACGCCGTATATTCCGGGCAAGGAATCTCTGGTCAGTCAGATTGAACCGCGCGCCATCGGCTCGTCGCTGGTGCTGTTGGCGGTTATTGGTGGCATCGGCTATGGCGGGTGGGCCGTTCTGAACAAGATCCAGCAGGTGCAGGTCAGCCCGGTTGAACAAGCGCCTGTGGTGCTTTCCGACCTTGATCCACTTGATGCCGTGCGCGGTGGCACTGGCGAGGACGAGGTGGCAGTGGCGAACACCGAGGCATTGGACCGTCTCTATCGTCCGCAGGCCTTGGATGTGCCGGTTCTGGTTGCCCGCGATGCGCCGATCTCGACCCTTGATCCACGCGATGTCGGAACCTTCCGCCCACCAAGCCTGCCGCAGTTCGAAGTTGCCGAAGTGCACACGGTTGAACGACCAGCCTTGCCGCAGGTCGTGGAACAGGTTGATACCACGCTGAAAATCGTAGCTGTCGATCCGGCTTGGATGCGGGTAACGGCGGCAGATGGCAGTGTCATTTTCGAAGGCACCCTTGGAACGGTCGAGCAAGGCAGTGTCTTTGAGGTTCCTTTGACAGAAGAACCGCCGCTGTTGCGGGCAGGGGCCTCGGGATCGGTTTATTTCTCGATGAACGGCGAGCACTATGGCCCGGCAGGGGCGCCCGGCACGGTTGCCAAAGGGGTGATCCTTTCGAAAGACGCGGTGTCTGAAGTTTATGCCGTTGCCGATCTTGAGGCGGAACAGAACAGCGCACTCAAGCAGCTGGTGGCTGAGCTGCAAACCGAGGCGACAGAAGCGCCCGCCGATTGATCTTGCCATTGCGGTAACCCCTGTGCCGGACTATCTACAGTCGCAACTCATGCAGACGCGGATCCGTCCTTATGTCCCTTAATCACGTGCGCCCCTGGCGCGACATTTATCGTCGTAAATCCCGTCAAATCATGGTCGGCAACGTCCCTGTTGGGGGCGATGCCCCGATCGCTGTTCAGACCATGACCAACACCCTGACCACCGATGTGGCGGCAACGGTGGCGCAGGTTCAGGCCGCGGCGGAGGCTGGCGCGGATATCGTGCGCGTTTCAGTCCCCGATGAGGCGTCGGCTAAGGCATTGAAAGAGATCGTGCGCGAAAGCCCGGTGCCCATCGTTGCGGACATCCATTTTCACTATCGCCGCGGTATCGAAGCGGCCGAGGCAGGCGCTGCCTGTCTGCGCATCAATCCCGGCAACATCGGCGATGAGCGCCGGGTGAAAGAAGTCATTCAGGCCGCGCGCGACCACAATTGCTCGATCCGCATCGGCGTGAATGCGGGCAGTCTGGAAAAGCACCTGCTTGAGAAATATGGCGAGCCGTGCCCCGAGGCGATGGTCGAAAGTGGGTTGGAACATATCCGGATTCTGCAAGACAACGACTTCCACGAGTTCAAGATTAGTGTGAAGGCCAGCGACGTATTCCTGTCCGCGGCCGCGTATCAGGGCATTGCCGAAGCCACAGATGCGCCCATCCATCTGGGTATCACCGAGGCGGGCGGGCTGGTGTCCGGCACCATCAAATCTGCCATCGGGTTGGGCAACCTGCTGTGGATGGGGATCGGTGACACGATCCGCGTCAGCCTGTCTGCCGATCCGGTAGAAGAGGTTAAGGTCGGCTTTGAAATCCTCAAATCCCTTGGTCTGCGCCACCGGGGCGTCAATATCATCTCATGCCCGTCCTGCGCGCGACAGGGGTTTGACGTTATCAAGACCGTCGAGGCGCTGGAACGTCGTCTGGAACACATCAAGACACCGATGAGCCTGTCGATCATCGGTTGCGTGGTCAACGGACCGGGCGAGGCGCTGATGACCGATGTCGGGTTTACCGGTGGCGGGGCAGGATCCGGGATGGTTTATCTGGCGGGCAAGGCCAGCCACAAGATGTCCAACGATCAGATGATCGACCACATCGTGGAACAGGTCGAAAAGAAAGCGGCTGAATTGGACGCGGCTGCGGAAGCGGCAGAGTAGTGTGGGGTCGGCTGTGTCGGTAACGCAGGCATAGCGACCTTACTCATCCCTTGCCCCAGTGCCTGAGCTGTTGCTAACTTGTTTCGTGACTGAACTTGCCTGTTTCGCCGCTGGTTCCGTCGGTAAGCAGACCAGCGCGGACCCATGCTTTGGGAGGAGTGTGTCATGACATCCAAGACCGCAGGCCCTACGCCACCCGAGAACCTGACGCCACACCAGCAGGCCATGCCCAAGGTCAATCGTGTTACTTCGGATGAAATAAAGGCGTCACTGAAAGCTGGGTTTTCCGATTTTCTGGCGCGCCCCTTCATGAGCGGTTTCTTCGGGCTTTTCTATGCAGCTTTCGGAATCCTGATGGTCTGGAGCTTGGTCTGGCTTGGCAAGATCTGGATGATCATTCCTGCGATTGTCGGATTTCCTCTGGTCGCGCCTTTCGCCGCTGCAGGACTTTATGAGATGTCCCGGCGGTTAAAGAAGGGCGAGAGTTTTGGCTGGTATGAAATCCTCACTGTCATGGCCGATCAACGCAAGCGCGAAATGGGCTGGATGGCCTTTGTCACGCTGTTCATTTTCTGGGTTTGGGTTTATCAGGTCCGGCTTTGGCTTGCGATCATCCTGCAGAATTCATCCTTTTCGGATTTTGACGGATTCTTGAACATCATCTTGTTCACTCCGCAGGGTTGGACTTTCCTTGCAATCGGCACCTGTGTCGGGGCGTTCCTGTCGGCTGTCCTGTTTTCGGTCACTGTCGTCGCCATGCCCATGCTTCTGGACCGGGAAACAAATTTCGTTTCAGCCATGTTGACGTCTTTACGCGTCGTCTCGGAAAGCCCTGTGGTCATGCTCGGCTGGGCAGCGATCATCTCGGTCACAATGTTATTGTCGATGGTTCCGGCGTTTATGGGCTTGATCTTTACCTTGCCGATCCTTGGCCATACCACGTGGCATCTCTATCAAAGGGCCGTGGAACCGGTAGACGGCTGAGGTCAGCGATCAGTCCGCCTTTTTGTCTGGGGGCAGCTGTGCCGCCCCCAATACCTATCAACCCTGTTCTGCGCGAACGCCATCTGCAATCTGCTGCATCTGATCGGCGGGCAGATAGCCGCGCAGCAACTCGGTTCCCAACACGAATGAGGGCGTGCCCGAAATCTGCATCCGTTGCGCCAGAGCACGGGTGCGGCTGATCTCATCCGTGACGCTGTCGCTGTCCATCGCGGCGATGATCGCGTCACTGTCCAGACCCAGCCCGTCAGAGATGCGGCGAAGAGTAACTTCTGAGGGTTCGCCGCTGAATTCCATCAGCGCATCGTGAACCTGTTTATAGGCGTCATTGCCTGCCACTTGCTTGGTTGCCACCGCAAAGCGCGAGGACAAAACAGATGCGTCGCCCAGAATTGGCAGCTCTTTGATCACAAAGCGGATATTGCCGTCGCTGGCCAGCAGGTTTGCCACTTCGGGCACCGCACGGCGGCAATAGCCGCAGCGGTAGTCCATAAACTCGACCAGTGTGATATCGCCATCCGGGTTGCCGCCAACCCAGCTATAGCCATCGTCGAACAGTTCTTCCGCGTTGGCGGCGACCAGTTCCTTGTCTGCGGCCGCTTCGGCCACTGCGTTTCGCTGTTCGAGGATATTGATTGCCTCGATAATGACTTCGGGGTTTTCCAGCAGGTATTCGCGTACCTGAGCGCCAAACTCTGCCTTTTCGGCATCATTCATCGCGTTCAGGTCCAGCGCCTGTGCCGAGGTCGCCGCCATGGAAAGCCCCAGAAGGGCAGGTGCAGCATGTCTGAGGATCATTTCCGTTTCCTTTTGTCTTTCTTGAGTCGTTCTGAGGCAATCAGCACGTCTTGTGCCCTTTGCCAACCCGGAGAGCCTTCGGGCAATTGCGCCACGGCCCGTTTCGCGTGAATTCCGGCATCCTCCATCCGACCTTGCAGCGCATAACGCTCTGCCGTCACGGTCGAAGCCATACCGTTATTTCCGACCTGTGCATAAGCCACACCCAGGTCTTGCATCAGGCGTGCATTACGAAAGTCGCGCGCACGCGCCTGTTCCAATGCATTCAATGCCTGTTTTGTTTCCCCTTGCGCCAGCAGGGCGCGCCCATAGCCCGCAAGGATCAACGCATTGTTCGGGGCCATTTTAACAGCGTTTGCGTAGGCGTTAACAGCCTCGCTTACCTTTCTGTTTTCCAACAGGATTTGCCCTTTCAGGTCGTAATAGAATGGGTCATCAGGGCGTTCGGCAAGTGCCGCGTCTATCGCGGCACGGGCGCGGGACAGATCACGGTTCTGATGATAGGCCGAAGCCTCTCGCATCAGGCGGATGTCGCGATAGGGTTCTTCACCGGCACGCCGCAAGGTCCAACTGGGCGACCGCAGAAAGGCCGACAGCTTGCCTTTAACCCGCGCAAACCAGTAATCCGAATTGGGGTTTGGAACGGCGCGGTCGCCAAACTCGTCCAGGAACGCCTCGGCAGCGCGCAGACGATCACGGCTTGTTGGGTGTGAGCGCATATAGGGGTCCTGATTGGCGACACTCAGCAGTTCCTGACCGGCGAACTTCCGGTGCAGTTCCACCATCCCGCTGGGTGAGATTTCGGCCCATCGCAGGTAACTTGCGGCACTGCGGTCGGCGGATGCCTCTTCCGCGCGGGTGTGACCCAGAAAACCGCGAATTGCTGCGCCTTGGGTGCCAGCAGCGATCCCGATGGCGGCCTCGCCCCCACCCGCCGCAGCTGCCAGCAGGGCCAAAGCCGTGCCGAGGCTGGCGTTGCGCTGCGCCGCTTTCAGGTTCTCAGCCCGTCGTGCCAGATGACCATTCGAGATATGTGCGGCCTCGTGGGCGATGACAGCCTGCAACATTTCGGGGCTTTCGACGGTCAGAATCAGCCCGTAGTTCACATAAATCGCGTTGTAGTCGATGACGAATGCATTGAACGTGTTGTCGTTTACGACCAGAATCTGAACCCGGTTCGTGTTCAGCCCCGCAGCCCGCAACACCGGAAACGCCAGTTCACGCAGGCCATGTTCGATATCAGGGTCGCGGATCAGGCTTTGCGCGTGCGATTGCACCGCTGCCGCCAGCCAGACGACAACGGCAACCATCAAGGCCGGGATTGACGCCAACCGGGATACGCGCTCAAAAGCCATGACTGCAACATGGGAGATGGGCATGAGAAACTCAACCCGGTCCGGGGTCGATCCCTTCATCGTGATGGATGTGATGGAGGCGGCACGCAAGGCCGAAGAGGCAGGTCGCCACGTGATCCACATGGAAGTCGGCCAGCCCGGAACCGGCGCGCCAAAGGGTGCGACCGAAGCTTTGGCCGCGGCGATGGAGCAAGGCCCGCTGGGCTATACGGTTGCCCTGGGTCTGCCCGCCCTGAGGCAGCGGATCGCCCGGCTTTACGGCGATTGGTACAATGTCGACCTGAACCCCGAGCGGGTGGTGATCACTCCTGGCTCGTCCGGCGGATTCCTGCTGACCTTTACCGCTTTGTTCGACAGTGGCGACCGTGTCGGTATCGGGGCGCCCGGCTATCCGTCCTATCGCCAGATCCTGAAGGCGCTGGGTCTGGTCCCGGTCGACCTGCCGACCGCGCCGGAAAACAGGTTGCAGCCCGTCGCAGCGGATATTCAGGGGATGGACCTGAAAGGGCTGATGGTGGCTTCACCCGCAAACCCGACCGGTACGATGTTGGATCGCGCCGCCATGGGTGCCTTGATCGAGGCGGCTCATGGGCAGGGCGCGTCGTTCATCAGTGATGAGATTTACCACGGGCTGGAATACGAAGCCAAGGCCGTGACGGCGCTGGAACTGACAGATGAATGCTATGTGATCAACTCATTCTCGAAATACTTTTCGATGACCGGATGGCGCGTAGGCTGGATGGTGGTGCCCGAGGATCAGGTGCGCGTGGTCGAACGGATCGCTCAGAACATGTTCATCTGCGCCCCCCACGCCAGTCAGGTCGCGGCGCTGGCTGCCATGGACTGCGACGACGAATTGCAAGCCAATCTGGACGTGTACCGCCGCAATCGCGCGCTGATGCTGGACGGGCTGCCCAAGGCCGGGTTTTCGAACATCGCGCCGCCCGACGGGGCGTTTTATGTCTATGCAGATGTGTCTGATCTGACCGATGACAGCCGCGCATTTGCGGCCGAGATTCTGGAACGGGCCGGTGTAGCCGTGACACCTGGGCTGGATTTCGACCCGCAGCGCGGCCATACCACATTGCGGTTTTCCTATGCGCGCGCGACGGATGACATTCAGGAAGGGCTTGAGCGTTTGCGCCTGTTTATGACCCGGCGCGGCGCTGTCAGGGAACGGGCCTGAGCCGTTCACAAACCGCCCCTTGTGGTATAGGGTGCCCGACAAACGATCTCGGGAAAACTTGAGGCCATGAGCAGGATCTTCTTAAGCATTGCGCTGTTCTGGGCGTTGGCTGGTGGTGCCATTGCGCAGGATTTCAGCGCGTTGGCGCGTGTCCAGCCTGAGCAGAGCCGTATTACGGATGTCGGGCGTACCGGTGTTCGGGTGGACATCGCCCTCAGTCAGGGCGTTCCCTACAGGATTTTCACCTTGCAGGATCCCTACCGTATGGTTCTGGACTTCAACGAAGTGGATTGGGCCGGGCTGACCAGCGAAGATTTCCTGCAATCCGATCGCATCAGCGGCGTGCAGTTCGGCGCATATGTTCCGGGTTGGTCACGTCTGGTGCTGGAACTGGGTGCGCCGATGGCAGTGACGAAAGCAGAAATGTTGGTGGCAGAGGATTCGGGGGCCGCATTGCTGTCGCTCGACCTCAAGGGGACGGATTTCGATGCCTTCAACGCCTCGGCAGGTGCGCCGCGAAACCCGGGCTGGGACTTGCCGGAACCAGCGGATGTGCCGCAAGCCGCGGTGCGCAGTGCCGACCGACCCTTGCGTGTCATGCTGGATCCGGGCCACGGAGGCATCGATCCGGGGGCCGAGACTGACGCGATTGATGAAAAAACCCTTATGCTGACTTTCGCGCGTGAGTTGCGCGAAATCCTACTAAGATCAGGCGGGTACGAGGTGGTTCTGACACGGGTCGACGATCAGTTCGTCTCGCTGGAGCGCCGAATTGCGCTGGCGCACCGGGCCGGTGCGGACCTGTTCATCTCGCTACACGCTGATTCCCTGTCCGAAGGGCGGGCGCATGGCGCGGTGGTATATACCCTGTCCAACGATGCCTCGGATGTGGCCAGTGCGAAGCTGGCAGAACGGCACGACCGCGGGGATTTGATTTCCGGTATCGATCTGAACGGGGCAGATGATCAGGTCACGGATGTCCTTCTGGACATGGCCCGTCAGGAAACGATGCCACGCACAAGCGCGCTGGCCAAAGCCATTGCAAACGGTCTGGCACAACAAGGCGGGCCGATGAACGGCAAACCCCTGCGTACCGCATCTTTTTCAGTACTCAAGGCGGCGGACATCCCGTCGGTTCTGGTCGAGCTTGGGTTTCTGTCCAGCCCCAGAGACCTCAAGAACCTCAAAGATCCTGATTGGCGGGCAAGAATGGCGCTGGGAATTCATCGGGGGCTTGAAGATTGGCACCAGCAGGATGTGATCCGCAAATCCCTTATTGGCCAGTGACCTTGCGGCGCGAAACGGCTAGAATACGCTCGGTGTTTTGACCCTTGGGCGGCGCATCACTATATAGGCGGCACCGCGAGAAAAAGGCAGTAACGTGATCCGGTTCATTCTTTCGATTTTCGGGGCGATTTTCAGCCTCGTGACATTGGGTATTTTCATGGCCGCGCTGGTGATCGGTGCGGTGTTCTGGATGTATGGGCGCGATCTGCCCAGCCACGAGTCGCTGGCACAGTACAAGCCACCCACAATCAGCCGGATCTATTCGGGTGAAGGCAAGCTGATCGATGAATTCGCGCAGGAACGCCGCCTGTTCACCCCGTCCGAGGAAATCCCGGATCTGGTGAAGCAGGCGTTTATTTCGGCGGAAGACAAGAATTTCTACAACCATCAGGGCTATGACCCGCGTGGCATCATTGCCGCCGGGGTCGAGGCGGTGCGGACCAAGGGCGAAACCGTACGCGGTGCGTCGACCATCACGCAGCAGGTCATGAAGAACTTTCTGCTGTCCGGTGACCGCCGGGCCGAGCGTAAGATCAAGGAAATCATTCTTGCGACCCGGCTTGAGGATACATTGGACAAGGAACAGATCCTCGAACTTTATATGAACGAGATCTTTCTGGGCCAGAACTCTTACGGTGTGACTGCCGCCGCGCAGACCTATTTCAACAAGACCCTGCAGGAACTTGCCCCGCATGAGGCCGCCATGCTGGCTGCCATGCCCAAAGCGCCGTCAGATTACCACCCCGTTTGGCAAAAAGAGCGCCTTCTGGCCCGGCGCAATTACGTGTTACGCGAGATGCAGCAGAACGGTTACATCGATCAGGCGACTTTTGAGGCCGAGGTCGAATTGCCACTGCGCTCAGTCCAGAACGGAGATTTTGAAAGTTTCCGTACAGCCCTGCCGCCCCGAGACTATTTCACCGACGAAATCCGTCGCCAGCTGAGCGAAGATTTTGGTGAGGGCGAGTTCTTTACGGGCGGCTTCACCGTGCGGGCATCGGTGGATGAGGAAATGCAGGTTGAGGCCGCACGTGCCTTGCGCGAGGCGCTCGAGAAATATGACCGCTCCCGTGGCAAATGGCGCGGAACAGGTGACGTGATCCCGGAAGAAAAACTAGCGGATGAGGCGCAATGGCGCGAGGCGCTGGCGGCCGTGGAAGTTCCGCGCGACGTCATTCTGCCAACCCGGTGGTATCCCGCCGTGGTCCTGGGCATGACCGACCAGCAACTGACAGTTGGTGTCGAAGAAGGTCCTGCCGATGGGATAATCCCGCGCGCGGACATCAAATGGATGCAGGGTGATTTTGCGGCCAACTTCAAGCGCGGCGATGTCATTCTTGTTGTTGCGGGTGAAGATGGGCAATGGTCAGCCCGCCAGGTGCCAGAGGTGCAGGGTGCCTTTGTCGCGATGGATGTGAACTCGGGTCGCGTTCTGGCGATGCAGGGCGGGTTCTCGTATCAGGACACCGTGTTCAACCGGGCCACACAGGCACAGCGCCAGCCGGGATCGTCCTTCAAGCCGTTTGTCTATGCTGCTGCGCTGGACAGCGGATACAGCCCCGCGACCATCGTCGTCGATGCGCCGATCGAAGTGAACACGCCGCAGGGGCTGTGGCGCCCCAAGAACTCTTCCAACAAATTCTACGGTCCAACTCCTTTGCGCACAGGGATAGAACAGTCGCGGAACCTGATGACCATCCGTCTGGCGCAGGAAGTTACAATGCCTGTCGTTGCGGGCTATGCGGAACGGTTCGGTGTCTATGACAGGATGGGCGCGTTTTTGGCCAACTCGCTGGGGGCCGAGGAAACTACACTTTACAAGATGGTCGCGGCCTACGCGATGTTCGCCAATGGCGGCCAGCGTGTGGAACCCACTCTGGTCGACCGCATTCAGGACCGGTTCGGAAAAACCATCTATCGCCACGATGACCGTCAGTGTCTGGACTGTAACTCGACCTGGCTGGAACCAGATGAATCGCCCACCCTTGTCACGGATCGCGCGCAGGTCATGGATGCGATCACCGCCTATCAACTGACATCGATGATGAAGGGTGTGGTCGATCGCGGGACGGCATCCAGCGTTGTGAATCTACCCGTGCCAACAGCGGGCAAAACCGGAACCACCAACGACTCCAAGGATGCGTGGTTCATCGGCTTTACGTCGAACATCGTGGCCGGTTGCTACATCGGTTATGACCGACCGCGTCCGATGGGACGTGGGGCCTATGGTGGCACGCTGTGTGGCCCTGTGTTCCAGAGCTTCATGGAAAAAGCGGTCGAAAAATACGGCGGCGGTCCGTTCGAAGTGCCGGAAGGTGGTCATTTCATCAAGATCGACCGCTTCAGCGGGGCCCGTCTGCCCGATGATGCCACCGGTGACTATGTCGTGGCCGAATTCTTCCGCGACGGCGTCGATGGTTTTATCGACCGTGTCTATGATGGTGGTTTTGCCATCGGATCGGACCTGCCATTGTTTGAAGAAGTCCAGCGCGCGGGCGTACAGGTTCAGACGTCGACGGGCCAGACCGTGACCGTTGGTCCGAAAGCTTCCCAAGGGGACCTGAGCACCGGCGGGCTTTACTGACAAGGCGCGTTCCAATTGGCTAAAACCCCGCTGATTCCGCATTCTTTGTTGGGGGCACCCGGACAGTTGCGCATTTCTCCGGGCGTCCTCTCGGGCCAGCACGTGTTTCTCACCGGCATGACCGGAAGCGCGGCGGACGGCTCGATGCCAAGCGATCCGGAACAACAATTCCGAAACGCCTTTGCAAAGATTGCAGAGGTCTTGAAGGAAGCCGACCTTGGATTGGATGCGGTGGTCGAGATGACGACCTACCATGTTGAAATGCGAGATCATTTCGACGTGTTTGACCGCGTGCGCCTTGAGGTTCTGACCGCGCCTTACCCGGCCTGGACCGCAGTTGAAGTTGCGGGATTGCGACGGGAAGGGGCGCTGGTGGAAATTCGGGCGATTGCGCATCTTTCTGATTGAAAGCACGATAGCTGTTTCAGCGTCCAGCCTGTCTTGTGGTGTCTCGCACCTCTTGCTATCACGCAGGCCTGATTGAGCAAGTTGGGACAAGACCATGCGCGCCGAAACCCAGAACATCGTGGCGGATATCAAAAAGTCACTGGAGCTGCTGGCGCAGCGTATGGACTATGAAACCGCGCCGCATCGCCTTGAAGAATTCAACGCGCGTGTCGAAGACCCCAACCTTTGGGATAACCCTGAAAATGCGCAGAAACTGATGCGCGAGCGGCAGTTGCTGGTCGATGCAATCGAAACGTATGAATCCATCAAGACCGACCTCAGCGACAATATCGAACTGATTGAGTTGGGCGAGATGGAGGAAGACCAGGAAGTCGTTCAGGATGCCGAAGCCGCGATCAAGACGCTGAAAACCAAGGCTGCAAAAAAAGAGCTTGAGGCGCTGCTGGACGGCGAGGCTGACAGCAATGATACCTTCCTCGAAATCAACTCGGGCGCGGGGGGAACCGAAAGCTGCGACTGGGCGTCGATGCTGGCGCGCATGTATGTGCGCTGGGCCGAGAAAAAGGGTTACACGGTCGAGCTGCAATCCGAGACACCGGGCGAAGAAGCGGGGATCAAATCCGCAGCCTACAAGATTTCCGGCCACAACGCCTATGGCTGGCTAAAATCGGAAAGCGGCGTACACCGGTTGGTGCGGATCTCGCCCTATGACTCGGCGGCAAAACGCCATACGTCTTTCAGCTCGGTCTGGGTCTATCCGGTGGTCGACGACAATATCGAGATCGAGGTGAACCCGGCCGATATCCGCATCGACACCTACCGGTCTTCGGGGGCTGGTGGCCAGCACGTGAACACCACCGACTCGGCCGTTCGGATCACGCACATCCCGACCGGGATTGTTGTGACCAGTTCGGAAAAGTCGCAGCACCAGAACCGCGATATTGCCATGAAAGCCCTGAAATCGCGCCTGTACCAGCAGGAACTGGATCGCCGCAACGCGGATATCAACGCGGCGCACGAGGCTAAGGGCGATGCGGGCTGGGGCAACCAAATCCGGTCTTACGTGTTGCAGCCCTATCAGATGGTCAAGGACCTGCGAACCAATCACGAAACCTCGGATACCAAAGGTGTTCTGGACGGGGACCTGGACGGATTCATGGCGGCAACCTTGGCCCTGAACGTGTCAGGCAAAAGTCGATCCGAGGCGCAGGGCGACAGCTAAGGTGACACGCCAGCGTTCCTTTCTGGACCTGCTGAAAGGGCACTGGCAGCTAATCCTGATCACCGGTCTGGTCTTTGCGCTCTGGAACACGCCGGTTGTAGTTCCGCTGAAAATTCTGGTCGTCTTTCTGCATGAGCTGTCTCATGCCGTGACAATCCTACTGACTGGCGGTTCGGTCGAGAGTTTCACGATCTCACCCCAGCAAGGAGGGATGGTGATCGGCCGGGGCGGCAGCAGGTTTCTCAGCCTGTCCGCCGGCTATCTCGGCTCGCTCGTGTTTGGCATGGCGCTTTTGATCATCGCCTTACGGACAAATGTTGACCGGGCTGTTTTGGCTGTTTTCGGCGCAATCATGTGTCTGATCGCACTGCTGTACATACGCGATGCTTTCGCCTTGTTATTTTGCGCAGGCGTCGGGGCCGCAATGATTGCGACAGCGTGGTTCATGAGCCACGAGGTCAGTGATCTGGTGCTGCGCGTCATCGGGCTGACCAGCATGATCTATGTCCCGTTTGATATCTTTGATGACACCATCCGACGGTCCGGCGCGCACTCGGACGCGTTCCTACTGGCCGAGGAATTCGGCGGCACCGCGATGCTGTGGGGTGGGGTCTGGCTGGTGTTGAGTAGCGCGGCCATTGCCGTTTGCCTACGGTATTGGCTGGGCCGGGACAGCAACCTGCCATTGCACCGCAAAGCACTGTGATGCTGTTGTTAGTAAGACAAGAAAAGATACATCTAAACAGTGGGTTTAAATGAGGTGAACCGCTCGCTAGGCTGTCGAAGACCAACAACAGACTGGCGTGTTATGGACCTGACCCGGATATCTGCCACAGAGCTTCTGAACCAACTGGCTACCCGGCAGGTTTCGGCCACGGAAGTCATGCAGGCCACGCTGGATCGTATTGCCAAGGTCAACGGTGACGTGAACGCCATCGTGGCGCTGCTGGACAAGAGTGAACTGATGGCCGAAGCACAGGCCCGCGACAGCGGCCCCGTCACTGGCACGCTGCACGGCTTGCCAATTGCGGTCAAGGATTTGGTCAATGTGGCAGGTATTGTCTCGTCGCACGGATCGCCTGTTTTCAGGGATGTCGTTCCTGACAGGGATGATCTGATTGCCGTAAGGATGAGGGCCGCGGGCGCCATCCTGATCGGCAAGACCAACACACCGGAATTCGGGCTGGGCTCGCACACGTTCAACCCGGTCTATGGTGCAACGCGCAACCCGTATGATGCCAGTTTCACCTGCGGCGGCTCATCCGGTGGTGCGGCAGTGGCTTTGGCAACGGGTATGGTGGCATTGGCCGACGGGTCTGACATGATGGGCAGCCTGCGCAACCCGGCAGCCTGGAACAACGTCTACGGCTTTCGCCCAAGCTGGGGCAGGGTGCCGTCTGATCCTGTGGGTGACAGTTTCCTGCATCAACTGTCCACGCTGGGGCCGATGGCGCGCAGTCCCGAAGATTTGGGTATCCTGCTCGATGTGATCTCGGGGCCCGATCCGCGCCTGCCATTGGTCGGAGAATACGCACGGGTTTCCCCGGTGGTCGCAGCAGATCTGAACGGGTTGCGCATTGGCTGGCTGGGCGATTGGGGCGAGGCCTTTCCTATTGAAGCCGGAATTCTTGAGCTGTGCCAAGATGCGATGAAGGTGTTCGAAGCGCAGGGCGCGCGCGTTGAACATGTCGCCCCGCCTTTTGATGCCGAACGGTTATGGACCAGTTGGATCACCCTGCGATCCTGGAGTGTTGCTGCGGGGCTTGAACCCTTGGCTGAACGACGGAACCATCTGAAAGACACAGCCCAGTGGGAGCTGGACCGGGGTCTGACGATGAGTGCCATGGATGTGCATCACGCCAGCGTAATCCGGTCAGAATGGTTCCGGCGCGCGGCTGAACTGTTCGAGCAGTTTGATGCCCTTGTCCTGCCATCCGCACAGGTTTGGCCGTTTGGGATCGAAACGCCATACCCCACCCGGATCGCGGACCGCGCAATGGATACATATCATCGCTGGATGCATGTCACGGTACCGGTCAGCCTGATCGGCTTGCCTTGTCTGGCCGCACCCGCGGGATTTGGTGTGCAGGGTCTGCCCATGGGCTTTCAATTGTTTGGACCAAGAGGGTCGGATCACAAATTACTGTCGGTCGGAGCGGCTTATCACGCCGAAATTGACTGGCCAAACAAGAGACCGGCGATGTCATAACGTCGGTAAGGGAGGAGAAAACGACATGGAAAAGCCTTTTGGTGTTCCAGACATGCGCCCGGTAGATACCGCTATGCTGCGCACGGCGTTGAAGCGCGCCTGGGCCGACTTTCTGCGTGCGCCGCAGTTCGGGTTGATCTTTGCCGGGTTCTACGTGCTTGCGGGATGGGCAATGGCATGGGTCACCATCCAGACCGGTACAACCTTCTGGCTGGTTCTGGCAGCCATTGGCTTTCCGTTGATCGGCCCGTTTGCCGCTGTTGGCCTTTATGAGGTGTCGCACCGGCTGGAACAGGGCGAACCGCTGGACCTTGGCGCGATCTTTGGTGTCGTGCTGCAACAAAGCCGCCGGCAATTGCCGTCGATCTGTGCCATCATCGTCGTGGTGTTTCTGTTCTGGTTTTTTCTGGGGCACATGATCTTTGCCCTATTCCTTGGGCTGGCTACGATGACAAACGTGTCGTCCTCGCTTGAAGTCTTTCTGACGGTGAACGGCCTGACAATGCTGGCTGTGGGCACGGTGGTTGGGGCGGTTTTCGCAACCGTTCTGTATATGATCACTGTTTTGTCGATCCCACTGCTGTTGGACCGCGAACTGGATTTTGTCACGGCGATGATTGCAAGCTTTACCTATGTGTCCGGAAATTTTCCGGTGATGCTTGTCTGGGGGGTAATCATCGCTGTTCTGACGTTCCTGGCCATGGTGCCCTGGTTTCTGGGCCTTCTGGTGGTCCTGCCACTGTTGGGCCACGCCAGTTGGCACCTGTATAGACAAATCACCCAAGTCGAAGGCGGGGAAGCATCGTCCTGAGATAACCGGTCAGAGTTGCTGAGCCGGATTGTTCGTAGACAGCCGCGCAGCGGCGAAAATTGCAGCTGCATCATGCCCGAGATATTTCAGAACCACGGGCTCCGGTGCTTCAGGGGTGGCCGGGCTGATAACCGTACCCCGCCACTGAACCGCTGTTCCCGTCGGATCGGGTGAAATCATATAAACGCGACTGTTTTGACCCTCCCGCTGAGAGGTCAGCATATAGACGGAATCGCCGGAGCAGGCGACGATCCCCTGTATTTCGCGCGCTTGCGGCGTTGCCTCAGGCATCGCCGCGCGCGACACATATCCGCGTATCAATGTGCATTGGGCCTGTGGCCGGGCGTGCAGAAGGGTCATACGGTGCGAGGCCGAGACGCTTTCGATCACGGCGTAAAACCCCGGAGAAAACGCAGTTCTGGCGATCATGTCCACACCTGACCCAAGAAACTCGGTCAAGGCAGTTTTCGCGGCGTGATCCTCGACCTTTTCAATTTCGTCCAGCGGCTTCAGAAGAATGCGCGCATCCACGTCGAAAAACCGACAGATGCGATCCAGAACATCTGGCCGTGGAACACTTTCGCCCGAAAGATACCTGTTGAATTGCGTGCGATTTACGCCAAGCTTGCGGCACAGTGCCGAGACTGACCGATACCTTCGTGCCAATTGCCGCAGGTTCGCGCCAAACATCGCGCGAAGTTCAGCCGGGCTGCGAATGTCGTTGGTCATGGATGCCCACGTCTTGCTGAGATTCCTGAAAAACCATCGCAGCACTGGAACCAAGCCCCGGCGCGCAGTGAAAAATCGTACAGATTGACCCCAAGCAACGTATCCCCACGTCGCGTTGCGGCATCAAGGCTAAAGCCATAAAGCGCAATGGCAATAAGCTTTATCTAAAAATGACTGATCTTTATCTGGAAAAGACAGTTCTATGGCAAATTTAGCGCATAGAAAGGCGTTTGGGCCGTTTTTTGAAAGGCCCACCAACCTCAAATAGTGTTCCCACCTGGGGGCAAGATAATCCCCAAGGCGGGCATGTTGTTCAGTCGCCGCGCAGCAGGGCCGCCACGCCGGTACGGGCGATTTCCATCAGGCCCAGCGGGCGCATCAGGTCAGCAAAAGCGTCGATCTTGTCGGGCGCGCCGGTGATTTCGAAGATGAAAGAGTTCAGGGTGCTGTCAACCACATTGGCGCGGAAGATGTCAGCCAGGCGCAGCGCCTCGACTCGTTTGTCGCCTTCACCCACGACCTTGATAATGGCAAGTTCGCGTTCAACCGAAGGGCCTTCGACCGTCAGGTCATGCACGTCGTGGACAGTCACGATCCGGCCCAGCTGCGCCTTGATCTGTTCGATCACCTGCGGTGTGCCGGTGGTGACAATGGTGATGCGGCTCAGGTGTCCTGTGTGATCCACCTCGGCCACGGTCAGGCTTTCGATGTTGTATCCGCGCCCCGAGAACAGTCCGATCACACGGGCCAGGACACCGGGTTCGTTCTCGACCAGCACGGCAATGGTGTGGCGTTCCTGCACGTCCGAGAAGGTAGGTCGTAGGTTGTAGGCCGAATGGCGATTGGAGCCTTTTTTGATATGTAGGGCAGACATTTATGTCCCTTTCATCATCCTGTGTTTGCCGAGTGCAATAGTCGCCCGGCGATAATCCTTGGACGGTATCAGACCAGAACCGAACCTTTGCTGTCGATCACGCCCTGCGTCTCGGCTTCGCCCAAAAGCATCTCGTTATGTGCCTTGCCCGACGGGATCATGGGGAAGCAGTTCTCGTGCTTCTCTACCACACAGTCGAAGATTACCGGACCGTCATAGTTGATCATTTCCATGATCGCGTCGTCCAGATCGGCGGGGTCGGAACACAGGATACCTTTGGCGCCAAACGCCTCGGCGAGTTTCACGAAATCGGGCAGGGCTTCGGACCAGCTGTGCGAATAGCGCTCGCCATGCAGCAGTTCCTGCCACTGACGGACCATGCCAAGGCGCTCGTTGTTCAGGATGAACTGCTTGACGGGCAGGCGGTACTGAACGGCCGTGCCCATTTCCTGCATGTTCATGAGCCAAGAGGCTTCACCGGCGACGTTGATTACCAGCGCGTCCGGATGTGCCATCTGGACACCGATGGAGGCGGGGAAGCCGTAGCCCATAGTGCCCAACCCGCCCGATGTCATCCAGCGGTTGGGGTCTTCGAACCCAAGATATTGTGCTGCCCACATCTGGTGCTGGCCAACCTCGGTGGTGATATAGCGGTCATGCTTTTTCGTCAGCTCTTCAAGACGTTGCAGCGCATATTGCGGTTTGATCGACTTTTCGCTGTTGGTGTAGGACAGACAGTTAATCTTGCGCCATTCGGAGATCTGTGCCTGCCATTTCTTGACGGCTGCTGCATCGGTCTTGCGCCCGCGTGATTTCCACACCTTCAGAATGTCTTCCAGTACATGCGCCACGTCGCCGACAATCGGGATGTCCACACGGATGACCTTGTTGATCGAAGACGGATCAATGTCGATATGGGCTTTCTTGGACTTTGGAGAGAACGCGTCAATGCGCCCTGTGATCCGGTCGTCGAACCGTGCGCCGATGTTGATCATCAGGTCACAGCCATGCATTGCAAGGTTCGCCTCGTAAAGGCCGTGCATCCCCAGCATACCCAACCAGTTTTCGCCCGACGCGGGATAAGCGCCCAGACCCATCAGGGTTGAGGTGATCGGGAAGCCGGTGGAATCCACCAGTTCGCGCAGCAACTGGCTGGCTGCGGGGCCAGAATTGATGACGCCACCGCCCGTATAGAAAACCGGCTTCTTCGCTTTTTCAATGGCTGCAACAAGCTCGTTGATTTCCTCCAGATCGCCTTTCAGCACAGGCTGGTAGTGCGAGGTCGAAGGTTTCGGACTGTTGTATTCACCCGTGGCAAACTGCACATCCTTGGGAATGTCGATCAGAACCGGGCCGGGACGGCCCGACTTGGCCACATGGAAAGCCTCGTGCAGCGTTTCGGCCAGCGAATTCGTGTCCTTTACCAGCCAGTTATGTTTGGTGCAGGGGCGGGTGATGCCAACGGTGTCGGCCTCCTGAAAGGCATCCGATCCGATCATGAAGGTCGGGACCTGTCCGGTCAGAACCACAATCGGGATCGAGTCCAGCAACGCATCGGTCAGGCCGGTAACGGCGTTTGTGGCACCGGGACCAGAGGTTACAAGCGCAACACCCGGCTTGCCGGTCGACCGCGCATAGCCTTCGGCGGCGTGGATTGCACCCTGTTCGTGACGCACCAGAATGTGGCGAATGTCGTTTTGCAGAAAGATCTCGTCATAGATCGGTAGGACGGCGCCACCGGGGTATCCGAATACCGTGTCCACGCCCTGATCCTTGAGGGCCTGAACCACCATCTTTGCGCCGGTCATCTCACGTGTCATCTGCTTTGCTCCGTTCGCGACATGTGTCTTGCGTTTGACAAAAAAAAGCCCCCGAATTTTCGGAGGCGCATGGGTTCGATTATGGTTTACCGTTACCGGCCCATGCGCGTGGTTCCTACGATTACGACTAGCGTTCTCATCGCCAGAGGCTCCTTTTTGCTTGCAGGGGACATTATGGTCGGGGGGGAGGAGCGTCAACAGGCAAATCTACCAATTTTCTATCTCAATGGCGGTATTTTGCGAAATTTTGTTGCGCAGATTGCCGCATGCCCGGAATTTCCGGGAAAAGGGCGGTCGTTCTCCTGAGGGCGGGACAGGTATGAAGGTCTGAATGCGTCAGGCCGATGTCTGAAACTGGCATGATCCGGTGTTTTGTCTGGGTCACGCTGACCTTGTGGTCGCAAACGAGGGAGGCGGAGCATGTTACAGGACCTGGTAGATCTGGGACGATATCCGATCGATCGCTCGGATTCGCCAGCTTACAGGCGATTGATCGAGGATTTGCGGCGCGAGTTGGAACAGGACGGATGTGCGGTTCTACCGGGTTTCGCACATGCACAGGGGATCGAGCTTTTGGTGCAAGAGGCCGACGAGGTGGCGCCCAATGCACACCGGTCTTTCAATCGTACAAATGCCTATTTCACCAAAGACGACCCACGGTTCGACGCCGCCCATCCGATCAGACGGTTCTATGACCGTTCGAACGCGTTTGTTCCTGCCGACAATTTTGCGCAGTCCGGTCCTCTGCGCAGGATTTACGAGTTTAGCGGATTTCTTCCCTTCATTCGGGATGCGCTGGATGAGCCTGAGGACCGCTTCTTTCGTTACGACGACCCGTTGGCAGACGTGATCATCAATGTCGTGGAAGAGGGGCAGGGCTTTCCCTGGCATTTCGACACCAACAACTACACCGTGACACTGGCGATCCAGAATGGCGAGCAGGGCGGTGCATTCGAATACGCGCCCAATCTGCGCTCAGCCGAGGATGAGAATTTCGATCAGGTCGCTTCGGTTCTGGATGGAAACACGGCGCGTGTTCATCGGCTGGAATTGCGACCTGGGGATTTGCAGATATTCAAAGGCCGCTATTCCCTGCACAGGGTCGCACCGGTCAAGGGCACGCGGCGGCGGTATGTGGGTATCTTTTCATTTGTCGAGGCCGAAGGCATGTGCGGCGGGATCGAGCGGACGCAGCAGCTCTATGGACGCGTGTTGCCGCACCATTACGAGCGTGCGGGTTTGCGAAGGGATCAGTTGCTGGATTAACAGATCATCACGGGTAAACTGAAACTATTTCCTGTTCGGAGCTTCAGATGCCCAAGATTTTGCAACTTACCCCATTTGTACTGTGTTCATCCTTGCAGAACCAGATTGATTTCTACTGTAAGCGACTAGGATTTACCTGTAGCTTCAAGCAGGACAATTACGCATTTTTGTCACTTGGCCCGGTCGCCATTCGGTTGTTGGAATGCCCACCGCGAGAGGATGGCAAGGCGTTGGGCGACGACCAGTCGTTTTATGTTGATGTAGACGATATCGACGGCTTTTATGAAAACTTGCGGGCTGGGTTGGCCGATCTGCCCGAGGGGCGCGTTCGGCCTCCGTTCGACCAACCTTATTTGCAGCGTGAGTTTCACATTCTGGATGAAGACGGAACACTTGTGTTCTTTGGTCAGGATATCAGACCCCGGGCGTGAACGCTCCCGCCTGTTATCGCTATGCTTGCGGCAAGCCTCCTCTAGTTGGGTAAGGCAGCACTGGGCTGCGACCGCGCATCGATCAGAAGCCGACCCCGGTGCCTTGCAGCATGCCATGTTCCAGCGCATAGCGGGTCAGCCCGGCGGTCGAGGAAATTCCCAGTTTGCGCTTGATGTTCTTGCGATGCGTTTCAACCGTTCGCACCGAGATATCCAGCTTTTGTGCAACCTCTTTGTTTGATTTGCCCTGCGCCAGTTCCAGCAGAATTGTTTGCTCGCGCCCTGTCAGCGCCTCGCGCGCGTCGCCGCCTTTGGGCTTCAGGGATCCACTTGCGCCGGTGCACAGATACTGCTCACCCCGCATGACCGCATCGATGGCCTGCTTGATCTCTTCGGTTGGGACATCTTTGAGAACATAGCCTTTTGCACCGTGGCTGAGCGCGGTCGAAATATATTCGGGGCTGTCATGCATCGACAGGATCAGGATGCACGTATCGGGCAGACGTTCCAGAATGATCTCCGTGGCGCTGAGGCCGCCGAGGCCAGGCATGTTCAGGTCCATCAGGATGACATCCGGGGAAAGGCCAACCGCATGATCCACCGCGGCCTGACCGCTGCCGAGTGTCCCAACCACTTCGATATCGTCGTAGCTTTCAAGGATCGACTGAATGCCCTCGGCCACCATGGGATGATCGTCGACAATTAGAACTCGGATATTCTTGGCGCTCATGTACCGGCCTTTCGGTTCGGAGTTGCGTCTTCCTGCGGTGGCAACAGGTGGCTCAGCGGCAGACTGGCCTCGATTACCGTACCGCCGCGCGGCCCGCGTGATGACAGAATACGCAGCGATCCGTCAAGTTGCTCAATTCGTTCCTGCATGTTGCGCAGACCGATGCCGGTGGTCGGGGTCCCGGATTCTGCGCGCAAGCCACGGCCATTGTCGGTGATCCGCATGGTTGCGCCTTTCTTGTGGCCGCGCAGGTCAATCGTCACATAAGAGGCGTCGGCGTGGCGTTCGATATTTGTCAGCGCCTCTTGGGCGATGCGATAGAGCGCGATCTTGCTGTCCTGATCCAGCCGGTTGCGGAATACGACGGTGGAAAACTCAGTCTCGATCCCGGTTCGTTCGCGAAAATCGTCGGTCAGAGCCTTCAGCGCAGGTCCAAGACCAAGGTCGTCCAGCACGCCGGGGCGCAGGTCACGGCTGATGCGACGGACCTCGGTGATGGCGGTGCGAAGATGGTCGATGCCTTTGTCCAGCGGATCGCGCGCACCTGCATCATCGCCGCGCAACAGACGGCGGCGCGCATTGTCCAGCGCATAGCGTACACCCACAAGGATCTGGCTGATGCCATCATGCAGTTCGCGGGCAACCCGGCCGCGTTCTTCTTCCTGCGCGTCGAAGACACGTTGCGTCAGTTCCTTCAGCTTGGCATCCGCCAACCGCCGCTCGCGAATGTTCAGCAACATGCCCGAGGCAAAGACAATCAGAACGGCAGCAACAACAATGGCGCCGATATACATGAAGGTGCGCTGCACGCGGGCCTCGACCTCGGCCCTTGCGTTGGCGACCGTGGCGACAATGTCGTCAATGAAGACCCCGGTACCCACGACCCAGCGCCAGTCCTGCAACCCGACGACGTAGGCGATCATCTGCGCCTCATCCCCGGTCGAGGGTTTTTCCCACATGAAGCTGTGCCACCCGGCCCCCTGACGGGCGAGGCGAATGAACTCGTCAACGATGGGCGTGCCATCGCTGTCGGTCAGACCTTCCCAGTTGCGGTTGATAAATTGTGTCTGACGGGGGCTGACCAGATTGTTGCCATCATAGTCGTAAACAAAAAAGAACCCGTCCTGCCCATAGATCATTGCCGAAAGTATCTGCGAGACAAGGTTCTTTGACACCTCGTCATCCGGTTCAGCGCGGCCATAGATATAGGCAAAACCATTGCGCGCCTGCGTCACGTAGTTGCGCAGTTCTTCTTTCTTGGCTTCGATCAGGCTGCGCTCCAGGGCTTCGATCTCGCGCTCGGCGGTCGCACGCGCCTCATATGCGACAAGCACAGCGATTGCGGCCACGGCCACAACCAGCGGGATTGCGGCCACCAGCGACAGTTTCTGCGCATAGGTCAGCGAGACCAGATGTCGAAGTCTTTGCATGGACGAATCGATACGCAAGCGGCGGCAAAAATGCAAAAAGATTGGCGTTGGTCTGTGAAATTCCGGTATTTGGGCCGTTTTTGTTGGAGTTTTCATTCGGAAATTTCACCGCATCCCCAAAAGAAATCGATTCTCTACGCAGTAGTAGGTATTCCCTTTCGCTTCGCTCACATTAGGCTGACGCGCACTGAATGCGACAGATCCGGTACTGCCGGATCGTGACTATGAAGGGGAGGAACACTCATATGGATCGTCGTTCATTTCTGAAAAAATCCGCGCTGGGCGGCTCGGCAGCTGCAGCAACCGCTCTGGCGGCTCCGGCCTATGCGCAGGGACAGCGCACACTGACCATGGTGACCTCGTGGGGTCGTGGTCTGGCTGGCGTGTTTGACAGTGCGCAGCGTTGTGCCGACAGCATCAACGCGATGTCGGATGGCAGCCTGAATGTCGAGATCAAAGCGGCAGGAGAACTGGTTGGCGCGTTCGAGGTGTTTGACGCGGTTTCGTCCGGTCAGGCCGACATGTATCACGCCGCTGACTATTACTTTGTCGGTCAGCACCCGGGCTATGCGTTCTTTACGGCCGTACCCTTCGGCATGACCGCGCAGGAACTGGTGAACTGGTACTATCATGACGGCGGTATGGAGCTGCATGATGAGCTGGGCGAAATCTTTGGCCTGAAGTCCTTCTTGGCCGGTAACACCGGTGCGCAGGCGGGCGGCTGGTTCTCGAAAGAGATCAACAGCCCCGAAGACTTCAATGGTCTGAAGTTCCGTATGCCCGGTCTGGGCGGTAAAGCACTGGGCAAACTGGGCGCGTCCGTTCAGAACATCCCCGGTTCTGAAGTGTATCAGGCGCTGTCGTCCGGCGCGATTGACGGAACCGAGTGGATCGGACCCTGGGCCGATGAAAAAGCGGGCTTCCAGGAAATCACCAAGACCTACTACACCGCGGGCTTCCACGAGCCGGGCGCAGGTCTGTCGCTGGCAACCAACCGCGACGTGTTCAATGAACTGACCCCGGCCCAGCAGAAGATCATCGAGATCGCTGCCGCAGAAGCACACCAGTGGAACCTGGCGCAGTTCCTAGCCAACAATGGTGCAGCGCTGCAGCGCCTGCAGGCCGGTGGCGTCAAGGTCCTGGAATTCCCCGACAGTGTCTGGGATGCGTTCGGCAAGGCCAGCCAGGAAGTTCTGGACGAGAACATGAGCGATGAGCTGTTCAAGAAGATCCACGACAGCGCGATGTCGTCGATGGCGGCTTCGTCGGCATGGAACAACCTGTCGTCGGGTGTCTACACCGCACAGCGTGACCGTGTTCGCGGCTAAGCCTTCCTGATCAAAGGAAAAACGGTTTCCCCGCGCCTTGCGGGGAAGCCTTTCCCGTTGCGTGAAGGGACTTGGGCAAGCCACAATATGCCTGCGCGCAACTGAGACGACCTGGGGACAACATGCAGGACGAAAACGGTATCTCGTTCTTCGGCGCCCTGTGGAATGGACTGGTCTGGTTCATTCAGAACATTGCCGAAGCCTTCTATAATTTCGGATATGCGGTCACGCATCCGCAGCTCTGGCTGGACTGGTCTGACAAGGCGTCGATCATGCGCTTTGTCTATTACGGCGGCTCGGTCGAGTTCTTCTTTGTGGTGTTCACCTTCTTTTTGGTTCTGACAGCCGTCGGGTTGTATTACCGGAACTTCATGTGGGCCATCGTGCGCGGCCTGGAAGGTTTTGCAAACACCACCGGGCGGTTCTTTGCCTGGGCGGGTCTGCTGATGGTGATTCAGCAGATCGTCATCGTATTCATGCAACGGGTCTTTACCCGTCCTGATATGTCCTTCGGTCTGGGAATACCGTTCCAGATGGATATCAGCTGGTTCGCGGAAGAGCTGAAACTGTATAACGCCATGGTTGTTTGTCTGTGTTGTACCTACACATTTGTGCAGGGCGGGCATGTGCGCGTTGATCTGATCTATGCCGGTATCAGCCACCGCGCCAAGCGTGTGGTCGATATGTGCGGTGCGTTGCTGTTCATGATGCCAATGGCGGTGCTGACCTGGATGTACGGCTGGTTCTTCCTGTGGCGTCACCTGATCGTGCCGAACCCTTCGGCCAGTGACGCGCTGGACCGTCTGGTGGCCAAGTCCCGCGCCTTGCGCTGGAACGTGGAAACCATCGGGTTCAGCCCCAACGGGTTCAATGCCTACTTCCTGTTCAAGATCCTTCTGGTGGCGTTTGCGGCCATGGTGTTCCTGCACGCCATCGCGTTTTTGTACCGGTCGTATCTGGAATACGTGGAAGGACCGGACAGCGTTGGAAAATACCTCGACAAGGACAGCCTTGGTGAGGGCGAAGAAGCCTATGAAGGCGCGCATTAAGGGCGGAGACAAAGACAATGCTATTCGGACTTGATGGCGTCGAGATAGGCCTCATTATCGTATTCTTTTGCCTTTTCGGGGGCATTCTTTCCGGCTTTCCGGTGGCTTTTGCCATCGGCGGGGCAGGGATCATATCCTTTGGCATCATCGCCGCGCTGGACAGCGCGGGGTTGCTGATCCACCAGGCGATTGACGTCGGATCGCAAAGTTATCGGGACCTTGTGAACTCCGGGATCAAGCCGGACACCATATCCGTGTTCCGATACCCGGATTTGCCAAGGCTCGCCGAACCGGTTTTTGCCTCGGGCTGGGAAACCGCGCTGGACCGGAACGTGTCGTTCATCGTGAACCGCATGAACGAGCGCGTGCTGGCCGGGCAATCCATCGAGACCCTTCTGGCCGTGCTCATGTTCGTTCTGATGGGCATCACGCTGGAGCGGTCAAAGATTGCCAACGATCTTCTGACCACAATGGCGCGGGTTTTTGGCCCGCTTCCGGGTGGTCTGGCCGTGTCGATTGTGGTTGTGGGGGCGTTCCTTGCGGCTTCGACCGGTATCGTTGGCGCGACCGTTGTGACGATGGGCCTGTTGGCGCTTCCAACCATGTTGCGCAACAACTATTCGCCGGAACTGGCGACCGGTGTGATCGCGGCATCGGGCACCTTGGGGCAAATCATTCCACCGTCGATCGTGATCGTCCTGCTGGGCACATTGGCGGGGGATCTGTATTCGACAGCGCAGGAAACCCGGGCTGTTGAAGCCGGTTGTACCGACGCGCTGACCTATCTGGGTGAGCCTGCGGTTGTCTCGGTCGGGACGTTGTTCCAGGCTGCGCTGCTGCCGGGGATCATGCTCGCGCTGCTCTACGCGCTCTACGCCTTTGGCTATGCGCTGCTGAACCCGCACAAGGCGCCTGCAGTGGCTGTGTCCGGTGGCTCCGGGGAACCCATAACGCGGTCAGAAGGCCTGACATGGTTGCTGGGTGCGCCGGTTGCCCTGATCGTCGGTGCGGTCCTTCTGGGCAATGTCGGTGTGATCGGAAGCCAGAATATCTCGGTCTCGGCCTTTTCGGATATTGGCGAGGGTGCGTCGTTGCGGACCAACGTGTCGGCAGAGTGCAAGGCGTCGATGATCGATCTGCACGGGCAGGTTGCCTGGGATCAGGCTGTTGCCGAGCAGGAGGCAATTGATGCCGCTGGCGGCACAGCCGAAGCGCATCGCCTGACAGAAGAGGAACTGGCGGCCGAACAGCAAAAAAGGATTGCCGATGCGGCGCCGATCGGCACCGGAGTGGCGGTAACCCTTGTTCTGCTGGGTCTGACCCTGGTTCTGGGCCGTGGTATCGCACCGTCGCGGTCACCGCAGCCGCTGATCCTTGGCGCGATCGGGTTGTTGCTGATGGCATTGGTCGACATCTTGATGATATCGCCGACCACATCCTCTGGCCTGACATTCGTGCTGCTCGCCCTGCCGTTCGCGCTGGCCATGTATGGCTGCAAAGAGGCTGCAGCCCGCTGTGCCACAAACGATCTGATCCGTGTGGTCTTTCCTCCACTTGTTCTGATCATCGCGGTGCTGGGCTCGATCCTGGGTGGTGTCACCAATCCGACACCGGCGGCTGCGCTGGGTGCGGGTGGCGCGATCATGCTGGCAGCCTATCGCAAGCTGCAGGATCAAGGCCGCTCGGGCAAAGTGGTCATCTGGTCGACCTTCGCCGTTGTCATTGCATTGCTGATGGGGGTCAACTTTGACCTGCGTATCAATCAAGGCAGTGTGACGGTAGAAACCTGGATCGCCTTCATCATTGCCTATGCGGCTTACCTGTACGCCCTGTTCGGGCTGTTGTACGGATGCTGGGTGCTCTATTCCAGCGGTGTATTGACCCCGGTGGTGCGCGAGACGGCCAAGGTGACCTCGATGGTGTTCACCATCCTGATCGGATCGCAGTTGCTGAACCTCGTGGTGATTTCATTCGGAGGGGAGCATTATATCCAGCAATTCCTGAAGAGCTTTGACAACGAGTTCACGGTTTTCCTGATCGTGATGCTGGTGCTGTTCATTCTGGGGTTCGTGCTGGATTTCCTTGAGATCATCTACATCGTGATCCCTATCGTGGGCCCTGTGATCTATGGCGGCTCTTTCGATCCGAAATGGGTCACAATCATGGTGGCGGTGAACCTTCAGACGTCCTTCCTGACGCCACCTTTCGGGTTTGCGTTGTTCTACTTGCGGGGGGTTGCGCCGAAAGAGGTCACAACAGGTCATATTTATCGCGGGATCGTTCCGTTTGTTCTGATCCAGGTGATGGGGATCGCGATCTTGTGGTTCTTCCCGACGATTGTCACGATCGTTCCGGACCTGATGCCAAACTGATCCGATCCGGAAGGGAATATTGCAAAGGGGGCCGGTTGGCCCCCTTTTCTGTTTGTTTCGGGCAAGGGGCCAGCCCCTTCTTGGCCTGCGGCCAATTCATCCCCGGGATATTTTCGGCCAGATGAAGATACGGATCAGGTGAACTGGATCAGGTCCCAGCGATTGCCGAAGGGATCACGCCAGACTGCGACAATGCCATAAGGTTCGTGACGGGGTTCTTCTTCGAAGTGGATATCCCTTGCGCGCATGTTCGCATGGTCGCGGTAGAAATCATCGGTTTGTAGGAAGAACCCGACGCGTCCGCCGGTCTGGTTGCCAATGGCGGCGGTTTGTTCGGGTCCGTCAGCCTTTGCCAGAAGAAGGCAGCCGTTATCCGAACCGGGAGGCGCGACCAGAACCCAGCGCTTGCCATTGCCGAGGTCGATGTCCTTGATAAGTTCGAAGCAGAGCGTCTTTGTATAAAACAAGATGGCGTCGTCGTAATCCGGCACCACGAGGGTGACGGCATGCAGGCTTTGTTTCATCGCGCGGTCAGCCTTTGGTCGGATGCCGGTCAGGGAGCTGGATATTGGCGACCTGTTCGGCGATTGGTGGCGCCGATAAGGGGTGATGCGATGTGCCGGTATAGGCATCCGGATCGCTGATCTTTTGCCAGCCCCCCTGTATATAGGCCTCAAGTCCTGAAAACTTGGCTTTGTAGCCCATCTTGGGACTGCCGGGGACCCAGTACCCCAGATAGATATAGGGCAGGCCCGCCTCACGTGCGATGTCGATGTGGTCGAGGATCATGTAGGTGCCGAGTGAGTTTTGCGGCTGTTCCGGGTCGTAGAAGGAATAGACCATACTTAGACCGTCATCGAGCACATCGGTCAGGCTGACGGCGATCAACTCGCCCGTTTCAGGATCGGCGTATTCCACAACGCGGCTGCGGATCGGTGTTTCCTCGATCATCGCGGCGAATTCGAAAACATCCATGTCAGCCATGCCGCCATCGGCGTGACGGGTGTCAAGATAACGGCGGAACAGCTCGTATTGCTCGTCCGTGGCCCATGGCGAGGTTGCGCGGCGTTCCAGGTATCCGTTCCGCTTTGCCGCGCGTTTCTGGCTTTTGGTCGGTTGGAAGGCTGACACATCGATCCGGGCTGACAGGCAGGCGGCGCAATCCGTACACGAAGGCCGGTAGAGCACATTCTGAGACCGGCGAAATCCTTGTTGAGACAGGGAATTGTTCAGCTGTTCAGCCCCTTCGCCTTGCAGGGCGGTGAACAGTTTACGTTCCATCCTGCCGCCAAGATAAGGGCAAGGCTGCGGTGCCGTGACATAGAATTGTGGCGCAATTGGCAGCGTATGTCGCATGAAATCCCCATCCAGCCTCGGGAGGGATGATAGCAACCGTTCCCGAGACCGCCAAGTGTTTCACGCAACCTTGGGTCAGGCCCGTTGATTGATCATGACGGTGCCCAGAAAACTGTCGGTCAGACCCTGGCCACGGGCGCTGGTCATCATCATGATGACCGAGATGATCTGGACCACGGGAAAGGCCATGCTGACGAAATAGCCCGCAGTATGGGCAAGCGCCTTGCCCAGATCCATTCGTTCTCCGAACGCGTCGCGCAGCTCGATCCCCATAAATCGCATTCCCAGCGTGGCAGAGCCGTTGGCGATGGTCACCACCCGGTAGACGAAACTAACGACGGCGTAGATCAGGGCCAGGAAAAACAGACCCAGAAACGCAGTAAAGAGGATTGCCACCGTGCAAAGCAGCGAAATGAAGGCGATATCGAACAGCCAGGCGACGAAGCGTTTGGTTGTCACGGAACGATAGAAATCGGGTTGGGTGTCGGGGTCGGGCAGATGGTTCATTCGATGGGTCCGAAAAACTGGGGTAGGGGTACCCTGTCCCGAAACACCGGGGCAGGGCAAGGTCAATCAGGCGGGCTCGCCCTTGCCGTCTTCGTCATGGTTCTCGCGGGCGCGTTCATCCATGAATTGGTCGAATTCGGCCTTGTCCTTGGCGTCACGCAGGCGACGCAGGAAGGCTTCGAAATCCTGTTGTTCACGTTCCAAGCGGGCCAGGGTATCTGCTTTGTAGGCGTCAAAGGCGCTGTTGCCCGAGGGTTTCATTGCGCTCATGTGGCTGTGCCAGGATTTACGACGGTTGCAGGATTTGCTGAACATGCGTTTGCTCCAGATCATATAGGCCAGTAGGGCAAGGCCAACGGGCCAGAAGAAGATGAAACCAAGAACCATGGCGGCGATCCAGGCCCCTTTGCCTTTGTCATCCAGCCAGGCTTCGGTTCGGTAAAGCCATCCCGGATTCGCGGGGACGGCGGGGTCGGACAGTGCGGTCATTTGAGCTCTCCAGGGTTGATGTAAACTCTATTCACATTGCATAGATGGGGTACCGTTTGGACGGGCGCAAGGGGTAATGTGAAAAAGATTTACATTATGCAATCCGGTTGACGTTTCAGGAACTGGCTCGCAGGGTCGGAGTATGGATATGACGGACAACAAAGCTGCCCCTGCACTAAAGGACATACTTGAACTGGAAACACAGGTCTGGGTGGCGCTGGTTGAAGGTAATGCAAGCGCCGACCGCGCCTTGCTGAGCGCGGATTTTCTGGGCGTTTATCCCACGGGGTTTGCCAATCGGGACGATCACGTCGGGCAATTTGCAGATGCGCCAACGATGGCCGAGTTTGATCTGAGTGACGCCCGGTTACGCATTTTGACCCCGGATATCGTCTTGTTGTCATACCGCGCCGATTACCTACGCCCGGGCGCAGATCGGCGCGAGGCAATGCTGATTTCATCTTTGTGGGAAAGAAGAAACGACGTATGGATCAACAGCTTCAGTCAGGATACGCCGGTTCAGGAAACCTAATCAGAATGCCCCATTGACGATTGCGCCCCGCAATGCGCAGGGTGCGCGCATGACTGACGCTCTTGCCATTACCCGCCTTCCGCGTGCGTTTGATCCGTCTCTGGGCAATGAAACCCGCGCTCTGATACCTGATCTGTCGCAGGAGATGGGAGAGCTGGTGGCGGGAACAGCCGGGTCCAGCCCATATCTGAAAGGCCTGATCGAGCGTGAAAGGGAATGGCTGCCTGATGCCATAATGCGCCCGGATCAGGCTCTGTCTGAAGTCATGGCGGATGCGCGTGAGCTGCCGCCGGATCAGCTGAAATCCGGATTGCGGCAGGCCAAGCGGCGTGTGGCGTTGTTGACCGCGCTTGCCGACATTGCAGGTGCCTGGCCGCTTGAGAAAGTCACCGCGGCGCTGACCGATTTCGGAGCACTGGCCGCGGATGTTGCGGCCAAGGCCGAGATCGCCATGTTGATCCGGCGCAACAAATTGCCGGGTATGACCGAGGATGCTATCGAAACTGCCGCCGGGATGGTCATTCTGGCCATGGGCAAGATGGGCGCGTATGAGCTGAACTACAGCTCGGATATCGATCTGATTGTGCTGTTTGATGAGACACGGTTTGACCCGGATGACTTCTACGAGGCCCGGCAGGGCATGGTGCGGGCAACGCGGAACTTCTGCGCAACGCTCAGCGACAAGACTGCCGATGGCTATGTTTTCCGTACAGATCTGAGGCTGAGGCCAGATCCCGCCGTAACACCGGTTTGCATGGCAATGGAGGCCGCTGAACGGTACTACGAAAGCCTTGGCCGCACATGGGAACGCGCGGCATATATCAAGGCCCGCCCCTGCGCCGGAGACTTGGCCGCGGGGCAGCGGTTTCTGGACAGTCTGCGCCCTTTTGTCTGGCGTCGCCATCTGGATTTTGCCGCCATTCAGGACGCGCATGACATGCGCCTGCGCATCCGGGAAAACAAAGGTACGGGCGGGGCCTTGTCGATCCCGGGCCACGACATGAAGCTGGGGCAGGGCGGTATTCGCGAGATCGAGTTCTTCACCCAGACCCGTCAGTTGATCGCAGGCGGCCGCGATCCGGATTTGCGGGTGCGTGGAACGGTTCCCGGGTTGGCGGCGTTGGCGTCAAAAGGCTGGGTGCCGCAGGATGTCGCGGACAAACTGACCGATCATTACCGGGCGCATCGCGAAGTCGAACACCGCATTCAGATGGTTCATGATGCACAGACGCATAAGGTGCCGAAATCACAGGAAGGCATCGAACGTATCGCCTGTTTGATGGGGATCGAAAGTGATGAACTGCAACAGGACGTGAAAAACCGCCTGACCGAAGTGCACGAACTGACCGAAGGATTTTTTGCGCCCGGGCCCGGTCCTGCACCTTTGGCGGCGCAGGATGTGGAGTTTGATCAGAGTGTCCTGGCCCGGTGGACGACCTATCCGGCCTTAAGGTCCCAGCGCGGGTCGCGGATATTCGAACGGTTGCGGCCCGAGCTGCTGTCGCGTCTCGCCAAGACCGCCAAACCGGACGAGGCGTTGATGGCGCTGGATGGGTTTCTGTCTGGCCTTCCCGCCGGGGTTCAGCTGTTTTCCTTGTTCGAGGCCAATCCGCAACTGATCGACCTTCTGGTCGATATCGTTGGCACGTCTCACGCTCTGGCCTCGCATCTGTCGCGCAATGCCTCGGTTTTCGACGCGGTGATCGGCGGCAGTTTCTTTGCCGATTGGCCGGGGCTGAAGGAATTGCAGGTCGAACTGGCCCGTGCGTTGGCGGAGGAGTCTGACTATGAAACCCGGCTCGACTTTGCGCGGCGCTGGTGTAAGGAATGGCATTTCCGGGTCGGCGTCCACCACTTGCGGGGTCTGATCGACGGAGCACAGGCAGGCCGGCAATATGCAGAGCTAGCACAATCGGTGATTGCCGCCATCCTGCCCTATGTTACCGAGAATTTCGCCCGTAAACACGGTCCCGCACCGGGACGCGGAGCGGCGGTGTTGGGCATGGGATCGCTGGGCGCAGGACGGATCAATTCGCAATCCGATCTGGACATGATTGTGATCTATGATCCGCAGGATCAGGACATGTCCGATGGTCCGCGTCCTTTGGCCACGCGCACCTATTATGCGCGGTTCACGCAGGCGCTGATCACGGCACTTTCGGCTCCGATGTCTCAGGGGAGGCTGTATGAGGTCGACATGCGCCTGCGCCCGTCCGGCAATCAGGGACCAGTCGCCACCAGTTGGGCCAGCTTTACCAATTATCAGCAGAATGAGGCCTGGGTGTGGGAACATCTGGCCCTGACCCGTGCTCATGTCGTTGCGGGTGATGCCGGTTTGGCAAATGATATCGAAGCGTTCCGCGCCGGGTTTCTGTCGCGCCCACGCGAGCGGGACAAGGTCTTGCGCGAAGTCGCCGAAATGCGAACGCGTCTGGCCGCGGCCAAGGCACCCGCCGGGATCTGGGATGCTAAAAACGGGCCCGGCCGCCTGATGGATATCGAACTGATGGCCGAAACCGGAGCCTTGCTGGCAGGGACTACGGCACGCGATGTGTCCTCGGGCCTCGATGGAGCCGTCGCTGCCGGGTTGCTGGATGTCGCGCAGGCGCAATCCCTGAAAGACTGCTACAGCCTATGCTGGTCGGTGCAATGTGCGGCCCGGCTTCTCTCGGGCAAGGTCATCGAGGCGGAGCAGATCGGTGAAGGAGGTGTGGATTTCCTGTGCCGTGCCACCGGGTTTGAACAGGTCGATGCACTGCAACGGGTATTGCAGGAGAGTTACACAACTGCGGCCGACCTGATCGGCGGCGTGATCCAAGAGGGCGAAGATGGCACGCAGTACTGATCCCAATGACCACAAAGGTCTGATCCAGGAAGCCTATCGCATCGAAGGCATCACCCTGCCGGAATGCCGCAGCATATTTCTGGACTGGGCGCTCAGCTTGCCCGAAGAGCGTGACCAGAACACGGCGCTGACCGAATTGCACGCGGCATACGCGCTGCACAGCCCGGATCATCCCATGACTCAGGTTCTGTCCGAGGGCCTTCAGGGGGCCCAAACCCCGAAACGGCGTGGCGGCTGGCGCTCTCGGAACCGCTAGGGCTTTTCCATCGGCACATTCGCGACTAAGAGAGCGCCATGACCCAAACTGCCGACCGCCCCCGTATCCGCCTGAAACCCAAAGCCAACGCGCGCGGGCTGCGCCATGGCTTCCCCTGGGTCTATGCAAATGACATTGTCACAGACCGCCGCACGCGCAAGATCCCCGCGGGCGCACTGGCGATTCTCGAGGATGACAACCGCGCGGCGCTTGCGCTGGTGGCGGTCAACCCTGACTCAAAAATCATGTGCAGGGTGCTGGATCGTGATACCACCGCACAATTGGACAATACTTGGTTCGAAACCCGCCTTAGCCGCGCCCTTGCATTGCGTGAACGCTTGTTTGATGCGCCTTTCTACCGTCTGGTCCATGCCGAGGCCGATGGCTTTCCCGGTGTGATCATCGACAGGTTTGGCGATAGCTGTGTCATCCAGCCCAACGCGGCCTGGGCCGAGGTGCATCTGGATACGCTCACCGAAACGCTAGTCAAGGTCGCAGGCGTGACGACGGTGCTGAAAAACGCCTCGGGACGCACGCGCGGGCTGGAAGGGCTGGACGATGAGAACCTGACTTTGCACGGCACCGCACCCGACGCACCCCTGCCTGTGCCGATGAATGGTGCCACGTATATGGCCGACCTGACCGGAGGTCAGAAAACCGGCCTGTTTTACGATCAACGCCCCAACCATGCCTTTGCCGCACGGCTGGTACATCCCGGAGCGCAGGTGCTTGACGTGTTCAGCCATGTTGGCGGCTTTGGCCTGGCGATGCTGGCCGCAGGAGCCGGACAAGCCCTGTCCGTCGATGGGTCTGCTGCCGCGCTGGAACTGGCCGCCAAAGGTGCCGAGGCTTCGGGCCTTGGCGACAGGTTCCAGATACGGCAGGGCGATGCGTTCGATGTGTTGACCCAATTGGGGGACGAGGGTGCGGCGTTTGACGTGGTCATCTGTGACCCACCTGCCTTTGCCCCGTCAAAACAAGCGCTGGATGCGGGATTGCGCGCTTATGAGCGTATCGCGCGGCTTGCCGCACCTCTGGTCAAACCCGGCGGCTATCTGGGGCTGTGCTCGTGTTCTCATGCCGCCGATCTGGGGCGGTTTCGCGATGCCTCCTCCCGCGGGATTGGCCGCGCGGGCCGACAGGCGCAACTGATCCACACCGGATTTGCCGGGCCGGATCATCCGCAACTGCCGCAACTGGCGGAAAGCGGCTACCTCAAAGCGGTGTTCTACCGCCTATGAAGGCTGTTCTCGATACTTGTGTCCTCTATCCAACGGTCATGCGCGAGATGCTGTTGGGTGCCGCACGATTGGGGCATTTCACCCCGATCTGGTCCGTCCGCATCCTCGAAGAATGGGCCCGCGCCGCCCGCAAGCTGGGCCCGACGGGTGAAGCGCAGGCGCGCGCTGAAATCGCGCTGGTGCAAGCGGCCTGGCCAGATGCCGAACGTCCAGCGAACGAGGGTCTTCAAAACCGCCTGTGGCTGCCGGACGCAGCAGATATCCATGTGCTGGCCACAGCAATCGCGGCTTCCGCTGATCTGATTGTCACGGTAAATGCCAAGGATTTCCCCAAAAATATCCTGACGGATGAAGGGCTTGACCGGAAAGATCCCGACAGCCTGTTGTACGGCTTCTGGCGATTCAATCCAGAGGGCATGGGCACACTTGCCACTCAGGTCCTTGCCGAAGCCAATCGCCTCTCAGCCGAACAGTGGACGCTCCGCGCGCTCATGAAAAAAGCCCGGCTTCCGCGATTGGGCAAGGCACTCGCCACCTGAGTGGGGTCCAGCTTCATCTGGCCAAAAATATCCCGGAGAGCGCGAGAGGCTGGCCTCTCGCAGCACAGGCATCACCGCTGTGCCCAACGCTGTTCAAGCTTTTCCAGCGCCGCAACACGTTCATCCGTCTTGGGATGGCTCATCAGCCATGCCGGGACCACCCCGGCGCGCTGCTGTGTCAACTCTTCCAGCTTGTGAAACAGTGATTTCTGCGGGCCTATTCCGATACCGGCTTTTGTCAGCAAAGCGGCTGCGTATTCATCCGCTTCATACTCATCCCCCCGCGACAGGCGCGAGGCGATCAGTGCGGTCAACGCATTGGCAATCATCGCCCCGACAAAAGGGATGAACCGGTTCAGGACCATGATCAGTGCTGTTCGCATCGCATTTTGCCCCGAAAAATCGATCATCCGCCGCCGCGCGTGACCCAGCGCTACATGGCCCAACTCATGCGCGATTACACTGGCCATTTCCTCAGCCGAAACCTCGCCGTTGCGGAATTTGCGATAAAATCCCCGGGTGATGAATATCCGCCCGTCCGGTGCGGCCAACCCGTTCACCGGGTCGATCTCGTAGATATAAACCGGGACCCGTTCGATCTCGAGCGCGGCAGCCAGCCGGTCGGTCATGCGCTTGAGGGCCGGGTCAACAAGTTCGGTCGATTTTGCGTCCAGTTCCCGATGGGTGCGCCAGACGGAAATCCGGTACATCACAATTCCATAGGCAATGGCCAGCAGGATCGGGGTCAGGCGAAGCATGGGTTAGATATGGGTTTTCAACACCCCAAGAGCAAATGGAAAATAACAGCTTTTCTCTGTTCTGTTTCATTTCGAAGTGAGGCTGTCGATGTAACCGTGTTCATGGATCGCTTTCAGGTTGCGGAAGCGTAAGTCCAATTTCATAGCAACGTTCCAAAAGCGCCTGTCGACGCAGGGCTGACCCGGTCGCACCATGCAACAGCTCGAGTTTCCGGGGTGAAAACCCGAAATACCCAAACGTGCCTTTCGTCCAGAGTGTCTCAAGCGCGTCGGTGTATCCTTTGGCTTCCATTTCGTCAGAACGCGCACCGGCTGGCACCAACAGTAACCCTGTTCGGGACCTCTGGAGGGACTTTTCCGGATCGTCCAACTGATCGTAGGCCCAGCCCCACATCCACACGCGGTCGACCCAGCCTTTCATCATCGAAGGCATTCCCCACCAGAACAACGGAAACGCCAGGCAGATTGCATCGGCGCGCGCAATCCGTGTTTGTTCCGCAAGTATGTCTTGCGGTGCGCCAGTGCCTGCTTCGCCTTCTATGTCCGCCATTGACCAGCGTGGATCGAACCCTTCTGCATGCAAATCCGCAATCTCGGTAGTATGGCCAGCCGCCTTTGCGCCTTCGCTGAGTTTCGCGACAGCGGCGGCCGTAAAGGAGTTCGGCTTTGGGTGATCCAGGATTGTCAGCAGATGCACAGTAAGCTCCTCAGGTTTTCAAACGGCAACCGGGATACTGTGAAAGCTCAACCCAGCTTGAGGTCAAGGTATTAATCAGCAGGAATACCTGATGGCGTGTGTCAGCGCGTCAGCTCGCGCATTCCCTTTTCCAGACCAGCCAGTGTCATGGGCACCATGCGATCTTCAAAGATGTCGCGGATCATGCCGATGGAGTGGGTGTATTCCCAGTATTTCTCGGGCACCGGGTTGATCCACAGATTTGACGCCCACTGTTCGCGCGCGCGTTGTAGCCAGACTTGCCCGGCTTCCTGATTCCAATGTTCATTGGCACCGCCGGGATAGGCAATCTCATAGGGGCTCATCGAGGCGTCGCCGACAAAGATGCACTTGTAGTCGGATCCATAGGTGCGCAGTACTTCGTGGGTCGGGGTCTGTTGGTTCCAGCGGCGGCGGTTGTCGCGCCAGACCCCTTCATACAGGCAATTGTGGAAGTAGTAATATTCCAGATGCTTGAACTCGGTTCTTGCAGCGGAAAACAGCTCTTCAACCACCTTGATGTGCGGGTCCATCGAGCCGCCGACGTCCAGAAACAACAGCACCTTCACCGCGTTGTGACGCTCGGGCCGGGTTTTGACATCCAGATAGCCATGCTCGGCCGTGGCGCGGATGGTGCCGTCCAGATCCAGCTCTTCGGCTGCTCCCTCCCGCGCCCAGCGGCGCAGGCGTTTCAGGGCGACCTTGATGTTGCGGGTGCCCAGTTCAACCGTGTCGTCCAGGTTCCTGAATTCCCGCTTGTCCCAGACCTTGACCGCACGCTGGTGGCGGCTTTCTTTCTGACCAATACGGACGCCTTCAGGGTTGTACCCACAGGCCCCGAACGGAGAGGTTCCGGCGGTGCCGATCCACTTGTTGCCGCCCTGGTGGCGGCCTTGTTGTTCCTTGAGTCGTTCGCGCAGTGTTTCCATCAGCTTGTCGAAACCGCCTAGCGCTTCGATTTCGGCTTTCTCCTCGTCCGACAGGTGTTTCTCGGCCATCTTGGCGAGCCAATCGGCGGGGATATCGACAGCTTCCAACATCTGATCGAAACTGATCTCGCCCAAGCCCTCAAAACTGGCGGCAAAGGCGCGGTCGAATTTGTCGATATTGCGCTCGTCCTTCACCATCGACACCCGGGCAAGGTAATAAAACGCTTCGACATCATAGGTGACCAGACCCTTTCTCATGCCTTCCAGAAAAGTCAGATACTCCCGGAGCGATACCGGGATGCCCGCTTTGCGGAGGTTTTCGAAAAAGGGCAGGAACATCGGGTCACGCCACCATGCGAAGCAGAACCAGCGAGATCACCAGCCCCACAAGCGCAAAAGCGATCCCATATCCGGCGGCATACTGCGCCATGTCAGCACCGTTTCCATTGCGTTTTTTTGCGGTCAAAGCGCCCAGGATTGCACCCAGTATCGCCATTCCCAGTACTAGCAACATATGTGTTTCATCCGTCTTTCGTGCTGTCAGCGGGGCGTCGGCCACTGTTTTGAACCAGAGATTGAGCCACCAAATCCGAACCGAACCCGTATCGCGCCCATCCAAGGCTGTCCAGCCTGACGGCGCGTGCCTGCTGCAATTGACCGGCCTGCTTCAAGGCCTCGGATTTCAACAGCAGCAACGTTGCCAGAAGCGAAGCGTTTTCCGCCCGGGTCATCACGTCGATGGCCTGATCCAGTTCGGGCAGGACCTCGGGCCCGCGATCCTGCGCAAGCGCAAAGGCTGCGGTTTGGGTTGAGACATAAGCCTGATGAACCTCGGTTCCGGGCGTCGCGCGAAGAAATTGTTGCGCGATCTTGAACTGCCGCTGGGCCTCTGCCGGGTCTCGAAACTGCTCCATCCGACCCATAAGGTAGTGGGGATAGGCGCGGCGATGATCCGTCCATCCCAATTGCTGCCCGATGCGGGCTGCCTTTTGCGCGGCGCGCATCTGTCGGGGGGAACCCGGCCCCGGTCCCAGTGATTTCTGGATCGCGTTGATCCACTCTCGGGGAGTATTTGTGGGGGGTTGCGCAGCTATTCTGTCGCCGCGTGGATTTAGACGACTGAGAATTCCGGGGATGACGGCGGCGACCTGATCGCGGGTCATGCCGGTGTGCAGTTCGGGCGCATAAGCCGCGCGCAGGATCAGCATGTCGAACCCGGTCAAGACCGTATGAATATTGTCGTCGTTGAACACCGAATCCGGCAGATGATAGAGGTCGTTCAGCGGACCAAGGGCCTGCGCCAGTTCTTCGTGCAGGCAATCGCGCATTTCCTGCGGGCTGACATCATAGGGGATGAATATCCCCAATCGTTCGCGTTGGCGCAGCTCAACCCAACTGCTTTTGGTTTTGCGACGGTCGCGCTGATACTCAGCCAGGCTGGACGCGTTTGGCACCACGAAACAGGCCGCGTTTGGCAGAATTTTCAGAATGTCCTTCTGGCTGACCGCTTCGATCGTGATATTGGCCTGACCTTCGTTGATTTGTCGGATGTTGATACCCGCCTCGCGCTTCAGGCGGTTCAGCAGGCGGGTCAAATCCTGTTGCATACTTTGTGTCGGCGATCCGGTCAGGCGAACGGTGATCGGAGTTTCGAACCGGGTGAAAACGGGCAGGGCGGCCCCGCTTTCGAGTTCGAAATGCAGGGACAGGAAATCCGACGCGATGTTCGTATTGGACCGTGCCGGTGGAGAGGGACGCGGAGCCGCAAAAGACTTGGCCGGCGGCAACGCCACTTCGACATATGGGGCATCGTTCCCGAGTTCGATTGTCTCGACAGATGTGCAGCCAGCGATAACCAGCGCCAGAAAAAGGGCGCCCAAACGCATCATGGGCGGGCGTACTTGATGAACGGTGTCAGGGTGCCGATGCGATCATAAAGGTGGCGTGCCGTGGTGTTGAACTCTTGCGTCAGCCAGTAAACGGATGGGGCGCCCTGGCGATCGGCCTCTTCATAAACCGCCTGAATCAAAGCGCGACCGACGCCCGTTCCTCGGGTTTCAGGTCGGGCGAACAGGTCTTGCAGGTAACAGACCTTTTCCACTTTCCAGGCGTGGCGATGAAACAGGTAATGCGTCAGCCCGACCAAAACGCCCTCCTGTTCCGCGACAAAACAGGAAAAATGCTGCGGCTCGTCGCCCAACAATCTGGAAAAGGTCGATTCATACACGTTTTCAGGCAGGGTGGTTTCATAAAACGCCAGATAATCCCGCCACATTTCGGCCCACTGATCTTTGTCCTCGGCCCGCAGGGTCCGGATTGTCAGAGCGTTCGCCAAGTAATGACCCCAATATTGCTGCTTCGAAACGCGGTTGCGTCAGGTATCTCGATGCTGACACCCGAGATACCCAATGGCAAGCCGTGATCACAAGTTGTTCACACGCAGGCTAGCGTTTGCCACGTGCCATGAAAGCAAGACGTTCGAACAAATGCACATCCTGTTCATTTTTCAGCAAAGCGCCATGCAGCTTCGGCAGCGCGCTGGCCCCGTCACGCCTGAGGTCTTCGGCCGTCAGATCCTCGGCCAGCAAAAGCTTCAGCCAGTCCAGCACCTCAGAGGTCGAGGGCTTTTTCTTGAGCCCTTGCGTCTCGCGGATTTCATAGAATTGCGTCAGCGCGGCGGTCAGAAGCGCGTCCTTGATGCCGGGATGGTGCACATCGACGATCCGGCGCATCGTCGCCTCGTCCGGAAAGCGGATATAGTGGAAAAAACAGCGGCGCAGGAAGGCGTCGGGCAGCTCTTTTTCGTTGTTCGAGGTTATGATGACGATGGGGCGGTGCTTGGCCCGGACTGTCTCGCCCGTTTCATAGACGTGGAACTCCATCTTATCGAGCTCTTGCAACAGGTCGTTGGGGAACTCGATATCCGCCTTGTCGATTTCGTCGATCAGCAGAACAACCTTTTCTTCGGCGTCGAAGGCCTGCCACAGCTTTCCCTTGCGGATATAGTTCGACACGTCATGGACACGCTCTTCGCCCAGTTGGCTGTCACGCAGGCGACTGACGGCATCATATTCATAAAGACCCTGCTGCGCGCGTGTGGTGGATTTCACGTTCCACTCGATCATTCTCAGCCCCAGCGCCCCGGCCACCTGTCTGGCCAACTCGGTCTTGCCGGTACCGGGCTCGCCCTTTACCAGCAGGGGGCGTTCAAGCGTGACGGCGGCGTTCACGGCAATGGTCAGATCGTCGGTGGCGACATATTCGGCTGTACCTTGGAAACGTGCGGTCATGGGCCTCTCGTGCGTATTTTGCGTTGGACGGGCAGGTTGTGGTTTCCGGGTTACAGAGCGGCAAGGTTTTTTACAACCCGCGTCCCTGCGTCGCCCCTCGGGAATTGTGCTGCAACTCCAAGCCCTTTTGCTTGATTCCGGTAAAGACCATTCGCAGGCGTTGTGCCTGTCGCCCCAAAAAAGCCTGTCAAATTTCATAGAAATACAAGGTTTTGTTGATGTTTGTCTCATAGTTAGACAAATCCGCGGGGGTGCACTGTCGTGCAACGTTTGTGTAGTGACATTCCACCGCCCGTCGGCTAAACGCTGCGCAGAAGGGAGAGCCAAATGTCAGCTGAAACAGCCGCGAACGACGTCACTGGCCAAACCGAGGGAGCAAATATGAAGCAGGAAGTTTTTCTGCCGGAAGATTACCGTCCGGCCGAAGATGAGCCTTTCATGAATGATCGTCAGCTTGAGTATTTCCGTCGCAAGCTGCTGGATTGGAAGACAGAGTTACTGGCTGGTAGCCGCGACACCATCGAAGGGCTGCAAGACAACACCCGCAACATTCCGGACGTCGCGGACCGCGCCAGCGAAGAAACAGACCGTGCGCTGGAACTTCGGACCCGTGATCGTCAGAGAAAGCTGGTCGCAAAGATCGACTCGGCCCTGCGCCGGATCGATGATGGCGAATACGGGTATTGCGAAATGACGGGCGATCCGATCTCGCTGAAGCGTTTGGACGCGCGACCGATTGCAACCATGACACTTGAAGCGCAAGAGCGCCACGAGCGTCGCGAAAAGGTCCACCGCGACGATTAATCGCCGGGTATGTGTAAGAAATCCAAGCGCCGGGGCCTGTGGCTCCGGCGTTTTTGCGTTATGCGGGTGTCATGAAGATAGACGGATTGAAATTCTGTGTAATCGGCGGTGGAATCGGCGGGCTGGCCTCGGCACTGGCGCTGCAACACCGTGGGGCGCATGTCACGCTTCTGGAGCAAGCCCCGGCCCTGACCGAAGTCGGTGCTGGTTTGCAGATCAGTGAGAACGGGATGCGCGTTCTTCATGCCCTTGGTGTCACGGGTCTTTCCGTCGGGCAGAAGTCCCATGGAACGGTCTTGCGCGATTACCGAAAAGGGCGCGTGGTCAGTCAACTGCCGGGCCCCTCAGCTGGTCCGACCTATTACTATCACCGTGCCGACCTTCTGAACCTTCTTCATGACGCGGCTTGTGCGGCAGGCGTGGATATCCGGTTGGGCACCAGAGTTTCGCATGTGCAGAAGCATCCCAACGAGGCAGAGGTGGTCTTGGCGTCAGGCGAGCGAATTCGCGCTGAATGCGCCATTGCGGCCGATGGCGGCCGTAGCATGCTCCGTCCGGCTTTGAACGGGGCAGAGGTGCCGGAGTTCACGCATCAAGTGGCCTGGCGCGCCACCATCCCCTGGCAGCCCGGTCATGATCCGGTTTCCGCATCCCTGACGATGGGGTCGGGGAGGCATGTGGTGACCTATCCGTTGCGTGACGAAAGCATGATGAACATTGTTGCGGTCGAGGAGCGCTCGGACTGGCGGGAAGAAGGATGGCGTCAGACGGGCGACCCTGAAGAGCTGCGCAAGCGCTTTTCAGATTTCGGTGGCCCCGTGCGCGACATTCTGTCGAAAGTCACGGAAGTGCATCTGTGGGCATTGTTTCTTCGGCCTGTCGCACAAAACTGGCAGAATGGTCGGTTGGCACTGCTGGGGGACGCGGCCCATCCGACGTTGCCATTCATGGCACAAGGGGCATGTCTGGCGCTCGAGGACGCCTGGGTGCTGGCGCGTGCGTTTGACGAACGATCGGGTATCACCAACGCACTAGCGGCCTATGAAACAACCCGCAAGCCAAGGGCGCAGCGCGTTGTCGCGGCGGCCGGGTCAAATGCGCGGAACTTTCATCTGCGCGGTCCAGCCCGTATGGCTGCGCAATGTGTGCTGCGGGTCGTTGGTGCCCGGTTGTCACAACGCTATGAGTGGATCTACAGTCACGACGTCACGGCTGCCTAGGGCCTCAAAGATCCAGGTCAATCCAGACAGGAACGTGATCGGATGGCTTTTCGTGCCCCCGAACAGCGGCATCAATCTGGCAATCCCGCATGAGGTCGGCCGCTTGTGGCGTTAGCAGGAAATGATCAATCCGAATTCCGTCATTCCGGTTCCACGCGCCAGCCTGATAATCCCAGAAAGAATAGTGGTCTGGACCCTGCGTTGTCGCGCGGAAGGCCTCGGTAAAGCCAAGGTTCAGGATTTTTCGAAAGGCGGACCGGCTTTCCGGGCGGAACAACGCGTCTTCCTGCCAGGCATCGGGGCGTTTGGCATCCTCGGCCTGTGGGATGATGTTATAGTCTCCAGCCATCAGAGCCGGCTCCTCTGACTTCATCAGGGCCTTGGCGCGGTCGTAAAGCCGTTCCATCCAGGCCAGCTTGTAATCGTATTTCGGTCCGGGTGCCGGATTCCCGTTGGGCAGATACAGCCCACAGAGTCGCAGGGCCTTTTTGCCCACGACAGTCGCCTCGATCCAGCGTGCCTGTTCATCATTGTCATCGCCGGGAAGGCCGCGTGATACATCCTCCAGCTGAAGCTTCGACAGGATCGCGACACCATTGAAGCTTTTTTGCCCGTGTGTTTCCACGTTGTACCCGCGATCTTCAAACATCTCGCGGGGGAAGTTTTCGTCGACGGATTTGATTTCTTGAAGAAGGACAACGTCGGGCTGGGCGTCGTCCAGCCAGCGGGGCAGCGCCTCGGTTCGCGCCTTGATGCCATTGATGTTGAACGTGGCGATTTTCATGCGCGATCCTCCGAAGCCTTGTGGCAACCTATCGCTCAGAACGGGCCCAGCGGCAAGTCGGAGATCGGACTAGCGAGGCTCTGCCTCGCGCTCCGGGATATTTTTAGCCAGATGAAGAAACGGATCCTTAACCATTTTCTCGATACTTGAAAGGGCGGTACAGGCGGGGACGCCGATGACCGCGCCAGGTGAAGCTCTCTGGTCGCTATAGTCAGAGAGTGGATCCCTGCTTCATCTGGCTGAAAATATCCTGGGGGTGTGGGGGCAAAGCCCCCCACTGGTTACATTGAAAACGACGTGCCGCAGCCACAGGACGAGGTGGCGTTGGGATTGTCGATCACAAACCGTGCACCGATAAGCTCCTGAGTGAAATCGATCACAGCGTTTTCAAGAAAGGGCAGAGAGACAGGGTCGACGATGACTTTTTGCCCCTTGCCTTCAAGGATGAGGTCATCGGTGTTTGGCGTGTCCAGAGCGATTTCATATTGAAAACCGGAACATCCACCGCCCTCCACTGCGACACGCAGGGCTTGACCCTGTTCCGCGGCACCGATCTCGGCGAGGCGGTCATAGGCGCGTTCGGTGACTGATGGGGGCAGATTCATGCCGGTCTCCAAAGGTTTATTTCCCAAGCGTCCTACAATATATGAAACCAAAAGACAGCCGACAAGGACAAGGCCTTTGGACAGAGCAGGTTTTGCTTCGGACCCAGACCGCGCAAGGGGGCGGCTGGTGCCAGAGGAAGAAAGCAGCTTCCGGTCAAGCTTTCAGCGCGATCGCGACCGGATCATTCATGCCAGTGCGTTTCGACGGCTCAAGCACAAGACGCAAGTCTTTGTCGAGCACGAAGGTGACAGCTATCGAACACGGCTGACCCATTCCATCGAAGTCGCTCAGGTCGCGCGAACCATTTCAGGGGCGTTGGGCCTGAATCCAGAACTCACCGAAGCTGTAGCCCTGGCGCACGACCTGGGTCATACCCCCTTTGGTCATACGGGTGAGGACGCCCTCCACGCGCTGATGGCGCCTTACGGGGGGTTTGATCACAACGCTCAGGCCATTCGGATCGTAACGAAGCTGGAGCGGCATTATGCCGGGTTTGACGGATGCAATCTGACCTGGGAGTGCCTGGAGGGTATCGCCAAGCATAACGGCCCAGTTGTTGGCGAATTGCCCTGGGCCCTGGCGGAATGCAACCAGGGCTTTGATCTTGAACTTCATACCCATGCAAGTGCCGAGGCGCAGGTGGCGGCCTTGTCTGATGACATTGCTTACAACAATCACGACCTTCTGGATGGATTGCGCGCGGGGTTGTTTGAAGATGATGATTTGCGTCACCTTCCGATCGTGGGGGCGTGTTACGCGGATGTAGATGCGAAATACCCCGGCCTTGATCCGTATCGGCGACGTCATGAATCACTCCGGCGGGTTTTTGGCGTCATGGTGGCGGACGTTATTACAACGTCGCGTGACTTGATTGCGGCCTCGGGCGCGCAGACGGTCGAAGAGATTCGCCATCTCGGGTATCCTGTCATCCAATTCTCGGCCGGAACTTGGACGGATCTGAAACAAATCAGGGCGTTCCTGTTCACCCGGATGTATCGCGCACCCAGCGTCATGAAGGTACGGGCCGAGGTTGCAACGGTTGTCGAAGACTTGTTTCCGATCTATCTGAGCGACCCGAAACAGATGCCCTCACGCTGGCACGAGGATATTGAAGCTGCGGCGGACGAGACCGCTCTGGCCCGGATCGTATCGGACTATATCGCAGGTATGACCGACCGTTTTGCCTTGCAGGATCACGCACGGCTGACGGGCTGATTGCGCTGCAACGACACGGGTAATAATCCGCTTTCGCGGCCTTTTTGCAGGTTGGGTGATGTGTCTTGCGCAGCCGGGAAATGGTGGTCGGTGGCAGCTCGACAGACAGCGCGCAGGGCAATTGAGGTCTCAGGCAGCGGATATTCGGGCGAGATTGGCGGGCATTTGGCGCCAACCGAGTTCAAACAATAGGCTTCCATTGACCTTGCCGCATTGCGTGGTAAACCCCGCGACAAGCAAAAGGACATCCGAAATGAACCTGTTTTCCGAGATCCGCAGCCTCGTATTGGACGCGCTGGCGCAGATGCAGTCTGAAGGCGCGTTGCCCGAGGGACTGAGTTTTGACAACGTGGCGGTCGAACCGCCGCGTGATGCGGCGCATGGCGACATGGCGACAAACGCGGCGATGGTGCTGGCAAAACCGGCCAGGATGAAACCGCGCGACATTGCCGATGTTTTGGCTGGGAAGCTGGCAGCGGATGACCGGATCACCAGCGCCGATGTGGCAGGTCCGGGCTTTCTCAATTTGCGGCTGGCACCGTCGGTCTGGCAAGGTGTGCTGGCGGCTGTGCTGGAGAAGGGCACCGATTATGGCCGCTCGACTATGGGCCACGGGCAGAAGGTCAACGTGGAATATGTTTCGGCCAACCCAACCGGACCGCTGCACGTGGGTCATACACGGGGTGCAGTGTTCGGGGATGCTCTGGCAAGCCTGCTGGCCTATTCCGGCCATGACGTGACCCGCGAGTATTACATCAACGACGGCGGCGCGCAGGTGGATGTGCTGGCGCGCTCGGCTTACGAACGCTATCGCGAGGCCAATGGTCTGAGCCCCGAAATTGCCGAAGGTCTTTATCCCGGCGACTACCTGATCCCAATCGGTGAGGCGTTGAAAGAGAAATACGGCGACAGCCTGATCGACAAGCCGGAAAGTGACTGGCTGGAAGAGGTGCGTGAGTTCTCGACCGACGCGATGATGGACCTTATTCGCGCTGACCTGAAAGCGCTGGGCGTCGAGATGGATGTGTTCTTCTCGGAAAAGTCTCTCTATGGCACTGGTCGGATCGAGGCCGCATTGCAATCGCTGACTGACAAGGGCCTGATTTACGAAGGTGTGCTCGAGCCGCCGAAGGGCAAAAAGCCCGAAGATTGGGAGCCACGCGAACAGACCCTCTTCAAGTCGACCGAACATGGGGACGACGTCGACCGCCCTGTCAAGAAATCGGATGGTAGCTGGACCTATTTTGCCCCGGATATTGCTTATCACTATGACAAGGTGACCCGTGGTTTTGACGCGCTGATCGACGTGTTCGGCGCCGACCATGGCGGCTATGTCAAACGGATGAAGGCCGCTGTGTCGGCGCTGTCCGACGGTAAGGTGCCGCTTGATATCAAGCTGACGCAGCTGGTGAAGCTGTGGAAAAACGGTGAGCCGTTCAAGATGTCCAAGCGGGCGGGGAACTTTGTCACTCTGCGCGATGTGGTCGATCAGGTGGGCCCGGACGTGACGCGGTTTGTTATGCTGACCCGCAAGAACGACGCGCCGTTGGATTTCGATTTTGACAAGGTGCTGGAACAAAGCCGCGAGAACCCCGTGTTCTACGTTCAATACGCACATGCCCGTGTCATGAGCGTGCTGCGCCGTGCGGCCGAAGCTGGAATTGCGGCTGATGATGCGACCCTTGCGGACGCTGACCTGAGCAAGATCGATCATGCCTCGGAACTGGTTGTTGCCAAGAAGCTGGCAGAATGGCCACGGCTGGTCGAGATTGCGGCGCGAACCAATGAACCGCACAGGGTCGCCTTTTACCTTTATGAACTTGCAGGCGACTTTCATGCGTTGTGGAACAAGGGCAATGACGAGACGCAATTGCGTTTCATCCAGGATGGCGATGTTGCCACAAGCCAGTCAAAAATCGCTTTGGCCCGGGCCGTTTCTGTTGTGATTTCAGCGGGCTTGGGTATTCTTGGCGTTACTCCGGCGCAGGAGATGCGGTAAAAAATATCGCCCGAACCGCCGGTATGAGGTAGGCAAGAAATGACCCGCGGGCCTTATTTTCAGGCGCGAAACGGGCAGTGAGGCGGACATGGCGAGTTACGATTACTCGGGGCATCAAAGCCCCGGGCAGATTCATTACCCGAATCAAGCGCATTCTGATGATGTGTATGATTTTCCCGAAGATATGCAGGAAGATGACGCGCCGCGAGGCTCGTTTGGTCTGGGCAGGGCAGTCAATTTCCTGGGGGCTGTTGCTTCCTTGGCGCTGGTCGCTGGTGTCGGGGTCTGGGGCTATCAACTGATCATGCGCGATGTCAGTGGCGTGCCGGTTGTTCGCGCCGCCGAAGGGCCGATGCGTGTACAGCCGGAAAATCCGGGTGGAACACCCGCCGATCATCAGGGCTTTGCCGTGAATGCCGTCGCCGCCGAAGGCAGCGCTGCGGCGCCGGCCGACCGGTTGATCCTTGCACCGCGCCCGGTGTCCTTGACGGACGAAGATCTGCCCGCCGGAGAACTGAAGCCGACCCCTGCGCTGCATGTGGTCGAAGAACCTATCACCACGCAGGAGGCCGCGCGCCTGCGCCAGAACGCAGTAGATGCGCTGGTTGCGGAATTGGTGGGTGCGGCAGCAGAAACGCAGCAAGAGTTCGAAGACGGTGTGCAACTGGCATCGCTGACCACCCCCGATGAAGAACCCGCCATTGACCCAGCAGATTTTGCTGCGGCCTTGCCGGACCCGAGTTTCGCCGAGTTGCCGGGCGTCCGCCGATCGTTGCGCCCTGTGACGCGTCCGGCACGGTCCACCCGCAGTCAGGTCGCGCCCAGCGAGAAATCCGAAGACGCCATTAATGCAGCGGTGAAAGCAGCCGTTGGGGTGGATGTTGATCCGGATACACTGGCCAAGGGAACCCGGCTGGCGCAACTTGGGGCTTATGACAGTACGCAAGTGGCACAGGCCGAGTGGGACCGTTTGAATGGTCAGTTTGGTGAGTATTTGTCGGGAAAACAACGCGTTATTCAGAAAACCTCAAGCGGTGGACGGACTTTCTACCGCCTGCGTGTTCTGGGGTTTGAAGACCTGAGCGACTCGCGCCAGTTTTGCGCCGCTCTGGTCGCGCAAGGCGCTGATTGTATCCCGGTGGCCGTGAGGTGAAGTTCGGAGCAGCGATCACAGATGCTGAAGGACTGCGCCTGACGCAGCAGGAAAGAGACCTGTTTCGCCAGATGAACCCGTTTGGGTTCATCCTGTTCGCCCGCAATATTGAAAGCGCCGATCAGGTGCGGGCCTTGTGTGATGATTTCCGCGAGGCCGTTGGGCGCAACTGTCCCATTACCATTGATCAGGAAGGTGGGCGCGTACAGCGTTTGCGCGCACGCTTGGCCCGCGAATGGCTGCCGCCGCTGGATCATGTGACCAGGGCGGGTGATCAAGCGGAACGCGCCATGTACCTCAGGTACCGCCTGATTGCGGATGAGCTGTTTGGTCTGGGTATCGACAGCAACTGTGCCCCCATGGTCGATGTGGCGCGGCCCGAGACCCACGCGTTTCTGAAAAACCGCTGTTATGCCTTTGATCCTGAGCAGATTTCCAGGGTCGGCAGGGCCGTGGCACAGGGCCTGTTGGACGGGGGCGTTCTTCCGGTTCTCAAGCACATTCCCGGCCATGGCCGGGCCACTTTGGACAGTCACCATGACCTGCCGCATGTTGATTTGCCGCTGGTAGAGTTGGAATACAGCGATTTCGCGCCGTTCCGCGCCTTGAACGACCTGCCGATGGGGATGACGGCGCATCTGGTCTTTGATCAGATCGATCCCCGGCCAGCCACCATTTCTGCGGCCATGATGGGCCTGATCCGAGACAATATCGGCTTTGGCGGCCTGATCATGACCGACGATATCTCGATGAAGGCGCTCAGTGGGGCGTTGACGGACCTCACTCGCCAATCTTTGCAGGCGGGCTGTGATGTGGTCCTGCATTGCAATGGCAGTTTTTCTGAACGTGCCGCTGTGATGGAAACTGCCGGAGAAATGTCGGATGTGGCACAAGCCCGCGCAGAACGGGCGCTGGCGATGCGCAAACGCCCGCGGGAACTTGACATCCAAGCCGCCGAAGCGGAACTATCTGCCCTAATGGGCGGGCAGGTATATGAACGATAATCTTTTTAGCGAAGACCCTGTCTCGGTCGCGGATCGTCTTGCGGCCGAAGCGCTGATTGTTGATGTCGACGGGTTCGAAGGCCCGTTGGATGTTTTGTTGACCCTGTCACGCACGCAAAAAGTGGATCTGCGCAAGATCTCGGTTCTTGCGCTGGCGCAGCAATATCTGGCCTTTGTTGAAAAGGCGCGTGCGCTGCGCATTGAACTGGCCGCCGATTATCTGGTCATGGCGGCGTGGCTGGCCTTTCTCAAGTCCCGTTTACTGCTGCCGCCAGACCCCGATGACGAAGGGCCATCGGGTGAAGAACTGGCCGCGCATCTGGCGTTTCAACTTGAACGCCTGCAGGCGATGCGCGACGTCGCTGCACGGCTGATGGCCCGCGACCAACTGGGTCGTGATTTTTTCAAGCGCGGGCAGGGCGAGGACGTCACCCGCATTCGCACCGTGACTTATTCCGCCACGCTGCTGGACCTGATGCAGGGTTATGCCCGTATCCGCACCCGTGACGAATTCCGCCCCTTTGTGATGGACCGCGATGCGGTGTTCACGATGGAGCAGGCACTGGAGCGGATGCGCCCGCTGATCGGTTTTGCGGGGACGTGGACCGATATGGAAACCTATCTGCCCGATGGTTGGGATACTGACCCGGTGCGCCGCAGGTCGGCGACGGCTGCGACCTTTGCGGCCTCGCTGGAACTGGTGAAAGAAGGACATATGGAGATCAAGCAGAGCGAGACATTCGCGCCGATCCATTTGCGCAAAAGGACACAGACACGTGACTGATGCCCCAGAAGAAACCGGTACCCTGTTCGAGGCGCCACCCCTGGCGGAACAGGAGCGTATGGTCGAGGCGGTGTTGTTTGCCAGTGCCGATCCGGTGACGATTGCCGATCTTGAAGCGCGGATGCCGCATGGAAGCGACGCCGCGCAAGCCGTTGAATTGTTGCAGAGACGTTACGAAGGGCGCGGCGTGCGCGTGGTGCGTGTTGGAGAGGCATGGGCGATTCGCACAGCCCCCGATCTGGGCTTTCTGATGCAGAAGGAAACGGTCGAGTCCCGTAAACTCAGCCGGGCCGCGATTGAGACATTGGCCATCGTCGCGTATCACCAACCCTGCACCCGCGCCGAGATTGAGGAAATTCGCGGTGTGTCAGTCTCACGCGGGACGATTGACCAGTTGCTTGAGATGGAGTGGATCAGGTTGGGCCGGCGCCGCATGACACCGGGTCGTCCGGTGACATTTGTGGTGACGTCCGAGTTTCTGGATCATTTTGGTCTGGAGAACGCCCGCGACCTGCCGGGTCTCAAGGAACTAAGGGCTGCGGGTTTGTTGGAAAACCGACCTCCGCCGGGGGCGATCCCGTTGGGCGAGGCGCGCGAAGACGAAGTGGACGAAGACCAGTCGGAACTGTTTGAGGAGTAAAAATCCGGACAGGTCACTACAGGTCAGGCGCAGAACCTGCGACAGGCAACGCGGGTTATCCGGCATATGCACCCTTGCAAGAAATTCGGAGGGTTATCCAACCGCTTTGAAGTGCTTGGACAGTTTCAGGCCTTGCCCCTGATAGTTCGATGCAATCCCGGCACCATATAGCTGCGTGGGCATCTCGGCCATTCTCTCATAAACAAGACGACCGACCACCTGTCCGTGCTCCAGCACGAAAGGCGCTTCGTGGCATCGCACCTCAAGCACGCCACGCGACCCGGCCCCCCCGGCGGCTGCATGGCCAAAGCCGGGATCGAAGAATCCGGCATAATGCACCCGGAATTCACCAACCATCGCCAGATAAGGTGCCATTTCGGCGGCATACATCGGCGGGATGTGGACCGCCTCGCGGCTGACAAGGATATAGAATGCACCGGGGTCAAGTATGATGCGACCGTCCTTGGTGCGTACTTCCTCCCAATAGTCCTGGGGGTCGTATTCGCCAATTCGGTCCAGATCAATTACCCCGGTATGGGGCTTGGCGCGATAGCCGACCAGATCAGTATCGGGCAGTTGCAGATCGACCGAAAAGCCAAGACCGTCCTGAATTACGGCAGGGCCGTCTACCAACGGCGATTCGGCGTGCAGGGCGGTCAGTTCGGCGTCAGATAAGACGGCCTGACCCTGACGGAAACGGATCTGGTTCAGACGCATACCGGGCCGGACCAGAACCGAAAACGAACGTGGACAGATCTCGGCATAAAGCGGGCCTTTGTAGCCTGCGGGCACGCGATCGAACTCGGTGCCACCATCGGTGATGGTACGGGTCAGAAGGTCAAGCCGCCCGGTCGAGCTTTTGGCATTGGCGACGGCGGTTATATCGCGGGGCAGGGCAAGCGATTCCATCAGAGGCACCAGATAGACGCAGCCCTTTTCCAGAACAGCGCCGTCCGAGATGTCGATGCGGTGCATCTCGAACTCGGCCAAGCGATCCGTAACGGTCTGTCCTTCGCCCGCGAGGAATGAGGCACGAACGCGGTAGGCCACTGTTCCCAAACGCAAATCAAGGCTGGCCGGTTGAATTTGCGCTGACAGGACATCGGGGTTGGCGGCGATCTCTCCGCGCGCGATCATTGCTTCGATTTGCTGGTTCGCGCAAACACCTGTCATCTCGATCCCCTCATGTGCCAGAGCGGGATCTGGCCTTTGTGCCATAAACGTCGGTGTGATTTGGTCGGGCTAGCAGGACTCGAACCTGCGACCTTCCGTCCCCCAGACGGACGCGCTACCAGGCTGCGCCATAGCCCGACGTTGGGCCGTTCATAAAGATTTTCCCGGCAGGGGCAAGAGGAAAACACTGCCTTTTTTCCTAACCCGTCGCCTGTGTTTCGACCCGATCCAGCCAGCGGCGCAGGTCTTTTGCAATCGGTGCAATCTGGCGCAGAAGTTCGTCGTCAAACTCGGCACGCTTCCATGCCAGCGAAGCAATTCCGCCTATCAGGGGCGCTGTGTTCAGGTCTGGTTCTTGTACTGACACAGCCGTGGGACGTGCGTCGGCCTGCATGCATTCATTCGCCGGCTGCTCGGACGGTCCGTCCAGATCCATAGGGATTTGTTCGGTGGCGGCAGCGGGTTTGGGTTCGAACGGCACCACAGTACCTTGAACGGGTTCAATCAGGGCAGGACCCGGTTCGTCCAGAGGCGGAGACAGTGCTGCGACATGTGCGACGCCTTGCTCGCGCAGGATTCGCTGTACGCCCTTGATTGTGGTCCCGTCTTCGTGAAGCAGTTTCTTTATGCCCCCCAAAAGACGCATGTCATTGGGGCGATAATACCGGCGCCCGCCCGCGCGTTTGACCGGTTTGACCTGAGCGAACCTGCTTTCCCAGAATCGCAAAACATGGGCCTGAACCCCAAGCCAATCCGCTACTTCACTGATCGTGCGAAACGCGTCGGGAGACTTGCTCATATCCGCGTGACCCTGGGTTACTTGCGATTCCCGACGGCGACGCGATCTTTCATAAGATGCGACGGGCGAAAGGTCAGTACGCGGCGGGGCTGTATCGGAACTTCTTCGCCGGTTTTGGGGTTGCGACCGACTCGCGCGGTCTTGTCGCGAACACTGAATGTACCGAAGGACGAAATTTTCACCTGCTCACCGCGCACCAGAGCGTCGGACATGTGGTTCAGAACGCTTTCGACCAGCTGCGCACTTTCGTTGCGTGAAAGCCCGACTTCGCGAAAGACGGCCTCGCTCAGATCCATTCGAGTCAGTGTATTGTCGCCCATGTCATTTCCCCTGTTGCTGTCAAAGCATATGGGTATGGCAAATTCGCTGTCAATATCAATGAATTGCAAGCAGCTGTGTAAGCTGGATTGCGCCGGTTACCAGCGCAGAACCACCGCGCCCCAAGCCAGACCGCCGCCAATCGCTTCGGTCACGATCAGGTCGCCGGGTTTGATCTGCCCGCGTTGTTTACCAACCGACAATGCCAATGGGATCGATGCAGCCGAGGTGTTGCCGTGATCCTGAACGGTCACAACCACGTTTTCCATCGGCAGGCCCATCTTTTTGGCCGTGCCCTGAATGATGCGAATATTGGCCTGATGAGGAACAATCCAGTCGACGTCAGCGCATCTCAGCCCGGCGCGGCTCAGGGCTGTCTCAGCGGTTTTGGTAAGCTTTTCAACGGCATGTCGGAAGACCTGATTGCCCTGCATCCGCAGATGCCCGGTGGATTGGGTCGAAACACCCCCATCGACATAAAGCAGGTCCTTGTAGCGCCCATCCGAGTTCAGATCGGTTGCAAGTATGCCGCGATCCGCAGCGGTGCCTTCGCCGTCCTGCGCTTCGAGTACCAATGCGCCGGCGCCATCCCCGAACAAAACGCAGGTCGAGCGGTCGGTCCAGTCCATAATCCGGGAAAAGGTTTCGGCACCAATGACCAGCACGCGTTTGGCTTGGCCGGACAGGATCAACGCATTTGCGTTGCTGAGCGCGAAAACGAATCCCGCGCAGACAGCCTGTACGTCGAAAGCAAACCCCTTTGTCATGCCCAGCCGGGCCTGAACCATGGTCGCGGCAGAAGGAAAGGTCAGGTCCGCCGTCGAGGTCGCCAGGACAATCGCGTCGATATCATCCGCTGTCAGGCCCGCATCGGCCAGCGCAGCCTCGGCAGCTTTGGTGGCCAGGTCCGACGTCGTTTCGTCATCGGCGGCAAAGTGACGGCGTTCGATCCCCGACCGGGTTCTGATCCATTCATCAGTCGTGTCCAGCGTTTTCTCGAACTCGGAATTTGGAACAATACGTTCCGGCAAATAATGCCCGACACCTACTACAACTGAACGGCCTGCCATTTTTGAGGTACTGCCTTTTTTGTTATTTATCGGTCTGCGGCGCAGCTTGCGCGGCATCTTGTGCAAGCTGGGCCGTGGATGCAACCCGCGCAGCTAATTTTTCGGCAAAGCCGGACTGTGCCAGGGTAAAGGCCAGTTTGATCGCCGCCGACACTCCGGTCGCATCTGCCCCGCCATGGGATTTAATAACTGTCCCGTTCAGACCCAGAAACACGCCACCGTTTACGCGCCGCGGATCAATGCGCTTTTTCAGGCGCTGCAGCGACGTGATGGCCAGGACCGAAGCCAATCGGGACAACGGAGAGTATTTGAACGCCTCACGCAGAAGATCTCCGATCAGGCCGGCGGTGCCTTCACCCGTTTTGATCGCGACATTGCCGGTAAACCCATCGGTAACAATGACATCTGCCTTGTCACCGGGAATGTCGCTGCCTTCGACAAAGCCAACAAATTCGAAATTCGCCTGTTCCGCGAAATCCGAGATCAAGGCGTGTGCTTCTTTCAGTTCCGCGCGGCCTTTATGCTCTTCTGTGCCAACGTTCAGCAGCCCAATCCGGGGTCGGTTCAGGGCCATGCCGTTGCGCGCATAAGACGCGCCCATCAGGGCGAATTGCAGCAAGTCCTTGGCGTCGGCGCGCACATCGGCGCCCACGTCCAGCATCACATTGAACCCCTGCGGGTTGCGCGAAGGCCACAGGATCGCGATTGCGGGGCGGTTGACACCCGGCAATTTGCGCAGGCGCATCATTGACAGGGCCATCAGGGCACCGGTGTTGCCGCAGGACACAGCGCCATGGGCTTCGCCCTGACGAACCGCTTCCAGCGCGGACCACATCGAGGTCTGCTTGCCGTTGCGCACAACCTGGCTGGGCTTGTCCTCCATCGTGACAACGTCGGGGCAATCACGAAAAACGACGCGCCCTTCAAGGACACGTCGTTTGGCAACCAGCTTGCGCAATACCTGTTCGGGCCCGTGCAGCAGGAACCCGATATTCGGGTTCTTGCCAGCCGATTTCGCCAGACCTGCAACGACGACAGCGGGACCTGCGTCCCCTCCCATTGCGTCAACCGAGATGGTGATCCGTCCGGCGTGCGTGGGCTGATCGTTCATGCCTTGGCCTGCGCTCGATCAGGCTTAGGCTGCGTCTTCGTCCAGATCGATTTCGTCGGCCTGTGCGACGACTTCGCGATCGTCATAGTGGCCGCAAGATGCACAAACGTGGTGCGGGCGTTTCAGCTCGCCGCAGTTCGGGCATTCGTTCGGGTTTGCAGCAACCAGAGCGTCGTGTGCGCGGCGGTTGTTGCGACGCGACTTGGAAACTTTGTTCTGTTGGACGGCCATGGTCTCAACCTTTGTCTGACTGGGGGCCGCAGATTCGCTGCCGACCCGGGTTTCGTAGTTCGTTTATCGTGGTTTGACGCGCGTTTAGGCGACGGGCCCCGCAATGTCCAACCCAAAATCCGATGAGCGCGCGAAAATACTGCGATTCTCGGCATGTTCAAGCGATTTTTCTGACCGCCTGCTATGACAGGAAAACTGGCACCTGTCACTCGTCTTTTTTTAGCACATCGCGCAATCCTGCCAATCCTGCAAAGGGTTTGGCATCGTCATCCGTCATCGCCTGTTTGCCCGGTTCTGTATAGGCAGCCTGACCCAGTTCTGCGCCGTCTTTCCGCGGATATTGTGGCAGAGCCAGGGACAGGGCCTCGATCATGACTAGGGCCGGATCAATTTCAGGCCCCAAAGGTTCAGATTCGTCTTCTTCCGGGATCTCGAACTCTGGATCATCAGGGTCTGCCCAATCCGCAAGAAAAGTCCGGTACACCGGAATATCGATCCTTGTCGTCACCGGTTCCAGCGTTACCACGCAAGGTTGGATGACAGTTGCACCGAGTTTGCCGTTCAATTCCCAGTCCCGTTTACCTTGTGCCTGCACTTCGCCCGAAAAGCTGAGCTTGCGCAACCCCAGCAGCCCAAGGTCTTGCCTGATTTGCTCAAGCACGGTGGTTGCGGGGCGCAGATCGAACGGTGTCGGGGCGTTCTGTGGCAGGTCAGACACCCGAAATGATGTCGTGTTGCTCATTCGTGAGCCTTTCTATGTGTTGAACCGTGGCAGCGGTTTATGTAATCGGATAGAAGCCGAAGAAGGCCAAGGCAAGAGGGTGCAGATGTTGAAGGTAGTGAACCAGTTGAAACCAGCTGCGAAATCGCTTGTGTTTGTTGCCTTTCTGGCTGCGACCGGGGCTTGTACGGCTGTCTTCAAGAATCACGGCTATGTGCCACCGGCCGAGGAACTGGCGGAAATCAAAGTTGGCGTAGACACGCGTGACAGCGTGCAAGAGGCCATCGGCGCGCCGGGCGCATCCGGCGTGGTTCGGGAATCGGGCTATTACTACGTCCGCTCTCGCGTGCGTCACTACGGTCCGAAACGGCCCGAGGTGGTATCGCGCGAGCTGGTTGCCATCAGTTTTGACCAGCGCGGTATCGTCAGAAATATCGAACGCTTTGGTCTAGAAGACGGGAATGTGATTGCTCTGGAGCGCCGCGTTACCGATTCCAACGTTCAGGACAAGGGCTTCCTGCGTCAGCTGCTGGGCAATATCGGCAACTTCAACCCGGCCAACATTCCGGGCGCCAACTAATTTGCGCCAAAACCTTGCGGTGGTCACAGGGCAGTCACATGTCATGTGCTAACGGTGTCGTACCGACGCCTGAGGGTCGGCAACCGTGGAGGACGCGACCGTGGCAACGGCAGTTTTGTTAAGCAAGGGGCGCTATCACGCCAGACTGGCGCAATCGCCCGAGGATATCAGAACAGCTCAGGCATTGCGGACTTTGGCTTTTGGCACAGAGCAACCGGACTGCGACGAGTTTGATGCACGCTGTAGCCATATCCTGATCGAGGATATGCGCTCGGCAGAACGGCTGGTCTGCTGCTTTCGGATGCTGACCATGGAAAGTGGCGGCGAGATCAAGCGAAGCTATTCGTCACAGTTCTATGACCTGACCTCGCTGGAAGGCTTTAAAGGTCGGATGGTCGAAATGGGACGATTTTGTATCCACCCCAATCACAGCGACCCCGACATCCTGCGTGTCGCCTGGGGGGCAATGACGGCCTACGTTGACCGGAACAACGTCGAGATGCTGTTTGGATGTTCCTCTTTTGCCGGTACCGAAACAGAGCAGTATCTGGATGCTTTTGCGATGCTCAAGCATCGCCATCTGGGCCCGAAACGTTGGTTGCCGCGCGTGAAGGCTCCGGATGTGTTTCGTTTTGCCGCGCGTCTGCGGCGCAGACCGGATGTGAAAAAGGCAATGCTGCGGATGCCACCCTTGTTGCGGACCTACCTGATGATGGGCGGTTGGGTCAGCGATCATGCGGTGGTGGATCGCCACATGAACACGCTGCACGTTTTCACAGGGGTGGAAATCGGTGCGATCCCCTCGGCACGCAAACGTCTGTTGCGGGCGGTGGCCGGGTAGATTGAGTATTTTTGAAAAGGTGAAGACGGGGCGTTGACGCAATGTGTCAGCCGGTTTAGCTGGCGCACATGGCGAGAATTCCTTTGTTGCAGATGTCCGGCATTTCCCTGACTTTCGGGGGTGACCCGGTGTTTTCCGAACTGGATCTGGTGGTTCAACCCGGAGATCGTGTTGCGCTGGTGGGGCGAAACGGATCCGGAAAATCCACGCTGATGAAAGTGATGGCCGGTCTGGTCGAGGCGGATCGGGGCGAGATTGTCGTGCCGCCCGGAAAATCCGTGGGCTACATGGAGCAGGACCCGACGATGGAGGGCTTTGCCACGCTGGGGGATTACGCATCCAGCGGGTTGGAGCCGGGAGAACTTTACAAGGTTGAACGGGCCGGTGAAGGGTTGAAGTTCGATCCTTCACGCGCGGTTGAGACCGCTTCGGGCGGAGAGCGGCGGCGGGCGGCACTGGCCAAGCTGATGGCCGAAGCACCGGATCTGATGTTGCTGGACGAGCCGACCAACCATCTGGATATCGAAGCCATCGCGTGGCTGGAACGCGAACTTGGCGCGACCCGAGCGGCCTTTGTGCTGATCTCGCATGACCGGGCCTTTTTAAGGGCGCTGACGCGGGCAACACTTTGGATTGACCGGGGGGCTGTTCGGCGACAGGAGCAGGGCTTTGAAGCCTTTGAGGCCTGGCGGGACAAGGTCTGGGAGGAAGAAGACCAGCAACGCCATAAGCTGAACCGCCTGATCAAGTCCGAAGCGAAATGGGCGGTTGAGGGCATTAGTGCCAGACGCAAACGTAACCAAGGCCGGGTGCGGGCCTTGCAGGCATTGCGAGCTGAAAAGGCGGCGCAGATCAAACGTCAGGGCTCGGCTGCAATGGCGCTGGAGGCCGGGCCAAAATCGGGCCGAAAAGTGATCGAGGCCAAGGGGTTGGCCAAAGCGTTTGATGCCACTCAGATCGTTCGGAACTTTGATCTGCTGGTACAGCGCGGAGACCGGGTGGCCTTTGTCGGGCCGAACGGTGTTGGAAAAACAACTTTGCTGAAGATGCTGCTGGGGCAGGTGGAGCCGGACGCGGGCTCGGTTTCCTTGGGGACGAACCTTGAAATCGCGGTGTTCGATCAGACCCGCGCCCAACTGGACCCCGAGATGAGCCTGTGGGACAGTCTGACCGGCGATCCGGAAATGCGGGTGTCGGGTAAGGCCGATCAGGTGATGGTGGGCGGGCAGCCCAAACATGTTGTAGGGTATCTCAAGGAATTTCTGTTTGACGAACGGCAGGCCCGAGCAGCCGTGAAATCCCTGTCAGGTGGGGAAAAAGCCCGGTTGTTACTGGCTAAGCTGATGGCGAAACCCTCGAACCTTCTGGTGCTGGACGAACCGACCAACGATCTGGATGTCGAGACGCTGGACCTGCTGCAAGAGCTTTTGGATGATTATGACGGCACCGTTCTGCTGGTGAGCCATGACCGGGATTTTCTGGACCGCGTGGCGACAACCACCATCGCGATGGAGGGGAACGGACGGGCGACAGTCTATGCTGGCGGCTGGTCGGATTACATCGCGCAGCGTGGCGACGTGATCCAAAAAAGCGTAGAAAAAGCAAAAGCTTCAAAGCCAAAGATCAAGCAGGAAGAAAGGCCGAAATCCGGCCTGTCCTTCTCAGAGAAGCACCGGCTGGAGAAACTGCCTGCCGAGATCGCGCGTCTTGAGGCCGAGATCGCCAAGCTGGAAGAGTTGATGTCCGATCCCGAGCTGTTCACGCGCGAGCCGGTGAAGTTCCAAAAAGCGACCGAAGCGCTGGTTGAGAGGCAGGAGAAACTCTCGGCCGCTGAAGAGGAATGGCTGACGCTCGAAGAGAAGGCTGAAAGCGCTTAGCGCGCCAGACGCCTTGCCGGATTACCTGCCACGGTTTCTCTGGCGGGGACGTCTTTGGTAACGACGCTGCCTGCGCCGATTGTGGCGTAGTCGCCTATGGTTACGCCGGGCAACAGGATCGCGCCACCGCCAATCCAAACGTGCCTGCCGATGGTGACGGGCAGGCCGATTTCCAGCCCTTGTGCCCGACCAGCCGGGTCCTTGGCATGATGGGCGCAGTAAATCTGAACATTGGGGCCGAACATCGTGTCGTCGCCGACCCGAACGGGGGCCGTGTCCAGAACCACGCATCCGGCATTGAAGAAAACCCGGCTGCCGAGGTGGATGTTCATTCCATATGCGCAGTGAAAAGGGGCTTCGAGAAAACAGTCCTCGCCGACATGGCCCAGCAGCGCGTGCAGTTCCGGGGCCATCGCGCCGCGTGTGTCGGGCGGACAGGTGTTGTGAGCGTGAACAGCCCGTCGTGCCCGCGCGCGCAGATCATCCAATTCAGGATCAAGACAGCAATACCACTGCCCGGTCTGCATTTTCTGGCGCTCCGACATGGGGCCGTCTTACCGCATCCGCAGAGCGCCGTCGATGCGGATGACTTCGCCGTTCAGATAGCCCATTTCAACGATGAAACCGGCCAGCCGCCCGTATTCCTTGGGGTCACCCAGGCGGGCCGGGTTCGGGACGTCGGCGGCCAGTTGTTGCTGCACGTCGTCAGGAAGGCCCGCCAACATCGGGGTCATAAAGATACCCGGCGCAATGGTCATGACGCGAATCCCGGACGAGGCCAGATCGCGGGCCATTGGCAGGGTCATGCCAACCACGCCGCCTTTCGATGCAGCATAAGCCGTCTGTCCCTTTTGGCCGTCGAATGCAGCAATCGATGCAGTGTTGATGATCACACCGCGCGCCCCGTCCGGTTCGGGTTCGTTCTTTGCCATCTCAGCCGCGGCCAGCCTTGAGACGTTGAATGTGCCGACAAGATTGATGTCGATCGTGCGCTGGAACGCGTCCAGCGGGTGGGGTCCATCCTTGCCGACTGTCTTGATTCCATAAGCGATACCCGCGCAGTTCACAGTCGCGGTGATCTTGCCCATCTTGTCCATGCCGTGGCGTACGGCAGCTGCGACCGAGGTTTCGTCGGTTACATCCGTCAGCGCAAAATACCCACCGATTTCGGAGGCGACTAGAGCGCCACGGTCCGCGTCACGGTCCAGAATAGTGACTTGCGCACCCTGCGCGGCAAAGTGACGGGCGGTGGCTTCGCCCAGACCGGATGCGCCGCCGGTGACAAGAGCGGCTGTGGTGGACAGGTGCATCGGAACTCCTCCCTGGGATATGAACAGCTGTTCAATAACTGCATTGCAGGGTCGGTGTCCACATCTTTGAGCCTGAACGCCTAAAGGGGCGGGGCGGACTGACCGCCGGGCAAATTCGCATCTTTAAGGCATCTTAATCCGCACTTCACGAAAACGCGCCTGTTCGTGAACGAAGTAATCACAGCCATTGCGTGTTTTTTCGTCAGGAGGTTCCGATATGGTAAATGGTAAGAATAAATCACTGGGTGCTGTACTGACTGCACCTGTCTTTGGAATTGTGGTTGCCGGCAGTGCTGTTGCAGCGCCGGAAACCTGTAACTGGAAAACGGCTCGAAATCTTGCGAATGCAGGCGACTATGCCGGGCTTTGCGATTGTGTTCAGGTGACCCCGAGCTTTCTGGACAGACTTCAGAAGAGACCGGATTTTGAGACAACGCTGAGCATTGCCGGGGCGCAATGCCCGGGGCTGGCCGCGTTGTTGACGGATTTGCCAACGGCAAGCTTGACCGGCGCGGCAGAAAATCGGGGCGAAAGCCGCAGTTCAGAACCCGGCGGGGCAGGATTTGCGAACGCGGTTGGTCCTGACGGTCTTGGTGGTGGAGGAGAGCCTGACAACGGCGGCCAAGAACCCGGTGGTGGCGGTGGTGAACCCAGCGGTGGCGGAGAGCCCGGCGGTGGCGGTGGAGAGCCCGGCGGTGGTCGCGGGGAATCCGGCGGTGGCGATGGTGAACCCGGCGGTGGCAAAGGCAATAACGGCGGCGGAAAGGGCCATAACGGCGGCGGCAAAGGTGGCGATAAGGGTAACAATGGCGGCGGCAACGGCGGCGAGGGCAGTAGTCCGGGTCGCGGAAACAACGCCAATGACGATGAAGGCGAAAGCGACCGGCCCGGTCGCGGAAAGGGACGTCAGTAGCCGTGCTGATTCCAAAATAGATACGGCCACCCAATCGGGTGGCCGTTTCCTGCTTTGCAATCAAAGGTGAAAGGGGCGTCAGCCCAGTTGCACCAATGCGTGGCGTTTCTTGCCTGCACTCAGCTTGATCGGAGACGTCAATGCACCCGCGTCGATCATCAAGCCCGCATCCGTCAGCGGAGCGTCGTCCAGTTTGGCCCCGTTTTCGGCAATCAGGCGCTTGGCCTCTTTGCCGGACTTGGCCAGGCCTGATTTGACAATGATCTGCACGATGGACATGCCGTCGCCCAGCTCGTCCGCGCTGAGGGTCAGGGTGGGCAGATCGTCTCCAACCCCACCTTTTTCGAACACTTCACGGGCTGTGGCTTCGGCCGTTGCCGCAGCTTGCGCCCCGTGGAGAAGGGCTGTCACCTCATTGGCGAGGCGGATTTTGGCCTCATTGATTTCGGACCCGGCAAGCGCGCCAAGACGGTCACATTCATCCACGGGCAATTCGGTATAGAGCTTCAGGAACCGCCCGACATCCGCATCGGTGGTGTTGCGCCAGAACTGCCAGAATTCATAGGGTGAGCGCATCTCGGCGTTCAGCCAGACCGCGCCTTCCTGCGATTTGCCCATCTTCTTACCGTCGCTGGTGGTCAGCAGGGGAGAGGTCAGGCCGTAGATTTCGTGATCCAGCACCCGGCGGGTCAGGTCGATACCGTTGACAATGTTGCCCCACTGGTCGCTGCCGCCCATTTGCAGAACACAGCCATAGCGACGGTTCAGCTCCAGAAAGTCATAGGCTTGCAGGATCATGTAGTTGAACTCGAGAAACGACAGCGACTGTTCGCGATCCAGCCGGGATTTCACCGATTCAAAGCTGAGCATCCGGTTGACCGAGAAATGCCGCCCGATGTCGCGCAGGAAATCAAGGTAGTTCAGATCATCCAGCCATTCGGCATTGTTCAACATTAGTGCCTTGTTTTCGGCGTCAGTGTCGTAATCGATATAGGCCGCGAACACTTTCTTGATGCCCGCGATGTTTTCGTCGATCTGTTCGGGTCCCAGCAGGGGGCGTTCATCCGCGCGGAACGAAGGGTCGCCCACCTTGGTGGTGCCGCCACCCATAAGGGTGATCGGCTGGTGGCCGGTCTTCTGAAACCAGCGCAACATCATGATCTGGATCAGGCTGCCCACATGCAACGACTTGGCCGTTGCATCAAAGCCGATATAGGCCGGCTTGCACCCACTGATCAGCGCGTCGTCAAGGCCCTGATAATCGGTGCAGTCGGCGAGGAAGCCGCGCTCGATCATCGTGGCGATGAAATCCGATTTGGGGTGGTAGGTCATATCGTGCCCTCGGGGTTTGTGTTGCGCGGCACTGTATAGGCGGCGCTGCGGATGAGGAAAAGCCACCTTTTCATTCTAAAAGCGCATGCCGTGATATGCGCGCGCAACTTGATAGCAGGGGTGTTGATCCTGAAGCGCGGCGTCGGAAAAAAACCGACGCCCCCAATCAGAAGGCTTGCCAAGGCGGCATAACAAAAGCACCTTGACCAAGCTGCAACCCAGAGGCGAAGTCCAGAACTCCGGGCACGGCGGAAACATTGCCAGATCAGGAGGCGGGCGTGGGCCAAACCATCAAGAAACACGGAATGGTTCGGGCATTGGGCGCGATGTCCGGTACGTCGCTGGACGGGGTGGACGCTGCGGTGGTGGAAACCGACGGGCATTCCATCGCTGGGTTCGGAAAAAGCGGCTATCGCGCCTATACCGAAGCCGAGCGCGAAGTGCTGCGGGCGGCATTGGGGCAATGGCACGGCCCGCAGGTCGATGCGGCGGCTGAAATGGTAACCATAGCCCATGCCGAGGCGCTGTCCGAGTTCGAAGATGTAGATCTGATCGGCTTTCACGGTCAGACGCTGGCGCATGAACCGCGCGGGCGTGGCACACTGCAGGTGGGCGATGGTCTTGGGCTGGCGCAGGCGCTGGGGCGCCCGGTGGTCTGGGACTTCCGGAGCGACGACGTGGCGATGGGGGGCGAGGGCGCTCCGCTGGCGCCGTTTTTTCACTTTGCTTGCGCCAAGTGGTTTGGCGCGGACCGCCCGTTGTGCTTCCTGAACCTGGGTGGTGTTGGTAATCTGACCTATGTGGACCCAAGCTTTGATGGTCCCGAGGCGCTTGGGGCGCTGCTTGCCTTTGATACGGGGCCAGCGAACGCGCCGGTCGATGACCTGATGCAGGCCCGGCTGGGGCAGCCGATGGACCGGGATGGTGCGGTTGCGCGCAATGGCACCGTCGAAATGGGTGCGTTGGAGTTGTTTCTGGCTGAGCCTTTCTTTGCACGTATGCCGCCCAAGTCGCTAGACCGGAACGATTTCTCTGAGATGATCGACCTGGTGAAAGAACTGGGTGACGCTGACGCGGTGGCGACCCTGACCGGGATGTGCGCAGCGGGGGTGGTGCAAGGGATGGAACATTGTCCGCAACCGCCGTCTTGCGTGCTGGTTACAGGCGGTGGACGGCGCAATCCGGTTTTGATGGAGATGCTGCGCGTGTCCCTCGACTGCCCGGTCGAACCGGTCGAGGCCGTGGGGCTGGACGGTGATATGCTCGAGGCGCAGGCTTTTGCCTATCTGGCCGTGCGCGTGGCGCGGGGATTGCCAACCTCGTGCCCGGGAACAACCGGGGTGAAAGCGCTGGTGGGTGGCGGCATGGTCAGTACAGTGAACGCTCAACCGGTGGGTTGAGGTTGCATACAGGTAACGGCTAACGCGTTATCGACACACAGGCTTGCCACTGCGACGGGCTGTGTCGAAGTGAAAATGCCCTTTGTGATACCGGTCAGCATCAGGACCAAGAACAGTTCCAAACAGGCCACAGGCTCCGCTGTGCAACTCTCGTAACACGGTGCTTTGATCGGTGTCGCTCCATCCGTCCTGAACGGTGATCTGCGTTCCGTCCTGCAACACGAAGGTCGAGATATCGATGGCCCGACCTCGCGCATGTTCGGAAATGCGCGCATAGGGCTGGTTGTTCTGCGTCTTGCAGGCATAGTGGCCAACAACCCGCATCCCCTTGAGCCCACCTCCCAGTTCGGCGAAGGCAGGTTTGGCTGTGTTTTCGATCCACGTTTTCAGCGTAACGGCTGTCTGACAGTCCATCAGCGAAAACTGGCTGAGCGCAATGTCCGAAATTCTGTAAATCCGGACCGGGTTGGCGATGCCGCAACCTTGCGCTTTTCCAGCCAAAGACATGCGGGTTTCGCCCAAGATGGTCCAGTCACCACAGACCGCCCCGCGGTCACGCATACGCTGGCGACCCACTTCAAACTGGCGGAACTTGCAAGGGCGCAGCGCAGGGCGTTTCGAGATCAGCACCGCAGGTTCGACAGCCGCGGCAGGTTCGATGTGTTCGGTTGCGACTTCCTCCTCCAGATCGGGCAGCGCCAATTCGGATGAAAGGGGGAATTCTGCACAGGCGATCTCGGCGTTTGCAAGACCGGTGCTTGCGAACAGAAGCAGATGGATCAGGAAGATGCGTTTCACAATCACTCTATGCTCCGATACCTGCGGTTGCGTTTACAGAATGATAAATGCGTAACTTTCTGTAAACTCACCTTTTCAGAGCATTCCAAGATCAGCTTATCCCCGAGGGATATCAAACCCAGGTTCTGCAAGTTGGAATCCATCGAACTGAAATCCGGGTGAAACTGTACAGCTGACCAGTGTGTAATCACCGGTGCTGCGTGCGGCCTGCCAATGGCCGGTGGGAACAATCAGTTGCGGTGCGCCCCGAGACAAATCGGGCGACAGCACATGGTCGGCCGCCGGACCCTTGACTGTTGCGCTCAAGGACAGAATCAGTGGCGCGCCCGCGTGATAGAGCCAGATCTCGGTCGCGTCGACCCGGTGCCAGTGGCTGCTTTCCCCCGCTTGCAGCAAGAAGTAGATGCAGGTGCCGGTCGGGCGGCCCTTGTTCTCGGCGCGCCAGGTTTCCGCGTACCAGCCGCCCTCGGGATGAGGTTGCAGGTTCAGGCGGTCGATGATCTCTTGTGCGGTCATGTGGCCCCTCGTGTGTTTGGCGCAATTATGCACGGCAAGGTGTGATCCGCTATGGTATTCGTGCGCACGGGGAATATGTTTGCCCCATGACACTGACCATTCCTTTCGATAACTCATATGCCCGCCTGCCGGACGCGTTCTTTGCGCGACAGAAACCGGCGTCTGTACGCGCGCCCAAGTTGATCGCGTTCAATGATGATCTGGCACGGCTGTTGCAGGTCCATCCGGGCGACGTGCAAGAGATGGCGGAAGCCTTTGCAGGTAATCGCATCCCCGATGGTGCGGACCCCATCGCGCAACTTTATTCCGGGCATCAGTTTGGCCAGTACAACCCGCAGCTTGGGGACGGGCGCGCGGTGCTGTTGGGCGAAACTGTCGGAACGGATGGTGTGCGGCGGGATGTTCAGCTGAAAGGCTCGGGCCCGACGCCGTTTTCGCGTCGCGGCGACGGCAGGGCTTGGCTGGGTCCGGTTCTGCGCGAATACGTGGTGTCCGAGGCGATGCACGCGCTGGGCATCCCCACAACACGCGCACTGGCGGCGGTAGAGACCGGTGAAACCGTGTTCCGGGAGGGCCCGATGCCCGGCGCGGTGCTCACCCGGGTTGCAACCAGCCATTTGCGGGTAGGCACCTTTCAGGTCTTTGCTGCGCGGGGGCAGTTGGACAATCTGCGGCGCCTGACGGACTATGCCATCGCGCGCCACTATCCCGCAGCCCAAGGGCCAATGGGCCTGCTGCGGGCCGTTCGGGATGCGCAGGCCCGCCTGATCGCGCAGTGGATGGGCGTGGGCTTTATCCATGGGGTCATGAACACCGACAATTGCTCGATCGCGGGTGAGACCATCGATTATGGCCCCTGTGCCTTCATGGACGTTTATCACCCCAATACGGTCTACAGCTCGATAGATCGGATGGGCCGTTATGCCTATTCCAACCAGCCAGATATTGCTGTCTGGAATCTGGCGCAGCTGGCAACCTCACTGATCCAGCAGATGGACGACAAGGACGCCGCTGTTGAGGAGGCGACCGAGATCGTGCATGCCATGCCGGATCTGCTGCAACAGAACTGGTTGACCCGGTTCCGGGCAAAGGTCGGACTGACGACCGCTGAAGAAGGCGATCAGGCGCTGATCACCGATCTGCTAAAACGCATGGCCAAGGGGCAGGCTGATTTCACCAACACCTTCCGTGCGCTGGGCAAAGATACCGCGCGCGACCAGTTTATCGACCCGCAGGCCTTTGACAGCTGGGCAGAGGGCTGGCGTGCGCGTTTGGCGCGAGAGGCGTCACCGCATGAAGTGATGACCGCAGCGAACCCCGCCTATATTCCGCGCAATCACCGTGTCGAGCAGATGATCCAATCAGCGGTGGCGGGGGATTACCAGCCGTTCCTTCGGCTGAACGCCGTCCTCGCGCGGCCTTACGACGATCAGGCAGATGCGGAGGATCTGAAACAGCCCCCGGCTGATAACGAGGTCGTGCACGCCACGTTCTGCGGTACGTGACGATCAAACATCTCTGGATATCCCTCGCTGCGGAACGGTTCGCTGGGAGGGGCGAACGGATTTGTCCGGTCCAGATCGGTGTCAGATGCGCTGAGCCTGCGACATTTCCGTCCTTGTGAACCGAAATGATGCAGGTGGGGAACCCATCAGACTCAGGCCGACCACGTGCCGGGTTTTTAAGCGATATACCATGCCAAGGCGACTTCCCCAGTTGCCGTTGTTGCGACGTGAAACTGAAGGGTTGCGTCCGGCGGCAGGCGTGTCACTTTGGGTCAAGCCCACTGGTCAGATCTATATGCAGTTATCTTCCACCCTTCGAATTGCCAGCTATAACATTCAGAAATGCCTCGGGCTGGATTTTCGGCGCCAGCCGCAGCGCATTTTGCAGGTCATCGAACATATGCAGGCCGATATCGTTGTGTTGCAGGAGGCCGACAAACGTCTGCCGCCGCGCCCGGCGGCCCTGCCGCATTTCATGCTGGATGAAGCCGGGTGGCAGATCGTCGATCTGGGCGGTGCCGGCAGTCTGGGCTGGCATGGCAACGCGGTGATCTGGCGCGGCGAGGGCCTTTCGGTCCGGCGGACCGGACATCACGAATTGCCCGGGCTTGAACCGCGCGGGGCGGTCCGTGTCGAATTTGATACCCATATCGGGCCGTTGCGGGTGATGGGAATGCATCTGGGGCTGTTGCCTGCATCGCGACGTCAGCAGATCTCGCATATCAGGCGGTTTGATAAAGAGCTGGAGCAGATGCCGACAGTCTGGGCGGGGGATTTCAACGAATGGTCCCGACAGCCGGTTCTGGATCACCTTGCGCCGGAAATGCGTTTCCTGCCCCCCAAGCCAAGTTTTCCCGCCGCGCAGCCGCTGGGCGCGCTCGATCGGATCGCGCTGGGCGCGGGCGTCAGGGCCACTGCGCATGGTGTCCATGACGCGCGCCCTGCACATATCGCATCGGATCATTTACCGGTCTGGGCTGATTTGGCGCGCGTGGCTTAACTTCAACGGAAAAGAAGAAATCCCTGTGGCGCAAAGTGCGCAGACATACTAAGACAGACACCCGAGCAATTCTGAGGGGCATCATGTCGGAAACGATTATTGGACGTTGTGAGGCCAAGGGTCTGCGCATGACCGGTCAAAGAAGGATCATCGCGCAGGTATTGGAACAAAGCGACGACCATCCGGATGTCGAAGAACTGTACGCGCGTGCTTCTGCCATCGACACAGGCATCTCGATTGCGACGGTGTATCGTACGGTCAAACTGTTCGAAGAGGCCGGTATTCTGGAGCGTCTGGAGTTCGGCGATGGGCGGGCCCGTTATGAGGATGCCGAGCGTGATCACCACGATCACCTGATCGACATGCAGTCGGGCGAGGTCATCGAATTTGTCGATCCCGAAATCGAAGCCCTGCAGGAAAAGATCGCCGCCAAGCTTGGGTACAAGCTGAAAGGGCATCGGCTTGAGCTGTACGGCGTACCGCTCAAGCAGGAGTGATCCATCACAAATCGCGAACGGCCCCAACACGTTAATTCATTGAACGTGTCGGGAAATGGCTTGCCAGACGTCGCTGGTTGCGGTTCATGTGCCCGCATACTGTACCCCAAGTGCCCTTTTCCTGTGGACGCGCGCATGAATAACGTAAACGGCATCCTTTTGCTGATCGGATCGATGGCGGCCTTTTCGCTTGAGGATATGTTCATCAAGTTCCTGTCGGGCGCTGTGCCGACCGGTCAGATCATGGTGTGTCTGGGTGTGTTCTGCGGGCTTGTCTTTGCGGTGATGTCGGTGGTCACACGTAAACGCATCTTCGATCCCGTAGCGTGGAAACTGCTGCCGATGCTGCGCGCAGGCACAGAAGGATTCGGTGCCGTAACCTTTGTCACCGCGTTATCGCTGATCGATCTGTCCACTGTCGCCGCCGTGTTTCAGGCCATGCCGCTTGCAGTGACCATGGGCGCGGCCCTGTTTCTGGGAGAGCAGGTCGGCTGGCGCCGCTGGAGCGCCATTGGTGTCGGCTTTATCGGTGTTCTGATGATCATTCGCCCCGGACTGGAAGGGTTTCAGCCAGATTCATTGTTTGTCGTGCTGACCGTGTTTGCGATTGCGGCGCGCGATCTGATAACGCGCAGGCTGGATGTTCGGGTGGCCTCATCGGTTGTAGCGATGCAGGCGTATATCGCAGTGGCGCTGGCCGGGCTGCTGTTGATGGTTGTTTCAGGAACACCCTTTGTGCCGGTGCAAAGCGGCCAGGCAGGGCCGTATTTGGGGGCGATCGGTTTTGGTGTTCTAGGGTATTACGGCATCGTCACGGCCATGCGGGTTGGCGAGGCTTCGGCCATGATGCCGTTTCGCTACACGCGTCTGGTGTTTTCGATCCTTGCCGGAATGCTGATGTTCGGTGAACGCCCGGATGCGCTGACAATGGCTGGGGCGAGCCTGATCATCGGATCTGGCCTGTATACATTTATTCGCGAGCGACGTCTGGCGCGCAATCTGGTCCCGGTGTGAACCTGTTGGCGCAAACAGCAAACTGTTAGCCCTAAAGGTCGGTAAATATACGTGTTAGCGATAACGGAACCGGTTTACTTTTGGTCGGTTGCTGCTATGACGCGTGCAACCGACTGCAGCCATAGGGACAGACCTCATGAGCACCATCATTGACATCCACGCGCGCGAAATTCTGGACAGCCGGGGCAACCCGACGGTCGAGGTCGACGTGATTCTGGAAGACGGCACCATGGGCCGCGCCGCCGTACCGTCCGGTGCGTCCACCGGCGCACATGAAGCCGTTGAAAAACGCGACGGCGACAAATCCCGCTATATGGGCAAAGGGGTTCTGGAAGCCGTGGCCGCCGTGAATGGTGAAATCGCCGAGGAACTGGTGGGTTTTGACGCGACAGAGCAAGTGGCCATCGATCAGGCGATGATCGAACTGGACGGAACCAATAACAAAGGCCGTCTGGGTGCCAACGCCATTCTGGGCGTGTCGCTGGCAACTGCCAAAGCCGCAGCAGATTTCACCACGCAGCCCCTTTATCGCTACGTCGGCGGCACCTCGGCCCGCGTGCTGCCGGTGCCGATGATGAATATCATCAACGGCGGCGAACATGCCGACAACCCGATCGACATTCAGGAATTCATGATCATGCCAACCTCGGCCGCGAATATCCGCGAAGCCGTGCGCATGGGGTCCGAAGTGTTCCACACCCTGAAGAAAGAGCTGTCGGCTGCCGGTCTGGCCACCGGTGTCGGTGACGAGGGCGGTTTTGCCCCGAACATCGCCAGCACCCGCGAGGTGCTGGATTTCATCCTGAAGTCCATTGAAAAGGCGGGCTACAAACCGGGAGAAGAAATCCACCTGGCCTTGGATTGCGCGGCGACCGAGTATTACAAGGACGGCAAATACGTTTTGGCGGGCGAGGGGATCACCCTGACATCCGAGGAAAACGCAGCCTATCTGGCGGCTCTGGTCAATGACTATCCGATCATCTCGATCGAAGATGGCATGTCCGAGGATGACTGGGACGGCTGGAGAGCCCTGACTGACGCCATCGGCGACAAGGTGCAGCTGGTGGGCGACGACCTGTTTGTGACCAATCCGGCGCGCTTGGCCGAAGGGATCAAGCGCGGCTGCGCGAACTCGATGCTGGTCAAGGTGAACCAGATCGGATCGCTGACCGAAACCCTGCGCGCCGTCGATATGGCCCACCGGGCGCGATATACCAACGTAATGTCGCACCGTTCGGGTGAAACCGAGGATGCCACCATTGCCGATCTGGCGGTGGCGACCAATTGCGGTCAGATCAAAACCGGCTCGCTGGCGCGGTCGGACCGGTTGGCCAAATACAACCAGTTGATCCGCATCGAGGAATCGCTGGGCGAGGTTGCGGAATACGCAGGCGCGTCGATCCTTCGCAAATAACGCACTTGGTGCTAGGCTGGCCCCTGGGTTTAATCCGGGGGTCGCATTGTGCTGAACATCATCGAACCGGAAACGCCGGACCAGTTTGAAGCGGTTCGGCGTTTGTGTTGGGATTACAGGGATTTCCTGCTGGCGCTGGATGAAAGAACCGCCCAGATTGTGCAGGCTTTCTACCCAAGCGAAAAATACGCCCGTGTAATGGACAACATTGACGCGGAACACGCACCGCCGACCGGTGGGATCAAACTGGCATTGCTGCATGGGGAACCGGTCGGCTGCGGCATGTTTCACACGTACGAGCCCGGTGTGGCTGAAATCAAACGCGTATTTGTAACCGACGCTGCAAGGGGGACCGGCGCAGGCTGTGCCATCATGCTTTCGCTGATCGAAATGTGCCGTGGCCTTGGGTTCGACTGTATTCGAATGGACACCGGCAAACCCCTGGAAGTGGCGACTCGGTTATACCTGTCTTTGGGCTTTCACCTGCGCGACGCCTATTACGAAACTCCTGAAATCGCACGCGATCACCTGCTTTTTTTCGAGATGTCGCTTTTTGAGAAAGACATTGGCGTGCCAGAGAAAAGATAAAACTCTCAGGGGTATGGTCGTCTTTGATGTAGAAATTTGATAATAATTAAGTGGCTTAATTTTCTTATGTGTGAACTTGTTACTTATCGCGTTCACTCGAAATGCCGTAGTCTTTCTTCATTGCAGAAAGGAGACCACGATGTCTGTATCCAAATTCCTTCTGATAATCGTCACAGCGTCCATCACGGTATTGTCCGCGTGTGCGGGTCCGGGAACGTATCCGATAACCGGAGAAGAGGTTTCGTCGAATGACCCGGTTCAGGACATGAATCCGGCAAATATCTTCCGTGGCGAGTCGCGCTAAAGTACCTTGCTCATCAGCATATAGCTGTCGCGTTGTCTGAACCCCGTGCGCAGATAGAGTTTTTGGGCAGTTTCATTGTTCCGGTCGACTTCCAGATGAAGAGCCATCAGGCCTGCCCCGGCAAGAGCTTTAGGCAGGTCCAGTAGAACCTCGGTGGCAATGCCGCGGCCCCGAACGGCGGGGCGTATATAGATCTCGTCCACGAAACCGTCCATGCCGCCGAACTCGACTGACCAGCCAAAGGTCAGGATGATATATCCCAACGGCGCGCGTCCGGGCCCGATCAGATAGACACAGCCATGAGGGATGCCATCCAGCATGGGGGCGAGGGCATCGCGTGTCTTGTCGGTGTCCTGTTTCAGTCCGACCTCGGTATGAAAGGCGGTGACCAGTGTCATCAGGCGATCCAGATCGTCGGGGCGCGCAAGGCGGAGGGCAGCGCTCATAGTCTGGCCAGCCTTTCTGTCAGTAAGGTGAAAAAGCCGTCGGCGTCGATTTCTCCCATGAACAGCGCATTTGGTGCTCGGTTGGTGACACCCCACCAATCGGCGACGGTCATGCCCAAGGTCAGGTCAGACCCTGTTTCAATCTCGACATTCACCCGGCGGCCCGAAAACAGCTCGGGGCGTATCAGATAAGCGGTGACGCAAGGGTCGTGCAGGGGAGCACCCGCGCTGCCGTATTTCTCTTTGTCGAAGCGTTCAAAGAAATCCGTCATCTCGGCCACGGCATTTCCTACCTTGCTGTCCAATGCGCGGAACGCGTCATTTCGTGGTTTGGTCACTAACGCCTTGTGTGTGACATCCAATGGCATGACAACGATTGGCTTTCCGGATTTGAATACTATATCAGCAGCTTCTGGGTCGACATAGATGTTGAATTCAGCGGTGGGGGTGATGTTGCCGACTTCGAAATACGCCCCGCCCATCAAGACGATTTCCTGCACGTGGTCGATGATATCGGGGGCTTTGCGAAATGCAGTCGCGATGTTTGTCAGCGGCCCCAGCGGACATAGGGTCACTGTTCCCGGTTCTTCAGCGCGCAGGGTGTCGATGATGAAATCCACTGCGTGACCGTCGGCCAATGGCATCTGCGGATCCGGCAGGACCGGGCCATCCAGCCCGGTTTTCCCGTGCACGTGTTCTGCGGTGACAAGCGCGCGGTTCAGCGGTTTGTCGCAGCCCGCATAAACCCGCACATCCGTACGTCCGGCCAATTCACAAACGATTCGGGCGTTCTTGGCCGTAAGGGCGAGCGGAACGTTACCTGCGACGGCCGTGATACCCAGAACCTCGATCTCGTCCGGGCTGGCCAGCGCCAGCAGGATGGCGACGGCGTCATCCTGTCCGGGATCGGTGTCGATGATGATCTTGCGAGGGGGCATTGGCGTCTCCGGGGGTCGTGAAGGTGGGACACTCGCAAGTGTCGGATCGCTTGTCTACCCGTTTCTGGTCGCCGCCACTGCATCCACCGGCGGGAGTTTGCCGTTGGCACGATGCTCTTCAGTTTTGACCTCGTCCCACAGCGCATCCATCTCGGCCAGATCGCTTTGTGTGGGGGTCTTGCCCCGTTCGGCCAGCCGGGCTTCGATCTTTTCAAAGCGACGGGTGAACTTGGCATTGGTGCGACGCAGGGCGGCTTCGGGTTCGATGCCAAGATGACGGCCCAGATTGACCATCACGAACAGCAGATCGCCGAACTCGTCTTCCAGCGCGTCGGCATCCATCTTGTCGCGCGCCTCTTCCAGTTCGGCGGCTTCTTCGGTGATCTTGGCCAGCACATGGCTGGCGTCAGGCCAGTCGAACCCCACCCGAGCGGCTCGTTTTTGCAGCTTATGCGCGCGCAACAGGGCGGGCAGGTTTGCGGCCACACCGTCCAGTGCACCTTTTTGTTCTTTGCCCGCCCGCTCGGCGGCTTTGATGGCTTCCCAATCTTTGGTTTGCTGGTCGGCCGACTTGTCGCGGGATTCATCGCCAAACACATGCGGGTGGCGGCTGACCATCTTGTCGGACATGGTGCGCACCACGTCCTGAAAGGTGAAATGTCCTGCTTCTTCTGCCATTTGGGCGTGAAATACGGATTGAAAAAGCAAATCCCCCAGCTCTCCCTTAAGCTCGTCAAAGGCTTCGCGTTCGATGGCGTCCGCGACCTCATAGGCCTCTTCGATCGTATAGGGGGCGATGGTCGCGAAATCCTGTTCGATGTCCCACGGGCAGCCAGATTGCGGATCGCGCAGGCGGCGCATGATTTCCAGCAGCCGTTCGATACCTGCATCGCTGTCATGGATCAGAGGATTTTCAGCCATTGCGAACCCTTTCATTCCGGTGTCAGATGCATCCATTCCGCAGTCCCGATCAGGAGTCCACCCCAGATGCCCGTCGTCAACCGAATTGCCGATTTCTCTGCCGACATGACCAGATGGCGCCAGTATCTGCATACCATCCCCGAGTTGGAATTCGAATGCCATGAAACGGCAGCCTTTGTGGCCGAACGTCTGCGTGAGTTCGGGGTTGATGAGTTGCATGAGGGGATCGCAAAGACCGGGATGGTCGCGATCATCAACGGGCAGGGCGACGGGCCGACGATTGGCTTGCGCGCCGATATGGATGCGTTGCCAATTACCGAGGAAACGGGCGTTGACTATGCCTCTCAGAACCCCGGAAAGATGCATGCCTGCGGCCATGACGGGCATACTACCATGCTACTGGGCGCGGCACGTTATCTGGCCGAGACGCGAAATTTCAGCGGTCGCGTGGCGCTGATCTTTCAACCCGCCGAGGAAGATGGCGGTGGTGCTGGTGTGATGGTCGAAGAAGGCATCATGGACCGGTTCGACATCTCGCAGGTCTATGCGCTGCACAACGCGCCGGGATTTGCCGAAGGGACATTCTATACAACGCCGGGGCCGATCATGGCGGCTGTCGATACATTCGAAGTGCATATTCAGGGTGTCGGCGGCCACGGTGCGATGCCGCATGAAACCCGTGATCCGGTTATGGCGGCCTGTGGGATTGCGCAGGCCATTCAGACCATTGTCAGCCGCAACCATTATGCGCTGGACGATCTTGTCGTTTCGGTCACGCAAATCCACACCGGCACGGTCAACAACGTCATCCCGGATACGGCCTATATCAACGGTACCGTTCGAACATTCGATCCGAACGTCCAGCAGATGGTGATGCGGCGCATGGCCGAGATTGTCGAAGGGCAAGCCAAATCCTATGGGGTCGAGGCGCGATTGGAATACAATGTCGATTACCCAGCCACCATAAATGATGCCGAAAAGGCGGGCTTTGCGACCGAGGTGGCGCGTGAAATATCCGGTGACGACCGGGTCACCGGCAATACCGGGCGCGAGATGGGGGCCGAGGATTTCTCGTACATGCTGCAAAAGCGCCCCGGTGCTTATCTGTTCCTCGGGCAGGGTGAGGGCGCGGGGCTGCATCATCCGAAATACAACTTTAACGACGAAATTGCACCGGTGGGCGCGTCGTTTTTCGCGCGGATCGTGGAAAAAGCGCAGCCGTTGAGCTGAAAAAAGGTTCGGGAAAGGGACTACAGAAGACATGGCACTGGAAGACGCAAGAAACCAGGTGGATGAGGCATTCACCAATCCGGACCTCAAGGGGTTGTCTTATGAAAATACGTTCGGCGGGGCGACGTCTTTTTTGCGGCGGCTTTACACCAAGAACCTGAAGGGCGTGGACATCGCCGTTACTGGCGTGCCGTTTGATCAGGCGGTTACGAACCGGCCCGGCACGCGCCTTGGCCCTCGGGCGATCCGTGAGGCCAGCGCGCTTCAGTCGCCCGATGCGCCTTATGGCTGGCCCTTTGATGCGCTGAGTGAGCTGGCGATCGTGGATTATGGCGATATGGCTTATGATTACGCCAATATCCCGGCCTTTCCCGAAACGCTGACCGACCACATCCGAACCATTCTGGGCTCTGATGTGGCGTCAGTCGCGCTGGGTGGCGATCACTATATCAGCTTTCCGATCCTCAAAGCCTATGCCGAGAAATACGGGCCAATGTCCCTGCTGCAATTCGATGCGCATACCGACACATGGGCCGATGATGACATGTCCCGCGTGGATCACGGGACAATGTTCTACAAGGCTGTAAAGTCGGGCATCGTCGATCCGAAACGCTCGGTCCAGGTGGGTATTCGCACCACAAATGAGGATACGCTGGGCGTGAACATTATCGATGCGCGCGAGGTCCATGAATCGGGACCTGCTGTGGTCGCGCAGAAGATCAAAGGTATTCTTGGTGACAGCCCCGTTTACCTCAGCTTCGACATCGATGGTCTTGACCCGGCCTTTGCCCCTGGTACGGGCACGCCGGTCTGGGGTGGGTTAAGTTCGATTCAGGCGCAGATCATCCTGCGCGACATTGCCGGGATCAATATCAAGGGCGGGGATGTGGTCGAAGTATCGCCGCCCTTTGACACCTCAGGTGCGACAGCGATTGCTGGGGCCCATGTGGCGACTCAGATCATTTGCCTGTTGGGGTGGAACAAGCTGGAAAAAGCAGAAGGGTAAACCCGTACGGGTTCACGTTAACCAACAGTTAGCCATGCTTAAGGTATGTGCTGGATCAAGTGACAAACAGGGACGGGACCATTACGCACATGACCGATTTCAACCAACCACTTAGCGGGAATGATCTGGCCCGGTTTTCCGGGCCGAACACATTCATGCGCCTGCCGCAGGCCTCTTCGCTTGAGGGGTTGGATGTGGCAGTGTTGGGGGTGCCGATGGATATCGGCACGTCGTGGCGGTCGGGCACGCGCTTTGGCCCCAAGCAGATCCGCGGCGAAAGCGCGATGATCCGGCCCTATAACATGGCCACCAGAGCGGCCCCGTTCGACAGTTTGCAGATAGCCGATATTGGGGATTTGGCGATCAACACCTTCTCGCTGGCGGACAGCCTCAGGATCATCAAGGAAAGCTATGACGCCATTTTGGCGAAAGGCGTGGTCCCGGTGGCGATGGGGGGCGATCATTCGATCACCCTGCCGATCCTGCGAGCCATCAAGGCCAAACACGGGCCCGTGGCGTTGGTGCATGTGGACGCCCACGCCGATGTGAATGACGAGATGTTCGGTGAACGCGAAACCCACGGCACCGTTTTCCGTCGTGCATATGAAGAGGGGCTGATTGTTCCCGACAAGACGTTTCAGATCGGCATTCGCGGCTCGGGCTATGCAGCCTCGGATTTTACCGAAGCCAAGGACTGGGGTTTTCGCCAGTTCCCGGCCTGGGAGCTGTGGCAGCAGAACCTGACCCAGATCGGATCGCAGGTTCGCAAGATCATCGGGGACCACCCGGTTTACATCTCGTATGACATCGACAGCCTTGATCCCGCATATGCTCCGGGCACCGGCACGCCGGAAATCGCAGGGCTGACGACACCGCAAGCGTTGCAGCTGATCCATGCCCTGCATGGGGTAAACGTGGTGGGATGCGATCTGGTCGAAGTCTCACCCCCTTATGATCCATCGGGCAACACAGCACTGACAGCAGCCAACCTGATCTATGAGATGCTGTGTATCCTTCCGGGTGTGACGTCGCGGTAAGACGCGGTGGAATGTCTTGCCGCCGGTTTTGTTCCGCTTAGGGTTCACAAAAGGGATGGAGCGGGATGAAAAAGATGGCTTTGTGGGCAGTGATTGCGCTTGTGGTTGGGGCAGGCGCCTATGTCCGGCTGGCACCGTCAGACCCTGCGCGGTGGCACGTCGCTTTCGTTTCGACCGAAAGCCAGAACTTGCCCGGTGGTGTGTTGCGCGTTGTTGAAACCGGCCCCGACGGGTTGCAGCGTCTTGACGAGATTGCCCAAACCACACCGCGCACTAAGGTATTGGCCGGCTCGGTCAGCGAGGGCATGATAACCTATATCACCCGCACGAAATGGATCGGCTTTCCCGACTACACCACGGCTCAGCAGGACGGAGACACCCTGCGCATTCATGGCCGCCTGCGGTTTGGTCGCAAGGATTTCGGGGTGAACAGGGCGCGGGTCGATGGGTGGTTGGCGCAGTTCTAGTCGTTGCGCAAACGGTCAGGACGCATCGTCTATATCAATGGGGTCGAAAGGCTCACTCTGTAATTTGGACGACAAACACCCCTCCTGAACCTCGCGCCACATGGGAACGTTCAGGGACATCTGGCATTGCGCGGTGAACATGCGTCCGTCGACCTGAAGGCAGATCATTTCACCCAGTTCGATGCGTGACCCGGATGTGTCGGTGCAATAGCAATCCCGCGTCTTGCCGTCAGGGCCGATGTAATCGGCGAATGCAGGCGTGGTCGTCACCAGCAGAGTAAGAAAAACCCGTTTCATGGCTGCCAGCTTAGCATGACGTTGCCCTTGACCAAAGCCCCCGGATGAGAGACACCGCCGGGATGATCCCCGAAGAACGTCTTGAACAGATCACCCAGCGTTTTCAGTACCTCGAAGCTGCCATGGCCGATGGCGCGTCGGGTGGTGATATTGCGGCGCTGGCCAAAGAATATTCCGACCTCAAGCCTGTCGTCGATCAGATCATGGCCTGGCGACAGCTGGTGGGAGATCTGGCCGAGGCGCAGGCGATGCTGACTGACCCGGACATGAAAGAGCTTGCCGAGGAGGAAATCCCCGAGTTGCAGGCTCGCATCCCCAAGGCGGAAAACGCGCTCCAACTGGCATTGTTGCCAAAGGATGCGGCAGATGCCCGTCCAGCGATGCTGGAAATTCGCCCTGGCACCGGCGGGGACGAGGCCGCTTTGTTCGCGAGTGATCTATTGCGCATGTATCAGCGATACGCCGAGGCGCGTGGCTGGAAATTCGAGATTATCGAAGAGCAGGCCTCGGATCTGGGCGGCATCAAGGAAGTGGTCGCCCATATCAAAGGCGACAATGTCTTTGCGCGCTTGAAATATGAATCCGGCGTCCATCGGGTGCAGCGCGTGCCCGAAACCGAAAGCGGGGGGCGCATTCACACCTCGGCGGCGACAGTGGCGGTTCTGCCCGAGGCCGAGGATGTAGACATCCAGATCGACGCCACTGATATCCGAATCGATACGATGCGGAGCTCGGGTGCCGGGGGACAGCACGTGAACACGACAGACTCGGCTGTGCGGATCACGCATCTTCCGACGGGATTGGTGGTGACGAGTTCCGAAAAATCTCAGCACCGCAACCGCGAAATCGCCATGCAGGTTCTGAAGACGCGCTTGTACGATCTGGAACGGCAGCGGATTGACAGTGAACGCTCGGCAGATCGTGCCAGTCAGGTGGGCTCGGGGGATCGCTCGGAACGCATTCGTACTTACAATTTCCCGCAGGGGCGCATGACCGACCACCGGATCAACCTGACGCTCTATAAGCTGGATCAGGTGATGCAGGGCGATCTGGACGAAGTGATTGATGCGCTGACGGCGGATGATCAGGCCCGGCTGCTGGCCGAGATGGCACTATGACGGGTCTGCAAACAGCGGCACAGGCGATGGTGGCGGCGACAGCGCGCCTGCGTGCGGCCGGTGTTGACGATCCGGCGCGCGACGCGCGTTTGTTGCTGGCCCACGCTGCACGGATTGAAGCCAGCCGCGTGACGCTGATTGCCCCGGAAGAATTACAGCCCGAAATTGCCGAGCGTTATGATCAGCTGATCTCCTTGCGTGCCATTCGGGTTCCGGTGTCGCATCTGTTGGGTGAGCGGGAGTTTTACGGCCGCAGGTTCCGCGTCAGCCGGGATGTCCTTGATCCGCGCCCGGAAACTGAAGCCTTGATCGAAGCGGCGTTGAGCGAACCATTTGATCATGTCCTCGACCTGGGGGTGGGCTCGGGATGTATCCTGATAACCCTTCTGGCCGAACGCAGCAGTGCCACGGGCTTGGGTGTTGATCTGAGCGAAGCCGCCTGCCTGCAAGCCAGTGCCAATGCGGTTCAGCATCAGGTAGAGGCGCGGGTTGAGATCCTTCGATCAAACTGGCTTGAAAACATTGAGGGGCAGTTCGACCTTATTGTTTCCAACCCGCCGTATATCTCAGTGTCTGAGATGGAAGAGCTTTCGCCCGAAGTGCGTGAGCACGAGCCGCGTATGGCCCTGACGGATGAAGGGGACGGGTTGGGCGCGTATCGTCGGATCGCGGCGGCGACCCCGGATTTTCTGTTTCCGGGCGGGCGAATTCTTGTCGAAATTGGTCCGACGCAAGCGGCAAAAGTATCAGCCCTGTTCGACGCCGCCGGATTGGTGGACGTTCGGGTGATCCATGATCTGGACGGTCGCGACCGCGTTGTCGGCGCGAGAATGCCGGGTTGAGCGGCGGGTTTGCGGCAAAAACCGCCGACCTGAACAAAAAAGCTGGTGAAAACCCGAGATTCCTCTTGTCTGCGCCGTCAGGACATGTTTACTCAGGATTAGTCGGCGAGGTTGACGCTGTTGCAGCGCACCCCTGACGCCAAGCCCAAAAAGTCGACTTCCCGTCACGGCAAACGCCTTAGAGCAGTGCAAAACACGGGTTGAACGACATCGCATAGATAAGGCTGACGTAAAGTAAGATGAGATCTTCCAAACCCCGTTCGCGGGCCAAGAATAACCGCAATCGTCCTTCTGGCGGCAACGTCGTAAACCGGGTTTTTGACAGCTCGGGTCCTGAAGGCAAGGTCCGTGGCACGCCGCAACAGATTATTGACAAATACAACCAGTTGGCACGTGACGCTCAGCTGTCGAATGACCGCGTGGCGGCAGAAAACTTCCAGCAACACGCGGAACACTACCTGCGGATGCTGAGCGAGGCGCAGCGCGAGATTGACGCACGCCGTGAAGAGCAGGAGCGCCAGAACCGCGAACGCCAGGCCGAGCGCGACCGTGAACGTGCCGAACGTCAGGAACGCGAAGCGACCCGTCAGTCTGATCCGGCCGAGGCACCGCAGCCTGATGTGATGGACCTTACCCATCAGGCTTCAGAGCCCGATAGCGGTCTGGTAGAGACCCCGGAGAACAAAGAAACCCCGGCGGCTGAAACACCGGAAGAGGCTCCGCGCAAGGAAAAACCCGCGCGCAAGCCACGCGCCCGGAAGCCCAAACCTGCACCGGAGGCAAAAGAGGATGCTTCTGCCGACACAGGGGACGCACCGGAGGCGGCTGAATAAAGCCGATGTCCAATGAACCAAGCCCCGAGGTCAAACTCGGGGCTTTTTTGTTTGATCAGGTTTTCTTGATTTCTCGCGCCAAAGCGCAGAACGCTTCCAGCGGGATTTGTTCGGCGCGGTCAGTGGGCTTGATACCAGCGGCCAGAAGGCGATCTTCGATATCCGGGGCAAGACCTTTGAGTGAGGCGCGCAGCATCTTGCGGCGTTGGTTGAATGCGGCAGCCACGACACGTGACAAGGTGGCGGCGTCGGCAGGATAGCGCGGTTCGGGCAGGGCGGTCAGGTGGACCACAGCGCTTGAAACCTTGGGCGGCGGGGTGAAGGCCCCGGGGGGGAGCGACATGGCGATACGTGCCTCGGCCCGCCATTGGGCAAGGATGGCAAGGCGTCCATAAGCTTTGCTGCCGGGTTGGGCAACGATACGCTCGGCTACTTCGCGTTGGAACATCAGCGTCAGGCTCTGCCAGAATGGGGGCCATTCGGGCGGTGTCAGCCAACGCACCAGCAGCTCGGTGCCGACATTGTAGGGCAGGTTGGCCGCGACGCGGATTGGTGGTGTCAGATATTCAAGCGGGTTGATCTCCAGGGCGTCGCCGTTGATTACCTCAAGCCGACCCGGATACGCGGCGGCGATGTCGTTTAGGGCGGCAATGCACCGGGTATCTTTTTCGACGGCCACCACCTTGCGCGCGCCTTCGGACAGCAGGCCCCGCGTCAACCCACCGGGACCGGGGCCGATTTCAAGCACATCGCATTCTGACAAATCTCCGGCCTGTCGAGCGATCTTGGCGGTCAGGTTCAGATCCAGCAGGAAGTTTTGCCCCAGCGATTTGCGCGCTGAAAGCTGGTGGGTTGCGATGACCTCACGCAGCGGGGGAAGCGTGTCTATAGCGCTCATGATCGGATTACCTTGGCGCCTGTGAAAGGGGCTGTGCCCGAGATTTTTGTGCCTCCGGCGGGGATATTTTCAGCCAGGTGAAGGATCAAGAGTTTATTACCATCCGTTGGGCAAGTTTCAGGGCTTCGATCAGGCTGGTGGGGTTGGCGATGCCTTTCCCCGCGATGTCCAGTGCTGTTCCATGGTCGGGTGAGGTGCGGATGAACGGCAGGCCAAGGGTGACATTCACGCCCCGGTCGAAATCCAGCGTCTTGATCGGGATCAGGGCCTGATCGTGATACATGGCGATGGCGGCGTCATAGCGGGCGCGGGCGGCGGCGTGAAACAGCGTGTCCGCAGGGTGGGGGCCAGTAACGGTTGCGCCCTTGGGGTTCAGATCAGCCAGCATCGGAGCAATCCAGTCGAGCTCCTCTGTGCCCATTTTACCACCTTCGCCTGCATGTGGGTTCAGGCCTGCAACTGCTATGCGGGGATGCGCGATACTGAACTGATCACGCAAACCGTGCATAGTGATTTCAATCGTTTCGCGCAGAAGGTCAGGGGTAAGTGCAGCGGGAACCTGTGACAACGGAATGTGAATTGTCGCGGGAACGACGCGCAATTGCTCGCTAGCCAGCATCATGACAACCCGGCGGGTTCCGGAAAGGGCCGCCAGAAACTCGGTATGACCGGGAAAGGTGAAGCCTGCGCCGTCAATCAGGGCTTTCTTGTTGATCGGCGCGGTACAAAGCGCTGCGGCCTCGCCGGTCTGTACCAGTTCGGTGCCGGTTTCGATGGCGTCAACCACCGACGGCGCGTTGGCCGGGTTTGGCTGTCCGAATACGTTCGGGGCGGGGAAGTCCATCTGAAGAACGGGCAGGGCCCGATCACAAGTTTCTGCAACCTGACCGGGATGGTCGATTATTGCAACTGGAGTACCGGCGGGCAGGTGGCTGGCGTCTCCGATATAGAAGAACGGGCAGGCATCGCGCAGGTCAGCCCAGGCTTTGGCCGCGATTTCCGGACCGATACCAGCCGGTTCACCGCAGCTGAGCGCGATGGGCCGTATCATTCCTGAGTAATGACAGCGTCAGCCCGCAGCTGCTCCACCAGACTGGCCGCAAACGCCTGAAGACGTTGCTGCGCCAGCGCGTTGGCGACATCGCCCCGAGAGGTGTCTTCACCAAGATCGCGCGTGCGGTTGCATAGCATCAGGAACAAAAGCGTTTGACCATTGTTGCGGGTCAGAGTCGCCGATGCTTCGTTCCGATCCAGCTTGGCCAGTTCCACGGCAATATCACCGGGCACCTCGGAAGGCGCGGCTTCGACCCGGTCCAGAACTTCGGCCGGCTGATCCTTGGCAATGCCATAGAGATCATCACAAGTGTCGATTTCTTCTTTCAGCTTCGCGGCACGTGAAAGGGTTTCGGCGCTGCGTCCGCCTGGCAGGTAATAGGCGGCATAATCCAGCTTTGAAATGCGCGGAGCGCCGGTTGCGACTTCGCGCAAGCCACGCATCTGAAACAGAGCAACCGCGTTCGGCAGGGTGATCGGGTCGGTGATCTCACCGGTCTGAAGCCCCAGTATAACAGGTTGAAGCGCCGGGGGCAGGTTCGAGATGTTCAGCCACTCCAGACGTCCGCCCTGACCCCGTGTTGCGGCTGCGGAATACTGAGCGGCGGCAGCAGAAAACGCGTCCTGCCCTTCAAGGCGCGAGATTTCTTCGGCCAACAGCTCGGTCTGGGCAACCGTTTGCGGGTTTACCGGGATAATGATTTCGGACAGCAGGACCTGCAATCCGCCTCCGCCCGTCTGGCCCAGTGCGCGATCGATCTCATCCTCGGTCGGGCGGGCCTGCGACAGATAGCGCGAGCTGATATAGTCGCGCCATGCCAGTTGATCCGCGACATAATCCCGGACCGTTTCAGGGTCGACGCCAGCGTCGCCGAGAAGTTTCAGGAATTGTTCGGATGACAGTTGTCCGCGCGCGGCGAATTCGTCGATGCCCAGCTGAACGGCCTCGGGCGTCGCTTGCACGCCGGCGTCGCGCATGACCTGCTTGCGCAGTTTTTCATCAATCAGGGCATCCCTGACGTCAGCTTCGTTGTCACCGGGCAAACCCAGAACATTCAGAAATTGCAGGCGCTGTTCAAGCTCGTACCAGGTGACAATGTCCTGATTGACGCGGATCGCGGGTGAGAACAGGCTTTGCGCGCCACTCTGATGAGGCGCGATTGCAAAAACTGCGGCAACCAGTGCCGGTGTGACCGGTTTAAGCCAACCGGAACGGAGAAACCTGGAGAAACCTGATATCAACTGCATGTTCTCTTGTATGTCTTGCCACCGCCTTCAAGGGCGTACCCTGTCAGAGAAAGGGTAAAGCCGAATTCTGTCGAAGGCTCAATAGTGGATGTTGAAGTAAAGCGCCGACTTACGGACATGTTAACCCGAACGCATTCGTTCTGATAGGTCACACCCAGACCCAGCCGGATCGGTTCCGACTCGGCCAGATCGTAGCGCGCCAGGGCATTGGTCAGCCAGTTCTGATCGACCTGGTAGCGCCCAAGAAGCAGAATTTCCGAGATTTCTTCGGTGATGTTTTCCGCTGGGTCCGGCTCTTGCCAGATATAGCTGCCGGAAAGGCCGGCATTTTCGGATACCCATGCGCCGCGCAGCTCGGCTTTGACAAAACTTAGATCCCCGTCTATCAGACCGCGCCCGGCAAGTGACCAGCCATTGGCCGTGCTGATCTGCCCGGCTACCAGCAAATCCGATGATGTGCCCTGCAAGCCCGATGTGAGCGTGAAGTTTGGATCGGCGTCGGCCCGAAACACTTGGCCCACAGTCGCCTGGGCCTGCCAACCACCCGCGCCATACCGGGCCCAGTTCAGGCCAACAACACCTGTGGCGCTGTTCTCGCGCTGATCTTCAGCAGGAAACCGCGAGAGGGAAAGAAGGTTGCCCTGATCGAATTCCTGAAAAGTGCTTTCATCATTCGGAACATCGGTGTCCGATACATGTGTCCATCCGAACTGCGCGATCGGTTCGAGGAACTGAACAGCCCCCGATTCTTCGCGCCGGGTCATTGGATAACGGAGAGTTAAAGCCGCGCGCGGCGTAGATCGGGTCACATTGTCGGGGTAGTTGCTGTCGTGGCGAATGTTGAAAGTGTCAACCGACGCCCCCAGCGTGGTATCGACCCGCAGCCCCGATGAGAAAGTCCAGCTGCGCAGCCATTCGGCATCGAAGGTGGCCCGTGCAATGTCGCGACCAACAACATCTGTATCGCTGGTGCGTTCGTGCGCGTGACCGATAAAAGCCAGCCGAACCTCGCCACCTAGCGTGCTGGGAAAATAGCGTTTTTCATAGTTGAGATCGAAGACGCGAGACGGAATCTCGTCCTGATTTTCGCTGTCCCGCAGTGTTTTGTAGTAGATCACGCCGGTTTTGAACGCGCTGTCGCGCTTAATCCGCTCCAGCGCAATTTCGCTGCGCAAACGGTCGAGGTCCGGCAAGCCATAGTCAGCCAGGTAGGCATCGTCGGATGTGGTTTCCAGATTGAAGGTCAGCCGGAAATCGTTTTTCAGATTGAACCAGCCTTTGGCAAACAGGTAGCCGCGATCCTGGTCGGGTTGCACATCATCCCGTGTATACGCGCCATCCACCTGAATACGTCCGTTTACGAAGGCCTGACGATAGCGGTATCCCAGAGTAGTCGTCTTGGCTGAGACGTAAGGCGTAAGTGTCAGGTCCTTATGATCGCCAAGCTTGAAGAAATAGGGGACCTGAACCCCAGTGCCCAATTGCGAGGTGCTGCGGATCGAAGGAACCAGAAATCCGGTTGCCCTCTCGAGCGTTGGGTCGGGCAGGCGCAGATAAGGAAAGTAGAATACCGGATAATCCAACACCCGAAGCTGCGCGCCTTCGAAATATAGTTGCCGTTCCAGTTGATCATGCGTGACTTTGCGCGCCCGGATTTGCCAAAGAGGCGGCCTGCCGTCGTTGCAGACATGACAGGATGTGGCTGAAACCTTGCTGAATTGTGTATAACGGCCTGCGGCCCGTTTCGCCTGAACCGAGGCGATCTGTACCTGCTGTTCAAACACCATGCGCGCACCAACCAGCAGTCCGTTCTGAATTCCGCTGTCCAGTTGCCCTGAATCCGCCAGCAGGGTGGTCTGACCACCCTGATCGATACGAATTGGGCCTTCCAGTGTCAGCTCGCCAGTCTCGCGGTCATATGTGATACGATGGGCGGACAATTTGGTGTCGCCCTGAAAGGCCTCGACATTGCCTTCAGCCACAAGTTTGCGCTCAGGCGTGATGAATACCTTGTCGGCCACCAGCAAGGCAGGCTCTTGCTGCGCTTGTGCGCCCTGTGGCTGTGGTTGGCCTTGAGAGGTCTGTGCCGCAAGTCCCGTCGGAATGGATAAAGCGAGTGCACTGGTAAGCAACACAGGAACGATATGCCGCATCAGCCGTCCTCCGCATGCAGTAGCAGACCAAGAGACAACAGAATTGCGGCAAAGGGCGGTGCCCAGGCGGCGATATAGATGGGCAATTGTCCGTTTTCCCCGAGGATTTGCGCGAAATTGCGCACGAAATAGATGGCAAATCCAAGCAGGACGGCTGTCAGGACGGCGATCCCTGTGCCGCCGAACCGAACGTGGCGCATGGTGAACGCGGCCCCGATCAGAACCATCGAGATCAGAAAGAAAGGCCGGGCCAGCTGTACCTGCAGCCAGACCTCATATTGCTTGGTCGAGAATCCCGCCTCGCGCAGGTCGCTGATCAACTGGGGCAGGTCGTATACCGAAACCGAATCCTGTTGCCCCAAAGTGTCCATGATCCGCTGCCGAGTCAGTGAGGTTGGCAGCTCCAGACGCTCGTGTGCAACCGAGTTGGATTCGGGGTTTTGCCCGTCCTGCAAAGCCCATACCTTTGCTTTGGAAAGAACCCAGTTCCCGCCATCCAACTCTGCCCGGTCCGAAACAATTTGCTGGGTCGGTTTGCCATCCCGCCCAAAAGTGATGACGGTAACTCCGTCCAGCCGCAGCTTGTCTTGGTTCGACGTTGCCCGGGCGTGGATGACAGCCTGCCCATTCTCGGCAGACTGGCGCAGCCAAAGGCCCTCGCTGCTGATCGAAAGGGCCGAACTGCCGTTGTTTCGGTAGGAATCCGACAAGCGCCGGAATTCTTCGGATGTGGCTGCTGCAATAGGGTTCAGCAGTGCGACTGCCAGCGTGCCGATGATCAGCGACAACAGGACAGGCGCAACCAAGGCGCGGATGCCCGAGCGGCCAGTTGCACGGGTCACCACAAGTTCGGACGTACGTGCCAGCCCGACGAACAGCGCAATGGTGGACAGGATCACCAGCAGAGGCAGCATTTCGCTGATGGCGGCTGGTGTATTCAGCAGTGTGAGGTGCAGCAGCTGGGCAAAAGACAGGTCGAAATCGTCAAAGCGGCGAATCTGTTCGATCAGATCGATGAGAATCATCAAGGTCAGAAAAATACCTCCGATGACCATGAAGCTTTGCAGAAACCGGCGAGCGAAATAACGGTCCAGGATCATGGGCGCGAACCCATTGCGCCTGTAGCGCGAGGGTTCGGGCCGATATCGCGCCTGCGCAATGCTGCGCGCGACAGCGTATGCCTGCCCTGTCGTACCACGTTTTTTCTCCCCCGAGCCTGCCGGTCATTTTTTCGGGACCTTAATGCAATTGAAAGGCGGGGAAAACTGCTATCTGGTCAATGCGTGCCCCGCGGGCTAGGTCTTGGGGAACAGAATTCGAGGAGTGTACAATGAGCAGTCTGATACCGATCCGTTTTCAGGAATTTGACCTTGAAGCTATGGCGCAGGCCGGGGGGCGCGTCGCTATCATCATTCCGGATGACGGTAAGATGAGCCCGGCAGCCCGCCGGGCAAACCGTCTGACGAAGGGCGGCTTGGCGCGGCTTGTTGAAAGCGAGAGTTTCAGAAAGTCGAAGACAGGTGATGTCGTCTCGATGGCATGGCCCACAGGGATGGCGGCAGAGGCGCTGGATGTTCTGGTTCTGCCACGTCGCCCCGAGGCCGGCGAAGCCCGCAAGGCAGGGGCGGCGCTGGCTAAGCTGGCAGGCGGCAAGGACATGCTGGTGATGGTGGGCAATCAGGCGCGGGCCGAGGATCTGGCACTGGGGATTGTTCTGCGCAGCTATGAATTCGACGCGCATAAAACCAAGGAAAGCCAGAAGGCGGGCACAGTGACAATCAGCCACGCAAAGCCTGCGGAGGCCGAGGCAGATTTTGCACCTCTCTATGCAATTGCTGATGGCGTTCGGATGACGCGCGATCTGACCAATGAACCAGCAAATGTTTTGACCACCACTGAATTCGCGGACCGCCTGGTTGAGATGCAGGGGCTGGGTCTTGAGGTCGAAGTACTGGACGAAGACAAGCTGGCCGAGCTGGGAATGCGCACGTTGCTAAGCGTCGGGCAGGGCTCGGACAGCCCTTCGAAAGTGGTGGTGATGCAGTGGAATGGCGGGGCCAAGGATGACGCGCCTTTGGCACTGGTCGGAAAGGGCGTGGTGTTCGACACGGGTGGTATCTCGCTCAAACCCGCTGCTGGCATGGAAGAGATGACCATGGACATGGGCGGCGCCGGCGTTGTTGCGGGCACCATGCGCGCGCTGGCCAAGCGCAAGGCAAAAGCCAATGTCGTGGCGCTGGTCGGTCTTGTCGAGAATATGCCATCAGGTAACGCCACCCGTCCGGGTGATGTGGTCAGGTCGATGAAGGGCGATACGGTCGAGATCATCAACACCGACGCCGAGGGCCGCCTGGTTCTGTGTGACGTGATGTGGTACGCGCAGGAACGATTCAAGCCGGTCGGTATGATTGACCTGGCAACTTTGACCGGTGCGATCATCATCGGGTTGGGCCATGAAAACGCTGGTGTCTTTTCGAACAATGACACGTTTTGTGATGCCTTCCTGAAATCTGCCAAGGCCGAGGATGAAGGCGCTTGGCGGATGCCATTGGGCGACGCCTATGACAAGTTGCTGAAATCGCGCATTGCCGACATGAAGAACGTGGGCGGTCGCCCCGCCGGTTCAGTCACCGCCGCGCAGTTCCTCCAGCGGTTCGTGAAAGAGGAAACGCCGTGGATTCACCTGGACATCGCGGGCGTCGCCTCGGTGGCTGAAGAGACCTCTTATGCGCCCAAAGGTGCCACCGGCTGGGGCGTGCGCGCATTGAGCCGGTTTGTGCAGGACAATTTCGAGTAAGCATATGGGCGCTGTCTATTTCTACCACCTGACCCGCCAGCCGCTGGAGCACACCTTGCCCGTGCTGCTGGACAAGGCGCGGCAAGCCGGGTGGCGGATAGCCGTGCGGGGTACTGACCCTGCGCGGATGGACTGGCTGGATGAAAAGCTGTGGCTGGGCCCCGAGGAGGGATTCTTGCCGCATGGTCGCGCTGGCGGCCCGCACGACGCGGACCAGCCGATCCTGCTGACCACCAGCGCCGTGGCGGGAAATGGTGCGACCTGTATCATGGCTGTGGATGGCGCGCCGGTCGAAGCAGAAGAAGTCGCCGCGTTGGAACGGGTTTGTATCCTGTTCGATGGCAATGACGACATGGCTGTACAACAGGCGCGCGGGCAGTGGAAAGCGCTGACGGATGCCGGATGTTCCGCACAATACTGGTCGGAGGAGTCCGGGCGGTGGGAAAAAAAGGCTGAAGCCTGACCGGCCCGCATTTTTCAGGAGATACGACAATGCAGAAAAAGCCTTTGGGCCGTACCGGAATTATCGTGAGCGATCTGTGCCTTGGCACGATGACATTTGGCTCTCAAACGTCTGAAACGGATTCGCACCGTCAGATGGATATGGCGTTGGACGCGGGGATCAACTTTGTCGATGCGGCCGAAATGTATCCGGTGAACCCTGTAGCGAAAGAAACGATCGGGCGCACCGAAGAGATTTTGGGAAACTGGAATGCCGCCAATCCTACCCGCCGGGGAGATTATGTTTTGGCGACCAAGCATTCCGGCGCGGGGCTGTCTTTTGTCCGTGATGGTGCGCCGATCACTGCCCGCACAATACCCGAAGCAGTTGAGGGGTCTTTGCGACGTTTGCAGACCGGGTACATCGACCTCTATCAGTTCCACTGGCCCAATCGGGGCAGCTATATGTTTCGGCAGAACTGGGATTATGCGCCGTCTGGCGAAAACACGGACGAAGTGCTGAGCAACATGCAGGAATGCCTTGAGGCATTGCAGGCTCAGGTGGACAAAGGCAATATCCGTGCCTTTGGCCTGTCTAATGAAAGCGCTTGGGGAACCGCGCAATGGCTGCGGCTGGCCGAACAGATGGGGGCGCCGCGCGTGGCATCGGTGCAGAACGAATATTCATTGCTGTGCCGCCATTTCGACACCGACCTGGGTGAGTTGAGTGTGCATGAAGATGTTGGGCTGATGGCGTTTTCCCCTTTGGCGGCAGGATTTTTGACCGGGAAGTATCAAAATGACTGCGTCCCCGACGGATCGCGTATGTCCTTTGTGCCCGAGATGGGAGGCCGGAAATCCGGTCGTGTTTTCGAGGCGGTTGCAGCTTATCTGGACATCGCCGCGCGGCATGGTCTGGATCCGGTGCATATGGCACTGGCGTGGTGCCGGACGCGCCCGTTCATGATGTCGGCAATCTTCGGGGCCACGACCGTTGCACAGCTGGATCATATTCTGGCGGGCGTGGATCTTGAATTACCCAAGGATGTGTTGGCCGAGATCAGCAGGGCGCATCGGGCGCATCCGATGCCGTTTTAGGGGCTCTGCCCCCGTCGCCTTTGGCGACGCCCCCGGGATGTTTTTGGCCAGATGAAGAAGGATCCGGTCAGTGATGGGTGGGATGCGCGCGTTCGTGTCTCAGGTCGCGGGCCGATTGACCGTGGGCGGTGCGGAAGGCGCGGGCAAAGCTGGATTGTGAGGCAAAGCCTGTGGCGAGCGCTACATCCATCAATGGCATGTCGGTGTCGGTGACCAGACGACGGGCCTCGGCCAGGCGCAGTTGCAGATAGTGGTCCTGCGGCGTCGTGTTCAGGCGCAGGCGGAATTGTTGTTGCAGCGTCCGCGGGCTGGTGCCTAGGCGATCTGCGATATAGGCCAACGGCAGAGGATCATCCAGTGACGCCTGCATCATTGAGTTGGCCTTTGCGGTCAGTGCTGTGTGGCGATGTGGCGCGCCTGTGCGGCTTTGCGGTTTTCCAGGGGCCGGAGCGCCATCGTAAAGGAACAGGCCCGCAACACGCGCAGCGAAACTCGCGCCGTGACGGGCGGCGATGATGTGCAGCATCATCTCGACAGCCGGAATTGCGCCACCCGAAGTCAGGCGGTTGCCCGAAACGGTGAAGCGGTCGGTGCGTACATCAACTTCGGGAAACCGGGTGGCGAAATTTTCGAGGTCTTCCCAATGGGTTGTTGCCAGGTGGCCGTCCAGTAGCCCGGCCTCGGCCAGAAGCCAGGGACCGCCATCAATGCCTGCCATCGTTGCGCCGGTGCCGGCGATGCGGCGCAGACCAGCCAGAAGGCTGGGGGTGGCGTGGCGGGCCAGTTGGAACCCGGCGACCACGATCATCAGGTCGCAGGATTGCAGCCGGGCCAGTGGAATACCAGGCACTTGCAACGCACTTGTCAGCATTGCGGGTTCTGGCGTCGCGGTCACATAGTCCCAGTCAAAGGCCGGGCGGTCTGCCAGACGGTTCGCGGCCCGCATCGGATCCACCGCAGAGGCAAAGCTGAGCGTGTTGCATTCGTCCAGCACAAGCACCGCTGTTTTCAGGGCGCGGTGTTCCGGTTGCAGTATGTTTTTTGCGGATTTCATCAAGTTTGATTCGCATATTGCCAAGTGGGTTTTCCAAAGCTGCGCCAGAGTCGGGTCAGAACGCAAATCGGAATCCGGGGAAAAGCCTGGGGAAAACCCTTGGCACAAGCCGGTATAAGCTGGGGAAAACACCATGCCTTTGGAAATGAACCGCGAAGTCTTTATCACCTGTGCCGTAACCGGCTCGGGTGGAACGCAGGACCGCAGCCCGCATGTGCCGCGGTCACCACAGCAGATCGCCGACAGCGCAATCGCTGCAGCCAAGGCCGGGGCGGCAGTGGTTCACTGCCACGTGCGCGACCCCGAGACCGGTGCGCCAAGCCGCAGGCTGGATTTGTACCGTGAGGTGACAGACCGCATCCGTGACGCTGATGTGGACGCCGTTTTGAATCTGACCGCAGGGATGGGTGGCGATATCGTGTTTGGCGGTGTTGAAAACCCGTTTCCTGTGGCCGAAGGCACCGACATGGTTGGCGCTTCGGAACGTGTGGCGCATATTGCCGAGTGTTTGCCCGAGATATGCACCTTGGACTGCGGCACAATGAACTTTGCCGAGGCCGATTATGTTATGACGAATACGCCCGGTGCGCTGCGCGCAATGGGCAAGATGATGACCGATCTGGGTGTGAAGCCTGAAATCGAAGCCTTTGACACCGGCCACCTGTGGTTTGCAAAGCAACTGGTGAAGGAAGGGATTCTGGCGCCCAACGCTCTGGTTCAGCTGTGTATGGGGGTGCCGTGGGGCGCGCCGGATGATCTGAATACCTTTATGGCGATGGTGAACAACGTGCCGGATGACTGGACCTTCAGCGCGTTTTCGCTGGGACGGAACGAGATGCCGTTTGTCGCGGCTTCGGTTCTGGCAGGCGGCAACGTGCGCGTGGGGCTTGAGGACAACCTTTGGCTGGATAAGGGCGTAATGGCCGAGAACTGGCAACTGGTGGAACGTGCGGGATCCATCATCGAGAATATGGGCGCGCGCGTGATAGGCCCTGACGAAGTCCGTGCGAAGCTGGGGCTGACCAAGCAGGCACCGGTTGCAAAATAATGGGCACGCGGAGTTTGGGGGCCAGCCCCCAAGCCCCCGGAATATTTCTAAAAAGATGAATCATGCGCAGCCAGTAGGTGGGAAATCATGAAAACGGCATCAATTATTGGGGGCGGAGTTATCGGCGGTGGATGGGCTGCGCGGTTCCTGCTCAATGGCTGGGACGTGCGGGTGTTTGACCCTGACCCCGAGGCGGAACGCAAAATTGGCGAGGTGCTGGATAACGCAAGGCGGTCCTTGCCGGGGCTGAGTGATGTTCCGTTGCCAGCCGAGGGTGTGCTGAGCTTTCACAGCGACATGGCCGAAGCGGTTAAGGGTGCGACTTGGATTCAGGAGAGCGTGCCGGAACGTCTGGATTTGAAACTGAAGGTTTACAAAGGCTTGCAGGAGGCTTGCGATCCAGGCGCGATCATTGGATCCTCGACCAGCGGGTTCAAGCCGTCCGAACTTCAGGACGGAGCGCTGCGCCCCGAGCAGATCGTGGTGACGCACCCCTTCAACCCGGTTTACCTGTTGCCTTTGATCGAGCTTGTACCAACAGGCAAGAACTCGCCCGAGATGATCAAACAGGCCCAGGAGCTGTTGAAATCGCTTGGGTTCTTCCCGCTGCACGTCAAGAAAGAGATCGATGCGCATATCGCCGACCGGTTCCTGGAAGCTGTCTGGCGCGAGGCGCTTTGGCTGGTCAAGGATGGGATCGCGACAACCGAAGAAATTGACGAGGCCATCCGTATGGGCTTCGGCATCCGCTGGGCGCAGATGGGTCTGTTCGAAACCTACCGCGTGGCCGGGGGCGAGGCGGGGATGCGCCATTTCATGGCGCAGTTCGGGCCTGCTTTGAAATGGCCGTGGACCAAGTTGATGGATGTTCCTGAGTTCACTGACGAACTGGTCGATTTGATCGCCAATCAATCTGACGCACAATCCGGGATGCATTCGATCCGAGAATTAGAGCGTATTCGCGATAACAACCTTGTTGGTATGATGCGGGCCCTCAAGGCGCAGAATTACGGCGCGGGGGCGGTGCTGAACCAACATGATGCACGGTTGAAACCCGGAGCGCTGCCGACGCTGGATCAAGCGGATCTGAGCCAGCCCATCCTGACCCTGTCGCGGGCCGTTCCGCTGGACTGGACGGATTACAACGGCCACATGAACGAAGCGAAATATCTGGAAGCCTTTGCCTCCGCCACCGATCGGTTCATGGAAATCATCGGATGCGATGCGGATTACATCGCCTCGGGTGGCAGCTATTTCACGGCGGAGAACCACATTCGCTATGTGGATGAAGCTCATGCTGGTGCCAAAATCGACGTGCGCACGCAGATGCTGTTGGGGCAGGGGAAGAAGCTGCATGTGTTCCACAGCATGTATGAGGGCGACAAGCTGCTGGCCACCGGCGAAAGTTTTCTGCTGCATGTCAGTCTGAAAACCCGCCGCCCCAGCCCGCCATCTGCTGAGATTGAGGCGGCGATGGCGCGGGTTGCCGAGGCTCAGGCCGGGTTGCCTTACCCCGAAGGCGCAGGCGCGGCGATCAGGAAGCGTTCATGACGCGCCGGGTTCTGGTGACGGCTGGCGCGTCAGGCGTCGGCCGGGCCATGGCCGAGGCGTTTGACGCTGTCGGCTATGACGTCCGGGTCACGGATATCGATCAGGCGGCGTTGGATTCTTTGCCCGAACATTGGACCAGGCACCGAGCGGATGTTGCGGACGAAGCTGACATGCGCGCGGTATTTGACGCCGTCCAATCGACGGGAGGGTTGGATGTGCTTTGTGCCAATGCAGGTATTGCTGGTCCGACCGATGCTATTGAGGATATCGATCTGGATGCCTGGCGTGCCTGTGTCGCGGTCAATCTGGATGGTGCTTTTCTGGCGGCGAAACATGCAGCGCCGCTGATGAAATCGGCGCGGGCGGGCAGTATCATTCTGACCTCGTCGACAGCCGGGCAGTATGGCTACCCGTTTCGCGCACCCTATGCGTCGGCAAAATGGGCTGTCATCGGGTTGATGAAGACGCTGGCCATGGAGTTGGGGCCCTATGGCATCCGCGCCAATGCCATTTGTCCGGGCGCAGTTGAAGGCCCTCGGATGGAAGGTGTCCTGACCCGCGAGGCCGCAGCCAAGGGCATGACCCGTGACGAGGTCTATCAGGGCTATGCCTCGGGCACCTCAATGGGGCGCTTTGTTGAAGCGCAGGATATCGCCAATATGGCAGTCTTCCTTGCCTCAGATGCGGCGCGTCTGGTTTCAGGTCAGGTGATCGCGGTGGATGGTCACACGGTCAACCCGGACCCGAAACTGTAACTCAGCCCTGATTTGGGCCACGGATCTGGCGGATGGTCTGACGGACTGCCTGCCAGTCCTGGGCTTCTTGTCGGTTTCCGGCAGCTTCGCAGTCGCGCATTTTTTTCGCGGCTTCGGCTTCGGCTTGGTCTCCATGGGCGTCAAAAAGTGCACGTGCGTATTGAGCGGTTTGAATTGCGTCCATTCCTGTGCTCCTCCGTCTGTGTTCGGAATGCCTTATGGTTCGCGCCAAAGTAAAATAGCACAGGTTGAGCGTTGCTGCATCACCCGTCGCGGGAAACCGCCGTTCTGAGGCGACGCAGATGGTTTGGAAAGTCACGGGCCGCCACGTCGGCCTCACGTACCAGCGTGTCGAAATGGCGTGAGAACGTCTCGATCCGGTCCCGGTCGCGGAAGGCCATATAGTGACTTCCTGCGTAGAATACACAAAGCAGCGGGCCGAAAATCGTCACCGGTGCCGAATAAAGCCGTTTTGCGTCAAACAGATAGATGCGCATCCGCGGATAGAGCTGTTCGCACAGCGCCAACAGGTGATCGATCTGTTCCAGCCGAACTTCGGGGCTGAGACCCTGATAATACCCGGTCGCGTATGCAAAGCTTTCGATTTCGAATAACGGCATAGCGATCTCATAGTCCGACTGGGCGCTGCGCATCCATGCCAGACGATCCGCCGACGCGCCGATGGCTTGATCAGCGGTCCGACCCAGATGCGGGGCGTATTCCCATTCCAGTATCGCACGCGTCTTCAGCATGTCGGGCAGGGTGGCCGGGACATAGCGGATCTTGTACCCGGCGGCCTCCTGATGCCACTCGAAGATACGTTCATCGACAAGGGCGCGGGGGGCCTCGGTAAAGGTCAGCGAGCTAGCCAGAAGCTCGGCCGCGCTTTCCGGCCTGTCAGAAAGGCTCAGCAACCAGTCAGCCGACACGCCAAGTGCCGCTGCGCATCCGCCAACGACATGCGCGTTGGGCAACCGCGCGCCATGATCTGTCAACAGTTGGGAAACGGTCGAGCGGTCAACGCCAATATTGCGCGCAAGGGCACTTTGGCTGACATGGCGCTCTTCCATTGCACGGGCGAGGCGGAGACGAAACTGGGCGGCTCGGTCGCGCTTGTCGATATTTTCCTGCATGTCGTGTTTTTTATCACATTTGATGAATTTTGTTAATCATATTCAGAATTTCCAATACCGGGGTCCGAATGTAACGCTTTTGAGTAAGAAAAAGAACGGGGTTCGGAATGGAAACGCGGCGAAGATCAGTCGTGAAAGCAATCGTTTGGAATGTGATGGGGTTGGCGATCATGACAGTGGTGGGCTTGATCGCAACAGGCTCGGCCGCTGTAGGAGGGGCGCTGGCGCTGGTGAACACGGCCATCGGCCTGACGATGTACGTGATTTACGAAAGAATCTGGGCGAACATTTCGTGGGGACGCAATGGCTGATCCCACTACACCCAAATCGCCTGAATGGGGTACGTTTTTCCTGATAGTCTTGTGTTATGCCGCGTGGCTTACCGGTCTGTACTGGCTGACAAACACATCCTTGTGGGTGGCTGTCCCTGCTCTGGGTGTTGTTGCGGCTTTGCATTCGTCACTGACGCATGAGGCCCTGCATGGGCACCCTTTTCGTGCCAAATGGCTGAACGAGGCGTTGATGGCACTGCCGTTGACATTGGCCATTCCGTATAACCGCTTTCGGGACCTGCATCTGGCGCATCATCAGGATGCCACTTTGACGGACCCCTATGACGACCCGGAATCGAATTATCTGGATCCTCATATCTGGTCGGGGTTGCCCCGGCTGGCGCAGATGATCCTGAGCCTGAACAATACGCTGTTGGGGCGGATGGTGCTGGGGCCCGTCCTTGGTCAGGTTCTGTTTATGCGGGACGAATGGCGCGGATTTATGCGCGGGGACAGGGCGATCCTGCTGGCATGGGCTGTGCATCTACCCGGCGCGGTAGTGGTGCTGTGGGTTGTTGCGCAATCGGCCATGCCGGTTTGGGCCTATCTGATCGCGGCCTATCTGGGGTTGTCGCTTTTGAAGATCCGCACGTTTCTGGAACATCGTGCACATGAAAAATCCCGCGCCCGCACGGTAATCATCGAAGATCGCGGGCCTTTGGCTTTCCTGTTTCTGAACAATAACCTGCACGTCGTTCATCATATGAATCCGACTGCACCATGGTATCGCCTGCCATCGTTGTACAGGGACGGAAAGGACAGGTATTTGGCTTGCAATGAGGCTTATGTTTACCGGTCCTATGCACAGATTTTCCGGCAGTATTTCTTTCACGCAAAAGACCCTGTGCCACATCCGCTCTGGCCAAAGTCTTGATTTGACGACACAACGGGTGGCATGAGTCTCTGGATCCCTGTCACAATTGCTGCCGCCAGTTTCCAGACTGTGCGTTTCATGCTGCAAAAGTCGCTGGCCAGCGTGAAATTGTCTGCCGCAGGCGCCACTTTTGCGCGGTTTGCCTATTCCATGCCTTTGGCGGTTATCGGGCTATGTGTTGCGTTGCAGATAACTGGGGCGAGTATACCCCGGCTCAGCAGTTTATTCTGGCTTTACGCGGTCATCGGCGGGACAGCCCAAATCCTTGCCACGATTTGCGTGGTGGCGCTGTTCAAACAACGCAACTTTGCCGTTGGAATTACCTTCAAGAAAACCGAAGTGATCCAGACCGCCATTGTTGGCTTCCTGATCCTGGGGGACAGTGTGTCGCGCGGTGCGTTGATCGCGATCCTGTTGGGGTTGATGGCTGTGCTTTTGTTGTCAAAAACACCCGGTGGGGACGGACCCTGGTGGCGCCATCTGACCAATCGGGCTTCGCAATTGGGGCTTGGATCGGGTGTCTTGTTTGCGTTTTCCGCCGTCAGCTATCGTGGGGCTTCGCTGCAACTGGGCGATATCGATGCGTGGTTCCGGGCGCTGGTAACATTGGCAGCGGTGGTGACATTCCAGTTTACCAGCATGGGAATATGGCTGCTGTGGCGCGACCGGGCCGAACTGCATGCAGTCTGGCAAACGCGAAAGACCGGGGTATTTGTCGGCCTGACCAGCCTCGGTGGCTCGTTTTGCTGGTTCTGGGCCTTCACCTTGCAGAATGCGGCTTATGTCAAAGCGTTGGGGCAGGTAGAGCTGATCTTTAGCCTGATGGCGTCGATCCTGTTCTTCCGAGAAACAATCACCCGGCGCGAAATCGCCGGGATGATGTTGCTTGGGTTTTCGATTTTAGCACTTGTGCTGGCAATCTAGCTGGCGCGACGTTCGTCGAAGCTGAGCGCGATGAAACTGGGTAGGTGATCTCCCATGCCCACGACGGCCGGGCCGGTGTCTTCCTTGCGTCCACGACTGCGCCCCTTAGGCTCGCGAACTTTTTTGCCCTCTTTCGGGCTTTCGGCGGCTTTGGTCTTTTTCTCAGGCTTTGGCTGTTCGGGCCTCGGGTCTTCCTGGACCGGGTTGTCTAAGCGCGGGATGTCTTTCTGGATCAGCTTTTCGATCGCAACCAGTGCTTTTTCGTCGCGTCCCGAACAGATTGTGATGGCCTTGCCTTCACGCCCGGCGCGACCGGTGCGGCCAATGCGGTGCACATAATCCTCGGGGTGGCCGGGGACGTCGAAGTTGAACACATGGCTGACCGACGGGATGTCCAGACCGCGCGCCGCGACGTCCGATGCCACCAGCAGGCGCAATGATCCGTCACGGAAACCGTCCAGTGTTTTCATCCGCTGCGACTGGTCCAGATCACCATGGATGGCGGCAGCGTTGTAACCGTGTTTTTTCAATGACTTTGCGCAGATGTCGACATCCGTCTTGCGGTTACAGAAGATGATCGCGTTGGTGCATTTGTCACCTTCGGCATCGATCAGCGCGCGCAGAACCTTGCGTTTGTTGCTGGCTTCGCGGTCACGACGTCCGCCTTTGAACATGACCACGCCTTGTTCGATTGTCTCGGATGCGGTCGCCTGACGGGCCACTTCGATCCGGGCAGGGGCCGACAGGAACGTGTCGGTGATCCGCTCGATTTCGGACGCCATGGTGGCCGAGAAGAACAGGGTCTGACGGGTGAAAGGTGTCAGTGAGAAGATGCGTTCGATATCGGGGATGAACCCCATGTCGAGCATCCGATCCGCCTCATCCACCACCATGATCTGCACGCCGGTCAGCAACAGCTTGCCGCGCTCGAAATGATCCAGCAAACGGCCCGGCGTGGCGATCAGAACGTCGACACCGCGGTCGATAAGGGCTTCTTGCTCTTTGAAGCTGACACCGCCGATCAACAGCGCTTTGGTCAGTTTCAGGTGTTTGGTATAGGTGTCGAAATTCTCGGCCACCTGAGCGGCCAGTTCCCGCGTCGGGCACAAGACAAGCGAACGCGGCATACGCGCACGCGCGCGGCCACGGGCCAGCAGTGTGATCATCGGCAGAGTGAAGCTGGCGGTTTTACCCGTGCCTGTCTGAGCGATGCCCAAAACATCACGCCCTTCCAATGCGGGCGGAATCGCACCTGCCTGGATCGGAGTTGGGGTTTCGTATCCGGCTTCCTCAATGGCTTTGAGGACCTTCGGGTTCAGGTTCAGTTCGCTAAACTTTGTCATGTAAGTCCGGTTGAATGCGGACACTTGACCTGGCCCGCGCGTATAAGATGTGCCGGGCCCGGATGGCCATGCGCGTGATGCGACATTTCGGCTTGGTCGCGGACATAACAAAAACGTTGGTCGGGGTCAAATGAAGACCGCTGCATCCGGGTTTCGTTGAGACAGGTTCGAGTTTTGCGCAACAATTCAGCAACTTCCGGGAAAGTGTTTCGCCAGTTTCTCGTCCAGATTCAATGCGCGGTGGCGGATCAGCCCGTTCTGCTTCAGCCGGGCGCGGACATCTGGGTCAGCGCCGCTCATCTCGTTGAAGAACGCGCGCAGCCCGTCCTCGCCGTGTTCGCTTTCAATCCAACTGAGCAATTCATTCTTGTTCAGTCCCCCCATCTCGCGCGGGGCATTCGGGGCCATACCAGCCTGATACGAGCCGCGATCCATGCGGAACGGATAATGTGCGATCCAGTGGTCCCAGTCCGGCGCATGGCGGTGGCATAGATCGACTTGCACAAGCTCGTATTTGCACGGCAGCAATTTCCCGTTCTGAAACAGGTTGTGGATACGAAAACTCAGACGTTTCAATCCCGTGCGCGCAAACAACTTGCCCTGTACATGGCTGAGGAACCCGCCAAGGACGAAGGCCCCATAGTTGGGATAAAGCATCTCAATCAACTCTGTACGGGCCGGGCTTTGCGGCACATGCGCCTTGTACAGGTCGTCGCCGCCTGCCAGCGCCTCGATCGGGCGGACACGGGCGGCGTGAACCTTGTCCGGGACTTCGCGCAACACATCCGAGATTGGGGTCGGCGACCACAGAAACTCGTCAACATCGATATGGGCCAGCCAATCCAGATGCGTGTCACGATAGGCGTATGTGGCGTTGACCGATTGGCGAACCTGGTGCTTGTCCGGTCGCGTGCGTTTTAGTTTTTGCCAATAAGCATCATCGCAAACCTGTACGCAAACACTGGGATGCGCCTTCAGCGCCTCGAACGTGCGCTGGTTCGGCTCATCCAGATAGATATAGATGGTCTCGGCACCCAGATCGAGGTGATAGGCTACGAACCGAAGGACGTCTTCGGTCGGTCCCCTGACCATCGACACGACACCCCATGTGGTCATGTGCGCTGCGCGCGCGCTTCGCGCATGAGTTTCAGGCGGCGAAAGACACCGCCGGGATCACTGTTGAGCTCGGTCATCAAGTGATCGACCAGCGGCGCGATGGTGGTGTCGCTTAGGGCTTTGGTCCAGACCGGAGCAATCAGATTGACGTCCAGTCCGCCACTTCCAAGGGAAAACCCTTTCATCTGATAGGGCAGCGGGACGTGTTTCAATTTTTGATACGGAAATGGTGTTTCCGGGGGCAGCTGCGAAAAGCGCCTCTCGAACTCATAAAGCTTCATCATGCCGAACAACATGCGCAACGCATGACCAACCTCGCGCTGGGTTGCAGTTTGGCCGTGGTCCGCAAAGGTCTGAACCGACGAGACCAGCCACCGCAGATCAAGCGTGGACAGAAGGTGGTCCGACTGTTCGTCCCAAAGGCGGCAAAACAGAAGCGGGGCGTGGCGCGGGAAGGACCGCTTTCGCAGGTTCGAGATCAACTGGGCATTCAGGAAAGCAAGTTCAGAATTTCCGACAAATTCCCGCGCTATCTGAGCGCACTTGCGATCCCAGCTTGTATTAGGCTTTGGCGGGGGCACAGTCGCACTTTCGGGCAATGTACGACCGGCCAGTTCAATGAGGTCGATGTCAAGGTCAGGCAACGAGGTGGTGCCGAACTGAAACGGGCTGCGCCGGTTTTCATACCTGTCCAGCATGTCGGGCAGACCGCCGGGGAAAGTCAGTTCATTCTTGCTCATGCGCGCAGAATTGCACAGGCAGACTCGGCTGTGCAATCAGTGAGTTGGATCACACCATCATCTCTTTGGTGGCAGTCAGGTTCAGGGCGGGATAGTCCCGAACCACCCGGTCGATGTCCCATTGCAGCCGGGTCAGATAGACAATGTCGCCGTCATGGTCGTGCGCGATGTGCTGCTTGTTTGCATTCACAAACTTTTCGACCTCGGCCTTGTCACCGCTGACCCAGCGGGCCGAGGTAAACTGAGACGCCTCGAAACGCACGGGCAGGCCGTATTCCATCTCGATCCGGCTGGCGAGCACTTCGAATTGCAACGCACCGACAACGCCGACGATAAAGCCCGAGCCAATCGAAGGTTTGAACACCTTTGCCGCGCCTTCTTCTGCAAACTGCATCAGGGCCTTTTCCAGATGCTTGGCCTTCATCGGATCACCCGCGCGGACGCCTTGCAGCAGTTCCGGCGCGAAAGAGGGGATGCCGGTGACGCGCAGCGCCTCGCCTTCGGTCAGCGTGTCACCGATGCGCAGCTGGCCGTGGTTGGGAATGCCGATGATATCTCCGGCCCAGGCCTCTTCTGCCAGTTCCCGGTCAGAGGCCAGAAACAGCACCGGGTTTGAAATTGCCATCGGCTTTTTCGACCGAACATGGGTCAGCTTCATGCCGCGCTTGAAATGGCCGGAGGCCATGCGCACAAACGCCACCCTGTCACGGTGCTTGGGGTCCATATTGGCCTGCACCTTGAAAACAAAGCCGGCGACCTTCTTTTCATCCGGCGAAATCTGGCGGGGTTCGGCTGATTGCACCTGCGGCTGCGGGCCGTAAGCGCCGATGCCTTCCATCAGTTCCTTAACGCCGAACGAATTGATGGCCGAGCCGAACCAAATCGGGGTCATGTGCCCTTCAAGCACCGCCTGCGGGTTCAGCGCAGGCAGCAACTCGCGCGCCATCTCAACCTCTTCCAGCAGCTTTTCCAGCAGATGTTCGGGTACGTGTTCTGCGAGTTTCGGGTCATCAAGCCCGTTAATTTCGATGCTCTCGGCCACCTTGTTGCGGTCGGCGCGGTCCATCAGCTCCAGCCGGTCGCGCAACATGTCGTAGCAGCCGATGAAATCACGACCTACGCCAATCGGCCATGCGGCGGGGGTGACGTCGATGGCCAGCATCTCCTGAATTTCGTCGATGATTTCAAACGTATCGCGGCTTTCGCGGTCCATCTTGTTACAGAAGGTCAGGATCGGCAGGTCGCGCAGGCGGCAGACCTCGAACAGCTTTTGCGTCTGGCTTTCGACACCCTTCGCACCGTCGATCACCATCACGGCCGCATCCACGGCCGTCAGCGTGCGGTAGGTATCTTCCGAGAAATCGCTGTGGCCGGGCGTGTCCACCAGATTGAACCGGAAATTGCCATAGTCGAACGACATTGCAGACGCGGAAACCGAGATGCCGCGATCTTTCTCCATCTGCATGAAGTCCGAGCGTGTCCGCCGTGCCTCGCCCTTGGCGCGCACCTGACCCGCCATCTGAATGGCGCCCCCGTACAGCAGGAACTTTTCAGTCAGCGTCGTTTTGCCCGCATCCGGGTGCGAGATGATGGCGAATGTCCGGCGACGGGCAATCTCGGGCGGCAGGGCAGGTTGGTTCGAGGTATCAAGCATGAACGCGCGTATAGGCGGGGAATCCTGCCGAGGCAAGACAAAGGGGCTGGTTCGAATCACGGCCTTGTGGATATAAGAACATATAGTGAACAAATAATGGAGTAATTCGATGGATTTGAAAGAGATTGCCAATGAATTGGTGGCCGGCTGCCGTGAGGACCGCGCCAAGGAAAACCTTGAGAAATTGTATGCGCCAGACGCGGTTTCGGTCGAAGCAGTCGATTACTCAGGCATGGGGCGCGAAATGCAGGGGCGTGAAGCGATCCGCGGCAAACATGAATGGTGGGAAGGAGCCCACGAGGTTTCTGGCGCTTCGGTCAGCGACCCGTTTGTGCACGGCGAGGACCGCTTTGCAGTGATTTTCGAAGTGCAGGGTAAGGTGAAGGAAACGGGCGAAGCCTTTGATATGCGCGAAGTGGGTGTCTATCACGTCGCAGATGGCAAGATCGTGCGAGAAGAGTTCTTCTACTGATCCCAAGCCATTTCTGGTCTTCCCTGTCTGGTCGATGCTAGACATGCGGCAATGACTGACAGGGAGGATCCGATGGACCTTGGAATAAAAGGGAAGCGCGCGCTGGTCTGTGCCAGCAGCAAAGGGTTGGGTTTGGGCTGTGCCGAGGCTTTGGCTGAGGCTGGCGTAAATCTTGTGATGAATGCGCGTGGTTCGGACGCTTTGGAGAGCGAGGCAGCACGCCTCAGGTCAGAGCAAGGTGTCGAGGTACAAACAGTCGCTTGTGACGTGACGACTGCGGAAGGGCAGGCGCAGGTGATCGAAGCAGCGCAGGGCGTTGATATTCTTGTGACAAATGCCGGCGGCCCGCCGCCGGGTTTATGGTCGGATTGGGGGCGTGATGATTTCATCAAGGCGCTGGATGCCAATATGTTGACCCCCATTGCGTTCATGAAGGCGCTGCTTCCTGGAATGATGGACAAAGGTTGGGGCCGGGTTGTGAACGTCACCTCGCAATCTGTGCGCGCGCCAATTGCGGTGCTGGGGCTTTCGAATGCAGCCCGCACGGGTTTGACCGGATATGTCGCGGGAACTTCACGCCAGGTTGCACCGCATGGCGTGACCATCAACAACCTGCTGCCCGGCATTCACGCGACGGATCGTGCAGATGCGCTGGACAGCGGTGTGGCTTCACAGCAAGGCATCTCGATCGAAGACGCACGCGCAAACCGTTCGGCAACCATTCCCGCGCGACGCTATGGAACGCGGCAGGAATTCGGGGCAGCCTGCGCGTTCCTGTGCTCTCAACATGCGGGGTTCATCGTTGGTCAGAACATTCTGCTGGATGGTGGCGCAACCAATTTGACGATGTGACTATGGCGCAAGGGTTTTCGTTGAAAGATCAGATGTTCAACGCTGAGAAAGTAAATTATCTCAGTGGTTTGTTTTCCGAGTCTCATGCAGAATTTGATGCCCCGGCATTCCGATCTGCGGTCATGTCGCGATTGCTGGATCTAGAGTTGAAGGATCGGATCATCTGGATCGCCACTTGTCTGCAACAGGCGGTGCCCGGTGACTTGCATGCTGTTGCCCCGACGATCCTGCGCGCCTTGCCTGCGCCTTTGGACCCGACGAAAACGGATGACGATTTTGGCGATTTCATCTTTGCGCCGGTCGGTGAGTGGGTAGCGGCCATAGGCCTTGAGCATGTTGATCTGGCTTTGGACGTGATGGAGGAACTGACACAGAGGTTTTCAATGGAATGGGCGATCCGACCGTTCCTGAACCATGACCCGGACCGGGTGTTGCGGCGGATGCAGGATTGGTGCTCTCATGACAGTTACCACGTGCGCAGGTTGGTCAGCGAGGGGACGCGCCCCCGATTGCCATGGGGGCAGGCGGTCGCATTGGGTTTGCAGGACCCGCTGCCGTTGCTGGACAATTTGCACATGGATTCGACGCGGTATGTCACCCGGTCCGTATCCAATCACCTGAACGACATCACCAAGAAAGACCCGGATCTGGTATTGGATCGCCTGAAGGCGTGGCGCAACCAGGGTCATCAGACTCAGGACGAACTGGACTGGATGACGTCACACACCCTGCGCGGACTTGTGAAAGCGGGGCATCCTGAAGCAATGAAGATGTTAGGCTATGACCCGGACGCGGAAATCGAGGTCGCGGTCAACCTGAACTCCGAAGCTCGAATTGGGGACGCTCTGGCCTTTTCGGTCACTTTGAAAGGGGGCGGAGAGCTGCCAGTTCTGGTTGACTATGTCATTCATTTTCAAAGACCTGGCGGGAAAATCTCAGCCAAGGTGCACAAGTTGAAGCAGGCGGCTTTGAAGAACGGGAAACTGACGCTGGAAAAACGCCACAAGTTGAAGGGTGACGCCACAACGTTCAAGTTGGTCCCCGGCGCACATCGGTTTGAGGTTCAGGTGAATGGCAAAATTCGTGCGGGCGTGGACTTCGATCTGCTTGGGTAAAACCGCGCGGGACCACTCACGCTTTCGTCAAAAACGCCTTCGCCGGATTGCGAACTCCCGGCGCTTGCATTAGCTCGGACATGACCATTTGCGAGGGAAAAGCGCGATGAAACATGAATCGGTGCAGAACTATTACGGTGAAGTCCTGCAAAGCAGTGCTGACTTGCAGACCAATGCGTGCTGCACGCCCGACGACATGCCCGGTCATGTCAAAAAGATCCTTTCAAAGATTCATGACGACGTTCTGACTCGCTACTATGGCTGCGGTCTGATTGCCCCACTTGATCTGGAAGGCATGTCGATCCTCGATCTGGGGTGTGGGGCCGGGCGGGATGTATATGCCTTGTCCGCCATGGTCGGCGAGACGGGCCGGGTGGTGGGGGTCGACATGACGTCCGAACAATTGGACGTCGCCCGCGCGCATCAGGAATATCACGCCGAAGCATTTGGATATGCCCGCAGCAATGTAGAGTTCCATCACGGCTATATCGAAAAACTGGATGAGCTTGATCTGGAACCCGGATCGTTCGATATCATCGTCTCGAACTGCGTGATCAACCTGGCCACGGATAAGAATGCGGTTCTGCGCGGCGCGCATCGGTTGTTGAAAAAGGGCGGAGAGATGTATTTCTCGGATGTCTATGCAGACCGCCGTATTCCCCAGGCGATGGCCGAGGACGAAGTACTTTATGGCGAGTGCCTGTCCGGCGCGCTTTATTGGAATGATTTCCTGTCAATGGCTCGAACGGCCGGTTTCGGCGACCCGCGCCGCGTGACGCACCGTCCACTGACGATCGAAAATCCGGTATTGGAAGAGCGTGTTGCGCCATTGAAGTTCCTGTCCGCGACATACCGTCTGTTCAAGCTGCCAGCACTGGAACCGGCCTGTGAGGATTATGGGCAAGCCGTGATCTACAAGGGGACCGTGCCGAACGCACCGCATGAATTTGTTCTGGATGACCATCACGTTATCGAAGCCGGCAAGGTGTTTCCGGTCTGCGGCAACACCTGGATGATGCTGAATGACACGCGATTTGCCCGTCATTTTGACTTTATCGGCGATTTTTCGACCCATTATGGCATTTTCGAAGGCTGTGGTGGCGAAAGCCCGTTTGAGGCCACGGGTGCATCTGTCGCTTCTGGCGGGTGTTGCTGATCCCTTGCGCCTGAGGGGCGGGGTTGCTATCCCCGCTCAAGCCCGATGGATTTGATCGGGAAAGGCAACGGGGTCCATCGGTGACAGGTAACGCAATTCCGCCGCGTCTGGAAATTCGCAACATTATCCGTCGGTTTGAAGGCCGGGTTGTTGTGGATGATGTTTCGCTGACCGTTCAGGCAGGCAAGGTGACCTGTCTTCTAGGGCCGTCGGGCTGCGGGAAATCCACCACGTTGCGCATGATCGCCGGGGTCGAGATGCAGGACTCGGGTGAGATTTATGTTGATGGTAAGCTGATCTGCGACACCGTGTTCCGGGTGCCTCCGGAACGGCGCGAGATCGGTCTGATGTTTCAGGACTTTGCGCTGTTCCCGCATCTGAGCGTGGCCAATAACGTGGCCTTCGGCCTGAAGGGCAGCAAGGACGAAAAACGTGTCCGGGTCGAGGAGTTGTTGCGCAAAGTCGACCTGATGCGGTTTATCGACGGTTTCCCGCATCAACTATCGGGTGGCGAGCAACAACGCGTTGCGTTGGCGCGTGCGCTGGCGCCGCGCCCACGCATCATGCTGATGGACGAGCCGTTTTCCGGCCTCGACAACCGTTTGCGTGATGGTATCCGTGACGAAACGCTGGCCATTCTCAAGGAAGAAGATGCCGCCGTACTGTTGGTCACGCACGAGCCGGAAGAAGCGATGCGCATGGCCGACGAGATCGCCCTGATGCGGCGTGGCAAGATCGTGCAACAGGGCGCGCCCTATAACGTCTATACGCGTCCCGCAGACAAGGCAGCGGTATCTTTTTTCAGTGATGTCAATGTTTTACGGGCACAAGTGAATGGCGCATTGGCGGACACGCCCTTTGGTCAGTTCCTGGCACCGGGCATTCCGAATGGTACGGATGTCGAGATCGTTTTTCGCCCTCAGCACATCAAGCTGGACTTTGACCGCAACGGCAAGGGGCCACTGCCGACGCCGACAGATGGTGTCGCGGCCCGTGGTGTCGTTGAACGTGCGCGATTTCTGGGCAATGAGAGTCTGGTAGAGTTCCGCATGGACTATGATGGTTCGATCCTAAAGGCGACGGTTCCGAACGTGTTTGTCCCCAACCCGGGCCGGGTCATGTGGCTGACCATCCGCCGCGACAGGTGCTTCGTTTTCCCCGAGACAAGGCGCTGATCCATCGATTTCCACCAAAGTGGTGCGCGAAATCCTCAGATTGGGGGACCACGTCGCTTGCCGCAACGCAGGCCCGGGTCTATCAAGAGCCAAACGCGGGGGTAAATCGGGCACATGCGAATTCTTCTGACCAATGACGACGGGATCAATGCGCCGGGCTTGATCACGCTTGAGGCGATTGCGGCTGAACTGGCCGGACCGGATGGAGAGGTCTGGGTGGTCGCGCCCGCGTTTGAACAGTCCGGGGTTGGGCATTGCATCAGCTACACGCATCCGATGATGGTCGCCAAGCTGGGAGAGCGGCGCTTTGCCGCCGAAGGATCGCCTGCCGACTGTGTTTTGGCAGGGCTTCACGATGTTATGTTGGATACCCCTCCCGATCTGGTTCTGTCCGGCGTGAACAGGGGTAATAACTCGGCCGAAAACACGTTGTATTCCGGTACGATCGGTGGCGCGATGGAGGCGGCATTGCAGGGCGTCCCGGCGATTGCTCTGTCGCAATATTTTGGCCCCCGCAACCTGGGCGTTGACGACCCGTTCGAGGCAGCCGCTCGGTATGGTGCAAATCTGGTGCGCCGGATTCTGGACGCAACTCCGGCAGAACAAGGTGATTACCGGCTGTTTTACAACGTGAATTTCCCCCCGGTTCCGGCAGCCGAAGTGCTGGGCACGCGGATCGCGGCGCAAGGGTTTCGGCGCGACACACGGTTTTCAGTCGAACCGCACAGTTCGCCTTCGGGGCGGCGGTTCCTGTGGATCAAGGGTGGCTATCAGCACAATCCGACCGCACCCGGAACGGATGCGGCTGTCAATCTGGAAGGCTATATCTCGGTCACGCCGATGCGCGCTGACCTGACTGCACATGACATGCTGGAGGCATTGAAGGCGGTCGAATGAGCGGACTGGACCCTGAAACAGTAATGCAATTCCTGTTTGCCCTGCGCAAACGGGGGGTCACGGATGCGCGCGTGCTGGCTGCGATGGAGCAGGTGGACCGCGGTCGCTTTGTCACCGGCCTGTTTGCAGGGCGTGCTTACGAGGACATGCCGCTGCCGATTTCCTGCGGTCAGACGATCAGTCAACCCTCGGTCGTTGGCCTGATGACGCAGGCCCTGAACGTGAGGCCCCGGGACACGGTGCTCGAGATTGGGACAGGTTCAGGTTATCAGGCGGCGATCCTGTCCAAGCTGGCCCGCCGGGTCTACACAGTGGAACGCCACAGGCGGTTGGTGAGCGAAACAAGCAAGCTGTTTGCCGACCTGGGCCTGACGAATATCACGTCGATGTTGTCGGATGGGTCATTTGGCCTTCCGGAACAAGCCCCTTTTGACCGGATCATTGTCACAGCCGCAGCCGAGGATCCTCCGGGCCCGCTCTTGGCGCAGCTGAAAATCGGGGGTATTATGGTTCTACCCGTGGGCCAGTCGGACGCGGTGCAGCAACTGATCAAAGTGACGCGCACCGAAGATGGTCTGGACTATGACGAATTAACGTCTGTCCGTTTCGTGCCCCTTCTGGAGGGGCTTGGAAAGGACGAGGCGTAATAGGCTTAAAGAATTGGTCGCCGGAACTCCGGGCAACAGGGGCAGGCGTTGAGGACAGAATTATGAGAGCAGTATCCAAATCAGCAATGCACCGCTGTGCGACCGGGGTGGCCGCTCTGGCCATTCTGGCCGGGTGCGAGGGGCCTCTGGATTATGACCTTCGCGGGCAGATCGGTGGATTTTCGACCACCAATGCAGCGCAATCCGCAACGGCATCCCGCCCGACACCGGACAGCCGGGGTGTCATTACCTATCCGAATTACCAGGTGGTCGTGGCGCGCCGCGGCGATACGGTGCGGGACGTGGCTGCGCGGGTTGGCCTGCCCGAGGGCGAGCTTTCGCGCTTCAACGGCCTGCAGACAACGGACACGCTGAGAGAGGGTGAGGTTCTTGCATTGCCACGCACTGTTGGTGCTGGCAGCGGCGTGGACATCGCGTCGGTTGCCGGGTCTGCAATTGACCAGGTGCCGGCGTCGGGTTCGGTTCAGACCACAACACTGGAACCCGCGAAACAGGCACCAACCCCTGCGCCGATTTCAACCGGACCGGAGCCTGTCAGGCATAAGGTCAAGCGGGGTGAGACGGCCTATACAATCTCGCGCCTCTACCAGGTGCCGGTTGAATCTCTGGCGGAATGGAATGGGCTAGGATCAGATTTTACCGTGCGTGAAGGTCAATACTTGTTGATTCCGGTCAAAAACCAGCCAGCGCCCCGGCAAAATGCGGCTAGTGCCGCGCCCGTTCCCGCCACAGAGGTGACGGAACCGGGGCAGGGTTCTCCGACGCCGACACCACCCAGCGCTACGCAGCCCTTGCCGGACGAAAAAATCGAGCCGCTGGCCGAGGCCCCCGACGTGACCGCCGAAGCGCCAACCAATACGCGCACTACTGCGCTGTCCCTGCCGGTTGGCGGCACTATCATTCGCGGCTATGACAAGGGCAAGAATGAGGGCATCGACATTGCTGCTGCTCCGGGTACGTCGGTCACAGCTGCCGAAGCCGGTACGGTCGCGGCGATCACCGCGGACGCGGATCAGGTGCCGATCATTGTGGTCAAGCACAACAACGATCTTCTGACTGTCTATGCAAATGTCGACAAGATCACTGTCAAGAAAGGCGATAAGGTACGCCGTGGCCAGAAGCTGGCGCAACTGCGGGGCGGCGACAATGCCTATGTGCATTTCGAAGTCCGCAAAGGGTTCGAGTCCGTCGACCCCGAGCCCTATCTGAAGTGAGGTTGTATGGCCCGTACCGGGCCATGCCTTCGGCGAGAGTATTTCTGAAAAGATGAAGCCTGTCAGGCGTACGGGTCATAGTCACTCAGGCGTTTTCCGGGTTCGTCGGCGAAGATCTCCGGAAGGGGTGAAACAGCTTCGATCAGGTCAATTCGAAAAACACGAAATCCGTTGCGCAACTCGCACCAGGCGGTAAGGGTCCAGACCCGCCCCCAGTATTCCATATGGAGCGGACGGATGATGCGTTCTGTCAAAACACCGTCAATGCGACGATAGGACAGGTGAAGCTTCTGACGAGATTTGATGGCTGCACGGATCGGGGCCATATGGGCAAGGCCCCTTGCGGCATCGGCAAACGGGTAGACCGCGAATTTCCAGCTGTCCGCCTCGGCCACGACCTGCGTTGGCAAAACAGCGTCGATCTTGTCGGCAAGCGATTGTGCGGCTGCTTTCAGGTCAGTATCCGCAGCTTCGGCCACGATGGCCATGCCAAGATTCAGCGCCTCAAGCTCGGCTGGGGTCAGGTTCAACGGGGGCAGGGTGATCTGCTCGCGCACCATGTAGCCGACACCGCGCTCTCCCTCGACTGGAACGCCCGAGGCCACCAGCGTATCCATGTCGCGATAGATGGTGCGGACCGACACCTCAAGCCGGTCCGCAATGTCCTGCGCGCGGTGCAGTTTGCCGTCGCGCAGGATCTGGATGATATCGAACAGGCGGTCAGTGCGGCGCATGACGCGCCGTTCTGACTGCGTTTAGGCAGTCATGTTCCATAGTACTTTCTCGTGACGCATCTGGATGCTATCTGGATTGATGACCGCCATCATGCCTGCTGCACATTCCTGTTGCGGAAACTGCGCAGCAGCGTCCTGTGCCGCCTTCAAATCGGTCCAGACAACATAGTCGGTCCAGCGACCATCTTCGCCCTGGCTAAGCTGCCGATGGGCAAATCCCGGAGCGCTGCGCACAAAGGCCTCAGAGGCCTGACTGAGTTTCACGAACTCTTCCGGCGTGGTGCCATTGGCCAGCGTGAAAGTGACGATTTCAGCAACGTGGGTCATTTATTTCTCCATTGACCTTGTTTCGATGCCAAATCCCTAACGGATAGCAACTGACATAAACCTGTCAGTTGAGAATTGCGACCCCTTAGATCTCACGCGTTTGCTACAATTTTTACCCGCAATCCGGCGCAGATGTCTTTTGAGACCGGCGATCGAGGCGTAAAGACTGAGTCAGTTGATGTTCCCGGCGCGCAAACGTGCCGATGAAAAAGGAGAAAAGACATGCTCAACAATATCGGCCTTCCTGGCCTGCTGCTGATCGCCGTTGTGGTTTTGGTTCTGTTCGGGCGCGGCAAGATCAGTTCGCTCATGGGCGAAGTCGGCAAAGGCATCACTGCGTTCAAGAAGGGCGTAAAGGACGGTTCGGAAGAGCTGGAAAAGGACGCCTCTGAACTGGCCAAGGACGTCACACCTGAAACCGAGAAAGACAAGGCGTAAGCACGGATGTTTGATCTGGGCTGGACCGAGCTTCTGGTCATCGGCATCGTTGCCCTGATCGTTGTGGGGCCAAAGGACCTGCCGGTGCTGTTCCGCAATGTCGGACGTTTTGTCGGCAAGGCGCGTGGAATGGCGCGCGAATTCAGCAGCGCCATGAACGAGGCTGCCGATCAGGCTGGGGTGAATGAGATCAAGAAAGGTCTCAACGCTGCCGTAAATCCAGTGGGATCGGCCATGGACGGTGTCAAGCAAGCCGCGCAGGAGATGGCGAAAAGCATCGATCCTACAAAGTTCGACCCTGAAAGCGAAACGGGTAAACTGGCGGCCGAGCGGGCCGAGCAGGCCAAAAAGGTTCAGGCGTCAGCCGCCCGTGCCACCGCCGAGCGCAAGGCCAAAGAAGCAGCCGATGCGCTGGCCAAGGCAGAAGAGGCCGAAGCCGCGCTGAACACTGAAAGCAAGACATGAGCAAAACCGACGAGATTGACGATTCTTCGGCCCCGTTGATTGAACATCTGGCCGAACTGCGCACACGGTTGATCCACTGTGTCGTGGCGTTTCTGATCGGTATGATCATCTGTTTTTCAGTGGCCAAGCCGATCTTTAACTTTCTGACAACCCCTTTGTGTGAGGCTCTTGCTGTACGCGGGCAGGATTGCGGGTTGATATTTATCGCCTTGCAAGAGGGCTTTTTCGTTTACATCAAGGTTTCTCTGCTGGGTGGGTTCGTATTGGCGTTTCCCTATATTGGGATGCAGATGTGGCGGTTCGTTGCGCCGGGCCTCTACAAGTCCGAGAAAAACGCGTTCCTGCCTTTCATGCTGGCTTCACCCTTCATGTTCTTGTTGGGGGCGAGCTTTGCGTTCTATGTCGTCACGCCGCTGGCTTATGATTTTTTCCTAGGGTTCCAACAGTTTGGAACAGAGGGAGAGGCGGTTGTCGATGCTGCAACTGCTGCGCCACATACCGTGGTGTTCCAGGGCTCAGCCCAGGAATATCTGAACCTGACGATCAAGTTCATCGTGGCCTTTGGATTATGTTTCCAACTGCCGGTTCTCCTGACCCTCATGGGTAAGGCAGGACTGGTCAGTGCCGAGGGGCTGGGCGCTGTTCGGAAATATGCGGTAGTTGGCATTCTGGTTCTGGCCGCAATTGTCACACCACCGGATGTCATCACACAGATCATTCTGTTTGTGGTGGTCTACGGCTTGTACGAGATTTCGATCTTCCTGGTCGCGCGGGTGGAAAAGAAACGCGAGGACCAGTTGCGCGCTGACGGTTATTACGATGATGAGCCGGAAGCGGATGATGACCTGATGCAGGAATTCGAAGACGACAAGTAAGTCTGCCGATGAAAACAAAAGGGCGCGCCATCCAAAGGCGCGCCTTTTTTGTTTGAAACTCTTGTTGTGCCAATTGGAACGTGCTTTGACCCCCTCAAGACAAAACCGGAGGCCCGTATGGACGACCAAGCCCTGAACCGTATCGCCGAGGCGTTGGAACGCATGGCACCGGCTCCTTTGGCGGCGCCTGATTTCGCCGCTGCTCCGGCTTTTGTGTGGCATGTCGATCCGGATCGACTGGAACCTGTTGCGCATGTCAACCGGGTCGATCTGGACCTCTTGGTCGGCATCAATCGCTCTCGCGACACGTTGTTGGACAACACGCGCCGGTTTGCAGCAGGTTACAAGGCAAATAACGCGCTACTCTGGGGGGCGCGGGGGATGGGAAAGTCCAGCCTTGTGAAGGCCGTGCACGGCTCTCTGAGCGTTGAGTACGCCGACCTTAAGCTGGTCGAACTGCAGCGCGAGGATATGGGCACGGTCGCGCGGCTGCTGAACCATCTGCGCGCCGCGCCCTACAGGTTCATACTGTTTTGCGATGACCTGTCGTTCAGCCACGATGACCAGCACTATAAATCCCTCAAGGCTGTTCTGGACGGTGGTATTGAAGGCAGGCCAGAGAATGTGGTCTTCTATGCCACTTCAAACCGCCGTCATCTGATGCCGCGGGATATGATCGAAAACGAGCGCTCCAGCGCGATCAATCCTTCCGAGGCGGTCGAAGAAAAAGTCTCGCTGTCGGATCGCTTCGGCTTGTGGCTTGGGTTCCATCCCTGCGATCAGGACGAGTATCTGGCGATGATCGACCGCTATTGCGCCGCCTATGGCGTTTCAGTTGATGCAGAGACCCTGCGCGCTGAGGCAATTGAGTGGCAGGCCACGCGCGGTTCGCGCTCTGGCCGTGTCGCCTGGCAATTCTTCGTCGATCTGGCCGGGCGCAACGGCGTTCATATCACCTGATCCCGGCTTCACCTGGCTGCAAATATCCCCGCCAGAGGCATGGCCCGTCAGGGCCATTTCCTAAAGCAGTGCCAGAATCCGCGCAGCTTCATCCTTGGTGCTGTTCAACACGCTCCGGTCTTCCCCGGGATGAAACCGCGCGCGGACGACCGTGGGCATCGGCGCGGGTTCGACAACCGAAACCCGCGGGCCGGTGCGTTCGGTCTCGACGGCCCAACTGCGGGCTAGAGCCATCTGCGCGGCCTTGGTGGCACCGTAGATGCCATAAAACTTCTCGCCAGCTTTCGGATCGTCAAAAAACACCGCATGGCCGCTCTCGCCCAGAAGGGGTGAGACATAGGGGATCAGAACCGAGGTCGCGTTTGCATTTGTGTTGATCGCCTTGGCCCATTCCTTGGGGTCAACAAAATGCACCGGTGTCAGTGCTGATGTGTGGATGGCTGTGTGCATCCACAGGTCGACCTTACCCCAACGGTCATGGATGCCACGACACAGGGTCGCCATGGCGTTTGGATCGGTGATGTCCATGGGGGCCAAGGTGGCTGACCCGCCCTTGGCCTTGATACGGTCGTCCAGCTCTTCCAGCCCGCCGGTGGTCCGGGCGACGGCGACGATATGGTATTCAGGTGCCAGCGCTTCGGCCAGCGCAGCGCCCAACCCGCGAGAGGCCCCGGTGATAAGGGCGATTTTTGTCTGATCGGTCATGGCTGCGGTTTGAACCCCTACGCGAGGAGCGTCAAGTCGCGATTAGCTTCCGGGAATGGCGATCCGCTTGGTCTGGCCGCTTTGTCGCAGCATGATGCCCTGTTCGTCGATTGCTATCACTGTACCCGAGGCGACACGGCTTCCGGGTTCAACCTCTTTTACGCGGCCCGATGACAGGCGTACCAAGGCGTGCAGTTCGGTTTTGGGCCCGAACACTCCCAGGACAGAAACGGAGTTCTTGTTCAACGCGCCCTGCTGCGTGGCCGCGCTTTTGACATTGGTGTTTGACATGGTCCGTGGCCCGGCGCGAGATCCGAACCCCTTTTTTTGAGTGAGTGGTTGCCGCCCGATAACAAAACGATCAGGTAAGCAAAAGACCCTCACAGACACTGCGCTTCACGACGTAGCGACCTTTTTGTTAGTCCTTGTGATCGTGCAGGATTCGCCGCCGGGTTGTGGCAGATTTCCACTCATCAGTTGATCAGCACAAGTGAGAGTCTCTTTGAACGGGGCTTCCCTATCTGCATGTCGAACGGTTCGAATCGCCGTCCGAACAAAAACAGTACATGCCCTCAGTGGGCTAGGTCTTTCAGCCTGAGGCCAGTTTGGCCGCATTCCAGGACCCGCCCGGAACCTGCATATCCGCGCGTTTCTGGCTGACACGGCTGCTGTTTTCCAGACTGTCCAGATAATCCGCGCTGACGCTGCCAGTAATGTAATTGCCGTCAAAGCAGGAGCAATCAAATCCCTGAATGTCCGGGTTGCCTTCCTGGGCGGCCCAAATCAGGTCCTCCAGATGCTGATAGAACAGCGCATCGGCGCCCAGCTCTTCACGGATCTCTTCGATCTCTTTGCCATTTGCGATCAGTTCGGCCTTGGTCGGCATGTCGATGCCATAGACATTGGGGTATTTGACCGGCGGCGAGGCGCTGGCCACATAAACCTTTTTGGCCCCGGCGTCGCGGCACATCTGAACGATCTTTTTGATGGTATTGCCGCGCACTATGGAATCGTCGATCAACAGAACGCTGTGGCCTTCGAATTCCAGCGGAACTGCGTTCAGCTTGCGGCGCACGGATTTCTGTCGCTCGGCCTGACCCGGCATGATGAAGGTACGCCCGACATAACGGTTCTTCACCAACCCCTCGCGATAGGGGATGCCGGTGATTTTAGCCGCTTCCAGTGCCACGGGGCGGGCGCTGTCGGGTACGGGAATGATCCGATCGATTTCCAGGCCCGAGTCCTGAATTTGTTTCGCCAGCGTCTGTCCCATACGCATCTGGGTTTTATAAACCGAGACACCGTCCAGCAGTGAATCCGGACGTGCCAGATACACATACTCGAAGATACAGGGCGTCAGCTTGCCTTGGACCGCCTGAAACTCGTGCATGTTGCCTTTCAGGTCAATCAGGATGGCCTCGCCGGGGCGCAGATCGCGTAGCTTTTCAAAACTGTTGATGCCAAAGGCCACGTCTTCTGAAGCAAAAGCATAATCGTCCCCCTGACCGTCGACATTGCGCTTTGCGACCGAAAGTGGCCGAATGCCAAATGGATCGCGGAACGCCAGCATGCCGACACCTGCCACCAGACAGATTACCGAATAGGCGCCCTGAACCCGCTCCATCGTCATCTTCACACCGGCAAAGATGTTTCGGATCGGATCCGAATTGCCGTTCACCTTGATGGCGTCAGCCACTTTGTCGGCCAGCACGTTCAGCAAGATTTCCGAATCCGATGTGGTGCGCAGGTGACGGCTGTATTTCCCGGTCACTTTCTCGCGCTGTTCCGCTGTGTTGGTGATGTTGCCGTTGTGAACAAGATAGATACCGTAGGGTGCGTTCACGAAGAAAGGTTGCGCTTCAGCCGCGCTGAGTGATCCGGCCGTGGGATAACGAACATGCCCCATGCCGACATGACCCAAAAGGGTTTCAGCATCCTGGGCGTTGAACACGTCCTTGACCAGACCATTGGCTTTCTTTTCCCGGAAGAATTCGCCGTTGTAGGTCACGATCCCCGAGGCATCCTGACCCCGGTGCTGCAACATCAGCAACCCGTCATAGATCTCAGCAAAGACATCATGTGTCCGGCTTGCGATTCCTAAAATCCCACACATCTACGGGGCTCCAACTTCTATGACGATTTCATTCGAGGATTGGCCGCAGTTCGGCACCGGACTTTCTGCATCTTCAAAGCGGAAATGTTCGCTACACAGGAACAAGACGCCGTTAGGGCGACCATCACTGCGATCAGCGCGCATTCATACAGAAAGGACAAGATCGGTGGCTCCGATTCCGTGGCGGGTTGGCCCCCACATAATGCCTATTGGCGTGGCTGTCATCAAAGGATCACAATAGCCAAATGCCGCAGGCCAAGTTTACGCATGTCGATGTAGAAAAACGAAGATGGTGACATGCGCAAACATATGTGCTGTCATGCATTGGATTGTATACATAACTGCTAAAACTCAGTACCTCGGGGGGACCTGAATGTGGCAACATAAACCTCCTCACAAGAACCAGGAACGGATCAGGCAGCGGTGCCATCGGTGCAGAGGATTGGGACGCGCGTCGTGTCAGATCTGTAACGGAGCGGGCGAGGTCGCCAAAAGCAGAGATATCTTTGGAAAACCAATCTTCAGTCGATGCGACGGGTGCTTTGGCTTGAAAACAATCCGCTGCACGGTGTGTGGTGGCGAGGGGTTTGTCTGATCTGCAACAAAAAAGCCCGGCAGCGCCGGGCTTTCATGAACTGGTGATCGGCCTCTATCAGCCGTTGGAAGGCGCAGTTGTTGTTGGTTCATCGTTTCCAGCCGTGCAACTGGCGACCAGCTCTTCATACTGAGTTGTAACCCACCCCAGAGCTGCCTCGGGGTTTTGTTCCTCAATCTGGCCGCTGAACTGTTCAAACACCTTGGCCGACCGGCTCTCATCAACAATTGTGTAAGACTGGCCGGTCATGACGGTGTCGTAAACGAAGAACGCAATCGCAACCAGAAGAATGCCACGAGCGATGCCGAAGAACAGCCCCAGAGCCTGATCCAGGCCGCCAAGGGCCGAGCGCTGAACCAGCGATGAAAACAGCGGTGTGAAGATACTGACCACGATCAGCGCCACCGCAAAGACTGCCGCAAACCCGGTGATCACAGACAGTTCGCAGCTGTCACGCAGGAAATCTCCGACGACCGGGATTTCCTTGACCAGAGGTACCGCCTGCGGGGCGAAGATGAACGCCAGAACGGCCGCCGCAACCCAACCCGCGATGGCCAGAACTTCGCGCATAAAACCGCGCGAATAGGCCAGCAAGCCTGACAGCACGATGATCAGGGCAACCACCCCGTCGATTATTGTAAAACCTTCCATGGCCCTCGCCTGTTCTTTTCTGCCCCTCAAGGCGCGACTTTAACCTGCTCCGAAGGTTTCGCCAACAAACCCCACCAAATCAGAGGGCCGGGTGAGTGTCAGACCTGCCACAGTACCGGTTTTGCCACCTGCCGGAGCAATTGCTGCTGTGAAACCAAGTTTTTGTGCTTCTTTCAACCTGTTTTCTGTCTGCGGAGCCGGTCTAAGTGCGCCGGATAGCGAGATTTCCCCGAAAACGACGGTGTCTGAGGGCAGGGCCGTGTCCTCGCGTGCGCTCAGCAATGCAGCAGCAACGGCCAGATCGGCGGCGGGTTCACTGACTTTCAATCCACCGGCCACGTTCAGATAGACATCGAGACCCGCAAATGGAATGCCGCAACGCGCTTCGAGAACGGCAAGGATCATTGCCAGCCGCCCGCTGTCCCATCCCACCACTGTCCGGCGTGGTTGTGAGTGGGGGGACGGGGCGACAAGGGCCTGCAATTCGACCAGAACGGGCCGTGTGCCCTCAATCCCGGCAAAGACGGCAGAGCCAGGGCTGGGTGTACCACGTTCCGACAGGAACAAGGCCGAGGGGTTGGTGACCTGCGCAAGCCCTTTGCCTGTCATCTCGAATACGCCAATTTCGTCGGCGGGACCAAAGCGGTTCTTGACTGCCCGCAGAATACGAAACTGATGGCCGCGCTCGCCCTCGAAATACAGCACCGTATCAACCATGTGTTCGACAACACGGGGCCCTGCGATCTGGCCTTCCTTGGTGACGTGCCCGACCATGATGATCGACACACCATGCCGTTTCGCAAAGGCGGTCAATTCATGAGCAGCCGCCCGGACTTGCGACACGGACCCCGGCGCGCTGTCGACATTGTCCGCCCACATGGTCTGGATCGAGTCAATGATCGCCAGACCGGGTTTCTCGGCTTCAAGCGTGGTGAGAATGTCGCGTAGGTTGGTTTCGGCAGCAAGTTGCACCGGAGCGTTCTCCAGCCCAAGGCGGCGCGCCCGCATGCGAACCTGCGCACTGGCTTCTTCACCCGAGACATAGATCGTCTTGACGCCAGCACGGGCAAATCGGGCAGCCGCTTGCAGCAGCAGGGTGGATTTACCGATGCCGGGGTCGCCGCCCACCAACAGGGCAGATGCGGGAACAAGCCCGCCGCCAAGCACCCGGTCCAGCTCTTCCACTCCGCAGAGTGTGCGGGGTGGCGGGGTTTCCTCGGTCGACAGGTCGGTGAGCGTCATCGACCGTCCGCGTTTCGAGCCCAGCGATTTCTTGGCTGGGCCTGCCGACAGAGGTACGTCCTGGATGATCGAGTTCCACTCGCCGCACCCGTCGCAGCGGCCCGACCAGCGGGAATGGGATGCGCCGCAGGCGGAGCAGGAGAAGGTTGGTTTTGCCATGACGTCTTGGTGCCCGAGGACGGGCGGTTCTTCAAGCCCTTGCTGGGCTTTCCTCGTCGTCAGCGCCCTATGTCCGAGCGATGGATTTGCAGTGGCGTTCGGTGAGAATGCCCAAAGCGATGGAGGTAAGGATGCAGGTGGTGAACAGGTAAAGACCCCATGCGGTTTCAACAGTGGCGTAAGAGATGCCTTTGGCCAGCGTGATGTAAAGCGCGATCAGGAAGATATCTGCCATAGCCAGCTTGCCTAGGATGTTGAGTGCAGGCTGCACACGGGCATCTAGCAGGTTCCATTGTATCAGGGCGGTGCCAATGGTTTTGATGTAGGGCGCGAAAAGGGCGAAGATGGTGACAACCAGCGCAAGGAAGATGTCGGATTTCCAAAGCGACTGGAGGCCGGTGATGACGCTGATTTCGCTGAGGCCAAAGATCGGCAGGAACCCCGCGCGCATCAGCGGGGCGAACCACGCGATGGGGTAGAGGATCAGGAGGGAGAGGGTGGCGAGGCGGAGGGTCATAAGTACTTTTTAGGTGTTCCGCCGCCAATCGGGCGACGCGTTTCAGTTATGTGTTAGCTTAATTCAAGAATTCAAACTCGTTTTTGTCAGTGGGGAGAAGTCAGATGCCAGCTATTGTGGCTTTCAAGTCAATTGTTGATCCTTCGGATTGCGATTTTCTGGGGCATATGAATGTCTCGCGATACTTTGCGGCTTGCTCAGATTCGGTGTTTGCTATCCAATCGGAGATGGGACTGAACGCAGACGACATGCGTTCGGGACGGAAGCTCTCATTTGCGGTCGTACATGCGGAGAGTAGTTTCCTCGCCGAACTTCGAGCGGGGGAGGCAATTCAGATGGAGAGTGAGGTACTAGAAATAGGCGGAAAGTCGGTCACCTTCCGACACAGATTGCTGCGCTCTGCCGACAGAAAAACTGTATTCTCAACAGTGTTCAAATGTGTCTTGTTAAATCTCGAAACTCGAAAAGCCGAATTGCTTCCAGATGAGGTTGTCGCAAGCGCGAAAAACTGGCTAGTGAGTGAGGAGGATTAGCGCACCGCCTCAATCGGCCCCTCGGCACTCCCGCTGATGAACTGCTCCACATAAGGATCACCCGAGGCATCCATCTGACCGACCGGGCCGGTCCACTGGATCACGCCTCCGTGCAGCATGGCAACGTTGTCGGCAATCGCGCGGACGGAACTCATGTCGTGGGTGATGGTCATCGCGGTGGCGCCCATCTCGGTCACGATTTCGCGGATCAGGTCGTTGATGACGCCGGACATGATCGGGTCGAGGCCGGTGGTGGGTTCGTCAAAAAAGATGATCTCGGGCTCGGCGGCGATGGCGCGGGCAAGGCCCACACGTTTTTGCATCCCGCCTGACAGTTCTGCCGGAAAACGGTCGGCCACGTCGGATTTCAGGCCCACGCGGCGCAGTTTTTCGATGGCGATCTCGCGCGCTTCTTCGGTGGGACGTTTCAGGGATCCACGCAGCAGGCGGAATGCGACATTCTGCCAGACGGTCAGCGAGTCAAACAGGGCCGCACCCTGAAACAGCATCCCGAACCGGGCCAGAAACGCGTCGCGGTCGCCTTTGGTTGCGTCCTTGCCGTCGACATAGATCATGCCGCTGTCGGGTTTGATCAGGCCCAGGATACATTTCAGGGCAACAGATTTCCCCGTGCCGGAACCCCCGATGATGACCATCGAGGTTCCTTTGGGTATCTCTAGGCTCATTCCACGCAATACGTGGTTGTCGCCAAAGGCTTTTTCTACGTTCTCCATCCGGATCATAGCGAGAAGAACACCCCTGTGAGAACAAAGTTTGCGGCCAGGATCAAAACGGCTGCGGCCTCGACCGACCCTTTGGTTGCACGACCGACACCCTGTGCGCCGCGGCCCGAGTTCATGCCGTAGTAGCAGCCCATGATAGCCGCGATCACGCCAAAGGCCGCGCCCTTAACCAGAGACGATACAATGTCGCGCATCTCAAGGAAATCGACGGTGTTTTTCAGATAGGCCGCCGGGTTGAAGCCCAGATTCTGCGTGGCGACAGTGTACCCGCCTGCAATCCCGATAACGTCACCCACCGCGACCAGCGCAGGTACGGTGATCAGGGCGGCCAGCACACGCGGAGCAGTAAGGTATTTCATCGGGTGGGTCGACAGCGTGACCAGAGCGTCGATTTGCTCGGTCACTTTCATCGTGGCGATCTCGGCCGCGATGGACGAGGTCACGCGCGCGGCGATCATAAGGCCGACCAGCACCGGGCCAAGCTCGCGCACCATGCCGATAGCGACGATCTGGGGCACGACGGCCTCGGCGTTGAACCGTGCACCGCCCGCATAGATTTGCAAGGCCAGCGCACCGCCGGTGAAAATGGCGGTCAGGCCGACGACGGGCAGGGACAGCCAGCCGATATTCAGCAGGGCCATCCCGAATTCGCGCGGATAGAAGGGTGGGCGCAGGATGTGCGACACTGCATCAAGCGCGAACAGGGCCACCCGGCCAAAGGCCGCAAGCAGGCCCAGCACGGTGCGGCCCAGCCCCCCCAGCGCGCTGATTGGGTTCATTCCACGTAGCCCCGCGAATAGCGATTGCCCATTGATGTCAGGATTTCATAGCCAATTGTACCAGCAGCCTCGGCCAGATCATCAACGGTTTGATGACCGTTGAGAATGCGCAAGCGCTCCGGGTCTTTCGGCAGGTCCGTGACGTCCACGGTGATCAGGTCCATTGAGATACGTCCAACAACCGGGCACGGTTGGTCGCCCGCAAATGTGTCGATGCCGCCGCCAATAGCGCGATGCAGGCCGTCTGCATAGCCGGCAGCAACGGTGGCGATCCGGGACGGCCGTCGCGCCACCCAGGTGTTTCCATAACCCACGGTCTCGCCCACGGCCAACTTGCGTACCTGGATGACAGGAAGGTCTACGGTTACGACAGGCTTTGCACCGACAAAGGGCATTCCGCCATAAAGACCGATACCCGGGCGGCAGAAATCGAAATGAAACTCAGGCCCCAAAAGCATCCCGCCCGTCGCTGCCAGGGAGCGCGGCGCAGCGACCCCATCAGTCATCTCGCGGAAGGTTTTCAGTTGTTGCTGGTTCATCGGGTGGTCCGGCTCGTCCGAGCAGGCCAGATGAGACATGATGAGCGCCGGGTTCAAGGCTTCGGCCTTGGAACGCAACTCAGCCCAGTCAGCAGGTTCAAGACCAAGCCGGTTCATACCACTGTCCAGTTGGATACCAAACGGGTGGTCGGGCAGGGCCTCTGTGTGGCGTTGAAACTGCTCTGGCGAGTTGATCAGCGGTATCAGGTCGTTGCCGCGCAGTAGATCGGCATCGCCGTCCATATGTCCCGAAAAAACGAAAATCATCGGGCCGGGGCCAACTGCCTCGCGAACGGTTGTGCCTTCTTCTGCGGCAGCCACGAAAAACTTGCGAACGCCTTCTTCTGCCAACATGTCGCTGACAGGTCCTGCGCCCAGCCCATAGGCATCTGCCTTGACCACGGCACCGGTTTCGACCCCGGTTTTCGCGTCGAGTGCCCGCCAGTTTCTGGCGAGGGCCTGAAGATTGATCGTTAAACGTGCAGTACTCATGGGACTGTTCATGACATTGCGCCGTCCAAGGTCAAGAGGGAAAGGGCTTTTTCCGCGACAGATTGCGCCCATCAAACGACAGGTACGGCGGAAAACACCCAAAAAAGCAGACATTTTGGCGACTTACTGCTGTGCTAGGCCGTTTTCGGGATTGTCTTCACATAGGTGTTAAAGTGATCTTGTGAACAAGATCGTCCCATCGCGGCAAAAAACGGTGCGGCGGCATATCCCGAGGAAATCATGGATTTTTATATCGATCAAACGCCAGACCCGTTCGAAACAGCCCGGTTTTTCGCAGATGTGTTTTCGGCGTCGGAAGGCCCGGACGAGGGGACGGTTATCGAAGCTTTTGTTCAAGAGATGATCGATACCACCCCACCACAGGACCTGATGGTGTGCACCGCGCGTCGCGATCAGGTGCCGCTTGGCTGCGCCATCTTTTCCCGATTGCTGTTTCCAGAGGACGCGCGCCGGGTTTTTATCCTGTCGCCTATGGCTGTCAGAACAGACAGGCAAAAAACCGGGATTGGTCAGGCTTTGATTGCCTATGGTCTGGATTGCCTGCGGGCATCAGGCGTGAACGTGGCGCTCACCTACGGTGATCCCGCTTACTATCGAAAAACAGGTTTCGAACAGATTTCTGAGGCCACTGCACAACCGCCGCTAAAGCTGAGCCATCCGCACGGCTGGCTGGGGCAGTCGCTGGATGGTCAGGCGCTTGCGCCACTCAGCGGCCCGTCGCAATGTGTTTCCGCGTTGAACAATCCGACGCTTTGGTGAGTGCAAGGTTCAAACTGTCAGTGAATAGGCGGGCAAAACTTATTCTTGGTTCGCGCATCAGATCCTGAATCGCGCGAAAGGTTCACAGAACCTTTTTTGCTTTGCCAACAATCAAAAGAAGGTCAGGAAAACCCAAGTAAGGCTGTCCTTTTCGCGATCAATAACCTTCGATTTCACCACCCTGCTGCCAAGGTTTGACAAGATTACCGAACCGGGTGAATTGCGCCTCGAACGACAGCTCGACCGTGCCGATTGGACCGTGGCGCTGTTTGCCAACGATGACCTCGGCCTTGCCGTGCAGGCGTTCCATGGCCTGTTTCCATTCTTCCATCTTCTCAAGCTCGTGATCGCCGGGTTTTTCACGTTCTTTGTAGTATTCCTCGCGGAACACGAACATCACAACATCGGCGTCCTGTTCGATCGAGCCTGATTCACGCAGGTCTGACAGCTGCGGACGTTTGTCGTCGCGGTTTTCGACCTGGCGGGAAAGCTGCGACAGGGCAATCACCGGAATGTTCAGTTCTTTGGCGATTGCTTTCATGCCCATCGAAATCTCGGCAATCTCGTTAACCCGATTGTCGGACATGCCGCGGCAGAGTTGCAGATAGTCGATCACTAGCAGGTCCAGCCCATGCGTGCGTTTCAACCGGCGCGCGCGTGCGGCAAGCTGAGAAATCGGAAGAGCGGGCGTGTCGTCGATAAAAAGCGGGCAGGCTTCAAGTTCTTTGGCCGCATCCACGAAACGGCGGAATTCGGCCTCGGTCATGTCGCCCTGACGGATTTTGTGGCTGGAGATTTCGGACGCCTCAGCCAGAACCCGCCCGGCCAGCTGTTCGGCGCTCATCTCAAGCGAAAAAAAGCCGACGACCCCGCCGTCAATTGCGCCTTCGGAACCATCCGGTTTCAGACCGCGTTTGTACGCTTTGGCCACGTTGAAGGCCACGTTGGTCGCCAGCGAGGTTTTGCCCATCGATGGACGACCCGCGAGAATGATCAGGTCCGAGGGGTGAAGACCACCCAGTTGTTTGTCGAGATCGACCAGACCGGTCGAGATCCCAGCCATGCCGCCACCGCGCTGGTAGGCTTCGTTGGTGACGTTGACGGCTTCTGTGACCGCCTTGAGGAAGGACTGGAACCCCTGTTCGGTCTGGCCCTGCTCGGAAAGCTGATAAAGCTGTTGTTCGGCCTCGACAATTTGTTCTTTCGGTTCGCTGGCTACATCGACCCGCGCGGCCTTGTCGGAGATGTCGCGGCCCAAGCGGATCAACTCGCGCCGGATGGCGAGGTCATAGATCATCTGGGCGTAGTCATGTACCGCAAAGGCGCTGATCGACGCGCCGGCCAGTTTGACCAGATAGGCGGGCCCGCCCAATTCCTTCAGGCCCTCATCCTCGGCCATGAAGGATTTCAGCGTCACAGGCGAGGCCAGCGCGTTCTTTGCAATGCGTGCGGCTGCGACCTCATAAATGCGGGCATGAACCGGGTCATAGAAATGCTCGGACCCAATGATCGAAGCGACCCGGTCGTAAAGGTCGTTATTCGTCAGAATTGCACCCAGAAGCTGCTGTTCAGCCTCAATGGAATGCGGCATGGTTTCGGCGTTCTGAATATGCGCCGCTGCCTGCTCGATACTGCTGATCTCGTTCATCATGTCCCCGCTGCCCGTTCCGAGGTTCTACACGCCACGCCCCGGTTCAAGCTATCTGCAAATGAATGGGGGTAAGTTGGTATAACTGCCCCCCGCCTTGGGATAACTGCCCACCTCAATGGGGATAACTTAGCACCAGTTTTACACGGGCGCAGCGTTATCGCAACATTTGGTGTGGTGGCTGGATATCTTGACTAGATAGGCGTGCTTTGATGCGATTCGAAAATCAACTATCCCCAAGCCGTCCACAGGCTGAAAATCACGATTTTCGCGCGTCCTGCCAGCCTCGCGGATCGTTCAGAAACGCCTCGACCCCGTCAAGTGTTTCCTGATCAAAGGCTTTTTGCGCCTTGGCCTCGGCCAGAACATCCCACCACGTACAAAGGTGATGCAGCTTTACACCATGGTCGCCCAGCGTCTTCTCGGTTTCGGGGAAGATACCGTAATAGAAGATCACAGCCGTATGCCCGCAGGTGGCACCAGTTTCTCGAATTGCATCGACGAAGGACAGTTTCGAACCGCCATCGGTGGTCAGGTCCTCGACCAGCAGCACACGTACGCCATCGCTCATCGCGCCTTCAATACGGGCGTTGCGCCCGTAACCTTTGGGCTTCTTGCGCACATAGGTCATCGGCAGCGCCATACGTTCAGCCACCATCGCGGCAAAGGGGATGCCAGCAGTTTCGCCGCCCGCGATATTGTCAAAGGCTTCGAAACCCGCGTCCCGCATTACCGTAACAGTCAGAAAATCCATCAGCGTGGAACGAATGCGCGGGTAGGAGATCAGCTTGCGGCAATCGATATAGGTCGGGCTGGGAAGGCCACTTGCCAGCGTGAACGGCTCGCGCGCGTTGAAGTGGACGGCCTTGATCTCCAGCAGCATCCGGGCCGTCAGGCGAGCGATTTCAGTGCTGTCGGGAAAAGAACTGGGGATCATGGCAGGACCTCGGCGATGAAATGATGTTTCGGGCTGATAGCCCGACCCTTGGCCCGGAGTCGAGAGCTGTTGGAACAAAAGAAAAGCGGACCCCCCTAAGGTCCGCTGTTTCCGGGCATACTGCTATGCGAACACCATCGTCGCTGTGTTACCCTTGCCCGAACATGTTGACCCACCGGATCAGCATTGGTGCCAGACAAATCAGCAATAGGACAGGCATCATGCACATGGCCATCACGGCAGACATCTGCACAGGCAGACGGTTTGCCTTTTCCTGGGCGCGAAGCTCTCGGTCAAGCCGCATGTCAGTGGCGAAGCGGCGTAACGATGCGGATATGCTGGTTCCGTACTGGTTGGATTGCAAAAAGGCGTTCGCGAACGAGTTCATCTCGTCGATACCGACCCGGTTCGCCATGTCCAGAAAGGCGGCCTGACGTTCTTTGCCTGCCTGCAACTCCAGTTGAAGAACCGAAAACTCCTGCGAGATTTCCGGAGCTGCCTTGGCCATTTCATGCGAGACCCGGATCATCGCCGCGTCAAAGCCCAGCCCGGCCTCGATGGCGACTTGCAACAGGTCAAGCGCGTTTGGCAGGCTGTGTTCGATGGCCTGGCGGCGTTTCTTTATGCGACGTCGCAACCACAGTGCCGGGCCATAAAAGCCCAAGACCATCAGTGCCGTCACGACCTGCATTGTGTTAACCCACGTAACACCCTGCAAAAGGTCGGCGATCCCTAACTGAACTTGCGTTTCGATCGGCAAAGCCATGGTTGCAACGAACGCGGCAGGCAACACAAATCCCAGGACGACCCGAAATGTATAATAGGTGCGAATGGCGTGCTTTTGCCGAATTCCGGCTTGTTTCAAAAGCTTGCCGATCCTGGAGCGTTCGCGTTTTGACGACGGGACAAAGGCCTTCAGCAGCCCGTGCGGGTCGCTGTTGTCACCCTGGATAAGGTCAAAATCCTGCCCATGCCCTTGTGAAATCGACCCAACGCGCATGCGACGTGCTGCTGTGTTTTCGCTTGTTGTAAATCCGGCAAAGCCCATGAAGACAAAGAAAACACTAAGGGCGATTCCGACCAACAGGATCAACTGCGGTGTGACGCGCGGATCGTTTAGAATGTCCTGAAGAATATCCATATCCCAATTCCCTTTAGAATTTGAACTTAACCAGCCGTTTCAGGATGAAACCCTGGGCAATTGTCAGGCCAATGATCACTTGGGCGAAGTACGGAAACAGCGGATCGCTGCGTACGTCGCCGTAAAATGTTGGGGTGGAGATCTCGATCGAAAGGTAAATGATGACCGGCAGAATCGTGAGAATAAGGCTGCTCAGGCGACCTTCGGCAGAGATTGCCTTGATCTTCTTTTGCATCGTGTGCCGGTCCCGGATGGTCTGGGACAGAATGCTTAGAACGCGGGACAGGTTGCCGCCGGTACCATGCTGAATGCCGATACTTACAGCAAGATATTTTGCATCCTCTGTTCCGACGCGGTGCGCAAAGTCGTGAAAGGCGGTCGCGACGTCATCGCCATAGTTGATCTGGTCTTTGATGATGCCAAACTCTGACCCTATCGGATCCGGCAGATCAGAGGCAACGTTTCCAACCGTCACTGCAACAGGGTGGCCCACCTTCAACCCGCGGGCCATCAGGTCTAACGCGTCTGGCAGTTGTTTCGTCAGTTTCTTCGAACGGGCGTCTTTCATGGCGACCAACACGATAACCGGGCCGATGAGGCCGAACACAGCGCTCAGAATGACCGCCAGTTCCGGGGCAAGGAACCGGGAAGCCCCGAAAAAGATCATCAAAACCAGAAGGGAGACGGCGAGCACGACCCAAATCGGGCTGACCGCCAAACCGGCTTGCACAAGCAGACGGCGAAACCGCGTAATCAGCCCAGCTTTTTCACCAGCGGCCATCATTGCGGGATCGCGGAGCAGCTGCAACACCTGATCCGTCGAAGCCCCGTTCTGGATCAGTTTCATGCGGCGGTTTCTGGCTTCGCCATGCGTTTCCTTGCGCGCCAGAAGCTGGTGAACGCCTTCGTAGGCAAGCAGAATACCCAGAAAAATCGACACGTAGATCAGGATGTTCAGTATGTTGGGCTGAAGGTCAATCATGATGCCGTCGCCCCGTGAATAAACATGTTGGTGTCCACATCGACACCAGCCGCCACCAGTTGGTCGAAGCATTTTGGCCGTATGCCGGTCGGCAGGAACTCTCCCAAAACGTCGCCATTCTCAGACTTGCCACGGCGCTTGAAAACAAAGATGTCCTGCATCGTGATCGTATCGTCTTCCATGCCCGTGATTTCCGAGATGCTGACGACCCTGCGTGTCCCGTCGCTCAGTCGGCTGAGTTGCAGGACGATCTGAATGGCCGAGGCGATTTGAGACCGGATGGTTCTGACGGGCAGGTCCGCCCCCAGCATTGTCACCATCTGTTCGACCCGGCTGAGCGCATCGCGGGCCGAATTCGCATGTACGGTCGTCATGGAGCCGTCATGTCCCGTATTCATGGCCTGAAGCATGTCAAAGCATTCGGAACCACGGACTTCGCCGACAATAATGCGGTCAGGCCGCATCCTGAGCGCGTTGCGCACCAGATCGCGTTGCGTGATCACCCCTTGACCTTCCGAGTTGGGGGGGCGGGTTTCCAAGCGGACGACATGGCTTTGCTGCAACTGAAGTTCGGCCGCATCTTCGATTGTCACGATACGCTGCTTGCCGTCGATATAGGATGAAACGGCGTTCAGCATTGTTGTCTTGCCCGAACCGGTGCCGCCAGAAATCAGAATGTTCAGCCTGGCTTCGACCAGCGCGGCCAGAAGCTTGGCGGCCTGGTCGTTCAGGCTGTCCCGCTGAACCAACTTGTCGATGGTCAGAGGATTGCGCGAGAATTTGCGGATCGACAGCGCCGGCCCATCAACTGAACACGGGCGGATAATCGCATTGACCCGGCTTCCGTCTTCCAGACGCGCATCGACCCATGGCTGGGATTCATCAATACGGCGGCCGACCCGGCTGACGATCTTGTCAATGATCCGAAGCAGATGGCGTTCGTCGCGAAAGCGTACGGAGGATTGTTCCAGCAGGCCAAATCGTTCCACATAGACCTGATCATAAGAGTTGACGAGAATGTCGTTGATGGTCGGGTCTTCCAAAAGGGGTTCCAGCGGGCCCAGACCCATCACTTCGTGAATGAGCTCATCAACAAGAGCTGTAAATGCCTCGGACCGTAAATGAAGGCGTTCGGCTTCGATCAGCCCGGTGACCAGCGCGGCGATCTGACGTTTCAGTTCGGACCGTTCGACCTTGTCGATCACAGACAGGTTCAGACGGTCGAGAAGCTCGCTGTGCAGGCGGCTTTTAAGCTCCAGATGCGCTTGCAGGTCAACGTCCACCGGCTCTGGTGTTGCTTTGGACTTTGGCACCTCGATCGGCCGTTCCAGAACCAACACGTTCGACTTGGACGCGGCCCGGCGTGATTTGTACTCGTTAAACACGGCGATCTCCCATTATGCAGTTTTTTGTGTGGCTGGCCGGGTGCCTTCGGACATGGACGCAGCCAGTTTCGTCAGGGCCTTGCCAAGGTCCGAATGCGGCTTCATGTCCACAATCGGTCGTCCCAGATCGACCGCGTTTCGCGCAATCTTGGGATTGTCCGGCAGCCAGTGCTTCAGTTTCGTTTCCAGCACTTTTTCGGCCTCGCGAACGTGTGCGGGTTTGATCAGCGTCTTCCGTTCGCGGTTCACGACGACCTCGACGGGCAGGGCCACGTTCGCCTCGCGATAGAAATCGATCAGGCGCCGGGTCTGGCGAACGCATGGAACCGTCGTGTCAGTAACCAGCGCCAGTTGGTTCGCGCGTTTGAAAATGGGTTCGACCCATTCCACAACGGCACAGGGCAGGTCGATGACAACATAGTCGTACCGGCGCTGAAGCAGGTCGAGCATCCCCTCGATCAAGCCCGGTCGTATGGATTGAAGCGGAACCAGCGGCGCGGGCGCGCACAACACATCAATGCCGAGCGTATGGTTCTGAAGGATCGATGTCAGGAAATGATCATCCGGCTCTTCCTGGTTTTCGATGAGCTGGAGGCATCCCCCATTATCTTCAAGATCCAGAAACACGTTCGCGTTTCCAAATTGCAGATCGAAATCCAGAAGCGCGACGCGGCTTTTCGCCTTTTTCCTAAGGAATGATCCTTTTCCGCCCGCCAGCGAGCAGGCAAGGTTTACGGCGACCGTCGACGCTCCGATCCCACCGCGGGATTTAGCAACCGGGATCACTGTACCAAGGGCAGAGGGGCCATTTTGAATGTATCCTTGCGGAAGTGATCGGGACGAGATTTTTTCTGCAACTGCGGCTTTCAGCCCATCCTCGTCAATGGACAGGGGCAGAACCTCGTCAATGCCGATTTTCCGCAACTCGCGGGCGACCGAGATCGAAACGTCATTCTGCGTCAGCGCGACAAACAAGGTGTCGTCTTGTCGATGGGTCAGCAGGTCTTTGACAGCCAGAACCTCGCCCGCGTCGCAGGGGTCGATTTCAAAAATAACCAGGTCATGCTTGAATGCCAGATTGCGCGCCGTGCCGTTCAACGCTTTGAACGAACCCGCATTCTCTGAGATTTCATTATTTTGACCGGCGGGAAAGGCATTGGCGACCACCTGAGCGACGGTTTCGCTTTCAGATACAAGCATGACAGAATGTGAATTGAGATTGGAAACGTTCTTAACCATTAACCTGACTCTCCTGATGCCAGGTCTTCGGCAGGCAGCGAAACGCTGAAATTGGAAAACCCGGCTGTTGAAGGAATTGTGCTGCTGGTCGCGCCCGCGGCATTTGCAAGCGCGGCCAGCGGCGACACGAACTGAAAATCATTCAGGTTCAGCTCAACCGTGACCATGGGTGTGTAAGGGCCACCCAGGAAGCCCAGATTGGAATTGAAGTCATAGGAAAACTGCAAGGCGTCAATCGTCGTGCCGGGGGGCAGCAACGGGTTGATGCGCCCCCAGATTTCAGATGCTGTGGTGTTGGTAGCGTCACCCGCACAAGGTGGCGTTACCGGGTCGGCACACACGCCAGTCGACGCATTGCATGGGGTGCCAAAGCGAGGGGACAACGCGGATGTTCCCCGCGTGTGGGTCTGTGGCACACCCGGACACGCCGGAGGGCGCACCACAGCGATGCGCGCCGCCAGCTGTGCCGCCTTCTGCGCGTTCACTCCGCTGTATGACAGCCGACCAAAGTCCAGCAATGCCAGGAACAGGAAGGAAAACAAGGACACCACCACGGCAAATTCGACAAGAACCCCACCATTTTGGTCGCGCATCATCTTGTCCGCGACCTGGCGCCAGATGGCGCGATTATTCCGCAACCTTGTCATTGGCCAAATATCCGCGATGTGTCAGCGACGTCGGTGGTTATCGATGACGCGCCGCTGCCGAAAAGCTTCAGTATGCCCCCCAACGGGAACTGAACGGTGATATTGGCGCTTACCTGACCGACGGGCGCCGGGTTCATGCGATACGTGCCGGACACGCAGGATAGGCTGGGTGTTACCGAGTTGACGGTTATGCTGGGCGGAAACAGGCTGTTGCCATGAATGTCACGCTCGACGATCCCTTTCAGAGTTGTGCTGAGCCCCGCGACTGTTCCGCCAGACGAACAGATATCCGAGGGCGTGACGCGCGACATATAGCGGCTGGCATCCCGGACACCGGCAATGACCGACTGGTACGACCACATAAGGCGTGCGGATTCCAATGTCACCGCCAACAGCAGCAGCATAATCGGCATGACGAGGCCGAACTCGACAAGGATCGCTCCATCGTCGCTTTTGGCGAAGCGCTTGAAAGGGGATTTGAGGCGAATACACATGAACCCTCAGCCCCTACCGATACAACTGTACGACGTCGCGAAAGATGCCGCCAAACCCGTTGCCGCCGCTGCCAACGCCGGTCACATCGGGGAAACCGACGACCTCTCCGTGGATGTCGAAACTGGGGGGTGAGCCACCGTCATCACCGACCGGTTCAGTCAGGAACACGGCAACAAATTTGGTGACCGGAACCCCAGTTGTCGAACCAGATACTGGGTTCAGCGCGCAATCAATACCGGCAGCTGTTACAACGCGCCGTGCCGGGTCGTTGGACATCTGGCTGGAACACATTGGACGGCCGGTTTCGGCAAGTGAAGGGTCAAGAATGGAATTTGCGTTCGGTGCCGCGTAGGGGTTCGTGTTCCCGTAGGCTATTTCCCTCAGATACATTCCATACCGCGTCCCGGAAAAAACGGTATCCGACCCGGACAGTGGTGGCAGATGTGTGTCGCTGCCGATGCCGTCGGCAATCCCATCTGCCAGATCGTGGTTTCGATTAAGGTACCCGGTTCGATCCCAGTTGCCGTCACCGAAACGGTTGTTTCCACCGCAGGTGCCTGCCGTCATGCACAGATCGCGCCCTAGGCCGGTTGTATCAGGGGTCGTCTGTTCATTGCCCTGAATGCAAGCGCCGCCACCGTTGCTTTCAATCCCCTTAATAACATTCGGTGCGGGCGCGAAATCGATATTGTTCTTCTCACCGTTGAGAACCGAGCGGTAGATGTCAAAGCGGACGTTGAACGCAGCATTGGTAATGCCGTTTTTCTGGCCGGGTTCGGTGTTCAGACCATTGGTCAGAACACACTGGGTGATCTGGCTTTGCGCCGCGATCAGACAGGCCAGTTTATTGCCCCCTTCGTCGGCACATACGCCCGAGCTGTCTTGAAAATTCGCCAGATCAATAAAGCCGAAGTTACCCGGTCCCCAGGCCGTTCCGTTGCCGCCACTGCGCAACAGAATCTGGTCGCCCACAGTCAAAGTGGATTCCCAATTCGGGGGCAGGCAGAACATCAGGGGTGAGATATCGCACGCCGCTTTCGAGTATCCGGCCACTGCCTCGGCTGAAACGCTGGCAGCAGAAAACCCAGCCCCACCAAGCATTTTGTCCAGCGCCGAAGCCAGGCTCATCGTCAGGGACTTGGGTGTCAACACGATCTGCGCGAACCTGGCCTTCCGTGGATCGGTTGTAAGATCTGCGCCAAGCGGGGTCAGATCCGATGCCGGAAGCGCCGAGTGAAACAGGAGAGTATAATCCGAAGATCCTGAAAGCGTGGTCGCCCCGTTCGCGAATGTCTGGCTATCGCTGACAAGATTTGCTGCTGCATTTGTGGCGCGCGTAATCGCGTCCGGTTGGCCGTCCAACTCTCCTGCTGCGGCCAAAGCTACGTTGTCGGCGAATGACTGAAGCTCTGCATGTGTCGAATTCAACCGGCCAACGTCCAGTGTGATCGCAAAAAACCCGAGGAATGCGACCAAGGCAGTGCCCCACAGGATCGCGACGGTGCCGTTCTCCTCTTGGGCGAATGCGGATATGATGGCGCGTGTTTGCATGGCTGAACTTATTGGCTAGGTGTCTGACTGACTTTGATTGGGCGAATGCGGGGTTTGACGCGTGGCGTCGTGGATGCCGGCGCAAGCTGCGCATCTTTTTGGGTATCAGGTTGCAATTCGGCGGCGGGCGCAGTTTCTGTTGCCTGTTCCGCTTCTTCCTGTTGCCGCTGGATGGTCACAACCTCGGTCTCGGTTCCCCGGCGCAGCTTTACAGTGGGTTGAATATCAACCTTTTCTACCGGCCCTTCCTCCTGCAACAGGTCGCGCAGGCGAACCATCTCCATGGGTTCATCCTCGACGCTGTCCAGGGTGCGCAGTGTCAGGCTCAGGGTTCCGGCCTTTTGAGCCAGGGCCAGACGTTGACCTTGCTGCGGGGTCACTTCCACCGTGATTGTGCGGGCGACCTCCGGCTGATCGCTTAATTCTTCCGACTGCTGGTCCACGCCAATGACGCGAATATTCTGCAAGATGGTGACCGCGCGCAGGTCCTGCTTGGCACCTTGGGTCAAGACGATATCAACGTGATCGCCCGGGGTAACAAAACCGCCCACGGCCGTTACAGCATCGACCTCGATCGCCATGGCACGTGTGTTTTCCCCCAACTTCTGAACAAGGGTGACTTTTTCACCAAAGTTAGAAACCTTGGAAAGAAGCATTACTTCGCCGGGATAGAACCGACCCTTGGCGCGCCGCAGCTGACGGCGATTGTTTGGAACAAGTACATCGATGTCCGTGAAAACTCCGGCCGGGAGCGCCTCGCGCGGCCAGGGGTGAATTGTGACGTCGTGCGCTTCGATCGTTTGACCAAAAGCGATTTCTGATCGGGCCACGTAGATCTCAACCAGATCGGCATCTGGCGAGATACTGGCAGTGCTTGTCTTAAACTGAATGTGATCCTTCGCCAGGTAAACGGAACCGGACGCTATCGCAATTCCAAACAGTGTAGAAATGATTGGCCTGATACGCATCACTCTCTCCAACAATTACGTTCTGAAATATGGAACTTCGGTCGTCCTGCTTTCGCGAAATTCCTGGCGGTGAACTCTGCGCCGCAACAGTGGCGCGGCGGCACAGAGCTCTGTATTTTGGTAAGTGTGTTTGGGTCAGCAGGTCGCGCTACCCAGAGCAGCGCATGCACCAGTCACATTTGTGTTGGTAGTGGTGCCCAGGTACGAGAATGCGCCAACTGCAATCGACGCCACGACCAAAAGAGCCAGGCCATATTCGACAATTGCCGCACCGCTTTCATTCTTAACGAACTTCTTCATGAATTTAGTCATTATTTCCCCCAAATAGGTTAGACGTTTTCAGCGCTCTGTATTTCTGAGCGCAAGCCAGGCGAAAATGCATTAGCTCGGGGATCAGAATAGGTTCGGGGGATTTAGGTGCCTTCCTTCAAAGGTAAGTGAAATACACTCTATAATTGAAACATGCTAACAAAAATGCTCTTTGGGGCGAACACTTTTAACCCTGAATTAACAACATATTAACAAATTCCGAATCGCTTATTTTCGGAAACAATGAGAGGCGTGGGATCGGAATTGTGAGCGAGACGGGTGTTGATTTCTGCTGACTGACTAGGCGTTCACTGGATGGCGACGCGAGGTTTAGTGATGATGAATTTAAGAAAAATATAATAAAAACAAATAACTATTTTGCACTCGAAGACTTTGCCAAAAAATATTGCCCCGCAGACAAGCTGATAATTCCGATTGCTGAGACTACCTGAGGGGTTCAAATTTGTTGTTGTAAGCCGAACCTGTTTGTTGGGTCGGTCTGTTTTGTTGAATGGTTAATTGTTATGAGTGTGAGTTTCTTAAAGAGCGCTCAGGCGAGGGAGAGTCTGAACTTCGTTGTTGAGTGGACTCAGGCCCTATGCGGTAATGGTTCCCTATCAAGGGCTGTAAATTGTTTAATGTGCCTGGTAAACGCTGATGCGGTTCTAATTGTCAGAACGTCCAAAAAGGATAGGAAAGCCAAGCATATTGCGCGCTGCTGCGTCCAGCAGGGAAAAATCTGGCCTTCACAGCCGCATACACAGGCAGAGTTGGTAATTGGGGATAGTATATCAACTGCGAAACCGGGTTCTGTATGGAAACTATCAGATCTGGTGTTTTCCGACACAACATCAATGACCCACAATCGGCTTCAAAGGCCTGAAGGGCTGGTGGAGGTTATACTAATTCCGCTGGACGTAACTGGGGTGCAAGTCGATTACATTGAACTGCATTACAGTATCCGCCCGCAGGCCTGCGAACTGGATCTGCTAACTGCTCTGGCACCAACACTATCTTCTGGCTGGGGCAAACGTTTGCCCGGAACGGTTGCTGCCTGTTCCGAGGTTCTTCGGAGTCACCGGTCCAAATTCAACAGCAACAATCGCTTTGTCCCGATCCTTGATCCACACAATCCGGCCGACCTCAGCAGATGCGAGTTTCGGGTGTGCGCGATGATGAAAGAGGGAATGACTGTGAAGACGATTTCGGAGACTCTGTCTATTGGCCCGACAACAGTTCGTTCGCACCTAAGTTCCATTTTTTCCAAGACAGGGGCGACGAGCCAGGTCGAGCTTTTGCATCTGTTAAACCGAAACGTTGATGCTGACAGGGGTTTTGCTCAGATCGCGGGTTAGTTAACCGAATGTATTGCTACCGGGACGACCTGAAGACCGTTTTGGTTGTCAAGGGATCCATCCGCCGTCATGGTCACGCCCTTAATGGTGCCGCGCAGATCGAACAACCGCTGAACTGCGTCGCAATTTCGTCGGATGCCTTTTTTCGACTAGTCAGCTGCAATTTTGCCCCCTATTTCGGTGTAGGAAACCTGACTCGCTCGCCATAAACGTATGTCGCTTTTGCTTGGGTTAAACAACCTTACGGAGTAGGGAGAGAGTGCTTTATTTTTTTGTCCATCCAGCCTGATTGTATCTGTTGGCGAAATAATATCCTTTTTTGTTAATTACTTAGTCGTTGTTCATGATTTCGCGACAACATTAACATAATGTGAACAATGTATTCTCTGAGTGTTCAACTGGTTCGGGGCATACTGATCGCACAGGCCGGGCAAACCACGTCCGGTTGAATGGAAGGGGAACAGCATGATCAAGACTGCTATTGAGGTTGCGCCGTATGCATGTGCGACAATGCAACCCCAAGATCCCGTCATGAACGGTGAAGTTTCAAACAATACGAATTCGAGCAGCAGTCGCTTCCCTCCTATCGAAAATGCACTATCGGAAATTGTTAATAACAAGCGACTTGAAGAGGCGAACCGGGACTTCTGAAAATCAGAACGTCCGATAGGCTTCCAGATCAACAAGGTCAGGAAAATTAGAGCCCGCTCCGAAATGGAGCGGGCTTAATCTTTTTTCAAGTTCCAATGCCAACTTGCGAAGGACATACGTGCCAAGCACCCTGGTGGACCGGTATCTTTTTAAGAAAGTCGGGCCAGCCAAACGGCTGGTAAACACTTAGCTGGCCCGGTCTTTTGCCCACTTCCTAAGAACGAGGACAAAAGCCGTTAGCTATCCAGGCCAAGCATTGACTTTACAGCAGCCTCAACCTCATCGGTGACCGGTTTGTTCGCTGCGTCTTCCAGTGCCGCGCGCTCATCGAGTGACTGTTGCTCAACGGCATCTGCCAGGTCTTCGACGTCTTGCACGGCTTCCTCGTATTCCAAGGCGGCCTGTTTTTCGGCATTCAGGTTGTCTGCCGTGTCTTTTGAAGCCTGCAGATCATCGTTTGCTGCCTGAAGGGCGTCCTCGATATCAGGATCGGTGCCTCCCGCGTCGGCCAGCTGCTGTTCAAGATCATCAACGATGTCCTGCTTTTCCTGAACATCGGCCAGAGCATCCTCTAGGTCGTCGTTTATTTCTTCACTGGAACGATCTGGTGGAGTCATCTCATCCAGAAGCTCTTGTTTTTCAGCAAGTTCTGCGCGGATACTTTCGCCAGCCAGAACGGTATCGCGATAATTCGCAATGCGACCGACGCGCGAATTCGGGGAAGCGTTCTGAAGGGCCTTCTCACTTGCGTTGGCTGCGTTCAGTGCGCCTAGTTCAGATGGGTGGACACCCAGCGCAGCAGCCAGTTTATTCCCCTTCTTGCGGGTCTCGGTCAGTTCTGTTCCCTCGATCTGAACCTTAGGTTTTTTCGTGTGTGCAGCTGGTGCAAATTTGGTCTGAGTTTTCTTGGACTTCTTACCGGTAAACAGTTCTTTCAAAGAGAACGATTTTCCCTTCGAGGTTTTTGACTTCGAGCCCTTTGCGCCAGAGGTTGTGCGCCCTGACTTGCCGGCGGATTTCGAACCGCCACCTTTGGTCGCGCCATTACCGCCGCTGTTGCCTTTGCCCTTTCCGGCACTGTCGCTGTTTCCTTTGCCACCACCGTTACCACCGCCGTTTCCGTTACCACCACCATTGCCATCGCCGTTTCCTTTACCGCCGCCTTTGCCATCTTTTGCATAAGCCACGTCAGGAAATGCAATCGCGCCAACAATTGCGGTGGAGCCTAACATTGCGATTGCGAGTGCAGAGGCTTTCAGCAAGCCGGTCATATTGGTTTTCATAGCGTTCCTCGTAAATCGAAGGCGTGTTTCAGTGGTCCGACATAGTTTTCCAAGATTCGCACACAGGGAAACCGCTTGCCGGCATCAAGATCTGACAGGTGCTATCTAAACCGATCATCATTGAACCTACGCCAAACTGGTCGTTCATCCCCAGTTCATGTTGAAATCGGTAGATTGTGTAGGTGGTTGCGCGGTAAAGAGTGCCGAAGATGAGAAAGCTCTTAACCATCATGTTTCTTATTGTCTTTCTCCAGCCCGGAGAAGGCAATTCAGCCGTTCGTGAGCTGAAGCAGGCAGAGCTGCGCAAAGCGACAACGTCTGGCAACGCAATCCGTCTGCAAAAAGTCATCAAAGGGGTCGAGCAGGTCTTTGGCGGCACGCCCATTGATGCGCGTGCTTTTCAGGCCGACAAAGTTTACTACCGAGTACTGGTCAAAAAACCGAACGGGAAGATTGTCAGTGTTATTGTTAACGCAAAAACCGGCGTCGTCGTTTCCAACAGGTCCAAAATCGGAAAACAAATCTCGGAAGCGGCAAAATCTGCGCCTGGAAACTCGGCCAGTGCAAGATCTCAAGGCAAGTCTTCAGCCAAAACAAATGGCGGTCAAAGCGGCAATCGCGGGAACAGCGGTGGCGGTCGCGGCAACTCTGGTGGCAATGGCGGAGGCAACTCCGGAGGTAAAGGCGGCGGCAACTCCGGTGGTAACGGTGGTGGCAATGGCGGTGGTAACGGTGGTGGCAATTCTGGCGGCAACGGTGGTGGAAACGGTGGCGGCAACGGCGGTGGTAAAAAGTAATGGTTAAACTGCCAATCGCGCGCCTATAATTCCCAAGTATGAGAGTCTTACTGGCAGAAGACGAGCCGCACCTTTGCGAGCAGATCAAGAAACTGTTGAACGCTGAAGGTCGGGTCGTGGACATTGTGAACAGCGGCCTAGAAGCTTTGCATCTGGGCGCAACAGAACCTTATGACATGATCATCCTCGATATTGGATTGCCGGAACGCGACGGCATTTCAGTTCTGCGGGAATGGCGCAGTGCGGGTATCAAGACACCTGTGCTGATCCTCACGGCCCGCGATGGCTGGAGCGAAAGGGTCGACGGGTTGGACGCGGGCGCGGACGACTACATGACCAAGCCGTTCCATATGCCCGAACTGGCAGCGCGGGTCCGCGCCATTCTGCGGCGGCAGAGCGGTCAGTTGAATCCCGTCGTTGAAATGGGAAATGTTGTGCTGGACACCCGCAACGGGCGTGTAACGGCGGATGGTGTGCCAATCGACCTGACTGCGCAGGAACTGGCTGTTCTCACGTATCTCGCCCACAATGTTGGGCGTATGATTTCAAGGACCGAGCTGTCAGAGCATATCTACGAATACGACGGGGACAGGGATTCGAACACAATTGCCGTCTTTATAACCCGTCTGCGCAAAAAACTTGGCCCTGATCTGATCACAACGATTCGGGGCCGCGGATACATGATCGACTCCGCCTGATGTTATCCCTGCGTCAACGGGCTCTACTGGGGGGGACCGCGTCGGGTGCCCTTTCAGTGGGTGTCGGTACGCTGGCCGTGTTCTCGTTCATCAATGCCCGCGTTTCAGACAGGTTTGATACCGCATTGCTTGATCGTCACACGCAACTGGTCGTTGGGTTGAGCGTCACGACCCATGACCCGGATGCGCTGCGCGATTTGATGTTCGATCCAGCCTATGGCACACCGTATTCTGGCCGATACTGGCAAGTCAGCAACAGCGAAGGCGAAATCTTTACGTCGGCTTCCCTGTTCGACGGAGTCATCGCCGAACCCCCTGGCACCCCTGATGTAACGACGCTTTGGAATACTCGTGGTCCAGAAAACGAAGCTTTACGAGGAGCCTATCAGAAAATTACCTATGAGGACGGTACGGTCTGGGGGGTCAGCGTTGCCGAAAGTCAGGCCCAGCTTGTCGCAGAGCGTCACACTGCACAACAAAGCCTGCTTCCGGTTTTTGCGCTGGTCGGTCTGATCGGTGTCGTTGGATCGCTACTTCTGACGTCAATCATCCTGACACCACTCAGAAAGCTAAGGTCGGACGTGGCGCACCGTTGGGATCGGGACGAAGACCTTAAACCAGGTGATTATCCTGAAGAGGTCTCTCCTCTGGTCGAGGATCTGAACCAGCTCTTGCGCCGAAACCGGGAAATTGTATCGGGATCACGTCGTCAGGCGGCAGATTTGGCTCATGCCCTGAAAACACCTACCGCGATCATGCGCAACGAATTGTTGCTGTTGTCCGAAGCGGGAGGTTCTACGGAGACCGCTGTGGAAGCTCTCGACCGTATTGACGCGCAGCTGGGCCGGTCGCTTGCCCGAATGCGGGCGCTGAATACTGCGGACTTGACCCATTCTCGTACCGATCTGTCTCATTCGATTGATCGACTGGCGCGTCTGTTCACGACCATGGCCGAGCGCGAAGGAAAGTCATTGGAAATTGAACGCGACCCCGGTCTTTGGGTGCGAATGGACGCGCAGGATATCGAAGAAGTCTTGGGCAACCTGCTGGATAACGCGGTCAAATGGTGCAAATCCAAGGTCCGATTGACGGCTGGGAGAACCCGGAACGGGATTGAAGTTGTGATTGACGACGATGGTCCGGGAATTCCTCAGGACGCTCACCGCGAGGCACTGCGATCGGGGGGGAGGCTGGATACCTCTGTCTCGGGCAGTGGCCTTGGGCTGGCCATCGCGGTTGATTTGTTGAAGGCCTATGACAGTCGACTTGATCTGGGTGCATCCAACTCGCTTGGCGGTCTGGAATGCCGGATCGTAATTCCGAAGGGAACCAATGCGCATCCTGCGTCAGGCTGATCATTTGCCCTGAAGGTTCAGGGTGTTTTGGGTGTGTCGTACGTGGACAAGATGCGAAAACAAGAAAAGCGGACCCGTGACAGGTCCGCTTTTGCCCCTACGGGCGATAGGCAGCCAAGGTGGGCTTAGCTGCTCATGTCATAGGCCCGCTCACCATGTACCGAGAGGTCGAGGCCATTTGTCTCGGTCTCGGCGTTTACGCGAAGTGGTGTGATCAGTGCAACCGCCTTGATCAGAACTATCGTGACAGCTGCCGTAAAGACACCCACGATAACCAGCCCGCCCAACTGTGCGGTCCATGTGCCAAGGCCAAACACGGCGATCATGATGGTGCCGAAGATGCCTCCGACGCCATGTACCGCGAACACGTCCAGCGTATCGTCGATATTCAGCTTGTTGCGCACCAGACTGACGGCTTCCTGACACAGAACGCCCGCAACAGCGCCGATGATAAGGGCCTGAACCGGACCCACAAAACCCGAAGCGGGCGTGATCGAGGCCAAACCTGCAATTGTTCCGGTAACAAGACCCACCATCGAGGCTTTGCCAAAGCGGATGCGTTCCCAAAGCGCCCATGTCAGCGAGGCGGTTGCGGCGGACAGGTGGGTAACGGTCATCGCCATCGCAGCACCACCGTCCGCGGCCAGTTGCGAACCGCCATTGAAGCCGAACCAGCCGACCCACAGCATCGCGGCGCCGACCATGACGTAGCCGGGATTATGCGGCGGGGTCGTGCGGTTTCGGCGCGGGCCAAGGATGACGGCGATGATCAGGGCTGCCAGACCAGCGGTTTCGTGCACCACGATACCACCTGCGAAATCACGCACGCCAATGTCGCCCAAAATACCTCCATCGGCCAGCATGCCACCGCCCCAGATCCAGTGAACCACCGGCGCATAGCACAGCAGCATCCACAGCGCCGAGAAGGTCAGCACAAAGCCAAAGCCCACCCGTTCGACATATGCGCCCACGATCAGGGCTGGGGTGATGATGGCAAAGGTCATCTGAAAGGCAAAGAACAGGATTTCCGGTAGAGTGCCAGCAAGGCTGTCCACATCAACACCGTTGAGGAAAGCCTTGCCCAAACCACCCCAAAGCCCACTTTCACCGGGCCCAAAGGCGATGGAGTACCCGGCGACCAGCCACAGAATGCTCATCAAACAGGCAATGGCAAAGCAATGCATAAAAACGCTGAGCACGTTTCGGGCACGTACAAGCCCGCCGTAAAACAAGGCCAGCCCCGGCAACGTCATGAAAAGGACCAGAGCTGTAGCAACAATGATCCAGGCTGTATCGGCTCCATTCATGGGCCGCTCTCCTTTTCCCTGCATGGTTTCCCGGGCAGGTCATCTGACAACGCTCCGGGGTCGAGTGAGTGTATGTGCAGAGCCTTGAAGCGGAGGGCAGGTGAGGAAAAAAGAGGCAACACCCGAAATGAGCGCCCGTTTTGTCGCCTTTTGTTAAAGTGATGACAGTTTTGGCGGCTGTGGGCAGATAATGCCTAAAAATCGTGCGTGTTATGAAAGTCCAGTCAGAAGTAACGCCAGCGCATGGTCCCGCGCGGCGCGGCGCACCGCATCCCGCCCTTGCGCGCCAAACTCAATCGTTTCACTCCGGGTTTCCCGGCCTTCTCTGGCCAGTCCGAAACATACGCGCCCTTCGGGTTTAAATTCAGACCCGCCCGGCCCGGCAATGCCGGTAATCGCGACGGCAAGCTGCGCTTGTGAGTTGCGCAATGCGCCTTCGGCCATTTCGCGAGCGACCTGCTCGGACACTGCGCCGAAAGCCTCCAGGGTTTCTGCCAACACACCCAGCATGTCCTGTTTGGCCCTGTTGGTATAGGTGACAAAACCCCGATCCACGACAGCCGAACTGCCGGGTATATCCGTCAGGGCCGCAGCGACCATACCGCCGGTGCAGCTTTCCGCTGTGGCGATCATAACGCCCTGCGCTTTGGCGCGGTTCAGCAGGTCGGGCACGTTCATAGGCCCAAAACCCCGTGTGCGATGCCTGCCAGAACCATCACGCCAATGGCTGCGAGAATACCCGCAATCACGTCGTCCAGCATCACTCCCATAGGATCGCCGCGACGATCTGCCCAACCGACGGGGCCAGGTTTGGTGATGTCGAACAGGCGGAACAGGGCAAACCCGGCAACCCAACCGGGCCAGAGGGCGGTTATGTCGATCCCATGCGCCCAGGACGGATATGAGATCGCCCAGAGTGCAATGAACTGGCCTGCAACCTCATCAATAACGATTTCCGACGGGTCGTGATCGTCCTGACCGTCGGTCATCACGCGCGTGGCCCACAGGCCGCCTGCGAACACCACCAGTGTCGCGATTGCCAGCAATGGGAATCCCCCCAGCGTGTGCAGGCCCCAAGCCATCGGCAGCGCGGCCAGCGAACCCCAGGTGCCGGGGGCAGGGCGCATATATCCGACACCGCCAACGGTACCAATCAACTGCGCCGCGTTCATGATTTCACCAGACAGGCCGTCGCAATCGATGCGATGCCTTCACCGCGACCGGTGAAGCCCAGACGCTCGGACGTGGTGGCCTTGACCGAGACCTGATCGGCCCGCAAGCCCATGATTTTGGACATTTCTTCGCGCATGACAGCGGCGTGAGGGCCAATCTTCGGATATTCACAGACCAGCGTGCAATCCACGTTCGAGATGCGATACCCCATCTGTCCGGCCAGTTCGACCGCGTGACGCAGAAATATCTCGCTGGCGGCACCTTTCCATTGCGGATCCGAGGGAGGAAAATGCTGTCCGATATCGCCTTGCGCCAATGCGCCATAAATCGCGTCGGTTACAGCATGCATCCCGACATCCGCATCCGAATGCCCCTGCAACCCGCGATCATGGGGAACCTTCACACCGCAAAGGACCACATGATCCCCGTCGCCAAACCGGTGCACGTCATAGCCGTTGCCAAGTCTTACATCCATATCCATTCCCATGATGCGTTCCGCCCGGGCAAAATCCTCGGGGTGAGTGATCTTCAGGTTGTCCGCATCGCCCGGTACGATGCAGACATCTACCCCCGCAGCGCGTGCAACCTCAACATCATCGGCAGCACCGCCCGGATGCGCCGCATGGGCGGCGGAGATGGTGTCATAATGAAAGCCTTGCGGTGTCTGTGCAGCAAACAGGTTGCTGCGGTCTTGCGTGCCTGTCACGGCCCCGTCTTGTCCTGTCCACAAGGCATCGGTTACCGCCAGTCCGGGGGCTGCGGCCTGATGTGCATCCAATGCGGTCAAGACATCCTGAATGGTGCGCGACGAAACACAAGGTCGGGCAACGTCATGAATCAAGACGCGCGTCACTTCGAGATGTGTCAGGGCCTTCAAACCGTTGCGCACAGAACCCGCGCGATCCGTGCCGCCCGTCGCGAGGATCAGATCGTTGTTACGAAACTCCCCCCAGGCCAGAGTGTCTTCGTCGGATAAGACCAGAACGATATGGGCGACCTGTCCGCGGAACCGATCGATTGTCCAGTCTGCCACGCGGCGGCCTGCAAGGCTGCGCCACTGTTTTGGGACGTCGCCCCCGGCGCGTAGGCCGCGGCCTGCGGCGACTATGATGGCAGCTGTGGTCATGCCGGGCGCCCTCCATTTTGTTGCGTTTGTTTAGGCGGCGGTGATTGCAGAGGCAATCACCTATGGTCTTGTGATTAAAAAATAGGCATTTGATGGTTTTGCAGGCTTGTTGCGCGTCGTTTTGTTGTTCATATGCGCAGAATTCGATATCAGAACTGCAACTGCCCAAGGATTAAGCACGTTGACTTTGCGCTTCGCTGACAAACTCTTAACACCGCCGGTTTTGCTGGCCCCGATGGCCGGAATCACGGATCGCCCGTTTCGGGATCTGGTTATGCGCTTTGGCGCCGGCATGGTCGTCAGCGAAATGGTCGCCAGTCAGGAAATGGTGCAGGCCAAACCCGGAGTGCGGGAACGCGCCGAACTGTCCGCCGATGTGGAAAACACAGCTGTGCAACTGGCAGGGCGCGAGGCGCATTGGATGGCCGAGGCCGCGCGTCAGGTTGCTGATCGGGGCGCGCGGGTGATCGACATCAACATGGGGTGTCCCGCCAAGAAGGTAACAAATGGGTATTCCGGTTCGGCCCTGCTGAAAACACCGGACCACGCACTGACGCTGATCGAGGCCGTTGTCAGTGCAGTTGACGTTCCGGTGACATTGAAAACCCGTCTGGGGTGGGATGACACCCTGCTGAATGCCCCCGAGGTTGCGCGCCGTGCACAAGAGGCAGGCGTTCAGATGGTTACGATCCACGGACGCACGCGATGCCAGTTCTACAAGGGGCGCGCTGACTGGAGCGCGATCCAGGCCGTGAAACAGGCCGTGTCGATTCCGGTCATTGCGAACGGAGATATTGTAGACACAGCTGCCGCACGAACCGCTTTGGAACAATCTGGTGCAGATGGGGTCATGGTCGGGCGTGGCGCGCAGGGTAAACCCTGGCTTCTGGCGCAGATCAGTCACGACCTTTACGGGGCGGATGCGCCGGATATTCCGGTCGGGAATGACCTGATCGACATGGTGCGCACGCATTATCAGGCGATGCTGGGGTTCTACGGTGCCGATCTGGGCCTGCGTGTCGCCCGTAAGCATCTGGGATGGTATATGGATCAGGCCGCAACCCCTGCGCCGCTGCGCCGGGCGGTTCTGACGTCGCGCAACACGGATGATGTCCTGCGCCTTCTTGGGGATGCACTTGCCGAAACGGGCGAGGCGGCGGCATGAACTCCAACGCCAACATCTGGAACTCTTTGCCGGTTCCGGCTTTCATTATTGATGAAAACGACCGCATCGCAGATGTGAATTCGGCGGGCGAGGGGTTTTTGAATGCCTCGCGCCGGTCGGTAATCGGGCATCCGGTATGGGACCAGATCGCCGTTGACGCGCCGCTTGAGGAAGCATTCCTGCGCGCCCGGTCGCAAGGCACGCCACTGTTCGTTAATGACGTGGATGCGGGTTCTGGGAATCGTGCACCCTTGCAATGTGCGTTGCAAATCGCGCCTCTGGTCGGGCATCCGGGGTCGATGATCATGATCATATCGCCTCGTGAACTGGCGGGCCGGATGACCTTGGGCAACACGGTCAAGTCAGCGGCGCAGTCGGCGATTGGCATGGCCGAGATGCTGGCGCACGAAATTAAGAACCCACTGGCCGGGATTACCGGTGCAGCGCAACTGCTGAGCATGAATATTTCGTCACAGGATCTTGAACTTACAGACCTTATTGTGGCCGAAAGCCGCAGGATCGTGAAGCTTCTGGAACAGGTCGAGCAATTCGGCAACTTGCAGAAACCGGACCTCAGGCCGGTCAATATCCACGATGTACTGGACCGTGCAAGGCGGTCCGCGCTGCTGGGATTTGGCGCGGATATGACAATCATCGAGGATTACGATCCGTCATTGCCGCTGGCCTATGGCGATCCGGACCAGTTTCTTCAGGTGGTTCTGAACCTGCTGAAAAACGCATCCGAGGCCGCGGGGCCTCAGGGCGGAACAATCCGTCTGCGCACGTATTTCGAACATTCCTTCCGCCTGCGCCGAAGTGATGGATCGGGTCATTCCCTGCCGTTGCAGATCGAGATCATCGATGACGGTCCGGGCCTGCCCGAGGATATCCGCGGTGACATTTTTGACCCGTTCGTGTCTGGCAAGGAAAACGGCACCGGTCTGGGACTGGCGCTGGTCAGCAAGATCGTTTCCGACCATGACGGTTGGATTTCGGCCGACTCCGTGCCCGGCCGCACCGTTTTCAAACTGTCGCTGCGCCGCGCGCCGCGAGATGCAACAGAGCACAAGAAGGAGAGCACCTGATGGATGGCACCGTACTGGTTGCGGATGACGACCGCACTATCCGCACCGTTCTGACTCAGGCGCTGACGCGGGCCGGATGCAAGGTGCACGCAACGTCTTCGCTGACCACCCTGATGCGTTGGGTCGGCGAAGGCAAAGGCGACGTGGTGATCTCGGACGTTGTCATGCCCGATGGCAACGGTCTGGAGATGCTGCCGAAGATCGCAAAGGATCGCCCTGGATTACCGGTTATCGTGATTTCCGCGCAAAACACGATCATGACCGCGATTCAGGCGGCTGAGGCTGACGCATATGACTATCTGCCCAAACCGTTTGACCTGCCGGATTTGATGAAGCGCACGGCGCGGGCGCTGGATCAGAAGCAGCGCGCACAGCCGGAACCCATACAGGCAGGTGGTGAGCGTCCGGATGAGCTGCCGCTGGTCGGCCGCACGCCAGTCATGCAGGCTTTGTATCGGTTGGTCGCCCGCGTGATGAACACCGACCTGCCGGTTATGATCTCGGGTGAAAGCGGAACGGGTAAGTCGCTGATCGCCCGGGCAATTCACGACTTTTCGGATCGGCGTACATTGCCCTTTGTCACAGTCACCGCAGCCGACCTAAGCGATCTGGAGGGCCCGGCCCGCGTGATGGCGCGGGTGCGTGGCGGTACGCTGCTGATAGATGAAATCGCGGATATCGGCGATGAAATTCAAGCCCGCGTGGTGCGTATGATGGACACGCCCGGCGATCATGTTCCGCGTTTCATGGCAACCAGCCAGACAAACTTGACCGATGGAATGGAAAACGGCCGTATCCGTCAGGACTTGTACTATCGTTTGTGCGGGGCGACGATCCACGTGCCCTCGTTGCGTGAAAGGGTCGACGATATTCAACTGCTGGCCGAACATTTCCTGGCCCGGGAAGAGAAGGAAAGCGGAAACAAGCGGTGGCTCAGCCCGGAAGCGGTTGAGTTGGTGCGGCGCTATTCATGGCCAGGGAACGTCCGGCAACTGGAAAACGCCGTTCGCCGTTTGGGGCTGACCAGCCGGGCAGATGAGATTTCGAAGGCCGAGGTGGAAATGGTGTTGGGCAGCCAGCCTGAGGCTGCGCCGGTTCTGAGCGGCGGCGAACGCGAGAAGCTTTCAACCTCGGTCGAGCGTCACCTGCGACGGTATTTCGATCTGCACGGCAATATATTGCCGCCGCCGGGCCTTTATCAGCGGATTTTGCGTGAGGTTGAGGCCCCGCTGATCGAAATCGCATTGGATGCAACTGGTGGGAACCAGGCAAAATGTGCTGATTTACTGGGGATTAACCGAAATACGCTGCGAAAAAAGATAACAGATCTCGATATACAGGTGACACGGCGCCGCAAACTGATGTAATATCGCCACACAAACCGTGGCATCCCGGCATCTGTCGGGAAAAGATCACGACATATGGCGGTAAGCCGCACAAGCGGCACATCAGGATGAGGGCAGACGGTGGCAACCCGAGCACAGAGCGGGATGATCCCATCGATTGGTCGATGGCGTAAATCACGGAAACTGCGCAATTTCGGCACCTTTGGGCTGGTCCTCATGGGGCCAGTTCTGGCGCTTGCCACATACCTCGTCATTGGTCCTTTTGACCTAGGTGCGACCGCGCCGACATTGCGGCTGATTCTGCTGGCTGATCTTGTCTATGTTCTGGTTGTGGCAGCTTTGGTGCTCAGTCAGTTGGGCAGCCTGATTGCTGCAAGGCGGGCCAAGTCGGCAGGCTCGCGTCTGCATTTGCGCCTGATCGGGGCGTTTACGCTGCTTGCGCTGGTTCCGACCGTTACGGTCGCCATTTTTGCTGGCCTGACCGTGAATATCGGTCTGGAAGGCTGGTTTTCGGATCGCGTGCGCCAGGTTGTCGGGTCTTCCCTTACGGCGGCAGAGGCTTATGAGCAGGAACATCGCAGCGGTCTGACGCAGGACGCAACCGTCCTAGCGCGGTTCCTGAACAATGCACGCTCAGTGGAATTTTACATTTCTGATGCCGAACTCCGCGAGGTTCTGGCGCAGGGGCAGGCCCGGATTCAGCGCGGATTGCGCGAGGCCTATGTCATCGACGGCACGGGCGAAATCCGGTCGCGCGGGGATCGATCCTATCTGTTCAACTACGAGGCGCCTACAGCGGAACAGATGACCGAAGCGGCAGATAAGGGGCTGCTGATCATTGCCGACTGGCCGAATAATGAATTCCGTGCGCTGGTGCCGCTTACCGCTTATCTGGACCGTTACCTGTATGTCAGCCGCGAGGTGGATGGGCAGTTGTTGACACTGCTGGATGACACCAAGGAAACGGCACAGTTTTATCAACAATTAGAGAGTGAACGGGGCAGGGTACTGTTCGAGTTCGGCCTGCTGTATCTCGGCTTTGCGCTGATCCTGATCCTGGCTGCGATGTCGCTGGGGATGTGGTTTGCCGAACGCCTGTCGCGCCCGGTAGGACGTTTGACCACGGCGGCGCAGCGGGTCGGCGCCGGAGACTTGAGCGTTCAGGTGATCGAAGAGGCCAGCGACGACGAAATCGCGATGTTGGGCCGATATTTCAACCAGATGACCCGACAACTCAAGGGGCAGCGGGACACGCTGCTGGAAAACACCCAGCAAATCGAAAGCAGGCGTCGCCTGTTTGATTCCGTGCTCAGTTCGGTCACGTCCGGTGTTGTCGGCGTGGATCCCGATGGATGCGTTACCTTCGTCAACCGTTCGGCTGAACGCTTGCTGGACTGGTCGCGGGGCGAAGAACACCTGGCTATCGGCATTGCGGTTCCCGAGTTTCTGCCTTTGTTTGAGAGCCTCAAGGACAGCGGACAAGAAGCCGTTCAGGGCGAGATCAAGGTCACACGCAAGGGGCGGCTGGAGAACCTGCTGGTCCGCATGGCCATCCGTCGCGGACAGGATGGCGGGTTGGAAGGCTATGTGGTTGCCTTTGATGATGTAACCGATTTGGTCAGCGCGCAGCGAATGGCAGCGTGGGGTGACGTGGCCCGCCGTATTGCACATGAAATCAAGAACCCATTGACGCCGATCCAGCTCAGCGCAGAGCGCATCAAGCGCAAGTTTGCCCGCAAACTGGATGAGGAAGACAGCGGCAGCCTTGAATCGATGACCGGTGTCATCGTGCGGCAAACAAACGACCTGCGGCGTATCGTGGACGAGTTTTCCAAGTTCGCGCGGATGCCCGAACCCGTTCGCCGCGAAGAGGACTTAGTCGAACTGGTGCGCGAAGCCGTTCTTTTGCAGCACGCGGGACAACCGGACGTACAGATTGACGCTGACCTGCCGCAGCAGCCAATCATGGCGGATGTAGATGCGACCATGCTCAACCAAGCGTTGACCAACCTGATTAAGAATGCCGGAGAAGCTATTGTTACCTTGAAAGAAAAAGGGGCCCCGGAAAACCTGAAACCACAGATCAAGGTGGCTCTTTCAAGCGATGATGCAGGTACAGTCATCACCATTGCAGACAATGGGATCGGTCTGCCGGAGGACCGGGCGCGTTTGTTTGAACCTTATGTAACGACACGCGACGAAGGGACCGGATTGGGCCTTCCGATTGTCAAGAAAATCATAGAAGAGCACGGCGGCGCGCTGACCCTTGAGGACGCGCCCGTATTTGACGGACAGGGCCATTTTGGCGCAATGGCTGTGATCCGTTTGCCTGGGGCAAGTATGTCCCCAACCGTTGCGCCACAGAAGCAGGCAATTAGAACCAACAAACTGAAAGCAGGCCAAAGATGAGCGACATTCTGATCGTAGATGACGAGCGCGATATTCGCGAGCTGGTGTCCGACATTCTGGAGGACGAAGGCTATTCAACCCGGCTGGCAGCCAACTCGGACGAGTGCATGGCGTCGATCAATTCCGAACCGCCGGGTCTGTTGATTCTGGATATCTGGCTGAAAGACAGCCGCATGGACGGGATCGATATTCTCAAGGCGGTAAAGCGTGATAACCCGGATGTGCCGGTGGTGATTATTTCCGGCCACGGCAACATTGAAATCGCTGTAGCGGCCATCAAACAGGGTGCTTACGACTTTATCGAGAAGCCCTTTAACATTGACCAGTTGATGGTGGTGATCCGCCGCGCGATGGAGACGTCTCGTCTGCGGCGCGAGAACGCGTCCCTGAAGCGGAAAGAGGTCAACAACTCGGATATGATCGGCAAATCCGCGTCGTTCCGGGCCATGCAGGGGCAGTTGGACAAGGTGACCAAATCAAACGGTCGCGTCATGCTGCGTGGGCCTGCGGGTTCTGGCAAGGAAATCGCTGCGCGTTATATCCATGCCCACTCCAACCGTGCGAACGCTCCGTTCGTGACCGTCAACTGCGCTGGGATTGAGCCTGAGCGTGTGGAAGAAGTTCTGTTTGGTCGGGAATCGGCCGAACGCGGTGTGGAATCCGGATTGCTGGAAGAAGCCCACGGCGGCGTGGTCTATTTTGATGAAGTTTCCGACATGCCTTTGGGCACACAGTCCAAGATCCTGCGTGTGCTGGTGGATCAGCAATTCCAGCGCGTGGGTGGCTCGGACAAAGTGCGCGTGGACCTTCGGGTGATCTCATCAACCAACAAGGATCTTGATGATGAAATCGCGGCCGAACGTTTCCGGGAAGAGCTGTATCACCGTCTGAATGTGGTACCGATTACCGTTCCCTCTCTCGAGGACAGGCGCGAAGATATTCCGGTTCTGGCACAGCATTTCATTGAAATGTGTAATGAAACCCAAGGGTTGCCCATGCGGGAGCTGTCGGAAGAGGCGGTCGCTTTGCTTCAGACCATGACCTGGCCGGGTAACGTGCGTCAGCTGAAGAACCTGATCGAACGTGTTTTGATCCTGGGTGACGGCACCGGCCCGATTGAAGCGCGCGAGCTGCCAAGCGAAGAAGACAAGGCCGAAGAGTCGGGCCGCGTTGTCTTGTCGGGTGCGCTGGCCACTCTGCCGCTGCGCGAGGCCCGCGAAGCGTTCGAGCGAGAATATCTGCTGACCCAGATCAACCGCTTTGGCGGCAATATCAGCCGCACCGCCAGCTTTGTCGGCATGGAACGCAGTGCGCTGCATCGCAAGCTAAAGTCGCTGGGTGTTGTGACCTCGAACAAATCCGGTGCGCGGGTCGCGCAAATCGACGAGCCCGAACCGGCAGAATGAGTCTGGGGTCATAGTTCACGGGCAGACGGATGTGTGGAACTGATGGCGAGAACGGTAAACTCTGATCTGACGGGCCGGTTCATCGAAGGCTACCCGGCTTTTGGCAGGCGTTTAAAGCGTCTTCGACGGTCGATCGGGTTGAAACAAGCAGCGCTGGCCAAGGTTCTGGAGGTCGATCAGACCACGGTTTCCAGATGGGAGAACGGGGTTCAGCTTCCAACGCCTGATCTGCAACACTCGGTGTTTGCTGCGCTGGCTCCTTTCAGGGCGGATGACAACGCGTTAAGACGGCTTGTCGTGAACTCGGCCGACTGCATCCATCTGGTTGAGGAGGCCAGCCACATGTGCCTGGCCTATTCCCGCCGGCGGGCGCGGGACTGGAAAACCTCCCAACGGGCACTGCTTGGCGTATCCCTCTGGCAATTTGCGACGGACGAGATCCGCCAGGCTGAGGCCGAGCTACAGGATGAGGGATGGTGGGATTTGCACGCGCCCAACCCCAAGTCGTTTGTAACCTCCGAAGCGCGGCACGACCGTATCCGGATCAGCGCCGGACAGATCACCTGGGAACGGTTGTACCTGTCGGATGGAACGCCGGTCCGGCTGGTCAGTGGGGCACGGTCGGGACGCGCATAATTTATGCGTATTCCTGTGAGGTCGGGTGCAGTAGAACCGGCTTATGCCCCATCCATTACGCATCTTGTTACAGGTTTTGTTGCTTTGGCTTGCCGGGCTAGGTGCGGCGACCCAATTCGCCAAAATTGCGGTTCCTTTTGCTCAAGTCGCAGCCCTCTATCCTGCGCACGCGGACAAGATTGGCTGGCTTTTGTCAGTCATCAGCCTGATTGGCGCGATTCTTGGTGCATTGTCCGGCGCGATAGCCGGGCGAGTGGGACCTGTCCGGCTGCTGATGTTTGGCTTGATCCTTGGCGGGGCGGTGTCCCTGTTTCAGGCCAGTATCCCCAGTTTGGGCCTGATTCTGGTCAGTCGCGTTGTCGAAGGGGTCTCTCATCTGGCCATCGTTGTCGCAGCACCAACACTGATTGCGCAAATCACGATTGGAAAATGGCGCAACGCGGCATTGGTTTTGTGGAGCAGTTTCTTTGGCGTCGCCTTTGCCCTGAACGCATGGCTTGGGCTTCCATTGATCTCTCGGGTCGGGCTTCCGGTTTATTTTGCTACCCATGGCGTGCTGATGTTTCTGATCGCCGGCTTGATCGTGTCTTTCCGTCCCAACAGTGCGTCGGCTTTGGCGAACAATCCTTTTTGGAACGTTCGAACACTGATTGGCATACACGTAGAGACCTATCGTTCTGCGTTTGTGTCGGCGCCGGCGCTCGGGTGGTTCTTTTACACGCTGACCTTTGTCTCGCTGCTGGCCATTCTTCCGGGAAGATTGCCGGACGATGTCAGTGCGATGATTGCTGGTCTGATGCCGTTGGCCGGGATCGTGATTTCCTGGATTACCGTCCCAGTGTTGCTGAACGTTTGTTCTGCTGTTTTTGTTGTTACCCTCGGTTTCGGGCTGTCTATCCTTACGATAGGCGCCCTGTTTCTTGGCGCCCCGTTGCCCGTGGTCTGCATTGCGCTTTTTGCGGTGCTGGGGCTTGTTCAGGGCGGCAGCTTTGCGGCGGTGCCGCAGTTGAACTCGACACCCGAAAGCCAGGCGCTGAGCTATGGTGCGATGGCGCAGATGGGGAATGCGGGTAACCTATTGGGCACACCTGTTTTGCTTGCAATACTGTGGCGGACCAGTGAAGCAGGCATGTTGATTGCCGTGGTCGGGTTCTATGCTGTTGCCATGGCGCTTCATTTGTGGCTTGCCGCGCGGCGCAAACGCGCTTGAACCGGACTGGAATGATCAATCGGAGGTACCGTGGTTTTGCTTACCCGGCTTGCCCCGGAGTGATGATCTGAAACGACCCGTCATCGAATTTCACAAAGCATGAAGCACTGTTGAGGGGCGGCAATGTTGTTGTTCGCGCCAATGGTACACGCGATTTCACATTTTGCTTGCAGGGCGGCAAACTGACAGGGCGAAATCCCTTTTCGGCCATGCATTGCGCCTCAACCGTGTTTCGCAGACCCTGATTCACATCGACGGTATAGACCCTGCCGGGCTGCCACCAGCCCGGGGATTGATAGCAACGACCCCTGCCGTCGCAATACGTGCGCCCGGGCCAATATGTCGGTGGACTTTGGCGGATCTGATTGGCAACTGGCACCTCTTTGACCGCCCTAAGCTGACACTGGGTGGTCTCTTTTTGCAGACGTGACACGGTTTCACCCTCGCGATAGTAAAGCGAGAGCGGCCCGCACGAGGACAGCACCATCAGGGGCACCAGCATAGGAAACAGCGTTTTCATATGCTTATCTTGCCGCAGCTGATCAGCGATGACAATTCAATTGACCGCTTTGGGGGCATCTGTCATTCAATCCTTTCAGGCAGAAGGGCCAGAAACATGAAGGTCATTATTTGCGGCGCGGGTCAGGTCGGCTGGCAGATTGCGCGGCACCTTTCGGGTGAATTGAACGACGTCACCGTTGTCGACAACAATCCCGACCTGGTTCGGCGGGCGACCGAAACGCTGGACGTGCAGGGGATCGCCGGGTTTGCAAGTTATCCCGATGTGCTTGAAAGGGCAGGCGCGCGCGATGCGGACATGATCATCGCTGCGACCCATTCGGATGAAGTGAACATGGTCACTTGCCAGATGGCGCATTCGGTCTTTTCGATCCAGCGCAAGATCGCGCGACTGCGGTCAAAATCCTATCTTGAGGCGATCCACTCGGACCTTTACCGGCGCGATCATCTGCCGATTGATGTGGTGATCAGCCCCGAACGCGAAGTGGCCGCAGCCGCGATGCGCCGCCTGTCGGCCCCGTCCGCCTTCGACACCGAGATTTTCATGGACGGCAAGGCGCAGCTTTTGGGTATTCGCGTGGATGAAGACTGCCCGATTGTGAACACACCCTTGCGGCAATTGACCGATTTGTTCTCGACGCTCAGTTCGATCGTAGTCGGGGTGCGTCGCGATGGCACGCTTTTTGCACCAGAATCCGAGGATCAGTTGTTTATAGGCGATGAATGCTACGTCTTTACCAATGTAAAAGACGTGGATCGCACCATGGAAGTGTTTGGCAAGACCCAAAAGCGTCAGGATCGTGTGGTGATCGTGGGCGGGGGCAATGTCGGGCTTGAAGTGGCGCGAACTCTGGAAGAACAAAAGAGCCGCGTGCGCGCCAAGATTGTCGAGCGGGATCGGCGGTGTGCCGAGATCGCCGCCGAGGCGCTGGAACGAACGATTGTGCTGCACGGTGATGGTCTGGATGCCGGTTTGTTGAGCGAGGCCGGTATCGACAGGGCGGATGCAATGCTGGCGGTTACGGATGATGACCGCACGAATATGCTGGCCGCTGTACGCGCCAAATCCGAGGGTTGTGCCCTGGCGATCGCTTTGATCAATGATCCCAGTATGGTGGCCCTGATGGGACCTTTGGGGATTGATGCGTATATCAATCCGCGCGCAACCACCGTCAGTTCGATCTTGCGCCACATCCGTCATGGCCGGGTGCGACAGGTCTACTCGATCGGAGATGCTGAGGCCGAAGTGATCGAGGCTGAGGTTCTGTCAACCTCTCCCATGGCGGGTCAAAGGCTGCGCGACATCGATTTTCCCGAGGGCGTATTGGTGGGGGCCGTGCGCAAAGGAGATGAGGTCATGCGACCGACGGGCAGCCTCAGGATCGATGAAAAGGATGTCGTCGCGATCTTTGCCATGGCCAACGACGTGCCAGAGGTCGAACGCCTGATGCAGGTTTCAATCGATTTCTTCTGATGGCGCGTGCGGGGATACAGCAGATCGGGCTATTGCGGCGGTTGCCGCTGTTTCTTCTGATCTGGGCTATTGCGTCACTGGCCATGTGGGTTCCGGCAGTTTACGCGCTGGCGCTGGATGATCACGACACATCCCGGTCGTTTCTGTATTCCGGCATAATCGGGTTGTTTCTGGTCGCCAGTATCGCATTGGCCTCGTCCAATCGCGTGCCACGGCGCGGGACTTTGGGGCAGTTGGCGGTGATGCTTGCATGTTTCACCATTCTTCCCGTCTTTCTAGCAATTCCATTTCACGATGCGCTGGGAACGACCACATTCCTGAACGCCTATTTTGACATGGTCAGTGCCCTGACAACCACGGGAGCGGATCTGTTTCCAGATCCAGATCGCCTGACGGCCCCGCTGCACCTGTGGCGCGCCTTGGTTGGTTGGATGGGCGGTTTGCTGATGTGGATTGCCGCCGCTGCGATCCTTGCCCCTTTGTCCTTGGGGGGGTTCGAGGTCACGGCCCGTGGTCAGCCGGGTCGCCCCGTGTCGGGTGTTGCGCAAAGCGAACGCGTTGATCCGCGCGGTCGATTGATCCGTGTGGCAAAGGGACTGACCCCGGTCTATGCCGGGCTGACGGCAGTGATCTGGATCCTTCTTCTGATTGATGGCGAAAATGGTCTGACAGCCGTTTGCCACGCAATGTCGGTCATGGCGACGTCCGGAATTTCTCCGGTGGGTGGCATGGAAGGCGCGCAAGCGGGCTTCACGGGCGAGGCGATCCTGTTTCTGTTCCTGTTCTTTGCCCTTTCGCGCCTGACATTTTCGACCGACACGGCAACGTCCGGTTATTCCCGCCTGGATGCGGACCCGGAGTTTCGCATTGGCCTGATGATTGTTCTGGCCGTTGCAGCGCTACTGTTCTTTCGCGTTATTGCAGGCGTTACGGAAATCGGCAGGCAAATCGAACCTTTGCAGGCATTGCAGGTCATTTGGGGTATGCTGTTCACTGTTCTGGCTTTCCTGACAACAGCAGGGTTTGAAAGCGCAAACTGGGATGACGCGCAGCAACTGTCGGGCCTGGGAACGCCCGGATTGTTGCTGATGGGGCTGGCCCTGATCGGTGGCGGGGTTGCGACCACGGCTGGCGGCGTGAAATTACTGCGGGTCTTTGCCCTGTACCTGAACGGTGCGCGCGAGATCGACCGGTTGATCTATCCCTCGTCGGTCAGCGGGGTTGGAGGCGGCAACCGACGCATTCAAAGGGACGGCGCGTTTATCGCCTGGATTTTTCTGATGCTCTTCGCGCTGACATTGGCAGTGTTCAACGTTTTGCTGGCCGCAATGGGGGCAGGGTTTGAACAGGCCATGGTGCTCAGTGTCGCGACACTCAGCACAACAGGCCCACTGATTGAATTGGCCACTGATGTACCGATCCGGTTGATCGACCTGTCCGCAGGCGCCAAGCTGACGCTGTGCGCGGCGATGGTCATTGGTCGGCTCGAGACGCTTGCGATCATCGCCCTGATCACCCCTTCGCTGTGGCGGGATTGAACCGGTTGGATCCCGTCGTCTTTAGTGCTTAATTTTTCGTCTGGAATATCTTACCGCGGCACTCCATACTTACCGGGAGGGAGCGCGTTGGTCCGCAACGCGTAGCAAGAACAATGGCGAGATTATCAAAATATGGCTTCGGACAGACAGAATCTTCAGGATGCTTTCCTGAACAATGTACGGAAAGCTAAGGTTCCGGTTACAATTTTCCTGATCAATGGCGTGAAATTGCAGGGTGTGATCACCTGGTTCGACAATTTCTGTGTATTGTTGCGCCGCGACGGACAGTCGCAGCTGGTGTACAAACACGCAATATCAACCATCATGCCATCACAGCCGATCAACCTGTATGAGGGCGAAGACGCCTCTTGATGGAACATGACCGGACGCGCACCCGGGCCTGGGTGCTGCATCCCGAAATCAAATCAGATGAACAGCGCCGCGTTCCTGAACCAGCGCTGGCCGAGGCGGTTGCGCTGGCTGCTGCTTTGCCCGATCTGGATGTGATCGGGTCTGAAATCGTACGCCTGCAACGTGCCCAACCCGGCTATTTGTTTGGCAGTGGCAAGATCGAAGAACTGGGTGAGCGGCTTCGTGAAAACGAGGTTGAGCTGGTTCTGATCGATGGGCCAGTGACTCCGGTTCAGCAGCGCAATCTGGAAAAGGCATGGAAGGTCAAGATCCTCGACCGGACCGGGCTGATCCTTGAGATTTTCAGCGACCGTGCGCGTACCCGAGAAGGGGTGTTGCAGGTCGAAATGGCTGCGCTCAGCTATCAGCGGACACGGCTGGTGCGGGCCTGGACCCACCTTGAACGTCAGCGTGGCGGCTTGGGATTTGTCGGCGGACCCGGCGAGACCCAGATCGAAGCTGACCGTCGCGCCATTGACGAACAACTGGTGCGTCTGCGCCGCCAATTGCAGAAAGTGGTCAAGACCCGCACATTGCATCGTGCCGCGCGGGCCAAGGTGCCATACCCGATCGTTGCATTGGTTGGATATACCAATGCCGGGAAATCCACCCTGTTCAATCGGCTGACCGGGGCCGAAGTGTTGGCCAAGGACATGTTGTTTGCCACGCTGGATCCAACTATGCGCCGCGTGCAACTGCCCGATGGCCCGGAAGTGATCCTGTCGGATACGGTGGGTTTTATCTCGAACCTGCCGACCGAGCTTGTGGCGTCTTTTCGAGCCACGCTTGAAGAAGTGTTGGGCGCTGATCTGATTGTTCATGTGCGTGATATCAGCCATGAAGAAACCGAAGCACAGGCGCAGGATGTCGAAGCAATCCTGACCTCGCTTGGTGTCGACGAAGAACGTCCCCGGCTTGAGGTTTGGAACAAGACTGACTTGCTGAGCGCCGAAGAAAAAGATGCCACATTGGCGAGGGCAGATCGCGATCCGGCCATATTTGCCATTTCGGCGGTTTCCGGCGAAGGCGTGATCCCTTTGCTGTCCGAGATTGCGGCAATCCTGCAAGGGGCCCGGCACGAGGTTGTTCTGAACCTGACCTTTGCGGAAGGTAACAAGCGGGCGTGGTTGTTCCGGCAGGATGTTGTACAATCCGAAAAGCAGACCGAAGACGGGTTTCGTATCACTGTCCTTTGGACGGATAAGCAGGCCGCCCAATTTGACACACTATAGAAACGGCGAAATGGCGGAACATGACTGATATATCGGAACAAAGAGTATTTCTGACCGGATTTATTGATGTTCCAGCGGACCGTCTGGACGATGTGCGCGCCGCTCTGCCCATGCATATCGCCCTAACAAAGGCGGAAGAGGGTTGCCTGTCGTTCGACATTGTCGAGGACCAGATCACACCCGGACGGTTCACTGTATCAGAGGTTTTTGTGAATCAGCAGGCCTTTGATGTGCATCAGCAGCGGACGAAGGCATCCGAGTGGTTTCTGATTACACTGGGAATACCGCGGAGTTACAATATTGAAACCGCTGGCAAAAAGACGACCTAAGTCACGTGCCTTCAAGTTGTCGCTGTAAGTCATCGGTGTCGAACCAGCCGACTGATGACTGTACAAGATGATCGGGCGCAAGTTCCCATTCATCCCAGCCGCGCGCGATAACATGGTTGCCAGTCTGAGCATGGTGCCCCTCACGTGTCCAGACAAACAGGGCGTGAGAGCCAGCCCATCGCATCATGTCGCACCGCACTTCCAGATCCGGAAAATCGGAATAGACATCTCGGGCCATCTCAGCAATTGCGGCACGCCCTTCGACAGGCTCACCCCGGTTGGTTGTGATCCGACCGTCCTGCGTGAAAAAACTGGCAACGGCATCGGCGTCACCTGAACTCCAGGCAATTGCGTAATCCCGGGCAAGGTTGTTCAGAGTATCCCGAATGCTGGCCATAGTTTCCCCCTGGTCCGAAACAGTTCGCCCGGTGATGGTAGGCGAAACTGCCGCATGGCGTCCACGGTCCGGGCAAAAAGGGGCGGGGAGTCGCCGAAACTCTGATGCTTAACGTGGGATCAGATTGGTCACTCCGACAGCAGCGGCGCGGGCAAGGTCAAGGTCCAGCGACATGGGAATATATTCGCCACGCCGCCACAGCTGCGCCTGATCATCGTAATAGCGCGACAGGAAATGGCCCGATTGGCCGGTAGCCGTGATAAAGACCGAACTGTTGGGATCAGCAAAGTCATACACACCGCGATAGCCCGCCCCGTGCACATTCTGAAACGGGTCGAGCCCTTCGCCCGACGTGCGCCCGCGCAGCAAGGTGTTGTCACCGCCACTGGTCGATTGGCGAATGTTCACAAAATACCGAAGTATCGGCACGTTCCCCAGAACCGGGTGATCGTGGGTTGCCTGATGGGCATCACCCCAGCGCAGGGATTCCAGTGCGCTACCGTAACGTTCGGTGATCCAGATCAGCGCATCATCCAGCGCAAGTCGAGCCATTTCGGTACAGGTTTCAACCGGCGCGCTTTGTCGAACATCGCACCAGACACCGGCGCCATCAATGTCTCGATAGACCCGTTCGATGAACAGAGGCTCGACATGTTTGAACTCGCTGGCCAGCGGCCCAAGCTCGTCCGAGATCAGGCGGATTTGAAGCGCCCGCACCCAGGCTGCGTAGATCAGCGGTTCGGGCAGGTGCTCGTTCATCTCGCCGTTCCAGTCGGCCAGCAGCGACAGCGCAATCTGGCGCTGGCGTTCGGGCGTCCCTTCGGGGGCCGAAGCACCGGTATACCACAGGTCAGCGCCGATCAGCGGCAGCAAAGAGCGCGCGGTGAAACTGACCGTATCCAGTTGCGCTTCGATGAAACTATCGCGGGTATGCACCTCACGCGATTGCATCAGACGTTCCCAGCGATGCACGCGCTGAGTGTCGCCCCATTCGTAGGACACATGATCCGGGAACGGGCGGTCGATGATCTTGTTGTTGGTGTTGCCCAGAACGCCGCCGACGGGGGCCACGAATTCCGGGTTGTCGGCATAGGGCAGGCGGCCTTGCCAGCGATTGGCCTCGATCCAGCCGGGTGTCGGAATGCGTCCGCGGCTTTGGTTTTGCAGTTCACGCCGGGGCATAGCGCCGATCAGTTTCATCCCTATTGTCGTTTTGTCGACCAGTGACAAGTTCTGCGAGGGCGCAATGAATTGCCGGGCCACGGTTACGGCGTCCTGCACGTTGTCCGCGTTCATCAGGGCCATGGACGCCGTCATCGAAGTGTCTTGCGGGCTGAGCGCCGTCCAGGACAAAGACGCCACATGGCCGGGCGGTGTGATGGTTTCTAGCTTGTAATCCGTACCGGGCAACACTGGCCCGTTCTCAGTCCAGCGCAGCGTCAGTGTGACCGGAGCTTCCCCTTTGATTTCGATGATCGAAGGACGGGTCTGGAATTCCTTATAGCCATCCGGGGTCAGGTACTCTTCGGGGTTTTCCGGGTTCAGCTGTTCAATATGAATGTCCTGATCGTCAAGATAAGACGACGTCACCCCCCAACCCAAACGGTCACTGCGTCCGGTCATGATTGCGGGAATACCAGGGATCGAAGCCCCAATGACGCTTCCCTTTGCCAGACCAAGATGCGCCAGATACCACACGCCGGGTGCAGTGAAGCCCAGATGTGGGTCGTTGGCCAGCAACGTCCCACCGCTTGCCGAGCGCGAAGGCGCAGCGGTCCAGGCATTTGATGCGCCCGCCAGCCCGCGTTTGGGAAGGGGTGACAGAGGCGTTTCGGGAAAACTCGTACCAGCGGCATAGCGCGGAAGGTTGGGAAACAGCGAAGCGTATTCAGGCAGCGCAGCAATGCCGGGGCCGGGAACATCGGGCAGAATGTCTGCCAGTCTGTCAGGATTGCTCAGCATCAAAGACGTACGCGCGCGCAGAACCTCGTCTGTCAGGTGACCGGACAGTTGCAGCGCCATAAGCTTGATTACGGCAATACTGTCGCCCGGTTGCCAGGGTGAGACGGGGGCATTGAACAGGAACATCTCAGGCGCGCCGCGCCCCAATGCCTCGTCGTTGATCTCGGTCAGGCGTGCGTTGACCCCGGCCGCATAAGCACGAAGGGCGGCCTTGGTATAGTCGTCCTGTACCTCGACCGAGCGATGGGCAAGGCCGTACAGATCCAGCCGGCGCAGCAGCTTGTCAACGCGCAGGGTGCGCGGTCCAAAGATCTCGGACAAGCGGCCCTGTGCAGTGCGGCGCATGACTGTCATCTGCCACAACCGATCCTGCGCGTGGGCATATCCAAGACCGAAAAACACATCCGGGTCATTTTGGGCCAGAATGTGCGGCACATTGGCGGTGTCGCGCACGATCTCAACCGGAGCGGTCAACCCGTTGACTTCGAGTGTCTGGTCATAATCCGGCAGTGATTGGCTGGCCAGAAAATAGACAAGGCCCATTGCAGCGAGGATCAGCATGATCAGACCCGACACGATGCGCACTAGCCAGCGGAAAACAAGACCCATTACTGCCCCAAATTCTAGTACATGAAGGTTGCGCGGAGATTAGTGGATGGCGGGTCCAACCGAAAGAGGAACGCGGCAAGAACCTGTGCGGAAAGGATGAAAACAAACACCCCAGCGCAGCATTCCGCCGTGATGGGGTTTGTCAGAAGAAGTGGGATGCCCGAATTATGGAATAATGCGGGTATATTTCGTGCCTTCCACGGTTGCACCGATCTGAAGCCCAGCCTGTCCGAAAATGGCGGCCAGAACGGGCGAGCGCAGTGTCGTTGTGTCTGTCGACAGGGAATCGCCCTGATCGCTGACCACATAGCCAATATCCGCTCCGGCTGTCCAACCACTGGAACGACGGAAATCATTCAGGGCGTCTTCGGTCATGAAAAACAGAACATGCGCATATTGCTGCGCACCGATCTGTAGCCCGGCCGTGCCCTTGACGGCCGAGTAAAAGTCAACTGTTGCACCGCTGATGCGCAGCGCGCCGCGACCGTAACCGCCACCGAACACGAAACCGGCTTCGGTAATCAGCGGCATGACCAGCATGCCGTTGGCCTTGTTCGCAATCTCAACCGTATTGGGATAGCGGCTGTACATCTCGGTCAGCGTGGCGTCGACACGGGCATCGATTGTTGCTGCGTTGGAATTGCCGACACCGTTGCCGCAGGCGGCGGTCAAGCTCAGACCTGCCATGCCCAAGGCAAAGCCGCGACGATTCAGTCGGGGGGAGTTGGAACTGCTCATGGTTTTATATCTCTGTAACTGTGCCTGATATGCCGGGTGATCCCGGTCTTGGCGGCAACGATACGCCGATCAGGGCGATGTGTCACGGGAAAGCTGCCCGTTCAGGCAATCTTATCGGCGAAATATCGCGAAACTTGCGGGCTTTATCCCTGCAGAATGCGTGCAACCTGAGGAGAGAAATAGGTCAGAATTCCGTCGCATCCGGCGCGTTTGAAGGCCAGAAGGCTTTCCAGCATCACCTTCTCGCCATCGATCCAACCGTTTTGGGCTGCGGCCTGAATCATCGCGTATTCGCCCGATACCTGATAGGCATATGTCGGCGCACCGAAACTGTCTTTCACGCGGCGGCAGATATCCAGATAAGGCATGCCTGGCTTGATCATCACCATATCCGCGCCTTCAGTCAGGTCGCGTTCGATCAGGCGCAAGGCCTCGTCCGAGTTTGCGGGGTCCATCTGGTAGGTTTTCTTGTCGCCCGTCAGGGCCCCCGATGCACCGACCGCATCGCGGAAGGGTCCGTAAAACGCACTGGCGTATTTTGCGGCATAGCTGAGGATCATCACGTTGTGATGGCCTGCACCTTCCAGCGCGCGACGCATTTCCCCGATCCGGCCGTCCATCATGTCCGACGGGCCGATAATGTCCGCACCGGCGTCGGCCTGTGCCAGCGTCATCTTTACCAGAGCTTCGACGGTCTGGTCGTTCACGATTTCTCCTTCGACGACATATCCGTCGTGGCCGTTGATGTTATACGGATCAAGCGCCACATCTGTCATTACAGCAATGTCCGGAGCCGCCGCCTTGATTGCCCGAATGGCCCGGTTTGACAGGTTGTCGGGGTTCCATGCCTCGGCGCAGTCTTCGGTTTTCAGCGCAGGGTCGGTATAGGGAAAGAGGCAAATCGCAGGAATCCCAAGGGCCTGGGCCTCGACTGCCGCTTTGGCAATCAGGTCAACCGATCTGCGAACCACACCAGGCATCGAAGGCACGGGCTCTTCAATACCTTCGCCATCGCGCACGAAAACCGGCCAGATCAGGTCATCCGTTGTCAGCGTGTTCTCACGCACCAGCGCACGAATTGCCTGTGATTGACGGGCGCGGCGAAAGCGGGTCATGGGAAATGGGGCAATGGTCGGTTTCATGGCGCGTTCTCCTTGAACATTCGTGCATTGGGTGGCATGAATTCACAAAGGTCTCAAGGGTATCAATGGACGCGCGCCTAGATGGAACCCCCCTGAGTAGTGCGAATAAAGGGTTGGGTTTGGACTGGTACTCTTCGATCTTTGAACTCATCGACATGCGCAGCTTTTCGAATCTGTGGTTCTGGATCGTACTGGCGGTACTCTGGTCGTCGGCCAGCCACTGGGTGATGGGCATCCCATACGATCTGGTTGTCCGCGCCCGCCGGATCGGAGGTCAGGTCGAAACCGATCTGCTCGACATCGTTCGCATCCATACAAACCGGATTCTGCTGATTGTCGACATGTCTGGAACCATCCTTTTGGCGTTTGGGTGTTTCCTGTTTACCGGGATGGCCACGCTTGGGTTCTATTATGACGTCGAATTCGCGCAGGCCCTGTTTTTGCTTTTGTTCCCAATGACCTTTGTGCTTTTGGTCAATATCGTGCATGCAAGGCGTCTTCGGCGGCAGGAATTGACGCTTGAAACTGTCTCAAAAACAATTTCCCGCTGCCGACTGTATACGCAGATCATCGGCATGATCTCGATACTGGTCACTTCGTTCTGGGGCATGTATCAGAACCTTTCGATTGGCGTTCTGGGATAGAAGATTCTGAAAGGCGAGGCGATGAAGGCTCCGAACCACGTGACAGTTGGCGGCGCCCCCGAAGGGTTTGACGCGCAGCTGGTGCTGAACGAGATTGCCCGCAGCAAGGGGCCGGTGGCCCATGTCGCACGCGATGACAAGCGGATGGAAGCGATGCGTTCAGCACTGGCGTTCTTTGCGCCTCAGATGCCTGTCTTTGTGTTTCCGGGCTGGGATTGCCTTCCTTATGATCGGGTCTCGCCTAATGCGGATATCTCGGCGGCGCGCGTCGCCACACTGGCGGCGCTGGTTCACCAGATGCCCCAACAGTATGTATTGCTGACCACGCTGAACGCCGCGACCCAACGCGTCCCGGCACGGGAGGTTTTGCGAGAGGCGGAGTTTACTGCCCGAGTTGGCCATCGCATAGATGAAACCGCTCTGCGAAACTTTCTGGTGCGTATGGGGTTCACACAAAGTCCAACGGTGATGGAACCCGGCGATTACGCCATCCGTGGCGGCATCATCGACATCTTCCCTCCGGGAGAGACGGGCCCGGTTCGGCTGGACCTGTTCGGTGACGTTCTGGACGGTGCGCGACGCTTTGATCCGGCGTCCCAGCGAACAACCGAAAAGCTGGACATCGTTGAACTTGCACCGGTGTCCGAAGTCATCCTGGACGAGGCCGCCATAACCCGGTTCCGTCAGAACTATCGCATCGAGTTTGGTGCCGCCGGTACAGATGACCCATTGTATGAGGCCGTAAGCGCGGGCCGCAAACATCAGGGGATCGAACACTGGCTGCCGTACTTCCACGAAAAACTTGAGACGCTATTCGACTATTTGCCGGATGCGGTGATCACTGTCGATGATCAGGTGACGCCCGCGCGGCTGGCGCGTTGGGATACAATTGCCGATCAGTATGAAACCCGGCGGCTGGCGCTGGAAAACCGATCCCGCATGGACACGGTCTATAAACCCACACCTCCGGGGTTGCTGTATCTTGACGATACCGCTTGGGAGGCAGCTGTCGCGGATCGCCGGGTATTGCAGTTCAGCCCGCTGCCGCAAGCCTCTGGCCCCGGTGTCATCGACGCGGGAGGACGCATCGGGCGCAATTTTGCGCCGGAACGCCAGCAGGAAAGCATCAGCTTGTTCGGTGCTTTGGCCAGTCACATTACTGCAAAGCTCGACAAAGGCCCGGTGCTGATCGCCTCATATTCTGACGGTGCGCGGGAACGCCTGACCGGCCTGATCGAAGACGAGGGGTTGGCCGAGGCGATACATGTGGCCAACGGCACCCGTATTGGTAAACGCGGCTTGCACCTTGCCGTCTGGGCGTTGGAGCACGGGTTTGAAACTCCTGATCTAACAGTGATTGCTGAACAGGATGTGCTGGGCGACCGGCTGATCCGTCAGCCCAAAAAGCGCCGCAAGGCTGAAAACTTTCTGACCGAAACCCAATCGCTCAGCCCCGGTGATCTGGTTGTACACGTGGATCACGGCATAGGTCGTTACATGGGAATGGAGGTCGTCACCGCAGCCGGTGCCGCCCATGAATGCCTGTTGCTGGAATATGCCGAACAGGCGAAGCTGTACCTGCCGGTCGAAAACATAGAATTGCTTTCGAAATACGGCCATGACGAAGGTCTGCTGGACCGTTTGGGCGGTGGCGCATGGCAGGCAAAGAAGGCCAAGCTGAAAGAGCGCATCCGCGAGATGGCCGATAAGCTGATCCGCATCGCCGCTGAACGCGCGTTGCGCAAAGCCCCGGTCATGGATCCGCCGCCCCACGCGTGGGAGGAATTCAGCGCGCGATTCCCGTATCAGGAAACCGAAGACCAGTTGCGAGCGATCTCGGATGTGATGGAAGATATCCATTCCGGCGCACCAATGGATCGTCTGATCTGCGGTGACGTCGGCTTTGGCAAGACCGAGGTTGCCATGCGCGCCGCATTTGTCGCCGCCATGTCGGGCGTTCAGGTTGCGGTTGTAGCGCCCACCACCCTGCTGTCCCGCCAGCATGCCGCGAGTTTCAGGGAGCGCTTTCGGGGATTCCCGCTGGAGGTGCGGCAATTGTCGCGCTTTGTTTCGTCGAAAGAAGCCCAGAAAACCCGTGACGGGCTGGCCCGCGGGACAGTGGACATCGTGATCGGAACGCACGCGCTTTTGGCCAAGAACATACGGTTCAACAATCTGGGGCTTTTGATCATCGACGAGGAACAGCATTTTGGCGTGGGCCATAAGGAACGGCTGAAACAGCTGCGCTCAGACATTCACGTGCTGACCCTGACCGCGACACCGATCCCGCGCACGCTGCAACTGTCGTTGACCGGCGTGCGCGACCTGTCGATTATCGGAACACCTCCAATCGACAGACTGGCGATCCGCACCTATGTCAGCGAGTTCGATGCCGTTACAATCCGAGAAGCGCTACTGCGTGAACACTATCGTGGGGGGCAGAGTTTCTATGTTGTACCGCGCATTTCGGACCTGCCTGAGATCGAAGAATTTCTGAAAGATCAACTGCCTGAGCTCACTTACGTGGTCGCCCATGGCCAGATGGCAGCGGGTGAGCTCGATGATCGAATGAACGCGTTTTATGACAGGAAATTCGACGTGCTGCTGGCCACGACAATCGTCGAAAGCGGGCTGGATATTCCGACGGCGAATACGATGGTCGTGCACCGCGCGGACATGTTTGGCCTTGCGCAGCTCTATCAAATCCGGGGCAGGGTGGGGCGCTCGAAAACCCGTGCCTATGCTTACCTGACCACCAAACCGCGTCAGAAATTGACCGCTGCCGCCGAGAAACGCCTGCGTGTTCTGGGCTCGCTGGATACGTTGGGGGCCGGGTTCACTCTGGCCTCGCAGGATCTGGACATACGTGGTGCGGGCAACCTGTTGGGTGAAGAACAATCCGGCCAGATGCGAGATGTCGGCTATGAGCTTTACCAATCTATGCTGGAAGAGGCGATTGCCAAAATCAAAGCCGGTGAAATGGAGGGGCTGTCGGATGCGGACGATCAATGGGCCCCGCAGATCAATCTGGGTGTGCCGGTTTTGATCCCCGAGAACTATGTGCCAGATCTGGATGTGCGCTTGGGGCTCTATCGCCGCCTGTCATCGCTGTCGACAAAAGTCGAACTGGAAGGCTTTGCTGCGGAATTGATCGACCGTTTTGGCAAATTGCCGAAAGAGGTGAATACCTTGATGCTGGTTGTGCGGATCAAGGCCATGTGTAAACGCGCCGGGATCGCAAAGCTTGACGGCGGGCCGAAAGGCGCGACCATCCAGTTTCACAATGACAAATTCGCCTCGCCGCAGGGACTGGTTGCGTTCATTCAGAATCAACGCGGTATGGCCAAGGTCAAAGACAACAAAATCGTCGTGCGCCGGGACTGGAAAAAGGACAGCGACAAGATCAAAGGGGCTTTTGCAATTGCCCGGGATCTCGCTGAAAAAGTGGTCGCGGCGCAAAAAAAGGTCAAAGCAGGTTGAGATGTGAGAGGGGGCTCTGCCCCCGCTGCGCGTTCCGCGCATCTCCCCCGGGATACTTAAGGCCAGATGAAGAAGCGGATCCCTGCTTCATCTGGCTAAAAATATCCCCGCCGGAGGCATCGTGCGTCAGCACGATTCCCGCCTAAACACGCATTGCAGCCTGCGCACAGAAACAGGACGCTGCAACCGCCCGATCAGCGCGGGCCAGAGTCAGATCCAGACGTTGTTTGACCTGTAGGATTTCAACATCTTCCCCGCGGGCTTTGAGACAATCGTACAGCCCCTTCAGGCTCCACACGTTGTCGGGATGGATCGAAGCGCGGCTGAGCGAGCCGCCAAGGCCAAGATCTTCGCGATAGACGGCCTCCGCTTCTGCCGCATGACCTTGTTCGAACAGCAACGCGCCAAGCGCGTGGCGGGTGGGCTGCATCCATCCCCAGGGTTCGTCATAGGGCAAAGTATCGTCCAGCTCGACCGAGCGGCGCAGATGGGCAAACGCGATTTCAAACTTGCCCTTGCGGTACTCGATCTCACCGCGCAGCATTTCCCGCGCAATTTCCAGCAGGTCAATCACACGGTTGTTGTGCAGCCTGCGTGTTTCCGGAACGCATTCTTTGGCGGCAAGAAACAGATTTTCTTCGGCCTCGGCATTGGCGATATCACCGGTTGCTGCATGAGCGATGGCGCGCGCGTAGTGTGTTGTGGCCGTCAGGGTGCGGAACAGGTCTGGATCTGAGGGCAGTTCCAGTGCCTTAGCCTCATCCCAGCGGCCAAACCGGATCAGGATATGAGGGCCCATGGACATGTAGCTTTCAAAGTAATCGGCCATCGGGGGGCTTTCGATGCGCAGCAATTCTTCCGGCGTTGTGTCCCACAATCCCTGATTGGCACGTAGGGCCGGTTCCATCTGTCCAAGAAAAAGCGCACCGTATATGGCAAAGTGATAATTGTGCTGTCGATAGCCTGTGTAGATGTTGAACGCGCCTTCGCGCTCGTAATATTTCAGGTCGGCTTCCGAGGCTTTTTCGTTCCAGTGCACAACGTTGTGGTAGTGTCCGCAAAGCACATCGATATGCGTCGGCATATGTACCAAGTGGCCTGCATCCGGAACCAACGTGCGCAGGACATCCCCTGCTTTCAGGGCTTTCTCTGGTGCTGGAGACATTTCCATCAGATGAACATAGAGGTGCAGCAGGCCTGGGTGAGACATCGCAGACGGATCGTTCGCCATAGCCCATTCAAGCGCATCTTGCGCTTCCTTCGTTGCTGCGCCTTTGGTGGGTTGGCCTGTTTTCAGATCCCACATCTGCCATGGTGTCAGGTTCAGCAGCGCTTCGACATAGATGGTACGCAAGTCGAGGTGGTCCGGGTGTGCCGCAAATGCCGTGCGCATCGCGTCGGCAAAACCGTGGTCCCATTGGTGCATGTCCTCAACCGGATCACGTTGCGGGTAACGCGCAGGCAGGGCCTGAATCAGGGTCTGTTCGACGGCAGTGCACCCTGCGAGCAGGTTAAGGGCTTTCTGCATCGCGTCGTAAGCCCGTGCCAACGCTTCTTCCCGACCTCTCTCATCCAGCAGGTCCCACGGGAGGTTGTAGTTTGGTCCGGCGGCATACGCGACACCCCAATAGGCCATCGCGCAATTCGGATCATGCTCGGCCGCGCGTTGAAAACAGACCACCGCCTCTTCGTGATTGTAACCGTATGTCCAGTTCAGGCCACGGTCAAACCACAGCTGAGCTTCGGGACTGGATGTGGAAATCGCGCAGGAATAGTTGCCCAGATCGTAGTAATCGCACATCGCAGTTCCTCCCCTTAAGTTCTGGGTAGGATAGCGTGTTTCACCCGCGATTCACAGGTCAGGCTGGCAGCCGTTCTTCGATGCGACCCATGTGGATCATCAGGCCAAACGCCAGAACGCACATACTCAGAATGCCAATTGTCAAAGGCGCGATGGACCCGTTGAACAGAAGCCCGATCGGCGCGGCGATTGCCGCGGCCATTACTGTTGAGATCGACCCGACAACCGACGCGGCCATGCCTGCGATGTGGCCCATGGGTTCCATGGCAATGGCATTCAGATTGCCGATGGTTACACCAGCCATGAAAAAGACCATCGTCTGCCAGAAGACAAACAGGGCAAATGACATATCGGGTGAAAGGTTCGCCATGTTCAGGATGATGACGACAGACGTGATGGCAATCTGCGCGCCGAAGGCGAATGTGACCATCCGGCGCATCCCGACGCGCACCACCAAAGCTGCGTTCAAAAGGCTGGCCGAACCTGACATCAGGGCGACAAATCCGAACCAGAAGGGAAAGCTGTCGGCCCGATCATGGATCACGTCATAGACCGGCTGCACCATAGTCAGCATGGTGAACAAGGTCCCCATGCACAAGGTCTGCACGAAGATAGACAAGCGCACGGTGGGATGGGCAAACATTTCGTTCACGGCCGCAATCATCAGATGCAGACGGAAGGGACGGCAGTTCTCGACGGCCAGGGATTCGGGCAGTCGTGTGCCCATCCACATCACGACGATCAGGGCAAACAGGATGAAGGACATGAATATCCCGCGCCAGCCGAAGAGGGCAATAACGCCCGCGCCCAGCATCGGGGCCGCTGCTGGTACCAAAGTGAATATCATCATAGCGATTGAGATGATGCGCGCCATTTCCCGGCCCGAATACAGGTCACGGATGATGGCCATCGCCACGACACGTGGCCCGGCAGCGCCCAGACCCTGCACAACACGCGCAATCAGCACAAGCTCCAGCGAAGAACTGGCCCAGGCCACAGCCGAAGCCGCAATGTACAAAAGCGCACCGCAAAAGATCACTGGCTTGCGCCCCAGCGCATCCGATAACGGGCCGGTAAAGAATGTACCGATACCCATTCCCAGAACGAAGGATGTCAAGATCAGTTGGGCGCGATTGACGTCATCGGGGCTAAGCTGCGCGCCGATTTCGGGCAGGGCAGGCAGCATTGAATCGATTGAAAACGCGATAGTGGCGAACATCATTGCGATCAGCGCAATGAATTCCGCCTTCGACATGCGGTTGGCCATGAAGCACTCCTAACCTGTTCGCGCTATCACGGTGAATCGGGTTAGACCAGACTGGAAATTCGCACAGACCTCTGTGCTATTCTGCAGGAGAAGCCTCAAGTTGAGACATGATCTCGGCGATCACTTTCTCCCACATTTCAGGTGGTTGAGCACCCGGAACGGCATGTTGGTTGGCAACTATGTAGGTCGGGACCGAACTGACGCCCATTTCGCGTGAGTGGGTGTCGCGGTTTCGAATATCCTCGCGGTCAGCGTCGGATTTTAGCAGCTTCATGACCACTGCGGCGTCCATTCCGGCGCTGTCTGCGATGTCAGCCAATACTTCGGGGTCGCCGATATCGCGGGCCTGAACAAAGTAGGCATCAAACAGCGCGTCAACCACGGCATTCTGTTTGCCCTCGATCCCAGCCCAATGGATCAGACGATGTGCATCCAGCGTGTTGGGCGTGCGCTTCATGCCTTCGAAGTCGATCTTCAGACCGGCGTTTTCAGCATGTTCAACCACAGGCGCATAAGCACGCACGGCACCGTCCTTGCCGCCGAACTTGCGTTCCAGATATTCGCGACGGTCCATACCTGCGTCCGGCATATCAGGGTTCAACTGAAACGGATGCCATTCGATGACAAAAGGGTGTTCGGGCACATTGGCCAATGCTTTGTCTAGATGCGTTTTGCCGATATAGCACCACGGGCAGATCGGATCGGACAGGATGTCGAGCTTGACGGTCTGGGTCATGTGGCTGGTGCCTCGAAATAGGCCGGCAACGCCCGGCGCAGGAGTTTGCCATTGCCGCCGGTGGGCAGCGCTGACAGGTGGATGAAGGCGCGCGGTTGTTTGTAACGCGCCAGATTGGCCTCGACATAGGCGCGCAGGGCCGCATCGTCCAGCTTTTCCGGGCCGGTATAGAAGGCTGCTATCACAAGTGTGTCCGGTTTGACCTCGACCGCAGCCGCGCCGACCTGCGTGATGCCGGGAAAACGGGACAGGGCGGTTTCGACCTCGACCGGGGACACGCGGTAGCCTCCGGCATTCATCATGTCGTCGTCCCGGCCCAGATAACTGATCTGGCCGTCCACTGCCATTGCCCCTTGATCTCCGGTCAGGAACCATTCGCCTTGCATCCGGGTTTCAACTTCATCGGGTGCATTGAGGTAGGTCAGCATCAATCCGGGGTCAGACCGATGAATGGCAATGGTGCCTTCTTGCCCCTGCGGCACCGGGCCGTCCGGGCCCAGAATGGCCACGCGACGACCCGGTTGCGGGTGCCCCAATGCGTCGCCGCGCGCAGGGTGGGCCGGGCTGGAGGATATGAAGGTCGAGCATTCCGACATGCCGTAGGCTTCGAACAACTCCGTACCGGTGGCGCTTGACCATTTCTCGTGCAGGGCGCGCGAAAGCTTTTCCCCCGCGCATAAACCGTGGCGCAGGTCAGGCAAGCTGATTTGCTCATACTCTTGCACCAACTTGCGAAAGACCCCCGGTGCCGCCGCAAAGATCGTTGCGCGATGCTGGTGGAGCAGAGCAGGCAGGGCGGTGATTGCTGTTCCCGGTTCCGGGATCAAGGCGGTTGCGCCGATGGTCCACGGGTCCATCAGCCCGGTGCCAAGTGTATAGGTCCAGTTGAACGCACCGGCGTGACACAGCCGATCGGACGCGCGCAGACCATACCAGCCATCGACCATCATCTGCCGCGCCCAGATGGCCCGATGGGCGTGGGCCACGGCACGCGGACTAGCCGACGTTCCCGAGGTGTAGACGACATATGCCATACGCTCGGGGTCACCCAGGTCATAACCGGCGGGTGGAAGGTCGCGCATGGCCTTTAATGCATCCAACTCGATCTGTCTGGGATGAGGCGCGCATGAGACAGCGGGATCACGAAGAACCGCAGCCGGGGACAGATCGTCTATCATTCTGGCGGTTTCGGGTTCCGTCAGTTGCGACGATGTCGGCACCGGAATGATACCCACTGAAATCGCGCCCAGATAGGCAATCGGGAAATCCACTGTATTGCCGAGCCGCATCAGAACGGTATCGCCGGGTGTCAGACCTGCTTGCAGCAATCCTGTGCCAGTGCCCAATACGGCGGATTGCAGGTCGTGATAGGTCCAGTCCTGCGCGCCGTGGGGCATTAATACCGACAAAGCCACTTTGTCGGGGACCTGATCCGCGCGGCCAAGGACGTGCGCCGCCAGATTGAAGGGTGCTGGGCAGGGCGCGGGCGCCCCCTGATCGAAGACAGATAACATAGCCATTGGCTAACGTGGTGTCTGGCGCGTTGCAAGCGCGGCTGGCCAAGCCTATAGAGAATGGCATGAGCACCCAAGATCCCAAATCCCTGATCCGAATTGCCCGCGATTCCGGCGATCACACCGAAGTTGAACCGCTGGACCTTGGCGCGCGCGTGCGCGAATTGCGAAAAGCGCGGAAATGGACGCTGGAGCAGGCCGCCAGTCAGGCCGGTTTGGCCCGTTCTACTCTCAGCAAGATCGAGAACGGGCAGATGTCACCAACCTATGACGCGCTCAAAAAGCTTGCGGTTGGCTTGGAAATCTCGGTGCCTCAGCTTTTCACACCGCCGCAGCGGGATCAGGTCATCGGACGGATGGCGATTACCAGGATGGGCGAAGGGGCGGCCCATGCGACAACGACCTACGAGCATGAGTTGCTGGCCGAAACCCTGACCAAGAAACACATGCTGCCCTACCGCGCGCGGGTTCGGGCGCGATCCATGGACGAATTCGACGGCTGGGTGCGCCACGATGGCGAAGAGTTCATGTATGTTCTGACCGGTGTTGTCCGGCTCTATACCGAATTCTATGAGCCGGTTGAAATGCGCAGGGGTGACAGCGCCTATTACGATGGCAGCATGGGCCATAACGTAATCTCCGTCAGTGACGAAGATGCGACAATCCTTTGGGTCACATCACTTGCTTAGCGACGCGCGGCAGAATTCTCTGTTCAGACCTTCGGTGAACAGGAAATCTTCGACCTCTTCATGAGCTTCGTTCATGGTTAACTGGTGACGCTCTGCCAGATAGGCTTCGAACCCTTTACGATCTTTTGATACGCGCATCATGTCCTGGTCACGCAAATTCGGAAAACGCCGCTTTGCACGTGCGTAGGCCGCATTCCAGTCTTGTGTCAGATCCGTCCAGTTCATCATGTATGAGCTTTCCTTATGTAGCGTTTAGGACTGCTCTCCCCCTCTTTAGGGTACGTAATGGGTGCCGTTAGGGAAGACATGACAAAATGTCGCAGCATGCCACTGCATTCCTTTTACAAGATTGTGCCTCTGCAATACCTGCCGCAACAGGGCGGCAGGCTTGAAACTGTTTAAAGCACCTGCGGATCAGGAGATCTGTTTGGTGCGGAACCGGGTATTCCCGGCGCGCGAGTTGTAAAGGCGACCTCCATCTTTGGGTTATGTCTAAATACCGCGATTCAATGCAGCTTTTAACGTTGACCGAAGCAGGCTGAAGGTGCGTCTCATGGGATCATCCGGCATCCGATATGGCCTACATCTGATGCTGCGACCTGCTGTCGCGAAACGTATCCCTAGTGTGATGGCCATGTGCTGAATTCCGCCGACAGGCGTGGTTTTCCGGGGCCAATCGTGCTGGAAGCGCGAAGGAATCGTGTTTTTCAAGGGGTCCGCCAACACCCCGCGGAGAACAGCCGCTGTCGTGCAAAGCCCGGCTGCCCTGATGTTCAAGTGATTACCCGGCGTCGTACCACCACACTTCCGGCATGTATTGCGGTCCGTCGCCATAGATTGGCACAGTCTCAGGGAACTTGAGCTCGCGGATGTGGGCAATCCGCCCGACATCAAAACTCCAGATCGGGATGACATAGCGACCGGCCGTCAGAACCCGGTCAAGCGCGCGGGTTGCAGCGGTAAAATCTTCAGGTGTTTCCGAGGCAAGCATGGCGTCAATCATCGCATCAACAGCAGGTGAGGCCACGCCCATCAGGTTGCGTGTACCGGGTGTGTCCGCGTTCTCGCTTCCCCAATACAAACGCTGTTCGTTGCCTGGAGACAGTGAAAGAGCACGCCGGAAAGGCGTAACATCAAAATCCAGTTCCCCGGTGCGCCCGACATACTGCGCGTTGTCGACCTGTTCCGTCATGACCTGAATGCCAAGTCGTTCCAGCGCGCGGGAAAAAATCTCGACCACCGACGCCATCTCGCTATCCCCCTGCTGTAGCAAGACCGTCATTTTGAACGGGTCACCATTCGTGTTGCGCAGAACCCCGTCCTGAACGGTCCAACCCGCTTCGGTCAACAGTTTGGTGGCTTTGCGAATATTTGCGCGGTTGCGGGCTGAACCGTCGCCCTTCGGCAGCTCATACCCCTCCAGCGTGCCGGGGATCAGATCCGAGGCAAAGGGTTCCAGCAGGGCTTTTACCTGCCCTTGGGCCGGTCCGGGCTGCATGGCCAAGTCTGAGCCCGAGAAGTAGGACGTAATCCGTGGCTGCGCCCCACCAGTGATCGTGTCGTTGATGAACTCGAAATTGAAGGCCAGCGTCAGGGCCTCGCGAACGCGCCAGTCGTCGAACGGGGCCTTGCGGGTGTTCATCACGAACCCGGTCATGCCTGACGGTTTGCCATGCGGGATCTCGGTCTTGATGACATCGCCGCGCTGAACGGCGGGGAAGCTGTATTGCGTGTCCCATTTGTCGCCGTTGAACTCACGCACCGCTGATAGCTCACCGGCTTTGAAGGCTTCGAACAGGACGCTGCCGTCGCCGTAGAACTCGATCCGCATTTCATCCAGATTCATGGTGCCGCGACGGAACGGGATATCCTGCCCCCAATATTCGGGGTTGCGACGAAGGTTCACATAGCGCCCCGCCTCGTAGCTATCGATCACATAGGGGCCGGTGCCGATTGGGACATCGTGCAAAGCGGCGTCGGCGAATTCCTTGTCCTGCCACTGCGCCTTTTGCAGGATCGGACGCATCCCTGCGAGAAGGGCAAGTTCGCGATCCGGCACGTTGAAAGTAATCCGAACCGAACGCGGGCCAGTCTGTTCGATCCTGTCGATCTTGTCCCAAAAACCGCGATAGCGCAGATGCCCCTGAGTACCGAGCGTCTCGTATGACCAGATCACGTCGTCAATCGTGACCGGGGTGCCGTCAGAAAAACGGGCCTCTTCCCGTAGGGTAAATTCAACCCACGACCGGTCCGGAGGCGTCTCAACTGATTCGGCTAACAGCCCGTAAAGTGTGAAAGGTTCGTCCCAGGATCGCCCCATCAGGCTTTCATGGGTCCAAAAAGGCAATTGCCAGGGCGAGGTGCCTTTTTGCAAAAACGGGTTCAGGCTGTTATAGCCGCCGGTATTTCCGAAAACGACTTTACCGCCTTTGGGCGCATCGGGGTTGGCATAGGGTAGGGACACAAAATCCGGTGGTAGGGCCGGGTCCCCATACATAGCTATGCCATGAGACGATTCTGCATGGGCGACAGAGATCATGAAAATGCTGGCGATTCCCGCCACAAGTGGTCGAAACGGTCGGAGAAAATCCGGGCTCATTTTGGAAACAATCCTGCTCTGGCCTTATTTTGTTGGGATTCACCGTAGTGATGATTTTTCATATTATCAAACTTTTAGCTTGGACGAAGGCGTGGAATTGCTTATAAAGGATGCACTGCTCGATAGGTTTCTTGCCTGTATGAAACCTGCCTCAATAACTTAACGCCCGCTTCGTGCGGGCGTTTTTTTTGGCTGCTTGAGAAGTGTCAGGCTGGGATTTCGGACCGGTGTGTTTCCCCGTTTTCTTTGCAGGTGCAGCATGGCATTGTGCACCAAATCATCGCATCAGGGAGAACGGTCATGAGCCTTTCCGGCAAAACAGCAATCATCACGGGATCTAATTCTGGCATCGGTCTGGGGGTCGCGCGTGAGCTGGCGAAGGCCGGAGCGGATGTCGTCCTGAATTCCTTTACGGACCGTGACGAAGATCACGCGCTGGCCGCTGAGATTGCCAAAGAGACCGGAACCAAAGCACGTTACATCAAGGCGGACATGTCAAAAGGTGAAGAGTGCCGCGCGCTGATTGAACAGGCCGGATCTTGCGACATTCTCGTGAACAACGCGGGCATTCAACATGTATCCCCGATCGATCAGTTCCCGGTGGATAAATGGGATGCGATTATCGCGATCAACATGAACTCGGCCTTTCACACGACCGCTGCCGCGCTGCCGATGATGCGCAAGGCGGGATGGGGTCGGATAGTGAATATCGCATCGGCTCACGGCCTGACGGCGTCGCCGTTCAAGGCAGCCTATGTTGCCGCCAAGCACGGGGTGGTAGGGATGACCAAGACCGTTGCACTGGAAACCGCGCAAGAACCGATCACCTGCAACGCTATTTGCCCGGGCTATGTGCTGACGCCTCTGGTCGAGGCCCAGATCCCGAACACAATGAAAGAATATAATATGAGCCGCGAGGAGGTTGTGAAAAACGTGCTTCTGGAACGGCAACCTTCCAAGGAATTCGCCACGGTTGAGCAATTGGGCGGAACAACCATTTTCCTGTGCTCAGACGCGGCGGCGCAGATCACGGGAACCACGATTTCTGTCGATGGCGGTTGGACCGCCTTGTGATTGGCCTTGGGGGCGCTGCCCCCAAACCCCCGGAGTATTTTTGAAAAGATGAAGGGTGAGGGCTGTGATACGGATCAATCTGGCTTTGCAGGGCGGCGGTGCGCATGGGGCGTTCACCTGGGGTGTGCTTGACCGTCTGCTGGATGAAGAAGACATCGAGGTTGCCGCTATCACCGGAACATCTGCCGGTGCGTTGAATGGTGCGGCGTTCAAATCGGGGATGGTTCATTCAGGACGCGAGGGCGCGCGCGCGCAACTGGATGGGCTTTGGAGGCGTATGGGCGCGATTGGTGACATGCGCATTGCCAATTGGTTTCGCGGGTTGGAACCGGCCGCAATCGCGCAGGCGATGGAATATTCGGTGCCGTTTTCCATTGGTGATGCCTGGTCGCGGATGGTGTCGCCTTATGCCTATGGTCCATTCTACAGCAATCCGCTGGAGCCGGTGGTGGACAGGTTCAATTTTGCGGAAGTTTGCGCCGATTCGGGACCCCGCCTGTTTGTGTGCGCCACCTGTGTGAGAAGCGGTAAGATCCGGGTGTTTACCGGCGAGGAGGTCTCGACAGATGCTATTCTGGCTTCGGCCTGCCTGCCGACCCTGTTCAAGGCTGTCGAGATATTTGATCCAAAGACGAACCGGATCGAGGCTTATTGGGATGGCGGTTATACTGGTAATCCGGCGCTCTATCCGCTGTTCAACACTGATCTGCCGGATGATGTGGTGATCGTGAATATCAATCCGTTGGAGCGCGACGCGGTGCCGGTCACACCGCAGCAGATCCAGAACCGGATCAACGAGATCAGCTTCAATTCATCCCTGTTTCGCGAATTGCGGGCAATCAGCTTTGTTCAGCGGCTTTTGAAAGAGGGCAAGCTGAAGGCCGGGGACATGAGCCGCGTCCTGGTGCATATGATTGCGGATAACGAGTTGATGAGCAGCCTGTCTGTTGCCACAAAAACCGTGCCCAACCCGGTTATATTGCACAAGCTGAAACAGGCGGGGCGGGCGGCGGCGGATCGTTTTCTGGCCAAGCACAAGAGCGATCTGGGTCTGACCAGTACTGTCGATCTGCCAGCCATGTTCGGTTAATCACTCGGGCGGTTGCGTGGGGTCTTTTTCGTTGGGATAAACGAGCCCGGCCGAGATCACCAGTTTCGCGGCATCCTCAATTGTCATGTCCAGCATAATTACGTCTTCCGCCGGGAAAAACAGCAAGAAGCCCGAGGTCGGGTTGGGGGTGGTCGGAACAAAGACGCTGAGCAGCTCTCCGCCGGTTTCCGCGCGTTTGCTGATTTCGCCTTTGGCGGTTGTCGAGACGAACCCAATGGCCCAGATCCCACGGCGGGGGTACTGGATCAGGCAAGCCTTTTCAAAAGAGCGTTCGGTTTGGGCAAATACGGTTTCCGAGATTTGTTTGATCCCGGAATAGATCGAGCGGACGACCGGCATCCGATCTACCACGCTTTCAGCGAACAGGATCAGGGACCGCCCCAGGATTCCTTTGGCGATCCACCCTACGATCACGGTAAAGATCAGGAAGATCACCACACCTACACCGCGCAGGTTGATACCAACGTATTGTTCCGGTTGGAACTGATGAGGCACCAGCGGCAGGACCGCGCTGTCGATCCAACCGACAACTGACCAGATCAGCCAGACCGTCAGCCAGACCGGGGCAATGACAACCAGCCCCGTCAGGAACGACGCGCGCAGCCGTGCCAGCATGCCGGGGCGGCGATGATGCGGTTCTTCGTCGAACGGTGTATTCATCTTGGTTCCGAGTGGTTGTCGGGATTTAGGTAGTCAATCAGTGGCTTTGGCACAATAGGCTTGCGTTATCCCTGTTCTACCAGTGCGCGTGCAATCGCCGCAGCGAGGCGCGCATTGTTGCGCACAAGGGCAATGTTGGCGGTCAGCGAACGGCCTTCGGTCATTTCAAAGATACGTTGCAGCAGATAAGGCGTCACATCTTTTCCGGTAATCCGATGCGCATCTGCATCAGCCTGCGCCTCGGCGATGATGGGGGCCAGTATTTCGGCAGGGATCTGATCCGCGATCGGGATCGGGTTGGCCACCAGCTGCCCGCCGGGCAGGCCCAACGCGCGACGGGTTGCGTGGGCCTTGGCGATAGCTTCTGGCGTGTCCATGCGCAGGGGGGCGGCATAGGGTGATTTTGCAGACCAGAAGGCAGGGAACGCGTCCTGACCATGGGCGATGACGGGCACCCCCAGTGTTTCCAGAACCTCAAGAGTTTTGGCCAGATCGAGGATGGCCTTGGCCCCAGCTGCGACAACGGTGACCGGTGTATGGCCAAGTTCGTGCAGATCAGCCGAGATGTCGAACGTCGTCTCAGCCCCCTGATGCACACCACCGATGCCGCCAGTAGCAAATACCTCGATCCCGGCGTAATGTGCGGCGATCATGGTGGCGGCCACGGTTGTGGCGCCGGTTTCACCGGTCGAGATGCAGGCCGCCATATCCGCGCGCGAGATTTTGGCAACGCCTTGAGCCTGACCCAGCCATTGCAACTGGTCGGGCTCGAGCCCCACGTGTAGTTTGCCTTCAATCACCGCCATGGTTGCCGGAACTGCGCCGGCATCACGGATGTCCTGTTCGACCTGCGCCGCAACTTCGATGTTTTGCGGGTAGGGCATTCCATGGGTGATGATGGTGCTTTCCAGCGCAACGATGGGACGGCCTGCGTCCTTGGCAGCGCGGACCTCGGCTGAATATTGAATGTCGATCACAGTGGGGTTTCTCCGGAAACGTAGGTTGCTGCGGCATGCAGAGCGCGGGTCAGAGCCTCATCACTCGATGCGCCGCCGGATTCGGAGGCGATATGAGCCGCCATGAAGGTATCCCCGGCACCGGTCACACGGGTGACCAGAACGGATGGGGGTGTTTGGGTCAGAATTTCGTCGGAACTGCCGACCGTAGCTGAGTTTCCACCGTCAGTCACCAGCACGCGTAGCGCGCCACGATCCAGAAGGCCTTTTGCAGCAGTTTCAGAATCGGTGAATTCGCGTTGGCAAAGTATTCCTGCCTCTTCCAGGTTCACATAAAGCGTGGCGCGGGCATGTTTCAGGAAGGGCAATAGGCGCTCGGCCTTGCCGGGAGAGGCCGGGGCAACACGCAGATCGGCACGGGCAAATGCAGGGCTTTGGGCGATTTCTTCCAGCAGGTTCAGGGTCAGGTTGCCGTCAAGCGCAATAGGTCCCTCAAAGGGCGTGTTTTCATAGCCAAGCGGGCCGTGCATCAGCGGTCGCAGGATCTTAGCGCCAGCGGCTTCCAGTGAATGCGCATCGGCAATGGCCGCGATCAACCCGTTGGCACCTTCGACAGCCATATACCGGTCGGTCGGCAGGTCCTGCGAGCGATAGATGTGATCCGTGATCATTCCGAGGCGGGAACAGGCATGTATCAGCTCGTCGCCCTCGGGGTCGCGGCCAATGGCGGTCAGCAGGGTTGGCGTCATACCAAAACGTACCAGCGTCATGGCTATGTTCATCGCAACACCACCCGGCAGGCGGGTAATCCGGCCAGGCACGTCCGAGCCTTGCCGCATGGCACTGGCCGATCGTCCGATCACGTCCCACAGGACCGAGCCGATACACAGGATATTACTGTTCTGAGTCATAAAGGACGTCATGCCGCAGCGGTGATGCCCATGCAAGTCAGAACGTTACCGCAATCAGAGATTTGCGGTGCACAGGTCCCATATGCCCTTTGGGCTTGCGATCTGCCGCCTTCGCGGGAACAATCGAAGGCAATGATTGGTAATTTGATTTTCCTGTTGGAGCTTTTCGTATGAATGGCCCTGTTTTCCGCGCCATCTTTCGAACCCTCAAAACCTGTGCCCTGAGTTTTCTTGTTCTTGTAATTTTGCATCCCGGATCGGGCAGGGCGCAATCCGCCCCGCCGACCGTCGTTGATTTCTGGGTCAAGTCCGACACTTTGTTTCTTGAGTTGAAATGGAATGCCGAGGCTATGTTGACCGGGAACAATCCCGCGCAGCCCGGTTCGTTTTCCGACGATCCAAACTACAAATCCTTGCGGCGTCTGGTTTCCTCTGAACTGGAACCCCAGATCAAAGAGTTCGTTCAGCTATGGAAACAAAATCTTGTGGTAGAGGCACCAGAGCGATTGAGTTTGTCTTATGAAGGTGTGCGTATTCCTGTAGTGGGGGATACGGAAAAAGTACGCATTTCCAAACTGTTGCTGACTGCATCTTTACCCGATCAGGTGTCAAACCTGCGTCTGAGCTGGCCGTCAGAAAACGGGCCAATCGTTCTGCGACAGCAAAATGTTGCAGCCCCATACACCGGGTATTTGGCTGCCGGTGAAACCAGCCCGCTGATCCCCTTGCAAGGCGGGGCGTCTCTGACAACGCAGCAAACGCTGCGGACATATTTCACAAAAGGGGCCGATCATTTTGTCCGAAACCCGATCAAGCCGTCCATACTCGCCTTGGCGCTAGTGTTTCTGTCTTTGAAGTTGCGCCCAGTGGTGTCCCAACTGGTGTTCCTGTCAGCGGGCGCTCTGATCGGGCTTGGGTTGGGTTTGTATGGCGTATTGGATGCAGGAAAAGTGAGCGAGGTCCCGGTTCTGGTGGCTTCGACCATCGTTCTGGCGCTGTGGAACCTGGTTGCCCGGCGATTGCAGGTCTGGCGTTTGCTGGCGGTTCTCGCCATTGGCGGTCTTCAAGGTCTGGTATTTGCGTCGGCCCTGATCGGCATCGGGGTACCGCCAGATCATCTGCCTCCGGCCATCCTAGGCTTTGGCGCCGGGAATATTCTGCCGCTTGTTGTTGTAGCCTTTGCGGGGCTTGCTCTGGCGCTTTTGTTTTCTGGCGGCTCACACCGTAAACGAGGCCGGATATCGGTTCTGGCCTCGATGCTGATTGCAGGTGCCGGGGTCTATTGGATTGTCGAGCCTTGGGTGCTGGGTTAAGGCAACGCGGCCAGCAGCGTTTTCAGCGCGCCCAGAGGATCGTCACTGCCCCATATCTCATCGCCAATGCCAAAGAAATCGGTGCAGGGGGCTAGGTCGCGGATCAATTCGGGCGTCAACCCACCTTCGGCCACAACCGGAACCTCGATCATCTCGGACCACCATTGGAACAGATCCTTTTCGGCGCGGGTCCCATCTCTCAGTTTGGCCGAGCCGACAGGACCGAAGGCCACATAATCCGCTCCGTTTTCGCCAGCAGTCATACCATCGTGGCTGGACGCGCCGCAAAAGCTTCCGACGATTGCATCGGCACCCAGTTCCTTGCGCGCGGTGCGGACCGAGCGTGCAGCATCATCCAGATGCACCCCGTCCAGCCCCAGGCGCTGCGCCAGCAATACATGGTTCGATATCACGATGGCCACGTCGCGCGTATGGGCGACTTCGCGACAAGCGTCCGCTGCACGGGCGATGGTATCTTCGTCGCTTCCGGCCAAAGCGAGGCGAATACAGGCAATCTCGACCCCGTCCAGCACAGTCGCCAGCTTGTTCGTGAACGTGCTCAACTCGATGGTCGGAGGCGTGATCAGGTAAATCTGCGGCTGCTCGGGGGTGTCCATGGGCGCGTCCTTCGGCTTTCAGTCTTTGGCGCGGTTTAGCGGATTGCGGCTGGGAAGCAAACTTTTATGGTCCAGAGCCTGCAAATAACGCCCCTGCGCCTTGCCCTGCAAGAGCCTGCCAATTACAGCAGGCCAAGTTTTCTTAAGGTGAGCCATGCCCAGCGTCAAACCCCAGCCTTCCTTCGTGCTTGTGCGCCCGCAAATGGGTGAAAACATCGGTGCTGCTGCGCGGGCGATGTGGAACTTTGGGCTGGACCGGATGCGTATCGTAGCCCCGCGTGACGGCTGGCCGAACCCCAAAGCGGTGGCAATGTCCAGCGGAGCAGGGCGCTTGCTGGATGAGGCGCAGCTGTTTGACGACTTGGCCGGGTCGCTGGCCGACAGCACGTTTGTCTTCGCCACGACAGCCCGTCAGCGGGGCTTGACCAAACCTGTCTACAGCCCCGAACACGCAATGAAGGTTGCCGCCGAAAAGATCGCTGCGGGCGAGAAGGTTACCGTTCTGTTCGGCCCTGAACGCGCAGGGCTAGAGAATGAAGACATCGCCAAGGCCAACGCGATCATCTCGGTGCCGGTAAACCCGGAATATGCTTCGCTGAACCTTGGTCAATGCGTATTGCTGACCGCCTATGAGTGGATGCGCCAGACCGGCGAAGTGGTGCATGAATCGACTGACCTGGGCAAAGGTGACTGGGCCACTGGGGTCGAGGTCGAAAAACTTGTCGAGCATTACGAGGACAGGCTGGAGGAGGCGGGGTTCTTCTACCCTCCCGAAAAGGCCGAAGGGATGAAGGTAAACCTGCGCAACCTGTGGTCGCGGATGCGGATGACGCGGGCCGATGTGCAGATGTTGCACGGGATCATGCGTCAGATGGTCCGCTGGAAGGATAAAGGCTGAGGCTGGACCTATCTTTGCCCAAGCCCTAGCTTGCGACGAAATCAGGACATGAGGACAGCATGAGCGGTAAGCGCAGCATCTTCGAAGAGGTCACGGACACCAAAAAACAACAGGCGGTTCAACCCGGTATGATCGACCGGGGGCGCGGCGGCGCGCGCAATGCGATCCGCGTCTGGCTGATGATCCTGTTTGCTCTGGTCGTTGTGATGATCGCGGTTGGCGGCTTGACGCGCCTGACTGACAGCGGCCTCTCGATCACCGAATGGCGCCCGATCACCGGAGCTTTGCCGCCGATGACCGAAGCGGACTGGCAGGCAGAGTTCGACAAGTACAAGCAGATTGACCAATGGCGCATCCAAAACCAGTGGATGGAACTGGGTGATTTCAAATCCATCTATTGGTGGGAATGGGGCCATCGTCAGTTGGGTCGCATGATCGGTCTGGTCTGGGCCGCTGGATTTCTGACTTTTCTTCTCACCCGCAAGATCCCGACAGGGTGGACGGGAAAGCTGATCGTTCCGGGTCTTCTTGGCGGTCTGCAGGGCGCTGTTGGTTGGTGGATGGTGGCCTCGGGCGTCACCCAGGGTGAAGGCATGACGGCTGTTGCAAGTTACCGTCTGGCAACGCATTTGGGGTTGGCTTTTGTGATCCTGGGAGCGCTGGCCTGGTACATCTTTGAACTTGGCCGGGAAGAACGTGACCTGATGCAGGCGCGCCGGGCCAAAGAGGTCAGGCTGTTTTCATTGTCCACAGGGCTGATGCACTTCGCCTTTTTACAAATACTCATTGGCGCGCTTGTCGCCGGGATCGACGCCGGGCGGTCTTACACCGACTGGCCGCTGATGGGAGGGCAGTTGCTTCCACCGGATGCGACTATGTTGGAGCCGATGTGGCGAAACTTCTTTGAAAGCCCCGGTCTGGTACAGTTCATCCACCGGTGTGCAGGGTATCTGCTGTTCATCTTCGCCGTTGTCGTCTGGCGACGTGGCAGCGGCAGCGCGCATCCGCAGACGCGTTTTGCCTTCAACGCTGCTTTCGCCGCGCTTTCGTTACAGGTCGTCGTCGGCATCGTGACCGTGGTTTACGGCGCGCCATGGCAGGTCGCTATCTTCCACCAGTTTATGGCCGTCATCGTTTGGACGCTGATCCTGCGCGCGCGGTTCCTCACGGCTTATCCAATCGCAACATCTGTGCGCGGAGTTTAAAAATTATGACCGCTTTCAATGAACTGATGACCTTTCAGCGGGAAACTTCGGCTTTGGGCCAGATCGCCGGTCGGCTTGGCTGGGATCAGGAAACCGTCATGCCGCGCGGCGCAGCGCCACAGCGCGCCGAAGAAATGGCAGCTATCGAATCTGTCCTGCACGCACGTCGTTCTGATCCTCGTGTTGCCGAATGGCTGGATCAGGCCGCGCCTCAGGATGAGGTCGGCAAGGCGCAGATGCGTGAAATCCGGCGCGCATATGATCGCGCGGTGAAGGTGCCAGCCGATCTGGCGACGGCGATTGCCCGTGTGACATCCGCCGCGCAGGGAAAGTGGGCGCAGGCGCGCGCGGACGAAGATGTCTCGGCCTTTCTTCCGGTTCTGGAAGAGGTCGTATCGCTGAAACGACAGGAAGGCGAGGCGCTGGCACAAGGGGGCGACGTATACGACGCCATGGTCGAAGATTACGAGCCTTACACGACCAGCGCACAGATTGCGGATATCTTCGACCAGATGCGCCCACGACTGGTGGCCCTGCGCGCCGCTGTGCTGGAGCGACCCGAACCCGCTGCCCTGAACCGCAGTTTTGATGAGCAGACCCAGATGCGTCTGACACAAAAACTGGCGATCGCTTTTGGCTATGACCTGAACAATGGCCGCGTGGACAAGGCGGTTCACCCGTTCAGTTCCGGCAGCGGTCTTGACGTCCGCATCACCACGCGAACCAGCGAAACCGACCCGTTCAACTGTTTCTATTCCACCATTCACGAGGTGGGCCACGCCGCCTATGAACAGGGGATCGACAGGAAATACCTGCTGACACCGCTCGGCTCTGGTGTGTCGATGGGCGTGCATGAAAGTCAAAGCCGGATCTACGAAAACCAGTTGGGTCGGTCGCGGGCCTTTACCGGTTGGTTGTTCGAACAAATGAAAGAGGCGTTCGGCGATTTCGGCATTGCCGACCCGGATGCGTTTTATGCGACGGTCAACCGCGTCCATAACGGCTATATCCGCACCGAGGCGGATGAGGTCCAATACAATCTGCACATCATGTTGCGGTTTGATCTGGAACGCGCGCTGATGGCCGGAAACTTGCAGGTCGGCGATCTGGAGGCCGCCTGGAATGATCGGTTTAAGGCAGATTTCGGTTATGCGGTCGACAAGCCCTCGAACGGTTGTTTGCAGGATGTGCACTGGTCGGTTGGGTTGTTCGGTTACTTTCCGACATACTCGCTGGGCAATGTCTATGCTGGGTGCCTCTACCAGGCCTTGCGCGGTTCAGAGCCCGATCTTGACGCGCAACTGGCCCGCGGCGACACCACCGGCGCAACCGGCTGGCTGCGTGAGCATGTGCAGCAGCATGGTGGCCTTTATGCACCGCGCGAGGTGATTGCCCGTGCAAGCGGCATCGAGCCCGGACCGGACCCATTGCTAAGCTATCTCGAGGCCAAGTTCGGCGCGCTCTACGATTTGTGAGTTTCCGAATTGCAGCTCAGGCGTTAGAATCGGTGCACCGATACCATCGCCTGGGAGGCTTCGATGACCGGAAAAGCCCGCAAGAAAGCCAGTGATTTTGATCCGCGTATCCTAGAGATATTCGACGGATATGTGCACGGTACGATGTCCAAGCGTGAGTTCATTTCAAAAGCCGGTAAATACACGGCTGCCGGAATGACAGGCGCAATGATTCTGGACCAGTTGCAACCCAATTACGCCTGGGCGCAACAGGTGGCCCCGGACGATCCCGCGATCCAAACCATGGTGGTCGCATATGACAGCCCGGATGGGCATAGCGAAACCAGCGGCCTGATGGCGATGCCGGCAAATGCCGCGGGTAAACTGCCAGCGGTACTGGTCGTGCACGAGAACCGGGGTCTGAACCCTTATATCGAGGACGTTGTGCGCCGCGCGGCCAAGGCCGGTTTCCTTGCTTTTGGACCTGATGGGTTGTCCCCCCTTGGCGGCTATCCCGGTACTGATGAAGAAGGGCGCGAGATGCAGCGCTCGATGGACCGGGAAAAACTGATGGCGGATTTCTTCGCCGCCTTTGAATTCCTTCGTGATCATGATCTTTCAACCGGCAAAGTTGGCGCTGTCGGCTTCTGCTATGGCGGAGGTGTTTGCAACGCGTTGGCCGTGGCCTATCCGGACCTTGCAGCCTCGGTGCCATTCTACGGTCGGCAACCACCAGCCGAAGATGTTCCGTCCATCGTAGCACCCCTTATGATTCACTATGCCGGTCTGGACGAGCGTATCAACGCTGGATGGCCTGCATATTCAGAGGCGTTGAAAGCCAATCAAAAGAAGTTCAGCGTGCACTTCTATCCGGATGTCAATCACGGTTTTCACAATGATACGACGCCCAGGTATGACGAAGCTGCGGCAAATCTGGCTTGGAGCCGGACCATTGCATTTTTCAATGCCTACCTGACATGAACTGAACCCCGGGAACCGTCGAACCGGTGCCCGGGGTTACTGTCATTCTTCCTCGTCGCCCTGATCGGCGATCCACGCGACGCTGACGACTTCTTCGCCCTTGCCGGTATTGAAGACTTTCACGCCGCCCGCGGAGCGTGAGCGGAAGGAGATGCCATCGACCGGCACCCGGATAGATTGGCCTTTTGACGTGGCCAGCATGATCTGATCATCGATCTCGACCGGGAAGGATGCAACCAGATCGCCGCCGCGCATCGCCTTGTCCATCGCGGCCACGCCCATGCCGCCACGTCCGCGCACGGGGTAGTCGTGGCTTGAACTCAACTTGCCTGCACCTCCGGCGGTTATGGTCAGGATCAGGTTTTCGGCCGCCGACATCTCGGCATATTTTTCCTGGCTGAAATCGCTGCTTGCTGCGGCTTCCTCGTCGTCACCGGCATCTTCTTCGGTAAGCCCCGCAACCGCACGCCGCATCTTGAGATAGGCCACACGATCTTCGGGGGTCGCCTCGAAATGGCGGATTACGGACATCGAAACGACACGATCACCGTTGGTCAGCCTGATCCCCCGGACACCTGTGGATTCGCGCGAGTTGAAGACACGCACGTCAGTTGTCCGGAAGCGGATCGCGCGGCCGGAATTGGTGACCAGCATCACGTCTTCGTCTTCCGAACAGATGCGCGCATTCACCAGTTCAACGCCGTCAGGCAGTTTCATGGCAATCTTGCCGTTGCGCCGGACATTGGTGAAGTCCGACAACCGGTTGCGACGCACGTCACCTGCGCTGGTGGCAAAGACGATCTGGAGGTTTTCCCATTCCTCGTCCGGTACATCCACGGGCATGATCGCGGCGATGGAAACGCCGGTTGGGATCGGAAGGATGTTGACGATGGCCTTACCTTTGCCGGTGCGCCCGGATTGGGGCAAGCGCCAGGTCTTGAGCTTGTAGACCATCCCGTCTGTTGTGAAGAACAGCAATTGTGTATGGGTGTTCGCAACAAAGAGGTTGGTAACAACATCCTCTTCCTTGGTCTGCATCCCCGAAAGGCCCTTGCCACCGCGTTTCTGGGCGCGGAAATCTGCCAGCGGCGTGCGTTTGATATAGCCGCCCGAAGTGACAGTCACGACCATGTCTTCACGTTCGATCAGGTCTTCGTCTTCCATGTCGCCCGACCAGTCGACGATCTCAGTGCGGCGGTCGACCGCGAACTGTTCACGCACGCTGCGCAGCTCATCAGCGATGATGCTCATTATCCGTTCGCGCGAGGAAAGAATATCAAGGTATTCCTTGATCTTGGCAGCCAGTTCTTCCAGTTCGTCCGTGACTTCTTTGACGCCCAGTTGAGTCAGTCGTTGCAAGCGCAACTCCAGAATGGCACGGGCCTGCACCTCGGTCAGGTTATAGGTGCCATCGTCATTCATCTTGGACAAAGGATCATCGATCAGGCGCAGATAGCCAGCGATGTCGGAGGCAGGCCAGCGGCGGGTCATCAGTTTTTCGCGCGCTTGCGCCGCGTCCGCAGACGACCGGATCGTTGCAACCACTTCATCGACATTGGACACCGCCACAGCCAGGCCACACAGGATGTGGCTGCGTTCGCGCGCCTTTCGCAGGTCATAGGCGGTACGGCGGGCAACGACATCTTCACGGAAATCGATGAACGAGGTCAGGAACCGGCGCAGGGTCAGCTGTTCGGGGCGGCCACCATTCAACGCCAGCATATTGCAGCCAAAGGAGGTCTGCATCGGCGAAAAGCGGTAGAGCTGGTTCAGCACCACCTCGGGCGTCGCATCGCGCTTGAGCTCGACCACAACGCGTACGCCGTTGCGGTCGGATTCGTCCTGTACATGGGCCACGCCTTCGATCCGCTTCTCGCGCACGGCCTCGGCGATCTTTTCAATCATCGCGGCCTTGTTCACCTGATACGGGATCTCGTCCACGACAATCGCATACCGATCTTTGCGCAGTTCCTCGACACGGGTCTTGGCCCGGATGATGACGCTGCCACGGCCTTCCAGATAGGCTTTACGCGCACCGGAACGACCCAGCATCACGCCACCGGTCGGGAAATCGGGGCCGGGGACGTATTCAATCAGCTGTTCTGACGTCAGGTCGGGGTCGTCGATCAGCGCAAGCGTGGCGTCGACCACCTCGCCGAGGTTGTGGGGAGGGATATTCGTCGCCATCCCCACGGCGATACCACCGGCACCATTGACCAGCATGTTCGGGAAACGGGCCGGCAAAACCGTCGGCTCTCGGTCCTTGCCGTCATAGTTGTCCTGAAAATCGACCGTTTCTTTTTCGATATCAGCCAACAGGGAAGCAGCGGGCTTGTCCATCCGCACTTCGGTATACCGCATCGCCGCCGGGTTATCGCCGTCCATCGAGCCAAAGTTGCCCTGACCATCCAGCAGCGGCAGCGACATCGAAAAATCCTGCGCCATCCGCACCAGCGCGTCGTAAATCGCACTGTCACCATGCGGGTGGTACTTACCCATCACGTCGCCCACCGGACGGGCCGATTTGCGGTACGCCTTATCGTGCGTATTCCCCGTTTCGTGCATTGCATAAAGGATACGCCGGTGCACCGGTTTCAGCCCGTCGCGCAAATCAGGGATCGCGCGGCTGACGATGACCGACATGGCATAGTCCAGATAGGACGTGCGCATTTCGGATTCGATGGAAACCGTCGGGCCGTCATAGACTGGGCGCTCGGGCGGGATTTCATCCATGTTTTCGGGGATTTCTGGCGTATCGCTCACGTAAACTGCCCGTGTCTTGTTCTGGGTCTATATCTTGTGGGTGTATCTTATCAGACCCGGCACATAAGGTGCAAGCAAGCAGCGCCTTTACGGGGAATTTCCCCGGTAATACTCAAGTAACATATTGTTATATAAGTATTAGAAGGTTTTCGTGGTATCTTGAATGGACCTTGTATCAAACAGGAGGTCTGCATGAAGCCAAGCGAAACCGAACTGATGCTCAAGGGGTATGGGCTGACGACGGCGGAGTTTTTCTATCATCTGCCCGATTACATCCACGTGTTGAACACGTTCATCTGGCAGGATTACGACCTTGCGCCGGATCATCCGAAACTGTTCAAATTCATCGACTTCTGGCAGCGCGAAATCGAAGGTCCGCTGCATTCTGTCAAGTTCACCCACCGCAAAATGATCGCACCCGGAGAGTGGCGCAACATGGTGGGCGAGTTTCGTGTGAATTGAGCGAGGGGCAAGTGCAGGATCTGATGCTGCATGCTCTCAAGGTAAAAAAGCCAAGGGACCGGCGCGTACACACTATTACAACTGGAACGAAGTCCGGTAACTCCTGAACTGATCAGCCAGAACAACTGGCTCCGCCCAGCACACAGAACTTGGCGCAATGGGGATGGTTAAGGTGAACGTCTGCTTCGGATTCGGCCAGAGAATGACCCATCTCGAACTCAGGCTCGTAGGGCAAAAGGGTACAGGCCAGCACCGCCGGGTGATCAGCGCCTTTCCGTTTCACCACCATGCGGGCGCTGGCGCACATCAACGCATCGGGTGACTTGTTCAGTATATCCCAGCAAGCCGTTGTAATCTCGGGCACTTCGACAGTTTCGTCCATTTCTGGGAACAGGACGGTCTGTGTCGGATCATACGGGTCTATGCCAAAGCCGTGTTCTGAAAAGAATGCGGCGTAACCCGCACGACTTTCCGTGTCAGACTCATCCCAAACGGTGCGTCCGGCGACAGCCATGTTAAAGCCGTGATCGTGCAGCCACTTCATACCCGTCAGGGTTTTTCCAAAGCTTCCTTTGCCGCGTTCAAGGTCGTGCAGTCCTGCCCGGTAATGATCTACGGAAACACGCAGGGTCAGCTTGTCATTGAATGTCTTTTGCAATGCCAGCAGACCGTCGCGCATCTTGCGGCGCATCATCGGGGCCATCGCGTTGGTCAGGATCAGAACTTCGTACCCACGCTCCAGCGCGGCGCGTGTCATGTCGATCATCTCGGGGTTCATGAAGGGCTCGCCGCCCGTAAAACCAATTTCACGCACCGGCCAATTGCGGGCTTTGATCTGATCAAGATAGTCACGAACCTCGTCCGCAGTGATATAAACCAGCGCATCATTGGTCGGGCTGCTGGCGATATAGCAGTTGGCGCATTCAATATTGCACAGCGTGCCGGTATTGAACCACAGCGTCTGAGGGTTGGAAAGGGAAACCTTTGCGCGGGTCTGGCCGTCGGCCGTTACCAGTTTACGCTGAAACTTGCCGACATTGGCAAGCTGAGGGGCGTTGTCTTTCATTCCCACATCCGGTTCGTTGAAGTTATCAAACTGATCTAGCCCTTTGTCGCGGGTTTGGTAAGTCTGGCACAGGGGTTCTGACAGAGTTTTGAACAGCGAGATTTATTGAGCTTTGGTTGCGCTAACATTGGACATGCTGGAAGTGTCAGGGTAAGGACAACTCATGGTTTCACGTGTCATCCCTGTTGATCCATTTGATCTGATCATTTTCGGCGGCACCGGTGATCTGGCGCAGCGCAAAATCCTGCCTGCGCTTTACCGTCGGTATTGTGCGGGTCAGTGGCACGAGGATGCCCGGATAATAGCAGCCGCGCGTGCCGGTCATTCGGCGGATGATTTTCGAAACATGGTAGCTGCGTCGCTGCATCGGCACGCTTCGGAACGGGCGCAGGATTCGCAAGCCCTGAACCATTTCCTGCAACGGGTCGACTATGTGTCGCTGGATGCCCTGACGACGGATGGTTGGGATGTACTGAGTGAAAAACTCTCGCCCGACCGGGTTCGCGCTTTCTATTTCTCAGTCGGTCCCAGCCTGTTCGGACCATTGGCCCAGCGGGTTAGGGCGTATGATCTGGTGACAGAAGAAACCCGTATTGTGGTCGAAAAGCCGTTTGGGCATGATTTGGCGAGCGCACGGGAGTTGAATGCAACACTGGCCGCGCATTTTGATGAAAATCAAATCTACCGGATCGACCATTATCTGGGCAAGGAAACCGTCCAGAATCTGATGGCGGTCCGGTTTGGCAATATGCTGTTCGAACCGCTGTGGAACAGCCAGTATGTCGACCATATCCAGATAACGGTTGCGGAAACTGTCGGTATCGCAGGGCGCGAAGATTATTATGAGCGCGCGGGCGCGATGCGGGACATGGTGCAGAACCACTTGATGCAGCTGCTCTGCCTGATTGCGATGGAACCTCCGGCCAAGTTTGATCCTGACGCAGTTCGGGATGAAAAGCTTAAAGTGATCCGGGCGCTTGATCCGGTTGAACCGCACCACATCGTGCGGGGGCAGTTTGCGGCCGGTCCAGACGGGCCGGGATACCGGGACTGCGTTGGCAATCCGCGATCAACCACCGAAAGCTATGTGGCGTTGAAGGCCCATATCAGCAATTGGCGTTGGGCAGGTACACCATTCTACCTGCGCACCGGTAAGCGCCTGGTGGCGCGCTCGTCGGTGATCAACGTGATGTTCAAGGACGCGCCGCATTCGATATTTGGGGAAGAGGCGGGGCGCCATGCAAATACGTTGTCGATCCGGTTGCAGCCGAACGAGGGGATCACGCTGAAGGTGACGATCAAGGAACCCGGGCAGGGGGGGATGCGACTGATCGACGTTCCCTTGGACATGAGCTTTGCCGAAGCCCTGGGCCCCGAAAATCAGGACCCGCCAGATGCGTATGAACGCCTGGTGATGGACGTGATCCGCGGAAACCAGACCCTGTTCATGCGCGGGGATGAGGTCGAGGCCGCCTGGGCCTGGACCGATCCGATCATCGCCGGATGGTTGGCACGTGGGGACGTACCAAAGCCTTATGACAGCGGCAGCACAGGGCCGGGCGACGCCGAACTTCTGATGAAACGTGACGGACGTCACTGGCAAGGGATAAAGCCATGAAAATTCAGGAATATGCTGATCGCGAAATGCTTGCCATCGACGTGGCCAACGTGCTGGCGGGCGACCTTGAGGCCGCATTGCTGCACCATGATACCGTTGCAATGGCCGTTCCTGGGGGAACAACTTCGGGCCCCGTTTTTGACAGCCTGTGTGCTGCCGATCTTGAGTGGGATCGTGTGCGTGTGTTGCCGACGGATGAACGCTGTGTGCCAGCAGATCATGACCGCTCGAACGAACGTTTGATCCGCGAAAGGTTGCTGACCAGCCGGGCTTCAGTGGCGCAATACATTCCGCTTTATGTCCCTGGTTCAGAACCTGAGGCAGCGTTGCCCGAAATCGAATCGCTGATTGCGCCGGTATTGCCATTGTCGGTGCTGGTACTGGGAATGGGCGAAGACATGCACACGGCCTCATTGTTTCCGGGGATGGAGGGGCTGGACGAGGCATTGCGCAGTGATGCACCTACGTTGATCGTCGCCCGGACCGAAACGCAGCCAGAGGCGCGAATTTCCCTGACCGCTCCGGTCCTGGACGGGGCGCTGTCGAAACATCTGATCATCTATGGACAGGCAAAACGCGCCGTTCTTGAAAAAGCCATGTCGCTACCACCGGAAGAGGCACCGATCGCCGCAGTTCTTGGTGGCATGACCGTACACTGGGCGGAGTAAGGCAATGCATCTGGATGCTTTGAGAACACTGGCTCAGACGACAAGTGACCGTCGTATCCTTGACCTGTTTGCGGCAGATGCAAACCGGGCCGAAGTATTTTCAGCCTCAACCGGGGATATGGTTTTCGACTATTCAAAAACGCAGATCGATGATGTGGTGCGATCCGCGCTCATTCAATTGTGTGCAGAGGCTGGTCTTGCGTCTCGGCGTGATGCGATGTTCGCGGGCGAGAAGATCAACGAGACCGAAGGGCGCGCGGTGTTGCACACGGCCTTGCGCAACCTTGATGGCGGGCCGGTTGAAGTGGACGGTCAGGACGTTATGCCCGAGGTTCTGGATACGCTGCAACGGATGCGCGTGTTCGCGGAAGAGGTGCGCGGCGGCGCTATCGCTGGGGCGGGGGGCAACTTTACCGATGTGGTCAATATCGGCATCGGCGGGTCAGACCTCGGCCCTGTCATGGCCACTTTGGCGCTGGCACCTTATCACGATGGACCACGGGTGCATTACGTCTCGAACGTGGATGGGGCGCATATCGCGGACACGTTGCGGCAGCTTGACCCGATGCGTACGCTGGTCATTGTCGCCTCAAAAACCTTCACCACAATCGAAACGATGACCAATGCACGCACCGCCCGCGCGTGGATGTCCGAAGGCGGGGGCGATCCGTCGCGCCAGTTTGCCGCCGTTTCCAGCGCTTTGGACAAGACGAAAGCCTTCGGTATTCCCGAGGCGCATGTCTTCGGATTCGCCGATTGGGTCGGTGGGCGTTATTCGGTTTGGGGTCCGGTCGGCTTGCCGGTCATGATTGCAGTTGGTTCAAACGCATTTGACGCGTTATTACGCGGCGGGCAGGCGATGGACCTGCATTTCCGCTCGGCTGACTGGGATGAAAACATGCCTGTGATGCTGGCATTGGTTGGCATCTGGCATCGTCAGGTTCTGGGGCATACCAGCCGTGCGGTGCTGCCTTATGACCAGCGGCTTTTGCGCCTGCCCGCATATTTCCAGCAGTTGGAAATGGAATCGAATGGCAAATCCGTGGCGATGGATGGCTCAACCCTCGCCATGCCTTCAGGTCCTGTCGTCTGGGGTGAGCCGGGCACCAATGGACAACACGCGTTTTATCAGCTGATCCATCAGGGTACTGATGTCATTCCCTGCGAATTCATGGTTGCGGCCGAGGGGCATGAACCCGAACTGACCCATCACCACCGTCTGCTTTTGGCCAATTGTCTGGCGCAGTCCGAGGCCCTGATGCGTGGCCGTTCGTTCGAAGAAGCGCGTCAGCGTATGGCGCAGCAGGGGTATCTGGGGGATGAACTTGATCGACAGGCCCGGCACCGGGTTTTCCCCGGCAATCGTCCCTCGACAACATTGATTTACCCCAAACTCACACCGTTTGTGTTGGGTCAGATTATTGCGCTTTACGAACACCGGGTGTTTGTCGAAGGCGTGTTGCTGGGCATCAATTCATTCGACCAATGGGGGGTTGAGCTGGGCAAGGAACTGGCCAACTCGCTTGGTCCCATCGTGGACGGTGAAGAAAGCGCCGAGGGCAAGGATGGATCGACCGCAGCATTGGTCGCCTACGCGCTGAAACACCGGGATTAAGCGGTGGGAATGTAGTCCGCTATCGGTGTGGGCTGCATTCTTCTATTGTCAGACAATTAAATGATTGGCAGGGTTCCGTCTTAGGAAACGCCTGAACTGACAGTACGGGAGACACCCCTGCTTGTCAGTGCCAGACAGAACAGGCAGGGGCCAGGCAAGGCCCCGCCTATGACGGGAGGATGTCCATGCTGGGACAGATGATGACGCAGCCTTTGCTGATTTCGTCGCTGATTGATCACGCACAGCGTTACCACGGTCAGACCGAGATCATCTCGGTCGAAACGGATGGAACGGTGACCGAAACTAATTGGTCCGAGATAGCTGTGAACGCCCGGCGTTTGGCGTCGGCCCTGACGCGGCTGGGTCTGGAGCCGCAGGACAGGGTCGGAACGCTAGCTTGGAACAATCGTCGCCATCTGGAGATCTATTATGCCACTTCGGGTGCGGGGTATGTCTGTCACACAGTCAATCCAAGGCTTTTTCCTGAACAACTGACTTATATTATCAACCATGCTCAGGATCGGGTGCTTTTCTTTGATGCAACCTTCATTCCGCTGGTTGCCGCCTTGCACGGTGCGCTGACGGATGTTCACCATTTTGTTTTGATGGGCCCCCGCAGTGATGAGGCTGCAGCACAAATACCCGACTTGAAATTCTACGATGAACTGATCGAAACCGGTGACGCGGCTTTTGAATGGCCTGAACTGGATGAAAACACCGCGTCAGGGCTGTGTTACACTTCCGGCACAACAGGCCACCCCAAAGGGGTTCTTTATTCCCACAGATCGACGGTCCTGCACAGTTTCGCGTCGAATACGCGCGATGTGATCGGCTTTTCGGCGATGGATGTCGTGATGCCCGTCGTTCCTATGTTCCACGTTAATGCATGGGGGTCGCCTTATGCCTGCGCCATGTCAGGTTCACGTCTTGTGCTGCCCGGCCCGGATTTGCATGGCGAGGCGCTGGTCAACCTGATCGACACCTATGGTGTGACGCTGGCAATGGGGGTGCCAACCATCTGGCAGGGACTGTTGGCGCATGCCGCCAAATGCGGGACGAGTTTGAAAAGCCTCGAACGGACCGTGATTGGGGGTGCCGCTTGCCCACCCTCGATGATGGATATCTTCCGGAATAAATATGGCGTCGATACGGTCCATGCGTGGGGCATGAGCGAGATGAGCCCGCTAGGCACCGCCAACCACCCATTGGCCAAACATCTGGTGCTGCCGTTGGACGAACAACACCTTATCCGTCTGAGTCAGGGCCGGCCACCGTTTGGGGTTGAACTAAAAATCGTAGATGATGACGGCAACGATCTGCCGCATGACGGTGAAACGCAGGGCGATCTGATGGTGCGGGGGCATTGGGTGCTGGACAGCTATTTCCTGCTGCAGGATCAGGATCTGTTGCAAGACGGTTGGTTCGCCACAGGCGATGTCGCAACGCTGGACGCCGATGGTTACATGACCATCCGGGATCGATCCAAGGACATCATCAAGTCCGGAGGGGAGTGGATCAGCTCGGTCGAACTTGAAAACATCGCTGTTGCGCACCCGAAACTGGCAACTGCCGCCGTTGTCGGTGTTCCGCATCCGAAATGGGACGAACGGCCCTTGCTGGTCGCTGTAAGGGCCGAAGGTGAGAATCCAAGCGAAGAAGAGGTTCTGGCCTTCTTCGAAGGGAAAATCGCCAAATGGCAGATTCCTGACAAAGTCGTCTTTGTTGACGCGCTGCCGCTGAACGCAACCGGAAAGGTGCTGAAACGAAACCTGCGTTCGGATTTCAAGGATGCCCTAGCGGGGTGAGATGTGATCTTGCGGGGTAAATTGGCTCCGGCGGTAGGGATCGAACCTACGACCAATTGATTAACAGTCAACTGCTCTACCGCTGAGCTACGCCGGAACGGTCCGCGCCGTATAGCAACCGGAGTATCCGGCGTCCAGAGGGCGGTCATCATTTTTTCAACGAAAAAGCCCCAGAATACCGATGTGGACTCTGCCCCTGACAAAAGATTGAATATTGGGAAATTTTGGCTCCGGCGGTAGGGATCGAACCTACGACCAATTGATTAACAGTCAACTGCTCTACCGCTGAGCTACGCCGGAACTGAGGGGCGTATAACAATCCGGATTCCCGGCGTCCAGAGGGTAAGCGCATCAACCACAAAAATTTTTGGCGGTATTAAGAAACTCTGCGAAAAACTGCATTGGCAGATAATTCGCCGTGCGGTGATACCTGCTTTTTTCCAGTCAGATCAACGAGGTGGGCAAAAACGTTCCGCTCTGCGGCCGGCAGCAGGGTCGCGGGTGTGTCGGTGTAGATACGCTCGGCCAATTGCCATGCCGTTCCGTGTGCATCCCCCAATGCAGACAGAATCTGTGCTTCTCGGTTTTGCCTGTGTCGGATCAGCCAGTCCAATCGCGCAGCGGGGTCTGTAATCGGTGCACCGTGGCCTGCATGAAAAACTGACCAGTCGCGCGCGCGCAGGCGATGGCAGGCCGCCATGAAATCAGTCAGGTCTCCGTCCGGTGGTGACACCAGCGAACTGGCCCATCCCATCACATGGTCGGCGGTGAAACAGGTATCCTTCCATGCCAGGGCAATGTGGTTTCCCAGATGCCCCGGGGTGTGAATAACATCAAGCTGCCAGTCATCGCCCAAGATGACCTCACCATCCGCAACCTCGACATCCGGTCGAAACGCGGTGTCGATGCCTTCGCCACCTCCGGCCAACCCACGCGCTGCAAGGGTTGTCATAACAGCGCTGCGACCGGCTTCCGGGCCACCAAACGCATAGATCGCAGCCCCTGTTCGGGCGGCCAGGGGTGCAGCCAGGGGTGAGTGATCCAGATGGGTGTGCGTCACGACTATGTGGCTGATTCTCTGACCAGGTCGCAGTTCATTCAGGATCGCGTTCAAATGCACCTCGCTTGCAGGGCCGGGATCAATGACGGCAATGTCGCGATCGCCCAGCAGATAGGTGTTGGTGCCGCGATAGGTCATCGGTGACGGGTTAGGAGCCAGAATGCGCCGTAAACCCGGTTGTAGTTCCGTCGCAACACCCGAAGGCGGATTGAATTCGTCAGGTGCCTGCATTCTGTGCTCTTCCTCTTGTACGGGCAGCCCGCTAGGTTTAGCGCATGTCCACGCACTGGCTCAAACCCTATATGCCACGCAGCCTTTACGCCCGGGCAGCATTGATTCTGGTTCTTCCTGTGATCGTGCTGCTTCTGGTCGTTGGAGTTGCTTTTCTTCAAAAGCATCTGGAAGATGTCACTGACCAGATGACGCGCGCAGCCTCAAGGGAAGTGATGCTGATCACCACCATGATGGAGGGGGCCGAGACGCAGCACCAGGCATTGGCCGAAGTGCGCCCGGATCTTCTGGCGCTGGAAATGCAGGCCAGATTTCTGCCCGCCAACGAAACTCCCAAAATTGACCGTCCACGGTGGTACGACTTCATAGCACCGCAGGTCGAGGCCGAACTTCGTGCAAGGTTGCCAGAGCTGAGTGCTGTAGCGTTGCCAAGCAGCCGCGAAGCGCGTCTGTACCTGGATACACATCTGGGGGTGCTGGAACTGACCTTTGACCGGCGCAGATTGTCGCCAGCGGCGCCGCATCAGTTGATCGTGACGATGCTGTTTTTCGCGATCATAATGACCTCGATTTCATTTCTGTACATGCGAAACCAGTTGCGCCCCATCACACGGCTGGCCAATGCGGCGCAGGCGTTTGGACGAGGGCGGAGCGTACCATATTCACCGGGCGGTGCCATCGAAGTACGCGCGGCGGGGAATGCGTTTTTGGATATGCGGTCACGGATCGAACGTCAGATCGAACAACGGACGCTGATGTTATCAGGCGTAAGCCATGATCTGCGCACGCCTTTGACGCGCCTGAAGCTTGGACTGGCCATGCTGCCCGAGGATGAGGCACGACCTTTGCTACAGGATGTAAAGGAAATGCAGTCCTTGGTTGATGCATTCCTCGAATTTTCGCGCGGGGCGTCCGAAGGATCGCCAGAGGAAATCAACCCGGCGGAATTTGTTCGACAGATTGTGGATGACGCCAATCGGGCAGGGCATCGGGCCGAGTTGGTCACTGTCGAGGGGGAGGGAACGGCAATGCTGCGCCCTATGGCTGTTCGTCGGGCCGTTGAAAACCTGATCGGCAACGCCGTGCGCTACGGCAGCCGTGCTGAGGTCAGCCTGTCGCTGAACGCCAAGTCGATGCGCATCCGTGTCGAAGATGATGGCCCTGGAATTCCCGCAGAGCAGCGCACAGAGGCGGTCAAAGCCTTTACGCGGCTTGACCCTGCGCGCAACCAGAATCAGGGCAGTGGCGTGGGTTTGGGTTTGGCGATCGTGGCGGATGTTGCGCGCGCGCATGGTGGCACTCTGCGATTGGCCAAAAGTGAACGCCTGGGCGGTTTGTGCGCGGATATAATTATTGGACGGTAAACGCCTGACACCTTTGCCGCTCCAAACCTGCACCAATATGACGATTTTCTGAGCCGAGGCGCTGGATTTCTCGCGAGATGATTTCGGAGTTTTTAGTAAGACCTGTCATCCCACGGCGATTAAACCGAGAGCGAAAATCGATGAACTGAATAAATTCGTCTGATTTCCAAGCGTATGTGGACAGGGTACGCAAGACGTGACGAACGCCTGAGGTCATAAATACAAACAAAACCAGCAGGATGGGCGGTGTGTTCAAGGCACGTGGCGGTGATTTGGTAGGCCCGGAGGGACTCGAACCCCCAACCAAAGCGTTATGAGCGCTCTGCTCTAACCAATTGAGCTACAGGCCCGCCTAGGCGCATTGCGTATCACGGTGAACAGCCGCGTCAAGCCTGACCGTTGCAACAAACGCCACAATCGAATAACCCGCCCGCAAAGCATTCAAAAGGAACTGGCCATGACAGCGGGCAAGAACGGAATCACCTATGCCGATGCAGGCGTGGATATTGACGCGGGCAATGCTCTGGTTGACCGGATAAAGCCCGCAGCAAAGCGAACCAACCGCCCCGGCGTGATGAGCGGTCTGGGCGGTTTTGGCGCACTGTTCGACCTGAAAGCTGCTGGGTATCAGGATCCCATTCTGGTTGGTGCCACGGACGGGGTTGGTACAAAACTGCGAATTGCGATCGATACCGGCGTCGTGGATGGGGTTGGCATCGATCTGGTGGCCATGTGTGTCAATGACCTGATCTGTCAGGGGGCCGAGCCCCTGTTTTTTCTCGACTATTTCGCGACAGGCAAGCTGGACACAGATACAGCCGCGCGGATCATTGAAGGAATTGCCGAAGGCTGTGCACAATCCGGTTGTGCTCTGATTGGTGGCGAAACTGCCGAGATGCCCGGCATGTACCCTGATGGCGATTTCGATCTGGCCGGATTCTCGGTCGGGGCAATGGAACGCGGTGCCGATCTGCCTTCGGGGGTGCAGGCGGGGGATGTGCTGCTTGGTCTGGCCTCGAACGGAGTGCATTCCAACGGGTACTCACTGGTACGTAAACTCGTCGAACTGTCTGGGCTGGGCTGGGATGCACCGTGCCCCTTTGGTGAAGGTTCGTTGGGCGAGGCGCTGCTTACACCGACGCGCCTTTACGTCAAACCGGCCCTGTCCGCGATCCGCGAAGGTGGCGTTCATGCACTGGCCCATATCACCGGTGGCGGTCTGACCGAGAACCTGCCGCGCGTATTGCCGGAAGGGTTGGGGGCCCAGATTGATCTGGACAGCTGGCAATTGCCGTCTGTATTCAGCTGGATGGCGCAGATTGGCGGTATTGCGGAAGCCGAGATGCTCAAGACCTTCAACTGTGGCATCGGTCTGATCATTGTGTGCGACCCGGATAGGGCCGATCAGCTTTCGACATTGCTGGCCGAGGCCGGCGAGACGGTGGCGCGGATCGGCACTGTCACCGAAACCCCCGGAGTTGCCTATTCGGGCAAACTGTTGTGAGCCCCAAGCGCGTCGCGATCCTGATTTCGGGGGGCGGGTCCAACATGGTGTCGCTTGTCGACAGCATGACCGGTGATCATCCGGCGCGGCCCTGTTTGATTCTGTCCAACAATGCGCAGGCGGGCGGGCTGAAAAAAGCTGCGGACCGTGGCATTCCGACCGCAGTGGTCGATCACCGGCCATTCAAGGGCAATCGCGCAGCCTTTGAGACTGAGTTGCTGAAGCCTTTGGAAGAAGCGCGGCCGGATATTGTCTGCCTGGCCGGGTTTATGCGGGTCCTGACCGCGGATTTCGTGACGCGCTTTCAGGGGCGAATGTTGAATATCCACCCCTCATTGCTACCCAAATACAAGGGGTTACATACCCACGCCCGCGCAATTGAAGCGGGTGATACGGAACATGGATGTTCGGTTCATGAGGTGACGGCGGCCCTGGATGATGGCCCGATTTTGGGGCAGGCGCGGGTGGATATCGAACCAGCAGATACCCCGTACACTTTGGCCGCAAAAGTTCTGATCTGGGAACATGAACTTTATCCGGCGGTGCTGCGCCGCTTTGCCGAAGGCAACAGGTCACCTGTTCTCATGCCGTGAGGTTCCGAGGGTGATTTACACTCGCCTGAAAATCGTCCTATGGTCGTCGGTATCGCTTGGGGGCGAGGGATATTACGGGCACTCACAAGAGCAAGAGCAAAACTAGTACGGCGCATGAAAACTCTGACGACGACGCAAGAACTGGCCGATTTCTGCAAGGCGGCCGCAAGCTATCCATATATCACAGTCGATACCGAGTTTCTGCGCGAGCGGACCTATTATTCGAAACTGTGCCTCGTGCAACTGGCGGTTCCCTCAGATGATGAAGACAGCGCGGTTCTGGTCGATCCGCTGGTGGATGGCCTGTCCCTCGAACCTCTGTATGAGCTTTTCCGAAACGAGAACGTGGTCAAGGTGTTCCACGCCGCGCGTCAGGATCTTGAGATATTCTGGGTCGAGGCGGGTGTGTTCCCCAACCCGTTGTTCGACACACAGGTCGCCGCAATGGTCTGCGGGTTTGGTGAGCAGGTCGGCTATGAGACGCTGGTGCGGAAAATCTGCAAGCAGGGCGTGGACAAGACGTCGCGGTTCACCGATTGGTCCCGTCGTCCTTTGACGGAAGCCCAGAAAACGTATGCATTGGCAGATGTGACGCATCTGCGCAGAATCTATGAACACCTCGCTGCGGAACTCAATAAAACGATGCGTAACCACTGGGTGGCTGAAGAGTTGCGTACACTGACGCAGCCTGCCACGTATGATATCCGTCCCGAAGAGGCGTGGAAGCGGGTCAAAACGCGAACGAACTCGGCCAAGTTCCTAGCCGTCGTACGCGAGTTGGCGCAGTTTCGCGAAGGGTATGCGCAGGAGCATAACGTGCCGCGCAACCGGGTCTTTAAGGATGACGCCTTGGTCGAACTGGCGTCGACCAAGCCTAAAACAATCGCCGATCTCGGTGCGTCTAGGCTTTTGCTGCGCGAGGCGCGCAAAGGCCCGATTGCCGAAGGTATTCTTGCTGCGGTGACGAAGGGCGTGAATTGTCCGCAGGAAAATCTGCCGAAGATCGACAATTCCCGTGACAACCTGAAGGTCAACCCGGCTTTGGCTGACTTGCTTCGGGTTCTGCTGAAATCCAAAACCGAAAGTTCGGGCGTTGCGGCCAAACTGATCGCAACAAGTTCCGAACTGGACCAGATTGCCGCTGGCGAGCGAGAATTGCCCGCAATGTCGGGGTGGCGTTACGAGGTCTTTGGTGAAGACGCGCTGAAACTGTGCGAGGGGAAAATCGCGCTGGCGGCCAAAGGGCAGGCGGTCAAGGTCGTCTCGCTTTAACGGCGATTACCGCCGCCGCGATTCCAAAGTGTTCTGTTGCCCGACGACACGGATCAGGCGAATGCCTTCAAGATCCTGGGTCGAGACATTTATTGCATCCGACACCATTCGTGTGCGTTCAGATCCTTGCGGGGTCTGTGAGCTGGGGTAATTCACTCGGAAAACAAACTCCAGAACTCCCTTTTCTTTGTTTTCTTCTGAATTAACCGAAACCAAGCGTGCGTTATAGGCACCCTGCCGAAGCGCGGTGCCAGAGGAGTAGATGATCGCGCCTGATGGTATTGGTTCGATCCGCAGTTCGTCGATCTTGGCGATTGGAACACTGGTGTCTTCGGCATCTGGGCGCGAAAACAGGCCGCTTCCCTCTCTTGTCTTGGGAACCAACGCATCGGCGGCGTTTGGGTCCGGCGGTGTTTCAGACTTCACAGACCGGCTGGAGCCAAACCAGTTTGACGGATTCACCCGCGAGTCGCGCCAGCTGCCGCAGGCAGTCAGGGTCAGCATGGCGATGATAAGAACGGACAGAGACTTTTGCATGGACCCACTGCTTTTCACATGAATTCAGACAATGGGTTAGCGCAATTTCTTCGCGTTGAAAAGCCACAGCTGGGGCTGGACAGCAGGTGGTCGTCGGCTTAGGTCACATTGTGATTTCAACGAAAGGATCACTGCGCCATGGCCACGCCTGCCTTTGAAGACATTGTCGAGGATTTCGAGTTTCTCGAAGACTGGGAAGACCGGTATCGCCATGTCATCGAACAGGGCAAGGCGATGGAGCCTTTGGATGACGCGTTGAAAGTTCCGGCGACAAAGGTTCATGGTTGCGCCAGTCAGGTCTGGCTGCACCCGATAATCGAAGCTGGCGTGTTCAAATTTGATGGCGACAGTGACGCGCTGATCGTTCGCGGGCTGATCGCCGTGCTTCGGTCCCTTTACAACGGGCTGCCGGTGTCCGAGGTGCCGCAGGTCGATGCGGCGGCGGAACTGGCCCGATTGGGCCTAAACGATCATCTGTCAGCGCAGCGGTCCAATGGATTGCGAGCCATGATCGAACGTATCCGCCAGGTCGCGCAGGAAAACGCCTAAGGTCACTCGGGGCGGTTTGCCCAGTCTGACAAAGTGGTTTCCAGATCACCGTAGCCGGTGAAACGCCGTTCGAACGCCAATCCCATGCGGACCGCGCATTCCCGTGCGCGTTCAGTCAGTTTCGGATCGTCGATCTGGGCCTGATAAATCAATTTGGTGTAATTGCCGAAATACATGTCCCGCAGTTCCGGGTGGCGATCCAGGCCCAGTGGTTTCCAGACAAACGCGTCGAATTGGCGGGCAAGAAAGTCAGTCAGGTAGAAGGCAGTTGTTTCGTCCTCGCCGCGTTCTTGAAAGGCCTGATTGCCTTCGAAGAACGAATAGCAGTGAGGGCCTTCTACCATCTCGACACCCAGTTTTTTGCAGGCGGATTGCAGCAGGCCTCCGGTTCCGCAATCGGCATAAACCACATAGATTTTTTCGAACCTGTCGCGGTGTTTGGCCACGGTGTCTTCAACTGCTTGTGTGATCCGTTCCGGATGAACATGCAGGATTGCAGGCAGGCAGGTCAGCGCCATGTGATCCCAGCCGTTGCGCGTTTTGATATCCAAAATTTCGCGCGCAAGTGCCCCACAGGCGATCAGCAGGATGCTTGCGTTTTCCACGCCGTCATAGCCTTTGGTCGTCAGGCTTGCATCATCTGGTAGCGTATCGCTTGGCATGGATCGGCATCCTTATGGGCTCATGGCACAAGAGAATGAAAACAGCTTGCAGGCAAGCCTTCTTCCGACATCTCGTGTCAGGCTGCCGACGTTCGTGTTTCGAATGCCGATAACAGAGGCCGAACGGGCGGGCCGTAGGCGGCGATACCTTGCTTCGATAACTCGGGGAATAAGGACAGAATCTCCTGTCTGGCTGACTGTTCAAGGGCGTTCCAGATTTGGGCGCCGGGATGAAAGCTCTCGCTCAGGCAGCCTTCAGCCCAGAGCAGCTCATGCTGATCAAACAGCAGGTGAATGTAGGTTACGACCCCGCCGGGATTGAGGATGATGTCATGTCCGTTGATCAGGTGCTTGGCCGGGGCCAGTGCTTCGATTTGGCCGGTATGCAGTTCCAGGCGCCAGTTCTGGATCAGCATCCGGTGTTGCTGCGACACCAGTAGATCGCGGGTGTTCCCAAGCGCACCTGCCTTGAACAGGACCGGCGCGAACGCTCCAACCGCCTGAACCCGCCGCTGCCCGGCCCAGCGTACCGTTTGAAACCCGTGATCAAGGGTTTCCACCCAGTCGCCGGGGTGCAGCGTTTCCACCGGGCGTTCACCCTTGCGGGTTCTGATCAGTGTTCCGGGCGTGAAACAGGGGACCAGAGTCCAGTCCTCTCGGCTGGACACCATGCCTGAATACCGATTGCCGGCAAGGCTGTTGAAGGTGATCGATTGTATAGGCCCTGCTTCCAGAGCGGCCTGATCTGCATTGGCCGAGAACTCTGGTACCAGATATGTGTTGCCATCCACATCCTGCGCGACAACGGCAGTAATATTTGCACTTCTGCCGTCGAAATAAGTGACGGTGGCGTGGTAAACTGACGTGCCATCAAAGGTTTGCGGTGCGCCGCCGTCGATCGAAAATCGATCATTGGCAGTCACGTTGTTCATATCAAAGGTGGATCCGGGGTTTCCAATCGCGTTCCATGTTACGTTGTTGTGCGCCAACGGCGCGTCCGTGTTACCAAAGGTTTGCCCAACAAGCGCGGAAGCATTCTCAGCAACGTAATTGCCCTCAACACGGTCGATATCGGCGAGTTTGCCCAACGAAATGGCTGTGAATGACTGCGGCACAGAACCCCCGAAACTTGGATGTTTCGGTTTTTAGCCGCACTTTCGTTTACAAACGGATAATCGATGCACTTCAGGAGGGACGGCGCGCTAAAACGAAAAAGACCGCCCGAAAAGGGCGGCCTTTCAAGAATACCTTAAGGGTCTTAGCCAGCCAGTTGATTGTGCTTGCGGCCCACGAAATCCTTGGCGGTTTCCACTGCAACCGCAGCGTCACGGCAGTAGGCGTCTGCACCGATGGCTTTGCCGAACTCTTCGTTCAGCGGCGCGCCACCGACCAGAACAATGTAATCGTCGCGCACGCCCTGTTCGACCAGAGTGTCGATAACGACTTTCATGTAGGGCATCGTCGTGGTCAGCAGGGCGGACATGCCCAGAATGTCGGGCTGTTCCGTTTCCAGTGCTTCCAGATAATTCTCGACCGGGTTGTTGATTCCCAGATCGACAACTTCGAAGCCCGCGCCTTCCATCATCATCGACACAAGGTTCTTGCCGATATCGTGGATGTCGCCTTTCACTGTGCCGATGACCATTTTGCCAACACGCGGAGCACCGGTTTCGGCCAGCAGCGGCTTGAGGATCGACATGCCGCCTTTCATTGCGTTGGCCGCCAGCAGAACCTCGGGAACAAACAGAATGCCGTCGCGGAAGTCATGGCCCACAATGGTCATGCCGCCAACCAGGGCTTTGGTCAGGATGTCATACGGCGTCCATCCGCGTTCCAGCAGAATATTGGTGCCTTCTTCGATCTCTTCTTTCAATCCGTCATAGAGATCGTCGAACATCTGATCGACCAGTTCGTCATCATTCAGTTCGGACAGGACGATATCTTCTTCGTCGGACATGGGGTATTCCCTGTGCTGGGCGGGCTATCGGCCCGTGGTGGCATTTTTTCCGTTTTGGCCAAAACGTCGCATTCTGACTGTGACGATTGCGACGTTGGTCGTTTCGGGACCGACCTATATGCCAAAAATGGCACCGGCTCGATTGAAAAGTCTGCAATATTATCCTGTTTGTTTTTCATCTATGCGTTCCTTTTTCTTCGTTGGGTTGGCTTGCACTGGTTTTGGTTCAGGCCTATCGTGCAAAAAGAACAAATAGGGAACAAATGTGCCGTGAGCATCGGGTATGTCGTCAAGGCAAGGGGGGTGGCGTCCAATACAACCGGGCGGTTTGAACGGTTTGCAACGCACGCCGTTGACGATGGGTGGTATATCGATGAAGACTTGCCGCCCCTGCGAACCGAGATGCGGGATGAGGTGGCGCGCAGTGCCATCACCTATAACCGCTCACCCGATTTGCCTTTTGACCGTTCGATCAACCCGTATCGAGGGTGCGAGCATGGCTGTGTCTATTGTTTTGCCAGACCCAGCCACGCCTATCTGGGTTTGTCCGCAGGACTGGATTTCGAAACCCGCCTTGTTGCGCGCCCCAACATGAGCGTTGTTCTGCGCAAGGAACTGTCGGCAAAGTCCTACAAGGTCGCCACGCTCGCGATCGGGACAAACACTGACCCATACCAGCCCATTGAAAAAAACCGCCTGATTACAAGGTCGTGCCTTGAGGTCTTGCAAGAGTTCAACCACCCCGTCGCAATCGTGACCAAAGGAACACTGATCGAGCGTGATCTGGATATTCTGGCTGACATGGCCAGCCGGGGATTGGTGCGGGTCGGTGTATCGCTCACCACGCTGGATGCAGGTCTGTCCCGGCGGATGGAGCCCCGCGCACCGTCTCCGGCGCGTCGGTTGCAGACGATCAGAGCGTTGACCGATGCGGGTGTTCCGGTTCGCGTAATGACTTCGCCTATTGTGCCCGGGCTGACAGATCATGAGTTGGAGAACCTGTTGGACGCCGGAAAAGAGGCGGGCGCAGATGCGGCAAGTTGGATCATGTTGCGATTGCCGCGCGAAGTCTCTCAGCTTTGGCAGGACTGGCTGGCAGAGTACGAACCCGCCCGTGCAGAGAAGGTCATGTCCAAGCTGCGCGAAATGCATGGCGGGCGGGATTATGACCCGCGCTGGGGGCACAGGATGCGGGGTGAGGGGGACTATGCCGAGCTCATCACCCTGAGGTTTGCTAAAACCTGCAAAAGACTGGGGCTTTCGAACAAATCCGCCCCATTACGATGCGATCAGTTTGCAGTTCCGCCGCAGCCCGGGGATCAAATGAGCTTGTTCTGAAACCAAACGCCGAACCGTCCGCTGCTTCAGTATCGGAAGCAAAAGACCCCGGTTTTACCGGGGCCTTCTGGATTGGTTGCGAACCCTAATGGATTAGCGGTTTTCGATGTCCACGTAGTCGCGCAGCGTCTCACCCAGATACAGCTGACGCGGGCGGCCGATTTTGTTTTGTGGATCGGCGATCATCTCTTTCCACTGGCTGACCCAGCCAACAGTACGTGACAGGGCGAAGATCGGCGTGAACATCGAGGTTGGGAAACCCATCGCTTCGAGGATGATACCCGAATAGAAGTCGACATTCGGGAACAGCTTTTTCTCGGCGAAATACGGGTCTTCCAGCGCTTCGCGTTCCAGTTCCTTGGCAACCTGCAACTTCGGGTTGTCTTCAACACCCAGCAGATCAAGAACTTCGTCTGCCGATTGCTTCATCACTTTGGCGCGCGGATCGAAGTTCTTGTACACACGGTGGCCAAAGCCCATCAGGCGGAACGGGTCATTCTTGTCCTTGGCGCGGGCGATGAATTCGGGAATGCGATCAACGGTGCCGATCTCTTCCAGCATTTCCAGGCAGGCCTGATTTGCGCCGCCATGTGCCGGACCCCAAAGGCAAGCGATGCCAGCGGCGATACAGGCAAACGGGTTTGCACCCGAGGACGACGCCAGACGCACGGTCGATGTCGAGGCATTCTGTTCGTGGTCTGCATGCAGCGTAAAGATGCGGTCCATTGCGCGGCTGAGGATCGGGTTGACCTCATATTCCTCGGCAGGGACGCTGAAACACATGCGCAGAAAGTTCGACGCATAGTCCAGATCGTTGCGTGGATAAACGAAAGGCTGACCGGTGTGGTACTTATAGGCCCACGCAGCAATTGTCGGCATCTTGGCGATCAGACGATGCGATGCGATTTCGCGCTGCTGCGGGTCCGAGATATCCGTTGAGTCGTGATAGAAGGCCGACATCGCGCCAACAACGCCGACCATGATAGCCATCGGGTGCGCGTCACGGCGGAAACCACGATAAAAATACTGCATCTGCTCGTGCAGCATGGTGTGGCGTGTGATCGTGGTCTCGAACTTCTCAAGATCCTTTGCCGCCGGTAGTTCTCCGTACAGCAGAAGATAACAGACTTCGAGGAAATGCGATTTCTCGGCCAGTTGGTCGATCGGATAGCCCCGGTGCAGCAGTTCGCCTTTTTCGCCGTCGATATAGGTGATGGTGCTGTCGCAACTGGCGGTCGAAGTGAATCCAGGATCGTAGGTGAAGACGCCGGCCTGACCGTAAAGCTTTCGAATATCAATGACATCCGGACCGGCGGTCGGGGAATGAACCGGCAACTCATACTCTTTGCCGTGAACGGTCAGAGTGGCTGTTTTGTTGCTGTCAGTCATGGTTATCCCTTCTTCATTCATGCGCATGCCAAAGGAACCTCTGGCAGTGCGGGCAACGACTGCGCGCTCTCGCGCAGTCCGGGTGTTAGCGGAGCAGCGTTACCCGTTTATGAAGCTCGGGTTATTTCGCTGCTTCTGAAAGCCGCGCCAGGGTTTCATCCCGCCCCAGCACAAGCATCATGTCAAAAACCGAAGGTGTGACGGCGCGACCAGCCAAGGCGGCCCTGAGCGGGCCAGCCAGCTTGCCGAACGTGAGCTCCTTTGACTCGGCAAAGGAATTCAGGGTCTCCTCCAGTTCGTTCCGAGACCAGCTAGCATTTTGCAGCTGCGGCGTCAATTCACCCAGTATACCGTCGGATACAGATGCCAGCGCCTTTGCAGCTTTCTCGTCGGGAGAAATTGGGCGTTCGGTTAAGACAAAGTGAGCTTTTTCAAGGAGTTCAGGAAAGGTTCGCGCTCGATCCTTGAGGCAATACATCGCACGTTCCAAATCACTCGATTGTGTATCTGTCAGGGGGGATAAAGCGGCTGCGGCCAAGTACGCTTCGATTTCATGCCGCAATGCAGCATCATTGGAGATGGCGATGTGTTGACCACAAAGGTTTTCAAGTTTTTTCAGATCAAACCGGGCCGGACTTTTGCCGATGCCGTTCAGATCAAACCATTCCTTTGCCTGCGCATCGGTAAAGAACTCATCGTCACCATGACTCCAGCCCAGACGGGCCAGATAGTTGCGCATCCCGGCGGCAGGATAGCCCATGGCCTGATATTCCTGCGCGCCAAGCGCACCATGGCGTTTGGACAGTTTCTTACCGTCTGGCCCGTGGATCAGCGGAATATGGGCCCAGACCGGAACATCCCATCCCATTGCCTCATAGATCATCATTTGGCGCGCCGCGTTATTGAGGTGGTCATCGCCGCGAATGACATGGGTAACACCCATATCATGATCGTCAACCACCACGGCCAGCATGTAGACCGGTGTCCCGTCGGAACGCAGCAAAACCATGTCATCCAGTTGGTCGTTGCGAATGGTCACGTTGCCCTGAACCTGATCGCGGATTACTGTTGTGCCGTCCTGCGGAGCCTTGATGCGAATGACAAATGGCAAGTCGGGATGTGCGGAAGGATCAGCGTCACGCCAAGGGCTGCGGAACAGGGTCGACTTGCCCTCGGCCCGCGCCTGTTCCCGAAAGGCGGCAATTTCGTCCTGCGTCGAGAAGCATTTATATGCCTTTCCCTCGGCCAGAAGCTGGTGCGCGACTTCGGCATGCCTGGCAGCTCCTTCGAACTGGCTGACTACATCACCATCGTGATCCAGTCCCAACCATTCCATGCCCTGGAGGATCGCGTCGGTTGCCTCGGGGGTCGAGCGTTCCCGGTCGGTGTCTTCGATCCGCAGCAGGAACTTTCCGCCACGTCCGCGGGCATAAAGCCAATTGAACAATGCGGTGCGCGCGCCGCCGATGTGCAGAAAACCTGTGGGCGAGGGGGCAAAACGTGTGACGACCTGTTCGGACATGTTGAGGATTAACCTTTTGGTAACCGTATCTGGCATAGTTTGACGCCTGTCTAACGAGCCCGAAGGACGGGGGCAACCATGCGTGTTCTTACACGGGTCGAGGCCGCGCTGCTGCACCAGACTGGGTATCTGTTTCCGTGGACGCCAGTGATGCTGGCAACGGGGATCGGTCTCTATTTCGGTGCCCGGAGCGAGCCTGGCTGGCCGGTATACGCAGGTCTGTCTTGCTTGTTCCTGGCTCTTGTCGCCCTGAGCCGCCGGCTGCCACCGGGGGTGGGAACGTTAGCGACCGGGGGGGCGCTGATTGCGGTCGGTTTCATAATGGCAGGCACTCGCGCTCATATGGTGGCAGAACCGGTTCTGTCCTGGCGGTACTATGGCCCTGTCGAGGGGAGGGTCGTCGCCATGGATCGGTCTGCCTCGGATGCGTTGCGGTTGACGCTCGATCAGGTGCGCGTAGGGGACGTGCCGCAGGAGCGCAGGCCTCAACGCATCCGTCTTTCTGTTCATGGCGCAACAGGACCTTTTGCACCTGGGCAACGGATCATGACCACAGCGCATCTTTCGCCGCCGCAGGGCCCTGTTGAACCCGGCGGGTTCGATTTTCGCCGCCATGCCTGGTTTCAGGGGTTGGGCGCGGTCGGGTATACCCGCGTTCCTGTTCTGAGGATTGCGCCAGCCAAAGCCGGTATCGACGGTGTTCGGATTACGGCAATCCGAATGGCGATATCGCATCAAGTGAAACAAGTCCTGCCCGGAGAAATTGGTGGGTTTGCCGCTGCCGTCACCACAGGCGATCGCAGCGGTATGGGGCAAGAGACGCTCTTGTCCCTGCGCGCGTCGAACCTGGCACACTTGCTTGCCATTTCCGGGCTTCACATGGGGTTACTGACGGGTTTTGTTTTTGTGGCCTGTCGCATTGGTTTGTCACTGATCCCCTTCGTGGCATTGCGGCTACCTGTTCGAAAAGTTGCGGCTGTGTTCGCGCTGGTCGCGGCAACGCTTTATTTGCTGTTGTCCGGTGGGAATATCGCAACCGAACGCGCCTATGTCATGGTCAGTGTGATGCTGGGGGCCGTGTTGATCGACAGGCGTGCGATTTCATTGCGCGCGGTTTCTGTCGCTGCGCTGATCGTTCTGGTTCTTTGGCCCGAGTCGCTGCTGAGCCCGGGGTTTCAGATGTCCTTTGCCGCAACGACAGCCTTGGTCGCCGTCTTCGGTGCATTGCAAAAGGTGGGTCCGTTACCCGGCCCGAACTGGTTGAAACCGATTGCTGGCTTGGTGATGTCCTCGGCGATTGCCGGGCTTGCTACGGCCCCAATTGGCGCAGCGCATTTCAATACAATGTCTCACTATGGGTTGCTGGCGAATCTGCTGTCCGTGCCCGTGATGGGCCTTGTCGTTGTACCTGCGGCAGTTGTCGCCGCACTGGCGGCCCCGTTTGGGTTGGAAACTTTTCCGCTGACCGTTATGGGCTGGGCGCTGCATTGGATCCTTGGGGTTTCAACCTGGGTGTCGCACCTGGATAGTGCTCAGGGTTTCGTCGTCAGTCCGCCCTGGTATGTATTGCCACTTGTTGCTGTTGGAGCTTTGTGGCTTGCCTTGTGGCAAGGGCGCGCGCGTTGGTACGGGGCCGGGCCCGTCATTTTGTCGTTTTTGCTTTGGAACTCCGGCCACAGGCCAGATGTTCTGATCGCGGAAAACGGGGGGTTAGTTGGCGTGATGACCTATCATGGCCGGGCCCTGAGTAAAAGCAAAGGCAGTGGGTTTGTTGCCAGCGTCTGGCTTGAGAATGACGGCGACGGTGCCGATCAGATCGCGGCAGCAGGCAGATGGCCTGATAGCAGCACCGTTCAGCGGTACCCTTATCAGGACAAGGAAATTATCCATATCCCGGGCAAAAGGGCTGCGCGCAAGTTCGACGAATGCGAAGGCAACCAGATCATTATTTCGACAGTTGCGCTGCCACTTGAGGGCGCGTGCGCCATCTTCGATCCGGATCACCTGTCCAAAACCGGCAGCCTGTCATTGTCGGATGGAAAGCTGACTTCAAGCGCAGAACTGACAGGTCACCGTCTCTGGTCCCCGAATCCCGTCGGGGACCGTCATTTGAAGCTGGGTCAATAGGTGCGGATCAGACCGACTAGGCGACCTTGAACCTTGACCTTTTCTTCGGGAAGAACGCGTGTCTCATAAGCCGGGTTGGCCGCTTCGAGCGCGATAGCGTTGCCGCGGCGGAAAAAGCGTTTCAGCGTCGCTTCTTGATCTTCTACCAGTGCAACCACGATATCACCGTTATCAGCAGTCGCGGTTTCGCGGATAACAACCACATCCCCGTCATTGATGCCCGCGTCGATCATCGAGTCGCCGCGAACCTCAAGCGCATAGTGCTGGCCCTTCCCGGACACCATGGGGCCGGGGACTGCCACGTGATGCGACACGTGACTGATCGCCTCAATGGGGACACCCGCCGCGATCCGGCCCATCACCGGCAATTCCAGCGCATCCACAGCAACAGGCTCAATATTGGCCGGGCGGGGGCCTTTGGGTCGGTCGCCTTCGATCACGCGGGGTGAAAATCCGGTAGTTGGTTCACCGCCTAGGCTTTCGGGAAGCTTTACGATTTCAATCGCGCGGGCACGATGCGCGAGGCGACGGATAAAGCCGCGTTCTTCCAGCGCAGTGATCAGCCTGTGGATGCCGGATTTCGACCGAAGATCAAGCGCGGCCTTCATTTCATCAAAACTGGGTGGAACACCGTCCGCCTGCACGCGTTTTTGGATGAATTTCAACAAATCCAATTGCTTCTTGGTTAGCATTGCTCACACCTCGTCGCTCATGCGTTTTCTTTTGTTCTACGCATGTTCACGTTTTGTGTCAATGAATTTGGGCGAAGTTCAGATAGGCAGGTACTGAACCGTTTCCCCGGTCTTGCGGGCGGGATCGTTCGGGGGACGGACCAAAAGGGCGTTTGCCTGCGCCAGAACGCTAAGGAGAGAGCTGTCCTGATCTGCACAGGCCTGGATGCCTGTTTCGCCCAGAACCGCGCGCATGTAATGCTCGCGCGGACCGTTTTCTGTCAATGGTTCGGTCAACCGGGCAGAGTGAAACGGCGGCAGAACCATTTCCAGCCCCAGCATCCGGCGCACCATCGGGGCAAGGAACAGATAGCCACAGACCATCGCGCTGACCGGGTTTCCCGGAAGTCCGACCATCGCGGTGTCACCCATGCGACCAGCCATCAGGGGTTTTCCGGGGCGCATTCGGATCTTGTAGAACGACCGATCCATCCCCAAGCCCTGCGAAACGTCAGACACGAGGTCGTAGTCACCAACCGACGCGCCGCCAATCGTCACGATGAGATCGGCCCCTCGCGCCAGATCAAACGCAGTCTCAAGCGATGAAACCGTGTCCCGTGCAATCGGAAGGACACGAACTACAGCACCGAGCCCCTCAAGCAATGCCCGCAATCCAAACGTGTTAGACGCGATAATCTGGTCCGGTCCCGGTTCTTCGCCGGGCATGACAAGTTCGTCGCCGGTCGAGATCAGAGCAATGACGGGTTTTCGAGAGACCGGGACCCACGCGATATTCATCGCAGCCATCAGGGCAACGTCTTCGGCGCGGATCAAACGCGGTGCCGTGATGGGCGTGCCTGCCATAAAATCCACACCGGCAGGGCGGATGTTCGTTTTGGGGCCGGGGTGGTCTGTGATCGTGATCAGATCGCCACGCCGGTCGGTATCTTCCTGAATCACAACGAAATCCGCGCCATCGGGAACCGGAGCGCCGGTAAATATACGCACGGCCTGACCGGGGCCCACCGAGCCGTCGAAACGACGACCCGCAGCGGATTCGCCCACCACTTTGAACATGGCATGAAGCTCGACTTCGTCGGCTTTGACGGCATAGCCATCCATCGAAGATGCGGCGAAAGGAGGTTGGTCGCGCGTTGCCACAACCGCGTGCGACAGAACACGTCCCGCGGACTGGGCCAGTGGAACCTGTTCCGAAAGTAGAGGGCCGACAAGATCGAACACCAGGGCGCGCGCTTCTTCGACGGTAATCATTTCGCCTCGTAACGCCCTGATTTCCCGCCGTCTTTAAGACTTACATGAATGCCGCCAATTTCCATCGCTTTGTCGACGGCTTTGGTCATGTCGTATACAGTCAAGGCCGCGGTGGAAACGGCGGTCAGAGCCTCCATCTCAACTCCGGTTTGACCTGACGTTTTGACCGTCGCTTCGATCTGAACACCCGGCAGGTCCGGGTCGAGGGTCAGTTCAACGGCAACCTTGGTCACCGGCAAAGGATGGCAGAGCGGGATCAGATCCGGCGTCTTCTTTGCACCCATGATGCCGGCCAAGCGGGCAACGCCCAAAACATCGCCCTTTGCCGCGCGTTGTTCTGAAATGATTTCATAGGTTTCCGGTGCCATCTTCACGTAACCCACAGCCACGGCTATGCGATCTGTGACCTCTTTGCCCGAGACGTCGACCATATGCGCCTGACCTTGAGCATCGAAATGGGTCAGCGGCATCACATCACTCCGGGGATAAGCGGATTGGACAGGATGTGGCGCGTGGCCGCTTCGACATCGTCCTGGCGCATCAGGCTTTCGCCGATCAAAAAACACCGGGCGCCATAGCGCGCAATATCCCGCAAGTCTTCTGGCGTGCCCAACCCGCTTTCACACACGATAGTACGGTCCGCTGGCACCAGTTTGGACAGGCGGCGTGTTGTGTCAAGAGTGGTCTCGAAGGTCTTGAGATTGCGGTTATTAATACCGATCAATGGACTTTTCAGTTGGGCTGCGCGTTCAAGCTCGGCTTGGTCGTGAACCTCAATCAGAACATCCATCTCCCAATCGAAAGCGGTTTGTTCCAACTCGGCTGCCTGGTCATCGCTGACGGATGCCATGATAATCAGAATACAGTCGGCTTCCAATGCACGTGCCTCGACCACCTGATACGGGTCATACATGAAATCCTTGCGCAAAGCCGGCAGAGATGTCGCGTTACGCGCTTGTGTCAGATATTCCTTTGCACCCTGAAAGCTGGGCGTGTCGGTGAGCACGGACAAACACGCAGCACCGCCTTCTTCATAAGCCTTGGCCAAGGCAGGCGGATCAAAATCAGGCCGGATCAAACCCTTGGAAGGGCTGGCTTTTTTGATCTCAGCGATCAGGCCGTAACCTTGCCGGGACGCAGCTTGAAGCGCTGCGGCAAACCCGCGGGTTTCCGAAGCGGCACGTGCTTCACTTTCCAGCGTTTCCAAGGACTTCTGAGCCTTGTCTGCTGCGATTTCTTCCAGTTTGTAGGCTTTGATCTTGTCCAGAACGGTTTCGGTCATGCGGCCTCCTGAGTCTTGGCGGCCAAGGCCGTGATTTTGTTTTTGGCTTCACCGCTGTCGATGCTCGCAGCGGCCATGGCCACACCTTCGCGCAGATCACCTGCCGCATCAGCGACAACCAATGCGGCGGCAGAGTTCAGCAACACGGCATCACGATACGCTGACCGAGCACCGTCCAGCAGAGCACGAAATGCGATGGCGTTCTCTTCAGGGGTTCCGCCGAGGATGTCTTCGAAAGGGTGCACAGGCAGGCCAGCATCCTCGGGGTGCAGCTCGACTTCTTTGATCACGTCATCTTCCAAAGCGGCGACCCAGCTGATACCGGTGATCGTCAACTCGTCTGTCCCGTCCGATCCGTGTACCAGCCATGCGCGGTCTGACCCCAGCAAGCCTAGTGTTTCAGCCATGGGGCGGATCAGCTCGCGGCTAAAGGCACCCGTCAGTTGCCGTTTGACACCGGCAGGGTTGGTCAGCGGGCCCAGGATATTGAAAATCGTGCGCGTTCCCAGTTCCTGCCGCGAGGGCATAACATGCGCAATGGCCGGGTGATGCATCGGTGCCATCATGAAACCGATACCGACATCTTTCAGAGCACTTTCAACAACTTGTGGGCCAACCATAACGTTGATACCCATTTGCCCCAATGCATCCGCTGCGCCGGATTTGGAGCTTAGGTTGCGGTTGCCGTGTTTAGCGACTGTCACGCCAGCGCCTGCGACGACAAATGCAGTCGCGGTCGAGATGTTCAGGGTGCCTTTCCCGTCTCCGCCCGTGCCAACGATGTCGATCGCCCCTTCGGGCGCCCGCACGGCATTGCACTTGGCGCGCATCACAGCCGCGGCCGCGGCATATTCATCAACCGTTTCCCCCCTTGTACGCATGGCCATCAACAGCCCGCCAATCTGGCTTGGCGTGGCTTCGCCGTTGAACAGGATGCCAAAGGCAGCCTCGGCCTCTTTACGGGTCAGCGGACGATCGGCGGCTGCTCCAATCAGCGGTTTCAGCGCGTCGCTCATGCGGGGACTTTCAGTTCTTGCAGGAAATTCTTGAGAAGGGCGTGACCATGCTCGGACGCAATCGATTCAGGGTGGAACTGAACACCGTGAATAGGCAGTTCCCTGTGTTGCAGCCCCATAATCGTGCCGTCTTCCAGCTCGGCTGTGATCTCAAGACAGTCGGGCAGCGTCTCGCGCTCGACCACCAGTGAATGGTAGCGTGTGGCTTCAAAGGGCGATGGAAGGCCAGCAAAGACGCCTTTTCCGGTGTGGTGCATGATGCCCATCTTGCCATGCACAATTTCGTGGCATCTAACAACCTTGCCACCGAACGCCTGTCCGATGGTCTGATGCCCAAGACAAACCCCCAAAAGGGGCGTTTTGGTCTCGGCCGCGGCTTCGGTCAGAGCTAGACAGATGCCCGCCTGATCCGGGTCGCAGGGGCCGGGGCTCAGCAGGATCCCAGCCGGGTTCATGGCCATTGCTTCTTGCACATCCAGCGCATCATTGCGGCGAATGACCATTTCGGCACCAAGTTCGCCCAAATAATGTACCAAATTGTAGGTAAACGAGTCGTAGTTGTCGATCAGCAGCAGCATATGGGCACTTATCTTCGCTTGGGCATTTCGGGCTGGCGATGCAACCCCGGGCCACGGTATAATGTCCGCACATACATGCTCAGGCTTGGGCGGCAGCGTCAAGAGGACATACGGTTTCTGACGCCTCCAATTGACCGAGTGCCACACCAGATGGCGCAGAGCAGGGCGAGGCAGGGAAAAGAGGCGAAAGGCAGGAAATATGGGCGGATTTTTCGGAGGAATGGTCGCTGGGGCGATCGTTGTTTTGATCTTGGGTGCGGTCGTGTCGCTCAACACGCCGATGGTCAACACACCGGTTGTCGCGACCGAAGCACCAGCGCCGACAATTTCAGAAACACCAGAGGCGCCTAGTGAACTTGCCGAGGATGTTTCTGATGCCGATCTGGTGGAACTGGCCCCGCGTGCGCCAGAAGCCGCCGATGATGCCAGCGAAGATCTGGCCGACCTGTCCGGGCTGGAAGCGTCATCCGAGCCGCAGCCCGAGGTTGGTAAAGCGGCTGAGGCCCCGAACGAGCCCGCTGCAACGGTGGCGACCGAAGTGTCTGTCATGACCGAAGCCCCTGCTGCGCCGCCCGAGCCCAGCCAGGTGCCCGCAGTTCAGCAGGAACAGACCTTGCCGGTTGTAATTGATGAAACCCCCGCGCCGCCGACCGGGTCCGACACATCCGAGGTCGCAGTTCTTGAGCCCGAGCCAAATCCGTTGCCTAAGGTTGAGGCCGAACCACAAACAAATGAAACAACGACAGAAAATTCATTTGAAAGCAGTCCGATTGCGGTGGAAGGGGATGAAGACACCTTGCCCCGCGAGCTTCCGCGCATTGCTGCGCTGCCTCAGATCGGGGGAGAACAGGAAGAAAGTACCAGTTCGATTGTCGGAAAACGTATCCTGCCATTGACGGAACGAGATGATGAGCCTGTTGCAGAACAGGCGATTTCCGAACAGCCATCTGCGGAAAAACCGATTGAACGTTTTGCCGCCAAGTTCGAGAACCCGGAAGCTAAGCCGCTGATGTCGATCATTCTGATTGATGACGAAGGCGCATTCGGTGCCGAAGCGTTGCAGGATTTCCCTTACCCGATCAGCTTTGCCGTAAACCCGTCTGATCCGGATGCGGCGGAAAAGATGGCACGGCACCGCGCGGCCGGGTTCGAAGTTCTGGCCCTTGCGGACCTGCCCGAGGCAGCAAGCGCGCAGGATGCCGAAGTTTCCCTGTCTGTGTGGCTGGACACGTTGCCGGAAACCGTTGGTATTCTGGAAGGCGTGAACAGCGGCATTCAGGGAAATCGCAAGCTGGCCGATCAGGTCGCGGCGATTGCCGCCGGAACCGGACGAGGGTTGATCACTCAGGACAATGGGCTGAATACTGTCCAAAAGCTGGCGGTTCGCAATGGCATTCCGTCCAGCGTAGTGTTTCGCGATATCGATGGGGCACGACAGGATCCCAGAATCATGCGCCGGTTCCTGGATCAGGCCGCGTTCCGGGCAGGTCAGGAAGGAACCGTTGTCATGCTGGGGCGGGTACGGCCCGAGACAATCTCGGCCCTTTTGCTGTGGGGTCTTGAGGATCGTGGCAGCCGGGTGGCGATGGCGCCGATCTCGGCCGTCTTGATGAAACAGGTTCAGTGACTGTTTGAATCAGGCGGCGATCGCCGCCTTGTTCTTTAACCGTTGCCGTTTCCAGTGAACCGTGCGGCATCTTCCGCTGCGCGCCGTATGGCGTTTGACTTATGGACAGTCTCCATGAACTCGGCCTCAGGGTCGCTGTCATAGACAACACCGCCACCAGCCTGAATATAGAGTTTCTGATCCTTCACGATGGCGGTGCGCAGGGCAATGCACATGTCCATGTCACCGCCCGCACTGAAATAGCCGACACCTCCGCCATAGACGCCGCGTTTTTCCGGCTCAAGCTCGTCAATGATCTCCATCGCGCGCACTTTTGGCGCGCCCGAGACGGTGCCCGCAGGCATCCCGGCAAAGAAGGCGTCCAACGCATCTTTGTCTTCCGCCAATTCACCCACCACGTTCGAGACAATGTGCATCACATGGCTGTAGCGTTCGATGATGAACTCTTCGGTGGGACGTACAGTGCCGATTTTGGACACGCGGCCGGTATCATTGCGCCCGAGGTCCAGAAGCATGAGGTGTTCGGCCAGCTCTTTCTTGTCGGCCAGCAGGTCAAGCTCGTTTGCCTTGTCCTCCTCGGGGGTCGCGCCACGGGGACGGGTGCCTGCGATCGGGCGAATGGTGACTTCGCTGCCGAAAACACGCACCAGAATCTCGGGGCTGGCACCAACGACCTGAAAACCACCGAAGTTGAAATAGAACATAAACGGCGAGGGGTTGGTGCGTCGCAGCGAACGATAAAGCGCAAAAGGCGGCAGCGGAAAATCCTGCGTCCAACGCTGCGCCGGAACAACCTGGAAGATATCGCCAGCGCGGATGTATTCCTTGGCCTTTTCAACCGCTTCCATGTAGCCCGACTTGGTAAAGTTTGACACCGGTTCCGCAATTTCGCGCGCGTCGCCCAGATCACGGGTTTCGGCGGGCATCGCGCGCTCCAGATCGCGGACCGCATCCATTACACGCTCGGCCGCCTGCGCATAGGCAGCCTTGGCAGATTGACCGTCGCTGGCCCAGGCGGGTGAGACCACGGTCACCTCGCCTTTGACACCATCCAGTACTGCGACAACAGACGGGCGCAACATGATCGCATCTGGCAGCCCCAACGGATCGGGGTTCACGTCCGGCAGGTATTCGACCAGCCGAACCATGTCATAGCCCAGATATCCAAACAGCCCGGCAGCGGCCTGAGGCAGGTCGTCTGGCAACTCGATACGGCTTTCGGCCAGCAAGGCACGCAAGTTGTCCATCGGATTGCCGTCCTGCGCAGCAAAGGCGTCGGCGTCGAACCGCGCCGAGCGGTTCAATTCGGACGCTTCACCGTGACAGCGCCAGATCAGGTCCGGTTTCATGCCGATGATCGAATAGCGGCCACGCACCTCACCGCCCGTAACCGACTCCAGCATGAACGCATCTTTCTGCGCTCCCGTCAGTTTGAGCATCAACGACACGGGTGTGTCCAGATCGGCGGCGAGACGTGTGTAAACCACCTGGTTTTCGCCCGCTTCATAGGCGCGTGCGAAGGTATCGAAATCGGGTGTCAGGGCCATCTTGGTCTCGCTTAAAAGCTCGCCTGCACGGCGTTCAGCGCCTGCTGATCCACGACCGGGCGGGCGCGGGTCTGAGCGTCCCGTACGTATGCGTCAAAAATATTCTGTGACAGCGCCTGATCCATCTGCGTTGCCAGTGCGTCGCGCAACCGGCGCAGTTCGTCGGAATCCTCGGGGGGCAGAACCTCGTCCAGACGCACTAGAAACGCTGCACCATTTCCGCCAACGACGCGCAACTCACCGAGTTCCATCTGGAACACTTCGTTCATGAAACTGGCGGGAACGTCATCAAGAAACGCGGTGCGTGTCAGTGCGTTTTCAACGCGGAATGGCAGGCCAGTCGCTGCGAAGTCACCATCGGTGGCCAGTTGGCTCAGTGCGGCGTTTGCTTTGTCCAACAGGGCTTTATTGGTCTCTGCCTGTACCCAAGCCGCAGCGACACTGTCTCGTGCGCTTTCCAGCGGTTCGGGGCGACGCGGCAGAACGTCGTTCAGGCGCAAGGCAAAGATCGATCCGTCTTCGAGGAATGAGATTTCAGGGAAATCTCCTTCTTGCACGGCTTCGGCGGCAGCGCGGAACCCGTCATAGGCTGCTATGTCCTCGGCGCTGTCGCGGGTCCAGTCGATCTGACCCAGTTCCATTTCGGTTTCATTTGCCAATTCTTCCAGAGTCGCACCGCCAGCCAGCATGTCGTTTATGTCTTCGGACTGTGCCTCGATCAGGCGGCGGGCGCGTTCTGTCGCCAGTTCTTCGCGCAGGGCCGGTTCGGCCTCCTCAAAGGGAACGCTGTTTGCAGCCAGGGATCCGTTGACACGGAACAGGGCGGGGCCAAATACCGAAGGCAGAGGGCCGACAACGGCGTCAAGCTCTGCCGCGAACACGGCGTCGGCGGCCTCGCCCAGATCCTCACGTGTCAGGTCGCCGAGATCGATATCGGAAAGTTCCAGATCACGGTCGCGAACCAGTTGTTCAAAAGTCGTTCCGCCGACCTCAAGTTGCGCCTTGGCGTCATTGGCTGCTTGCTCATCCGGGAAATTCAGGCGCTCGACCAAACGGCGTTCCGGTTGATTATATTCGTCCGACCGCTCTTCAAAAAGTTTGCGAAGGGCTTCTTCGTCAACCTCAACCGTGTCCACCAACATGGCCGGAGACAGAATCGCATACGTCAGCTGTTTCGTGCGGGGCAGGGTGAACTGCTCAGCGTTTTCGTCATAGTAGGTCTGAATCTGTGCGTCAGTCGGCTCGGCCACGGGGTCTTCCAATGCCTCGGCCCCTGCGGTTGCAACAGTAAAGCTGCGACGGGCACCAATGTAGTTGGCCATTGTGTCTGTCACGGTTGCGGGCATTTCCACACCTCCCATGATCGCACCTTGAACGATCGTACGGGCAGATTCTTTGCGCAGGTCCGACTCGAACTCGGAATCCGTCATGCCGACCTGTTCAAGCTGAAAGCGGTATGCCTCGCGGTCGAAATTGCCGTCTACGCCCTGAAAGGCCGGGACAGACACGATCTCTTTTTGCAGGTTTTCATCCCCTATGGAAATCCCGAGCTGGCTCACCTCGTTGTCCAACGCCGCCAAGGCCGTCAGGCGGGCAAGCGCATTGCGATCCAGCCCCAGATCGCGTGCCTGCGACATTTGCAGGGGCTGACCCGATTGCGCCTCAACCGCGCGGATCTCGCGCTGTAACTCGCGGACAAAATCATCGATCGAGATGCTTTCATCACCAACTTGCGCCACAGTACGGACTGTGCCGCTCAGGTTGACCGCGCCGAACCCCGCAAGCCCCAGCATCAGCATGCCCATCAGAATCCAGACAAAGGTTTTCGAAAGACTTTTAGCGCCTGCGGCCATGGTGCCCTCTTGTTATTTCGGCAGCGTTCTGCCCTGTCGGTTGCCGCCTTGAATACGACGCACACCGCCGGGGGGCAAGCTTAGAAGGACAGGCCCTGCAATCGTTTGAACAATTGGCCCAAACCTGTGCGGTCGAGGTTGGCGAATGCAATGCGCACTTGCCGTTTCCCGTCCGGGTGGTGAGCGGGCATGAACATGGTACCGGGCAATAACAGAACACCGGCTTCACGCACCAAACGCCGAGCAAGCTCGTCAGACGGAATGTCAAACGGATGCTCCAGATAGGCGAAATACGCCCCAAGTCCCAAAAGGCGCCAACCTTCGGATTCCAGCGCGGGCATACCCTCAAGGATGGCAGCACGACGGTCGAGTATTTCGTCGCGTTCCCCTGCCAGCCATTGCGACAAGTTTTGCATACCCCAAAGCGCGGCGAACTGTCCGACCTGACCAGGGCAAATGGCAACGGTGTCAAGAAACTTTTCGACCTCAGCCAAAAGTGCAGGTCCCGTTGCAATGGCACCGACCCTGTGACCCGTCAGCCTGTAGGCCTTAGAGAAGGAATAAAGGTGGATCAGCGTCTGATCCCAGTCTGGTTGCTGGAACAGATCATGTGGCGGCCCGCTGCGACTGTCGAAGTCACGGTAGGTTTCGTCGACGATTAGGTGAATCCCGGTTTCGCGCGCCAGCTCAAAGAAGGCGCGGACAAGGTCCGCCGGGTATTCAACGCCGCCGGGATTATTGGGCGTGACCAGAGCGATGGCACGTGTTTTGTCCGTGATCAGCGCGCGTGCGCTCTCAGGGTCGGGCAGCAAATCGTCGCCGGACTTCAGGTCCAAAGCGTGGACACCCGACATATCCAGCCACATTTTATGATTGAAATACCATGGGGTTGGAAGAATAACCTCATCCCCTTCACCTGTGATGGCCGAAATCACTGCTGAAAACGCCTGATTGCAGCCTGAGGTGATAGCAACCTGAGGTGCCTCAACACTTGCTGCGTAATGCTCGCTGATCTGCGCAGCCAGTTCCGCGCGAAGATCATTATTTCCCAGCACAGGGCCATAAAGATGCGCATGGTCTTCGCGCACGGTAAATTCGGCCATAGCCTCGCGCAACGCCAGCGGCGGCGGGTCAACCGGCGCCGCTTGGCTGACGTTGATCAACGGACGTTCGGGCGGGAACGTAACACCCTCGAGCCATCGGCGCGCTTCCATCACTGGCGGCGCAAATGTTGCGGCGGTCCGGCTGAGCGTCATGTGCTGCCTACTGATCTGAATTCAATCGGTGCCCCGATAGGGCTCGACATACTGAAGGGCCATGTCCCACGGGAAAAAGATCCATGTGTCCTGACTGACTTCGGTGATGAACGTATCCACCATTGGGCGTCCCTTGGGTTTTGCATAAACCGTCGCAAAATGCGCTTTCGGATACATCTCCCGAACCAATTCCAGTGTTTTCCCGCTGTCTACCAAGTCGTCGATGATCAAAATTCCGGTTCCGTCGCCCATTAATTTGGCATCGGGTGCTTTCAGAACTTCGGCCTCACCCTGAGCCTGATGATGGTAGGATTTGACGCTGACCGTATCGACAGTACGAATATCCAGTTCCCGGCTTACGATCATCGCAGGGGCCATGCCGCCGCGGGTGATCGCCACCACAGCACGCCAGCTGCCGTCATCGGGGCCTTGTCCGTCCAGACGCCACGCCAATGCGCGCGAGTCGCGGTGGATCTGGTCCCAGCTGATGTGAAATCCTTTTTCGTGCGGCAGGCGATCCTTAGCGCTCATGTTCTTAACCTTTTTCCACGTCTGGGGCGTCAACGGCCTTCATTCCGACGATATGGTAGCCCGAATCCACGTGCAGGTTCTCACCGGTGACGCCGCTGCTTAGGTCTGACAGCAGGTACAGGGCCGACTTGCCGACATCGTCAATGGTCACGTTGCGGCGCAGCGGAGAGTTGTACTCGTTCCATTTCATGATGTAGCGGAAATCGCCAATGCCGCTGGCGGCCAGCGTTTTGATCGGACCGGCGGAAATCGCGTTCACGCGAATGCCGTCCTTGCCCAGATCCTCGGCCAGATACTTGACTGACGCTTCCAGAGCGGCCTTTGCAACACCCATCACATTATAATGCGGCATGACCTGCTCGGCTCCGTAATAGGTCAGCGTTATCGCGCTGCCGCCTTCGGACATCAACTTTTCCGCGCGCTGCATAACCGCAGTGAACGAATAAACGGATACATCCATTGTCAGCGTGAAATTGGCCCGGCTTGTATCCACATAACGTCCACGCAATTCGTTCTTGTCAGAAAAACCGATGGCGTGAACGACGAAATCCAGTTTACCCCATTTCTCTTCCAGCGCCGTAAAGAGTGCATCAATAGATGCCTCATCGCTCACGTCGCAGGGCAGAACGATTTCGCTCCCGAGCTGCGCAGCCAGTGGGTCCACACGTTTCTTTAAAGCATCACCCTGGTAGGAAAAGGCAAGTTCAGCTCCGGCTTCGGACAAGGCGCGGGCGATTCCCCATGCAATCGATTTGTCATTGGCCAGTCCCATGATGAGGCCACGTTTGCCGGCCATCAACTGATTTGACATGTTTGGTTCTCCGCCTGTCTTCGCGTTATGTTGAGTTGGTTTATGCCATTGGTTGCGCTGCATCAAGGCCGTGCGCTCTTGCTCGCAGCGGGTTCTCGCCTTAGGTTCGTCGTTAATACTTTCCAGGGGATGGAAATGACCGAGCGTGAAGGCATCTTTGCTGGCTCCGATCCGTTTGAAATTGCGGCCCGGTGGTTAGCTGAGGCTGAAGAAACTGAGGTGAATGATCCGAATGCGATTGCGCTTGCAACCGTAGACCCGGATGGTTTGCCAAATGCACGCATGGTCTTGCTAAAGGAAATTGAGGCGGATTCGTTTGTATTTTATACAAACTACGAAAGCGCCAAAGCGAACGAGCTGGATACGTCGGAAAAAGCTGCATTTGTAATGCATTGGAAATCTTTGCGGCGTCAACTTCGCGTTCGTGGTACAATATGTCGTGAAAACGGGCCCCAAGCTGATGCATATTATGCATCAAGGTCATTGAAAAGCCGGTTGGGTGCCTGGGCTTCAAAGCAGTCACAACCGCTTTCAAGCCGCACAGCTTTGATGGCAGAGGTCGCGAAAGTGACCGCTAAACTAGGGCCGAATCCACCACGCCCTCCGTTCTGGGGCGGGTACCGATTAACGCCGACAGAAATTGAGTTCTGGGCCGATGGAGCATTTCGCTTGCATGACCGGTTCAGATGGAAACGAATTGAGCCGGGATCGGCATGGCATGTTGAAAGGTTGAATCCATGACGTTCACGTGTCGTGAAATGCAACAGGCAGAAAGTAAACGATTTTTTCAGCTTGAATTTGCCCGCCAATCCCATAAACAACAGACCCTTAACGAACTGCTAAAATTCGCGATGGGAAAACCGTGCCAGAAGACCTGAACAATATGTATCGCGTCCGTGGACACGTGAAATGGTTCGATCCCGCTAAGGGATACGGCTTTGTTGTGTCGGACGAAGGCGGGCCAGACATCCTGTTGCATGTGAATGTTTTGCGCAATTTCGGTCAGAGTTCCGTCGCGGACGGTGCGGGTATCGAAATCATGACACATCGCACGGACAGAGGTGTCCAAGCGGTTGAGGTTGTTGCAATCGACCCGCCAGCGCGCGCCGAGTCGATGATGCTGGCTGATTTTGCCGAGTTGGATCCGGACGCTATCGCAGAAGCCCCTTTGGAGGCTGCGCGGGTGAAGTGGTTCGACAAAGGCAAGGGCTTCGGGTTCGCAAATGTTTTTGGGCGCGGAGAAGACGTGTTCTTGCACATAGAAGTGCTGCGGCGCTCGGGGCTTGCTGACCTTCAGCCCGGAGAGGCGCTTGCGATGCGCGTAATTGATGGCAAGCGCGGCCGAATGGCGGCGCAGGTTCTCGCCTGGGAAGCCGCGCTGGACGGCTGACGGTTCCATGACTCGTTTTCTGGTATTCTGGACCCTTCTGATCACGCTGTGGACAGGGGGGGCGTTTGCTGCATGCAGCGCCGACCATGTCACACTCCGAAACGACAGCGCGACAATCCGATTTGACGTGGAAGTGGCGATTACGCCACAGGAACGGTCAAGGGGTTTGATGTTTCGCGAGTCGTTGCCGAATCGATCGGGTATGTTGTTCGTGTTTGATCCACCGCAACCCGTCGCGTTCTGGATGAAGAACACACTGATTCCGCTCGACATGATATTTCTGGACCGTACGGGCACGGTGACACATGTACATGAGAGAGCGATTCCCGGCGATCTGACACCGATTGAAGGTGGTGATGCCATTTTTGCGGTGCTGGAAATCAATGCGGGATTGTCCGCGCGCTACTCTATCGGCGTCGGCACTCAGATGCAGCACGAAATTTTTTCGCAAGGCCCTGCGATTTGGCCCTGTTAGGGCTTTTCAAATCAGATTGGCATCGTTAGGAAGGCGCACGGTCCGGGGCGTGGCGCAGTCTGGTAGCGCACCTGTTTTGGGTACAGGGGGTCGTAGGTTCGAATCCTGCCGCCCCGACCACTTCCTTCACATTCTCATGTGGGCGTTCCGCCCATCGCCCGATACAAGGAGCTGATCGCCTGATCCAGCGTGTCACTTTCCAATGGTACTTCAACGATCAAACCGCTTTTCTGCGGTACTTTAAAGTACGAACGTGTGTCGACGCGATAGCCGGAACCTGTTTTTGACGATGTCAGGCGCATGACACTCTGGGGCAGGTCCTGCGGAAATCCGTCATAGTTCAGAATCAAATAGGCCGCCGCTTTTGGGGGCAGATACTCGCTACATTCAAAAGCCTGTTCGCCGATTTTCTCAAAGACCTTGCCGGGACCAGAACAACTGGTTTCGAAAGCCTCAAATAACCTTTTGGGATGGGTTTCGAACAGTGCGCTACGTGACGGGGTGGGCATTTCTTGTGGCGTGCAGGCCACGATGCAGGCCAATGCGGGGATAAAGCGAAGCAACTTCATTCGTTTGGCCTTTCTCAATCCGGAGTGAACCTTTGGTCGTTCAGCGTGGGTTCGACAGACCCGGCGAAGGTGATTCCATTGCAACCTAATCAGTGCGGCGTTGGTTGATCAATTACAGATAACTATGCTGGTAAAAACGGTAATTCGATTTGAGACTTCGGGTTGTGATCGAAAACTTACCGCGGGCAAGCCTGTGGAGGAATCATGCCCTGAGTCTCGCCCCCTTCCTGTCACGGTCAGGTCAACAAAAAAGATTTCAATTTTGGCTGAAAAAGGGCGTTGACCTTCTATGGTAAGATACGTCAGATTGTATGAGCCGAAGAAATTGCCACAATATCTGGTGTTCAAGCTGGGACGGTAACGGGCGAGGGTCGGATACGCACAGTCTAATGTCGTGCAGCCGTAGTGACGGCTTTTTCGCTGCACAAAGCAGCGACCTGTACCTTTGTGCGCTTCTGTCGGCGTTGCGGTGGTGCTCCGCAACTCAATATGAAGTGCCGTGAACCGAAAACTGGGCGGAATTTAACTAGGGCTGCGGACATGAAGATTGAAAGAAAATTCACCAAACCAGGTCAGGATGCCTATTCAGAACTGGATTTTGTGTCCGCTACGTCTGAAATCCGCAATCCTGATGGAACCATTGTATTCCGTCTGGAAGGGATCGAAGTTCCATCACCCTGGTCGCAGGTGGCAAGTGACGTAATCGCCCAGAAGTACTTTCGCAAAGCTGGTGTTCCGTCCAAACTGAAGAAAGTTAAGGAAAAAGACGTACCCGAATTCCTTTGGCGGTCGGTTCCCGCTGAAAATGCTGAATTCGAGGGCGAGACTTCCTCCAAGCAGGTCTTTGACCGACTGGCCGGTGCGTGGGCATACTGGGGATGGAAAGGTGGTTACTTTTCTACCGAGGAGGATGCGCGCGCCTATTTTGACGAGATGCGGTACATGCTGGCGACCCAGCGCGCCGCGCCAAATAGCCCGCAATGGTTCAACACTGGCCTGCACTGGGCCTATGGGATCGACGGTCCGGCGCAAGGGCACCACTATGTCGACTTCAAAACCGGCAAACTGACCAAATCCAAGTCCGCCTACGAGCATCCGCAGCCGCACGCGTGTTTCATTCAGTCTGTCGATGATGATCTGGTGAACGAAGGCGGCATCATGGATCTGTGGGTGCGCGAGGCGCGCCTGTTCAAATACGGCTCGGGCACCGGGACCAACTTCAGCCATCTGCGGGCCGAAGGCGAGGCACTGTCGGGTGGTGGCAAATCCTCGGGCCTGATGGGCTTTCTAAAGATCGGCGACCGCGCCGCCGGCGCGATCAAATCAGGCGGGACAACCCGTCGGGCAGCAAAGATGGTTATTGTCGATGCGGATCACCCCGACATCGAACAATTCATCGAATGGAAGGTGATCGAAGAGCAGAAAGTGGCCTCGATCGTTGCCGGATCGAAGATGCACGAGAAGATGCTGAACGGCATCTTCGAGGCCATCCGGTCTTGGGATGGTGTCGCTGATGACGCTTATGATCCGAACAGGAACGACGCGCTGAAAAAGGCGGTTCGTGAAGCGAAAAAGGTCGCAATCCCGGAAACTTACATCAAGCGTGTCTTGGATTATGCCAAGCAGGGCCACGACAGCATCGAGTTCCCGACCTATAATACTGACTGGGATTCGGAAGCCTATAGCTCGGTTTCGGGCCAGAACTCGAACAACTCCATCCGCGTCACCAATGCGTTTCTGACCGCTGTCGAGAAAGACGCCGATTGGGAACTGATCAACCGAACTGACGGCAAGGTCGCCAAGACGGTCAAGGCGAGGGACCTGTGGGAGAAAGTCGGCCACGCCGCTTGGGCCTGTGCCGATCCGGGCATCCAGTTCCATGACACGGTCAACGAGTGGCACACATGTCCAGAAGACGGCGAGATCCGCGGCTCAAACCCGTGCTCGGAATACATGTTCCTCGATGACACGGCCTGTAACCTTGCCTCGATGAACTTGCTGACCTTCCTTAAGGATGGCGAGTTCCAGGCGGCGGATTATATGCATGCCTCTCGCCTGTGGACCCTGACGCTGGAAATCTCGGTGACCATGGCGCAATTCCCGTCAAAGGAAATCGCGCAACTGTCCTATGACTTCCGCACGCTGGGTCTGGGTTATGCCAATATCGGCGGTCTGCTGATGAACATGGGCTACAGCTATGACTCGGATGAGGGCCGGGCGATCTGCGGCGCACTGACCGCGATCATGACCGGTGTGGCCTACGCGACCTCGGCTGAGATTGCGGGGGAGCTGGGTCCGTTCAAAGGCTATGAGCGCAACGCCGAGCATATGCTGCGCGTCATCCGCAACCACCGCCGCGCGGCGCAAGGCGTGACCGACGGGTATGAGAAACTGGCCGTCAAGCCCGTGCCTCTGGACCATGGTAACTGCCCCGACAAGCGTCTGGTCGATCTGGCCATGTCCGCTTGGGATGAGGCGCTGAGCCTTGGCGAGAAAAACGGCTACCGCAACGCACAGGCCACGGTGATTGCGCCCACCGGCACCATTGGTCTGGTGATGGATTGCGACACCACCGGGATTGAGCCAGACTTTGCTCTGGTGAAGTTCAAGAAGCTGGCCGGTGGCGGTTACTTCAAGATCATCAACCGCTCGGTCCCGTCGGCGCTGGAAAAGCTGGGCTATTCCTCGTCACAGATCGAAGAGATCGTTTCATATGCCGTTGGTCACGGCACCATCGGCAACGCGCCGGGGATTAACCACACCTCGCTGACCGGCCACGGCTTTGGCCCGAATGAGCTGGCCAAGGTGGATGCCGCACTGGAAAGCGCATTCGACATCCGGTTCGTCTTCAACCAGTGGACACTGGGCGAAGATTTCTGCACCGGTGTTCTGGGCATTCCAGCGACCAAGCTGAATGACCCAACGTTTGATCTGCTGCGCCATCTGGGCTTTACCAAGGCGGATATCGACGCAGCGAACGATCACGTCTGCGGAACCATGACGCTGGAAGGCGCGCCGCATCTGAAGGAAGAACACTACTCGATCTTCGACTGCGCCAACCCGTGCGGAAAAAAAGGCAAGCGTTTCCTTGGGGTTGACAGCCACATCACCATGATGGCTGCGGCACAGAGCTTCATCTCGGGCGCGATCAGCAAAACGATCAACATGCCGAATGACGCGACCATCGAGGATTGCCAGAAAGCCTATGAACTCAGCTGGTCGCTGGGTGTGAAGGCCAACGCGCTCTACCGAGACGGCTCGAAGCTATCGCAACCTCTGGCGGCAGCACTGGTCGAGGACGACGACGAGGCGGCCGAAGTGCTGGAAAGCGGCTCGGCGCAGGAAAAAGCCGTCGTTCTGGCCGAAAAAGTGATCGAAAAGGTTGTGGTCAAGGAAATGATCCGCAGCCATCGCGAGAAACTGCCGCATCGCCGCAAGGGGTATACTCAGAAGGCCATCGTTGGCGGCCACAAAGTGTACCTGCGCACAGGTGAGTTTGAAGACGGTCAATTGGGCGAGATTTTCATCGACATGCACAAGGAAGGCGCTGGCTTCCGGGCGATGATGAACAACTTTGCCATCGCCGTGTCGGTCGGGCTGCAATATGGCGTGCCGCTGGAGGAGTTTGTCGACGCCTTCACCTTTACCAAGTTCGAACCGGCAGGGATGGTGCAGGGCAACGACTCGATCAAGAACGCGACCTCGATCCTGGATTACATCTTTCGCGAATTGGCCGTGTCCTATCTGGACCGTACCGATCTGGCTCATGTGAAACCCGAGGGCGCGACCTTTGATGATCTGGGCCGCGGTGAAGATGAAGGCGTTTCTAACGTTTCGGAAATCAGTGAAACTGCGGCGTCCAAGTCGTTGGAAGTGTTGAAACAAATCAGCTCGACAGGGTATCTGCGCAAGCGTCTGCCACAGGATCTGATGGTGTTAAACGGCAGTTATGGCGACGTGGCCGGAATGTCGGAAACGGCAACTGTGTTCGAAGCGCCTGCCACCGAAACGGCAGTGGCAACCGGGATGGACGCCCGCACCAAAGCCAAGATGCAGGGCTATGAGGGCGACCCCTGTGGCGAATGCGGAAACTACACGCTGGTGCGTAACGGCACTTGCATGAAGTGCAATACCTGCGGCGCGACAAGCGGGTGTAGCTGACTTTAGCGCCCCGGCACCCCGGGGCGTAGGGGTCGGACGCTGCCCTAAGTAACCGACCCCGACGAATACGGAGAACAGGTCTGAGACTTACCAAGTGACCTTTCTCCACTCGGCCGACATGCCCGTGTTGGCCGGGAACAGGGTGGGGCGGAATATTTGCTCCCTCCCACTCTTTCACGGGGCGGGTGCGCTCGCCCCATGCGCAGTCCAGGCCGCAGGCAAAAAAACACCGGGCGGTCAACGAAATGAGCCTGGAAGGCGAAACTGACAGGGGGCTTCGGCCCCCTTTCTTTTTGTCCTTCCGAGTCGTCCCGGATAAGCGCCACATTGCCGGATCGAGGTGGTCCTGTCGGGCAAGAGCCGCCGATACAGGTTTTGCCGGCTTCTTCAGGCGGAGGGCCGCAAACCCGACTCGGGCAAACACGCAAAGATTGGCGTGAAATCACGATACTCTACCAAAGCGCGTGACGCGCAGGGGGGCCCATGTGCTTCTGGGCGTCGTCCGGACGTAAACACAAACACACCTTTCAGGAGGCACTGAAATGAAATCGCATTATTTGATCGGGCTTTCCATGGCCGTTCTGGGCTTGCCCGGCGTTGCTTCGGCCCAATCCTCAGCCGATACCAACGGTGATGGTCTGCTGACCATCGAGGAAATTCAGGCAGTCGTACCGGAAGTCAGCGCCGATACCTTCTCGGCCATGGATGCCAATGGTGACGGAGCGCTGGATGCAGACGAGGTCGCGATCGCGCAGGAGGCAGGATTGTTGCCGCCCAGCGACGGGTAGGCATTGTATGAACAGGCGGCCCGATCCCTTTCGGGCCGCATTTTCATCACCTTAAGCGGGAAGATGGATTTTAAATTTTTTTCGAAGTTCGGCGTCCAGAACCGGGTCGAACCTTGCTGGGGAAGGGGTGGAAAGGATTTCCTCTTTCCTTGCCACGGCTTTTTCCACCAGATCGGGCTTGCCAAGCTCAACCCACTCTTTCGGTGAGGAGCGATCTCCGTAAGTCGGATAGACGTAATCTGACTGCATCCGGCTCAGCGTTGCGTCAGTTCCCAGATAGTGGCCTGGGCCGCCCATGCATACCGCCGCCATTTGATCCAGTGCCAGCGTGTCATCCGTCACTTCGATCCCGCGTACACAGCGTTGCGCCTGTCCGATCAAATCATCGCTGAGGATCAGACTTTCCAGGCAGAACCCCAGCAACGAGGCATGCATCCCGGCTGCCTCATATACCATGTTCAGACCGGACAGACCTGCCATGACATTCGAACACATCTGTTCCCATCCGGCTTGCATATCGGGCAGTTTCGAATCCGATGCGCCAGCCGCAGCTCCGCCCGGAAGGTCGTAGAACCGGTGCATCTGGGCACATCCGGCAGTCAGAAGGGCCTGTTCCCCTGAACCGATCGACATGGCACCGGTTCGCAGGTCCAAACCAAACGGCCAGGTGCCAAAAATCGCCGGAGCACCGGGACTTACGGCATTAACATAAACCAATCCCGCCAGGCATTCCGCAGTTGCTTGCGTGATCGCACCGGCGATGGTCGACGGCGCTGTGGCTCCGGCCATACCAGCAGATAGCAGCAAGACAGGCATTCCGGCCTTGATGCATGCTTCCATCACTTCGCAGCTTTCGGTTGCGAATTTCATTGGAGGAACAACAAAGCAGTTCGAGTTCGACACGAAGGGTCGTTCGCGAAATTTGTCTTCACCGCCCGCAATCATATAGATCATCTCCATCGCTGGAGCGACGTGGCTTGGTTCGGTGAAAGATGTCCCGATGTGTTTGAATGACCCTGAACAGCAGGCGTAAATCGTGTTGAGGTCCATTTCGAGGTTGTCCGCGATGTCACGACAGACCATTGGCCGCTGCACAAAGTGTATATTATCAAGCTGTTGGCAGATGCGTGCGGCATCGTGCAGATCTTGCACGGTGGAATGGCGATATTCCCGACCGTGGACGTCGACCATGGACACGGCCGCTCCGGCCGTACCGTAGTGCACCTTGGTGCCCGACAGTTCCAGATCGGTGTTACCGTCCCGGCTGTACAAAGTGACTGAACGGTTCGCCTTAGCAACCGTGTCCTCGACAAGGGCACGGGGGAAACGGATACGTCCATCGTCGCCCAAGGTGCAGCCCGCACCGACCAGATAGTCAATGCCACTTTGCGGCGCGTCCGCCAGGCCAATGGTTTCAAGCGCGGTCAGTGCTGCTTCGTGGATGCGTTCGATCTGTGCCTGTGTCAGTACATTCAGGACGCCGCCTTCCATTCCGGGGCGGACAGGTCGCAGGTGCTCGGGCAGTGCAGTTGCACGGGCAGCTCGGCGCGCGGCACGGCCGCCACTGCGCGAAGAATTGCGGGGTTGGTCGTTCATTTCAAGAATCCGGTCGTTGAGTGATGTCTTAAGGTGTCAGCAAGCACACCTTTACGGCCGTCCTCGTGCGGCACGCCCACGATCTGCCCCAATGGTGCGGCTGATCAGGCTGATTTTCCAGTCGTCGTCTGCCATTTTGCCCCTCAACGTCTTGCGCGAGCATTCCAAAACACTGCGACACAATCTGTTCTATTTGCGACCTTTGAAAATTATTCACGCGGACAAATCTCGCCGTCACTTTGCCAGATAATCATGCGCCGATATTTTCACCCATTTCGGCGGGAATCTGTTACACTGCATTCACTTACTTCTGAGGTCTGCGCCTGTGAGTTGAATTATGAACCAGTAGGCCACAGATTGAATTGAAGTCATGCCTCTGATCGAAACCAGAGCGGTGTTGCATTGAACCCGACTGTGAAACCTTTTTCCGTCCTTGTTGTTGCGATAATGTTCGCCGGTGCTGACCCTGTTGCCGCCGAGGACTGGACTGGCGGGTATGCTGGTTTCAGTTTTGGATTTGCAGATGCTGATGGTCCGGGTGGTGCAAATGGCGATGATACGGCCTTTGGTGCGCATCTGGGCTATGATCAGGATTTTGGGAATTTTGTTCTGGGCGGTGAGTTGGAGTATAATCGGCTGTCCCTGAACCTTGGCCAGTCTCAGGGCAGTCTCGACAGCATGACCAGCTTGAAACTGCGTGGCGGATATGATTTTGGCAACGCTCTGGGATACGTGGTCGTAGGCGCGGCGCGGGCTGATACATCGGTCGACAGTGACACAGCCGCGGTTTACGGAATCGGACTGGCCTATCCGATTGGCGAGAATTTAGTTATCAGCGGTGAAGCGTTGCGACAGAATTTCGACGATGTCACCCGGTCCAGCGGCAGTCTGGACACCAATGTTTTCAACCTGCGTACGACATTTCGGTTTTGAATGCGGCTATTCAGCCGCGTGTCGCTTGGCGAGCTGTGCTGAAAACGCGCACAGGGTTTTCAAGGCACTGACAAATTTCTCATCATCCACGGTCATGGCGACCCGAATGTGCCCTGCAGCGGCTTTGCCAAAGCTTTCGCCCGGCATGACGGCAATCGCATGAGTGTCCAGCAGGGCGTTCGCAAACTCTTCACCCGTCAGGCCGGTCGCCCGCACATCCAGCATCAGATACATAGAACCCTGCACCGGGACGAGCCCCACTGTGTTCTGTGCCGCCAATATGTCCATCGCAAATGAACGGCGGCGACGGAATGGCGCGGCGATCTTGTTTTCAAGTTCCTGTCCTGCGTTGAGTGCAAAGCTGGCCGCGTCCTGAATGAACCCCGGTACGCCATAGGTTGTGTGAGTAGCCAGATCTATCAGGTGACGGATCACGTGTTCAGGACCAACGATCCACCCGCATCGGGACCCGGTCATGGCATGAGATTTGGACATTGATCCAACCACCAAGGTACGGTCGGCCATTCCGGGCAGCGCGCGGGCGGACAGGTGCTCACCCTCCCAGATCTGGGTGTCATAGACTTCATCTGATATCAACCACAGGTCACGGCGTTGGCAAACATCGGCAATGGCTTCAAGTGACTGACGGGAATACACCACTCCGGTCGGGTTGTTCGGTGTGTTGATCAACAGCGAAACCGCGCCTTCCGCGGCTGCATCGATCAAATCGGCGCGCGGTTGAAATGCATCCTCTGCAGCGGTCCGAACAGCGCGGGCAATGGCCCCGGCGCCGCGAATCGTCCCGGGATAAGTGGCATAATACGGGTCCAGAAACAGCCCGGTGTCGCCGGGATCGCACACCGCCATATACGCCGCGAACAGGGCGGACTGCCCACCGGGCGTGATCATTACATTGTTGCGCGTCGTTGGAATACCTGTGCGGGACTGAACCCGGGCAGCAACCGTATCGCGCAGCAAATCTGTTCCGGGCACCGTGGCATAACCGGTGTGACCGTTGCGGGCCGACAAGTCCATAGCGTGCAGGATCGAAGGGTCGGTACGAACGTCATGCTCGCCGATTGTCAATTCTGTCACAACATGCCCTTCATTCAGCATCCGTCGGGCGCGGTTGAACACCTCCCACCCGTCGCTGCCGCCGGTGATCTGCGTGATGCGCTTGGACAATTTCATGACAAGGGTCCCGGTTACTCTGCGCTGAATGGGACAGAGCGGCAGGCGTTTGTCAATCAGCTTTGCGGCGCTATCGAGGCCTGAGTTTTTTTGGTCAATGATGCGCGGACAAGGTCATAGGACACAGTCAAACGATGGCGCATTTCGTCAGCGCCGGTTTCAAACGGAAGACGCACCCAGCTGCGGTGGAAATAGGGGGCTTTTACGCCGATCCCGGCGTCTATCAGCATCTGCGCCGTCTCGATATCGGGCGTTTTGACGGAAACACCGTCATTTGCGATTCCGATACAGGCGAACATCTTGCCACCAATTTTCCAGGCGTCATGGCCACCGCCCCAGGGATCGGAAAGTTCAGCACCGGGAAGCGTTTTGCAGATGGAATTGACGAAATCTCGGTCCATGTTCGGCACTGTGCCCAACGGGGGTGGCAAACTCAACACTTGGCTTGTGAATGATCCCATGCTAACCGATGTCCCATGAACCCGGTGACCTGCATCATTATCTGCTGCATTACCTGCTGATTTATCAAGCGGGCCGGTTTCTTTCGTTTTCATCCCTGAGACAAGTTGCTAAGCCCGCGCCAACGCGCAAGCCTTTGCTGTTTCTTAGGAGCCCGACCGATGACGACGATCAAGCTGCACAACACACGGACGCGGACGAAGGAAGACTTCGTACCGATCGATCCTGAAAACGTGCGGATGTATGTCTGTGGCCCAACGGTCTATGACCGCGCCCATTTGGGTAATGCCCGTCCGGTGGTTGTGTTCGATGTGCTCTATCGCCTTTTGCGCTACGTCTATGGCGCAAAGCATGTGACTTATGTGCGCAACTTCACCGATGTGGACGACAAGATCAATGCGACGGCGCTGGCGCGCAAGCAGGCTGGTGCAGAAGGCACGCTGGAACAATTGGTGCAGGAGCGGTCGGACGAGACCATCGACTGGTACTTGCACGACATGGGGGCGTTGGGAGCGTTGGAACCCAACCAGATGCCACGCGCGACCCAGTATATCGCCCAGATGATCGCGATGATCAAAGACCTGATCGCCAAGGGCCACGCCTATGCCGCCGAAGGCCATGTTCTGTTCGCGGTCGACAGCTGGAAAGAAAGCTATGGCAAGCTGTCTGGCCGGTCGGTCGATGACATGATCGCAGGTGCGCGGGTCGAGGTGGCACCATACAAGAAAAACCCGATGGATTTCGTGTTGTGGAAGCCTTCGACCGATGAACTGCCGGGCTGGGACAGCCCATGGGGCCGGGGACGTCCGGGCTGGCACATCGAATGCTCAGCCATGAGCTATGAACTGCTGGGTGAGAGCTTTGATATCCATGGTGGTGGCAACGACCTGATGTTCCCGCATCATGAGAACGAGATCGCCCAAAGCAAATGCGCGCACCCGCATGGCGAATTCGCGCGGGTCTGGCTGCATAACGAGATGTTGCAGGTTGAAGGAAAAAAAATGTCCAAATCGCTGGGCAATTTCTTTACCGTGCACGATCTGTTGGAGCAGAGCGTGCCGGGTGAAGTGATCCGCTTCGTCTTTCTTCAGACGCATTATCGCAAGCCGATGGACTGGACCGAGAAAAAGGCCCATGAGGCCGAGGCGACGCTGCGCAAATGGCGGGCGCTGACAGCGGGCATCGAGCCTGCCGCCAGCGCGGCACCTGAAGTCATCGCAGCACTAAGTGACGATCTGAATACGGCAGGTGCCATGAGCGAGCTTTACCGTCTGGCTTCAGATGGTGACGCCGCAGGCCTGTTGGCAAGTGCGCAACTGCTGGGTTTGCTTTTGCCTGAGATGGGCGACTGGGCCGACACCGCATCTGTCGACCTGACCGCCCATGCGGACCGTTTGGCGAAAGCACGAGCCACCGCGATGCAAAGCAAGGACTTCTCGGAAGTTGATCGCTTGAAGGCAGCATATGTAGCGGCGGGGCTTGAGGTTCGAATGAGCAAGGAAGGTGTCGAACTGGTGCCGGGCGCCGGTTTTGATGCTGCCAAGCTGGAGGAGGTCTGATGACCAAGGAACGCCTCTACCTTTACGACACAACCCTGCGCGATGGGCAGCAAACACAGGGTGTGCAGTTTTCGACCGCTGAAAAAGTGCAGATCGCGCAGGCGCTGGACGCATTGGGCGTGGATTACATCGAAGGCGGTTGGCCCGGCGCCAACCCGACCGATAGCGCGTTTTTCGAGGTGGCCCCAAAGACCTCGGCCCGGTTGACGGCGTTCGGCATGACCAAACGCGCTGGACGATCAGCCGAGAATGACGATGTGCTGGCTGCGGTGATGAATGCGGGAACGCAGGCTGTTTGTCTGGTCGGCAAGTCGCATGATTATCACGTCACCCACGCGCTTGGCATTTCACTGGAAGAAAACACGGAAAACGTGCGTGCCTCGGTCGCGCATATCGTCGCGCAGGGGCGTGAAGCGCTTTTTGATGCGGAACATTTCTTTGATGGCTACAAGGACGATCCGGAATATGCCGTGGATGTTTGTCGCGCAGCGCTTGAGGCGGGCGCGCGGTGGGTTGTCCTGTGCGACACAAATGGTGGCGCTTTGCCGTCCGAGGTCGGGCGGATTGTATCCGAGGTGATCGCAGCCGGGCTGCCCGGTGATCGGCTGGGCATTCACACCCATAACGATACCGAAAATGCCGTTGCCTGTTCTCTGGCTGCTGTTGAGGCCGGTGCACGGCAAATTCAGGGCACATTGAATGGTTTGGGCGAACGTTGCGGCAATGCGAACCTGACCGCTTTGATCCCGACGCTGTTGTTGAAGGAACCCTATGCGTCGCAGTTTGATATTGGTGTCAGCCGTGAGGCTCTGGCTGGTTTGACCCGGATCAGCCGGATGCTGGATGATGTCCTGAATCGGGTGCCCAGCAAGCAGGCGGCTTACGTCGGGGCGTCGGCTTTTGCACATAAGGCCGGACTGCACGCCAGCGCGATCCTCAAGGACCCATCGACATATGAGCATGTGGACCCCGCAAGCGTCGGGAACGCCCGCATCATTCCGATGTCGAACCAAGCTGGTCAGTCAAACCTGCGCAAGCGTTTGACCGAGGCTGGTTTGCGTGTTGAGGCAGGTGACCCCGCACTTGGCCGCATCCTTGACCAGATAAAGGCCCGCGAGGCGGATGGATATTCCTATGACACCGCTCAGGCCAGTTTTGAACTGCTGGCGCGGGAAGAACTGGGTCAGTTACCTGAGTTCTTCGAGGTCAAGCGTTACAAAGTCACCGTTGAAAGGCGTAAGAACAAATACAACAAGATGGTCAGCCTATCCGAGGCCGTTGTTGTCGTAAAAGTGGATGGTGAAAAGAAGCTGTCTGTGAGTGAATCCATGGACGAGTCAGGCAGCGACAGAGGGCCAGTGAACGCCCTTGCGAAGGCGCTGGCTAAGGATCTGGGCCAGTATTCGCAGGTGCTGTCAGATATGCGTCTGGTCGACTTCAAGGTGCGTATTACGCAAGGCGGCACCGAAGCGGTCACACGTGTCATCATCGACAGCGAAGACGGTAAGGGGCGGCGCTGGTCGACCGTGGGCGTCAGCGCGAACATAGTCGATGCGTCTTTCGAGGCGCTTCTGGATGCGATTCAGTGGAAACTGGTGCGCGACTGTGATCCGAAAAAGGCAGCAGCCGAGTGAGCGTGGTCTTTGACCAAGACGTCAAAGCCTGCGCGGCACTTGTGCAGCGGGCTGATCCAGATCGTTTCCGCGCAGCGATGGCTGCACCGGTTGCAGATCGTGCAGTTCTGTTCCCGATTTACGCGCTCAACGTCGAAGTTGCCCGCGCGCCCTGGGTGACGCAAGAGCCGATGATCGCCGAGATGCGGCTGCAATGGTGGCGAGACGCGCTACAGGAAATTGCAGAAGGGGCAACCGTACGGCGGCACGAGGTGGTGACACCCTTGTCACGGGTTCTTTCGCCCCATCTGGCTGGTGTTTTGGATGAATATGTGGCTGTAAGGCGTTGGGATATATACCGTGATCCGTTCGAGGATCAGGATCACTTTGACGCCTACATCGATCACAGTACGGGCTCATTGGTTGTTGCATCAGCTCAGGCGCTGGGGGCGGCCGATGAAACTGTGTTGCGTGACTTTGGATATGCGGTTGGGGTGTCGAACTGGTTGAGGGCTATTCCTGAATTGGAACAACGCGGGCGGATACCGCTTTTGGACGGTACCATTGAAGGGGTGCGTGCCTTGGCCGGAACCGCTTTGAATCGCCTGCAAAAAGCTAGATCGCATCGGGCTGAGATTTCGGCCGAGGCACGGCCAGCATTATATTCCGGTTGGTTGGCCGAACGGGTTTTAAAGCAAGCCATAGCCCGACCCGAACGTGTCGCCTCCGGTGATCTTGTACCGCGAGAAATACAGCAGCGGCTGTCCTTGATGTGGACTGCGGGCAGCGGGCGCTGGTGATCAGGCCCGTTCCGGGTCGGCAGGTCGCAGAACCAGCCACAACAGGGCCCCGCCTGCCAATGTCAGCAACGGAATCATGGCAAGGTTGACTGCTGTCCACCCTTCAACCGGGGACCCACCCGAGCAGTTCATCAATCCACCCGAAGCCAGCGAGGCCATAGTCACTCCGCCAAACACCAGCAGGTCGTTAAGACCCTGCATCCGACCGCGTTCCTGCGGTTCATGCGATGCGGCCAGCATCGTGGTCGCGCCGATAAAGCCAAAGTTCCACCCAACACCAAGAAGAATGAGAGCAACGAAAAAGTTCCCTAAATCAACGCCCTGCAAGGCGACCAGTCCAGCGGCTGCAAGAATCGCCAGACCCAGCGCCACGATCCTTTCGATGCCAAACCGGGCGATCAGGTGACCCGTAAAGAAACTGGGCACATACATGGCCAGCACGTGGCTGGTGACGATGTCAGCCGCGTCATTGGCCGAGTAACCACAACCCACCACGGCCAACGGAGTTGAGGTCATCACAAGATTCATCAGCGCGTAAGATACCATGGCACATATGATGGCCACGGCGATGCGGGGTGTTTTCAGCAACTCCAGTCGCGACCGCCCCTTGGGCTCGGTGTCGGTGGGTTTTGCAGGCGTTGGGATGTCAAGAAAGAAGAACAGGGCGGACCCCAGAACATTGATCCCAATGACGGCCAGATAGGTGCCCAGAAACGGGATGACATAGGCTTCTGATGTGAGCTTGACGATCTGCGGGCCAATGATGGCGGCCGCCAGCCCTCCAGCCATGACATAGGAAATCGCTTTGGGGCGGTAATCGTCTGATGCGGTGTCTGCCGCTGCAAAGCGATAGAACCCGTGCGCGCTCATGTAGATGCCGGTCAGCAGGCTGCCGACAAGAAAAATGGGAAACGAGCCCAGGAACAGCCCATAAGCGCTGATCAACCCGCCCAGAGCACCGGCGGTTGCCCCGACAAGGAACCCAACCCGACGCCCCCATTTTTGCATGATGGCTGAGATTGGCGTGGCTGCCAGCATCGATCCCAGAACAATCAGCGAAATGGGCAATGTTGCCAGGCAGGGATTGGTCGCCAGCGACTGGCCTGCCAGCCCACCGACGATGAACATCACGGGCATCTGCGCGCCCAGAATGGCCTGCGCCGCCACCAAGACGGCGACGTTGCGTTTGGCCTGGCGGTCATCGGGAAGGGTCGAGATCATGGTCATGGCCGAATGGTTATCGGCTAAGTGTTTGAGGCACAACCCGGTTGCATCTGCGGCACATGCGCCTAACGTGCCAGTGACAACCGAGCAGGGAGACCAGATGCCTGTTGGCCGCATCATCGAAACGCCGGATTGTGTGGCGGAAGGGGCTGAATGGCTGGCCCAGAGCTGTCCGCGCATGGCCTATGCAATGGAACAGACTGGCCCATTGCCGTTACGTCGCCGTCCCGACGGGTTCGCGCAACTGCTGAGTGCCATTGTCAGCCAACAGGTCAGTGTGGCTTCGGCCAATGCAATATGGAAACGCCTGCAAGAGGCCAAACTGACGGGTCCGCGTAAGATCATGTGGGCAACGGATGACGATCTTCGGGCTGTAGGGTTAAGCCGTCAGAAGATCCGATATGCAAGGGCTTTGGTGGAAGCGCGTATAGATTACAAAGCGTTACGTGATGCCTCTGATGCGGAAGTTTTGACCACGCTGACGCAAGTGTCAGGCATTGGCGTCTGGACCGCGGAGATATACGCCATGTTCTCACTTGGTCGCGCTGATGTGATCGCCCCCGGTGATCTGGCGCTGCAAGAGGCCGCGCGCATCCTTTATGACCTGCCCAACCGTCCAACGGACAAAGAACTGCGCAAGATGGCCGAGGCCTGGTCGCCCTGGCGCTCGGTTGCGGCGCGGGTGCTGTGGGCCTATTACCGGGTTGCAAAGCAAAGAGAAGGGATCAGATGACACGGGTTTTGAATGCGCTCCGGAAAGAGCCTGTTTCGGGCGACACGCGCTCGGTTGTGGTGTTCGTACATGGCTATGGCGCAAACGGTGCCGATCTGCTGGGTTTGGCCGACCCGTTGGGTGAACACCTGCCCGACACGTTGTTCGTGGCCCCGGACGCGCCCGAGCAGATCCCGGGAATGCCCAATGGTTTTCAGTGGTTTCCCATTCCCTGGATTGACGGTTCGTCTGAGGAAGAGGCGCGCAGGGGCATGGAAATGGCGGTCGAGGATTTCAATGCCTTTCTGGATGCTCTGATGGTGGATGAAGACCTGTTGCCCGAACAGGTTGTCCTTTTTGGTTTCAGCCAGGGTACGATGATGAGCCTGTATGTCGCGCCCCGCCGCGAAGACCCCGTGGCAGGAATTGTCGCTTTCTCTGGACGTTTGCTAGAGGCGGACCTTCTGGCAGACGAAACCATCAGCCGGATGCCGGTATTGCTGGTGCATGGCGATGCCGACGACGTCGTCCCGCCACAATCCTTGCCCGAAGCGGCAGAGGCCCTGCAATCCGCCGGTTTCAAAGAGGTCTATGCTCATGTCATGAAAGGCACCGGGCACGGCATCGCCCCGGACGGGCTGAGTGTGGCCCTGGCCTTCATGCGCGACAAGCTGAGCCTTTAGCCGGTAAGATCAAATCAGCGGAACACCGGTGTTTCGCATCGGATCAAGACCAAAGATGCGCTTCCGCAAACTCGACTGAGTTTCCGGCCGGGTCGCGCACGTACAAGGAACGCGCGCCTCCGGGCCAGTCAAACTCTGCGTCTACGGGGACATTCCAGTCCAGAAGGTGCTTGCGCATCACTGCGATTTCATCACGGGTCAGTACAAGACACACATGCCCGGCACCGCGGGCGCCGTGGGGCGGAACGGGCATGTCCGGGTTGAGGGGCGGCTGTTCCGTCTGTTCTGGGTTAAAGATCAGCAGGACCGATCCGCCAATTCGGTAAAACACGTGGCGGTTGGCGACGCGCTGAATGCGGTCCAGGCCCAGTACTTCGCCGTAAAACTGTTCCGCTGCGTCCAGATCATCGACATAAAGCGACGCTTCCAGAATCGCCGAAGGGGCCGGTATTCCGGGAGTTAGTTTCATGACCTAAGTTTAGCAGATCAGGGCAGGGTATGTCACCGGCGTGGTCGACGGTCGCGTTTTCGTTGCGGTGTGGTGTTCAGGGATGGCATGGGCAGGCTGTCCCACTGGCCCGGTTCCAGATCGTCCAACGTCCAGTCACCAATGCGACAGCGGATCAGGCGCAGGGTCGGCAAGCCCACGGCGGCCGTCATTCGACGCACTTGACGGTTTTTGCCTTCGCGTATGGACAGTTCTATCCAACTGTCTGGTACCGTCTCGCGCTCGCGGATTGGCGGGGTACGGGGCCACAGGTTGCCTGGCTCGTCGATCTGGCGCACCTTAGCCGGACGGGTCAGGCCGTCTTTTAACTCGACGCCGTTTCGCAGAGCTTTCAGGGCAGTTTCGTCCGGAATGCCCTCGATCTGAACCCAATAGGTTTTTGCCATCTTGTGCTTGGGGTCCGAGATCTGCGCCTGCAACTTGCCGTGGTCAGTCAGAAGCATCAAACCTTCGCTGTCACGGTCCAGTCGACCGGCGGGATAAACCCCGGGCAGATCGATGAAATCGGACAGTGTACTGCGCGGAGTATCCGCATTGTCGCGGTCGGTGAACTGCGGCAGTACATCGTAAGGTTTGTTGAAGCGAATGAACCAGGACATGACGTGCGCATACCCCGAAGAGTGCACCCCGCGCAAGCTGTGGATAACTGTCATGTGCCTGTTACGGATTCGCATTACCCAGTTTGCGACATATTGTGGAAAATCAGGGCTTGTCAGAGTATTAACACGATATATAGTCAAACTAAGGCCGGGGCGGGTGTTCCCCGCTCTGATGTCAAAAAGGGCAGAGCAGAGCGAGGAGCGATTCTGATATGGACGGAGACTTCAGGACCGAATTTGTCAGGGAGCCAGGTGCATTGAAGCATCATCCGGCATTGGTTTTGAACGCCGATTATCGCCCCCTGTCTTATTACCCGTTGTCCCTGTGGCCCTGGCAAGAGGCGATCAAGGCGGCCTGGCTGGATCGGGTCGACATCGTGGCCGAATACGATGAAGTGGTTCGCAGCCCGAGTACGCAGATCCGAATACCTTCGGTCGTTGTTTTGAAAGACTATGTAAAACCCAGAAAGCGCGTGGCCTTCACGCGCTTTAATTTATTTCTGAGAGACGAGTTCCGGTGCCAGTATTGTGGCAGTCGCGGTGATCTGACCTTTGATCATGTGGTGCCACGGGCCGCTGGTGGGGTGACCAGCTGGCAGAACGTTGTGGCGGCGTGCAGCCCGTGCAATCTGCGCAAAGGGTCGAAATCGCTCCGTCAGGCAGGAATGAGCCTGCGTAAGCCACCCCGCCAGCCTGACGCCGAAGCACTGCGCAATGTTGGTCGGAAATTTCCCCCCAATCACTTGCACGAAAGCTGGATCGATTTTCTGTATTGGGATGCGGAACTGGACGAATTCTAGGCTCTGCCTGACCGCCATGCCGCGAGCCAGATCAGCACCAGAACAGCCGAGGCAATGGCATTCCATCCAGCCATCGAGATGTTGAACAGTTCCCAAGGGATATCGTCGCAGCGAACCAAAGGCGCGGACATAATCTGATCGAACAGGTCGTCATTCGACATCCCACTAATGCTACCGGATGTGCAACTGGTCGGACCTTCCCACCATCCTTGCTCAACACCGGCGTGATAGAACCCGATGCCCGAAGTGGTGGCAGCGGCCATTGCGCCACAGAGGGGCAGGAAACTTAGCCTTGGTAAGGCCAGCGCCAAAACGCCAATCGCGATTGCGACCCCATGCGGGTAGCGCTGCCAGATACACATTTTACACGGGGCAAGGCCGCCCAGATGCTGAAAGCCAAAAGCTGCCAGCAGAAGGGCCAGCGACCCAAGACTTGCCAGTGCGATAAGTTGTGAACGTCTCGTCATAGGTATTTCACCACCAGGAAGCCGCCAAACAACAGGATGATGAACAAGGTGAACATCAGCCCCAGGCGTTTTTCGATAAATTCACGGATCGGCTCGCCAAAGCCCCAAAGCAGGGCCGCAACAAGGAAGAACCTGAGCGCGCGTGCCAGTATCGACGTTGCGATGAATGTTCCAAGCGGCATTCCTGTCCAGCCTGACATGATGGTGATGACCTTGTAGGGGAAAGGCGTCACTCCGGCGGCCAGTACCGCCCAGAACCCGAAATCGTTGAAGCGGGTGTTGAATTCTTCCATCGCATGGGCCTTGCCCATGGATTCAAGAATGGGCTGCCCAAGGCTTTCATAGAAAAACGCACCAATCGCGTAGCCCAGCATCCCGCCCAGAACCGAAGCCACCAGGGCTACGGTTGCAATCAGCCAGGCGCGCGACGGGCGCGCCAGGATCATTGGAATCATCAGAACGTCGGGGGGGATTGGAAAGAACGAGCTTTCGACAAAAGCCACTACGGCCAGCGCCCAAAGCGCATGAGGGTGTTCCGCCAGACGAATTGTCCAGTCATAAAGCGATCGCAACATTTAGCACTCAAATCCCGTTCTCGACCCGGGAAAGCCAAACCACGCACCTGACGGCCCGTCAACCATCACGGCAGTAACAAATGGAATAATGGATGATTTTTGCCTCTGGACCTTCCCTTTGATGGGCGCTAATCCAGTGTCCGTGGCCCAAGTGGCGGAATGGTAGACGCAGGGGATTCAAAATCCCCCGGTAGTGATACCGTGCCGGTTCGAGTCCGGCCTTGGGTACCAAAGTAAAAACAGGGGGTTAGGGGAACCTGCTTCCTGTTTTTTCTATTCGGGATTATCGAGTGCTTGGGCACTTAACTCTCAATTCTTCGTTCTGGTCTGGTTCTTTTCCTGCCTCTGGTATCACCCTCATCCCGGATGAGGGTGCCGTATACGATCCGCTGTTGAACAAACCTGAACAAAAATGGACGCAAAGATAAAGTAGACCGATCAGGCGGGTTTTCCTGTGTGCCAGAGGGGAAAATTCAAAAATTACGCTCATATATGCGGATTGATGCGAGTCAGGCCGGCGCTGGCCTTGACATTGAAAGTATCTGGATGAACCCTCAAAGGGGTTGGGAGAAACTGGAAAATTCAACAGGTTGCACCTGCTGTGAGGCGTGCCGATCATCGTTATCGGCACAGTTTCATGGGCAGGTCATCGATTTGAATTCCAACTGCCAGACAAAAATATGTGGGAGTATTGAAATGAAAAACAGCAGCAAATTGAGCCTCGGCGCGTTTGTAACCGCAGCCATGTTGGCTCCGGCGGCCTATGCCGAAGAGTTCATTACAATTGGTACCGGCGGCGTGACCGGTGTTTACTATCCGACAGGTGGCGCGATCTGCCGTCTGGTGAACAAGGGCCGGAAAGAGCACGGCGTGCGCTGCTCGGTCGAATCGACCGGTGGCTCGGTCTACAACATCAACACCATTCGCGAAGGCGAGCTGGAATTCGGCGTTGCCCAGTCCGACTGGCAGTATCACGCGTATAACGGCTCCTCTAAATTTGAAGAGGCAGGTCCCTTCGAAAAGCTGCGTGCCGTGTTCTCGGTCCACCCCGAGCCATTTACGGTTGTGGCCCGCGCCGATGCGGGCATCACAAACTTTGAAGACCTGAAAGGCAAGCGCGTGAACATCGGGAACCCCGGTTCCGGTCAGCGGGGCACCATGGAAGTTCTTCTGAGCGAAATGGGCTGGACCACCGATGATTTCGAACTGGCGACAGAGCTGAAAGCGGCTGAACAATCGGCTGCCCTTTGCGACAACCAGATCGATGCTATGGTTTATACCGTTGGTCACCCGTCGGGTTCGATTCAGGAAGCCACCACAGCCTGTGACTCGGTTCTGGTGAATGTCAGCGGTGAAGCCGTGGACAAGCTGGTCAATGACAATTCGTTCTACCGCACTGCAACCATCCCCGGTGGCATGTATCGTGGTTCTGACGGCGACACCCAGACATTCGGCGTAGGCGCGACTTTCGTAACTTCGGCAGATGTGTCGGAAGACGCGGTATATGCGGTGGTCAGCTCGGTCTTTGAAAACTTCGAAGACTTCAAAAAGCTGCATCCGGCGTTTGCCAACCTCAAGCCCGAAGAGATGATCGCAGATGGCCTGTCGGCGCCGCTGCATCCGGGTGCCGAGAAGTATTACAAAGAAAAAGGCTGGATTCAGTAAACCAGTCCTGACGCAGGGTGCTTTTGGGGCGCCCTGCACAACGCCTGTACCAAGCAGGTGAATCAGAAGGTCAAAATGGCCGCGACGGGGAGACATTTAATGAATTCCGACACTCAATCCAATCGTCCGCTTTCCGAAGAAGAGCTTCAGGATCTGGTCGCATCATCTGACGCGGGCGGGCGTAATCCGGTCGGGAATGTAGGTGTCTTCCTGGCGATTGTAGCCGCGATTTGGTCGATTTTTCAGGTTATCCTGGCGTCGCCGCTCGCAAACTACGTGTTGCCGGGCAGCGTGGTAAACAATGCGCGGCAATTCCACCTTGCCTTCGCTCTGTTTCTGGCCTTTGCGGCTTACCCCGCTCTGAAATCCAGCCCGCGCGGCTATATTCCGGTTCAGGATTGGATCATGGGCTTGGTCGGTGCGTTCGTCGCGCTTTATGGCTATTTTTTCTATGACAAGATCGTAAATGCGGGCGGTTTGGCCGACGATACGGACAAATGGGTCGCGTTGCTTGGGTTGCTACTTTTGTTCGAGGCGGCGCGTCGAGCGCTCGGCCCGGCCATGGCAATTATCGCGACGATTTTTTTGGCCTATGTCTTCTTTGGCGCATCCGAATGGGTGCCGGAAGTAATCCGATGGAAGGGTGCAAGTCTGAAAAAGGCCATGAGCCATATGTGGATCACGTCGGAGGGCGTGTTTGGCATCGCCTTGGGCGTTTCCACCAAATTCGTGTTCCTGTTCGTGCTGTTTGGTGCGCTGCTGGATAAGGCAGGGGCAGGGAACTATTTCATCAAGATGGCCTTTGGTGCACTCGGACACCTGCGTGGTGGTCCGGCGAAAGCGGCCGTCGTTGGTTCCGCTGCAACCGGCCTGATCTCGGGCTCGTCGATTGCCAACGTTGTGACAACCGGGACATTCACCATTCCGCTGATGAAGCGTGTGGGCTTTAGCAGTGAACAAGCCGGATCGGTCGAAGTGGCCTCATCGGTCAACGGTCAGATCATGCCACCTGTGATGGGTGCTGCGGCGTTCCTGATGGTGGAATATGTGGGCATTTCGTATGTCGAGGTGATTACCCACGCGTTCCTGCCAGCAGCGATTTCTTACATCGCGCTGGTCTATATCGTGCATTTGGAAGCCGTGAAGCGGAACATGCCGACTTTAGGTGACCGTGACGTGCATCTGGCGCGAACCGTTGTGGGTATGTTGGCTTTCTTCCTGGTGTTTGCAGGGCTTTGTTATGGCTCGCAATTCCCGGTCGATGCTGTAACGAGCTGGGTTCCGTCTGCAGCAGGCCTTGTGCTGAGCCTGATCGTCTGCGCGATTTATGTCGGATTGCTTTATCTGGCCGCTCAGGTGCCGGACCTTGAGCCGGACGACCCGAATGCAAAAGAGGTCACGCTTCCTGTTATCGCTGATATTTATAAGGCAGGTTTGCATTACCTTCTGCCGATCATCGTTCTGGTTTACTTCCTGATGATCGAACAAAAATCGCCGGGACTGTCGGCGTTCTGGGCGACCGCCCTGCTGTTCGTAATCCTGTTGACGCAGAAACCGCTCAAGGCTCTTTTCCGGGGGCAGAGCAATCTCAAGAACACCTTTGTCGATGGCGTCGCTGACCTGTGGCAAGGGTTGATTGATGGCGCGCGGAACATGATCGGTATCGCGCTGGCAACCGCCACTGCGGGCGTGATCGTAGGCACGGTGACCTTGACGGGCGTAGGTCAGGTTATGGCTGATCTGGTAGAGTTCCTGTCGGGAGGCAATCTTATCCTGATGCTGGTTATGGTTGGGCTGCTAAGTCTGATTCTGGGCATGGGTCTGCCGACCACGGCGAACTATATCGTTGTCAGTTCGTTGATGGCCGGGGTAGTCGTTGAGCTGGGCGCGCAAAGCGGGCTGATTGTACCGCTGATCGCTGTACACCTGTTTGTGTTTTACTTCGGGATCATGGCCGATGTTACACCGCCCGTTGGGCTTGCAAGTTTCGCGGCTGCTGCCGTGTCGGGCGGTGATGCGATCAAAACCGGCTTCACGGCGTTCTTCTACAGCCTGCGCACTGTGGCACTGCCTTTCGTGTTCATCTTCAACACTGATCTTCTTTTGATCGACGTTACATGGCTTGAAGGGATCACGGTGGCCGTTTTTGCGACCATAGCGATTCTGGTCTTCACGGCGGGCACGATGGGGTATTTCCTGACCCGGAGCCGTATCTATGAAAGTGTCGCGCTCGTTCTGGTGGCATTTGCCCTATTCCGACCAGACTTTTTCATGGATCGTATCTCGCCTCCGTTCAAATCAGTTGAACCCGCTGCATTCGAAGAAACCATTGGTCAGACACCACCGGGAACAGATGTACGCCTGGTCGTTGCGGGCCCCGATTTCGATACGCTCGAGATGGTGGACACAACTGTTGTTGTCACTGTGGGCGACGAAGAAGGAGGTGCTGCACGGATTGAGGCGATGGGCCTGCTGCTGGTTCCTGAGGACGGGCTGATCAAGCTTGACGAGCCGCTGTTTGGCACGCCGGTCGCCGACGATCTGGGCATCTTTGACTACTATGGCGATGAACCCGTACGCCTGGCCTCGGTCAGCTTACCGTCCGAACAGCTGCCCAAGCAGCTGGTGTATATCCCAGCGATGATCTTCTTGGGTCTTATCGCGTTCCTGCAACGCGGCCGTGCCGCCAGACAAGGGGTGCCCGCATGACACGTTCTGTTCTGTGTGCCATTGATATCAGCAATGGCGAGATTGATGCTCCGGTCTTGCAAAAAGCCGCAGCTTTGGCGGATCTGGAGGGGGCACAGTTGGATGTCGTGACTGTGCTGCCCGATTTTGGGGAAAGCTGGGTGTCCGGGTTCTTTGAATCCGATTTTCACGAAAAGGCGTTGGCAGAGGCGCAAGCCAAACTGACGGCGTTGTGCATTTCAGCATTGGGGGCGGAGCGCAATGAAAGTATCCGGCATGTGGTTGCGACAGGTACAGCCTATCAGGAGATCCTGAAAACCGCCGAAAACGCGGGTTCCGATCTGATCGTGATCGGCGCGCATAAGCCGGATTTGAAGGACTACCTGCTTGGTCCGAATGCCGCGCGTGTGGTTCGGCATTCCAACGTTTCGGTGTATGTCGTACGCTGACTGATCCTCCAGCGCGCAAAAGATCGCGTCGCCGGTCGTGAACGAATATCGGGTGGGTTCAGTAGCCTGTCATCTCAAGATAGCCAGCGCCTTTTTGGCTGCCGGTTACGGTGACAGGACCTTCCCAGTATTCGAAACTGGTTCCCATCCACGCATCAGGTGTGAGGGCTGAGACCTGAATGTCTATGCCCCGGTCCGGAAGATTGACGTGCCAGTGTGTCGGGATATTGCGTCCGGCGACCTTATCGGTACTCAGCGGCAAGAGGTTGATTGAGCCGTTGGGGATGGCCTCAGTACTGCCGTCTGAATTGACCCAGGTGGCCGAGGTGAAATCGCCACGATCCCCGCGCAGGCGAAAAGCCATCAGTTTGTCGCCGTCCTCAAAGCTGAGCGAGAACCAATCCCAGCCCCTCTGATCCGTCGCCAAAGGTTGTGAGGACCATTCCCGATCCAGCCAGCCCTGACCGGTTACACGGACTTCACTATCCGGCAAATGCAGCACGCCTTCGACTGTATAGAAGGGCTGTGAGTAATAGTAACTCGCCTGTCCATCAGCGGATTTGACCGAATAGCCCGCGTTGCCGTGAAGAACCAATGGCCCTTGCGCAGTCAGAGAAAGATCATAGCCGAAGTCTTCACCATTTGCTGTAAGCGACAGGCTGTCCAGATCCGATCCGGCCATGCGCCATTCATCAATCCAGGCCTCAAACGGTTGTGCGGTTACACCGGCCTGGCCAATCCCCCCGCGTGACAATCGCTCGGTAAAAAAATGATCCTTGGGGGTCGTAACAGCAGCATGACCCATCCAAAGTTGCGGACTTTGCCACCCGTCGCTGTCATAGGGTTTCAGGGCTGACCGGAATAGGGTCCATTGAATGCCATAGTCCAGGCCGTCGTCCCCTTGGAGATTGGCGGTCAGATACCACCATTCGACGCGGTAGGCCGGATGTGGGCCGTGATCCATTGGGAATTCAAACTCATACCCGGCTGATGGCACGTCAAAGCCTTCGGCCGACCCGCCGAGACCTGCATAGCCCTGCGCCCATAGTGGTATTGGGTAGAGCCACAATAGAAGGAACAGGAGGATCCTAACGTTCATTGGCGAACACTCTCAGCAGATCGGCGGGTGGCAGGCGGAGCATCCGTAGCGCAGGCAGGGTGGCGGCAAGCAGGGCGGCAAGAAGGGTCAACAGGAACAACCACAGCCAATCCCATGGGAACACGAACATCGGCAGGCGCCAACCAAAGGCCTGAACGTTGATCACCGTCAGCAGAACCCAAGCCAGAACAAGCCCAAGTGGCAGCGCCAGACAGGCGGTCAACGCCGCCAGCAAAAGGCTACGCAACAGTTCCAACCCCGCAAGTTGCACCCTGTTTAGCCCCAGCGCCCAGACCGGTGCGATCTGTGGCAGGCGCTGGGTCCACAGGGTCAGCAGACTGGTGAGAATGGCAAATCCCGCCACGCCGAGGGTCAGCACATTCAAAGCCGAGGTCACGACAAAGGTCTTCTCAAATATCGCAAGCGACTGCGCCTTCATTGCGGCTTGCTGCACGACAGCCTGACGTGGAAGGTTGAACCGTTCCCTCAGGGTTTGCGCCATTTCCGTTGCTTTTTCGGTGTTTAGACGAATGCCAAAGCGGCGGTTTTCCGCACCCGGCGCGACCCAGTCCAGTTGGTCCATCGAGACGATGGCTTGCCCAGTAGGATTTCCATAATCCGAATAAACCCCGGCGATGGTCAGGATGTGGTCCGGCAATAAGGCAAGTACATCCTCGGGCCAAAGGTCGGCACGTCGGGCAAGCTGTTCGTTGATCAGAACCGCACGCCCGGCCATGACGTCATCCCATGCATTCGGCGTGGAGGTGATCACTGGCCAGTTCTGCCGATAGACCGGATCATCCACGATACCGTAAAGAAACAGAGGCCCCGTCTCGTGCGACAATTCCACATTTCGGATTGGCAGAATGGCTTCGACCTGAGGGCGCAGCCAATCGGTGATTTCCCGCCCCTGATCGTCGTCGCTGGCAGTCAGGTAGAGTTCTGAGGTCAGGCGCTGGTCCAGCCACCCGACGAATGTCAGCCGGAAACTGGATACCATTGTGCCTACGCCGACATTCGCTGCCAAGGCCAGCAACAGGGCCATCAGGGCAAGTGACAATCCGGGCAATTGTGCCCGCATATCTGCCCAAACCCATTGGGCAACAGGCCCCCGCGCCGCGCGGCCGCAGAGTGAAAGCGTTAGAGACAAAAGCGCAGGCAACATCAGCGCTGAACCGGTTAGCAAGCCAGCCAACAGGGCAAACCCGGCGATCAGCCCCCCGAAAGTGACATAGGCCAAACCGCCACCCAGGATCATGATCAGACCTAATACCGCCGCAAGATGGCGCGCGCGGGGGTCGCCCCGCCATGCTTGAACGCCCGGACTTGCCAGCAGGGGCATACGCGACAGGCGCCACAATGCGTGACCGCTGGCCAGTAAAGTGCCAAAGACTGCCATGGCGATCCCTGCCAAAACCCATTGCAGTTGCAGCGTCAGTTGCCCTGTTACTGGTGCGCCGTAAAGGCCACGCAACGTGGCTGCGACATCAGGCAGAAGTGCTCCGGCCAGAAAGAAGCCCAAAAGCAACCCGACAAGCCCACCGATCAGGGCCAGAAAAGTCAGCTCGGCAAGGATCAGCCAGACCAACAATCGCATCGAAACACCCAATGCCCGCAGGGTACGGATGATGCCTCTGCGTTGTGCAAAGGCCAGCCCGACCGTGCCGTTCACGATAAAAAGGCCGACCGCAAAGGACAGCAATCCAAAGGCTGACAGGTTCAGATGAAAACTGTCGGTCAGCTGAGCAGTGTCGATCTTTTGTGAGGGGCTGATGCGTTCCAGCTCTGGCGCGATCGCGGTCAGGGGATGAAGCCCGCGGGGTTGATCAGGCAGTATAATGAGCCGCGAGATTGCACCGGGCTGATTCAGAAGACGTTCGGCAACGCCGATATCCGTCAGGATCACATCTGGTGGTAGTGCAGAGGTACTGAGAACTGGGGGCAGAGTATCGTGACCGCGCAACAAGTGCTCCAACTCTGTCGAAACCAGCAGGCGGCCCGGAGCAGTCAATATGTCCGCCGGGTCGGGCGGCGCATCGCTTTGCTGGGCCTCGGTAACTGCGGGCAGGGCGGGATAGGCCACCATATCCACGCCCATCAAACGTAACGTACGTCCAGCGACCCGATAAGGGCCTTCCAGTACGGCGGCCACCTGCCATCCTGCGCGACGCAGGTCGACATAACGGGACATGGGGATGAAACCGGCTGGATCGCGCAATTCGTCAAACTGCCCAAGTGCCAGTTGGGCGTTGGCACGGGAATAGCTGGCGCGGGCCTCGGCATTGATGGCCTGTACAGCGGACCACAGACCAGTTGCCAGGGCGATACCGATCAGCAGCGTTGCCAGTTGCAACCAATGCACCCGCCAATGGGACAGCAGGGCCTGGACGACGGCAAATGTCATTGTATGCACCCGCCGCTCAGGCGTAGGTGCGTGTCCAGTCGGTCCGCGATCTGCGGGGAATGCGTCACCAGCAGCAAAGCTGCGCCGGTATCAGACACAAGTGACAGCATCAGGTCCAGCACCTTGGCGCTGGCGGTTTCGTCAAGATTGCCCGTCGGCTCGTCCGCCAGCAACAGTTTCGGGCGCGCTGCCATGGCGCGTCCGATGGCCACCCGCTGTTGTTGCCCGCCTGACAAGCTTTCGGGGTAGCGGTCCAGCAGATCCAAAAGCCCAAGCCGTTCGGCCAGTTGCCCAGACCAATTGACATCCTCGGTACCTGCAAGGCGGGCATAAAAGGACAGGTTTTGCCCCACGGTCAGCGATGGGATCAGGTTGAACTGCTGGAACACCAGCGAAACCTTACTGCGCCGCAACTCGGCTCGGCCCGCATCATCCAAAGGGGATAGCGGCGTGCCATCCAGCGTGATTTCTCCACCGTCGAAACTGTCCAGTGCGGCGGCCAGGTTCAGCAAAGTGCTTTTTCCACAGCCGCTTTCACCGGTCAGTGCAAGCGTTTGTCCCTGATCCAGTGCCAGAGACACGTCGCGCAGAACGGGTCGCCCGCCGGGGTAGGTTTTCTGAACTCGGTCGATGATCAACAGCATGAAGCGCCCTTTTTGCACAGGATGTGCGTTGGACTTCCCAACTGTCCAGTGCAGACCTTACTCCGGTTCCTTTCGCCGCAGGCTGACTTATCCGGTGGCGGGGTTGTGCCTTGCGTTTTGAAAGGTCATTGTGCCTTGACAGTTCGTGATCGAATATCAGGGTGTAAATACATGACGTTGCTGCATCAGATCGTTTGGGGCAGTACCTTTCTGGGTATCTGCATCCTGATCGAGATTCTCTTTCTGACCTGGTGCACGATGTCCATAATCAAGATGGACAAAAGATGGGTCACACGCGGGGTGTTTGTGGCAACCGCGGGGCCAATTGCCGTTGCCTTGGGCTTCATTATCGCAACGCACACCATTCAGGTCTGGATCTGGGCTATCGTCTGGGTATTGCTGAATGTTCTGCCGGACTGGAACTCGGCCATCTATTTCTCGTTGGTGACGTTTACGACGCTCGGATACGGCGACATTGTTCTGGGTGAAGGGCTGCGCATTTTCGGCTCGTTTGCCTCGGTCACCGGGCTGTTGGCGTTTGGATTGTCGACCGCGTATCTGGTCGCATTGATGACACGCGTCTTTCAGGAGAGGTTCTTTTCCTAAAGGATCGGAGCAAACAACCGCGCCAGCGGCGCACCAAAGCGGATGTGGGCCGGTTGTTGACTCAACCTGCGGGTCAATTCGTAACTGGTTTCGAAATCTTCTTGCAGCATCTGGTCGACGGCCTGTGCGGCCCGGGCATCAAAGAACAGCGCCATGGCTTCGAAGTTCAGGCGGAAGGATCGGTTGTCGAGGTTTGTTGTTCCAACAGCGGCCAGCGTCTCGTCGACAACGAACGCCTTTTGATGCATGAACCCACCAGTATAGCGGAACACGCGCACGCCGCAGTCGCGGATTTCATCGAAATAGGCAAACGCGGCCAGCCAGGGCAGGCGATGGTCGATCATGTCAGGAACAAGGATGCGTACATCCACCCCGCGCATCGCGGCATGTTGCAGCGCTGTCATGACATCGATGTCGGGTACGAAGTAAGGCGACGCAATCCACAACCGTTCTTTTGCCTCGGCGATTGCCGCAAAGAACATCATGGCACCAGTTTCGGTTTCATCTCCGGGCCCGGTCGCGACCAGCAGGGCATTCATGTTCTGTTCGGATTCACTGCCTGCCCAGTCAAGTTCATCAATCAGGTCTTCGTTATGCGCCCAATGCCAATCTTCGGTGAAGATTAGCTGTAATTGCCGGACGACATGACCGGACATCATTATGTGAGTGTCGCGCCAGTGGCCGAAATGCGGGTGTTTGCCCAGATATTCCTCGCCTACATTGTGGCCACCGATAAAGCCTGTCTCGCCATCGATAATGACAGTTTTGCGGTGGTTTCGGTAATTCAGTTGAAACCGGAAATTCGGGCCGCGTTGCTGACGAGGGTCGGCGACATCAATCCCGGCTTCACGCATGGTATCCAGATACGCGCGCGGCAAACCATAACTGCCGACTGCATCGGTCATGAAACGGACGTGAACCCCACGCTTCGTCGCCTCGATCAGTTTGGATTGCAGTTTGCGGCCAAGCGTATCGTCTCTGATAATGTAGAATTGAATGAGGATATAGTTCTTGGCCTTGTCGATGGCGTCGAAAATGGCGTCGAATGTGGCGTGCCCGTCAACCAGTAGCCGGGCACCGTTTCCGCTGGACACAGGGAGATGCGCCAGAAACTCGAACGGGCGCGGATTGATGGACATTGAGGAGGGGTCGGGCCTTGAATAATCGGCAAAGGTTTTGATCCCTTCAACAACCCGCTCACTTTTCTGGCGCGCGATGCGATATCCGTGAAAGCGATGGTGCCCCAGAAAAAGGTACAATGGCACCGCCAGGAAAGGTGCTGACACCAAAAAGACCACCCAACCAACTGCACCTTGCGGTGTCCGCGCGGTTTGCGCCGCTCGGATCGAAAACACAAATGCAGCCACGTACAACGTGAATACAAAGATAGATACCAGCGCTGTCCACATGGGGTCTTACGTCTTTCGGGCCGTTCAGTTTTCCCCAGTGTAGATGCGCGACCAGTCTTGCGCCATATCGACGATGATCCATCCCTTGTCAGGACCCTGATCCAGCCCGTCTGCCAGCTTTCCGATCGGACTTTCGCGGTCGTAGGCCCATTCGCGTTCCGCGTCCGTGTGGTGGATCAGAATTCCCAAACGCGGGCCATCACCCGACGTTGTCCAATCCAGCATAGCGAAATCTCCGTCCGAATTGCCTGCGGCCAGAATCGGGCGTCTGCCAATCGTGCGTTCGATGTTGATCGGCTTGCCTTCCTTGTCGTCGATGAAGGCTAACCCCGGCGCCTTGATAATCGTCGGGCTGCTGTCGATCACCTTATAGGTGCTGTCTGCGTAACTTCCCAATATCTGTTCCGGCGGGATACCATAGGCATCCTCGGCGAAGACGCGCATGAAATGAATGCCGCCACCGGATACGATGTAGGTCTTGAAACCTTCATCACGTAGATAACGCAGCAACTCTACCATCGGTTGGTAGGTCATTTGGTCATAGGGCAGGCCGGTGCCAGGGTGGCGTTCGGTTTCCAGCCATTGCGCAACACCTGCCTGAAAGTCATCGACGCTGGTGCCCGAATGCGAGGCGTTGACAACTTCGATCAGCGCCTCATGCCCGCCTTCAAGAACGGCCGCAAGATCACCCTTTGCAGCAGCTTCCAGTGCAGGCGTTGTCAGGATCGACGGGTCCTGATCGGCCAGATCGGCCAGTCGGTCCATGGCAAAAACAAACTGGAAATACACGGGCTGTTCGGCCCAAAGCGTTCCGTCATTGTCGAATACGGCGATCCGGTCATCCGGCGTCACGTAATGAGCTGAGGCAGGGTCGGTTACTTCATCAATAAACGAAACGATTTTCGCTTTGGATTCTAAATTGTTCCAAGAGGGCAAGGGGTCGGCGATGGCGACCGTCGCTCCTAGCACACTGCACAATATCAAAATCAGACGCACGGATTATTCCTCAATTTTCAACCGCCAATGAGAAGCGCCGGGGCCCCGATATCGGGACTCCGGCTTTGCTGTTTCTTGGATCAAACGGCCAGGTTCACGGTGCGCCCGGAGGTGACGTCAGCTTCTCCATCACCTTGTCGAGGCTGAAGCTCGCCGCTTCCTGTCGGGGTGGGTATTCCTTGAAGGTTTCAAGGAACTGCGCGACATAGGCCTGCGCAGGTACCAGCATGTAGGCACGGTCGAGCATCCAGTCATAGTAGGTGTTCGATGTGCGATAGCCACGCTCGTATGGGTCGCGTCGCAGGTTGGTGATCAATGGCACGCGCAGAGGGGTCAGTGGCTCCATCCAGGCGCGCAAGGTCGCCCATGCCTTCTGTTCAAGGAAGGTGATTTTCCAATCACCGAAGCGCAGTGCCGCAAGGTCACCATCGTCCGTGAAATAGAAGATTTCCCTGCGCGGGCTCTCGTCTGTTTCGCCGGTCAGCAACGGCAAGATGTTGTAGCCATCCAGATGCACCCGATAGTCACGCCCGCCGCCAACTTCGGCCACGGTGACACCTTCCAGAAGATCTTCTTTCACGGTTTCGTTGCCAGCTGCAGCCAGAAATGTCGGCAACCAATCCATATGGTGCACGATCTCGTTCGACACAGCGCCTTCGGCAATTTTGCCGGGCCACCGAACCATGGCAGGTACGCGCCATGCACCTTCCCATTGGGTGTTTTTCTCACCCCAGAACGGTGTCATCGCGGCATCTGGCCACGTATTCATGTGCGGACCATTGTCAGTCGAGTAAAACACGATGGTTTTGTCGGCAATGCCCAGCTCGTCCAGCGCAGTCAGGAAGTCACCGATATGCATATCGTGTTCGATCATGCCAGCCGTATACTCATCCACCTGCTTGCCGACGATTTCATTGGCTTTTGCCCATTTCTCTTCGGAAACATGCGTGCGGAAATGCATCCGGGTGCCTGACCACCAGACGAACCACGGTGTACCGCTTTCCTCTTGTTTGCGGATGAATTCAATCGCTGCCGCCGCGGTTTCATCGTCGACCGTTTCCATGCGCTTCTTGGTCAGCGGGCCGGTATCCTCGATCTCACCACCTGCTGCCGACTTGATCACACCGCGCGGTCCGAAAGCTTGCCGAAAGGTTCTGCCATCGGGCAGAACAGCATCATTGGGATAGTCAATGTTTTCCGGCTCTTCCTCGGCATTGAGGTGGTAAAGATTACCAAAAAATTCGTCAAAACCGTGGTTTGTCGGCAGATGTTCATCCCGGTCGCCCAGGTGGTTTTTTCCGAACTGACCTGTGGCATAGCCTTCTGCTTTAAGAAGTCCCGCAATGGTCGGGTCTTCGATCTGCATACCTTCCTTAGCGCCTGGCAGGCCAACTTTGGACAGGCCCGTGCGGAAAACGGATTGCCCCATGATGAAAGATGATCGCCCGGCCGTGCACGACTGCTCACCGTAGTAATCCGTGAACATCATGCCTTCTTCGGCGATGCGGTCGATATTGGGTGTCTGATACCCCATCAGACCCCGCGTGTAGGCCGAGATGTTAGACTGACCAACATCGTCGCCCCAGATCACAAGGATATTCGGTTTCTGGTCCTGCGCCCAAGCGGGAATGGCCAGTGTCAACGTGGCGGTTACCACGGCAAGTCGGCGCAAGTTACTGCGCCAGGTGCCAGATGGCGAACATGGAGGTAACATGGTTTGCTCCTGATCTGATAGGATCTTAGTGACCCTTGGAAAATTAAATCTCCGGCGTTCAAACGCATGAACAACACGGCAGCAATGTGTTGATTCCCATGTCGAAAATATCAGATTCTGGGAATCGAACGTTTTCATCATAGGTCAGTTCTTGCGTCGGAAACTCATCATATGATTATATCTCAAAGTACAAATGTGAGACAAAATGAATAATCTGCCGCTATTACGAAACACCGGATGGTTCAGTGAACGCTCGTCAGAGTTTCAGGCCGATTTGGCAGCCCTTGGCATAGCGAAATCGGTAGAAGCAGGAGAGACGCTGTACCACTACGGTGATCCGGCAAATGGAATCTACGCGATTCTCAGCGGTGGTGTGCAGATAACGGCCCCCGCGGATGACGGTCAGGAGTTTGTTTTGCACCGCGATGGCGCTGGGTTCTGGATTGGCGATCTTGCATTGTTTGCAGGTGCATTGCGACTGGTCAGTGTTGTCACGACGCAAGCCACTCAAGCCTTGTTCTTCCCTAACCTGAGCATCTCGCGATTGATTCAGAACAATCCTGACTACATCCGGGATTTCTATGCGTTAACGCATGAGAATATGCGAACCGCTTTGCGCATCATGGCAAATCTGGCCGTGACGGGAACGGAAAAGCGGCTGGTCCTGAGGTTGCTTCACTTGGACGAAGGAACCTCGAAAACCGAGGGCTGGATTGAAGTTTCCCAAGACGATCTGGCGGTGATGATTGCTGTATCGCAACCGACTTTGCACAGGAACCTTCACCGGCTTGTGGATTTGGGGTTAATCGAACTGGGGTATGGCCGGGTTCGACTGCTGGATCGGGGCGCATTGATAGCCAGTTGTCAGACCTGAGGTTTCGGGTAGCGACACCGGCATGCGGTCCAATATACGCGGACAGGCTGGCCGCTGTGTACCGTACCCGACGAACTTAAGCCTACGCCACGCCGCGGTTCAGTTTTTCGCACGCGCCTGACTGTCCTCCTCGCCCAATTGGCCGTCCAGAGACATCAGGATTGCAACCGGGCGCAAAGCGGGGATGTGGCTGAACACGATCAGGATGCAGACCGTCAGCGGTACGCTGAGGAAAGCACCGATCAGGCCCCAGACTGTTGTCCAGAAGGTCAACGCCAGAATGACAAGGAATGTCGACATGTTCAGCGAACGGCCCAGCATGGCCGGATCAAGGAAGTTACCGATCAGGAATTGAAGGGTGCCGCACCCAAACAAGATGATCAGAAACGGAACGATCGTATCAAACTGAACAAGTGCGATCATGGCCGGAAAAAACACCGCTATAATCGACCCGATCGAGGGAATGAAGTTCAGAGCAAAGGTCAAAACGGCCCAGGTTTCCGCATATTCCAAACCAAGGACCCTGAATACAAAATAACTGATGCCTGCTGTGATCAGGCTGATCAGCGTCTTAACCCCAACATATCGTTGCAGGCTGATCGATATGGCATCAAGCATGGTCGCAAAATCCGCGCCGGTTTGGGGGTCGCCAGCCGCCAGTTGAATTTTCTTGCGAAAGGCCAGACGCTCGGCCATCAGGAACGCGACATAGAGGCTGATCAGAAAGAACTGGTTTAGCAGGGACGTAGCGCTGCCCAACAACAGGCGTGCGACATAGGTCATGTCGATGCTGACCAGATTGTCGCGGATGAAAGTGGTGACGTCGTTGCCGACAAGACCGGTTATGCGCTCAACCGCCCCGTCGAACTGGTTTTCGTACGTGCTGACGGACCGTGCAAACTGCGTTGCCTGACTGCCCAGCACGTACATGATCATGAACAATCCTACCAGAACGACGGTCACTCCGGCGATATTGGCCAACCAGACCGGAGCGCGGGTCAGCGCGGTAACGCGGTCGCTTAACGCTATGATCAGAACGTTGACCAACAGCGCCATGGCAAGAGGGATCAGGAAGTTCGCCCCGGCATAAAGCCCCAACACTATCAGCGTCGCGATGATGCAGGTGTCGCGGACAACAGACAGTTTTAGCCTGGGGCGAGCCGTGAAATCTTCCTGATCCGGGATCATTCAGTATCCTGTTTATCTGTTCTTACGTAGGCTGGTGATCGCCTGTCTTTACCTAATCCTGCACCTGCAATCCGTTTTTAGCAATGCAGTCAGCCGTTTGCAGATCGGCAATTGTCACTTTGATAGCGATGACGGGTTCTGTGTTTTATTTCGGCAGGTTAGGGTTGCAGGATGACAAAGCCTACGAATCCCCCGTTTGGCCGCCCGCTTCAGGCGTTATGGCTGGCACTTCGCCGGTTCGTCAGGAAAAACGGACCTGTCATGAGCAGCCACGTCGCCATGTCGCTGATGATGGCCCTGTTTCCCTTTGTGTTGTTCACCGTGGCGCTGGCCGGGGCATTGTCACAGGACTATGTCACTGATGAGTTGATTGATCTGCTATTCGGGGCATGGCCCAAGGATGTTGCGGACCCGATCGTGGCCGAATTGCGTGCGGTTCTGGCCGGGGCGGGGTCGGGCGTGATTACGCTGGGTGGCCTGCTTGCGATCTACTTTGCCTCCAACGGGGTTGCTGCAGTACGCGCAGCGATGAATCAGGCCTATCACGATCAGGACAGTTGGCCTTTTTGGAAAACCCGGCTTTTGTGTCTGGTCCTGGTTATCCTTGGCGGTTCGGCAATCCTTGTTATTGCAACGCTCGAGGTGGTTCTGCCGGTCTACACGAAACTGGTGGCAGAGCATACCGAAGCTCAGGTTGCGGACTGGCTGTCCGTAGATCGCCTGCGCTGGACGTTTACTGTGGCCATCCCGGCCGGCACCGTCCTGCTGGCACATCTTATTCTGCCGACCCGAAGGCACAGCCTGACCCAAATCCTGCCTGGTGTCATTTTGACATTGGTTTTGTGGGCAGCCGGTGGATGGGCGTTTTCGGTCTATATCAGCCAGTTTGCCACCTACAGTGCCACATATGCCGGTTTGGCCGGGGCAATGGCCGCGCTGATCTTCTTGTATCTGTGCTCTGCGATGCTGATCCTTGGCGCCGAATACAATGGCGCGTTGATCGACCTGCGAAACGCTGGCGAAGGAGATGTGGAATGAGATTTGCCATTCTGGCGGCTTGCTTGATCTTCGCAAGTGAAGGGCTGGCGCAGTCACCGGAGTATGTCGGCTCGGATCAATGTTCGGACTGCCATCAGCACGAGGCTGAGGCCTGGGCTTCGTCTCATCATGCCTTGGCCTGGACGGAAGTCGGCGACGGTCATCTGGACGCCGATTTCGATGGAACCCGGTTCGTACAGAACGGGATGACAGTTGAATTTGAAAGACAGACAGACAGGTTCACAGCTCGTGTAACGGAAAAAGACGGTGCGACGACGGCATATGATGTGCATTCCGTTGTCGGGATCACGCCTCTGCAGCAATATCTGTTTGAAACCGAACCGGGGCGGTTGCAAAGTTTTGATGTGGTTTGGGATACCGAGCAGAAGCGCTGGTATCACTTATACCCCGATCAGGATCTGCCGCCAGAAGACGGGCTGCACTGGACGGGCCCTTACAAGAACTGGAACGCGCGCTGCGCCGAATGTCACGCCACAGGGTTTGAAAAGAACTACGTCGCGCAATCCAGAACATACTCTTCCCAACAGGCCGAGATTGGTGTTGGCTGCGAAGCCTGCCATGGACCTGGATCGGCACATATCGATTGGACCAAAGGGCAGGGCGTTGCCGAGGAGCTGAGTGATAGAGGCTTCTCGATGAGCTGGGGCAAGGGCCAGACCGAGACCGAGATCCAGCAATGCGCAGGGTGTCATTCGCGGCGCGAGGCGCATGGCAACGGAAACCCTTTGCCGGGAACCCCGTATCATGATGCCTATAACCTGGCTGTGTTGCGGCCCGGTTCGTATCATCCGGACGGGCAGATACTGGATGAGGTCTACGTTTACGGCTCATTCCTGCAATCCAAAATGTATGCCCGAGGGGTCGGATGCATGAACTGCCACGAGGCACATAGCGCGCAGTTGAAGACCGAAGGCAACGGTATTTGCACGCAATGTCATTCCACGGCCGGAAACCCAGATTTCCCGACGCTAGCGAAAAGGGAATACGATACAACCAATCACCATCATCACGTCATGGATAGCGCGGGGGCCCAGTGTAAAAGCTGCCACATGATCGAACGCACATATATGGGTGTGGACGGTCGCCGGGATCACAGCTTTCGCGTGCCGCGACCGGATCTGGGATTAGGGGCTGATGCCTGCACTGATTGCCACCAGAATAAGGATCAGGCCTGGGCTGCCAGCCGGATCAAAGGGTGGTTTCCTGACACAGCCAATCGAGGGGCGCATTTTGGTACGGTATTCAAAGCTGCTGCCGATGGTCAGTTGAATACGCCAGAGGGTTTGATTGCTGTCGCAATGGAACCCTCGCAACCCGCTATCGTGCGCGCAACAGCGGCGTATTTGCTGCAACCCTTCAGCTCGCCCGAGGTTGCCGCGCATACAGCGCCACTGTTGCAGGAAGACGATCCGCTGATACGCGCAAATGCAGCAGCCTTGCAGCGTCAGGCGAGCCCAACGGATCGTGCCCAAAGGTTAGAGCCCCTTTTGTCTGATCCTTTTCGCAACGTTCGCATAGCCGCCGCCAAGGAATTTCTGAGTATCCCTCCTCAAGCTCTGACACCTCAGCAACAGGGTCTGGCCGGGCAGGGGATGGCCGAGTGGCAGGCGGCGATCTCGAACAGGCTGGATGCCCCTGAAACGCATCTGGTTCTGGGGGGCATGGCGTTGACGCTGCGCAACGCCCCGGCCGCCGAACGGGCATTTCGTGAGGTTGTCGCGCTGGACCCTCAACGCGCCGAAGCGTGGCCCATGGTGGTACAGCTGGCGCAGATCAACAGCGGCCCGGAAGCCGCACGTATCGCCTTGCGCGACGCCTTGATCAGGTTGCCCGATGACCCGGCCTTGCTGCAATTGTTGCAACAACTGGGCCCCTGATCGGGCACAGGCTTGCCCGATTTGTTCCATCTTCACGGCAAGATTTTACGCTAACAGCATTTCGGAACTGTTGTTTTGAGGTGATGCATGTCCGCTGAGTCAACAAGACAGAAAGCAACCGGGCCGAACCCTGCTACGCTGGCGCAGCGCATTGAAGAGCTGCGCAATCGCGAGCCTGTATATGTTTCGCATGGGGACACACTGATGTTGCAGGGTATGGCCGCCACGTCGTTGCGCGAACAACGGCTAACCGGGAACCGTATCCGGTTGGAAGATTAAGTTCAGCCGCGAAATCCGGTTGCCACAACGAATTTTTCCGAACTGTCCGAACGGGATGCGGGCGGTTTCACATGCGCCACTTTCTGAAATTTCTGCTTCAGAAGTTTTTGCAAATCGCCTTCGGCACCGCCGGCAAGAACCTTGGCTACGAATGTGCCACCTTCTTCCAGCACGTCAAACGCAAAATGGGCCGCAGTTTCACACAGTGCAATGATCCGAAGATGGTCGGTCTGCTTGTGACCCGAGGACGCCGCGGCCATATCCGACATTACCACATCCGCCTTGCCACCCAGCCAGTCTTTGACCTTCTGGTCGGCGTCATCCTCCATGAAGTCCAGAACATGGGTATCGGCACCCGCAACCGGTTCCACTTCCTGCAAGTCGATACCCAGCACCGTTCCGACCCGTTTTCCTGACTTTTCGCCAAGCGCGTTTACCCGTTTGACTGCAACCTGGCACCAGCCACCAGGCGCGCACCCCAGATCAACAACCCGTGCTCCGGGAACGAGAAAGCGGAACTTGTCGTCAAGTTCCAAGATCTTATACGCGGCGCGCCCACGGTATCCTTCGGTCTGGGCGCGCTTGACATAGGGGTCGTTCAACTGCCGTTCGAGCCAACGGGTCGAACTCAGCTTGCGACCCCTTGCGGTCTTTACTTTTACCTTCAGGTCACGCTGCCCGCGCCCCGAGTTGTTTTTGCCAGTTGGTGTCTTCGCCATCAGAACGGTCCGTCTTCCAGTACCCCGTCCGCGCTCATCTGTGCATAAAGCAGGCCCTCGCGCAGCCCCCGATCTGCCACGGAAAGGCGATCAGTGGGCCAACAGCGCAACAATGCCTGCAAAATGGCCGAGCCGGACATGATCAGGGCCTGCCGGTCTTCACCAATCCGAGGATCCCGGCGGCGCCCATGAGGGCCGAGTTCTAAATACCCGCGTATGACTTTGTCAATCTGATCGCTGGTCATGCGCAGCCCGTCAACTTTGGTCCGGTCATACCGCTTGAGGCCCAGATGCGATGCCGCAACCGTTGTGACAGTTCCGCTGGTGCCAACGATCTGAAAACCTTCACGGGTCTGTTCATCTTTGTAAGGTGCGAAATCGGCCAGGTTTTCTTCGAAAAACCAGCTCATCAACGCAAACCGTGCCGCGTCGTTTTCGACGTCATTGAACTGATCCCGCAACGTGGCAACACCCAGCGGCACGCTGATCCAGTCCACAACTTTTGCAGCCGGAAAAGGGCTGTCGACCGTGTGAAATCCGTTATGCAAACGCATGATCGCAGCCGGGCGGTCACGGCGAGGGACGGACGAGATGTCGATCCAGACCAGCTCGGTCGAACCGCCGCCAATATCGACAACCAACAGCTGTTCGGTCTTGGTGGACACCAGCGGGGCGCAGGAAATCACCGCCAAACGGGCTTCTTCTTCGGGTTGGATGATTTCAAGCGTCAGCCCGGTTTCGCGTTTGACCTGTCGGATGAATTCGCGGGAATTCTTGGCGCGGCGGCAGGCCTCGGTTGCGATCAGACGCATCCGTTTCACTTTGTTCCGTTTCAGCTTTTGTTGACAGATTCGCAGCGCCTGAACGGTGCGTGCCATCGACGCCCGCGACAGACGTCCGGTACGTTCCAGACCCGCGCCCAGCTGCACGGACTTGGAGAAGCTGTCAACCACATGAAACCCGCTGCCCTTGGGCTGGGCTATCAACATGCGGCAACTATTTGTTCCCAAATCCAGAGCCGCATACAGGGCATCCGGATCGGGTCTTGCCGGCGCGGGGCTTTCGACCGCTTTCGGGAACGCGCCCGCACCTTTGGGACGCTTGGGCGCCATCGTAACGCCCTCCGATTTTCGAGTTGATTTGACCCTAGGCGGGGCGTCGTCGTCGTGCAAGCGATTTCCATTTCAAATTTGGTTTGGATGTCACACGCGGTTCATACTGAGGTGCGATTTGATCTTTGATCCCGGTTGAGGGATTCTTGATTGCAATTAGCCGCAGACGGAGCCTGCCATGAAAGATGAACGTGTCCTGACCTTTGACGAATTCGATGAAATGGTGAACCCGCGCCCAGAGGAATGCGAGTTTGACCGCGTCGTTGAGCGTGCCCTGTCACGTCGGGGATTTCTGGGCGGCGTATTGGCGACAGGAAGTTTCACGGCTTTGGCTGGGTCGCTGCTTCCGACTGGTGCGCGCGCAGCCGCAGATCGTTTTGCGTTCGAGGCGATTCCGGCGTCAACTGCCGACGACGTCATCGTGCCGCAGGGCTACAAGGCCGAGGTGTTGGTGCGCTGGGGCGATCCGCTTTGGTCTGATGCGCCCGAATTCGATCCGGCAACCCGTGGAACTGCCGCCAGTCAGGAGCGTGCATTTGGTGACAACACCGACGGACAGGATGTGTTTCTGCACGAGGGGCACGTTCTGCTGGTCGTGAACAACGAATATACCAATCGCGATATCCTTTGGGGAAACAATCCGGACGCCAAGGCCGCCTCGGATGACGATGTTGCCAAGGGCATGATGGCGCATGGTGTGACGGTGGTCGAGATTGCTGCTGCCGACGGCAAATGGGGCATCGTCAGGGATAGCCCGTATAACCGCCGCGTCACGCCGCGGACAGACATGTCGCTGACCGGCCCTGCCGCGGGCCATGATCTGTTGAAAACTGCCGCTGATCCGACAGGTACCACCTCTAAGGGCACCTGGAACAACTGTGGCAACGGCATGACCCCATGGGGGACGTATTTGGCCTGTGAAGAGAATTTTAACGGTTACTTCTCGGCTGAGGACGAAAACCATGAAGTCAGCGCCGAACTTCAGCGCTACGGCGTTTCGTCCAAGGATTGGGGATACGGATGGGCCGGAATTGACGAGCGTTTCGACGTCTCGAAAAACCCTAACGAGCCGAACCGCGCAGGCTATGTAGTCGAAATCGATCCAACCGATCCGGCCTCGATCCCTCGCAAGCTGACCGCGCTCGGTCGGTTCAAGCATGAAAACGCCGAGTCCATTGTGAACAATGACGGTCGTGTCGTCGTCTACATGGGTGATGATGAACGGGGTGAGTTCCTGTATCGCTTCGTCTCGGACGGTGTTTATGCCGCTGGGGTGGACACGCATGCATTGCTTGAGAACGGTACGTTGTCAGTTGCAAAGTTCAACGATGACGGGACCGGTGAGTGGCTGGACCTGACACCTGAAGCAACCGGTTTGGCGTCGCAGGCCGAAATCTGCATCCATACGCGGCAAGCAGCGTCGGCCGTGGGCGCGACCACTATGGACCGCCCGGAATGGGTTGCGGCCAATCCGAACGCGCCCGAGGTCTATTGCTGCCTGACCAACAACAAGAACCGCGGTGTCAAACCGGATGCCGGTGGCGACGACACTTCGGTCAATGGGCCGAATCCGCGCGAGGCGAACAACTACGGTCAGATCGTGCGCTGGCGTCCTGAAGGCGGAGACCATGGCGCATCAGGTTTCGAATGGGACCTGTATGTACTGGCCGGAAACCCGACCGTGCATCAGGATGCTTATGGCGGCTCGGACAATGTCAACGCCGACAATATGTTCAACTCGCCCGACGGTCTGAAGTTTGACAGCAACGGTCTGCTGTGGATCCAGACCGACGGCAAATACAGCAACGAGGGCGACTTCGAAGGGCAGGGGAACAACCAGATGCTGGCAGGCGACCCCGTTACCGGTGAAATCCGTCGTTTCCTCGTCGGCCCGAACGAGTGTGAGATCACTGGCCTCAGCTGGTCGCCGGATCGCCGCACCATGTTTGTTGGTATTCAGCACCCCGGTGAAGACGGCAATAGCCACTGGCCCGACGGTGGAAACTCGGTTCCTCGTTCTGCCATCATTGCGGTTTCTCGTGAAGACGGCGGGCTGGTCGGTTAACCCCGGCAAGACGCGTTGAAAAAAGCCTCGGGCGGGTCATGCTGTCCGGGGCTTTTGTTCATTATGCAGCGCTCTCATAGTGACAATGAGAATTTTGGTATGCGTTTTCGCCGCGAGACGGGTTAAAACCCCGCCACGCCACCGTGGGCGAAAACGTCGCTTGAAAAGCGCCGGGTGTCGAAAACCGACCGACCCATCCCCACATTGAAGTTTAGAACCGGCCCATCGGGTTAGGAGGAATCACAGTAATGCCTGACGTCACCATCGTGTACTGGCGCGACATTCCCGCTCAGGTCATCGTCGGCAAAGGCCGTCGCGGCGCGAAGCGGCAATTGGAAGAACGGTTCGAGCAGGCCATCGACCGCGCCGCCATGAAGGTAAACGCCAAGGACAGTGATGCCTATCTGGCCGAATGGCGCAAGGCCGAGCCTTTTGCGGTCGATGGCGACCCGGCAGAAGTAGCAGAGGCCGAGGCCCTGCGTCTGGAAAAGGAATACGATCAGGACCGCATCAAAGCGCTGATCGCAAATGACGGTTGGGCATAAGCCCTAATCTTAATGGGAGGCCTCAATGGCTTTGCTGAACTTCAAGAAACGTGATGTGGTCGAAAACAGCCCTGTGAACCCGACCGTCGAAGCCTTCCTGCAAGGCTATTCGATCGAGGTCATGCCGCGGACCGCCGAAAAGGTCGAGGATTTCCGCGCGCTGCTGCCCGAAGGCACACGCGTCTACATTGCCCATATCGAAGGCACCCCGATTGAAGACATGGTCAAGACAGCCAAGCGGATTGCGGCCGAAGGCTATCCTGTCATGCCCCACTTCCCGGCGCGGATCATCAAAGATGCGGCAACCTTGGACAACTGGATTTCGATGTACCAGGGCGAGGCTGGCGTCGAGCAGGCGCTGTTGCTGGCCGGCGGCGTGACAAAACCGCATGGCGATTTCGACAGTTCCATGCAGCTGATGGAAACCGGTCTGTTTGACAAGGCGGGGTTCAAGCGTCTTCATGTTGCGGGCCACCCTGAGGGTAACAAGGACATCGATCCGGATGGGTCCACCAAGAATGTCGATGACGCCCTGCGCTGGAAACAGAAATTTAACGAGACCACGGATGCCGAGATGGCGCTGGCAACCCAGTTTGCCTTCGATGCCAAGCCGATCATCGCCTGGGCAGATAGTCTGAAAGAGGCAGGGATCGACCTGCCCATCCACATCGGCATCGCCGGTCCGGCCAAACTGCAGACCCTGATCAAGTTCGCAATTGCCTGCGGTGTCGGCCCGTCGCTGAAAGTTCTGCAAAAGCGCGCTATGGATGTGTCGAAGCTTCTGCTGCCCTATGAGCCGAACGATGTTGTGACTGAATTGGCCAATCACAAAGCGGCCAACCCGGATTTCAACATCACCAACGTGCACTTCTTCCCGCTGGGCGGGATCAAAACCAACGCCAACTGGGCGATCAATAACGGCGGTGCCTCGGCGCAGCCTGCAAACTCCTAAGGAACGGACATGACCCGAACAGTCGTAGAATCAAAAACAAAAACAGCCGTCCTGGGCTTTGACGAACCGTTCTGCGTGATCGGTGAGCGGATCAACCCGACCGGTCGGAAAAAGCTGGCGGCCGAACTGGAAGCAGGCGATTTCTCGACCGTCGAGAAGGATGCACTGGCGCAGGTGATGGCGGGCGCGACCGTTCTGGATATCAATGCGGGCGTCGTCTACAACTCGAACCCCAACCCGAACGAGACCGAACCGCCACTGATGCGCAAGATCGTTGAGCTGGTGCAGGGTCTGGTCGAAGTTCCGCTGTGTATCGACTCGTCGGTTCCCGGTGCTCTGGAAGCGGGTCTTGAGGCGGCGGAAGGTCGCCCGCTGCTGAACTCGGTCACAGGTGAGGAAGAGCGTCTGGAGCTGGTTCTGCCGCTGGTCAAAAAATACAACGTTCCTGTTGTGGCGATCTCGAACGACGACACAGGCATATCGGAAGACCCCGATGTCCGTTTCGAAGTGGCCAAAAAGATCGTTCAGCGCGCTGCCGATTTCGGCATCCCCGCGCATGACATCGTTGTTGACCCGCTGGTCATGCCGATTGGCGCGATGGCAACTGCCGGTCAGCAGGTGTTTGCTCTGGTCCGCCGCCTGCGCGAGGAGCTGGGCGTGAACACCACCTGTGGCGCGTCCAACATCTCGTTCGGCTTGCCGAACCGCCACGGCATCAACAATGCCTTCCTGCCGATGGCTATGGGTGCCGGCATGACCTCGGCGATCATGAACCCGGTGGCACTTCCAGTGACGCAGACAAAGATTGCCGAGAAAAAAGAAGCCGTTGCCGCGGCGGGCATCATCCTGCCCGAAGGCATGGATGACGAGGTGTTCGTTCAGATGTTCGGCCTGGGCTCCACCAAGCCGCGCGCCGGTAAGGAGATGGAGGCCATCCGCGCTGCCAACCTGCTGACCAACAACGACCCGCATGGTGGCGAGTGGATCCGGTTCAACAAATCACCTGACGAGGCCGGTGGCGCAGCCGGTAGTCGTCGCGGTGGTGGCCGTCGTCGCCGCGCCTGATTGCATCAACAAAAAACAGCAAAGGCCGGGCACTGTGCCCGGCCTTTTTCGTTTGCCCCTGATCAATGTCGATTTTACGCAAGGGTTCAGGATATCCTGATCTGGGACGCAACGATCAGGTGGCACCATGCGCAAACATCACCCCCCGAACCTCTCAGAAGCGGATCTGACCAAGCGGTTGGGCAAAAAGGAGTATTTCGAGCAACTGATTGATCTTCAGGCCAAACTGGCCAGGATTCAGCAAGCGTATCTGTTTCACGGGCTCAAGGGTGTGCTGGTGTTCGAGGGTTGGGATGCGGCAGGCAAGGGGGGAACCATTCGTAGGATCAGCCAGGCTTTAGACCCGCGCAGCTTTAAGGTCTGGCCAATTGGGGCACCCCGGAACTACTACCTCAACCGGCATTACCTGCTGCGGTTTTGGGAACGTTTGCCACCGTTCGGTGCGATATCCGCGTTCGACCGCAGCTGGTACGGGCGCGTGTTGGTCGAGAGGATCGAGAACCTGACCCCGGAAACACGCTGGCGCGCTGCCTATCAGGAAATCAATGATTTCGAGCGCATGCTGGTCGATGATGGTGCCCGGATCGTCAAGCTGTTCTTTCACATCTCTGAAGATGAACAGATGAAGCGGTTTACAGAACGGCTGAGAAACCCGCTGAAGCGCTGGAAGCTGACGTACGAGGATTTCAGGAATCGCGAGAAATGGGATGATACCGAGGTCGCCGTGGATGAAATGCTGGCCCGGACGTCAACCGATCTGGCGCCGTGGCACGTGATACCAGCCAATAACAAAAGATACGCACGTATCAGCGCGATAAAGGCCATTGTCAAAGCGTTTTCAGCCGGGGTCGATCTGAACCCGCAACATCTGGACAGCCGCACGCTTGAGGCGGCCATCCAGGCTTTGGATGTTGATGACTCGCTGATCGACAGTCTTCGTGCGCGGACCGAGTGACATTTTCCGGGCCACCTGAAACGATCCGGCTTGCGCGTCGGGGAACTCTGGTTATATCTCAGGGTGCGGCGGGTATGATGTAATGGTAGCCTGTCAGCTTCCCAAGCTGAACGCGCGGGTTCGATTCCCGCTACCCGCTCCAGAACTCTCAGGTCAGACGGCGATTTCCGGTGAAGGTCTGCTCTGGCAGGCATTGCAGCCGTGTCGGGACGTTCCACCAAATTGACTTGTGCCTGTAGATATTTCCGGTTTTGGGCATCCCCCTTGCGATTGGTAGGATTCCGGGCGTCTTATGATAGAGTGACCCCATCACTGTTAAGCAGAGCCCAACTATGCGGGAAATGGATCAGATCGGCGCGAAAACGCCCCAAGAGCCTTGCGCAGGTGATGTTCATGCCTTTCTGGAGAGCCTGACGGGCCCGTCCCGAGGAACTGTTTCCTGGCTTGTCGACAGCGCATTGACTGTTTCTGTCGGCGAAGCCCGTGCGCTAGGCCTGCGCCTAAAAGACAACACGCCGCCTCATGACGAAGACATTGCAACGCTTCAGTGGTCCGAGGGGGGCTATGTGCTCAACGCGCTGGCAGGGCAAGACATCTGGGTCAATGGCCACAAGATTGTATCAGCATCGCTGAAACACGGCGACATGATCGAATTTGGCGAATTGGGCCCGATCTCACGGTACCGCATATGTACTCAGAGGTTTCCCATTCGTCATACGGTCGAAGATATCCTGAGTGACGCCTATGCCTATGCGCGGTCAAGTCGCCGGCCCTTTGCCCAAAGAATGTCGGGTGCGCTACGTGAGAGTGGGCGACGGCTTGTTTCTCAAACCACTATGTTCTTCAGGATTACGGTGGTTGCCGCGATTGCGCTGATCGCAGGTCTGCTGTTCCTGCTTTATCAAAACGACCGGAGACTGGCCGACAGTCTACAACAGGAAGCCCGCAAGATCGAAGCAGTGGCGGCCATGCTTAGCCAGACGCGGGAAGATGTGCTGACCCCCGAAGACCTTGTGGCGTTGAGGGATGCCTTTCAGAACCAGCTGATATCTACCGAGCAGCGGTTGGGTACCCTTGAACAGCGCGCAGGGGCGTCCACGCGGGTCATCACCGCGTCTACTCAATCCGTGGCTTTCATTCAGGGTGCCTACGGATTGCGTCATGTCGAAAGCGGCAAACTGCTGCGCCATGTGTTGGGGCCAAACGGAGAGAAGTTGCAAACACCCTTCGGACAACCCTGGATCGAACCGGACGCAACGGGTGAGCCCGCAGAGTTCCAGTTCACCGGCACCGGGTTTCTGCTGGAGGGTACACCGCTGATGGCCACCAACCGCCACGTTGCCTTGCCCTGGACAACCGGCGACAAGGCTCAGGCACTGAAAAACGCAGGTCTTGAGGCCGAGATGCTGCAGTTGCTGGCCTATCTGCCAGGTCAGACCGATCCGATCGAGGCTACTTTGGACCGCTTCAGTGAAACCGCCGATCTGGCGCTTTTGTCGGTTGATCCAAGCCGAATTGAAGGGCAGGGATTACGACTGGCCGATGACCTTCCTCGCAGCGGTGACGAAGTCTTTCTGCTGGGGTATCCCACTGGCCTGAAAGCGTTAATTGCGCAGGCGGGGCCGGAATTTCTGAAAACGCTCGAGAAAGACGAGTCCGTCAATTTCTGGACGATCGCCGCACGGTTATCTGCGCAAAACCAGGTTCAACCTCTCGCCAGCCGAGGAATCGTGGCGCAGACAAGTCCGGGGGCAGTTGTTTATGACGCAGAAACAACCTCAGGAGGAAGCGGAGGACCGGCCCTGAACCGCAAGGGTGAGGTGGTCGCGATTAACGCCGCGATCCTGCCAGAGTTCGGAGGCTCGAACATCGGGGTTCCGGTCTTGCACCTGAAAACCTTGCTGAATGAAACTGCCGGCCAGTAATCAATCACTGGTCTGGAACGGCGATTTTTGAACAAAGAATACTACTGCCAACGGAACGATCACAGAAATCACGGCCACGGCGATCAACAGGTGCCCAAGTTGGCCGTAATCGGCAATTGATGAGACGACACCGGTTTCCGGATCGGTTACTGCGCGCGACACCACGAAAATCTGGTTCAGGTATTTCGTTGCCAAACTGCTGGCCGATAAGGCCATGTTGGTGAATGACGCCATGACGGCAAAGAAAGTTGCCTTCAGATGCACAGGAGCATTGCGTGCGATCCAGGCCAGCATAGGAACCATCGCAATTTGGCCCAGTGGAGATTCAACTGCGGTGTCGAGGATTGCGATGAACCTTGCGTCTACGATCCCGCCGGTATGCGCAGACGTCCATTCATGCACGCCGTAATACAGCGCAAGGTTGGGCAGGGCGAGGACCCCCGACGCGATGGTTAGAATGATGACGACCTGCGCAATCGAGCGGTTGGCCATAAACGGTCTCAGGACGATCAGCCCGACCAATGCAAGCAGGGACGTCAGAAGCGCCAGGATAGCCAGGAACTGCTCGTCAAACCCCAACTCGTCAATTTCGAACCAGGTCAACCCTGGCCCGGGCAGGGGAACCGCGCGAAACACGAAGATGATTATTGCGGTACCAATCAGGGCCTTTGCCTGATTTAGGTTCAGTTCCTTCACCAAGCGTGACATCAGGTACAAGATCACACTCAGTGAGACTGCAAAAATAGTTTCCTGAGCGAGTTGGAAATTCGATGTTCCCAACACAATGCTCAGTACGACAAAGGCGAGACCGCCCAGCAGGATCGGCCATTTGACCTCGGTGGTTTCGTCAGGGGTATGCGGGGGATGACCTAGGCGAAGACGTTGACGCTGTATCAAACTGTGCAAGACCACGCCGCTGACGGACAACAGAGGAATGACAAGTGCAATCAGATAGACGTTGCCATACAATGCAAGGCGGTCTGATTTCTGCATGCCTTCGGTTCCCGAGAACACCCAGATGTTGACCGCCGCAACGGCTGCGAATCCGGAGATAATGGCGATCCTGCCCAGTGTTTGCATTGTTGTATGCTGAGCACGGGTTTCCTCGGGTGAAAACGGCTGCCCGTCGGGATTGATCTTTGGAACGGCTTCGACCGTCATCGCGTCGGCGACAACATCCTGAATGGCATAGCCGGAAGGCGCCAAGAGCAGGGCAATGATGTACCAGTGTTCCAGCGGAATCACATCAGCCATATGCCCGGGAAAGGCTACAAGCCCGTACATGGTGAGCAGGGACAAGGTAATCAGGGTTGCCCCCAATAGAATCAGCAATGACTTCCACCGCCAAAACAGATCAACGATATGACCCAGCGGCATTTTCAGGATCCAGGGAAGCCCGGCCCAAAATGCCAGCCCCGCAACAAAGGATGCGGATAGGTTAAGGTAGTCCTTAAGAAAGAAGGCGCCGACGACCGATGTCAGGCCAGAAACACCGGCGGCAAAATAGACCATGAGCGGTGGCAGGTAGGACCATTGCATCTGTCGGGCCAGATCAACAAAGGTTCTATGCCACCATGCAGAAAGCATCGCTCCTGTAGAAGGCTGGTCAGTGGTCATGTTCACGTAAATCGCATCGTAGGATTTCCTTGACCTAATGATACAGGCTTACAGAAACGCGGACGCAAAAAGCAACAAACTGGTCACTACCCCAAAGAGAGGAACAACAAGTGGCACACGGAACTGCGGTTCTTCGAATTCAGCCCGGGTCTTCAAAAGGATCAGTGAAAGATTGACCAGCACAAAGACACCCAGAACAATTTGCGACGTGCGCTCGGCCAGAATGGCGATTGGAAGCGTTTGGGTCAGCAACAGGATTATCGCCATGACCACGATTGTCGCTACCGTTGGTGTCTGAGTGACCTGAGATACCTTAGCCAGAAGCTTTGGCAAATGATCCCGGTCCGCGAGCCCGTAGATCACGCGGGATGCCATGATCATCTGGATCAGAACACCATTGATTGTGGCTACGATGGCAATGGCCGAAAACCCCTGCTGGACAACCTCGGGCGCGTCCGTGAAAATCAGGGCTAGCGGCGCGGCGGACGCTGAAAGGACATCGATCGGCACTACATAAAGAACAGTCATGGACGTACCAAGATACAAGACCGTGGCTAGAATAAGCGTCAACAGGATTGCTTTCGGGATTGTTCCGGCGGGGTCTTTAACCTCTTCAGCGACATTTGCCATGTCCTCGAAACCCACAAAGGCGAAAAACGCCAGAAGCGAAGCCGCCAATATCCCTCTCCAGGCGTTTGGGTCCAGCCCGGGAACCATCTGGGTGAGGGCATAGCCCTGAGGGTCTGGAAGGGACAGACCCCAACCAATAACGACGAGTAACCCGCTGATTTCTATGATGGTAATGACTGCCGCCACCAATACCGATTGCGAGATTCCCCAAAGGGCGATCAGCCCCATGACCAGAACAACACCGATTGTCAGACCTGAAATGCCCAAACCGGTGAGTGTATGAAGGTATGAGGCGGCCCCGATAGCCACGGCCGAGGCAGAGATGATGCCCGAGGCGGCCACCGCGAGACCGACCAGCACGGCCATCCAGCTTTTCTGAAACCCAGCTTCGACATAAGCGGCCTCACCCGCACTCACAGGATATCGGGTTGCCAGTTCTGCGTATGACAGGGCGGTCAGCGCAACAACAAGCGCAGCAATCAGGAACGAAACCGCGGCATACGGGCCCGCTATCCCGGCCGTCGCACCAACAAGCACATAAATGCCAGCCCCCACGGTCACTCCAAGCCCATAGAGCGTGAGCAGCGGGGTCGTCAGCGCCCGTCGCAGCTTTGGTGTCTTTTGTTCAACGATGGACATCATCTATCCGCCAATTGGATTGCATCGCGTGTTTTAAGTTGGCATCGACGTTTCCGTGCTTGGTCCCGTCGCCTTGATCATATGCACTTACTGGCATGCGGTAAGTGCCGAGTAGCCAGAGGGTAGCCGGCAGAAGAGCGCGCAGCGCGTTCGCCGCGCCCACGGAGCGAACTTTCACACCACTGAATCACTGATCACCGGAAAATTTGCTTGGGGTCAGGCAAGTGAGCGTCGGGCCCGATGATATATTCGTACTTCACTATGTGGTCGCATTGCGTGCCTTGATTCAGGTCAATGAAAGCGGAACGTCACACAGAATCGCAGCCCGGTGCGCCTTTCACACGCAATGAACTCGGGGATAAATCGCCGACCTTTCTGAGCGTTAGGGTATGCGGCCAAGCAAGGAGTCTCGGGTAACCAAATGGGTCGAAAGCTCCAAAGACTGGCCCGCAGAACTCGTTTCGATCATCCGTATCAATTCCTGCGCAGCTTTTTGACCCATTTCACGGTGGGGCACGTGAACCGTTGTCAGGGCAGGGATGACAATGCGCGCGATTTCGATGTCGTCAAAGCCGGTAATTGACACATCCTCAGGTACTCGGAGCCCCATTTTCTGCGCCTGTCTCAATGCGCCGACAGCAAGAACATCGTTTCCGCACAAAACTGCGGTCGGCGGCGTGTCACTCGCCATGAGATCCCTGAACGCCGTCGCGCCGTTTTCGAACTCATATGTGGCTTCGATCACCATTAGGTCATCCGGCTGCAAGCCGTGCTCAGCCATGGCGCTTTTTATCCCTGCGATCCTGAGCCGCGCCCGATCATTTCCCGAACTGATACCCGATATCGTCGCAAGACGCGTATGTCCTTGTCTGATGATCTGGTCTGCCAGCGCTTTCATGGCCTTGCGGTTGTCGAACCCAACTGACGGCACAGGTTTATCCGGCAGAAAGGACCAGGCAACCAGCGCGGGCACTTTCCGTCTGTCCAGGTAATCGTAAATATCTGCGTCCCTGTCATGACCGATCAGCAACAATCCATCTGCACCCCGTGCAACCAGGGTTCGGATCTGATCCTTTTCCGCTTCGGGTTCATAAGCTGAACTGGAGACCAGCAGCGTGTAGCCACGCTGATGAATTTCTTCCTGAAACGCTTGTAACCCTCTTGCGAATATCGCGTTCTCCATGGTGGGGATGATGGCACCAATGGTAAATGACCGCTTTGCCGCCATCACGCGGGCCGCGAAATTCGGCGTGTACCCCAATTCTTCGACCGTCGACAGGACACGCTTGCGCGTAGCTTCAACAACTTGCTGCGGGCTGTTCAGACAGCGGGACACTGTCGCGGTCGATACACCCGCGGCCTTGGCAACGTCATCCAGTGTCGGAGCAGACCGATGTTTTGACATTCTCGAACTCTCAATTCCGGTTGGCTTAAGTTAAGCGCATTTTTCAAATGATGAAAGCATCAATGTAAGCGCTTGCAATATTGATGTAAGCGCTTACAAAGGTGTTGAGCCGATTCTAAAAGGGAGTCCCGGAAATGGTCCTTGCTGCATCTATCGTCGTTTTCGCGATCTATTTCGCAAACGTTGCACTGGGTGCTTTCGCAGGCAGCGCATTTCTCGGCGACGTAGGAGAGATGTTGGTTCTGTTCGCGGCGTCGATTTTGTTCGTTGTCGCAATTCTGAAAAAGGAAGCTGACCGAAACGAAACAGACGGCAGCTGAACTTTTGCTTGGGAGGGCAATTCATGAACAACGACAAGATTGAACTGGCGTCAGCAGAACGTCGCAACTTTCTGAAGCTGAGTGCAAGTGGCGCGTTCACAGCCGCAATGGTTGCCGGGGCTGGGGGTGTTTTGTGGTCTTCCGAGGCTGCCGCGCAAACCGCGAAAGAAGAGAGTGAGCGCGAAAAGGCCGCAGACCACGTTATGACGGTGGCTACAGCCTACGTGCTGGGCGCGTCGCGCAGCTATCCGATCATGCAGCTGGACCTGAAGGAAAACATCCAGAATGCTACCAACGGCAAGGTCTATGTCAAATTGGCCCCCGGCGGTCAGCTTGGCGCAGGCGGCGCGCTGGTGCAGAAAGTACAGGGTGGAACCATTCAGGCCGCGCAGCACTCGCTGTCGAATTTTGCACCTTTCGCGTCCACGGTCGACCTGATCAACATGCCGTACCTGTGCGGGTCGAACCAGCGCTTCACCAACCTTGTCCATTCGGACACTTGGACAAGCGAAGTCCACCCCAAGGTCGAGGCGGCAGGCTTCAAGGCCTTATTCTATGTGAATATCGATCCGCGTGTTGTCGCTGTCCGGCAAGGTGGCAATGCGGTCATAACCCCGGGCGACATGAGTGGGATCAAGTTCCGTGTTCCCGGATCGAAGATGCTGCAACAATACTATCGTATGGTCGGTGCCAACCCGACACCTGTGGCATGGGGCGAAACACCTTCTGCGATCAAGCAGGGTGTTGCCGACGCGCTCGATCCGTCGGTCGGGGCGCTTTATGTTTTCGGTTTCAAGGACATCCTCAGCCATGTCACCTTCACGCAGGCCGTTCCGGACAGTCAGGTTTATTCCTGTAATCTGGAGTGGTTCAACTCGATGCCTGCAGACGTGCAGGAAGGCATCATGTGGGGTGCCGAGATGACCGGGCATCAGAACCTGTCCAAAGTTCCGTCGGCCCGCGCCTATGCCATGGCCGAGTTGAACAAAGCTGGTGTTGAATTCCATTCGCTCAGCGATGATCAGCTGGCGGAATGGCAGGATGCCGGTGGGTATCAGCGTTCGGAATGGGATCCGTTCAAGACGGAACTGGCCGGTTCGATGGACAACTTTGAGAAGCTGGTCGAAGCGGCCGGTACGCAGGGCAAATACTACGTCCACGACGCCTAAGGTGAAACCCGTGGGCGCCTGCGGGCGTCCACGATCTTGTACTGCGCGGCCGACAGTGGCCCGTCAAGGCAGGTGCGGACTTGGCTGTTCCATCGCCGGAGGATCAGATGACCGTTCTTCAGAACATTGACCGAAACGCCGAACGCTGGTTGCTGCTGGTGTTCTACGTGATGCTGGTAATCACCATGGCCATCGAGGTGCTGCGGCGCGAGATATTCGCCTATTCCTCGATCTGGGGCGAGGAAATCGTACGGTATTCCTTTATCTACCTTGCCTGGATCGGTGCTGCTGCCGCGGTGAAAGAGCGCGCCCATATCCGGATCGATGTGATCATGCACTATGTCGGGCCGCGCCCCAAGGCACTGCTGTATATCTTCGGCGATCTGGTGATGTTCCTGGTGGCTATCATCGCACTCTACTGGTCGTATGAAGCGGTTCACGTTTCGGCCAAGTTTGGTTCCGTTACGGACGGTTTGCGGATTTCCAAGGTTTGGTTCCTGATGGCTGTGCCGACCGGGTTTGCCCTGATGATCTGGCGGCTGATCCAATCCCTGTTACGCGATCTGAAATGCCTTCGCGACGGCACGCCCGTCTTCGAAGGCGACAAGCTGTTTGACTGAGGAGAGACCGGATGCTTTGGAATTCCCTCAATCAAACCGTTGAACTGGGCTGGGATTTTTACCTGCCGGTGATCCTGTTCGTAGGCCTGATTGCCTTGGCCGTGCCCGTTTGGGCCGCCATTGGGACAGCAGCGATTGTAATGCTGATCATGTCCGGTGACCTTCCTCTCAGCCTTGTCGGAGAGAGCCTGTTTACTGGCATCGACGCTTTTGCCCTGACTGCTGTGCCCTTGTTTATCCTGACCGGGGATGTTTTGGTTCGGACAGGGTTGTCACGCAAGTTTCTGGATGTTGCCGAGGCTTTGACATGCTTCGCCAAGGGGGGCTTTGGATCGGCCACGGTTCTGGTCTGCGGTATGTTCGCCGCGATTTCAGGGTCGGATGCCGCCGGGGCTGCAGCGGTAGGCCGGATGACCATCAACCGGTTGGTGGAAAGCGGGTATCCGCGCCCCTACGCCTGTGCTCTGGTCGCGGCAGGTGCCTGCACGGGCATCCTGATACCGCCCTCAATCGCCTATATCATCATCGGCCTTGTGCTGGGTATCTCCGCATCGACGCTTTTTCTGGCCGCTCTGATCCCGGGTCTGGCTATCCTGGTCTCGATCCTGATCACCAACATCATCATGAACCGCCTTTATGCATACGAAGGCGGCGGGATGATGACCATGGGTGAATGGTTGGCCAATCTGGGCAAGGCGCTCAGGTCCGGCTGGTATGCCTTTATCGTACCGGGTATTATCTTTTACGGTATCTTCTCGGGGCGCCTGACACCGACTGAGGCTGGTGCCACAGCTGTTGTCGTCACCATCATCATGGGCTTCATCCTGCGTACACTGACACTGGCCGACTTTCCGTCGATGCTGGTCAGCTCTGCCAAGGTGAACGGGGTGATCCTGCCGATCATCGCATTTTCGGCACCGCTGGCCGAGGCGCTGGCGATCATGGGTGTTCCGCAGGGGTTTGTAACTTCGGTGACCTCGCTGACAGACGATCCGTATCTGCTGATCCTGTTGATGATTGGCATCCTGATCGCCGCGGGCTGCGTCATGGAGACGACGCCGAATATCGTGATCCTGGCACCGATCCTGAAACCACTGGCGGACAATATCGGCATGAACGAGATCCAGTTCTGCATCATGATGATCACCGCGCTGGGAGTGGGCTTTATCACCCCGCCGCTGGGGCTGAACCTGTTTGTCGTATCTGGCATTACCGGTGAATCCATTCTGAAGATTGCCGCCCGAGCCGTGCCTTTCGTATTGACCATGCTGATCGTGGTGATCCTGATCGCCTACGTGCCAGCCGTGTCGACAACATTGCTACCTGAAATCTACCAATAGGACCTGCTGAACATGCCTCGTGAATATCTGAAAAAGGCAACTTTAACGGCTCAATCACACGCCTCAGAGGTGCATGATACGGTGAAGACCATTCTTACCGATATCGAGGCGGGCGGTGATGCAAAGGCAAGAGAGTACGCCGCCAAGTTCGACAAGTACGAAGGGAATGTCTTGCTGACCCCGGCTGAGATTGAGGCCGCCTGTGCAAAAGTTTCCGAAAAGCTGAAGGCCGACATCCGTTTCGCCCACGACAATGTGCGGCGCTTTGCCGAGACGCAGAAAGCGACCGTATCTGACGTTCAGACCGAGATCGTTCCGGGCTTCGTTGCCGGGCAGAAGGCAATTCCAGTGGATGCTGCAGGGTGTTACGTGCCAGGGGGGCGATACAGCCACATCGCCAGTGCGATTATGACAGTGACCACAGCGAAAGTTGCGGGATGTCGCCACATCACGGCGTGCTCGCCTCCGCGCCCTGGCGAAGGGGTTGCGCCTGCCATCGTTTATGCGGCGCATATCTGCGGGGCCGACAGCATTCTGGCCATGGGGGGCGTGCAGGGTGTTGCCGCCATGACTTACGGTCTGTTCGGTTTGCCGCGCGCCAACATCCTTGTGGGCCCCGGCAACCAGTTCGTGGCCGAAGCCAAGCGCATCCTTTACGGCAAGGTTGGTATCGACATGATCGCAGGTCCGACCGACAGTTTGATCCTTGCCGATCAGTCTGCCGATGCGCATGTCGTCGCCACCGATTTGGTCAGTCAGGCCGAGCACGGATACAACTCGCCGGTCTGGCTGGTCACTGATGATCGCGACCTTGCGCAAAAGGTGATGGAACTGGTACCTGCGCTCATCGCCGATCTGCCGGAACTGAACCGCGAAAACGCCTCGGCCGCATGGCGCGATTATGCTGAGGTTATCGTCTGTTCCAACCGCGAAGAGATGGCCGCCTGTTCCGACGAATATGCACCCGAACATCTGACGGTTCAGGCTGAGGATCTGGATTGGTGGCTGGAACGACTGACCTGTTATGGATCGCTGTTTCTGGGCGAGGAAACAACCGTGTCATACGGAGATAAGGCGACCGGTACGAACCATGTTCTGCCAACCTCGGGCGCGGCCAGCTATACTGGCGGGCTGAGTGTCCACAAATACATGAAGATCGTGACGTGGCAGCGGGCTACGCGCGAAGGGTCGAAGCCCATTGCCGAAGCGACCGCGCGGATATCGCGGTTAGAAGGAATGGAGGGTCACGCCCGTGCAGCAGATGTGCGTCTTGCGAAGTATTTCCCGGACGAGCAGTTCGACTTGACTGCCGATGGATGACCCGCGCACTTTATTTGACCTGACAGGCCGGCTGGCGTGTATCACCGGTGCCAGCTCGGGACTTGGGCGGCAAGTGGCACGGACTCTTGCCGCAGCAGGTGCCCGTGTTATCGGCGTGGCCCGGCGCAGCGATGCGTTGGCGGAGATGCAGGCCGAGATTGGCACGCGTGCTGCAACGGTTGTTGCAGACGTTGCAGATCGCGCTGGGGTAGATGCGTTGACACAGGCCGTCGCTTCCAAGTTTGGCCCCCCCGACATTCTGGTTCATGCGGCTGGCCTGAATGCGCGTGAGGCTGCTGACTATGTTACTCCTGAGGGGTGGGATGCCACGCTTGCCCTGAACCTGAGCGCGCCGTTCTTCCTTAGTCAGGCGATGGTTCCGTCGATGAAGGAAAAGGGGTGGGGGCGTATTGTCAATTTCGCCTCGCTGCAAACAACGCGCGCTTTTCCAGGTGGTATCGCCTATGGCGCATCCAAGGCGGGGATCGGGCAGTTGACACGCGCCATGGCCGAGGCGTGGTCGCCTTTCGGCATAACCGCCAACGCCATCGGCCCGGGGTTCTTTCCCACCGAACTGACTCAGGCCGTGTTCGACGACCCCAAGCGCGCAGAACGGAACGCCGCGCAAACCTGTATCGGACGCAACGGACGAATGCAGGATATCGACGGACCGATCCTGTTCTTGTGCTCACAGGCTTCTGACTATGTCACAGGGCAGGTCCTTATGGTTGACGGAGGTTTCACAGCTAAATGAAGGCTCTGGTTTACAAAGATGTTGAACACATGGTGTTTGACGATGTGCCGAATGCCGAACCGGGCGCATCGGAACACCTGATCCGGGTCGAGGCGGTCGGCATCTGCGGATCGGACATGCACGCCTATCTGGGCCATGATGCACGTCGCCCAGCGCCCCTGATCCTAGGGCACGAGGCAGCCGGTGTCATTGTCGACGGATTACGTGCGGGTGATCGGGTAACGATCAATCCGCTGGTAAGCTGTGGTCAATGCGCTGCATGTCGGACGGGTCGCGAAAATCTTTGCCCGGATCGTCAGATCATCTCGATGCCACCGCGCGAAGGCGCTTTCGCGCAATACGTCTCGATGCCCGGCAGAAATCTTGTCGATGTGCCCGAGGATGTCTCTTTCGCCAAGGCTGCGTTGGCCGAACCTCTGGCGGTAGGCTGGCACGCAGTCAGATTGGGAATCGAGGCTCTGCATTCTGCGATGGACCGCCGCGCGTTGGTGATCGGCGGTGGGGCCATTGGCCTTGCAGCAGCCTTGGCCCTGCGGGCACAGGGTATTGAAGACGTTACAATCGCGGAACCAAACGCGTTGCGCCGGGCTTATCTGGCGGAAATCGAAAGTTTTGCGCTCGTGGGTGCGCCCAATGGGTCTTTCCCGTTGGTCATTGATGCTGTTGGATATGCCGCGACACGGTCGGTCGCTTCGGCCCTGGCCGCGCCGGGTGGCGTGATCGCGCATGTCGGATTGGGTGAAGATGCCGGAGGTCTGGACGTGCGTCGCATGACCTTGCAGGAGATCACTTTTATCGGAACCTACACCTACACCGCGCAGGATTTCCGCGACACGGCTCAGGCGATCTTTGACGGCCGTCTTGGCGCACTGAATTGGGTTGATGAGCGTGCACTGGCCGATGGCGCGCAGGCGTTTCGCGATATCCGCTCTGGCTCCGTAGCCGCACCAAAGATTATCCTGAGACCCTGGGGATAAACCTGACAGAACTGGAGGCCACCATGTACAAGAAAATTCTGGTCCCGATGGCTTTGGATCACGGCATTTCACAGCATACGCTGGAAGTCGCGCGTGCCTTGTCCGAAAACGGGGCCGAGGTCATCGGCTTGCATGTCTACGAAATGCCACAGGGATCGGTCAGCGCCTATCTGGACAAATCCGCAGTGGCCGAAGGATTCGAGCGCGCGAGGCAGGCCTTGTTGCAAAAGGTTGACGGGCTGGATGGTGTGAAAGCCGAAATCATCAAAGGGCACACCGCCCGCACCATCATTGACTACGCGACCAGCAACAATGTGGACTGCATTGTCATAGGTTCGCATAAACCGGATCTAAGCGACTACTTTCTGGGATCGACAGCGTCACGCGTTGTTCGTCATGCCCCCTGCGCTGTACATGTGCATCGCAGAACCTGATTTCCTTAATCGCGCCAAGCGCCCCAACAGGACCAACAGCCCGACCATGAACATAGACAAGAAGATAACCGACGATCTGGTGGCCAACGATATCTCGTTCGTCACCACCGTCCCCTGCAAGCAACTGGCAGGCGTCATCGCTGAAATCGACCAGCGAGAGGACATCTATCACATCCCGTCCAACAAGGAAGACGAGGGGATGGGCCTGTGCGCCGGGGCATGGATGGGCGGCAAGCGTCCCGCGATCATCATGCAAAACACCGCAATCGGTGTGACGATCAACACGCTGGCGACACTGATCCAGTTTTACCGAATGCCTTTGCCCATGCTGATTTCCTATCGCGGAGAGCTGCGCGAACCGGTTGCCTGCCAGGTTGAAATGGCTGTGCATACCAAAGCGCTGCTGGCTCAGCTGAATATCCCGACTTATCACTTCCACCATCAGTCAGATGTTGAGGAGCTCGACACGATCCTCAAATACACCTTTATGTGCAACAAACCGGTCGCCATTCTGACCGATGCCAGTTTCTGGGGAGGCTATGGCGACCAATGATCCGTTCTGAGATTCTGAAAGAAATTGCTCCGATCCTGCGCGATCAGCTTGTTGTTTGTAACATCGGCATTCCAAGTCAGGAACTGCATGCCATCGATGACCAGCCTACCAATTTCTATATGCTGGGCACGATGGGGCTGGCCTCATCCATCGGTCTGGGTCTGGCCTTGTCGCAGCCCAAGCCGGTTATCGTGATCGATGGGGACGGGTCGGTTCTGACCAATCTGGGTACCTTGCCGACCATCGCCAACAACGTGGCGGACAACTATATCCTGTTGATCGTCGATAATGGGTCATACGGGTCCACAGGGGATCAGCCGACATATGCTGGGCAGAAGACCTCTCTGGCGAAAATGGCGGAAGCCGCAGGATGCGAGCGCGTCATCGAATGCCAGGCCGAAGACACCGGCCGCGTGCTGCAAGAAGCGCTGGATTCGAAACAGATGACCATCATCGTGGCTAAGTGCGAAAGCGGAAATGCCAAGATGCCTGTTATCACGATGGATCCGGTGGTGATCCGCGACCGGTTCATGAAGGCCGTACAGGCCTGATGTTATCCAGCGCTATCCACAGTTCCGAGGACGCCCGCCGCCTCGCGCGGCGGCGTCTGCCGTGGATGGTATTTGACTATATCGACGGTTCCGCCGGGGCCGAGGTTGGCGCAGCCCGAAACAGGGCTGCACTGGATGCGCTGACCCTTCGTCCTAGAATTCTGAAAGATGTCAGCGAAAGGTCGCTTGCTTGTTCCGTCTTTGGGAGGTCGACCCAACGCCCGTTTGGCATCGCACCGATGGGCATGTGCAATCTGTCGGCCCCCGGTGCAGATCTGATGCTGGCACGTCTTGCGGCGCGGTACGAGGTGCCGCTTGGGGTATCAACCGTCGCATCAACCCCGATGGAAGACCTGATTGTCGAGGCAGAAGGACATGCCTGGTTTCAGCTGTATTTCAGCGGCGATGGCAGTGGCACGTTCAAGCTGGTCGAGCGCGCAAAGTCTGCGGGGTACGAAACGCTGGTGCTGACGGTGGATGTGCCCGAAGTGGGACGTCGCCCGCGTGAATTGCGCCATGGGTTCAGGATGCCATTCAAAATGGGGCCGAAACAGGTGCTTGATTTTGCGTTTCACCCCCGGTGGTCGCTATCAACACTACTGCGGGGCAAGCCCGAAATGGCGAATTTCCTGATGGACGGATATGATTTTGATCGCCGGGAAAGCCGGGCCAAGGCGACGTGGGAGATATTGGCCCGTCTGCGCGACCAGTGGGCCGGGACACTGGTGGTCAAGGGCGTTCTGGATGCAGAGGACGCGCTGAGCCTCAAGTCGGCAGGTGTCGATGCCATTCAGGTCTCAAGCCACGGTGGGCGCCAGTTGGACAGTGCGCCCGCGCCGATTGCCGTATTGCCTGAAATTCGGAACGCCGTCGGTCCGGAATATCCGCTGTTTTACGACAGCGGTTTGCGCTCGGGCGAGGATGTTTTGAAAGCCTTGGCAAACGGCGCAGATTTTGCCTTCTTCGGCCGCATCCTGCAATTTGCAATCGCGGCAGAAGGGGAAGAAGGGCTTGAGCAACTGTGGTCTGTGCTGAGTGATGAAATGAGTATTGCCATGGCGCAGATGGGCGTTTCGTCGCTGGACGAGGTGCGTCTCGAAACCTGAAACCAGTTTGGGGAACGACCCGAGGCGTACTTGCGAGTCGTTCCTATGCTGGTCTAACCGCGGCGTCTGCGACGGCGCCCACCGCCTGTTTCGCTCTCTCCACCTGTGTTGAAGCTTGGATTGGGCAGCGTGACAACCTGCGCCAGTTCCGGAAACGGATCGGTTTTGTGCGGGATCGCGTTGGCGGCCACGAAATGATCCTGGAACTTCGGCTCAATTGCGGTTTCGATCTTGGTGATCTCGCGCACGACGCGTTCGATTTCAGCGCGTGATCCGATATTGCACAGCGCAATCCGCGCACCTGTACCAGCGGCGTTACCCGCGCTGGTGACCTTGTCCAGCGGTGCATCAGGGATCATGCCCAGAACCATGGCGTGCTTGGTCGAGATATGAGCGCCAAAGGCACCGGCCAGAACCACACGATCCACCTTGTCGACTTCCATCTCGTCCATCAGAAGGCGCGCACCAGCATAAAGCGCGGATTTTGCCAGCTGGATGGCGCGGATGTCGCCCTGCGTGACAGTGATGCGGGGGCCGCCTTCGGCGCTGGCATCGTGAATCAGGTAAGCATGTGTGCGGCCTTCAGGAATGCAGCGGGCCGTTCCAGTCTGCTCGGCCGATCCGATCAGGCCGCTTTCGTCCAGAAGGCCAGCCATACGCATCTCGGCCACAGCTTCTATAATGCCCGATCCACAGATACCGGTGATACCAGTGGTGGCGACATCAAGGTCAAAGCCGTCTTCGTCCGACCATTTCTCGGACCCGATGATGCGAAAGCGGGGTTCCTTGGTAAGGGGATCGATTTCGATCCGCTCGATCGCGCCGGGTGCCGCGCGCTGGCCAGAACTGATCTGTGCGCCTTCAAACGCAGGCCCTGTGGGCGAGGAACAGGCCAGAACGCGGCTGGTGTTGCCCAGCAGGATTTCGGCATTGGTGCCCACATCGACGATCAGAACCAAATCCTCGGACTTGCCGGGTTCTTCGGACAGGGCAACTGCCGCACAATCCGCGCCTACGTGGCCCGCGATGCAAGGCAGGATATAGACCTGCGCGCGGGGGTTCATGGTGGTCAGTTCCATCTCGCGTGCAGGCAGGGACATCGACTCGGACGTGGCCAAGGCAAAGGGCGCCTGACCCAGTTCGACCGGGTCCAGACCCAGCAGCAGATGGTGCATGACCGGGTTGCAGACAAACACCGTTTCAACGATCAGCGCGGTGTCAATCCCAGCTTCTTCAGCGATTGAGGTGGTCAGATCATTGATCGCCTCGCGCACGGCTTTTGTCATTTCCTGATCCCCGCCGGGGTTCATCATGGAATATGAAACACGGCTCATCAGATCTTCGCCAAAGCGGATTTGCGGGTTCATCAGACCCGATGACGCCTTGACCTCGCCGGTTTCCAAGTCGGTCAGATGAGCCGCAATCGTAGTTGAGCCAAGGTCGATGGCCAGCCCATACAGCCCGCCTTCGTGCAGGCCGGGCCAGATTTCGACAATGCGTGCGACGCTGTCCTTGTGACCTTTGTGTACGGCCACAGTGACTTCCCATTTGCCTTTGCGCAGGACCGGTTGCAGCTTGGACAAAAGTGACAGATCCGCTGTGACCGCGTCAATTTTCCACTGCTGGCGCAGTGCGCGCTCAAGGCGCTCCAGATCGCCGGTTGGCGAATGCATGTCGGGTTCTTCGACCACCACGAAATACAGACGCGTTGCTGAATCCATGGTGATGGCGCGTGCCGTGGCGGCCTTGCGAACGACCTGACGATGTACCTGGCTTTCTGGCGGTACGTCGATCACGACATCGCCCTGAACCGAAGCCTGACAGCCCAGTCGACGACCGGGTTTCAGACCGCGCTTGTCGTCGTATCGTTGCTCGACAGCGTTCCATTCGCTCAGCGCATCCTTGGCCACCGTGACGCCGTGCTTGGGAAACTCGCCATAGCTTGGGGTGATCTGACACTTTGAACAGATACCACGGCCCCCGCAAACCGAATCCAGATCCACTCCCAATTGGCGGGCTGCGGTCAGAATGGGCGTTCCGACAGGAAAATGCCCGCGTTTGCCGGACGGGGTAAAGACGACAAGTGGGTCGGTGGTCATGAGTGACATGCCTTTTTGTGTTCGCGCGTTTTCCCGGCAAGATATGGGTTTGAGCGCAAAGGGAAAGGGCTATCAGCGGCACGATTTGCGCGGCATGCGTCGTTTTCTTCGGCTGTATAGGCAACTGGAGCCACAGAGTTGCCCCCAAGGGCTTTTCCTTTGGTTCAATCCATGCAATAGGGTCACCGCCAAACGGGCTTTTGCATGGGGTATTCAGATGCAGATTCGTGAGGCACTCACCTTTGACGACGTTCTTCTGGTTCCGGCCGCATCTTCAGTGCTGCCGGCAACAGCGAACACCACCACGCGTGTCACGCGTGAGATTACCATGAACATCCCGCTGCTGAGCTCGGCCATGGACACTGTGACCGAGGCGCGCATGGCCATTGCCATGGCACAGGCGGGAGGTATCGGGGTCATCCACAAGAACCTTTCCGTAGAAGAGCAGTCTCGCGAGGTTCGCCGCGTCAAACGGTTCGAATCGGGTATCGTCTACAACCCCGTTACCTTGCGTGCGGATCAGACCCTGGCCGATGCGAAGGCTCTGGTCGAGCGCTATAATTTCACCGGTTTCCCGGTGGTTGACGCAGATGGTCGCGTGGTTGGTATCGTGACCAACCGGGATATGCGCTTTGCCAATTCAGACGACACGCCGATCAAGGCGATGATGACCTCGGAAAACCTGGCAATGCTGAAAGAACCCGCCGATCTGGAAGAGGCCAAAAGCCTGATGCGGGCCCGTCGTATCGAAAAACTGCTTGTCGTTGATGGCACGAGAAAACTGACAGGTCTGCTGACGCTGAAGGACACCGAACAGGCCGTTCTGAACCCAACTGCGTGCAAAGACCGGCTTGGCCGCCTGCGAGTGGCTGCCGCGACTTCGGTTGGAGACGCGGGATTTGAGCGGTCCGAGCAACTGGTGGCTTCGGGCGTGGATATCATTGTCGTCGATACGGCGCATGGTCATTCTCAGGGCGTGCTGGATGCGGTCAGACGGGTCAAGACCCTGTCGAACGAGGTCCAGATCATTGCCGGAAACGTGGCCACAGGCGAGGCGACCAAGGCACTGATCGACGTGGGTGCTGACGCCATCAAGGTGGGCATTGGCCCCGGCTCGATCTGTACAACACGCATGGTGGCGGGCGTTGGTGTACCTCAGCTGACCGCGATCAGTGATTGTGCGGCTGCGGCGGGGGATGTTCCGGTCATTGCGGATGGTGGCATCAAGTTCTCGGGCGATTTTGCCAAGGCAATCGCGGCTGGCGCGTCCTGCGCCATGGTCGGTTCGATGATCGCGGGCACAGACGAAAGCCCGGGTGAGGTCATTCTGTATCAGGGCCGGTCGTTCAAATCCTATCGCGGTATGGGCAGTCTTGGTGCGATGGCGCGCGGATCGGCGGATCGGTATTTCCAGAAGGACGCAGCAAATGACAAGCTGGTACCCGAAGGGATTGAAGGGCAGGTTCCTTACAAAGGATCAGCAAGTGCAGTGATCCACCAGCTAGTTGGTGGTTTGCGCGCCGCGATGGGATACACCGGCTGCGCGACTGTCGAAGAGATGCGCAGAAACTGCCAATTCGTAAAGATCACGGGCGCAGGTCTGAAAGAGAGCCACGTGCACGATGTTCAGATCACACGTGAAAGCCCGAACTACCGGGTGATGTAAGCCGTTGCGCATGACATACGGCACCCATGCTCGGGGTGCCGTAGCTATTTTGTATTGGCCTGTCACGGCCTGTTTCAGTCAAGGTAATCCGTGATGACACCTGCTGCCCGCGTTCAGGCCTCGATTGAAATATTGGATCAAATTCTGGCCGGGGCGCCGGTTGAAAAAGTGCTGACCGGCTGGGCGCGGCGAAGCAGGTTTGCGGGCTCCAAGGATCGGGCAGCTATTCGCGATCATGTGTTTGACGCTTTGCGGTGCAAACGCTCGTTTGCTGCGTTGGGTGGTTCCGGAACTGGCCGCGGCCTGATGATCGGCGCAATTCGCGCATCGGGTGAAGATCCGGTTGAGTTTTTTACCGGTGACCGCCACGCGCCAGAAGCCCTTCAAAATGACGAAGTATCAAGGGATTTTACATCCGACGCCGAGAGATATGATCTTCCCGACTGGCTGTGGCCAAGGTTCGTTGCATCCTTGAACGATGCCGCCGTGCCTTGCGCATTGGCACTGCAAGAGCGCGCCCCGGTTTTTCTGCGGGTCAATCTGTTGAAAACGGATGCAACCCGGGCGATTGATGCTTTGGAAACCGACGGTATTTCAGCCCGTCCAACACCGATATGTGAGACCGGGCTGGAGGTGACAGAGGGCGCGCGCCGGATCGCGCAAAGTCAGGCATACGCTCAGGGCCTGGTCGAGCTTCAGGATGCGGCAAGTCAGGCGGTTGTTGCCGCCTTGGATCTGCGCCCTGGAATGCGCGTTTTGGACTACTGCGCAGGGGGCGGTGGCAAGTCGCTTGCGATTGCGGCCAACAAGGGTGTCGAGGTTTGCGCTCATGATGTGAATGCGCGCCGAATGAAGGATATTCCAGCGCGGGCAGAGCGGGCAGGGGCCAGAATAACCATCCTGAACAGCGCGGAACTTGCTGGTCACGGGCCTTTTGACGTCGTTTTGGCTGACGCCCCGTGTTCTGGCAGCGGTTCGTGGCGGCGCGCACCGGCAGGCAAATGGGCGTTGACTGAAGAACGTTTGCAAGAACTCACGGTCATTCAGGCTGACATTCTCGCAGATATCACGCCATTGGTCCAAGCAGGTGGAGTGCTGGCTTATGCAACGTGTTCGGTTCTTGCCGACGAGAACGATGCGGTTGTCGACAGGTTTCTGACAAAACATGCGGGCTGGCGTGAAACCTTCCGGCAGGCGTGGCAGGTAACGCGCGGGTCCGACGGGTTCTTTACGTCACACTTGACGCGCTGATCTTTCGGTAAATACAACCTTGGGTAGCTGATTTGTTTTTTAGCGCCGTTAGGCGAGTGTTAACCAATTCTACCTGTTATTACCGCAAAACCTGTGCCCGAGCCGTTTATGCCTGACATCACTGAATTTGTTCCAGTCCCTTCAACCGCCGATACTCCATCGGTGTTTCGGATCGGGTCGTTGGTGTTTGTGGCGCTGTTGATCAGCGTGGCACCTGCGGTTGGGTTTCTGCCGTCGGATTGGACAAAAGGTTTGCTGGCAACAGGCATTTCACTGCTGGTTGTGGCGCTTTTGTTTGGGATCAAGGGGGCGATTGCAAACAGGCATTTGCAACAGATATCAGCCCTTTTTGTCGCTTTCGCAGAACGCGAGGATGTTCCGGTTGTGATCTCAAACGGGTATGGTGATATATTGGCCGCGAACGTCCTGGCCGAGAAAAAGCTGGGGGCCGTACGGGGCGAACCCCTGACCCGCTGTTTGCGCTCCAAGTTTGCCAATCCGTCGGCGATTTTACTAAGCCTGCAATCGCGGGCGCAGTCCGCGGGACGCGCCCAGAGCGAGTTTCCCGGTGGCGACCGGACCATTTCGGTTTCCGTGCATCAATTGAGGCCGGGGCTGTTCTGCTGGAGTTTCAGCTGTGTTCAACAGGAGAGTTGGCAAACCCTTGGCTTGCCGGTCATAACACTTGGACGCGAAGGTGAAATATTGCGCGTCAATGCCACGGCCGAGCGTTTGTTTGGTGCGCACCCTGCCGGGGCGCAGGATATTTTCAGCGAAGCCGAACCGCGGATCGGGGCTGTCAACGCGGTCAGGACCCGCGATGGTCATGTTCTGGCAGCCGTCTCCGTACTTTCTCAATCCGGGTCAGAGCGAAGCCTTTGTTTGCTACCGATTACGCAGAGACCCGCACAGGATGCGGTCACGTCCTTCTCTGACCTTCCGGTTCCAATCCTCAGGCTTTCCGAGGACGGCATCATCCTTGACAGTAATCGGCTGGCGGTGAAACTGTTGGGAAAGAAGCAGCTTGAAGGCAGTAATATCAGCGACATCATGCGGGGCATGGGTGGCCCTGTGCTGGATTGGTTGAAACGGACCGAAGCACATGAAGAAACGCTGCGATCCGAGTTTTTGCGGTTCATTAGGGACGACAAAGAAATATTTGTTCAAGTCACCTTGAGCCGCGTGTTTGTCGACGGAAAGATATGCCTAATCGCGGTTCTGAACGATGCAACTGAACTGAAGACGCTCGAAGCTCAATTCGTTCAGGGCCAGAAGATGCAGGCCGTAGGGCAATTGGCCGGAGGTGTTGCACATGATTTCAACAACCTGCTGACGGCCATTTCCGGTCACTGCGATCTGCTGCTGTTGCGCCATGACCAGAATGACCCGGATTACGGGGATTTGGTGCAGATCAATCAGAATGCCAACCGGGCCGCCGCGCTGGTCAGTCAGCTTTTGGCGTTTTCGCGAAAACAGACCCTCAGGCCCGAAGTGTTGGATCTGCGTGACACGATCTCGGACCTTATTCACCTGCTGAACCGGTTGGTTGGCGAGAAGGTGCAATTGACGCTGAGCCACGATCCGGTGCTCAAACCCGTGCGGGCGGACAAGCGTCAACTTGAGCAGGTGCTGATGAACCTTGTCGTTAACGCACGAGATGCCATGCCGGACGGTGGTGAAATTCGCATTGAAACCAGTGTGTTGACACTTTTGCAGCCTCTCATGCGGGACAGGGCAACCGTACAACCGGGCGATTATGTGTCAGTCAAGGTCGTGGATGGCGGTGTTGGTATCCCAGCAGATAAGCTGCAGAAGATTTTCGAACCTTTCTACACCACGAAACGAACTGGTGAAGGCACTGGCCTTGGGCTTTCAACGGCCTACGGGATCGTCAAGCAGACCGGCGGGTTCATCTTTGTCGACAGTGCGATTGGACGGGGCACCGAGTTCACTGTCTTTCTTCCGATTTGCGAGACAGCGACCCATGTCGAAGCCGAATTGCCAGTCCAGCCCGAAGCCCAGAGCACCAGACAGGGTGAGGGCGTGGTGCTGCTGGTCGAGGATGAGGCACCAGTTCGCGCCTTTGCAACGCGCGCGCTGCGACTGAAGGGTTACACCGTGCTCGAGGCGGACTCGGCGGAAGAGGCGCTTCGACTGCTTGAAGATTCCGCGTTAAGTGTCGACGTATTCGTCACCGATGTTGTCATGCCGGGAATGGACGGGCCCACCTGGGTGCGCAAGGCCAGGGAGACGCGCCCGGACGCGCGTGTGATCTTCGTGTCCGGGTATACCGAAGGCGTTTTCGGCGATACCGGTCCGGATATTGCCAACTCAACCTTTCTGCCCAAGCCGTTTTCCCTCAACCAACTGACTGAGGCCGTGTTTCAACAACTCAACTGATGGATCACATTGCGGCTTTGTGCAGCGCAAATTCTTCCGGGAAGGCATTTCGAAACTTCTGTTCGGTCGCAGGTGACAGATGCAAATCTCCCGGAGGCGAAACGTTTTCGCGCTTCAGGTCGATCTGCATGTCCAGACGTGTTTGCAGAAAGCCCAACACCTTGTCTTGATGCTCGTATTTGAAGATATGACGAGCGCCAGAACTGTCGTTGCGAGTAAGGAAGAATTGCGCCTGGCTGCCGACATTGGCGAACTCGGGACGTGTGTCCAGCAAATAGGCTTGCACGAATGCGTCAAAACTCATGTCACGTGTCGAGCGCGGTTGACCTATCAAGTCTTCACGACTGCGAAACCGGTACCAGCTGCCCAACCAATCCAACGGCTCGCGCACAACGGCCATAATTTCCATCTCGGTATCAAACAGTTTTCGAAACATGGTCTGGAAAAACCGGTCATACCGACGCACCGGGGCGTGTTTCAGCTCAGGTGGATGTGTCACGATGAGATCGGCCCGGTCACGCAACGCCGTGTGATAAGCCGTGCTTCCGGTCTTGGGGACTGAAAGAAAAGCAAGTCGTTCTTTATAAAAAACAAGCATTTATCGGTTCTCAAGGTTGCCATGTTACTTGTGCAGATTGTCGTAAACGACTCTTTAACACAATTGCAGAAGACTGATTTCTGTAAGTTTTAGTTGAAATGTTCTCTTTTTGATCTCATAAGGAACAAGAGGCGAACAAGGCAGCGATTGCCGCCCGATTAAGGGTGTGACAAAAGGGAAGGCGACAGGACAATGGCGGATCTTCTGACAATGAGCGACAAGAAAAACGCAGACAAGCAAAAGGCGCTCGACAGTGCGCTGGCCCAGATCGAACGGCAGTTCGGCAAGGGGTCGATCATGAAGCTGGGCGAAGATGCCCGGCAGGACATCGAGGCGAGCTCGACCGGGTCGCTGGGTCTGGATATCGCGCTGGGTATCGGCGGGCTGCCGATGGGGCGTATCGTTGAAATTTACGGGCCTGAGAGCTCGGGCAAAACCACTTTGACCCTTCATTGCATTGCTGAGCAGCAAAAGCGGGGTGGAGTTTGCGCGTTCGTGGATGCAGAACACGCACTGGACCCGCAATATGCCCGAAAGCTGGGTGTTGATCTGGATGAGCTCCTGATCTCGCAGCCCGATACCGGTGAGCAGGCGCTTGAAATTACGGATACACTGGTGCGCTCGGGCGCGGTCAACATGGTTGTTGTCGACTCGGTCGCTGCCCTGACGCCGAAATCGGAACTCGAAGGGGACATGGGCGACAGCAGTGTCGGTGTGCAGGCCCGGCTGATGAGCCAGGCGATGCGCAAACTGACCGGCTCGATCAGTCGCTCGAACTGCATGGTCATCTTTATCAACCAGATTCGGATGAAGATCGGCGTGATGTTCGGCAGCCCGGAAACCACAACCGGTGGCAATGCGCTGAAATTCTACAGCTCGGTTCGGCTGGATATCCGCCGGATTGGCGCGATCAAGGATCGGGACGAAGTTGTCGGGAACCAGACCCGCGTCAAAGTTGTGAAGAACAAAGTCGCACCGCCGTTCAAGCAGGTCGAGTTCGATATCATGTATGGCGAAGGCATCTCGAAGATGGGCGAATTGCTGGATTTGGGTGTTAAAGCTGGTGTTGTCGAAAAGTCCGGGTCCTGGTTCAGCTATGGTGATGAGCGGATCGGGCAGGGGCGTGAGAACGCCAAACAATACCTGCGGGAAAACAGCCGGGTGGCGCTGGACATCGAAGACAAGATCCGCGCGGCGCATGGGCTGGAATTCGATATGTCGCCAGGCGTTACCGAGGATGACGATATTCTGGAGGCCTGATGTCCTGAGGTGGGTACCCCTGACATCTGCGCAAAGACTGTAACACTTGAAACAAGGCGGCCTGATCGGGTCGCCTTGTTTCGTTCCCGAGTGCCTCTGCTGTGGACACTCACCTGACGGGGGGCTAAACCAACGGAGACCAAGATATATGTGCGCCGAGAGAGCCCTATGCCAACCCTGAACGACATCCGATCGACTTTTCTGAACTACTTTGAAAAACAAGGGCATGAGGTCGTCGCGTCCAGCCCGCTGGTGCCGCGCAATGACCCGACGCTGATGTTCGTGAACTCAGGTATGGTGCAGTTCAAGAACCTGTTCACCGGTCTGGAAACCCGCGATTACAAACGCGCCACTACGGCGCAGAAATGTGTGCGTGCGGGTGGCAAGCACAACGATCTCGACAATGTTGGCTATACGGCGCGTCATCATACGTTTTTTGAGATGCTGGGAAACTTCTCATTCGGGGATTATTTCAAACATGAAGCGATCCCATTTGCCTGGGAACTGATCACCAAGGAATTCGGTATCGACAAGACCCGCCTGTTGACGACCGTCTACCACACGGATGATGAAGCCTTTGAAATCTGGAAAAAGGTCGGTGTGCCCGAGGACCGGATCATTCGTATCGCCACCAATGACAATTTCTGGCAGATGGGTCCGACCGGACCTTGCGGCCCGTGCACCGAGATCTTCTATGATCACGGCGATCACATCTGGGGTGGCCCTCCGGGATCACCCGAGGAGGATGGCGACCGGTTCATCGAAATCTGGAACGTCGTTTTCATGCAGAACGAGCAGTTCGAAGATGGCTCGATGGTCGAGCTTGACATGCAGTCCATCGATACCGGTATGGGGCTCGAACGGATTGGGGCGCTGTTGCAGGGCAGTCATGACAATTATGACACCGACCTGTTCAAGACCTTGATTGAGGCTTCGGCAGACGCGACCGGTGTCGACCCCTATGGCGACCAGAACGTGCATCACAGGGTGATCGCGGATCACCTGCGGTCGACCTCGTTCCTGATTGCAGACGGTGTGATGCCCAGCAATGACGGCCGCGGATACGTTCTGCGCCGGATCATGCGCCGCGCCATGCGCCATGCGCACCTGCTGGGCGCAAAGGATCCTGTCATGCATCGCCTGGTGCCTACGCTGGTGCAGCAGATGGGTGGGCATTATTCTGAACTGAAACAGGCGCAACCGCTTATCGAAGAGACGCTGCTGCTGGAAGAAACCCGGTTCAAGCAGACACTGGACCGTGGTCTGAAGTTGCTGGATGATGAGGTTTCGGGGCTTTCCGAGGGGGCGCCCCTGTCAGGTGAAGCAGCCTTTAAGCTTTACGACACTTATGGCTTCCCACTGGATCTTACGCAGGATGCGCTGCGTGAAAAGGGCCTGAGCGTTGACACGGACGGTTTTGATACCGCGATGGCCGAACAAAAGGCCAAGGCACGTGCCGCATGGGCCGGGTCAGGTGAAGCAGCGGATCAGGTCGTATGGTTCGATGTTCTGGATGCAGCCGGTGCGACGGATTTCCTGGGCTACGATACTGAGAAAGCCGAAGCGCAGGTTGCCGCCCTCGTTGTTGATGGTTCGCTGGTCGACAAGATCGACGCGGGCAGCAGCGGTTGGGTCGTCGTGAACCAGACCCCGTTCTATGGAGAGGCCGGTGGTCAGGTCGGTGATACTGGCGCGTTGCGTCGGCTGGAGGATCGCGATCACCTGAGCCGCGTGGAGGACACGAGGAAGTTTGCCGACGGCAAGGTCTATGCTCATAAGGTGGCGGTTCAAAGCGGAGTCATTTGCAAGGGCGACGCGGTAGAGCTTGAAGTTGATCACGCCCGCCGTTCCGCCATTCGCGCCAACCATTCGGCCACGCACCTGCTGCATGAAGCGTTGCGCGAAACGCTGGGTGATCACGTGGCGCAGCGCGGCTCGCTGAACGCGGCGGATCGTTTGCGGTTTGACTTCAGTCATTCCAAAGCGCTGAGCCTGGAGGAAATTCAAAAAGTCGAACGTGAGGTGAACGATTTCATCCGCCAGAATTCGATCGTTGAAACCCGGGTCATGACACCTGACGACGCGCGCGCATTGGGCGCGCAGGCCTTGTTCGGCGAGAAATATGGTGACGAGGTTCGTGTCGTCTCCATGGGCAAGGCGCCAACAGGCAAAGGCCATGAAGGCGATACATGGTCGATAGAACTCTGTGGCGGCACACATGTGCGCCAGACAGGTGATATCGGCACCTTTGTTGTGTTGGGTGACAGCGCCAGCAGTGCAGGTGTGCGTCGGATCGAAGCGCTGACCGGGGGTGAAGCCTTCCGCTATCTTTCAGCTCAGGATCAACGTCTGGCTCAGGTGGCATCGGAACTGAAAGCGCAACCGGACGACGTGGTGGCGCGCGTGAAAAGCCTTCTGGACGAACGCAAGGCCTTGCAGAACGAAGTGGCTCAGTTGCGCCGGGATTTGGCTATGGCTGGCGGGGCCGGTCAGAGCGGTGGTGCCGAGGCGCGGGATGTAAACGGTGTGAAATTCCTGGCACAAGCGCTCAGCGGTGTTTCAGGCAAGGACCTTCCCGCGTTGATCGACGAACACAAAAGCCGCCTTGGATCGGGTGCGGTGTTGCTGATTGCGGATACGGGCGGCAAGGCGGCCGTTGCGGCTGGTGTGACAGAAGACCTGACCGGACAGATTTCGGCGGTGGATCTTGTCAAAGCTGCGGTAATCGAGTTGGGCGGAAAAGGCGGCGGCGGTCGTCCTGATATGGCCCAGGGCGGCGGCAAGGATGCATCAAATGCAGATGCGGCAATCAAGGCCGCACAACAGGTTTTGGGAGGATAATATGGCTGCTCTTTGGATTGCGCATGTCACGGTGACGAACACTGAGGCTTACGGCAAATACGCGGAACTGGCCGGACCGGCCATCGCCAAGCACGGGGGCGAGTTTATCGCCCGTGCTGCACGGTACGTTCAGCTGGAAGGTAAGGAACGTCCACGAAACGTAGTGGCGCGCTTCCCAACGCTGGAGGCTGCGGTTGAATGCTATCACTCGGATGAGTACCAGCAGGCCCTGAATCACGCGCGTGGAGCAAGCGAACGTGAACTGGTTGTGGTGGAAATCACCGAGTGACATTCGGGGCTTGCTTCCAAGGCACTGATATTTCCAAGAAAACCGGCAGTGAATGAGCAAGATTCGGCTTATGTCATGTTTGATTGATACTGATTAGCCCGCGACAGCGGGCTGTTTTTTGCTTAATTGATTTAATTCAATCACTTATCCTTCAATGCTCCTGTTCTGTTGAATGGTTCCTGGCCGAATTGTGGCCCCGCCAACAAAATTCTTACGTGAAATTGTCAGATTCTCGGACGAATTTCTGCCCTGTTTCCTTTGCAAGGTCTCAAAAGATTGCGCGTAACACCTGATCACAGATAGTTTCAAGAAACAGAATGTGGTGCAGGTGGCCATGTAATCATTCGAAGAACATCGGATCGGGGAACTCGCATGATTTCATTAGCGAATTTAACCAAGAGGTGTGTTTCCGTGCCTGTATCGGTTGCGGCGCGTGCATTGGGTATCTGCGCCGTGTGCATCGGTGGCTTGGCTTTAGCACCTGCTGCCCACGCTTCCGACGGTGTCTTTATTCCATTCATCGCGTCTTCGCCACCGCCTTCAGGTGCAATCAACCTTTGCAGCCAGTATGACTGGGCTTGCGCCGCTAAACGCTCGGTCAAACTTTCCAGCCAGCAAGAACTGAAGGTGGTAAATCAGGTGAATCGCCGCGTAAACGCGTCGACCCGTGAAGTTACAGATCAGTCCCAGTATAAAATGCGAGAGCGATGGGCGCTGCCAACATCCAGAGGCGGTGACTGCGAAGACTTTGCTTTGTTGAAGAAAAGAGATCTGATCCATGCCGGGGTTGATCCAAGAAAGCTTTTGATTGCAACCGTACTGGACACACGTCGGACACCTCATGCGGTTCTGGTTTACCGTTCGGCACAGGGCGACCTGATTCTGGATAATCTTACAAACCGGATCAAACCCTGGACAGCTACGCGCTACCTGTTTTTGCGAATGCAGAATCCGAAGCGGCCCAGTCAATGGGTTGGCGTTTACGGACGCAGCTGATATCAGCGAAGAACTATGTGTTGTCGTAGGCGCAGCGGTAATCTGCGCCTGACAGTGCTGTCGATAACCTGACGTTCGGAAAGGGAAATCCGGACGTTTTTCTTATCGGCGCTCTCTATTCCCGAGGCCACGGCCAGCGGAGTTTTTGCCATCAAATGCGCTCCGCATTCCTTGGGCGCGTTCGTTGACTTGCTGCTCCATATTCTTGGGCTCTTCACCACCGGGCTCTTCACCACCGGGCTCTTCACCACCGGGCTCTTCACCACCGGGCTCTTCACCACCGGGCTCTTCACCACCGGGCTCTTCACCGCCGGGCTCTTCACCACCGGGCTCTTCACCACCGGGTTCTTCACCACCGGGCTCTTCACCATCGGGTTCTTCACCACCGGGCTCTTCACCACCGGGCTCTTCACCACCGGGTTCTTCACCACCGGGTTCTTCACCCCCGGTTGGGTTACCACCGCCGCCATTGGAGGTCGTGCCGTTTTCCTGGGAAGGTCCGTCTCCAGATCTCTGGTCTGAGACACCGATCGATGCGGTCGGGAAGTCACTCAGCAGGCCCGCCAGCGGGGCGCATTCTGCACCTACGCGCGCCAGTATCTGATCGAAGTCATGGCGACGTTGAATATAGCGGATCATGCCGGATGTCACGGCATCGCATTCGCACAAAACCTGAGCGGACGCAGCGGATTGCCGCGCTGTTGCAACTGTACATGTCCCAGCGGCAAAGGTTTCACCGGCAGGTGAAAGCAGAAAAGTTGTCGCAATAAAAAACAGCGGAAACTTACGAGCTCTATTACCCATTTTGAACTCCTTGGAACTCGATAACTAAACTTCGTCCTTCTATGCACCATTCCCGTGTCGGTGTTTGTGAAGGACGTCACACTTCTGACGTGTTTTGACCATAATTTGAGGGCGCCTACAATATCTTGTTGGTGAGGTTTGTGTCAGAAACCTTCAACCATATGGAGAAAACTGTTATTTTTCAAATAAAAACCGGGCAGTGAGCCCGGTTTTTCTGATTTCGTCCTTTGTCGAATTGGAAGCAAATTTGCCACACTAATGCCATTGTTTCCGTTTGGTCAGTTTGCAACCTGAGGGTGTTCTAGGCAGATTTGGCCATCCGCTTACGCTCGTGCGGGTCAAGAAAACGCTTCCGCAGACGCACCGCGTTTGGTGTGACTTCCACAAGTTCGTCATCGTCGATATAGGCAATTGCCTCCTCCAGTGAGAACTGGATATGCGGCGTCAGGCGGACCGCGTCGTCGGATCCACTGGCGCGTACGTTTGTCAACTTCTTGCCTTTGAGCGGGTTCACTTCCAGATCGTTGTCGCGCGAGTGTTCGCCGATCACCATACCCTGGTACACGTCTGTTTGGGGACCAACAAACATGCGGCCACGCTCTTCCAGGTTCCACAGCGCATAAGCCACGGCCTGACCTTTCTCCATCGAGATCAGAACACCTGCGCGACGGCCCGGAATCTGCCCCTTATGTGGCGCCCAGTCATGGAACACGCGGTTAAGTACACCCGTACCGCGCGTGTCGGTCAGGAATTCGCCATGGTAACCAATCAGACCGCGGGACGGGACATAGGCGATGATCCGCGTCTTGCCCGTACCGGCTGGGCGCATCTCGACCAGTTCACCCTTACGTGCGCCGGTAACCTTTTCAATTACGGAACCAGAATATTCGTCATCCACGTCAATGGTAACTTCTTCGATGGGCTCAAGCCGCTGCCCGTCTTCTTCACGGAACAGAACCTGCGGGCGCGAGATGCTGAGCTCAAAGCCTTCTCGGCGCATATTCTCGATCAGAACACCCATTTGCAACTCGCCGCGGCCCGCAACCTCGAACGCCTCACCGCCGGGGGTGTCGGTGACACGGATGGCGACGTTCGACTCGGCTTCCTTCATCAGGCGGTCACGAATGACGCGAGATTGAACTTTTTTGCCGTCACGGCCTGCCAGCGGAGAATCATTAATACCGAAGGTCACGGTAATGGTCGGTGGATCGATGGGCTGCGCGGGCAGGGCCTCAGTGACCTGAGGGGCAACCAGCGAATCCGCTACGGTGGCTTTGCTCATGCCAGCGATGGTCACGATGTCGCCTGCTTCGGCCACGTCAATGGGCTGTTGAGCCAGGCCCCTGAACGCCAGGATTTTCGTGGCGCGGAAGTTTTCGATGACCGAACCATCGCGGCTGAGCGCCTTGAGGCTGTCGCCAGCCTTCAGCGTGCCGCTTTCCACACGACCGGTCAGGATACGACCGATGAAGGGATCGCTGCCCAATGTTGTGGCCAGCATGCGGAAGGGTTCATTTTTGTGATCGACCTGCTTCGGGGCAGGGACATGATCGACGATCAGGTCGAATAGCGCGCTCAAGTCCTTGCGGGGGCCGTCCAGCTCCATATCCGCCCAGCCCGAACGACCCGAGGCGTACATTGAAGGGAAATCCAGCTGGTCGTCATCCGCGCCGAGATTGGCGAACAGGTCAAAGCATTCGTCCAGTGCGCGGTCAGGTTCGGCGTCCGGCTTATCGACCTTGTTCAGAACCACGATCGGGCGTAGGCCCAGCGCCAGTGCCTTGGACGTTACAAACTTGGTCTGGGGCATCGGGCCTTCTGCGGCGTCCACCAACAGAACAACACCGTCGACCATGCTGAGAATGCGCTCGACCTCGCCACCGAAATCGGCGTGGCCAGGGGTGTCGACGATATTGATGCGCGTGTCTTTCCATTCAACCGACGTGGCCTTGGCCAGGATGGTGATGCCGCGTTCTCGCTCCAGATCGTTACTGTCCATGGCGCGTTCTGCGACAGCCTGATTTTCCCGGAATGCACCGGATTGTTTGAGCAGCTCGTCCACCAGGGTCGTTTTGCCGTGGTCCACGTGAGCGATGATTGCGATATTGCGCAGGTCCATGAGAGGTCAGCCTTTGAACGGAAAGTTGCCGCGCGCATAACGCGGCGCGGCAAAATATACCAGCCCTAACCGGCCTTCAGTGCCCGGCAGTCTTTGAAAAGAGGTGAATGATCAGGATTCCCGCCAGAATCATCGCCAATCCGACAATTGCCGGCCAATCCAAACGCTGACCGAAAACGACAAAACCGATGAGCGCGATCAGAAAGATGCCTAGTCCGGACCAAATAGCATAGACAATGCCGACAGGCATGACCTTCAACGTCATCGCCAAAAGGTAGAATGCAAACGCGTACCCAACGATAACGATCACGGATGGCCAGAACCGCGTAAACTGCTGGCTGGCTTGCAGGGCCGTTGTGCCAATGGTTTCAGCCAGCACAGCCAGCAACAGATACAGATAAGCTTGGGGCATTTGAATACCTCGGAAAAGGGTGCGTCGGGTGGCTTGAGAGCGATTTGTGTGAGTGAAATACGCGGGCCGTCATGTTGTCTACAAGATTACCTTGGGTCAGGTATACCTGACTGTTTTTTCAGTCGAATGAAGGTAATATTCGCCGTATATTTTTTCATTTTGTTAACGAGTTTTGAGCGATGACGTTATTTGCGAAATCAATCATATTTGCTTCGGGTCTGATAGTGGCGATTGGGTGGCTTGCTGACGGGGGGTCCGTCGAAGTGAATGCAGCCAACTTGGTTCAACAGTTTGATGGTAGTAGTGTTTTTTGAACGCCGCTAGAAACCGAGCAAGAAAGAAGGAGCCTTCAGGCTCCTTTTTTTATGCTTGAGGATCGGTTGTTTTGCCATTTTCGAAATGCGCAACCAGTTGCGGTTGCAGCCAGTCCCACAGCTGAGGCGCTCCCGCTGCAATAGCTGGTCGGACACGCGTTACAATCTGGTCGAATTTCACTTTGTATTCGACCCATGAGCCGCCACCTGTTTCCAGATTTGCTATGGGTGTCTGAAAGCGGTCAACAGCCTTTGCAAACCTGGCTTCTGCGGTCTCAGCTGCCTCAAACTCGTGCCAAAGTTCAGTAAATGGCCTGTGTTGACAGTCAGGCAAAAGGCCAAACAATCGCTTGGCGGCGGCCTGTTCTTTGGCTTCCTGTTCCGCGTGGTCGACATGTCCGTGGATCGGGTGGTCGCCCGCGTCGATTTCGACAACATCGTGCAAAAGCAACATCTGGAGGGTTCGGTCCACTTGAACATCCGAATGCGCGTATTCCGACAATACCCATGCGTAGAGCATGACATGCCACGAATGTTCAGCCGAATTCTCGAACCTGTCACTGGCCATCAGGCGTGAGGCGCGCAGAACGGATTTCAACTGGTCCGCTTCTGTGAGAAATGCCAATCTTTTCGTGAATGCGTCATCCTGAGGGGCCGAGTTGGTCAAGAGGTTAGTGGCATGCTGGTGGGCCATTGGAAACGTATGGGCCAGATACGCTGCGCGCCCGTCTGCCAGATTTGACCGCGCAATCTCCACATGATCCTCTCGTGGGTCGGTGGCGCACAGAACCTGAAACAGCGGCTGGCAGCGATCCAGAATCTTGGCAAACCGGGCATCCGGGGTTTGGTCCGCCTCGAATTCGTGCCAGAGTGAAAGAAATTCCTGCGCTTGTTCGTCGGGCAACAGGCCAAACAATTCCTGTGCGGCAGCCTGTTCAGCCTCGGCCACGGTGTCCCAATCCGTGTTGAGGTGAATCGGGTGATCACCTGTCACGATCTCAACCAGATCATGCAGTAGCAACATGCGGATGACCCGGTCGACCGAGATGTCCGGCCCGGCCAGCGGTGCCATGACCATTGCCCACAAAGCCAAGTGCCAGCTGTGTTCAGCAGAGTTTTCGGGCCTTGACTGGTCAAGCAGGACATTTGCCCGCTCGACCAGTTTCAGATTGTCGGCCCGTTTCAGAAATGCGACCTGCGCAGCCAGGTGATCGGTCATTGCTTTTCAATCGCCTTGAGTTTCGCGCGATGCGTGGCGAGGCGCTTGATCACGAATTGTCTGGCCTTGCGTTCGGCCAGACGCACGCGGATTTCCGTCAGAAAAGCCTCTTCCAGTGATTGCGACGCCGCACCAAGCACTTCACCTACCTCCACGAAGAACCGGTCTTCGCCAGTTTCGTCCATGACCTTCATCGTATCTTCGGCCAGTTTGGCCGCGAGCGATGTGATGGTGTCGGACATTAGCGGGTGTTCTCGGTCAGCCGACGTTTCACATAGTCGCTGACATCTGTGATCAGCGTGTCCATGTGGCGTTCCTGGAAGAAATGATCCGCGCCCTCAACCTCGTTATGGGTGATTGTGATTCCTTTTTGCTCGTGCAGCTTGTTGACCAGCGCGGTGGTATCCGCTGGTGGTGCCACACGGTCAGCCGATCCGTTGATGATCAGACCCGAAGACGGGCAGGGCGCAAGGAAGGAAAAGTCATACATGTTGGCAGGCGGTGACACGCTAATGAAACCCGTGATTTCGGGGCGGCGCATCAGCAACTGCATTCCAATCCACGCCCCAAACGAAAAGCCCGCAACCCAGCAGTGTTTCGAGTTGTTGTTCATGGATTGCAGGTAATCCAGCGCAGATGCCGCATCGCTCAGCTCGCCTACGCCCTGATCATATTCGCCCTGGCTGCGACCGACGCCGCGGAAGTTAAAGCGCAGCACGGTGAAGCCCATGTTGTAAAAGGCATAGTGCAGGTTATAGACCACCTTGTTGTTCATAGTCCCGCCGAACTGAGGATGCGGGTGAAGCACGATAGCGATCGGTGCGTCTTTTTCCTTTTGCGGGTGGTAGCGGCCTTCCAGGCGGCCTTCGGGTCCGGGAAAAATCACCTCGGGCATGTGTGCTTTGGTCCTGTCATTTTCGTGCGGGTATCCGGATATACTTGACTATAATCGTCGGACACCTTAGAACGGTTCTAATTACATTGCTTGGCGCAATCGCGCTGTCAGTCGGAGATACGCACTGGCAGCGTCGGCGTCAATGATTTCGCGCAGATCCGGCTAAAAGGGGGCAGGGAATGAAGCTTTCGACCAAAGGGCGTTACGCAATGGTCGCTGTGGCGGATATTGCGCTTCAGCCAACAGACCGGCTGGTAACCCTGGGCGAAATCTCGGAACGGCAGGACATTTCTCTGCCGTATCTTGAGCAGCTCTTCGTCAAGCTGCGTCGCGCGGAACTGGTTGCATCAGTCCGTGGGCCCGGTGGAGGGTATCGTCTTGCACGTCCCGCCTCCGAGATTCGCGTGGTCGAGGTTCTTGCGGCCGTGGATGAGACGGTTGATGCCCTGCAAAAAGGGGCCGGAGCATCCGGTGCGTCATCGGGCAGCAGGGCGCAATCCTTGACGAACCGCTTGTGGGAAAGCCTAAGCGCGCATGTTTATGTCTTTTTGCATCAGACGCGCCTGTCGGATGTGATCAGGAACGACCTTGCGCCTTGCCCGGCAGTTCCAAGCCTGTTTTCCGTCGTGGATGAATGAGCTGGGTAAGTCGAACATGCATATGAGTTCCGTGCGGGAAAAGATGTATCCATGAAACGTGTTTATCTGGATCATAACGCGACCACGCCGCTGCGACCCGAAGCACGCGAAGCGATGATCACGGCGATGGATGTGGTCGGGAACCCGTCATCTGTTCATGCAGAAGGGCGTGCCGCAAAAGCGTTGGTTGAATGTGCGCGGGCGCAGGTCGCCGATGCCGTCGGTTGCCGTCCGCAAGAGGTCATATTTACCTCTGGCGCGACCGAAGCGGCGCGGGTTCTGCAAAACCGCCCCGAAGGCTGCGACGTATTTGTCGACAGCACCGCCCACGATGCGCTATGGTCGCATTTCGACTTGACCCATTGCAGCGAGCATCCCTTTGGCCCTGGGCACATAATGGCGATGGGGCTTGCGAACTCCGAGACTGGAGTCATCACGAAGCCGCCACAGAAAGTCGAGAACCAGTGGCCCTATGGCGCGCGGCGCGCTGATTGGCTGTTGCTTGATATTACGCAGGTTGTCGGACGCATTCCGTTTTCTTTTGCCTGGAGCGGCGCAGATATGGCGATCCTGTCGGCGCACAAGATTGGCGGGCCAAAAGGTGTTGGCGCTTTGATCCTGCGGCAAGGTATCGATATCGAACCTTTGGCCAGCGGCGGCGGTCAGGAGTTGGGGCGAAGATCCGGAACTGAAAATGTGGTGGGTATCGCCGGATTTGGCGCGGCTGCCGAAGCTGCTCAGCGCGATCTGGCTGATGGAGTATGGGAAAAAGTCAGAGAACTTAGAAATATTCTAGAAAACGCCCTTGAGGCTGGTTCAATATCTACTATTTTTGTCGGGAAAGATCAGGAGCGACTCCCGAATACCCTGTGTTTCGCGACGTCCGGCTGGAAAGGCGAAACGCAGGTGATGCAGATGGATTTGTCGGGCTTTGCCATCAGTGCGGGATCCGCCTGTTCCAGCGGCAAAGTTAAAACCAGTCGGGTTCTGACAGCAATGGGATTTGATGAGACGGTGGCGTCATGCGCAATCCGCGTATCGTTGGGGCCAGAGACGACTGAAGAAGATGTGCTGCGTTTCGCCGAAACGTGGCTTGAAAAAGAGAAAAAGCATCGCGCGCGGGCTGCGTGATCTGACGGAGGGTAAGTCATGGCCGCTTTGGACCAGACCCAGGTAAAAGAAGGTGTCGATCAGGAAACCGTGGACGCGGTTCGCGAGGTCGGCACATACAAATATGGCTGGGACACCGATATCGAGATGGAATACGCGCCCAAAGGCGTGAACCCGGATATCGTCCGTCTGATCTCGGGGAAAAACGATGAGCCTGAGTGGATGACCGAATGGCGTCTGGCCGCTTTCGAGCGTTGGACAAAAATGGAAGAGCCCAAATGGGCCATGGTTCACTATCCTCCAATCGATTTTCAGAACCAGTACTACTATGCCCGCCCCAAATCGATGGAAGAGAAGCCCAAATCTCTGGATGAGGTTGATCCAAAACTGCTCGCCACTTACGAAAAGCTTGGTATCCCCCTGAAAGAACAGATGATTCTGGCTGGTGTTGAAGGTGCAGAGGATGCACCTGCCGAAGGCCGCAAGGTAGCGGTTGATGCAGTGTTTGACTCGGTTTCCGTGGGCACGACCTTTCAGGCCGAACTGAAAAAGGCAGGCGTGATCTTCTGCTCGATCTCTGAGGCGATCAAAGAGCATCCTGAGCTGGTCAAGAAGTACCTGGGAACCGTGGTTCCCGTATCGGACAATTTCTATGCAACGTTGAATTCAGCTGTATTCTCGGATGGCTCATTCGTCTACATCCCGCCGGGCGTTCGCTGCCCGATGGAACTAAGCACGTATTTCCGCATCAACGCCGAGAACACCGGTCAATTCGAACGCACCCTGATCATTGCTGACAAGGGCTCGTACGTCTCATATCTGGAAGGCTGTACTGCACCCCAGCGTGACACGGCACAACTGCATGCTGCCGTGGTCGAGATCATCGTCGAAGAAGATGCCGAGGTAAAATACTCGACCGTTCAGAACTGGTTTCCGGGGGATGAAAACGGCAAGGGCGGTATCTATAACTTCGTGACCAAACGCGCCGACTGCCGGGGTGACCGGTCGAAGGTGATGTGGACGCAGGTGGAAACCGGATCGGCCGTGACATGGAAATACCCGTCCTGCATCCTGCGCGGCAATGAAAGCCAAGGTGAATTCTATTCGATCGCGATTGCCAACAATTATCAGCAGGCTGATACCGGCACAAAGATGATACATCTGGGCAAAAACACCAAGTCGCGCATCGTGTCCAAGGGCATCAGTGCGGGTAAGGCCCAGAACACCTATCGTGGGCTAGTGTCGATGCACCCGAAAGCCAAGGACAGCAGGAACTACACGCAGTGTGACAGTCTGCTGATCGGTGACAAGTGCGGCGCACATACGGTTCCCTATATCGAGGTCAGGAACAACTCGAGCCGCGTTGAGCACGAGGCGACGACGTCAAAAGTGGATGACGATCAACTGTTCTACTGCCGTCAGCGCGGCATGGACGAGGAAGAAGCCGTGGCTCTGGTGGTCAACGGGTTCTGCAAAGACGTGCTTCAGGCGCTTCCGATGGAGTTTGCGATGGAAGCACAGCAGTTGGTGGCCATCTCACTTGAAGGTTCGGTTGGGTGATGACGCGGTCACCCGGAACCCGCATCCGAAAGGATAATGTGCTGACCTGGCTTGGGTACGCATTGCCGGTTCTGGGCGGTCTGCTTGGCGTGGCCTACGTCAACACCCATTACATGGAATTCATCAACCCGGTTTGGGCAGTAGGTGGCGGGGCGATCCTGGGTTGGATCATCGCCAGACTGATCCGCAGATTACTGGGCTAGAACAATACGGGGCCAAGGGCCCCTTGCGATACGCAAAAGGACAAAAAATGCTGGAAATCAAAAACCTGCACGTACAGCTTGAAGAAGAAGACAAACAGATCCTCAAAGGTGTAGACCTGACGGTCGAGGCTGGCAAGGTACACGCGATCATGGGGCCGAACGGGTCGGGCAAATCGACCCTCAGCTATGTTCTGTCGGGGCGCGACGGGTACGAAGTTACCGAAGGTTCGGCCACTCTGGACGGTCAGGACCTGCTGGAGATGGAACCGGAGGAACGCGCAGCAGCAGGTGTTTTCCTTGCCTTCCAATACCCGGTTGAAATCCCCGGAGTTGGCAACATGACGTTCCTGCGCACCGCAGTAAACGCGCAGCGCAAGGCCCGTGGAGAAGAGGAACTGTCTGCCGCAGACTTCCTGAAAGAAGTGCGTGGCAAGGCCAAGACGCTAAAGATCGACGCGGATATGCTTAAGCGCCCGGTCAATGTTGGTTTTTCGGGCGGTGAGAAAAAGCGTAACGAAATCCTGCAGATGGCTATGCTTGAACCGAAGATGTGCATCATGGACGAAACCGACTCGGGCCTTGATGTGGATGCGATGAAGCTGGTCGCCGAAGGTGTGAATGCCCTGCGGGACGAAGGCCGTGGGTTCCTGGTCATCACCCATTACCAGCGCCTGCTGGATCACATCAAACCTGACGTCGTGCACATCATGGCCGATGGCCGCATTGTCAAAACCGGAGGCCCGGATCTGGCGCTTGAGGTTGAAAACAACGGTTATGCCGACATTCTGGCCGAGGTGAACTGATGGCTTTGCCGCAAGCGAAACAAACCGCAACCGAGGCGCGTCTGGCTGCGCTGACCATGCCTGACGCGGGCTGCACCCGCGGTGCACGCGAAGACGCTCTGGCGCGTGTTCTGGAATCCGGGCTGCCGGGGCGCCGGGATGAGTATTGGAAATACACCCAGCCCGACAGTCTGATTTCTGCCGAGGCTTTGCCTGCGGCGGTGTTTGTCAATGATGAACCGGTACTTTTCAACGACCTCGACCGTTTGAAAATAGTCTTTGTCGACGGGGTGTTCAGCGCCGAGGAATCCGATGAGCTGTCGCTGGACGGTGTCAAGATCGACCGGATTGAAGACATCTGCTGCAAAGACATTCATTGGGCAAAAGACCTGTATGGCGTTCTGGAAGCGCGTGGCCAGTCCCCGGTTCAACGTCCGTTGGCTGCATTGAACACGGCCTTTGCGTCGGACGGTGTCGCCATTCACGTTACGGGCAAACCCTCTAAACCGATCAACCTGATCTATCGTCATGCCTCACCGACATCCGACGCGATCCTGCATCACGTTATTCGTGTGGAAAGCGGGGCCGAGGTGACAATTCTTGAATCCGGTCCGGCGGCGTCGCGTTTCAACAAATGCATGGAGATTGAAATCGCCGACAAGGGGACGCTGCATCATGTGCGGGCACAAGGCAGGGACCATGAACGTCGCGCCGCGACCCATATGTTCACGCGTTTGGGGGCAGAGTCGGTCTACAAGTCCTTCACCTTGACAGCGAATGGGGTGCTGACCCGTAACGAACAGGTCGTTGAACTGACCGGCGACAATGCTGTGGCGCATGTGGCCGGGGCCTGTGTTGGGGATGGTGATTTCCACCATGATGACACGGTGTTCATCACCCATGACGCGGTGAATTGCGAAAGCCGTCAGGTCTTTAAGAAAGTGCTGCGCAACGGTGCGACCGGAGTGTTTCAGGGCAAGATCCTTGTAAAGGAAGGTGCCCAGAAAACCGATGGGTACCAGATCAGCCAATCGCTGCTTTTGGATGATGATAGCCAGTTCCTCGCCAAACCCGAACTTGAGATCTACGCCGATGATGTGGCGTGTTCCCACGGCTCAACCTCGGGCGCGATTGACGAAACGGCGCTGTTCTATCTTCGGTCACGGGGTGTTCCGGTCAAGGACGCGACCAACATGTTGACGCTGGCATTCCTGGCAGAAGCAGTGGACGAGATCGAAGACAACGCTTTGGCAGATGAAATCGTAAGCCGTCTGGAAGGGTGGCTGGCGCGCCGAAGCTGATGGCCCTTTCGTCGGATATCCTGGCAACATACCGGGGGCCGGGGCGCGTGGTGCGCAGGCTTCTGGATATGGGGCAACGAGAAGACCGGGCGCTGATCTTTGTCATGGCGTTTTGTGTGGTGGCATTCATCGCCCAGATGCCTGGCCTTGCGCGCAAAGCGCATCTGGAAGGCGTTGAACTGAACATGCTATTGGGTGGTGCTCTGCTTGGATCAGTGTTCATTCTGCCCTTGGTCTTTTACACGCTGGCACTGGTGACTCATTGGGCGGCGCGCCTGTTTGGCGGGCAGGGAAGCGCTTTTGGTGCGCGTCTGGCGCTGTTCTGGGCGCTGTTGTCCTCTGCACCGCTGGTTCTGCTGAACGGCCTTGTCGCCGGGTTTATCGGACCAGGGCCTACATTGACGTTTGTGGGTTTCGTCTGGGTTGCTGTTTTTGTTTGGTTCTGGGTATCCGGTCTCAGACAAGTGCAAAGGTCCGTCGCATGAATTCGAGTTTCCTGGGAAATCTGGCGGTCTTGACGATCAAGAACCCGGCCGAAGCGGCGCGACGGCTGATGGCGCTCAAGCTGAGGCGAGAAGTGCTTTGGCTGGCATTTGCGCTGGCGGTCGTTTTGAACTGCGCTGTCCAATTGGGAATAGATTTGTCGATAACAATGGCGGCGGGTCAACCCTCTCCGGCGCTCGAGAGTATTCCCATCGTTTTGGTGCGCTCGGCCGGGGCCATGATGCTGAGCATCGTCGCATTCCTGCTGGTCGGGCGATTGCTGGGAGGTCTGGCGAGGTTCGATGATCTGATGGTTTTGACGATCTGGCTGCAGTTCCTGCAAATAGCCGCGTTGGTGGTGACGCTGGTCTTGAGTCTGACCCTACCATTCCTGATGATGATGACATTGTTGGCGACAGCAATCCTGAGCCTTTACGTCACGCTTCATTTTCTGAATGAAGCGCATCAGTTCGGGTCTCTCTGGAAATCCTTTGCGGTAATTGTGTTGTCAGCTTTTGTCGCCATCCCTTTCGTTCTGTTTCTAAGCCCAACCGGGCCCGTCTAGGAATACCACTCTTATGTATGATGTGCAGAAAATTCGCTCTGACTTTCCGATCCTGTCGCGTCAGGTGAATGGCAAGCCCTTGACGTATCTCGACAATGGTGCTTCGGCTCAGAAGCCTCAGGTGGTCATTGACGCGGTGACGCGGGCATATGCCGAGGAGTATTCGAATGTCCATCGTGGCCTGCATTTCCTGTCCAACCTTGCGACAGAGAAATACGAGGCCGTTCGTGGAACGATCGCACGTTTTCTGGGGGCATCGAACGAGAATGAGATCGTCCTGAACTCTGGTACCACAGAAGGAATAAACCTGATCGCCTATGGCTGGGCTATGCCGCGACTTGAAGCGGGGGATGAGGTCGTTCTGAGTGTGATGGAGCATCATGCAAACATCGTGCCCTGGCATTTCCTGCGCGAACGACAGGGTGTCGTGCTGAAATGGGTCGATGTCGACGCAGAGGGCGGGTTGGACCCGCAGGCGGTAATCGATGCAATCGGACCGAAAACCAAGCTGGTTGCTGTGACACACTGCTCGAACGTGCTGGGCACGGTTGTGGATGTGAAGACCATAACTGATGGTGCCCACGCCAAGGGCGTCCCGGTTCTGGTTGATGGCAGTCAGGGTGCCGTTCACATGCCGGTAAATGTCGAAGAGATCGGGTGCGATTTCTACGCGATCACTGGCCACAAGCTTTATGGTCCGTCAGGGTCGGGTGCGATTTTCATCAAATCCGACCGCATGGCCGAAATGCGCCCCTTTATCGGTGGCGGCGACATGATCAAAGAGGTCAGTAAGGATCAGGTCATCTATAATGACCCGCCAATGAAGTTCGAGGCCGGCACGCCGGGGATCGTTCAGACCATCGGCCTTGGCGTAGCGCTGGAGTATATGATGGACCTGGGGATGGAAAACATCGCTGCCCATGAATCCTGCTTGCGCGATTACGCGATGCAACGTCTGACAGGGCTGAACTGGTTGCAGGTTCAGGGCGCTCGCCCGGACAAGGCCGCGATTTTCAGCTTTACGCTGGACGGTGCTGGCCATGCACACGACGTCTCAACCATTCTCGACAAGAAGGGTGTTGCGGTTCGTGCCGGTCACCACTGTGCCGGGCCACTGATGGACCACCTGGGGGTGACGGCAACGTGCCGCGCCAGCTTTGGTCTCTATAACACTACCGATGAAGTTGATACGCTGATCGAAGCGCTTGAATTGGCGCATGATCTGTTTGCCTGATTTTGGCTTGATTGGGGTGCGGCAATCGCGATTTGCAGTTGCACCCGGATTGGAACAAGGTTAGCTAACGGCCAAGGCACCTGTAGCTCAGCTGGATAGAGCGCTGCCCTCCGAAGGCAGAGGCCAGAGGTTCGAATCCTCTCAGGTGCGCCACCCAATATTCAAAGTTGGATCGAAGTCGGGAGCCCAGAACGGTAGGCTTGTGAATTAGCTCGCTTTGCGCTTTGATCGTGCAGTCATCACAACGGCCCGCAAGCTAATAACCATAGCTGAGTTGTAGTGCTTGAGAGAGGGATACCCTGCCAGGTACCGAGAAATTCAAATTAGCAGACTTGGCGACTCTGCCGCCAATCGCCACGAAAACGATAAAACCGACCGGAATATATAGTCAGCTAAAGTTCTGAACAAACCGGGAGGAGTGTCCAGGTGTTACCCGCGCCAGGTGCGAACCACGCCGCAATCCATGTGTACGAAGTTCGATCCGTAATATTGACCAACACCACCTGCACGGCACGACATCGCCGCCTTGGCCATCTGCGAAACCGAGCGGGAGGCAAGGCGCAAATCAGCTGCTTGCCCTTCCATGTGAAGCGAATTGCGCGCCACACGGCGGGACCGGGAGCGGAGCATTGCATTGGTCTGAGGAGAGCGGTAGCCAGACAACAGCATATAGGGTTCGTTGACATCCAGCAGGCTGTGTGATGCCGCCATGATATCAATAGTGCGTAAATCGATTGATTTTACCTGATCTGTGCGCCAATCACGCATGAAGTTGTTCACTTCTTTGACAGCGTCCTTGATATACTTACCATCAACCCAATAAATCATATCCAACCGTTCGCCTGTGCGACCGGAATACATACGGATGCGACGGATGTCACCGCCACCGCGTAAAAAGCCCGCTGCGTTGGAGTAGGTTGGTGCTGCTGCGATTGCCGTTGCTGCAAACGCACCCAATAGGGCACGTCGGGTCAAGCCCGAGGAACTGCTCTCTGTCATTTTGGTTTCGTCCCGTACTGTTCCTGCCTGCACACGATGTTACGTGCACTGTCTTAATTATTCCCATCCCAGATGCGGAATTTATGGCACAATCGGAATCGAGGGCCAAGAAGTGTTTCATTTTCACCTTTTCAAGGGGGAGTTTTCGGCAGTTTTTTGCGCATTTGTCACAGAGCATTACAAATATTTCGCAGTTGTGGGCTTTGGGCCGCGTAGCCGATGCAAACGCGCATCAGGCCGACGAAGATGCGATTTGGTAAGGATATCGTGAGTGGACAAGCGTTCTGGCAAGACTGCATAGTTATTCGGCGTATAAATCACCAGTTCAAACTATTGAATTCCAAGGCTATCCTATGCTTTCTGTTCTCCGAACCAGTACCAGTATCCTGTTTGCTGCGTATTTCGTGGCCACCGCGTCTGTCGCCAATACGACGTCCGAAGCAGCGCCAGGAACTGCGTTTCAGATGGCCATCGCTGAACATACTCTGCAGGCACCGCAACTGGTTGAGTTCTACCGGGCAAACGGGTTCTCACCGCTATGGGTCGGCGATACGCCTGAACACGCTCAACGCCGGGCGACGTTGATCAAGGCGCTTAAGGATGGGCATCTGCACGGTCTGCCACAGGCCGAGCCGATTATCGCCGCCGTGATGGAGAAGATGGAAAAGGCCCGTTCGGTGCGTGATCTCGGAACAGTTGAAGCCGAACTGAGCCGTATCTTTGTCGAATATGCCGACGCGCTTTATGCGGGCGTAATCCGGCCCGGCAGCGTGGATGATGGGCTGGTTCGGTCCGTAGAACGACGCAGCCCTGTAGAGCATTTGCAAGGAATAAGCACCCAGGGCGCGGCCTACTTTACAGCCCTAGCGCCGCAATCACATCAATACCGTGCGTTGATGAAGCAGAAGCTGTCCTTGGAAAAGCTGGTGTTTCAGGGGGGATGGGGGCCAACAGTTCCCGAAAGCAAACTGGAATACGGCGACACGGGACCAAATGTTATCAAGCTGCGCGATCGCCTAGTGGTAATGGGTTACATGAAACCTTCCGCCAGCCCGACTTTCGATAACGCATTGCTTGAGGGCGTTCGTGCCTTTCAAACCGCGCATGGGCTTGAACCCGATGGTGTGGCGGGTAAAGGGACGATTGCCGAGATGAACCGTCCAGCGACAGACCGGTTGAAAGCCGTTTACGTGGCGTTGGAACGTGAGCGGTGGCTGCCTCGGGAACGTGGCACGCGTCAAATTCTTGTGAACCAAGCCGATTTCACGGCGAAGATCGTGGATGACGGGCAAGTCACCTTTGAAACCCGTGCGGTTATCGGTAAAAATGTGCATGATCGCAGGAGTCCGGAGTTTTCGGATGAGATGGAGCATATGGTAATCAACCCCAGCTGGTATGTTCCCCGCTCGATTATAACCAAGGAATACCTGCCGAAACTGCAATCAAACCCAAATGCTGTTGGCCATATCCAGATAACAGATAGAAGCGGCAGGCAGGTCAATCGGGGTGCGGTAGACTTTACCCAGTTCACGACCAGCAATTTTCCCTTCGCGATGCGCCAACCGCCCAGCAAAAGCAATGCGTTGGGTCTGGTGAAGTTCATGTTCCCCAATAAGCACAACATCTATCTGCATGATACTCCACAGAAAAACCTGTTCTCGCGCGAAGTTCGGGCCTTTTCACATGGGTGTATCCGCTTGGCCCAGCCCTTTGAATTTGCTTACGCGCTTCTGGCCAAACAGGAGGAAGATCCAAAGGCATTCTTCCATCGCGTTCTGAACACCGGAAAAGAGACCAAAGTCAATTTGGAACAGAAAGTTCCGGTGCATCTGATTTATCGAACGGCCTATGTCGGGCCCAAAGGCGAAGTACAGTACCGCCGAGATGTTTATGGACGGGACGGCAAGATTTGGGATGCGCTTCAAAAAGCAGGGGTGGCCCTGCCGGACGTTCAGGGGTAAGCACAGGGCAAATCCTGCCAAAAGGAAGCCCGCCATGCAGTTTACCGTACAACAGATCGCCGAGTCTCTGGGTGCTGAATGTCAGGGCGATGGCGGCCTGACGATTGTGCGCGCCGCCGAACCGGGCGATGCAGGCCCGACAGATCTGGCGATGGCCATGTCTCCGAAATACGCCGAGGCGCTTACCAACGGAGCCGCTCGTGCGGCCGTCCTTTGGGAAGGGGCCGATTGGCAGGCGATGGGATTGCGTGCTGCGATCTTTGTCAAACGTCCACGTATGGCGATGGCTGGCATTACTTCCATGCTGGACCGGGGGCAGGGGGTCGAGCCGGGGATACACCCTTCGGCCGTGATCGATCCAACAGCTGAAATCAGTCCTGACGTCGCGATTGGACCGTTGGTTGTTGTGGGCGCGCGCGCCCGGATCGGCGCAGGCTCTGTCATAGGGGCACATTGCGCGGTGGGAATGGATGCCATATTGGGCGACCAGGCGGTGTTGCGCGAAATGGTCAGCATTGGCGCACGGGCGCAGATCGGAGATCGTTTTATCGCGCAACCCGGTGCCCGGATCGGAGGGGACGGGTTCAGCTTCGTAACACCCGAAGTCTCGGGCGTCGAAAATGTACGCAAGACAATGGGCGATCAGGGGGAGGCCAAAGCGCAGAGCTGGCTGCGCATTCATTCGCTGGGTGCGGTGGAAATCGGTGATGACGTCGAAGTCGGTGCGAATTGCACAGTCGATAATGGCACGATCCGAAATACGTATATTGGCCACGGTTCGAAGTTGGATAATCTGGTCCATGTCGGGCACAACACCCGAGTCGGTCAGGACTGCCTGTTGTGCGGTCAGACTGGTGTGTCGGGTTCGGTTGAGATCGGAAACAACGTGGTTCTGGGCGGTCAGACCGGCGTTGTCGACAACATTTTCATCGGGGACGGGGTTATTGCCGGAGGCGGCACCAAGATACTTTCCAATGTACCCGCTGGTCGCGTGATCATGGGGTATCCCGGCGTCAAAATGGAAACGCATACAGATATTTACAAGGTGCAACGGCGCTTGCCCCGTATCGCCCGCGACGTCGAGGCATTGAAAAAGGCTGTTTTCAAACAGAACCCGAGCGATTAAATCAACCTCAAACTGATAATCAGGGGATCGACATGAGCATCAGCGACCGCGTCATCGCGATCATTGCAGAACAGGCCGTTCTGGAGCCATCGGATGTAACGCCCGAAAGCACGCTGGAAGATCTGGGAATCGACAGCCTCGGGCTGGTCGAAAGCATATTTGCCATCGAGGAAGAGTTTGACATTTCGGTTCCTTTCAATGCCAACGAGCCTGAGGCCAATGATTTTGATATCTCCAATGTGGCCGCGATCATCTCTGGGATCGAAAAACTCGTTTCGGAAAAGGTCTGACAAACGCTCATGAAACGCGTTGTCATTACCGGAGCGGGTACGATCAATTCGCTGGGGCATTCGGTCCCTGATACACTGGAAGCCATGCGCGAAGGTCGTTGTGGTATTTCGGAGCTTGAATTCCGGGATGTCGATCGGTTGGCCATCAAGATCGGCGGACAGGTCCGGGGATTCGAGGCGGAGGGACGGTTCAACCGACAGCAGATGTCGCTGTACGACCGTTTCACCCAATTCACCCTGACAGCAGCCAAAGAGGCGATTGAACAGTCGGGCATCGAATTTCACGGCGAACTGGCGGCCAGATCAGGCGTCGTTCTGGGGACCGCGGGCGGTGGTGTTTCGACCTGGGATGACAATTACCGTTCCGTCTATGAGGATGGGAAGAATAGGGTACACCCCTTTGTCGTTCCAAAGCTCATGAACAATGCGGCCGCCAGCCATGTTTCCATGGAACACAACCTAAAAGGCCCCAGTTTCACGGTGTCGACAGCATGTGCGTCATCAAACCATGCGATGGCGCAGGCCTTTCAGATTGTGCGCAGCGGCGCGGCGCCGGTCATGGTTACGGGTGGGTCCGAATCCATGTTGTGTTTCGGCGGCGTAAAAGCCTGGGAAGGGTTGCGCGTGATGTCGAAAGACGCGTGCCGTCCGTTCAGTGCCAACCGCAACGGAATGGTGCAGGGCGAAGGAGCTGGTGTCTTTGTCTTTGAGGAATACGAACACGCCCGGGCCCGAGGCGCCGAAATACTATGCGAGGTTGCCGGCTTTGCCATGTCATCGGATGCCTCGGACATTGTGATGCCCAGCAAACAAGGTGCCGCGCGGGCTATGGCTGGTGCCTTAGCCGATGCGAAACTGAACGCAAAAGATGTGGGCTATATCAACGCACATGGAACCGGAACGGCTGCAAATGACAAAACTGAGTGCGCTGCGGTGGCCGACGTGTTTGGGCCGCACGCAGACGATCTGATGATATCGTCCACGAAGTCCATGCACGGCCACCTAATTGGTGGGACCGGAGCTGTTGAGCTGCTGGCCTGCATCATGGCATTGCGGGACGGTGTCATTGCACCGACGATCGGATATGAGGAAGCAGACCCGGAATGCGCGTTGGACGTCGTACCGAACGAATCGCGCGAGGCAAAGGTCGACGTCGCGCTTAGCAACGCATTCGCCTTTGGTGGGTTGAATGCCGTACTGGCCTTGAAGCGGATTTAGTGAAGAAGCCGCCGTTGATAAGGCGGCGGCTTTCACGGAATTAATTTCTTAGTTCGTGTTGACGTTCAGAGCGTCAAAGCCCGATGTGAAGCCGGAGAGCGACATGTCCATTTCAAGAACCTGATCCGGGAAACGGGCGGGAACCAGCGAAAACGTCGCCTTGGTACCAGCTTTCATCGCGTCAATATCGCCTTGGCTGAGACCCAGTTGCGCAATACAGCCCACCGGAACGCAGTGATGGTAGTTGTACAGCTTACGCGGCGCGCCATCGATTGACAGGGCTAGTTGTGCTTGCAGCAGTGTTTCCAGGGGTACGATGACGTTTGCCCAGGCAACAGCGGCACCACCTTCCGGCAGTTTTCCGATCGATACTTCTGCTATCGGATCACCATTGTTGCCTTCAAGAACCTGAACGATGGCACAAGGATCGTCACCTTCCTGTGCCTTGATACAGGAAACGTCCCAATCTCCGAATTCTTCCTTTACGAACTGTTCACCGGCCCGAGGTCCTTCTTGACCAAGGTCGAGGCCAGCTTCAGGCGCGGTTGTGGATGTGTCCTGTGCATACGCCGCACCGGACAGAAGTACGGCGGCGATAGTGTTGAACGAGAGGATTTTCTTGATCATGAATGCCTCGGGTTGATGATTGATCTTTTTGCTTCGTTTAACACTCTTCTGAACCAGTGTCAGGCACTAACAGAGCAGCCTTTGTGAACGTGAACAGATTCTTGCCTGAGGGTTGGAGCCGCACCTTCGGATATTAGAAAAAGGGAGCTGTTCGACCAGCTCCCTTCCCCATAAGATTCTCCCCGTCGGACTGGCCGACTTATTTATGCGCAAACCCTACGGAAGGGGCGCACACGGGTCAACAGCTATCCTCAATTTTTAATCTATGCGCCAGAATAATAATCTAGGGGCCGAACCAAAAGGGCCGTGCCAGCAGGCACGGCCAGTCGACAGGGAGGAATTTTGCCCCGCAACGCAAGGCAAATAGACTATCGCAGTCAAAGGTTAACTTTGTATGCTGGCGGCGGATCGGTGAACAATAAGGCAATGTTAATGGGCACGAATATCTTTTTGGGCGGTGGCGGTGAAAACTATGCTGAGCCGCAGGAACTTACGTTGAAATATGCGAACCGCCATGGATTGATTGCCGGGGCAACTGGTACCGGCAAGACCGTGACATTGCAGATTCTTGCAGAAGGTTTTTCTCAGGCGGGTGTCCCGGTATTCCTCTCGGATGTGAAAGGGGACCTGTCTGGGCTGGCCCTTCCCGGAAGCGAGACCCACAAACTGAATCAGGCCTTTCAGGAACGGGCCAGTAGGATCGGGTTCGAGGATTTTGCCTATTCTGCCTGCCCGGTGACGTTCTGGGATCTGTTCGGTGAACAGGGCCATCCGGTGCGTACGACAGTGACGGAAATGGGCCCGCTGTTGCTGTCACGGTTACTGGAGTTGAGCGAGGCGCAGGAAGGTATCCTGAATATCGCATTCCGCGTAGCTGACGAAGAAGGGATGCCGCTGCTGGACCTCAAGGACTTACAGGCGCTGCTGATATGGATCGGAGAGAATCGGGCGCAACTGTCATTGCGATACGGCAACGTATCCACGTCCTCGATTGGGGCGATTCAGCGACGTCTGCTGGTCCTCGAGAATCAGGGTGGTACAAAGCTGTTTGGCGAGCCTGCACTGGATCTGGCCGATCTGATGCGAACTGACGAAAACGGGCAGGGGATGGTGAACATACTGGCGTCCGACCAGCTGATGGCTGCCCCACGGCTTTATGCAACGTTCCTGTTATGGCTGCTGAGCGAACTGTTCGAAGAGCTGCCAGAGGTTGGGGACCCAGAAAAACCAAAGCTGGTGTTCTTTTTTGACGAGGCCCATCTGCTGTTTGACGATGCGCCTAAGGTTCTGGTGGACAAGGTTGAACAGGTCGCCCGCCTGATCCGTTCAAAGGGTGTGGGGGTATATTTTATCACTCAGAGCCCTGCTGACATCCCGGAAGATATTCTTGGACAGCTGGGCAACCGTATACAGCACGCACTAAGGGCATTCACGGCGCGGGACCGAAAGAACCTGAGGCTGGCCGCTGAAACCTATCGCGAAAACCCGACTTTCGACACGGAAACGGCAATTCGCGAAGTCGGCGTTGGCGAAGCTATCACCTCAATGCTGCAAAAGAAAGGCGTTCCGGGCGTGGTCGAGCGTACGCTTATTCGTCCACCGGGATCTCAGCTGGGGCCAATTTCAGATGCCGAACGCCGGGATATCCTTGCCGCCTCGGCGATGGCAGGGAAATACGATAAGAGCGTAGATCGAAAATCTGCCTTCGAGATTCTTCAGGCGCGAGCCCAAGCTGCGGCCAGTGCAGCGGAACGGGCGGAATCCGACGAAGTTCTTGAAGCGCAATCGCCGATCGAACGCGAATACTCTTCCGCCCGCAGATACTCCGGCAGCCGGGTCGGTCGGTCTTCATCCCGGGTTGAGCGCAAGCAGGACACCTTCGCCACGGCAATGACCGAAGCGGTGATCAAAGAGCTTAAAGGTACAACCGGGCGCCGGATTGTGCGCGGTATCCTTGGCGGTTTGTTTCGCAACAGGTAAGTAACGCAGCGCCCGTTGGGGGCGCTGTCGCGTTTACTTCAGTCGGCGTTGGCCTTCCTGACGACAATAGGCATCAGCCTCGGGAACCGACATCTTCGTAGCTGGGAAGTCGATTGCACGGTCCCAGGTCACGCGATCCTGACGATAGAGCTGACAGGTCACGACACCTTTTGGTGTCTGTACTTTGACCGGCGTCGTCTCAAGATCTTCGGGACTGGGGACGCAGGCGGATACTGCAACGGCAATAGCCGGAAACAGAATGAGTGATTTCAGATGTGGTGCTTTCATTTTCTACTCTTGTCTACTCGTCATGTTGATTGATTATAACGGTATAGGCGGGTGTGAGTGTCAGGGACCTGCTGCAAATCAAAAACACTGTGGTGGGTCCGTTTATTCAGAAAAACCTTAAGAATCAAGAAACCGCGCCAGATTAGTGGCGCGGTCTTGCGTATTGGAACGTGGCGTTGACCTATTTCTCGGGGATCAGACCCCTTGGGCTGAATCTGAGAACAATCAACAGGATCAGGCCCATCGTGAACAGGCGCATATGTGCGGCACTATCAATAAGATGTGACTTCAGCGCGCTGCCATCCGGCAAGCCAGCGGTGATCACACTCATCAACCACAAGCCAATCGGCTCGACCTGAACCCACAAGAACCAGATCAGGAACGCGCCAAGTACGGCTCCGAAGTTGTTGCCGGAACCGCCAACAATCACCATGACCCAAACCAAAAAGGTAAAACGCAGCGGATTGTAGGTGCCTGGCGTCAGCTGTCCGTCCAGAGTGGTCATCATAGCGCCTGCGATTCCGCAAATGGCCGACCCCAATACGAAAATCTGCAAGTGGCGACGGGTGACGTCCTTGCCCATGGCTTCGGCCGCGACTTCATTGTCGCGGATTGCGCGCATCATACGACCCCACGGGCTTTTCAGCGCCATCTGCGCCATCCAGAGTAACGCCAAAAGAACCAGCATGAACAGCAGCGAATACCCAAGTTTCACCGAGAGGGTGGATGCAGTGACCGGATCCAGCCCCAGCCATTCGGCGCGGGCCAGAAAAGCCGGATCTTGCTGCAATTCAACTTCGTACCCGACAACCGGTGAGGGGCGCGGAATGCCATAGACATTCTTCACGCCGCGGGCCAGCCAATCCTCGTTCTTCATGACGGCGATGATAATCTCGGCGATACCCAGCGTGGCAATTGCCAGATAATCTGACCGCAGCCCAAGCGCGGTTTTGCCAATCAGCCATGCCGCCCCGGCTGCCAGCAGACCTCCGGCAGGCCAGGCCAGCAGAACGGGCAGGTTCAGACCACCAATGTTACCGGCAATCGCCGGGTCAATGGCCTCGACCGCGGCAACATTGGGGTCGAACACGGCCCGGTAGAGGAAAAAGCCGACGATAAGGACAGCGATTATTGTGAGCGTCTGCACCCGGCCTTTGGGCATTTTTGTTGCCACCAGTACGGCTGCAACCACGGTGGCAGCCCCCAGTAGTAAGGACAGAACGATACCATAACCGCCAGCGCCCCAGGCGCCCGGGGTAGGCGCCGTCGAAACCAGCACCACGGCCAGACCGCCCAGCGCGACGAAGCCCATGACCCCCACGTTAAACAGGCCTGCAAAGCCCCATTGCAGGTTCACACCGATCGCCATGATGGCCGAGATCAGCCCCATGTTCAGAATCAGAACGGCGGTGTTCCAGCTTTGCGTGAAACCGGTCAGCAGAATGAGGCTGCCAACCGCTATGAAAAGCAGAGTGTTTTTGACAGATTCGGTCATACTGCTTTTCCCTTGAACAGGCCCGTGGGCTTAAACAGAAGCACAATCAGCAGGATGACAAAGCTGACAGCGAATTTGTAATCGGTGGACAGGAGCTGAACCAATCCGGACGGCTCCAGGTTTTCCGGGGCCACATAGGTCAGTACTTTTTTCCAGGCATAGGTGATCGTCACCTCGGAAAACGCGATGATGAACCCGCCTGCAATTGCGCCCAGTGGGTTACCAAGGCCACCCACGATGGCCGAAGCGAATATCGGCAGCAGAAGCTGGAAATAGACGAAGGGTTTAAAGCTCTTGTCCAACCCGTAAAGTACACCCGCTGTGGTCGCCAGGGCGGCTACGATGATCCAGGTGATCATCACAACACGTTCAGGGTTGATACCAGACAACAGCGCCAGATCCTCGTTGTCGGAATAGGCGCGCATCGATTTTCCGGTTCGTGTTTTATTGAGGAACCAGAACAACAAGGCCACGGCAATAACGGCCACTATCAGTGTAATCCCTTGCGAGGTCTTGATAGCCAGCCCCTCTTGTAGGCCCGTCATGGACTTAAAGTCACGCGCGGAAATCAGGAATCTTGCACCATCCGAAAACTTTTGGTCGTCCGGCCCGATGATAAAGCGTACCAGACCGTTCATGATGAACATTACACCCATTGAAACGATCACAAGGATAACCGGCTTGGCCTTTTGTTCGCGGTAAAAGCGGTAGACCAGCCTGTCCGTGACCAACACCAAAAGGATGCAGCCAAGGATGGCAAAGGGCAGAGCAAGCAGGGCAGTCGGCAACGGCCCAAAGCTGAGACCAACGGCTTGCAAGCCCCAGGTGACAAGCACAGCGATCATCGCGCCAAAGGCCATGGTGTCACCATGGGCAAAGTTCGAAAACCGCAGGATTCCGTAGATCAGGGTCACGCCAAGCGCTCCCAACGCCAACTGACTGCCATAGGCAATCGCGGGCACGATGACAAAGTTGGCAAGCGCAACAAGCGCGTTGAGTAAGTCCATTATTTCTTCTCACTGTCCGGGTGCGACCTTATGGCATAACGGTCTGCGCGGGCACAATGTTTTGCACGCGGTTTATCGTCATATTTTCCTGCTGGTAGCGCAAAAACCCTAGAAAAATTTCCACGAAGGACGGACTTTCCACATCTAGCCCGGCTCAGTCACGCACCGGTCAATTCCGATGCGTGGTTGAGATGGTCGGAAGGGGGCTCAGGCGTTTGTTTCAGTACAAGCGCCGCGATCGGTCCCCGCATTGGGGCCTTTGACCGAGAGATCAAAGGTCATGTCGTCATAGTTCACGACAAAGGTCATGACCTCATCGCCCTGGATATAGACAAACGTCATGTTGCCAACGCCTTTGAAGACCATCGCATCGCCAGAAACACTTGTGGTTTCGATGATGCCCTTGTCTCCTTCCGACGCCCGTTTGAGGCGCACTTCACTGCCGTCGCGGTCTGAGACGCAGACAAAGTGACGCTCTTCCGCAGTTGCTGCGGTCGTGCACAAAGTGGCGACGGCCACCCACATCCAATTTTTCATTCTTGGGTCCTGAATAGAGTTTTTCATTCAGAAGGTTCGCTTGATTTCTCGGAACCAGATTTGCTTGTCCGGGAAACCGTTTCCTTCACAGCGCCGGGCGCTAAACGCACAATGTGACCGGATTGCAGCCGACGCGTGGAAATCTTGGGATGGTTGTCGCGGTTGAAGACGGCCAGATACCGAGATTAACTAGCGTTTCCTTCTAAACTGGCGACTTCAGTTGATTGCGGAAACAAGAAGGAAGTTGGAGGGTGCAAAAATGGCTTTGAAAAAGCCCACTAGTTCTGTTGCTCGCCTTGGCAAAAACCCTCAACGGCCTCTACTATCAACCTTTCGCGCCCAACAAGCGTCTCGCTGAGGATTGCAGTTCTAAGGTCGTAGCCGGGCTTATCAGCGTGGAAGATACCTTGGTAAATATCGAGCCTAGGGCTTCCGATGCCCACACCATAAGCAAATACTGACAGGATTGGGTCATGCGATATCCGAATATGTGCCCAATCACTGGCAGGGTAATCAGAACCATTTTCCTGCCAAACAATCCTGTCATCGAGCGCCGATAGGATGACCGTTCGTTGATTCTCGAAATCGCAACGAAAGATCACCCCATTTCTAGACTGCTTAGCTTGCGGTGCTAGGCTCTGAGCAAACGCGATGCTGCCTAGCAGACATGAACAGAAAACGGCGAGTAGGCTGGTTTTCATAGGCCTCACCCCCCCAAGAAACTCTTACGCACTTCCGGATCGGCCAACAGTTCCTTGCCCGTGCCGGTATAGGCATTCCGCCCTTGAACCAGCACATATCCCTTGTCGGCAATCTCTAGCGCCTGACGGGCGTTTTGTTCGACCATCAGGATCGGCAACCCGGTGCGTGCGACCTCGATGATGCGGTCAAAAAGCTCATCCATCACGATGGGTGAGACACCCGCGGTCGGCTCGTCCAGCATCAAGACCTTGGGTTGCGTCATCAGCGCGCGACCCACGGCAACCTGCTGGCGCTGACCGCCAGAAAGCTCTCCGGCGGGCTGATTGCGTTTGTCGCGCAGGATCGGGAACAGGTCATAGACCTGCTCCATCGTGTCCGAGAAATCGTCGCGCCGAATGAAGGCACCCATTTCCAGATTTTCCTCGACAGTCATCGAGGTGAAAATGTTCGACGTCTGAGGAACAAAGCCCATACCGCGGATTACGCGGTCTTGCGGGGTGAGGCTGGTGATATCCTCGCCATCCAGACGCACTGAGCCGGCGCGAACATCCAGCATCCCAAACACAGCTTTCATCGCCGTTGACTTGCCCGCACCGTTCGGTCCGACAATGACTGCGATTTCACCCTTGTCCACGGCAATGGTACAGTCATGCAGGATATCCGGGCCTTTGCCATAGCCGCCGGTCATGGTGTCGCCAATCAGAAACGGGCCGCCTTCAACGCGATGAGTCGTCCCGCTTTTCCGATGGGCAGGCGTCATTGTACCGATACCTTGCGTGTTGGTAATCGATGCGTCCTTGTTGCCCTTGTCGTCCTGATAGGGGTTATCGCTCATGCCAGCGGTCATGTCTGGGCCTCCAGCTTGTCTTTGTTTTTGAGGCCGGTGCCAAGATAGGCTTCGATCACGTGCTCGTTTGCCTTGATCTCATCCAGAGTGCCCTCGGCCAGAACCTTGCCCTCGGCCATGCAGATGACCGGGTCGCAGATCTTGCCGATGAAATCCATGTCGTGCTCGATAACGACGAACGTATAACCACGCTCTTTGTTCAGGCGCAGGATCGTATCAGCAATGGTCATCAGCAGGGTGCGGTTCACGCCTGCTCCGACCTCGTCCAGAAATACGATCTTGGCGTCCACCATCATGGTACGTCCAAGTTCCAGCAGTTTCTTTTGACCGCCCGAAACCTGACCTGCCTTGTGATCGGCCAGATGTTCGATGGTCAGAAACTCCAGCACCTCGTCTGCCATGGCTTTCAGCGCGCGTTCTTCATCAGCGATGCGTTTGCGTCCGAACCAGGTATTCCACAGCGCCTCACCCGACTGCGCACCGGGCACCATCATCAGATTTTCGCGGCAGGTCATCGACGAGAATTCATGCGCGATCTGGAACGTGCGCAGCAAACCCTTGTGAAACAACTCATGCGGGGGCAGGCCGGTGATATCTTCACCGTCCATGACCACTTTGCCGCTGGTCGGGGGCAAAACACCGGCGATCACGTTGAACAGAGTGGTTTTTCCGGCCCCGTTGGGCCCGATCAGGCCGGTGATCGACCCTTTTTGGATTTCCAGCGACGCCCCATCCACCGCGTGAAATCCGCCGAAATGCTTATGCACGTCCTCGACGACGATCATGGTATCCCCTTGCCTTGTCCCCGTGAAACGAGGTGCAGCCTTTTGTCATTGAAACAGCCCGGGCACAAGGCCCGGGCTGTCTGTTTTTATAGCTTGATATGCGGGATCAACGGAAGTTGACGGTCTTGTTTTCGCCGTCGGTCACTTCGATTTCGCGATACGATCCTGCGCTTTCGCCGGGGCCGATCAACTCGACACCGGACGCGCCGACATAGTCGATGTCCTGACCGGCGGCCAGCAGTTCCAGACCTTTGGCCAGTTCACCCGGATAGATCTTTTCACCCGGTGCGTTAGCGACGTCCATTACTTTGCCCGCGTAATCTGCGGGGTTGGTCGAACCGGCGGCTTGCATGGCGAACATGAACAGCGCTGCCGCGTCATAGGATTCGGGCGAATAGGGCGACGACCCGTCAAACCCGGCTGCTTCAGCCAGTGCAAAGTACTTTTCTGCACCTTCACCACCGGACCCGGCGATCTGACCGAACGAGCCGTTCAGGTCGGGGCCGACATTTGCGGGCAGCGAGTCACCGATCATGCCACCGGGCAGACCAAAGGTGTCGAACGCACCGCTGTCCAGCGACGACTGGATGATGCCCAGACCACCCTGGTCCAGATAACCCGCGACAACGAGAATGTCGCCACCGGCCGAGGCCAGCGCGCCAACTTCAGCCGAATAGTCGGCCTTGCCGTCTTCGTGCGCCGTCACGATGGTCACTTCGCCGCCAACCGCCTCGAAGGACGTCTGGATCGCATCGGCCAGACCTTTGCCATAGTCGTTGTTGGTATAGGTCAGCGCGATCGAGTTGATGCCACGATCCTTGAGGATATCAGCCATAACCTGACCTTCGCGAGCATCCGACGGCGCGGTGCGGAAGAACAGGCCGTTGTCCTCCATGGTCGACAGGCCGGGCGAGGTCGCCGAAGGCGAGATCATGACCATGCCGTTTGGAATGGCAACGTTCTGCAGGATCGCGCCGGTTACACCCGAACAGTCGCCGCCGATGATGCCTGCAACGCCGTCAGCGATCATACGCTCGCCGTTCGAGGTGGACAGACCATTGTCGATACAGCCGGTATCAGCACGTACACCAGCCACGCTGGCACCGTTCATGAACTTGCCGGATTCGTTGACTTCGGCGATTGCCAGTTCCGCGCCCGATCCCATGGCAGGGGCCAGCGATTCAATCGGGCCGGTAAAGCCGATCAAAATCCCCAGTTTGACATCTTCGGCCATGGCTGCGCCGGCCAGCAATGCAGTTGCTGCAGTTGCAGTAAGCAGCTTTTTCATATGGTTACTCCCAGTTGTGAACGTATTCGTTCTGGCGACGACCCTAGGCAAGCTGTTCGGAAAAGAAAAGTCCTAACGCAAACCTGTCTTTTTCGTTTGAAATCCTATCTGTTTTGTTGGGACTCACTCCTGATTGTCACCGAAAGGGACCAGAATGCTCAGAACGGCGATGATTCTGTCTTTCTCACTCTGCGCCTTGAATGCCGCGGCCCAGACGCTGTCGGTTTCAGCCGGGATGGTCAAGCTGGAAGAAATGGTCGGCGGGTTGGAGACCCCATGGGCAGTTGGCATTTTGCCCGATGAAAGCTTCCTCGTCACGGAACGGGATGGAAGGTTGCTGTATGTGCGAAATAGTCAAGTAGAGGGTGTTTCAGGCGTTCCAAAGGTCGCGGCTCTGGGGCAGGGCGGATTGTTGGACGTCACGATCTCACGCAATTTCAATCAAAGCCGAGAGGTCTTTTTGACTTTTGCAAAACCGCAAGGCGACGGTGCAGGAACTGCTGTTGCGGTTGCGCGCCTGTCCGAAACAGGCAAAAACCTTCAGAACTTCCGAGTAGTTTTCGAGGCATCGCCAGGTGGTACAGGTGGTCGCCATTTTGGCAGCCGTGTGGTCGAAGCGAATGATGGGACATTGTTCGTGACCTTGGGCGAGCGGGGACAGGCGGAGAAGGCACAGGATCGGTCCAATCCTATGGGCTCGGTCATTCGTATCAACCGCGATGGGACGGTTCCGGCAGATAACCCCTTTGTGGGGCAATTGAATATCGAACCCGAGATATGGTCATACGGTCATCGAAATCCACAGGGCGCGGATTTGGACGCGCTTGGCCGACTTTGGATCTCGGAACACGGGGCGCGGGGTGGAGATGAAATCAACCAACCCCGCGCAGGTGCCAATTACGGCTGGCCTGTTATCTCGTACGGCACACATTATTCCGGAGACAAAATCGGGGAAGGTACAACCAAAGAAGGGCTGGAACAGCCGGTTCACTACTGGGATCCTTCCATAGCACCCTCTGGTCTGCTGGTTTATTCCGGCAAGCTCTGGCCGCAATGGGCAGGTGACACTTTCGTAGGATCGTTGAAGTTTGACTATATCGCCCGACTTAAGGGCGATCCAATGCACGAGGCCGAACAGATCAGAAGCCCTGAAACCGAGCGCGTCCGCGATATCGTCGAAGCGCCAGACGGGTCGATCTGGTTTATCTCGGTTGGGCAGGGGGCCGTCTACAGAATGGCCCCGGCAAAGTGACCTTACACCGATAGCCGCCCGCTTTGCGCACCGCGCTCGCGATAGGGCGTGGTGTTGTAATGCGCGCGGTAGCATTTCGAGAAATGGCTAGGCGAGGCGAACCCACAGGCCAGGGCTACGTTGATGACACTCATATCGGTTTGCATTAGCAGGTTCCGCGCCTTGTGCAAACGAAGCTCCATATAGTACCGCTTGGGCGAGCGGCTGAGATAACGCCGGAACAGGCGCTCAAGCTGGCGGGTCGACATACCGACTTCCTTGGCCAAAATCGAAGGTGAGATCGGCTCTTCTATGTTCTTTTCCATCATCAGGATGACCTGACTCAACTTGGGGTGACGTACACCAATCCGTGTCGGTGTAGACAGGCGCTGCGTGTCCTGATCTGTCCGGATAGACGAATAGATCATCTGATCCGCCACCGCATTTGCCAGGTCTTCGCCGAAATCGTCTGCAATCAACTTGAGCATCAGATCAATGGATGAAGTCCCCCCAGCCGTCGTCATACGACTGCCGTCAATCTGAAAGACTGCTTTCGTCAACTCGACCTCATCGAATTCTTCGATGAAACTGTCGGAGTTTTCCCAATGTATCGTCGCCCGCTTGTTGTCCAGCAGACCAGCCTTGGCCAAGGTATAAGCAGCCGTGCACAGACCGCCGATCCGCAGTCCGCGCCGTGCCTCGCGCCGCAACCAGTTCAGAATGCGTTTGGTTGTAGCAGCCTGCACGTCAACGCCCCCGCAAATCAGAACGACATCGTCGCGTTGCAGTTCGTCCAGGTCACGATCGAGTTTGAATTCGGTTCCGGCCGAACATGAAATTGAATCTCCGCCTTCACCTGAAAGCGTCCATGTATAAAGCTGTTTGTCCGCCATGCGGTTTGCGATGCGCAGGCTGTCGAGTGCCGATGCAAAAGACAGCAGCGAAAACTTGTCCAAAAGGACAAAAACGAAATGACGGGGCATGGCCCCAGCATTTTCGACCGTGACTGCTTGGCGTTGCACTTGCATGACAAAATGTCCTTAATTCTGCGCGGGAAAACCAGGTATCCTGCGGCGTATTTGGCAGTCACCATGATCAAAGCTTGTTTGCGGCGTCAAGAGGCGCAAATGGGATATGGTCACTCTTCATTGCTTTTTGTATAGAGGCGACCTGAACACTTCAGCGGAGATCAAAGCTATGACCGAATGGCAAAAAACGAACTGGCGCAACAAGCCCCGGGTTCAGATGCCAGACTATACCGACGAGGCCGCATTGGCCAAGGTCGAGGCCCAGCTTTCGCAGTATCCCCCGCTGGTCTTTGCCGGTGAGGCGCGGCGTCTCAAGCAACATCTTGGTGCCGCCGGTCGCGGCGAGGCCTTCCTGCTTCAGGGTGGGGATTGTGCTGAAAGCTTTGAACAATTCAGCGCCGATGCGATCCGTGACACCTTCAAGGTGATGCTGCAAATGGCGATGGTTCTAACCTATGGTGCCAAGGTGCCGGTGGTAAAGGTCGGTCGCATGGCCGGCCAATTTGCAAAGCCGCGCAGCGCCCCGACAGAGGTTGTGAATGGTGTAGAACTGCCCAGCTACCGCGGTGACATTATCAACGAATTGGCGTTCACGCCCGAAGCGCGGATTCCGAATCCCGGCAAGATGTTGCAGGCCTACACACAGGCGGCGGCCACGTTGAACCTGCTGCGTGCCTTTTCAACCGGTGGCTTCGCCGACATGAGCCGTGTTCATTCGTGGACGCTGGGCTTTACCGACGAACAGGACGTTCAGAAGTACTCCGAGGTGGCAGATCGCATTCAGGACACCATCGACTTCATGGAAGCAGCTGGCATCACGGCAGACACGACGCACGAATTCTCGACTGTTGAATTCTACACCAGCCACGAAGGTCTGTTGCTTGAATATGAAGAGGCGCTGACCCGTCTGGATTCGACCTCGGGCAACTGGCTGGCCGGGTCTGGTCACATGATCTGGATCGGCGACCGTACACGCCAGCCTGACGGTGCACATGTCGAGTTCTGTCGTGGCGTTCTGAACCCGATCGGGTTGAAATGTGGTCCGACGACGACGGCAGAAGACCTCAAAGTTCTCATGTCGAAGCTGAACCCTGAAAATGAAGAGGGCCGCCTGACCCTGATCGCGCGTTTTGGTGCAGGCAAGGCGGGTGAACACCTTCCGCGTCTGGTCAAGGCTGTGAAGGAAGAAGGCGCCAAGGTCACCTGGGTCTGCGACCCGATGCACGGCAACACCATCAAATCGGCCACGGGCTACAAAACCCGTCCGTTCGATTCTGTCTTGCGTGAGGTGCGCGATTTCTTTGGCGTGCATCAGTCTGAGGGCACGATCCCCGGCGGTGTCCATTTCGAGATGACCGGTCTCGACGTTACCGAATGCACCGGTGGTGTGCGGGCCGTGACCGAAGAGGATCTGTCAGATCGCTACCACACCGCCTGCGACCCGCGCCTGAACGCGTCTCAGTCGCTGGAACTGGCGTTCCTGGTGGCGGAAGAACTGACCAACCTGCGCCGCAACGGATCAAAACGCGCCGCAAGTTAAGCGTTCGAAAAGAAAGAAAAACAGCGGGCCACCGGTCCGCTGTTTTTTGTTCCGGGTGTTCAGACTGGTTCAGTCATCGCGCGACACGACCAGACGAAGGTGCTTGGCCGCGCGTTTGAAATCCGTTTGGTCTTCGGCAAAACCGTCAACGGTTTGAGGCACAGCAGGAGTTGGTATCTGAATTTCCGAAAATGACTTTATCCGCGTATCTGAAATCGAAAATCGGCGTGGGGTTTTACCAATCGCACCATCCGCGACCATGACGCCCAGAACCCGGCTAACGTCGCCCAGATCGCTTTTGAGCGGCAAAAGGATCATGCAGGCCTGCATCCGGGTACGCCCCAGTATCCCGCTCGACTCCAGACCCAGTTCTGCGACGGCGGGTGCTGCAAATACCTGCTCCAGAACGTCCTTAATCCTGGCGCGATCATCAGGCTGAAAGAAGGCCGTCACAGGCATGCCACGAACCTCCATCCCCGCAAGCGCGTTCAGGTGACTTCCGGCAAGGCGAAACCGGGCCAGTCCCGGGGCGATCCGTTCAAGAATGAAAGTATATTCGAGTATGTTTTCCAGCCCGCGCGGGTCGACCTGGGACCGCATCGGAACACCGTCACCGCTCAGCAATGCAGTCCAATACGCCTCGGCCTGGCGGATCGGCGTAAGGCTGCGCCCACTGTCAAAGCGATCCATTGCGACGATCTTTCCAAAATCTGACCCGGAACCAGTCCCGAAAAAGGTTTTCATTTTCTTCACCCTAACGTCAATTGGCCGCCATTTTCATAAAATGCAACACAACCGGAGCATTTGTGGCCTGCAAGCCATTACCAGGGGTAGTTTGACTCGGGTTTATTCAATTTTGGAGTAATTCTTTAACGAATGGTTAACTTACGCCAAACAAATGCTGCCTCAGCAAACTCTTGCTCTGCACCGGCCAATCGCATTAGGTGCGGCACACATCCAAAAGGGTGAGGTCACAGGAAAGGACAGTCATGATCAGATCCATGACCGGGTTTGCCTCGGGGAAAGGGGAATACGGACCGCACAGCTGGACGTGGGAGTTGCGCAGTGTCAACGGCAAAGGCCTTGATATGCGCCTGCGCGTCCCTGATTGGCTGACCGGGCTTGAGGTGGCCCTTAGGGGCGCGCTGTCAAAATCCCTGAGCCGTGGGAATGTGACCCTGTCAATGCGTCTGACCCGCGAGGACTCTGCCTCGGAGCTGGCCTTGAACGAGGTCGCTATGGCCGCAGCCCTGAGCGCATTGGATCAAACACACAAGATGGCAGCTGCGCGCGGTATCGCTCTGGAACCGCCACGCGCCTCGGACCTTTTGGCACTGAAAGGCATGTTGGATGCAACCGCAGATGCGGATGATCCCGCGCCGCTGGTGGCGCGCCTGACCGAAGATTTCAACGACCTGTTGGCCGCTTTTGTCGATATGCGCCGGGCCGAGGGCGAAGCGTTGGCTACCGTGCTGAACACTCAGCTGGATCAGGTTGCGGCGCTGACAGCACAGGCAGCCGATCTGGCCGTGCATCGTAAGGACAAGATGGCCGCGACACTGCGGGACAATCTGACACACGTACTGGACAACGCGCAGGGCGCGGACCCGGATCGCGTTGCGCAGGAACTGGCTTTGATCGCGGTCAAAGCCGACATTACCGAAGAGATCGACCGCCTGTCTGCACATGTGGCCGCAGCAAGAGAGCTGCTTAGGCAGGAAGGGGCGGTCGGACGCAAGCTTGATTTCCTGATGCAAGAGTTCAACCGCGAAACCAACACGCTATGCTCCAAGGCTCAGAGTACGGAGCTGACGGCTGTCGGGCTGGAACTGAAGGCGGTGATTGATCAGATGCGCGAACAAGTGCAAAACGTAGAATGAAGATGGGAACGACTGATATGGCGGATCGCCGAGGCCTTTTAATCATCCTGTCTTCCCCGTCCGGGGCAGGCAAATCCACTCTGGCAAAGCGGCTGATGGACTGGGACAAGGACCTTGAGTTTTCGGTTTCGGCCACAACCCGTGCCCCGCGTCCGGGGGAAGAAGATGGGCGGGACTACTATTTTCTTTCTGAAGACGAGTTCAAGCAGAAGGTCGCCGATGGCCAGATGCTGGAACATGCGCATGTCTTCGGTAACTTCTACGGCTCACCCGCTGATCCGGTGCGCAGTTCGATCCACGCAGGCAAGGACGTGCTGTTCGACGTGGACTGGCAAGGCGAGGTTCAGATCCGCAACTCGGATCTGGGTAAGCATGCGTTGTCGATCTTCATCCTGCCGCCTTCGATCCCCGAACTGCGCCGCCGTCTGGAATCACGTGGGCAAGATAGCGATGAAGTTATCGCAAGGCGGATGCTCAAAAGCTGGGATGAGATCAGCCACTGGGGCTATTATGATTATGTCCTGATCAATGACGATCTTGAGGCGACCGAAAAGAAGCTCAAGACCATCGTCAGCGCCGAACGGATGCGCCGTATTCAACAGCCAAATCTGCAACAACACGTGCGCAAGCTTCAAAACGAATTCGAGGGGCTGTCATGACGATCTACGCGTTAGGCGAGCACATGCCCGAAATTCACGAGGACACATGGGTTGCACCCGATGCCAACCTGATCGGCAAGGTTGTGCTGGAACAGGGCGCCTCGGTTTGGTTCGGCTGCACGATTCGCGCAGATCACGAGGAAATCCGCGTTGGTGCAGGTAGCAACGTTCAGGAAAACTGCGTCATGCACATCGATGCCGGGTATCCTTTGTCGATCGGTCCGAATTGCACCATCGGACACAAAGTGATGTTGCACGGGTGCACAATCGGAGAAAATACTCTGATCGGTATGGGCGCGATTGTTCTGAATGGTGCCCGGATCGGGCGGAATTGCCTGATCGGGGCAGGGGCCCTGATCACGGAAGGCAAGGAGATTCCGGATAATTCCCTTGTGATGGGGTCTCCGGGCAAAGTGGTGCGCCAGCTTGACGAGGCCGCAGCAAAACGGATTACCCTAAGCGCGATGCATTATCAGGAAAACATGCGCAGGTTTCGGGACACTCTGAGACCTGTTCAATAAAGCGCGCGGATTGATCGGGGTTTGAAGCATGTCAGATGACCTTCTTGATGGGTTTGTTCAGGCCATCCCAATGCCCGCGCTGATGGTGGATCAGACTGAACGGATCATTGCCGCCAATACGGATGCGAAAACCCTTCTGGGGCAGAATATCGTGGGGCGGCATTTCGCGACCATCCTGCGGCAGCCACAGGTTTTTGAAGCGATTGAGCAAAGCCTTCAGTCCAAAGGAACAAAGGCAGCGCGTCATCTTTCCAATGATGGCGCGCAGGACACAACATTTGATGTGCAATGCCGGTATATGAACGGGGTCGGAGCTGTGTCGGGCGGGGCCGTTCTGACCACTTTTCAAGATGTCACGCATCTGGAACAGGCAAGTCAGATGCGCCGCGACTTTGTTGCCAATGTCAGTCACGAATTGCGGACGCCTTTGACGGCACTGATGGGCTTCATTGAAACCTTGCGCGGCCCTGCACGCAACGATCCGGCTGCGCGCGACCGGTTCCTGCAAATCATGGCCGATGAAGCCAACAGGATGAACCGGCTGGTTGGCGATCTTTTGTCACTGAACCGCGTGGAAAGTGAAGAAAGAGTTCGTCCAAATCAACAGCTGGAGTTGACAGGGCTGCTGCAATCCACCATGAACTCGTTGCGCCCCCTTGCGGAAGAGGCGGGCGTGACGCTGACGCTTGACGCACTGGACGGCCCGCTTTCCGTGACCGGAGACAGCGATCAGTTACGGCAGGTATTCACCAACCTGATCGAAAACGGAATAAAATACGGTGCCAGCGGTGGCAGCGTCACGGTCAGCGTTTTGTCATCAGAGCGTGACGCGGCGATGCGTGGGCCTGGGGTGCGGGTGAAGGTCATCGACAAGGGGCCAGGGATTGATTCCGTACACCTGCCACGCCTGACCGAGCGATTCTATCGCGCCGACAACCACAGGTCCCGACAGTTGGGTGGAACGGGGCTGGGGCTGGCCATCGTCAAGCACATCGTCAATCGCCACCGCGGACGGTTGCGCGTGGAAAGTGAGTTGGGAAAAGGTTCCGTGTTTACGGTCATCTTACCACGTTAGCCCTTCCCGCATTACCACCCTACGAAATCTGCCTCGTTACGATTTTTTGATCCGAAATCTCAGGATATTCGAGAGTTGTCATAAAAGCGTTACACACTTGTCACAAAAGGCTTACGCACGACCCCTAGGGGTGCACGCAGGATCATCATGGGGGTGATCAATCATACCTTTTCAAGGAGACTGAAATGTCCTTTGTGAAACTGTCGGCTTCTGCGCTGGCAATCGCCGCCGTCTCGGCAACCACCGCTGCTGCCCGTGACAACGTTCAGGTTGCCGGTTCGTCGACCGTTCTGCCATATGCCTCGATCGTTGCGGAACTGTTTGGTGAGAACACCGATTTCCCGACCCCGGTTGTTGAATCGGGCGGTTCGTCAGCTGGTCTGAAGCGTTTCTGTGAAGGTGTTGGTGAAAACACCATCGACATTGCAAACGCATCGCGCGCGATCCGTGAAAAAGAAATCAAAGCCTGCGCCGAAAACGGTGTGACTGACATCATGGAAGTCCGCATCGGTTATGATGGTATCGTTTTTGCAAGCCAGCAGACCGGTCCTGCCTTCACCGCTTTTGAACCTGCCGACATCTTTAACGCTTTGGGCGCAAAAGTTCTGAAAGACGGTGAAGTGGTTGATAATCCTTACACTACTTGGGCCGAATTCAACCCTGAACTGCCTGATGTAGAAATCGCTGGCTTTATTCCGGGCACCAAACACGGCACCCGTGAAGTGTTCGAAGAAAAAGTTCTGCTGATCGGTTGTGAAGCGACCGGCGCGATGGAAGCCATGATTGCTGGCGGCATGAGCGAAGACGACGCAGAAGATGCATGTCTGGCCGTTCGTACCGACGGGAAAGCGGTCGACATTGATGGTGACTACACCGAAACGCTGGCGCGTATCGACACCAATCCCAATGGCATCGGCATCTTTGGTCTGGCGTTCTACGAGAACAACACCGACAAGCTGAAAGTGGCAACCATGTCGGGTATCGCTCCTTCGACCGAAACCATCTCGACCGGTGAATATCCGGTTTCGCGCCCGCTGTTCTTCTACGTGAAGAAAGCCCATATCGGCGTGATTCCCGGCCTGAAAGAATACGCCCAGTTCTTTACCCACGACGAAATCGCAGGTGCTTCGGGTCCTCTGGCAAATTATGGTCTGGTTGCGGACCCTGAGCTGGCAAAGACTCAGGATGCAATCGCCAACGAAGTAACCATGGGTTCGGGCAGCTAATCCGGCCTTTGGTTCGAAATACCGGGGGCGGCATTCCTGTCGCCCCCACGTTTATTAGCTTTCCCGGCCAAGACCAAATGGGGGTTTCATGCCGATAGTATGGCTTGTTCTGATCGTGCTAGCGATTGCTGCAGTCGGTTACGTGTTGGGGCGCACACGCGCCCTGCAAAGCGCCACAGGAGACGTCCGGGCTTTGCACTCGCTGCCGTCGTATTATGGTGCAAATGTCGCCCTCAAGACGATCGTTCCCGCATTTGGCCTTATGATCCTCTGGTTGTTGGTACAACCGCTTTACGTGAACTCTCAGGTATCAGAAATGATCTCGGGTTCCGCCATCGAAGACGGCGCGTCCCTCAATCTGGTCATGGCCGAGGTCCGTCGCACCGCGTACGGTCTGGATAACGCAGTTGCCGCCGGGCAGATACCCGAGGAACTGGCGCGCAACGCGCGCGCGGATGTGATCGACATGACCCAGCGCCTGAAAGATGCCGGGCAAGTGGTGACGTCTGACATCACGCAACCTGTGCTGCGCGCGGCGCAAACCTATCGGATCATGAATGCGACCGGCTATTCGATCATGGCAGTCGCCGTCATACTGACCGCACTCGCCGGTGCTGCAGTCAGCTGGTTTCAAACTCGCGCGGAATACCGCGCGCGTAATGTGGTCGAGCAGGGGGTGCGTATCCTGTTGCTGGCGGCCGCATCCATCGCAATTCTGACCACTGTCGGGATTGTACTGTCCCTGGTTTTCAACACTTGGGAATTCTTCAAGCTCTACCCTGCTACCGATTTCTTTTTCGGCACGACATGGGCCCCCAGCTTTTCGGGGCGCGGCGGGTCGTCTGAACTTGGTATTATTCCCTTGTTGTGGGGGACATTCTATATCTCGCTCGTTGCCCTGCTAGTGGCTGTCCCGATCGGATTGTTCGCCGCGATTTACCTCAGCGAATACGCGTCACCCCGTGTCCGCGCCGTCGCAAAACCGCTGCTCGAGATTCTGGCCGGTATCCCGACCATCGTTTACGGCCTTTTTGCGCTGCTTACTGTTGGTCCGCTTTTGCTTGGCCTGTTCGGGGATGACGGGCTTGGCTGGATGAAGGCTGGCACGGCAGTCATGACTGCTGGGTTGGTCATGGGTATCATGCTGATCCCGTTTGTGTCCTCGTTGTCGGATGACATCATCAACGCGGTGCCGCAGGCCATGCGCGACGGCTCTTACGGACTGGGCGCAACGCAATCCGAAACCATCCGTCAGGTTGTTTTACCTGCGGCCCTTCCAGGTATCGTGGGGGCGATCCTGCTGGCCGCATCGCGCGCCATAGGTGAGACAATGATCGTGGTCCTTGGGGCAGGGGCGGCAGCACGGCTGAGCCTGAACCCGTTTGAAGCCATGACGACGGTCACCGCAAAAATCGTGAGCCAGCTGACCGGCGACGCGGATTTCGCATCGCCCGAAGCGCTTGTGGCCTTTGCCCTGGGTATGACCCTTTTCACTCTCACGCTTGGGCTGAACATCTTTGCCCTCTACATCGTGCGTAAGTATCGGGAGCAATACGAATGACCGACGCCAGCATGCAAAGCCCTGAAACAGGTCATCGCTCTGTCTCGCTGACTGTAGCGGATGCACATACCAAAAAACGTGCAAATGCAGAGAAACGATTTCGGGCCTACGGGATTGTCGCTATTGCAACGGGCCTGTTCTTCCTGATCGTTCTGTTCGCCTCGATCCTGTCGCAGGGCATTCCGGCTTTTCAGCGCACTGTTGTCAGCGTGGATTTCACCCTGTCTGCTGCGCAACGAGACGAGGCGGAAAGTACGTTGTTCAAGACCAAAGCCTATTCCAACCTGTTCATCGCTCAGTTGAGCAAGGAACTGGAAGACCAGGGGATCAGCGTTGATTTCGACGAAGCGGCCATCGAACGTCTTCTTGGTAAAATCGGTGGAACCATCCGAACTTACTATGCCGATAACCCCGGCAAGCTGGGTGATCCGGTCAAGTTTGATCTGGCCGCATCCAGCCGGGTCGACGGGTATTTCAAAGGCCGCGTGTCCCGTGACACCTTGCAGGACAGCCGGTTTCTACAGCTAAGCGATCTGGATCTGGTTGATGCGCTGAAACAGGCAGGCATCATCAAGCAGGCCTTCAACTGGCCGTTCATCACCGGCGCGGATTCTGGCGTTGACAACCCGGGCGGTGCGGGCATCGGCGCCTCGGTCATTGGGTCGTTCTTCATGATGCTGGTGGTTTTGGGCCTGTCTTTGCCCATTGGTGTGGCGGCGTCGATTTATCTTGAAGAATTCGCCCCGCAGAACAGATTCACCGACCTGATTGAAGTGAACATCTCGAACCTTGCCGCCGTGCCGTCGATTGTGTTCGGTATTCTGGGTCTGGCCGTGTTTATCCAGTTCATGCACCTGCCACAATCAGCACCGCTGGTTGGTGGTCTGGTTCTGACCCTCATGACATTGCCGACGATCATCATCTCGACCCGCGCCTCGCTGAAAGCGGTTCCGCCGTCGATCCGTGATGCGGCGTTGGGGGTAGGGGCCTCGAAAATGCAGGCGGTGTTTCACCACGTGCTGCCTTTGGCCGCGCCGGGCATTCTGACCGGTACCATCATCGGTCTTGCACAAGCCTTGGGTGAAACCGCACCGTTGCTGCTGATCGGCATGGTAGGTTTTGTGGCGCGGGGATATCCCGACGGGTTCCTTGCCGGCTTTACCGAGCCGAACTCGGCAATGCCCGCCCAGATTTACACATGGGCCGCGCGCGCTGATGTCGGGTTCTACGAAAAGGCCTGGGGCGGCATCATCATCCTTTTGATGTTCCTGCTGACCATGAATATCATCGCTATCATCCTGCGCCGCCGCTTTGAACGCCGCTGGTAATTGGGGGCAACAATGAACGACATGACACGAGTGGAGAGAACCGTGAACTCCAAAGACATCAAGATCAACGCGAAGAAGGTTCAGGTTTATTACGGTGATACCCACGCCATCAAAGACGTGAGCGTTGAGATAGAAGACAAGACCGTCACGGCCTTTATCGGCCCTTCGGGTTGTGGAAAATCGACCTTCCTGCGGTGTCTGAACCGGATGAACGACACCATCGATATCTGCCGTGTCGAAGGTGATATCCTTTTGGATGGCGAAGACATCTATGACAAGCGGGTCGACCCCGTTCAGTTGCGTGCCAAAGTGGGCATGGTGTTCCAAAAACCGAACCCGTTCCCCAAGTCGATCTACGACAACGTGGCCTATGGTCCGCGCATCCATGGCCTGGCCAAGAATAAAGCGGAACTGGATGAGATCGTTGAGAAATCCCTGCGTCGAGGCGCAATCTGGGATGAGGTCAAGGACCGTCTGGATGCGCCCGGCACGGGGCTTTCAGGGGGTCAACAGCAGCGTCTGTGTATCGCCCGCGCCGTGGCAACTGAACCGGAAGTTCTGTTGATGGACGAGCCGTGCTCGGCGCTCGACCCGATTGCAACCGCACAGGTCGAAGAGTTGATCGACGAATTGCGGTCGCGATACTCGGTTGTGATCGTCACCCATTCGATGCAGCAGGCCGCCCGCGTCAGCCAGAAAACGGCCTTCTTTCACCTGGGTAATCTGGTCGAATTTGGTGAAACCGGTCAGATTTTCACCAACCCGGTCGATCCGCGCACGGAAAGCTACATTACTGGCCGTATCGGCTAAGCACAGGTATCAAACAATGAGCGAACAACATATTGCATCTGCTTTTGACCGCGACCTCGAGGCGATCCAGGCGCATATCATGAAGATGGGCGGCCTGGTTGAGGCAGCTATCATGAGCGCGGCGCGCTCGCTTGAAAGCCGCGACATTGAGCTGGCCCAGGAAGTGCGGCAAGGTGACAAGGCCATCGACGCGTTGGAAGACCTGATTGACGAGGAAACTGCGCGTCTGATTGCCTTGCGCGCGCCCACGGCCAGTGACCTGCGATTGGTGCTTTCGGTCCTGAAGGTATCCGGCAATCTTGAGCGGATTGGTGACTATGCGAAGAACATCGCCAAGCGTACGACCGTTCTGGCCAGTGCTGGCGAGATCAGCGGCAGTGCCGCTGCCTTGCGCCGCATGGCGCGCGAGGTTGAACGTATGCTGCGCGACGCACTGGACGCTTATATTCAACGCGACGCGGAACTGGCTACCGACGTCATCAACCGTGATGAAGAGGTCGACCAGATGTATAACGGCCTGTTCCGCGAGTTTCTGACCTTCATGGCCGAGGATCCACGCAATATTTCTGCCTGTATGCACCTGCATTTCATCGCCAAGAACATCGAACGTATGGGCGACCACGTAACCTCGATTGCCGAGCAGGTGGTGTATCTGGTCACAGGCGACCGCCCGACCGAGGCCCGGCCCAAGGCCGACATAACGTCACAAACAGCGTAGGAGAGGCGTGAGATGTCCGCAGATCAACCGACGGTTCTGGTGGTCGAGGATGAGTTGGCCCAACGCGAGGTGCTGGCCTACAACCTTGAAGCCGAAGGTTTTCGCGTCTCAAAAGCGGCCAACGGTGACGAAGCTATGCTGCTGGTCGACGAAGACTGCCCGGATATCATCGTTCTGGACTGGATGATGCCCAACCTCAGCGGGATTGAGGTTTGCCGACGGCTCAAAAGCCGTCCGGACACACGTTCGATCCCGATAATCATGCTGTCGGCCAGATCAGAAGAGGTAGACAAGGTTCGCGGGCTGGAAACCGGTGCCGACGACTATGTGGTCAAGCCATATTCGATCGTCGAACTGATGGCGCGTGTTCGAACACAACTGCGCCGCGTCCGTCCGGCAACTGTTGGTTTGCGACTGGAATATGATGACATCATTCTGGATTCAGAAACTCACAAGGTCAGCCGCGACAGTAAGCCCTTGAAACTGGGTCCAACCGAATTCCGGCTTCTCAGCACGTTCATGGAAAAGCCGGGCAGGGTCTGGAGTCGTGAACAATTGCTGGATCGGGTTTGGGGACGCGATATCTATGTCGATACGCGTACGGTTGATGTTCACATTGGACGCCTGCGCAAAGCCTTGACGCAACATGGCGGCGAAGACCCGGTCCGCACAGTCCGAGGTGCCGGTTACGCGTTGGGATAACACGCATCAGACCTGTGTTGATCGCATTTATCTGATCGCTGATTGCGGTTGTATCTGAGTATTTCTCCGCCATGCCATATAACGTATAATTGGTATTATGGTAAAATAAGGGCACTTGTAATACGGAACGCAAGCCAACACATTGAAAACACAGTAACGAACCTGACCGGAATACGCATGGAGCTTGTGAACAAAACTGTCATAATCACCGGCGCAGCCCAAGGCATTGGTCGTGGTCTTGCGGAACGGTTTTCCCATGAAGGTGCACGTGTAGTCTGCTCGGATGTCGACATCGCTGGTGCAAATTTGGTCGCGGAGAAAATCGGCGGTCAGGCGTATCCCTGCGACATTTCCAGCGAAGCGCAGATCAAGGATCTCATTGATTTTGTAGAAGAAACTGTCGGACCAATAGACCTGTTTTGCGCAAATGCGGGAATTCTGACGCTTGGTGGTCTCGATGTTGCGGACGAAGATTGGGATCGGATCTGGAAGATCAATGTCATGTCCCATGTCTGGACTGCTCGCCATCTGGTTCCACGCATGGTTCGTCGCGGCGGCGGATATATAATGATAACTGCGTCTGCGGCAGGTTTGCTGAACCAACCTGGTGCAGCCCCATATGGGGTTACCAAACACGCCGCTGTAGGATTTGCCGAATGGCTTTCGCTGACATATGGCTCGGAAGGATTAAAAGTCTCGGTCCTGTGTCCGCAGGCTGTGCGTTCGAAAATGACCGAAGGCCATGAGATCTCAGTAGCTTCGATTGATGGAATGCTCGAGCCGAGCGACGTGGCTGAATCCTGTGTGCTAGCTATTCGAGATGAAAAGTTTTTGGTTCTACCTCATCCACAAGTTGCTGATTATTTGCAGTTCAAAGCGGTTGACTACGACCGGTGGCTTGTTGGAATGCAGAAGTTAAATCAGAGATTTAGTGGCAGCACTTAAGGTTGTGCGCGAACTCTGCGCATCAATCCTTCCTGTGCAACAGATGCAACAAGGGTACCGTCCTCGGAATAGATCGATCCACGGTTAAAGCTGCGTCCCTGCCCCGTCCACGGCGAATCCATCACGTAAAGATGCCAGTTCTGAAAATTCACTGGCGCGTGAAACCATAGCGCGTGGTCCAGACTTGCGCCGTTGAACTCTCCGCTAAACCAGCTCAGCCCGTGTGGCCGCAACCCAGAGGACATCAGGTTCATGTCAGACGCATAAGCCAGAAGTAAGTGCTGCGTTCTGGTGTCGACCGAAGCAGCAGCGGGCATACGGAACCAGGTCTGGTTTCGATCATCAGAGACTTTCGGTGTGAATGGGTCCAGATGATCGACTTCACGGACCTCGATCGGGCGCTCGCGCAGCAATTCACCCCTCAACCTTTCGGGAACACGTTCAACGTATGTTTTACGCAATTCAGATCGGGACGGGTATGCTTCCGGTGCGTTCACGACGGGCATCGGATGCTGATGGTCCCAGCCTTCATCTTGGACATGAAACGATGCAGACATGTTCAGTATTTGCTTTCCGTGCTGAATCGCAACCACGCGGCGGGTTGTGAAAGAACCTCCGTCTCGCGCTCGATCAACTTGATAAATAACGGGTTTCTCCGGATCGCCCGGGCGAATGAAATAGGCGTGCAGCGAATGGCATAACCGTTCTTCAACAGTCCGATACGCCGCAGCTAGCGCTTGCGCGATGACCTGCCCACCAAAGATGCGTGTTGGCGTTTCACCGCCCGACCCTGTCCCGCGAAACAGATCGACCTCAAGACGTTCAATATCCAGAAGATCCAGTAAGATACGTTCCGCTTCGGTCATCGTCTGCTCGCAAGTTGTGTCGTCCGGCACCGGGTATCAGTACAGGGGAAATCATTCAATCATGGCCGCATGGACCAGCGCCTTGAGTTCGGCACGGGATGGGTACGAACTTGACGGGGACAGTTGGGTAAAGAAAATCGCCGTCAGGTCATTCTGCCAGTCAATCCAGAAATAAGTCGAGGCCATACCACCCCAGCTGAAATCTCCGATTGAGCCGGGAACTTTTACCAGACCGGGGTTCAGGACGACGGCTCCAGCCAGCCCAAAGCCCATTCCGTCCATCGGTTGCTCTGCAAAACTCTGCGGACCCATTGACGCAATGTCGCCGGGAAGGTGATTGCGCATCATGAAATCGACTGTTTTCGGACCAAGTAAGCGGCACCCGTTCCCGGCCCCCCGATTTCGAAGCATGTCCGCGAATTTGGCATAATCATCGATTGTCGAGATCAGACCGCCACCACCGGAAAAGGTCGTCGTGTTTTCGAACGGGGATCCTATGTGGGAATCGAACAGTCGCAGGCATTCGCTACCGTGATCCGCGGAATTCAGCGCCATCGCGTCGCCAGCCAATGGGGTATAGAGCGATGCGAAACGATCCCCTGCCCCAGCGGGTGCGGAAAAACCTGTTTCTCGCATGTCCAGCGGCTCAAGGATTTCGCTTCGAAAGAACTGCTCCAGTGACTGGCCCGAGACCACCTCGATCACACGACCCAGCACGTCAATCCCGACCGAGTATTCCCAGCGTGCACCGGGTTGGAACGCCAGTGGCAGCCCTGCCAGATCGCGCAAAAGGTGTTCCAGAAGTCCCTGATTAGGTTTGAAAATAAGGTCCCGTTCATCCATCGCTTGGGGCAAAAGCCCGGGGTTGAACGGATAGCTTAGCCCACTGGTATGCGTCAGTAACTGATGCAGAGTTGGAGGCGGTGCAGCCTCGGTCTGATCCAGTCTCTCCGCCGCCGGAACCAGCGCCTGCATATCTTTGAATTCAGGTAGAAACTCAGACACAGGCGCGTTCAGGTGAACAAGCCCACGTTCGACCAATGTCATTAACGCGACCGATGTGACCGGTTTGGTCATGGAATAAATGCGCACCAACGTGTCGCGTTGGAAGGGCCGGCCAGTCTCCAGGCTGCTGAGACCACAGGCATGAAAAAAGGCCTCATTCCCATTTTGGCGCAGCAAAAAGGATGATCCAGCATATTTACGCTGCTCAACATAGCTCTCCATCCAATGGCTAAGCCGATCCAGCCGGGTTTGATCAAACATGGATTGCCTGTGGGACATTCGCGAGCTTCCGTGAGGTTCTGAATTGCGACTGTTTAAGCTTGTGACCTGAAATAACAGCAAAAAGCCGCGTGTTGCAGAGAATTTCGTGAACAGACTTCATCAGCGTGTCTCACAATGAAATGTTAGACTGATTTCGAAGCAGATTCGCCTGAAGTTCAATGAACAAGATTTCAAGGGACCGAAACGGAGGAACCCTATGACGCAGACCATAGACTTCATTTACGATTTTTGCAGCCCGAACGCGTTTCTCGCCCATAAGATCCTTCCCCAACTTGCCGAGCGCCATAACGCAAGCATTACATATGTGCCTGTCCTTCTGCCTGCGGTGTTCAAGGCGACGCATAACCAAAGCCCATTTCAGGCATATTCCGAAAACCGCCAGAAAACGGCCTATTTGACGCATGATCTGCATAGGTTTGCCCGCCGTCGTGGGCTGAGCTTTCATATGAGCCCGCATTTTCCGATCAATACCAAACTTGCCATGCGCGGTGCGTGCTTTGCCAATGGAAAACCTTGGGAAGTCAAATATATAAACGCGATTTTTGATGCAATCTGGGTGCATGGTCAGAAGGCGGACGAACTCGGTGTCCTAACGGATATCCTGCATGAAAACGACTTGCCCGTTCGCAAAATTCGCGAAGCCATGTCGAGCCCCGACGTTAAACTGAAACTGAAGGAGATAACCAAGTCGTCGGTTCGGCGTGGCGTGTTTGGGGTTCCCAGCATGTTCACCGGGTCTGAATTGTTTTTTGGAAAGAATAGCCTGCCAAACCTTGAGGTTGAGATTTCAAGAAAATAGAGACGTAAAAACAGTTTGATAGGGCGTCACTCTAATGTAGTTTCAAGCGCTTTCAGGCCATGCTGGGCGAATATCGGAACATATGCGCCAAAAGCCTTTGCTCGGTCAGGGTCGGATGCGTTCCCATCCAGCGCGCGTTTGTAGACACCCTGTAGAATGCCCGCCATGCGAAAGAAATTGAAGCCGAGATAAAAGCCGAAATTGTCTATGCCATCCAGACCTCGACGTTTGCAGTATTGGGCAATGAATGCCTCATCGCTGGGCAGGCCCAGACTTTTTCGATCGACACCTGCCAGCCCCCGGCCCTGTTTTCCCGGCGGCAACTGCCATTGCATGATTACTGCGGCAAGATCCGCATAAGGGTGACCGATCGTCGACAGTTCCCAATCCAGCACCCCGATACATTCCGCCCGATTTGGCGCGAACATCAGGTTGTCGATGCGGTAATCCCCGTGCACCAGCGTGCGCTGCCCGTCATCGGCCGGTACCGAGGTCTCGAGCGCATTGGCCAGCGCATCCATATCTGCAATGGCCGAGGTCTCGGACGCGCGGTATTGCTTGGTCCAGCGTGCGATCTGACGCTCGTAATAGTTGCCAACCGGCCCATAGTCAGACAGGCCAATGGCATCGATATCCACCATATGCAACTGGGCAAGAACCCTGTTCATCTCGTCAAGAATGGCGGCGCGGGTTTCGTTACTTTCTTTGGGCAGGGTTGGGTCTGGAAACACCCTGCCCTTCAAGTGTTCCATCACATAAAAGGCCGAGCCGATGACGCTGTCGTCTTCACACAGCAGATACATCTTGGGCACCGGAACCTCGCTTCCGGCAAGGGCGCTTTGAACCCGAAATTCGCGATCAACGGCATGTGCCGATTTCAGCAATATTCCGGCGGGTTTTCGGCGCAGCACATAGGCTTTCTCTGGCGTGCGCAGTTCAAACGTCGGGTTGGATTGCCCTACATCAAATTTCCTCGCCTCCAATGGCCCGTTGTAGCCCGAAAGATGCGCGCTCAGATACGCATCTACTGCCGCCAGATCCAGATTTGTTTCGGTTCTCATTGGCTGTCTTCCTGTCACAGGGCCTCGGCAAAGATGTTTCCCGCAGTCACCACGTTGATCCCACCCGAAACCGGGATCACCGCACCTGTCACATAACTGCCGCCGCGACCGCACAGGAACAACATACAGCCTGCAATATCCTCGTCCCGTCCGACGCGACCCAGAGGTACAGACTTGCCAACCCGTTCTCTGGTATCCTCATCGGCTGTCGCAAAGGCTGTCATACGCGACACAAACGGCCCCGGCGCCAGCGCGTTCACTGTGATGTGGTACGGTGAAAGTTCCTTGGCCAAGACTTTGGTCAGATGCAGAACTGCAGCCTTTGAGGCCGAATAGCTGTAGGCTCCATCGCCCATTGGGACTTCACCCATGACTGACCCCACATTGACAACGCGCGCCGGGTCTTCGGCGGTGCCTGATTTCATTAGCATTGGCAAAAGCCGCTGGGTCAGTTCGAATATACCTGTCACGTTGACGGACATGACCTTTTCCCATGCATCGTAGGGAAACTGCCCCATAGGGGCACCCCAAGACACCCCCGAATTGTTCATCAGGATGTCCAGTTTGACCGTACGCTCCTGAATGTCAGAGACCAGCTTGCCTATACCGGCTGCGCTGCCAATGTCACCGGCAAAGCCTTCGGCGCTGCCCGGCGCGTCCAGCGCGTTCAGTTCTGCTGCGACCTCGGCACAGGCGTCTCCTTTTCTTGAGGCAATGAGCACGCGCGCACCCGCCCGAACCAGCGCCTCGGCTGCCATACGGCCAATACCTGTAGCCCCACCTGTTACCAATGCGGTTTTGCCGTGAAGCGAAAAGAGGGTGTCGGGGGTCATTTTGTGCTCCTCAGTTTCTTTGTCACCAGTTCATCCTGATACAAATTGCGTTCTTCTTGCCGTCGCGGCAGGCGTTGGACCGTAGCGTTGACAAAAAACCATGCTGCACCAAAACTTCCTCGACACAAAGTACAGGCAGATCAGAGGCGGTATGCAAGCATTACTCAGCGTCGCACCGGGCGGTCCCGCAACCCTGGAACTTACGACCCTACCCGACCCGAAGCCGGGCAAAGGTCAGCTTTTGATCGGTGTGAAAGCTGCGGGCGTGAACTTTCCGGACACGTTGATTATCCGCGATCTGTACCAGATGAAGCCGCCACGGCCCTTCGCCCCAGGCGGCGAGATCGCGGGTGAAGTTCTGGCTTTGGGCGAAGGCGTCAGTAGATTTAAGCCCGGCGACCGTGTTTTGGCCCTAACCGGACATGGTGGGTTTTCGACCCGCGTCACACTCAAGGCGGACACTGCGATCCGAATTCCTGATGCGATGCCCTATGAAGATGCCGCCTGTTTCATTTTCACCTACGGCACGTCCTACCACGCGTTGAAAGATCGGGCGGAGATTCAATCCGGTGAAACCCTGTTGGTACTGGGTGCCGCCGGAGGTGTGGGGTCAGCCGCCATTGAACTGGGCAAAGCCATGGGTGCCAGGGTGATCGCAGCCGTTTCATCACCTGAAAAGGCCGAATTCTGTAGCCAGATTGGTGCCGATGACGTGGTGATTTACCCGCGCGACATGGACAAGGATGCGCAAAAAGCCTTCTCAGCCGAAGTTAAGAAACTTGCAGGTTCTGATGGCGTGGACGTCGTCTACGACGCCGTTGGGGGTGCGCTGGCCGAACCGTCCCTGCGCAGCATGGCCTGGAAAGGCCGTTATCTTGTCGTCGGTTTCCCAGCGGGCATTCCGCGGATTCCCTTGAATCTGGCTCTTTTGAAAGGATGCCAGATCGTTGGTGTGTTTTGGGGCGCGTCAGTTTTCCGCGACCCAATCGGCCATGCTGACAACGTCAAGAACCTGTTCGATCTATATACAGCCGGGAAAATAAGACCGCGAATTGGCGCCCGGTTCCCGCTTGCCCGCGCGCACGAGGCGCTTGAACAATTGTCGCAACGATCCGTTCTGGGAAAAATCGTTGTCACCATGGAGGAAAGTTGAGGCCGGGAATAAAATGGCGGTCCGCTTCGCACACCGGTTTTTAGGCTGTACTCGATCCGGCAAAGTCAGGTAGACAACCCGACCTTTAGGCGTCTATGTACCATTCATGGGGATCGTGAAGACATGCACAACGTTTTGGTATTGAATGGCCCAAACCTCAACCTGCTTGGCACACGTCAGCCCGAGGTTTACGGCAGCACCACTTTGAAGATGATCGAGGAGGATTGCCTGCGCCATGGCGCGTCCATTGGCCTTGAAGTCTCGCATCTGCAATCCAACCATGAAGGTGTGTTAATTGATGCGATCCACGGCGCACGCGGTGTGCAGGATGGCCTTGTGATCAATGCGGGGGCGTTCACACACACGTCGGTTGCGCTGATGGATGCCATCGCGTCAGTTGACCTGCCGGTTGTCGAGGTTCACCTGTCCAACATCCATGCAAGGGAAGCATTCCGGCACAAGTCCTATGTCGCGCCTGTTGCTCTGGGGCAGATCTGTGGCTTTGGCGCCCAAGGCTATGTTCTTGCTCTGGACGCGCTGGCCGCGCATCTGAAAGCAGGTGGCACGGCATGACCCTCAGGGATTATCTGCGGTTTGTCAGCTATGCCAAGACCCTGGAAGACCTGTGGGATGCGCATTGCCGACAGATGGCGGAATTCGGGTTCGATCGCCTTATCTACGGCCACACGCAATACAGGACGGCAACCTCATTGGGTGATCCAGAGGACTTTGTCATTCTGACCAACCATAACCGTGCCTATGTGGATGGTTTCATCAAGGACGGTTTGTATTTTCACGCCCCCATGTTGAAATGGGCGCTGGACAATGAAGGCGCCGCCAGCTGGAAAATGTTGCTGGACATGCACTCTCGAGGGTCGATGACCGACAAAGAGCGCGAGGTTTTCGAATTCAACAAGTCCATGGGTGTCGTTTCTGGTTACACCATCAGCTTCAACTCGGTCTCGGTGCGGTCTAAAGGGGCGATTTCCCTGTCCGCCAAGGAAGGGATGAGTCAGGAAGACATTGACGCGATCTGGCACGAGCATGGCGAAGACATTCTTTTGATGAACAACGTTGCGCATCTCAAGATCCTGACCTTGCCTTTCAACCCACCGAACCGGGCCCTGACAAAGCGTCAGCGCGAGGCATTGCAATGGGTCGGTGACGGCAAAACCACGCAGGACATTGCCCTGCTGATGGGCCTGACAGCGGCAACTGTTGAAAAGCATCTACGACTCGCCCGTGAGGCGTTGTCGGTCGAAACGACAGCACAGGCTGTGTTAAAGGCGTCTTTGCATAATCAGATATTCATTATGGAAGTTTAGGAGTGTTTTTCTGACGCCATACAGCGTCAGTTTACCTTAGGTAAGGAAATCACTACTTTTCAAATCTAACTTAAAAGTTGCAAAGTGAGAGTGTTCCGTGAGTGGTGGCTTTAGCCAGGGAACATTCGATTGGATCTTTGCAATTTCAAAGCTCTCCAATCACTCTGACAAGGGGGCGCCTATTCGTCCGCGTACCTGTGTCGGAATTTTGGGGGGCCTCGACCATCCCCATCATGCGGGGCCCTCCAATCCTTCACTTCTTCGCTAATTCTAAGATGTGTCACCAACAAAAAAGGGCTACGCGATGCGTAACCCTTTCATTTTGTTCAGAAAGGCCCCGGTTGGAGCCTCTCTTTAGCCTTGAGCGGCTTTTGCGACTTCGGCAGCGAAGTCTTCTTTTTCCACAACGATGCCTTCGCCAACTTCCAAGCGAATGAAGCCGGTGATGGTTGCGCCTGCTTCTTTTGCAGCGGCTTCAACGGTCAGATCAGGGTTCACAACGAATTGCTGGCTCAGCAATGTCGATTCGGCGACGAATTTCTTCATGCGGCCTTCGATCATCTTTTCGATCACCTGCTCCGGCTTGCCGGATTCGCGGGCGATGTCCATCTGAACCTGCTTTTCCTTCTCGACAATTGCCGGATCCATGTCGGCCTCGGACAGGGCGGCCGGGTTTACAGCTGCGATGTGCATCGCAACCTGCTTGCCGATAGCCTCATCACCACCCGACAGAGCGACCAGCACACCGATTTTGCCCATGCCGTTGGTCGCAGCGTTGTGCACATAAGACACAACAGTGTCGCCCGACAGCTTGGCCATGCGGCGCACCGACATGTTTTCGCCGATGGTGGCGATCTTGTCGGTCAGGGTGTCGGCAACGCTTTTGCCGCCCAGATCAGCAGCCAGCAGTGCTTCGATGTTGTCCACACCTTCAGCAGCGTTCGCAATCTTGCCGACCATTTCCTGGAACTCAGCGTTTTTCGCAACGAAATCGGTTTCCGAGTTCACTTCGACAGCAACACCGTTGCCACCGCTGACGTGAACAGCAACCAGACCTTCTGCTGCGGTACGGCCCGATTTCTTGGCTGCTTTGGCCAGGCCTTTGGTGCGCAGCCAGTCAACGGCGTCGTCCATGTTGCCGCCGGTTTCGGTCAGCGCTTTTTTTGCGTCCATCATGCCTGCGCCGGTCGAGTCGCGCAGTTCTTTAACCATTGCTGCTGTGATTGCCATCTTTTGGCTCTCCTCAATTCAAACGGAATTGGGGCAGGTCTACCCTGCCCCATATGTCATTTACGTGACGGGCAGCTTACGCTTCGGCAGGGGCTTCTGCGGCTTCTTCCGCAAGAGCTTCTTCAACCGGAGCTTCTTCGAATGCGCCCAGGTCAACGCCTGCTGCACCCATCTGCGCGGTCATACCGTCCAGAGCGGCGCGTGCGGCCAGATCGCAGTACAGAGCGATTGCGCGAGCTGCGTCGTCGTTGCCGGGGATGATGTAGTCAACGCCATCGGGCGAGCAGTTGGTGTCGACAACAGCCACAACCGGGATACCCAGTTTGTTGGCTTCTGCGATGGCCAATGCTTCTTTCTTAACGTCGATGACGAACAGCAGGTCCGGAACGCCGCCCATTTCGCGGATACCACCCAGCGACGCCTGAAGTTTGCCTTGGTCACGTTCCATGCCCAGACGCTCTTTCTTGGTCAGGCCTTCTGCGCCCGATTCCATGGCTTCGTCGATCTGGTTCAGACGGTTGATCGACTGGGAAACGGTTTTCCAGTTGGTCAGCGTGCCGCCCAGCCAGCGGTGGTTCATGTAGTACTGAGCCGACTTTTCAGCCGCTTCAGCAATCGGGCCAGCGGCCTGGCGCTTGGTGCCAACAAACAGAATGCGGCCACCCTTTGCAACGGTGTCACGAACAGCCTGCAGAGCCTGATCAAGCATCGGAACGGTCTGGGTCAGGTCCATGATGTGGATGCCATTGCGCGAGCCGTAGATGAACGGGCCCATGCGGGGGTTCCAACGCTGTGTCTGGTGACCAAAGTGAACGCCAGCTTCCAGCAGCTGACGCATGGTGAACTCGGGAAGAGCCATGCTATTTTCCTTTTCCGGTTTACGCCTGGGCGGGGGTGAAAGAAGCGGATGCTCCAACCGGCGGTCTTGATGAGGATGTCTCCCTCAAAAAGGCCAAACCCCGCCTGCGGGTTTGAATGGCGCGCGTATAAGGCAGGTTGGCGCGATGCGCAAGGACCAATCGGCCTTATTTTTCAAGCTGCGCCAATGCGTGCGCATGCCTGACAGCGTCTTCACAATGGGCGGCCAGAGCCTTGCGATTTTCAAAGTCGCTGACCCGTGCAGGCGCATGATAGATCAGTTCAACACTTCCCTGCCGACGTGCGCCTAGGGTCTTCAGCAAATGCGGCCCGAACTCCATATCCCCCCACCAGCCATAAAAGCGTTTTGGCTGGCCTTTGGGCGCGTGAAACACCACGGAAACGGGTTGGATATACATGAAATCACGTAATTCATCTGCAAAGAACGCGGCGAAAAGCGTTGTTTTGAAGGGTAAAATGCGAAGTCCATCTGTTGAAGTGCCTTCGGGGAAAAACAATAGTTTATGACCCACCTTCAGGCGGGTTTCAAACAGTTTGGTTTGTTCCTTGGCTTTCTTGCGATCCCGTTCGATGAATAGCGTCCCGGTCGCACGGGCCAGCCAGCCGATACCGGGCCATTTGGCAACTTCTGCCTTGGAAACAAAATAGACCCGCTTGCGCGCGTTCAGGGCGAAAATATCCAGCCAGGACGTGTGGTTTGCGACCACCGCGCCCCTCTCTTTCATCAGCGCGCCGGATGTGCGGAAGCCGATGCCAAGAATCCGAAACGCGTTGCGGCAGACAAACTGCGTGATGAACGGCGTGACAGGTCGCCGGACACCGAAAAACGGATACTCGATCAGGCGAACAGCCAGAAGGATAATCAGGCCACCAAAGACAAGGGCCGCCAGCGGGACTCCGCGCAGAATGACCAAAACCCATCCAATAACGCCCAGCTCGATCGGATCGGGCGCATCTTCACTATTCCAGAGCGGGTCGTTCACAACGTCACGCCCCGCCATAAATTCGACGCTGCCGTTCATTCATGCGCGTCGTGTCGAGGATCAAGCAAACATCCGTTGTGTTGAAGGTGTAGTCGATAAAGGCGCCCTCGCCCACGAAACCACCCAAGCGCAGGTAGGCTTTGATCAATGCTGGCACCTGAACCATGGCGGTGCGGCGGTCCAAAGCCTCTGGTTTCACAAGGTCCATCGACTGAAAAACATCGGGCTGCGCCCGTACGCGCAACTCTGGCGGAGCCAGATGGTTGTGGTGAAGCATCGACAAGGGCTGCGCCAATGTGGTCACGTCTGTTCCGTGAAAACTCGCAACGCCGAACAGCACCTCAATGTCACGTTCCGCTACATAAGCGGCCAAACCGTTCCACAGGTGGTACATTGCCGTACCCCCACGGTAGTCGGGGTGCAGGCACGACCGTCCCAACTCCAGCAGTTTGCGCCCGCTGTTCTTGAGAACGGTCAGGTCATATTCATCTTCGGAATAGAATTGCCCCAGTTCCGCAGCACGTTCGCCCGGTAACATCCTGTAGACGCCAATAATTTCGCCGGTTTGATCATCATAGGCCAACATATGATCGAAATACGGGTCGAAACGGTCTTTCTCGAGGCCAGCATCGTGATCGACCATCTCTCCGCCGCCCCCCAACTCGCGCACGAAGACGTCATAGCGCAGGCGTTGAGCTGCTTGCAGGTCGGCTTCGGTCTCGGCCAGTTTTACGGTGAAAGAAGGGCCAGTATCCGGCATATGGGGTGATCCGTGTTCTTTTGGCTGCTGATACCGCAGTTTTTCAGCCAAAGGCAACAAGCCCCGCTTCGGTCAGCGTTGTTAACCTTTCCTAAACCACTTTCACAGATCAAAGACCGGCATCAGGGCGATGCGCGTTCCGTCGATCACCACTTTTCCCTGCTCGCGAAAGTTGACGGTGATCTTGCCTGCAATGTTGGACTGAACCTGTCCGACACCCCAATCGGGAAAATCCGGGTGGCGGACAAACATGCCCGGTGCAAGTATAGCATTCATGTCTGTCATAGGGGCCTCCGGGACGTGCGGCAGATACAGTCGGAGGTACACATGGGCGAGAGCAACTTCAACCTGGCCGAATTGATCGGTTCGCGGATTTGCCACGATCTGATCAGCCCGATCGGGGCAATCACCAACGGGCTTGAGCTGTTGGATATGGTGGGCGCCGTACAGGGCCCCGAGTTGGAGCTGATCTCGGGCAGTGTCGGAAGTGCCGGGGCACGTATTCGCTTTTTCCGCGTTGCCTTTGGCTCGGCCAGTGATCAGCCGCTTGGTCGGACCGAAGTAACCGAATTGTTGAAAGATATCGAGCGTGCCGGGCGAATACAGGTCAACTGGAACCTGTCCGGGCCTGTGCCGCGTAATCAGGTCAAACTGGCCTTTCTGGCGCTTATGTGCTGCGAAAGTGCCATGCCACTTGGCGGCGCGGTCGAGATCGTAAATCAGGGCAACAATTGGATAGTGACCGGGGTTGCAGACAGGTTGAATGTTGATGGTGATCTTTGGAAGAACGTCGTGACAGGTCGGTTTCCCACCAAGATCACGCCCGCGCACGTTCAATTCGCGTTGCTGCCTGAAACGGCGGCTGCGATGGGTCGGCGGATTGCCGTTGAAACTTCGGCAACCCGCGTGTCACTTCGGTTTTAAGCCCGGATCGTTCCGTTCCCACGCACGAGATATTTGAAACTGGTCAATTGCGCCGCCCCGACCGGCCCGCGCGCGTGCATTTTGCCCGTTGCGATTCCGATTTCGGCCCCCATACCGAACTCGCCGCCATCCGCAAACTGGGTCGAGGCATTGTGCATCAGGATTGCGCTGTCGAGACGCTCAAAGAAACGGGTCGCTGCTGCGTCATCCTCGGTCATGATGCAATCGGTGTGGTTCGAGCCGTATTGCTGAATATGGGCAATCGCCGCGTCGATATCGGCAACAGGCTTCGCCGCAATCACGCTGTCGAGGAACTCTTTTCCCCAGTCATCCGCCGTAGCAGCAACTGTACCCTCCCCAGCGAGAACACCGTCGGCGTGAACCTCGACGCCTGAAAGGACCAGTGCCGCAACCACGTCACGCCCCAGTGTGTCGGCGATATCCTGATGAACCAGCAAGCATTCAGCGGCTCCGCAAATACCAGTGCGGCGGGTTTTGGCATTCAGCACAACTTCCAGCGTTTTCTGCGGATCAGCAGCCTTGTCGATGTAAATGTGCACGATGCCTTCGAGATGGGCAAAGACCGGCACACGGGCCTCTCGTTGTACAAGGCCCACCAGTCCCTTGCCTCCGCGTGGAACGATGACGTCGACATAGTCGGTCAGCGTCAGCAGCTCCTGCACCGCAGCGCGGTCGCGTGTGGGCACCAGTTGAATGGCGTTTTCGGGCAGGTTCGCGGCCTTCAGCCCTTCGACCAGACAGGCATGGATCGCGGTTGAGGAATGAAAGCTTTCGGATCCGCCACGCAGGATTACCGCATTGCCCGATTTCAGGCACAGCGCCCCGGCATCCGCAGTCACGTTGGGTCGGCTTTCATAGATCACGCCGATAACCCCCAACGGTGTCCGGACGCGCTGGATGTTAAGGCCCGTGGGCATATTCCACTCAGACAGAACCTCACCCACCGGATCGGCCTGATCCGCGACGGTTCTCAGCCCGTCCACCATGCCCTGAACACGCGCCTCGTCCAGCATCAGGCGATCCATCATTGCGGGGCTCAGTCCCTTGTCGCGGCCGAATTCCAGATCTTTTTGATTAGCTTCGATGATCCGTGCCCGGTTGGCCCAAACCGCGTCGGCGGCTGCAATCAGCGCCGCGTGCTTTCGTTCAGCTGTTGCGAAAGCCAGTTCACGCGAAGCGGCTTTGGCACGTTTCCCAAGATCTTCCATCAGAGCAGGAATGCTGTCGAAGTCTTTCATATCGCGTGCCTTTCAGATCATCTTATTGAAGGTTAAAGGGCCAGGTCGTCCCGGTGGATCAGGGCTGCGCGACCGGGATAGCCCAGCGTCGCTTCAATCTCAGAAGACTTACGCCCCTTGATCGCATCGGCTTCCTGCGCCGTATACCGGCTGATCCCCTGAGCCAGACGGCGGGATTCCAGATCAAGGACGGCGACAGGATCGCCACGACCGAAATCTCCGGTCACTTCCACAATCCCGGCAGGTAGCAGGCTTTTGCCATTGGCCAGTGCCTTGGCCGCCCCCTCGTCCACGGTAATCTCACCCCGAGGTTTCATCGCCGAAATCCAGCGTTTGCGGGCTGCATGTGGATCCAATGTCGCAGTAAACCATGTGGAATTGGCACCGTTTTCGAGCGTTTTCAGAGGGTTCAGAACCGACCCTTCAGTAATTGCCATGGCGCAACCACCAGCGGTTGCCATCTTGGCCGCCAACAGCTTTGTCTTCATCCCGCCTTTGGACAGGCCCGATCCCGCATCACCAGCCATAGCTTCAATCTCAGGTGTGATCCTGTCGATTGTCTCGAAGCGCTTCGCCGAAGTGTCTTCCTTAGGATTGCCCGAATAGAAGCCATCCACATCCGACAGCAGAATCAGTTGGTCGGCCCCTACTGTCACCGCGATTTGCGCGGCCAAGCGGTCATTGTCGCCATACCGGATTTCGTCCGTTGCAACCGTGTCGTTTTCATTGACGATCGGCACGACGCCCAACCCAAGCAGAGTTTCCAAGGTTGCGCGTGAGTTCAGATACCTGCGGCGATCTTCGCTGTCTTCAAGCGTCACCAGAACCTGCGCCGTGGTGATCCCATGGGGTGCCAACGCTTCTTCATAAGCGCGTGCAAGCCGGATTTGCCCGACCGCAGCAGCAGCCTGTGACTGTTCCAAGGGCAGTGCCGCCATCGGCAGACCCAATACACCGCGACCCAGTGCAATCGAACCGGACGAAACAAGGATTACATCTTTCCCCTGCCCCTTGAGCCAGGAAACATCCTGCGCCAACGACAGCAGCCAGTCAGACCGCAGCAGGCCAGTATCGCGATCAACCAGCAAAGCCGACCCGATTTTTACCACCAGACGGCGTGCCGAGGTCAGGGTTGCCAAGGCTGTGCCTCCTCAGCGGGTTTCTGACGCACACGGTTGTCGTCGATCTGGCTGCGCAGCGCCCGCAGAACTTCGGTTACACCCAGATGCGCCACACCGGACATCGTCATGACGGGACCGCCCACGGCCTCCTCAAGCTCTGCGACGGCATGGGCACGTTCTTCGTCATCGAGCGCGTCGATCTTGTTCAGAACAGTGATCCGGGGCTTTTCGGCTAGTTCGCCGCCATAAGCTTCTAGCTCGTGAATGATCGTGCGGTAATCATCTGCGACCGTCTCTGAGGTGCCGTCGACCAGATGCAACAATACGGCACAGCGTTCCACGTGGCCCAGAAAACGGTCACCAATGCCACGGCCTTCATGAGCACCTTCGATCAGGCCGGGGATATCGGCCACAACAAATTCGACGTTGTCCACGCCGACTACGCCCAGATTGGGATGCAGCGTGGTAAACGGATAGTCGGCAATCTTGGGCCGCGCATTCGACGTGGCCGCCAGAAAGGTCGACTTGCCCGCATTCGGCATACCCAAAAGACCCACATCGGCGATCAGCTTGAGCCGCAGCCAGATTGTGCGGTCAATCCCCGCCTGCCCCGAATTGGCGCGGCGCGGGGCCTGATTGGTGGCAGATTTGAAATGCAGGTTGCCGAACCCGCCATTGCCGCCTTTGGCCAGCAGGACGCGTTGCCCGACTTCGGTCAGGTCGCAGATGACGGTTTCTTCGTCTTCGTCCAGGATTTCAGTCCCAACCGGAACACGCAGAACGATATCGTCCCCATCCTTGCCGGTGCGTTGCTGCCCCCGGCCCGGTTGCCCGTTTTTGGCGAAGAAGTGTTGCTGATAGCGAAAGTCGATCAGGGTGTTCAGCCCATCCACAACTTCGGCCCAGACAGACCCGCCTTTGCCGCCGTCCCCGCCATCGGGGCCGCCGTATTCGATAAACTTTTCGCGTCTGAAGCTGACGCAGCCGCTACCGCCGGCCCCGGACCGGATGTAGACCTTTGCGAGATCGAGAAATTTCATGTGTGTCCCCTACTGCAAAGGCCCCATCGGCCACAAGTCAGAGTTTTTTACTGTATGTCCAGGTGGGCACATTCGCATCGCGTGCCACCGAATAGCTTTCCGCATCGCCCAGATACTGGAACCCGCAATGGGTCAGAACCCGGGCCGAGGCCGGATTATCCTGAAACACACTGGCGAACATCGTCGCGTTTTCCAGCGGGTTGGCGTTAACAAGTGCTTCGACAGCCATCGAGGCTATGCCCGTGTTCCAATAGATCGGCGCGACCCAATAGCCAACTTCGGACTGATTCCGGTCCAGCCGTTTCAGCGAAATCACACCGATCAATTCCGGACCACCGTCCTTGGTAGCATCCATGACCCAGACGTCCTCGTCTCGGTTGTCAGCCATCGAACGGGCTACAAAGGCTTCGATCGAACCGGGGGCCAGTGGATGTGCAATACTGGTGGTCATCCGCGCCACGCGCTCATCACCTGCGTAATGCTCGATAAGGCCCATATCCGACCGGCGCAGGGGGCGCAGATCGAACCGCTCGGTTTCAATGACCGGCTGATTTATTATTGTCTCAAGCTTCATTGGTGTGTTCCTCCTCCGAACAACACGAACAGTACGGACGCGACCGTAAGACCCGCCAACGTCCACATCAGGTATTTTTCCGCCGGGCGACCTTCAACCGCATGCGCGATTCTATCCCCCGCAAAAGTCCAGATCGGGTGCAAAACAATCTGACAGATCAACAAACTAAGAGCGATCGTGAGCGTGGCGTCAAAGCTGGAGGTCCCCGCAGCGACAAAGCCCGTAAAACCCGCAACAATCATGGCCCAGGCTTTTGGATTCAGCGGATGCACAATCAACCCCGCCCAAAAACCCGGAACATCACCGACCTCAGTTTCGCGCGACAGTCGCAAATTCGCGATCTTCCACGCCAGCCAGCAAATATATACAGCCGAAGCATATTTCAGCGCCGCAAAGACCGTCGGAACCTGTTCCGCCAGTTGCAGCAGACCAAAGCCCACGGGCCAGATAATCAGCTGCTTACCAAGCACGACACCGGCCACAAAAGGCAATGCAGCACGAAACCCATAGCGCGCGCCGGTTCCCAGCAGGACCATGTTGGCTGGCCCCGGCGTGCCGACCTGAGAGGCGGCAAAGATCAGGAAACTGGTGGTTGCGACTGTCATTGGTTCTTTCGATCACGACTGTGTTAAAACGAGAAAGGGGACCGGCACTTTGTGCCGGTCCCCCATGAATTTTTCTTAAACCTTCTGGGTCTCGGCTTACTCTGCGGCCTCCGCCACTGGCAGGACCGAAATAAAGGTGCGGTTTTTAAGTCCCTTGTGGAACTTCACGGCGCCATCTGTGGTTGCAAAGATGGTGTGATCTTTGCCCATGCCTACGCCTTCGCCCGGCCAAAACTTGGTGCCGCGCTGACGCACGATGATGTTGCCCGCAATAGCGGCCTGGCCACCATACAGTTTTACGCCAAGGCGACGACCAGCTGAGTCGCGACCGTTACGGGAGGAACCGCCAGCTTTCTTATGTGCCATTCTCTCTCTCCTTAGCCTTTGGCCAGCTCTTTGGCCTGCTCAACCCATTCGGGTTTCACTTTGACCGTTTCGATAGCAGCAATCTGCTCGTCCGACAAGGCGGCCAGAGCGGCAAAGCTCTCGATACCGGCCTCAACCAGCTTCTTGGCGGCGGCAGGGCCAACGCCGTTCAGCTTGGTCAGATCGTCAGCAGCGGCAGTAGCGGGTGCTTCAGCCTTGGCTTCGGCTTTCTTGGCGGGCTTTGCGGCAGGTGCCGCTTCCCCAGCCGGAGCTGAACCGGTTGCAGCCTTGATGCCCGACTTGTCAGCGCCCGACGCCAGAATGTCGGTGATTTTAACCAGTGTCAGTTTCTGACGGTGGCCAACGGTACGCTTCGAGCTGTGCTTACGACGACGTTTGACGAACTTGATGACCTTGTCACCTTTGATCTGTTCGATCACTTCGGCCTGAACGCCTGCGCCTGCAACGAAAGGTGCGCCAACAACCGGAGCGTCACCGCCCAGCATCAGAACATCGTTGAATTGAACTTTTTCACCTGCGTCGGCAGCCAGTTTTTCAACGCGGAGGATATCGCCCGCCTGAACCTTGTACTGCTTGCCGCCAGTCTTGAGGACCGCAAACATGCGTCTTTCCTTTTCTAACCCGCGTTCTGTGGTCCCCTTTACGGGTGTTCTGGCCCCAAGAAACTTGAAAGCCACCTCGAACAGCGCGCCCTTTTCGGGCTGTGTGAATGGCCCCTGACAATGTCATGCGGGCCAAATAATAACGATACCCGGCGCGGAAAACCGGCCGGGATGCGCGCTTATCCATAGATTGCAGGTAAAAGTCAACACCAAAGCGGTGTCAAAGATCGGACGCCCTCAGCGCCTGTGCAACCGCCTGCCCTAGACGATAAGAAATATCATTGAATATGCGATCAAAGCCGTCAAACACGGCGTCATTCAGGGCCTGTCCCGTTTCGGTTCTGGAAAACGCGATATTTTCGCGCATCTCAGCCTCGTCCAAAGGGCGGTAGGCCATAAGAAGAAACGAGAAAAGCCACTCCTCGGTGTCCTCGGCCCGGCTGTCTTTCTGCAACAATAGCTCTGCCAGCAGTTCCTGATCGTCAGTCCGCGCATCAACATCAAGACCCTGAAAGAAGCTGTAGTCATACGTCAATGCCCCCTGAACATTCTTTTCGATCAGGTCATTTGCCTCGATATACTCCTTGACCAAAGAAAACTGAGCGGTGCTGCGTTCTGCGGATTTGTAGGCTTCTCGGGCCATGTCTTCGATTGCCTGATCCGACATCGCGCGCCGCGCCGAGTTTTCCAGCGTTACGATGGTCTGGCCAAGATCGCTTTCAAAAAACAAGATGGCCTGATCAAGCTGAACATCGGATAAACCATCTTTGAAGGCGTTCGTCATGTGTTGCCGCATCCAAAGCGGATCGTAGATACGGTTGACCTGCGACTCGAAAAAAGCGCCGCCCTTGTTGTCCAAAAAAGTATCGTCAAGAGTCTCGCGGTGGCCCTGCCCCTCGTGAACAAGGATTTCCATCACCTGTGTCAGACGCATGGCTTTTGCCAATCGATCGACTTTTCCATCGGCATACAGCGGCAGTGCCCAACACGAGGCGACCACAAATGCCAGAATAGCGCGCTGCATCAAATGTCCTGTGCCGGGTGCAATTCGGCTATCCGCGCGGCCAGAACCTCGAACCTCATGGCCATGATCTCATATTGGATGGCGTTCAATAGCTCGTAGACTTCCTGCATCAGCGGCTGTTCCAGCGCGTCAACATACGTATCCACATCGGCGTCGGAAAAATCCTGATAGGTGTAAGCAGCGCCCGCCAGATTGGACAGTTGCAGTGACTGACGCATTGCCGGTTCATTTTGCCTCATCAATTCACGTAGTTCATCCCCGTTCAGCTGCAACTCGATGACGCCCGATGCGCTGGCCGCCAGCAGGAAGCGCACCTGAATTTCCTGCAAGGCACGCAACGCCGTATCTGCGGAATCGATCGCGGAGTTCATGCGTTTAAAACTTTCGACCCGTTTCGATCCGTTCTTGATCAGGTCAGAGATGATCCTTTGGCCTGCCAATTGCTTGACGTCATCGTCTTCTTGCATGTGTGAGGCATTTTCGGCCTCGACCAGACGCTGCCCCAGATCAGACGCGTAAAACTCCACCGCGTGTGAAAGGGCCTCGTCGCTTAGGGTCTGCTCCAGAATGGACACCGCAGTGTCGTGCATTGCACCGACTTCAAAAACCTCGTCCGTCAAACGGGTCCAGTCCGAGCCGAACCCCTCGGGGTCGACACCCAACATCTGCGGCGCGGACCGTGAACTCAGGGCGATGCTTTCAAGTGCTACGTCAAAGCCCGTTGTGATCAGAAAAGCCTCAATCCGATCCCGGTTCGCTGCGGAAAGCTCGGGAGGAACCAGAACGAGTGCCAGAAACGAGGCGAGAAACCAAAAGGCGATGCGGCGTGCAAACTGTGTCATACCTTTCAGAGTAGGTGTTTTACGCTGGCAGGCAACGGAAAATCCCGGCATTCACGATTTCCGGAATTTTCTGCTTGCACCCCCGTTCGTTCCTGACTAAATCCCCCCCTCACAGACCCCCGCGGAGAGGTGCCGGAGTGGTCGAACGGGGCGGTCTCGAAAACCGTTGTGGGTGCAAGCCCACCCAGGGTTCGAATCCCTGTCTCTCCGCCATAACTCCAATATCGAAAGCCGTCAGAAAACGTCCTCCGGTCGGATCTGGGTTCTCAGAAAAATTGCAAGTGGTCCGCTGTCAGAAACTGTGGTGGCACAGGTCACCCGGCGTGTTCTTGCCGTGAATTCAATTGCAATCAGCGTAGCCCGGCTCAAACCTCTATTCTGCTGAGAATTCACAGGAATTCCCCTTTGTATATCCGCTACATTTAACGCATCCCGGCGACACATTTTCCAAAGGAGACACACATGTCGCGTATTCTCATCCTCCTCATCATCGCCGCTGTCGGTGTTGGTGGTTACTACTATCTCAACCAGTCCGAACAAACCCCGGCTGAACAAGTGCAATCCGCAACGCAGGAGGCGGGCGATGCAGTGGCTGATGCCGCGTCAACTGCTCAGGAAGCTGCGACTGACGCGCTTGAAGACGCAACAGAACAGGCCAGCGAGGCAGCTTCATCCTTGACCGAACAGGCGCAGGAAGCCGCATCGTCGGTTGCCGATCAAGCTAGCGAGGCAGCTTCGTCTGTCGCGGAGCAAGCATCCGAGGCAGCACAGCAAGCCGGTGATCAGGTGGCGTCGCTGGCGGGTCAGGGACAGGAATTGCTGAGCTCCTGGATTCAGGAAGGCAAGCTGGACCCCACCAATTTCGACTATGAAGGTATCATGACCTCGATTCAGGACAGCACATTGGCCACGGATCTGAAAGAACAGGCGATCAAGATCGTAAATGACATTAAAGAGTCGCCTGAAACCATCGCCTTGAAGATTCAGGAACTGACCGCGCTGTTGACGCAGCAATAACAAAGAAGGGGTCGGTTGCCAGTTCCCGGCCCCTACCCCGCACGCCAATTTTCCAGTCGTGCCCTTACGTTATCGTTTCTCTGAATTGACCCAGTGTGCGGCTTTTGATTGGCTGCGCCGAAAACACATCCTCGCCCCGGGGTCGCCCGTTGGCAATCTCCTGTTTAAGGGGGTGTGCGCATTGAACAAGCCATCTTGAGGATGATCCCATGACTGACCTGCCCCAAACAATGAAAGCTGCCATCCTGAAACACGGCGGGTACTCGGCCACTTCGACCGGACCGGTTATCGAGGATGCGGCCGACTGGCTTGAAGCCACGGAACTGCCCGTTCACAATCCCGGCCCCGGTCAGGTTTTGATCCGCCTGCGCGCGTCGTCGGTCAATCCGTCCGACCTCCACTTCATCAAGGGTGAATACGGCCAGCCGCGCGTCAAAGGTGCGGTGGCCGGATTCGAAGGCTGTGGCGACGTCGTTGCAACCGGAAAAGGTGCCGAGGCTCTGAAGGGACAGCGCGTCGCTTTCGTGGCCGCAGGTTCCGGCGCCTGGGCGGAATACATCGTGACGCAGATGCAAATGTGTATTCCCTTGCGTCCGGATATTTCAGATGATGACGGTGCCGCGCAAATCGTCAACCCTCTCACCGCGATGGCGATGGTGGACATGGCAAGGGAAGACGGTGACGCATTTGTGATATCCGCTGCGTCCAGCCAATTGGGAAAACTGATGTGCAGCCTCGGGCGTGATCTGGGGTTGAAACCCATCGCGCTGGTGCGCCGGGCCGAGACAGTCGATACGCTGAAAAGTCTTGGAGCAGCCGAAGTACTTGTGACTTCCGACCCTGAAATCGTCGAGAAGTTTGCCGCGATAAGCACCACGCTGAAGCCTCGGGTCTTCCTTGATGCGGTGACGGATCAGCTGTCCGAGAATCTGTTCTGCACCATGCCCAACCGGGCGCGCTGGGTTACCTACGGCAAACTTTCGACCGAAGCGCCAACACTTTCTCAGACCGGCCAGCTGATCTTCATGGGGAAACGGATCGAAGGTTTCTGGCTGACGCAATGGATGATGTCGACACCGCCCGCTGACCAGATGCGGGTTGTGGCCGAAGTTCAGGCCCGCTTTGCCGATGATCGCTGGAAAACGGATGTTTCCGAACACCTTACACTCGAAAATCTTGTGTCGAATCTTGCCGATGCGCTGAAAAAGAGTGACGGAAAGGTGATTATCACCCCATAGTAGAACTCACCTGCGTTGCCGGAGGATACACGCGGGCGGAAGAAGACGCTGGAAAACCGGTGGAGGGAGGACAGTGTGGATAATGCGCAGCTGCTGATTAGCGGGCTGGCGAACGGGTGTGTCTACGGCCTGATCGCGCTTGGCTTTGTATTGATCTACAAGGCAACCGAAGCGGTGAACTTTGCGCAGGGCGATTTCATGATGCTGGGAGCATTTGTGACCATTGGCCTGACAAATACCGAATATATGGGATTGCCGTTCTGGCTCGCTCTGCCTGTTTCATTGGGAATCATGGGGGCGCTCGGTTATCTTCTGGATCGCCTGATCATTCGCCGCCTGTTTGGTGAAAGCCAGACCGCCGTTGTCATACTGACCATTGCTTTGGGCTTTGTGATCCGTTTCATTGCCGGTCTGATCTGGGGGCACGAGCCGCAAACACTGCAAAACCCGCTTGCGGGCAAAGAAGTGCGTATGGGCGGTCTTGTACTGGGGATGGAAGATGTCGCGATAATCATCGTCACGGTGCTGCTGACATGGTCGCTCTATGTTTTCTTCAGCCGCACCAAACTGGGGCTGGCGATGCAGGGCGCCTCGCAAAACCAGCTGGCAGCTTATTACATGGGCATTCCCGTCAGGCGTGTTCAAGGATGGGTTTGGGCTTTGGCCGGAGGCGTTGCTGGAATTGCCGGAATTCTCTTTGCTGCAAAAGGTGCTGTGGATCCGACAACCGGATTGCTGGGTATCAAGGCGTTTGCCGCCGCCGTTATCGGCGGGTTCGGCAGTTTGCCGGGGGCATTGGCCGGAGGGCTGATTGTCGGTGTTGTCGAACCCTTCGCCAGCCGGTACATTGCGGCAGGTTACAGCCAGGTCGCGCCATACGCTTTGCTGCTTGCTGTCCTGATCTTCCGACCAAACGGGTTGTTCAGTCAGGTTCGGGTCAAGAAAGTCTGAGCCATGCGGATCGTTTTCAAAACCGACTACATGCAGGATATTCGCCCCTGGAAAGACGGGTTCCAGCTGCGCCTTTATCTACTTCTTCTGTTTGTCGTCGCGGCTGCGCCTTTCGCGCTCGACGATTTCTATCTGGGCGAACTGACAAACGTTCTGATCTGGGCCATCGCCGGGTTGGGTCTGATGATCCTGACCGGACATACAGGGCAAGTCAGTCTGGGCCATGCGGCCTTTCTGGCCTTTGGCTGTTACGCCAACGTGGCCCTGATTGAGGCAGGCGTGCCTTTTCTGGTCGCGTTTCCGCTGGCCGGAATTCTGACCGGGATCGCGGGCGTGACCGTTGCAGTCCCTGCCCTGAGGCTTCACGGTATCTACCTGGCGATCTTTACCATGGCGCTGTCCATCCTGATGGATGACATCATCGTATTGTCCGAGCCGATCACTGGTGGTGTCGCGGGCAAATATATCGGCGGGTTCGATATCTTTGGCCTTACGGTTGACCGCTGGGGGACGCCTGATCTTTTTTACTGGCTGGTTCTGTACGTCACCGTTCTGGTCACGTTGGGATATATAAACCTGCTGCGGGCCCCGCTAGGACGCAGCTTTATCGCCGTGCGCGACTCCGAGGTATCGGCGCAGGCGATGGGTATCGATATCGCGCGAACAAAGATGATTTCATTCGCCCTGTCCTGTGCGGTTACAGGTTGGGCCGGCGCGTTAATGGGGCTGTTTGCCGGTGCGTTTAACAATGAAACCTTCAGCGTCCTGATCTCGATCCAATTGCTGATGATGATCGTTATCGGCGGGCTGGGCTCGATCCACGGCGCGTTTCTGGGCGCGATTGTCATCGGCTTTTTGCCGCAGTTTCTATCGATTTCAAAGGAATATGTCGGCGCGATCTTCGGCGGAAACACCGTTGCCATTCCGGGGCTGGAGTTCGGCATCTTTGGCATGATCCTGATCGGCTTCATCCTTTTTGAACCCATGGGCATCTATGGCCGCTGGCTGAAAATCCGCACCTGGTTCGAACTGTTTCCTTTCTATCGCAAGGACATGTTCAAACGGCAGAAATCCTATCTCAAGACGGAGCGTCTGAGATGAGCTTGCTTGAATTTGAAAACGTTACCTTGAAATTTGGTGGTCTGACGGCCGTGGACAATTTGTCCTTCGAGGTTCAGCAGGGCGAAGTCTTTGCCATAGTCGGGCCGAATGGCGCGGGCAAATCGACGGTCTTCAATCTGATCTCGCGCTTTTACGATCCGTTTTCAGGGTCGATCCGGTTTGATGGTCACGATCTGCTTCAGGCCAAACCATCAGGCGTGGCGGCCTTTGGTGTGGCGCGGACCTTCCAGAACATCGAGCTCTTCGAACACGCAACTGTCCTGCAAAACCTTTTGGTTGGACGGCATCGGCACCGCAAGACGAACCTGATTTCAGAACTCTTGTTCACCCCTGCGGTCCGACGGCAAGAGCTGGAGAACCGGGAAAAAGTCGAACAGATTATCGATTTCCTCGACCTGCAGGCCTATCGCGACAAGTTGATTTCCGGGCTGCCTTACGGCGTGCGCAAAGTGGTCGAAGTTGCACGTGCCCTGGCGACCGATCCCAAGTTGCTGCTGCTGGATGAACCGGCCTCGGGACTCTCAGTGGAAGAGACGACCGATATGCGTTGGTGGATCGACGATATCCGGCGGCAAATGGGCATTACCGTGCTGATGGTCGAACACGACATGGGATTGGTATCGGGCGTGTCCGACCGGGTCCTGGCCATGGCAGATGGGGCAAAGCTGGCCCTCGGGCCACCGGCAGATGTGCAATCGCACCCGGCCGTGATCGAGGCATATCTGGGGAAAGCCTCATGAACGCTCCGATCTTGCAAGTTCGCAATATCGAAAGTTTCTATGGCCCAATCATGGCCATTCGGGGCGTTTCGCTGGATGTTCACGAAGGCAAAATCGTGTCGATCCTTGGCGCAAACGGCGCGGGCAAGACCACATTGATGAAAACCATCTCTGGTGTGATGGACCCGGAAAAGGGAACGATTACCTTTGACGGCGGTGACATCCAGGGCTGGGAGCCGCACAAGGTTGTCCAGCGCGGGGTGGTCCACATCCCGGAAGGGCGCGAAGTTTTTCCACTGCTGACGGTTGATGAAAACCTGAGCCTCGGCGCCTACACCCGCAAAGACAAAGACCAGATCGAACAGGATCGTGAGCTGGTCTTTCGTTATTTTCCGGTTCTGAAAAGCCGTCGGTCGCAAGAGGCCGGAACCCTTTCGGGTGGGCAGCAACAGATGCTGGCCATAGGGCGCGGATTGATGGCCAGACCTCGTATCATGTTGCTGGATGAGCCGTCTTTGGGCCTGTCCCCTCTGCTGGTGCAAGAGATCTTCGGCATTCTCAAGCGCTTGAACGAAGAGCAGAATATGACGATGTTGCTGGTTGAACAGAATGCCAATGCGGCGCTGGAACTGGCGCATCACGGCTATGTCATGGAGGTGGGTCGCATCGTCATGGACGGTGCCGCGGACGCGCTTTTGCAATCCGAGGACATTCAAAGCTTCTATCTTGGAAAACAGGAAGAAGGTGCACGCGAAAGCCGCCGCTGGAAGCGGAAAAAGACGTGGAGGTAAAACGGATGGACGCCACGCCCCTCCCCCCTCAGGTCGTGATAAACGGCGTTCAGTTCAACGCAACAGCGGGTCAGCGACCGGTACGAGTTGATGGCTGCATCACCATTGCCGAGTTGTTCCAAAGCCGATGTGCCGAACTGGGCAGCCGAACGGCGCATCGCGAAAAAGACCTGGGTATCTGGAGATCCTATTCCTGGGCCGATTATTGGCAGCATGCCAAGTGGATCGGGCTGGCCTTGCGCAAGCTGGGGCTGGAACGCGGCGATGTGGTCTCTATCCTGTCCGAAGATCGCAAGGAATGGGCTTGGCTCGACATGGGTATTCAGGGCGTTGGCGGTATCGCTTCCGGCGTCTACACGACGGATTCTGCCAGTCAGTTGCAGTATCTGATCAACGACAGCGGCAGCCGGTTTCTGATTGTCGAGGATGAAGAGCATCTGGACAAGTTTCTGGGAATTGAGACCGAGGTTCCCGATCTGATCAAGGTGATCATCCTCGAGGACGAAGGACTACATGACCTGAACCATCCGCGCTGCATGATGATCGACGAGCTGTTCGCCTTGGGCCACAAGGCCGAGTTGGCCGAGCCCGGGCGCTTCGAAGCGGAAATTGCATTGGCCAAACCGCAGGACACTGCCTTGCTGGTCTATACGTCGGGCACAACCGGTCAGCCGAAAGGCGCAATGCTTAGCCATGAAAATATTCTGGCGGCCATCGAATCCGCGGCACGGGCGCTGCCAGCGCTGCCCAGCGATGAACAGCTGTGTTTCCTGCCTCTGTGTCACATTCTGGAACGTAATGTCTCGGTCTATTTTCCATTGGCGGCCCGCTGCACTGTCAATTTTGCCGAAAGCCCTGAAACTGTTTTTGCAAACCTTCAGGAGGTTTCGCCGACAACCTTCACAGCGGTGCCAAGGGTTTGGGAAAAGATCTACTCACATATCCAGATCCTGACACAGGAAGCCACACCTTTGGGGCGGCTGGCATTCGGCCTGGCATTGAAAACTGGTGCGCGCCGTGCCGGATATTTGAGTGCTGGCCAACCTGTTCCAACCGGCGTCGCCACCAGATTCTGGTTCTGGGATCAGCTGGTTTTGAAAAACCTGCGCCGGATGCTGGGTCTGGACAAACTGCGACGAGGCGGAACAGGTGCCGCCCCAATCTCGACTGATCTGCTGAAATGGTACTGGTCCATCGGCGTGCCGTTGGTGGAAGGGTTCGGGATGACCGAAACTTCGGGCCTTGCCACGCTCAACACCACAGACAGCAATAAGATCGGAACCATAGGCAAAGCCGTCGAAGGCTGCGACATCCGTATCTCGGGCGATGGCGAAATCCAACTGAAGGGCCTGAACATTTTTCAGGGATACTGGCGCAACAACGCGAAAACCGCAGAAACCTTCACCGCCGACGGCTGGCTGCGTACCGGGGATATGGGGACATTAGATAAGGATGGCTATGTCACCATCACGGGCCGCCTGAAGGACATTATCATCACCGCAGGTGGTAAGAACATCACCCCCGCCCAGATCGAAAGCCGCCTTAAGTTCTGTCATTATGTCGCGGATGCAATCATCATCGGGGACAGGCGCAAATTTCTGACGGCACTGATCATGATTGATCAGGAAAATGTCGAAAAATACGCGCAGGGCCATAAAATCCCCTTCTCGAATTTTGCCTCGCTATGCGCAGCACCGGAAATCAGGCAGTTGATCAGTTCGGAAATTGCCGCTGTTAATGCAGAATTTGCGCGGGTCGAGCAGATCAAGGATTTCCGTCTGATTGATGTCCTGCTGACCGCTGAAGACGACGAGCTTACAGCCACGATGAAGCTGAAACGCGGATTGGTAGAAAAGAGACACGGGCATCTGATCGAAGACATGTACACTTGACCAAAAGATTAACGGGAGGAAAGAGATGAAGAAATTATGCAACAGGCTGGCGGCTGCATCACTGCTGACAGCATCGGCAACACTTGGTTGGGCGCAAACACAGGGCGTGACCGATGATGAGATTGTCATTGGTTCGGTCAACGACCTGAGCGGGATATTCGCCGCGGTGGGTGTTCCGGCAACCAAAGGTGCAAATGTTGTCTTTGATCGGGTGAATGCGGCTGGCGGCGTGCACGGGCGCAAAATTCGTTACGTGGTCGAAGACAATGGCTATCAGATGCCGCGAGCCATGCAGGGCTATAACAAACTGCTGAATCGCGACAAGGTATTTGCCATGTTGCAGTCGCTTGGAACGCCGATGAACATGGCAGGGTTCAAGCTGTTGGATCCCAAAGGCATTCCCAACGTGGCGCCTCTTACTGCTGCGCGTCAGATGTTGCAGGAACCTATGCGGAACAAGTTCACCTCCTTCTCGACCTATTTCGATCAGGCGCGTGTCGGTGTGAACTATCTGGCTGGCGAGTTTGGATCAAAGACGGTCTGCACCATGTACCTGCCGACAGATTTTGGTGAGGAAATTCTAGAAGGCAGCAAGGCCGGAGCCGAAGAAGCCGGGATCACTTTTGGATCAGAAACCACCCACAAACCGGATGAGACGGATTTCGTTGGATCGCTGAGCAAGCTCAAGGAAGAGGGTTGCGATGTCGTCACCATGGCGCTTGGGGTGCGGCAGGCGATCACTGTCGTGGGCACCGCTAAGAAAATGGGCCTGACCGATATGAAATTTCTCGGCACCTCGGCCAGTTTCCTGACGGTCGTGGCGCAGGTACCCGGTGGCGTGACTGATGGATTCTACGCGGCAGCTTCGTGGCAGGATCTTTGGGCGCGTGCGGATCAACCTGCTCCGGCCGCATTTATCGAGGAATACAAGGCAGCCACCGGCGAAGATCCGGTCGGATTTGCCATGCTGGGTTATTCGGCGGCTGAGATGATGGTCAAGGCGTTAGAAGCCGCAGGCCCCGATCTGACGCAGGACAGTTTCATCGCAGCGATGGAAACGCTGGATTATCAGGACGATCTGGTCGGCAACCACATCACCTATGGTCCTGAAGACCATCAGGGCGCGGATACTGTGTTCGTCAACGTTGTTGAAAACGGTGCGTGGAAACTCGTTTACGAAGAATGAATCCCTGACCAGCGCAAAGCAAAAGGGCTCGCAAGTGCGAGCCCTTTCTTTTGGGTATTCCCAGCGAATTAACGCTTCGAGAACTGGAACGAACGGCGGGCTTTACGCTTACCGAATTTCTTACGTTCCACAACGCGGCTGTCGCGGGTCAGGAAGCCAGCGGCTTTCAGGGCACCACGCAGGTTCGGATCATAGAGTTGCAGCGCTTTCGAGATGCCATGCTTGACCGCACCGGCCTGACCGGTCAGGCCACCGCCTTTGACGGTTGCAACAACGTCGAATTCACCTTCTACGCCGGCAACCTGGAACGGCTGGCGCAGGATCAGCTGCAGAACGGGGCGTGCAAAATAGACGTCCTGATCTTTGCCGTTCACGGTGACTTTGCCGGAACCCGGCTTGATCCAGACGCGGGCAACAGCGTCTTTACGCTTGCCGGTGGCATAGGAGCGGCCCAGCTCGTCACGTACGGGTTCACGTACGATGACTTCTTCGGCCACGGTTTCAACGCCTGCGACGGCGCTCAGCTCTTCGAGAGTATTGATCTGATCAACCATCGGTCATTAGCTCCGGGTGTTTTTCTTGTTCATGGACTTGACGTCCAGAACTTCGGGGGCCTGGGCCTCGTGCGGGTGCTCGGCACCGGCATAGATACGCAGGTTGGTCATCTGCTGGCGCGACAGGCGGTTGCCTGGCAGCATGCGCTTGACGGCCTGGAAGACCACGCGCTCGGGGTGTGCACCTTCCAGAATCTGCTGTTTGGTGCGCGACTTGATGCCGCCCGGGTGGCCAGTGTGCCAGTAGAAGTTTTCTTCGCGCTTCTTACCAGTCATCTGGATTTTGTCAGCGTTGATCACGATGACATTGTCGCCCATGTCCATGTTCGGAGTAAACGACGCTTTGTGCTTGCCACGCAGGCGCATGGCGACGATCGAGGCAAGACGGCCAAGAACAACGCCTTCGGCGTCGATCAGGATCCACTTCTTGTCGATGTCTGCAGGTGTTGCAGAAAAGGTTTTCATGGCAGGATAGTCCTGTTTGATGTGAAAGACCGCCCCAGCGGAGCGGCCCGAATTCGATGGACGGGTTTTATGAGGTGCCTGCACGCAGGTCAAGCGGCACTTGGCTTATTTATATTCGTAAAAACAACGCGTTACAAAATAGGTATTATTTTACCCCATCTTCAAACGCTGATTTGTTCAGGCGGATTGTCCAATAGAACGCGCAGGCGCTGCATCGCGTCCTCGAACCGTTCAAGCGACACATGACCATTCATGGCGATACGGACCGCGTTCGGCGCGCGCCCATCGCGCAGCGCGAACTCGTCGGCGGATCGGAGTTGTATCCCTTCCCGCTCGGCCGCGCGACTGAATGCAGCCGACCGCCAGCCAGACGGAAGGTTCAGCCAGACAAAGGGAACGTCCGGGGCCCAGTTCAGATCAAACCCACCCAGGGTATTGACGGCAACGCGTAGATAATCCCCCATCCGCGTGCGCACATCCTTGGCGATCTGGCGCGTGCGCGGATCGGACAGCAAATGACGGGTTAACTCCGCCAAGGGTTGGGCCAATCCGAAATATCCGTATTCAGCGGACCGGCGCAAATCCACACTTCTTTCTCTGGGGGCGATAGCAAAACCCACACGCAATGCCGGTGTCAGAATCTTCGAGATTGATGACACATGCCATCCCCGTTCAGGCGCCAGCGCCCGAAAGCTGGGCTCTCGGGCATCGCCCATGCGATAGCAGTCATCTTCAATGATCTGCAAATCAAAGCGACGGGCAATCTCAACGATCTCTTTCCTCCGCTCCAACGGTGTGTGTGCGCCCGTTGGGTTTTGAACTTCTGGCGACACGCAGACGGCCTGCGCTGTCGTGTGGCGCAGAACATGTTCTAACGCTGCCGGATCGACACCCCATCTGTCCATCTTCACACCGACCACTTCCGCGCGCATCAGTTCGCCTGCGCGACGGAACCCGGCATAAGACAGGTCCTCGACCAGAACGACAGGTTTGGGCCCGCGCAGGATCGTCTGAAACACAACGCAAAGCCCGTTCTGGCCACCATGTGTCAACACAATATCATCATGGGTCAGTGGACCCAGCGGAAGATCTGACAACCAGTCCACAACCGCCTGTCGTACGGGCTGGTACGCATCGCGCGTCGGGTAATTCAGAAACAAACCCGGATCGGCTTGCGACACTTTTTTCAAACATTCACGGATCAGGGACACCTGCCCCATATCCGCCAACCTTGGGCTAAACAGGCTTACATTGGCGTTGTACTTGTCGTCGCGAAGATGCAGTTGCCGCGCCCAAACGTCGTCAAGAATGGGCGATTTCGGCGGCGCAACAAATGTACCACGTCCGACTTCGGCTTGTAACAACCCCTCATCTGTCAGGATTGTATAGGCGCGCGCGACTGTACCTGGTGTTATTTGCAGCCGATATGCCAGTTCGCGCACCGGAGGAAGTTTGACACCGACTTCCAAAGATTTGTTATCTATGGCTTTTCGAATTGTGTCAGCAACCAGAGTGTATTTCGGTCCTTTGGATTTCGGCAACGCCTCTGGCCAAATTGTATCCATTACAATTCTTCCTTTGCTTTTGACACAATTTCAAATGTATCAGTCATGTGTACCAAGTACAACTAATTTGTGTCAATACAATTTGAAAGGAATTCCGAGATGACACGCACAATGCACACCCCCGCCCTTCTGCTGCTGACCGACAGCCCCCGGCTGCCTCTGGCCGCCGCACTGGCCGTGCGGTTTGCGGCGGCGGTCACTCAATGGGAACGTCGTCGTCGCAGCCGCATAAATCTTAGTTATCTGGATGACCGCTTGCTCAGAGATGTCGGTTTGACACGCCATGATGCGCGCCGCGAGGTAAAGCGCCATTTTTGGCAGATTTAACTGATCCCCAGTCCCATTATTGGGACCTCTTCCTGGCCGGGGCTTGTCCCCGGTCTTTTTTTATCCGAATTTCGCCGCCGCAGACCCTGCAGGTGGCAGGGAATAGGTCATCGTCGCTCTGGCAACAGGGTCTTCCGCGCCATCGGAATACATCAGCACGTCACCGACGGCCAAAGTCCGGCCCAGTTTGAGCAGGCGACATTTGGCGATCATGTCCGTGTTGCCTTCTGGTTTGCGCAGAAAGTCCAGGGAACTGTTCGTTGTGACCGCCAGGGATTGACGCCCTTTTCGCGCCAGAACCATCGCGTAAACACAAACATCGGCCAGCCCAAACATGGATGGCCCTGAAACCGTCCCCCCCGGCCGCAGATGCTGATCCTGCACAACAAGGCGCATGGTGATTGTATCTTGGGTCAGGTCCTCGACGACAAAGTCTTTATGCACCTGTGGGAAAACCTCCTTAAGGTATTGTGACAGTTCGTCCCGGTTCATTGCCAACGCCATGCTTTCCCTCCTGCTCATACCGACTTAGAGTTGGCCCAACATGGGATCGGAGGGCAAGATGGCAATTCTGGAACGTAACGACACCGGCGCTGTTGCACGGCTAACAATGAACGCCCCAGAGCGGCTGAACGCGCTGAGTGACGAGATGCTGTCGGCGCTTCAGGCTGAACTGGACACGTTGCGTGAAGACACGTCGATCCGGGCAGTGATCCTGGCGGGTCAGGGCAAGGCATTTTGCGCTGGCCACGATCTGAAACAGATGACGGCCGGACGCCAGTCCGAAGATGGTGGCAAAGCTTATTTCAATGACCTGTTTTCGCGCTGCGCGAAGGTGATGATGTCAATCCAGTCCCTGCCCCAGCCCGTCATCGCACAGGTCCACGGCATTGCAACCGCCGCCGGGTGTCAGTTGGTGGCCACCTGTGACATGGCCGTCGCCGCCGAAGACACGCGGTTTGGAGTGAACGGCGTTAATATCGGCTTATTCTGCTCCACCCCAATGGTGGCCCTCAGCCGCAATATCCCCAGAAAGCAGGCATTTGAGATGCTGACAACAGGAGACTTCATATCAGCCGAACGTGCTGCCGATTTGGGTTTGGTCAACCGCGTTGTCCCGATGACGCATCTTGAACAAGAAGCCAATGCGCTTGCAGAACAGGTTGCCTCCAAGCTAGGAGCCGCCGTCAAGATAGGCAAAGAGGCGTTTTATCAACAGCTTCTGATGCCGCTGGATCAGGCCTATGACTATACCGGCGACGTCATGGCGCAGAACATGCTGTACCGGGATACCGAAGAAGGCATTTCAGCCTTTATCGAAAAACGTCCCCCAAATTGGTCCCAATAAAGCAATTGTTTTGCACATTTTTCGCCACTGTTTTGAATTTTGCACTTTTCAAAAGGGCGACTCTGTGGCAAAGCTGGGTCGAGGCCAAGGCCTCAGGACACTTTTGGGTCGCCGTGGGCGGAAGGTCCCTCCAGCTGGTCTCTCTCACCAGCGCTGACAATCCCGCAGCGGCGACCCCAAGACCCCTTTCATAAAATTCGCCAAACTGCTTTGCCTCAGTTGCGCCCGATTGTGGTCTGCCCTATGTGGCATCGCATGACACAAGTTTTGCATATTGTAGGCGGCGGCATGGCCGGGTCAGAAGCTGCCTGGCAAGCTGCTGAAATGGGCGTGGATGTTGTGATTCACGAAATGCGTCCGACCATCGGCACCTTTGCACACCAGACCGGCAACCTGGCGGAAATGGTGTGCTCGAACTCGTTCCGTTCGGATGATGATGAGCAGAACGCAGTGGGCCTGCTGCATTGGGAAATGCGCGCCGCCAATGGGTTGATCATGACAACAGCCGATGAACACCGCTTGCCAGCCGGTGGCGCTCTGGCTGTGGATCGTGACCCGTTTGCAGAAAGTGTGACTGCAAAACTTCGCGCCCATCCGCGCGTGACGGTAACCGACGAAGAAGTAACGACCCTGCCCGACCAAGGTCAGTGGGTCTTTGCGACCGGTCCCCTGACGTCGTCCGCGCTGGGTCAGGCCATCCAGGCCGAGACAGGGTCTGACGCACTTGCCTTTTTCGACGCCATCGCACCGATCGTCTATGCCGAGAGCATCGACATGAGCAAAGCGTGGATGCAATCACGCTACGACAAGGGCGAGACTGAAGAAGAGCGGACAGCCTATCTGAACTGTCCGATGGACCGGGATCAGTACGAAGCCTTCATAGATGCGCTTCTGGCAGCAGATAAAACCGAATTTCACGAAGGAGAGACAGCAGGTTACTTTGACGGCTGTCTACCCATCGAGGTTATGGCCGAACGCGGTCGCGAAACGCTGCGCCATGGTCCGATGAAACCGGTCGGGCTGACCAACCCGCATGAGCCCAATGTGAAACCGCATGCAGTGGTGCAGCTGCGCCGTGATAACGCGTTGGGCACCTTGTTCAACATCGTGGGTTTCCAGACCAAGATGAAGTATGGCGCCCAGACCGACGTGTTCCGAATGATCCCGGGTTTGGAAAATGCCAGCTTTGCCCGGTTGGGCGGCATCCACCGCAACACGTTCATCAACTCTCCCACGCTTTTGGATTCGCAAATGCGGTTGAAATCCAAACCCAACATCCGGTTTGCCGGACAGATCACGGGCGTCGAAGGCTATGTAGAAAGCGCCGCGATGGGGTTGCTGGCTGGTCGGCTTGCCGCTGCTCAGATTTTGGGGCGTGACCTGCCAACCGTTCCGCAAGACAGCGCAATGGGTGCTTTGATCCATCACATTACGGGCGGTGCCGAGGCCAAGACCTTTCAGCCGATGAACGTGAATTTCGGCCTGTTTCGCCCCGTGGATGGTCTGAAAGGCGGTCGTCGGGGTCGTAAAGACCGGTACAAGGCCTATACCGACCGGGCCAAAGCTGAATGGAGTACCTGGTTGGAACATTGCTGACTGGACGCGTAATGCGGTCTCGGCCTAGCATGCTGGAATGAACGACACGTTTCTGAACAGCACATACAACCTCAGCACGCCTGAAGCGACTGAAGCGCACTATCAGAACTGGGCTGCGACCTATGAAAAGGAAGTTGGTGAACACGGTTACGCCACGCCGGGCCGTGTAGCAGCGGCTTTGTGGTCGTTCGCGCCAAGGCCGCAGACCCCAATTCTGGATTATGGCTGCGGCACCGGGTTGTCGGGGCTTGCCCTGCGCGCTGTTGGTTTTGAGGTCATCGACGGGATGGACCCAACAGAGAACATGCTTCAGGAAGCCGCCAGCAAAGGCGTTTATCGAACTCTGACCGGATTCGATATCGCCAAGCCCGCTCCGTTGAAGCGTGGGGAATACACGATGATCACTGCCATAGGAGTGATCGGAAAAGGTGCTGCCCCGCCCGAGACACTGGATCTGCTGATGCACGCACTGCCCAAGGGTGGTTTGCTTGGCTTTTCGCTGAACGATCATGCGTTGGCGGACTATAAATTCACCTGCCGTCTGACGGATTGGGTCGACATGGGGGCCGCACGTTTGTTATTTCGCGAACACGGCCCCCACCTGCCCGGTATCAACCTTAACTCTGACGTGTATGTATTAGAAAAAGCGTGACTCTCGTAACGCGCTTTGCGCCATCCCCAACAGGCCCCCTTCACCTTGGGCACGCATATTCTGCGTTGGTTGCCAGCGATCGTGCTGCTTCTGAAAACGGCCGGTTCTTGCTGCGAATTGAGGATATCGATCAATCCCGCTCGCGGCAGCTATGGGAGGATCAGATATACAGCGACCTCAGATGGTTGGGGCTGACATGGCCGGAACCAGTGATGCGCCAATCGGATCGTATGGGCGTTTACCAAAAGGCGCTGGATCAGCTATGGGCGCAGGGTCTTTTGTATCCATGCACGTGTAATCGCAAAGATATCGCCGCTGCAACCAGTGCGCCGCAGGAAGGCGCGCCGATGCTTGGACCCGATGGGCTTGTTTACCCCGGAACCTGTCAAAAAAGGTTTGCTGGCAAAGATTTATCGAAACTTCCTCGTCCAACTCAGGATCCGTTGCGATTGGACGTGGTCAAGGCGTGTCAGGCGGTCCGCAACCCCGACAGGTATCGGTTTCTTGAGCTGGGTTCGGGTCCGGGCGGCGAAACCGGCATTATCACTTTCACGCCTGATGAGTTGATAACCACCATAGGTGATGTTGTTCTGTCCCGCCGTGACATGGGGACGTCGTATCATTTGTCCGTCGTTCTTGACGATGCTGCTCAGGGCGTAACACAGGTGGTTCGAGGACGGGACCTGTTTGACGCGACCCGCATCCACGTTCTTTTGCAGGCGTTACTGAACCTGCCGACACCTGAGTATTTCCACCATGATCTGATCCGCGATGGTGCAGGCAAACGGCTGGCCAAACGCGACGATGCCCGCGCGATTTCAAAATACCGGGCCGAAGGAGCCAGCCCCGACGACATTCGCCGAATGGTTGGGCTTTGACCCCTACTCCATTGGCGCCATCAGTTCAGTTTCGATCCCATCCCGAACGGCGGTAAAAAAACAGGTTCGTCGGTTAGTATGGCAGGCTGCACCGGTTTGACGGACCAGAACCAATAGGCAGTCCCGGTCGCAATCGATCCGGAAATCCACCAATTCCTGCACATGGCCCGAGGTTTCGCCCTTGATCCAGAAGGCCTGCCGCGAGCGCGACCAATAGGTTACCCGCCCGGTTTCAAGGGTCTTCTCAACCGACTGCACATTCATCCAGGCCATCATCAGAACTTCGCCTGATGTTTCATCCTGCACAATCGCCGGGATCAGACCCGCCTCATTAAATCTCAAGGTAGAGGGATCAAACACGACTGGGTCAGACATCTTAAAAACCTTTTGCAACCGGTGGGCTGGCCACTATGTATGGGTAACACACGACGAGGGAAAGCCATGAGCGGCGAGAACGACCTGATTAAGCTGTACTCCGGGCGCATTCTGGCGCTGGCTGCGGATATTCCGTATCTTGAACGACTGGAAGATCCCGATGCAACTGTTAAGAAACGCTCGCCTTTATGCGGATCGACTGTAACTGTCGACATCAAGGTTCGCGACGGTCAGATCAGTGCCTTTGGTCAGGACGTCAAGGCCTGTGCTTTGGGGCAAGCGTCCGCCTCGGTCGTCGGAGATGCAATAATTGGCGCGTCGCGGGCGCAGGTCGAAGCTGCGCGCGACCAGTTGGCGGCCATGCTCAAGACTGGTGGCCCCGCACCTGATGCGCCGTTTGACGGCCTTGAAGTGCTTATGCCCGCACGGGATTATAAGAACCGCCACGCGTCGATCCTGCTGGTTCTGGATGCCGCGGCTGAGGCTATGGCGCAGGCTGAACAGGCAAACTGCGCCTGATTATAGCTATTTGGCGTAAAGCCGTTTACCCTCTGCCCAGATTTCAGGAGGGATGGGTTTGAATAATTTGCTCGAGCATTTCGTGACGCTTTGGGTCGTTATCGACCCGATTGGAACAATTCCCGTTTTCATTGCCGTTACGGCCGGATTGGACGCGACAGGCCGACGGCGGACAGCGCTGTTAGCAGCCGTGATAAGTGCTGCCGTATTGCTGTTCTTCCTAGTATTTGGTCAGGTGCTGATTGAAGCGCTGGATATCGGGCTGAATTCGTTTCAAGTCGCTGGCGGCATTATCCTGTTTCTTTTTGCCCTGACGATGATCTTTGGTGAGAGCAAACAAGAGGTTGAACAAAGGCAAGCCGAAGAAGATCGTGAAGACGCGTATCACCAGCAGAACCCCGCGATCTTCCCGCTTGCCGTGCCTTCACTGGCATCCCCCGGCGTAATGCTGGCAATCGTTATCCTGACAGACAACCACCGCTACAGTATTGCAGATCAGGGTATCACAGCGCTTGTCATGCTTTCTGTATTGCTGGTTGCGTTTGTGCTGATGCTATTGGCCGAGCCCATCATTCGGCTGATCGGTCATTCAGGCGCGGCCATCATCAGCCGTGTCATGGGCATGATCTTGGCCTCGGTTGCTGCCAACTCAGTCCTGTCCGCGCTGTTGGAAATCTTCAAAACCGGCCAGTTGTAAAAAAAAGCCGCCGCGCTTTCCGGGCGAAAGGGCGGCGGCAGGTATTGCGTGTCTCGCGTGGGGTCCGGTGTACCGCGCGGGGCCGAGGCATGGCCCCTCAAGGGGTTTGGGACAGGCAGGTCACCCTTGACTGAAATGGGGATGACAGCGCGGATATTTCGGCACGAGATCGCAGGCAGAAAGGCTTAGAAACCAACCGGCAGGTGAAGGGCCACCATCAGCATCACGACCAAAGACACCACGCCAACGGCATCCTGCAGGATAGTCGATTGCGCGCGGCAGAAAGCGGTCTTGATCTGGGTCAGCATAGGGTCACCTCCGGTCAGAGTTTTAATCCTTTGTTGACCTTTTGTTCTCATATTTCCAAGCGCAGGTAAAGAACTTTTTGAGAACATTTGTGAACTTTAGGGAACGTTGCAGCTAACCCACTGAAATCAAACGGATCGCCTGATCCTGTTTCATCAGCCAAAGCAGAACACGCGCGGCCTGTCCCCTGACCGAGGTCAGCTTGGGATCGGTCGTCAGCAACGCCCGCGCATCGGATTGGGCGACTGCCATCAATCCTGCCTGACGTTCCAGGTCCGCGATATGGAATTTTGGCAACCCGGATTGCGCAGTCCCGATCAGATCGCCCGCGCCTCGCATCTCAAGGTCAGTTTCCGAGATTCGGAAGCCATCCTCTGTCTCGCGCAGAACCTCCAGCCGCTTGCGCCCTCCCTCGCTGAGCGGTGATTGATACATCAGCAAACAGGTGGATTCCGCATCCCCGCGCCCAACGCGCCCCCGCAACTGGTGTAATTGTGCCAGCCCAAAAATCTCGGCCCGTTCAATGACCATGATCGTTGCGTTGGGTACGTTCACGCCGACCTCGATTACCGTCGTGGCAACAAGGACCTTTGTTTGCCCGGTCTGAAACGCGCTCATCGCGGCATCTTTGTCGGCGGGCGGCATCTGTCCATGAACCAGCCCCACAACACCCTCGCCCAAAATGGCCCTCAAGCGTTTGAAGCGTTCCTCGGCCGCTGTCAGGTCCGAAACTTCGGATTCGTCGACCAGTGGGCACACCCAGTAACACTGTCGCCCCTCATCAATCGCACGCCGCAGGTGGGCGATGACTTCGTCCATACGCTGTGTGCTGACAATTGCCGTTTTGATCGGTTTTCGCCCCGGAGGTTTTTCATCCAACACCGAAACATCCATATCGCCATATTGCGCCAGCGCCAGACTGCGCGGGATGGGGGTGGCAGTCATTACCAGAACATCGGCCCCCTTGCCTTTTTCCGACAATTCCATTCTCTGCCGCACGCCAAACCGGTGCTGTTCGTCGACGATGGCCAATCTCAGCGCCTTGAATTCAACATCGCTTTGAAACACTGCATGTGTGCCAACCAGAATGTGAATATCGCCTTGTTTAAGCGCCTCAAGCTTGGCGCGCCGCTCCGCGCCCTTGTCACGACCGGTGAGCAGTTCCAGAACCACTCCGGCCTGCTCGGCCAGGGGGCGCAACCCTTCCAGATGCTGGCGTGCCAGAATTTCAGTCGGGGCCATCATCACGCCCTGCCCGCCAGCCTCAACCGCGATCAGAAGGGCCATGAAGGCCACCAGCGTCTTACCGGCGCCGACGTCGCCCTGTAACAGCCGGTTCATTCGGGCGTCTGACGCCATATCAGCCGAAATCTCATCAATAGAGCGCGTTTGTGCACCAGTCGGGCGATATGGAAGGCTTGCCAGCACTTTCGATTGCAGTGCCCCGGTTCCAACGCTGACGATCCCCCGCGACTTGCGCTCTCGCTGCCGGGCCAGAGCGAGCGTCAGCTGATGCGCAAACAATTCGTCATACGCCAATCTCTGACGCGCAGGGGCAAACGGCGCGACATCATCAGCGCCACGCGGGTTGTGACCGGCGTGAATGGCCGCCGACCAGTTCGGCCAGTTTTGCTGTGACACCTGCGCCGGATCGATCCATTCCTCTAGCTTGGGAGCGCGTGCCAATGCGCTGCGGCTGGCCTTGAATGCTGTTTTCTGGGTCAGCCCTTGCGTCAGGTGGTAAACCGGTTCGAATTCCGGGATATCTCCGGCTTGTTCAACGGGCAGCATGTGATCCGGATGCACCATCTGTGCCATGCCGTCGAACAGTTCCAACTTGCCGGAAACCACGCGGCGTGATCCTTGCGGCAACACTTTCTTCAGATACTCACCACGTGCGTGGAAAAAGACCAGCTGGAAATCGGCCTGACTGTCTTCGACATGAACGCGGTAGGCCCCCCCTTTGTTGCGGGGCGGTCTGTGCGGGCCAACTGTCACTTCCACGGTCAGAGTGGCCGGCAGGTCCACCCCTTGAATTGTATCCCGCCTGCGCCGATCCACCACGGCATAAGGCAGGCTGAACAGTACATCGCGCGGGGATTCCACCCCGGTCTGCGCCATTGCCTGCGCCGTCTTGGGGCCGACACCATCCAACGTTTCCAGCCCCGCGAATAGTGGGAAAAGCTGTTCGGGCCGTCCGCTCATGCGCCTTCTATCAGCTGAAGCCAGCCATCCTCGTCCAAAGTTTCGATCCCAAGTTCCGCCGCCTTTTTCGCCTTTGATCCGGCCCCGGGACCGGCGATCAGAATATCGGTTTTTTTGCTGACAGAACCGGAAACCTTCGCGCCCAACGCCTCGGCCCGCGCTTTGGCTTCGGCGCGGGTCATCTTTTCCAGCGTTCCGGTGAACACTACGGTTTTACCCGCGACCGGACTGTCCGAGGCTGGCGCGTCGGGGGCGATAACCGTCAATTCGCTGCGCAGCGTGTCGAAAGCCCGTCGTTCCTCTTCATTGGCAAATGCGTCCGACAGCGAAAGGCCAAGCGTTGCGCCAATACCGTCGATGCCGATCAGCTCTGTCCAGGCGGCATTGGCATCTGCACCGACATTGGCATCCGCGATGGCTGCGTCCCGCACTTCTTTCACGCGCGCGCGACGCCCTTCAAGCTGGGCCGCCGCACGCTCGGCATCTTCCGCCTCATCCGCCCGCCTTTGGGCCAGCGCAGCCGGGCGTGCAGTGTCCAACGCGAGCGCCATTGCATCCCAGTCGCGGTAAAAAAGTGCCAGATCACGCGCGCCCACTTCACCAACATGACGAATGCCCAGTGCGAACAACAAGCGCGCAAAGGGAATCTTCCGTTTTTCATCAATGGCTTCGAACAGGTTCCTGGCGGATGTTTCGCCCCACCCGTCCCGGTTTTTCAACCGCGTCAGACTAGCTGAGTCCCGCTGTTCCAGCGTGAAGATATCAGCTGGCGCATTGATCGGAAGGGTTGGATCACCATAGAACATTTCAATCTGTTTTGCACCCAGCCCTTCTATATCAAATGCTTTGCGCGACACGAAATGTTTCAGCTTTTCAACGGCCTGCGCAGGACAGATCAGGCCGCCGGTGCACCGTCGAACCGCGTCGCCTTCTTCGCGGATCGCATCGCTCTCGCATTCGGGGCAATGTGTCGGAAAGGCAAAGGGGCGTGCATCGGCGGGGCGTTTGGACAAGTCGACATCCGACAGTTTGGGGATCACGTCGCCCGCGCGATAGACCTGAACCCAATCGCCCACTCGGATATCTTTTCCATCACGGATCGTGCCGCCTTTGGCATCGCGCCCGGCGATGTAATCTTCGTTGTGCAATGTGGCATTGGAAACTACCACCCCGCCAACCGTTACAGGATGCAACCGTGCTACGGGGCTGAGCGCCCCTGTGCGACCAACCTGAATGTCGATCGCCTCCAATCTGGTCCAGGCCAGTTCGGCTGGGAACTTATGTGCGATTGCCCATCTTGGCGTCGTTGAGCGGAAACCCAAACGCGCCTGCAACGACAGATCGTTTACCTTGTAGACAACCCCATCGATATCATACCCCAAGGTCGCACGCTGCGCTTCGATATCTCGGTAATGAGCGATCATGTCCTCAGTCGTGGTATATAGCCGGGTCAAGGGATTCGTGGGGAACCCAAGGGCCGCAAGACGCTCAATCGCTCCCATCTGGGTATCCGCCAAAGGCTCTGACAGTTCACCCCAGGCATAGGAGAAAAAGCGCAGCGGGCGGGATCGGGTGATTTCCGAATCCAGCTGACGCAGTGACCCTGCCGCCGCATTGCGCGGGTTGGCAAAGGATTTGCCCCCCCGTTCAGCCTGCCGCTTATTCAACGCCTCGAAATCAGAGTGAGACATGTAAATCTCGCCCCGGACTTCAAGAATTTCGGGCGCGTTTTCAATCAGCTGTGGAATATCAGAGACGGTGCACGCGTTGGCCGTTACGTTCTCGCCAACTTCACCGTCGCCCCGTGTCGCGGCCTGAACCAGCTGTCCGTTCTCATATCGCAAGGACAAAGACAGGCCGTCGATCTTGGGTTCAGCTGTGAAAGCCAGTGGCGCGCCTGCATCAAGGCCCAGATATTTGCGAATCGAGGTGTCGAAATCGGCAATGTCCCCATCGTCGAACGCGTTGCCCAGTGACATCATTCGGACGGCATGAGTAACTTTCGAAAACCCGTCCGCCGGTTTGGCCCCGACTTGCTCTGTCGGACTGTCAGCACGTTTCAAGTGGGGGAAACGCGCCTCGATCTCGGCGTTTCTGCGTTTGAGGGCATCATAGTCCGCATCCGACAACTCGGGCGCATCTTCTGCGTGATACAGAGTGTTGGCTCGCGACAGGATGTCCGCCAACCGCGCCAGTTCGGCACGCGCCTCATCATCCGTCAGGTCTGATATGGGAATGGAATTGCTCATGGCCTCGCCCTGTCACGCGTTCTTGGACCTCAGTGATAGGGCGAGGTCATGGCCAGGTCCAGATGTGCTGAGCCGTGAGTGCAACGTGCCGCCCTGGACTACCAGCGACACAAACGGTTCAAATCAGAGGCCGACCGCCATTCGCGTCTCGTCCAGAGTGTTGCTTTGCGGATCGCGCAACACGTAACCCCGGCCCCATACGGTTTCGATATAATTCTCGCCACCCGTTGCGTTGCTAAGCTTTTTGCGCAGTTTGCAGATGAAGACGTCGATGATCTTCAACTCGGGTTCATCCATGCCGCCGTATAAGTGGTTCAGAAACATTTCCTTGGTCAGAGTCGTGCCCTTACGCAAGCTGAGCAATTCCAGCATCTGGTACTCTTTTCCTGTCAGGTGCACGGTTTTTCCGTCCACCTCAATGGTCTTGGCGTCCAGATTTACAGCCACGCGACCAGTGTGGATGATGGACTGCGAATGCCCTTTCGACCGGCGGATGATGGCATGAATGCGAGCCACCAGTTCTTCGCGATGGAAGGGTTTGGTCAGATAGTCATCCGCGCCAAACCCGAAACCTTTGATCTTGCTGTCCGTATCATCTGCGCCCGACAGGATCAGGATAGGTGTTTCCACCCGGGCAATCCGCAACTGGCGCAACACTTCATGCCCGTTCATGTCCGGCAGGTTCAGGTCCAGCAAGATCAGGTCGTAATCGTAGAGCTTTGCCAGATCGATACCTTCTTCGCCAAGATCCGTTGCATAAACGTTTAGGTTCGCATGCGTCAGCATCAGTTCGATGCTTTTAGACGTGGTCGGATCATCCTCGACAAGAAGTATACGCATTTTCACTGCTCCAATTCGGGTCAATAATTCCAATTAAAATCAAACCTGACCAAGAATGGTTAATCTGACGTTACCGTTGAATCATTTATTCCCGCTCGCCTTAAGGTTGTAGATACTTTTTTAAGGCCGTGGCTTTCAAAGCCTCGACACCGTGTTCCGCGACTAGGGAAACCCAGCCGTTGAATTCTTCGTCGCTGATGCCGTATTTCTGTTTTGCCTCAGACAGGCTGATCAGCCCGTAAAGCACCCCACGCACGACCAGAATCTTGCGTGAGGCCACCCACCGCCTTGTGCTTGTTGGCGGCAGATCGGCGCGCGTCAGTATGGACCCGTCCGGCAGAGAAACAGACCTTGGCCCTTCCACTTTGTGCAAATACATCGCTTTACCCTTTTTGCTGCATCAAAGCTGGCACCAGCCTACTTAAGGTCGTATGAAACCGCCTCTTGAGAGTGTGTAGAATTTTCCTATATTCTGCCGGTCTTTCTTAACCCGGACAGGAACCGCCAATGGCCCTCGACACCGAGACCCCGCTGAACTCGCTTGGCTTTGCCAAACCACCGTCGGAAACGCGGGTGGTTGTGGCCATGTCAGGGGGCGTCGATAGCTCTGTCGTCGCGGCCTACTTGGCCGATCAGGGCTATGATGTGGTGGGGGTGACACTGCAACTCTATGACCATGGCGCGGCTCTGGCCAAGAAAGGGGCGTGTTGTGCCGGGATCGATATCCACGATGCGCGCCGTGTGGCGGAAGAGCGCGGGTTTCCCCACTATGTTCTGGACTATGAAAACATCTTCAAAGACGCGGTGATCGATGAGTTTGCGGAAAGCTATCTGGCGGGCGCAACACCCGTCCCCTGCATTCGCTGCAACGAGCGGGTAAAATTCAAGGACCTTCTGGAAACCGCCAAGGATCTTGAGGCCGACTGTATGGCCACCGGGCACTATATCCAGCGCAAAATGGGGCCAGACGGCCCGGAACTGCACAGCGCCGAAGATGCCAACCGGGACCAATCCTATTTCCTGTTTTCGACAACGCCGGAACAGCTTGATTTCCTGCGCTTCCCGCTTGGTCACCTGCCGTCAAAAGACGCGACCCGCGAAATGGCGGCTCAATATGGGTTGTCTGTGGCGGACAAGCCAGACAGTCAGGACATCTGCTTTGTGCCCGACGGCAACTATGCCAGCGTCATAGAAAAGCTGCGCCCCGGTGCTGCGGAGCCGGGCGAGATTGTTCATGCCGATGGCCGCGTACTGGCGCAGCATAACGGGGTGATCCATTACACGATCGGCCAAAGGCGCGGCTTGGGCATCGGCGGCCTGAGCGAGCCGCTTTATGTGGTCAAGCTGGACGTGGACAAGAAACAGGTCGTCGTCGGTCCCAAAGAGATGCTAGCAACGCGTGTCGTTCCCGTGCGTGAGATCAACTGGCTGGGCGATGAACCCTTCACATCGCGCGAAGAATGGCACCTTTCAGTCAAGGTCCGTTCGACCCGCCCCCCGCGCGAGGCCATTATTCGACCGCTGTCCGACACCACTGCCGAAGTTGAATTGCTGACACCCGAAGAAGGCATCTCGCCCGGTCAGGCCTGCGTCTTCTATGCCTCAGAAGGCAGCCGCATCTTTGGCGGCGGCTGGATCTGGCGTGGGTACTAGGCTGAAACGGGTTCAACCTCGGGTTCGATCTGGATCTGAAGCGCATCGTTGAACCGGTTGAATGCACCGCACAATGCGATGCGCCAGGTTAACTCGACAATCTGGGCATCGCTGAACCAGTCCCGCAGGCCGGAAACCTCGGCGTCGCGCATACGGCCTGATCGTGTCGTTACAGCCTCGGCGTATCGCACGACGGCCTTGTCGCACGCGTCCAGTTCGGGGTGGTTGTCGACATCTAGCAAACGCGCAGCGCCTTCGGGGCTGAGACCTGCAACCGTCAACAGCGGAGTATGATGCGAGACGCAGTAGTCACAGGCGTTCAATTTGGAAACCGTCAACATGGCCAGTTCCAGCGCACGACGCGGCAAGGTCTGCTGTTCCCGCAACGCCGTCAACATGCCCGCGATATGTTCCAGAACCGGTGGACAATGTGCGGCGACCCGGGCCCAATTGTCGAACGGGCCATAAGCACCCAAAACCGCATGTGACACGCGTGTCTCGTCTGCCATCTCGGCGTCCGCCAAAGGGGGGATGCGGGTCATGATTAAATCTCCTTTTCCGCTAGGATATCTTAAGTCCGCTCCGCAGCAACAGACGCTCGCGGATCACAAACCCGAGACGGAACGCCGGAACAAGCCTGTTACAGGGTATCCGTGGGCGAATTGAAGAGGATATAGAGCCCGACGCAGACCATGATGTATGGGGCGATCCGATCCATACGGGCAACGCGTGGCCCCAGGCTTTTGGCCCGAGGGGCGCCCCAGGCGGCGGTAAAGACCAGAACTGAAGCAGCCAGTGCTGCGCCAATCAAGGCGGCAACACGGTATGAAGGGGCAGAATCCGCCAATAGCGGTGTCATGACCGCGAAACTGTCAATCGACAGGCTCAGGAACAGGGTAACCACCGATGTTACGGCCCCTTTTGCCTCGGTTCCTTCAGAATTGGCCCCGACGAACTGCCGCCAGATACCGCGCAGACCAAAGACCAGTGGCACAAGACCCAGAAACCCGATCCAAAACGGCGCGCCACTCTGGTCAACGCCCAATGCGACGGTCATGGCCATTGTCAGAACGATTGTCTGTGCGACAGCAAAGCCAATAATGGCGCGGCGCTGCTCGATCACCAATACCAAACCCAGCAAGACGGCCAGATTGTCCAGATTAGTGGATATCATGGCAATCCCGGCTGAAGCGGCGAACAGCGCGTGATCAAGCATTCTTAATCTGCATTCTGTCCAGCACAGCCCGTGCCGCCCGCAATCCCGGAGCATCTCCTCCGCGCCCCAACCGTTCCATTGTCAGGTTCATCGCGAGTTTCTGAGCGTCAGGGGCGTTGGTCACATCATGCAGGGCTTTGGCGATCATTTCTGGTTGGCAATCGTTCAGCAGGCATTCAGGCACGGCGCGTGTTTCAGATACCAGATTAACCAATGTAACAGTGTCCAGCTTGACCATGCGTTCAGCCATTTTCTGGGTTAGCCAATTGAGTTTGTAGGCGATCACCATAGGTGTATTCTGCGCGGCCAGTTCCAACGAAACAGTACCCGAAGCGGCCAGCGCAATACATGCCGTGCCAAAGGCCGCGCGTTTTTCGACCGTGGCTAGCCGGGCCCCCATTTGTCGCGGGTCGAGCACTTTTGGTGCACCCGGCCAGTTTTGCGTCAGAGCGTTGACCAAATCAGTTGTCGCACCCACGGTTGGAACCACGACGCGATAACTTGGATGGTCCTTCAAAAACAGCTGCAATGCCTCACCGAACGTGTCTGCCAGACGCTCAATTTCACCCCGGCGCGATCCGGGCAGAGCCAGCAGGATTGGTGCATCGCCCAGGTCGTACTTGCTCCGGAATGCCGAAATCTCGGCCGGTGTTGCCGTCGGTTCGCTGGCGACCGGGTGGCCGACAAAGTCGCACTCCATCCCGGCCCGCTCCATGTATGGCGGCTCGAACGGAAGCAGTGCCAGCACGTGGTCGATAACCTTTGCCATTTTATCCGCCCGTCCCGGACGCCAGGCCCAGACACTGGGCGCGACGTAATGCACGGTGCGAATATCACTGGCGGCTTTGACGACTTTGGCGACACGCAGGCTGAAATCGGGGCTGTCGATGGTAATTAAGACATCCGGCTGTGTGTCCAACACAGCTTGCGCAGTCTCCGAGATTCGACGCTTGAGGTGGAAAAACTTCGGCAGAACCTCGATCAAACCCATCACCGAAAGCTCCGACATGGGAAACCGGCTGGTCAGCCCCTGAGCCGCCATCAAAGGTCCGCCCACCCCGTCGAATTCAATATCGGGGATCAGTGTTTTCAGCCCCTCCATCAACGCGCCGCCCAGCCGGTCGCCCGAAGGTTCACCGGCGACCAGAAAGACGCGCATCAGACTGCCCGCTCGCGAATATACAGGAACAGCCCAAGACGGTTACATTCGGCGATGACCTGTTCTTTTTCCAAAACCAGCACACCGCCCTTTTCCAGAACGATGCCAGACAAGCCTGCCGCGACCGCATCCGTGACGGTATCGGGCCCGATGGCAGGCAGATCAGCACGCCGGTCCTGATCGGGCTTTGGGCCTTTGAACAATATGCCGCCGCCCGCGTCCGGGCGTTGCGTCAGGGATTGAAGCATCCAGGCGGTTCCAAAGATACCCTCGACTGCCAACACCTGCCCTTTTGAGACGGCACAGGTCTGACCAATATCCGCAGCCCCCATGGCCCGCAGAATTCCGGCAGCACGGTCTGCATCTGTCATGTCACTTTCGGATGGATGCACTTCGGTCAGACAGCCCAAAGGCGGCAACAGGCTTGGGGCGATTTCCTGCGCTGACCGGACTCGCATACCGGCACCTTCCAGCAGGCCAATGATAGCCCGCAATGCTCCGTCATCACCCGACAGCATGGCCTGCTGGATCACCGGAACTAACGGCATCGTTGCCGCGTCAATACGTTTGGGATCAACCTTCGGGCGCCGAACTGCGCCGGCCATACAAATCTCGGTCACGCCCTTCGCCTGAAGCCCGGCAATAAAACTGCCAAGCTGTTCAAGCGGAAACACGATATCTGCGACCAGATCATCCGGCAGGAACCCTTCCATCGCGCAGATCAGCGGACGTTCTGCCAGTTGGGCAACCAATTCGGTCGGCAGCGCCCCGGTTCCCGCAATCAACGCAAGCATGTTCCTATTTCCTCGGTGTCAGGAACGACCGATCGCTGTGTCCGGTGACAAAATCAACGATCCGCTGCACATAGTCGCTGTCGTTACCCTGACCAAGACGGTTGGCGCGATCCATGAATGTTCCATCGCCTTCAGACAGCTCCTTGAACGCGGCACGCAATGCCGAGATGTCTTCGCGCGAAACACCTTTACGCTTGAGACCCACGAGGTTCAGACCTTCAAGCTCACCTCTGGATGCCTGTACCAGACCGTAGGGAATGACGTCCTTTGGCACCATGGTGAGCGCACCGATGATCGCCCCACGACCAACACGCACCCATTGGTGCAGGCCCGAAATGCCACCGACGATCACATCATCCTCGACGATGCAGTGACCAGCTGCCCCTGCGTGGTTCACCATGATAACCCGGTTGCCGATCTGCACGTCATGGGCCACATGAACACCTGCCATCAGCAGGCAATCATCCCCGATCCGGGTTACACCGCCGCCACCTTCGGTCCCGGTATTGATCGTCACGTGCTCGCGAATGCGGTTGCGCTGACCGATTTCAAGGCGCGTATTTTCACCGCCGAATTTCAGGTCCTGCGGAATCTCACCGATCACCGAAAAATTAAAGATCACGGTGTCTTCGCCGATCGATGTATCACCGGTCACAACAACATGAGACTTCAACTCGACGCGGTCCGCCAGTTTTACATTGGCACCCACATAGCTGAAAGGACCGACGACGCAATCCTGCCCTATCTGCGCCCCGTCTTCGATAATCGCGCTGGGGTGGATACCGCTCATGTTGTTTTTTCCATATCCCAATCGACATAGGCCGAGAATTCTGCTTCCGCTGCCACTTCACCATTAACAGTGGCCCGGCCACTGAACTTGAAAAGCTTGCCACCCTTCTTGCCGCGAACCGTTTCGACATGCATCTCCAGCACGTCGCCAGGAACAACTTTCCTGCGGAATTTGCACTTGTCTATGCTCATGAAATAGATCAGCAACTCGGTGTCGATGACATCCATCCCTACGCCCAGCATTACGCCTGCGGTCTGCGCCATCGCCTCGACGATAGTAACACCCGGCATGATCGGTGTTCCCGGGAAGTGGCCCTGGAAATGCGGCTCGTTCATGGTGACGTTCTTGATACCTCGGGCCGATTGATAGCCAGAGATGTCCACCACCTTGTCGACCAGCAAAAACGGATAACGATGCGGCAGGATCCTTTGGATCAACTGAATATCGGCACTTTTGGTTTCCGTTGTCATGATGCGGTTATCCTGTTCTGGATGTTTCTTTTTCAGCGTGGTTAGCAATACAGCCCCGCAAGGGCAAGCGAACCTATTCGCTTGTGTCCTTTTGAAGTCCGCTGCCATCGCCGATTGCTGTGTTCACGCGGATTATCGCAGCCTCTGTGATATCAGACGTGCTTACAACGACATTAGAGCGTTCGATGATCACGCTGGCACCAAATTCGCGCAGCAAATCGACAAGGATCGGGCGAACTATTTCGAAAAACGTTTGTTGCGCTTCCTCGCTGCGACGTGCCAGCGCGTCAAGCTTTGCCCTTTGCCCGTCGCGATGGGACTGAACCTTGACATCGAACGCTTCGGCCAGTGGGCGAAACTCCTCTGCTGGCATGGTCGCGCGCTTTTCGGTCAGGTCTTTTTCTTCTCGGCTGAGTTCCGCGACAATCCGTTCGTTTTCTTCCGCCAGCATCGCGCTTTCTTTTTCGATCTCGCGCAGTACGCGCTGCCCGAATGCCGAGTTCTTGAACAGCTGCTCGCCGGACAACGTGACCACGCTGGCTTGTGGAACACCCAGTTGCTGTGCTTCAGCCGAAGGGACCTGAAACAGCATCAAAAATGCACACAGGGCCCAAAGCGGGCCCTGTATCAAGGTAAAGAACCTGTTCGTCATCGCAGATCAGAACCGGGCCTGAATGGTCAGGTCAAAGTTCTGTTCCTTGTCAAACGTTTCCTTTTTCAGAGCTTTCGAAAAGTTGAACTGCAAAGGCCCAAACGGCGTCTCCCACAAGACCGAGATGCCGATTACGTGACGAATGGACCCGTCTGCACCAACGATATTTGCCCCTGCGGTGTTCACATCGTTGATGTTGTAAAGGTTCCCAACGTCGTAGAACAGACCGCCCCGCAGGCCCAGCTCCTCGGGCAGACCCAAGGGAAAATCGGTTTCAAAACGCGCGACCCAGTAATAGTTGCCGCCTATGGCATCATCCTGGCCATTGGACAAATCACGCGGGCCAAGCCCTGCAGGCTCAAAGCCGCGGAAAGTACGAGGCCCTAACACAAAGCGGTCGACGGTGCGGCTGAAATCATTTCCGCTCCAATTCAACGCACCCAATTCCAATGTGGCACGTAGTACGACTTCTTCATTCCAGACTCGCGTTTGAGCGATGCCGCGCGCGGTAGTCTTGAAATACTTGTTGTCGCCGCCAAGGCCTGCTGCGTCGACGCCCACCTCAAACAGAACGCCTGAGTTCGGGTCCAGACCACCGATCCGGCTGTCATAAATGTAGGACAGTCCCAGCGAGCTGGACGTCCGTTTGCCTTGCGCGATCTCGGACGCAATTACTGCGCCGTTGGCCTGATTGCTCTGTTGCGTCATCTCGCTGCGGTCCCAGCCATAGCGCAGCCGAAGAGCAGACAGTTCACCAATTGCATAGGTTAGTTGAGGTGTGAAAAACAACGAGCTCGTGTCGTAGCTTGCAAAGCCCGAATTGGTTGCCGACAAACCCAGTCCAAGGTCGAAACGCAGCTTGCGGCCAAGCAGATAGGGTTCGGTGAAGTTAATGGTGTACTGTTCCGAATCCTGCGCTGTTGACAGCGACACACCAAGATTCTGACCACGCCCCAGGAAATTTGCCTCGTTCAGGCCGATTGCAATCCCAAAACCGTCTGTGACCGAGTAACTGCCGCCCAGGCTCAGCGAACCTGTAGGTTGTTCTTCGACATCCACATCCAAAATGACCTGACTGGGGGACGACCCTTCCCGAGGTTCGACCTCGGCAACGGCAAAGAACCCGAGCGCATTGATGCGTTCCGCGGCCTGACGGATTTCACGCGGGTTGAAGGGGTCACCTTCTACAGTGTCGAACTGGCGGCGGATCACACGGTCCAGCGTGGTGGTGTTGCCTTCGATATCGATCCGCTCGACAAAGATCCGCGGACCCTTCGTCAGAACAAATTCGATATCCAGAGTAAGGTCGCGGTCATTGCGCGTCACACGTGGTTCCACCCGCAGGAAGTCAACACCCTGTTTCAAGCCAAGACGTTCCTGCCGCGCGATCGAGTTTTCCACCAGCGTCGGCGTATAGGTCACGCCAGGTTTGATTTTCAGCGCATCCTGATACGGCGCTGCATCAACACCAGGAATTTCGCTAACCGTCGTGATCCTTCCAAACGAGAATTTTTGGCCTTCGGTGACGTTCATCACCAGAAAGAACGCATCCCGTTCGCGGGTAAATTCGACGTTCGCGCTGTTCACACGGAAATCAACATAGCCCCGCGACAGGTAGAAATCGCGAATGACCTGTTTGTCGAATTCGATGCGGTCGCCGATAAACGTGTCGTTGCGGAAGAAAGTCCGCAGGAACGTTGCCTGTTTGGTTTCCAGAACCCGGCGCAGCCTCCGGTCCGAAAAGGCGCGGTTGCCGACAAAGCTGACGCGCTCGACCTCAATGGTTGTGCCTTCTGCCACTTCAAAAACCAGATCAACGCGATTATCGCTGCGACGGATGATGCGGGGAATGACAGTTGCCGCGACGCGACCCTGCGCCGAATACACTTCGGCAATGGTATCAGCGTCCGCTTCGGCCGCCTGAGGCGTAAAGACCCGGCGTGGTTGCGATGAGATTACATCCAGAAGAACATCGTCTTTGACGCGAGCATTCCCTTCGATGCTGATCTGGTTGATCGTTGGGTATTCCTGAACCTGAATGACCAGAGTCGTGCCGCGCGGGGTCAGTTCAACTGTCTCAAATACACCACTGTCAAGCAAACGCTGATAGGCATCGTTAAGCTGCCCGGCAGTTACAGTCTGGCCCGGTTCGATTCCGGTCCGAGCGATAATTGTTCCGGTTTCGATCCGGCGGTTCCCCTCAACATCAAACGAGTTGATCGTGTAGCTTTGCGCCGATGCCGCATGTGGAAACGCCAGTAAACTTACCGCAACAAAAAGGAAAAAAACCGTTAGCGCCTGCCACAAAATATTGTTTGTTGGCTTGTGCCCCCCGCAGGATGTGCCTGCGTCTCGCCTGTCAGTCATTTTATGCTCTACCCAGAATTTTGAGACTTTAATGCTGAGTAACGGGATTGAATGAGCTTGTCAAAAGGCGATATCGAAGCAGTCAGGCAGACAGCCACGCGACAACAGGCCTACAATTTTCCGAAGAATCACATTCCCGCGAGGTAAGCGGCTCCAGCCATTGCCAATGCTGTAACGGCAAAACTCAGCATAACGTCCCAGTTCAACATGAAGAGGAAGCTAAAGCTTTGATACGATTTTTTCAGCGTTTTGGACATGAGTGTTCCCTTTAGACGGGAATACTGTAACGCCGAAATATGGCGGGAATGCGGCTGGAATTTGCTCCAGCCGCCACATTCAGCAGAACAGGTCGTTGCTGACTGAAAACAGCATCAGCGTCAGAATGATCGCAATTCCAATGCCCATGAGCACACGCAACGCCCTGTCGCTGGGTGGTTTTCCGGCAATGGCCTCGTAGGCGTAGAAAACCAGATGCCCGCCATCCAGCGCCGGAATGGGAAACAGGTTCAACAACCCGACCGCCGTCGACAGGACAGCGATGAAAAAGATAAAGTTCTGCGCCCCCTGGCTGGCCATTGCCCCCGAGGTTTCGGCAATTCCGATTGGCCCTGAGATGTTGCAGGTACTGATTGCGCCCGTCACCATGTGCCACATGCCGGACAAGGACCCTTCGATGATGCGACCAGTCTGGATGACACCGCCCCTAAAGGAATCGAAAAGCCCGGCCGGTACGGTTGCCGGCTCCAGCATCATGCCACCGACGATTCCGATGCGCCAATGCGTGACAAAGCCACCATCAGGCTTGGGCTCGTCCGTGCGCCGCGGCGCAAGGGCAAATTCCAACTCGGACCCATCCCGCCAGACCTCAAGCAGTAAGACGCGACCGTCCGATCCTTCGACATGATCCTTTAGCTGATCGAAGGCAAAGATCGGTTCACCATTAACCGAGGTGATGACGTCCCCTTGCTTCAGCTGGATATCCATCGCCGCGCTGCGCGGGGCAACCTGACGGATCAGCGGCGGGAACATCCATGGGGCCTGAACCTCAAGGGGTTCACCATCCCGGATCACAGAATAATCCAGAACCGGCTGAACAGGCAGGTCGTCGATGAACTCCTTCCATGCGCCTTCTTCGTCATAGTCCGGCGTAGGACGACCGGCGATAGCCGTGATCACATCGCCTTCGCGTAACTCCTGCACGGTGCCTGGCAAAGGCTGCAACGCGCCAACAGTCAGGGGTTCGCGCGAAACGCCCTGCGACCAGAAGATCAGGCCAAAAACGAGAATTGACATGGCAAAGTTAAAGGCCGGGCCAGCGGCGACAGTGGCGGCTCGTGCCCATAGCGGGGCACCATGCATGGTGCGGCGCAACTCCTCAGGACTTTGGGTCGCGATGTCTTCCATCGCTTCTTCATCCTTGCCCGAGGCCGCATTGGCATCGCCCAGAAACTTCACGTATCCACCAAAAGGCAACGCCGCGATCTGCCACTTGGTTCCGCGCTTATCCTTGCGGCTCCAGAGCACCGGCCCAAACCCGAGCGAGAAGACTTCGGCATGGATACCCGACCACCGGCCCACAATGTAATGGCCATATTCATGCACGGCAACAATGACCGACAGCGCAATAACAAAGGCAACAATCGTCCACAGCAGATTGCCGAATTGCGGGATCAGGGAAAGTACGTCCAAAATTCTATCCTGCTCGTTCCATCACAGTGTTATCGACCCACTGACGTGCCAGATGGTCGGTTTGCTGTACGTTATCAAGTGTCATCGGGGCATCAATAAGGCCACCCGTTGCGTCAAATCTGTCCAATACCGCCGAGACGGTATCGGCCATATCCAGAAAACCGATCCGGTGCGCAATGAAGTGATCCAGCGCGCGTTCCTTGGCAGCGTTGAAAACTGCTCCGGCCAGCCCACCACGCTCCATCACGTCCCAGGCAAGTTTAAGGGCTGGATAGCGTGTCAGATCTGGTTCGTGAAAGCGCAGCTGTCCCAGCTTAGTCAGGTCCAGCCGTTGAACCGGCAACTCCTGCCTGTCCGGCCAGTGCAACGCATACCCAATGGCGTGGCGCATATCGGGGGCACCCATGTGTGCCATCATCGCGCCATCACAAAACCCGACCATTGCATGGACAATGGATTCGGGATGAACCAAAACTTCGATTTGATCCGGGGAAACTCCGAAATACTCTTTTGTTTCTATTACTTCCAACGCCTTGTTGAACATCGAGGCGCTGTCGATTGTGATCCGCTGGCCCATATCCCAATTCGGATGGCTGGACGCTTGTTCGACGGTGGCGTTTGCCAAATCCTTCAGCGGCCAGTCCCGGAATGCTCCGCCGCTTGCCGTGATAATCACGCGTTCGACCGCGTCGATATCTTCGCCAACCAGCGCCTGAAACACCGCCGAATGTTCACTGTCGACCGGAAGCAAACGCGCGCCATGGTTTTTTGCAGTGTCCAGAACCAATGATCCGGCGCAGACCAGTGTTTCCTTGTTGGCCAAGGCCAGTGTCGTCCCTTGTTTCAGTGCTTTGATCCCAGGTGCAAGGCCCGCTGCGCCGACGATAGCCGACATCACCCAATCCGCCGGACGCGCGGCAGCCTCGTCGATCGCGCGCGCTCCGGCCGCCACTTCGACCCCACTGCCCGCCAAGGCGGCGCGCAGGTCCTCCAACCTGTCTTCATGCGCCGTGACAGCCAGATCAGCGCGCAACCGACGAGCGTCATCGGCAAGTTGTCGAATATTCGCGCCGCCGGTAAGCGCCACCACATCATAATCTTCGGGATTACGCGAAATCAGATCAAGCGTGTTTTGCCCGATCGAACCCGTGGCCCCAAGAACGGAAATCCGGCGCATTACATCTCACCCGGCGTGTACAGTAGCCCTGCAATCAGAACAAACACCGCGGCCCCCATCATGCCGTCAAACCGATCCAGAAAACCGCCATGACCCGGGATCAGGTTCGAGCTGTCCTTGACCCCGAACTTACGTTTGATCGCGCTTTCGATTATGTCACCCGCCTGACTGGCCATTGATGCGAAAACGGAAACAACAACAAAGGCAAATCCGAAACCCGCGTGGCTTGCGAAGGCGATACCGACACAGGCTGCGGCAGCCCATCCGCCCGCCGTTCCCGACCATGTTTTCTTGGGGCTGACCTTTGGCCAGAACTTGGGTCCACCGACCATTTTACCCACAAAATAGCCCGCCACATCGGTGGCAACTACCACCGTGATCAGCCAGACCATCCAGCCAAAACCCGAGTTTTCACGAATGGAAATGAAACCCAGCCCAGCCGCAACAATCCAGATCGCGAACATGCCGTACAAGGTTTTCGAGCGGCTGATCTGTCCCATACCCACCAAAGCCGGCGCAATCACGACAGGGAGCGTGTACAGCGCTGGCAGGTGGTAGCTGAGGATAACCGCAAACGCAGTCAGAACGCCCAGCTGGACGGCCACACCCTGGCTTTCTGGGTCGATCATCCGAACCAGTTCCCAGGTCATCAGGCCACAAGCAGCCGCAATGAAGACCTCGAACCAGAGACCGCCAAGCCAGACTTCGATGGCCCCTATCGCAACCAGAACGGCGGCAGAAAGGACCCGGCTCGTCAGATCAGACCACCGGCCATCACTCATGCCAGAACCGCCCCGTAACGGCGTTCTCTGGCCCCATAGTTGCGACAAAGCCTTTCGAGTTCCACCGCGGTGAAATCCGGCCACAAGGTATCTATGAATTCGTACTCGGAATAGGCGGACTGCCACAGCAGAAAGTTCGAAATCCGTGCTTCGCCACTGGTCCGAATGACAAGATCAGGATCCGGAAGAACGCGTGTATCCAGATACTTTGGTAACGTTTCTTCATCCACATCCTCGGGTTTGAGCCGCCCGTCGGCCACATCCCGCGCAAGGCGTTTGGTGGCACGTGCCACCTCGTCCCGACCGCCATAGTTCAGGGCGACCGTCAGATGAACAAGGTCGTTGTCCTTGGTTTCTTCTTCCAGTGAATCCATCAATTCGGTCAGTTTCGAATCCAACCGTACCCGATCACCAATGAACCGAACCCGGATGCCATTATCCGCCAGGGTCCGTGTCTCCTTGATGATGTAGCGCCGAAACAGGCTCATCAACCCGGCCACCTCAACCTGCGTTCGCTTCCAGTTCTCGGTCGAGAATGCAAACACCGTCAGGTACTTGATCCCCAGATGCGGGCAGGCCTCGACAACCTCGCGTACGCGCCGCGCTCCGGCATGGTGCCCAAACAGCCTTGGGCGACCACGCGCCTGTGCCCAGCGGCCATTGCCATCCATAATGATAGCGACATGGCGCGGGCCGCAGACCGGATCGGTTTGGGGATCTTTCGGCATCAGACCAGATCAGAACTGCATAATTTCAGTTTGCTTGGTTTCAAGCGCTGTATCGACTGCCTTGATCATCGCATCCGTCAGATCCTGCACTTCGCTTTCCCACAGCTTCTGATCGTCTTCAGACATACCGTCCGCCTTTGCCTTCTTGATCTGATCCATGCCATCCCGGCGCACATTGCGGATCGCGATCCGGGCGCTTTCCGCATATTGGCCGGCGACCTTGCCCAGTTCACGGCGACGCTCTTCGTTCAACTCGGGAATCGGCAGCATGATGATGGTGCCGTTCAGCTGCGGGTTGATGCCCAGGCCGCTTTCGCGAATGGCTTTTTCAACCTTCCCGACCAATGACTTATCCCACACATTTATAGTGACCATGCGCGGCTCTGGCACGTTGACGGTGCCCACCTGGTTGATCGGTGTCATCGAACCATATGCGTCGACCATGACAGGTTCCAGCATTGAGGCCGATGCGCGCCCGGTTCTCAGCGAGGCAAATTCGGTTCTCAGATTGACCATTGCGCCATCCATGCGGCGTTTCAGGTCATCGGTGTCCAGTTCGAAGTCGTCAGACATGCTGCTCACTCCCCGTATTCAGGTACTCTTTGGATGGGTCTTACGCCATCACATTTGGGATGTATAGCAATCATGAGGCGGTTTTGTACCAATGGCCAGAGGTGTTGCGATCATTTTGTACCAAACGCGCCTCTCCCAAACCCAACCCGGCGCATCAGGTCAGGTTTGCGTCGTCCTCTGGGCTCAGGTATTTACATCGACAACAACGCGCCCTTTGACTTGCCCTTTCAGGATATCGGCACCCAATTGCGGAAGGTCGGACAAAGCCGCCGGTTGAATCATGGCCTCAAGCTTTTCCATCGGCAGGTCGGTCGCGATCCTTTTCCAGGCACGAACCCGGTTTTCATAAGGCTGCATCACACTGTCGATGCCAAGAAGGTTCACACCGCGCAGCAGGAAGGGAATCACCGTTGCAGGCAGCGCCGCGCCACCCGCCAGACCAACGGCCGCGACCGAACAGCCGTATTTCATTTGCCCAAGCACACGCGCCAGCATCGCGCCGCCCACGGCATCCACGCAGCCCGCCCAGGTTTCACTTTCCAACGGGCGCTTGGTTGTCTCATTCAGCTCATCGCGAGGCACTATTGTCGTTGCGCCCAGCGATTTCAGATAGTCTCCGGTTTCGGGCCGCCCGGTCACGGCGGCCACCTGATAGCCGAGATGACCCAGAATGGCTGTCGCCACCGACCCGACACCACCGGCCGCCCCGGTTACCAGAACCGGGCCGCGATCGGGGGTCAGGCCATGATCCTCCAACGCCATCACGGCCAGCATCGCGGTAAACCCGGCAGTCCCAACAGCCATCGCCCGCCGGGCATCGAGCCCATCCGGCAGAGGCACAAGCCAGTCCGCTTTGGCACTAGTTTTCTGCGAATAACCACCCCAGTGCGCTTCACCTACCCGCCACCCGGTCAGAACGACCTTGTCACCGGGCTTGTAACGCGCGTCGGAAGATGCCTCGACGGTACCGGCATAATCAATTCCGGGGACATGCGGATACGCCCGCACCAAACCGCCCCCCTTGGGGGACAGACACAGACCGTCCTTGTAGTTCACTGTGGAATATTCAACCGCGACCGTGACGTCGCCATGGGGCAGATCATCCAGCGTGAGCTGCCTGACCGACGCGCTCGCCAAACCGCTTTCTTCGTCCTTGTCCATCACAAGTGCATTGAACATCTCTCAATTCCTTTCGTGTTTCTGTAACCGGCCCGTTGCTTCACCTGGCCCTAAATATCCCGGGGGAGTCGCGCAGCGACGGGGGCAGCGCCCCCAAATCCCCTTTAAATCCAGAAATGTGACTGCACGGTCGCGCGGCGCATTCCATCTGGCGTTTCCACGTCCAGCTCCGTTCCCGAATCCCAATGGCTCAGTCGTACCATGCCAATGGCGACGTTGGTGTTGAAATCGGGTGACCACGCGGTCGAGGTCACCTGCCCCACACGCTTGCCGTCCGCGTAAAGGCCCCAAGGTCGGTCACAGCCCGGCACCGGATCGCCCCCAATGGCGACGGGGCGGATTTGCTGAACAGGCCCCTCCTTGGCCACACGCAGCAACGCGTCCCTGCCGATACAGCCAATCGCGGTATGTGTATTGCAGAACTTGCCCAAACCGCACTCATGCGGGGTGTTGTCGTCGGTCATGTCATTGCCATAAGACAGCAGACCACCTTCAATCCGTTCGATTAGGTTCGGGCATCCGGCGCGCACCTGCAAATCTTCCCCTGCTGCAAACAGGGCGTTCCACAGGGGCATGCCGATATCGCTGCCTTCCACATAAATCTCGAACCCGCCTTGTTTGGAATAGCCCGATCGCGCCACAGCCAGATCGCGACCTTCAAACTGGAACATATCGAATTTGAAGAACCGGATGTCGCGCACCCGGTCGCCAAAGACACGCGCCATCAGAGCGTCGGCTTTGGGACCCTGAACAGCAAGAGGTGACACATCCGGTTCGTCTACCAGCACATCCAGACGATATCCAACGGCGATTCCCTTGACCCACAACAACAGATCGCTGTCAGCGATTGAAATCCACCAGCGGTCTTCGGACAGTTTTACCGCAACCGGGTCATTCAGCATACCGCCGGTTTCATCGACGATGGGGACATAGAAACATTGCCCCGGCAACATCCCCCGCAAATCGCGCGGGGTCAGCATCTGCATCAGGCGCGCGGCGTCCGGTCCGCGTAGCTCGATCTGCCGCTCGCATGCGACATCCCAGACCTGCACGTGGGATTTCAGGTGCCGGTAATCGGCTTGGACGCTTTCGAAGACCGTGGGCAACAGCATACGGTTATAAACCGTGTATCCTTTGACCCCTGCGGCCTCGACCCCTTCTGAAAACGGTGTGCGCCGCAAGCGGCGAGAGGCGGAAATCTGCGGCATTCAAACCTCCTTGGGCATAAAGACGATATCGCTGACGGGCGCTTGCGACCCAACTTCGGTCAGAATCTTGCGCATTTGACCCCGGTGGTGGGTCTGATGGTTGAAGAAATGGATCACATAGTTTTCGTAAGGCATTGTGACATCGACCTCTTTTACGACTAAGCAACAGGAGAGTGGCCCGATAAACAGGTCAGTTCCTGATGCGACAGCTAATGCAGAAACTCGGCCAACTGCGAGTTTTGCCAGTGTTTTTGGCGCGCCACATCTTGCGCAAACGCGCCTGTGATCATCATTTGGGCCCGTGCCAATCAATCGGGCAAATCTCAGCGGACTTGCCGCCAAAATCCCAAACGCGACCGTAGTCGCGCACTTTCGATTTGGTGCCGCGCGCCACGATGATGTCCGGTCCCATCCAGTATTTTGAGTTTGAAACCATCACGGGATGCTCGGGGTCTTTGCCCGCCAACATCTCGATCTCACCCTGAATCTTGCGACCGATCATGATGCGGCGTTTGGTGCCGTCGCGCTCGATCTGAACCGGCGCCCGTTCGGCCCCGATGATTTCGCTGACGAGCATGGTGAACAGACCGGTGGTACCGCCCGCCTGCCCGCTGAAGATTTGCAGCAGTCCGTTATAGGCTTTGCCGCTGGCGCGTTCGTCGACGTAAGCCGCCACTTTCCACTGGCCTTCACCCATCCGGCCGGGAATATCCACAAGCAGGCCGACATTCAGACCTGACAGGTCCTCGCCCTCATAATGGCCCTCATCAACGATAATACCCATCCAGGCATGGCAATGCCCTTCGGTCGGAGGGTGCGCGCCCAGTGAAACGACGCAGGGACAGAACACATCACACGAGCAGTTCAGGATCAACTCACCCTTGATGGCCCAGTCCGTCGGACTCATCTCGCGCCGTTTGGGATTGGGTATCCGGCTGTCGATGCGTTGGCTGACGGGCAACCGGTCGGCGTCTGGTTTTCTGTTCTTAGCCATTGGCTTATCCTCCGTAGCTAATTGGATAAACGAGCAGAACAAGACCGCCCGCAATCAGCGCAAACCCCATTGGCCGGGTCACAGCATGCCCGATCTGGGGAAGTTTCTCCAATACCATGAACAGGGTCGCAAGACCCATCCACAACAGGCTCATGACGCCGCCCACAAATCCCAGCGCCATGAAACCCCAGCAGCATCCGACGCAGAAGGCACCAAGGCCCAGCCCCATGCGAACACCGCCCGCAAATCCGGTTTTCCAATGGCCCAAGAAATAGGTCATCGGGGCGTGGCACACGCCATGGCAGACCTCTTTTACGCGCGAGAACTGAAACGCGCCAACCGCGATCATCAACCCGCCCGCAACCCAGCCGGATCTGGCAATGCCCAGCATGTCGATCACGCCACCAAACAGCAAAGCCAGTTGCGTTCCCGCGATCACAGCCGCAAATCCGACCCAAACCAAAGAGTACCCTGTAAGCACACCCAGCCACCCGGCACGGGTGCCATTGGCGCTTTGGATCAGGTCGTCATAGCTGCGCAGGGTCGGAACAAGCGTCGGCAGCATCATGGCCGCCATCATGATCGCCCACATCCAGAACAGCGTGCCAAACTCGGCCATCGGCATGTACATATCCATGCGCGGGTCCATGGCAGCCATCGCCTGCCCCATGGGTCCCGGACGACCGATCAGGTCAAGATCCATGTCGCGGCCCATCGCGAACAACACCCACCATGCCCACAGGATCAGGACATAAAAGCCCAGCCACATTCCGCTGCGCAGCCAAGTACGACTCACTTCGGCCTCCCGACTCAACTCTCTTGCTTTTCAAATGTCAGACTTTTAAATGTCAGACAAATAAAAATTTGCTCAGGGTCTTCTGAACATGAAAACCGCGCCTCGGAAAACCGCCGACCTGTCTGCCCAGATTGCACATGCCATCCGGGACGCGATTGTCTCAGGCGAGTTGATCGTGGATGCGCGCCTGCCCTCGGAAGCGGAACTTTCCGAGCAATTTCAAGTCTCGCGCCCAACTGTGCGTGAGGCTTTGAAACGACTGGCGGCACAATCCCTGATCCGCACGCAGCGTGGCGCAACCGGAGGTGCGTTCGTAAACCGTCTGAGTTTCGAAGATGCCTATTCGCAGCAGATCACGACCTCGACCCTGCTGCTGTCGATGAACGCGGTCAGCTTTGATACGGCCTGCGAGGCCCGCTATGCGCTGGAGCGGGCCTGTGCCCCCCTGTCTGCCCAAAGACGAACGGCGGATCAGCTTGCCACGATGCGGGCGGAAATCTTTCGCCAGGCTCAGCCCGGTCTGACGGATGAGGCGTTTTGTGCCTCAGACGTCACCTTCCACAGGGCTTTGGTAGACGGGGCCGACAACCCTGTCCTGTCCTATCAACTGGCTGGCGCGGTCGAGGCGATGCAGCCTTTGATGAACATGATTACCTTCACAGCTCGGTCGCGCGAAGAAATCATCGCAATGCACACCAGAATTGCGGACGCGCTTGAGGCCAGAGACGCAGATATTGTCGACACGGCGTTGGTCGACCTGGAGCATTACACACAGCAACTGGCCCACGATGTGGCCGAACGCAAACGCAAACCGGCCTGAAGGCTTAGACGGAAACATACTTTCAAAGGCAGAGGTACGAGCAGGCAGAATGTCATCCGGCGCCAAGACCGGAACTCTCAATAAGAATTGAATGACAATGATTTACGGGAGGACGTTATGAACAAAAGACCGGACCCAACCTTTTATCCGTCGGCCAAGCTGGCGATGGAAGGCCCCGCTGAAACGCTTGCATTCACGCTGATGCTCAGCCCCGATTTTTCGCAACCCGACGGGCTGGCAGTTGTGAATGTCGATCCGACCTCGGCCGATTTCGGGAAGATCGTGCACCAGGTGATCATGCCCGAAAAAGGCGACGAGTTTCACCATTTCGGTTGGAATGCCTGTTCCTCGTCGCTGTCACCGCTCAGCGGTCATGCGTTTCTGGAACGTCGCTATCTGATCATCCCCGGTATCCGTTCCAGCCGGATATATATCATCGATGTAAAGAACCCGCTTGAGGCGAAGATTCATAAGATCATCGAACCCGAGGAAGTCTTTGATAAAACCGGGTATTCACGACCGCACACGATCCATTGCGGGCCGGAAGGCATCTATGTCAGCACGCTGGGCGGCGGCGGCGAGGACGGCACCGATGGCCCTCCGGGTATTTTCATCATGGATTGTGAAACCTTCGAGATCATCGGGCGCTATGAGATCGAGCGCGGCGTGCAGGACAAGCACTATGATTTCTGGTGGAATCTGCCGCGCGATTACATGGTCAGTTCCGAATGGGGCCTTCCCCCGCAATTTGAAAACGGGCTGGTGGCCGCGGATCTGCTTTCGAACAAATACGGTCATCGAATCCATTTCTGGAACCTGCGCAACCGGACCAATATTCAGACCATCGATCTGGGCGAAAACCACCAGATGGCGCTGGAAATCCGGCCCGCGCATGACCCGGTCAAACAATACGGGTTCTGCGGCGTTGTCGTTGATACAACCAACCTGCAAGGCGCGATATTTACCTGGTGGCGCAACGACGATGGCACGTTCGAAGCCAAGAAAACGATCACCATCGACCCGCAACCCGCTGATCCTGATGATCTTCCTGATCTTCTCAAGGGGTTTGCCGCGGTACCGCCACTGGTCACCGATATCGACCTGAGCCTGGATGACAAATACCTTTATGTCGCCTGCTGGGGCACCGGTGAGATGCATCAATATGATGTGTCCGATCCGATGAACCCGACCCTTGCCGGGAAGGTCGAAATCGGAGGGATTGTCAAAAAGACCAAACATCCGAACGGTCAGACCTTTGGCTATGGCCCGCAAATGGTCGAGATCAGCCGCGATGGTAAACGCGTCTATTGGACCAATTCGCTTTATTCCACGTGGGATGATCAGTTCTATCCCGAAGAAGGCGGTGCGGCCATGGTCAAGGCGGATGTCGGCGACAATGGCGGGCTGGTTTTGGACCCGAAGTTCTGGGTCGATTTCCCCAAAGGATATCGCAGCCACCAAATCCGGCTGGAGGGCGGAGATTGTTCAACCGACAGTTTCTGTTACCCTTCGGTCTGAATTGGAAATCCTGATGACATCAACGGCTGGCCTTTGGCTGGCCGTTGTTCTGAGCGGCGCGTATCACGGGCTGAACCCCGGGATGGGCTGGCCGCTGGCGGTTTCGTCAGCCCTGATGGAGCAGCGCCAATCCGCCCTCTGGCGCGCGCTGGCAGCTTTGGCCGGCGGGCATTTTGTTGCCATGTTGGGTGTCCTTCTGCCCTTTGCCATGATGGCCGTTTTGGTCGATTATCAACGGGAAATCCGCATCGGGGCTGCGTTGATTGTCATCGCGATGGGGCTTTACATTGCGATCACCCGCCGTCACCCCCGTTTTCTGTCGCGCATACCACCCAGCAAACTGGCGCTGTGGTCGTTTCTCGTGGCTCTTGCGCACGGGGCCGCCCTTATGCTGGTTCCGATCTATCTGGGCCTGTGCCAGCTGGATGAACTGGATGCCGGTCATCAGGCGATTTCCAAAATCATGACAACAAACGGTCTGCTGGTTCTGGGGGTCGCGGCCTTGCATACCGCCGCCATGGTTCTGGGCGGAGGGTTTCTGGCCTTCGCTGTTTATCGTTGGCTGGGGCTGCGTTTCCTGTCCCGCAGCTGGTTCAACCTTGAACTCATCTGGGCGCTCAGCCTTGTTTTGGTCGGTCTTTTGGGGCTGTGGTCGGCGGTTTAATCGCTTTCCTTTGGGTCGCAACACACTATCCTTAGGTGCTGATACCGCAATTCAATGAGGCCCGGATGATCACGACCCTGAATGTCATTGCCGCGTTGCTGACAATCGGTTTTGGCCTGTTCGGCTTTCTGGCACCAGCTCATACCGCCAACGCGCTGGATCTGGCACCCACCAACAGCACCATGGGTCTGAGCGAACTGCGCGCTTCGGTCGGAGGGCTGTTTGTCGTCTCGGGCATTGCTGTCATCTGGCTGAATTCTCCGATGGCCTACACGATGCTGGGCATTGCCTATGCCGGTGCCGCACTGGGCCGCTTCCTGTCACTGGCGCTGGATAACCCGCCTTTTTTGAAGGCAGCGACTTTTGGAGGAATCGAACTGGTGCTGGCGATATGGTTGATCGCCGCAAACTTCAATAGGGCCGCGTAACGCTCTGTAATTAAAGCCAACAAAGATGTGCAATCCGGGTTTGCATCCGTCGCTGACCTCACCTATATATGAGGTGTCCTTCGGGACTATGGACATAAACGCGCTCGTAATAAGCGGATCGGACCCGGGGGCGGTACCCGGCGGCTCCACCAAAATCCTTCGTTTGAGGATCACGGGGCCGAAACAGGATCGACGAACGTCTAAAGGGGTAAGCTTTGTCTCGGCTGTCTGCCACCGTTACCGGCGAAAACAGTACAATTGCAAACGACAATCGTGCTCCGGTTGCAGTTGCTGCGTAAGCAGTAACAAGACCGAAACTTAAGTCCTTGCGCCTAGCCGCGTAAGGCGGGGTTCGCAGGTACCTGGCAACAGAAACCTGCACTTCCCCCCAATATGTCTGAGATTTATGCCGCCTTTGCGCAGGTTCAGAGTTTGTTCATTCCTTTTTGCCATCGTGTTCGCAGTTGGACAGGAGCGTTGGGATGACGAATTCAGAGATACTCAGATCCTGGTATTCTGAGGTATGGGAAAACGGAAACACCGAGGCGATCGATCAGTTCTTTGCGCCAGAAACCATGGCCGAGGGGCTGATCCCCGAAATGCAGGTGGGTGCAGACGATTTTCGGGATCTCGTCACGGCATTTCGCCATGTCCTGGGGGATATCAAGGTGGATTTGCCCAAGATCATCGAGAACGGCGATTGGGTATCCGCCATCCTGCATGTGCAGACGTGCCGGGCCGATAATGGTGCCCCTTTGGAGGTCACCGGTCAGGTCATGGCCCGGTTCAAAAACAATAAGATGGTCGAAGCGTATAATCATTTCGATTTCATCTCGTTTTTTGAAGAGATGGGTCAGTTTCCTGCCGACACCCTTCCGGTGTGCATGACCGGTCAGAGGCTCGACTGGGCCTGACGGTTCAAACCGCAAACTTGACCGCCTACGTTCTTGCGCGGTAGCACTGACGCAGGGGGTCAGCTTGCGAACACCCCGTGAGGCGTCAGCCCAAGCTTCGCATGGATCCGAATGACTAAAGGAGACATGCTATGGCTGCTCTTAACGCCATCACACCAACCCAATTGAGCCGATTGATCGGAACGCCTCAGGCGCCTGTTCTGATCGACATACGCACCGACGCGGATTTCAGTGAGGACCCGCGGCTGATACCGGGATCAACTCGCTTACCGCACACTGAAATCGACGCGATGACTCGTCTGATTGGCAACGACCCTTGTGTAATTATCTGCCACAAAGGCAAAAAGCTGAGTCAGGGGGCGGCGTCCTGGCTGCGCGGGATGGGCAAAAACGCCGAACATCTGGAAGGCGGGTTTGAAGGGTGGCACGAGCAGCGCGAGGCGCCGTTGATCCCACAGTCGATTCTGCCGGCGCCCATTAATGGCAGCACATTGTGGGTTACGCGCCAAAGGCCCAAAATTGACCGTATCGCCTGCCCCTGGCTGATCCGCCGGTTTGTTGACCGCAATGCACGGTTCCTTTTCGTCGCGTCGGAAGAAGTTCAGGGAGTCGTTGATCATTTTGATGCCACCCCCTTTGACGTTCCGAATGCATTTTGGACACATCAGGACAGCGGCTGCACATTTGACACGATGATCCGGGCATTTGACCTGCGAACCGAGGCGCTTGAGCGTATGGCCCGGATCATACGCGCTGCGGATACCGACCAGCACGATCTGGCCCCGGAAGCCGCTGGGTTGCTGGCGTTCTCGGTTGGTTTGTCCCGCCAGTATCGCGATGATCATGCTCAGCTTGAAGCTGGGTTGCACCTTTATGATGCCCTGTTCCGCTGGGCACGCGACGGATTTGATGAAAAGCATGACTGGCCATCGGGTCATGGCGCATGAAACCTTCGACACTGGACCTTTTCAAGGTATTCGGACGGATCGGCCTTTTGTCATTTGGGGGGCCCGCTGCCCAGATCTCGCTGATGCATCAGGAACTGGTCGAGCACAGGCCCTGGCTGGATGAACAGACCTATCTGCGCGCGCTTTCCTTGTGCATGTTGCTGCCCGGTCCCGAGGCAATGCAATTAGCAACCTACGCAGGCTGGCGCTTGCGCGGCGTCGCGGGCGGGCTGATTGCGGGCAGCCTGTTCGTGTTGCCGGGGGCGTTTGTCATTACTGTTCTGGTCGCGCTTTATTCAGCATTCGGCGACGTTCCACTGGTGCAATCCGCATTTACCGGCATCAAGGCGACCGTCATCGTGATCGTCCTGCAAGCCCTGCGCAAGCTGTCAGGTAAGGCGCTGACGGATACGGAACATCGTGTCATCGCGGGTCTGTCGTTTCTGTCGATCTTTCTGTTCGACCTGCCCTTCCCGCTGATCATTCTGATCGCGGCCCTGTGGGGATATTTGCGTTACCAAGGACCTATTGAAGCAGCCGCACCGCAGGACACGCCGGACTTTGCCCGCTCGGCCCGAACGATAGCGATCTGGTTGCCGCTTTGGCTGGGGCCGCTTGTTGCGTTAACACTCAGCGGCCACCAATTGCTCAGCGATCTGGGGTGGTTCTTTGCCCGTCTGGCTGTCGTGACCTTTGGCGGTGCCTATGCCGTTCTGGCCTACATGTCGCAAACGGTTGTGGATCAGTACCACTGGATCAGTGCAGACCAGATGATCGACGGATTGGGGCTGGCAGAAACCACCCCCGGACCACTGATACTGGTTACGCAGTTCGTCGCCATGCTGGCGGGCCAGATCAACGGTGGGTTCTCATTGGCGCTTGCAGCGGGCGCTGTCGCGCTATGGGCAACGTTTGTGCCCTGCTTTTTGTGGATTTTCCTGACGGCCCCCTATCTTGATCGGTTGGCCTCGCGCCCCCGCCTGTCTGCCGCCCTTCACGGCATCACCGCCGCTGTTGTCGGAGTGATTCTCAACCTTTCCGTGTGGTTTGCCCTGAATGTTCTTTTCGAATCGGTGCCAGACATAAATTTGGGTCCGGCGGCAATACCCGTGCCCCAAGTGTCTTCGCTGGACAGCCCGGCTCTTGCATTAACCTTTATCGCTGGCATATTGATATTTCGACTTAAATTGGGGATTGGTACGGTGCTGTTTCTGATGTCATTGGCGGGACTGGCTGCACACAATATCTGATCAATCCGATCATACCTGCCCTTTCGTTTCCGAACAAAACCCCTATGCTGAGCTTAACCACTTTTGAGGATGACACATGTCGCAAGGCATCGACTACGGCAACCTGATGCACACCGCCATGCGCGGGCTCATCAAGACTGTGCTAACGGATGTTTCGAAATCAGGCCTGCCCGGGGCGCATCACTTTTTCATTACCTTCGACACACGCGAAGATGGTGTGGATATCGCCGATTGGCTGCGCGACCGGTATCCGGAAGAAATGACAATCGTCATGCAGCACTGGTTTGAAAACCTCGAGGTTGGAGAGAACGGATTCGCCATTACCCTCAATTTCGGGGACGCACCGGAGCCGCTTTACATCCCCTATGGCGCGATCAAGACCTTTGTCGACCCATCGGTGGAGTTTGGACTGCGGTTCGAAAGCCCCGATGACGAAGATGAGGACGATTATGTTGCAGATGACTTGATCGAGGTCGAAGAGGAAGAAGAGGCGCATCACGACGCCGATATCGTGTCGCTGGACAGCTTCCGCAAATAAGCCTTTGAGCCCCGCAGGGCGCAGGGTTCAGCGTTTCATCAGAAATGTTTCGACAGAGCGGGATTTCTGACCGTCTATGAAGCGAGAGAATGACAGGTTCAGCCCGTCCTCGGCCAATGTTCGATCGAACTGCTGCAGTTCATATCCGCCGTCCACGTCGATGAACAACGAAAACACCGTCAGCGTTTCGTCTTCTATACGCCCCCAGACAAAGGGTTCACCTTTCATCGGATCCAGCGGAACCTCATGACCAAACACGTTGCGCTTCATCGCGGCTGAAAACACATCCGGGCGGTCCGAGGGCACGAAGTCGATGGAAAACTGCTGTTCTTTTACCCGCCCGTCCAGCTTATAGGTCGTGGTTTGCCAGCTGACGTTGAACCCGTTCTTGGTTTCGAAAATAGAAACGCTCATATCCCGCGGGGTTGAGGTTCCGTCCGCATCCACGACATTTGCCGAACCCACATAATCCCCCAGGAACGGAGTTATGTCTGCGGCACGCGCAGGTGCGCCCAGAACAGACAGCCACAAAGCACAGACAGCAAATAACACGATCGCTTTTTCAAGCGTAATGCGATGGAAATTTGACATCTTGTCCTCCAAGGCAGCTACGAACCTATTGTAGCTGAGAGGGGGCCGCGCACAATGGCACATTCCCCGACGATTACGATTAAAGTGACGCACCCCACGCCTATACCTTTGACGCCCTTGGGTTTAAGGTGCGCGCAACTGGCCGATTGCGTCACGGCTTGGCTGCGGCTAAACGGCATACAACAGCATACCAGACGGAGTGACAGATGTCTCAGACCCGCACCGAATCCGACAGCTTTGGCCCGCTCGAGGTTCCTGCCGACAAGTATTGGGGCGCGCAAACGCAGCGTTCGATCATGAACTTCCCGATCGGTTGGGAAAAACAACCCATTGCCATTGTGCGTGCGCTGGGCGTGATCAAGCAAGCCTGCGCGATGGAAAACAAAGCGACCGGCAAGCTGGATACCAGGATTGCCGACGCCATCATTCAGGCCGCGGGTGAGGTGATCGAAGGCAAGTTCGACGACAACTTTCCGCTGGTCGTATGGCAGACGGGTTCGGGCACGCAGTCGAACATGAACTCGAACGAGGTCATCGCGAACCGCGCCATCGAAATTCTGGGCGGTGTCATCGGTTCAAAAGACCCCGTGCATCCGAACGATCATTGCAACATGGGTCAGTCGTCGAATGACACCTTTCCAACTGCGATGCACATCGCCACGGCGATGAGTGTTCGTGACGTCCTTCTGCCCGGGCTGGAAAAGCTGGCCTCTGGTCTTGAGCAGAAGGCCGATGAGTTCAAGGGCATCATCAAGATCGGTCGGACTCATACGCAGGATGCAACACCTCTGACACTGGGGCAGGAATTCAGCGGTTATGCCCACCAGATCCGTCAGGGGATTGCACGCGTTCACGCAGCGCTGCCCGGTATTTATGAGCTGGCGCAGGGTGGCACCGCCGTAGGCACCGGCCTGAACACCCAAAACGGTTGGGGCGAAGCTGTGGCGGGCCATATGGCGCAGATCACCGGCCTGCCCTTCGTGACCGCGCCGAACAAGTTCGAAGCGCTGGCCGCCCATGACGCCATGGTCTTTATGTCAGGGGCTTTGGCGACAATCGCGGGCAGCTGCTATAAGATCGCAAACGACATCCGTTTCCTGGGCTCTGGCCCGCGTTCGGGGCTTGGCGAATTGATCCTGCCCGAGAACGAGCCCGGCTCGTCCATCATGCCCGGCAAGGTGAACCCGACCCAGGCCGAGGCGCTGACACAGGTTGCTGCGCATGTGATGGGCAACAACGCCGCGATGAATTTTGCAGGCAGTCAGGGCCATTTCGAGCTGAACGTCTATAACCCGATGATGTCCTACAACCTGTTGCAATCCATTCAGTTGCTGGGCGACGCTGCCGACAGCTTTACCGAGCGGATGTTGCTGGGCATCAAGGCCAATGAACCGCGCATCGACAAGCTGATGAAGGAATCGCTGATGCTCGTGACGGCGCTGGCCCCGACCATCGGCTATGACAACGCCACCACGGTCGCCAAGACCGCGCATAAGAACGGCACAACCCTCAAGGAAGAAGCCATCGCGCTGGGGTTTGTGGACGAGGCAACCTTTGATGCCGTTGTGCGCCCCGAACAGATGATCGGCCCGAAAGACTGATGGGCAAGCCGGTCAACCTGAACCGGTATCGAAAAGAAAAGGCGCGGGCCGAAAAGAAGGCCCGCGCAGATCAGAATGCCGTCGCCTTTGGGCGCACCAAGTCCGAGAAAGCAATCGTCAGGCTTCAGCAGGGCAATCAGAAGCGTGACCTTGACAATCACGAGCTGGATGAATGAGCGGTCGACCGGTAAAACGTTCATTGACCCTCAAGGGACACCGGACATCAGTCTCGCTTGAAGACGAATTCTGGCGGGCATTTCGCGATATTGCGAAAGAAAAAGATCAGCCAATCAATGCACTGGCCGCGCAAATTGATGTTGACCGCGACCCGGAAACCGGATTGGCCTCGGCTATTCGCGTGTTTATTCTGAACTGGTACCGAGACAAGGTTTAATACTTGTCAGATCTTGGTCGTTGGGTGTAACGTCCCCAAGGAACAAAAGGGGTACATTAATGGGTAACACGATATCTGGACCTGACGGTCAACCTCGGTGTTCCTGGTGCCAGGCAGCGCCGGAATTCTTTGACTATCATGACAACGAATGGGGGTTTCCGGTCTCGGATGATCAGCGATTGTTCGAAAAACTGTGCCTGGAAAGTTTTCAATCGGGTCTTAGCTGGCGCACGATCCTGAACAAGCGCGAGAAATTCCGAGAAGCGTTTTACGGATTTGATTTCAACAAGATGGCTGAGTTCTCTGAAGCCGATGTTGAACGTCTGCTGCAAAATGATGGGATCATTCGCCACCGGGGCAAGATCGAGGCGGTGATCAACAACGCCCGCCGCGCGCAGGATCTGGTGGCGTCAGAAGGATCGCTGGCAGCCTATGTCTGGCGGTATGAGGCGGAAACCCCGCCGCCCCCGCAATCGGCATCCACATCGCCCGAGTCGGTGGCTATGTCGAAGGACCTCAAGAAACGGGGCTGGAAGTTTGTTGGCCCCACGACGGTGTTTGCGTTCATGCAGGCCATGGGGCTGGTCAATGACCATGCCGAAGGCTGTATCAGCAGAAAAAAAGCGGCACAGTTGCGCCGCTCTTTCACGAAACCTGTCTGAGGATCAGACCGAGGCTTTGAAGATCTTGTCGATATTGCCGCCCAAAGCGGCGTTGAATTCGGCGTCCGACTGCTGTTTCGAGAGACCTTCGGTCAGTGCGCGCGAGAAAGACGCGATCATTTTGCCGTTCTGTTCCAACAGGTTGCAGGCCTCTTCGGTCGAATACCCGCCTGACAGCGCGACAACGCGCAGAACACGCGGATGGTCGGCCAGTTCGTCATACAGGTTTGCCTGTGTCGGGATCGTCAGCTTCAGCATGACCTCTTGCCCTTCGGCCAGCTGGTCCAGGTTCTTCAGGATTTCAGCTTTCAGAATGTCCTCGGCCTCGGCCTTGGTTTCTGAATGAATGTTGACCTCCGGCTCGACGATTGGAACCATTCCGGCGTCAGTCACTTCACGGGCGACGTCGAATTGCTGGGCGACCACGGCCGCGATGCCGTCGGCATTGGCCTCGTGGATGACCGAACGTTCCTTGGTGCCGAATACGCCTTCTGCCTTAGCCAGCGTGTCGGCCAGACCGGGGATCGGCTTCATCAACTGAACGCCGTTGGCCTGATCCTCAAGGCCCTTGTCGATTTTCAGGAATGGCACGATGCCTTTGACTGACCAGAGGTAATCAGCGACCTTGCGGCCCTCGATCTCTTCACCAAGGGTGCGTTCGAACAGGATCGCACCGATGACTTTGTCTTTGGTGAAGTCATTTGCCAGAATGATCCGCGCGCGCATCTTTTGAATTTCGCCGAACATCTCAGCGTCCGAGCTGTAGGTCGACGCGTCAACGCCGTACAACGCTAGAGCTTTCGGGGTCGAGCCGCCGCTTTGATCCAATGCCGCGATAAAGCCTGCGCCGTTGATCATCTGCGCGCGCTGTTCTGCTTTGGCCATAATGTTTTCCCGTTCAATGATGATTCCGATGTCTTCCCCCGCATACATCACAGTCAGGACCGATGGTAGTTTGTTAGCGCTCAACCAGCCGCAACCATATGCCATCCCTGGATCGAACGGTCAGATGGGCCACCGGAACCGGCGTTTTGCCGCTGATTGTTTCGAATTTGAAATTTCGCACCAGCATCGACAGGATCAGCGGCCCTTCGACCATGGCAAACCCGGCCCCGGTACAGACGCGGGGACCTGCGGAAAATGGAATATATGCCTCGCGCTGGCATGTTTTGCCGTTTTCACTGTTCCAGCGGGTCGGGTCAAAGCCGTCGGGATTGTCCCATAACCGTTCGTGACGGTGCAGATGCCAGGGGCTGATTACGATTTGTGACCTTTTGGGAACGTCTCTGTTTCGAAACTGGTGTGGGCACGTGGCCTCTCGCACCATCATGGGAACTGGTGGGTAAAGGCGCAGTGCCTCGCGAAACACGTCGCGACTGATCTTGAGTTTGGAAACCGAGGCAAAGGTCGGATCGTCCAGAGCGGCAGCTTCGTCAGCAATCCTTTCCTGCCATTCGGGAAAAAGCGCCAGCAGATACAATGTCCACGCCAGGGCTGATGCGCTGGTTTCATGGCCTGCCAGAAAGAAGATCGCGACCTGATCAACCATCTCCTCGGGCCCGAAAAACTGGCCGGTTTCAGGATCAGCGGTTGTCATGATCTTGGTTGCCAGATCATCGGGGGCGGTTCCGGCCTTGATCGCCTCGGCCCGCTCATGGGTCAGGTCAGTGATCAGGTTACGAATGTCTTCGGCGTTTTTCCGTGTCGTCCGGGAGTGAAACCGAGGCATCCATTTGGGCAGCGGAACGAAGGCTGCAAGGTTCAGCAGTGGTTGTTCGCGCTGGTAGTTGCGGAACTTTTCAAACACCTTGCTGGCTATGGCGTGGTCGATTGGCACCGAAAACAACGTGCGAAAAATCACATCCGCAGCGGCGTGGCTTGTTTGTTCTTCGACTTCGATCTGTTTGCCGACATGGGGGCGTAACCGCTCAACGCATGCGTCTGCCGCGGCCAGCATGGCGGGAAACGTATCTTTCAACCGCCCGCCCTCAAATGCCGGGTCAATGATGCGCCGCTGACGTTTCCACGTCTCTCCATTGGTCAGAAACACCGAATTTCCAAGCAAGGGGCGCAGGCCTTCGCTGATCCGGTCCGATTTAGGGAAATCTTCGGGGCGTTTCCTGAGGACGGTGTGAATCAAGTCCGGTTGATTGATCAGGAAAGATCGAAAGAAGGGAGTCCTGAATTCGGCCATCCACGCGCGGTAAAGGCGCGCTGGCTGTGCAGACAGCAGATCCTGACGAAACAATTTCAGATAACGCAGTAGGGAAACCTTGTCTGCGCGCGGCTGGGGCTTGGGCGGGGTCATGGACGCACCGACGTGTATTTGGACACTGGCGTCTCAATCCGGCTGCGCGAAGGTGTGCGCCCAAGGAACCGCTGTTTCAGCGTCAAAGGGCCTGCCGTAATTCGGAAATAGTCGTACGGACCCGGCTTATCGAATGCGCAAAGGTACTGAAAATGCAGCCGGAAAAACCGCCAGCGCAGGGCTTTCCAACGTTCAGGTAACAGGGTTTGGGTAAAGGCCGCCGACAGGACAAGCGGCCAACGTTTCTCCGGCCCGGCCACCCCTGTAACGGCCACCGGATCACACAGCGCAAATGCGCAGCCATCCCCGGGGGCCGAGACATCGACCCATGTGATGGCTGAACTGGAGGACAGGAACTGAAGGTCGGACCGAAGGCCCTGCGCATTTGGCAGAAAGGACACCATAGGCACCACCTGCCCCAGGCTGAGGAACGACAACTCTGCCCCTTGTTGCGGCACCGCCCTGTCGCGGATCAGGTCGGCCAGAACAGGCACCGCCAGATGCGCGCCCGAACTGTGGCCTACCACCAGAACCTCATCCACACCAGATATCAGCGCGGCTTCAATCGCCTTGCGGAATGCGGCCAGCCTGTCCTTCAGTTTAAGCGGAGTTTCCCCCTTCAGCTGTGCGGAATAGGCATAATCATGCATCAGGTAGTAGGCAAACAGCCGGTTGTCGATCTTGCGGAACCACAGCATCAGCGCAACCGCAACGGCGATACCCGGAAACAGGCCCCACCAGCCGGCCACAACCACAGATGCCCACACGACCGCAAGCGCAACCAGCAACTGAGACACCAACATCGCCACCGGATAGAGCGCCGCAATCACCGGGCCTTTGCGCAACCGCATGAGGCGCCACAAAGCACCGGTCGAAATGTATATCCACGCCGTGTGCGCCAACTTCGCATAGGTTGCTGGGATCGACGCGGACATGCTGTCGCGCACGATGTCTGACCAGACCAGTACTTCGATCTCTGTCTCAACAGACGCACCGTCCTGCATTGATGTCACGGACCAGCCGAACAGACCTTTTGCGGACTTAGGGGCAATCGTGATCTCATATCCTGAAATCCGGGCCTGCGCTTGCGACTCGGTTCGGTAAAGCTCGCGATATCGTCGCGGCGGCATCGGGTCATAACCGGGGATGTAGAACACCCGGCGTTTGCGCACCTGTGACTGATTTCTCTGACTGCTCATGCCTTTACCTTCTGCCGCGCAGGTTAACGCAGGCTTTAGGTCAAGGTAAGGGGGTCAGACGCTCAGCCGAAATTCGCAAGCGCCGGAAAGGTTTCCAGCAACCACCAACTGAAGCGGGTGAACAGGCCCGTGATCAGCATGATGCCCACGAACAGCAGCAGCCCACCCATGACTTTTTCGATCACACCCATATAGGGTTTGATCCGGTTCATCACGGTCATAGAGCGGTTGAGGAACATGGCAGCCAGCAGAAACGGAATACCCAATCCAGCCGCATAAACACCCAGTAACAGCGTTCCACGCGCCACCGAGGCCTCGGATGCCGCAAGTGACAGGATCGCGCCAAGTTGGGGGCCTATGCAAGGCGTCCAGCCGAAGGCAAAGGCCAATCCAAGAATATAAGCACCAAAGACCGAACCACCGGAATCACCGGTTTCGATCCGCGCTTCGCGGTCCAGAAAGGGGATGCGGAAGACGTTCAGGAAATGCAGACCAAAGACAATGACAACGGCACCGGACAGTTTGGCGAAAAGTACCTGATTTTGCAGCACAAACGCCCCGAAGGCAGATGCAGTGAAACCCAACAGCAGAAAAACTGTCGACAGGCCCAACACAAAGAACAGCGCTGACATGGTTGCCTTGCGCCGGGCGCGGGCCTCATCCTGCATCTCGTTGATCGTGACACCGCTCATATATGCCAGATAGGGCGGCACGATGGGCAGCACACAAGGCGACAGAAAGCTGATCAGGCCACCCAGCAGGGCAACAAACATGGCGGGCAGCAGCCCCGCGTCTATGATTTCTATTCCGAACATGTTTTAGCACATAAGTGATGAATGGCGGTCCGTCACGGGGCCAATGAGTCACATCCTCGTGCTTGGAATCTGGACAATATTACAACTTCGCCCTATCCCGAAAATCATGTCAGAGATTACAGATACGCTGGATGCGCTGGGCCTTCTGTGCCCCCTGCCCGTCCTCAAGGCCCGCAAACGGCTGAAATCCATGCCGCAAGGCTCTGTGCTGCGTGTATTGGCTGATGATCCGGCAGCCATCATCGATGTCCCGCATTTTTGCGCCGAAGCTGGCCACACCTTGCTGTCTCAGGATTTCGACGGCGCACATCAGATCTATCTGATCCGAAAATCCGACTGACTTAACGACAAAAGAAAGGCGGGCAAACCTGCCCGCCCTTTCATCATTTACCCAGCGACCACCATCCGCGCCGTTTGGGCCTGTCGGATTCTGGTTCAGGTTCATCTGCCACAGTTTCAAGCACCGGTTCAGGTTCTGTTGCCACGGGTGTTTCTGCAACGGGCGCGTCTTCGACCGGCTCATCGGCAGATTGAACTGCAGGTTCTTCCACCGCTGCCACCGCTTCAGCCTGTGCGACTTCTTCGGTCTGTTCGGCTACCTCTGTTGCTTCAGGCGCAGCATCAGCGGCCTCAACAGCTTCGCTTTGCTCGGCGACCGCCGCCTCGGCAGGTTCGGCTTCGGCGTCTGAGGCCGCTTCTTCAACCGCGGGAGCATCAGCCCCGGCATCGGCGTCCGTTGCTGCAGGCTGTTCCGCAGCCTCATCTGCTACAGAATCTTTCTTACGACGACGCGGAGCGCGCTTACGCTTAGGCTTGGCAGGTTTTTCCTCTTCGGTCGCTTCGGCTTCGGCTGCCTCGACAGTGGTTTCGGTTTTAGCGGACTCACCTGTGGCATCCTCCTGCTGTGTCCCTTCACCGTCATCCGCGCCCTGTTCCGGCGCGTCACCATTGCCCCCACCCTTCTTGCGACGACGACGGCGGCGCTTGCGCTTGGGTTTGGTATCGTCTTCGGTCGGCGCGATATCCTCTTCGGTTTCTTCCTCTTCCGAAGAATCGACCATATCCATCAGCGAGGCATCGACCGAAACGACAGGTGCTATCGCTTCTGGAACAATGCGGCTGGCAGTCTTGAATTTCTCCATCGAGAAATCCGGGCTGACCAGATGCACATCGCCTTCGATCCGTACAGACAGGCCATAGCGCGATTCGATCTGGGCAATATGCTCGCGCTTCTGGTTCATCAGGAAGTTCGCGATACTGACCGGGCAGCGCACCAGAACCTCGCGCGAGCGGCGGCGGGTGCCTTCCTCTTCGATCTGACGCAGGATCGACAGCGCCATGTTGTCGTCCGAACGGATCAGGCCGGTGCCATGGCATGCCGGGCATGGCTGCGTGGTCGCCTCGATCATACCGGGGCGCAGCCTCTGACGGCTCATCTCGAGCAGGCCAAAACCTGAAATCCGGCCGACCTGAATGCGGGCGCGGTCGGTTTTCAGCTTGTCCTTCAGACGCTTTTCAACGGACGCATTGTTCTTGCGCTCGTCCATATCGATGAAATCGATGACAATCAGACCGGCAAGGTCACGCAAACGCAACTGGCGCGCCACTTCTTCCGCGGCCTCCAGGTTGGTTTTCAGCGCCGTTTCCTCGATCGAGCCTTCTTTCGTGGCCCGGCCCGAGTTCACGTCGATTGCCACCAGCGCTTCGGTCACGCCGATCACGATATACCCGCCAGATTTCAGCTGAACGGTCGGGTTGAACATCCCCGCCAGATAGCTTTCCACCTGATAGCGTGCAAACAGCGGCAGCGCGTCCTCGTACCGTTTCACATTCTTGGCGTGCGACGGCATGATCATCTTCATGAAGTCCTTGGCGATACGGTATCCGCCTTCGCCCTCGACCAGAACCTCGTCGATATCGCGGTTATAAAGGTCCCGGATCGACCGTTTAATCAGATCGCCTTCTTCATAGATCTTTGCAGGTGCGATGGATTCCAGGGTCAATGCCCGGATCTGCTCCCACAGGCGTTGCAGGTATTCATAGTCGCGCTTGATTTCCGACTTGGTGCGCTTGGCGCCCGCAGTCCGGATGATCAAACCTGCCCCTGTCGGGACATCAATATCCGCGGCGATTTCTTTCAGTTTCTTGCGGTCAACCGCGTTGGTGATCTTGCGGCTGATCCCACCGCCACGCGCGGTGTTTGGCATCAAAACACAATAGCGACCGGCCAGCGACAGATATGTCGTCAGGGCTGCCCCTTTGTTGCCGCGTTCTTCCTTGACGACCTGCACCAGCAACACCTGGCGCACTTTGATCACTTCCTGAATCTTGTACCGGCGCGGGCGTGGCTTGCGTGGAGGGCGGATGTCCTCGCTGTCATCTTCCTCGGCCACGGTTTCAATCGTGTCATCTTTCGCGGCTGCGTCAGCGTGTTCTTCATCCGCGTCGCCATCTTCTGCGTCCTGGTCATCCTCAGACGATTTAGATGCGTCATCGCCATCATCAGCGCTTGAAGCGTCTGCCGGGTCATCGGAATCCCCTGCTGCGTCGTCTTGTGAAGACTCAACCATTTCAGCTTCAGCCTCGTCTTCCGAAGCCGTTTCCTCAGCAGCGTCATCTGACACAGCTTCCGGCGCTTCGTTGTCCTCAGGCTCCTCAACAGGTGTTTCAGCGACGACTTCCATTGGCGATGTCCCTTCGGGCACCTCCATGTCGGCATCGTCTCTGTCGTCAAGGTCGATGGTTTCCATACCCGTCGGCTCGGTCGAAACTTCCATCGTTTCGACCAGATCGTCCGATTTAAGATCCGCAGCCTTCGACCGGGAGCGCGAACGCCGCTTCTTCGGCTTGCCTTCGTCGGCCTCATCCCGCGCCTTCATGGCCTCGGCATAAGCGCGCTCTTCCTCCATCAGCGCCTCACGGTCGGCGATGGGGATCTGGTAATAGTCCGGGTGAATTTCCGAAAACGCCAGGAAGCCGTGCCGGTTCCCGCCATAATCCACAAAGGCCGCCTGAAGCGACGGCTCAACCCGTGTTACTTTTGCAAGATAGATGTTGCCAGCAAGCTGGCGCTTGTTTTCGGATTCAAAATCGAACTCCTCGACCTTATTTCCGTCAACCACCACGACGCGGGTTTCCTCCGCGTGGGTGGCATCGATAAGCATTTTCTTAGCCATGTGTCCTTGGTGCACCGCGCCAAACGCGTTGTCCTGACCCGTCCAGGTGGACAGGCACATTTGGGGAGGTGTCTTGTCAGGGCGATATTGGACGGCGCACGGCAGGGTCTGGCGCTGTGGCCCCCTGCCCGGTCACTCAATCGTTGCGCGCGCGTCATCGCGGTTCTTCTCCGACAGGCACGGTTCGCGCCGCCGCCTGCCCATTATTCCTTTCGCCCGACATGTCGGACTCAGGTACTACATTGCCCCAAATGGGGCACAATCGGTCTGCATTGCGGCGAACAATCCGTCATCACCATCAGCAAAGCAGCGAAACTCAATGATTCGGGGCTTATGGACACAAAATTGGCCCGGCCCGTCCGGATACAATAAAAGCAGTCCTGTGGAAAAGACAATGGGCAAACTGCACCGCCCCTAACGCGGCGAGCGGGATCGCCTTCATCTGGCCAAAAATATCCCGGGGGAGTCGCCACAGGCGACGGGGGCAGAGCCCCCGTCCCAAAGTCTACAGATAGTCCGACCGCTGGAGGCCGTACTTGGCCATCTTTTCATTCAATGTCCGGCGCGGAAGGCACAATTCATCCATCACAGACGCAATCGAGCCTTTGTGCCGCCGCATCGTGTTGTCGATCAGCATCCGTTCAAAGGCTTCGACATATTCCTTCAGCGGCTTGCCTTCAGTGGTCATGACCGGCTGCATTTCCTCGTGATCTGACATCAACAGCGAGGCGATCGTTCCGGATCCGCGGCGCGATTGCAGCACCGCGCGTTCGGCAATGTTGATCAACTGGCGCACGTTCCCCGGCCAGGGCGCTTGCAACAGTTGTGCCGCTTCCTGAGCGCTTACCTGAGGCGCATCACAGCCGTATTCTTCCGCGAACTGCTCGCCCAGGCGGGTGAACAGGGTCAGAATATCCTCGCCCCTCTGACGCAGGGGCGGCATGGTGATGCGCAAGGCGGCCAATCGATAGAACAGGTCAGGCCGCAAGACATCTTCCGACGTTTTTCCAGCCTCCTGCAGGTTCGAGATCGCAACGATGCGTGTCTCGGCCGGTGTGCCCTGCTCGTTCATCACGCTAAGCAGCTTGGCTTGCAGGGAATCGCTGAGCGCTTCGACATCTTCCAGAACCAGCGTCCCGCCCCGCGCCTCTTCGATGGCGGGCAATTGGGCATCTTCCGGCATCATCGGTCCAAACAGACGTTTGGCCAGCGCGTCTTCCTCGAGCGCCGCGCAGGACACCAGCACGAACTTCTTTCCAGCGCGGCTGCCAACCGCGTGCAGGGCGTGTGCAACAAGCGTTTTTCCGGTCCCTGTCTCTCCGTCGATCAGCACATGGCCATCCGCCTGGCCCAGATCGAGGATATCCTCGCGCAGGCGTTCCATAACCGGGCTGGCGCCGATCAGCTTGTTCATGATCTGGGTGCCACCGGACAATTCCCGACGCAGCGCCCGGTTGTCCAGCGTCAGACGCCGCGCATTGCTGGCCCGTTTGGCCAGTTCCGACATACGGTCCGGGTTGAAGGGTTTTTCAAGGAAGTCGAAGGCTCCGACACGCATCGCCTCGACAGCCATCGGAACATCGCCGTGACCGGTGATCATGATCACGGGCAAGGTGCTGTCAGCGCCCATCAGCTTTTTGAGAAGCTGAATGCCGTCCATTCCGGGCATCTTGATGTCCGAAATAACAATCCCAGGATAATCCGGGCCCAACACCTTGAGCGCATCTTCCGCGCTGGCGAAGGTTTCCGTGTCATATCCGGACAAAGCGAGCCACTGACTGATCGACTGGCGCATGTCCTGTTCATCGTCAACAATGGCAATTTTCATGGCTTGTGCCATAGTCATTCCTCGTTATTCCGCGGCTTCAAGGCCGTCGCTTCCCAGTGCAGGCAACTGCATTTCAAACACCGCACCGCCATATTGGCCGTTGCGCGCAGTCAACCGTCCCCCATGGTCGTTCACGATCCCTGACGAGATGGCAAGCCCCAGACCAACACCGTCTCCGGGCTGTTTGGTCGTGTAGAACGGCTCGAACAAGTTTTCGATATCCTCGATTCCGTGCCCGTTGTCGCGTACGGTCAGCACGGCCGTGTCACCCGCTGCCAGGATGATTTCCACATCCGGCTCCGCCACTGATTTGGTGGCGTCCAGTGCGTTTCGCAAGAGGTTGACCATGACCTGCTCAATGCGCATTCGGTCCCCCATCACGATCACGGGTTCCTCTGGCACGATCTGCGTGATCTTGACGTGACGCTGACGCAGTTGCGGCTCCATCATCGACAGGGACGAGGCCAGCGCGTCACCAAGATTTACTGGTGAAAACGCATCTGCCCCCTTGCGCGCATAAGACTTCAGCTGCCGGGTAATTGCGCCCATCCGTTCGATCAGACCATCGATGCGACCAAAGCTGGCAAGGGCCTCTTCCGGGCGGTTGCGGCGCAGCAACAGGCGGGCCCCGGCCAGATAGGTTTTCATTGCCGCCAGTGGCTGGTTCAACTCGTGACTGACCGCGGCCGACATCTCGCCCAAGGCGGCCAGTTTCGAGCTTTGCGCAAGCGTCTGTTCCGCCAAATCCAGCGTCTTTTCAACCCGTTCACGTTCAGCGATTTCCCGCTGTAGCCGTGCGTTCAATGCGCGAAGCTCTGCCGACTCGCGCTGGAACAGGGTCATGCGCAACGTGGCACGGCGGCTCAACGCATAGAACGCAAGCGCCAGAAGAATCGCAAACCCCATGATTTCCAGCGCCAGAACGCTGTTCACCTTTTCCCGGATCGAGGCATAGGTCGTGAACGACGTCATCTGCCAGCCGCGGAACGGAATGCGCGTTTCGATCCGCATTACCGCTTCGCCCTGAAGATAGGCATCAGGCGGCAGCGCGGTCCAATCGGTTGTAGCGCGGATGGCGCGCTGGATCGCACCTTGTGGAGGCTGGCGCAACATCGCCGTGTTCTCATCCAGCCCGCGCCACCGGGGTTCCGTAGACAGAATGATGTTGCCAGCGCTGTCGGTAACCATCACTGCATCCGAGATACCGGCCCAAGCGCGTTCGAACTTTTGCAGGTCAACCTCGACGACGATTACCCCCAGAAACTCGGCCCCGTTCTCCAACCGGCGCGAATACACAAAGCTGTATCCGCCTGCGTCCTTGGGAATAACGGAAAATATCGTCGCGTTCGAGCGGATCGCATCCACAAAATAAGGCGTGTTCCGATGCCCTTCCCCCAACCTGCTTCGGTCAGTTGCGGCAACTGTTCGCCCGTCGCTGTCCAGCAATACCAGAGAGGCCGCGCCGATCTCTTCCACGAAGGAGATAAGGCGTTGTGTCGACAGGGTGTAATCGCCTGACTGCAATGCCGAAATCAACGTCGGGTCGCGGGCAAGCAATTGCGGAACAATCGAGTTGCGGCGCAACTCACTCAGCAAGTTGCCCGAATACAGAGTCAGCCGCAGTTCCGCCCGGTTGCGCGTGGATTCGGTGAACCTGTCGGTCAACAGTCGGTTCGTGATCCATACCGTTGCAATTGTCGCGACCAGCAGAACAAGAACCGCCAGCCGCAACCGCCAACCCAGCGGTGCACCACGAAACGGTTTCAGCATATTTGACCAGCCAGATCGAACTTCGGGGTTCATGGTGAAAGGTTAAGCCCCGGCGGGCGAGACCTCAAGTCACGCCGCTTCAAACACACCTGACAATGCGCGGAACAACGCCACCCCGTCTGTGCCGCCATGACCCTGATCCGCTGCGCGTTCGGGGTGCGGCATCATTCCAAGCACGCGGCGGTTTTCCGACAGGATCCCGGCGATATCCCCGACCGAGCCGTTCGGGTTTTCGGCATAGGTGAACGCGATCCGGTCCTGATCCTTCAAAGCGGCCAGTGTCGCGTCATCCGCAAAATAGTTGCCATCGTGGTGCGCTATCGGAATACCGATCACATCGCCTGCGTTGTAACCGCTGGTAAACGCGCTGTCGCTGGTTTCGACCTTCAGGCCGACGGTCTTGCAGATATATTTCAGCCCGGCATTGCGCAGCAACGCGCCCGGCAGGATGCCGGTTTCCGTCAGAACCTGAAAACCGTTGCAAATTCCGACGGCATAACCGCCGCGCTGCGTGTGTTCGACGACGGCCTTGCAGATCGGCGATTGCGCTGCGATAGCGCCGCACCGCAGGTAATCTCCGTAAGAGAACCCGCCCGGCACACCCACGATATCAATACCTTCGGGCAAAGCCGCGTCTTTGTGCCAGACCATATCGACCTGAAAACCGGCCTGCTCAAAGGCGACGGCAAGATCTCGGTCACAGTTGGATCCGGGGAATACGATTACGGCTGCGCGCATGGCGGGCCCTCCTACGAGACAAAATCTGTGACAACCGCAACACCCGGAGGCGTTGGATGGTCAAAAGCGGCAAGCTCGGCGCTTACCTGGTTCAGGGTTATTTTCCGGGTCACCAGCGGGCTCAGGTCGACCCCTTGACCGGTGATCAGGGACAACAGCGATGGATAGCGCCAGCTTGGCATCCCACGGGTGCCAAACACGGAGAGCTGACCAGAATAGAGCACATCCATCGGCAGCGACATCTGCACATGGTCCCCCGCGGGCATTCCGATTTGCACCATGCGGCCCAATTTACGCAGGGATCGAATGGCGGAAACGGTCGTGGCTTCGACGCCAAGCGCCTCGATCGCAACATGGGCACCACCACCGGTGACGTCTTTCACCGCCTGTGGGGCATCACATGTTGCGGCGTTGACCACCGCATCGGCGCCCAGAGTTTTGGCATAAGCCAGCTTGTCTTCGGCGATATCGACAACGATTACACGCGCGCCAAGCGCCTTGCCCAGAAGAAGCGTTGATATTCCGACACCGCCGCCGCCAAAGACAGCAATCCACTCACCACCCCGCACCTGCGCCCGGCCAACAAGCGCCTGCCACGCTGTGGTTACGCGGCACCCCAATGCGGCGGCGATTTCAGGCGCGATGCTGTCGGGCAAGGTTGTCAGGTTGGCATCGGCATGAGCCACGGCAACATATTCAGCAAAGGCCCCGTCACAGGTAAAGCCGGGTACGACCTGGTTCGGACAGATTGTCTGATGACCCTGCGCGCAGTCCGGACAATGCCCACAGGCTAGGATGAAGGGCGCAATCACCCGGTCCCCGACACGCCACCGTGTGACGCGCGTTCCGACCGAGACCACCTCGCCACAAAACTCGTGACCGGGTGTCATGGGCAGGACAACGTCGGGGTCTGAGCCCGACCAGGCGTGCCAGTCGGACCTGCACACGCCACAAGCCAGCACCCGCACCACAACACCGTCTTCGGTGGGAACCGGATCGGGGATCGTCGACACCTCAAGCGGTTGACGATAGGTGATCAGACGCGCGGCCCGCATTAATCAGACCAGTTCGATCTCGTAGCGTTCGATGACGGTGTTGGCCAAAAGCTTTTCGCACATCTCGGTCACGTCTGCCTCGGTCGCGCCATCGGCAAGCTCAAGATCGATGACTTTGCCTTGGCGTACGCCTTCGACCTGATCAAAGCCCATTGCACCCAATGCGTGCCGTACTGCTTCGCCCTGCGGGTCCAGCACCCCGTTCTTGAGCATCACATGAACCCGTGCTTTCATTTTGGCAACTCCACCTGTGGGCCGCATACAAGGCCCATTTCGTTGCGCGGGGGATAGCGCGCCTGATGGGTTTCGACAACCCTGTTTCAAACGCAGTTTGCCGCAGGCGAGTGACGATCCTGCGCCGTCAGTTGGACCTGAGTAGTTTTGTTGGCGCAGCAGCTGGAAACTTCGGAATAGTCATCTGATCAAACGGCCCGGCCACACGCAAACACCCTGCTCTGCCAACAACTTGGCAAAGGCAAAACGCCGCCCTGAGGGGGCGGCGCTGCTGAGAAGGAATGTTTAGTTGATCAGCGTCGGCTTGGTGACATTACTGGCAGGCAGCACACCCAGCCTTCGGGCGACCTCGGAATAGGCATCTGTCAGACTGCCCAGATCGCGGCGGAATACATCCTTGTCCAGTTTCTGACCGGTCTTGATATCCCACAGGCGGCAGCTGTCCGGGCTGATTTCATCCGCAACAACCAGCCGCTGATAGTCGCCTTCAAACACGCGCCCGATTTCGATCTTGAAGTCAACCAGACGGATGCCCACCGCAAGCATCACGCCGCTCAGGAAGTCGTTCACGCGCAGCGCAAGGCTGAGGATGTCGTCCATGTCCTGCTGGCTGGCCCAGCCAAACGCGGCGATGTGTTCCTCGGTGACAAGAGGATCGCCCAAAGCGTCATCCTTGAAGCAATATTCAACGATCGGACGTGGTAATTGCGTCCCTTCTGCGATGCCAAGACGTTTCGACATCGAACCGGCCGCGTAATTGCGCACGATCACTTCCAGTGGAATGATCTCGCAATTGCGCACCAGCTGTTCGCGCATATTCAGGCGCCGGATGAAGTGGTTCGGAATGCCAATCTGGGTCAGCCCGGTCATGAAGAACTCGGACAACCGGTTGTTCAGCACGCCTTTGCCGTCAATCACGTCTTTCTTCTCGGCGTTGAACGCGGTGGCGTCATCCTTGAAATACTGTACGATGGTGCCCGGCTCGGGGCCTTCATACAGAATTTTGGCCTTGCCTTCGTAGATTTTCTTGCGACGCGCCATAAGCGACCTTTCCAGACTGGCGAAAGGGAATGAGTCCCTTCACGTTGGCGTCCTCATAGTGCAAGCCCTGCGTTCCCGCAAGTTCGCTGCCCCGAGGGCCTTTGACGCAGCGCAAATACCTTGCACCCGGGGTGTCCTATTGTCATATCATCAGTGAGAAACGGTAATCCAAGGGGTCCCCAACCAATGACCACATTCGACGAACGTGAAGCCGCGTTTGAAAGCAAATTCGCCCATGACGAAAAGATGCAGTTCATCGCACGGATGCGCCGCAACCGCTTTATGGCTGTCTGGGCGTCCGCGCTGAAGGGCGAAACTGTTGAACAGGCACGGAAATACGGCCAGGAACTGGTTCATACCGACCTGCAGCATGTCGGTGAGGACGACGTTGTTGAGGCGGTCAAGACCTACCTGGGTGATCTTGCGGATGAAGCCACGATCCGTTCGAAAATGGCCGAGCTTCTGGTTGAGGCCAAAGAACAGGTGATGGTGGAAAGCGAGCACTGATTGCCTGAAATGCAAAATTCATGATCTTCATGAGTTTTATGAAATTGATTTGACGCCCTGGTCATGAGACACGGGGCGTCTCTGTTTTTTTTGCAGCGTTTTTACGCTTTTTCTGGAATAACCCTATGACAAACGCGCTGAGCAAACTTCTGGACACCAAAGACGCCATCCTTACGGACGGTGCGACCGGGACCAATTTATTTAACATGGGCCTGCAGTCAGGTGACGCGCCTGAGCTGTGGAATGTGGATGCTCCGGACAAGATCAGAGCGCTTTACAAGGGGTCCGTCGACGCGGGCAGCGACCTGTTTCTGACCAATACGTTTGGGGGTACTGCCGCGCGTCTGAAACTGCATGATGCACAGAACCGCGTGGGCGAGCTGAACCGTATCGGCGCAGAACTTGGACGTGAAATCGCGGACAAAGCCGGGCGCCCTGTAGTCGTGGCCGGATCTGTTGGACCCACCGGCGAGATTATGGAACCGGTCGGCAGCCTGTCGCATTCCGAAGCGGTTGAAATGTTCCATGAACAAGCCGAGGCTTTGAAAGCGGGCGGAGTTGACGTTCTTTGGGTAGAAACCATCAGCGCACCAGAGGAATTCCGCGCAGCAGCCGAGGCCTTTGCACTGGCCGACATGCCCTGGTGCGGCACGATGAGCTTTGACACGGCCGGGCGCACGATGATGGGTGTCACCTCGGCCGATCTTGCGCTTTTGGTTGAAACCTTGCCAAACCCACCGATCGCTTTTGGGGCCAATTGTGGTACCGGCGCGTCGGATATCCTGCGCACGGTTCTGGGTTTTGCAGCGCAAGGCACCGAGCGCCCGCTGATCTCAAAGGGCAATGCGGGCATTCCGAAATACGTGGATGGCCATATCCACTATGACGGGACACCCGAACTGATGGGTCGGTATGCCACCATGGCGCGGGATTCGGGCGCAACAATCATCGGCGGGTGCTGCGGGACCATGCCCGATCATCTGCGCAAAATGCGCGAAGCGCTGGATACCACTTCGCGCGGCGAGCGTCCGACACTGGATCAGATCACCGAGGCACTGGGGCCGTTTTCGTCGGCTTCGGACGGAACCGAGGGAGACGCAGGCCCCGAACGCCGCACGCGTCGCCGTCGCCGCGCCTAACGTTTATCAACGCCCTTCGAATTTCGGAGGGCGTTTTTCCATGAACGCCACCACGCCTTCTGCAAAATCCCGCGACCGGCCACATTCACCTTGAAGATGCGCTTCGGTCGCAAGCTGCTGCTGCAATGTGTTTTCATACGTCCCGCGAATGGCACGTTTGATCGCGCCATAGGCGGCAGTTGGACCTTTGGCTAGATACTCTGCCCTTTTGTGCCAATGTGCAGCGAACGCATCATCGGGCACAGCTTCCCAGATCATACCCCATTCTTCGGCCTGTCGGGCGCTGATCTTGTCAGCAAACAAGGCGGCCCCCATCGCTTTGGCCAAGCCCATCTGGCGCGGCATGAACCAGGTGCCCCCGGCATCGGGCAGCAGACCAATACGCGCAAAGGCCTGTAGGAAATACGCACTCTCAGTCGCAATAACCACATCCGCACACAGCGCAAGATTGGCCCCTGCCCCCGCAGCAGGTCCGTTCACAGCTGCAATCGTCGGAACCGGACAGCTGTGGATGGTTTCCAGCATCGGCTCGTATTCGTCGCGCAATGACCGTTCCAGATCGATCTTGCCAGTTGATGATGCATCGCCCAGATCCTGCCCGGAACAAAACGCCGGCCCTGCCCCGGTGATAACGATACAGCGCGCCTTAACCGCGGCGTCTTTCATCGCGTGGGTAATCTCTGCCCGCATCCGAGTGGTCAGCGCGTTCATCTTGTCCGGCCTGTTCAGGGTTAGAACCGCCAGACCGTCCGATATGTCCAATAGAACCGTTTCGTAATTCATGAAGACTTTTCCCCTCGCGCCACGTGTTTCAGCACATTTACTTGTCCGGGCAGGATGGGAAAAGCAGAACCAAACGTCAGTCTTCAAGAATCTGGCGAAGGCGTTCCTGTTCTTCCGCGCTTAGAGCTTCGGTTTCACCCGAAACCTGCGCCTTAGCGCGCGTGCGAAGAAAGTTCAGCCCGACTACGGCAGCGATCAGCAACATGATCGGCCCGGCAAGCCACAACAGCAGGTTCGAGCCGTTGGTGGTCGGCTTGAGCAGGACATATTCGCCGTAGCGGTCAACGATAAACGCGACGGCCTCTTCGTCGGTGTCACCCGCAACCAACCGTTCGCGTAAAAGCAGACGCAGATCGCGCGCCAGTTCAGCGTTGCTTTCGTCAATGCTTTCATTGCGACATACCAGACAGCGCAATCCAACACTCAGGTCGCGCGCCCGCTGCTCCAGAACAGGGTCGTCCAGGACCTCGTCAGGTTGTACCGCAAACACCGGCGCTGCAAGCAACATCAGGATTAGAACAAGGCGTCTCATTCCGCAGGTACTCCGCCAGCTGGTGTTTTTCGCGCACCTGCGGCGACGCGGAACCGCCTGTCGCTCAGGCTAAGGACACCGCCGAGCGCCATCAGAATACATCCACCCCAGATCCAGTTCGCCAAAGGCTTGATATAGGTTCGCATGACCCAGCCGCCATCTGCCTGCTGATCCCCGATGACGACGTAAAGATCACCAAGAAAACGATAGTCAATCGCGGCCTCGGTCGTCGGCATGCGCGCAACGGGATAATCCCGTTTCTCGGGATGCAGCGTTCCAATGGCGCGACCGCCCTTTTCCACCAGAACATCAGCCGTGGTTGAAAAATAGTTCGGCCCCTGAACCCGTCGCACGTCCTGCAACGTCAGTGTGAACTGACCTACTTCGAACGGCTGGTTCAGCTGCGCCACACGGATATCTTCCGCCTCCCATGCGGTCAGACCGGCAATCGCAAAGATCGCCACCCCAAGGCCGGTATGGGCAACTGCCTTACCCCAATCGGCGCCTGGAAGTCGGATCAGACGTTTGAAGCTGCCATTGCGGCCTGTTCGGCTCCACAAATCAATGGCTGCACCGAATGTGATCCATGCCCCCAGGAACAGGCCTACGGGCCCTAACGCGCTGCGGCCGGTCTGCATGGCCCAAACCAACAGCGCAATCGCCAGCGCGAGACCAAAGGCATAGCGCAGGGACCAGGCCGTTTTGCCCAGCCGACCGCGTTTCCACGGCAGCATCGCCCCGATTGGCAGAATCAACCCCAGCAAAACCATGAACGGAGAAAACGCCGCGTTGAAAAACGGTGCCCCAACCGAAAGTTTGCGGTCAAACATCATCTCGGCCACCATCGGCCACATCGTCCCGACAAAGACGACGAAGCAACTGACCGCCAGAAGGACATTGTTCACGATCAGCGCGCTTTCGCGGCTGACCATGCCAAAAACGCCCTTGGCCTCCATCGCCTGTGCCCGCGCGGCAAACAAGGTAAGCGCGCCACCGATGAAGAAGACCAGAATGATCAGGATGAACACTCCCCGTTCAGGATCATTGGCAAAAGCATGTACCGAGGTCAGTAGCCCTGATCGCACGATAAAGGTGCCGATGAGGGAAAATCCAAACGCGATGATTGCCAGCAGAATGGTCCAGCTTTTCAATGCTTCGCGCTTTTCCACAACTATTGCCGAATGCAACAGCGCCGCCGCCAACAGCCAGGGCATGAAGGACGCGTTTTCGACCGGGTCCCAGAACCAGAAACCGCCCCAGCCGAGTTCGTAATAGGCCCACCAGGACCCCAGCGCGATACCGATAGTCAGGAAAACCCAGGCCGCCAGCGTCCAGGGGCGCACCCAACGGCCCCATGCCGCATCGATACGCCCTTCGATCAGGGCCGCAATCGCAAAGCTGAAAGCCATGCTCAGCCCGACATAGCCGAGGTACAGAAACGGCGGATGGAAGGCCAGCCCGGGATCCTGAAGCAGCGGGTTCAGGTCGCGCCCGTCAAACGGAGCGATGGCCAGCCGGTCAAACGGGTTCGACGTTAACAGGATAAAACCGAAAAACGCCACGGCAATGGCCGATTGAACGGCCAGAACACGGGCTTTGAGTGTCGGTGGCAAGCCGCCGCCAAAGAAAGCCGCCATCGCTCCAAACAGGGTGACGATCAGCACCCAAAGCAGCATGGATCCTTCGTGGTTGCCCCATGTTCCGCTGATCTTGTACAGCATCGGCTTTGCCGTGTGGCTGTTCTCGACCACGATCCTGAGGGAAAAGTCAGAGGTTACAAACGCCCAGATCAAAGCACCAAATGCAAACGCCGTCAGCAGGAACTGCACGATGGCGGCGGGCTCTGCAAAAACCATCCAGCCGGTCCAGCGTTTTGAGGCGCCGATCAGGGGCACAACGCTTTGCACAATTGCGACAAAGAACGCGAGGATCAGGGTGAAGTGGCCAAGTTCTGTAATCATGCCCCGGAATATACGCCGGTGCGGAACCGGGGGCCATGACCTTTAGCTTGTTCTGCACGCACAAAGTGTCGCGGGTCAGATACCGCGAAGCTTTCGCCAATCGTGCAGCGCCCGGTTTTCCTCGGGACGTATGACATCGCTGTTCAGCGCAGCATCCGGACCGGGATCAGCAATACCGGGGCTGTCGCTCTGCATGGTGCGCAAGGCCTCGATATTGCTTATGACCGTTGGCAGTTGCGTCATGGTTGAGCGGATATCCCGCTGAAAATCCTGCATTTTACTTTGGTGACGCGCGCCAAAGTAAAACGAAACGACCACGCCCAGCAACCACCACAAAGGCTCTGGCACCAAGGCTATGCCCTGCATCCGTGCGGCAAACCATATTGGGTCGACCATGGCGGCAACGAACAAGCCAAGCGTTCCCAATGCCAGTGCCGGGCGCGGCAACCTGTTTACGCCGTCCATGACACGGTCAAACAGGCCCTTCTGAGGTGCCTGAAATTCGCTACCGAACTGCAACATGGCCTGAGTTTGAACCTCGTGAGCGCGTACTGCGCTTGCTTCGGTGTTTTCACGATAGAGTTCTGCGGTTTCCTGCAAGACGTTGCGCCCGTTGCCAAACAGCAGCGCCAACACACCTGAAATCAGCCCCATGCCGCGATCCTTCTGTTAAAATCGCTGTCCGACAGGTGATAACGCGGCGAAAGGAACTCTTCCGCCCGTTTTATCCAGCCACCTTTGCCGCCTGATCGGCTACGCGCGTATTTTCTGGATGCAGGCCGCCGATCAGCAAGGCGAAAATAGTAGTTTCGCCGCGCAATTCCGTAAGCGTCGCGCAAGACGTCAGGCTCTGGCTGCGCCGCGCTTTCGCAGGCCGCCACGGTTTGCGGCCCGATTACGCCATCCGCGGTGACGTTGAACCCCATTTCCTGTAGCAGCCGCTGAAGGATCTTCACCGCCTGCGCACCGGCATTCACATACATGTCGAAAACAGAGGCATGCAGGGTTTCGGGCAGCTCACCAATGCGCGGCTTGTCGAAATAGTGCCGCACAAAAATGTCGACCGCTTGCCGACGGGACAATGCGCGCACATCCGCCTCGTCGACCCGTCCGTCTCCTGTCAGATCCAAGCCCAGCCTGCGCAGGGTGTGAATCGTGACCCCGAACTTGGTTGCCCCGCCCGGATCGTCGGGGTCATCAACAAAGCCCCCTTCACGGGCCACAATCTCTTTGGCAATTTGCCGAACCGTTTGCATACCACCCTCGTAACGTTAGGTGGCCACACCGTTTCCGACAGACATTAACGATTCAAAACGAAACGGAGCGCAGCATGCACCATGCACGCAACGCTCCGAAGCAGGTCCACAGGGTTTATTAGCTTTCTTCCGCGCCTTTATAGACACCTTGCTCTTTCAGAGCGTCCATGACCTCTTTCGGCATGTAGGTTTCATCGTGTTTGGCAAGAATTTCAGTCGCTTCAAAGACTCCGTTCACGTAACTGCCTGTGCCGATCATCCCCTGATTTTCCGAGAATAGATCAGGCAGGACACCTGTGAACGAGACCGGAACGCTTTCACCACCATCCGTTACAACAAAACGAATGGTTTCGCCCTGTCCGCGAATGATCGAGCCTTCTTCGACCAAGCCGCCTATCCGGAACACCTCGGTTGGTTTCGGCGGCTCGGCAATCACCTCACTGGGTGAGCGGAAAAAGTTGATCCCGTCCTGCAATGCCCAGCCAATCAACGCTGTTGCCGCCACCAAGGCAACAACTGCCACCAGAATGACTTGTACACGCCGACGTTTCTTGAGCGTTTTCATACCATCCTCACGGGAAAAGCGGGGCCATCATCAGGCCCAGAGTTTCATCTTCACCTAACATCAGGTTCGCGTTCTGCAAGGCTTGCCCACTGCTACCTTTTGTCAGGTTATCCAGCGCTGCAATTGCAATTGCGCGCCGCTCAATCCGATCCGCCACAACACCGATGTGACAGAAATTCGACCCCCGCACATGGTGGGTTGAAGGAGTCTCACCCATCGGCAGCATCTGGATGAAGGGCTCGTCCACGTAGGTTTTGGCAAGAGTTTCGTAGATGCTGTGCGGGTCACCCTTCACATAGGTTGTGGCCAGAATACCCCTGTTTGCAGGGATAAGATGCGGCGTGAACTGCACATGCACTGCCCGACCGGCAAGTTTCGAAAACTCCTGATCGAACTCGCCAAGATGCCTGTGCGTCCCTCCGACGGAATAGGCATTGCTGCCTTCGCTCAGTTCAGCGTGCAGCAAGTTTTCTTTCAGTGACCGCCCTGCCCCTGATACGGCGCATTTCAGGTCCAGAACGATATCGTCCAGATCAATGACCCCCGCAGATATCAGCGGCCGCAGAACATATTGCCCGGTTGCCGCATTGCACCCGGTGCCCGCAACAAGCCGCGCCCTCTTGATGTCTTCGCGGTAGAACTCGGTCAGACCATAAATCGCATCTTCCTGCTGTCTTAGCGCGGTATGCGGATTGCCATACCATTTTTCGTACTCGTCGGGGTCGGCCAGCCGGAAGTCGGCAGACAGATCAATGATTTTCAGGTCTTTCGGCAAATCCCGGATCACTTCCTGACTGGTCTTGTGCGGCAAGGCGCAGAAACACAGGTCGACCTGCGAAAAGTCGATCTCGGAGATTTTGCACAGATCAGGCATATCCATGTGGCGCAGATGCGGGAAAACCTGCGCCATTGTCATGCCAGCCTTACGTTCGGCGGCCAGCGCGACGATATCCATGTTCGGGTGCTCGGCGATCAGCCGCACCAGTTCAGCGCCGGTATAGCCCGAAGCGCCCAGAATTGCGATTTTATGGGTCATGTCAGACCTCTTTCACTTGAGTGTCACATGTTTCGACCGCCGATGCGACGGCCTTGAAATAAGGGAAGCAAAGCGGCTGCGTCCTTGACCTAAGTCAGGCAGCCTGGAACGTGATTTGTCGTCGGAGGAATTGCGTCGCCCGGTCGCTGACAACATTGGGTTTGCCTGTTGTCAGGAAACCACTCGGGCCCTCACCCAACATGCTGGGGTGACGTTGCAGGTAATCTGCCAGACTGTCAGCAACAAGCGCACCCTGGCTGTAAACCTGCACATCTTCACCCAACGCCGCCTGAAATGCTTCGGCCATCAACGGGTAATGCGTGCAGCCCAGAATAGCGGCCTGAGGTTCTGGCATCTTGCGTTTCAGCGCATCCACATGGCTGCGCACTAGGGCTTCGGCCAGGATCATGTCGCCGTCTTCTATGGCATCCACAACGCCGCCACAGGCCTGTGCTTCGACATCTACACCGATAGCCCGAAACGCCAATTCACGCTGAAAGGCCCGGCTGGACACGGTGGCAGGCGTTGCAAACAATGCCACATGTTTGACGGCCACTTCGCGCGGCGGAGAATTGTCGCCCCATTGCCGTTCGGTCAGCGCCTCGATCAACGGGACAAAAACGCCAAGAACGCGTTTGCCGCTGGGCACGCCCTCTTCCTGCATGCGCCGCAACGCTGCGGCGCTGGCCGTGTTGCAGGCCAGAATCACCAGATTGCAACCACGCGACCACAGATCCTGAACCGCCTTGCGGGTCAGCTGATAGATATCCTCGGCATCACGCACGCCGTATGGCGCGTGTGCACTATCTGCAAAATAAAGGAAATCAACGTCCGGCAGACGTTGCTGCGCGGCACTCAGGACGGTCAGACCGCCCAAACCGGAATCGAAGATACCTACTGCCATTAGATCCTTCAGGCGCGATGCCGTTCCTCAAACTCATAGCCGTAATCATAAGACTTCAACGGCGTTGGAGACAGCTCATACGTGGCTTTGCGCAGGAAATCCATCATCTTGCGCGTATCCTTGCTGAGCGGGTCCAGAATGTCACGGCCAATCGGCTCTCCGATCACGACTTTCACCGGTGTATCAACGCGTTTCTTGAATTCTTTGATCAGCAGGCCCATCCGCAAAGTACTGTGCAGATGGCTGGCGATCTGAAACAGACGAGAGGTGTGGCCATCAAAGAAAACCGGAACAACCGTGGCACTCGATTTAGCCACCATCCGCGCGGTAAACCCGCGCCAACCCGGATCCATGGGGTGGGAAAACGGCTTAACCCCGGTGCTGACCGTCCCGCCGGGGAAAATGCCGATCGCCCCGCCTTCGCCCAGATAGTTGAGCGCGGTTTTTCGGGTCTCAAGGTTCAGTTGCATCGCCTCTTTCGTTTCATCAAACGAAATTGGCAAAATGATGCGATTCAGGTCTTCGGCCTTGCGAAACACCCGATGAGCCAGAATGCGGAAATCTCCCCGCGTCTCGGACAGGATATGTCCCATCATCAGGCCATCCAGAATTCCGTAGGGATGATTGGCAATCAGGATCAGAGGACCGTCTTTCGGAATATTCGAAAGCGATCCCCCCGCCACGTCCAGAGTCAGCCCATAGCGTTCGACCATCACGGCCCAAAAGTCGCGCCCATTGGCAACGTCTTTCTCGTACCCGTCCGCGCGTTTGATCAGGCGCATACGGCCCGTCGTGTTCTCCATCAGCTTGATAACCATCCGCCCGCCTTTGGTTTCGGCGGAATGCGCGTAGGAAATGTCGCGAACGGCATGACGACGAGAAGGCATATGGGTCTCCGGTTTGCTGCCTGCAAAATAAGTGCAAGTAACAATTTTGCCTAGCTATCGTGACACGCTTGTGACGTTTTATTCCGCCGCGGCCTGCAACCCTGCCCCTCCACCGCGAATGACGGCCAGCAATTCCTCGCGCCGCTTGGCTGCTTTGGCCTCGTTCGCGCGCAATACGGGGCCAAACCCACGGATATCCAGCGGCAAACGGGCCAGGGCGGCAATCGCATCGCGTGTGGTCTGCGACACAAGCGGCAGAACCTCGCGCATGTCCTTTTCATATTGACGGATCAACGCACGCTCCATCCTGCGTTCCGACGAATAGCCAAAGATATCCAATGGCGTACCGCGCAGCACCTTCAACCGGGTCAAAAGATTCAGTGGGCCAAGGATGGCTTCGCCAAACGCACGTTTGCGGGGTCTGTCGTTGCTGCCCGATCCCCCTAAAAAGGGTGGAGCCAGATGGAACGTCATCTTGAAATCGCCATCGAACTCGGCAGCCGCTTTGTCACGGCTTGACAGAAGAAGGCGCGCGACTTCGTATTCATCCTTGTAAGACAACAGCTTGTGATAGCCTTTTGCCACCGCCTCGCGGATATCCGCATCCTCAACACTGTCGACCAGCTTGCGATACCGTTTGGCCAGCCGCGCACTTTGGTAGTCGGTCAGATGGCTTGCGCGGAATTCGATCTTCTGATCCAGCGATTGGGGCATCTCGGTCACGGTCGGGGACAGAATGGACTGTACCTCTGCCGGATGCAGAACCGCCCAACGCCCGATATCAAACGCACGCTTGTTCCGTTCAATCGTAGTTCCGTTCAATTCGATGGCATCAAAAACCGCCTGATGGCTGACGGGCAACAACCCGCGCTGCCACGCTGCGCCAAAGATCATCATGTTGGAATAGATCGAGTCGCCCATCACGGCGCGTGCCAACTCGGTCGCGTCAAACAGCGAGACATCTTCTTTCAGTCGTGCCTGAAGAGCCAGTTCCAATTGATCGGCGGGAATGCGGAACTCGGTATTGCGCGTAAAGTCGCCTGTTACCGTCTCATGGCTGTTCACAACGGCGCCTGTACGGCCTGTGCGCGTCAGGCCCAATGTTTTGGCTCCGGCGGACACCACCAGATCACCGCCGATCAACGCATGGGCTTCGCCGGTTGCGACACGGATGGCGCTGATGTCTTCGGGTGCGTTGGCCAGACGGCAATGGATGTGGACCGCGCCGCCTTTCTGCGCCAAGCCCGCCATTTCCATCATGCCCGCGCCTTTTCCGTCAATCTGGGCAGCCTGTGCAAGAATTGCGCCCAGCGTGACAACACCGGTTCCCCCGACACCCGTGATCACCACGTTATGCGTACCGCTGATCGTGGGCAGCACCGGCATCGGTAGGTCGGGCAAGTCGATTTCGGTTGTTGCCTCTTTGCGGATCTTCGCCCCCTCAAGCGTAACGAAGGAAGGGCAAAAGCCGTTCAGGCAGGAATAATCCTTGTTGCAGCTTGACTGATCGATGGCGCGCTTGCGCCCGAGTTCTGTTTCCTTGGGCACGATCGACACACAGTTCGATTGCACCCCACAATCGCCGCAGCCTTCGCAGACATCGGTATTGATAAATACGCGCTTGTCCGGGTCCGGGAACGTGCCGCGTTTGCGGCGACGGCGTTTTTCGGCCGCACAGGTCTGAACGTAGACAATGACCGAAACACCCTCGATCTCGCGGAACTTCTCCTGCACCTGCATCAGTTCCGCACGCTCGAACGTCTGAACACTCGACGGCAGAGCCTTGAGGTTTACGTCTTCCTTTTCGTCATAGACCAGAGCAACCTCACGGACACCCATGGCTTTGACTTCGGCAACGATCCGTTCTGCGGTCAGATCGCCTTCATTCTCCTGCCCGCCCGTCATGGCGACGGCATCGTTGAACAGGATCTTGAAGGTGATGTTCGTGCCTGCAGACAACGCCGCGCGGATCGCTTGAACGCCCGAGTGATTATAGGTGCCATCGCCAAGGTTCTGGAACACATGTTTGGTGGTCGAAAACGGGGCCTCACCGATCCAGTTCGCGCCTTCACCGCCCATCTGGGTAAAGCCCGTGGTGTTCCGGTCCATCCACTGAACCATGTAATGACAACCGATCCCTGCATAGGCACGGCTGCCATCCGGGACTTTGGTCGAACTGTTATGCGGGCAGCCCGAGCAGAAGTACGGAAGCCGCGTTGCAATTTCCTGCGCATTGTCGGCCCGGCGCGCCTCGGACAAAGAGGCCAGCCCGGCCCGAATACCATCGGTTTCACGCCCTTCTTCGATCAGGATCTCACCCAGCTTTTCGGCAATCATGATCGGGTCCAGCGCGCCGCGGGTCGGGAACAGTTCATCGCGGTGCAACGTACCGGCACCGCCTTTGTACCAGCCATATACCCGGCGGCCGCGACGGTCGTCAAAGATAGCCTCTTTGACCTGAACCTCGATCAGCTTGCGCTTTTCCTCGACAATCACGATCAGGTCCAGCCCTTCGGCCCAGTCGTGGAACCCGACCATGTCCAGCGGGAAGGTCTGCCCCACCTTGTAGGTCGTGATCCCCAGCCGTTCGGCTTCGGATTCATTGATATTCAAAAGCGACAGCGCATGGGTCAGGTCCAGCCAGTTCTTGCCCGCCGCAACAAACCCGATCTTTGCACCTGGTTTGCCCCATATCCGCTTGTCCAGCTTGTTGGCATGCGAAAACGTCTCGGCTGCAAACCTTTTGTAATCGATAACGCGCGTTTCTTGCAGGTGCGGCGTGTCCCCAAGGCGGATATTCAAACCGCCTTCCGGCATATCGAAATCAGGTACGACGACCTGCATTCGGTCGGGGCGACCATCCACAACCGAGGTAACCTCGATTGTGTCCTTCATGGTCTTTAGCCCGACCCAAACCCCGGCAAAACGGCTGAGCGCAAAGCCGTATATTCCGTAGTCGAGGATTTCCTGCACACCCGCCGGGCTGACGACAGGCATATACATATCTACCAGTGACCATTCGGACTGATGCAACACGGTCGAGCTTTCGCCGGTATGGTCATCACCCATCGCCATAAGCACACCGCCATGCTTGGCGGTTCCGGCCATATTCGCGTGGCGCATGACATCACCGGACCGGTCTACGCCCGGCCCCTTGCCGTACCAAAGCCCAAAAACCCCATCGAACTTGCCGTCGCCGCGCAAGCCGGCCTGTTGGCTGCCCCACAGCGCCGTTGCTGCCAGATCTTCGTTCAATCCGAACTGAAACGTGACATCGCTTTGGGACAACTGCCTTTGCGCCCGCATCATCTGCTGATCAACAGCGCCAAGTGGCGAGCCACGATATCCAGTCACCAGCCCCGCAGTGTTCAGTCCCGCCAGCCGGTCTCTGGCCTTTTGCATCAGCATCAACCGGACAAGCGCCTGTGTTCCGTTCAGAAGAACGGGGCTTTTCTCAAGATCGAACCGGTCGTTTAACGTAATCTGTGGCTGACTCATCAGACGTCTCCCCTCGCCAGATCAGTGTGCATGTTCGTAGCGCATTTTAGGTCATAATTTCTGACCTGTATAGGTTTTATGCACTGAACCGTAACGATTTCGGCCTTTGATTGTAGAACTTGTTACCTGTTTCATATAGGCGTTCGAAATGATAACGAAAGTTGCGGCGATGGATTGGGACAAGCTTAGAATATTTCACGCGGTGGCCGATGCGGGCAGCCTCACACATGCCGGGGACAAGCTCAATTTGTCTCAATCCGCCGTAAGCAGACAGATCCGTGCGCTGGAAGAGTCGTTGGATGCCACCCTTTTTCACCGCCACGCCCGGGGGCTGATTCTCACCGAACAGGGTGAACTGTTGTTCGACGCCACATCCGCCATGTCAAAACGGCTGGACGCAGCTGCTGCACGCATTCGCGACAGTGAGGAAGAAGTTTTTGGCGTTCTGCGGGTCACGACGACCTTTGGCTTTGGCACGCTTTGGCTCGCCCCTCGCCTGCCCAAGCTTTATGAACAATACCCTGATCTCAACATCGATCTGATGCTGGAAGAACGTGTTCTGGACCTCCCCATGAGAGAGGCGGATGTCGCCATTCGCATGAAGGAACCCAGTCAGGCAGATCTGGTGCGCAAGCGCCTGATGACGGTTCAGATGACACTTTACGCAACGCACAACTACATCGAAGCCCATGGCGGAATGCTGAAATCGCTGGAGGATATCCAAAATCACCGGCTGATCTGTCAGACGCCCGCGGCACCTCAGGTAGGCGCCAGCGCAGCCATGGTACGCCATCTTATGACGTACAATCCCGCATCCCTGTTGACGGTGAACAACTACTTCGGTGTCCTTCAGGGAGTATTGCACAATCTCGGGATTGGAGTTTTGCCAGACTACGTCACACAGGATTTTCCGCATCTTGTTCCGGTTTTGTCGGACATCGAAACCGCTGACGTGCCTGTGTATCTGGCCTATCCCGAAGAACTTCGACACTCAAAACGCGTCGGGGCGTTCCGCGACTTTGTACAGGACGAGATCATCGCACAGCGCAAACAGCTGAAAAAGATGGGAAAACTATAGCTATGCACAAATAGCATAGCGGACATGAGGACATTTCAGGGTTAAATTCCTTGAACGTTCACAAACTGACCCCTAAATGAGCACTCGAAGGCGGTGATGCTGAAACGCTCATCATCTTCATACCTCCCTGTTGGACTATGGCCGAGCTTATTGCTCGGCCTTTTTTTTTGCTCAAGGCATTGCATCAAGTCAGCGAAAGCTCTGGGAAAAATACACGCATAGGCATATGATCCCTAAAAAACGAAATAATTTCGTGTTCGAGGGAGAATCCATGTTCCACCCATTCCGCCTTTTGTTGGCGATTGTCTCTGCTTTATTGTTGGCGGTTCCACTATATGCGCAAGACACCGGCTCAACGTCTTCAGTGACCATCCCGGACGATTTAACGCCCGAACAGGTCGATGGTTTGGTTGCCCGCATGTCAGATGACCAAGTGCGCGCCATTTTGTTAGAGCGCCTTGATGCGGTAGCCGAAAAGCAGGCTGCCGAGAAGGCGAACGTGGAAGACCCGCTGACCGAAATAAGCGAGATATGGGCCGAGATGGTCTCGTCCTGGACACACGTTCTGACCACGCTCCCCAACATTGTGTCGGCACAAGTTACTGCGTTTGGCAACTTCAGCGACACCTTTGGAACGAACGGTGTCTTTAAACTGTTCGGGCTTATTCTTTCTGTATTGATTGCAGGCTTTCTGGCAGAGAAGCTGTTCATTTTCCTGACCCGCCGCTGGCATGAAGCGACCGAAGTTGGGGATGAGGCCGATCTCAAGGGCGCTGTCAGTTACCTGTTCCGCAGGTTCTGTCGCGAAATTGCCGGGCTGATCGTGTTCTATGTTGTCATTCGCGCGATTGGGCGCGGGCTTCTGACACCCGAACAGATCACCTATGCCGGTCCGTTTGTATTCTATCTGATCTGGATTCCGCGCCTGGGGGCGGCGGCCTCACGTTTTGTTCTGGCACCGGAGAAACCAAAATATCGGCTGGTCAGTATTGACGACCATTGGGCAAAGTACCTGCATCGCAATCTGATCGGGCTGTTGATCCTGATCGGGTTCACGCTGTTTATTGTGCGCTTCAACGCCCTAAATGGCATCACAGGGGACGATACACGCATCGCCTTCTGGCTGAATGCGGCAACCCATGTCTATATCGCCGTCATCGCCTGGACCGCGCGCCAAGGGTTGTCTCAGATGATGCTGGGAACAGACCCGGACCGCACGAAGTTTGATGAAGAAGTCGCGCATTATTATCCCTACTTCGCCATTGGCGTTTCGGTGACAATCTGGCTGCTGGTCGAATTCCTGGTCGCACAACGCGATCCATCGACGCTAAGATTGCTTGCAGGTGGTGCGCATTTCACAACCATGTTCTGGTTGCTGATTGCCCCTGCTCTCGACACTTTGATCCGCGGGCTGGTACGCCATTTGCAGCCGCCGATGTCTGGCGAAGGCCCGCTGGCCGAACGCGCGCATCGCGCGGCCAAGCGCAGCTATATCCGGATTGGGCGGGTCATTGCCGGGCTGATCGTCGTCTTCATGATCGCCCGCGCGTGGCATCTTGACCTGCGCAATGTCGCCTCGGCCGGTGTCAGTGCCGAAGTTGGCGGCGCTGTCATTGAGTTCCTTCTAATCATCGCGGTCGGTTACATCCTAAACGAGGTCGTCTCGCTATGGATCAACCGCAGGCTGGCCAAAGAACAGACCGCAGCCGAGGCAGTCGACGAGGAAGCAAGCGGTGAAGGCGGCGGCACCGGAGGCTCTCGTCTGGCGACGGTCCTGCCGCTGATGCGGATTACGGCCCAGATCACCATCTCGGTCATCTTTGGCCTGCTGGCCCTGGGTGCGTTGGGTATCAACATCACGCCGCTTCTGGCCGGTGCCGGTGTTCTGGGTCTTGCCATCGGCTTTGGAGCTCAGAAACTGGTGGCGGATGTCGTCGGCGGTGTCTTCTTCCTGATCGATGATGCCTTCCGCGTCGGCGAATATGTTGATGTGGGCGGAACCACCGGGACGGTCGAAAAAATCTCGATCCGCTCGATGCAACTGCGCCATCACAGGGGGCCTGTGCACACGATCCCCTATGGAGAAATCCAGAAACTGACAAATTACAGCCGTGACTGGGTGATCATGAAGCTGAAATTCACCGTGCCCTTCGATACCGATCCCAACAAGGTCAAGAAAATCTTCAAAAAGATCGGGGCCGAAATGATGGAGGACGAAACCCACAAAGAAGGCTTCCTACAGCCCTTCAAATCTCAGGGTGTGTTCGACTTTGATGATGTGGGCATGATCATTCGCGGTAAATTTATGGCCAAACCGGGCAAGCAATTCACCTTACGCAAGGAAATCTTCAACCGGGTCAAAGCAGCCTTCAAGGAAAACGGCATCGACTTTGCCCGCCGCGAGGTGCGCGTTGCGATTCCGGGCCTGGATGAGGTCGAGCATCTGACGCCCGAGCAGAAGGCTGCTGTTGGCGCCGCAGCCGCTGCCGAGGTCAACAAGGACCAGGGATCGGCGTAACCTTCGGGGTTTACGTCTGCGATTTGCAGCAGGACTGCTATGCGTTTTTTCGGAACCGGCCGTGAAGCCGGTTCCGTTTTTCTTTGAAAGACGCGGCCTGCGCCGTCTTGACCCTTTCCACACGCGCGCGCTTGCCCTACAAGGCGCGCAATCTCGGCCCACTTGGACACAGGACAGAAGATGCAAGAGCCCGCCATCACACCCGATCTGATTGCAGCACATGGGCTCAAGCCCGAGGAATACGATATGATCCTCGAGATCATCGGGCGTGAACCGACCTTTACCGAGCTTGGTATTTTCTCGGCTATGTGGAACGAACATTGTTCTTACAAGTCGTCGAAGAAATGGTTGCGCACTCTTCCGACCTCGGGGCCTCAGGTCATTTGCGGCCCGGGCGAGAATGCCGGTGTCGTGGATATCGGCGACGGACAGGCAGTGGTTTTCAAGATGGAAAGTCACAATCACCCGTCTTACATCGAACCCTACCAGGGTGCGGCAACGGGTGTCGGCGGCATCCTTCGGGACGTGTTCACCATGGGTGCGCGCCCGATCGCTTCGATGAACGCGCTGTCCTTCGGTGAACCCGGCCACCACAAAACCCGCCAGCTGGTCAACGGCGTGGTCGAAGGTATTGGCGGCTATGGCAACTGTTTCGGTGTTCCCTGCGTAGGGGGCGAGGTCCGCTTTCACCTCGCTTACAACGGCAACTGCCTTGTGAACGCCTTTGCCGCCGGTTTGGCCGACAGTGACAAGATCTTCTACTCTGCCGCGTCGGGCGTGGGCATGCCGGTTGTCTATCTTGGCGCCAAGACCGGACGCGACGGTGTTGGCGGCGCAACGATGGCCTCGGCCGAGTTTGACGATACCATCGAGGAAAAACGCCCCACTGTTCAGGTGGGTGATCCCTTCACCGAAAAACGCCTGATGGAAGCGACGCTGGAGCTGATGCAGACCGGTGCCGTGATCTCGATCCAGGACATGGGTGCCGCTGGCCTGACCTGTTCCGCGGTTGAGATGGGCGACAAGGGCGGTCTGGGCGTGCGTCTGGATCTGGAAAACGTCCCCCAGCGCGAAGAGAACATGACAGCCTATGAAATGATGCTGTCCGAATCTCAGGAACGCATGCTGATGGTTCTCAAACCCGAGCTTGAAGCCGAAGCCCGCGCCGTATTCGAGAAATGGGACCTGGACTTTGCCATCGTCGGCGAAACGATTGCCGAGGACCGTTTCCTGATCATGCATAACGGTGAGGTCAAGGCCGATCTCGTCCTGTCCAAACTGTCTTCGACCGCGCCCGAATATGATCGCCCTTGGGTGCCGACGCCCGAAGCCGAGGACCTGGCCGAAGTGCCTCAGATCGACCCGATTGACGGCCTGCGCGCCCTGCTATCGTCGCCCAACTACGCGGGCAAGCAGTGGGTTTATGAGCAGTACGACACGATGGTGATGGCGGATACAAACCGAACACCGGGCCTGGGTGCGGGTATGGTGCGCGTCCACGGCACCGACAAGGTGCTGGCGTTTACCTCTGATGTGACCCCGCGCTACGTCCGCGCCAACCCGGTTGAGGGCGGCAAACAGGCGGTGGCCGAAGCCTACCGCAACCTGACGGCTGTTGGGGCCAAACCACTGGCCACAACAGACAACCTGAACTTCGGCAACCCGGAAAAGCCCGAAATCATGGGTCAGTTTGTCGGCGCCATTCAGGGCATCGGCGCCGCAGTCGGCGCGCTGGATATGCCGATCGTGTCAGGCAACGTGTCACTGTATAATGAAACCGACGGTCAGGCGATCCTGCCCACCCCCACAATTGGCGCTGTCGGGCTGCTGAACCACAGTGATGAAATCATCGGCAACGAGGTGCGCGAAGGCCACGTGGCTTTGGTTATCGGCGAAACCAAAGGCCATCTGGGTCAGTCCGCCCTTCTGGCCGAGGTCTTCAACCGAGAAGATGGCGACGCGCCACATGTGAATCTGGATGCCGAGAAACGCAATGGTGATTTCATTCGCGCCAATCGAGGAATGATCAAGGCCTGCACAGACCTGAGTGATGGCGGCCTTGCGCTTGCGGCCTTCGAACTGGCCGAGGCCGCCGGGGTTGGCGTTTGTCTCGATGATGCACCGACGGAATTCCTGTTCGGGGAAGATCAGGCACGGTATCTGGTCGCGTGCAACTTTGATCAGGCCGAGGCGTTGATGATCGCGGCAGGTCAGGCAGGTGTGCCGCTGGTCTCTGTAGGTCGTTTTACTGGAGATACCGTCAGGATCGGCGGTTCGGAGGCCTCGCTAGAAGACCTGACGACCGTTTTCCGCAACAGCTTTGCCGACGCCGTCGCCTGATCAGGCTGAATAAATCTCGCTCGAAACCTGCGTTCTGAATAAGCGCAGGTTTCGTCGTTTTGGCATATTCATGTGCCCTTGCGCGCCCGGTTCAGGCGCTCTACATCTTTGGAAAGACCTTCAGGAGTTACCTACATGCCGATGAGCGCCCATCAAATCGAACACCTGCTGCGAGAATCTTTTCCTGATGCGGATATTCAGGTCGGCGGCAACGACGGTGTTCATATGTCCGCCCTGGTGGTGGACGAAAGCTTTCGCGGCAAAAACCGGGTGCAGCAGCAACGCGCGGTTTACGCGGCCCTGAAGGGCAAGATGGATGGCCCGGATGGAGAGCTGCACGCACTGGCGTTGACGACGAAAGTGCCTGAATAGTGGACGAACCGATAGGATGGGCTCTACTGAGACTAACCTTTCTGTTCTTAGACATTTTCAACTCCTTGGCGATCCTGTTTTGTGATCTGCCAAAGCTTCTTAAGTATGGGCCCAGATATTGGCGCGTCACAAGGAATATGAGACAGCGTAAACTCACACGGCGCAAAGATTGAGAGCGCCCAATTATGAATGGCTTGTTGTTCTGGATAGGTTTATTCGCAGCTTTGATAGTTGCCGCCGCAGTGATCGAAGCCTATGTGAAGCGGAACAGAAAACGCAACCTCGCCGATATGCGTCCGGATCCGGGTGAACTCAGCAAAGTGGGCGGCCTTGAGAGATACGGGCTTGATCCAGTGAAAATGGCGCAGGCAGAACACCGGCGACTTGAAACGGAAGGATGGGCACCCAGCTTGCCCAGTGATGGAACAATCCCCGCAGATGCGGATGAAAAGGAAAAACAAAATGACCGACGTTAAGACCCAGATCGACGAAACCGTCAAAGCCAACGATGTGGTGCTGTATATGAAAGGCACCAAGGAAATGCCGCAATGCGGGTTCTCCTCGCGCGTGGCTGGGGTGTTGAACTACATGGGCGTTGAATACACGGATGTGAACGTTCTGGCCGACGAAGAAATGCGTCAGGGGATCAAGGATTATTCCGATTGGCCGACCGTGCCCCAGCTTTATGTCAAAGGCGAGTTTGTTGGCGGCTGCGATATCATCACCGAGATGACCCTTTCGGGCGAACTGGACGCGTTGTTCGACGAAAACAACGTCGGCTACAACAAGGAAGCAGCCGACAAAATCCGCGAAGCGAACGCGTAATCCGGCCTACCGGCTGGAACAACCCCGGTATATCTCCTGCTCAACGGCGGCGCCTGCCGCCAAATAGCTTACGGACGCGTCCCACCCTTTCGAGCGCAGGATGTATGTCCCGCCATCACCAATGGATTCGTAGCGGATACCTGACCCGCTTTCGACCTGACGCATCACAACCAGTGAGTTGTCCACCAAGGTTGCCGCTGCCCCTGTACTACCCGGCGCGTTGAAATAGGTAACAGGCAGCGGTATTCCGTTTTCACAGGTGAAGGTGACAGACAGAATATCGATTTCGGCCAGTGCCGTTGTCGCGGGCATAACCAGCGCCGCCGCACAGATGAATTTGCGCAGGAACCTCATCGTGCCTTTTTCTCCTCAACTACTGCGGCCAGCGCTTCGGCTCGTGCGGCCAGTTCGGCCAGCGTATCTGTAACGGATGGTGGAACCACGGCCACTTCGATGCGCTCAGGTTCGGGCGCCGGGGCGCTTCGCAGCGCCTGAAGCTCGGCTTCGGCTTCGGCCAGTTTCCCTTCGAGCGACTTGACCTTGTCCTCTGTGGCCGCAGTCTTGTCGGCCAGCATCAAGCCGGCCATCAGCAACATGCGGGATTCCGGCATACGACCGATCTGATCGGACAGCACCTGCGCCTCGTCGTCCAACACTTTGGCGGCAGCGTGCAGAAAGGGCTCTTCCCCGTCCCGGCAGGACACGTCAAAACCGCGCCCGCCGATATGAATGGTCACTTCGGGCATTACTCTACCTCACCTTCTACAAGTTTCGCCTGCGACAGCAGAGGTTCCAACCTTGCAAGAACGGCCTGCGCTTCGGCGGCGTCTGACGCTTGCGCTGCACGCGTTGCTTCCAGTTCCGCGACGGTGGCCCGGTTCAGCAGTTCGGCATCTGCGACACCTTCGGCGGCGGCAGCGCGCAACTCGTCTATCGCAGTGCGCAATTGCTCGTTTGCCTTGCGCATCCGTTGCAGATCGTCGTCCAGCCGCGACATTGCAGCGCCGTGACTGGTCCGTTCAGCGCGCAGCATCTCAAGCTCGGCGCTCAGGTCGTCGACGCGGACAGTGTCTGACAGTTCTTCCTTTAGACGGCTGTTTTCCGCCTTCAGCGCCTCCAGCTCGGTGCTGTTGTCCAATGCGGCCTTGGCTTCGGCCAATTCAGCGCGCGCGGCTTCGACCGATGCGATTTTCGCACGGGCTTCTTCCAACTCGGATCGCAGGGCGTCCACTTCGGCTGTATCGGTAGACGCAGTACGCAACTCCTCAAGATCGGCACGCAACCCGTCCACTTCCTGTTCGTGCTGCTCCTTCAGGGATTTCAGCCTTTCCTGAAGCTGCGCGTTCGCAACTCTTTCATCTTCAAGTGCCGCCTTGACACCTTCATCCGGCTGGGCGTCTGCGGTCGCGCCGCCCAATGCGTCGACGCCCGCTCCGATACGGTCCATCGCCGCAATTATGCGGTGCTGTAATTCCTCAAGTTGGCTCATGCCCCTGTCACCTCTTTATCAAGGTTCATTCTGTCGCGAAGTGATCCGAATCAAAATCGAATCCCGCCTGCCGCCAGTCTAACGGAATGCGACAGAAAATACCCACTGTTTGCTTTCAACCACTTGGGCCGCGCACTTCAAGCAATCCAAGCGGATAAACCCCGGTTCTGCTTGCACTTTGAGTGCTGAGTGGTATTGAGCCCGCAATCTGCTTTTTATCCAAAGGAACAACGCCCGTGGACCTGACTGCGCTGCGCAAAGCCAACCCCGAACACTGGGACAAAGCTGCGGCCATCCGCACATTGACCCTTGATGCCGTCGCCGCTGCAAACTCCGGACATTCCGGTATGCCCATGGGCATGGCGGATGTCGCGACCGTCCTGTTCGAAAAGCACCTGAAGTTTGACGCCTCGGCCCCGAACTGGCCGGATCGCGATCGCTTCATCCTGTCCGCAGGCCATGGTTCGATGCTGGTTTATTCGTTGCTGTACCTGACAGGATATGCAGATGTGACGCTGGAGGAGATCAAGAATTTCCGCCAGCTGGGCGCAAAAACCGCAGGCCACCCTGAAAACTTTCTGGTCACTGGTGTTGAAACCACGACCGGACCGCTGGGTCAGGGTATTTCGAACGCCGTGGGCTTTGCGATGGCCGAAGAAATACAGCGCGCGCATTATGGCAAGAAGGTTGTTGACCACTATACCTATGTCATCGCAGGCGACGGTTGCCTTATGGAAGGCGTAAGCCAGGAGGCAATCACGCTGGCCGGTCGTCACGAGCTGAGCAAGCTGATCGTCTTCTGGGACAACAACAACATCACCATCGACGGCACCGTCGATATCGCTGACCGCACCGATCAGGTTCGTCGCTTTGCGGCCTCGGGCTGGCATGTGATCGAAATCGATGGTCATGATCCCAAGGCCGTCGACGCGGCCATCGTTCAGGCGAAGAAGTCGAACAAGCCGACCATGATTGCGTGTAAAACCCACATTGCTTTGGGCCACGCGGCGCAGGACACGTCAAAGGGGCACGGCGCGCTGACCGATGCGGATCAGCTGAAGGACGCCAAAAAGGCCTATGGCTGGGCGCATGATGCGTTTGACGTGCCTGCCAATGTCAAATCCGCATGGGAAGCCATCGGATCGCGTGGCGCTGCCGAGCGTGCGGAATGGGAAGCGCGTTTTGCACAACTGTCCGAGCGCAAGCAGGCTGAGTTCACCCGCGCCTATGCGTTCGAGGCCCCCAAACGTCTGGCCGGAGCCATTCGCGCTTTCAAAAAACAGATGTCCGAAGATCAGCCGAAACTGGCCACCCGCGCCTCGTCAGAAAAGGTCCTGAATGTTGTGAACCCGATCATGACCGAAACCGTTGGTGGTTCGGCGGACCTGACCGGATCGAACAACACCAAATCGGCCGATATGGGTGTATTCCTGCCGGAAAATCGCAAGGGCCGTTACATCCACTACGGTATCCGTGAACACGGCATGGCGGCGGCGATGAACGGTATGGCCCTGCATGGTGGTATCCGTCCCTATGGCGGCACGTTCATGGCCTTCACAGATTATGCCCGCCCGTCCATGCGCCTGGCGGCACTGATGAAGATCCCGTCTGTCTTCGTAATGACTCATGACTCGATCGGTCTGGGCGAGGACGGCCCGACCCACCAGCCGGTGGAACACCTAGCGATTTCGCGCGCAACACCCAACACTTTTGTGTTCCGCCCCGCTGACACCATTGAAACCGCCGAGGCATGGGAACTGGCGCTGACCTTCAAGGACAGCCCGTCGGTCCTTTCGCTGACCCGTCAGGGTGTTCCAACGGTACGTACCGAGCACAAGACCAAGAACCTGACCGCGCAGGGTGCTTACGTTCTGGCCGAAGCAGAAGGCAAGCGTCAGGCGATCCTGATTGCCACAGGTTCCGAAGTGTCGCTGGCCATGGAAGCCAAAGCGATGCTCGAAGCCGAGGGCATCGGCACCCGCGTCGTCTCGATGCCCTGCATGGAGCTGTTCGCGCAGCAGGACGAAGCCTACCGCAAGCGCGTCCTTCCGGCAGGTCCGGTCCGCGTTGGCATCGAGGCTGCGGTTCGTGCTGGTGGTTGGGATCGTTGGTTGCTGGGTGAACGTGGCCGCGAAGCCAAAGCCGGGTTCATCGGCATGTCCAGCTTTGGTGCCTCGGCCCCTGCCGGTGAGTTGTACAAGCATTTCGGCATAACCGTCGAAGCAACCGTGGCCAAGGTCAAGGAATTGTTGGGGCTGTAAATCAGTCCCATCTGATCGAGCAAAGGGCGGCCTTGGCCGCCCTTTTCATTTGGGTTCAGCCTTAACCCGAAGTGCAAGTTCTTCATAGGCTTTCAGAGCGTAATCCAACCGCAACTCATACTGTCCTTGCACCACCACTTTCTCAGGTGCTTGCAGGCCGAGGCAAGACAACGCTTGGCGAAGATGTGTTCCAGACAGCGGGACATAATTAGCCGATTGACCCACTAAAGCGTTGTAAAAGCGTCCCCCGAACCAACGGCTACGCTCCTGCGCCCTGAAAGCGGAATCAACACGAAAATGCAAGAAACTGAGAAGCTCGGATTCATCGAATGGGACTTCGTCGGCCGCAACACTCAAAGCAGAAATAATTGAGGATCTGCCGTTTAAGCCGCGCGTGCCCACTTTTCGAATAAGCGGGCCATCGATGGTCGTGCCCAGACGGTAACGGGTCAATTCAGTGTTTCGCATTCTTACTTAACAGTGGTGCTATGATCCGGGTCGCAACAGGGATCAAAACCAATCCCCAAGCCAAACCAAATACGCCATCCATCGTGGCCTTGGATACCCACTCAACCGCGCCAACCCATTGATCAGACACAGTATGCCCAATGGCATAGGCCCAATCATGGATATGATGGCCCAACCATCCAAAGCCCAACACCTCCATCCCGTGGATGACAATCGAGCCTCCGACCCAAAGCATCGCCGCAGTTCCGACAATGGACAATGTTTTCATCACCCCGGGCATTGCCTTGACCAACCCTCGGCCCAAACCGCGACCGATAGGTGTCGGCGCGTTCTGCGCCAGATAAAGCCCAGCATCATCCATCTTCACGATCAGAGCCACCGACCCATAGACGGCCACCGTCACGCCGATCCCCACAACGGCCAGCGTCGCGGCTTGCATCCAAAGGTTCGGGGCTTCAATCGCCGCCAGTGCAATGGTCATAATCTCGGCAGACAGAATAAAATCAGTTTTGATCGCGCCCTTGACCTTCTGTTCTTCCAGATGGCCAGGGTCCCGGTTTTTCATATCCTCTTCAATGACATGGCTACCATGAGGAAACAGGACGTGAAAAATCTTCTCTGCGCCTTCAAAACACAAATATGATCCACCCAGCATCAACAGTGGGGTGATCAGCCACGGGGCGAAATTGGCCAGCAACAAGGCCACCGGCAACAGGAGTATGATTTTGTTGAAAACCGAACCGCGCGCGATGCGCCAGATGATCGGCAATTCGCGCGCCGGGGCAAAGCCCTGAACGTATTTCGGTGTCACTGCGGCGTCGTCGATGATCACTCCCGCAGTCTTGGCCCCAGCCTTGCCCGCCGCAGCCACGACATCATCCACCGATGTCGCCGCAACCTTGGCGATCCCGGCCACATCGTCCAACAAGGCCAAAAGACCACTCATTGCGTTTCCTTTCCCTTTCGCTGCCGCATCTGGACCCTACCTGATCCAACGGCTAGCGCAAGCGTTAGCGCAACCGTCGCAGGTTTGCGCTAACACCTTAAAAATATGCCGTTTTTGCCCTTTTGAGATTCCCATTTCGCCGCTATATGGCCCTCAACGCAAGCGCATCAGGAGACGTCACATGACCATCAAGGTCGGTATCAATGGTTTTGGCCGTATTGGCCGCTGCACCCTGTCGCACATCGCCGCGTCAGGGCGTAACGACATCGAAGTGATCAAAGTCAACGCAACCGGCCCATTGGAAACCTCTGCACATCTGCTGAAATATGACAGCGTTCACGGGCGGTTCCCGCGCGAAGTTTCGATCGAAGGCAACACGATGGATCTGGGTCGTGGCCCGATGCAGATGTTTTCGACCTACGATATGAATGAACTGGACTGGGAAGGCTGTGACGTCGTTCTGGAGTGCACCGGTAAATTCAATGACGGCACCAAGGCCAAAACACATCTGGATCGCGGTGCGGGCAAGGTGCTGCTGTCCGCCCCCGGCAAGAACGTGAACAAAACCATCGTTTTTGGTGTGAACCACAACACCCTGACCGCAAACGACAACATGGTGTCGAACGGCTCCTGCACCACCAACTGCCTGGCCCCACTGGCCAAGGTGCTGGACGAAGGTGTCGGCATTGAACACGGTATCATGACCACCATTCACGCCTATACCGGAGACCAGCCCACGCTGGACCGTCGTCACAGTGACCTCTATCGCGCCCGCGCTGCCGCGATGTCGATGATCCCGACCTCAACCGGTGCTGCCAAAGCTTTGGGTGAAGTTCTGCCAAACCTGAAAGGCCGCCTGGACGGGTCCGCCATCCGGGTCCCTACCCCGAACGTTTCTGCGGTTGACCTGACCTTCCGCGCATCGCGTGACACCTCGGTGGCCGAGATCAACGCAATCGTCGAAGAAGCAGCCAAAGGCCCGATGCAGCGTGTTCTGGGATATGAGCCCGCACCGCTGGTATCAACCGATTTCAACCACACCGAAGAAAGCTCGATCTTCGCACCCGATCAGACCCGCGTCGTCGATGATCGCATGGTGCGCGTGCTGGCCTGGTATGACAACGAATGGGGTTTCTCGGTTCGCATGGCAGACGTAGCCGTCGCCATGGGTCGCCTTAACTGACCCTTCGGACTTCGCTTGTACCTTGATGCCCGCTCAGGTTATCTGGGCGGGCATTTTCGTTCGGAACCGTCATGAACAATCAAATTGCTATCTGGCTTGGCGTCCTACTGCTTGGGGGCATGATGCTGGACGTAGCCTTGTATGGAACCGAGCACATGTTGTTCCTCGGCAAGAATCTTTACGACTTTCTGGACTGGCTCGCTTTTTGGCGATGAGAGAGGTTTTTCTTGACATTTCGCTTGATCTGTAATTGTTAGCGCTAACTCATAAAGCTGAGATATTTTATGGAGCGAGCCATGACCCTGAAACTAGCGATCAACGGATTTGGACGGATCGGGCGCGGGGTTCTGCGCGCGGTGTTGGAAAGCGGGCGTACAGACGTTGAGATCGTCGCGATCAACGACTTGGGCAAGCCCGACATGAACGCGCATCTGTTCGAATTTGACAGCGTTCATGGCCGTTATCCCAACCCTGTCACGCTTACAGACGCCGGTCTGGATGTGGGGCGCGGCCCGATCCGCCTGAGCAGTGAGCGTAATCCCGAAGACCTGCCCTGGTCTGACATCGACGTTGTTCTGGAATGCACCGGTGTTTTCCGCACGCGCGAAGCGGCTGAACGTCACTTCAAAAACGGTTCACGGAAAGTCCTGATCTCAGCCCCTGCACGAGGTGACGGTGGCGTGAAAACCATCGTCTTTGGCGTCAACGACAGCGAGTTGACGCCCGAAGATCTGATCGTTTCGAACGCATCCTGCACCACGAATTGCCTTTCTCCGGTTGCCGCAGCTCTGGACGCAGGTCTTGGCATCAAACATGGCAACATGACCACCGTTCACGCCTATACCGCCAGCCAGCCTGTTCATGACACAGTTGGAAAAGACCCCTACCTGTCGCGCGCCGCTGGACTGTCGATGATCCCCACCACGACCGGTGCAGCCGCCGCTGTGGGGCTGGTGCTGCCGCAACTCAAGGGCAAACTGACGGGTCAGGCCATCCGGGTACCCACCCCGAACGTTTCGGTCGTTGATCTGGTTGCCGAGGTTTCACGCCCAACGACCGAAGATGAGGTCAATCAACTGTTCATTGATGCCGCGGCAAAGATCCCCGGTGTTCTGGCGGCGGAAAGCCGTCCTCTGGTGTCGGTCGATTTCAACCACGACTCGCACAGCTCGACGGTGTCACTGGCAGAAACCAAAGTCACTGACGGTACGCTGGTTCGCGTGCTGGCCTGGTATGACAACGAATGGGGCTTTTCGAACCGGATGCTGGATACGGCCGCCGCGATGGGCGCCCTAGCCTAACCGCTCACGCAGTGCGGCATTGACACGGGGCGTGACAAACTTTGACACGTCCCCGTTCAAACGGGCAATTTCTTTCACCAGTTTTGAAGCAATCGCCTGATGGCGTGCCTCGGCCATCAAAAAGACAGTCTCGATCGAGTCGTCCAGTGCGCGGTTCATACCAACCATCTGGAATTCATACTCGAAATCCGCGACAGCGCGCAAACCGCGCACGATGATCTGTGCACCGACATCCCTTGCGCAATCGATCAGTAGGTTTTCGAAGGGATGAGCGATGATTTCTGTGCCGGTTTGTTCGGTCAGTTCGGCGCATTCGGCCTCGATCATCGCGACGCGCTCTTCCATCGAGAACAACGGGCCTTTGTCCCGGTTGATGGCGACGCCAATGACCAGTTTATCCACCAATGCAGCCGCCCGGCGAATGATATCGATGTGCCCTATGGTGATAGGGTCAAAGGTTCCCGGATACAAACCAACCCGCATCACGCCCTCCTGCGCAACAAAATTTCTGCGCAAGCAAACACAACTTTGCTGCAGGTGCAAGTGATTGCTTTGACACCCCTTGCTGTTAGTGCCCCATTATCATGCCTTCCAAGGCGTCTTTTTCCATCGCCAGTTCGGCCAGCTGGGCTTTTACCACGTCACCAAGTGTGACGATGCCGATCAGTTTACCGTCTTCGACAACCGGCATATGGCGAAAGCGCCCTTCTGTCATGCGGGCCATGATATCCTGAACAGAGGCCTGACGCGTCGTCGTGATCAGGTCCTGCGTCATGTAAGATTTTACAGGCTGGTCGAGACAGCCACTACCGCTGGCGGCAAGCTCGCGGACGATGTCGCGTTCAGACAGAATTCCAATTGCGGTTTTTCCGCCATCGTCAGAAACAACAACCGTCCCGATCCGCTTTTCCGCAAGAATCTTCGAGGCTTCTGAAACTGTCGCCGTTGGCGCCACCGTTACAACGCCGTCTGTCGCTTTGGACGTCAGGATAGCCTGTACCAACATGAAGAACTCCTCCGGAATAATAACACTTATTCCAAAGCGTTGCGCGATTGTGGCGACCTGTCAAGCACCGGCATCTGCTTCCAATCGAAGCACTTCCTCGCGAATGCCGCGTGTCAGGGCATCGGCAAAGCGGTTCAACCGTTCGTTGCGCTGATCTCCTTCATGCCGGACCAGATAGAAACTGCGCGTCAGACTCACTTGATCCGTCAGGATTTTCCGAAGCCCCGGATGGAAAGGCAACGTAAAGTCATGTGCCACACAAACGCCAGTTCCCAAACTGACCTGCCGCAATTGCACCGAGACCGAGTTCGATGCAAGCGCGACACGGTCAACCCCAATATCGTTCAGGTAATCCAGTTCCCGGTCAAAGATCATGTCGGGGATATAACCGATCAACCGGTGCCCCTTGAGGTCAGCGACCGAGTGGATTGGATCGTGACGTTTCAGATATTCGTCGGTCGCGACCATGTGCAGTTTGTAATCACTGACTTTCTTGACCAAAAGCTGCCCTGCGGTTGGCGCGCTGACGGTCACGGCCATATCGGCCTCGCGCCTTGAAAGGTTGATCACCCTCGGCAGAGCCAGAATCTGAATATCCAGTTCCGGGTTTGAATCGCTGATCCTGGCACAGACTTGGGGCAACAGGTAATTTGCGCTGCCATCTGGCGCGCCGATCCGGATTTGCCCGCTGAGTGATTTCGTGGATCCGGCCACAGCTCCGGCCGCTGCGCGCATCGCCTCTTCCGCATGCAACCCATGTTCCAACAGGCGCTGCCCTGCCGGTGTCAGGACATAGCCCTGCTGCGACTTGGTGAACAACGTGGAATCCAGCGTCGTCTCCAATCGCGCAACACGCCGCCCTACCGTAGCGGGATCGATTTTCAGGATACGACCTGCGGAAGAAAGACTTTCCTCGCGCGCCACGGCCAGAAAGATCCGCATATCATCCCAGTTTGGGGTCATACCGTTAACCTTTGCATTTTTGCAAAACTCTTTTGAGACATTGCCTCTGTTCGCGGGATTTCTGCAAGCCTATTGTGCGCACAAATCTATCGGAGGAGTTATTGATGCAAGATCTGACCCATTTCCTGAACGGCGAAATGGTCGCCGGTACATCCGGTCGTTTCGACAACGTCTACAACCCGGCAACGGGCGAGGTTCAATACAAGTGCCCGATGGCCAGTGCTGCGGAAACCACGGCGGCGATTGAGGCCGCAGCCGCTGCCCAGCCCGAATGGGGCGCAACCAACCCTCAGAAACGTGCACGTGTCATGATGGCAATGGTCGGCCTGATGAACCGCGACATGGACAAGCTGGCCGAAGCACTTAGCCGCGAGCACGGCAAGACCATCCCTGATGCCAAAGGCGACTTGCAGCGAGGTCTGGAGGTGATCGAATACTGCATCGGTGCACCGCAGATGCTGAAGGGTGAGTTCACCGACAGCGCAGGCCCCGGCATCGACATGTATTCCATGCGCCAGCCGCTGGGCGTCGTGGGTTCGATCATGCCCTTCAACTTCCCTGCGATGATGCCCCTGTGGCATGTCGGTCCTGCACTGGCCTGCGGAAACGCCGTTGTTCTGAAACCGTCCGAGCGTGACCCCTCGGTTCCGCTGATGCTGGCTGAGCTGTTCGTCGAAGCCGGTCTGCCCAAGGGTGTGTTCCAGGTCGTGAACGGCGACAAGGAAACGGTAGACACCATTCTCGACAGCGAGATCATTCAGGGCGTCAGCTTTGTGGGGTCTACCCCGATCGCTCAGTATATCTACAGCCGTGCCACCGCAAACGGCAAACGCGCCCAGTGTTTTGGTGGTGCTAAGAACCACATGATCGTCATGCCCGACGCAGACCTGGATCAGGCTGCCGACGCGCTGGTCGGTGCCGGATTCGGTGCAGCTGGCGAACGCTGCATGGCAATCTCTGTTGCGGTTCCGGTTGGTGAAGAAACCGCGGACAAGCTGATCGAAAAGCTGATCCCGCGCGTCGAAAAGCTGAAAGTGGGCCCCTACACCGCTGGTGACGATGTCGACATGGGCCCCGTTGTAACAGCGGCCGCGAAAGAGCGTATCCTTGGTCTGATCAATTCGGGTGTCGAGCAAGGCGCAAAGCTGGTTGTCGATAACCGTGATTTCAGCCTGCAAGGTTATGAGGACGGATTCTTTGTCGGCCCGCACCTGTTTGACCACGTCACTCCGGACATGGACATCTACAAACAGGAGATCTTTGGCCCGGTTCTGTCGACTGTCCGTGCAGGTTCCTACGAAGAGGCGATCGGCCTGGCGATGGACCACGAATACGGAAACGGCACAGCAATCTTTACCCGCGACGGTGACACAGCGCGCGACTTTGCCAGCCGGATCAATATCGGCATGGTGGGCATCAACGTTCCGATCCCCGTTCCGCTGGCTTATCACACCTTCGGAGGCTGGAAAAAATCCATGTTTGGTGATCTGAACCAGCATGGCCCGGACAGCTTCAAGTTCTACACCCGCACCAAAACAGTGACCGCACGCTGGCCGTCGGGCATCAAGGAAGGTGGCGAGTTCAACTTCAAAGCCATGGACTGATTTCAGCCTGCACGACTATGGAACCCGGCCCCATTCAGGGCCGGGTTTTCGCATCTTTCCGCCGAACAGCATTCAAATTCCCCACGCTCACAAGAAATTCAGGTGCGTCTCTCTGGAAAATTGCGACCAATGGAAATATCTTGCCGCCAAATACACAGCGAGCAGTGAACTTACCGGAGGCAACCTTGGCCCAATCCCAAATAACCCGTCGTTCCGCCCTGCTGGGCGCTGCATCCCTGATGGCAACCCCTGCCCTTGTTCGGGCACAAAGCACGGACGCGTTTCCGGAAACAGAAGACACGATCAGCACACAGCTTCCGGTCCGACGCAATGTGTCGTCCTTCTCGCAGCAAAACTGGCAGGACCATTTTGATGAGCTGGGCGTAGGTTGCCTGTTGGCCGACATTACCAGCCGCGCGGTTCACTATTGGGCGCCGGATGGCACTTATAAGCTGTACCCCAGCTCTGTGCCCATGAGCGAAGAGCTTACAAAACGCGGCTACACAAAAGTTGTGCGCAAGACCGAGTTCCCAAGCTGGACACCGACCGCCTCGATGCGCGAGCGTGACCCCAGCCTGCCCATTCGGATCGATGGCGGTGATCCCGGAAACCCACTGGGCACCCGCGCGATGTATTTGGATTGGCCCGCTTACCTGGTTCATGGCACGCATGATACCCGCAAGATCGGCCGGCAGAGCTCGTCTGGCTGTATCGGCCTGTACAACCAACATGTCGAGGAACTGTATCCGCTGGTCCAGATTGGCACACAGGTTCGTTTGGTCTGATCTACCAGCTCAGAAAAGCAAAAGCCCCGGTCATACGCCGGGGCTTTTGACTCTTCAGGAACAGAGCATCATTCCGGCAGGATAACAGTGTCGACCACGTGGATCACACCATTGCTTGCTTCAATATCTGCCTGTATGACCTTGGCATCATTCACTTTGACGCCGTTTTTGGCATTCACGCTCAGCCGATCACCCTGAACAGTCAGAACCTTCGCGCGCTTGCCAGCGATGTCGCCAGACATCACCTTGGCTGGTACAACATGGTACGTCAGGATCGACACGAGCTGATCTTTGTTCTCCGGCAACAACAACGTTTCCACCGTGCCTTCGGGCAATGCAGCAAACGCCTCGTCTGTTGGGGCAAAGACGGTGAATGGACCTTTTCCTTTCAGGGTATCTACCAAACCTGCAGCTTGAACTGCGGCAACCAACGTGTTGAATGATCCGGCCGCTACAGCGGTATCAACGATATCTGCTGCCTGCGCCTTGAGCGGCATGGCAAATGCAAATGCGGCGGCTGCGCCCATAAAAGTACGACGTAACATGGCTGTCTTCTCCTCTTCAGCTTGTTATGGAAAGAGGTACGGGGCTTTCGTCACGCCGGATCAGTCTGAGATCACTTTTCTTTTAGCTGCACCCAGATGCTTTGCGCGCGCCCTTCAGCCAAAAAGGGCAAATTGGCGACAGCATCGGGCCGATCCTGTTGCAGGTAATATCCCGGCCAAAGCATTGAATACGCGCCAGATTGCAGCAAAGCGTGCAACATGTACTGCTCACCCCAGCCCGGGCAGTCATAAAAGAACCGCTTGGGGTATTCGTAGGGCAGAAAAACATCGTGCAGATGGATCACTACTCCGGGCTTCAGTGTCGGAATGATGCGGCAGAACAAGTGCGCGACGTCGTTGCTCATCCGCACAACATGGCTGGAGTCGATAAACAGGACGTCGCCGGCTTCCAGCTCTGAAAACAGTACCGGGTCGGCCTCTTCCAGCCGTTTTTGCTCGAACCGATCAACAACATGGGCAATGTCAGCGCGGGGATACGGATCGATTGCCGTAATCGTGGTGTCAAACCCGCCATCGATGGCCGCCTGCCGGGTTACTCGGGTCGAGTTACCACATCCAACCTCGATCACCCGCCGGGGCTGAAAGCGTCGGATCATCAGATACAGGGCATCCGCATCCGGGCTGTCGTAATAGCCGTTTCCAGCACGATAGCCGGTCTGATTGCGCTCAGGATCCTTCAGCTCCTCTAGCGCATTCTTGTGCGCAGTGTATTCACTGACCAGCTGAGAGATATCAAACCCGTCCATTCCCGGCGACAAGGCATAGACGGGGCGCGTCAGACCTCCGGCAGCCTCAAAGGCTTCCAGCCGCGCGCGCTCATCCTGTTCGGTGATCTTGTCGACCAGTCTTACCCCCAGTTCATCCAGGGCGGCGTTGATCTGTGGGAATTTTCTGGGTTTCAAGTCGCTGGCTCCGTAGTCTTTGCTGCGATATTCCATACCTTTGCTGGTCGTTCCTCTGCAAGGACAAGCCGGGCAAACCCTTGGCAAAAAGAAAATTTCCGTATTCACTGATCAAAATAACTACCGCGAGGGCCGCCATGCAGCAGGAATTCACGATCGGGATCGAAGAAGAATACCTTCTTGTAGACCGCGACAGCCTCCAATTGTCCGAAGCTCCCGAAGCGCTGATGGAAGCCTGTCAGAATGATTTCGAAGGACAGGTCAGCCCCGAATTCCTGCAATGCCAGATCGAAGTCGGCACCCGCCCACATACAACCATCACCTCGGCGCGCGAGGACCTGAAACGCCTGCGCTCCTGTGTTTCGGAACGGGCCGCGGAATACAACCTGTCGCCAATAGCCGTGTCGTGCCACCCTTTTGCGAACTGGAAGGATCAGCATCACACTCGAAAGGAACGCTATGATGCGCTGCAACACGCGCTGGGGGGTGTGGCCCGCCGGATGCTGATCTGCGGAATGCATGTTCATGTCGGGGTTGAAAGCCAAGCCTTGCGTTCTGATCTGATGCCGCAATTGTCGTACTTTTTGCCGCATCTTTTGGCGTTGTCGACGTCCTCGCCTTTCTGGAACGGCGAAGATACGGGCCTGTCGTCGTACCGTCTGACCGTCTTTGACAATCTGCCGCGCACCGGTCTGCCGCCGGTCTTTGCAAGCTGGGGCGAATATGAACGCACCACGGGAATATTGATTGAACTGGGGGTCATTGAAGATACCACAAAGATCTGGTGGGATCTTCGCCCCTCGCATCGCTTTCCAACACTTGAAACGCGGATTATGGATGTCCAACCAAGGTTGGAGCACACGCTTTCACTGGCCGCCCTTGTGCAGGCGTTGACACGAATGTTGTGCCGCTTGAAAGATCGCAACTTGCGCTGGCGGCAATATGATCGCTTTCTGATAGGTGAAAATCGCTGGCGCGCGCAGCGATACGGTGTGGGCGAAGGATTGATCGATTTCGGCGATCGCTCGATCAAACCCATGTCCGATTTGATCGGTGATCTGATGGGATTGCTGGCCGAAGATGCCGAGGCACTGGGAACAATGTCGGATCTGGCCCGGCTGCGGCAGATCGCCGAAAACGGCACCTCGGCCACACGCCAACGTCGCGTTCATGCCGAGGCTGCCGCGCGCGGGGAAGATCCCGGCAAGGCCGTCGTGCGCCACCTGATCGAAGAGTTCCACGCGGATCTTTAGACAGTGGCGACAACAGTCCCCTGCCCAGAGCCATTGTTGAACCTGCAAAATTTCTGTAAGAATTCAGAAATAAACAACTGTTCAATTCATTGCCGATGGGAGGGAGCGCCATGGATTTCGCACTCAGCGAGGAACAAACAGCCATTTTCGACATGGCACATGCCTTTGGGCAGGAACATATCGCCCCTTTTGCCCGGCAATGGGAGGCTGATGGAACAATCCCCAAAGCCTTGTGGCCCCAAATCGGAGAGCTTGGCTTCGGCGCCCTTTACGTGTCCGAGGCCAGCGGTGGGTCAAACCTGACCCGTCTGGATGCCACCCTGGTTTTTGAGGCCCTATCGATGGCCTGCCCGTCGGTCGCGGCCTTCCTGTCGATCCATAACATGTGCGCCAAGATGCTCGACAACTTTGCCGACGATGACCTCAAGGCGCGCATCATGCCCGATGTTCTGAGCTTGAAAACTGTGTTGAGTTATTGCCTGACCGAGCCCGGTTCTGGATCGGATGCGGCGGCGCTGAAAACACGCGCTGAACGGACCAACGAAGGCTATACGCTGAACGGAACAAAAGCCTTCATTTCAGGCGGCGGATATTCCGACGCTTACGTCTGCATGGTGCGTACCGGACAGGATGGGCCCAAGGGGATATCGACCGTTTACGTTGAAGACGGCACGCCCGGCCTCAGCTTTGGCGCGCTCGAGCAGAAGATGGGCTGGAAAAGCCAACCCACCGCGCAAGTTCAGTTCGACGATTGCAAGATCCCGGCTGGAAACCTTGTGGGCACGGAAGGTGACGGGTTCAAATATGCGATGATGGGACTGGATGGCGGACGACTTAACATTTCTGCCTGCTCGCTTGGGGCCGCTCAGGCCGGGCTGGATATGACGCTGCAGTACATGTCCGAACGTAAGGCTTTTGGCCAATCCATCGACCAGTTTCAGGCCCTTCAGTTCCGTCTGGCGGATATGGAGATCGAATTGCAGGCCGCGCGAACGTTCCTTAGGCAGGCAGCCTGGAAGCTGGATCAGGGCGCACCCGATGCCACGAAATTCTGCGCCATGGCCAAGAAGTTCGTTACTGAAACCGGATCGAAAGTGGTGGACCAGTGCCTGCAATTGCATGGCGGTTATGGCTATCTTGCGGATTACGGCATCGAAAAGCTTGTGCGTGATCTTCGTGTGCACCAGATATTGGAAGGCACGAATGAGATCATGCGTGTGATCGTATCGCGCCAGTTGCTTGCCAATCGCTGAGGCACCCATGTCAGATATCGATATCCGCACCACAGGCCGTGCCGGGCGTATCACCCTGACCCGTCCTCATGCGCTGAACGCGATGACCTATGACATGTGCATGGCCATCGACACGGCGCTGCGCAACTGGCGCGAGGATGATGAGATTGACCTGATCATCCTGGACGCCGAAGGGGAAAAGGCCTTCTGCGCGGGTGGTGATATTGCTGAACTTTATGAAACCGGCACCAAGGGTGATTTTTCTTACGGTCAGAAATTCTGGCGGGACGAATACCGTCTGAATGCCCTGATCTTCGAATATCCCAAACCGGTCATCAGCTTACTTCAGGGGTTCGCGATGGGCGGCGGTGTTGGCATCGGATGCCATGGCAGCCATCGCGTTGTGGGTGAAAGCGCAAAGATTGCCATGCCAGAATGCTCCATCGGACTGGTGCCGGATGTCGGCGGCTCGTTGATGCTGGCCCTTGCACCCGGACGCGCGGGTGAGTTTCTAGGGACAACGGGCTATCGGATGGGGCCTGGGGATGCGATTTATGCAGGGTTTGCCGATCTTTTCATCCCGCAATCGCAATGGTCCGATCTGATCGAGTTGCTCGAAGCCTCTGGAAACGCAAAACTATTGGCTGACCATGCCGGTACACCGCCTGTTGGTGAATTGGCGAACTTGCAGGCCCAAATCGATCAGCATTTTTCCGGTGACACCCTTGGCGACGTTCTGAACAGTCTGCACAGCGACGACAATGAGTTTTCGGCTAATACTCTGGGCATGCTGAGAAAGAACGCACCGCTTTCCGTGGCCTGCACGATCGAGATTCTTCATCGCCTGCGCTCCCCTTCTCTGACCATTCGCCGAGCTCTGGAGATGGAGTATCGTTTCACACACCGCGCGATGGAGCATGGCGATTTTCTGGAAGGCATCCGCGCGCAGATCATCGACAAGGATCGCAACCCGGACTGGCAGTTTCCTGACATGAACGTCCCTCTGGTTGCCGTGTCGAAAATGCTTCAGCCCCTGGGTGCGGACGCCCTGACTTTCGAAGAGGATTAAGAGATGCAAATCGGTTTCATCGGACTGGGAAACATGGGCGCGCCAATGGCAGCCAATCTTGCAAAAGCCGGTCATAAGGTGGTTGGCTTTGACACAGCAGGCGTGACGGTTGACGGGGTTTCTCAAGCCGCAACCGCTTCGGAAGCTGTTGCAGCGGCCGATGCTGTCATCACGATGCTGCCAAACGGTGCGATTCTGAGGGCCGTTGCGGATCAGATCATTCCTGCAATGGCACAAGGTGCCGTGCTAATCGATTGCTCGACAGTTGATGTGGAAAGCGCGCGGGCAGTTGCGGATCAGGCCATCAGTGCCGGACTGTTGTCCGTAGACGCGCCAGTTTCTGGCGGCATCGGAGGTGCGGCGGCTGGCACGCTGACCTTCATGGCTGGCGGATCAGAGGCCGCGTTTGCCAAGGCATCCCCTCTTTTCGATATCATGGGGCAGAAAGCTGTTCACTGTGGTGAGGCCGGTGCCGGTCAAGCTGCCAAAATCTGCAATAACATGATCCTTGGTGTCACCATGATTGCAACCTGTGAAGCCTTCGCTTTGGCCGACAAACTGGGTCTGGACCGGCAGAAGATGTTTGACGTGGTAAGTACGTCGTCCGGATACAGCTGGACGATGAACGCCTATTGCCCTGCCCCCGGTGTCGGCCCGCAAAGCCCGGCCGACAATGGGTACGCCCCCGGTTTTGCGGCCGAGCTGATGCTGAAGGACCTGCGCCTCAGCCAGCAGGCGGCTGAGAGTGCAGATGCAGATACACCGATGGGTCAGGCGGCCACCGCGCTTTATGAGCAATTTGTCGAGAACGAAGATGGCAAGGGACGCGATTTCAGTGCCATGTTGCCACGGTTCGAAAACCGCGGACGTGACTAAAACAACTGGCGGCATCTTGCCCAACGATTTGACAGATCTTGGGCAAGCGACCATCTAGGCAGTCATGAACAAAAGGCCCGGCTGGCCAATTCGCAAAGGACGGCGACATGACGAGATTTTTGGTGACGACGGCAACTCTGGCGGCTTTGGCCCTTTCCCCGGTTGCCGCGGTTGCAAAGAACAAGGCCGGGCATTGCCCTCCGGGTCTGGCCAAGAAATCCGTTCCCTGCGTGCCGCCTGGTCAGGCAAAGAAAATCTATCGCGATGGTGACTTCATTACCAATGATTACCGTTGGATCAATGACCCTTATCGCTATGGGTTGAACCGAAACTACTCTTATGTCCGTGCCGGTGATTATGTGTACCGGGTCGACCCCGAGACACGCAAAGTCCTGAACCTGATCGGCGCGATCGCAGATATCCTGAACTGAGGCCGCGTCTGGGCACTTATTCTGCCGCGACGCGCGCGCCTTTCAGCATCGACTTCAGGTATCGCCCGGTGTGGCTGCGTTCAACATCGGCTATGTCTTCCGGTGTTCCTGTGGCGACGATTTCGCCACCGCCATCACCACCTTCAGGTCCAATGTCGATGATATGATCCGCGGTTTTAACCACATCCAGATTATGTTCAATCACCACGACAGTATTGCCCTGATCGACAAGTTCGTGCAGCACTTCCAGCAGCTTGCGAACATCTTCGAAATGCAGACCTGTTGTCGGTTCGTCGAGAATATAGAGCGTTCGCCCGGTTGAACGCTTCGACAGTTCCTTTGACAATTTTACCCGCTGCGCCTCGCCACCTGACAACGTCGTGGCTTGTTGACCCACCTTGATATAGCCAAGACCCACACGCGCAAGGGCGTCCATCTTGTCCCGGATTGAGGGCACGGCCTTGAAGAATTCCTGCGCATCTTCCACTGTCATATCAAGCACATCCGCGATGGATTTACCCTTGAACTTGATCTCAAGCGTTTCGCGGTTATACCGCGCGCCTTTGCAGGTTTCGCAAGTCACATAGACGTCCGGCAGAAAGTGCATCTCGATCTTGATGACACCGTCACCCTGACATGCCTCACACCGCCCGCCTTTGACGTTGAAGCTGAATCGACCCGGTTTGTACCCGCGTGCCTTAGCCTCGGGCAGACCGGCAAACCAATCTCGGATCGGGGTAAAGGCCCCGGTGTAAGTCGCCGGGTTTGAACGCGGCGTTCGCCCAATGGGGCGCTGGTCGATGTCGATGACCTTATCGAGGTGTTCCAGCCCCTTGATGGTTTCACAGGGTGCTGGTGTCTGACGCGCCCCGTTCAGCCGCATTGACGCGGTTTTGAACAATGTCTCGATCGTGAGGGTGGATTTACCTCCGCCCGACACACCTGTGACGCAAACGAATTTGCCCAAGGGGAATTCGGCGGTGACATTCTTCAGGTTGTTACCCGTGGCCTTGACCACTGTGACTTTCTGCTTTTTCCCCTTCCGACGCTGCACCGGAACTGCGATTTCACGCGCTCCCGCTAGGTACTGCCCGGTAATGGAGGCCGCATCTGCCGCGATTTGCGCAGGCGTTCCGTGACTGACCACCTGCCCGCCATGCACACCTGCCCCCGGACCGATGTCGAAAACATAGTCAGCCTCGCGGATGGCTTCCTCGTCATGTTCTACGACGATCACCGTATTGCCCTGATCCCTCAGGTTCTTGAGCGTGCCTAAAAGCCGGTCATTGTCTCGCTGATGTAGCCCGATCGAAGGCTCATCCAGCACATAGAGAACCCCGGTCAGCCCCGAGCCGATCTGACTGGCCAGACGAATACGCTGGCTTTCGCCTCCTGACAGCGTTCCACTTGAACGGGACAGCGTAAGGTATTCTAAACCAACATTATTCAGGAATCCTAGCCGCTCGCGAATTTCCTTGAGAATGGCGCGCGCAATTTCGTTCTTCTGTGCGCTCAGGTGGTTGGGCGCATCTTCGATCCACGCCAAAGCCTCACGGATCGACATCTGCACCACCTGCCCCACATGCAGCCCGGCGATCTTTACCGCCAGCGCTTCGGCCCGCAGCCTGTAGCCTTCGCAGGCGCCGCAGGGACGATTGTTTTGATATCGTTCAAATTCCTCACGAATCCACGCACTGTCGGTTTCGCGGTACCGGCGTTCCATATTCGGGATCACGCCTTCAAAGCTGCGGGTCACCTGATAGACACGCCCGCCTTCGTCGTACCGGAATTGAATTTCATCATCCCCGGACCCACGCAGAAAGACCTCCTGCACATTTTTAGGCAGGTCTTTCCAGGGCGTGTTCTTGTCAAACTCGTAATGGCGCGCAATGGCCTCGATGGTTTGCAGGAAATAAGGGGATTTACCCTTGCGCCATGGGGCCAAAGCACCATCGTAGAGTTTCAGCGTCTGGTCCGGCACCACCAGGCGCTCATCGAAGAACAACTCGACCCCGAGACCGTCACAATCCGGGCAGGCACCGAAGGGCGCGTTGAACGAAAACAGGCGTGGTTCGATTTCGGGAATGGTGAAACCACTGACCGGGCAGGCAAAATTCTCGCTGAATGTGATGCGTTCCGGATCACCCTCACGCGGGGCGGTTTCCAATATGGCAATCCCGTCGGCCAGATCCAGAGCGGTGCGCAGACTGTCGGCCAAGCGCGTTTCCATACCTTCCCGCACAACCAGTCGATCAACAACCACATCGATATCGTGGCGGAATTTCTTATCCAACACTGGCGGTTGATCCAGTTCGTAGAACTCTCCGTCCACCTTGACGCGTTGGAAACCCTGTTTGCGCAGCTCCAGGAATTCTTTTTTGTACTCACCTTTCCGGTCGCGCACGATGGGGGCCAGAAGATAGCCGCGTGTGCCGTCTTCCATTGCCATGATCCGGTCGACCATGTCCTGCACTTGCTGCGCCTCAATCGGTTGCCCGGTGGCTGGGCTGTAGGGCGTTCCGGCGCGGGCAAACAGCAGACGCAGATAGTCATAGATTTCGGTTACCGTGCCCACAGTTGAACGCGGGTTCTTGGACGTCGTCTTTTGTTCAATCGAAATTGCCGGAGACAGGCCGCTGATATGGTCGACATCCGGCTTTTCCATCATATCCAGGAACTGCCGGGCATAGGCCGAAAGGCTTTCGACATACCGGCGCTGGCCTTCGGCATAGATGGTGTCAAACGCCAATGAGGACTTCCCCGAACCCGACAGTCCGGTGATGACCACCAACTGATCCCGAGGGATATCAACGTCTATACCTTTGAGGTTATGTTCGCGCGCGCCGCGCACCTCGATATTCTTCAGCTCAGCCATATGCGGCCCCCAACAAACAAGTGGTTAAGAGATAGGCGAGCCAGACCAAGACTCCAACAGAAAAGTTAGAACATTTAGTGAACAATCGAAATTTCACCGATTAGCACCTGCAATGAACACAGGATTGCAAAAAGTTGCCAGAAATGGCGCAACCGTTGATCTTTTTGAGGAGGAAAATGGCGCGGTTGACGGGGCTCGAACCCGCGACCCCCGGCGTGACAGGCCGGTACTCTAACCAACTGAGCTACAACCGCGCATCTATTTTCGTGGCCTTTTGCCTGGACCAAGGATGGCAGCGATGGCGCGGTTGACGGGGCTCGAACCCGCGACCCCCGGCGTGACAGGCCGGTACTCTAACCAACTGAGCTACAACCGCCCGCTGCATGTTCACTGCTGAACGTTTGGGTGTATTATGGCTACGCTCGGGCAGCGTCAAGCGGCGTTTTCAAGTTTTTTGTCAGATTCCAGATTTTTGTATACGGCGCGATTTTTTGCGGATGCCGCGGGTTCTATTTCCCTTGCAGCCAACCTTCGGGAAAGATATCACCCCGTCCCATGGGTGATTAGCTCAGTGGTAGAGCGCTTCGTTCACATCGAAGATGTCAGCGGTTCAAATCCGTTATCACCCACCATTTTTCAAAGCACGCCGATGCCCAAAATGAAACGCTGGATTCATGCCGCGTTTTGGCGCTGAGTGGTGCAGTCTTCACTACATCCCACGACAAAAAAAGGCGAAGCTCATGCTTCGCCTTTTTTTCCATTTACCAAAGACTTAATGCGCGGTTGCGGAAGGTCCGGTATTACCGGACGACGCGGCCGCCGCTGCTGCGGCCTCTTCCGCGGCTTCGTCCCATTCGATCGGCTCGGGTTTGCGTACCAAAGCATGTTCCAGAACTTCCGAGACATGTTTGACCGGGATGATCTTCAGCCCTTCTTTGACGTTGTCCGGGATATCCGCCAGATCCTTTTCATTCTCTTCCGGGATCAGAACGGTCTTTATCCCACCACGCAGCGCGGCCAGCAGTTTTTCTTTCAAACCACCAATCGGCATCGCATTCCCACGCAGTGAGACTTCGCCGGTCATGGCAATGTCTTTCCGAACGGGAATACCGGTCAGAACCGAGACAATAGACGTGACCATGGCCAGACCAGCGGATGGGCCATCCTTGGGTGTCGCGCCATCCGGCACGTGAACGTGAATGTCTATCTTGTCAAACTGCGGCGGCTTCACCCCGATCTGAGGCGAAATCGAGCGCACATAGGACGAAGCGGCGTCGATGGATTCCTTCATCACATCACCCAGCTTACCAGTCGTCTTCATCCGCCCTTTGCCGGGCAGTTTCAACGCTTCGATATGCAGCAGGTCGCCACCCACTGATGTCCACGCAAGACCGGTGACAACACCAATCTGATCGTCCTGCTCGGCCAGACCGTAACGGAATTTCGGAACACCCAGGAAATCTTGCAGGTTTTCGGGCGTGACCTTAACGGTCTCCGCGTCCTTCTTGATGATCTTGGTCAGCGACTTCCGCGCAACCTTGGCAATTTCACGTTCAAGGTTCCGTACGCCAGCCTCACGGGTATAGGTGCGGATGATCTTTTGCAGCGCCTCATCGGTCAGCTCGAATTCCTTGGCTTTCAAACCATGGTTCTTGACCTGTTTGCTGATCAGGTGCTGCTTGGCGATCTCGCGCTTTTCGTCCTCGGTGTAACCGGCCAGCGGGATGATCTCCATCCGGTCAAGCAGAGGCCCGGGCATGTTGTAGCTGTTCGACGTGGTCAGGAACATCACGTTGGACAGGTCATATTCAACCTCTAGATAATGGTCCATGAACGTGTTGTTCTGTTCCGGGTCCAGCACCTCAAGCATTGCTGATGCCGGATCACCCCGAAAATCCTGCCCCATCTTGTCGATTTCATCCAACAAAATCAGAGGATTCGTGGTTTTCGCCTTCTTCAACGCCTGGATGATCTTGCCGGGCATCGAGCCAATGTAAGTCCGACGATGGCCCCGGATTTCGGATTCGTCGCGTACACCACCCAATGAGATGCGAATGAACTCGCGCCCGGTTGCCTTTGCAACCGACTTACCCAGCGAGGTCTTGCCCACGCCCGGAGGGCCGACAAGGCACAAAATCGGCCCTTTCAGCTTTTTCGAGCGCTGCTGAACCGCAAGGTATTCAACGATCCGTTCCTTAACCTTCTCAAGCCCATAATGGTCCGCGTCCAGAATCTCCTGCGCGCGGCCCAGATCCTTTTTGACACGGGATTTAGTGCCCCAAGGCAGAGCAAGAATCCAATCCAGATAGTTGCGCACAACTGTGGCTTCGGCCGACATGGGCGACATGTTCTTGAGCTTCTTAAGCTCGCCCTCGGCCTTTTCCCGCGCTTCTTTCGACAGCTTGGTCTCGGCGATTTTGGCTTCCAGTTCAGCAACTTCGTTGCTGCCGTCCTCGCCATCGCCAAGTTCCTTCTGAATGGCTTTCATCTGCTCATTCAGATAATATTCACGCTGCGTCTTCTCCATCTGGGATTTGACGCGGGTCTTGATCTTCTTCTCGACCTGCAGAACAGACATCTCGCCCTGCATCAGGCCATAGACCTTCTCAAGCCGCTCGCTGACGCTAAGGGTTTCCAGAAGCTCCTGCTTTTGTTCGACTTCGATGCCCAGATGCCCCGACACAAGGTCGGCCAGTTTCGCAGGCTCGGTTGTATCGCCTACTGCGGTCAGTGCCTCTTCGGGGATGTTCTTGCGCACTTTAGCGTAACGCTCGAACTCATCCGCGACAGTGCGCAACAGTGCTTCGGTTGTGGTGACGTCGCCGGGAATTTCGGTCAGGTATTCTGCACGGGCTTCGAAAAATTCTTCGTTTTCCAGAAACTCGGTGATCTGAACGCGCGCCTGCCCTTCGACCAGCACCTTTACTGTGCCATCGGGCAGCTTCAGCAGTTGCAGCACATTTGCCAGAACGCCGGTGCGGTAGATGCCTTCTTCATCAGGGTCGTCAACGCCGGGATCGATCTGGCTGGACAACAGAATTTGCTTGTCATCCTGCATCACCTCTTCCAGCGCGCGGACCGATTTGTCACGGCCTACGAAAAGCGGCACGATCATATGTGGGAACACCACAATATCGCGCAGCGGCAGGACGGGGTAGGAGGAATTCAGAGGCTCTTGCATGCTCTATCCTTATCGTTGGCAAGACGGCACTTGTCCCTCATCGAGGCAACATTTGACCGTCTCCTGTCTTGGACGATAAAGGTGGGGCCTCATCGCCCATTTTCAACCTTATCGCCATGTATCACCGATCAGAATGAACCGAGGATCGGCCGACTGCAAGGCGTGCCGGGAACATATCCACCAAAATAGTAGAATACACCCTGCTCTTGCGCGATCAGTCGCCAGAAAATAGCCCGGCTGTTCAGAACTGGCCGTTTTCACCTTGGAGGGGGCAAAACATCACAGCGGTTCGATATCCCCCTGCGCGCGCCGCGCGTGGAAATCGGCCTGCCAGGCTTCGAACACACCTTCCGCAATCGCGTCGCGCATGCCGGCCATGATCTCCTGAAAATAATGCAGGTTATGCCATGTCAGCAACATGCCGGAAATCATCTCATTCGCGCGGAACACGTGGTGCAAATAAGCGCGAGAGTAATTCGAACAGGCCGGGCAAGTGCACTGCGCGTCCAGCGGGCGCGGATCATCTGCGTGACGGGCATTTTTGATGTTCACCACGCCGTAGCGGGTGAAAACCTGCCCTGTACGCCCGGACCGCGAGGGCAACACGCAGTCCATCATGTCGATCCCGCGGGCAACGGCACCGACGATATCGTCGGGCTTGCCGACGCCCATCAGATAGCGCGGCTTGTCCGATGGCAGAAACTTGGGGGCATAATCGAGACAAGAGAACATGGCCTCCTGCCCTTCGCCGACGGCTAGGCCACCAACTGCATAGCCCTCGAAACCTATAGATTTCAGCGCCTCGGCGCTTTCTTCGCGCAGGTCTTTTTCTAACCCACCTTGCATGATGCCAAAAAGCGCATGCCCCGGACGATCGCCGAACGCATCACGCGACCGTTCGGCCCAACGCATCGACAGGCGCATCGACTCGGCAATGCGATCACGATCAGTTGGCAACGCGGGGCATTCGTCGAAACACATGACAATGTCCGACCCCAGAAGGCGCTGAATCTCCATCGACCGTTCCGGCGTCAATTCGTGCTTTGACCCGTCAATATGGGATTTGAAGGTCACGCCCTTTTCAGTCAGCTTGCGCAAACCGGCCAGCGACATGACCTGAAATCCGCCGGAATCTGTCAGAATGGGCCGATCCCAGTTCATGAATTTGTGCAGTCCACCCAGTCGATCAATACGCTCAGCGGTCGGGCGCAACATCAGGTGATAGGTGTTCCCCAGAAGAATGTCTGCACCTGTCGCCCGAACGCTTTCCGGCATCATCGCCTTGACCGTTGCCGCAGTGCCAACCGGCATAAAGGCAGGCGTTCGAACGTCGCCGCGCGGTGTGCTGATCACACCCGTCCGGGCTTTGCCGTCTGTGGCCTTAAGTTCAAATGAAAAGTGCTGGGTCATGTCATCGCCTCGGGTCACCGAACCGGGCAGGCTTTGCCCGATCCGATCGGTCTTTGCAACCCGTCAGGGTAGCGAGGCAACACGGTCTGTAAACAGCTGCACAACCCCTGCCCCATCCACATCGCGGCAGACCCGAACTGTGGGACGTTCCGGGTCAGGTTGCGTCGCCCCCTTCTGGTCGCCTTCGGTGACAACCCGAAGACCTGTTTCAACCATGTCGAACATGGCACCGTGAGAACAAGCAATCACAGCGGTCGAATCGTGCAGGCCGCAGCCTTCCAGACCACCGACGTCCTTGTAGAACTTCAGGTAAAAGCGTGAGATATCGCGCAGAAAGGATCCCATGTCAGGTGATCGCATTGCCAGGCTTTCGAAATCCGCAGTCTCGTAAAGCGTTTTCAGCGTAACATCCAAACCGACAAGTACGGTATCCGGCGGTGTGGCAAAGACCTCTTCAGCCGCAATAGCATCATGGTAGATGTTGGCCTCGGCATGGTTGGTTATATTGCCCGGGCAGTACACAGCGCCGCCCATGATCACCAAACGCCCAAGATTCCCGGCAAATTCCGGATCCAGACGAATAGCGTTGGCGATGTTGGTCAGGGGGCCCACGGCGCAAACCACCAGCTTTTTCTTATGGGTTCGTGCCATATCGACCAGAAATTCCGCAGCTGGCAGAGCGTGGTTTCTTCCGATCTCGGGTATATCAGTCAGGTCACCGAATCCTTCGGGGCCATGCACATGCTCGGATGGCGAATGCGTATCGGCACCCAAGGCAACCGCAGCCCCTTCCGCGACTGGCAAATCCAGACCCAGCTTATCAAGCAGGAACCGGGCATTGCGGCTGGATTGATGTACATGTGTGTTCCCAAACACGGTGGTTAAGCCGATCAGCTCGATCTCGGGTGCTGCGGCGGCATAGGCGATTGCCATGGCATCATCGATGCCAGGATCTGTATCGATTATCAGTTTCATCCCCGCCCGATACCGCAAACAATTAGGGATGCAAAGCGGTCACAGCGCTAATTTTCAAAGCCGCGTTTCACTATCTGGGCATTTGCATGACGCTGCTTTCCCCTCATACCAGAGTTGAAATCGAGCGATTCAATTGCCACATGTATACTATAGTACACAACAATAAGAGGACAGAATGACCGAAGACCAAATCATCGGATTGCTTTCGTCGAACATCATTTACCTGCTGGCAGCAGTGCTGGTAATTGTTATCATTTTCAAAGGCATCAAGATTGTACCTCAGTCCGAAAAATATGTGATTGAACGGTTTGGGCGCCTGCACTCCGTGCTTGGCCCCGGCATCAACTTTATCGTTCCACTGCTGGACGTTGCGCGCCACAAGATCTCGATCCTGGAACGCCAGCTGCCAAACGCGACACAGGACGCAATCACCAAGGACAACGTTCTGGTGCAGATCGATACATCGGTCTTCTACCGTATTCTCGAACCTGAAAAGACGGTCTACCGAATCCGCGACGTTGATGGCGCGATTGCTACCACGGTCGCCGGGATCGTTCGCGCCGAGATTGGTAAGATGGATCTGGATGAGGTTCAATCAAACCGGTCCCAATTGATCACGCGTATACAGGAAAGCGTTGAAACCGCTGTCGATGACTGGGGCATCGAAGTTACCCGCGCCGAGATTCTGGACGTAAATCTGGATCAGGCCACCCGCGATGCCATGCTGCAACAGCTGAACGCCGAACGTGCCCGCCGCGCACAGGTGACAGAAGCCGAGGGCAAGAAGCGCGCAGTCGAACTGCACGCCGATGCTGAGCTTTACGCCGCGGAACAAACCGCCAAGGCGCGGCGTATTCAGGCCGAAGCCGAGGCTTTCGCCACTGGTGTTGTCGCCAAGGCCATCCAGGATAACGGCATCGAAGCTGCGCAGTATCAGGTTGCGTTGAAACAGGTTGAAGCCCTGAACGCGCTTGGAAACGGAACTGGCAAGCAAACCATTGTTGTGCCTGCCAACGCACTGGAAGCCTTTGGTGACGCGTTCAAAATGTTAAAAGGAGGAAAGTGATGGCTGACCCCTTCTGGTTGACCTGGTGGATCTGGCTGGCCGCCGCATTGGCGCTGGGTATCCTTGAGATTGTCCTGCCCGGTTTCATTTTTCTGGGCTTTGCAATCGGCGCCGCAATCACGGGCCTTATCCTTGCCATTCCCGGAATGGCTCTGTCTTTGAATGTGTTGGCGTTGATCTTTGCCGTATTGTCGCTGATTGCGTGGCTTGTTTTGCGGAAACTGTTTGCGTTGCCACACGGTCAGGTCAAAACCTTCAACCACGACATCAACGACTAAATTGCCGCGGCGCCCCAATCGGCGCCGCCGCCCTACTGGACCCTGTTGCGCCAATTCCCTATATAATCACTCAGGCAACTGACCCGAGGCAAAGATGACTCACCCCAGCGAACAGTTTGAAGGCACACCGCTGATTGCGCCGTCAACCATTGAGCACCCCCTGTACGAGCCCGTGGTCGAGGCGTGCCGCACGGTCTATGACCCGGAAATCCCCGTGAATATCTATGACCTCGGCCTGATCTACACGATCGACATTTCCACGGACAACGCCGTGAAGGTGATCATGACGCTGACAGCCCCCGGATGCCCGGTTGCAGGCGACATGCCCGGATGGATCATGGAAGCGATCGAGCCTGTTGCAGGCGTCAAAGAGGTCGACGTGGAACTGACCTGGGAGCCGCCCTGGGGTATGGAGATGATGTCAGACGAAGCACGTCTGGAACTGGGGTTTATGTAGGCACCCACCACAGTTTCCCGGCTATTTGTCACAAAACATTGGCGTTTTTGTTACCTGCTCGTGCTGTCCTTGTCACAATGATGCGGGACAAGGCCTGCGGACGGCATCAATTGGTGCCGTACCTCGGGCCAGACATGATTTGACCGCCCCCCTCGAGTTCCGGCCCCGAAATACGGACCGTTCTTGCCCGAGAACGGTCCTTTTCTTATCCAGATCACCAAACGTCGGGTGATCAGTTCAAGTTGCAGGTCTTTTTGATTTCCGCAGATCTGGCATCCAGTTGATTGATGTAGTCCCCCGATAGCATTTGCAGCCGTTTGTGCTCGGTTCCCGTCACCAGCCCCAAAAGTGCTCCGGCGGGGGTTATGGCGGCAACGCTTTCCAACTGTTGGTCCTGCGCGTGTTTCCTCTCGGCCGCGATGGCGCGCAGATCGCCCTCGGCGGTTGCGCAGTTTACCGGATGCCTCTCTCCATCATTGGCGGCCACCGCAACATCCGGGACAAACAGAAGAACTGCAACAGCAAGTACCGCACCCGTCAAGATCGAATTAAAAATCGCCTGTAAGCTTTTCACAATATTATCCTTTCCGATGGTGCGCTAAAACAAACCGAGTTAACGGCCGACCAACTTGAACCTATTCGGTTCCACGGACCCACGGTCGAATGCTTTCAGCGAACCCACTCTGAATGCCGGGTTGTTTCATCCGGATAAAACTCTTTATAACACACCGTCTTGAGCCTTGGCCCCCTGATCCCTAAATTAAATGCAACGCGCGACAACGGAGACTTACATGTTCGGCATTCCCGGCAAGCAGGCTGTGACCATGACGCCTAAAGCCGCAGAACAAATCACCCGCCTGATGAACTCGGGTGGCCACGCTGGCTTGCGCATTGGCGTCAAGAAAGGCGGCTGTGCAGGCATGGAATATACCATGGAATATGTCGATCAGGCTGATCCGCATGACGAAGTTGTCGAACAGGATGGAGCACGCGTCATGATCGCGCCAATGGCGCAGATGTTCCTGTTTGGGACTGAAATCGATTACGAGGTGTCGTTGCTGGAATCAGGTTTCAAGTTCAGGAACCCGAATGTTGTCGACGCCTGCGGCTGCGGTGAATCCATCAAGTTCGATGACAGTATCGCGCAGCAATCCTAGTTTGCACCGGATAATTCTGTGACACGGGCCCGCCCGAACGCCGTGTTGTCGATCAAAGCGCGTGAACCCACCCGATCCGTGGAATTGTAAGATCGCGCCGACAATGTTATCCGCATCCTAAATTATCGAATGATCAGGGAGATATGGGTATGCGGCGCAAGCTTGCGGCAGGAAACTGGAAAATGAACGGAACCGGTGCTGCGCTGAGCGAACTTGAAGCACTGTGCAAGTCCCACCCAGACGCTTCGGTCGATATCCTAATCTGCCCTCCGGCAACATTGCTCAGCCGCGCAGCTGACACCGTACGCGGGTCAGCGGTTACCATCGGCGGGCAGGATTGCCACGCCGCAAGCGCGGGCGCGCATACAGGCGACATCAGCGCCGGGATGCTGTTGGACGCGGGCGCGACATCAGTCATTCTGGGTCATTCCGAACGGCGCGTGGACCATGAAGAGCATGACGAGGATATACGCGCCAAGGCCCGTGCAGCGATGGACGCGGGGTTAAAAGCGATCATTTGCGTAGGCGAAAGTCTGGAGCAACGAGAGGCGGCCAATACGCTCGACATTATCGGCGGTCAGATGTCGGGGTCGATCCCGGATCAGGCAACCGGCGAGAACCTGATAATTGCATATGAACCGATCTGGGCCATCGGCACTGGCAAGGTTCCAACGCTTGATGAGATCGGAGAGGTTCACGACTTCATCCGCGCCCGGTTAGAGCGCCGCTTTGGCGAAGGTGTGGGTCGCTCTGTCCGTCTTCTGTATGGCGGTTCAGTCAAACCCTCCAACGCGGCGGAGATCTTTGCGGTTTCAAATGTCGATGGTGCGCTTGTGGGCGGCGCCAGCCTGAAGGCTGGGGGTTTCACGGGCATTATTCAGGCACTGGAGAGCGCCTAGGATTCGCCTTTACTCGGCAATATCTTCGGCCCAAAGCTCTGGCTTTTCTTCGATGAACCGCTGCATCAGCGCGATACAGTCGGGATCGTTGGCTATCGCCACCTCGACGCCGCGTTCGCGCAGAAAGTCTTCGTTGCCACCAAAGTTCTGGGTATCGCCGATCACCACACGCGGGATACCAAACTGAACGATAGTGCCCGAGCACATCATGCAAGGTGACAATGACGTGTAAAGAACCGTATCCCGATAGGTTTTCTGACGCCCCGCTTTGCGTAAGGCATCCATTTCCCCATGTGCGATCGGATCCCCGCCCTGCACACGTTGATTGCGCCCTTGTGAAACAATTTCGCCACCCCGCGCCAGAACTGACCCGATCGGGCATCCACCTTCATCAAACCCGGCTTTGGCCTCGTCATAAGCCACGCGTAGCAAGCGCTTGTCGGTCTCGGTCAACATTCCGGTCTCCATTTCCCGTGTTTCCCAAACCCTGCCCAAGCGCAAAGACTTGGTCAATGACGGCCTCACGACAGCTTCATCACGATAAGACCTGACACGATCAGAAGGGCCGCGAGAATCCGCGCAGGGCTTAGGGCTTCGCCCAGAAACAGGATACCTACACAGAACGCCCCCACTGCCCCAATACCCGTCCAGATGGTATAAGCTGTGCCCAACGGCAGGTCCCGCATCGCCAGCGCAAGAAGACCGAAAGACCCGATCATCGAAAGCCCCATCAAGGCTGTAGGCCACAATCGGGTGAAACCAGCCGATTGCTTCATCGCTACGGCCCAGACGATTTCCAACAGGCCAGCAAATAGAAGGAATACCCAGGGCATAAGACAACCTCGTATCCGTTCGGGTCGTCCCGAATGATGTCCCGATATGGGGAGGTCGTCCTCTGAACCCGAGATATGAACCCGGTGCGCGGTTTCAAGATGCAAAAAAGCCGGACGGTCGAAACCGCCAGGCTTTGCACGTGGTCAAATTGCCTAGTTGGTCACGATTTCCGGCCCCATGAACGTGTTGGGCAGGAAGGTCGAAAGCCAAGGGATATATGTCACCATAATCAGGAAGACGAACAGGACAGCAAGGAACGGCAGCGCCGCCTTCACAACGCTCATCATCGGCATACCCGCAACACCCGACGTTACGAACAGGTTCAAACCGACCGGAGGTGTGATCATCCCGATCTCCATATTCACAACCATGATGATGCCCAGATGGATCGGATCAATACCCAACTCGATGGCAATCGGGAACACCAGCGGTGCGACGATCACCAGCAAGCCCGACGGCTCCATGAACTGACCACCGATCAGCAGGATTACGTTGACCACGATCAGGAAGGTTACCGGTCCAAGACCCGCTGAAAGCATGGCGCTAGCAATGTGCTGCGGCACCTGTTCGTCCGTTAGAACATGTTTGAGGATCAGCGCGTTAGCGATCACGAACAACAGCGTCACCGTCAGCTTTCCTGCCTCGAACAGAGTATGCTTGGTGTCGGGATGAAAGAACGCCGTGACCAAAGCGTAGGGCTTTTTCAGCAGCGGCAGGTTCTGTGCGTCCCCTTCCGTACTCAGCGGCCCCATGTCCTTATAGACGAAACTGGCAATGAAGAAGGCATAGACGGCAGCAACCGCGGCAGCCTCGGTCGGGGTAAAGATACCCCCATAAATGCCACCCAGAATGATAACGATCAAGAAGAGGCCCCAACCGGCCTCGCGGGCCGAGGTGAAGACCTCACCCCACCCCTTCCATTCACCCTTGGGCAGGTTCTTGACCTTTGCCATGACATAAATGGTGATCATCAGCATGAAACCAGCCATCAGACCGGGAATAACGCCAGCCAGAAACATGCGCCCAACTGAAACTTCGACGGCGGCGGCATACACAACCATCACGATGGACGGTGGGATCAGGATGCCCAGCGTACCCGCGTTACAGATCACACCGGCGGCAAACTCTTTGGAATACCCAACCTGGCGCATACCTGCGATGACGATCGAACCGATAGCTACAACCGTGGCCGGGGACGATCCTGACAGCGCGGCAAACAGCATACAAGCAAACACGCCCGCAATCGCCAGACCGCCGGGCAGATGCCCTACGCAAGCAATCGAGAAACGGATGATCCGACGCGCTACGCCGCCTGTCGTCATGAAGGACGAGGCGAGAATGAAGAACGGGATCGCCAACAGGGTGAAATGCCCCTCGAACGCCTCAAACAGCGTGCCTGCGACTGAAGCCAGCGAACTGTCGGAATAGATCAGCAGGAACAGGGTCGAGCTGAGGCCAAGTGCAACCGCAATCGGAACGCCGATCAGCAGCAGGCCGATGACCATCGAGAAAAGAAGGATAACGTCCATCAGTCATGCACCCCTTGTTGTGCGCGGACTTCCTCAATCTCGTCCTCGACTTCGTGGCTGGCGACAAGGCGATCGGTCTCACCACGCCAAATTTGAACGGCGACCTGCGTAAACCGGATCACGAGCAGCAGCATGGATACCGGCAGAACCAGGTAAGGTACGACCTTGGGCAGTTTTTCATACCCCTCGCCATAGTTGATCAGGTCTTCCAGAAAGCGCAGCGGCGCGACCATGGGGATGTCGTCTACCTCGTAGAAACTCTGGCTGCGTGCGCCGAAATCAAACCCGGTAGGGAACCAGCGGCCCGATGTTGGCGGCAGATCTGCAAAGACGGCCCAATAATCATATGCCCCTTTGAGCATCAGCAGAGAAAACACCAGACAGCATCCAACCGAGACCAGCGCCATTAGGCGCCTCGGTGCTGGCGCCAGCATGTTCAGGATTGCATCCACGCCCAGATGAGCATGTTTCTTGACTGCGTAAGACGCGCCCAGGAGCACCAGCCAGCCAAACGTGAACACTGTCAACTCAAGTGCCCATAGGATATTGGAATTAAAGACAAACCGCGCAATCACGTTGGCAAATGTAACGACCGTCATAAGGCCCAAAAGCAACGCGATCAGGGTTTCTTCGATATGGTCGATCAGCCCGCCCTGGCCGGAGTTCGCACCAGACATCTTTCAGTCCCCGCATTTTATTGAAGAGAGAGTTGAGAATGGGGCGGGCCATTTCAGCCCGCCCGGCCTGCGCGTCGAATACTCCCCAGTCCCCGGACGCGCGGTCTTTGACCGGATCAGAACCCGGCGTTGATGGCCTGTGCCGCGTCGATCTTGTCCTGACCCACGTCACCGGCGAATTTGTCCCAAACCGGTTTCATCGCGTCGACCCAGGCCTGACGCTGTTCAGGGGTCAGTTCACGGATGACGCCGCCTGCATCGATGATCGACGCTTTGGCCGCTTCGTTCACAGCAAAGGCTTCTTTGTTCCGGGTCTCTGTAACTTCGGCCAGAATAGTCAGGAACTGATCCCGCACCGCCGGATCAAGACTGTCCAGCCAATCCACCGATGTCACGACCAGATAGTCGATGATGCCGTGGTTGGTTTCGGTGATACCGTCCTGCACCTCAAAGAACTTCTTGCCGTAGATGTTCGACCAAGTGTTCTCCTGCCCGTCCACAACGCCCTGTTGGAGCGCGCCATACACTTCCGAGAATGCCATTTTCTGCGGGCTACCACCGATGGCTTCCATCTGTGCAACCAGCACATCTGACGACTGCACGCGGAACTTCAGACCGTTTGCATCCGACGGATCAACCAAAGCCTTGTTGGCCGACATCTGCTTCATGCCATTGTGCCAGAACGCCAGACCTTGCAGGCCACGACGCTGCATGCTGTCTTTCATCGCCTGCCCCTCGGCCGAGGCCTGGAACGCGTCTACAGCGTCGACATTCTTGAACATGAACGGCAGGTCAAACAGGCGGAACTGTTTGGTGAACTTCTCGAATTTCGACAGCGAGGGCGCGGCCAGTTGCACGTCGCCCTGCAACATCGCTTCGAGAACTTTGTCATCGTTGTAGAGAGTCGAGTTCGGGTAGACCTCAACACACATTGTGCCGTTCATTTCATCGTTGACCCGCTGCTCTAACAGCGATGCCGCGATGCCTTTGGGGTGTTTGTCGGTGTTCGTCACATGTGCGAACTTAACGACGATTTCGCCTTCATCGCATGCAGCCATACCAGCCGTTGCGGTTACCGTCAGAGCAAGCGCAGTTGCTGCCGTTGTCAAAAGCTTCATCTGATATCCTCCCAGAGTTCTTTGAAACTTGCAGTCGACGCCGGGTAAGCGCCGTATGGCGTGCAGTGAAGCGACTCAGGGTAAAGCACACAACTTTTGACTGCGACTACATGAAATGTCTGATTACCTGTTTAATACCAAAGCGTTACGGCTTTGTTGGTTCGGGTTATGCACTTCACAGTTCTGAGCCGTGCGAAAACTCGCACATTCTCAGAGAGGCTTGTGCGGATTTCCGCACAAATTTCGAATCAGTTCATCCGAATCAGATGCGCCAATCCGGTTCCTGCTTATCTGCGGTAATCCTCGGGACGAATCTGATAGCGCGCCAGCTTGTCGTAAAAGGTCTTGCGCGGCAGCTTCAGCGCCTTGGCCGCATCTGACGCTTTTCCATTGTGGCGGCCCAAAGCTGCAATCAACAAGGATCGTTCAACCCGCGCCATCTGTTCGCTCAACCCCAGATCCGTTGCCTGCGTAACCTCCTCGGGCATTCCAAGAACAAACCGCATTGCTGCTGACATCAGAGAACGGGCGTTGCCCGGCCAATCGCTGGCCATCAAGGCCGCCAGATGTTCAGACGAAATCTCGGGAATTGCGATGCCTGCCTGCTCGGCCGCTTGCGCCACATAGTGGCGAAAGATGACCGGAATGTCGTCGGGGCGTTCCGCCAGTGAAGGAACACGCACCCGCATTACATCCAAACGATAAAACAGATCAGCGTTGAACCGCCCTTCCGAACTTAACGCGGATAGGTCGGCGGTTGTTCCTGCAATAATACGCCCCCCCGGACCGCGCTCGATGATCTCCAACGCCGCAAACTGCGTGGCTTGGGGCATGGCGGACACTTCGTCCAGAAACAGGGAACCACCCACGGCATCGCCGCAGCTTCGGGCAAGATCATCGGGGCTTAGGCTTGAAGCCGGACGTTTGACAAAAGGCCCCTGACCAGCGGGTGACATCAGGTGAACCACTTCGGCCACTTTGGATATGCCGCTGCCCGGTGGGCCTGTAACAAGAACTTCGGCCCCTGTCGGTGCGACGGTCCGCACGCGGTCCCGCAGCGCTTCGGCTTGCGGAGACAGACCAAAAAGCAAACGTGCTGCCGGGTCCCCCCTTTCAAGTTCGGATTTTAAGGCGCGCTGTTCCAACACTTGGGTGCGGGCTGCGAATGCGCGTTCAAGAACGTCCATCAGGTCAGACGCAGCGCAGGGTTTCTCGAGAAAATCGAACGCTCCTTTTCCCATGGCTTCCACGGCCATTGGGATATCTCCTTCTCCGGTCAAAAGGATCACTGGAAGCTCGGGGTCGATTTCCCGAGCAAACGCCAACAAGTGAAAGCCATCACGACCGGGCATTCGGATGTCCGAAACAATCACACCGGGGAAATCCCGCCGAATATGATCCTTGGCCGCCACAAAAGATCCGGCTGTTGTCGGTGCATAATCCGCCAGTTCAATGGTTTGCGCCAATGCCTCGCGAACAGCTGCGTCATCATCGACCAACAGAACCCTGCGCATCATGCTGCCTCTTCTTTTCCATAGGGCTCCAACTCGACAGTAAACACTGCGCCATCAGCCGTGTTTGCTCCGCGGATTTCACCCCCAAAGCTTTGAACAAGACCATATGATATTGAAAGACCAAGCCCCAGACCTTCAGAGGATCCTACGCTTTTGGTCGAATAAAACGGCTCGAACACCCGGTCGGGGTCTTCAATCCCCGGACCGGTATCCTGCACAGAAACACGCAACCGGTCTTCTTCGTGCATCACAATCGATATGTGCCGCTTGGGTCGCCCCAGCATTGCATCCGCCGCGTTGTTGATCAGATTAACAAAGACCTGCACCAAACGGACTTCACCCCCCCAAACATAAACCGCAGACTGTCCCGGTTCCCATTCCAGCGTCACATCATCGTCACGCAATCGGGTTTCGGTCAATTCGACGGCAGTTTTCAGAACCTGCACCAGATCGACCCGGCCCATCGGTTCGCTTTCGTTGCGCGCAAACGCGCGCAGGTTCTTGATGATGCGGGCCATGCGGGCGGCCATTTCCGAAATACGCCCAAGGTTTTCGCTGGCCCTGTCGCCTTTGCCACGTTCAAGAAAGGCCGTACCATTGTCGGCGAATTGCTGGATCGCCATCAACGGTTGGTTAAGTTCGTGGCTGATCCCCGCCGACATCTGCCCCAACGCGCTGAGCTTACCTGCCTGCACCAGCTCGGCCTGCGCTTTTTTCAGTGCGGCTTCGGCCTCCTGACGTTCTGCAACTTCGCGGCGCAACGCGGTGTTTGCTTGGGTCAATGCTCGGGTACGCTGCGCCACCCGGCTTTCCAGAACCGTGTTGGCATTAGCCAGCGTCCGTCGCCGCTCCATGGCAAGATACAACATCGCACCAAACGCCAGACAGATCGCTGCGACCGCCGCCGCCTGCAACCCGGCAAGTCGCCGGGCCGGGGCCACGTCCACCAGAACCTCGGCGGTCATATCGATGACAGGCAATTCAAGCGTTAGGTGCAACGCATCGCGTGGCAAGTACCGCCCCCAGTTCAGCCGCCACAATTCATGCTGGCCGACCCGCGTCTCAGCAAAATCCACTGGCGCACCCTCTGGCGGTGACAGCCCGGACTGGCCAACCTCGCGGCTCCAGAACAGCAAGTCCGACCGGTTCGAGATGAAGACGACACCGTCAGAATCAACAAAGAAAACGGCTTCGGTACTGCCCCGCCAGGTTTGTTCAATGTCCTGGACATCGGCAACCACCATCACTGCTCCTTCGACTTGCCCAGACGGAGCAAAAGTCGGAGCGGCATAGGAGTATATCCGGTCGCCACTGTCTGTAACCACCTCATGCGCGGTGCCCGCCGCCCCTTGCATAGCGCGCCTGAACGCTGGATGTGCGGACATGTCTCGCTGTGTCACTGGCTGTGCAGCGACCAGAACCCGACCCTTGCGATCCAGGTACATCATGTTGACGGCCGCTGTCTTGTCAGCAACGTCCAGCAACATCGCTTGCGCGTCATGTACCTGTGTTGGTGTATCCAACGCGTGCAAAGCGGGATGTGTCGCCATCAGAACCGCCAATTCTTGGTAGACCTGCATCTGGGTGCTGAGCCGATCCGCCGCCAGTTCAAGGTCAGCTTCGGCCTTGTCACTTAGCTGAGACAGCGCCTGACGATAGCCATAAGACCAAACAAAACCTGACAGCAGCCCGACAGCGGACAAAAAACCGGCAATGATCCAAACTCTCTGCATAGACAGGGTCTTGCATTCAACGCGGCTCGTGGCAAGTGTGCGTCGCATGAAGTCATTCTCGCAATCCCCGACAGACCCGGGTTTCGTTCAGAACCCCTACCCTTTCTATGATCAGGCCCGCGCTGCTGGTGATCTGTTCTATTGGCGCGACTACGATATGGTTGCTGCGACGTCCTGCCAGGCGGTGCGGACACTTCTTCGCGACCGCCGGTTTGGGCGGGAAGCTCCGCCTGAATGCGCAACACAGGGCCCTGCCCATCTGGCCCCCTGGCTGGCTATCGAGGCCCATTCGCTGCTTGAAGCTGAACCCCCGCGACATACCCGCCTAAGAGCGCTTGTCATGCGCGCTTTCACGTCGCGGGAAATTTCTGCATTACAGCCTTCCATTGAATCCCTATGCCACAGTCTTATCGAGACGTTTCCGAATACACCTTTCGACTTGCTGAGTGCTTACTGCACGCAGGTCCCGGTGATAACCATCTGCCGACTGCTGGGCGTTCCCGAAGACATGGCACCCAACCTGTTGCAGTGGTCACATGACATGGTCGCAATGTATCAGGCCAACCGGACGCAGGCGACCGAGGATAAGGCCGCCAAGTCGTCTCAGGAGTTCACTGAGTTCCTGTTAGGATACATTAACCAGCGACGCAATGATCCGCGTGACGATTTGATCACCCGGCTTATCAGCGCCGAGGAGGAAGGCGAAAAGCTGTCCATCGACGAGCTGGTCGCAACATGCATCTTGCTACTGAATGCAGGACACGAAGCAACCGTGCATTCGCTGGCGAACGGTGTGAAAACCCTGTTGCAAACCCATACCAGCCCCGACGTTCTGGCACCGGACCAGATCGACGCAACGATCGAAGAAATCCTGCGCTATGACCCGCCTTTGCATATGTTCACACGGTATGCGTATGAAGACGTTGACATATTTGGGCATTCGTTCAGGCGCGGTGACCAGGTCGCGCTTTTGCTTGGCGCTGCAAACCGCGACCCTGCCGTCTGGGATGAACCCGAAAGGTTTAATCCGACGCGCTCGATTGAGGTCAACACAAGTTTTGGTGGAGGCATCCACTTCTGCGTCGGCGCCCCTTTGGCAAGGTTGGAAATGCGCATTGCCCTGCCCTTTCTGTATAGCAGCTGCCCGAACCTGCGGCTCGCCGTAACGCCAACCTATTCAGACAGCTATCACTTCCATGGTCTGGAACGGTTAATGGTTCAGGTCTGACCTGTATAAGGCGCCGCTCGATCCGGCGCTGGCAGCACCTGCCTTCTATACCCCTTCAGCCAATGCGCTGAGGGGAAGCATCGTTGTGGACTTGATTTCTTCCATCGACAAAAGCGCGGTCACGTTGTGCACCCGCACTTCCGAAATCAGCGACTGGTAGAATTGATCATAGGCGCGCGCGTTCTTGACCCGAACCTTGAGGATATAATCAATGTCACCCGCCAGCCGGTGCGCCTCCTGCACTTCGGGATGATCGCGCAGTGCTTTAAGGAACTTTCGCTGCCACTCAGCTTCGTGCTCCGACGTTCGGATCAAAACAAAGAAAGTCGCTTCAAACCCAAGCGCCTCGGCATCCAGCAAAACCGTTTGCTGACCAATGATTCCCGCACTCTTGAGCTTGCGTATTCGATTCCAGACAGGCGTCTTTGAACTGCCGACACGAGCCGCTATTTCGTCCAGTGACTGCCCTGCATCGCGCTGCAGCTCGGCCAGAATTTTCCGATCCGTATCATCTATCCGCACCGACATTCCAATTTTCCTTCCGCATCGAAGCTTTCGTTCCAAATTTTCGTTTTGATGGAACGTTTGTCCTTATTTAAGCGCCCATATGGCACTTTGGTGGGAATATTTCCTATATTGAGGATCAAGTCAAACCACACCCGAGATGATCCGATGCAGGACGTTCGCACAACAGGCCCCAAAGGACATGTCGACTTTGTCGGCGCAGGTCCGGGCGACCCTGAGTTACTGACGCTCAAGGCGTTGACTGCGTTTGAGCGGGCTGATGTTGTGCTGCATGACCGCCTTATCAGTGAACCCGTACTGGACATAGCCGGTCAAAGCGCCGCCTTGGTTGATGTCGGCAAAGCCGGGTTCGGCCCATCCTGGAAGCAAAGTGATATCGACGCGCTTTTGGTCGAATATGCCTTGAAAGGTAACCGCGTGGTCCGCCTTAAATCTGGCGATCCCACTGTCTTTGGCCGTCTGGATGAAGAGATCGAGGCCGTCGAGGCGGCGGGTATTTCGTGGCAGATCGTTCCTGGGATCACAGCGGCCTCTGCCGCGGTGGCAGGCATCGGCCAAAGCCTGACTCAACGCGGCCGGAATTCCTCGTTGCGGTTCCTGACCGGGCACGACATGAAAGGTTTTGCCGATCATGACTGGAATGCCCTGGCAAGGGCCGGTTCGGTTGCTGCGATCTATATGGGCAAGAAATCTGCCCGCTTTATCCAGGGTCGCCTGATCATGCATGGCGCCGATCGCGCCACCCCTGTCACACTGGTCGAAAACGCTTCGCGTCCGAACCAGCGGATACTGGCCACCACACTGGATCAACTGCCCGCCGATCTGGCCGCCGCCGAAATGGATGGACCGGCCCTGACATTCTATGGCCTTGCCCCGCGCGAAGCGGCGCAGGCTGTAACCGAATTCAACAAGGAGCTTGCCTGATGGCCCGCGCTTTTACCCCCAAAGTCGTCACCGCAAATGACTTGCTGGTAGGTGACGTCATTTACCAGACCGAAGATGACAGTTGGACGCGTGAACTGTCGCAGGCGGAACTGATCACTGACGAAGCACATGCACAGGTGCGTCTGCTGGATGCGGCGCGTCAGGCAAGTAAAGTCGTGGGCGCCTATCTGGCCGATGCCGTTGCTGGCAAAAACGGCCCAGAACCCACCCATTTTCGGGAAGATTTCCGCCGGACTGGTCCGTCCAACTATGCCCACGGCAAACAGGAAACTTCCCCGCAGCCCCGGGCCTGACCTCTGGCCATCACTCTCCCCTTTCAAGGCCCCTAGGTTCGGGGCTGCAAACAAGGACAGCTAGACATGTATCGCTACTCCGAGTTCGACACAGCATTTTTGGCAGAACGTAACGCGCAGTTCCGTGCCCAGGTCGAGCGTCGCATTGACGGCTCGTTGACCGAAGACGAATTCAAGCCGCTGCGCCTGATGAATGGGCTGTACCTGCAACTGCACGCCTACATGCTGCGTGTCGCCATTCCCTACGGCACGCTGAACAGTGCGCAGATGCGTCAACTGGCGCTGCTGGCCGAGAAGTGGGACAAAGGCTATGGCCATTTCACCACGCGTCAGAACATCCAGTACAACTGGCCAAAGCTGAACGACGTACCGGATATGCTGGACGCGCTGGCCGAGGTTGGCATGCACGCCATCCAGACCTCGGGCAACACCATCCGCAACGTGACGGCCGACCATTTCGCCGGTGCCGCCGCGGATGAGGTCGCCGACCCGCGCCCCTATGCTGAGCTTCTGCGCCAATGGTCGACCGACCACCCGGAATTCCAGTTCATGCCGAGAAAGTTCAAGATCGCCATCACTGGCAGTGAAAACGACCGCGCCGTGATCAAAGCGCATGACATCGGCCTGCAACTGGTCGAACGAGACGGCGTTCTGGGCGCTCGCGTCATTGTTGGTGGTGGCCTTGGCCGTACGCCCATGATCGGCAAGGAATTGTCCGAGTTCGTCGCCTTTGACGACCTGCTGGCCTATCTGGAAGCCACCGTTTCCGTATGGAACCAGATTGGTCGCCGCGACAACAAGTACAAAGCACGTATCAAGATCACCGTTCACGAGCATGGCATCGACGCTATCCGCGCCAAGGTCAACGAACGCTTCCTGAAGGTCCGCCCGCAGTTCAAAGGCGCGGATATGAACCTGCTGGAAGAGATCAAGGGCCACTTTGCACCACCTGCCTACCGCCAGGCTTCGGTCGCGTCGTTTGAAAGCGCCTATACCAACGATCCGGTCTTCCGGTCGTGGGTCGACACCAACATCGCGCCGCACAAGAACGCGGACCATGCGATTGTCACGATCTCGATCAAGAAGCATGGGGCAACGCCGGGCGATGCAACTGCCGAGCAGATGCGCGTGATGGCCGGTCTGGCCGAAGAGTTCGCCTATGACGAGCTGCGCATCAGCCACGAGCAGAACGTGATCCTGCCGCATGTCCACAAATCGGACCTGCCCGCGATCCACGCCAAGCTGAAAGAGCACGAACTGGCCACCGCCAATATAGGCCTGATCAGCGATATCATCGCCTGCCCCGGTATGGATTATTGCGCGCTGGCGACGGCGCGTTCGATCCCGGTTGCTCAGGAAATTGCAACGCGGTTTGAAAACCTGAAGCTTGAGCATGACATCGGCCACCTGAAGATCAAGATCTCAGGCTGCATCAACGCCTGCGGTCATCACCATGTTGGCCACATCGGCATTCTGGGTCTGGACCGCGCAGGTGTCGAAAACTACCAAATCACTTTGGGTGGCGATGCGACCGAAACTGCGGCAATTGGTGATCGCACCGGTCCGGGCTTTGCCTATGACGAAATCGTTCCTGCCGTGGAGCGCATTGTCGACACCTATCTGAACCAGCGTGCAAGCGCAGAGGAGACATTCCTGGAAACATATCGCCGGGTGGGCATGGCGCCGTTCAAAGACGCCCTCTACCCCGAGGCCCGCGCAAATGCCGCTTGACCTGATCCAGACGGAACTGGGCCGGGACAGACGCGAACTGACTGAACGTGTCGAAGACCTGAATGCCCGGTTCCGGCACCACAGCGCCCATGATGTCATGCATGGAGCGATCGATGAGATCGATGAGCTTGCTCTGGTCTCGAGCTTTGGTGCGGAATCCGTCGTTCTGTTGCACATGGCGGCGGTGGTGAACAAGGCAACGCCCGTTCTTTTCGTGGACACGCAAATGCTTTTCACCGAAACGCTGGAATACCAGCAGGAGGTGAGCGAGCGTCTGGGGCTTACCAACATTCGCATCATCCGGGCCGAGGATGCAGAAGTTGAGCGCGAAGACCCATACGGCGCGTTGCGCCTGCGCGACACGGACGCGTGCTGCAACCTGCGCAAGACGTTCCCGCTGCAAAAAGCACTGGTGGGGTTCGATGGCTGGATAACCGGACGCAAGCGGTTTCAGGCAGGCACGCGCGCCACGCTGGAATTCTTCGAGGTCGAGGATGGAACAGGCCGGATCAAGGTCAACCCGCTTGCCCATTGGGCGCCCGAGGATGTGCGGGCCTATATGGAAGAAAACAACCTGCCCCGGCACCCGCTGGTGGCCAAAGGATACCCTTCGATCGGCTGTGCGCCCTGCACCTCGCCGGTCAAAGAGGGCGAAGACCCCCGCGCCGGACGCTGGCGCGACCAGAACAAGGAAGAATGCGGCATCCATTTTGTCGATGGCAAGATGATGCGCGTCGGAGAGAAAACATGAACGTAATCGTAACGGATCAGGGCTTTTCGCCCGATGACTGGACCGACGGCTTTGTCACTCTGGATGACGCCGCCAATGACGTGGTCGCGCTGGACGTCAGTTCCGAGACTGACCCAGACGAATTGTTTGATCGGTTGGGCGGCACCAGGCTGGTTCGGATAGACTTCCCGTCTTTCGCAGATGGTCGCGGCTTTACCATCGCCCGCACATTGCGCTTGAAGGGCTACAAAGGCCGGTTGCGCGCCAAAGGGCATGTGCTTGCCGATCAATACGCCATGGCGCGCCGCAGCGGCTTTGACGAGGTCGAGATCGACGGAGAACTGGCGGACCGCCAACCCGAAGATCAGTGGCTGGCCCGCGCGAACTGGAAAGAGAATAACTATCAGGCCCGCCTGCGCGGCTGAGCCCCGAACTCGCCAGCTTGTGACGCAAAGGGGGCAATCTGTCCCCTTTTCCTGACTTGGATCAAAGATTAAACGGAGATGTCGGTTTAGCAGACCGGCAGGTAAACGATGACAGAGATGAAGCCCGTGAGCGAAGCAACCGCCGTAAAAGTCCCCGTCCTGCCGGACGCGCAAACTGTAACCGATGTCAAACACTGGACCGACAGCCTGTTTTCTTTCAAGGTGTCGCGCCCGGCCTCGCTGCGTTTCCGCTCGGGCGAGTTTGTGATGATTGGTCTTCTGGGCGACAACGGCAAGCCGTTGCTGCGCGCCTATTCCATCGCCTCGCCCTCGTGGGATGAAGAGCTGGAGTTTTATTCGATCAAGGTTCAGAACGGCCCGCTGACCTCGAAATTGCAACATATCAAACCGGGTGACCAGATCATCCTGCGTCCAAAACCGGTTGGCACCTTGGTGCATGACGCCCTGCTGCCCGGCAAACGCCTGTGGTTCTTTGCGACCGGCACCGGCTTTGCGCCCTTTGCCTCGCTGCTGCGTGAACCGCAGACCTATGAGGATTATGATGAGGTCATCATCACCCACACCTGTCGCGAAGTGGCAGAGCTGGAATATGGCCGTCAACTGATCGACAGCATCCGTCAGGACGAACTGTTGGCCGAACTGATCGGTGAAGGATTTGCCGACAAGATCCGCTATTACCCGACTACCACACGGGAAGAGAGCCCCAAGATGGGCCGCATCACTACCTTGCTTCAGGACGGCACCGTGTTTTCCGACCTGGGTATTGACGGCGGCATCAAGCCTGAAACCGATCGTGCAATGGTCTGCGGCTCGCTGGCTTTCAACTTGGATATCAAGGAAATCCTAGAAGGGTTTGGATTGCGCGAAGGTGCCAACTCGGAACCCAAGGAGTTTGTTATCGAAAAAGCCTTTGTCGGTTAAAGTGGGCTTGCGTTCAGGACTTGGCCGCCCTGAACGCGAAAAACACCGGCAGAAAACAAGTTTTTTCGCATTACCCTGTATTTATGCCGCTTGAAGTGCGGCCCTGCCCGGTTTAAATTCCGGGCTCGAAATTCTGCAATCATCAAAGGAATGAACCCATAGCTCGCAGACCTCACAACGCGCCGCCACAAAGAGACACCGGCCCGCGCGTCAATGATAAGATCCGTGCCCCCGAAATTCGCCTGATTGGCGCCGAAGGTGAAAACGTCGGGGTGGTTCATCCCGCCAAAGCCATGCAGATGGCCGCAGATGCAGGTCTTGATCTGGTCGAAATCTCGCCTAACGCAAACCCGCCGGTCTGCAAGATCATGGATTTCGGCAAATTCAAATACGAAACGCAAAAACGCGAAGCCGAAGCCCGCAAGAAGCAAAAGATCATCGAGGTAAAAGAGGTCAAGTTCCGACCAAACACCGACACGCATGACTATGACGTCAAAATGAAGAACGTCTTTAAGTTTCTGGAAAAGGGCGACAAGGTCAAAGTCACCTTGCGCTTTCGTGGCCGTGAAATGGCACACCAGAATCTGGGTCGCGAATTGCTGGAACGTGTGGCTGAAGACATCAAAGAGGTCGGCAAGATAGAAAACATGCCGAAGATGGAAGGCCGTCAGATGGTCATGATGATCGGCCCGCTTCCGCAGAAGTAATCGAAAACCAGTTGAAAGACTAAGGGCTCTCGCTGATTTAGCGAGAGCCTTTTTTGTTGTCACGGTGTTAGATAGCAACAGCCAGTGCGCGACCAAGTTTTTGTACTAGCTCCTCAATCTGGGCATCCTCGATGATAAAGGGCGGCGCCAGCAGGACATGATCGCCATTCCGGCCATCCCGCGTGCCAGCCATGGGATAGCAAATCAACCCTTCGGACAGCGCTGCCTTTTTCACCTTTCCTGCGACGCCACGTGATGGATCAAAGGGTGCCTTGGAGTCACGGTCAGCGACCAGTTCAACACCACGGAACAACCCGCGCCCACGGATATCTCCCACGTTCGGGTGCTGTCCGAATGCAGCCTCGAGGGCGGATTGCAGCTTGTTGCCCATGACCCCGGCACGCGCAGGTAATTCCCGTTCGGTCAACTCACGGACTACCGCCAATGCAGCCGCTGTGGCGACCGGATGACCGACATAGGTGTGCCCATGCTGGAAAAACCCTGATCCGTCGCGGATCGCGTCATAGATTTTGCCGGTGCACAGCATAGCTCCGATTGGTTGATATCCGGCCCCCAACCCCTTGGCGATACACAAAATATCTGGCGCGATTCCGTCATGATCGCAGGCAAACATGTGACCGGTTCGGCCCATACCGCACATCACCTCATCCAAAATCAGCAACACACCATAGTGGTCGCAGATCTCGCGAATACGCTTGAAGTACCCTTCAACCGCCGGGACCGCGCCAAGGGTGGCCCCAACCACTGGTTCGGCCATAAATGCCATGACCGTATCGGGACCCAACCGCAGGATTTCGGTTTCCAGCTCATTCGCCACACGCTGGCCATAGTCAAAGCTGCTCTCGTCTTCCGGTTTTTCGGCATATTCGTAGCAGGCTGAGATATGGGTCATCTCGATCAGCATCGGGGCGAATTGCGCCCGTCTCCATGCGTTACCCCCAGCGGACAAAGCCCCTAAAGTGTTGCCGTGATAGCTTTGCTTTCGCGCGATAACGTGACGGCGTTCAGGTTGTCCGATTTCTAGAAAGTACTGGCGCGCCAGTTTGATTGCCGCCTCGGTCGCCTCGGACCCGCCCGAAACAAAATACACCCGGTCCAGATCACCCGGCGCGTGCCGGATCAACAATTCAGCCAAAGCTTCGGCCGGTTCCGATGTCATGAACCCGGTATGTGCAAAAGCGATCTGTTCCACCTGTTGCTGTACCGCTTGGATCACGGCCTGATTCGAATGGCCCAGACATGACACCGCCGCATCACCGCAATCCAGGTAACGCTTGCCCTCTGCATCAATCAGATAACAGCCATCGCCGCAAATCGCGACAGGGAGGTCCGATTTCGTGTGACGTGGGAAAACATGACTCATTTCTGTGCCCTTCCAAGCAATTCAACTAATGCTGCGACCGAAGCCGCGTTATCTGCCCACGGTCTGCCATCGGCCCCCGTCAGACTGTTTTCAAAACCAACCCGCAAGTCACCACCGTGTCGCGCAGCCTCGGCCAGACAGGCATGTTCTTGCGCTCCAAAGGCGCACACCATCCAACGAGCCTGGCATTTTGGAAAGGCGTCGAGATCGGATGGCATAGATTGTTGGCCATCGCTGTATCGCCCCAGAACAAGCAAACGATCTGTCTGATCCGCCTGTACGATTCCCAAAGCGAGCCACTGGTCCAGTAGTCGTGCATCGTCAGCATCATACAGAATATGCTGAACCCGCGTGCCCTGATCCGCGCATTGTGCATAGACCCTGGGCGCAAGGTTCAGGTCGCGGGCGATTTCACGCACCGAGATTGAGGCCCATTCAGGTCGCACCTTTTGCAAACAGTCCAGTTGCGATGCTACGTCAAACCGTCCAACGGCTTCGGTCGTGATCTGTAGCTCCATTTTTGGAACCTCTCGCTGCAATTCCGCGAGCATTTCCAGGTACAATCCGGCGTCCAGTGAATGCAGTCCGTCAGAATCCCGAATATGCAGATGCAACCCATCCGCACCTGCGGCATGGCAATCCCGTGCAGATATGACGATCTGGTCAATCCTGAGCGGCAAGGCGGGATGATCCAACGCGTTCCGCCGGGCACCGTTTGGCGCAACCAGAATGTAGGGCCTGTCCAAGCTGTCAGTTGTTATTGATGTCATAGCACCACCCAAGTCTTTGCCTTCAGTTAGAGTCGCTGGACGCCGTTTTCAATTTACACAAAAGAAAACATATGTTTCTTTTTGGTATGGCACCCACCCTTACAGCTTTGACCAGCCAAATTCGACGCGAGATCGACGAGATGCCTGCGCAGATGCAAGTCGCGGCGAAATATATCATCGACCATCCCGGTGATTTCGGCCTGAACCCGGTCCGGGTGACCGCTGACCGGATCGGCATCAGCACCAGTGTTCTTGTTCGACTGGCGCAGCGTATGGGTTTCGACAGTTTTGACGCCTTCCGCCACCCATTTCGCCTTGCCCTCACAACAGACAGCGAAGACAGGATAGGTCAAGGGTGGCTAACCACATCACCCGGCCAAGACCTTTTCCACGGCGCACAGGCCAGATTCGCGCGCAATGAGATGAATGTTGTGTCCCGCTCTCTGCGTCTGATGGAGCCGAATTTGGCCAAGCGTGCCGTTGAGTACATGGTGTCTGCACGTCGCTGTTATGTGACCGCCACAAGGGCCAGCCATGCGCTGGCCTATTATTTTCACTACGCCGGCCGCATGGCCCATCCCGGATTACAGCTGATACCTCGGCACATGGGCTCGGCCATCGATGACCTTGTCGAGGCCACGTCCGAGGATTGTTTGTTTGCCGTCACGGTCCATCCCTATTCCGCAGATACGATCCAGTCGATGCGCTTTGCCCGCGACCGCGCCATGAAGATTGTGTTGCTGTCGGATAGCGAGGTGATTGCCCCCGGCGTCAATCCGGATGTGGTTCTGAGCGTCAGCACCCGCACATTACATCCGTTTTCAAGCTTTTCTGGCGCGATGGCGGTTCTGGAATGCCTGCTCGGTCATCTCTTTGATGCAGGGGGCGAAGCTGCCCGGGATAGGGTCGAACAGTTTCAGAAAGCGCGGGAGGACACCGGCGCGTATTGGCGACCCGGCGTGTTGCCAAGGATGAGAAAACCCTAGAATATCAGTAATAAATTGGCCGCAAGCGCGGTGTGATATGCCATATCACGAACCTTGGCGGCGGTCAGTCGTTTCGTTTCGCTCGCGGCTGAGGTCTGGTCGGGATTTCCTTCAGCAATCCGCCAACACCCATTCCGGCAATATCTGCACCTGTTGTTTCAATCCCGCATGCAACACGCGAAAGCACCCAATCCGCCCCATTCAACGCCGGAGAGCGGGCGCATCCCGGCAAACCGATCACAGGTTGGCCCTGCAGGTTCCCCAGAAACAGCAGGTTTCCCGGATCAACCGGCATACCAAAGCGATCAATCGTCCCACCGGCCTGCCGAACGGCCGACGGTCCGACATCGTTCGGATCCGAGGTGGCCGATCCCGTCAGTATCATCAGAAGATCGCCCTTCCCCTTAGAAATCGCGCGGGTCAAGGAATCTGTTCGATGCGGAACAATCTGCACCTCCGCAAGCTCCATTCCCAATGCCTCGACCCGTCCCCGAATGGCCGCAATCCCCTTCTCGTTCGGTGGGCCACCGGGAATTTCCGTGACAACAAGCCCGGCTGTCCGATGAACAGGCCGCGCCAAACGCACAGCCCCTTGTGCCAGCCCGGCGGCGCGCCGAACATCAGCCTCGGGCACAGCGTATGAGATGACCTTGATGGTCGCCACCATGCCGTTCGCCCCCATTTGCTGATACTGCGGAACGGTCGCAACGGTAATCATCGGATTGACCAGATTGAACAATTCAAGTGCATGAACATCAAGCACGGCAACTCCAGGCCCGTCGGCCAAAAGGTTTACCCGCCCGGTAAATGCCTCGGTAACCCGCAAGTTGGCTGAAGCTGGATCAGGTGCCAGCGCAGACGCCAGCTTGCGCGCCGCCTGATCTTCATGGCAATCACCGGTATCCAGCCGGGCAACAATGACCTCGTTTAGACCAGCCTTTTCCAGTTGCGCCACATGTTCCGAGCGCAATTCAAGACCTTTGCGAAGCTTTCGCCCATCCGCTGTAACCGAATGCGCCAGAATGGCCCCCTCTGCCCGGGACACCGGCACAGGCCCAAATTTCATGATTTCCCTCGAAGAACTGCAGTGATTTGCGCCAGTATCGCAACCGCGATTTCCGAGGGACCGGCGGCCCCGATATCCAGGCCAATGGGCCCATGAATGCCAGAGATTTGCGCATCGGTGAAACCGGCCGCTTTCATACGCTCAATGCGCTTGGCATGGGTGCGTGTTGACCCTAATGCACCAATATAGAACACATCGGCGTCCAATGCGGCTTGTAGCGCCGGATCATCAAGTTTTGGGTCATGTGTCAGCAAGACAATCGCGGTCCGCGCGTCCAATTCCAGCTTCGCAACGGCTTCATCCGGCCAATCCGTCAGGATCGTTTCGCCGGGAAAACGCGCACTGGACGCGAAGGAGTCACGTGGGTCGATGATGGTTGGATCGTAGCCCGCAATCCGCGCCATCGGCACCAGAGCCTGCGCAATGTGAACCGCCCCAACGACCAGCAACCTAAGCGGCGGGTTGTGCACTGCGACAAAGGTCTGGCCATCTTCTTCGAACCCTGACCGATCCATGCGCAGCCTGTCGGTATAAGCATTGCGGCGCAACGCCCTGCGCCCGGTCTCGACATTGACTTCGTAGGCAATGGGTGCACGAGCGGCCCGAGCGGCAACCAGTTCCGCCAACATAGGTTCGGGCAGGACTTGTCCTATGGGTTCGACAAGAATGCGTATGGTCCCCCCACAGGCCAAACCAACCGCAAAGGCATCGTCGTCACTGACCCCGAATTCAAGCAAACGCGCTTCGCCTTCGTCAATGGCTTCAAGCGCCTCGACGATAACAGCACCTTCGACACATCCGCCAGAAACGGAACCTTCGATCCGACCATCGCCACCAATCACCAATTGGGATCCCACCCGCCGCGGCGCACTGCCCCAAGTTTCGACAACTGTAGCGAGCGCCGCGCCGCGCCCGCTGCGGTGCCAGTCAAGCGCCGTTTCAGGACTGTTGTCGAATCGCTTCATCGGAACCTCCGGATGACCTATGACACCAACATAAGCGGGATTTGCGGGATGAAAAGCGCACCAAGCTTACCAAAAGGTCTATATTGGACCCCATTAGGCAACGCCACGGCCTGAAAGATATTCAACAAATCATAGCATTGATTGTTTGTGACCCGAGTTCTAGCCTGTAGAGGCAACCGGCATCAGGTCTGGCTTGCATACCAAACAATTCATAGATCGGAGACATGCAGTTGAAACGTTTTCTTGCACTGGGCGCGGCAGTTGGTCTTTTGACTTCAACCGCGGCGTGGGCTGACACATTCCAACGCTATGGAGAGGTTGAAGGCTGGAAAGTCTTCATCGACAATGAAAAGAAATCCTGCCTGATCGAGGCCGTTGATGATGCGGAAAACGTCGTTCAGATGGGTCTGACCGAAGATCGCGGTGTGGGATATGTCGGCGTTTTCACCAAGGCTGAAACCGATATCAAACGTGGCGAGACGCAAGAAGTCGCCATCCTGCTGGGCGACAACATCTATCTGGGTGAAGCGACCGGCATGAAAGGTAACATCACCAAAGGCTATTCCGGTGGTTATGTCCTGTCGGACAGCCCTCAGTTCGCGGATGATCTGGCAAAGAAGAAGGTCATGATCGTGTTCCCCGAGACATCCTATGCCTTCACGGTCGATCTGACAGGCACTTACAAAGCCATGGAAATGGCTCGGAAGTGCAACGAAGAGCAGCTGACGTAATCGGCTAGTCGGAAAGCGCGGCCATCAGCCGTGCTTTCTGGCCCTGGTCACCGGATTGTGAAATCGCTGCGGCCAAGTCTTCGAGTGAGGCAATCGAATGCCCTGCGCGAAAACTGTCTACATGCGGCAGCATCGCGGCAACCCCTTGCGCCTTGGGCGCGAACCCGTCCCAACGCAACAAGGGATTCAGCCAGATCAGGCGTTTTGAGGACAGGTGCACACGTTCAATCTCTTTCCTGAGGAGCTCTGGATCACCCCGCTCGAGCCCGTCGGTGATCAGCAGAACGACCGCCCCTTGCCCCATCACCCGGCGTGACCAGTCCCGATTGAATTGATGCAGGCACTCTCCGATGCGAGTGCCACCCTCCCAATCCTGTGCCTCGGCCCCTGCGGCGGTAAGTGCTGCGTCTACATCCCGTTGGTGCAGGTGGCGCGTTATGTTGGTCAGGCGTGTGCCGAATGTGAAGGCATGGACCTTGGCCCAACCCGCACCCTTGGCGTTCGATACCGTGTGCAGGAAATGCAGGATGATCCGACTGTACTGGCTCATCGAGCCGGAAATATCGCAAAGCGCGACAAGATTTGGCCAGCGTGGTTTGGGTTGTAGCCTGGCTATGTCGCGCAACTCACCCCCTTGCCGCATGGCCGCGCGCAAGGTGCGGGCACGGTCGATGCGGTGCCCCAGATGACTGGTCTGCCCGCGGCGTGATTCAATTGGCTTTACTGGCAGTGTCATCCCCGCCAAAACGCGCTTGGCCTGCGCGATTTCGGCGGTGCTCATCTGCTCGAAGTCCAGATTGCGCAGCCGCTCCTCGGACGAAGCGGTTTGGGTTGCGTCGATTTCGATCTCGGTTTCGCCTTCCTCTTGTCCGGCAGCCTCCGGCAAATCACGCTCAACCCCGTCCAGCAGCGCCTCAGCCGCGCGCTTTTCACCGGCATCGGCCTTGCGTTCTTCCTGAACGCCGCGAATTGCAGGAAGCATCATCGCCATCATGTGTTCCATGTAACGCGGGTCTCGCCAGTACATTCGGAAGACTTGCGCAAAAACCACGCGGTGTTCCGGGCGGTTCACGAAACAGGCGTGTAAGGTCCAGTAGAAATCCTGTTTCTCGGAAAAACCTGCCGCCTGCACGGCACGAATAGCGTCGATCACACGACCGGGTCCGATTGGCAACCCTGCCTTTCTGAGTGCGCGAGCAAAATGGGTGATGTTGTGCGCCAGCTTTGGGTTGTCCGGGATATCCAGCGGAAGTTGTTCGGCCATCAGACGCTATGGGGGCTCTGCCCCCATACCCCCGGAGTATTTGGAAAAAGATGAAACATCAGACCGGTTCGAGCGTGGCCTTGGCCTCGTCGAGGATGCGTTTGGCCTCGGACCCCTGAAGTTTTTGAATGTCGTCCTGATATTTGAGGATCGCACCCAGCGTGTCGCCGATCACCTCGGGGCTGAGGTTCATCACATCCAGCGCCAACAGGCATTTCGCCCAGTCGATGGTCTCGGCCACACCGGGTTTCTTGAATAAATCCTCGGTGCGCAAACGTTGAACGAAGGCTACAACCTCGCGACTGAGCCCTCCCGCAGCTTCAGGCGCGCGCGCATGCAGAATTTCGATTTCACGTTCGAAATCGGGATAATCGACCCAGTGATACAGGCAGCGACGCTTGAGGGCATCGTGCACTTCGCGGGTCCGGTTCGACGTGACAATCACAATCGGTGGTTCGGGTGCTGCAACAGTGCCCAGTTCAGGAATCGTGACCTGAAAATCACTCAGAGCTTCCAGTAGAAACGCTTCGAACGGTTCATCGGTCCGGTCCAGTTCGTCGATCAGAAGAACCGGCGCTCCGTTTTCGTCCGGGCGCATTGCCTGCAACAAGGGGCGTTCGATCAAGTATTCGTCCGAGAACAGTTCAGTCTGCAACGCGCCCCGGTCGGCCCCACCTGCGGCCTCGGCCGTTCGGATCGCGACCATCTGCGCCGGAAAGTTCCATTCGTAAACGGCAGAAGGCGCATCCAGACCTTCGTAGCATTGCAGACGGATCAGGCGCCGGTTCAACCCGGATGCCAGAGCCTTGGCGATCTCGGTCTTTCCCACCCCAGCCTCGCCTTCCAGAAACAACGGGCGTCCAAGCTTCAGCGACAGGAACACAACCGTCGCAAGGGCGCGACCACAGACATAGCCCTGACGACCCAGCATCTGCTGCACGGCATCGATGGAAACTGGCTGTGTCATGGAACCCCTCTCTGCTATAGGGATAAACAGGTCATGCAACCGTCTGGCCGTCAAGACCTCAACCTAGGTCGGGGCTACGACGTTCAGGTCGGTTGACAAGATTTTCTTTGTGGCTTGCGCGGACGCAGTTGGTCTTTTGCAACAGCTATGCTAGCGGAAGGCCATGACCGACACCCTTACGCTCCACCGCCCCGACGACTGGCACCTGCATCTGCGCGATGGCGCGATGCTACAAGCCGTTCTGCCCGAAACCGCGCGCCATTTCGCCCGTGCGATCATTATGCCGAACCTAGTGCCGCCGGTTGTGCGCGGCGATCAGGCCGCCGCTTATCGCGACCGCATTCTGGCGGCCCTGCCCGACGGTATGACGTTCGAGCCGCTGATGACCCTGTATCTGACCGAAGATACAGACGCCGCAGATGTCGCAGCGGCCCATGCCAGCGGTGTGATCAAAGCCGTCAAGCTGTATCCTGCCGGGGCTACGACCAACTCTGCCTCGGGTGTGCGCGATTTCGACAAAGTGCGCCCGGTGCTTGAGAAGATGGCCGAAATCGGCTTGCCCATGTGCGTACATGGCGAGGTGACGGATCCCGAGATTGATATATTTGACCGTGAAGCCGTGTTCATCGACCGTGTTCTGGATCCGATCCGCAGATCGACACCGGGCCTGCGTGTGGTGATGGAACATATCACCACGTCCAATGGTGTGGATTATGTCAAAGCCAACGCGATTGATCTGGGTGCAACGATCACGGCGCATCACCTGATTATCAACCGCAACCACATCTTGGTTGGTGGCATCAAACCGCATTACTATTGCCTTCCCGTTGCCAAGCGCGAGGAACACCGTCTGGCCCTGCTAACCGCCGCAACGTCGGGCGATGCGCGGTTTTTTTTGGGTACAGACAGCGCCCCGCACACGGATGCAAACAAGGAAATGGCTTGCGGCTGTGCCGGTTGTTTCACGGCGACCAACACTATGTCTTTGGTCGCCGAGATGTTTGACCGGGAAGGTGCTTTGGACAAGCTGGAAGGCTTTATGTCGCTCAACGGGCCAGGTTTCTATCGCTTGCCCGTGAACCAAGAGATGATCACCCTGACCAAGGGTGAGCCCGTTTCGTATCCCTCAAAGATTGACACAGGCGATGGACCGGTCACTGTGTTTGACCCGGGCTTTCCGTTGCACTGGCGCGTGGCTTAACCCGCCATTCGTTCGGCCAAATCGCGTGCACGTCCCCCTGTGCGCAGCATCGACCAGATCGTGTCCGCCTCATCCGCGCCGATCAGCTTGGTCGCTTTGTCGCGTACGCGATCCTCGCGGTCAGACAGCGATATTGGGTTCAGCAGATCATGCGTTGCTTCGCGGCGAATGCCATCGCGACGCAGCAGGGACAGATGCGACTGCGTTTCTGACAGGCTTTCATCTGCCTCGACCGTGATGCGGTCGCGCAAAGACGTTATACGCGGGTCGAGGCAGACCTTGTCAGTGAAACTGCCTGGCAAAGCCGTATCATATCCCAGCGCCTGCATCGCGATCACTGTCCGATAGGAAAACTTGGCCCCCAGTCCGGTTGTCGGTGACAGCTGATTGCACACACTCATCCAGCGCGGATGCGTTTTTATCTGGATCTCGGCGACCTCGGGTTCTGCTATGTCCAACTCCCGCGCGGCTTCCAGCGCGGCGTGAAGACCGTGGCAACAGGCGTGAAACTTGTGGCTGACCGTTTCAAACAGCCATTCATCGCCCAACCCATCCAGAGCAGTTTGGTCTGCCGCGCCTTGATGCGTTGCGCCAAACCCAAAAGGACCTTCCAGCGCGTCGGCGTTGGCCTGAAAACCGCGCTGCACCAGCAAGGCTGTCTCGACCCCTGCCGAGGCGGCAAGTCCGGCGTTATACGGCTTGCCCATGGTTCCGAACTGCGCCTTCAGTCCTGCCGCACGCGTTGCCGTCAGACCCAGAACCATTCGCATCTGGTTTGCGTCAAAACCCAGCAAACGACCGACAGCGACAGCCGCCCCAAAGGCACCGGATGTTGCCGTCTGGTGAAATCCTGCCTGATAGTGGCCGCGCCCCAGCCACAAGCCAATTCGGATTGAGGTTTCCATACCCACCAAAGCGGCTTCGAGCATGTCGACAAGAATACGGTCATCCCATTCTGCCACCGCAAGGGCTGCGGGCAAAATGGCGACGGAAGGATGTCCGATATGGGCGAAATGCGTGTCATCGTAATCCAGCGCGTGGGACACCGTGCCATTGACCAACGCCGCACCACGCAGCGGCGCCGAGCCGCCGCCAAAGAGATGCGCCTGAGGGTTTCCGCCCTCGGACAATATCATGTCGCGAACCGTGGTTGAGACGGGTTCGCGCGCACCTGCCCGGCCCACAGCGACCCAGTCAAGAACAGAAAGCGACGTGACGATTCTTGCCTGAGCCGACGTCAAAACCGGACCTGCCACGAAGGTGGCTAATGATGCTGTAAATCCCGTCATGCGCGTAGTCTAGCGTGCGCCTGACAAGGGTAAAGACCTAGCTGTAGAGTTCTTGCGCACGCGCCTCGAACGCGCGCACGATCCGATGCATGGCTTCGTTGAAAACCACGCCGATTATTCCTTGCAGGATGGCATTCTTGAACTCGAAATCCACATGGAACGATACGTTGCAGCCCCCTTCAGGCGCGTCCTCGAACTGCCAGTCGGATTTCATGTATTTGAAGGGGCCGTCCAGGTATTCGGTGTCGATTTTCTTTTGATCCGCAAACAGGGTTACTTTGCTGCCAAAACGTTCCCGGAAAACCTTGAACGAGATGACCAGATCGGCCTCCATCACCTCAGCCTCTTCCAGCGCATAGGTATTGCGAATGCGGGCAGCAGCGCACCACGGCAGAAATTGGGGGTACTTGGCCACGTCGGCAACCAAGTCGTACATCTGCTGGGCTGTATACGGCAGGTGGCGGGTTTCCGAATGGATAGGCATGGCGTCCGGTATTTGCAGGTGACAATGGCGCGTCATGTCGTATGTTGCGCGCCAAAGATCAAGGGGGCTGCGATGACTGACCGCGCATATATGATAGATGAGATGATCTCGGCAAAGGCCATCGCTGCTCGAATCGAGGAGCTGTGTCGCGACATTTCGGCAGAGTTCAAAGACACCGACAAATTGGTGGTCGTGGGTCTGCTGCGCGGCAGCTTTGTATTCATCGCCGACCTTGTGCGCGAACTTGACCTTCCGATCGAGGTGGATTTCCTTGAAGCTTCTTCTTACGGAGACGCGATGGAGAGCAGCCGGGAAGTTCGTATTCTCAAAGACTTGCGCGGCGCAATTGAAGGGCGCGACGTGCTGGTTGTCGAGGATATCGTTGACACCGGCCATACGTTGAACCATGTCACCAAGTTGCTGCAAAGCCGTAACCCCGCGCGCCTGAAATCCATCGCCCTGCTGGACAAGCCGAGCCGCCGCGAAGTGGATTTCCGATCAGACTGGATCGGTTTTGAGATACCAGACGAATTTGTCGTGGGTTATGGAATTGACTACGCCCAACGCAACCGCAACCTGCCCTATATTGGCAAAGTCCGCTTTACGGACGAATAGCCGAACGGGAAATTTGCCGATCTCGTGCTCAGGCCCGTTTAAAATTCATTATTTCGAATATCATTGGACAATCATCGCCTCGTCGCTTTACCTTTCAGGTAATAACAGGAGTATTGTTGATGAAGCGATTTTTTGCGGTAGCGAGCGTCTTTTTGGTGATCGTGTCCCTTGCAAACGAGTCATATGCAAAAGACAACAAGGGCAAAGGGCAAGGTGCCAACAAAACCAAAGTAGAGAAATCCATTAAGTCAAACGGCAAGGCTGTTCCGCCCGGTCAAATCAAACGATACACCCGAGGTCAGAAATTGCCGGACGACCTGCGTTTTGACTATATTGACGACCTCGACAACTGGAAGCTCAAACCGCTGAAGCCGGGGCAACGGTATATTCGGGTCGACGACGAAATAATCTCGATATCGGATGATACGAAGACTGTAATAGAAGCCGTTGGAATCGTTGGCGATCTGATGAACTGAAAGCCTCGGTCCTAGCAGTCGCGGCCTAACACAGCTTCGATGGCCTTCAGAAATATCCCGGTCCCAATCGGAATAAGCGCATCCGGGAAGTCATAGTCCGGGTTGTGCAACTGGGGATGGTCGCTCCCCGACCCCAACCAGAACATGGCGGCCTTCGCACTTTTTCCAAACTGGCCGAAATCTTCTGAAAACCGCTGTGGCTGATCGACAAACCTGCAAGCAACGCCCTGCTCCGTGCAGGCCGTGTACAGGATCGAGACTGCTTCCGGGTGATTGGCACAAGCCTCAAACACTTCGTCATAACTGATTTCGACCGCCAGTCCTTCGGCTTTGGCCATTTCACGGACCAACGATTCAGCGTCGCTGATCAGCTGCACCATTCGCGCGTCTGTGACCGTGCGAAGTGTCACCCATAGCTCGGCCCGCCCCGGTGCTACTCCGACCGTGCGCTCACCCAACGTGGCATGTGTGACGGTGGTCAATGCGTAATCGTCATTAAGATCCCCGCCGCCCCCTAACGCGTTTAAAGCCGGCATCAGGTTAGCCAGCGCACCGGCAGGCGACACCCCATCTTGAGGAGCAGCAGCATGTGACGTCTTTCCAGTCAAAACAATCTGCATCCCACGTGAGGCGCAATTGGCGGGACCGTCACAAATTTCTACCACCCCCAACTCCAACCCCGGTAAGTTGTGCAACGACAACACGAGGTCGGGCGCAACCTCGGCGTATTGGGGATCAGCCCGGAAAGCGATTGCACCATGGCCAGTCTCTTCGGCTGGCTGGAAAATCAATACGACTCGGCCTTTCATTGGGCGTTGATGCTTCAACCCGTCTGCCACGCCCAGAACCATTGTCATATGCCCATCGTGGCCGCACAAATGCCCTTTGCCCACGACCTGTGATACATAGGAATGGTCCGCCAACTCCTGGATCGGCAACCCATCCAATTCGCAGCGAATGCCCAAGGTGGGACCGGGTTGGCCACTTTCGAAAACGGCGGCGATCCCATGCCCACCAATTCCGGTCAGGACATGGTCAGCACCAGCGTCGCGCAGAAGTTCAGCCACCCGCACTGCGGTATTCTTTTCTTGCCCCGAAAGTTCAGGATGTTGATGCAACTCGTGGCGCAGAAGGGTCAGTCGCGCGATCTGGTCCGGCGTCACGCTTTTTGTAGCTTTTCTAGACGCGCCGCGCGCAGCCGGGCAAAATCATCACCTGCATGATAAGAAGACCGGGTCAAAGGTGTCGCGGATACCATCAGAAAGCCTTTGCCGTAAGCCGCCTTTTCGTAAGACGCGAACTCTTCGGGTGTTACGAAACGATCAACGCCATGGTGTTTCGGTGTCGGTTGCAGATACTGGCCAATTGTCAGAAAATCGATATCCGCCGCGCGCATGTCATCCATGACCTGACGCACCTGCTGTTCGTTTTCGCCAAGCCCAACCATGATACCGGACTTGGTAAAGATCGACGGATCAAGCTCTTTCACCCGCTGCAATAGACGCAGGGAATGGAAGTACCGCGCGCCGGGGCGAACCTCGGGGTACAGACCCGGTACGGTTTCCAGATTGTGATTGAAGACATCCGGCTTTGCCTGGACCACAATTTCCAGAACATCCGCATCGCATTTCAGAAAATCGGGCGTCAGAATCTCGATCGTGGTTTTGGGAGAGCGGTGCCGCACCGCGCGGATGGTCTGCGCAAAATGCTCGGCTCCACCATCGCTCAGATCATCCCGATCAACCGAGGTGATAACCACATGGTTCAGGCCAAGTTTTTCGACCGCATGTGCCACCCGGCCGGGTTCAAAGGCGTCAAGGTCGTCTGGGCGGCCAGTAGCGATATTACAAAATGTGCAGCCACGGGTACAGATCTCACCCATGATCATCATGGTGGCGTGGCCCTGGCTCCAGCATTCGCCGACATTGGGGCATCCCGCCTCTTCGCAGACGGTGACCAGATTGTTATCGCGCATGATCCGGCGCGTATCTGCATAACCTTTGCCGCCGGGTGCCTTGACCCTGATCCAGTTCGGTTTCTTGGGCTGCGCATTATCTGGGCGGTGCGCTTTCTCCGGGTGGCGCTGTTCGGGGATCTTCAGATCTCGCACGGGCAGTATTCCTGACTTTGGGTCAATCTTGTCGCTCATAACATAGACAGATGTGCTGTGTTACACCAGCGGCGCATAGCCGCTATGCAACGCAGCCGCGCATGAGCAAGAACGCGATTGCAAATTCCCATTTTATCGCATTTTTTCAATGCCTAATGAGAATATTTTATTAATTCAGAATGCGGCATTTCGTCGATTGAAGGCAGTTTAGAACTGTTTTAAGTCACGGCAAAACCACAGGTGAATCACAGGAGCTTGACCATGAAATCCGGCGCAACACTGCCCAACGTGACCTTTCACACCCGTGTCCGCGATGACTCAATCGAAGGACCAAACCCATTCCGTTGGGAAGACAAGACCACCGCTGACTATTTTGCCGGAAAACGCGTGATCCTGTTCTCGTTGCCCGGCGCGTTCACACCCACCTGCTCGACATATCAACTGCCCGGCTTTGAAAACGGGTATAGCGATTTCATTGCCCGGGGTGTCGATGAAATCTACTGCATGTCTGTCAACGACAGCTTTGTGATGAACAAATGGGCGCAAGATCAGGGTCTGACCAACGTTAAGGTCATTCCGGATGGGTCGGGCGAGTTCACCCGCAAAATGGGTATGTTGGTTGACAAGGATAACCTTGGCTTTGGCATGCGGTCATGGCGCTATGCGGCCATCGTAAACGACGGTGTTGTCGAAGCGTGGTTCGAAGAACCTGGTCTGATGGATAACTGCCCCGAAGATCCCTATGGCGTGTCTTCGCCCGAAAACCTGATGAAACATCTTCAGGCAACGGCAGAGCCCGAACTGGCCTGAGTATTAACAAGACGAAGAAAGGCCCGTTTAGACGGGCCTTTTTTGTGCCTTCAGCCTATCATGCGGTCGCGTTCAGCCTATCATGCGGTCGCGTTCAGCCTGATCCTGATAGTGGCGCTTCAGCCGCTGTAACGCGATCCGCAGAACAATCTTTCCGGATCGTGCTGACCAGCCCATGCGTTTTTCCGCCAGTTCCAACCCTTCGAGATAGCAACAGCACCGCAGGGCAACGTCACTTAGTCCGGGGCCAAGGTCAGACAAAGCCCGCGCCACGCGGTCCCGCGCATCGGATGCCTCCTTTCCTCCGTGGCTTTCACTGTCATAACTGCCGCGGCCACCAGCCGTTAGAAACCGGTCCCAGTTCTGTGAAACCTGTGGGCCAATCTGCGCCAATTCGAAATCTTCTCGCAAACGCTCTCCGGCGCTGACAAGCGTTTCATCCAGAAATGGCTTGCCATCACGGTCACGCCTGCGTGCAAGGGCGACCAACGGGCTTTCGGTGGCACTATAGCGAATGCGCCTGATCCGGTCTGTCGCCCCACCCGATGTTTTTACCTGAAACAACGACTGAGTTTCGGCAAAGCCGACTTCGGTTCCCACACGCGCCTTGTTTTCCGCTTTTTCGATCAGGTGGCTCAGGGCCGTTCGGCCTGCAGCGGAAATCCTGTACCGCGATATACGACCGGGATTATCGCAGGAAATCCAGTCCTTTAAGGCCAGAGCCTGAGCGATCTCGCAATCGACGACTGCGGTTCTGGTGGCTCCGGCATTGCCGGTGTCACGAACGACTACCGCTTTGTCCATTTCTTCAGCCACGGCAAGAACCGAACCCGTCTCACTCAGGCGGCGCAAAATGCGCAATGCCTCTCTTTCGAACGCCTCTTCCTGGGCTGTTTCATCCGCGATCGCGGCCGCCCCGTTTGTGTCGTCTAACATGGAGAAATGTGTTTCTGCCAGCGATTGCAACGCGGCATCCACCAAAGGATCGTCGCGGCGCATCTCAATACGTCGGATTTGCCGGAGGATGGTTGACGCATGGCAGCCTGCCGATCTCGCGATATCGCGGATCGAGCGTCCGGTTTCGGTATGAGCAAGGTATCTTTGCGCCCCCTCTGGAACCCATGCCGGAATGGTGAAAGCCATGTTGTTTTCCATGATTATTTGCCCTCGTCGACAAAACAAAATGTCACTTTTCGCCCTCGGATAGCCGGTTAACCAAATCTAACTAGAGGCCCATTCGTTACTCGTTCGTTAACCTCACAAGGCACGAACCAGATTTGATTCAAAAAGATAAACAGTCGTGAAACCATCGTTCGGAGAGGCTGTCACGAAGGCAACACCCGCTTAGGTTGTGCGCTTAATGGTCCCGTAAACCTCAGACACAGGACACATAAGATGCAGGACCTGATGACAATGATCTCAATGCTTCACCGCCCACGCATGTTGGCGAGAGCCGCCAATTTCGGAGCGAGAGAGTACAACCGGGACAGGCATCTGCAACGTATTCTGGGATACGAGTCCTTGCCGGGTTCAGGTCAAGCCCTGCTGCGTCTGATTGAGATGGAAAAAGAGGTGAATGAACTGCGCAAAGAAGATGATGCCGCATACTCTCTGGTCCGGCATCTCGACATTCTTATCGCGCTGTTGGGTGAGGCGCGGCTGTATCAGGCCAACCGCGCCCCAGTCCTTCAATAATTAGGAAAACGCATCCGGCATGGAGGCCTTTTTCTCGGCGATATAGGCTTCCAGCGCTGCAGCTGTATCCGGTTCCATATGCGGTTGCTGGTAATTTGCCAGCAGGCGTTCAACCCGCGCAGAGGCCAGAGCCCGCGTATCACGCGCGCCTTCTTCCTGCCAGGTTTCATATGGCTTGTAGTCCAGCAGATCGGACTTCCAGAAGGATTGCTTGAAGTTCGCCTGCGTGTGGGCACATCCAAGATAATGCCCGCCGGGGCCAACTTCCCGGATCGCATCCATGGCCTGCGCGTTTTCGTCATAGGCCACGCCCTTGGCCAGCGAATGCAAAACACCCAACTGGTCGGCATCCATGACAAACTTCTCGAAGTCGGCCACCAGACCGCCTTCCAGCCAGCCGCAGGCATGCAACATGAAGTTCACGCCAGCCAACAGTCCCATATTCAGCGAGTTCGCTGTTTCATAAGCCGCCTGCGCATCCGGAAGTTTCGAGCCACAGAAAGACCCTGCGGACCGATACGGCAAGTTCAGACGCCGCGCCAACTGACCCGCGCCATAAGTGATATGCGCAGCTTCCGGCGTACCAAAGGTCGGCGCGCCAGAATTCATGTCGATCGAGGTCACGAATGCACCAAAGATCGCGGGTGCACCGGGACGGACGATCTGGCTGTACGCCACACCGGCAAGAACCTCGGCCAGAACCTGGGTCAAAGTACCGGCCACCGAGACCGGCGCCATCGCACCGCCCACGATAAAGGGCGAGATGATACAGGCCTGATTGTTGCGGGCATAAACTTCCAGCGAGCCCATCATCACATCATCGAATGTCATCGGCGAGTTGATGTTGGTCAGCGACGTCATCACCGTGTTTTGCTGAACGAATTCCTTTCCGAACAGGATTTCGCACATCTCAACCGAATCCTGAGCCCGGCTGGGATCGGTCACTGAACCCATGAAAGGCTTGTCCGACAGGGTCATGTGCGCCTTCAACATATCCAGATGGCGCTTGTTCACCGGAATGTCCGTCGGTTCGCATACTGTACCGCCCGAATGGTGCAGCCACTTGGACATATAGGCGAGTTTCACGAACTTGTTGAAGTCGTCCATCGTCGCGTAACGACGGCCGCCTTGTGCATCGCGCACGAAAGGAGGGCCGTAAACCGGGGCCAGAACCATGTTCCGGCCACCAATCACGACCGATTTCTCGGGGTTGCGGGCATGTTGGGTAAACTCGCTGGGCGCTGTTTTGATCAGCTCACGAGCCAGGCCGCGCGGAATGCGCACGCGTTCACCGTCAATATCCGCACCAGCGTCGCGCCATCGTTCCAGAGCGGCAGGGTTGTCAACAAAGTTTACACCGATCTCTTCCAACACGGTTTCCGCGTTGTTTTCAATGATCTCCAGCGCCTCTTCGTTAAGGATTTCGAAGTTCGGAATGTTGCGTTCGATGTATTTCGCGGTCTCGATACGAACTGCAGTCCGCTCGGCACGGCGGGCAGCGCCACCGCCACCTCTTGCCCTGCGCCGGGTGTTTGCCTCGGTCATGAGAAGATCCCGTGTTGTTGGTTAGATTGAGCGTTTGATACAGGTTTGCCGGAACGCAAGCATAGGGATTGCGGCACGTTGGGGGAAAAAGCGACATTGCCGCGTGGCAATCCGGCGAACCGGCTGCCAAAGGTGAAATCTGGAAATGGAAAGCGTCCCCTTCTTCCGTGTCTAAGTGCGCCTCCGGAACCACCGGTCAAAAACCCTCGTGTCAAAGATCTTTGCGGTGAACTTTGCCGAAACCAGCGCCGGAATTGGACCTCGCTCTTGCGAAATGTGCAGGCTTGCCCTAAGGCGCTGACATGACCCAGACATCCCACGACCGCCTTCTGATCATCGACTTCGGCAGCCAGGTTACGCAGCTTATTGCCCGCCGCCTGCGTGAACTGAATGTCTATTGCGAAATTCACCCCTACCAGAATGTCACGATGGATTTTGTGCGGGAAATGGCACCACGTGCCGTGATTTTCTCGGGCGGGCCAGACAGTGTGACGCGCGAGGGGTCACCCCGTGCTCCGCAAGAGATATTTGACTACGGCGTGCCGATCCTGGGCATTTGCTATGGCCAGCAAGTGATGATGCACCAGCTTGGCGGCAAGGTCGAAAGCGGCCATGGCACGGCCGAGTTTGGTCGGGCTTTTGTCACGCCAAAAGACAAACTGGAAATTCTGAACGGCTGGTTTGACGACGGGGATGAACAGGTCTGGATGAGCCACGGCGACCACGTCAGTGAAATCGCGCCGGGGTTTCAGGTCTTCGGCACGTCGCCCAACGCGCCCTTTGCAATCACAGCCGATCCAGCGCGTCATTTCTATGCCGTGCAATTCCATCCTGAAGTCCACCACACGCCCAAGGGCGCGAAGCTGTATGAGAACTTCGTCAAGCTGGCCGGTTTCAAAGGCGACTGGACCATGGGGGCCTATCGCGAAGAGATGATTCGCAAGATCCGCGAGCAGGTTGGCGACAAGAAGGTCATCTGCGGTTTGTCGGGCGGTGTTGACAGCTCAGTCGCGGCGATCCTGATCCACGAGGCGATTGGGGACCAGTTGACCTGCGTCTTCGTCGACCACGGGCTGTTGCGCAAGAACGAGGCTACGGAAGTTGTTGGCATGTTCCGCGACAACTACAACATCCAGCTGATCCACGCGGACGAATCCGAACTGTTCCTTGGCGAGCTTGAAGGGCAAAGCGACCCGGAAACCAAACGCAAGATCATCGGCAAACTGTTCATCGACGTCTTCCAGAAACACGCCGACACCATTGAAGGTGCCGAGTTCCTGGCGCAAGGCACGCTTTATCCGGACGTAATCGAATCGGTGTCATTTTCAGGCGGGCCTTCTGTAACCATCAAATCGCACCACAATGTCGGTGGCTTGCCGGAAAAGATGGGCCTCAAGCTGGTCGAGCCCTTGCGAGAGCTGTTCAAGGATGAAGTGCGCGCACTTGGCCGCGAACTTGGTCTTCCGCAGAGCTTCATCGGACGCCACCCCTTCCCCGGCCCAGGTCTGGCAATCCGCTGCCCCGGTGAAATCACACGTGAAAAGCTGGGTATTTTGCGGGAAGCCGATGCGATCTATATCGACCAGATCCGTAAACACGGCCTCTATGATGACATCTGGCAGGCTTTTGTCGCCATCTTACCAGTGCGCACCGTAGGCGTCATGGGCGACGGACGCACCTATGACTACGCCTGTGCGCTGCGGGCCGTCACATCTGTCGATGGCATGACCGCGGACTACTACCCGTTCAGCCATGATTTCTTGGGCGAAACGGCAACGCGGATCATCAACGAAGTCAAAGGCATCAACCGGTGCACCTATGACATCACATCGAAACCTCCCGGCACCATCGAGTGGGAATGACCAGCAGATGCCTGCAAAAAACCTAACTGATTGAGCTGCAAAACGCCCTGTTTGTTCAAGCCTTTGTTCGGGGCGGTCACCTATACGACCTTGAATCTGGCGCACCTTCGGCGTTTGAATAGCCTGACGAACCTAGTCTGCTTATCATAAGCGCTTGGCTTTGCGGTCTTTTGGCAGCGCGGCCCCGCGACGAACCTGATGGACGCCCGAAATGAGCCATGCACAGAAAGACGTGTTGAAGGCCGGTCTTTGGATGACGGGTGCGATCGCCTCATTCTCATCCATGGCGGTTGCAGGGCGTGAGCTGAGTTCTGCGCATGATACCTTTGAAATCATGATGTATCGCAGCATCGTGGGGTTCGTCGTTGTTGCAACAGTCCTGACTTTAACTCGCAACTGGCATCAGGTTTCAGCCGAACGGCTGGGATTGCACGCCCTACGAAACACCTTACATTTCACAGGGCAAAATCTCTGGTTCTACGCCGTTGCAGTGGCTCCTTTGGCTCAGGTTTTCGCGCTGGAGTTCACTCAGCCGCTTTGGGTGATCCTGCTATCGCCGCTGTTTCTGAACGAACGGTTGACCCCGCTCCGGTTGATAGCGGCGCTAATTGGGTTTTCAGGAGTTCTGATCGTCACGCGCCCAGGCGCTGCCCCGTTGAGCCCCGGCTTAATAACAGCGGCGGCATCCGCGGTATTCTTTGCTTTTACAACGATTACCACTAAGAAGCTCACGCGTTTTGCCAGCATTGGGTGTATCGTTTTCTGGCTGACTGCAATGCAAGCGGTCCTTGGGGCCACAGCCGCTGGCATCGACGGTCAGATTGCGCTTCCGACAATGCAAACTGCTCCCTACTTGATTCTGGTTGGATTGGCGGGATTGTTAGCGCATTTCTGCATTACCAATGCCCTGTCTATCGCCCCGGCAACCGTCGTCATTCCCTTTGATTTTGCACGCCTTCCGACAATCGCGGTGATCGGAACGATCCTCTATCACGAGCCCATCGACCATTGGGTGCTGATCGGTGCTGCTGTCATCTTTACAGGCATTTTCCTGAACATCTGGTCCGAAAATCGTAACAGTTTAGCAACAGTTCAGAACTGTAGTGGTAGCAAGTAACGCACCGTCACCAGTTGACCTTAAACTAACTGAAAAGAAAGTATCGCGCATTACACAACGAGTAGGCGCTGGACTCACTCAATTCTTCGCCAGGCAAATACTCGAAAAATGTTCGGGAGGACAGAATGAAAACAACACTACTCGCAACGTGCGCTTTGTGCGTTGGAGCAACGGCTGGTTATGCAGGCGGTCTGGACCGCAGCGGTCAGGGTATCAACCTGATCTTTGAAGAAGGCTCTGCAGTTCAGTTTCGGTTGGGGTATACCGACCCAAGCGTGACCGGTACGATGCCAGACATTTTTGGTACAAACGGCGGCCAACCCGTTGCTTCCGGCGAAGTTGCAAACGACTTCTTTACGCCACACTTGGGGTACAAAACGGCGCTTACGGAAAAACTTGATTTCGCGCTGATCTACGATCAACCCTACGGCGCCGATATTCAGTACGCGAGCACGTATCCCCTGTCTATCAACCCAATTCCCGGCGGTCGGACCGACAGCCTGAGGGCGACAGCGGATACAGATGCCATCACTGCACTGCTGCGCTACAAATTCGATGGCGGATTCAGTGCGATCGGTGGGATTCGCGCGCAACGCGTCGAGGCTTCGATAACTGTTCCGATTACCGCAGGCTATCAGGTGGATACCAGCGCTGATACCGCATTCGGGTATGTCGTTGGTGTCGCGTGGGAAAAACCCGAAATCGCTGCACGTGTATCGCTGACTTACAACTCCAAGATCAGCCACGACCTTTCGCAGACAGAATCGCTCAATCCGCCTCCTTTCCCACCAATTCCACCGGGGACTGTGGCAACGTTCAACACCACAAGTGAGATTGAAACACCCCAGTCAATCAACTTGGATTTCCAGACTGGTGTGGCGCCCAAGACATTGTTGTTCGGCTCGATCCGTTGGGTCGACTGGCCACAGCTTGTGTATAACCCGCCAAACTATCCGCCGACCAGCAACCTGGTTGACTATGACGAAGCCACGTTCACCTACTCGCTGGGTTTGGGCTATCAGTTCTCGGAAGAGTTTTCTGGTGCTGTGACACTTGGCTACGAATCTTCCCAAGGTACGCCGGTGTCGAACCTCGGCCCGACAGATGGGTTCTGGAGCATCGGTCTGGGTGGCACCTATTCTCTTGAGAATGCCAAAATTTCCGGTGGTGTGCGTTACACGGATATCGGAGATGCCACCGCGAATGGCGCTGGTCCAGCGGCACGTGGCACGTTCACAGGCAACAGCGCTTGGAGCGTTGGCTTCCAGATCACATACGCTCTGAACTGATCTGAGTAATCATATTTACTACAAAGCCCCGCAGTTTCTGCGGGGCTTTTTCGCATGAACCGGGTCGCCGTTGGTTAACTTCAATGAAACAGTGCCCGCATGAACGAACAAAAACACCTCTCTATCCGCGGGTGGACCGAGCTTTTGCTGCTTGGACTGATCTGGGGCGCCTCCTTTGTTTCCATCCGGGTCGCTCTGGACACACTTCCCGTGATGACGTCGGTTTTGCACCGCACATTCTGGGCCATGCTGGTCTTGTGGCTGGTGACTTGGATCGGGGGGGGCAAGGTGCCAAGCGCGCCCCGAGTCTGGGGCGCTTTTCTGGTCATGGGGCTGTTGAACAACGTCATCCCCTTTAGCCTGATGGCTTGGGGGCAGCTGTACATTGACACGGGTCTGACGGCGATCCTGAACGCAGCAACTGCGATCTTCGGCGTTCTGATAGCAGCACTGTTTTTTCGCGACGAACGATTGACAAAAAACCGGCTACTGGGTGTCTGCCTGGGCTTTCTTGGTGTCTCAATCGCGATCGGAGCGCAGAATTTCTTGAGTTTCAGCCTGCAAAGCACCGCTCAGCTTGCAGTGTTGGCCGGAACAGTTTCCTACGCATGCGCCGCGGCTTGGGCGAGGCAGACATTATCGCACCTTCCACCGGTAGTTGCCGCCGCCGGTATGCTGACGGCTTCGACAGTGTTGGTATTGCCAATAACACTAGCAGTTGATGGAGTACCCAGCTTGGCGTTACCCGCAATAACCTGGGCGGCCATCGGGTACTATGCAATTGTCGCAACGGCCGGCGCATATCTGCTTTACTATCGGGTTTTGGCAGTGGCCGGCAGCGGCAATCTTATGCTGGTGACGCTTGTCATACCCCCGGTCGCTATTGTTCTGGGCGCATTGCTGCGCGAAGAGTCCCTGCCCCCAAACGCCTTTCTGGGCTTTGCCGTTCTGGCGATTGGCCTTTTGGTTCTGAACCGTTCGTCCCAGCCCAATTGACGCCGTGCGCTGCCCGATTTAGCTAGGGCAAAAAAGGACAGCGCAAAATGATCTACACCTCAGCCAATGACTGGCGCACCGCAAGCCGCAAGAAAGTGCTGTTCTTTGGCATGTCAGGATTGGGCAAGACCTACGTATCCAACATCCTCAGAGATTCCGGGAACTGGTTCCACTACTCGATCGATTACCGGATCGGAACGCGCTATATGGGCGAGTACATTACCGACAATGCCAAGGCCGAGGCTATGAAAGTTCCGTTCTTGCGTGAACTGCTGTTGTCGGATTCGATCTATATCGGTTCGAATATTTCATTCGCCAACCTGACACCTGTTGCCGCTTATCTGGGCAAGCCGGGAAACCCCGATCTGGGTGGCTTGGACATGCCGGAATACCGCCGCAGGCAGGAACAGTTTCGCTTGGCCGAAATTCATGCGCTGCTGGACACCGAATACTTCATCGACCGCGCCGAACGTCTGTACAAATATCCTCACTTTATCTGCGATACGGGCGGATCCATCTGCGAGTGGGTAGATCCCGAGGACCCAAGAGATCAGGTTTTGTCTGAACTCGCGCGGCAAACCCTCATGATCTGGCTAAAGGGTGACGAGGGTCATACGGCCGATCTTGTGCGCCGTTTCGACAAGGCCCCAAAACCCATGTCTTATCAGGCCAATTTCCTGACCCGTTCCTGGACCGAGTATCTGGATCAACACGGCTGTGCAGAGGCCGAGGTCAACCCCGATGACTTTGTCCGCTGGACCTATGCGCAAGCCCTGGCCCATCGTCAGCCCCGGTACGAGGCGATGGCAAAGAACTGGGGCGTGGCGATTGATGCCAACGACATCGGCAAGATCCGCGATGCGGCTGATTTCGACGAGTTGATCGAACGCACCCTTGAGGCCAGTCGCAATAACGCCTAACTACCAGTTTTCCCTAATCTCTTCGAAGTCAGACACATGCCCATCAAAATTCCCTCAGATCTGCCCGCCTTTGACGTCCTGAACAAAGAGGGCGTTATGGTCATGTCCGAGGATCAGGCGATGCGTCAGGATATTCGCCCCCTGCGCATCGGGTTGCTGAATCTGATGCCGAAGAAGATTCAGACGGAAAACCAGTTTGCGCGACTGATCGGCGCAACCCCGTTGCAGATCGAACTGTCTTTGATCCGTATGACGGAACACCAGACAAAAACCACCGCCGCCGAGCATATGTCAGAGTTCTACCTGCCTTTTCAGGAGGTTAAGGACCAGAAATTCGACGGCCTGATCATCACCGGTGCGCCGATCGAGCATCTGGAATTTTGTGACGTCACCTATTGGGATGAAATCAGCGAAATCTTCGACTGGACTCAGACAAACGTTCACTCAACCTTTGGCGTTTGTTGGGGCGGGATGGCGATGATCAACCATTTTCATGGTGTCCGAAAACACATGCTGGATGCCAAGGCCTTTGGCTGTTTCCGTCACCGCAATCTGAACCCTGCATCACCTTTTTTGCGTGGGTTCTCTGACGATTGCGTTATCCCGGTCAGCCGCTGGACGGAAATGAAACAAGTTGAGATCGACGCTGCGCAGGGTTTGACGACCCTTCTGGGCAGCGACGATGTAGGCCCTTGTCTGGTCGAGGATCCCAGCCACCGCGCGCTGTATATCTTCAATCATTTTGAATATGACAGCGACACGCTGAAACAGGAGTATGACCGCGACGTCGCCAATGACACGCCCATCAACGTGCCGATCAACTATTATCCGGATGATGACCCATCCAAGACACCTCAAAATCGTTGGCGCAGTCACGCGCATCTTCTTTACGGGAACTGGATAAACGAAATCTATCAGACGACGCCTTTTGATATGAGCGAAATTGGCCGCTAAGAACTTGATATCCTTTGGCCTCATCATTCTGGGCCTTGCCGCTGTGACTGCGTGGCGCAGCGCCCGGAATGAAGCGCAGGCAGAAGCGGCTTTCCCACCCGAAGGCCAGATTCTTGATGTCGACGGGATCGCCGTTCATGCGGTTGTCATGGGGAAAGGGCCAGACGTGGTCCTTCTTCACGGCTCAAGCGGCAACACCCGCGACATGACTTTTGCGCTGGCACCCATTCTGGCTGAAAACTACCGCGTCATCGTTTTTGACCGGCCCGGCCTGGGATTTTCAGAAAGTTTCAACCCAGACGGTGAAACGATCACGGAACAAGCGGATATCCTGCAAAAAGCTGCTGCCCAGCTTGGGGCGGGAAAGCCTATCGTTGCGGGCCAAAGCTATGGCGGTTCAGTGGCGCTTGCATGGGCGGTCACCAGGCCCGAGGATCTCTCGGCGCTTGTTCTGATCGCACCCGCTGCCATTCCGTGGGAAACGCCTTTGGATGGGTTTAACCAATTGGCGTCTACCACGGTCGGCAACGCGCTCGCCCTGCCCCTGATCTCTTCATTCGTGCCCGATTGGTACGTGACACGGGCATTGAACAGTGTATTTGCGCCCCAATCGGCCCCTGCCGGATACGCTGATCATTTCGGGCCCGGCCTGACCATCCGGCGCAGTTCCATGCATGCAAATGCCAAGCAACGGGCCAACCTATTGGATGAGATAACCCAAATACAGCCGAGATACGGTGAGATTTCAGTGCCAACCGAAATCGTTCACGGCACCGCCGACGACACTGTCGGCCTTGAATGGCATTCGCAACGTCTGATCCAGCAAATCCCGCAGGCCGAACTGGTCGCGTTACCGGGGATCGGTCACATGCCGCAGGTTGTCGCAGCGCCCGAGGTTGCTGCCGCAATTGATCGTGCAGCGCGGCGTGCAGGTTTGCGTTAATCCAAGCACTAATCCATAGTCGGATATGGGTTTTATCGCGAGGTGACAAATGGCCCGGACCGCAAAAGGTTCTATCGAGAAGTACTTTCAGGAAAGCGCGCCTAAAGCTGTGCGGGATGAGATCGAGAATTCGAAGAAAGGCGATATCCTGAATCCGACCTACCCGTATAGCGAGAAGATGAAGACCAAGGACTATGATGAGCAGATGGAACTGCTCCAGATCGAGCTGGTCAAAATGCAGTCTTGGGTCAAGGACACCGCCCAACGGATCGCCATCATCTTCGAAGGCCGCGATGCCGCCGGCAAGGGCGGAACGATCAAACGGTTTCGCGAAAATCTGAACCCACGCGGCGCGCGCAACGTGGCGCTCAGCAAACCCTCAGAGACTGAACGCAGTCAATGGTACTTCCAGCGCTACATCCCTCACCTGCCCGCCGCCGGGGAAATCGTTTTCTTTGACCGAAGTTGGTACAATCGCGGCGTGGTCGAGAACGTCTTTGGTTTCTGCACCCAGGAAGAGCGCGAGCGGTTCTTTCGTCAGGTTCTGCCGCTTGAAACGGGCCTGGTCAATGATGGCATCAAACTCTTCAAGTTCTGGCTCAATGTCGGGCGGACTGAGCAGCTGAATCGCTTTCTGGCCCGTGAAACCGACCCGTTAAAGCAATGGAAACTCAGCCCGATTGACGTGGCTGGGTTGGACAAGTGGGACGAATACACACAATCGATTTCAGAAACTCTGACCCGGTCACATTCAGACGTATCTCCTTGGACAATTGTCCGGTCGGACGACAAGAAACGCGCCCGTCTTGCAGCAATCCAAACGGTTTTGCACACGCTGGACTATGATGAGAAGGACGCAAAAAGCATTGGCGACATTGATCCCCTGATCTGCGGTGGTCCGGATGTCTGGGAAGCCTAGGTTGCGTTTTCACCCTGCCCGGCCAAGGATTTCAAGGGCAAGCGTTGGACGACCGTGTGTATTTGGTCTATCCCCTTGTCTTCCAATACCTAATCAAAGAACCTGAGGCCGGGATGTCGAAACGCGGTTATCATCACGGAAACCTAAAGCAAGCCCTGATCGAGGCAGCCTTGTCCCTGATCGAAGAAAAGGGGCCGACAGGTTTTACGTTATCTGAAGCCGCCAAAACCGCTGGCGTAACACCCGCCGCTGTCTATCGCCATTTTGAAGGGCGCGAAGACCTTATCGCCGAAGCTGCACGGCAAGGGTTCGAGATGTTCGCGGACCTGATGCAATACGCTTATGACAAGGGCCAACCCTCTGCCCTTGCCGCCTTCGAGGCAACCGGGCGGGCCTATCTGGCTTTTGCGCGGAAGAACCCCGGCCACTACATCGCCATGTTCGAAAGCGGAATTTCGTTGAATCGCACCCCCGAACTATCAATGGCCGCCAATCGGGCCAAATCGGTTCTTGAAAAAGCCGCCGACGACCTGTCACAACATATTCCACCTGAAAAGCGCCCGCCCGCGTCGATGTTCAGCGCACATATCTGGGCGATGAGCCATGGTGTGGTTGAATTATACGCGCGCAATACCGGAGCGACGTCTCCCTTCCCCCCGGAAGACCTGCTGGAAAGCGGCATTGGTATCTACCTGCGAGGGCTGGGTCTGATCCCGCAGGACGATTGACACCTGTCAAAACGTTCGGCTGCTTTGCGGTAAGCTCAGCCCGGACGTTACGTTGATCAGATTCATCTCGCCCATTCCCTTTATGTCAACACGTCCCAAGTCCGAGACCTGAAATTCGTCAATAAGGGCGTATTTCATTTCTTCCGGCGCAACGATTTTCATAGGATTGGCAAAAATTTGCAGTCGGGACGCGATATTTACCGCCGGACCGAAAACGTCGTAGACGTATTTCTGAATACCCACGACAGACCCGACCGCGGCCCCCATCCCCAAACCGATCCGGGCCTGCCATTTGTGCGGGTGGCTTTCGTTACGGCGTTCGAGATAGCGCAGGAAACGTACCGCGCAATGGGCCACAGCAGTCGCGTGATCGGGTGTCGGGTCAGGCATGCCTGAGACCGCAAGATATGCGTCACCAATTGTTTTGATCCTTTCACACCCGAATTGCTCAACGATCCTGTCAAACGCTGTGAAAATGTCGTTCAACTCGCTCAGGGTCACTGTCGGGTCGGTCTTGGCCGCGAAATCGGTGAAACCCACAAAGTCCAGCATGACCACGGACACCTGCTTGTAGAGCTGCGGAGTGACAACACCGAAGGTTTTGAACTCTTCATAAACGGCCCGTGGCATCAGGTTCAGAAGCAGCCGTTCAACCCGTTCTTTCTCGCGCTCCAGCTCTCGCGTGTTGCGTTCGACCATAGTGGAGTAGCTGTCGATCATGCTTTCCAGCTCGCGAATGCGCGTGATGTTCTGGCATTCGACAATCAGAACCTGCTCGGAAAGCCCTTTGGCCAACGAAACTGCGACTGCAAAGATCAAGGTCCGCCGCTTCGGCTTGATTTGCAATTCAACCGAATATCTCAAGCCCGATTGCTTGACGTCTTCCAATTCTTTGGGATCAAGGGCCGGCAGAATGTCCGTAAGAGTACTGCCGTTCTCGGGGGTTCCAAACCACTCCGAAAACGGCCCGTTATGAAAAACGAACTGAAGATCCGAGGCGCGCACCACGGCAATGCCGACACCGATGGCGCGTAACAGCTGTTCGTTTATTGCATGAATGCTCATGCCGCGTTTCGGGCGACGATAATTGAACGCTTCCCTTCAATTGCGGCCAGCGCGGTTTTGATATCCTGATCGGACATACCATGCACGCTCAGCGCTTCGCCAAACAGCTCAGCCATCACATCAAATTCGTCATGTGAGATACTCAGATGCCTGTGTACGGCTTCGATCCTGTCATCACTGAATGACGCCGGTCCGCCTATCAGGGACGATACAAACTTCGTCTGATGATCAATCAGCCGCGGCATATCTATATCTTCAAAATAATGGCCGATGTCATCCGAATCCAACGCTATTTCATAGAAGGTCATCACGACACGGCTGATCGTTTTGAAGCCACCGTATTTATCATAAAGCGTTTGCGCCACACGAAAACCCAAGAGTTACCGAACAAAAACACTGTAATTCTATATCAAATGGACATTTTTGTTAATGTTTGTGGTATTTTTTTCGTTTTCCGGCTTAACGCGCGTTCATTTTAGGAAAAGCAAAAGTGTCCGGGAAGTACGATCCTGCGCTTTCGAAGACCCGGCGTGGTAAACGAAACTAAGTTGTACACAGCCGAGACGCCGGGGCGGGTTTGGGCTTCTGTCCAAGGGAGTGATGGCGGAGAGACAGGGATTCGAACCCTGGAGACGGTTCCCCGCCTACACACTTTCCAGGCGTGCGCCTTCGACCACTCGGCCACCTCTCCGTGCCGGCGATGTTTGGACCAATGTCATGAGATTTGCAAGGCCCCAATTCGGTGAAATCACCGGAAAGGATCAATTAAATCCGGCAGTCTTCCCGGAGTGTCAAACGACCAGAAATTCCCCCTTCAGCTTTCCGATTGGTCGTCATAATTCATCGCCAGCGTCAGGGTCCAGATCAGATTCGGTCAGTTCCACTGGCTGTCTTGCCGTCAACTCATCTGCGTTCTGTTTGGACGCTGATCCAACCTCTTTGACCTTGTTCGAGGTCGGCAATGCTTCGGGATTGCGCAACCAGATATCGCGCTGTGCAAAGGGCACTTCGATGCCTGCTTCTAGGAAGCGTCGGTTGATTTCGTGGTTCATGTCGGATTTGACGGACAGAACCCAGTTCACATCCCGTAGGATCGCCCTGATTTCAAAATCCAGCGCGTCCGCTCCAAATCCCTGGAAAACCACACTGGGCGCCGGGTTGGCCAGCACCATCGGGTGGTTGTTTGCGACCTCACCCAGAATAGTCTCGACCAGCCGTGTATCTGTGCCGTAGGCGACACCGACCGGAACAATCACCCTGCCGATAGTATTGCCACGGGTGTAGTTCGTGACGACGCCGCTGATCAGGTCCGAGTTCGGGATGATCACATCCGATCTGTCGAACGTCTCGATACGGGTCGAGCGGACGGAAATGTCACGTACGTAGCCCATCATCCCGTTCACATCGATCCAGTCACCCTTAGAGATTGGCCGTTCGACCAGAAGGATGATACCGGACACGAAATTGGACACAATCGTTTGCAGGCCAAAGCCAATACCGACAGACAGTGCACCTGCAACAATTGCCAGCGACGACAGATCAAACCCCGCGACCATGATCGCGGCCAGAGCGGCCAGGAAAATCCCGATATACCCCGAGCCAGCGACAATCGCGTTCTGCCCGCCCGGATCGATGCTGGTTTTGGGCAACAGCGAGTTGCGCAACCCGCTTTGCAACAACCGTGTCAGCGTATATCCGATTGCGAATACCGCGATAAACGTCAGGAAATTGCTGGGCGAGATCGTGACACCGCCAATGTCAAAGCCAAGCAACAGACGTGACCATACTTCAAGCAGGTCGGTTTCGCGCGCACCCCAGTAAATCGCTAAAACAGGCAGCGCGAGGATGGCGAGTGCAAAGCCCACCAGGACCGAAAAAAGTGAGTCGCGCGCAGCGTCGCCCTGCCCTGTGATCCATCCGTATATCTGACTGACGAACCGTTGAAAAATTGCCAGAGCGGCAATCAGAACCAGCGTTTTTACCGCCGGAAACACGATCGCTTCGGCCGCATTAGTATAGCCGACCAGTGCCAGTACGGGTGTTGCGATCCCCAGCAGGAACATGGCCTTGCGCAGGAATTCCACCATTTGGCTGAATCCGGCCGCCCTTGTGGACGCCGTTTGATCAAGCAGGTGGTCGTTCGTCCGGATTTGGCGCACACGGAGCAAAAGCAAAGCCGTTCCGACGATCACGGGGAAACTGATGACCGCACGGGTCGCGTCCGAGACGTTTTCGATCTGCTGGAACAGAAGCGCCAATTCATGCAGGATCAGCATCAAAGCCAACAGATCGATGTAGATGCGCAACTCGGTGATCCGCGCGGCAGACAGCCGCTTGAACCCCTGCGAAGCACCAATCACGTAAATCTGTCGGCCGATCCAGTCGTAGAATAAGGCGATTGCCGCCCAATACGGGATATTTTCCAGCAACAAACTGCCGCGCAGGCCCGGAATGCCCGATAGGCTGATCGCCGTAATGGCGGCAACGACACCAATCCAGGGCAACAGGATCCGCAGCAGCGAAATGATGAAGGACCAGGCACCTGTCCCGGCTCCACCCAGCAATCTAAGATAGTCGCCGCCCTTCTCTGACCAACGCTTGCCAAAGATCAGCAGAACTGCCGCGAGGATCACTAAAAACAGAATGCCCAAACCGCGATCACGGATGCGTTCTTTGACAACGTCCGATCGCAGGTTGGCAAATATTTCATTCGCCAGGCTCAAAAGCGCTTCTTTTACATCCTGCCACGCAGGTCCCCAATATACGGGGTTGATCGGCGACGGACCGCGTTGGAAAAACTCCTTCGTTTGCCGTTTCCGGATAATCTGGTCGATTTCACTGATCAATCCGTTTGCGCGGCTATACGCTTCTTCGGAAATGATGCGAGGCACGCGCAAACTGTTGAGCTGATCATTAAGATGAGTTCGCAATTTAGCAATATCTTCAGGTTCGGTCGCGTCCCCTTCGGGTTTCGGACCAAGCGCCTTGATCTGGCTTTCCAGCGTTGCGATACGATCCGTGTTGGCGCTGCGCGCCTTGTTAAAGTCCTCGCGGTAACCATTTATTTCGGAACGTAAATTCTCGAATGCCGCATTTGAAGCACGGTTCGCTTCGATCACGGATTCCGCACGGTCCGCTGTTTTTATCCAGCCCCGGTAATACTCGCTTTGCCTGTCGGTCAGCTGCGCAACAGCACCGCCTGCGAACCCGACAAGACACAGAAAAACCAGTGTCAGAAACAGGCGAACCTGCTTAGGCATCACACGTCCTCGAAAACGCCGGGAATGCTGCGCGGTGCTTCGGTCATCCAATTCGGTACCGGTAGGTCTTTTCCGCGCAGAAAGTCCGGGTTGAACAATTTGGACTGATACCGTGTGCCATAGTCGCAGAGGACGGTCACAATCGTGTGGCCCGGCCCCATTTCCTTGGCCAGACGCACAGCGCCCGCCATGTTGATTGCGGTCGACCCGCCCATAACCAGCCCCTCTTCGCGGAGCAGGTCAAAGATGTAAGGCAGTGCCTCGGTGTCAGTAATTTGATAGGAATGATCCGGCGTGAACCCTTCGAGATTTTTTGTTATCCGCACCTGTCCGATACCTTCGGCAATCGAACCTCCCTCCATCGCGATTTCACCGGTGGTGTAGTAAGAGTAGAGACCCGCCCCCATGGGATCGGCCAAACCGATTTTCACACCCTTGGGCTGCAGCGCTTCGGCAACCCCGGCCAACGTACCGCCCGACCCGACAGCACAGATAAACCCGTCGACCTTACCATCTGTTTGTTCCCAGATTTCGGGTCCTGTGGTTTCAACATGGGCCTGCCGGTTCGCCACGTTGTCAAACTGATTGGCCCAGATCGCCCCATTGGGTTCGGTCTGCGCCAATTTCTCGGCCAAACGCCGGGAATAATGCACAAAATTGTTGGGGTTACGATAAGGTGCGGCCGGAACTTGAACCAGTTGTGCACCGGCCAGCCGCAGCATGTCTTTCTTTTCTTCCGACTGGGTTTCCGGGATCACAATCACGGTCTTGAACCCCATTGACGCACCCACCAGCGCCAGGCCAATACCGGTATTGCCTGCGGTGCCTTCCACAATGGTGCCGCCGGGCTTCAAATCGCCCCGCGCGACTGCGTCACGGATAATATAGAGTGCTGCACGATCCTTGACGGATTGGCCGGGGTTCATGAATTCGGCTTTGCCGAGAATATCGCAACCAGTTTCTTCACTGATGCGGCGCAGCCGGATCAGCGGTGTTTTTCCTACTGCGTCAGCAAGATCTCGTGCAATGCGCATGACGGCCCCTTGTCGTTTTGTACCATCGAAGATTTACAGCCGCACCGCGGCGACCACAAGCGGGATAGTCACCCGCGCAATCTATCCCGGTGGCGGGCCAGCCAATAAGCCAGAGACACCAATTGTAGATCCTTGAAAACATGGCGATCCGTCATGTCTATGAATTCACCGAATGGCAAGATTTGACTGCGGATGTCTTCACCTTCTGTGTCAAGGCCGCCAGTGATTGTGGTGTGCGTCAACTCACCCAGACCAACATAAAGATACATGAACCCGGTGGAAGATCCGCTCGAGGTATAAGCACCGCCAGCATATTCCAGCCTGTCAAACCGAATACCCGCCTCCTCCATCGCCTCGCGATGCGCGGCCTGTTCGGGTGTTTCGCCCGGATCAATCATCCCAGCTACCGCTTCCCAAAGCCAGGGTTCCGGATCGTTGTTCAGGAAAACTGGCGGTCTGAACTGTTCCACGATCAAAACGGTATCTTTGGCCGGATCATAGGGCAGAACGGCGACCGCACTGCCCTGCAACAAGCTTCCACGGCGCAGAACCGGACCCATGCTGCCGTCATGCCGCCGGTGTTGCAGATCAATTTCCTCCATCCCGAAGTAATCAAGATACACCCGGTCATGGCGATGCACGATCACGTCTTTTGCAATGTCCCGCGGATCACCGGTTCGCCGTTGCCCGGCCATAATCTTTGACCAGGCACGGGTTTGCGTGGCGCGAACACTGCGGGCCATGACCCGGGGATCGACCTTCCCGAAATAGGCCATCTCTTCCTCAGCGGCGAGCGTTGTAAGTTCACCCAATCTGTCCGCCCAGTCCTGAAGCGACCACAAATCACCCGGTCTCCAGGCATCGGGGGCAGGAAAAAAGACCTGAGCTTGAGCCTCGGTTCCGTCTTCCAATTCGACCCTCAGAGACTTCAGATCATAGTCGAAAGACCCTTCGTAATAATCCAGCCTGGCCAGATCCACAGACGACAATTCCTGCACCAGTAGACCTTCGGCACTGGCACCTTCCATTTCCACGATCATTGGGAAATCCTGCCCCTGAACAGAATGGACAGCGTGGCCTCGAAGTTGGGCGGGCCGCGCTTTGGTTTCGCTCAGAGGATGGCCAAGAACGCGTTCCAACAACGGCAAGTGTCGCAGCGTTCCATAAAAGAACAAATCAGACAAATTCGATCTCTCTTGTCAGTAACGGATCAGCGCCACGACCGGCTGGCCTGTTCTGTGGCCAGCCCCGAGACAACAGCCCCAATTAGGAATGCAATCAGGATTTCCGGGTAAATCAGCAGCTTACCGTACTCAATCCCGATCTTGAAAATGGCCAGTATGGCCTCAAATGGGCCACCGTAACGGTTGCGCATGGCAAGTCGGAACATTTCGTAACAGCCCTGCACGAACAACGCCCAGAATATCAGCGAGGCGACACCAGTTAGTCCGTTATTGATCCCAGCAGTCCAGCCGCGCCCTGCACGCTTGCCCATGATGCCCCACCCGCAAACCGCGCCAAGGCCCATGTTAACCAGGGTAAAGTACCCGTAATCCTTACCTTCTTCGCCGTTCTCGATAATCATGCCAGAGACAATGAATGCCAGCACGATGAGGCAAACGGCGGCTACAAGACGCGAGGCAGTGGGCATGTTACGGTCCGTCAGTTAACTTGCTTTGCTACGGTGATCTGTGTCACATCGCAATTGCGCGTGTCAAAGGCTGCGCCACACGCTGTCAAATAATAATTCCACATGCGGCGAAAACGCTCATCAAAGCCCAGGTCTGCGATCTGTTCCCATTTTGCATTGAACGTTTCATACCACCGCCGCAGCGTCAGGTCGTAACTTTTGCCGAATTCTTTCGACTTCACCACATTCAGACCGGCCTGATTGATCTGCTGCCGCAGGATCGAAGGTGACGGAAGCATTCCACCCGGAAAGATGTATTTCTGAATGAAATCAACACCGTTCTTGTAATAATCCCAGCGGTGGTCACCTACCGTAATGATTTGCAAGGTCGCTTGCGCCCCCGGCTTCAGCCGTTCACGAACGGTTTCAAAATAAACCGGCCAGTATTTTTGACCGACCGCCTCGAACATCTCGATAGAGGCGATGCCATCATATTGCCCACGCTCGTCGCGATAGTCTTGCAACTTGAACTTCACCCGATCAGAAAGTCCCGCTTTTTCAATACGTTCATTGGCAAACTTGAACTGCTCCTCACTAATCGTAAGGCCGGTTACATGCAAACCCCGCTCTTTCGCGGCATATTCGGCAAAACCGCCCCAACCGCATCCGATTTCCAGTATGTGGTCGCCGGGTTTGGCCCCCATTTCATCGACAAGGCTGGCGTATTTCGCAGTTTGCGCCTTCTCAAGACTTTCTTGCCCGGTTTCAAAGATAGCGCTGGAATAAGTCATAGTGTCATCCAGCCACAAACCGTAGAAGTCATTGCCCAGATCATAGTGGTACGAGATATTCTTTTTCGCCTGCGTCCGGTTATTGCGATGAAGCCAGAACCGCAGCCGTTCATAGGCCTGAACAAGGAACTTCCCAGTAAACCCGTCATAGACGGTCTCGGACCCCAGATGGACAAGATCCATAAATGAGCGCAGATCAGGCGTGCTCCAGCCCTCCTCAAGATACGCATCAGAAAACCCCAGCTCGCCTTCGCGGATCAGACGGGCAAAAACATCTCTGTCGTGGATATCGATCTGAGCAACAGGCCCTGCCTTGGGTCCCTCTGCGCGAAAGATGCGACCATCTGGCAATGTTATGTCTAGTCGCCCCGACTCCATTCTGGTCAGCATCTTGAAGACCTGGGCGAAATACCTGGGCAGATCCGACTGCCCCTCTGTCGTCGTCAGCACCATCCGCTCTCCCCTCTGCGGCACAGGTCTCAGGCTAGGCCGCGATTCTGTTTCTGGCAAGTTTTCAGTTCCTTAGTTGGATTTTCGGCTTTCATACGCACGCAAGGCGCGGTTTCGTCCATCCGCCAGTTTCACGACAGGCTCGGGATAATCCGCCTGCGGACACAGGTTCCATGACCGGGGAACCGCAGCGAAATAGGAAAGTGCAACGTCACTGGGTTTCGTCTGGCCTTCGGCGATCCAGCGCCGCAGGTAAGACCCCTGCGGATCAAACTTTTCGGCCTGCCTTTCGGGGTTGAATATACGAAAGAAGGGCGACGCATCGGGGCCTGATCCCGCAACCCACTGCCAGCCCATGGCGTTACAGGTTGGGTCCCAGTCAATCAGGCAATCCTCGAACCAACTCATCCCGATTTTCCAGTGTGTCATCAGATGTTTGGTCAGGTAACTGGCCACTATCATCCGGGCCCGGTTATGCATACGGCCCGTCACATACATCTGCCGCAGGCCCGCATCGACCACAGGAATTCCGGTTCGGGCCTGTCTCCAGACGGCAACTTCAGGGTGGTGCGGATCGATATTCCAAGGGAAATCATCCCATTCCGCTTTCCAGTTATCGGTCAGCAGATGCGGTGAGTAATACATCAGGTGATAGGCAAACTCACGCCAGACCAACTGCCGCAGAAATGCCTCAGCGCCGGGGGTTCCCGTCATCGCAGCCTGTTGAACCCTGTGCCAGACAGTACGTGGCCCGATCTCGCCCAATGAAAGGTATTCTGACAGGTTTGATGTTCCGTCCAGATCCAACCGGTCACGATCAATGGAGTAGCCGGGTAACTTGTCGAGCAAGTGCTCAAGGTGGTCGCGGGCGGCCTGCTCGCCGGGTTGAACATGGGGGCGCACGATTGCAGCACCTCGGTTCATGCCCGCACCCATCTGCCAGGTGCTCAGTTTATCACTGGAAGGCCAGGTTGCAGGCCCCGCCAAGCGTGACACCAACGCATCCGGCGCTGGCACGTCCCGCCGCTGAACCGCGCGCCACATAGGGGTGTAGACACGAAACGGCTGGCCCTGCTTTGTTGCTACTGTCCAGGGCTCAAAAAGCAAATGACCAGGAAACGACTTTGCGCTTACACCCAGTTCGGACAGCGCCGTTTTGATCTGTGTATCGCGTCTGATCGACGCTGGATCATAGGCCCGCGACCAATAGACAGCCTTTGCGCCCGTCTCTTTGACAAGTGTCCGCAATTGCTCAAGCGCATCGCCACGCCGCAGGATCAGACGGCTACCAAGCCTCGTCAGAGCGTCGCAAAAGACCTCCAGACCCAACCCCAACCGCCATTTCGGGGCCGCGCCAAGGTGTTGCACAAGAGGGTCATGAACAAAGACTGGTATGATCGGACGGCCGCTTGCAACAGCAGCAGTCAATGCCGAATGGTCCGACAGGCGCAGATCCCGTCGGAACCATAAGATGATCGGAGACGGCTCGTTTTCCATATCCACCCTGAGGTTTTCTTCGTTCTACGAAGCCCCAAGCAGAGTGGATCACAAAACGCGTTCAAGCGCCTCCAAAAGCTGATCAATCTCCTGCTGCGAGGTATAATGCGTAAAGCTGACCCGCAAAACGCCCTGTGCCGGATCTACTCCCATCGCTTGCAATGGGCGCACAGCATAAAAGTCGCCGCCACCAGCCATAACACCGTATTGCGCCAGTTCCGCTGCAACTGACTCAGCGGGACGGTTCAGCGACAGCGCTACCGTCGGCGCACGCCGGGTGGCATCTGAAGTGCCGATCAGACGTACCGCGTTGCGGTCCTTAACCGCATCCAGAACCGGTTGAAGTAAGGACACCTCATGCGCGCGCATCAGGTCATGGGCAAAGGCACCCTGCTCTGCTGCGCCGGCGTCAGGCCCACCGTGATGCGTGCAAAGGAGCTCAACGTAATCGGCCATACCTGCACTTGCCGCAATCTGAGCATGATCCGGGCCTGCCGGGGTAAAGCGCTTGTAAAGAACGTCGGCGTTGAAGTAGTGCGCTTGGTTGGGCAGCAACTCTCCCAGTGTTCGGCGAATGACCATGCAGCCTTGATGCGGGCCGTAAGTTTTATAGGCTGAAAACAGATAGATGTCCGGCCCCAGATCGCCAACATTCGGAAACCCATGCGGGGCGTAAGATACGCCGTCCACGCAGACAAATGCACCAGCCGCGTGGGCAATCGCAGTGATCTCGGTGACCGGGTTAATCTCTCCCACGACATTGGAGCAATGCGGGAAACAGACCAGACGCACTTTTTCGTCCAGCATGTTTTCCAGATCCTGCGGGTTCAGTGATCCGGTTTCAGGATCGATCTGCCACTCCCGCACCTCAATCCCTGCCTCGGCCAGACGACGCCATGGGCCCGAATTTGCCTCGTGATCCTGATTGGTCACGACAATCGCCTCGCCAGGTTTCATCCATTGCCTGAACGCCTGTGCCAAAACATAGGTATTCTGTGTGGTCGAAGGGCCAAAGCTCAGCTCATCGGTTTCAACACCAAGGATGGCAGCCATGCGCGCGCGTGCCTCATCCATCTCGGCACCTGCAAGACGGCTGGCCTCATAAGGGGCGTAGGGCTGAACCTTTCGCTGCGTATAGAACCGCGTCAACCGGTCGATCACCGGCTTGCAGGTATATGACCCGCCCGCATTCTCAAAAAACGCCTGTCCTTTCAGGCTGGGTTCGGAAAAAGCCGGAAACTGTGCCCGAACGAAATCGATATCCAGAGAGCTCATGCCTCATTGCTCCTTAGTTGTGCTGTCATATCAACAAGATGCCCGCTCATGTTTCCGGACATCTCAGAAATCATGGCAGGTCTTCCAGCCCAGCCTGTGCTTGCGCCATGAGCTGACGAAACACCGGGCAGCCCTTCACTTCGGAAGGACAACGCTACTTAGACAGCACCATCCGCGACCGTCAAGCTGAAGCAAAAGAAAAAGCCCGGCGGGGTTGCCGGGGCTGAATTTCCAACACTCTGGGGCGGGTCTCGTTCGGGCCTCAACCCTGAACTTTGGTATATGTCCCCTCGCCTGCAAGAATACCACGGAAACCTCCGGGCTCATCCAGACCAAAGACGATCAGAGGCAGGTTGTTGTCACGCGCCAGCGCGATGGCTGACGCATCCATGACCCGCAACCGCTTGGCTAGAACGTCGTCATAGGTGACCGTGTCATAACGCACCGCGTCGGCATGTTGTTTGGGATCCTTGTCGTAAACGCCGTCGACACCGTTCTTGCCCATGAAAATCGCCTCACACGCCATTTCATTGGCGCGCAAGGTCGCCGCGGTGTCGGTGGTGAAATACGGGTTGCCAGTACCGGCCGCAAAGATGCAAACCCTTTTCTTTTCAAGGTGCCGTACGGCGCGGCGGCGGATATAAGGCTCGCACACTTCATCCATGCGAATGGCCGAAATGACCCGAGTGAACACCCCGATCTCTTCCAGGGCAGACTGCATACCCAGTGCGTTCATCACCGTGGCCAACATCCCCATATAGTCTGCTGTGGTCCGCTCCATACCCTGAGCAGATCCACTCAGGCCCCGGAAAATGTTTCCGCCACCGATAACCATGCAGATCTCAACGCCCAGATCGTGAACCGATTTCACCTCTTGCGCGATGCGCTGAACGGTTGGCGGGTGCAGGCCAAAGCCCTGATCCCCCATCAATGCCTCTCCTGAAATTTTCAACATGACACGTTTGTATGTGGTTTTCGGGGTTTCGGCAGTTTCAGAAGACGGGGAAAGGCTCATGTTGCGCTCCGGGCTGGCACGGGGTTAATTTCCGGCGCAAAATGAAGCAAAAGCTCCGCAGGTTCAATGCGGTTGGTGAGGATTGAGGCAACCGCATATGACCCGGCGATCAACAGACGCGATATTTCGGCAATTGCCCCCTATTCCCGATGACAAACCTGTCCTGATTGCAGGGCCGACTGCATCCGGGAAATCAGCGCTGGCGCTGGAGATCGCCGAACGCTATGGCGGGGTCATCGTCAATGCCGATGCAAGTCAGGTTTATGATTGTTGGCGCGTGATTTCGGCCCGACCATCTGCCGAAGAAGAAGCACGCGTACCGCATCTGCTCTATGGTCACATCGCCTATGATCAGGATTATTCAGCCGGTCACTGGCTGCGAGAAGTGGTGCCACTGCTGACCGGGAGCCAGCGGCCAATCATTGTCGGCGGGACAGGATTGTATTTCTCGGCCCTGACCCAAGGCATGGCCGAGATCCCCGCAACTCCGGTGCAGGTGCGGGCCGAAGCAGACTTGCTGACCGTTGCCGAGCTTGTCGCCGGGGTTGACGAACAGACTTTGGCTGGCCTGGATACGCAGAACCGCGCGCGCGTGCAGCGCGCTTGGGAAGTGCAGCGTGCCACGGGGCGCAGCCTGTTATCTTGGCAGGCCGATACGCCACCGCCAATAATACGGCTGAATGATGCAGTTCCTATCGTTTTTGACGTCGACAAAGCTTGGCTTCTGGATCGGATTGAACGCCGTTTTGATCAGATGCTTGAACTGGGTGCAATTGACGAAGTGAGCGCGATGCGGGATCGTTTCGACCCCGTACTGCCCGCCTGCAAAGCCATTGGTGTGCCAGAGCTTATGGCCTATCTGGATGGAATGATGACGTTGGATCAGGCCCGTGAACGGGCCACGATCTCGACCCGGCAATTTGCCAAACGTCAACGCACATGGTTCCGGACCAGAATGAAAACATGGAATCACGTCGATTTCTCAAAGTGATATCTGGTGTTGTTCATTCCTCTGGATTTGATAGCGAAAGCAATTTGATCAACAGATAAAGAAGAAGTTTCTCGTCTTTTATCAGTAATTTGACTTCGAAATTCCGCAAGGTTCTCCCTCTGCGGTGTGTCACATAGGAATATCCCTATCGAAGTATCAACAATGCGGTAACGTCGTTTTTGTGCATTTTATGTCGATTCCGAACGTTGACGTTGAGTGATTTCTGGTGCCGAATGGCGGCATGGGGATGCACAGAGTCCAAAAACCGGAATCCTTCTTTCTTGCGACCGGACAAGCCCGCGTCGCTTAGAACAAGAACAAATCAACAAAATCAATGTCACAGGGAGACATTTATGACCAATACGGCAATCACCAACGACAAGGTGCACTGGGCGGCCGAGATGCACGCGCAGGAATACCGTGACGGCAAGCTTAGCCGCCGGGAATTTCTGGTCCGTGCGACGGCGCTGGGTGTCGCGGTACCGACGGCCTATGGTTTGATCGGTCTGCAATCGCCTGCGGCGGCACAAGAGCCGCAGCGCGGTGGTACCATCCGCTACCAGATGGAAGTGCGCGCGCTCAAAGATCCGCGAACTTATGACTGGACGCAAATTGCCACTTTCACAGCAGGCTGGCTGGAGTACCTCGTCGAATACAACAACGACGGCTCGTTCAAGCCGATGCTGCTGGAAAGCTGGGAAGCCAATGACGACGCCACTGAATACACATTGAACGTTCGCAAGGGTGTAAAGTGGAACAACGGCGACGATTTCACAGCCGAAGACGTGGCCCGCAACATTGCAGGATGGTGTGACGCTGGTCTGGAAGGCAACTCGATGGCATCGCGTATGGCGTCGCTTATCGACGAAAGCACTCAGCAAGCTGCGGACGGTGCAATCACTGTGGTTGACTCCCATACTGTCAAACTGAAGTGCAACGCGCCTGACATCACGATCATCCCGGGTATGGCGGACTATCCCGCCGCAATCGTTCATAGCAGCTTCGATGCGAACGACATGCTTTCAAACCCCGTCGGCACGGGCTTCATGCTGCCTGACAGCCACGAAGTTGGCGTCAAAGGTGTGCTGGTGCGCAACGAAGGTTTCGACTGGTGGGGATATGAGGCTGGCAAAGGCGGCTATATCGACCGCATCGAGTTCATCGACTACGGCACTGACCCGGCTGCATTCCTTGCAGCTTATGAGGCCGAAGAGATCGACATGAACTGGGAATCTGTTGGCGAATTCGTCGACATCTTTGACGGCATTGGGCTTGTGCGCTCGGAAATCCCGTCAGGCTTCACCATCGTTATCCGCCCGAACCAGTTGGCCGAAGACGAAAACGGCAACAAGATCTACGGCGACAAGCGCGTTCGTCAGGCTTTGGCCATGGCGGTCGACAACGAAGTGTGCCTGGAGCTGGGCATGTCGGGCTACGGCATTCCGGCTGACAACTGCCACGTCGGACCGATGCACCCTGAACATGACTCGGCCGTGACTCGTATCCCGTATGATCCTGCCGGGGCGAAAGCCCTGATGGACGAAGCGGGTATGGGTGATTTTGAGCACGAAGTGCAATCAATCGACGATGACTGGCGCCGTAACACCACGGCTGCGGTTGTAGCGCAGCTGAACGACGCGGGAATCAAGGCCAAGCATACAGTTCTGCCGGGGTCGACCTTCTGGAACGACTGGACGAAATACGCCTTCTCGTCGACGAACTGGAACCACCGCCCATTGGGCACTCAGGTTCTGGCACTGGCCTATAAATCGGGAGTCGCGTGGAACGAATCCGGTTTTGCCAATGCAGAGTTTGATGCGTTGCTGGCCGAGGCGAACTCGATCGCAGATGTCGACAAACGTCGTGAAGTGATGGCCAAACTGCAGGGGATCATGATCGACGAAGGTGTCACGATCCAGCCTTATTGGCGGACAGCGATGCGCCATCACCGCGACAATTTGGTGGGTGTCGAAAAGCATATCGCAGACCTGCCGCAGCTTTATAAGTTCGGCTTTACGTCCTGAGCGAAAAAGCAAAAGGCCGCGCCACCCTGGCGCGGCCTCTTCGTCCTGAACGCGACGAACAAATAATAACAGCTAAGCGTGGCGTTCCTTGAAACCCGCGCTAGCCGACCCACAGGGGCAAATATGGGACTTTTCATTCTAAGGCGCGTTGGCATCATGCTGTTGACGGCATTGTGTCTGACTTTCCTGGTTTTCTTCTTAACCAACCTCTATCCGAACCTCGAGAAACTGGCGAAAACGCAGGGCAACTTTCGGATGTCGGATGAACAGGTTGAGAGCTACCTGAGCAAAAATGGTTACCTCCAATCCACTCCGATAAAATACGGCGAATGGCTGGGTGTCCTGCCCTCTTATCGGTACACGAATGAAGACGGAACCGTTCAGGGAAGATGCATTCTGCCGGGCAAAACCGCCGAAGAATCTCCGAATTTCTGCGGAATCCTGCAAGGGTATTGGGGCTATTCGACTGTCTTCAAGGAAGAGGTTTCCACCGTTGTTGGGAACCGTTTGGCTCTGACTGGTCGTCTGATGCTCTGGGTCATGTTGCTGATGGTTCCGTCCGCGTTGATCCTTGGTGTTTTGGCAGGAATGAAAGAAGGATCTGCCACTGACAGGACGTTATCGACCTTCGCCATCACAACGACGGCGACGCCGGAATATGTCTCGGGCGTGATCTTTATCGCCATCTTCACCTCATCCGCAGTTGGTTTGAAGTGGTTCAAAGGCACGGCCACGCAAGCGATGGAGAACCCGACCTTTGAGAACTTCTTCCTGCCGGTCCTGACTATTGCACTTTATGGGATGGGCTATATTGCCCGAATGACTCGCGCTTCGATGACCGAAGTGATGACCGCCCAATATATCCGGACAGCGCGTCTGAAAGGTGTGTCCTTCCCCAATATCGTCATGAAACATGCGTTGCGTAACGCGCTGATCGCACCCTTCACCGTCATCATGCTGCAGTTCCCCTGGCTGCTGAATGGCGTGGTGATCGTCGAGACCCTGTTCAACTACAAGGGCTTCGGCTGGGCGCTGGTTCAGGCCGCGGGCAATAACGACATTCAGCTGTTGCTGGCGATTTCGGTCGTTTCGGTCTTTGTGGTGCTGGTGACCCAGCTGATTTCGGATATCGGCTATGTCTACCTCAACCCGCGCATCCGCATTTCTTAAGGAGGGTTAGATCATGGAACCACTTACCTGGACCGGCTCTATCGCCTTCCTGAACCCGCTTTTTGCCCTTGGCCTTGCGCTAATGGTCTTATCCATTGCCGTCTGGATGCTGGCCAGCATCGTGCTGCCCGAAGACCAGATGACGGTGAACCCGGACGGTACGTTGAGCTCAAGCTCAGGCCTGCGAACACTGATACAACTGGCACTGCGCTACAGCTTTCTGGCCAGTGTTGGAATCGCACTCGCCTATATCGTGCTGGGCGTTTTGATGGGCACCAGCGCCGGAATTATTGGCGCCATGTCCCAGCAGTTCTTGCCTGTATGGGTGTCGTTGATCATCCTTTATGCCATGTCGATCGCCTTCAAACGCAAGCTTGGCCTCTATGGCAAACTGTTTGACAGCCCCATCGGCATGATCGGCTTTGGCCTTGTGATGTTCTGGGTTTTCACTGGGGTATTCGGCGCGATGGATTTGATCGTCACGCATGACCCGCTGTCACAGGTTTCGGGCATGAAGAACAAAGTGCCAGGAACGCCACTGTCCAATCTGGAGGACGGTCAATACGCCTGGTATCTGCTGGGTGGCGACAATCTGGCCCGCGATGTGTTCAGCCGCATGGTCAAAGGGGCATGGATTGTTGTTCAGATCGCCCCGCTTGCCACGATGTTTGCCTTCATGGTTGGCATCACGTTGGGTCTTCCGGCAGGCTATTATGGTGGTCGACTGGATACTTTGCTGTCGTTCCTTGCGAACCTGATTTTGGCCTTCCCGGTGATCTTGCTGTTCTATCTGCTGGTCACGCCCGAGATCGTTGCGACCGGGGTACCGAATTACATGGCGGCCGTCTTGTTCGTATTCCCGATCATCTTCCTCGGTGTGCTGCTGAACTCACGATATTATACCAGACCGAACTTCCGAACACCGCTGCTGATCGGAGTTTTGGGGGTAGCGGGTTGGTTCTACTTGTCTCTGATTTCGACCGGTGGCTACATCATTAATACCGACGCCTATCGTATCTGGGGTCTGCCGACCTATCTGGATCTGTTCGATATCCCCGGCGGTATTCTGGTGGTCTTCGTCTCGGTGGTCTTTGTGAACTCGCCCACCGTTTTCCGCATCGTGCGCGGACTGGCGCTGGACATCAAAACACGGGACTACGTGGCGGCAGCACAAACCCGTGGCGAAGGTCCGTGGTACATCATGTTGTGGGAAATCCTACCCAACGCGCGCGGCCCGCTGATCGTCGATTTCTGTCTGCGTATTGGCTATACCACCATCCTACTGGGAACCTTAGGTTTCTTTGGTTTGGGCCTGCCACCTGAAAGCCCTGACTGGGGGTCGACGATCAACGAGGGGCGCAAGCTTTTGTCGATCTACCTGCACCCTGCTCTGCCACCCGCGCTGGCCTTGTTGACGCTGGTTCTGGGTCTGAACCTGCTGGCCGACGGGTTGCGCGAAGAAAGTCTGAAAGACTGATGTGAAAGCGACCGGGGGGCCAGCCCCCCGGACCCCCCGAGATATTTTTAGCCAGATGAAGAGGATCCCCTCGATCTGGTGAGGAGATACAAGATGAGCAAGATGGCGGATTATGACGGCCCGATCCTGGAGATCGACAAGCTGTCGATTTCCTTCTTTACCCGCCTGCGGGAAATTCCGGCCGTGATGGATTTCTCTGTCAGCGTGCAACCCGGTGAAGCTGTTGGTCTGGTCGGTGAATCCGGCTGCGGTAAGTCCACGGTGGCGTTGGGTGTCATGCAGGACCTTGGCAAAAACGGTCGCATCGTTGGCGGTACAATCAAGTTCAAGGGTCGTGATCTGGCGGAAATGAGTTCAGATGAATTGCGAGACATACGCGGCAATGAGATCGCGATGATCTATCAGGAACCGATGGCCTCGCTGAACCCGGCGATGAAGATCGGCAAGCAGCTGATGGAAGTGCCCATGATTCACGAGGGCGTCAGCGCGGAAGAGGCGTATTCGCGCGCGCTGGAAGTTGTCACCGATGTGCGCTTGCCGGACCCCGAGCGAATGCTCAACTCGTTTCCTCACCAGCTGTCAGGCGGTCAGCAACAGCGGATCGTGATCGCAATGGCACTGATGTCAAAACCTGCGCTTCTGATCCTTGATGAACCAACGACGGCACTTGATGTGACGGTTGAGGCTGCAGTGGTCGAACTTGTGAAGGATCTGGGCAAGAAATACGGCACTTCGATGCTGTTCATTTCGCACAACCTTGGGCTGGTTCTGGAAACCTGCGACCGGCTTTGCGTGATGTATTCGGGTGAGGCGGTCGAGCGCGGCTCGATAAAGGATGTGTTTGACGAGATGCAGCATCCTTACACGCAGGCCCTGTTCCGGTCGATCCCACTGCCGGGGGCCGACAAGAACTCGCGCCCACTGGTGGCTATACCGGGAAACTTTCCCCTACCCCATGAGCGGCCCCCAGGTTGTAACTTTGGCCCGCGCTGTGACTATTTCGAAGAGGGTCGCTGTGACGCCAAGGACATCCTGATGGAGGCGGTGCCCGGAAATGACCGACACCATACCCGTTGCCTGAAATTCAAAGAGATTGACTGGAACGCACCAATCACGGTGGGTGATCAGAAAGCGAAAGGTGAGATCGGCAGGGTCGTTCTGAAGATGGACAACCTCAAGAAATACTATGAGGTTGCAGCTAATGCCCTGTTCGGTGGTGGCGAAAAGAAGGTTGTGAAAGCAAACGAAACGCTCAGTTTCGAGGCGCATGAATCCGAGACATTGGCCATCGTGGGTGAATCCGGTTGCGGCAAATCCACCTTTGCCAAAGTTCTCATGGGTCTTGAGACGGCCACGGACGGGCAGATTCTGCTGGACAACCGCAATATCGAACAGGTGCCCATAGAAGAGCGTGACGCAAAGACCGTTGGTGAAGTTCAGATGGTGTTTCAGAACCCGTTCGACACGCTGAACCCGTCGATGACCGTCGGGCGCCAGATCATCCGGGCATTGGAAATCTTCGGTGTTGGCAATTCTGAGGCCGAGCGCAAGAAGCGGATGCTGGAACTGCTGGATCTGGTGAAGCTGCCACGCGCCTTTGCAGACAGGATGCCGCGTCAGCTGTCGGGTGGCCAGAAGCAGCGCGTAGGTATCGCGCGCGCCTTTGCTGGCGATGCGCGCATCGTGGTGGCCGACGAGCCGGTATCGGCGCTGGACGTTTCGGTGCAAGCTGCGGTGACCGACCTGCTGATGGAAATTCAGCGCGAGCACAAAACCACGTTGCTGTTCATCAGCCATGACCTTTCCATCGTGCGATACCTCAGCGACCGTGTGATGGTAATGTATTTGGGTCACGTGGTCGAGCTGGGCACAACTGATCAGGTTTTTGCACCCCCCTACCACCCTTATACCGAAGCGCTGCTGAGTGCTGTTCCCATCGCCGATACATCGGTCGAAAAGCAGCACATCGTTCTGGAGGGTGATATTCCTTCGGCCATGAACCCACCACCGGGATGCCCGTTCCAGACACGGTGTCGCTGGAAATCCGAAGTGCCAGATGGGCGCTGTGAGTCGCATGTGCCGCCTGTGCAGACATTGGCCGAGGGGCATCAGGTGAAGTGCCACTTGTCCGAAGAGGTGCTGGCACGGATGCAACCCGTAATCAAAGTCGCGGCCGAATAGGTTTGCGGATCTTCATTGGAAAGGGCCGGTCGTTGACCGGCCCTTTCTGTGAGCGCCGCGTGTCACGAGGAGACTGGCGACGCATGTGAGTGGTGGTTCCCAAAAAGTTCAGCCAGTCATGACATTGTTGCCGAAATGCATAAACTCCTGGTTCATACCAGCAATCTCTCCGGCCTCCAGTTTCAGGCTGGCACTGTCAAGCATCTGATAGCTTTGCTGCCCCTTTACCCACTCGTCTGCTGATTGCAGCGTGGTCAGCGTGTAAGACGTGACTTCGTTCAGGTAATGAGTTGGGATAATGATCTTGGGCTTTAGCTTGGCCACGATGTCATTACCCTGATCGAAGCTCAGAATATGTTGCGACCCGTCTACCGGTAGGGTCAGAACATCGACCTGTCCGACGGCGTCCCAAAACTCCTGCGGCGGGTTATGGCGATTGTCACCCCAGATCAGCGTACGAATGCCACCTGTTTCCACCAGATAGACCACCATATCCATATGACCCACATTGTTCGGCGGACAGGCTTCGACCCCAAATTCGGCCAGTGCATTTGTCCAGTTGTACCAGCCCGGCGCCACGCAGGCATGTTTATCTGCAAAACCAGTGATCTTGATATCGGCGAACTCGAAATTGCCGACCATCCTGTCCAGCACCATGGTCGAACTTGGGCGTTCGATCGCGTCGTGATCGAAATGCGCGTGGGTCGACAGGGTAATGTCTACCGGGATCTGGGGGAACTCATTGCGGAACCAAAGCCCCCACGCGCCCGACGGGTCATCACGCCAGGGGTCGAACAGGACCGTTGCGCCGTTGGGCGAGGTGATCTTGATGGCGCAATGGCCATAATAATCGATACCGACAACTCCGGCACTGGCCTGCCCCGTCGATCCCTGCAGGTCGATCACATGGTTATTGTTCCCTGGTTGCAACCACGCCTGCGATTGCGCCTCGACCGGTTTCGCGCCCAGCACTGAAGCTGTCGCGCCAACACCGGCGGCACCTGCCGCCATGAAAAACGACCGCCGAGACAACCCCGGTGCCAGATGATCCCTGTCCCCTTTCAGGATGGTCGGTTTCAGATCCTTGCGATCCATATCTATGTACCTCTCTGTTGGACGTGCGCCGTTTTTCGGCACCTCACCCCAGAGGGTAACAAGCCAAGGCGTATCAGCTCAGACCGAAAAAATGGGGGTGGAATATGGGGGCATTCCCCATATTCGACATTCACGAAATCGAGAGCAAATGACTGCGCAGGTTTTGATCTCGGCCCTCAAGTCCAAGTTTTCGGCGAATGTTGTTGCGGTGAAAATCGATTGTCGACGTCTCTCGGGACAGGGCCTTGGCAATGTCCTTCGTGGTTTTCCCAAACATGACCATCTGTGCAATTTCCATTTCGGTAGGGGTCATTGCCGCGAAGGCATCCGTCAACTTGTCAGACATCGAAGATGTGATCTCGTTCAGGTTCTTCTCGGCCAGCTCAAGATAGACAAATTGCGCCTCATCCCCTGAAAGCTGCGCCCGAACCTTTTCAAGATGTGGTAATACTCTGCTACGAACCTGCTCGATGATTTCGTGATCCCGGTTTTTGCGGTCATCGTCGAGACTTGAGAGCAATACGCGCAACGCCGTGTTCGTCTCCTGCAACTCTCGGGTTCGATCCGAAACACGCGTTTCAAGCTGGGCAAGTGTTTCGTTCAGTTTCTCCTCCAACGCGCGTCTCAGATAAACCTCTTGCAACAAAGCCAAATCCGACTCGACCATGCGCGCGAACTGCGCCAGCCCCTCTCGGAACAATAGGGCCCGCCGGTTCTGTTTACGGTCCAGAACACAGATTGTGCCGAACACCGATCCATCGGGCCATTTCAGCGGTAAGCCGATGTAAAAGGTCATTCCGTGTTCCAGGTCGTCGTTGTCCGCCCAAACCGGATCACATTTGGCGTCCTGGACCACCAACTCTCCGTCACGCTCCAGAACACCCTGACAGTACAGCTTGGGGTTCAACTGGAAACTCAGACCGACCGGATACGGGTTCTCGGGGTGATCGGATGTGATCAAAACCGCATGATCCGGCGCGTCGGTTTTCATGATCAGGCTTGCGGGCACGTCGGCCAGTTCTGCGACCAGATCAACAAGTTGCTGCCAGTTTGCCAGCGTTTCTTTGGGAATCTGCGGATGATCAGCAGGCATTAGGGGCCTCACCAGTTTCTGGGCGATACCCTGTCAGGTTAGTTGGAGGCTTTGCACTGAATCAAGAATAGGACGTTCTGCGGCGCAGCATCGGTTTCAGCCGCCCCAGATAACCTTCACGTAGTTCTGGGTTTCCTTGTACGGCGGAATACCACCGTGCTTTTCAACCGCATCGGGACCCGCGTTATAGGCCGCCAGCGCCAAAGGCCACGATTTGAACTTGCGGTACTGCCAGGACAGATATCTGGCACCGCCTTCGAGGTTCTGCTTGGGATCATGGGGGTTTACGCCCAAAAGCTCGGCCGTCTGTGGCATAAGCTGCGCCAATCCCAACGCACCTTTATGTGACTTCGCCTGAGGGTTCCATCCACTTTCCTGCTGCACGAGACGCAAGAACAGATCTTCAGGGATGCTGTGAAGGCGAGCAACACGGCGCGCGATTTCCAGATATTCTCCGCGATACTTTCCTGAATACCGTTTGCTGACCTGATCACGCGTTGTTTTGGGTTTCAGCCGGGCCGAGTCGCGATACTGGGTTGCCGCACGAGAATCCAGAACCTTCGCCTGTTTCAGGAAAATATCCTTGCGGCTTTTGCTGGACAAAGTTTGTGCCTGCACCGGCGCAACGGCCAATACTAGGCAGGCAACAGAAAACCCAGCAACCCAAGAACGCATCTTTGCTTATCCTGCTCGATCAAAAACCAGTGGAAGTATAGGTATTCCCGCAAAAAATGAAAGCTTGGTAAATAGTACAGTAAGACTCTTGTTCCACAGTGTTGTATCAACTGTGTTTCAACCATGATGCAGGCCGTATAGGGTCTCACAAAATAAGTCGCGCCAGATTCGGCGCATTTACGCAGAACAGAACGAGGATTTACATGGCGGGTTCAGTCAACAAGGTCATTCTGGTGGGAAATCTTGGCCGCGACCCCGAGGTCCGGTCGTTCCAGAACGGCGGCAAAGTGTGCAACCTGCGCATTGCCACCTCGGAGAACTGGAAAGACCGCAACACGGGCGAGCGGCGCGAACGGACAGAGTGGCATTCGGTTGCCATCTTCTCGGAACCGCTGGCCCGCATCGCCGAGCAATATCTGCGCAAGGGCAGCAAGGTTTATATCGAAGGCCAGCTGGAAACCCGCAAATGGCAGGATCAATCCGGTCAGGATCGATATACGACCGAGGTTGTCTTACGCCCCTATCGCGGGGAACTGACCCTGTTGGACGGTCGTAGTGAAGGCGGTGGAGGCAGTGGCGGCGGTTATGGTGGCGGCCAGGCTGGTGGTGGTTACGGTGACCCCTACGGCGGCCCATCCAGCTCTCCGGCACCAGCCTCGGGCGGAATCGACGACGACGAGATTCCGTTCTAACCAAAGCGGAGTAACAATATGACATGGTCCTTCTCTCTCGGCCGATTGCTCGGGTCCGAACTGAGGGTCCATGTCACCTTTTTTCTGCTGCTTGCATGGGTCGGTTTTGCCGCATTCTCAGCCGGTGGCGTGCCAGCCGCGATAGAAAACCTTCTCTTTGTTCTGGCGCTGTTTGCCTGCGTTGTCGCGCATGAGTTCGGTCACGCCCTTATGGCGCGGCGTTATGGTATCAAAACCCCCGACATCACCCTTCTGCCCATCGGCGGCCTGGCCCGGCTTGAGAGAATGCCGGAAAAACCGATGCAAGAGGTTCTGGTGGCGCTTGCGGGTCCGGCAGTGAATATCGCTATCTTTATTGGCCTTGCCGCGCTTGGCGCAGGTATGCCGCTAGAGACCCTCGCGCAATTGGAGTCACCAAATGTGAGGATTGTGGACAAGCTGGCCTATATCAATCTGCTTTTGGCCATCTTCAACTTGATCCCGGCCTTCCCAATGGACGGAGGCCGCGTCTTTCGCGCCCTTCTGTGTTTACGCATGAATCGTGTCAAAGCCACCCGAGTTGCAGCCGTTGGTGGCCAGGTTGTCGCTGTCGGGTTTGGATTTCTAGGGCTGAGCTCTGGCAATCCAATTCTGGTATTGATCGCCGTATTTGTGTTCTTTGCAGCCAATGCAGAAAGCCAGGAAGTCGCTTTGCGATCTGCGGTTCGTCGTGTTCTGGCCCGTGACGCGATGATCACCGAGTTTCACGCACTTTCTCCCAGTGATACGCTGAGCACAGCGGCACAAGCCGTGATTCACACCACGCAGCACGAATTTCCGATACTGGACCCAAATCACACGTTGCTGGGCTTTGTGACACGCGATCGCCTGTTCACCGCCCTTGCAAGCGACCAACCCAGAACCGCGCCCGCGACCTCGATCATGGATGCAAACGTCCCCACAGTCCTGCTGACAACCGGCCTTGAGGACGTGCTGGAACACCTGCACAATGGGGCGCCGGCCATTGCAGTTCTGACCCATGGCGGTCGCATGATCGGTTACATAACCCGCGAAAACATCGGCGAGCTGATGGTCATTCAGGGTCGTTAACCCCTGCGTCACACCGGGGCGAGAGCGTCCGACAGAACCGACAAGACCGCATCCTTCGGCACATCCGAGGTCACAAAAGCCTGACCAATTCCGCGGGCCAGGATAAACCGCAGCTGGCCGTCCACGACCTTTTTGTCCTGCCCCATCAGATCCACCAGCACCTCGGCACTTGGCAATTCGCCCGGAATATCAGCCAGATCCGTTTTCATGCCCATCGCACGCAGATGTGCGCGTACCCGGCTTGGGTCCTCTTGTGAACACAGGCCAAGGCGGGACGAAAGCTCGAACGCAAGTGCACAACCAATGGCCACGCCCTCACCATGCAAAAGACGGTCGGAATACCCTGTGGCGGCCTCCAAGGCATGGCAGAAGGTGTGCCCCAGATTCAGCAGGGCGCGGTCACCTTGTTCGGTTTCATCCCGGGCCACGATATCGGCTTTCATCTGAACCGAGCGGGTTACCGCACGCACACGTGCGGCCATGTCGCCTGAAGACACACTTCGCCCGTTCGCCTCAAGCCATTCAAAGAAATCAGCATCCCCAAGCAAGCCGTATTTCACCACTTCGCCATACCCTGAAAGAAAGTCCCTCTGGGACATGGTCTGCAACACAGATGTATCGGCCAGAACCAGCGATGGCTGATGAAAAGCGCCGATCAGGTTCTTCCCCTGAGGGGCGTTGATCCCTGTTTTCCCCCCGACAGAGCTGTCGACCTGCGCCAGCAAAGACGTGGGGATTTGTACGAACCGAACACCTCGGCGCAGAACGGCTGCGGCAAAGCCGGCAAGATCACCAATTACCCCACCACCAAGGGCCACAACAACGTCGCTGCGTTCAACCTTTTCAGTCAACAGCCACTCAACCGCGCGTTCGAAATGTGGCCAGCTTTTTGTTGCCTCTCCGGCGGGTAAGGCCAGCGCGGACATTTCGATCCCGGTGGTTTTCAGACCCGCACGCAGCGTTTCCAGATGCAGATCAGCGACACTTTCATCTGTCAGGACGGCCACCTTAGGACGCGCCAATAGCGGTGCAATCCAATCGCCCGCGCGCGCCAGAAGATCCGGACCGATCTCAACGTCATACGACCGGTCCCCAAGTTCAACTTGTACTGTTTGATGCATTATCTGATTTCCAAAACATCAGGGCGCGCCAACAAGGCGTCGACAACCCGGTCCACCATATTCTCGATCGAAGTTTCGCCATCCGAATCCACGATCAGATCCGCCTCGGCGTAAACCGGAACACGCGCCTCGTAGAGGGCTTTCAATGTCGCATAAGGATCGGCAGTACGAAGCAGCGGGCGCGTGTCCTTGTGGCGGACACGGCTCCACAGAACTTTCAGGTCTGCCCGCAGCCAGACCGACGCACCCCGCATGGTGATCATACGCCGGTTGTCAGGCTGAAGAAACGCGCCGCCACCCGTTGAAAGTACGCCTTTTTTGTCATCCAGCAGGCGGCTGATAACCTGTGATTCCTTGGTGCGAAAAAAAGGTTCCCCGTCCCGCTCAAAGATTTCGGGGATGGTCATGTTGGCGGCTGATTCGATTTCGGCATCGCTGTCCAGAAAAGGAACACCCAATCGAGCGGCCAAAGCGCGACCCACGGCTGACTTTCCGGCCCCCATCATACCGACCAGAACCACGGTTTTGTGTAGATCAAACCGGGTCTGCGCGTCCGCTGAGTGCGTGTTATGCTTAATTTCGCTCATTTCACCGTGAATGACGTGATCTTGGGAAAAATGCCAGTTATAACTTGGTCAAAATCAAAAATTGAGGCAGCGTGACGCCATGAGCCGTCTGATCAAATTCCTGATATATGTTCTGTGCCTGGCATTCATCGGGCTGGTCGCCTATGCCTATGTCGGTCCATTCTTTGGTGCGGATTTCTCTGCGCCTCAAAGTGAAATTCGCGAGCCGGTTGCACTGGATGTCAACTAAGCAACTGCTTTTGGTAATCACACTTGCCGGGTCGGCACATGCGCAGGAACCCTTATCCGCCATCGAATGGCTGACAGACCCGCCGGAAAACCTGCCGGGAACCGTTCTGCTGGAACCTCCGGTCACGCAAGATGGCGCATTGCCGGAAATTGAGGTGACTTCGCTTGAAGCGCTGTCGCAGCCGCTGGGCCTTGTTTCATCCTCAGTCACTGGTCTGCCCGTCGACCTTTGGCAGGGCAGCGATGCGGATCGTTTGGCCGAACTGATCGCCGGCGTCCACGTGCGTGACAACCCGGCCATGCAGCGATTGTTGTTCACGCTGCTCTTGTCTGAAACCCGCGCGCCGTCAGGGCCTCTGGCTGAAGAAATCCTTTTGCTGGCACGGCTGGACCGATTGATGCAACTGGGCGCTGCTGATCCGGCGCAGTCGCTTGTTCAATTGGCCGGGCCCACTGACACGCAGGACCGTTTCAAGCGCTGGTTCGATGCGACGCTCTTGACCGGGGATGAGGATCGTAGCTGTACCGCCCTTATTGCTGAACCGCATCTTTCGCGGGACTATGCGGCTCAGATCTTCTGCAAGGCCCGCCGCGGGGATTGGGTTTCAGCCGCGCTGACACTTGAGGCAGCTCATGCGCTTGAAATCCTTCCACCCGAGGATCTGGCGGTTCTGGACCGTTTCCTCAGCCCGGAACTGTATGAAGGCGCAGCTTACCTGCCGCAGCCGGAAAACCCTGATCCCCTGACGTTCCGTTTGTTTGAGGCAATTGGCGAACGGCTTCCCTCCGCTCCGCTGCCACGGGCGTTTGCCAATGCGGATCTGCGCGATGTCGCAGGTTGGAAGGCACAGATCGAAGCAGCGGAGCGGCTGACCCGAATTGGCGCATTAACCCCCAATCAGCTGCTGGGCCTTTATACCGAGCGTGATCCGGCAGCCTCAGGTGCTGTCTGGGATCGGGTGGCTGCCGTTCAGCGATTTGAAAACGCGTTGGACACCGGGAACGCGGAAGCGATAGGAAAGACCTTGCAGCCGGTCTGGCAACAGATGCGTGGTGTCGGGCTTGAGGTTCCGTTTGCCGAACTGTTCGCCGAGCGCTTGTCATCTGTCACATTGCCGGTTGCCACCACCGAAAGCCTGCGCTGGCGTATTCTGATGCTGTCCGGGCTTTACGAACAGGCCGCCTTGTCAACACCTGACACATCCAACGACACCCAGTTTCTTGCCGCTTTGGCACAAGGCGACCCCGGGCGCGCGGTGTCCCCGTCCCCTTTGGCTGATGCCGTCGCTCAGGGGTTTGAATGGGCAGCGCCTGTGCCAGGCGACATTGATGCGTTGCTGACCAACGGTCAATTGGGCGAAGCCATTATTGAAGCCATGCAACTGTTTGCACATGGCGCGCGGGGCAATCTGGTGGATCTGACAGCGGCAATTGCAACATTCCGGCGCGTTGGGCTGGAGGACACCGCGCGACGTGCCGCCCTGTCCCTTTTGATCCTGCAAGAGCGTTGATCATGGGCTCTCCGGTATCAGATGCACTGTGGATTTCAACGTTTTTGCAGGCGCAGGCGGCGGAGCTTGGCGCTGCGACCAATACGCTGCTGGCTTATGGGCGCGACCTGAAAGATTTTGCCGAATGGCTGGACCGCAAGAAATCCGGATTTGATCAGGCAAATCGCGACCTGATCGAAGCCTACCTGATCGACTGCGATGCACAGGGCTTGTCACGTTCGACCCGCGCGCGGCGTTTGTCTGCTATAAAACAGCTGTACCGGTTTGGCTTTGAGGAAGGCTGGCGCGCGACCAACCCTGCCATTCAGATCAAAGGTCCCGGCCGGCAGAAACGGCTGCCCAAGACGCTGGATGTGCCCGAAGTTGACCGTTTGCTGGAGGCCGCCAGACAAACCGGGCGAACCGAAGCTGACAGGCTAAGAAACACCTGTCTGATGGAAGTTTTGTACGCCACAGGAATGCGGGTGACTGAGCTTGTCTCCCTGCCCGTCTCTTCGGCCCGTGGCGATCCCCGGATGCTGCTGGTGCTGGGGAAAGGGGGTAAAGAGCGAATGGTCCCCCTGTCGCCCCCGGCCCGGGATGCTTTGGCCGCGTGGCTGACCGCGCGGGACGAGGCCGAGGACTTGGCCGCGGAAAAAGGCGCTCAGCGCTCGCGCTTTCTGTTCCCATCACGCGGAAAGTCCGGTCATCTGACACGGCACAGGTTCTTTTTGCTGGTGAAAGAACTGGCTGTACGGGGTGGTGTTTCTTCTGAAAAAGTCACACCACACACGCTGCGCCATGCATTCGCCACGCATCTGCTGGCCAACGGCGCTGATCTAAGATCGATCCAGACGTTATTGGGCCATGCAGACGTGGCGACGACCGAAATCTATACGCATGTTCTGGATGAACGTCTGGCGGAACTGGTGTTGCAACATCACCCGCTGAGCAAAGACCGCAATGAGGACAAGGGCTAAGACCTTGATCCAGCGGGGCGACGTCCCCATAACGGATGCAGTACACAAACCTATCAAGGACCAATGGAACCCTTACCTTCTATGATCGACGGCGCATTCTGGTTTACGACCGGCGCTATCCTGTTCCTGCTTATCCTGTCCGGATTTTTCTCGGGCTCGGAAACGGCGCTGACCGCCTCATCTAGGGGAAAACTGCGCGCTCAGGCCGACAAGGGATCGCGCGGGGCCAAAAAGGCTCTGGAAATCACCGACGACAACGAACGTCTGATCGGGTCGGTTCTGCTGGGCAACAACCTCGTCAACATTCTGGCCGCGTCACTGGCGACGGCGTTGTTCACACGTCTTTTTGGCGAAAGCGGCGTGGCATTGGCAACGCTGGTCATGACCTTTCTGGTGTTGATCTTTGCCGAAGTGCTGCCCAAGACATACGCCATCACCAATTCCGAAAAGGCCGCTGCGGCCGTTGCGCCGATCATCAGCGTGGTCGTGACAGTGTTTTCGCCTGTCGTCGCGGCCGTACGTTTGTTGGTGCGTGGCGTATTGCGCCTGTTCGGAGTTCAGATCGATCCTGACAGCAACATTCTGGCCGTGCGCGAAGAAATCGCAGGCGCCCTGCAACTGGGCCATTCCGAAGGGGTTGTTGAAAAAGAAGATCGCGACCGCATCCTCGGCGCGCTGGACCTGGGCGACCGCACGGTGGAAGAGATCATGCTCCACCGTTCCAACATCGAGATGATCGATGCGAACGCCCCACCCGAAGCTATCCTGAGGCAATGCCTTGAAAGCCCTCACACTCGTCTGCCTGTTTTCAGGGACGAGCAGGAGAACATTGTTGGCGTTGTTCACGCCAAGGACTTGTTCCGCGCGATGTATGCACAGGCTGGCAGCAGCGACGGCGGCACCGACCGGCTGGCCAGCTTCGACATCGGCAAGGTCGCAAATGCCCCCTATTTCGTTCCGGAGACCACAACTCTGGATGACCAGATGCGCGAGTTTCTGCGAATGCACGGTCACTTTGCGCTGGTGGTGGACGAATATGGCTCATTGCGAGGACTGATCACGCTTGAGGATATTCTGGAAGAAATCGTGGGCGAAATCGCCGATGAGTTCGATATCGCCGAAGAAGTGCCGGTCGTTCGAACGGATGATGGCCAATTCCTTGTCGAAGGTGCTATGACCATTCGCGACGCCAATCGTGCGCTGGACTGGTCGCTACCGGATGAAGAAGCCAACACTCTTGCTGGTCTGGTCATCCACGAAGCCCAGATGATCCCGGTTGTTGGGCAAGTGTTTTCGTTCCATGGCTTCCGGTTCGAGGTTACAGCACGCGAAGGCAATCGTATCACAGCCCTGAAAGTGCGGCCCTTATAGGGTTCGGACGCCAGACAAAAACGACGCGCTCTGTCGCTCGTATGACAGAATGCTTTATCGTTGATCTGCACCGTCCTACCAGAGATGGAGGAGCAGATGAAAAACACATGCCAGGTGGCCGTCATCGGTGGCGGCGTTGTCGGATGTTCGGTTCTTTATCACCTGACCAAGCTCGGGTGGTCGGACGTCATGTTGCTGGAACGGTCCGAACTGACCAGCGGATCGACCTGGCATGCGGCAGGCGGGTTTCACACCCTCAACGGCGACACCAACATGGCGGCGCTACAGGGATACACGATCAGGCTGTATAAAGAACTGGAACAGATCACTGGCATGTCCTGTGGCCTGCACCATGTGGGCGGTGTGACACTTGCCGACAATCAGGACCGGTTCGATATGCTGTTGGCGGAACGCGCCAAGCATCGGTTCATGGGGCTTGAGACAGAAATCGTCGGCCCGGAAGAAATCAAAAAGATCGCGCCCATTACAAATATCGACGGAATTATCGGTGCTCTTTACGATCCGTTGGATGGACATTTGGACCCCTCAGGCACCACCCATGCCTATGCCAAGGCCGCGCGAATGGGCGGTGCCACAATTGAAACCCATTGTATGGTGCGTGAAACCAACCAGCGCCCCGATGGAAGCTGGGATGTCGTCACCAACAAGGGCACAATCCATGCCGAACACATTGTTAATGCAGGCGGGCTTTGGGCACGTGAAGTTGGCGCCATGGCCGGTGTCTATTTTCCCCTGCACCCGATGGAGCATCAATATCTTGTCACCGACGCGATCCCACAGGTCGAAGCAATTATCGATGCGGGTGGCGAGCATCCGCATGTCATGGATCCGGCAGGTGAAAGCTATTTGAGGCAGGAAGGGCGTGGCCTGTGCATCGGGTTCTACGAACAGCCCTGCAAGCCCTGGGCAGTAGACGGCACCCCGTGGGATTTCGGGCACGAGTTGCTGCCCGATGACTATGACAAGATCACCGACAGTATCGAATTCGCATATCGCCGCTTTCCCGTGCTGGCTGAGGCTGGGATAAAATCGGTGATCCATGGGCCGTTTACCTTTGCCCCTGATGGCAACCCGCTGGTCGGCCCTGTACCCGGAATGCGCAACTACTGGTCGGCCTGCGGTGTCATGGCCGGGTTCAGTCAGGGTGGCGGCGTTGGCCTGACGCTGGCGCAGTGGATGATCGAAGGCGAGCCCGAGCGCGATGTGTTTGCCATGGATGTTGCCCGCTTCGGAGACTGGATCAGCCCAGGTTACACCCGCCCCAAAGTCATCGAGAATTATCAGAAACGCTTCAGCGTCGCCTATCCGAACGAAGAACTGCCCGCTGCACGCCCCAACCGCACAACACCAATGTATGACATCTTCAGCGAGCTGGGCGCGGTCTGGGGGCAGCAATACGGCCTTGAGGTCCCAAACTATTTTGCTCAGGAAGATGAGCCGGGGTTTGAAACGCCATCCTTCCGCCGCTCGAACGCGTTCACGGCGACAGGGCGCGAAGTGCGGGCGGTGCGTGAAGCTGTGGGTATCAACGAAGTCCACAATTTCGGCAAATACCGCATCACCGGACCCGATGCTCGGAACTGGCTGGACCGGATCATGGCTGGCCGCATTCCGAAACCCGGTCGGCTGTCTTTGGTCCCGATGCTGTCGCACAAGGGCAAATTAATCGGCGATTTCACCGTTTCCTGCCTGACTGACACCGAGTTCCAGCTTACGGCGTCTTATGGCAGTCAGGCCTTCCACATGCGGTGGTTCCAGCAAAACGCTCAGGACGGCGTGAGGATTGAAAACGTCAGCGACCGGTTGAACGGCTTCCAGATTGCCGGCCCGAAGGCAACGCAGGTTCTGGCAGCCTGCACCCGAGACGACTTGGCCGATTTCAACTTCCTGAACGTGCGCCGGATGACTGTCGGCATGACCGACTGTATCGTTCAGCGTGTCAGCTATACGGGTGATCTTGGTTATGAAATCTATTGCGACCCCTTAGCGCAGCGTCAGCTTTGGTGGACGCTGTGGGAGGCTGGACAACCCCACGGCATTGTTCCGTTCGGAATGCGCGCAATGATGAGCCTGCGGCTGGACAAGTTCTTTGGCTCATGGATGCGAGAGTATTCGCCAGATTACACCGCCGCGGAAACGGGATTGGATCGTTTCATTGCATTCAGCAAAAACACCCAATTCATCGGCCGCGATACAGCGGAAGCAGAACGGGCCAATGGAACCACCCGCCAGCTGGCAGCCTTCGAGGTTGAAACAGACGATGCAGACGTCAACGCCTATGAACCGATCTGGCTGGATGGTGCAGTTGTTGGGTTCTGTACCTCGGGCGGCTACTCTCATTTTGCGCAAAAATCCGTCGCCATGGGTTTTCTGCCGTCCGGGCGTATAGAAGATGGTCTGGAGGTTGAAATCGAGATTCTGGGGCAGATGCGCAAAGCGAAGGTTATCTCGACACCTTTGTTTGACCCAGATGGTAGACGCATGAGGGGATGACAGCACACATGACTGACGGCAGTGTGGCTCAGTGACTGAAATACCCATCATCCTGCTTGCCGCCGGTCAATCCAGCCGCATGGGCGGGTTGGACAAGCTTCTGCAGCAAATCGACGGCATTCCACTGCTGACCCGTACAGCGACCCTTGCGCGTGGCGTGGCGCCTGTCCTTGTCGCCCTGCCACCGCGCCCGCACCCAAGATATGATGCTCTTGCGGGAATGGATGTTCAGACGGTTCCGGTTCCGGACGCGGCCGAGGGAATGAACGCCAGTTTGCGCACCGCCATCGAATACCTTCCTGCAGATGCAACCGCAGTCATGGTTTTGCTCGCTGATTTACCTGACCTGACCCAAACCGATCTGAGAACGATCTTGAAAGCACGCCAATTGCATCCCGACAATGTAATCTGGCGCGGAACAACCGCAGATGGAAAGCCCGGGCACCCGGTGATCTTCGATCGGACGCTTTTCACTCAGCTTTCGGCATTACACGGCGATCACGGCGCGCAGGCGGTGGTTCGCTCACAACAGCGCGGCGTATTCCTGCAACCCCTGCCCGGTCAAAACGCGGTTTTAGATCTGGATACACCGGAAGATTGGGACGCCTGGCGCAAAAAGTGTACTTCTTGAATAAACACGGCCCGGTCGATATCGACCGGGCCGGTGCCCAATACAGGACTACCACTTTCTACAATTCCAAAAGTTTGACCAATAGGTCTTTAAGACACTCTGGTTCCCTAGCCGCTAAACCTAAACAAGACCCCCTCGTTAACACGCCGCTAAAACTTCCGGTAACTGAGTTAGCCGCCAGCGCCCCCTAGCGCTTTTGGCTTCCCCTCACTTGGGCAATTTCATCCTCACTTATCCGATCCTTAGAAACAACGTAAAATTGGATGAATAGGTTAATTTAGCGCATCTCGATTTGGCTTTTAGGCAACATAGCCCTGGGGCTCGTTCAACCTATAGGAGATCCTCATTCGATGCACAAATCAACGATTCGGAATTAAGCGCAAACTTATGCGCCCATTCAGCTGCCTCTCAGCAAAGTTATAGCGTCAAGTCCGAAGACCCCCGGACTCGCCCACAACCATTGGAAGAGCAGCATTTTTCCCCACTGTTCAGTGAAAGCATTGTCAACAAAACAATGAAAATACAACTTTTTTGAAAGTTTGACGTCTGTTTTGGCAACAATCCTCCGATTCGCCTTCGACCTCCTCGGTTAAATCAGCGAATCCTGATCAACGTCTTTCGCCACAAAACACCCGCTTTGTGGCAAAATTAAGATTTATTAATTGATCAGTCAGGAAACCCCAATCCTGACAGTGCATCTCATGTCTCAACGCGCAACGGAAATTGCGTGATCAAACCAGGAGACAGAAATGAGCATCCGAAAATCTTCGCTTTTACTTCCCCGCACATCCAACTGGATGGGTGTTAGCGCTTTGGGCGCAGCCATGCTGGCCACAACCGCTTTACCTTCGATGGCGGATGAGGCGCTAGCCGATCTTGTCGAATCCGTTTCCCCGTCGGTTGTGACCATCATTGCCGAGCAAAAGGCCGCCCCAAGCCCCGCACAGGGGCAGAGTTTTGATTTTGACGGTCATCCGTTTGGGGAATTCTTCAAACGTTTTGGTGGGCCTGAAGGGTTCAACATGCCTCAACGCGGTCCGGCACAAGGGCTCGGGTCAGGGTTTGTACTGGATGAAGCCGGTTATGTCGTCACCAATCACCATGTGGTGGACAATGCCGAGACTGTAACCGTTCGCTTAAGTGATGACCGAACATTTGAGGCCGAGGTGGTTGGCACCGACCCGCTGACCGACATCGCGGTGTTGAAGATTGATGCAGGCAAGGGCCTGCAAGCTGTCAAACTGGGTGACAGCGATGCAATCCGCGTTGGCGAAGATGTCGTTGCGATCGGCAACCCGTTTGGTTTGAGCTCGACAGTTACTACCGGCATTGTATCGGCCAAAGGGCGCAATATCTCGGACGGGCCTTATGCCGAGTTCATTCAAACGGACGCCGCCATCAACAAGGGCAACTCTGGTGGCCCGCTTTTCAACATGGACGGCGAAGTGGTTGGCGTGAACTCGGCCATTTATTCCCCTAGTGGCGGATCTGTCGGACTGGGATTTGCCGTAACCTCGAACATCGTTGAGCATATTGCGGCCGATCTGCAGGATGACGGGCAGGTCAGCCGTGGGTGGCTGGGTGTATCTATCCAGAATATCAGCCCGCAGCTTGCGGCGGCACTGGGAATTGATGCCTCCTCGGGTGCACTGGTGGCAGATGTTGTCGCCGACAGCCCTGCAGATGGCGTTCTGGAGCAAGGCGATGTTATCCTGTCCTTCAACGGCGAAGCCGTAGACTCCAGTGGTGACCTGCCCATTCTGGTGGGCACAACCAAGGTCGGCACCGCAAGTAATCTGACCATTCTTCGCGATGGCAAACAGGAAACGGTCACTTTGACCGTTGGCCAGCATCAGGCAGCGTCGGCTCAGTCCGATACCCCTGTCGAATCCGAAGCGGCAGGCACGTCGCTTGGTGTCACCGTGGCCCCGCTGACCGAAACGGTGCGAGCCGAGACAGGTATCGCCAAAGCCGTTGAAGGTGTCGTCGTCACAGACCTGCAACCGGACAGCCCTGCGGCTCGGGCGGGTCTGCAACGCGGTGACGTGATCGTCAAACTGGGCAATCAGGACACGTTCACACCCGAAGCGCTGAAGGCGGCACTGGACACCGAAAAAACAGACCCGGCACTGGTGCTGATCAACCGGGCTGGCAGCCAGATCTTCGTTGCCGTCGAACTGGTCTGATCAATACCTTGCGCGCGCTGCTTGATGGGGAGAACCGGCGCGCGCCTCACCCGACGGAACTGAGTTGTCCGCTGTCCGTCGGGCTTGCCGGGTGCGTGCCCAGCACCCGGCAAGATCGTCAGCAAACCATATGCTTTGTTTGAATTTTGTGTTTAAATCTTTAGGGAAAGGAACCACATCATGAGCCGCCGTCTGTTGATCGTCGAAGATGACGCTGACACCAGGGATTTCATTGCCAAAGGGTTTGGCGAAGAAGGCTATGTGGTCGAAACGGCTGCTGATGGCCGCGAAGGATTGTACCACGCCACGGATGGCGGGTTTGACGCCATTGTTCTGGACAGGATGCTTCCCGGTCTGGACGGGCTGTCGCTGATCAAATCCCTGCGTGCAGCAGGGCTGAAAACACCTGTCTTGATGTTGACGGCCATGAGCGCAGTAGACGAGCGCGTCAAAGGATTGCGGTCAGGCGCCGACGATTATCTGGTCAAGCCCTTCTCATTTCAGGAACTTCATGCACGGATCGAAGCCCTGTTGCGACGTCCGCAGGAATCCGAGGAAACGCCGACGCTGACCTGCAAGGATCTTGAAATGGATCTTCTGACCCGCAAGGTTACGCGGGACGGCCATGAGATTACGCTGACGCCTCGTGAATTCCAGATCCTTGAATTCTTTCTGCGCCGTAAGAACCGTGTCGTGTCGCGCACCATGCTGCTTGAAGGCGTCTGGGATTATCATTTCGACCCGAACACCAACGTTGTGGATGTTCACATCTCAAAGTTGCGCCGCCAGTTGGATGAAGGCGGAGACATACCTTTGATTGAAACTGTTCGCGGTGCGGGTTACATGATGTCCGATGGATAACCTTCGGCTTTCCCTTAATAATTCACGAACAAGACTTGTCGCCACCAGCATGGTGCTAAGCACGATCCTGACTGCGTCCGTGTTGGCATTGGTCTATGTGACAGCCAACAGAAGCATCGAATCCGAGACCCGATCAGTCGTGTCCGCCGAACTGACCGGGCTTGCAGATGAATATGAACGGCGCGGGCTGATCGGGCTGATCACAGCGATCGAGCGTCGTCTTCCAAGCGCGCCCGACCGAGACGCGCTGTATCTTCTGGCGGATCGGCAAGGCGTGAAGCTTGTGGGTAACCTGAAAACCTGGCCGGTCACTGTGACCGCCGGAAGCGGCTGGGTCGACCTTGAGTTGCGCAGGGCGGACAATGACCAACTGGTGCCTATCTCGGCGGCATCAATCCGCCTGCCTGGCGGTGAACGCCTTTTGGTCGGCCGGGATGCAGCTGTCCGTCAACAATTCGACCGCGTGCTGTTCCGTTCGCTGGCACTGGCACTGGCAATTGCATTTGTCCTGAGCGTGATCACCGGCTGGCTGTTCACACGTCTGGTGTTTTCACGCCTGTCAGACATCGCAAGCACAGCCGAAAACATCGTTTCTGGCGATCTTTCCAAAAGGATGCCCCTACGGGGAACCGGGGACGAGTTCGATCAGGTCTCTGGCACGTTGAACAACATGCTCGACAGGATCGAAGAGCTGGTCAGTAATCTGCGCACCACCTCGAACTCTATCGCACATGATTTGCGCTCTCCTTTGTCCCGCCTTCGCCAAAGGGTCGAATCCCTTTCCGAGCCCGGCAAAAGCGATCTGGACCGCGAAATCGACATCGCGCGGGCAACGGGAGAAATCGACCATGTTTTGCGGGTCTTGGGGCAGCTTACCGAGATATCGCGGGCCGAGGCCGGTCTGGGACGCGAGCAATTCGAAGACATTAACTTGCAGCAACTGGTTGGCGATGTCGTGGAGCTTTATGATCCGGTGGCCGCGGATCAGGACATCCGTCTTGAGGTTATCGGCTCTGCCCCCGCAATTCAGGGGCACCGGCCCCTTCTCTCGCAGGCTTTTTCCAATCTGCTGGAAAACGCTATGCGCTACGCACCGGCAGATACCACAATCACGATCTCAATCGGTACCGAGGACGGATTTGCCCAATTGCGGGTTCGGGACCGTGGTCCGGGTGTTCCGCCCGGAGAGTTGGATCGCCTTCAGCTTCCGTTCGTCACGCTTGATCCGGCGCGCACAGAACGCAATGCGGGATTGGGGCTCGCGCTGGTTGCCGCGATTTCTCATATGCATGGCGGGACATTCGCAGCCCGAAACTGCAACCCAGGTTTGGAAACCACGATCAATCTGGCAATTCAGAGTTAACCCGGCAGTCCGTTTACCGCCAATATCATGTTTTTATAACGTTTATCCTCGGTGACATCCGCACCGAACCAATCCGGTGGGACATAGGCATTTGCGGCTTCACTGGTATGGAATTCAACTTCAACCAAACACAGGGGTTCCAGGCCGCCTGAGAAAACATCCAGCTCGAACTGGTGGCCGTCCGGCATTTGATCCGTGTAACGTACCTTCTCGATCCGGCGTCCTCGAGTTTCCGGCCAGAAGGTTTCAAACTGGTCCCGGGTTATCTCTGTCTCACGCTCAACACGTACAAGATCACCGCCTCCTTTTAAGGTCAGGAAAAACACATCGTTCTTTTGCCTTAAGCGCAATTCGGTCGAGTCCTCCGGCGCGGTGAGGTACCCCTGACGCACCTCTGCTTTTTCCGCGCGGCTCAGGTCCGGCATCCTTGCCACCAGAAACTTGCGCTCAATTTCCCTGCTCATAAGGGTACCCCCGCTCAATCTTCCAGCTTATCAAACAGCACCCGATATGCCGTACCAACCGCGCCGCGATCTGCGTAAGTGCCGACAGAGACCCGATGCTGCACCATCGAAAAGAACGTTCGCAACTTTTCTGGCGCAGCTCACGTTTGTTGAAGAAGCCATCCAGTTGACCAAATGACCGCTCGGTCAAGGTTGTGCGACTGACGGGAACAACGATCTCATCGGCGGCTCGAAAACAGAACCCAGACGCACCCTGATGATCGAGATCGCATAACAATATCCTTTGACCAGCCTGTGCATAGGCATAATCCCGGTTCACCGAAGTCGCGGTTTTTCCGACACCGCCCTTGTTGCTGTAACAGGCAATGATCCTCATTCCTTATTCCACTTTGTGGTGAAACTGGCTGCGGAACATGTGTCGTACGTCTTGCCCGTCGAACTGATGAAAACTTGCGACAACACGCATTCGTTCGGTCTTCTTGCGTTGATCAAGAACAGCGATTAGCCCGCCCACGGACAAACCGATCTGCGCATCCACGCGGCCTTGCGTATCGGCGCGCGACGCTACAAAGGTCAGCAACGCATCTTGCTGAACAGAATAGTCGTTGAACAAGCCAAGACTATCCTGGAGTTTTTTCAACGGCTTAAGGATCATTCTCAAACCATTCCAATCGAATAGAGGGTCAAACAACTCCATCAGGTATCTAAGCTTTTTGCATTCAATGCGAAGGTCATGCACCGTCTTGTCTGGCGTACTGACAGTAATACCGCGCGCCAGTTTGCACACCTTGCGATAGCGCTTCCAGATCAGCGCGCAGGCATAGTCATACGTGCCGCGATGCGCGTTTGGTCCAAGGTCCAAGTGGTCCGGACTTGCAAACAGTGCGGTCAGGTCGGTCATGGTCGTCGTGTAGTCGGCGCTGTGCAACCAGCGTGACAGGCGCAGTTGCTCTTGTGCACGTTCCGTTTGCAACTGATCAAACATCTCGGACAATCCCACGTGAAGGTTCGGCGGGATAAGATTGAAATACTTGTCTTTTTCCAGAAGATAGACGTCCAAATCGCGCAGAGGTCCGGTACGGGTCATGAGGTCGGAAAAGACCCGCTTCAGCTCGGTCGTCTGAGACTCGGACAACACGCCCTTGAACAGGCTGATCACCGACCTTATCTTGCGCAACGATACTCGGTAATCGTGCAAAAACTCGGTGTCGATGTCAGCGATCACACCCTCTTCGTTTTGCCGCGCAACCCGCAGATATGTTTGAATGATTTTCGCAGCGACTTCGATGGAAGGATCCGCTTGACCAAACTTTATTTCAGGCTTGGCCTGATAGGGAACCATGTCTGGAATCAGGCTGGAATAGAGCGTTTCAATATCATGAACACTGCCCGTAATGCTGGCGATAGAGGAACAGACCAACTGATAAGCCTTCTTGTACCCACGCAACTTCTGAATTCGTACAATGGTCGCCTGCCCTGATGGCGTCGACATGTACGTTAAAGTTCCCCTGACTTTTGTCTTTTGCAGGTCATCTAGTACGGCAAAGGTCTGAACCCTGATCTCTCCAACACCGATCCGCGTCAGCGCCCGCAGTTCAGGAAAGTCGCTCAGCGCCTTTTGAACCGGCCCTTCTGACAAGTCCCGCACAAATCGCAGATGCCCCGAGTATTGCTGAGACAAAGGTCCGTGATCCTTCCGCAGCAGGTGCAACACCCCGCCGGTATCGATCAAAGCACGACCCGAGGCGCGCAATGACTGATCGTGACAATCGAGCAATGCGAAAGCTTTGACGGGGCTACCGGGTGAAACTTCTTGGGAAAACCCGGCAATGGCATTTGCCAGAGCCGTTTCGTCAATCCTCGCTGGGAAAATGAACTGATCGCCTGACGATCTGGTCATGATACGCCTTTCCAGTTCAATTTCAGAAACCCGTTTACGGGTTTCTCAACGGTCATTTGCGCGCCCGCCCCTTTGTTTGGCGGGCTGCCCCAACGCCATTCTGGGTTTTCTTGTTCAATCTCGGCGGAACCCGAAAGGACATCAAGCCATTATGACTGCGAGCGAGTATATTCACGGGATGACAGGCCCCGGGCACCGAAGTAAGAAACCACTATGAGCGAACCAGTATCTTCGATCCGAAACCTTGGCCCGGCCTTTGAACAGGCTTGCGCACGTGCTGGTATTCATTCGGCTGAGGCGCTGCGAGAACTGGGGCCGGACGAAGCCTATGCCCGCCTGTTGCGGGCAGGCACCAGGGCGCATTTCATCGGATATTATGTTCTGGTGATGGGATTGCAGGGCCGCCCGTGGAACGACTGCAAGGGTGACGAAAAAAAAGCCCTGCGCGAAAGGTTCGACGCAATCAAAGCCGGTAACGGGGCGGCTCCGGAAAACCAGATGATTGCAGATCTGGACGCCATCGGGGTTCGTGTTGCACCAAAGGACCTAAAGCAGGTCTGAACGAATAAAGCCGCACCCAACCAAGGATGCGGCTCCTATTTGTCAGCAATGGCTGTAACTTAGCCGACCAGCTCAATACCCGAGAAGAAATATGCGATTTCAACTGCTGCGGTTTCCGGAGCGTCCGAACCGTGGACCGAGTTTTCACCAACCGATTCCGCAAACTCGGCGCGGATGGTGCCGGGTGCTGCGTCTGCAGGGTTGGTTGCGCCCATGACTTCACGGTTCTTTGCAATGGCGCCTTCGCCTTCCAGAACCTGAACAACAACCGGAGCCGACGACATGAATTCGCACAGTTCGTCATAGAACGGACGCTCGGCATGAACGTCATAGAATTTGCCAGCCTGAGCTTTGGTCATGTGAATGCGCTTTTGCGCCACAATGCGCAGGCCAGCTTCTTCGAACTTGGCGTTGATCTTGCCGGTCAGGTTGCGGCGGGTTGCATCGGGTTTGATGATCGAGAATGTGCGTTCCAGTGCCATGTCGGCCTCTCCTTATAATATGACGCGGGACCCGCGCCGAAATCCATCGCGCGCCGGGTATCACGGTCTTTGGTCCATGAAAAGTGTAATGATGCTTTGCCGGTGGCTTTGTAGTTCAGATTGTCTCTGGCAAAGGGTCGAAGCGGTCCAGTCGACGGATGTAAAGCACCGCCAGCAAGCCAGCAAAGCTACAGGCCCACATCATGCCCAGTACCAGATACGGCCCGTTTTCGGGGCTGACGAATGCGCCGGTCATTGAGGTCAGGACAGCGCCCAAAGCCACGATCATCGCCCCCGACAGCCCTGCTGCGCTACCTGCCAGCCCGGGGCGTACCGACATGACACCAGCCGCGGCATTGGCATTGGTCAAACCGTTGCCAAAGCCGACACAGATTGCCGAGCCGAAGAAGACCCAGACCGATCCTTGATTGGCGAGAAACAGCATCAATCCGCAAAACGGCCCGGTCGAGGCCACGATCCTCCCTGACAAGATCATCGTCGTCAGACGCGTCCGGGCCGCAATCCGACCGGTAACAAAATTGCCAACCATGAACCCGCCGGTGATGATGCCAATCCCCAGCCCCAGCGTTGCTGGGCTCAGGTCGAACCACGCTGCAGCAACCAGCGGCGCACCGGTGATAAAGCTGTAGAACCCCCCAATCGAAAACGCTGCGCATAAGGCATAGCCCCAGAACCTGCGGGCACGGAACAGATGTGGATACTCGCGCAGTTGGGCACCAAATGTGGACGAGCGGTTCGTGTTGGTCTCGCCCATGTCGAACCAAAGCAGCACCAGCAACCCTGCCCCGAGCAACGAGTACAGGACAAACCCCGAACGCCAGCCGAAAAGCATATCCAGCACCCCACCCAACATCGGCCCAAGCATCGGGGCCAAAGCCATGGCCATTGCGACGTAACCGAGTTTGCTTGCCGCCTCATTCGGTGCGTAACGGTCTCTGATCGACGCGCTGGACAGGACCGAGCCCGCGACGACAGCAGCCTGAAGCAGGCGGAAGCCAAGAAAAACCCAGATCGAACCGGCCAGTGTGCATCCGATCGACGCGAGGGAAAATATTGACATACAAATCAAAAGGATAGGCCTGCGCCCAAAGCGATCCGATAACGGACCCATGATCAGTTGCAACACTGCCGAAATCGCCAGATACCCCGCAACGGACAGGTTCATCAGGCCGTAATCCACGGCGAAATCTTCACTCATATGCGCCAGCGACGGCAGGAACATGTTGAGCGTCAGCACCGACAGCGCCGTGGCAAAGATCAACGTGATCAGGGATGGAGGCGTCCGGGCCGCGCGCATGTCGAAAACCGCTTCAATAAACAAACGAGACAGCGCTAACACATTGCTTGACGCTTGAAAACGCCAAGCCGCTGGCGGCGGCATCACACCTCTGCTAAGAGCGCCCCATGTTACGGATCGAAGACATCACCTATGCCGTTGAAGGCCGCCCATTGTTTGATGGCGCCAGCGCAACCGTGCCAGACGGTCACAAGGTTGGCCTTGTTGGACGGAATGGCACGGGAAAGACCACGCTTTTTCGCCTGATCCGCGGGGAACTGGCGCTGGAATCGGGCGATATCGCGGTTCCCAAACGCACCCGCATTGGTGGGGTCGCGCAGGAGGTCCCCTCGTCTGACGTTTCGCTGATCGACACTGTTCTGGCCGCTGATACCGAACGCAGCGCCTTGATGGCCGAGGCTGGCAACGCAACGGATCCCACGCGAATTGCCGAAATTCAGACCCGGCTAGCCGATATCGACGCCTGGTCGGCCGAGGCCCGCGCAGCCTCGATCCTCAAGGGATTGGGGTTTGACGACGCCGACCAATCGCGCCCCTGCTCGGATTTTTCCGGTGGCTGGCGGATGCGCGTGGCATTGGCGGCGGTTTTATTCTCGCAACCGGATTTGTTGCTGTTGGACGAACCGACCAACTATTTGGACCTTGAAGGCGCGCTATGGCTGGAAAGCTATTTGGCGAAATATCCGCACACGGTCATTATCATCAGCCATGACCGGGGCCTGTTGAACCGTGCCGTAGGGTCGATCCTGCACCTGGAGGATCGTAAACTCACCTATTACGCGGTGCCTTACGACAAGTTCGCGGAACGCCGTGCGGAACGGCTGGCACAGGCGGAATCGGAAAACGCCAAGGCCAAGGCCCGCATCGCACACCTGCAAAGCTTTGTGGATCGCTTCCGCTACAAGGCGTCGAAAGCCGTACAGGCCCAATCGCGCCTGAAGATGATCGAACGCATCCAGTTGGTCTCAACCCCGCAAGAGGCCGCGCTGCGTGCGTTTTCCTTCCCCGAACCCGAGGAGCTGTCGCCGCCGATCATCCAGATTGAAGGCGGCGTGACCGGCTATGGCGAGATCGAAGTACTGCGCCGTCTGAACCTGCGCATCGATCAGGATGACCGTATCGCGCTGTTGGGTAAGAACGGTCAGGGCAAATCCACCCTGTCCAAACTGCTGTCAGACCGCCTGCCCCTGATGGCGGGCAAGATGACCCGCAGCAACAAGCTGCGCATCGGGTATTTCGCACAGCACCAGGTGGACGAGCTTTATGTAACCGAAACGCCACTGGACCACCTGCGCCGCCTGCGCCCGGACGAGGCACCAGGCAAGTGGCGCTCGCGTTTGGCGGGGTTCGGCCTGAACGCGGCTCAGGCGGAAACCGAGGTTGGCCGCCTGTCGGGTGGGCAAAAAGCGCGCCTGTCGCTGCTGCTGGCCACCATCGACGCGCCACATATGCTGATCCTCGACGAGCCTACGAACCATCTGGATATCGAAAGCCGCGAGGCGCTGGTCGAGGCGCTGACGGCCTATTCCGGCGCTGTCGTGCTGGTCAGCCACGACATGCACCTTCTGTCGCTTGTTGCCGATCGGTTGTGGCTGGTCTCGGAGGGTACGGTCAAATCTTATGACGGTGACCTTGAATCCTATCGTGCCCTTTTGCTGGCGCGTGACAAACCGGTGAAGGAAAAGCCGCAAACAGAGAAACCCAAACGCGCCTCGCGCGATACCATGCTGGCATTGCGGGCGGACCTGCGCAAATGCGAGGATCGGGTCGAGAAACTGACAAAGATGCACGACAAGCTCGCGGCAAAACTGGCCGACCCGGAGCTATACGAGGACGGCAAGATCAACGATCTGGAAACCTGGAACCGCAAATTCGCCGAAGTGGTCGAGGCCATGCAAAAAGCAGAAGCGCTTTGGATCGCCGCTGCTGAGCGACTGGAACAGGCGGAAACGGTATGAGCGATCCCGTTGTTGAAACCAAAGCGATGATCGCGGGAATGCGCCCCGAAATTCAACCCTGCGAATTCGCATTTGTTGTCTGGCCCGAAGATATGGACTGGCCCGACGGGACACGCGCCAGTTATGTCGAGGCCGAAGGGCTGTCTTTAATCGTTCCGATTAATTGTGCACCAAAAGAGGCGGTCGCTATGCGCTGTATCACGCTTCAGGTACACTCCTCGCTGGAAGGCGTGGGTCTGACCGCTGCGGTCTCGGGGGCGTTGGCACAGGCCGGAATTCCGGCGAACATGGTTGCGGGCTATCACCACGATCATGTCTATGTTCCGTCAGGATTGGCCGAAGACGCCCTGAGAATTTTGAAAAATCTGCAACAGAGTAGCAAAGAGTGATTGACACCGCATTTCTGATCACCGCGTTCACAACGCTTTTCGTGGTTCTTGATCCACCGGCGCAAACGCCGATTTTTGTGGCCCTCACTCAGAACATGGATTGGCACACGCGCCGCTCTGTCGCGATACGCGCGTGCCTGACTGCTGGCGGCATTCTGGCGATGTTCGCGGCCTTCGGTGAAGCATTGCTGGGATTTGTCGGCATTTCGATGGAGGCGTTTCGCGTTGCGGGGGGAGTTTTGCTGTTTCTGACCGCGCTCGACATGCTGTTTGAACGCCGGACCAAACGTCGTGAAAACAGCGCCGAAGAGGAAGAACATCCGGACCCGTCGGTGTTTCCACTGGGTATCCCACTGATTGCAGGGCCTGGTGCGATTGCCACCATGATTCTACTGGCCGGTCAACATCCCGGCATTCAGGGTCTGGCCGTGGTCATCGGCGTTATGCTGGTCGTACTGGCAATGGTTTTTGTGATGTATCTTTCATCTGGGGCCGTGGCACGGCTTTTGGGGAAAACCGGGCTGAACGTGTTGACCCGGCTTCTTGGGATGCTGCTGGCTGCATTGTCTGTTCAGTTTATTCTTGATGGCCTCAAGGCCTTTGGATTCGCATCTTAAACCCCCATATTCACAAGGTTAAGGGGATTTCCGGGAACCGCATGGACAGTTTCGATATTGGACGCCTGATCTATCTGGCCCTGCTTGGGGCGGCGCTGCTGATGTGGTTTGTCACCCACAATCGGCAGTCGCTCGGCAAGACGTTGCAGCAGGTGATGGCATGGGTGTTCATTTTCGTCGGGGTCATCGCACTGGTCGGTCTGTGGGAGGATATTCGCTCCTCGGTCGGTCCCGCACCGCAGATGAGTGTCACCGGAAACTCGGTTGAGGTTCCCCGTGCCTATGATGGCCATTATTACCTTCCGGTTCTGGTGAATGGTGAGCTGATCACCTTTCTTGTCGACACCGGCGCCAGCCAGATCGTGCTGAACGCTCAGGACGCCAAAAGGGCAGGCATTGATCCCGATCAGCTGAACTATTTCGGGCGCGCCTTGACTGCAAACGGTGAGGTGCGTACTGCGCCGGTGCGGCTTGAGACCCTGACGGTAGGACCCATTACGGATCAGAATGTTTCGGCCTGGGTCAACGAGGGCGAACTGGATAAGTCTCTTTTGGGGATGGAGTACCTGCACCGTTTTTCAAGCATCCAGTTTGCGGATGGCAAGCTGATCCTGTCCCGTTAATGCCTCTCACCTCTTGAGAACAAAAGTGGAACATGATAACTTGTGGGCATGTCTGCTCAGCTTCTTGGCCACAAACCTGCGCGTCAGGTACCGGGGGTAAATCTCCATTCCCAGATCACCCTGCAACCGGGTCGCGTGCACGAGGCTTGCGGCCCCGCCCGGCGCAGCTTTGCCATCTGGCTGGCCGGTCAGACACAGGGCCCCGTGCTGTGGATTTCCCCCGCGTGGGAGCCCGCCCAACTGAACCCCGACGGAATTATGGCCTTTGCTGATCCGGCGCGTTTTCTGTTCGTCCATCCCACCCGCGCCGAAGATCTGCTATGGTGTATTGAAGAGGCGCTGCGCAGCGGGGCCATCCCGTTGATCATAGGCGACCTGCCCGGCGCACCGGGGCTGACGCCGGTGCGGCGGATGCATCTGGCCGCAGAACAAGGCGGCACGATGGGCCATGCCCCGCTTGGCTTGCTGCTGACGCCCGGTGAGGGCGGCGCACAAGGGGTTGAGACACGCTGGCACATGGCCGCCGCCCATCAGGGGGATGCCAGGCACTGGACCCTGACCCGCCGCCGCGCCCGCGCCCTGCCCCCGGTCAGCTGGCAGGCCACTCAGACTGCTGCCCGTACCGGTCTGCACCTGAAACGCACCGAAACAGAGGACATTCTGGCGTGAAGCCGCAACGATCACGCAAGATGTGACTGGCCAAACTCCGGATCGCACCCTAGCGTCGCCGCATGAGCCACCCGATCCATGACAGCCGCTATTCCTGGATACGCCTCCTGATCACGCTCGCCATCGCAACTGTGGCGAATGTGGGAATGTGGGCGGTCATCGTGGTCATGCCCGCCGTAGAAGCTGAGTTCAGCGTCGGTCGCGCTGAAGCCTCAATGCCATATACGCTTACGATGATAGGATTCGCGCTGGGGAATATGTGGCTGGGGCAATTGGTTGACCGGTTGGGGGTAACACGCGCGCTGATCGGCGCAGCTGTTTTAAGCGCAATCAGTTATGCGCTGGCAACGCTGGCTCCAAATATCATACTTCTATCTGTGGCGCATCTGCTGGTCGGGCTGGGAACATCGATCGGATTTGGGCCCTTGATCGCCGATATATCGCACTGGTTCATGAAACGGCGCGGAATCGCCGTCGCACTGGTGGCCAGCGGGAATTACCTGTCTGGGGCAATCTGGCCCACCCTGCTCGCCGGTATTCTGGCACGCGACGGCTGGCAGCAGGTCTATCTGACATTGGCGGCTCTGACGCTGCTGGTTGTCATCCCCCTTTCCTTGTTGTTGCGCCGCAAGGTCCCAATCGAGGCGCACAGCACCGCCGCGGCCACAGCCCGGATCAACGCACGCAGTGTCGGTGTTTCACCGCGCGTGTTGCAGTACATTCTTGGTCTGGCCGGCATTGGATGTTGCGTAGCGATGTCCATGCCACAGGTCCATATCGTGTCGTATTGCGTCGGGCTGGGATATGGCCCCGCAGTGGGGGCTGAAATGCTATCGCTGATGCTACTGGGTGGCGTCGCCAGCCGTATTGTCTCGGGCCTGTTGGCCGACCGTCTCGGCGGCGTCATGACACTTCTGATCGGCTCTGTATTGCAGTGCATCGCGCTGTTCCTGTTCCTGCCATATGACGGGATGGTCTCACTTTACGTGATCAGCTTGCTATTCGGTCTGGCGCAGGGTGGCATCGTGCCCAGCTACGCTTTGGTTGTCCGCGAATACATGCCGCCGCAAGAAGCCGGTGCGCGAGTCGGATTCGTCATGATGATGACAATTCTTGGCATGGCGCTTGGTGGCTGGATGTCAGGCTGGATTTACGATGTCACCGGAAGTTACCAACTCGCTTTCGTCAACGGCATTCTTTGGAACGGTTTGAACATTGCCATCATACTGATGTTGCTCAAAAGATCCCGTCCCAGACGAGGCGCGGTCATGGCATGAGACTCCTGACCCGCCGAAAGGTGCTTGCAGGGATGGCGGCTCTGCCTTTGGCCAGTACAGCGCAGGCCGCGTTGCAGCCATACATCTTATCAACGAAAGCCACCGTGGTCGGTTTTACCTTTGATCTGTCTGGCATTCCCCAGACCGGTTCAATGCCGATCCGGCAGGCTGACGTACAGATTGACATGCACCGCCTGCAAAACAGCCAGGTCACAGTGGTTCTGGATGTTAACATGGCCAAGACTCGCTTGCCCTTTGCCCGCATGCCAATGCTCGGTCCCAGTGTATTGGACACCAAAACCTTTCCGACAATTTAGTTCGTATCGACTGACATTCAACTGGGCGCGGATGGGCGCATATCGAATGGTGCTCGTATCACGGGGGAACTGACAGTTCGCGGTATCACGCGCCCGGTCACCTTGGAGGCCAACCTCTACCGCCAGCCCGGAACAGCCGCGAACGACCTGAACCGCCTGTCCATAGGTTTGACGGGGACTTTGAACCGGCACGACTTCGGCGCTTCGGGCTATCATGATCTGGTCGGAAAAAACGTCGGACTGAACATCCATGCCGAGATCATTCGCGCAACCTAAACCACAAAAAGCAAAAAACGACTGGATAAAGTCGAATAGATGCGCGCATTGTCCGGTGACGCCGCCTATCTGAGAAAACCATGCGCACGATCATTTCATTTGCCGCTCTGTTTCTTTCGGTCATTCTGCTTCAGCTTTCAACGGGCGGCGTCGGGCCACTTGATGCCATTTCCGGGATCACACTGAACTTCTCGACCGAACAGATCGGTATGCTGGGTTCGGCACATTTCCTCGGCTTTTTCATAGGTTGCTGGTGGGCGCCGCGACTGATGGGCAGCGTCGGGCATTCCCGCGCATTTGCCGTATGCACGGCGCTGGGCGCGATGGGGTTGATCGGGCACACCCTGACAGACAATCCCTACGTCTGGGCGGCGCTGCGCATTGCCTCAGGCACATGTGTGGCAGGCTGCTACACCGTCATCGAAGCCTGGCTGAATGCAAAAGTGACCAATGAGACACGCGGTCGAGCAATGGGCACCTATCGCATAGTCGATATGGGTGCCTCGCTGAGTGCACAGTTGATCATCGCCATCCTGCCACCCGCCTCGTATGTTTCCTATAACCTCCTGGCTATCCTGTGCTGCGCCTCGTTGCTGCCTCTGACCCTGACACGCGCAAGTCAACCGAGGACGCCTGACGCACCTCGGCTGCGCCCGAAACTGGCGTGGCACAGTTCGCCATTAGCCGTAGCAGGCGTCATTGTTTCTGCACTCAGCTCAGCATCTTTCCGAATGGTCGGGCCAGTCTACGGTCAGGAAGTCGGGCTGGGAGTGGATCAAATCGCCTTCTTCCTAGCTTCTTTCGTTCTGGGCGGAGCACTGGCGCAGTATCCGATGGGATGGCTCGCTGACAAGTATGACCGGCGCTGGGTCTTGATCTGGCTTTCGGTCGCGGCGGTACTAAGCTGCGGGGTTACAATGGCGGCAAGCGACACGGGAACCGTCGGTGTCATGCTGGCCGCAGGGCTTTTTGGCTTCACGACATTCCCGATCTTTTCGGTGTCCTCCGCGCATGCCAACGATTTTGCGACGACCGAACAAAGGGTCGAATTGTCTGCCGCCCTGATGTTCTGGTACGCGCTGGGGGCAATTGCATCTCCCTATATCACATCAACACTGATCCAGGATTTCGGTCCCAGCGCTTTGTTTGCATTTGTCGCGATTGGACATGTGTTCCTGATCGGGTTCGGACTGGCCCGGATGCGTTCCCGTCCAACACCAGAGGAGAGAACCAATTATGTTTACGCGCCGCGTACATCATTTACTGTCGGAAGGCTGCTGAAACGCGCCCGAGAGGAATGAATAGCGGACCCGCAGCCCTGCATTTCGGAGAGTCTACGTATTGGCTGACCACATTCTGATCGGTTTACAACGGCCATCGGTGACTTGGTCGTCCCATCAGGCGCGCGTCACAAATCAGAGTTATTCCAGTCATCTACGAAACCGGGCTTTTGCTGAGCGGTGACTTAGGTTAGACGAACGCGCAGTTAGATACGCGGAAACGGAATATGGCTCGGATTCTCATCACCTCGGCGATCCCATACATCAATGGGATCAAGCATCTCGGCAACCTGGTCGGCTCGCAACTGCCTGCCGACTTGTATGCACGCTACCAGCGTGGCCGGGGGAACGAGGTCATGTTCCTGTGTGCCACCGACGAACATGGCACCCCGGCCGAACTGGCCGCGGCCAAGGCGGGAAAGCCGGTGGCCGAGTATTGCGCGGACATGTACGAAATTCAGGCCGACATCGCCAAACGTTTTGGGATGAGCTTTGATCACTTTGGCCGCTCATCCAGCGAGCAGAATAAAAAGCTGACCCAACATTTTGCCGGAAAGCTGGATGAGGCCGGGTTGATCCGCGAGGTCACGGAAAAGCAAATCTATTCCAACGCAGATGGTCGCTTTCTTCCGGACCGCTATATCGAGGGCACCTGCCCCAATTGCGGATACGAGAACGCACGTGGCGACCAGTGTGAAAACTGCACCAAGCAGTTGGATCCAACCGACCTGATTGAACCGCGCTCGGCCATTTCGGGCTCGACGGATCTGGAAGTGCGCGAGACCAAGCACCTCTATCTGCGCCAATCGGCAATGAAGGATCAGCTGGATGCCTGGATTGACAGCAAAACCGACTGGCCGATCCTAACCACATCCATTGCCAAGAAATGGCTGCATGATGGCGACGGGTTGCAAGACCGGGGGATCACCCGCGATCTGGACTGGGGTGTTCCGGTCAAGAAAGGCGATCAGGACTGGCCCGGTATGGAAGGCAAGGTCTTCTATGTCTGGTTCGACGCGCCGATTGAATACATCGCCTGTGCCAAGGAATGGGCGGATTCCACGGGGAAACCCGATTCCGAGTGGGAACGCTGGTGGCGCACCGATAAGGGCGCGGACGATGTGCGCTATGTCCAGTTCATGGGCAAGGACAACGTGCCGTTTCACACGCTTTCTTTCCCCGCCACTATTCTGGGATCGGGCGAGCCGTGGAAAATGGTCGACCACCTGAAATCCTTCAACTACCTGAATTACGACGGCGGCCAGTTCTCGACCTCGCAGGGGCGTGGCGTTTTTATGGATCAGGCTCTCGAGATTCTGCCAACTGACTACTGGCGGTGGTGGCTGCTGAGCCATGCGCCAGAAAGCAGCGACAGCGAGTTCACGTGGGAGAACTTCCAACAATCCGTGAACAAGGATCTGGCCGATGTTCTGGGCAACTTCGTCAGCCGCATCACCAAGTTCTGCCGCTCGAAATTCGGTGAGGTGGTGCCCGAAGGCGGTGACTTTGGCGAGCGTGAGAACGCTCTGATCGACGAACTCACCAAACGCGTCCGCGCTTACGAGGCGCATATGGAAGCAATGGATGTCCGCAAGTCGGCTCAGGAACTGCGTGCCATCTGGGTGGCTGGCAACGAATACCTGCAAGCAGCGGCACCGTGGTCAACCTTCAAGGAAGACCCCAAACAGGCCGCTGCACAAGTACGCCTGGGCCTGAACCTGATCCGGTTCTATGCCGTGCTCAGCGCGCCGTTCATCCCTTATACCTCGGCCAAGATGCTAAGCGCCATGAACACGCTCGACACCAGCTGGCCGGATGACGTGGCCGCAGCGTTGAACGCGCTACCCACGGGTCACGACTTTACCGTGCCAGACGTTCTGTTCGCCAAGATCACAGACGAACAGCGCGAAGAATGGCAGGCAAAATTCGCCGGTAAACGCGGCTGACCGCCCTGATATTCGAAAGCTCAAACGGGGGCCGTTGGTCCCTGTTCTCGTTCGGCACCTCGGAACGGGCCGACACCTAAACCAGCTTAGTTGCTGTAAATTTTGGCGTCATCGCAAACCACCTCGGGATTCATCGCGCTTGAGAATTCGTGGTAAACAAGCCATCCTGCAAACAAGTTTTGTCGACTCGCGCGATTGTGACCGCCGGGATGGACACCAATTGTTTCTGAAATGCACGAGGCTTTCGCCATGTCCCAAGTTTTCCCTTTTCCAACTCAGGCCCGCAATCCAATTGCCACCGCATTATTGCTGATATCCCTGGGACTGGCCCAACCTGCAACTGCACAGGACGAAGGAGCGGCACCGAAAGTCACGATTGCGGCCGCCTACACCGAAGAAATCACCGACGAGGCTTCCTTCATAGGGCGCGCTCAGGCGATCAATAAGGTCGACATCGTCGCCCGCGTGAACGGTTTTCTCAACAGCCGGAATGTCGAGGATGGGACTACGGTCAAGGAAGGCGACCTGTTGTTCACTATCGAACCGGACCTTTACGAGGCGACATTGGAGGCCCGAAAAGCCGATCTGAACCGGGCCGAGGCAAATCTTGAGTTGGCCAAGGTGGACCTGGCGCGTAAGGAAGAGCTTTACAAGCGCGACGCGACACCTGAATCCGAACGCGACATCGCGCGGGCCAACGAACTGGTCGCCGAGGCTCAGGTCAAGGCCGCAAATGCAGCGATCCAGCAAGCCGAACTGGACCTCAGCTATACACAGATCCACGCGCCTTTTGATGGACGTATAGGCAGCATCACCACCAGTGTCGGTGATGTGGTCGGCCCGACCAACCCGCCGCTGGTGAACATTGTTAGCGAGACGCCAATCTATGTGAATTTCTCGCTCAACGAAAAACTCTTCACTTCGGTTCTTCAGACCGTTGGCGCAAATTCCGCTTCTCTTGCGGACAGCCCGCAAAGCCCCAATGTGCATATCACGCTGCCAAATGGAACAAAGCTGGATGAAACGGGCAGGATCGTATTTGTTGACAATCGTATCGACCCGTTGACCGGCGCGATCACAATGCGCGCCCAGTTCGAAAATGCCGACCGTTTGATCCTGGACGGTGCATTCGTGAATGTGCAGATCGAAGCGTTGCAACCGACCTTGCAAGTTCTGGTGCCGCAAGCTGCGCTGCAACGCGACCAGCGCGGTGACTTTGTGCTTGTAGTAAACGACAAACAGATGGTGGAGCAGCGATACATCACCACAGGCAACACGGAAGGTACCGCCATCATCGTTACCGAAGGTTTGCGTGAGGGCGAAAGCGTGATTGTCGAGGGCCTGCAACGGGTCCGCCCCGGCGTGGCTGTTGACGCGGTCGTCGCCTCTGAACAGCCGGGAGAGTAATCGATGTTCTCAGCCCTGTTCATCAGCCGGCCAAAGCTGGCGTTTGTCATCTCGCTGGTGCTGACCATCATGGGTGGCATCGGCTATCTGGTGCTGCCGGTCGCGCAGTTCCCGGACATTACCCCGCCCGTGGTCAATGTTTCCACCAAATACACCGGCGCAAATGCGGAAACAGTGGAGAACACTGTGGCCGCACCGATCGAGGCGCAGGTCAATGGTGTGGACGACATGATCTACATGACATCCAGATCGTCTGACAACGGCTCGTATTCGCTGGACGTAACCTTCGAAGTTGGCACCGACCCCGATATCGCCTCGGTCAACGTGCAGAACCGGGTGGCGCAGGCAATGTCGTCGTTGCCCGCCGAAGTGACATCTTCGGGCGTTGTCACACAAAAATCGTCGACCAATATGCTGATGCTGGTCACGCTGACCTCGCCCAACGGCACCTATGACAGCGTGTTTCTTTCCAACTATGCTTCGATCAACCTGCGCGATGCGCTGGCGCGTGTGCAAGGCGTGGGTAAGGCTGATGTTCTGACCAACCTTGAATACGCCATGCGGGTTTGGATGGACCCTGACAAGATGGCAGCCCTGTCCATCACACCAGGCGATGTAATCACCGCGATCCGCGAACAGAATATCGAAGTGTCCGCCGGGTCGATTGGTGCGCCGCCTGTGCCCGAAGGACAGACCTTTCAATACACGATCAAATCCAAGGGGCGATTGACGTCAGCCGAAGAATTTGGCGACATCGTGATCCGTACCGGAGATGCCGGCGCAATTGTCCGCGTAAGGGACATCGCCCGGGTTGAGCTTGGCGCACAGTTCTACTCGGCGTCCGGCTATTTTCAGTCCGTGCCCGCAACCGTGATCGGTATCTATCAAGCGCCCGGCGCAAACGCCCTCGCCGTTTCAGAGCGCGTGCAGGCGGAACTGGAGCGGCTGTCCCGCGCATTCCCGACGGATGTCGAATATGATGTCCCCTTCAACACGACCGACTTTGTCGAAGCTTCTTTGAATGACGTTGTTTCCACACTGATCCTGACCTTCACACTTGTGATCTCGGTCGTTTTTGTGTTCCTCGGCAGTTGGCGTGCCACGATCATTCCGGCGGTTGCCATCCCGGTCTCACTGATTGGCACGTTTGCTTTCTTGCTGGCCTTTGGCATGTCGTTGAACACGATCTCGCTGTTCGCACTGGTGCTGGCTATCGGTATTGTGGTCGATGACGCCATCGTCGTTGTTGAAAACGTCGAGCGCATCATCGCTGATGAGGGGCTGCCCCCAGCCGAAGCGACCCGTAAGGCGATGGGGCAGATCACAGGCCCGGTCATCGCAACCACATTGGTTCTGTTGGCAGTATTCGTGCCGGTGACCTTCATGCCGGGCATCTCAGGGCGGTTGTACTCTCAGTTCGCTGTCACGATCTCGACTGCTGTTGTGATCTCGTCCATCAACGCGCTGACACTGTCACCTGCCCTGTGCGGCCTGGTCCTTAAGGCCCGCTCAGGGCCGCCCAAAGGGCTGCTTGCACTGTTCGAAAACTTCATTGGTGGCGTTCGCAACGGCTATGTCTCTATTGTTCGCAAACTACTTGTCTTTCCGGCTATCGCGCTGGCCATCGTGGTTGGTCTTGGCATGGGAACAGGGGCGATCATGTCGAACACCTCAGCCGGGTTTATCCCGCTGGAAGACAATGGTTATCTCTTTGTTGACGTGCAACTGCCTGACGCCGCGACGTTGGAACGGACCGAAGCTGTGACAAAGCGCCTCGATGACCAGATACGCGAGATCCCGGGTGTGTCCAGCACCGTTCTGATCAATGGCTTTTCATTGCTGAACGGCACAATTACCAACGGCGCTGCGATCTTCGTGAACCTCAACAACTGGGCCGAACGGCAGGAGGAAGACCTGAGCGCCAAGGCCATTCTGGGCAAGGTGCTGGCCATCGCGAATAACGAAACCGCAGCCTCGACCGTTGCCTTCAACCCGCCACCAATTCAGGGTCTTGGCATGTCTGCCGGGGTTGAGATGGAGGTGCAGCAAACCGGAGGCGGCTCGCCGCAGGATCTGGCTTCGGCTGTGGGATCGTTTGTCTATTCGGCCAACCAGCGCCCCGAGATCGGGCAGGCCTATACGACATTCCGCGCCAACGTTCCGCAGCTGTTCGTGGATCTGGACCGCGAGAAAGCCAAAACACTGGACGTCTCGGTGGCTGAGATTTTCCAGACCATGCAGGCCCAGCTGGGGTCGTATTATGTCAACGACTTCAACCTGTTTGGTCGCGTCTATCGCGTAATGATCCAGGCGGAAGGCAGCTATCGCGACAATGTCGATGACATTGCCAGCCTCTATGTGCGCTCTCAGAAGGGCGACATGGTGCCACTGGGCACCCTGATCGACGTAGAAAACGTGTTGGGGCCGGTTCTGCTGAAACGGCATAACCTGTTCCGGTCGGCAACGGTTACGGCGGTGCCTGCACCGGGCCTTTCCAGCGGCGATGCGATCACCGCGATGACAGAGGTCTCTGCTTCAGCCCTGCCGCCGGGATACTCGTTCGAATGGACGGGGACGGCACAACAACAGTTGGCGTCAGGCAGCCTGGTGATCATTATTCTGGGGCTGGCCATCCTATTCGGTTACCTGTTTCTTGTGGGACAGTATGAAAGCTGGACTATGCCGGTCTCGATCCTGCTGTCAGTGGTCGTGGCCCTGTTCGGGGCGGTGGCCGCGGTTGCCATCGTCGGCAGTGACATCAACCTCTATACGCAGATCGGTATGATCATGCTGGTGGGTCTGGCCTCGAAGAACGGCATTCTGATCGTCGAGTTTGCAATGGAACAGCGCGCCAAGGGTCTTTCGATCAAGGAAGCTGCCGTCGAGGCCGCTCATCAGCGTTTCCGCGCTGTCATGATGACTGCCCTGTCTTTCCTGTTGGGGGTCGTACCGCTGCTGGCTGCCAATGGTGCGGGTGCGGCCAGCCAGAAAGCCATCGGTGTCGCCGTGTTCGGTGGCATGTTGGCCGCGACGCTGGTTGGCGTGATCGTGGTGCCTGTCCTCTACGCCCTGATGCAAAGCATGCGTGAGTGGCTGAAAGGCAGCAAAAACGATCCCGGCCCTTCAGAAGAAGCGGCCTGATCCGATCAAAGCCCCGCCCATCAGCGGGGCTTTTTTCTTAACGTCAGTCTGGTCTTCCCCGCCGACGTTCAGAGAGTTCCCGGATCACCACCTTTGCTTCTGGTGTCGGTGCCTGCTCGACCCGGCGATAATCCGATCCATCCCGGTTCCGTGTCAGCAGCCCACAGGAAATCATGGTCCGGCGCAGGGTTGCAGGGTCATCAAAACAATGTTCGGCATTGAGGCACACGTTGACCTCACCCTCTTGCAGCACCGCGGCTGCCGGTATCGCAGACCAGAGCCCCCACAAAGACAACGTCTGCACCGATCGTTTTGACGGCCATTGTCGAAGCCTGCCTTGTGCGTCGAACAGGTGCAATATACGCTCAACCGTGCGCATGTCAGCAGCCGGTTGTTTCGGACGGGCCTTGATCCGCCTGGCAGCAGCACTGGTGGCGCGCATATGTTGCACGTTCTGAAACCCGGCGGCACGAGCGACCATATTCATCAGTGTCAGGTGCGACGGGCTGGAGCCGCCAAGCTGTTGGGACAGGGTGCGCACGAATCCGGTCAAATCATCGGCGTGCAAGGGTACAGGAGTTTTGCTCATCACAAATCCATATCGGGCGTTTGCGCGATCGTTGGTCGCTGACTTGACGAAACAACGCCCTGATGGTTGCGATAGTTTCACTTACACTGGCAGGTTTAGCACTCTGGTTAAGAGCAGCGACGCCTCGGTGTCTGCCGACCGTGACCAACGGCTAGCACAACACGCATCACCCGCCAAGAGGATAGAAAGATGGATCAGGCCTTGCCGGGGGCCAGCCGTTCAGCCATCCAACCGTCGATCCGCGCGATCTGCTCCGCACTCAGTCGCAGGCCCAGCTTGTTGCGCCTCCAGACGACATCTTCGGCGGTCCGTGCATATTCCTTGTCGATCAGCCACACGACCTCCCGCTCGGTCAGGGTTGCGCCAAAATCCTCACCCAGATCAGACAGCTGCTGCGCATCCCCAAGGACATCTGTTGCTTCGGTTCCATAGGCCCTGATCAGGCGTGCAGCCCAGGCGGCACCCAGAAACGGATACCTGACCAAAAGCTGATCAGTCAGGGCTTCAACAGCGTCAACCGGAAAGTCACCGCCCGGCAGCGTCACACCGGCGGTCCAGGGGCCCGGCATATTCGGAAAGAATTCACCAACCTTTTCCAGAGCACTTTCCGCAAGCCGGCGATAGGTGGTGATCTTGCCGCCAAACACGTTCAATACAGGCGCCCCACCCTGCGCATCGACCTTCAGTGTGTAATCCCGCGTTGCAGCGGTGGCACTGCTGGCGCCGTCGTCATAAAGCGGCCGCACACCGGAATAGGTCCACACAACATCTTCGCGGGTCACAGCGCGCTTGAAATACTTCGATGCGAAGGCGCACAAGTACTTCTGCTCGGCCTCGGTACAGACGGGTTTCGTGTCAGGGTCTGGGTGATCCTGATCCGTTGTGCCGATCAGGGTAAAATCCTGCTCGTATGGTATGGCGAAAATGATGCGGCCGTCTTCGCCCTGAAAAAAATAGCACTTGTCGTGGTCATACAGCCGGGGAGTCACAATATGGCTGCCCCGAACTAGCCGAACACCCTCGCGTGAGTTCACACGGATCTTGGTCTGGATGATGTCCCCGACCCAAGGGCCACCCGCATTGATCAGCATTCTGGCCAGGACAAGACGGATTTCGCCGCTGTTGCGATCACGAATGGATACCTGCCAAAGGTCGTCCACCCGCTCGGCCGAAATCACCTCGGTTCGCACCATGATCTGCGCACCGCGCGCCTCGGCGTCGCGGGCATTCAGGACCACCAACCGTGAATCTTCGATCCAGCAATCGGAGTATTCATAAGCCGTTTCGAACTTGTCCTGTAGCGGGGCGCCTTCCGGAGCCGATCGCAGGTTCAGCGACGTGGTGCCCGGCAGAATTTTGCGGCCACCCAGATTGTCATACATGAACAAACCCAACCGGATCAGCCAGGCCGGACGCCGCCCCCGCATCCACGGCATGACCGTGCTGAGTAGCCGTGAGGTCGGCGTTTCCGAGTCAAACCGCATGTCCTTGTGGTAGGGCAGCACAAAGCGCATCGGCCAGCTGATATGCGGCATCGCGCGCAACAGGGTTTCACGCTCGATCAGGGCCTCGCGCACCAGACGGATTTCGAAATACTCCAGATACCGTAACCCGCCATGAAACAGTTTGGTCGAGGCTGATGATGTGGCCGAGGCCAGATCATTCATCTCTGCCAAAGCAACTGACAGCCCGCGGCCAGCAGCATCCCGTGCGATGCCGCAACCATTGATCCCGCCACCGATGATAAAAAGGTCCGTTGTCTGAACGTCCGCTGACTGCATGCCAATGATTCCTTGTCAGGATGGATGATAGGCATTTGCCAGAACATTCTTCGTATGGTCAATGTTTATGTTCGTATTTCTTCGTTTTGCAACACTGGCCTTATATTTTCGCATGCCGTTCTTGCAAAACCGGCCAGAAAGAACAAAAACGAAAGAAATACTTCAAGTCTGGAAACACCCATGTCGCTGTCTTTCCGCCAATCTGACATTCTGGACATTGCCGGGGCCGAAGGTCGCGTCACCGTTGACGGGTTGGCCGAAAGATTTGGTGTCACGGTCCAGACGATCCGGCGCGACCTGACCGAGCTGGCCGAGGCAGGTAAACTGGATCGGGTGCATGGCGGCGCGGTTCTGCGCTCGGGCGTTTCCAACATAGGATATGAAGACCGCCGTGCCCTGAACGCCGACGCCAAGACCCGTATTGCACAGGCTTGCGCCACCGATATACCCGACGGTGCGTCGATCTTCATGAACATCGGAACCTCGACCGAGGCAGTGGCGCGGCAATTGCTGAACCACAAGAATCTGATGGTTGTGACCAACAACATGAACGTCGCAAACATTCTGATTGAGAACCCGGATTGTGAGGTCGTCATGGCCGGTGGCGTCCTGCGGCGCACAGACGGCGGGTTGATCGGGAACCTGACCGTTTCGACCATTCGGCAATTCAAATTTGATCTTGCCGTGATCGGCTGTTCAGCTTTGGACATTGACGGAGATCTTCTGGACTTCGATTTTCAGGAGGTACAAGTCAGCCAGACCATCATTGCGCAGGCACGCCGTACATTTCTGGTTGCCGACCATTCAAAGTTTCACCGCTCTGCCCCGGCGTGCATCGCTTCTTTGGCTGAAATCGACGCGATCTACACGGATGCGCCGTTACCTGGCAATCTGCACCTGCGCAGTCAGGAATGGCAAACGAACATCATCCTGTGTAACTAGCGGACATTAAGAATAGTCTCAAAATTACCGCGTCGCTTGCCAGATGCCACCCGGCCTGACACTATCGTCTGCATAAAGATATGAGCACGGGAGGGGAGCACCGGGCCATGATTGCGCTTTTATTTGTACTACTTACCGCCACGATGGGGCTCAACTATTTCAACATGAAGAAGGCAGGCAATGCGTTGTTCTTCCTCACAATTGCTCTGAGTATCTACTGGTTGAAATTCCACGCCACCAGTCAGCTGAAAATTCAGCTATGAGGGCCTCGTCATGACACCTGAACTGTCACGTACACTGAACGCGATCGGAATGCTGGCTGTCTGTCTTGTTCTGGCGCTGGCGTTCTTCTATCAACTTGTCCTTTACGAACTACCTTGCCCGCTTTGCCTGTTGCAGCGTGTCGGCTTTGTTGCTGTCGGCGTCGGGCTGGGCTTGAACCTGCTGTATGGCGCGCGACCGCAGCACTATGCCATCATGCTGATTGCCGCTTTGTATGGCGGCAGCGTTTCGATCCGGCAAATCCTGTTGCACATTGTGCCGGGAACCGGCCACTACGGTTCGCCCGTTCTGGGGCTGCATTACTACACTTGGGCGGGCATCGCCTTTTTCCTTGTCCTGCTGGGTACGTCGTTCATGCTGCTTTTTGATCGCCAATACGACTCGGGCGCGACCAGCGAGGGGCGATTTGGGGGAAACAAGCTGGCCAAAACCGCCTTCTTTGTCATGCTGGCACTGGCCGTGCTGAATGCCGGTTCAACTCTGCTGGAATGCGGACCGGGCATTTGTGATGACCCACCTACGGACTACAAGTTGATTGACGAACTGAAAGCGAATGATTGAGATACCCTAACCTTCCCCTGATGGAGGCAAACGCATGGGACTATTGGGCCAGCCGCTTGGCTATTATGACTATCTGACATTTGCCGCGCTGATCCTGCTGCTTGCAGCGGTTATGGCGCTGTTCCTGTTCATTATGGGCCTTCCGGGGCGGATCGCGATCAAACGCAATCATCCCCATGCCGAAGCTGTAAAGATCATGGGCTGGATGGGGTTCTTGGCTGTCGTGCCTTGGGTTCACGCTTTCATGTGGGCTTTCCACGATGGCGTCACGGTCGATATTCGCCGCGGCCCGGACGAGGAAAAAGATGCCATTCGCGATGAAATCAAACGTCTGGGCGGCAAGGTCAAGCCCGAATACCAGGATCGTCTGGACACAGACGACACACAACCCGGTTAAAGCCGAAGGACCCTAATACCTATGTTCGTCGCCCTCGGCATCACGCTGTTCTACATCATTTTCGTCTGGCTCATTTTCTTCAAGCTGGAATGGCTGAAGTTCAACATAGCCTGGGGCATTGTTTCGTTCTGGGTGGGCGCACATCTGCTGCTGATCTTCCTTGTGGCATTGCGCTTCTTTCAGCCGTTTTCGGCAGACAGCCACGTGGTGCGTTCGACAATACAGATCATCCCTAAGCTGACACAGCCGACGATCCTGTCCGAGGTGCTTGTTGAACCGAACACACCGGTCACAAAGGGCGATCCGCTTTATCGGTTCGACGATACGGTGTTTTCTCTGGCGGTCGATAATGCGCAGGCCCAGTTGGTGGCGGCACAGCAGAACGCCAAGATCCTTGAACAGGATGTCATTGCCTCGACCGAAGCTGTCGAACGAGCCAATGCACAACTGGCTTATGCGCAAACTCAACAGGCAAGGTATGAAAACCTTGTTCCTGCCGGAGGCGCCCGTCAGGACGACCTCGACCGTTGGAACGAACAGGTGACGGAAGATCAGGCTGCCGTCAAACAGGCCGAGGCGAACCTGGCCAAGGCTCAGCTGGCGCTGGAATCGCAGATTGACGGCGTGAACACCGGCGTCCTTCAGGCGCAGACGCAATTGGCCGAAGCCGAGTATTTTCTGGAAAACACAACAATCTATGCGCCTGAAAATGGCATGATCGTCTCGCAGCAGGCTCGCCCCGGATTGGTAGTCGGTGACGTCCGGTTGGGTGCGATTGCCAGCTTTGTGACTGATGAAAGCCCTTATATCCTTGCCACATTCCGCCAGCAGAACCTGAAATTTGTCGAGCCGGGGCAAGAGGTCGAAGTCGCACTTGATCTTTATCCCGGTGAAATCCTGACAGGCAAGGTCGAAGCGATCTGGTGGGCGACCCGGCAAGGGCAACTCATCCCGTCGGGCCGCCTGCCCGGTTTCGAGCTGCCCAAACTGCCCGGTCGGATTGCTGTTCAGATCACCGTCGATGTTCCGGAAGACCACATTTTCCCAGCGGGCGGCCATGCCGCAGTGGCGATCTATACAGGCCAAGGCAAAAGTTTTGAGTTTCTGAGGCGTATCAACATCCGCCTCTATTCTTTCGCCAACTTCATCCGACCTCTGGATATCTGAGGATGCGCGCCATGACACTCCGCAGGTTGCTGGGAACCGCCATTTGTGCCGCCACTCTTGCGGCCTGCACACCCGTTGGGCCGGATTTCGTGCGCCCCAACTCACCGGTCGTGAAACAGTGGATCGAGGTCAACAACCCCAGCACTGGTCAAAGCGGGCTGACGTCGCGCAGTGCGCCTGTCGTGAAATGGTGGCAGACATTCAATGATCCGACCCTCAACAAACTGATTGCCGAGGCCTACGCCCAGAACCTGACACTTCAGGTCGCTGGCGCGCGGGTTTTGCAGGCTCGCGCACAACTGGGTATCACCTTTGGCGAGCTTTATCCACAGTCGCAGGCCATAGGCGGATCGCTTGAACGGCGCCAGATCAGTGACAATCTGGGGCCGATTTCGGATGTTAATCGCGTCATCCCGCTGGATACCGAATTCTCGACCTCGCAAGTCGGCTTCGATGCCCAGTGGGAGCTGGACGTCTGGGGTGCCCAGCGGCGCGGTGTTCAGGCGGCGCGATCCAACCTGGCCCTGCAAGTGGCGAATTACGACGACGCGTTGGTTACGCTGACCGGGGACGTCGCCGCGCTTTACGTCAATATCCGGGCGTTGCAGGAGACGCTGGCAATTGCGCGCGAGAACATCAAATTGCAGCAGGACTCGGCAGACCTGACTCAGCTGCGGTTCAACAATGGCGTCACCACGGAACTGGACGTGCAAGAATCCACCGCCCTACTGAACAACACTAAGGCGCTGGTACCGGAACTGGAAAGCGACCTGCAACAGACCAAGAACGCGCTTGCGGTGTTGTTGGGCACAACACCTTCACGCATGACCGGTCTGTTGGGCAATACCGGACGCATTCCATCGGCCCGAGCAAATGTGGCTGTGGGCGTTCCCGCTGAATTGCTGCGCCGCCGCCCGGATGTGCGCGCGGCTGAACTGGCGGCAGCCACGCAATCAGCACAGGTGGGCATCGCGATGGCGGACCTGTATCCCCAATTTATCCTGTCGGGCGCGATCGGTCTGCAGGCATCCGGCGGGCGCGATCTGTTCAGCGGTGGCAGCACAACGGGACTGGCCAGTGCTGGTGTGGTCTGGAATGTGCTGAACTATGGCCGCATCAAGAACAATGTTCGCGCGCAAGACGCCGCTTACCAGGCGCTGATTGCGAATTATCAGAACACTGTGCTGACAGCTTATTCCGAAGTTGAAAGTGCCATGGTCGCTTATGCGCAGGCACGTAAGCAGGTCGGGTTCTATCAGCAAAGTGTCGAGGCCTCACGCAAAGCTGCCGAAATCGCCGTCAACCAGTATACAGACGGCATTGCCGATTATTCGCGTGTTCTGAACACCCAGACCGCGCTATTGCGATCACAGGCCAACCTGATCGAGGCGCGGCAGCAAGTATCCAGCAACCTAGTGGCGGTTTACAAGGGCCTGGGCGGCGGATGGCAAATCCGTCAAAATCAGGAATTCCTGCCTGAAACCGTTCTGGCCGAGATGGCCTATCGCACGGATTGGGGCGATCTGCTGCAGAAAACCCCAACCCGCGCGAGCCTGAATTAGGTGCTACTTGGTTAACCCGCGCAACCCGCCCGAGATCAGGATATTGACCTCATAGAGGATGCGGGGCGCCGCCAGCCCGCCGGGGCTGGCCAGATAATTCGGGCTCCATTCCGGATCGAACTTCTGCTTGAACGCACGAAGACCCTCAAAATGGTAGAACTGTTCGCCATGTTCGTAAACGAACCCTCCAATCCGGTTCCAAAGCGAGGCAAGCTGACGGTTCTCAATCCCTGAGAACGGTGCGGCACCCAGTGAAAACCAGTGAAAACCCTGCTGCGCACCCCAATCCATCATGTCGGCGAAAAGAGCGTCCATGACGAAACTTGGGCTATCGGGTTCATAGCGCATAAGGTCCAGTGATAACTCGGATTTATTTCCCCCTTGGAACAGGTTGGCAAAGGCCATGATCTTGCCGGTGTTGCCATCACGCAGGATCGCATGATCGAAATAGGACAGGTATTGATCATCAAATCCACCCAGCGCAAAGCCCTTTTCTGCACCGGCCTTTTGCGCAAGCCAGCGGTCTGAAATCCCACGCAAGTCTGGCAACAGAGGCGCCAGTTCTTCTTTCGGAATGATCTCGAACACATATCCTTCGCGTTGAGCACGGTTCTTGGCCTGCCGGAACCGCTTGCGCGACTTTCCGTCCAGTGAGAAGTCGTGCAATGACACCCGCGCAACCTCACCAATCTTCAGGATCGACAGTCCAAGATCCAGAAAAGTCGGCAGATATTTGGTCGAGACACTGTAGAACGCGCAGAGTTTACCTTCGCGATCCGCCATTTCCCGAAGTTGCCAGATCAGTTGCTGCCCGGCCCTCTCGTCACCAACAGGTTCTCCTTTTGAAATCAGCGCATTGCCCGTGTCGGCGTAGGCGATAAACGCGGTCTCATCCGGTGAGATCAGGAATTGCTTGTCGCCGGTAAGCGAGATCTGGGATTCCGTATCCTCACTCTCCATCACCAGCTGCTCCACAACCTCTGGGATTTCAACCCGCTGCGGTGTCGGTATCTCACGCCCGAACAGAGAGTTCACGGCAACAATGCCCACGATCACGGCCACAACAAGGCTGGACCGCAGAAAGCGCGAAGCGTCACCGTTCCAGGCAAACTGCCACCACAGATCGTTTTGGTATTCGACATGCGAATATGCAAACAGCCCGATCCAGAAAATCACCGCCAGCAGAACCACGACACTGATCAGCCATGGGATGTTCAGCCTAAATATCGACGCGCCGCTGACTCGGTAGAACGCGCCACGAAACATGGCCAGCAGACCAATCGTTCCCAGCATCGAAAGCGCTTCGTGGATGTCGAGCCCCTTTGCAAGCGAAGCAAAGAACCCTGCCCCCATCAGCACCATCGCAACGATCCATGCCCGGTAGAGCTTGCGGAACAACCCGCGCGAGACCAGCAACAGCAACACGCCTACGACGCTGCCTGCTAGATGCGAAGCCTCGACAAACGAAAGCGGCAGAATATCTTTCAGCGTGCCGAGCTTTTGCGCCCCAGCTGGCAAAGCGCCCGACACCAGCAAGATCACTCCGGCCGCCGCGGCAACCCCGGCCGCGACCATCGGAACCATGGGACGGATCACGCGATAGACCCAGATGGCGGCACCACCAATCATGTGTCTTTGCGTCAAGGCAGATGCAACGGCAATGGAAAGGCTGGCGACTGCAAATGGCAGAAAAGTGTAAACCACCCGGTACAGCAGCAACGCAGCAATCACATCCGAACGGCCCGACGCCCCCAGACCGGCAATCAATGTCGCCTCAAACACGCCGATCCCACCCGGCGCATGGCTTAGGATCCCAACGGCAATGGCAGAGATATAGATCGTGAAGAAGTACGGGTACCCGACACCCAGATCATCCGGCATCAAAACGTAAAGCACCATGGATGCGCCAAATAGGTCGCCAATGGCAGCCAACGTCAGCAGGCCTGCCAGTTTCCCGCCGGGCAGATCGAAACCGACGCCTGCAACAGCCAACCGCCGGCCACCGCTGGACAACCATATGAACATCGCGACAAATGCAGCCAGCAAGCACAATCCTATGATGGTTTCGGCCGTTTCGCTGACGGGCATCACCTTGGATATTCCATCCGGGTGCAGGGTCAGCAACAAACCCAAAATCAGGATCAGACCCATCCAGAACGCCACCCACGAGGTCGCGATTACGCCAGCCACCCGGCCAAGGTCCAAGCCAAGCGACGCATATATTCGATACCGGATCGCAGTTCCTGTAATGTAGGAAAACCCAAGGCAGTTCGAAACCGCGTATCCGCTGGCTCCGGCCATCCCCGCGACAGGTAACGGCACCTTCCCGTCCGCCACGCTTTGTACCGCGAACACATCATAAAGCGACAGCGACAAAAAGCTAAACGCTGTCCAGCACACCGCTAAAAACATCAGTTTCCATGATGTCGCCGAAATATCGGTCTGGACATCCGACCATTTCACATGGGCCGACAGATCGTGCAAAACCGAAAGGGCAATCCCGGTAATAACGACCGGTAACGCGATGCGCAGCCAAGGTTTTTCCAGCAGGGCAACAAGTCGTTCGACCCATTGTCCGGCTAAAGGCTCGTCGCCCTTTTCAGATGTCGTCATGCCGTAAGCCTTCCGGATATACTGACCCCTTAGACGGCAAGCGACCTACCTTAGGGTAAGCCGCACCCTGTCTGCTCACAAACTCTGGCACAATTCGCATTCATCTCAAAGCACTAGAGCCGCCCCTTGCGCGTTGACAGCAGCAGGTTCGTTTCCGAACGTGTAACACCGTCAATCTTGCGAATTTGAAACAAAACCTCGTCCAGTTCAGCCAGAGTTTCTGTACTGATTTCCGCAATCAAATCCCAACTGCCGTTGGTCGAATGGACCGCTGTGACCTGCCGCATGGCTCCAATCCGGGACATCACGCGCTCGGTGCCGCGCCCCTCGATTTCTAGCATCATCAGCCCACGTACCGGGCTTTGCGCCAGATCCCGACGCGTCAACACGGTAAAACCGACGATCTCACCGGATTGCTTGAGCCGTTGCAAACGGCTGCGCACCGTCGTGCGGGTCACACCAAGCGTTTCCGACAGCTCTGACAGGCTGGCGCGCGCGTCGCGCTGCAACGCGCCCAGCAGACGACTATCCAATTCGTCCATACCTCTTTCCCATTAAGGAACTTCCTGAACCATTTTGAGCATTTTGTGCTCTTCACGCAAGACACAGTGACGGCCTAAATGAACCACATGAAACGCAAAAAAATCATTTTAGTCGGCGCGCCGATGGACGCCGGAAAACGGCGTCAGGGTTGCCGAATGGGTCCTGATGCATATCGCGTGGCTGGGCTGGATCAGGCCTTGACCGATCTTGGTCACTCGGTTTGCGATTGGGGCAACGTACAACCTGAAGAAACCGCCTTGCCTGAGCATCCGCACCTGTTCGCGCTGCCCGAATGCATCGGTTGGACACAAGCGCTGAGCAAGGCCGCATTAACAGCGGCTGAACAGGGCATTCCAATCTTCATGGGCGGCGATCATGCATTATCCATGGGAACCGTGACCGGGATGGCCGCCTATGCTGCTAAGGTCGACCGCCCGCTGTTCGTTCTATGGTTGGATGCGCATAGTGACTTTCACACCCCCAACAGCACAGACAGCGGCAACCTGCATGGGACACCCGTCGCTTATTTTACAGGAAGGCCAGGATTCGAGGCGCTTCCACCCTTACCCGCTATCGTGCCCACGGACCGCGTCGGTATGATCGGCCTGCGCTCTGTCGATCCGGCGGAACGTTCTGCGCTGGAACAGAACCGTGCGATGCTGGCCGACATGCGCAGCATTGACGAACATGGGATCAAGGCGCCGCTGCTGGCGTTTCTGAATCGCGTCAAAGCTGAAAACGCCCTTCTTCACGTCTCGTTGGATGTTGATTTCCTGGACCCGGCCATTGCCCCTGCCGTCGGCACCACTGTTCCTGGCGGCGCGACCGAGCGCGAAGCCCATCTGGTCATGGAACTGCTGCATGAAAGCGGACTGGTCAGTTCTCTGGATCTTGTCGAACTGAACCCGTTTCTGGATGAACGTGGCCGCACGGCAAAGCTGATGGTCGATCTGGCCGCTTCACTTATGGGCCGCCGCATCTTTGACCGCCCCACCCGGAGTTTCTGATGCTATCGCTACAAGCACCATCTGCCGCGGTAATGATCCGGCCACATGCTTTTGCCTCCAACCCGGAAACACGCGATGACAACGCGTTTCAAACGCTGAGTATCACGTCTGACGAAACCACGTCGGAAGCTGCAAGAGATGAGCATGACCAGGCAGTTCAACGCCTGCGCGACACAGGAATCACTGTTCACGTATTTGATGATTTTGGCGATCTCGACACACCCGACAGCGTTTTCCCGAACAATTGGTTTTCCACACATCCAGGTGGTCACATAGCAGTTTACCCGATGTTCGTGCCATCTCGCCGACGCGAGCGGCGAACCGATGTAATCGAACTGCTCAAACACGAGTATCGCGTGCAGGATGTCATAGACTATTCCGGGCTGGAACAAGACAACCTTGCGCTGGAAGGAACCGGTGCGATGGTGTTGGACCACATTGCCCGCATCGCGTATACGGTCACGTCCAATCGCGCCGACCCGGTCTTGCTGGAACGGTTCTGCACGCATTTCAACTATGAACCAATTGCCTTTCAGGCCCGCGACGCAAAAGGCAGGGACGTTTATCATACCAACGTATTGATGGGGATCGGCACTCATTATGCCTTAATCTGCCTCGACATGATATCGGACCCCGACCGCCGCATGACTATTCGCAATCGGTTAGAGGAATCCGGTCGAACCGTGATTGATCTGACTCATGACCAAATCGCCGAGTTTGCGGGGAATGCAATCGAGTTGAAGGGACGCGATGGATTGGTGCTGGCCTTGTCGAGCCGAGCGTTAGGCGCGCTGACCCCTGATCAAATCGAAATAATCCAAGCCAGTGCAACGCCTTTGCCACTGTCCGTCCCAACAATTGAAACTGCTGGTGGGTCAGTGCGCTGCATGATTGCAGGCGTCCACCTTGCCCGCCGATAGGAGAGTACGATGCAACCTTCTGACAAGGCACTCGTGCCTTTTGTGTCCGTCGACAACATGATGCGGCTGGTTCACCACATCGGTGTGGAACAGATGATCGTTCAGATTGCCGATCAGATCGAATCCGATTTCAAACGGTGGGAGAGCTTTGACAAGACACCCCGTATCCCGGCGCATTCTCCCCACGGCGTGATTGAACTGATGCCCACCTCGGATGGTGAGGCATATGGGTTCAAATACGTGAACGGCCATCCCAAAAACACCTCAGAGGGGCTGCAAACAGTGACCGCATTCGGATTGCTGGCGGATGTATACACTGGGTACCCCACCCTGCTGACCGAAATGACGATGCTGACGGCGTTGCGCACGGCGGCAACGTCTGCTCTGGTCGGGCGCTATCTTGCCCCAAAGAATGCCACCACCATGGCCATGATCGGCAATGGGGCGCAGTCCGAGTTTCAATGCCTCGCTTTCAAGGCAATGTGCGGGATCGACACTGTCCGGCTTTACGATACCGATCCCGGTGCAACAGCGAAATGCACCGCAAACCTGCAAGGCAAAGGCCTGACGGTCATCCCATGCAAGACGCCGGAAGACGCTATTGAAGGCGCTCAGATCATCACCACCTGCACGGCCGACAAGAAATATGCCACCATACTCACCGACAACATGGTCGGCCCCGGCGTCCACATCAACGCCATCGGTGGCGATTGTCCCGGCAAGACTGAATTGCATCGCGATATCCTGCTGCGCTCAGACATCTTTGTCGAATACCCCGAGCAAACCCGGATCGAGGGCGAGATTCAGGCGCTGGATGCCGATCATCCCGTGACCGAGATGTGGCAGGTTATGACCGGTGCCGCCAAAGGGCGCACCGACGACCGCCAAATCACCCTGTTCGACAGCGTTGGGTTCGCGATCGAAGATTTCTCAGCCCTGCGCTATGTCAAGCAGGTGATCGAAGGCACTGCGTTCTTTGAGCCTCTGGACATGTTGGCCGACCCGGACGATCCGCGCGACCTGTTCGGAATGCTGATGCGGGCCGGTTAGGCGCGCCTAAGGGGGCTCTGCCCCCGCCGCCCGTGCCGGGCGCCTCCCCCGGGATATTTGTTGGCCAGATGAAGCAGGGGATCCCTTCTTCATCTGGCTTTAAATATCCCGGAGCGCGAGGCAGAGCCTCACATCCTACCTACCCCGCAAGCGATGGCAGGTAGAGTACAATACCAGGGAAAGCCACGAGCATTGCTATGGTCAGAGCGTCGGCAACGAAAAAGGGTGTCACACCCCTGAAAACATCCTGAACACTCAAATCCGGTCGCACCCCGGCGACGACAAAGCAGTTGAGTCCGATGGGCGGTGTGATCAGGCAGAATTCGGCCATCTTGACTACCAGAATTCCGAACCAGATCGCGCACATAGGGCCGGACATGCCAAACGCACTGTCTGCGGCACTGACAGATTCACCACCATTCAGCGCCATGACCGCCGGATAAACAACAGGTAAGGTCAAGAGCAGCATTCCAATCGCATCCATGAACATGCCCAACACGGCGTAGGCAAGAAGAATACAGATCAGGATCAACATGGGCGACATCTCGAGCCCAGTTATCCAGTCAGAAAAGGCGCCGGGAAGGTCTGCGAACCCTAGAAACCGCACATAGATCAGAACGCCCCAGATGATCGAAAAGATCATCGCAGTAAGCTTGGCCGTCTCTAGCAACGCGGATTTGAACTCACTCCATCGCATCCCGTGGAACAAGGCGAAGCAGAAGACAATGAAGGCGCCGATTGCGCCGCCTTCCGTCGGTGTGCCCCACGCTTTTTCACCAAACGGGTTATAGACAAAGCAGATGATAATCAGGATGACGGCAACAATAGGAATGGCTCCGGGAAGGGCCGAAAAGCGCTGTTTCCATGTAAAGCCTGTGACTGGAGGACCGACAGATTTAAAGATCACAGCGATCCCGACAATCAGCACGGCATAGATGATCGCTGAAAACGCGCCCGGAATGAACCCCGCCAACAGCAGCTTCCCAACATCCTGCTCGACGATGATCGCGTAGATCACCAGAATAGCCGATGGTGGAATCAGTGATGCCAGCGTTCCTCCGGCGGCCACCACACCAGCAGCAAAGCGTTTGTTGTAGCCTACCTTCAGCATTTCCGGGATCGCGATGCGGGCGAAGACGGCAGAGGTGGCAACCGAGGCACCCGACACCGCGGCGAAACCAGCAGTGGCGAATACGGTTGAAACCGCCAACCCTCCGGGAACCCATGCGACCCAGCGTTTTGCAGCCTCGAACAATGCCCGCGTGAGACCTGCGTAGTAAGCCAGATACCCGATCAGGATAAAGGTCGGGATCAGGCTAAGAGTATGAGAGGCAACTTTGGAATGCGGCACTTGCCCGGCGGTTTTGACCGCAACAGTCAGCGCTTTTCCAAACCGCGCCGGATCATACCCAAACTTGGCCCAAAAAATCCAAATCAGCCCAATTAACCCGGCCAAACCCGCAGCAAAAGCCACGCGCATGCCGACCACGACAAAGACCAGAAGCCCGCCCGTGACCCAAAGGCCAATTTCAATCGTGTCCATAAATCAGTCCTGCCCTTCGAACTGTTCGGCCTCAGCCGCTGCTTGTGCTGCCGCGTCCTGAATCAACGGAACGGCCACCGGAGTTTCCAGTCCCAGCAAAAAAGCCCGACCATACCCCAAGATCTGCAAGGCAAGCCGCAGGCACAGAACAGAAAACGCGATAGGGGCCAGTAGTTTGGCGGGCCACAGCGGAATTCCGATATCAATGGAACTGTCCCGACTCCACAATGGTGCGCCGAAATCAAAGGAGCGGTCGAAGTGAGACCAGCTGCCCCAAACCAACGCAAGCATCAGAAGTAGGATCAAAACCACCGAGATCAGTTCGAACAACCACAGCCCTCTGCCGTGAAGGCGCGACAGAACGATGTCCATGCGGATGTGGCCACCGTCGCGTTGAACATAAGAAATGCCAAGAAATGCGATCAATGGCATCGCCTGTTCGATCCAGTCAACATATCCTGGCAATGGGGCATTCAGGGCATTGCGCCCACTGACCGAGATAACGGCCAGGACCATCAGGCCAAATACTGCCAAACCGCTGATGAGCGCTAGAAAACGCTCCAGTTTCAACAACTGCTGATCCAGCTGGCTCAGACGACTTCCGTCCACCAGCACTGTGGCCTGTCCTGCCATTCCAGTTTTCCCCAATATTGGTGTACCGGGTGCCTAGCAGGCACCCGGGTTCAGGATCAGTTGCCGCCGCGCTGTTGCGTCAGCGTCATCTGCACGAGATCAAAAAGATCCTGCGCTGGCAGCCCCTGTTCCGTCATTTCCGCGATCCACTTTTCACGGATCGGGTCGGCTGCTTTGGTGCGGAATTCTGCAATCACGGCATCATCAATCATGACTTTCTGGACACCCTTTTCTTGCAGAACACTGTCCCATTGCTCGAGCAGTCCGCCATAATTCGCGAGGTAGTGCGCAATGGCCTCATCAATCGAGCTGTCCAGTGCCTCGCGATGCGCGGCCGGCAGAGCCTCGTAAGCGTCAATGTTGACCACGACCGGGCAGTTTACCGTTCCCGGGTTCAGGTTAGCCGTCCACCAGTCGGCTTCGTTGATCGTCCCGAAAGACAGATGTGCGTGCTGGGCAAAGGCCACGGTATCGACCACACCGGATTCCATTGCATTGAACGCTTCGGTTGCGGGAACTGATGTCGGAACACCTCCGACCGCCTCGAAGGCTTGCCCCAAACCACCAGTGGCCCGGACCCGCATTCCTTCAAAATCAGCCAGTTCATCGCGCGGCTCGCCGGTGCCGACCAGATTATACTGTGGCATAGGTGAGGTCATGATGATGCGGGCGTTCCATTGGGCCATCTCATCCTTGACTGCGGGATGGTCATATACCGCATGGCTTACCGCCACCTCCTCCTGCAAGTTGTTCACGCCGAGAAAAGGCAACTCCAGAACGGTAATCGCGCGGTTTTTGTCGCGGTGGTAACCCGCACAGAACTGAGCCATCTCGAATGCGCCGATTTCAATTCCGTCCAGATTTTCACGCGGCTTGGACAACCCGCCATAGCTGACATTGATGGTGAATTCGCCACCGGTTTTTTCACTGACGAGTTCGGCCAGTTTTTCAACATGTTCGGTGAAGGCTCGACGCTTGCCCCAGACCGATGCGTTCCATTCAGTAGCAAAAGCTTCGCCGACAAAGGCAAAGCTCAGGGCGGCGACGGCGGCGCCGCTCAACATGTTTTTCATCATTTGATCTCCCATTGATGCGCCTCCTCCCGAGGCGCTTGAGGATCAAGCTAGCGCCAACATTCTAATGTGCCAACCCTGCGCTGGTATTCCGCCGGTCTCAGAAGGAGTTCCCGCTTGGATTGCGCACGAAGAAAAACCAGATGTTCACGGACCGACACCCGCATATGCCAAGCATCGCAGGCAGGAAATGTGTTACACATATCCATTTATTTTAAATGCGTTTTTACGGAATTTTCGAACTTTCTTTACTACGTGCGACCATAGTTAGAAATTTCTTTACAAATAAATTCAGGGATTCCGGCAATTTATTTATTTATTTTCAGAACTCGGTAATATTCGACCTCGGGGAGGAACGGGATCGACATTGCCGGACCAAGTGGCAAAAAATATCCCAACGAAATCCAGTCCAGAGGGAGGAGCCTCAAAAATGACCACCGCTGCCCAGGCAGATGCCAAGACCTATCCGCCATCCGCAGAAACCGTCGCACGTGCGCATGTTGATGCCGAAAAATATTCCGACATGTACGCCGCTTCGATCAGTGACCCCGACGCATTCTGGGGCGAGCAAGGCAAGCGCGTTGACTGGATCAAACCCTTCACCCAGGTCAAAGACGTTAACTACGATTTCGGTTCGGTTAAGATAAACTGGTATGCCGATGGCACCTTGAATGTTTCGGCCAACTGTCTGGATCGCCACCTGAAAACCCGCGGTGATCAAACGGCAATCATCTGGGAGCCGGACGATCCAAATGATCCGGCTCAGCATATCTCTTACGCGGAGTTGCACCGCCGCACTTGCCGCATGGCGAATGTCCTTGAATCTTTGGGTGTGCGCAAAGGCGACCGCGTTGTCATTTATCTGCCGATGATCCCCGAGGCTGCATATGCCATGCTGGCCTGTGCGCGGATCGGCGCAATTCACTCTATCGTTTTTGCAGGCTTCTCGCCGGACGCGTTGGCGGCCCGGATCAATGGCTGTGACGCCAAGGTCGTCATAACTGCGGACGAGGCTCCGCGCGGTGGTCGTAAAACGCCCCTGAAATCCAATGCCGACGCGGCGCTGCTGCACTGCAAGGATACCGTCAAGTGCCTTGTCGTAAAACGCACCGGTGGTCAGACCACCTGGATCGACGGTCGTGACTTTGATTACAACGAAATGGCCCTTGAGGCGGACGACTACTGCGCACCAGCCGAAATGAGCGCTGAAGATCCGCTGTTCATCCTATACACCTCTGGCTCGACCGGTCAGCCAAAAGGCGTTGTTCACACAACCGGCGGCTATCTGGTTTACGCCGCAATGACGCATGAGATCACCTTCGATTATCATGAAGGCGACGTGTATTGGTGTACTGCGGATGTGGGCTGGGTCACCGGCCACAGCTATATCGTCTATGGCCCGCTGGCCAACGGTGCGACCACGCTGATGTTTGAAGGTGTACCAACCTTCCCGGACGCCTCGCGTTTCTGGCAGGTCTGCGAAAAGCACAAGGTGAACCAATTCTACACCGCGCCTACAGCGATCCGCGCCCTGATGGGTCAGGGCAAAGAGTTTGTCGAGAAATGCGACCTCAGCGATCTGCGCACTTTGGGAACCGTGGGTGAGCCGATCAACCCCGAAGCCTGGAACTGGTACAACGATGTCGTCGGAAAGGGCAAATGTCCCATCGTGGATACATGGTGGCAAACGGAAACCGGCGGTCACCTGATGACCCCCCTGCCCGGTGCCCATGCAATGAAGCCCGGATCGGCAATGAAGCCGTTCTTTGGCATCGAACCGGTGGTGTTGGACCCGCAGTCCGGCGTCGAGATCGAAGGCAATGGTGTCGAGGGTGTGCTCTGCATCAAAGACAGCTGGCCGGGCCAGATGCGCACCGTCTGGGGCGATCATGAGCGGTTCGAAAAGACCTATTTCTCGGATTACAAAGGCTACTACTTCACTGGTGATGGCTGCCGCCGCGATGAAGATGGCGACTACTGGATCACCGGCCGCGTGGACGATGTGATCAACGTGTCCGGCCACCGCATGGGAACGGCCGAGGTGGAAAGCGCACTGGTAGCACACGCCGCCGTCGCAGAAGCCGCTGTTGTCGGATATCCTCATGAAATCAAGGGGCAAGGCATCTATTGCTATGTCACTTTGATGAACGACCGTGAACCAAGCGAAGAGCTCCGCAAGGAGTTGCGCACCTGGGTCCGGACCGAGATCGGACCGATCGCCAGCCCCGATGTGATCCAGTGGGCCCCGGGCCTGCCCAAAACACGTTCGGGCAAGATCATGCGTCGCATCCTGCGCAAGATCGCCGAAAACGATTTCGGTTCGCTGGGTGACACTTCGACGCTGGCCGACCCGTCGGTGGTCGAAGACCTGATCGAAAACCGCGCGAACAAGTGAGGATGTGATGGAAGCTGCCACAATCACCACACCCGCTGTTCTTATCCTTCTCGGCCCTCCGGGCGCCGGGAAGGGCACGCAGGCCCGGATGCTGGAAGAAAAATTCGGACTTGTTCAACTCAGCACGGGTGACCTGTTGCGCGAAGCCGTTGCCGCAGGTACCGAAGCAGGCAAAGCCGCCAAAGCCGTGATGGAAGCCGGTGATCTGGTCAGTGACGAGATCGTCATTGCGATCCTGCGCGATCGTATGGCGCAACCAGATTGCGCCAAGGGTGTCATTCTGGATGGGTTCCCCCGCACAACGGTTCAGGCCGAGGCGCTGGATGGTCTGCTGGCGTCCAATGACCAAAAGATCAACGCAGCAATCAGCCTGGAAGTGGAAGATGCAGAAATGGTGATCCGCATCTCGGGCCGCTATACCTGCGCGGGCTGCGGTGAAGGGTACCACGACCAGTTTAAGAAGCCTGCCGAAGACGGTAAGTGCGACAAGTGCGGCAGCACCGAATTCAAGCGCCGCGCGGATGACAACGCTGAAACCGTGGCTTCGCGCCTGGCGGCTTATCACGCACAGACCGCGCCGTTGATCACCTACTACGACAGTCACGGTGTTCTGAAACGCATCAATGCTATGGGCAGGATCGAAGATATCGCAGGCGATCTCGAAGGGATCGTCGGCGACGTAATGAGTTAAGGGGAGGAGAAAAGCCACAAGGCTTTGATCCTAAAAAGAATACTTCAAAAGACCGCCTTGGCGGACTGGTGGAGTTTTGCCTGTCACCACACGGTGTTGGGCATTGTCGAGAAGCGGACCGACGCACTGGAGGAGTTGGGCACCGGGCCGCCAAACGAGGAAGCGAAGGAGGAACCCGCAATGGCGGATCAATCTACAAACTCCGCGCAGGCAGCCGAAGCCGACAAGGGCTATTGGCAGGCCAACCTGCGCCTCATCTACATCAGCCTCGTGATCTGGGCGCTGGTGTCATTTGGATTCGGCATCCTGCTGCGTCCGCTGCTGTCGGGCATCGCCGTCGGTGGTACTGATCTGGGCTTTTGGTTCGCTCAGCAAGGATCGATCCTGGTCTTTCTGGTGCTGATCTTCAACTACGCCTGGCGCATGAACAAGCTGGACGCCGAACACGGCGTGGATGAAGAGTAAGGGAGAGCGGGGATAATGGATCAGTTTACCATCAACCTGCTGTTTGTCGGCGCATCCTTTGCGCTGTACATCGGCATCGCGATCTGGGCCCGCGCGGGTTCCACATCAGAGTTCTACGCCGCCGGTCGCGGCGTACACCCGGTCACCAACGGTATGGCGACAGCGGCAGACTGGATGTCTGCGGCCTCGTTCATCTCGATGGCGGGCCTGATTGCCTTTACCGGCTATGACAACTCGACCTTCCTGATGGGGTGGACGGGTGGCTACGTGCTGTTGGCCCTGCTGCTTGCGCCTTACCTGCGGAAGTTCGGCAAGTTCACCGTGTCGGAGTTCATCGGCGACCGCTTCTACAGCCAGACAGCACGCATCGTTGCGGTGATCTGTCTGATTGTTGCATCGGTGACCTACGTTATCGGTCAGATGACCGGTGTTGGGGTTGCCTTTGGCCGCTTCTTGGAAGTGTCGAACACCACCGGGCTGTTGATCGGTGCAGGCGTTGTGTTTGCCTACGCGGTGTTCGGAGGGATGAAGGGCGTGACCTATACACAGGTCGCTCAGTACTGCGTGCTGATCACCGCCTACACCATCCCTGCCATCTTTATCTCGCTACAGCTGACCGGCACTCCGATTCCGGCGCTGGGTCTGTTTGGCGACACTGCAAGCGGTGTACCGCTGCTGACCAAGCTGGACGGCATCGTGACAGAGCTGGGCTTCAACGAATACACGGCCCATCACTCGAACACGCTGAACATGGTGCTGTTCACCCTGTCGCTGATGATCGGTACCGCCGGTCTGCCGCACGTTATCATGCGCTTCTTCACCGTTCCCAAAGTGTCTGACGCACGTTGGTCGGCTGGCTGGGCGTTGGTCTTCATCGCGCTGCTGTATCTGACCGCTCCGGCTGTTGGCGCAATGGCCCGTCTGAACATCACCGACATGATGTGGCCCAATGGTGGCATCGAAGGTGGTGCCGTTACAGTCGAACAGATCGACAATGATGCTCGGTACGACTGGATGGCCACATGGCAGAAAACCGGTCTGCTGGATTGGGAAGACAAGAACGGCGACGGCAAGATTCAGTACTACAATGACAAGTCTGAATCGATGCAGGCGATTGCGGAACAAAAAGGCTGGGTCGGAAATGAGCTGACCAAGTTCAACCGCGACATCCTGGTTCTGGCCAACCCCGAGATTGCCAACCTGCCCGGTTGGGTGATCGGTCTGGTCGCTGCTGGTGGTCTTGCGGCTGCTCTGTCGACTGCTGCCGGCCTGCTGCTGGCGATTTCGTCAGCCGTGTCTCACGACCTGATCAAGGGCGCAATCAACCCGCAGATCTCGGAAAAAGGCGAGCTTCTGTCGGCACGGATTGCGATGGCTGTGGCGATTGCTGTAGCGACCTGGCTGGGTCTGAATCCTCCGGGCTTTGCGGCACAGACTGTTGCTCTGGCCTTTGGTCTGGCGGCAGCCTCTATCTTCCCGGCACTGATGATGGGGATCTTCTCGACCCGCATCAACAACACCGGTGCTGTTGCAGGTATGATGGCAGGTCTGGTCGTTACCCTGGTCTACATCTTCCTGCACAAGGGATGGCTGTTCATTCCGGGCACCAACTCGTTCACCGATGCCGATCCGTTGCTGGGTCCGATCCAGTCGACCTCGTTCGGCGCTGTCGGTGCCATGGTCAACTTCGCTGTCGCCTATGTTGTGGCTGGCATGACCAAGGAAACTCCGCAGGAGATCAAGGAACTGGTCGAAAGCGTTCGCATTCCCCGTGGTGCGGGTGCAGCTCAGAACAAGTGAGCATGATGCGGTCGTTGGCTCTTGCCTTCGACCGCGTCTTTCGATCCACTACTCCCGCCCGGCATACCACTGGGCGGGATTTTTTCACCAGAACATCGGAGACATCAGATGCCCCTGTCCCACGATGAAATCGCCCGGTTTCTGAAATCCGTTCATCCCTATGACGCGTTACCGGCTGATGCACTGGATCAGATCGTAAAACAGATCGAGGTCTGGGAAGTCGAGGAAGACACCTCGGTCTATGAACTGGGCCATGCGCTTCCCGGTGTATTCGTGATCTATGAAGGACAGGTTGAAATCACCGATGAAAATGGTGCCGTTGTCTCTCAACTGGGCTTGCGCAATTCTTTTGGAGAGCGTGGGCTGCTGAAAGACGGCAAGGCAGCCACCAAGGCGCGTGCGCATACTCCGTCGGTTCTGATAGTATTGCCACCGGATCTGGTGCGCGAGTTGATCGATGGTCACGATGTGGTCGCCAAATTCTTCGACCGGACACGCGGCGACCGCAGCAGCCCGCAAAGCCTTGCGACCAGCTCCATTGATATTCTTATGGCACCTAACCCGGCCACCTGCCCCGCGGATACGCCTGTTCAGAAAGCGGCCCAGATCATGCGCGACAAGCGCATCTCGTCGCTGTGCATCACGGACGGCGACACGTTGCAGGGCATCGCAACGCTGCGGGATATCTCGGGCAAATACGTTGCGGACGGACTACCTCCGTCCACACCAATTTCCGAGATCATGACCGCGAACCCCGTCACCCTGTCACCCGGCGACATCGGTTCCGACGTTCTGCACATCATGATGGAACGCGGCATCGGCCACGTCCCGATTTCCGAGGGCGGTCGGCTGGTCGGTATCGTCACACAAACCGATCTGACATATTATCAGGCCGTGAACTCGGCCGAACTGGTGCGACGCATCGCACAGGCACATACCGCCGAAGATATGGCGCGGGTAACGGCGGAAATCCCACAGCTGCTGGTGCAACTGGTTGCAGGCGGGAACCGTCACGAAATCGTCACGCGCCTGATCACCGACATTGCCGACACGGTTACCCGGCGCCTTCTGGCCCTTGCTGAACAGAAACTGGGCCCGCCCCCGGTGCCGTATCTATGGCTGGCCTGCGGCTCGCAAGGGCGGCAAGAGCAGACAGGCGTGTCGGATCAGGACAACTGCATGATGCTGGACGACAGCGTGACCGATGCGGATATGGAATACTTTACAAAGCTGGCCAGGTTCGTGTCGGACGGGCTGGATACCTGTGGCTATTTCTATTGTCCCGGCGACATGATGGCGACCAATCCGCGCTGGTGTCAGCCGGTGCGTGTCTGGCGCGACTATTTCAAGGGATGGATCGCCAAACCGAACCCCGAAGCGCAGATGCTGGCCTCGGTCATGTTTGACTTGCGCCCGATTGGCGGCGCGTTCGACCTGTTCGCCGACCTGCAGGCCGACACATTGGCCGCAGCTCGGGCCAATTCGATCTTCGTCGCACATATGATCTCGAACTCGTTGAAACACACGCCACCGCTAGGGCTGCTGCGTGGTTTTGCGACCATCCGGTCGGGCGAACATCGCAATACGCTGGATCTGAAACACAATGGTGTTGTTCCGGTCGTGGATCTGGCGCGGATCTACGCCTTGCAAGGCGAACTGCCCGAGGCCAATACCCGCGCCCGCCTTAAAGCGGCTGAGGCCAATGGCGTTCTCAGCGCGTCGGGCGCACACGACTTACTGGACGCCTATGATCTGATCGCCGAAACCCGGCTTGAACATCAGGTCCAACTGGTCAAATCGGGCAAGAAACCAGACAATTATTTGCCACCTTCCGATCTTTCGGACTTTGAGCGAAGTCATCTTCGTGATGCCTTCGTTGTGGTAAAAACGATGCAATCGGCGGTCGGCCACGGCAAGGGACTACTGGGCTGACATGCATCTGAAGAACGGAGTGACACGATGTTTCTGGAATTGATCGGCACTGTTTTTGCGGGCTTCGCTTTTGCGGGTATCGTTCTTGTGCTGAACAAGTTGACCGGAGGGCAGTTGCCGAAATGGGTTACTCCGGTCGCGGCGGGTTTGGGGATGATCGCTGTGACCATCTCCAGCGAGTATTCCTGGTATGAGCGTACGCGCGAACAGCTTCCCAAGGAGATGGCAATCGTGCAAGAGGTTGAAAGCCGCGCCCTCTACCGCCCGTGGACCTACGCCATGCCCTTCGTCGACCGCTTTGCCGCCATCGATACCGTGTCGGTGCGAACAAACGAAAACGTGCCAGATCAACGGCTTGTCGATCTTTACTTCTTCGGCCGCTGGGCCCCGGTTTCAAAACTGCCCGTGGCCGTAAACTGTACCGAGAATCGTCGCGCCAACCTTGCGGACGGTGCTGAGTTTTCCGATGACGGACGTCTTCTGAATGCAGACTGGATATCTGCCGGGCCTGCCGACCCCATCATCGACGCCACCTGCGGGGTTTGACCATGCTCACAGGGTTAAGCCTCAGGCTCCGGATATTTTTGTTTTTCTGTCTGCTTGCGCTCGGCGGGATATCAATCAGTTCCGCCGCCCTGTGGATCACCTATGCCCGGGCCGCACAACCTGACCTGTTTGATGACTTCATCTTTGCCGAAGTTCTGATCGGGTTTGGATTGCTGGCTTTGATCGCAGGTGTCTGGCTGTTGTTTGACGACAATGTCGCCAAGCCGATCGAACGGCTTTCAGCGCAATTGCGGGCCCGCGCTCATGCCGGTGTCAGCACCGATCTGGATATGCAGGCCGCGCGATACTTGGGCGATCTGGCCCCGGCAGCGGCCGGCCTTGCCGAGCAACTTGCCACAAATGCCATGCACACGGCCGAGGCGGTGGCAGCCGAAACCGCTCATCTGGCGGCAGAAAAACAGCGCCTCACCGCCCTTCTGACCGAAATCCCGGTCGCCATGTTGCTGGCCAGTCCGAAACACCAGATCGTTTTGTATGACGGACAGGCGGCCGAGGTGCTGGCCCAGATCGCGCATCCCCGCCTGAACGCCTCGCTCTTCGAATACATCGAATCGACCGGGTTGACGGACGCGTATGGGAAGTTGTGCAAATCTGGTAAGGATGTCTTCTGCACCCTGACCAGCGTGGACGGCCGACAAACCTATTCGGCCCGCATGAAGCCACTGGGGGACGCACCCGGTTACATGCTGGTGTTCGAAGACAGCGTTGCCCGTATGTCGCCAGATGAGGCCCGCCCGCTGGTCTATGATTTCGAGTTGCTGGACACGCCGGGTGACGGCGCGTTCGAAAACCGCTCTTTGCTGGATCTGTGTTTTGTGGTCTTCGACACGGAAACAACCGGCTTGTTGCCACACAAGGATGAGATCGTTCAAATCGGCGCGGTCCGCGTTGTGAAAGGCAAGATCGTCGCGGGCGAGCATCTGGACATGCTTGTTGATCCGGGCATTCCGATCCCTGCCGCCTCGACACGCGTGCACAAGATCAGTGATCGCATGGTTCAGGGCGCGCCGGATATCGTCAAAGCCGGGCGTGTGTTTCACCAATTCTCGCGCGATGCGGTGATCGTGGCCCATAACGCCCCGTTCGACATGGCGTTCCTGCGCCGCCATGCCATGCGTATGGAAGTCGAATGGGATCACCCGATACTCGACACTGTTCTGTTGTCGGCTGTTTTGTTCGGCGCGAGCGATACACATACACTGGACGCACTTTGTGAACGGCTGGACATCACTATCCCCGAGGCGCTGCGCCATACGGCATTGGGCGACGCAGTGGCAACAGCCGAGGCACTGGTCAAGATGCTGCCCATCCTGCAGGCCCGCGGGCTGAACACCTTTGGCGAAGTCATCGTCCAGACCCGCAAACACGGGCGTCTTCTGGAAGACCTGAATTAACGCTGAAATTTGCAAACGCCGTTCAGCTTTTCGTGGACAATCCGGGCCACGCATGGCACCTGATGCGCGGCCAAGGAACACGCGCGCGATATGACGGAAAAAATTTTCACACCGACCCCGGATCAAAGCCACGCCTTTCGTGAGGCGCTGGGATGTTTCGGAACGGGAGTCACCGTGATAACTGCGCAAACCGAAGACGGACCGCGTGCAATCACCGTAAACTCGTTCGCGTCGGTGTCCCTGGACCCGCCGCTGGTGCTGTGGTGTCTGGCCAGAGAGTCAAACCGCTTCGATACGTTCAGCACCTGCACGCATTACTCGATCCACGTGATGGCTCAGGATCAACAGGACCAGGCGCTTAGATTTGCCCGCGACGGTGTGGATTTCACCCATGCCGAGTGGACGGCGGACGAGGCTGATCGCCCACAGCTGGCCAATTGTCTGGCACGGTTTGACTGCCGGTTGCATGCCCGGCACGAAGCCGGAGATCATCTGATCATTGTCGGTCATGTGGATCAGGTCATGTACCGCACCGGCAAGGGTCTGATCTTCAAGCGTGGTCAGTTCGGCGGGTTCGTAGACCCTTTTTAGTCGTCCAGCGACCCATGCACCGCCAGCACCTCTAACTGTGCGTCTTGCGGAGTGATCAAACGAAAGGCTTCGTGCACGCCTGTCTCAGACAATTCTCTGGCGACGGTCAGCAGCGTGTTGGCGGCATGGTCTTCACAGAGCTCTGACATGTGATCGATTTCGTTCTGTGCCACGCCCAATGCCGCTTCGATTGAGGGCGCTCCGTAATACTGCACGAAATGATCTGCCAGATTGCGGATGATCTGATCCCTTTCAGCGACTTCGATCTGGGTTACCGCCACAAACGTCACTCGGCCAAAGGTTTCCAGCCCCAGCCAGCCATTCGCAAAAGCCTGACGCGCCTTGCCTTCCAGATCTGCGCCGCTCCAGTTCGAAAACTCGAATCCGCCCGAAACGCACCATTCGCCGGTACGTGCCGGAGAATGGAACACGTTCATGTCGCTTTCATCGAAATGGATCGCGCGGGCCAGTTTCATCGTCCGTTCTCCAATAGTTCCGTCAGCGGGCGCAGACGGGTGTTGACCCCGTCGCGGATCAGCATTCCAAACCGCTCATCCGTACCAAGGAATACACCGCCATCGACCAGTGGCTCACCTACGCCACGCAGCAGGCCCATCCATTCGGCATGCAGGGGCGCGTTGCCATCCTCCTGCCAGCGGTTGAGCCAGGTCAGCATATGGCGTGACCAGCTTTCGACCAGTTGCGTGGCCGAAACCTCGGCACAGCCTTCATCATAAAGGGCTGTGACATCCGGCGTTTCGCCGGGCGCGGTGCTGGTTTGCATCAATGCGAGCTCCCAGCCGACAATCAACCAATCCGGTTCTTCTTCCGCGTTTTCACCGGAGGCCGAAACACGGAACACACCGCATTTCGCGCCATTCACACAGATCAGACCGTCCCACCCCAAATGCACCGCCACTTCGGGTGGGGCCAGAGCGCCCAGCGCATTCTGAAACCCAACAGCACAAAGCGGCAGCATCGCCATCGCGTCCCGAAGCGGCACCTCGGGCGCAAATACGATCGCAACGCGCAGGTAATCAGCATGAATATTATGAACAACCGCCCCCGCATCGCAGCCCAAAGCCGCCATAGCCTGGGCGCGTTCAAACGGGTCTTCCCCACCCTGAACCGGATGGCCCGTCAACAAAGGGGGAAAGACCGGTTGGCTCATGCGGTGCCTTTGGCGATCATGTCGCGGGCGATCTTGCGGAAAGCCTCGGCCTGAGGGCTGTCCGGTTTGCTGACCACAATAGGCGCGCCCCCGTCTGCGGCGACACGAATGTCCAGATGCAACGGGATTTCACCCAGCAGCGGCACGCCCATCGCCTCGGCCTCGGACTTGACACCACCGTGACCAAAGACGTGTTCTTCATGCCCACAGTTCGAGCAGATATGCGTGGACATGTTTTCGATCATCCCAACGATAGGTGTCTTGAGCTGATTGAACATGTCGATCCCTTTGCGGGCATCAATCAGCGCCACATCCTGCGGCGTCGAGACGACAATAGCGCCGTCCACTTGGAACTTCTGGCTCAGCGTCAGTTGGACGTCACCGGTGCCGGGCGGCAGGTCGACGATCAGCACGTCCAGGGCACCCCATTGCACCTGGCTCATCATCTGTTGCAACGCGCCCATCAGCATCGGACCCCGCCAGACAACCGCCTGCCCTTCGTTGGTCATCAGACCCATCGACATCATGGTGACACCGTGGTTGCGCAGCGGCAGGATCGTCTTGCCATCGGGGCTGGCCGGACGGCCCGAGACGCCTAACATCCGAGGCTGCGACGGCCCATAAACATCCGCGTCCAGCAGACCCACGCGCCGCCCTTCTGCGGCCAGTGCACAGGCCAGATTGGCCGACACGGTGGATTTGCCCACACCCCCCTTGCCAGAAGCAACCGCGATGATCCGGTCAACTCCGGGAACGGCCTGCGGTCCAGTTTGCGAGGGCTTGGGTTTCGGCTTCAGATCCGGCGGCGCCTTATCGGAATGCGCAGTCATCAGGGCCGATACATTTGCAACGCCCTCAACCATCTGCGCAGCCTTTTCGGCTGTTGCGCGCACAGGTTCCATCTTTTCGGCATGCTTGGGATCGATCTCAAGGACAAAGCGAACCGTATCGCCCTCGACGTTCAGCGCACGCACGATGCCTGCACTGACAATGTCCTGACCTGAAACCGGATCAGTGATCTTTTTCAGGTTCGCCAGAACCGCGTCACGAACACTCATGCTGTTCTCTCCTTTATCTGTCCCGCCGACAGGGGCGTGCGTGCCGACATGTATTGGTCGCCGCTCATTGCATGTGTCTCCGTCTCTTTCTGTTCATTTGACGCGTAATGGCCTTCATAGTTAGGCTAAACCATGCGCCTTGTCTTGTTGTGCCTGAGCCTGACGCTCACCGCCACCCCCTCCTTGTCGCAGGAGGCAATCGGCCTTGCGGCCCCGGCAGAGGTTAACGACTCCGGTCTGTTGCAACATATCCTTCCTCGCTTCTCTCTCAAGACCGGGATACGCGTTGTCGCAGATGATGCCGGTGTCATGGTGCTGGAAACCGCACCGCCCGGCGATCCTGTCTTTGCCCGCGACGACGTGATCTATCACCTGCGGATCGAAGACAACGACCGCCAGGGCCGTTTTCTTGAATGGCTGCAATCAGATATCGGCAAGCGCACTGTCGAAGGTTTTCTTCCTGCGGTGGGTGAACCGTTCAGCGCCAGTTTTGATCCCAAGATCACCCAGTCGGACGATACCCTGGACGGCAACACCGTGTTGGGTGAAGAACTATCGATGACCCATTGTGGTCGATGTCACGTGATTGGCCCCCGCAACCGGATGAGCGGGCTTGGATCAACCCCCTCTTTCGCGGTTCTGCGCGCGATGCCTGATTGGTCGGAACGGTTCGAGGCGTTCTTTGCCCTTAACCCTCACCCCGCATTCACGCAGATCGACGGGTTGACACCCCCCTTTGATCCCGAACGTCCATCCCCAATTTACCCGGTCAAGATGACATTGGACGATCTTGAAGCCATCCTGGCATTTGTTTCGCGCATTGACGCCGCAGATCTGGGCGCGCCGCTAAAGCTTCAGTGATCCTTTCTGTCCGAATAGTAATCCTCGGTGGTAACGACCCGAGGCTTGGGTTTTGACTGGAACGGATTGTCCTGCTGCTGGAAATGAGCATTCACCCGACAATTGTCACACATCTGGATCATTCGTGCCTGATCCGTAGTGGCAAACATCGGGTGCGTGCCCGAAAGCTTTTCCATGATCCGTTCAACGGTTGATTTAACCCCAAACAAAGCCCCGCATTCGATGCAGGCAAACGGCTCTTCCTCGTTCAACACCCGCTGAGACAGAGCGGCATCGCTCAGGTCCAGTTGCGGCACCAAGGTGATCGCGTCTTCGGGGCAGATCGTCTTGCACAATCCGCATTGCAGGCACGCATCCTGCTGAAAGTTAAGCTGGGGCTTGTCAGGGTTATCCATCAAAGCCCCGGACGGGCACAGCGACACACAACTAAGACAGAGTGTGCAACTGTCTGTATTCACTGCAACTGCACCGTAAGGTGAACCTTCAGGCAATGGCAACGGGGCACCAGCCTGCGGGTTAAGGGCCTGTGCTGCCAGCCGCGCGATTTGTCGACGGTTGCCAAGTGGCAAGGCCGGATCTGCCAATGGTTGGGGTACCTTTTGCGCATACAGCAAGTCTGCCATCGCATCAGGATCCACCTCTTCAATGAACCCGATTCCATCCGAACTGGTTATGGCACGTGCCAGTTCAATTTCGCGATCCAGCGCATCCCGCTCCGTTGTCGGTGCCAGCAGCACATCCACACGCGCAAATCCATGCGCCAGCGCGGCCAGCATTTCCGAATGACCAAACCCGGACATCACTTTCAATTCCAATGGGATAACATCCGAAGGTAATCCCCGGCCAAACCTTGCTGCAAGCCTTATCATTTCGGCCCCGTGGGCGTCGTGCACAAGCAGCCGGGGTGCGATACCGCCTGCCCTTCGGTACGTGCGCGCCAGAATATGCATCCGTGACAACAAGGCTGAAACAGGTGGATCTTCATAGGTTATCGCTGTTGACGGGCAGACCGCCGCGCATTCGCCGCACCCGGCGCAGACCATCGGATCAATCGCCACATGCTCGCCCGAGGGCGTAATTGCACCGGTTGGGCAGATATCCAGACAGTTTGAGCACCCGACCTGTTCCGCCCGCGAATGGGCGCAAAGTGTTTCCTCCAGTCGCACGTACAGGGGTTTTTCGAATGTTCCGACCAATTGGGCGGCGTCAAAAGCCATGCGTTCTACAGAAACCGCATCCTTGGGATCAGCCCGCAAATAACCCTCGCGCTTGGCCGGAGCCTGCACAAAGGGCGTGCCCCCCGTCAGATCAACAATGAGATCGCAGGCCGATTGCGCCCCATCTCTAGGTTCCGTCCAATTGAAAGCACCCCTGCCTGCAGGAGCCACTTGCTGCACATTGTCCAGACGCAAGGAAAACCCACCCAGAGCACCCGAAACAGACCGCAATTGCCCCCGAATGACGTCGAAGGCCCGAGAGTCCGGCTCAGCCTGATCCGTGACCAGAACGGTTACCGCCAGTGTTCGGGCCAACCTTTCCGCCAGTCCAAAGGCAACGTTGCCCGGACCAATGATGAAACACGTGCCTTCGCTGATGACATCAACGCTGGGCGTCACGGGTTGCGGCAGGAACGCTTCGGCGGCTAAGGCAGCCATTTTGGCTGTCGCATCCGCGCCCTGATCGGACCACCCAGCACGATCCCGCAGGTCGACAAAGCCGGGGATTTCGATATTCATATCTTCGGCAAGAGACCGGAACACCTCTTGTTCTTGCAGACAGCCAATGACGGTATCGCCCTCTTGCATCAAGGCCGCAGCGGATTGCAGTTCTTTTGTACAAAGCGCGGTATGCACCTTTGAACAGGTAATTCCGCAGGCGCTTTCGATTCTGTCCGGATCCAGCGCCTGAGTTCCCGCGCAATCGCAGAGCAAAAGTTTCGTGCCCATGTCCCCTCCCTCGGGAAGCAATCCTGATCCTTTGCACTTTAGGGTGCATTCCCGATGAGGCAACTTCAACCCTGCACAGCATGCAATTCGCCGGTCAGAATTTCGCGGCAAAATCCCCTAAAACAAAAGCCTTCTCAGACTTTGATCACGAAGACGCTACTGGGAATACGACCAAAGTATTAACGCGCAGGCTTGGCACGCGGCTATTTTGTGTACCATAGTGAACATGGAAAGGCAGGGGAGAGCCTTTCGGGGAGGATCCAGTGGCCAAGGCCGCAAGCCAGATCGACATGCCGGTTGGCGTCATTGTGCGCAAAACACCCGGGGTCACACGTTGGGCCCGCTGGAACTGGCGCGCGGTCGCCGTGTTGCCCGGTGCCGGACCTGCGGACTGGCAGGAACTGCGCCGCGAAGGCGAGGCGGTAGAATACCACGCTGCCACCCTCCCCCTGACTCTCTGGGCGGACGAGACCGAAGCCTACATGGTCAACCTGTCGGATGGGCAGCCTTCGATCTATCTTGTACTGCGGAATGAGCTGAAGTGCGACACGCCGCTAAATGCAGTTCTGATCACCGCTTCTCCGTTCCAGGGGCAGGATTACGCAGATACCGGCGAAGAAATTGTCGAGAAAATCCCAATGACGGAAGGGCTGATCGCCTGGGTGCGGGATTTTACCCTGAAACATCATCAGCACGAAGTGTTTATCAAACGCCACCGCGACAGAAAGCAAACCGATTTGGTGGAGGATGGTAAGGGCGACGCGCGCATCCGTCAGGCATCGGATGTATTTCGCGCACCAAGACGGGTGCTGCAATGACAGAGCGGCGTGATTTCTGGTCGCGCCGAAAGGCAGCCGTTCAGGCCGAAGTTGAAGCCGAGGCGCTGGCCCTTGAAGAACAGGTGATCGCAGCCCATCACGCCGAACTTGAAGAAAAGAGTGACGCCGAGATTTTGGCCGAATTCAACCTTCCCAATCCCGATACCCTCGGACCCGGCGATGATGTTTCCGGCTTTATGTCCAAGGCAGTGCCTGATCGCCTGCGGCGCCGCGCCCTGCGGCGGTTGTGGCGGTTGAACCCTGTTCTGGCCAATGTCGACGGGCTGGTTGATTACGGCGAGGACTACACCGATGCGGCCTGCGTGATCGAAAACATCCAAACCGCCTATCAGGTTGGAAAAGGCATGCTGGCGCATGTCGAAGCACTGGCCGCCGACCCCCAAGAAACGGAAGAAAACGAAATCGAGGCTGATACGCTCTCTGAACCAGAGGTCGTGCCGGTTGACCCTGATCCCGTGCCACAGCCGGTTTCAGTTGCTCAGGTAGAAGAGCCGGAAGAACTCGAGCGTCCCCCGTCGCCACGTCGAATGACATTTGAATTTGAAGGATGACCGAATGACCACAAGTGACGCGCACACTCTAGATGTTTCAGCCGAGGATCGACTGCGCGCGGATTTCTATAACTTTTTGGGTCTGTTACTGGCAGGTCCTCCGGATCAGATGTTGCTGGACCAAATGGCTGGTCTGGTCGGAGATGACACGGATCTCGGCAAGGCCGTTCAATCCATGGCACGGGTTGCTAAGGTCACCAAGCCAGCCGCTGCCGAACGGGAATTCAATGCGTTGTTCATCGGATTGGGCCGGGGTGAGTTGCTGCCATATGCCAGCTTCTACCTGACGGGCTTTTTGAACGAGAAACCCTTGGCTCAGCTGCGCAATGACATGGCGGTTCGCGGGATCACACGTGCCCAAAACGTGTTCGAGCCCGAAGATAACATCGCCTCATTGATGGAGATGATGGCCGGAATGATCGTCGGGCGTTTTGGCGGCCCGGCTTCCCTGGATGACCAAAAGGCATTCTGGAGCAAGCACATCGGCCCCTGGGCCACGCATTTCTATTCGGATTTGGAAGCAGCCGAGAACTCGGTCCTTTATGCATCCGTCGGCACTGCCGGGCGGGTGTTTATGGAGATCGAGCGCGAAGCGTTCCGGATGACGGCGGGGTAATCCGCACATCGCCGGTGTCCCATGGGCACCAAACCGCAATTGGGAAAGGAGGTTCCCATGAGCAAGACCAAGGAAGAAGGCGCCACGCGCCGTGACTTCCTCAAACTGGCCGGTACCGCAGCGCCTGCTGCCGTTGCCGCCGCCAGCCTGACCGGGAAGGCCGAAGCCGCAGCGCTGCCGACCGACGAAACCCGCATTCAGGATACAGCGCATACACGCGCCTACATCGAGAGCACCCGGTTCTAGGACCGGACGCTTTCACACCCGACAGACGGTTGCGATTGGCCCTGACGTCGGTTTCAGCAGTACCAAGCCAGCCGTGGCTTACACGGTGCGCAAGGGAGGAAAGACATGCTTAGGAAAAAGACCAACGGGGTTGCGAGACGCCCCCAGCGGACAAGTATCCTGTCCCAGGTCGGCGAGAAAACCGTCGATCGCCGCGCATTCCTGCGTGGCTCGGGCCTGACGATCGGCGGCCTTGCCGCGATCAGCGCCACGGGTGGAACCGTGACGCCAGCCAGTGCCCAGACTGCGGCCAATCAGGCCGTCGAAAACATCAAATCCGTATGCACCCACTGTTCGGTCGGCTGTACTGTCGTCGCCGAAGTGCAGAACGGTGTCTGGGTCGGGCAGGAACCCGGCTGGGACAGCCCGTTCAACCTGGGTGCACATTGTGCCAAGGGAGCGTCGGTTCGCGAGCACGCCCATGGTGAGCGTCGCCTGAAATATCCGATGAAAAAGGAAGGCGGCGAGTGGAAGCGCATCAGCTGGGAAGAGGCGATCAACGAGATCGGCGACGGCATGATGAGCATCCGCGAGGAATCCGGGCCCGACAGCGTGTACTGGCTGGGCTCAGCAAAACACAATAACGAACAGGCTTATCTGTTCCGCAAGTTCGCTGCCTACTGGGGCACGAACAACGTGGACCATCAGGCCCGTATCTGCCACTCGACCACCGTTGCGGGTGTTGCGAATACATGGGGCTACGGTGCCATGACCAATTCGTATAACGACATCCACAACTCGCGCGCCATCTTCATCATTGGCGGCAACCCGGCTGAGGCGCACCCTGTCTCTCTACTGCACGTTCTGCGCGCAAAAGAGCAGAACAACGCCCCACTGATCGTCTGCGACCCGCGATTTACGCGCACGGCGGCCCATGCGGATGAATATGTCCGTTTCCGCCCAGGCACAGACGTTGCGCTGATCTGGGGCATCCTGTGGCACATCTTCGACAACGGTTGGGAGGATAAAGAATTCATCCGCACCCGTGTCTGGGGCATGGACCAGATTCAGGATGAGGTGGCCAAATGGACGCCCGAAGAAACAGAACGCGTCACTGGCGTGCCCGGCTCACAACTGAAACGTGTTGCCCGAACCATGGCGAACAACCGCCCCGGCACGGTCATCTGGTGCATGGGCGGCACGCAGCACACCAACGGCAACAACAACACCCGCGCCTATTGCGTGCTTCAGCTTGCGCTGGGCAACATGGGTACCTCGGGTGGTGGCACCAATATCTTCCGCGGCCACGACAACGTGCAGGGCGCGACAGACCTTGGTGTGTTGTCCCACACCCTGCCCGGCTATTACGGCCTGTCCGCAGGCGCATGGGGCCACTGGAGCCGCGTTTGGGGCGAAGATCTGGATTGGCTGAAGGGCCAGTTCGCCACGATCAAGGGCAAAGACGGCAAGGACAAACCGCTGATGAATGAAAGCGGTATCCCGGTATCCCGCTGGATCGACGGTGTTCTGGAAGACCCTGCGAACATGGATCAGGACAACAATGTCCGTGCCATGGTTCTGTGGGGTCATGCGCCGAACTCGCAAACGCGGGGTCCGGAAATGAAAACGGCAATGGAAAAGCTGGACATGCTGGTCGTGATCGACCCGTATCCCACCGTTTCCGCTGTTCTGCATGACCGCACCGATGGCGTCTACCTTTTGCCCGCTTGTACGCAGTTCGAAACCCGTGGCTCGGTCACCGCGTCAAACCGCTCGCTACAGTGGCGTGACAAGGTGGTTGATCCGCTGTTCGAAAGCCTGCCGGACGAGGTCATCATGGCCAAGTTCGCCAACAAGTTCGGCTGGGCAGACCGCCTGTTCCGCAATATCGAGATGGAAGACCCCGAGACCCCGAATGTTGAAAGCATCACGCGTGAGTTTAACTCGGGCCTCTGGACCATCGGATATACCGGGCAGTCACCGGAACGCTTGAAAAGCCATATGGCCAATCAGCACACGTTCGACAGAACCACACTACAAGCCATTGGTGGACCCAACGACGGCGAGTATTACGGTTTGCCGTGGCCTTGCTGGGGAACGCCTGAGATGGGTCATACGGGTACACCCAACCTTTATGACATGTCCAAACCGGTGGCCGAAGGCGGCCTGACCTTCCGCGCCCGGTTCGGTGTGGAACGCGATGGCGACAACCTGCTGGCCGAAGGGGTCTATAGCGTCGGATCGGAAATTCAGGACGGATACCCTGAATTCACGATGCAGATGCTGATGGATCTTGGCTGGGATGGTGACCTGACGGCTGAAGAACGCGCCGCAATCGATGCCGTTGCAGGCCCCGAGACCAACTGGAAAACCGACCTTTCAGGTGGTATCCAGCGGGTCGCGATCGCTCATGGCTGTGCGCCCTTCGGGAACGCCAAAGCCCGCGCGGTTGTCTGGACCTTCCCGGATCCGATCCCACTGCACCGCGAGCCGCTTTATACGAACCGGCGCGATCTGGTGGCGGACTATCCAACCTACGAGGACCGGCACGCATATCGCCTGCCCACCCTTTATGCTTCGATCCAAAAGAACGACTTTTCAAAGGATTACCCGATAATCCTGACGTCAGGTCGTCTGGTCGAGTATGAAGGCGGCGGCGAGGAAAGCCGGTCGAACCCATGGCTTGCTGAACTTCAGCAGGATATGTTCGTCGAGATCAATCCGCGCGATGCCAACAACCTTGGCATTCGGGACGGACAACAGGTCTGGGTCGAAGGTCCGGAAGGCGGTAAGGTCAAGGTGATGGCGATGCTGACCAATCGGGTTGGTGCCGGTGTCGCCTTCATGCCTTTCCACTTTGGCGGCCATTTCCAGGGCGAGGATCTGCGGCACAAATACCCCGCAGGCGCTGACCCCTATGTTCTGGGCGAAAGTTCCAACACCGCCCAGACTTATGGCTATGATTCAGTGACCCAAATGCAGGAGACCAAGTGTACTCTCTGCAAGATCTCGGCAGCGTAAGGAGGACGATTAATGGCTAGAGCAAAGTTTCTCTGCGACGCTGAACGCTGCATCGAATGCAACGCCTGCGTAACCGCGTGCAAGAACGAGCATGAGGTACCTTGGGGTATCAACCGCCGCAGGGTGGTGACGATCAATGACGGCAACCCGGGCGAACGCTCGATCTCGGTGGCCTGTATGCATTGTTCGGATGCGCCCTGCATGGCGGTGTGTCCGGTCGACTGCTTCTATCAGAACGAAGAAGGTGTTGTCCTGCACTCCAAGGACCTGTGCATCGGTTGCGGCTATTGCTTCTATGCGTGCCCGTTTGGCGCGCCGCAATACCCGCAAGCGGGCAATTTCGGTTCACGCGGTAAGATGGACAAATGCACCTTCTGCGCCGGTGGTCCCGAAGAAAACCATTCGACCGCAGAGTTCGCCAAATATGGTCGCAACCGGATCGCCGAGGGCAAACTGCCCATCTGCGCCGAAATGTGCTCCACCAAGGCCCTGCTTGCCGGTGACGGCGACGTGGTGTCGGCTGTTTACCGTGAACGCGTCGTGGCGCGCGGTTTCGGCTCGGGCGCCTGGGGCTGGGGTACTGCCTACGACCAGAAAGACGGCTAAGCTGCTGTCTGCACAAAGCAATGGACAACCCGCTCGGCGCGGGTTGTCCGATCTTGGAATTTGACCGAGGTTCAGATGCTCCGCTTTCTCATCGCTTTTCTGTTGACCCTTGGGCTGACCCTTTCGGCAGCCGCCCAAACGACCGATGACAGCAACGCCACGCCTGAAAGGGCGGGAACCGGCGGAGCGACGACCCTCGAAGACATTCTCGCCCGGCAACGTGGTGAGCAGGTGGATAACGGATATCGCTCCGGCAATACCGGCCAGAGCAATGTCGAGGGCCTGATGGGTCAGCTTGGCACCCGTGGAGTCGCGTCGGATAGTGATGTGTACCGTGCGTTGCGTTATGGCTCGGCCGATGTGACCGTATCGTCAAACGGCCCGGCGGCAAGTGTGCTGATACAGGATGGCGGCATGTGGTGGCTGAACTTCCGCAGTGGACCGCTGCGCGAATATGGCACCTATATCATCGCCGGGATGCTGGGCATCATTCTGCTGTTCTTTCTGATCCGTGGGAAAATCCGCATCGATGGAGAGAAAACGGGCCGCACGGTTACCCGCTTCAACGGGATTGAACGTTTCGGTCATTGGCTGTTTGCAGGATCGTTCCTAATCCTCGGCATTACTGGTTTGCTCACGCTCTATGGCCGCGACTTCCTGATTCCGATCTTCGGCAAGGAAGGTTTCGCTACCATCGCACTCGGCTGTAAGTGGCTGCATAACAATCTGGCCTGGGCCTTTATGCTGGGTCTGATCATCGTCACGGTGAACTGGATTGCTCATAACATCCCCAACCGGACCGACCTGAAATGGCTCGCCGCCGGAGGGGGGCTGTTCACCAAGGGCAACCACCCGCCCGCCCGGAAATTCAATGCGGGGCAAAAGATCATTTTCTGGGCCTGTATTCTGTTAGGCGTGTCGATCAGCCTGTCCGGCTTGTCACTGCTGTTCCCGTTCGAGATGCCCCTGTTCGCCAAAACCTTCTCGGTCGCAAACGCCACGGGCATTCCGCAGGCGCTGGGTCTGACCTTGCCGGTGCAGATGTCACCGCAGGAAGAGATGCAATTCGCCCAAGTCTGGCATGTCATGATTGCCTATGTGTTCATCGCGATCATCGTTGCGCACATCTATCTCGGCTCGGTCGGGATGGAGGGTGCGTTTGACGCCATGGGAACCGGAGAGGTCGAGGAACAATGGGCGCGCGAGCATCACTCGCTCTGGCTGGAAGAGGTGCAGAAAAAAGAGGCTGACACAGCAGCCGCCTCACCCGCTGAATAGATGCGTGGGCTGGTTCTGGCGCTGGTGCTGGTGCCCCTGCCCGCCGTGGCAGAATTCTACACGCTGAAAGGGCATGGCGGCCCCATCATGGGCATCGCCATCGCGCCTGACGGTCGCATCGCAACAGCCAGTTTCGACAACTCTGTGGGTCTTTGGACCGGGCAAGCACCAGAATGGTACGAAGGGCACGAAGCCGCCGTGAACACAGTCGCGTTCAACGGCGCCGCTTTCTATTCTGCCGGAGACGACTTCACCCTGCGCAAGTGGCCCAGCGGTGAAGTCATTGGCCGACACAAGGGCAAGATTGTCGGCCTTGCCGCGTCAGAAACCGCAATTGCGACCGCCAGCTGGGATGGAACAATCGGCCTGTGGCCTGTCGATGGCACAGAGCCCGCGCGGCTTGGACCGACCGGCAGTGGCGTGAATGCGGTTGCATTTTCACCTGACGGCACACAGCTTTATTCGGCGGGAGTCGACGGCGCTTTGCGGTTATGGGATGTATCCAGCGGGCAGGAAACAAGGCGTCTGGTCGAGCACGGGTTCGGCATCAATGAACTGGCCCTGAATGCACAGGACAACTGGATCGCCTATGGCGCGGTTGACGGTGTCACGCGTGTCCTTGACCTTGCCACCGGGGAAGAGCGCGATTTCACTCTGGACCGCCGCCCGATCCTTGCCCTTGCACTCAGCCCGGATCGGAGACTTTTGGCCGTAGGCGATGGCGAAGGGTATATTATGGTCATCGACACCGTCGATTGGCGCATTGCACAGGATTTTCGCGCCACTTTGCGCGGTCCGGTCTGGGCTTTGGCATTTTCCACAGACGGTAAGAACATCCATGCGGGCGGGCTTGACGAGGCGATGTACAGCTGGCCTGTGGATGCGTTGTCCGACCAACACCAGATGGCCTCGGCAGTACCAAGTTTCCTAAAAAATCCTGACGAGATGGACAACGGAGAACGCCAGTTTGCGCGCAAATGCTCGATCTGTCACAGCTTGTCTTCCGATAACGAACGACGTGCAGGCCCCACCCTGCACGGTGTATTTGGACGTCAGGCCGGCACGGTTCAAGGATATTTGTACTCGGATACATTGCAAGGCTCTGATATCATTTGGAATGACGAGACAATAAATGCCCTTTTCGACGAAGGGCCAGACCACTACATTCCAGGGTCGAAAATGCCGATGCAGCGGATTGCCAAATCACAGGATCGCCAGGACCTTATCGCTTTTCTGCGTCGCGCAACAACTGACCGGAACTGAACCGGAGGAGCCCATGAAAGCCTTTCTCGCCGCTGTCGCCGCGATGGTCGTTATTGCAGGCGCAGCCCCATTTGTGCTGGAACAGATCGGGTTCAGCACCGCTGACACCACATCCGGCGCCGCCGTGCGCCTAGACTGAATGCCGCAATATCTGACCACCCGTGAACTGGCCGATCTGCTGCGCATTGGCGAGCGGAAGGCTTATGACCTTGCCTCGTCAGGTGAGGTGCCGTGCGTGCGCGCCATGGGCAAACTGTTGTTTCCGCGGGCCGAGATCATTGCCTGGCTCAACGCGTCGCGATCTGGCCCACAGGTTGCCGAACCGCCCCTACCCCCGATCATAGCGGGCAGCCACGATCCTTTGCTGGACTGGGCGCTGCGTGAAAGTGGGTCGGGGCTGGCCACCTATTACGACGGTTCTTTTGACGGGCTGATCAGGCTCAGCGAACGCAGCGCGCAGGCCGCTGTGTTGCACATCCACGAAAATGGCGGATTCAACAAAGAATCCCTGCAAGACACTTTGGGCGAAGCCCCGGTAATCCTGTTTGAAATCGCCCGACGTGAGCGTGGGTTGCTTCTTGCTCCGGGCATATCCGACATCAATTCTTTTGACGACCTCAAGTCCCGCACCGTCATACTGCGTCAGGACAGTGCGGCAAGCCAGCGCCTGTTTGACGCCCAACTGGGCGCTCACGGCCTGCGCCGGGATGATCTGGATATTCGACCAGGCTGCGCACGCACAGAAGAAGAGCTTGCGATCGCGCTGCATGACCGGAAGGCCGAGGCCGGTTTTGGGCTTGGCGCCCTAGCCGGTCTCTACAACTTGGGTTTTGTCCCCACTCATTCCGAGAGGCTGGATCTTGCCATCTGGCGTCGGGCCTTTTTCGATCCGCCAATACAGAAACTGCTAATTCTGTTGCGCTCGGGTCAGTTCGCCCAGCGGGCACGCGAGTTTGGCGGCTATGACCTGTCTGGTCTTGGCACGATCCACCACAATGGGGCCAGCGGGTGAACCTCTACCCGCGCCTTCATCTTTTTATAAATACTCGCCCCGCAGGGGCTGGCCGCAGGCCAGCTTATTGCGCATTGGGGAAAAACACCTGCTGACCGTCCAGCCGGAAAGAAGCGATCGCCTCCTGCCCGTCCGGCCCGGTCAACCAGTCGATGAACCGCTGACCAGAGGCAGCGCGCACATGCGGATGCTTTTCGGGATTTACGAGGATCACACCGTATTGATTGAACAGACGCGGATCACCTTCAACCAGGATCTCAAGATTGCCTCTGTTACCAAAGGACAGCCAGGTCGCCCGATCTGTCAGAGTATACGCATCCATGCCGCTGGCCACGTTCAGAGTCGCACCCATACCTGAACCGGTTTCCCGATACCAACTGCCGGACGCGCCGGTCGGATCCGCCCCCGCAGCCGACCAATGCCGCAGTTCAGCCTTGTGCGTTCCGCTATCATCGCCGCGCGACGCAAACGGGGCTTCAGCCTTTGCAATCGCTGTAAGAGCGCTCAGAATGTCGGCACCACCGCGAATTCCGGCGGGATCTGCCTTGGGGCCCACCAATACAAAATCGTTATACATCAGGTCCTTCCGCTCCACGCCATATCCATCAGCGACGAATTTCTCTTCGGCGGATTTGGCGTGAACCAGCAGGACGTCCCCGTCACCATTGACCGCATTGCGGATTGCCTGACCGGTTCCTACGGCCACAACCCGCACGTCAATGCCCGACTCGGCCTCGAACCACGGCAGTATATAGTCCAACAGCCCCGAGTTCTGGGTGGATGTCGTAGACTGCACGACAATGAACGGTGTCTCTGCCAAGGCCGCATTTGCCGACAGACCAAGGGCCATCACTGCCGCCCGAAGTATTGCGCGGAACATCATTTTCTCCGTTTTATCTTTTAGGTAACCAATCCACCCGCGAGATAGCGACGCGATGCTTCACTTTCGGGGGTATCCAAAACCTGTTTTGCGGGGCCGTGTTCAACCACATGACCGCCCTGCATCATGACCACATCCGAGGCCAAACGACGGGCCTGCCCAATATCATGTGTCACCATAACGATCCGTACACCCCGCGCCGAGGCGCGCAGAACCATACGTTCGATCATCTGTGTCGCGCCGGGATCAAGGGCGCTGGTGGGTTCGTCCAGAAACAGTGTTTCGGGCTCCAGCGCCAAAGCACGCAAAATGGCCAGCCTCTGGGCCTCGCCCCCCGAGAGCGACCGGGCGGATTGCCGGGCCTTCCCATCCAGCCCGCCTTCAGCAAGCAACTCGGCGATACGTGCCTTTCTTGCCCTTCGCCCCATGCCCTGACGCTTGAGGACAAAACCCAGGTTCGCAGCAACAGACCGTCGCAACAGAACCGGTCTCTGAAATACCATGGCTTGGCGCGCTTTCTGCGCAGCGCCCAGATGGTTTCCATCCTGCACCACCCGCCCGCGATCCGGCGAGATCAGGCCATGCAAACACCGCAGCAACAGACTTTTGCCCGCACCGTTGGGGCCAAGAAGCAACGTCGGCCCCGGACCATCCAGAATCAATGAAGGAACATCCAGCAAAACCTTGCCGTTGCTGAGAATTTGCACATTTTCAACCGTCAGACAGTTCGACATGTCACAGATCACGTCACGCATGGCTCAACCCCTCCTGCTCGGCCCGCAAACTGACCGCGCTGACCATCGCGTTTACGGCAACTGCAATCCCGATCAGGATCGCCCCCAACGCCAGTGCCAGCGACAGATTTCCCTTCGACGTTTCAAGCGCAATGGTTGTCGTCATCACGCGGGTCACATGATTGATGTTTCCGCCAACGATGATAACCGCGCCCACCTCGGCGATGGCGCGTCCGAAACCGGCAAGCAGGGCCGTGACAAGCGCCAGTCGCGCATCCCACAACAAAACCGGAACCGAGGCCAGCCGTGACACACCCAAGGACCGCAGCTGTTCGGAATATTCCTCAGCCAACATTTCAACAACCTGTCGCGTCAGAGCCGTGACAATGGGGGTGACCAAAACGACCTGCGCAATGATCATGGCGGTCGGAGTGTACAAAAGCTCAAGCACTCCCAAAGGACCCGAACGGGACAGCATCAGATAGACCAGCAGGCCTACGACAACCGGCGGAAACCCCATCAGTGCATTCATCAGGACGATCAGCATCCGGCGGCCGGGGAACCGTGCGACGGCCAATGCAGCCCCCACGGGCATTCCGATCAGAGCAGAAACCAGAACCGCAAACACGGACACTTTCAGAGACAACAGCACAATTGCCCACAGCTCAGAATCTCCCCCAAGGATCAAGGCAATCGCAGCGCTGAATTCTGATGAAAATTCCTGCATTCTCTTCTCAAACACCTGCGCTTCGTACAAAACACATTAGATTACATGGAAATACTACTTCATATCGGTGCCAAGTACAGACACAATTCCGACACCACGAATACGAAACGCGGCCCCGATTGGGACCGCGCTTTTGACCTTCAAATTAACGGTTAGCGTCAGTTCAGAGCAGCGTCCGTGATCTGGTGCGTCCAGGCCCCTTCGGGTTCCTTGGTGATCGCCGGATTTTCCGCAGATACGGCCGACAACAGCGTTTTCACTGTCTGCTCGTAGTCCGCTGGATCTAGCGCACCGTCGGATCCTTCGATCAGCTTCGCTACCTCGCCCATCATGTAAACCTGATGGTCCAGCTCCTGCGCGCCGGTCTCGTCAAACTCCAGAACGATTTCAGCGGCCTCTTCCTGATTTTCAGCCGCGTATTTCCAGCCTTTCATCGACGCCCGAACAAAACGCTCCATTTTGTCGACAAACGCTGGATCGTTCAGGTTTTCCTCCATAACATAAAGCCCGTCCTCCAGCATACCGAACCCCATCTGCAAATAGTTGAAAGTCACCAACTCTTCCGGGGTGATACCAGCCTGAAGGATCTGGCGGTATTCGTTATAAGTCATGGTCGAGATGCAATCCGCTTGCCCTTGGATCAAAGGATCTGCGGAAAACGCCTGCTTCAGAACAGTAACGCCGTTCTCATCAGCACCATCGGTCTCGATGCCTAGAGACGCCATCCAAGCGTAGAATGGGTATTCATTGCCAAAGAACCAGACCCCCATGGTGCGACCTGGGAAATCCTCAGGCGATTCAACTCCTGTGGATTTCAGGCAGTTAACTTGAAGACCGCCTGTTTTGAATGGCTGAGCAATGTTTACTAGCGGAACACCGCGCTCGCGTGCAGCCAAGCCGGCGGCCATCCACGTGGTGATAACGTCTGCACCGCCACCAGCGATCACTTGCTCCGGTGCAATATCGGGGCCGCCCGGTTTGATTGTGACATCAAGCCCCTCTTCGTCGTAGAAACCCTTTGCTTCTGCCACAAAGTAGCCAGCAAACTGCGCCTGCCCAACCCATTTCAGCTGCAACGTCACTTCGTCTGCCGCAAACACCGTGCTGGCTGCCAAACTGAAGGCGGCAACCGCCCCGCTAAGTAGCTTGTTCATTTTCCTATCTCCTAGTTGCTTTTGATTGCCCCGTTGTCGAGGTCTGTTGAATTATTCCTTCGTTTTCATCGACGCTGCGACGGGTGCCAGAACGTCACGACCTTCTCGATACCAGCGACAAGCCCGTAAAAGGCGGTCCCGGCAAGTGCAGCTACGACGATCTCAGCCCAAACCATATCAAGTGACAGCTGGCCGACGCTGGTAGAAATCCGAAAGCCCATCCCCACGATCGGCGATCCGAAGAATTCAGCCACGATGGCGCCAATCAAAGCCAAAGTTGTTGAAATCTTCAACCCGTTGAAAATGAAAGGCATCGCCGCAGGCAGCCGCAGCTTCAGAAAGCTCTGCCAATAGCTTGCTGCATAGGTTTCCATCAAGTCACGCTGCATCGCGGTGGCCTCGCGCAGTCCGGCCACGGTGTTGACCAGCATCGGAAAGAACACCATCACAACGACCACCGCCGCTTTGGAATGCCAATCAAACCCGAACCACATGACCAGAATGGGTGCCGTCCCCACGATGGGCAAAGCCGCGACGAAATTCCCGACTGGCAATAACCCCAAACGCAGGAAATCCCACCGATCGACGGCAATCGCCATAAGGAAGGCCGATCCACAGCCGATGACATATCCGCTGAGCGCTCCTTTCAGGATTGTCTGAACAAAGTCGGCCCAAAGAATATCAAGGCTACCTGCAAATCGCACCGCTATGGCAGACGGTGCTGGCAGAATGACCAGCGGCACTTCAAGCCCGCGGACCACCAGCTCCCAGACTCCGACAATGGTCAGACCAAAAACCACCGGTGCCAGGAAGCGTACCATCTGGCTGTCGGCTTGCGGGCCACTGGCCAATCGGCTGTTCAACCACCAGCCGAAAGCCCACAGCAGCAAAGCAAAGACAACCAACATCATTGCGCCATCCCCATCCGCTTCAGAACCGACCGTTCAATCAATCCCAGCAAACCGACCATGCAGGCGGCCAGAATGGCCGCTGCGAACAGCGCTGACCATATCTGCACGGTTTGTCCATAGTAACTGCCCGCCAGCAACCGAGCACCCAATCCTGCGACAGCGCCTGTCGGCAGCTCGCCCACGATTGCGCCGACCAGCGACGCCGCAATACCGATCTTCAATGAGGTAAACAGGTATGGCATCGACGCAGGCAGGCGCAGTTTCCAAAACCCCTGCGATTGGCTGGCATTATAGGTCCGCAACAGGTCAAGTTGCATCGCGTCAGGGCTGCGCAACCCTTTGACCATGCCGACGACAACCGGGAAAAAGCTCAGATACGCTGAGATGATCGCCTTGGGAATGATCCCCTGAACCCCGACCGAGTAAAGGACCACGATAATCATCGGTGCCAGAGCGATAATCGGGATCGTCTGGCTCACGATAGCCCATGGCATGACCGACAAATCCATCACGCGGCTATGCACGATCCCAACGGCCAACAAGACACCCAGCCCGGTCCCGATGACAAAGCCCAGCATCGTGGCGCTGAGTGTCACCCATCCATGAAAGACCAGCGATCTTTTCGAGTTGATTTTCTTCAGGACGGTTGTATCCCACAGTTCAATCGCCACCTGATGAGGGGATGGCAAACGGGGCTTGCCCTGCTCCCAAGCAGCTGGAATTGCAAACGAATTATCCAGAACGAGACCGAACTCTCCCAGATCCCGACGCGCGCTTGCGGTGGGTGGCTGAACCTCGGCACCGCCACGTTCAAGTTCGGTCAAAACCCCTTTGATGTTCATCGGAACGCAAGCGACATACCAGAACAGAACGATCACGGCGACGACTGTGAAAACGGCGATGATCTGCTTCATGCGTGCCACTCCATACGATAGACGGGCACTGTATCCGGCGGTGCAGGTAGTTCTTCGGCAGTTACCTCGAACCCTTCACGGCGGTAAAACCGCTGCGCCGACCGATTGGGTTTGTGTGTTGTCAGCCAAAGATGGGTCCGACCCTGCTTCGCCTTGTCAACGAAACGCTTGCCAATTCCCTGCCCCGTCCGGCTGCAATACAACGCGCCGAGTTTACACTGTGCCGGATCAACGGACATGTAACAATCAACCGGATCACCCGCGACCCAGATTTCGCGGCTGTCAAACGCATCGCGGATCAAGATCGCCAGTTTTTCAACTGGCAATTCATCAGGCATCCAGTCCGTCTGCGAGGCCCAGTTGTAAATCACGCGGGCACAAGCCGGCACGTCACCTACCACGGCCCGTCTGATGGTTTCTGTCCCCGGATCAGTCGTCATAAGAATGCCCCGCCCGCAACCCGTCGCGAACACGATGGGCCACTTCGATGAATTCCGAAGTGTCACGAATGTCCAAGGGCCGTTCCTTTGGCAGCGGGCTGTCGATCACATCCGTAATCCGCCCCGGCCGCGGGCTCATCACGACAATTTTAGTACTCAGATAAACGGCTTCTGGAATCGAATGCGTCACGAATCCGATGGTCTTTTCGGTTCTTGCCCAAAGCGCCAAAAGCTGCTCGTTCAGGTGGTCGCGCACAATCTCATCCAAAGCGCCGAACGGCTCATCCATCAACAAGATATCAGCATCAAAGGCCAAGGCCCGCGCGATGCTGGCGCGCTGCTGCATCCCGCCGGATAACTGCCATGGAAACTTTCCGCCAAATCCTTCAAGATCAACCAGTTCAAGGACTTTTCTCACCCTTTCTTCCTGCTCGGACGCGGAATAGCCCATGATCTCAAGCGGCAACTTGATGTTCTTTGCTATGGTGCGCCAGGGATAAAGGCCCGCCGCCTGAAAGACATACCCATAGGCCCTGTTCCGCCGCGCTTCGTCCGCGGTCATTCCGTTGACAGTCAGCGACCCGCCGGTCTGTGTCTCCAAGGCCGCGATGCAGCGCAGGAAAGTGGTTTTTCCACAGCCCGAGGGGCCAATGAAACTAACAAATTCACCCTTGTCGATCGTCAGGTTCACGTCTTTCAACGCGTGAACAGGCCCGTCATTGGTTTGAAAGGTGAGGTCAAGCTGCCTTGCTTCGATGACGTGCTGGGTCGTGCTTTCAGTGGTCATTCTACTGCCTTGAAAAGAGTGGTGCCGGGGCCGCCCAGATAGCGGCCCAACGGATCAAACCCCCGTCGCCGGGATACCTGTCCGCTCAACCGGCCGAGGGGCGGTTAGTTCCTTCCACGCGCTCAAAGCCTTGTTGACAGTCGTATTTGCCTCGCGCGCAACGAACTCGCCATGGCCTTCCTGCGTGCGGATTTCACCATCATGTACCGCAACCTGTCCACGGGTCAGCGTAAAGCGCGGCAGGCCTTTGACCTCTTTGCCCTCAAACACGTTGTAGTCGATCGAAGATTGCTGCGTACTGGCTGTGATCGTTTTCGTTTTTTCAGGATCCCACACTACGATATCTGCATCCGCCCCAACAAGGATCGCGCCTTTTTTCGGATAGCAATTCAGTATCTTGGCGATGTTTGTTGAAGTCACTGCAACAAATTCATTGGGCGTCAGGCGTCCGGTATTCACACCGTGCGTCCACAGCATCGGCATCCGATCTTCCAGACCGCCGGTCCCGTTCGGGATCTTGGTGAAATCCCCAACTCCAAAGCGTTTTTGTTCGGTCGTAAAGGCGCAATGGTCGGTTGCCACAACACTCAGCGATCCTGATTGCAGGCCATTCCACAAGCTGTCCTGATGCTGCTTATTGCGGAACGGGGGGCTCATGACCCGCCGCGCGGCGTGGTCCCAATCCTGATTGAAATATTCGCTTTCATCCAGAGTCAGATGCTGAATCAACGGTTCGCCCCACACCCTCTTGCCCAGCATTCGGGCCCGACGAATGGCTTCATGAGATTCTTCGCAGGATGTATGAACAACATATAGCGGCACCCCCGCCATATCAGCGATCATGATGGCCCGGTTGGTGGCCTCACCCTCTACTTGCGGCGGTCGGGAATAGGCATGCGCTTCGGGGCCAGAGTTTCCCTCTGCCAGCAGCTTGGCGCTCAGCTCGGCAACGACGTCTCCGTTCTCGGCATGCACCATTGCGATGCCGCCCAGTTCGGCCAAACGCCTGAACGAGGCATAAAGCTCATCATCATTCACCATCAGCGCGCCTTTATAGGCCATGAAATGTTTGAAGGTGTTGATGCCGCGCGTCTCAATCACGGTCTTGAGGTCATCAAATACCTGTTCCCCCCACCATGTCACCGCCATGTGGAACGAATAATCGCAATTCGCCCGTGTCGATTTGTTGTCCCAGCGCTTCAGGGCATCCAGCAGGCTTTCGCCCGGATTGGGCAGCGCGAAGTCAACAACCATCGTCGTGCCCCCTGCCAGGGCCGCCCGTGTACCGCTTTCAAAATCATCGCTGGAATAGGTGCCCATGAACGGCATTTCCAGATGGGTATGCGGATCAATCCCACCGGGCATCACATAACAGCCGGTCGCGTCCAGCTCGTTATCCCCTTTCAGACCCATCCCGATCCCCGTGATGACGCCGCCTTCGACCAATACATCCGCCTTGTATGACAAATCCGCGGTGACAACGGTTCCGTTTTTAATAACAGTACTCATTTTGAACTCCCTGATGCGGTCTGCGCCGCTTGCTTCATCTGGCCAAAAATATCCCGGGGGAGTCGCCCTTGGGCGACGGGGGCAGCGCCCCCTATTCCACGATTTCGGCAGTCTCGACCACGGCATGTAGCAGGACATCTGCCCCGGCTGCCGCCCAATCCTTGCTGATCTCTTCAGCCTCATTATGGCTCAGCCCGTCGACACAGGGGCACATGACCATGGCGGTCGGGGCCACACGGTTGATCCAGCAGGCATCATGCCCCGCGCCCGAGATGATATTGGTATGCGAATAGCCCAGTCTTTCAGCCGCATTGCGCACGGCAGACACGCAATCGTCGTCGAACTTCACCGGATCAAAACCCCCGACTTTCTCGAATTCGATCTGCAGGCCCATTTCTTCGACAATATCTTCCGCCGCCACCCGCAGGCGATTTTCCATGTCGGTGATCACCTCCAGCTCGGGCGAGCGGAAATCGACCGTGAACACCACCTTGCCCGGGATTACGTTGCGAGAATTCGGGAAAACGTCGATATGCCCCGCGGCACCGACCGCATGCGGTGCGTGAGACCAGGCGATTTCGTCCACTTTCTCAAGAATGCGCGCCATCGCAAGCCCGGCATTCTTGCGCATCGGCATCGGGGTTGAACCGGTATGAGCATCCTTGCCGGTCACCGTGACCTGTGTCCAGCTCAGACCCTGACCGTGGGTGACGACGCCGATATCCTTTCCTTCGGCTTCAAGGATCGGGCCTTGTTCGATATGCAACTCAAAGAAAGCGCGCATCTTGCGCGCGCCAACTTTTTCTTCACCGCGCCAACCGATCCGGTTCAGTTCATCCCCGAATTTCTTACCATCGGCATCTTCACGGTCATACGCCCAGTCCTGCGTGTGCATTCCCGCAAAGACACCAGACGACAGCATGGCAGGCGCATATCGCGTCCCTTCCTCGTTGGTCCAGTTGGTCGCCACGATGGGATGTCTTGTCTTGATCCCGAGATCATTGAGTGTGCGGATGATCTCCAGCCCGCCCAGAACGCCCAGCACACCGTCATATTTTCCACCGGTCGGCTGCGTATCCAGGTGCGATCCCACATAGACCGGCAAAGCGTCCGGGTCGGTGCCCTCACGATGCGCAAACATGTTGCCCATCTGGTCCAGCCCCATGGTGCATCCAGCCTCTTCACACCATTTCTGGAACAAGGCGCGGCCTTCGGCATCCTCGTCAGTCAGAGTTTGCCGGTTATTCCCCCCCGCAACACCGGGACCGATCTTGGCCATCTCCATCAGGCTGTCCCACAACCTGTCGCCATTGATCCTGAGATTCTGCGCCGGAGCTGCCATTGTCTTATTCCCTGTTTGCTTGCGATTTTGCTCGCTATTGGTGTCTTGATTTGACCAACTGGTCAAACTCACGCTATCACGGGTTCGGTATCAGTCAAGAAATTGCGCGGCAAAGCCTGAAATTTCAGTGTAATCCGTGCCTATCCGACGAAAAAAGAGACACACTGAAATCATGCCGAAAGACCGCGCACCGACTCGTATCCAGAAGAAGAACCGAGCCGCGATTCTCGAGGCTGCCCTGAATGTGTTTTCCGCACACGGGTTTCGTGGGGCGACCGTAGATCAGATTGCTGCCGAGGCGGGGTTGAGCAAACCCAATCTCCTCTACTATTTCGCGTCGAAAGAAGCGATCCACACCGAATTGCTTTCGGGCTTGCTGGAAACCTGGCTGGCGCCCCTGCACGATCTGGATGAGACCGGTGATCCGATGGAGGAAATGCTGGCCTATATTCGCCGGAAACTGCAAATGAGTCAGGAGCTACCACGGGAAAGCCGCCTTTTTGCCAATGAGCTTGTGCAAGGAGCGCCCCGCATTCACGACGCTTTGTCCAATGATCTCAAACAACTGGTTGACGAAAAGGTCACCATTCTCACCAATTGGATGGATCAGGGCAAAATCGCGCGGTTGCACCCTTATCATCTGATGTTTTCGATCTGGGCGCTGACGCAGCATTATGCCGATTTCGACGTTCAGGTGCGGGCTATTCTGGGTGACGAAAACCCGTTTGAGGGTGCAGAACCCTTTGTCGATACGCTGTACCGAAAGCTTCTGACGCCATGAATGCAGGGGCCGCGTCAGCGGCCCCTCAGGGATATTCCCTGTCTCGATCATTCCGCTGCTTTGGCCATCGGATTGTTCGGGTGCGTGGTCCAGTTCGCATAGGTCGGCTGAACCTTTTTCCCGGTGCGCGGATCGATTTCACCCGCCGCCATCGGCACCATCGAAATACAGCCTTCCACCGGGCAGACATCAACGCAGAGGTTACAGGCGACGCATTCGTCATCCATCACCTCGAACACACGGTCATCCGACATTGAAATCGCCTGATGGCTGGTATCTTCACAGGCGGCATAGCATCGGCCGCATTTGATGCACTGGTCCTGATCGATCTTGGCTTTGGCGATGTAGTTCAGGTTCAGGTATTGCCAATCGGTGACATTGGGCACCGCGCGCCCGATCACCTCATCAATGCTGGTATACCCCTTTTCATCCATCCATTCCGACAGACCTGCCGTCAATTCATCAATGATCTTGAACCCATAGGTCATCGCAGCGGTACAGACCTGCACCGTGCCACATCCCAGCGAGATAAACTCGGCCGCATCACGCCACGTGGTGACACCCCCGATGCCCGAGATTGGCATGCCATGCGTCGCCTCGGCCCGAGCGATTTCGGACACCATCGACAGGGCGATCGGCTTCACGGCAGGGCCGCAATATCCTCCGTGGCTGCCCTTGCCATCGATCGAGGGTTCCGGGCTGAACGTATCCAGATTGACGCTGGTGATCGAATTGATCGTATTGATAAGCGACACCGCATCCGCGCCACCATTTCTGGCCGCCGCCGCAGGTTTCCGGATATCGGTGATATTCGGTGTCAGTTTCACGATGACCGGACGGTCATAGTATTGCTTGCACCAACGCGTGACCATCTCGATATATTCCGGCACCTGCCCTACGGCGGACCCCATACCGCGCTCGCTCATCCCGTGCGGGCAACCGAAGTTCAGTTCGATTCCGTCCGCGCCGGTTTCAGCCACGCTCGGCAGAATGGCTTTCCAGGCTTCTTCCTCGCAGGGCACCATGATCGAAGCGATCAGGGCGCGATCCGGATAGTCGGCCTTGACCCGCGCCATTTCCTCGAGGTTCACCTCAAGCGGGCGGTCGGTGATCAGTTCGATATTGTTCAGTCCCAGCAAACGGCGGTCGGCACCGTAGATCGCGCCATACCGCGGGCCGTTCACATTTACGACCGGCGGTCCCTCGGACCCCAGCGTCTTCCACACAACACCGCCCCAACCGGCCTCAAACGCGCGACGAACATTGTATTCCTTGTCCGTCGGCGGCGCAGAGGCCAGCCAGTAAGGGTTGGGGCTGGAAATGCCCAGAAAGTTAGTCGTCAGATCGGCCATGGCTTCTCCCTTCCCGGCTCAGCCGGATTTTTTGAATATCATTTCGGTCGGACGTATGCGCCCGGCCTTGAGGTTTTTGACGTAGTTCTGGAACTTTTCGGGTGCCGTCTCGCCCATCATCAGATGAATGCCCAGCGGTGCCGGGCCGGATTCGGCAATCTTTGCAAAGACGTCCTCGAAGAACTGTATCGCGAATTCGGTGCGATCCGTTTCTTTCACCAGTTCAAAACCCGCGGCGCTTGCCGCAGACTTGTAAACATCCGGCGCATCCACGAACGAGGTTTCCGCAACAGTGGACCACGGCAGAGGGAAAGCCAGCGGCTCGTCCACGTCTCCGGCCATCACATCGAACAGGGCAAAAGTGCCACCCTTGGCCAGCGCCCGCGACACTTCGGCGAACAGCCCGGCCTTGTCCATAATGTTCATGCCCACATGCATCATGACAGCCAGATCGAACCCAGCATCCGGCACCGGCATGTCCAATGCGCTGCCCACATGAAAGCTGGTTTTCGAGGAATGCCCGACCATGTCGCTGAGTACCCTGGCGGTTTCAACGAATTCCGGTGTCAGATCGACTCCCGTTACCGTCGAGTCATAGCGATCCACAACATAGCGAGAGGTTCCGCCGATACCGCATCCAACATCCAGAACGCGCGTCGCATGGGTCGGCGACAACTGCGCAAACAGGTTGTTGGTCGCCAGAACGCCACCCGTGTGGAACTCGTCCCCTGCTTTCAGGTCTGCGACCGTGGCCGCATCCGGATCGATACCGCTGGCCTCAAGCGCCGCGCGGACGCGGTCGGTCAGAGCTCCGGTGGTGTAATGTTGCGCTACGGCTTGTTCGATCTGGGACATGGGAATACCTCAGCAGCGAAAGGAATGGGGTGAATACCCCATCCTATCACGAAACCAGCGTCGCGTGGATGTCCATTGCAGCATCCCTGCCTTCGGCAACAGCCGTGACTGTCAGGTCCTCGCCACCCGCCGCGCAATCTCCACCTGCCCAGACACCGGCCACTGAAGTGCGTCCCGCACCGCTGACAGCGATCTTGTTGCCGTCCAGCTTCAGCCCTTCCGGCGCACCTTCCAGCGTCTGACCGATGGCTTTGAGAACCTGGTCCGCCCGCAGCCGGACCATCTCACCGGTTCCGGTAAGCTGACCGTTCTGGCTCGAGGTATATTCCAGCTCAATCTCGGTGGCGGCTCCATTGCCGCGTACTGCCACCGGCTGCACGTTGGTCAAAATCTGAACCCCGTGCGAGGCTGCCAGATCCTGTTCGTACCGGCTGGCACCCATGGCGTCGCGGCCCCGGCGATAGGCAATGGTGACATTCTCGGCACCTAACAATTTGGACTTTATCGCCGCGTCCACGGCAGTCATGCCTCCGCCAATAACGACGACGTTCCGCCCGACAGGAAGCTGTGCAAGATCACCAGCTTGCCGGACGTCCGAGATGAAATCGACGGCATCCCGCACCCCGTCCTTGTCAACACCATCCGCGTGCAGGGCATTGACCCCGGCAAGTCCGATGGACAGGAACACCGCGTCGTAATTTTCGACCAGACCATCCAGTGAGATGCTTTCACCCAGAACCGACCCGGTTTCAACCGTGATACCACCGATTTTCAACAGCCAGTCGACCTCGGCCTGCGCAAAATTGTTGGTCGATTTATAGGCGGCAATCCCGTATTCGTTCAGACCGCCCGGTTTGGGCTTGCCTTCGTGGATCACCACGTCATGACCCAGCATGGCAAGACGATGCGCGCAGGCCAGACCGGCAGGCCCTGCCCCCACGACAGCAACCGTCTTCCCGGTTGATGCCGCACGTTCAAACGGATGCGCGCCCGCGGACATAAGATCATCCGTCGCAAAGCGCTGTAGCCGCCCGATCTCGACCGGCTTGCCTTCTGCCGTCTCACGAACACAGGCCTCTTCGCACAGTGTTTCCGTCGGACAGACACGGGCGCACATTCCGCCCAAAATGTTCTGCTGAAAAATCGTTCGCCCGGCTGCCTGCGGCTGTCCAGCCTGAATCTGACGGATGAATAGCGGAATATCGATGTCTGTCGGACACGCTGTCACGCAAGGTGCGTCATAGCAGAAATAACAACGGTCTGCTGCAACTGCGGCCTCATGCGGGGCCAATGGCGGATGCAGATCGGTGAAATTCGAGGTCAGCTCATCGCTTGAAAGCCGCCCGGCGACGATGCCGGGTGCCATCTGGCCCTGTGCCATCACTCTACTCCCTGTAGATATGTTTGTTATGACCTCAGCTTGCCACAAATAAATTTTTTATCAATTGGTAAAATTTGCCAAATGGTCAAAAAATTGAAAATCCGGGCCGTAAAACCCGGATTCATTGGCATTTTGGTTAATTTCAGGGCCGAAAAGCTTTCAGACCATTTCGCCAAGATGGCGGGACTTGGTCCAAACCCGGGCGCCGTCAGGCCCTGCAACGGCCCGCGAGTGCGTTCCGGGCGGCAAGCGCAACCAGTCCCATGTCGAAAATTCCTCCCCCGATTCAGAGAAACTGCCGCTTATGACAAACACTTCCATTCCGTCGCGCGCATCCAGCTCGACCACGTCCCCCGCCGCCCATGTCCGCACAAAAACGTCCTCATGATCATCTTTGAACAGTTGTACGTCAGAAACGCCATTTATCGAGCGGCGCACCTCGGTACGGTCTTGCGGGTCAAACTGGTGCAGCTTGACCAGAATGGTCGCGCCTTCCGCTGCAGACGGAGTGTGCGAGGACGTCGGTGGATTGCGCACATAGCTGCCGATGGGGAAATCTCCGGTCTCGTCCTGAAACACGCCGTCCAGCACCAGATATTCCTCGCCGCCGTCATGGGTATGGGCAGAAAAAGCGCTGCCGGGCGCAAAGCGGACAATGGTCGTTGCGCGGGCCACCTCATCACCAATCCGGTCCAGCATTTTACGCTCGACGCCAGCCGCAGGGGAAGCGACCCATTCGCTATTGTCAAAATGAACTGCGACCCGTTTTGTGAAATCCGCATTGATCCGCATGTGTAACCCTTTCTGCTGCGACCCCTGAAAGAAATGGGATCGCGTGATGAAATTTCAAATTTTCCGCTTTTGACGCCTTGGGCCGCTTGCTGTAATCCGAACTTCAAGGTGCACGGTCAAACACCTGTCGGGAACGGGCATAGATGCAGGCAACGTCACAGACATTCAACATCGCGGTCGTCGGTCAAAACAACCGCCTGCAATACGAAGCCCTGTTGTTTGCGGCTTCACTGCGCCATTCTTCACCGCAATTCGAGGGCAAACTGTTTGTCGCCACACCCAATCCGGGGCCACGCTGGAAACAGGACCCACGCATTCAGGACGAAGAAGCTCTGAAAGCCCTGAAACAACTGGATGCCGAAATTCTGCCCTTCGACTCGCATGTATTCGGTGAAAGCTATCCCTACGGCAACAAGATCGAAGCGCTGATGGCCCTGCCGGAAGATGAGCCCTTTGTGTTCTTTGACACCGACACGCTGATCACTGGCGAGATCACATCTGTACCTTTTGACTTCGACCGCCCCTGCGCATCACTGAAGGTTGAAGGGACATGGCCCAAACCAACGCTGTATGGCCCCGGCTTTGACGGTATCTGGCGCGCGCTTTACGCCCGGTTCGGGTTGGATTTCGAAAGCTCGCTGGACACCGATCAACCCCATGACCACTGGCGGCGGTACCTGTATTTCAATGCAGGCTATTTCTTCTATAAATGCCCGCGGAGATTTGGTGAGCGTTTTCTGGACTACGCTAGGACAATCCGCGACGAAAACATTCCGGAGCTGACTGGCCAAAGCCTTGACCCCTGGCTGGACCAGGCCGCCCTGCCCCTTGTCATTCACTCGTTCGGCGGTGGTCGTGATGTTTTGCCCCCCGGTTTGCTGGACGGGTCCGTCAGTTGCCACTATCGCCTGTTTCCCTTGCTTTACGCCCGTGAAAGCAACCATGTGATTGAGGTCTTGGAAACCGTCGTCGCTCCAAACAAGGTCAAGAAGGTTCTCAAGCAATTTGAGCCACTGAAAAAGATGGTTCTGCAGGGGAAAGGCGCAAAAGTCCGCGCCCTGTTTGACCAGGATCATCTGCCACGACGTGAACAGGCCATCCGCAACACGATCAAAAGCAAGGGCCTCTGGCTGCGCTGACAGGATCGTTGTGCGCAGGCGGGCAATGGCCTACAGATTTCGCAAGACAAATTCCAACAGGAGATTTTCAAGATGTCTGACGGCCCCACCTACGGTTTCGACACGTTGCAAATTCACGCGGGCGCCCGCCCCGACCCGGCGACCGGAGCGCGCCAGACACCGATCTATCAGACAACTGCCTATGTGTTCCGCGATGCGGACCACGCAGCGGCCCTGTTCAACCTGCAAGAGGTGGGCTTTATCTATTCCCGCCTGACCAACCCAACCGTCGCCGTTCTGCAGGAACGCGTGGCGACTCTTGAAGGCGGCGTTGGTGCCGTTTGCTGCTCGTCCGGGCACGCGGCCCAGATCATGGCGCTGTTCCCACTGATGGGTCCGGGTTGCAATGTGGTCGCCTCAACCCGTTTGTACGGCGGCACGGTCACCCAGTTCAGCCAGACAATCAAACGCTTTGGGTGGTCTGCCAAGTTTGTCGACACCGATGATCTGGACGCGGTGAAGGGCGCAATCGATGAGAACACCCGGGCGATTTTCTGCGAGTCCATCGCCAATCCCGGCGGCTATGTGACGGATATCCGTGCACTGGCAGATGTGGCCGATGCGGCGGGCATTCCGCTGATCGTCGATAACACCTCGGCAACACCATATCTGTGCCGTCCGATCGATCACGGAGCGACGCTGGTGGTGCATTCAACCACCAAGTACCTGACCGGCAATGGCACCGTCACCGGCGGCTGCATCGTGGATTCGGGCAAGTTCGACTGGTCGGCAAACGACAAGTTCCCGTCACTCAGCCAACCCGAACCGGCCTATCACGGCCTGAAGTTCCACGAAACGTTCGGACCTCTGGCCTTTACCTTCCACGGCATCGCCATCGGTCTGCGCGATCTGGGTATGACCATGAACCCGCAAGCTGCTCATTACACGCTGATGGGGATCGAAACCCTGTCGCTGCGGATGGAGCGCCACGTAGAGAACGCCCAGAAAATCGCAGCGTGGTTGGAAGCGGATGACCGGGTGGACTACGTCACCTATGCGGGATTGCCGTCTTCGCCTTACAAAGACCGGGTCAAATCGCAATATCCACGTGGCGCTGGCGCATTGTTCACCTTTGCAGTGAAGGGTGGCTATGACGCCTGTATCAAACTGGTCAATGCGCTGGAGATTTTCAGCCACGTAGCCAATCTGGGCGACGCGCGTTCGCTGATCATTCATTCGGCATCGACCACACACCGTCAATTGACCCCGGAACAGCAGGAAGCCGCGGGCGCAGGTCCGGGCGTGGTGCGCGTATCCATCGGTATCGAAGATGCGAACGATCTGATTGCCGACCTTGATCAGGCCCTGGCCAAAGCAACCGCCTGACCATGACCCAGCACGACACAAACGATCTTGGCCAGCCCATCGGTTTACCGGTTTCGGGTGACTTTCCACGCCCGACACCACCATATACGCCGATGGTGGGCAGGTATTGTTCCGTCGTGCCCCTTGATGTGAACAGGCACGCGCCCGGACTGTTCCGGGCGTTTTCAATGGACACGGTTGGCCGCAACTGGACGTACCTGCCCTACGGCCCGTTTGCTGGCGAACCTGAGTTCGAAGACTGGACGCGCGCCAACTGCATGGACGCGGACCCGATGTTCCATACCGTTCTGGACGGTGATGACGTACCGTTGGGCATGGCCTCATATTTGCGGATCGAACCCGCTGCCGGAGCGATTGAGGTCGGGCATATCCACTTTTCACCACTGCTTCAGCGCAAACCGCAATCAACCGAAGTCATGTATCTGATGATGCGGCGCGTGTTCGATGAACTGGGTTACCGGCGTTACGAATGGAAATGCGACGCTCTGAATGGTCCGTCGCGCAGTGCGGCAGAGCGGCTTGGATTCACCTTCGAAGGCGTGTTTCGCCAAGCGACCCACTACAAAGGACGCAACCGCGACACAGCCTGGTATTCAATCATAGATACCGAATGGCCACGCATCCGCGATGCATTCGAGGCCTGGTTGTTACCCGAAAATTTCGACGCTTCGGGCCAACAACGAAAACCGCTGATGGCCCGCGCGAAGGGTTGATTTCATTCCGAAATCTCGAACACCATCGAGACGCTGACAGACACCGAAACCTCACCACCTGCCACAGGAACACCCCCTGCGTCAGCCATGCTCATCATGCGCATCTCGGGCATCGGGCGCACGCCCCCCGTTTGTTCCGAAATCGTTTGCACCGCGCCAAGGGTTACACCCGCGGCCTGCGCCAGCTGCTCGGCCTTGGCCATAGCTTCGCCGACAGCTTGCGCGCGCGCTTGGGCTTCGATTGGTTTGGTATCCTGCACCCCAAAGCTCAATCCACCAAAATCGTTGGCGCCATCCTGAATGACCGCATCCATGATGCTTCCAAGTTTGGACAGATCACGCACACGTACAAACACGCGGTTCGAGGCAGCGAATCCCGAGATTTCCGGTGTTTCTCCATTCTGCCCGTGCCGCCCGGACCAAACAGGGGAAAGCGACAGATCGCGGGTCTGAATATCGCGGTCTTCAATCCCCATCCCGGTCAGGCGCGCAAGAACCTTCGCAACTGCATCCGAAGTGGCCTGCATCGCCGCCGAAGCCTCGGCATTTTCATTTGTCACACCCAATGTGATCGTCGCCATATCGGGGGCAACCTCGATGGTTCCGGTTGCGCCAACGGTGATGCGACGTTCTTCCGCATGGGCAAGTCCAGCGGTCGTTGCGGCCATCATCGCGGCCAGAAAAGCGAATGTCTTCAATGTTATCACTCCGATTTGCTTGCGTTAAAGATGGGTCGGCGATGCATTGCCATACAAGAGGAGAGTTTGCCTTTTTCTTTCCCTCGGCAAGTTCCTGCTTTAATGTCGGTCTGCGAACGCCAAGGTGTTTGCATTGACGTTGATAATTATGGTTCCTGCGGATTATGAAACCTGCCTTTGCGCTGTCTTTTTCTGCGACCGGAATATCACTGTATCATCACTCGGATGACGAATGGTTCGTTATCGGCTCGATTCCCTTGGATTCGCCGGACCTGTCCGGTCAGATGCAGGTTTTGCGGGAAAAAGCCTTTGCGTTGGAAAACGACCTGAGCTGCAAGCTTGTTTTGCCTTCCGAACAGGTTCGATACCTTCAGGTTGCAACCGATGACTTACCCCCCGAAGACACGGTCGAACGTATTGAGAGAGCACTTGCCGACGCTACGCCTTACGCTTTGTCCGAACTCAGTTACGACTATCAGACCGAAGGCGGCACCACCTATGTTGCAGCTGTTGCGCAGGAAACGCTGAGCGAGGCGCGTACCTTTGCCTCGGACCATGGTTTCGTGCCGGTTTTGTTTTGCGCCGAGGAAGACGCAGACGCATTCCCCCGAGAGGCATTGTTCACAGCGCGTTCGGGCGTATCGAAAACCCAACCAGCAGAGCCACCGCTGTCGGAAAAAAACTCTGACCTGCCCGAACCGGCAAAATCCACTGAGAAACCAGCGCATCCCATTGCAGGCACGGCAGCACCAAACGTGTTTCTGACCCCCGAAACACCTGACAAAAAGTTTGCGAATACGAAAGCGCAGGCACCGCGCATTGCGATCCTGGCATTTGCCGCGACGGTTCTTCTTGGCGGCGTTTTCGGCGTTTGGCTGGCCTTGGACAGCGGTGGAGAAACAGATCAGGTCGCACTGAGCCCAACTCCAACCGAGATAGGTGTTTCCGCGCCGGATATCGACGCCCTGCCACCGACAGTGCCCGAAGTTGCAGCAATTGCGCCTTCGGAAAACTTGCCACCCGAGCCTGCTCTGGACGGGGACGTGCCCCCTACACCAGACCCCGCCGAGGCCGAAGCCGTAGAACAACCGGAACTCACCCCAACCGACGCGGCAATCCTTGAGGCACTCAAGGTGGCCCCGACCCCTGTTGAATCTGTGGCTCAGGACCCCGAGGCAGATGAGGATATCAGCGCTGCCTCCGGTGTGAATGTAACGCCTCCAGCCGCTTTGGATGTGCCAGAAGCCCCGGAACCGGACGATCTTTATCTGACGTCGATTGACAAATCCGACCTGTCAAGCGATGCGGTTGCCCTGCCCCCGGCTTCCAGTTTCGATACCGACGAACCCTTCGTTCGGGACGTGCAACATGGCATAGCAGGAGCGCGGTTCAATCTGGATGACCGCGGGCTGGTAACGCCCACGCCGGAAGGGACGCTGAACCCGGATGGGATTGTCATTTATCAGGGCCGGCCGCCGAAGATTCCACCAGCGACGCCAGTGCGTTTCGAAGACGAACCCGTACTTGACGAGGTCGACGAAAGACTGGCCGGTCTTCGCCCCAAACCTCGCCCCGCAGATCTGGTCGAGAGCTTCGAGCGCGGGCAATTGGGGGGGCGGTCGCTGGCAGAGCTTTCGACGAAGCGACCCAAAGCACGCCCGGACAGTTTACAAGCGCGCACAGAAATCGACGAGACGCCAACCGCATTGGCCGTTGTCCGCGTCCCGCGCCCCAGGTTGCGACCGGCGGGTTTGGACACTGCAAAGGCACCTGTTTCTGGTAACTCCAATCTTGGATCAACGGCCGCAATGGACCAGAGTTCAGATGACGCCGGATCGTTTCAGCCGAAATCGGTTGCACCCAAGATTCCCTCAACCGCATCTGTAGCCCGCCAGGCCACGCTCGATAACGCGATCAATTTGCGCCGCCTGAATCTGATCGGCGTTTACGGCACACCCGCAAACCGGCGCGCTTTGGTTCGGCTTCCCAGCGGGCGCTACAAAAAATTGAAAGTCGGCGACAATATTGACGGCGGCAAGGTTATTGCCATCAGTGACAGCGAACTGCGTTATCAAAAGAAAGGTCGCAACGTGACCCTGGCGATGCCGCGCAGCTGACATAGGCGCTCAAAGCCGTGAGCGATCACCTGTAAACAGGCACGTCAGAGGCAGTAGAACCGCCCCCGACTTATTGGTTCATTTGGATCAAGCCGCGGAAATCTCGCCGCTTTCGATCTGTTCGCGCTCGATGGATTCAAACAGCGCCTGGAAGTTCCCTTCGCCGAAACCATCATCACCCTTGCGCTGAATGAACTCGAAGAAGATCGGGCCGATCACCGTTTTCGAGAAGATCTGCAACAGAATGCGCGTCTCGCCCCCGTCAACGACACCTTCACCGTCGATCAGGATGCCGTGTTTCATCATCCGGTCCAGCGGCTCTTCATGACCGACCACGCGGGTCCTGGACATCTCGTAATAAGCTTCATTCGGACCCGGCATGAACTTCAGGCCGTTTTCAGCAATGGCATCGGTCGAGGCATAGATGTCATCGCTACCAACCGCGATATGCTGAATGCCTTCACCTTTGTATTTCTTCAGGTAAGACACGATCTGCCCGGTCTCACCGCGGTCCTCGTTGATCGGAATACGGATACGGCCACAGGGTGACGTCAGCGCGCGGCTGTAAAGGCCAGTGAATTTTCCCTGAATGTCAAAGAAACGAATTTCGCGGAAGTTGAACAGGTCGCCATAGAACTTGAACCACTTGTCCATGTTGCCCTTGTAGACATTGTGCGTCAGGTGATCGAGATAGAAGAACCCCTCGCCCCGAGGTTTTGATTCCTTGATCCATTTGAATTCATGATTATAGGGCGAAGTGTCGTAGTACTGATCAATGAAATAGATCAGCGACCCGCCAATCCCCTTGATCGCAGGCACATTCATGGTTTTGTCAGCGTCGTCGTAAGGTTCCGCACCCTTTGACACGGCATGCTCGTACGCTTTTTGCGCGTCCACGACCCGCCAGCCCATCGAAGGCGCGCAGGGCCCATGTTCGGCTACGAATTTAGCTGCAAAACTGTCCGGGTTGGCATTCAGGATGTATGTGACATCCCCTTGCTGCCAAAGCTCGACGGCAGGATCTTCCTTGTGGCGGGCCACCAGATCAAACCCCATCTTTGCGAACAGATCACGCAGCTCCTGCGGTTCAGGATGAGCGAATTCGACGAATTCAAACCCATCTGTTCCGGTAGGGTTTTCTTCGCTGATCACGGATTTCGGGGCATTGTGCGGGAAAGGACCCATGGGCGTCTCCTACGAAAACAGGAATTTCTTTGCTGATTCAAAAATACGACTTTTCTGACGCTGTTTCTGCGCATTGTTTTTGTATAAACTGCAAGATGACGCGCAAAATGCGCATATCAGTTAATAAAATCAGGATTTTTCCGCACATGTTGGATGCAACCGACAAGCGACTGCTTTCCGCACTGCAAAAAGATGCACATCTGACGGCGCAACAACTGGGTGAAATGCTGAACCTGTCGCCCAGTCAAGCGGGTCGCCGCCGACAGCGGCTTGAAGTCGAAGGGTACATCACCGGATATGCTGCCCGGCTGGACCCGCTGAAACTGGGCTTACAGGTGCAGGGGTTCGTTCAGGTGCATCTGGGCACCCATGGCCCCGAGCAATCCGCAAGCTTTGCCCGCATGGTCGACACCCGACCCGAGATTACCAGTGCATGGACAATGACAGGTGAGGCAGACTATCTGCTGCACATCTACTGTGACGACCTGTCCGCCCTCAACAGCTTGCTACATCATGTGATCCTGCCGCATCCTGCCGTTGCAAGAGTACAAAGCCAGATCGTAATGGATCAACTTAAACGCGACGCCCCCCTTCCCACCTGAAAAGGTTCTGAGGACACACATGGACGACTTTCTATATCAGGCTTCAATCTATCTGGCAGCGGCAGTCATTGCCGTTCCCCTGTCTGCCAGACTGGGGTTGGGATCCGTGCTGGGTTATCTTGCCGCCGGGATCATTATCGGACCCGCACTGGGCCTTGTCGGAGCGGAAACCGAAAATCTTCAGCATGTGGCCGAATTTGGCGTGGTGATGATGCTGTTTCTCATTGGTCTGGAACTGGAGCCACGCGCCCTGTGGGACATGCGCGACAAGTTATTGGGTCTGGGCGGATTGCAGGTGTTGCTGTCAACAGTCGCGATAGCTGCTGTGGCCATGTACGCCAACCATCCCTGGTCGGTTGCCCTGGCGGTAGGGTTGACCCTTTCGCTTTCATCGACCGCGATCGTTCTTCAAACCCTGTCAGAAAAAGGCCTGATGCAGACAAACGGCGGCCGCGCGACATTTTCGGTTCTGTTGACGCAGGACATCGCGGTGATCCCAATTCTGGCTTTGTTGCCACTGCTGGCGCTGCCCGCCATGCCACGTTTCCAAGCAGATGGATCGATTGACCGGGGGGCAGGAGGATCACATGGCGCAGGCGATCACAGTTTGTCGCTGGTCGAAGGGCTGCCGGGCTGGGCCGTCACCCTTGTCACAATCGGCGTGGTGGTGTTTGTCATTCTGGCCGGTGTCTACCTGACAAGACCGTTGTTTCGCTTCATCCACGCAACCCGTCTGCGCGAGATGTACACCGCACTGGCACTGATGATTGTCGTGGGCATTTCGTTTCTGATGACACTGGTCGGCCTATCACCTGCCCTGGGCGCGTTCCTGGCAGGCGTTGTTCTGGCCAGTTCTGAATTCAGACATGAAATGGAAAGCGACCTTGAGCCGTTCAAAGGATTGTTTCTGGGGCTGTTTTTCATCACGGTCGGTGCCGGAATAGACTTCGGTTATTTTTTCAACGACCCGCTGGACCTGATTGGACTGGCGCTGCTTGTGATACTTGCCAAGGGGATCATCCTATTTCTGGTGGGCAAGGCCTTCAAACTGCGGGGGCGTGATCACTGGTTGTTCACCCTTGGGTTGGCGCAGGCTGGTGAGTTCGGTTTTGTCCTGCTGGCATTTTCGACGAAACAGAATGTCATTCCGCCCGACCTGTCGCAGAAACTGCTAATGATCGTTGCTCTGACGATGTTAATCACGCCTCTTCTTTTCATCGTCTACGATGCGTTGTCGCGGAAGATTGGCGATTCCGCGGCCAGCCCTGAACCTGACGTGATCGACGAAAAGGGCCCCGTTATCATCGCCGGCATTGGTCGATTTGGTCAGATCGTCAACCGGCTGGTACGGGCCAGCGGTTTCAAGACAGTCGTTCTGGACCACAATATTGAAACGATTCAGCTGATGCGCCGATTTGGTGTCAAAGGCTTTCTGGGCGATCCCACTCGACCGGAACTGCTGCGCGCGGCGGGGTTGGACAAAGCATCCGTTCTTGTCGCCGTTATGGATGATCACAAGCAAGTCACGCGGCTTGTCAGCTATGCCAGACGGCAGCGTCCTGACCTGCACATCATCGCCCGCGCCCGCGACCGGACCCATGTGTACGAGTTGTATCAGGCGGGTGCCAATGACATCGTGCGGGAAATGTTCGACAGTTCACTGCGCGCAGGTCGCTATGTTCTGGAGAATATTGGACTGAGTGAATACGAAGCAGCCCAGGCCGAGCAGACGTTTTACCACCATGACAGGAAGGCGGTGCGCGATCTGGCCGAGCTTTGGGTCCCCGGAATGCCAATCGCTGAAAACAGGAAATATATCGAACGTTCGCAGGCACTGGAAAAGGATCTGGAAACCGCGCTGCTGGAACTGGCTGAAGAGCACGCCAAGAAATCGGCCTGACCCAAGCCTTTGCCCGGGTCAGGTGCGAGTTCAGCCGTCAGAAACCCCAGCTTCGGCAAAGGTTGCCATGCCGGAATGACAGGCGACCGCGCTTTTCAGAATGTTGATCGCCAACGCCCCGCCAGACCCTTCGCCCAACCGCAGGCCAAGGCTCAGCAACGGCTCTTTACCCAATTTTGCCAGCACGGCACCATGGGCTGCTTCGGCGCTTTGGTGGCCTGCCACAGCATGATCCAGCGCACCATCCGACAGCTTCCACAAGCAGGCTGCGGCAGCCGAACAGATGAACCCGTCCAGGATCACCGGGATGCGCAACACCCGCGCGGCGGCAATCGCGCCCGCCATTGCAGCAATCTCGCGCCCGCCAAGACAGCGCAGGATGTCCAGACCATCATCTGACGCGTGTTTGGCGACACCCTCGGCCACGACACGGGTTTTGTTGGCCAGACCGGCGTCATCCACACCGGTTCCGCGCCCTGTCCAATCGGACGCGTCGCCACCAAACAGCGCGCAGGCAATAGCCGCAGCCGGGGTGGTGTTGCCAATCCCCATTTCGCCGACCACCAAAAGATCGGATTGCGGATCAACGGCCTGCCAGCCTGTGCGCAAAGCGGCCAGCAATTCATCCTCTGTCATGGCGGGGGTTTGGGTGAAATCCGCGGTCGGCTTGTCCAGATCCAGCGCGTGAACATCCATCTTCGCGCCTGCCGCCCTTGCCAACTGATTTATCGCCGCCCCGCCATGTTCGAAATTCATCACCATCTGCACGGTCACTTCCGGCGGAAAGGCCGAAACACCCTGCGCGGTAACACCGTGATTCCCGGCAAACACAATGACCTGAGGCGCGCTGATCTGTGGACGGGCGTCCCCTCGCCATCCTGCATACCAGACCGCAAGATCCTCAAGCCGACCAAGCGCGCCGGGGGGTTTGGTCAATTGTCCGTTTCGCTCGGCCGCGCCCTGCACCGCAGCAGCATCCGGGCCCGGCGCCCCCGCCAGGACAGCACGGAACGTGTTCAAATCATTCAGTTCAGGCAGCATGAAAGCCTCATTGCATCAGAGTGGTCCTGCGTGTTTAACCGAAGGATCGAAACCAACAAGACCCCGAAAGGCACGGGCGTGCATAAAAACGACACCAAACCGTTTTCCCTGTGGGATGTTCCGCTGGCCCTGGTGCTGTTGACCCGCCTGCCCCTGCCCCGTTTGCCCAAAGCCGTGTTTGCCCGGCAGGCACAATCGGTATGGGCATTTCCACTGGTTGGGCTGGTCGTTGGCGGGCTGGCATGCCTGACTGGTTGGCTGGCGATGGGGCTTCAACTGCCTCCGTTTGTGGCCGCCTCGTTGCTGGTCGCGGTACTGATCCTGTTGACGGGCGCCATGCACGAGGATGGTCTGGCCGACACGTTCGACGGGCTTTGGGGCGGTTTCACCCCTGAACGGCGGCTGGAGATCATGAAGGACAGCCAGATTGGAACGTACGGCGTGCTTGCCTTGATGATCTCGCAGATTTTACGAATCTCGGCGATTTCCACTATGCTGGCTGTTGGTCCGATCTGGATGGTTGTTGCAGCTTGCGTATTTTCCCGCGCCCTGATGCCAGCACTAATGGTTCTTCTTCCAAACGCCAGAAAGTCGGGCCTGAGCCATTCAGTTGGCACCCCCGGCGCAGGATCAGCCTGTATCGCCGTGGGCATCGCGATTCTGGTCGCTTACAGCTTGTGCGGAAGTCTGGCGCTTACCGCGATACTCTGCGCGGCTTTGATCGTTGCTGTTTTGGGGCTCGTCGCGAAGACCAAGATCGGCGGTCAAACCGGAGACATTCTGGGCGCATCACAACAATTGGCGGAAATCACATTTCTGCTTGCCATCAGCGCCCAGATCTAAGACGCGCCCCCGGTTTCAATTCGCAACGTATCGCCGCAATGTTTGCAATGCACGGCGTCGGGGTCGTGCCGGTACAGCCCGCAGCTGGGGCATTTGTGGCGGACCTTCTGTGGCGCGAAAATTGCCTGCGCCAGCCGGACGAACAGGGCCACGCCAACGACCATAATAAAGACGGAAAACAGCTTGCCGCCCGGTGTGACCAAAGTGATGTCGCCAAACCCGGTCGTGGTGAGCGTCGCCATGGTAAAATACAGCGCGTCTATGTAAGGCGTTTGCGCGTCTTCGGGGATAAAAAATACCAAAACGGCCGTCGAGGTGGCAAAAACAAAGACCAGCAGGTTGATCGCCGCGATAACAGCGTCCTCGTGCGTGCGGAAAAAACGGCTGTCGCGCCGCAGATCCCAGAGCAGATGATATGAATGGATCAGACGCAGGGCACGCAAAATCCGCAGGAAAGCGAGGTTGCCTGTCAAAAACGGATCAAGCACCAGCGAGAGGATGACCACGATATCCGCCACTGTGTAAATCTGGCGCAAAAATCTCCAGCGGTCTTTTGAGATCCAGAGCCGCGCAGAGAAATCCAGAAAAATCAGCACACCGACCAGTTGGCTTGCAACGGTTAAGCCCGGCCCATGCGGGATGTGCGCCGTCCCGACAAAGAAAATGATTGTCGCAACATCGAACAGGATCAGCGCATACCTAAACCAGACCGAAACAGGGTCGTGTCCGATGTACAGGTATTTCACAGTCTGCTTCATGTGCGTCCGGTAATCTGCTGCATACACAGTGAAATTAGCGCCACTTGAACAATTCACCAAGCCACGAAAAAGGCCGCCCCAAATTTGGAGCGGCCCGTATTGTCAATGTACCTTCGATCAGGCAGCGCGTGAGGTCAGAACCTCGTCAACCTGTTTGGCGGCTGACACCTCGCCAGCGCCTGAAACAGCCGCGACCTCACGGGTCAGACGCTCCAAGGCAGCTTCATACAGTTGGCGCTCGGAATAGCTCTGCTCGCGCTGATCATCGGTGCGGTGCAGGTCACGGACCACTTCGGCGATCGAGATCAGATCACCCGAGTTGATCTTCTGTTCATATTCTTGTGCGCGACGGGACCACATGGCGCGTTTCACTTTGGCCTTGCCTTTCAGCGTTTTCATCGCCTGGCTGATCACATCGGGCGAGCTGAGCGACCGCAGACCGGACTCGGTTACCTTGTTGGTCGGAACGCGCAACGTCATCTTGTCTTTCTCAAATGAGATGACGAACAGCTCAAGCGAGAATCCCGCGACATCCTGTTCCTCGATCGAGATAATCTGGCCCACGCCATGGGCGGGGTAGACAACATAGTCGTTCGGGCGGAACTCGAGCTTTTTCGACTTTGTCATTCAGTTTTTTCCTTGCTAGCGGACGGGACACGGACAACAAAAGCACCACATGCGGGGACTGTCTCAGCCCCGTCAGGCGGCGATACTGTCACAAGTTCAGAACTCCAAAGTGAGCATACTTACGGAGCGCATCCCAATCTCGGTCATCATGTGGATATAGTATATCACAAATTTACGACGCCCGAAAGTTTACCTTACGGGAATCTTTTGTATTCAACCTTGATTCAACAGGTTGTACTGCGATCTTTATGTCCAAAACAGGCCGCTTGGAACGAATCACTCAGCCGCCTTCGCCGGGCGCTTCCGAGAAATACTTCTTCATCTTGCCCTCTTCACCATCACGCTCCTCCGCATCGGGCAGCGGGTCTTTCTTGGTCACGATCACCGGCCATTGTTCGGAATACTTGCGATTGAACTCGACCCACTCCTCCATGCCCGGCTCGGTATCGGGGCGGATCGCGTCAGCGGGGCACTCGGGCTCGCACACTCCGCAGTCAATGCATTCATCAGGATGGATGACCAGCGTATTTTCACCTTCATAGAAACAGTCCACCGGGCACACTTCGACACAGTCGGTGTATTTGCAGGCGATACAGTTTTCGGTGACTACATAGGTCATGGTCGGATTCCTGTTTGCGGTTTGAGCGACTAGCTAATTCAGTCTGGCCCGCTCTTCAAGACAGGATCAGTGATCTTCCGGGCGAGAAAGATCAATAGCACGTCGATCTTTCTTGGTTGGCCGACCTTTTCCCTCGAAACCCGGATTTACCAGAGGCGCTTCCTGCTTTTCGGTCATATCAAAGTACAGCGTTTGCGCCTCGGGCGCCGGACCGCGGCGTTCCCCCAGTTTTTCCACACGTATGACGCGGACAATGCGGCCCTGCGAGAAGGTCAAAACGTCACCGGGGGCCACGGCTTGGGCCGGTTTCAGCACCCGGTTTCCATTCAGCCGGACATGGCCGCCACTGACCTGTTTGGCGGCAAGGCTGCGGGTCTTGAAGAACCGCGCCTGCCACAACCATTTGTCAATTCGCAGTTTGGCCTCGGCCATCTTGCGTCAATTGCCGTCCTTCAGACCCATAAGCGCTGCGGCGAACGGGTTGTCGGGATCAATGGCCTTTTCCTTCTTCGGTGGACGTGACGAGAAGGTCTTGGCTCCTTGCGGTTTTCCGCCCTTCTTGCCATGCGGTTTGCCACGGCCCTCCTGCGGTTTGCCCCGTGGTTTCCCCTTGCCCTGCCCCGGCTCGCGGCGCGGTCCACGGTTCGGCTGGCGCTGGCGACCCCATGTGAAGGTGTAATACACTTCAACCTCGGGTTCATCCGACGCAGGTTCCGCAACCTGACCTTCCGTGGCGGCCTCGTCTGCAACCTCAGTGCTTTCGGTGGCCTCGGTTGTCGCTTCGGCGGGCGCGGCGACCTCTTCTGATGCCGCATCGGGTGCAGGCGTCTCGTCGATAACAGCTTGTTCCGCCGCCTCTGTCACAGGCTGCTCTACCGGGGCCGGTTTGACCTTGTCACGCTCGCCGCGTTCGGCTTTGTAGCCCAGCCCCTGCATCAGGTCAGCAAACTGTTCAAGCGTCATACCGGTGATCGACAGCATATCCGGCTTGGCTTCGAACCCGCCACGGCTGTCCTCCGCACGAAGCATGTCCGCCAGACGTTCCAACATGTCGATCCGGATCGACCGGTCACCCGCATCGCGGTAGCCGCACATGGTGTCATAGCCCTGCGGTGCATCCTTGGCGACCGGCACAGTCACCAACCCCGGAGGCGGTGCTTCGGGGAATTCCTGCAAACCGCTGGACAGCGCCCAAAGCACGAGACGCAGACGCGTGGGAGCAGGTTTCAGCAGCAGCGGCATAAAGATGGTGAACTGGCCAAACCGGATACCATGCTTGCGCAAGGCGCCGCGGGCGTCCTGATCCAGATCCTTAACTTCTTGTGCGACCCCCGCACGGGGCAGTACGCCCAGCGCCTCGACCATGCGGAAGGCAAACCCTTTCGCCAGACCGTTGAGTTCCTCATCGCGCGACAGATTAAGCAGCGGCTCGAACAGCGCAGCGATTTTGCGGTCGATGAAGTGCTGCAACCGGCGCCGCACCTTCTGTTCAACATCCGGACCGGCGGCTTCGTCCACAAAAACCTCGACCACGGGCTTGAGAGGCTCGGCCCCGGCAACCAGTTTGCCAACGGCATATTCGCCCCACATCAGGCCGCCCTGATCGGTGAAATCAATTTCGGTATCGGGCGCATTGTAGAAGCGATCGGCACGCAGATGGAATTGCGGCGCGAGTGCTTGCAGGGATGCCGATTTGAGCGCTTTCGCCTCGGTTCCTTGCGCGCTTTTGTCCGGGCTGAACCGGAACCCTTCCAGACGACCGACGAATTCGCCTTCGACGGTCACTTCACCCTTGTCATTTACTTCGGCCAAAAGGGCCTCCTTCTGCTTGAGCCGCCGCAACAAAACCGATGTACGCCGGTCCACAAATCTTTGAGTCAGTCGCTCATGTAGTGCGTCAGACAGCCTGTCTTCTACAGTGCGCGTTTCGTCACGCCAATGTGATTCGTCACGCACCCAACCGTTTCGTTGCGCAACATATGTCCAGGTGCGAATATATGCCAACCTTTTGGATAACGCATCGATATCCCCATGGGTTTGGTCAATCCGCCGTATCTGCCGGGCCATGAAATCATCGGGAATACTGCCGCGTTCGTGCAGGTGGCCATAGATCACTTCCAGCAGGCTGGCGTGCTCTGCATGGCTGATGCCGCGAAAATCAGGGATTCTGCACACATCCCAAAGCAATCGAATGGATGGACCGTCACTTGCGCGGGCGGCAATCTCGGCCTGTTGTGACAGCGATTTCAACACATTCAGGTCGTCAGCAGGGCGGGCTTTGACCAGGTGTTCGTCACTCGGACTGACCTCAAGCGAGTTGATCAGCGCGTCAATCGAGCCAAACCGGAGGGCGGCATTCCGCCAGTTCAACTTTTTCATCGGCGTAAACCGGCTGTCCATGATTGCCTGCGCGACACCTTCGTCCAGCGGCGGCGCCTCGCCGGTCACGCCAAAGGTGCCGTCCGACATGCCACGCCCGGCCCGGCCTGCGATCTGGGCCAGCTCATTCGGGGCCAGCGGGCGCATCCGCCGCCCGTCGAATTTGGTAAGGGATGAAAATGCAACGTGGTTTACATCCAGGTTCAAGCCCATACCGATGGCATCTGTGGCGACCAGGTAATCGACCTCGCCATTCTGATAAAGCTCCACCTGAGCATTCCGCGTCCGCGGGCTGAGGGCACCCATGACCACCGCCGCGCCACCTTTCAGACGGCGCAAAAGCTCCGCGATGGCATACACATTCTCAACCGAAAACCCGACAATAGCGCTGCGGGCAGGCATCCGGCTGAGTTTCTTCGAACCGGAATAGACCAACTGTGACATCCGCTCGCGCCGGACAAACTGCGCCTCGGGTACCAGCGCGGCAATCGGGCCGCGCATGGTGTCAGAGCCAAGGAAAAGTGTCTCGTTTGTTCCGCGCGACCGAAGCAGGCGATCCGTAAAGACATGGCCGCGCTCGGGATCGGCACACAGCTGGATTTCATCAATTGCCACGAAATCCGCGCCCATACCTTCGGGCATCGCTTCGACCGTGCAGACCCAATACTGGGTCCGGGGCGGCACGATCCTCTCTTCGCCGGTAACTAAAGCAACAACCGATGGCCCGCGGATGGCGACGATCTTGTCATAGACCTCGCGCGCAAGCAGACGCAGCGGCAGACCGATGACACCTGTGCGGTATCCCAGCATCCGTTCGATTGCGTAATGGGTTTTACCTGTATTCGTAGGGCCCAAAACGGCCACTATTCGGGATGACCCGCTCACCTTTGCCCCCTGCCCGGACCTTACAGCGCTGCGCCGTCAATCTGCGGCTTCAGTCGATTCACCGCATTGGTTACTTCTTCGTGGTGGGGATGTATAGCCAATGCCCGTGAATAGGCCTCGTAGGCTTTGTCGGGTTGTCCGATAATCTCAAAGATCAGGCCCAGACCGTAGATTGCCTCGTAATTGTTGGGGTTCAGGGTCAGGGCATGTTCCAGATCGGCAGCGGCCATGCCAAACCGTTCGATCCCAAAAAAAGCCGAAGCGCGTAGGTGCCAGCCTTCAGCAAAATCGGGCGCATGGTCCGTCAGGGCGGTCAGATGTTCCAGTGCCGCACCTACGTCACCGTCATCCAGCGCTTCACGGCCACGTTCCAGCAGCAGATCGGCCGATGCTGAACCGGACTGGGCCCACAGAGCTTGCAACTGCCGATCCAGAGCAATGGCCTGCTCGGGCGTCGATTGGCCAAGTTTTTGCAGCAATTCGCCCTCATCGCGCAAATCCGCCTGTTGCGCGAGGCAAGTGGAGGAAATCGTGACTAGGACAAAAAGTGCCGCGACGATACCTTTGAGATTGTAGATTGCAATGCTCATAACAATAGTCAGTGTAGCGTTGCGACCGGGGATGTCCATTCACGGCGCACTAACAATATGAGGAAAATCATGAGCGAGACTCTTGAAAAGGCAGCCGCCGCTTTGAATGAAAAACTGGAAGGCGGCGCGTTTGATGCCTCGGCCAAGTTTGATATCGCCGATCTGGGTGCCATTGTCCTGGATTCCAATGGCGCTCGGGTCAGCGACGATGATGCTGATGTCACCCTCAGCGCGGATGCCGACACGTTCGAACAAATCCTCAGCGGTGAATTGAACCCAACAGGTGCGTTCATGTCCGGCAAGCTGAGCATTGATGGCGACATGGGTGTTGCCATGAAACTTGCATCGGTACTGGCCTGATGGAGTTCTCGCCGGCCCCCCTGTTTGAAGACGTGGCCGGCGGCCCCGCCGGTGGAAAGGCCCACTGGTTGACGACGTCGGATCAAAAACGCATCCGCGTTGCTCACTGGCTTCCGGGCGGAAAGGCACATGGCACTGTCATGATGTTTCCGGGACGCACGGAATACATTGAAAAATACGGCAATACTGCCAGCGAATTCGTAGAGCGTGGGTTCGCCATGCTGGCTGTCGACTGGCGCGGTCAGGGTCTTGCAGATCGGTTGCTGGACGATGCTCGGGTCGGACATGTCGATCAGTTCACCGATTACCAGCAGGACGTCCAGGTCACCCTGAAACTTACAAGCGCGCTGGACCTGCCAAAACCATGGTACGTGGTCGGGCATTCGATGGGCGGTGCAATCGGGTTGCGTGCCGTCATCGAGAATGGCTGCTTTGCCGCGTGTGCCTTCACGGGCCCGATGTGGGGAATTTTCTTCACCCCGGTCATGAAACCCCTAAGCCGCGTTACAGCCTATTGGGGCACAGCACTTGGCCTGGGCGAGCGGACGCCCCCCACCACGACGCTCAAAAGTTATGTCCTGTCGCAACCTTTCGAGGGCAATATGCTGACCCGTGATCCGGACATGTACCGGATGATGCAGGTTCAGTTGAATGCGCATCCTGAACTAGCGTTGGGTGCCCCATCAAATCTGTGGCTGCGTGAGTCGCTGGATGAATGTGCTTGGTTGATGGAGCAGGCCGCCCCAAAAACACCCTGCCTGACATTTCTGGGCAGCCATGAGCAAATCGTTGACCGCAAGGCAATTCGTGCGCGCATGGCCAATTGGCCCAACGGAACGCTGATCGAAATCCCGGATGGTGAACACGAGGTGCTGATGGAAGCACCCGAGGTTCGAGGGCCGGTTCTGGACAAGATTGCGGCGCATTTTCTGGCCAATCAGGCCAATGGCGCATCCGAGCTGGTTTCCTCGTAAACCCTTTCACCTTTGGAATTGGCCGCTTGTGATCCGGGCGCGCCAGCCCTAGATGTTTGCAAAAGCAGTCTACTAAAGGTGATCCATGCGCGACCTCCCCTTCCCTGTCCGTGACGCGAACGCAATCGGTGGCTCCGGCAATCTGGGCAATCTTCCGGAATGGGATCTGAGCGATCTCTATACCGCGGAAGACGCACCCGAGTTAGCGCGCGATCTGGATTGGCTGGAAGGCGAATGTGCCGCATTTGCTGCTGATTACGAAGGCAAACTGGCCGATCTGGATGATGCAGACCTGCTGGCCTGTGTGCATCGCAACGAAAAGATCAACGCCATCGCCGGGCGTATCATGTCCTTCGCTGGTCTGCGCTATTACCAACTGACCACTGATGCAGAGCGCGCCAAATTCCTGTCGGATATGCAGGAAAAGATCACGATCTTCACCACTCCGCTTGTGTTCTTCACGCTCGAGATCAACCGGATCGAAGACGACGTTCTGAAGGCGCATTTTGCGGCCAACAAAGATCTTGCCCGATACGAACCTGTGTTCCGCCGCATCCGCGCAATGAAGCCCTACCAGCTGTCTGACGAGCTGGAAAAATTCCTTCACGATCTGGGGGTTGTCGGCGACGCGTGGGAACGTCTGTTCGACGAAACGATTGCCGGACTGGCATTTCATGTCGACGGTGAAGAACTGAACATCGAAGGCACCCTGAATCTGCTGACGGAACAGGACCGCGCGAAACGTGAGGCTGCGGCGCGCGAACTGGCATCGGTCTTTCAGGACAACGTAAAAACCTTCGCCCGAGTCCACAACACGCAGGCCAAAGAGAAAGAAATCGTTGATCGCTGGCGCAAGATGCCGACCGCTCAGACCGGGCGTCACCTGTCGAACGATGTCGAGCCCGAGGTGGTCGAGGCCCTGCGTGAGGCAGTCGTGGCCGCCTACCCCAAGCTGAGTCATCGCTATTATGAGCTGAAGCGCAAGTGGCTTGGACTGGACGTCATGCAGGTCTGGGACCGCAACGCGCCCCTGCCCATGGAAGACACGCGTATCGTGAATTGGGAAGAGGCCCAAAAGACGGTGATGAACGCGTATGATGCCTTTGATCCCCGGATGGGTGAAATCGCGGCGCCTTTCTTCTCAAAAGGATGGATCGACGCTGCGGTGAAACCGGGCAAAGCGCCGGGGGCCTTCGCCCATCCGACAGTGACCGATGTCCACCCCTATGTGATGCTCAACTATCTGGGTAAACCGCGCGATGTGATGACGCTTGCCCATGAACTGGGACACGGCGTCCATCAGGTGCTGGCCGCCGGTCAGGGCGAGATGCTGTCATCCACCCCGCTGACGCTGGCGGAAACCGCCTCGGTCTTTGGTGAGATGCTGACTTTCCGCAAGATGCTGGAACAGGCCGAAACCCCGGAACAGCGCAAGGTTCTGCTGGCTGGTAAGGTCGAAGATATGATCAACACGGTGGTCCGCCAGATCGCCTTCTACGACTTTGAATGCAAGTTGCACGCCGCCCGACGTGAGGGCGAGCTGACCCCGGATGACATCAACGCCCTGTGGATGAGTGTTCAGGCCGAAAGTCTTGGCCCCGCATTTGAATTCATGGACGGGTACGAGACCTTCTGGGCCTATATCCCCCACTTCGTTCACTCGCCCTTTTATGTCTATGCCTATGCCTTCGGCGACGGCCTCGTGAACGCGCTTTATTCTGTATACGAAAACGGCTCGGATGGGTTTGAGGACAAGTATTTCGACATGCTGCGCGCTGGTGGTTCAATGCACCACAAGGAACTGCTGGCCCCGTTCGGCCTGGACGCCAGCGACCCCAAGTTCTGGGACAAGGGCCTGTCGATGATCTCGGGCTTTATTGATGAGCTGGAAGCGATGGAGGGCTGAGACGCCCTCGACAGAGGGTGGCGACATCTGCCTTGCGGAAAGAACCTGCCATGCCCGGGAATGTCACGCCCAAGGGGCTACTGAATGCCCGCTACGCGGGACGAAGCTGGCGTTTGAACTATCGCTATTGGGCGGCTCGAAACATTGGAAACAGCGGTGGGGCTTGGTCCGCTTTGATTAGTCCCATCTCTTGAAAACCATAGCGCTTATACAGCGATAGATTTGTGGGGTTTGTCGACTCTAAGTAAGCAGGTCTTCCATCTTCGTCACAACGTTTGAGGCAGCATTCAAGCAATGCGGACCCCAACCCTTTTCCTTGGCGAAATGGATCAACCGCAATAAAAGCTAAATGCCAGCAGTCCTCATCGGGATGATAATTGTCCATCTGCCCAAAGGTTTCGAACAACGCATTATGCTTCTCTGGTGAGACCGTCTGCTCAAAACAGGCGACAAGCCGTTCTTCATCAGGGTAAATGCCTGGCGGAAGCCAAAGTGCGCCAGCGGTGAATTCATCGTTTCGAAAAGCGCTGCCCTGTTCAAACGCACGCCCTCCAAAGAAGTCCATTACTCGCGGGAAGTTGGAGAGGAATTCGGCAGGTTCAGGATACAGCCAACGCATGAAAGGGTCCGCAGAAAATCCAAGAGCAAGTCCGCTTAACAAACTTTCTGCTTCACTTCGGGTTGATGATCTAAACATGAAATTACCTTTGGTCGCTCCACCTCGATTTCCAAGTTTTAGCATGAGCGCCGTAAATACTTGTTGTCAAATGCGCAATTAATTGTCCTGCCCAAGCAACGTTGGATGACTGCTCCAGGGTCTCAGCAGCCGTACCTGAGATCACTTCAACTGGCTGTCTTTTGACCCACGCCGATTGACGCCGCCACGTGCCTTGAACGCACTATCGCGTTCCTGCTGGCAATCAAGGCACAGCTTCACGCCCGGCAAAGCAACGCGGCGTTTTTCAGGGATCGGCTCTTCGCATTCGGCGCAATGGGTCAGGCTTTCACCAACAGGCCGCTTTTGCGCCTGCATCCGCGCCAGTTCATCCGAAATCGACGCTTCGATCTGTTCGCTCACTGCGCCGTCGCGCGCCCAGCCTCCGGCCATGGGTCATCTCCTGCTAAACGTAAGCAAAAGGATAGCCGAGCCCGCGCGCAAAGGGCAAGTTACAGCGAAACTGCGCCCTCGAACACGCGGTCAATCACCTCTTGCGTCCCTCGAGAAAACTCCAGCGGACAGGGATACTCTGCCCCTTCCCGGGCCGAGCGGCAGAAGGCCTCGACCTGAAGCTTGTAATGGTCTGCGCCGGGGAACCGGGTGACCAGCACCTCAAGCCCCGGGCGATGCAACTCGACCCGGGCTTCACCAAACACACGCGCATTAAACGGAGTTGTCAGACAGATCAGGCCATTTTCCCCGTGAAACACCATTTCCTGGTGGGGATGCATCCGAATGGATACGTAGCTTGAGTAGGTAAAACCGGTGAACTGCGCGCGAATTTCGGTGAAGATGTCGATATCATCCTGCCAACGGATGGCTGACTGTATCGCCACCGGTTCCTGCCCCGTTGCAAAGCGCGCTCCGCCGATCACGTAAACCCCGATATCACGCAATCCGCCGCCGCCCGTTTCAGCCCGGTTACGAATATTCTGGGTATCTGCCCGATTGTCGAAACTGAACGCCCCGGTTACATGCACCAGATTTCCGATTGCACCATCCGCAATCAGTTTACGTGCCAGTTGCCATTGGGGGTGATGCACGATCATGTACGCCTCGGCAGCAAGCAGGCCGCTTTCGTCGCGCTTTTGGATCAATGCGTCAAACTCATCCGCCTTCATTGTCATCGGCTTTTCGCACAGCACATGCTTGCCGGCATCCAGCGCTTTCAGGCTCCATTCCACATGAAGGTGGTTCGGCAAAGGTATGTAGACCGCATCGATACCGGGGTCCGCCAACATCGCATCATAGCTTTCGAACACTTTCAGATCGGGACAGAACGACAAAAAAGGTTCAGCCTTTACAGCATCTGACGTCGCCAGCGCAGCCAGTCGCGCCCCGTTGGCGGCATGTATCGCCGGTGCCATGTATTCACGCGCGAATTTCGCGGCCCCCAACACGCCAAACTGAACCGGTTTTTGCATCACGCTCTCCATAGATTTCCGAACCCCAAAGGGTTCGCTCCCCTGCGAGGTCCGCAGGATCGACCTGTCACACCGTCATCGAAATGAAACGCGTCTTTGCCGTACCATAGCTTTGGCCCTGCGGCCATTCTTTTGGCTTCACAGTTTGGATAGCGGCCGCAGACGTTCAGCAGGTGATGATCTGCCAGAACGCGCCGGGCATTTGCGCGAAGAGGAGGTTTCTTCGCACAGATGAAAAACCAACCCGCAGCTATTGCAGGCTGGTATTGTGGTCAGCTGACACCCAGCATCCCTTTTTCACGTGCCAGATCCCGCATTTTCTTCTGCAGCTTCTCGAACGCGCGAACTTCGATCTGACGGATCCGCTCGCGGCTGACATTGTACTGCGTGCTAAGGTCCTCCAGCGTCACCGGCTGATCCAGCAAGCGGCGCTGGGTCAGGATGTCCTTTTCACGGTCGTTCAACACGTCCAGCGCCGCAGCCAGCAACTCGCGACGCGCTTCCAGTTCATCACGCGCTTCATAGTCTCCGGCCTGGTCGGCGTCTTCATCCTCAAGCCAGTCCTGCCATTGCATCGTCCCTTCGCCTTCGGACCCGACCGTGGCGTTCAGAGACGCGTCCCCGCCTGACATACGGCGGTTCATGCTGATCACTTCCTCTTCGGTCACGCCAAGATCATTGGCAATCTGCGCGACGTTTTCGGGGCGCAAGTCGCCCTCTTCCAGTGCGCCGATGCGCGCCTTGGCTTTGCGCAGGTTGAAGAACAGTTTCTTCTGCGCCGAAGTTGTGCCCAGTTTAACCAGCGACCATGACCGCAGGATATATTCCTGAATCGAGGCGCGGATCCACCACATGGCATAGGTGGCAAGGCGGAAGCCTTTTTCAGGGTCAAAACGTTTGACCGCCTGCATCAGGCCCACATTGGCTTCGGAAATCACTTCGGCTTGCGGCAGACCGTAACCGCGATATCCCATGGCAATCTTGGCCGCCAATCGCAGGTGCGATGTCACCATCTTATGCGCGGCTTCTGTGTCCTGCTCTTCGACCCAGCGTTTGGCCAGCATGTATTCTTCTTCTGGCTCGAGCAGGGGAAATTTGCGAATCTCCTGCATATAGCGGTTGAGGCCGCCCTCGGGCGTCGGCGCGGGGAGATTTGCGTAATTTGCCATTATGATGTCCCTCCGACAAATGTTTAAGTCTTTAACATGGGATATGGGTAAGGAACCCATCCTGTTCAAGAGGTGCTGCTAACAGTCTGAAATTAATCTTTCATGAAGGAAAGATAAGAAACTCTTACTCACAGGACTTTGCTTATTATGTCAGCGGTGCGCGAAGCGCGGCAATCAGGTTCTCCATATCTTGCGGCAGTTCGGCTTCAAACCGCAGGTTTTCGCCCGTCACCGGGTGCTCGAACCCCAATACGGCAGCGTGAAGCGCCTGCCGGGTAAAGCCGTACACGCATTCGGCAGCGGCAGGCGCAAACGCCTTGATGGCCAATTTCCGCTTTCCACCATAGACCGGGTCCCCGACAAGCCCATGCCCGGCATGGGCCATATGAACGCGGATCTGGTGCGTTCGCCCGGTCTCGAGCCAGCATTCGATCAAAGCCAGACCAGCAGGCGCGCCAAATTTTTCAACAACCCGCGCACGCGTCACCGCGTGGCGCCCGCCATGAAACAACACCGCCTGCCTTTGACGGTCGGTCTTATGCCGCGCAAGCTGGGTCGTCACACGCATGATGTTGCCCGGCTCAAAGCTGACACCTTTGACGCCGCGCAAACGAGGATCACTTGCATCCGGAACCCCGTAACACACAGCACGGTAATAGCGCTCGACGCTATGTGCTGCGAATTGCTCGGCCAGCCCGTGATGCGCGGCGTCCGTTTTGGCGACCACCAGAAGACCGCTGGTTTCCTTATCGATCCGGTGAACGATACCGGGGCGTTTCACCCCCCCAACACCTGACAAAGCGTCACCGCAATGGTGTAGCAAGGCGTTGACCAGCGTACCCCCGGGCGAGCTTGGCGCGGGGTGCACCACCATGCCTGCTGGCTTGTTGACGACGATCACGTCTGCGTCTTCGAAAACAACCTCAAGCGGGATGTCTTCAGCACCGATATGACTGTCTTCCGCTTCGGCTACAGTTATGGCGACCTGCGCCCCTTCGGACACTTTGGCCTTTGGGTCCTGAATCCGGGTCCCGTCGATCCGAACCGCGCCATCCTCGATCAGGCGCGCCAACCGCGTGCGCGACAGGTTTTCACCGTCTGGCACATCCCGCGAAAGCGCCTTATCAAGGCGAGGCGGCGGATCGGCCGCGATCTGAAACTCAATCTGGCGGGTGCCCATGACTGTCCCTTCCGAACCCCAAGAACCGCAGGAAACCCCGCAGCTACGATTGCTGCGGCGGATGGTCATGCTGCTGACCGCGGTGATGATTGGCGGGGTTCTAGTGACATTCGCCCTGATTGTCATCCGCCTATCAGACCGCACCCCCACCCTGCCGGATCAGATCGACTTACCCGATGGTGCCCGGGCGCAGGCCCTGACCATTGGATCCAACTGGTATGCGGTCGTTACCGACGACAACCGCGTCCTGATCTATGACAAGACAACAGGAAAGCTGCGTCAGGAAATCGCCGTCGAGTAACCGGATCAGTTCGGGAACAGACGGGTGCCGACCCAGGCCTCACCCATCTGCACATCCAGTTCGGGCGTACGCATCTTGCGTTTTCCGCCAAACGGGCAGAGCGTGATTTCGCCCAGATAAATCTTGTCGCCAATTACATAAAGGTCCACCCGCGCAAACTCGACACGTTGCCCGACGGCTTCGGCAATTGCGACCATATCGTCAAACACCTCTGGCTTGGGCTCGGTGTCATCGCTTGTCTGGAAATACAACTCTTTCGGGATGAAGTTGAAATCCCGGTCGTGGATCATCTGCACATGTCCACGAGAGCGGTCCCGGTCGACCTGAACAATCTGGACCTTTCCGGCGACAACCCAGAATTTCCAGTCGATGATATCCTGACCTTCTGCCGCCAGATCCTCTTCAAGGAAATAGCGCGTTTCGATCGTGGAATACCACCATTCTGCCGCCCAGAAGCCGTGGGGAATGGGTTTATTGCTCCAATTGGTAAGCTTTTCCTGGGCCAGGTTGCGGTCTTCTGTGTTCATGGGCCAGGTGATCCTGTGGTTTTGCCCCTGCCCGTTATTGCATTTGAGCCAATAGCTGCCGGGCTCTAGGTCGAGGTCTTCCGGCAACTCAGGCGACGATGAAACCCAATAGCGCTTCACCGGTGTAACAAGGTTCCTGGCTGGTTCTGGGATATAACTTTCCGCCGTCAACTTATCCGCCGCCGACACTTCGGGCATCTCGGCAAACAGCTTCATGACCAGCATCTTCTCAGTCACGGTCTTGGGGTTGCTCAAGTCAGGCAAATAGCGCTGATTGTTGGCAAACCTCGACAATGACATAGACATGGCATTCAACCGCAATGCGTCATTGGCATAGTGATCCCAACCTCGCTGATGACCCGATTGGGGTTTGTCATTCACCCCATAAAGCCCTTTGTCTTTTATCTTATCCAATTCAACCTGGGCCAATTTGAAGAATTGCTCAGAATTTGCGACCTGAGCTACAGACATCACGCCGTTGGTGGCCTCACTGATTTCCTCTTTGCTGATCCGCAAGTCCGGAAGCGAGTCGGGAAACTCGATTTTCTGCGGCGCGCCCCGCCCTCTGCGCGGCAAAGGTGCATTGGCAGGACTGATCCCCAAACCGCGCAGCCTTCGATCCAGAAATGAATGACGTTTTACACCCTTGGCAATCCACCAACGCATCCGACGGCCCCAAAGATGGACGGCCTGCGTCTGATCCGTAAGGTACTTTTTTCGAAACTCCCGCGCTGGAATGTCGTTCGCCTGCCCCGTTTGCCGAAACGGCAACGGGTAAAACACCGGGGGTGGGCTGGCGTGTTCTATCTCGCCATGATGTCGCAGAAACCACGTCATGACACCGGGTCCGTAAACACTGTGTGCCTGATCCGAGGCATGAGGCAACTCACCGGCCTTTTTCTGGCGTTCCAGATTCTCGCGTTCCTCACCTTCTACCCAAGGACGGATCGGGAATGGATCAAGGCTGTATTCCGTATACGCTTTCAGCGCGGGGCTGTCGGACGGCAACCGCATGATCGCATTGCAGATCGTATTGCGATTGAAGAAGCCGAAAATATGATCCGCTTTCGGGATCGGTTTCAAAGAAATCACATCCGTATCGCACCAGAGAAAATCGGTTTTTTGCATTAGCTGCAGCCTGAAAATATCAGATTGCGGAACCGGTGTTTTAAACTGGTTGTTCATAATGAACCGCTGCGGTTCGTGAATTTCGTTCGCCGAAACCAGTTCGATACCTTCGGGTACATTCTCGACTTCGTCATAGTGGAACAGCACGACCCTGTGTCCGTTCGCGACAAAAGACAAAAGGCACATCTGTTCCAGAAAACTGAGAGGACCTTCCAACCAGAGCATTCCGATTGTGGGAAGAGTATTTTCCGCGGCCATATGCAGTTTCTCCGAAGGCGGGTTTTTCAGGATTCAGGCTGTTTTTCGCTGGAAGACGGTTGCTTGTCTGCCGAAAGACGCGCGTGCAATCCGCGGTCTTTAGCAACAAATTCTACAGCCGGCTTATTAACAAGCGTCTGGTAAAGCGCGTTGTATTCTGGCTGTTTGAGAAGGTCTTCGATCAACGCCTTGTGCCACAGGAATGCTTTTCGGTGCAGCCGAGCTAGCCGCCCATCGGACTGAAACTCCGCCATCAGTGCGTCAACTTCGCCCTTGTACCTGAGGATCGTCTCATCCGTCGCACCACCCCGGTTCCAACGGTCCCAGTATTCCGTTCCCAGCGTCTGGGAGGAGTGGTTGGCCCGCCCACGGCTGCGCTTGGCCAGATAGGCTTGTGTGGAGCGGACCGCATAGTGATTGATCTGTGCAATCTCAAATCCATAAGGCGGTGCAACATGGTTACCAAAAGGTGCGGGCTCTTTCGCGTGTCCCCCGGGAACGGACCGGAATACACCTGCCTCAAACTCGGACTTGGGGTGCGGGTTGTGCATACCATAGCGGAGATAGACTTCACCCTGCCGGAAAAGCGATTTGACGAACCGGCGCCCCGCCCCGCCCTGCTCATACTCCAACTCACCATCGAAAAACTGCTGCGTCACTGGCGCGTCGCGCAACACATGGCGACCGCTGTTCGAGAATATCTTCCATGGAATGGAAATGACATCCACGCCCGGTGTGGCCTCGATCAGGTCGTCCACCTTATGGTTTCCGACATGAATATTCAGAAACTCATCCGCATCGCAGACATAGACCCACTTGGCTTCTTTCACTACGGGCAAACGGCGGGCCTGCCTCAGAGCTGATCTGTGAATCCCGCCTGTTCCCACGCGGTTTCTGTGAAACTCAACATGACCCAGGGCCTCAAGACGGCGCAAAATTCTGTTCGTACCGTCCGTGCAATCGTTGGTGTAAACAATGATCCTGTCGAAGCCCAACACCTTATGATGAGCCACCCATTCCAGAATATATGGGCCCTCATTTTTCATCGCAGAGATGAGGATTTTTTCAGGCTTGTTCGTCACTGCCATTCACCCCAGACGCTTAGTCGCCCTGTTTCTTGCTGTCGTCTTGCGGAGTGATTTTTTCTATAGCGATCTGCGCACCAGCAATTGCCCGGATACGCAATTCACGGGGGTGTTTGCCCAGAAACTCGTTGACGGCCCGGATCACCCCGTCGCCCCACCAACCGCGACGGTGGTAATCATCAAACGCCATGATCCCACCCGCTTTGATCTTGGGAAACAACGCCTCCAGGTCCGCAGTTACTCCTTCGTAAGAATGATCCCCATCGACATAGGCAAATGAAATGCTCTCATCGTCAAAGAGCTTTAATGCCGGCACCGAGAAATCGCGAATGATGCCAACCTTGCCTTCTTCGATCTCTTTTTCGAAGGACGCGACGACCTTCTGGAAGATGGCTTCCATCTTTTCGTCTTCGGTCCGGCCGACAAACGCCGTTGTATGCGTTTCCTCGCCAATATGTTTCCAGGGATCGATCAGAAACAACTGACTGGGTTCAAGCAATTTCAGGATTGTCGGAGAAAACTCGCCCTGCCAGACACCGATCTCAACAGCCACGCCACCCTTGGGAAGGCGCGTCAGGAACGTACGACGGATCGCGTCTTTTGTATTCTTGCGCTTGGTTGCCTTGTCTGCGTTCGGTTTATTCTGGCTGCCGGGAACAGCACCGATCACTCTGGGTTCGTTTGACATCTCGACCTCACTTGCAGACGGGTATTGAATTCACACGAAACCCGTTTTGTTTATTGGGCAATGGCTAACATGTCGTTGCTTCAAGAACCAGAAGCTATGTGTCGTTTTTGGGAAGTGGTGGCAACTTGTCGATACCAAGCCATGGAGGCTCGAGGCTTGTAATCCGATAGTCACTCGCTTTACTCGCAAGAAAACGGTTAATAGCCGAAGACATTCCGGAATAAGACCCTTTGCCCCGCCTGTAGGATGTAAAAGCGATACTTCCGCCCGGAGCCAGAACCCTGTCGATCCGGTTCAGCAATTGCAACATGACACGCTCGGCGCGAACGCCGCGTATGATCACGACGCCCACACTTTGATCCTGAAACAGCTTCAGCATCAAAGGCGGCAGCGCCCGGTAGACCCTCAAACGCCCCGCAATGATCGGTTCGCGGAAGTACTCCAGCAATGCATAGAACGTGCGATCCAGGGCCTGTAGATTACTGTCTTGCGTCGTATCCTTGCAGGCGAATGTATCCCACGACAGCCCCCATGGCCCGATGATCGTCAATTGAGCAACTGCATCCAATGCGAGTATTTCTTCTACAATTTCGGTTTCGACATGCCCGATCAAAACCCAGTTCTTCTTGCCGCTGATTGACCGCAAGAACCGCTGTCGCTGCTCTTTCGTTCTTTCAACCTCCGGAGACACTGGCGGCAGGAAAGATGGGTCCTTCGGATCGAACGGCAAGTCCACCTGTTTTGCATTAGTGATTAATGCATGCTGCGCCGCCGCTTCTTCGTACTCCATGGCCGTTCCCAGAGAATCCAGCCGGGTAAACCAAGGGTAGTTATTGGGTTTTGAGTTTTCAGGTTTGGACATCTTGCCCAAGCGCGTCCATTTCGCAACTTGCGCGAAAGAAACTTCGGGGTCTTTGTAGGTCTCGGCATCAAAGGAAAGATCGCCTTCTTCCATCACGCCCAGATCCAGCGCCTTGATATATCGCCCCCCGGCAAAATTCTTGTACCGAGTTATGAATCCCTGCGCGGCCTCTGTTTCACGTATCTCCGAGATACGGCGCTTGTGATAAGCAACAGCTTTTTCGTGCAAATCTCCCAGAATACGATCCGCACGTAGTTCATCATACGATTTTCCAAGGCGGTCCAATTTGGAAAGGATCGATAATTCTTCAACCTTGTTGAAGCAATGCATGTGCCAATAGGCTTGTCCCGTTGCCTCCATCTTGGGATGAAACGCGGTTGTGTTTACATCCCCCCGCAGCCGCTTCATCAGATAACTCTCAATGGACCGGACGGCATAGTGGTTCATCCTGAAAAACTGCTGCCCAAAGGCCGCGCCAGTCGTGGAATGAGACCAACCGTTTCGCCGCATTGCAGGTGGCAAGGGATCTCCGTCACCATCGATCCATGCAAAGCTTTCAGCCTTGCCGGCGATTGGGCCACGTGGACGGTGTGTGTTGATTGCCCGATAAGACCCGTTGTTTCTGACAAGCGATTTGAAGGCACGCACATTCTGCGGCGTAACCACCCCCAACTCTGCTGCAGATGTGAATTGTTCGATCACAAACTTGTCTTCAAACTCGACAATCCCATTGTGCCCGAACATCTGCCATATCGCGGCAAAGCCATCTGCTTGTGGAAAGGTGCGAAACAGATCGTCCAGCGTGCCGTCCCCAACACGGATATCGAGAAATTCATCGACATCACAAACCAGAATCCACTCGGCCTCAGCGTACCAGGGTTGTTCCATAGCGTTCGCATAGGCCGACGCCTGCGGCCCATGCTTCCAGGGACCGGGGTTATCGATATGCACCAGAAAACCCAGTTCCTCGCATCTTTTCAGGATCGCGTCGGTGCCATCAGAACAGTCATTCGAATTGACTATGAAATGCGTGAACCCGATCGAAAGGTAATAGGCGATCCATTCAAGGATGAACGGCCCCTCGTCTTTCATCGTTGATATGACAAGTCTCATCGCACCTACCCGCAACCTTGGCTCGCAAACTCAGGACGAAGGGAAAAATCGCATCATTGCAGAGGTATCGCGCGCTTCCCGACACCTGGCTTAGTTACGGGCCACGGATTTGCAATGCAAGAGAACAGACCAGAACGGCAAAGCCTGCTTCGCGTATGTCAATTTGAATATCACAAGATACGAGAAGATTTGGTGCGGTCGAGAAGACTCGAACTTCCACGGGTGTTACCCCACAGCGACCTCAACGCTGCGCGTCTACCAATTCCGCCACGACCGCACTGCCAGTGACTTGGTAGAGCGGCGTATAGACGTTGGCGCGCGCGATGTGAAGAGGCAAAAACACACTGGTTTAAAAACCTTCGCAGCAGTCTTATCTAAGCCGATGCACAGCGCAGTTTCGATCTGACAGGAGCCTAAGATGACCTCGACAGACACCCACCCCATCATACAGATCGATATCGTGTCGGACGTTGTGTGCCCATGGTGTATAGTCGGGTTTCGTCAGCTTGATGTGGCAATGAAACAGCAGGGCATCCAAGCCCAACTTCGCTGGCACCCGTTCGAATTGAACCCGAACATGCCGCCTGAAGGGCAGAACCTTCGGGAACACATCACGGAGAAATATGGCTCGACCCCTGAACAGAGCCAGCAGGCCCGCGAAAGGCTAACGGCGATCGGGGCGGAATTGGGGTTCACCTTCAACTTTGATGAAGACAGCCGGATCGTGAATACATTCAAGGCGCATCAGTTGCTGGATTGGGCCGAAGGTCAGGGCCTGCAACATCAATTGAAGCTTGCGCTATTCGACGCGTATTTCACCCGGCAACAGGATGTTTCCGACACTGAGGTTCTGTTGCAGGCAGTCACTTCTGCAGGGCTGAACCCTGATACCGCACGGCAGGTGCTTGAGACCGGGGAGCATATCGCTTTGGTGCGAGAGAAACAGCAGTTCTGGACCAGCCGGGGGATCTCTGGTGTGCCGTCCATGGTATTTGGCGGAAAATACCTGCTGACCGGAGCGCAAGGGGTCGACACCTATTCTCGGGTGCTGCAACAGTGTTTGGCCGAAGCGGCCTGACCCCTCTTCCCCTGCCCGCTTTGGGCGGATATGAGGCCGCCATGGAATGGAAAATCACCGATGGTCTGACCAGTTATGACGACGCCACCGCCTTTATGGAGGCGCGCGTCGCCGGGATTGCGCGCGGCGACGCGGAGGAGTGCATCTGGTTGCTGGAACACCCGCCGCTTTATACAGCAGGCACGTCGGCAAAGATCGAAGACCTGACCGATCCTGGCCGCTTTCCGGTTTATGCAAGCAAACGGGGCGGCGAGTACACCTATCACGGGCCCGGTCAGCGTGTGGCCTATGTCATGCTGGACCTGAATAAGCGCGGGCGTGACGTGCGCCAATTTGTGAAGCAGCTGGAAAACTGGGTGATATCGGCGCTGGCTGAATTCAACGTACACGGCGAAATACGCGACGGACGCGTTGGTGTCTGGGTGCGACGCGACGACAAACCGCTGACGGTGACTGGCAAACCGGCAGAGGACAAGATCGCGGCAATTGGCCTGCGTTTGCGAAAGTGGGTCAGCTTTCACGGCATTTCGATCAATGTCGAACCGAATCTGGAGCATTTCTCGGGCATCGTTCCCTGCGGGATCAGCGAATATGGCGTGACTTCGTTGGTGGATCTGGGGCTTCCGGTCACTATGGATGATCTTGATGCGGCCCTGAAAAAAACCTTCTCGGACGTTTTTGGTGCCTCTGATCTCTGATTCTATTTCGTCAGAGAATCAGCTTCAGCTGTGCTTGGTTACAACAATATGCATGTGTGGAAGGCTCTGTTTCCGAAACACGTTGCAATTTACCAAGAACTATTCAGTTTTACGTTATTCTTTAGGCAATTTTTAATTCTCTAGGATACATCGGTGTTGTTAACGAGTAATATGAAACTGCCAATCAAGAGTGAGTGGTATGTTAAACCGGTGATCAAGGGCTCGCCCTCGAAATCCGAGAAGTGTTTGGTTACGAGTCTGCCGTTCCGACCCCAAATCGGAACGGCAATTCATTTCCCCCTTCACGCTGAAACCCGTGCTCAAGCCGTATTGGCTCGGAGCAGGCGATTTCTGCGTTGTCAAGCCGTTGAGACACTTCACCTGTCCCGAGGCGGTCTTTCGGGTATTCTTATTTCCGGCTGCAACGGCATGAGCGGGTGAATGTGGGCTATTGTCCGGCCTGGAACTTAATAAACACCCACAAAGCTATTGATTATGAATACCTTTTTATCGTTTCGGCATGTTGTGCGATCAGGTCGAAATCACCCATTTTACCAGGTGGGCGCATCGACACGCCGTCATGGCGCGGCAGGACGTGAAAATGCAGGTGAAAAACCTCCTGCCCGCCTGCGGCTTCGTTGAATTGCTGAATGGTTACACCGTCCGCGTCGAAGGCTTTCATTACTGCACGGGCCATCTTTTGAACGGTGTTCATGACCGCCGCCAGTTGGTCGGGCGTGGCATCCAGCACATTGCGGCAGGGTGTTTTGGGGATCACCAGCAAATGCCCATCAGCGCGCGGCATGATGTCCATGAATGCCAATGTTTCGGCGTCTTCGTAAACTTTTGACGAAGGTATCTCGCCGCGCAGAATTTTGGCGAAGATGTTGTCGGGATCATAATCCATGGTTGACCATCCGTTCCTTGAGGGGCTTTTGACCGAGTTGTGGTCCACCCGCCCCGCCGGGTCAAGCCGGGGGATTGAACCCTGAAATGTACAAATTGTACCGGGTTTTCAGAGGGGGTTGTACGTTTTGTACAAACCGCTTGGCATGAGATCACTTCGTCAGAGACAGACGGTGGACGTTCCCGACATGTGTTATCTGTCTGCGCCGCAGAGCACAGGTTTCGCATCTCTTAACTTGGCTAAAACTGGTTAAGTTTTTGAATACTTCATCCAACTCAAGTCAAAGGTCCGCTGCGCGGGACGAAGTCAGCTTTCGCCACATCTACTCCAATGGCTGCTTTCAGAACGGCGACTTTATGCGGATTTTCTGGCGCTAACCACGAACTGTGTTATGGAAAAGAAAAAACGTCCATTCCGGGAAAGCTCGATCTGCTCATCAAACCAAGCGTTAGCGATGTCGGGATCAACGTGCTTGTTAGCAGTCGCGTACTGCCTCATGAGTTGCATCATCATGATCGCAAGACCGTCAGGTTTCAGAACATGATCGACGAGCGTGACCGGTGCGACATTTTCCACATGATGACCTTGCTCTTTCAAGATGCCCGGCAAGCGTTCAGGGACGTCGCCAGCCACGAAGTGCCTATCCCACGAAGCCTTAATTTTTGCCATTCGTTCGGGGTCCTCGCTGAACCAGATGAAACTCCCGAAGTGCAAATCACTGACAACCAGACGCCCACCGGGTTTCAGGCAACGCATCGCTTCGGAAATCGCACCCTCGATACCATCGACATATTCGAACACCTGAACCGAGACGGCTTTGTCGGCTATCGCGTCGACCAGAGGTAGCGAATTGGCGAGACCCTCCACAAACTCGACGTTAGGATAGTCTTGGCATCGCTTTTCTCCGACGGACCGCATATCTCTACTTGGGTCGATGCCGATGACACGACCTTCAGGCCCGACCGCACGGGCTAATTCTGCAGTCAGCAAGCCGTTGCCGCACCCGATGTCAACAATGGTTTCTCCGGGATTTGGTCGAAGCGCGTCGAACGAGGCTTGGCGCCGGCGCGTAATGTCTGCGCCTTGATAGGCAATATCAAGCAATCTTGTCGTCTCTGAATCGAAAGCAAGCACTTCTCTCCCCCGGGGCACTACCTTGACAATCTCTTTATCCTATCGATTCACAGCCAATCCACCAACCGCTACAATTCTAGCAGGATCGCGGACGCCGACATTCGCGCGTTACGCAGCATCCAACAATATGGGTTCACCCCCCCTTCCCTGCCCTCGATCCTGCGGAGTGGGCCGACGGCAGGCGGCATGATGACAGGTACCAGATCCGCAGTGTCACCAGCCCCCGAACGCTGAGATTCCGGCTTCTCGAACACCCGTTTTCAAGGGGGGTGCGGCCATTTATCTTGATCCAGATCAAACTCGGCCATTGAAGGTCGCCCCTACGCATTCTAAAACCAGCAGGAATCCCGCGCGTTGGAGAGGTCCGGCTGCGCGGTGTAGTTGCAACAGGAGGCACCTATAATGGCAGACGCAGCCATTCATGGTCACGACCATGAAGACCAGCGCAGCTTTTTCCAGCGCTGGTTCATGTCGACCAACCACAAGGACATCGGGATTCTGTACCTGATCGTTTCGGCTCTGGCCGGTCTGATCTCGGTTCTGATGACCGTTTACATGCGGCTTGAACTGATGCACCCCGGTGTTCAGTACATGTGCCTGGAAGGCTTCATGGCCGACCCGTGTACACCCAACGGGCATCTGTGGAACGTGATGATCACCTATCACGGTGTTCTGATGATGTTCTTCGTTGTCATCCCTGCCCTGTTCGGCGGATTTGGCAACTATTTCATGCCGTTGCAGATCGGCGCGCCGGATATGGCGTTCCCGCGGATGAACAACCTGTCCTTCTGGCTTTATGTTGCCGGTACCTCGCTGGGTGTAGCCTCGCTGCTGAGCCCGGGTGGGAACGATCAGATGGGTTCGGGCGTGGGCTGGGTTCTGTACCCGCCGCTGTCCACGACCGAGGGCGGCATGTCCATGGACCTTGCGATCTTTGCCGTGCACGTATCGGGCGCCTCCTCGATCCTCGGCGCGATCAACATGATCACCACCTTCCTGAACATGCGTGCCCCCGGCATGACCCTGTTCAAGGTGCCGCTGTTCAGCTGGTCGATCTTCGTCACCTCGTGGCTGATTCTGCTGTCGCTGCCGGTTCTGGCGGGCGCGATCACCATGTTGCTGATGGACCGCAACTTTGGCTTTACCTTCTTTGATCCGGCCGGTGGCGGCGATCCGATCCTGTATCAGCACATCCTGTGGTTCTTTGGCCACCCGGAAGTGTATATCGTGATCCTGCCCGGTTTCGGCATCATCAGCCATGTCATCGCGACCTTCTCGCGCAAGCCGATCTTTGGCTATCTGCCGATGGTCTGGGCGATTATCGCAATCGGTGTGCTGGGCTTTGTCGTGTGGGCGCACCACATGTACACCGTTGGCATGTCGCTGCGTCAGCAGGCCTATTTCATGCTGGCCACGATGGTCATCGCGGTTCCGACAGGTGTTAAGGTCTTCTCGTGGATCGCGACCATGTGGGGCGGTTCCATCGAGTTCAAGACACCGATGCTGTTTGCCTTTGGCTTCCTGTTCCTGTTCACCGTTGGCGGTGTGACCGGTGTGGTGCTGTCGCAGGCTGGCGTGGACCGCGCCTATCACGACACCTACTATGTGGTGGCACATTTCCACTATGTGATGAGCTTGGGTGCCGTGTTTGCGATCTTCGCTGGTGTGTACTTCTACTTCGCCAAGATGACAGGGCGTCAGTATTCCGAGTTCTGGGGCAAGGTTCACTTCTGGCTGTTCTTCATCGGCGCCAACCTGACCTTCTTCCCGCAGCACTTCCTGGGTCGTCAGGGGATGCCGCGCCGCTACATCGACTATCCCGAAGCGTTCGCGCAGTGGAACTATGTTTCGTCGATTGGTGCGTTCATCTCGTTCGCCTCGTTCCTGCTGTTCTTCGGCATCGTGATCTACGCCCTGCTGCGTGGCGCACGCGAGACACGGCCCAACTACTGGAACGAGTATGCGGATACGCTGGAATGGACCCTGCCCACCCCGCCGCCCGAACACACGTTCGAGCAGCTGCCCAAGCAGGAAGACTGGGACAAGGGCCACGCGCACTGATCCCGACCTGATCCAAGAAACCCCGCCCTGGTGGCGGGGTTTTTCTTTGCCCTCACCCTGCGTTCGCCAAGTGCGACGAAATCGGCTATGATGTGCGGACGGAACAGTCGGAGGGTCGGCAATGCCCGAGATCGACTTTTGGTATTCCATTGGCAGCACGTACAGCTTCCTGACCGTGATGCGTCTGGAGGAATGGTGCGCCCAGCATGACGCCACGGTGAACTGGCGCCCGTTCAACGTGCGCACGGTGATGTCGGCCCAGCAGAATATCCCTTTTGCCGGAAAGCCTGTGAAATCGGCTTACATGTGGCGCGATATCGAACGCCGCTGTGCCAAGTACCACATCCACGCCAACCTGCCTGCGCCCTATCCGATTTCCAATCTGCCACTGGCCAATCAGGTTGCGTTGCTTGGAATGATGGATGGCTGGGGCGTGACGTTCACCCAAACGCTCTATCGCATCTGGTTCGAGGAAGGGGTGGAAGCCGGGCGCGAAAGTGCGCTGTCCGAGGCGCTTTTGCGGTGTCAGCAAGACCCCCGACTGACCCTGGCACGCGCACAAGGCGACGACATCGTCGCGGCCCTTGAGGCGGAAACCGAAACCGCCGTCAAACTGGGTGTTTTCGGCGCCCCCAGCTTTGTTGTCCGGCAGGAGGTGTTCTGGGGTGACGATCGTCTGGATGACGCCCTGTCCTGGTCTCGGGTCGGCCACGTCGTCTGATCAAAACCCGTCGACATGAGGCGGCGCTGCGCTATGTTCGCGGTATGCCCTATACGTGGAATCAGACCTCGGAAACCGAACAGGAACTGCGGCTTTGGCCGCATAACTCGCTGCCGCCGCGGGGCGCGATGATCACGATCCTGTCGGTGTTCCTGTTTGGCCTGATCCCGCTGCTGGCCACGCTTGGTTCCGTGATCCTGTGGGGGTTGCTGCCGTTTCTGCTGATCACTGTGCTGGGGCTGTGGCTGGCCATCAAGACCAACTACCGCGCCCGCAGTGTGTTCGAGGTACTGACCCTGTCGGGCACACATGCGCGGCTGGTGCACCACACCCCCGGCAAAGAGCAGCACGAATGGTCTTGCAACCGTTATTGGGCGCGGCCGGCGATGCACGAGAAAGGCGGCCCGGTTCCGCATTATGTCACCCTTGTCGGAGACGGGCGCGAGGTCGAAATCGGGGCGTTTCTGTCCGAAGATGAGCGGATCACGCTTTATGACGAGCTGGTCCTAAGACTGCGCGAGCCGGTCGCGCAGTAGTGTTTTCCGGGGCTCGGTGCCTCAGCAATCGCCGTTTGAGGCTGCGCACAGGTGATCCTTGACCATAGGACCGACCTTGCCGAAATCCATCTGGCCAGTATAGCGCGTTTTCAACTCGCCCATCACCTTGCCCATATCGCGGATCGAACCCGCGCCGGTTGCCGTGATGGCGGTTTGAATGGCCTTGCTGACCTCATCGTCATCCAGCTGTTTTGGCAGAAATTCCTCGATCACCTCAACTTCGCGAATCTCGCGTTCGGCCAGATCCAGGCGACCGCCCTCTTCGTAGGCGCGGGCGCTTTCCTTGCGCTGCTTGGTCATTTTCCCAAGGATTTCAAGAACCTCTGCGTCGCTGCATCCCTTTGCTTCTTCATTGCTGGACGCACGTGCCGCGATGTCGCGGTCTTTGATGGCGGCGTTGATCAACCGCAGTGTCGACAGACGCTCGGCTGCTTTGTCTTTCATTGCTTGCTTCAGGGCGGCATTCACCCGTGATCGCATGTCCATTTGGTTTGTCCATCCCCATGACAACGGAACCCCGACCATATAGAAACAAAAAGCCTGATACAACCGGGGGTCGATCCATCTAACCCATTGAAAAACAACAACAGCCTAAAAATTGAACAGACTTGACCCAGACGCCCAACCCCCTTAGGTATGCGCCGATTTACCCTACAGGAGAGTCGCGCCATGGCCCCAAATGCCCCGTCCAAGCCCACCGCATGTCTGGCTTTGGCCGATGGAACCCTGTTTTACGGCGCAGGCTTCGGCGCGACCGGGCAAACCGTGGCCGAGCTGTGCTTTAACACGGCGATGACCGGATATCAGGAGATCATGACCGACCCGTCTTATGCCGGGCAGATCGTGACCTTCACCTTCCCTCATATCGGCAATGTCGGCGTGAACCCCGAGGATGACGAAACCGGTGATCCGGTCGCCGCTGGCATGGTTGTGAAATGGGATCCGACCGAGCCATCGAACTGGCGCTCGGCCGAGGAGCTCAAGGGCTGGCTGGCGCGTCGGGGGCGCATCGCCATCGGTGGCGTTGATACCCGCCGCCTGACCCGGGCCATCCGCCAGCAAGGTGCGCCGCATGTGGCGCTGGCCCATGATCCCGAGGGAAATTTCGACATCGAGGCGCTGGTCGCCGCCGCGCGCGGTTTTGCCGGGCTGGAGGGCATGGATCTGGCCAAGGAAGTCACCTGCGCCCAAAGCTATCGCTGGGACGAGATGCGGTGGGCCTGGCCGGATGGGTACCAGCGTCAGAAGGCCCCTGCCCACAAGGTTGTTGCCGTTGACTATGGCGCCAAGCGCAACATCCTGCGCTGCCTCGCATCCGCCGGATGTGATGTTACCGTTCTGCCCGCAACCGCGACCGCAGCCGACGTGCTGGCACATCAGCCCGACGGTGTGTTCCTGTCGAACGGTCCCGGCGATCCGGCAGCAACAGGCGAATACGCCGTGCCGATGATCAAAGAGATTCTGGAGACGACAGACCTGCCTGTGTTCGGCATCTGCCTTGGACACCAGATGCTGGCGCTGGCGCTGGGTGGTCAGACGGTCAAAATGAACCACGGCCACCATGGCGCAAACCACCCGGTCAAGGATCTGGACACCGGCAAAGTCGAGATCACGTCGATGAACCACGGTTTTGCTGTCGATGCGCAATCCCTGCCGGATGGCGTCGTAGAAACCCACCGGTCGCTGTTTGACGGTTCGAACTGCGGTATCCGCATGGCGGATAGGCCGGTTTATTCGGTGCAATACCACCCCGAGGCATCGCCCGGACCGCAGGACAGTTTCTATTTGTTCGAGCGCTTCGCCGAGGCCATGGAGAAGAAGAAAATTCAGGCATAACTGCTTGTCTGTGCAGTGTTAACCGGGTGTTAACCCTGATCGAACAACCCTGAGCACAGGTAACTGCGCCAGGGTTTTGTTTTGGCTGAGCTTGATCTTCTGGATTTCACGTCCGCCGCACCGATCCCCGCGCCCGGGCATCGGAAGCCGCTGGGCACCTGCCTGCTGGAAATCGGGGCCATCACCCGATCCCAGTTGGACCATGCGCTGAGCCAGCAAACCAGACAGAACGCACCGCTGGGAGAGATATTGGTCGGCGAAGGCTATGCCACCCGGCAGGACGTGTTGAGCGCTCTGTCCGCGCAATCCGGCTGGCAGATTGCCGATCTTGAACAGATCCCGCCGATGCCGGAACTGAGCGGGTTGATGCCGGTCGACTTCTGGCTGAAACACAATGTCATCCCTTGGATGCGGATTGGCCCCCTTGTTCTGGTGGCCACCGCCCGGCCCGACCGGTTCGCAACCGTGACCGCCGAAATGCGCGAATGCGAATATGCCGTGATCCCGGTGCTGGCGGCATCCGATCAGATCGACCGCACAATTGCGCGGCAATTCTCGGGGTCTTTGGCCAGATCGGCGGAAACCCGGGTTGATCCCGCACAAAGCTGCCGCAACTGGACCCTTAGGTCACGCGTGGGACCTTCGGTGGCCCTGTTGTGTGTGCTGGGGCTGTTTGCCATGTTCCCGGCGTTTGGCCTGCTGGCGGTGCTGGGCATGGCTGTGGGAACTCTGTCGCTTTTTGCAGCCTTTCGGATGGCTGGCACGCTGGCTTACCTTTGGCATCGCCTGAGAACGCAGCCGGACCACACCGAAGCTGCCATCACATTGCGGCAACCCTGCGTATCGATCATGGTGCCATTGTACAAGGAGCGCGAGATCGCGAACGCTCTGGTACAGAGACTACAGCGGCTGACCTATCCCAAGGCGTTGCTGGATGTCATCCTTGTGCTTGAGGAAAAGGATGACGTGACGCGCAATGCCCTTGCGCAGGTGAGCCTGCCCAGCTGGATTCGCATCGTCGAGGTGCCCGAGTTGAACGGGTTGACCACCAAGCCGCGCGCCATGAATTACGCGCTGGATTTCTGCCGGGGCGACTTCGTCGGCGTCTGGGATGCCGAGGACGCCCCACAACCGGATCAGATCGAGCGCGTGGTGGCGCATTTCACCCAGGCCGCGCCGGATGTGGTGTGCCTGCAAGGGGTTCTGGATTACTACAACCCGCGCACCAACTGGCGGTCACGCTGCTTTACCATCGAATACAACAGCTGGTTCCGCGTGATCCTGCCGGGGATCGCCCGCATGGGGCTGGTGGTGCCACTTGGGGGCACCACGTTCTTTTTCCGTCGCGACAAGCTGTTGGAACTGGGCGGCTGGGATGCCCATAACGTCACCGAGGATGCTGATCTGGGCGTAAGGCTGTACCGGGCCGGGTACCGGACCGAAATGGTGGATACCACAACATATGAAGAGGCGAATTTCCGGGCCTGGCCCTGGGTCAAACAGCGCTCGCGCTGGCTCAAGGGGTTCATGGTCACGTATCTGGTGCATATGCGCAGCCCGCAAAAGCTGTGGCGTGACCTTGGAGGTGCCAGATTTCTGGGCCTTCAGGCGTTCTTTCTGGGCACGTTGGGGCAATTTCTGCTGGCGCCCGTTCTCTGGGTATTCTGGCTGTCAAGCCTGGGGCTGGCCAATCCGATGGATAATATCGTGCCGCATTCAACCTCTACCGCGCTGATCGGGCTGTTTTTGATGGCAGAGGGGCTGAGTATCGGTGTTGGTCTGATCGCCGTATCCGCACGCGAGCGGCGGTTTCTTTTGCCTTGGGTTCCGACGATGTTTCTATATTTCCCGCTGGGCGTGATTGCCGGTTACAAGGCGCTGTGGGAATTGGCGACCAACCCGTTTTTCTGGGACAAGACCCAGCACGGACAGGCCAGCGAAGACGAGCCGCTGGCCTGACAATCACTTGTCGCGGCGGCTTGCGTCCTGCTTCAGGCGCGTCATGAATGCGATCGAGATATGGTCCTTGAGCGCCCGCCCCGCCGCCTCTTCATCGCGCGCGGCAATGGCTTCGACGATGCCTTTATGTTCGCTCTGGGCAATTTCTCCGCGCCCCTGCACGGCCAGCGACGTGGTCGCCATCAAGGCCATAGTCCGGTGCACCAGATCAAGCTGTTGGACAAGGTAGCGGTTGTGCGAGGCCAGATGGATCTGTTCGTGAAAGCGCCGGTTGGCACGTGACAGCGCCATCGGATCACCCACCAGCTTGTCATCTTCGAGGACCATGTCGTGAAGAACCCTGATCTCTTCTTCGGTGGCGTGTTTGGCAGCCAGCCGCGCGGCGAGCCCTTCCAGTTCGCGGCGCACGATATAAAGCTCGGCCATCTGGTTGTGGTCCAGCGACGCCACGATCAGCGACCGTCCGTCCCGTTCCAGCAGAGACTGGGTTTCCAGACGTTGCAGCGCTTCGCGGATCGGGGTGCGCGACACTCCGAACCGTTCTGCCAGCTCGCTTTCAACCAGACGATCGCCGGGCTTGTAGACGCCGACATCAATGGCTTCGAGTATCAGGCTATAGGCATCCTTGGTGGGGGATCGGGTCTGGCTCATGGGGTATTCTGTCTCCTCGTTCGGACATGTCTATCCGTCTCTGGGGGCGGCAATCAAGTACGGCATTGAAAACACCCCGCCCGCGCCCTAAACCCAAGCCATGGTCAAACCGTCCTTCAGTCATGTCACGCAATGGGTGTTCGATCTGGATAACACCCTCTATCCGCCGCATATGCAGCTGTTCGATCAGATCGAAGTTCTGATGACGGATTACGTGGTGCAGGCCATCGGCGTGGACCGGGCCGAGGCCGACAGGCTGCGCGGGCAGTACTGGCGCCAATACGGCACCACGCTGGCCGGGCTAATGGCCGAACATGATCTGGACCCCGAGCCTTATCTGCACGCGGTGCATCAGGTGGACATGAGCCATATGGACCCGGATGCAGCGCTGGCCGATCACATTCGCGCCCTGCCCGGACGGCGCATTGTCTACACCAATGGCAGCGCGCCCTACGCCGAGCGGGTTTTGCAGGCGCGCGGGCTTTCGGGGCTGTTTGATGCAATCTATGGCGTCGAACATGCCGGGTATCGGCCAAAGCCCGAGAAAGCCGCCTTTGAAGCCATCTTTGCACAGGATGGCATTCAGGCTGACAAGGCCGCCATGTTCGAGGATGACCCGCGTAATCTGGCCGCCCCGCATGAGATGGGCATGCGCACGGTTCACGTCGCCCCGGACCCGCATGAGGCCGATCACATCCACCATCACACGGACGATCTGACCGCGTTTCTGGCCCGCCTGCGGTAGCCTGTCACACTGCGACGATCCGCACGTTCTGCACCCGAATGCGCAGCCCTATATGCGCTGGAGCGACGAACAGAACGGAGAGCCCCATGAGCGCGATCGAGATGCCCGGACGCCTGCCGGTTTGGCAGCGCCTATTCTTTGCAATTCCGGTTTTCGGGTGGCTGGCCCGCGACGCCGCCAACGCCAAGGCGGAGGACCTGTATTATACCGTCGGCGCGGTCCTCAGCATGTGGGGCTGTTCCGCCATGGTATTCGGCCTTCCCGGCCTTTACATCCCTGCCCTGATGATGGTGCCGGTGATGTTCCTTGTCCTGATCCTGATCTCACGCGGCTGAGATACGGGACAGGATGTCACTTGGCGCAGGGGGTGGAACCGAACTAGGGTCTGCCCGAGATGATGAGAGGCGCCATGACTGACAGTTGTGACATCCTGATTTCCGGCGGTGGAATCGCCGGTCTGACCGCAGCGGCGGCGTTTGGAACCGCCGGGTTTGACGTGGTGTGTGTAGATCCCGCGCCACCGATCACCGAACGGGATGTGGACGGGTCTGACCTGCGCACCACCGCCTTTCTGCAACCTGCGCGCGGCCTGCTGGAGCAATGCGGCCTGTGGGCGCGGCTGGATGCCCATGCGGCCCCCTTGCAGATCATGCGTATTGTCGATGCCGGGGGAGACGTGCCCGAACCCCGCGTCATACGCGATTTCAACGCAGCCGACATTTCCGAGCAACCGTTTGGCTGGAACCTGCCCAACTGGCTGTTGCGCCGGGAGATGGTCGCACGGCTGGCAGAGCTGCCGAATGTCGATTTCCGCCCCGGCACCGGGACCGTCAGCCTGTTCACCCGCACTGCCGAAGCCCGCGTTGGCCTGAGCGACGGCAGCCGCATCCGCTGCAAGCTGGTGCTGGCCGCAGATGGGCGCAACTCTCCCATGCGCGCGGCCGCCGGTATCAACGTGCATACAACACGGTATGGACAGAAAGCACTGGCGTTTGCGGTGACGCATCCTATTCCGCACGAGAATGTCTCGACCGAGATACACAGGTCTGGCGGGCCGTTCACATTGGTTCCGCTGCCAGATTGGCAGGGGCAGCCCTCGTCCGCCATCGTCTGGATGGAGCGCGGCCCGAAGGCCGTTGACCTTTTAACCCTTGATGCCGAAGCATTTGAGGCTGCGATGACGGAACGGTCCTGTGGCCTGTTTGGCCCCTTGAAGCTGGCATCGCGCCGGACCATCTGGCCGATCATCAGCCAGTCCGCGGAACGGTTGGCGGGTGAGCGTATTGCCCTGATGGCCGAAGCCGCGCATGTGGTGCCCCCCATTGGCGCGCAAGGGCTGAACATGTCATTGGGCGATCTGCGCTGCCTGCTGGATCTGGCGCAGTCCCGGCCCGAAGGTCTGGGCGACGCGCAGATGCTGGACGCCTATCACAAGGCGCGCCACACCGAGATCGAGATGCGGGTCAAGGGGATCGATTTGCTGAACCGCGCCTCGATGATCGAGGCGCGCCCGCTGCGGGATGCGCGCGCAATGGGGCTGAGCGCGCTGTATTCCCTGCCGCCTGTGCGCAAGACGTTGATGCAGATGGGCCTTGGCGTTCGCTAAGGCCCGACCCGTTTACAGAACCTGATCCAGCACACGCTTCAGGCGCGCGATGGTGGCGTCCACATCATAAAGCTTGTCCAATCCGAACAGGCCCAGACGGAAGGTGCTGAAACCTTCGGGTTCATCACATTGCAGCGGCACCCCGGCCGCGATCTGCATCCCCAGAGCGGCAAATTTCTTGCCGTTCTGGATTTCGGGGTCCGAGGTGTAGCTGACCACAACGCCGGGTGCGCCGAAACCGTCAGCCGCCACCGAGACAATGCCATAGTCCTTTAACATCGCCCGCACGCCGTCGCCCAGTGCCCATTGTGCCTTGCGCAGCTTTTCGAACCCGTATCCCCTAGTTTCTGCCATGGTATCGCGGAAGGCCAGCAGCGCATCGGTGGGCATCGTGGCGTGATAGGCGTGGCCACCATTTTCATAGGCCTGCATGATCTGGCGCCACTTCTTCAGGTCGATGGCGAAACTGTCCGAGCTTGTCTGTTCCAGACGCGCCTCGCCCCGTTCGGACAGCATGACCAGACCGGCGCAAGGCGATGCGCTCCAGCCCTTTTGCGGGGCCGAGATCAGGACGTCGACACCGGTGGCTTTCATATCCACCCAGGCACACCCGGATGCGATGCAATCCAGCACCATCAATGCACCCACCTCATGCGCCGCGCTGGCCAGGGCGGTCACATAGTCATCCGGCAGAATGACACCCGCCGCCGTTTCAACATGGGGAGCGAACACAACGCCGGGTTTCTGTTCGCGAATCGTTGCGACGACCTCGTCAATCGGTGCGGGCGCAAAGGGGGACGGGCTGGAATTTCCAGTCTCGCGCGCCTTCATCACGGTGGTTGAGCTGGTCAGGACACCGCTTTCAATGATCTGGCTCCAGCGGTATGAAAACCACCCGTTCCGAACCACAAGAACATCCGCCCCGCGCGCGAACTGCCGGGCGACCGCCTCCATCGCATAGGTGCCGCCGCCCGGAATGACGGCCACCCCGTCTGCCTTGTACACCTCTTTCAGCATGGCCGAGATATCGCGCATCACCCCCTGAAACTTTTGGGACATGTGGTTCAGCGAGCGATCGGTGAATACGACCGAGAATTCTTCGAGCCCGTTCGGGTCAACGTTTTTCAGCAAGGCAGGCATATGGCGTCCTTTCAATATCGTCAGTGCAGTCTTGGTCTGTTTCCCTTGGCCAGTAAAGCCGTTTCCCAACAAAAAGTGACGCCACGGAACGCAGGCAAAACCGGCCTGTTCGGTGCTGTATGACGCTGGGAACACGAGAAAATGACGCCAATCAGTGTCACTTCCCCTTTACACTTCTGCTTGCTTCTGAACAGATGCGCACACTTTTTACTTGAAGGGATATTTTTCCTGTGACGATACAAAAGCGTATTAACTTTCAGTCCGTTCGAGATGAAGTAAAACGACGTATTGAAAGCCGCGTGTGGCCTCAGGGATCATTGCTGCCGACCGAAACGCAACTGGCCGAAGAATTCAATTGCGCCCGCGCGACGGTGAACCGTGCCCTCAGGGAACTGGCCGATCAGGGTTTCATCGAACGCAAGCGCAAAAGCGGCACGCGGGTCAAGAAAGAGCCCAGCAAACACGCCAAGCTGGAATTCTCGCTGGCGCGGCAGATGGTCGAAAGCCAGAATGCCGTCTATCGCTATGCGCTGGTGGAACGGACTGTCGAGGCCTGCCCCCGCTGGCTGTCCTCTCAGCTTGATGTCCCCGCCGAGACGCGGGTTCTGCATGTCGTCTGTATGCATTACGCGGACAACCGCCCTTTCCAGCTTGAAGAGCGCTGGATCAATATCGAAACCGTCCCCGATGTGGAAAACGCCGACCTGACCCAGCACGGACCGCATGAGTGGCTGCTGAATGCCGCTCCGTTCAACGATGCCGAGGTTGCGTTCTGTGCGATTTCCGCTGACGCAAGGCTGGCGGAATTCATGGGCACCACGGCGGGCGCGTCGATGATCCAGATGGAGCGCACCACCTGGAAAGAAGACAAACCGATCACGTTTGCCCGCCTGACCCATCATCCCGGATACTACATCCGCACCAGATATTAAGGCACGTCACCCAATCGGACCGGGCAGCCGTTCCTCGCTCAGCAGGACGTTCGCCTCGACATCGCCTGCGCCGGGCAGCGTCATGATCCGGCGCCGCAACACGCGTTCGAAATCGGACAGGTCCCGCGCCACGACGCGCAAACGGTAGTCGTACAGACCCAGAACATGCTCGACGGTCTGTACTTCGGGGATGGCGCTGACGGCGCGTTCGAAATCCTCAAGGCTGATCTGGCCCTTGCGCGCCAGCTTGACCCCCAGAAACACGGTCACGCCGAACCCCAGCGCCTCGGCATTCAGACGCAGCCTTCGGCCCTTGATGATCCCGGCGTCCTCCAACCTGCGGATACGCCGCCAGGTGGCGGGCTGAGACAGATTGAACCTGCGACCCAGGGCACCTGCGCTTTGGGTGGCGTCCTGTTGCAACGCGCGCAGCAGACGGCGGTCAATCTCGTCCAGCTCGATCATACCGGTAACACCTCGTCCCGTTTGACCCGCGCGATATGCATCAGCGCTTCGATATCGGCGATATGCGGCAGGGTCAGGATCCGGTCCCGATAAAGCTGCTGATAGTGCTTCATATCCCGCGCTATCACCGACAGGCGGACATCCACCCGGCCCAGAAATGTCTGGATTTCGATCACCTCGGCCACGTTGCGGGCCTCTTCCATAAACTCGTCAAAGGCGCGGGCCTGTGTCTTGTCCAGGGTGATCCGAAGCGAGACTTCGACCGCATAGCCCACCGCGGCCCAGTCGATCACCGCCTCCTGCCCTTCGATAATCCCGGCCACCTGCATCTTTTCCAGCCTGCGCCAACAGACACCTGCGCTGATCCGGCACAGATCGGCCAGTTCCGCAGTGGTCAGGCTGGGGTTCGCCTGAAAGTGGCGCAAAATGCGCCGGTCGATATCGTCAAGCATGATTTTTTCAGTATTTTCCGTTTTCAGGAATTATTCTTCATCTTTTTCGCAAATACTCAAGCCCAACCCTATCGCCAATCCGACGCACGGCAGGTAGAACCGCCCCAACCAAACCAGAAAGGACCGGCAAAATGCGCGTCTATTACGATCGCGATTGCGACATCAACCTGATCAAAGACAAGAAAGTGGCTATCCTGGGCTATGGCAGCCAGGGCCACGCCCATGCGCTGAACCTGCGCGACTCGGGTGCCAAAAACCTGGTCATCGCCCTGCGCGAAGGCTCGCCCTCGGCCAAGAAAGCCGAAGCGGAAGGTCTGCAAGTGATGGGCATCGCCGAAGCGGCTGCCTGGTGCGACGTCATCATGTTCACCATGCCCGACGAATTGCAGGCCGAAACCTACAAGAAATACGTTCATGACAACATCAAGCCCGGTGCCGCCATCGCGTTTGCCCACGGTCTGAACGTCCATTTCGGGCTGATCGAGCCGAAAGACGGCGTTGACGTCATCATGATGGCCCCCAAAGGCCCTGGCCACACCGTGCGCGGCGAATACACCAAAGGCGGCGGCGTGCCCTGCCTGGTCGCGGTTCACAACGATGCAACCGGCAAGGCGCTGGAAATCGGCCTGTCCTACTGCTCGGCCATCGGTGGCGGCCGCTCGGGCATCATCGAGACCAACTTCCGCGAAGAATGCGAAACCGACCTGTTCGGCGAACAGGCCGTTCTGTGCGGTGGACTGGTCGAACTGATCCGCTGCGGCTTTGAAACTCTGGTCGAGGCCGGTTACGCACCCGAGATGGCCTATTTCGAGTGTCTGCACGAAGTGAAGCTGATCGTTGACCTGATCTATGAAGGCGGCATTGCCAACATGGATTACTCGATCTCGAACACGGCTGAGTATGGCCAGTATGTCACCGGTCCGCGCATCCTGAAATACGACGAGACCAAGGCCCGCATGAAAGCGGTTCTGGACGACATCCAGCAGGGCAAATTCGTCCGTGACTTCATGCTGGAAAACGCCGTTGGCCAGCCGACCATCAAAGCGTCGCGCCGCGCCAATGACGAGCATATGATCGAAGAGACCGGCGCTAAGCTGCGCGGCATGATGCCGTGGATCTCGGCCGGCAAGATGGTCGACAAAGAAAAGAACTAAACCTGACGGATGTCAGTCAAAGGGCGGCCTAAGCGGTCGCCCTTTTTCGTTTCTAGACCGTATTGGCAAAGCATTCGCCCAGTACGAAATCCCATCCCGTATCGTAGCCGCCGCGCTTTTCGGGCGCTTCATCTGCCCAGACATCCCAGCCGGAATGCGTCAGGGTGACTTTTGCCTGCCCCGAACCGCAATCCTCAAAACGCACATCGACGCGCGTAGGAGACCCCTTGTTGGTGCCCGGATGCCAGGTGAATGCCACGGATCGGCGGGGTCAATCGCCAGCACCTGACCCCAGTCGGCACGGGTTCCGTCGAACATGACCTCATAAACCGCGCCACCGATCCGGGGTTCAATAACCACGTCCCTTGCCGGTTGTCCCTGCGATGCGGAAACCGCGTGGCTGTCCAGCGGCCACCATGTCCCGATGCGGTTGACGAAGATGTCGAAAGCACGCGCAGCTGAGGCACTTACGGCAATTGTTTTGACAATCGGGTCTGTCATGGCCTCTCTCCCGCTCTGGTCACCTCATCTGCAAAGCTGTTCATCACGTCGGTCCAGTACCGGTCGAGCCATCTGCGCAGCTCTGCCAGCCCCTCGGGGCGCACCGCATAGATCCGGCGCGTCCCTTTCGCGTGGCATGTCACCAGCCCGGCATCCGACAGCACCTTGAGATGTTGCGAGACGGCCGGTCGGCTTACCGGCAGCTTTGACGCAAGTTCGCCCACTGCCTGAGGCTGGCTGGCGACGGCTTCGAACACCTGCCTGCGGGTTGCATCGCCTAAGGCTGAAAATGTCATTTCGTAAGTCATTGCTTACGGTAAGTACAAACTAACGTTAAGTCAAGATCAGCCCGTGACACCGGCGCGCACGCGGGATAAGGGGATGGAATGGTTGAACAACCCACGAAGCAGGACTGGAGCGGCGTTTTCACGCTGGGGCTTATTTGGGGCGGCACATTCATGGTCGTCGCGATGGCTTTGGAAGGCTATGGCCCGATTACCGTGGCGACATCGCGCACCACATTGGGGGCGGTGACGTTGCTTGTCCTGATGCGGATCACCGGGCGCCGCATGCCGGTTTTGACACCCGCGCTGACTACATCAATCCTGCTGATTGGCGTGCTGTCGACTGCGGTGCCTTTCATGCTGCTCAGCTGGGGGCAGCAATATGTACCCTCGGCTTTTGCAGGGTTGTCCATGGCTGCAATTCCGCTGATGGTGTTGCCGCTGGCGCATTTCTTTTCAGATGAGCCGCTGAACCTGCGTCGGTTTCTGGGCGTGTGCCTTGGGTTTTCCGGCGCATTGGTCCTGATCGGACCCGGTCTGGCAAAGCTGGGTCAAGGAACCGAGCCGCTGGCGCAGCTGGCCTGTGTCTCGGCTGCCCTCTGTTATGCGTCGACATCGATCCTGACGCGGCGCTGCCCGCCGGTCGAGCCGCTGGCGCTGGCCGCGCTGACCCTGCTGGTCGGCGCTGTTCTGCTGGTGCCCATCATGCTGCTGATCGAAGGTGTTCCCACGTGGCAGGGCAACCGCCCATCGCTGGCCCTGATCGTGCTTGGCCTGATCCCCACAGCATTCGCCAACTTACTGCGGGTTTCGATCACCCGCAGCGCCGGATCGGTGTTTTTGACACTGGTGAATTATCAGGTGCCGATCTGGTCGATGGTGTTCGGGGCCTGGATCCTGTCGGAGGCCCTGCCCCTGCGGTTCTACGTCGCCCTGGCCCTGATCCTGACGGGCATGGCCATCAGCCAGTGGTTCAGCCTGCGCAAGGTTCTGTTCGGGCACTAGCCTGTGGCGGCTTCGACCTCGGCCACGATGCTGTCGACGACCTGTACCAGCAGCGCGTCATCCTCGCATTCGGCCATAACACGGATCAGCGGTTCGGTGCCGGATTTGCGGATCAGCAACCGGCCCTGCCCGTTCAGCCGCGCCTCGGCATCGGCAATGGCGGCTTTAACGCTTTGAACTTCAAGCGGAGTTTGGCCGCTGGCATAGCGGACGTTCTTCAGCAGCTGCGGCACGGTTTCGAATTGCTTGGACAAGTCCGAGGCTTTGCGACCGGACAGAACCATCTCGGCCAGGAAATGCAGACCGGCCATCAGGCCATCGCCGGTGGTGGCATAATCGCTCATCACGATATGACCGGATTGTTCACCGCCCAGGTTGAAGCCACCTTCGCGCATACGTTCGACCACATAGCGGTCGCCGACGGCTGTGCGTTCCAGCCGCATACCGTGTGACGAGAGGTGCCGTTCGAGCCCCAGATTGGACATCACGGTGGCCACAAGGGCATTGCCTTTCAACTGCCCGGATTTTTTCCAGGCCGTCGCCAGCAACGCCATAAGCTGATCGCCATCGGCGACCTGACCGGTTTCGTCGACGATAACGACCCGATCCGCGTCGCCGTCCAGACAGACACCAACGTCAGCGCCATGCGCCACGACGGTTTCGGCGGCCAGCTGCGGCTTGGTCGATCCGCAGTTGAGGTTGATGTTCTTCCCGTTGGGCGAAATCCCGATCGGGATCACGTCTGCGCCCAGTTCCCAAAGAACCTCGGGCGCGGTGCGGTGGGCGGCGCCGTTGGCACAGTCGATCACCACCTTCAGTCCATCCAGACGCACATCGCGCGGCAGCGAGGATTTCACACGCTCGCCATATCTGAACCGGGCGTCATCAACACGACGCGCCCGTCCGATATTCTGGGCCTGAGCAGGCCGGACACCTTCGTCGATCAGCTTTTCGATGTCGATCTCGGCCTGATCGGACAGTTTATAGCCGTCGGGGCCAAAGAACTTGATGCCGTTGTCCTCTGCCGGGTTGTGGCTGGCCGAGATCATGACACCCAGATCGGCCCGCATCGACCGGGTCATCAGACCCACCGCAGGCGTGGGGACCGGCCCCAGCAACAGCACATTCATTCCCGTCGACGTCAAACCGGCGGTCAGCGCGTTTTCCAGCATATAGCCGGACAGGCGCGTGTCCTTGCCGATGACGACCCGGTGCACACCGGTCGCGTCACGCCGGAAATAGCGCCCCACCGCAGCCCCGATGCGCAACGCCATTTCCGCCGTCATCGGATGCGTGTTGGCCGTGCCCCGCACCCCGTCGGTTCCGAACAGCTTGCGCATTGGTGTCACTCCGTGATTTTCCGTGAGACCGGATTACCGGACAGCAGCCCATAGGCGCAAGGCCTGAGCGGTCTCGGCGACGTCGTGAACGCGAATGATCTGCACGCCCTGAGACAATCCGGCCAAAGCCACGGCAATTGAACCCGGCGCGCGGGCAGTCTTGTCAGGCTCCCGTCCAATCGTTCCGATAAAGCCCTTGCGGGACACACCCAGCAGGATCGGGCAGCCAAGCCCGTGAAACAGGCTGAGATTGCGCAGCAAGGTCAGGTTATGATCCTCGGTCTTGCCGAAACCGATGCCCGGATCGACCATGATCAGGTCGCGCCGAAGCCCCAGGTTCTCCAGCAGAGCGATCTGGGTTTCGAGGACGTCGTAAACATCCAGCAACACGTTGTCGTAGCTGGGGTTTTCCTGCATCGTGGCCGGATCGCCCTGCATATGCATGACGCAAACTGGTGTGCCCTTGGCGGCGCAAAACGGCGCCAGTTCGGGATCGAAGGTGAACCCCGAGACGTCGTTGACCAACCCCGCGCCCGCCGCACACGCCGCTTTTGCGACGCTGGCTTTGCGGGTGTCGATTGAAATCAGGGCATCCGTTTGAGCGCGAATCGCCTCGATCACTGGGCGGGTGCGGGCAATTTCCTGATCTGCCGGAATGAAATCCGCACCCGGGCGCGTTGATTCCCCGCCGATATCCAGAATGGTGGCCCCATGCGCCACCATCCTTGCAGCGGCATCGCGGGCGGCCTCGACCGAGCTGTGAACACCCCCGTCCGAGAAACTGTCAGGCGTGGTGTTGAGAATGCCCATGATATGCGGCACCTGCATATCCAGCCCGGCGATGGGTGCGCGCGGGCCGGTCAATCGCGCCAGCGCCCCACCGGGAATATCCGATGCCGCCATGATCTGCGGTGCGGTTTCGCGCCCAAGCGCTTCGACATGGGTAAACCACAGGGGCTGACCGGCCAGAGAGTACGCGCCAGCGGGCCGGGTCTGGCCGTGCTGAACCAGCGGTCTGAAATAGATGCTCACAATTGGGCCTGATCCACGGCCACAGCCCGCAAGGGGGTTTTGGGCGCTTTCGGCAATTCGCCGCCGATAACCATCATTTCACTGGCTTCAAAGGTCGCGGCAAACCATGCGGCCAAAGCCACGGCGTCGGAGGGCGCGGCGGACGGACCATCCACCGCGTCCAGAACGATCTTGGACGGGGCCCAGACGCAGATCTGGCCGTTCTTCATGGCCCAGTCCAGTTCCGTCCGGGTTGAAACCACCTTGCAGCGGTGATCGCGCGCGGCCAGAACCCACGCGTTTTGCTCGATCGCAAGCAGGTCAATCCGGCGCTGTGTCATTGCGTGGCCGGTTTGCGGCGCAGCCAGGTCTGACGCCCCCACACACAGGATCAGCGGGCGCTGGCGGTTCTGCAACTGGTCGATCCACCCGGTCAGATTGTCCGAGGCGATGGCGTCATTCGACAGGTAGACCAGACGGGGATGCGGGCGGTCTTCCTCGGTCACGTCGTGATGAACCGAGTCTTTCCCGCGCACGATCTCGACCCCCAGAGCGCCCGGACCACGATCCAGTTTTTCGATGCGAACAAAGACCCTTACAGCCTGAGGTTCATGCAAGATACGTTCGGCCACACGTTCGGCAAGGGTTTCAAGCAGGTTCAGACGTTCGGCCGCGAGCTCATAGGCAATGGATTCCGTCACCCGGTCATAAGACAGGATGCGATCCACATCGTCGTCAATCGGGTCGGTCAGAGGCCGGACTTCGACCACGATATTGAAACAGATCCGCTGGGTTGTTCCCCGCTCGGCCTGAAACGCACCGATTTCAACCTCGACAATATGGTCGCGCAGGGAAATGCGGTCCAGCGGCCCTCGGGGCGAGGTCGCCTCGGACCGTTCGGACGGGTGCGCAAATGCCAGTCGGATTTCAGAACTCATGGGTCCGGCCTTTTCGGCTTGTTGCAGGGCTTGCCCACTATAGGCGTTGCAAGGGCCTATAACATTCAAACAAACGCCATTCCAACCGCCGAATGCGGCGTCATGTGACGCGAAACCAGCTCATCATACCCGAAGCGGCATGGCCCAGCATATGGCAATGCAACAGCCAGTCCCCCGGATTATCCGCGACCAGCGCGATCTGGCGGGTTTGTCCCCGATCAACCAAAACAGTGTCGCGCCACGGGCCAAGCGATCCGTCCGGCTGGATCAGTCGGAAGTGGTGGCCGTGCAAATGCATGGCATGTGGAAAGACTGTTTCATTGACGAACTCGATCCTGTGAAGGCCGCCGGTCCGCGCGTCCAGAAACGGGTCGGACGGGCGTTCCGCATAACCGTTCAGGGCCCAGAACCGGCCCAACTGCGCCAGTTCCTGGCCTGACAATTCAGTGTCCCCGATCCGGGCGCTGTCCAGCCAGCGCATCGCCCCGCCTTGCAGGGACATCCGGTGCAATGGCGCGGATGAGATATCCTCGATGACCGGCAAAGGGTTGGGCGGCAACGCTGCCACGCCTTGTCGTGGCGCGGGTGCGAGAGGTTCGTCGATATCGAACCGAACGATGCCAAAGGCACCGTCGCGTTCAACACTCACCAGACTTGCCGTATCACCCCCAGCCACGACATCCACAACAAGATCGATGCGTTGTGCAGGGGCGATTGGGAAAGCCCCCGACATTGGGATCGGCGTTTCCAGTGGCATACCGTCAAGGGCGACGATCCACCCTGACAACCCATCGAGATTCAGGTCAAAAATCCGCGCGTTGGAGGCGTTGATCAGGCGTAGCCGGAGACGGTCGTTCCGTCGCGCCTGAACGCGCGGGTCAAGGGATCCGTTGACAGTGATGATATTGCCCAGTCGGCCAGCGTGGCTGAGATCATGGCCATTGTCGAAATCATCCGTGATCTGGGCGGTTTCAGGATCAAGCCTCCAGTCGTCCAGCATCAGCACCAGATCCTGATCCACATCGGGGGCAGCGGTTTCTTCGACGATCAGCGGCCCGTAAAGCCCGCGCGCAACCTGTTCCATCGACTGGTTATGCGCATGATACCAATAGGTCCCTGCGTCGGGAACGACGAAGGAGTAATCAAAGCTTGCGCCCGTCTCGACCGCGTCCTGTGTCAGGCCGGGCACGCCGTCCATGGTGTTTTCAATGCGAATGCCGTGCCAATGGACCGACGTGGCTTGCGGAAGCTGGTTCATCAGGGTGCGCTGGATGCGGTCGCCCTGCCTGACACGCAGTTCAACGCCGGGGACAGACCCGTCATATGTCCAGACTTCCGTTTCAGGATAACTTGCAGGCGCGATCGGGTGTTTGGTTACACGCGCATTAAGCGGTGCAAAACCCGCGCTGGCCACACGCGGCATCAGCAATGCTGCTGCAGCCGTTTGCAAAAGGTGTCTGCGGTTCAAAATCATTACGGGCCTCCTGGCCCGCAATATAGGGTGCAACCTGCCCCACGCCAGCAAGCTTCCAGCGCGGGTGCGTCAATCAGTTGCTCGCTGTCCGGTAGTTGTGGCGGTAAAAAACATGCACGCCGATTTTCGCCGTCTGTTTATAGACCCGCGACCAGGATGGGCGAACCGACGTCGTGTGATAGTGCGTCGCCCCTTCGGTCAACTCATCCGCCACACCATCAATGGCTGCCCGCGCGACTTTTGCCACACGCTCATACGCCGTTTTCTCGTGGATGACCTCTTTGCGGCCATCGCAGGTGTATGTGAACTGGCACTGGTATTTCTTGCCGGTCCCCTGATGGATCACCCCGCACAGGGAATCCGGGAAACGGCTGCTTTTGACCCGGTTCAGGATCACCTCGGCAACCGCGAACTGGCCGCGCACGCTTTCGCCGCGCGCCTCGAAGTACAGGGCTTCGGACAGGCATTCCCAGTTTTCGCCGCCCGTGGCCTTTGGTTGCTGGTCAAGCCAGTCTTTGGAGAAGGACACTTCGACAGGTTCGGCCGCCTTGCGGGGCTGGAACAGCTTGAAATAGTCCCGAAAACTTTGCGCCGGCAGCTCGCTGCGGGCGACAAGTTCTTGCTTTGCAGTATCAGTCGCTTCCTTCTCGGCGAAGGACGCACTCGGCAGCACGGTTGCCGCCACTGCGGCAACAGCCAATATGTAACGTAGCATCAGATAACCTCGCACAGGCACATCACGCGCCATACCCTCCCCCGGCGGGCGCGACGAGGCTGATACCCCAGACTGGCGCAAAGGTCCAGTATCTAGAAAAAAGCAAGTGGAAAATCGCCCGTGGCGAAAATATTTTTCGCCTACGAGTGACCGTATAACCCACTATTCCTTGGGGTTCGGCGCAGTGTCAACCCCCAAGTCTGGAGGAAATCGCCAGTTGAGCGGCAGCCAGCCGAGCGACCGGAACCCGGAACGGTGAGCATGACACATAGTCGAACCCAAGATCGCGACAGATGGCGATTGATTCGGGGTTCCCGCCGTGTTCGCCACAGACCGAAAGGGTCACATCCGGCTTCGCGGCACGCCCGCGTTCTGCCCCGAGTTTCAGCAACTCGCCCACCCCGTCCGGATCAAGAACGTGGAACGGATCTTCGGTAAAGACCCCCTGTCGCACGTAAGCGGACATGAAACGACCGGCATCGTCGCGGGACAGGCCGTAAGTCATCTGTGTCAAGTCGTTTGTACCAAAACTCATGAAGGCGGTCTGCGGCGCGATCTCTTCCGCGCGCAGACAGGCGCGTGGCGTTTCGACCATGACGCCCAGCCGGTATTCGAACTTCTGCCCCCGTTCCGATTCAACGGCGGCGGCAACCGAGTCGATGCGGGATTTGACAAGTTCAACCTCGCGCTTGGCGGAAACCAGCGGGATCATCACTTCGGGTACCACCGGGGCACCGTTTTTTCGGGCCTCAAGCGTGGCTTCGAAAATCGCACGCGCCTGCATGTCGTAGATCTCGGGCACGGTGACACCCAGACGAACGCCGCGCAGGCCAAGCATGGGGTTGTATTCTGTCATCGCCTCGACCCGGCGTTCGACGTCGGACACGGGCAGGTCCAGCGCCTCGGCCAGTTCCCGTTGCCCGGTGCGCGTTGTCGGCAGGAATTCATGCAAGGGGGGATCGAACAGGCGGATGCAGACAGGCTGGCCTTCCATGATCCTGAACAGCTGAACAAAATCCTCGCGCTGCATCGGAAGCAGGCGTGCCAGCACTGCCGCCCTGCCCGCCGAGGTTTGCGCAAAGATCATTTCGCGCATCACGATCAGACGACCGGGATCAAAGAACATATGTTCGGTCCGGCAAAGACCGATCCCCTGAGCCTGAAAGTTCCGGGCCGTCTGCGCGTCAGCCGGTGTGTCAGCATTGGCGCGGATGTCAATGTCACGCTCGGCATCGGCCCAGCCCATCAGCGTCTGGAAACAGTCATCCAATGCGGCCTCGAGCATGGCGGGCTGGCCGGCCAGCACCTGCCCAGAGCTGCCATCAATGGTGACAATATCGCCGGTTTTGAACACGCGCCCATCCGGTGCAGTCAGCATCTTGTCTTTCGTCTGAAACCGCATTTCCGAGGCCCCGACGATACAGGGCAGGCCCAATCCGCGCCCGATCACGGCCGCGTGGCTGGTCATGCCGCCCTTTTCCGTCAGAACCGCTACAGCGGCGTGCATCCCGCGCACATCCTCGGGCGAGGTTTCCCGGCGCACCAGAACACACGCCTCGCCCCGAGCGGCACTGGCCTGTGCTTCGGCCGAGGTGAACACGATCTTGCCGGTCGAGGCACCGGGGCTGGCACCAATGGCCGTGGTCAGCACATCGCGGCGCGCATCGGGGTGGACCTGACGGTGCAGAAGTTCGTTCAGCGCGTGCGGGTCGACACGCATCACCGCCTCTTGCGGCGGTATGATACCGTCTTCGGCAAGACGTACGGCAATGCGCATGGCCGCGCGGGCCGATCTCTGCACCCGGACGCCATCCAGAATATGCACAGTGCCATCCTGAATGACGAATTCGACCTGCATCTCTTCGCGCAGTTTCTGGCGCATCAGGGCGGCATGCGCTTTGACATCGGCAAAAGCTTTGGGCGCGACCTCTTCCAGCGAGGGGCCGCGCGGGTCTTTTTCCAGAAACAGGGCTGCCACATCTTTGCCCAGCGCATCGCGCCCCTGGCTCTGACTTAGGTAGCGACCGGTGATCTGTGGCATTCCGGTTGTGGAATCAACCAGTTGCAGAACACCCGATCCGCATTCCCCTTTGCCGACGCCGGGGATCATCTCTTGGATGACCAACCCAAGCCCGGCATCAGCGGGTGCCCCCTTGGCCTGCCGCAGCAAGCGCGCGGACGTCCCGTCCCATGCACGTGCCATCGAGCGCAGAACACCGATCAACTGTTCGCCCCTGTCCTGCGGAAAGACCTCGTCGGTTTCGTCCTCGTAGGCGCGCAGCGAATGGCGCAGCCCTTCGCGGCCGTCGGCGTCAATGTCATCAAACACATCCGCATCCAGCCGCGCCACGTGGATCGCATAGCTTTGAACGAACCTCAGATACAGGGCTGCGGCGGCCTCGGCCCCCATGGTGTCGGACAGGTCGACATAACGGGCATCGTTCATTCCGATATTGAGAACCGCGCCGGGACCGCCCCAATCGGGATCTTCGGAACTGGGCCGGACGCATAGCAACGAGGTCGGATCGAACTGTTCGAGGATCGCCGCAATATCCGGGGTTGTCCCTTCGGCGATCTGGTGAACGGCATCAAATGACAGCGCAACGGTTCGGGGCACGGGCAGGTTCAGCCGGACCAGACGTTGCAGACATTTGGCCCGCCCGCCATGTGTATGGGCGGTGACAGGCGCGTCGGATGTGATGAGCGTCGTATTCGGATTATTCTGCACTGCAGCACCTTTTGGTTTGCCTGCAGCATAAGCGCTTGCGCCCTTCACGCAAGAGCGTTGTGGGCGCGCGTGCCAGCGCGCCCGGTCGTTTACCCTTCGATCCGGGTCAGATCGGCCACGCTGGAGCAGATCTGACGGATCTGGCTGAGCAGGTTCAGCCGGTTGCGGCGAACAATGTCATTATCGGTGTTGACCTGCACATCCTCAAAGAACGCATCCACCGGCCCGCGCAGCCCCGCCATGGCGGCCATGGCCGTGGGGAAATCTTCGGATTTCAGCGCGGGTTCGATTTTTGCCTGTGCTGCGTTCAAGGCCGCAAACAATGCCTTTTCGCTGTCGGTTTCGGCGAATTTCACATCCGCACCGTAGGAATATTCCACCCCATCCTTTTCCTCGGCCTGGGTCAGGATGTTGTTTGCGCGCTTGAAACCCTGCACAAGGTTTTCGCCATCCTCAGTCGCGATCACCGCGTTCAGCGCGCGGGCGCGTTTGACCAGCAGATTGAGGTCGTCATTGCCGTCCATCGCGATACAGGCATCGATGACGTCATGGCGGATGCCCTCGTCGCGGAGGAAGACCTTGAGGCGGTCGTGGAAGAAGGAGAGGAGATCGTCGGATGCGTCGGGGATCTTCTTTTCAAGGCTCAGGAAATCGGCGCCCGACACTTCGCCCAGCCTTTCCTTGACAGTCTGGAAGGCTGCGCCAAACACGCCGTGATCTGCGATTTCATCCAAAAGTTCGTCAACGTTTTCCGCCGCCAGCGCCTCGTTTGCAGCGCTTTCAGCACGCAGCAGCTGCCCGTCGAAGAACCGATCCAGATGCAGACGCAGGTCATTGTCGAGCACCAACCGGATAACCCCCAGCGCTGCCCGGCGCAGAGCAAACGGGTCTTTTGAGCCGGTAGGCTTTTCATCAATCGCCCAGAACCCCGCCAGCGTGTCCAGCTTGTCGGCCAATGCAACGGTCACCGACAGCGGAGCCGTGGGCACGTCGTCTGATGGCCCCAAAGGCGAGTAGTGCTCTTGCGCGACGGCGGCCACGGCAGCATCTTCGCCTGCCGCTTCGATGTAATACCGCCCCATAAGGCCCTGAAGTTCAGGGAATTCGTAGACCATTTCCGAGCTGAGGTCGGCCTTGGCCAGGCACGCGGCTTTTTTGGCCTGATCGGCATCGGCACCGGTCACTGGCGCCAGTTCGCGGGCCAGCGCGGCGATACGGCCGATCCGGTCAGCTTGCGTTCCCAGTTTGTTGTGGAAGGTGACGTTTTCCAGCGCGCGGGTCCATTGTGCAATGTCCGATTTGGCGATGCGCAGGTCATTTTCCCAAAAGAACTTGGCATCCGCCAGACGGGCCGACAGAACTTTCTGATTGCCCGCCAGAATGGTCGCGCCATTGTCAGCGGTTTCGCGGTTCGCAACAGTGACGAACCGTTCAATCCGGCCCGTTTTGGGATTGCGGACCGAGAAGAACTTTTGGTGTTCTTTCATCGAGGTCTGCAGCACCTCGGGCGGCAGGTCGAGAAATTCGTCGTCAATCTGTCCCATCAGGACGACCGGCCATTCGACCAGCCCGGCGACCTCGGCCAGCAGGCCCTTGTCTTCGACCAGCTCAAGACCAGCGGCAAAGGCCATGTTCTGGGCGTCGTTCCAGATGTGCTGGGCGCGTTCCTCGGGGGAAAGAACCACGAAAGCCCGCTTCAGCTTGGCCGCGTAATCGTCGAAAGACGTGACCGAAAAGCGGCTGGGCGCCATGAAGCGGTGGCCTGCTGTGGTGTCGCCGGACGAAATGCCATCGACATCCATTGGCACGACTTGCGCCCCGGTCTCATCCGTCAGAATGCACAGGATCGAATGCAGCGGGCGCACCCAGCGCAAGCTGCCACTGCCCCAGCGCATTGATTTTGGCCAAGGAAAATTGCGGGTGGTGGTTTCGAGCACTTCGGCAATGATCTCGGCCGCGGGGCGACCAGCCTTTTCGATGGTGGCGAAATAGATGGCCCCCTTGGGGGTTTCGCGTTCTTCCAGCTGATCACGGGTCAGGCCCGCGCCGCGCAGAAACCCTTCGATTGCTTTATCAGGCGCGCCGACCTTTGGACCCTTGCGTTCTTCCCGGATGGTGGGGCTTTTCGCCAGCAGCCCTTCGACCGCCAGCGTCAGGCGGCGGGGCGTGGTCAGGGCGGCCGCGCTTGCATAGGTCAGACCGGCCTCGACCAGACCATCGGTAATCCGCTTTTTCAGATCCTCGCCGGCACGGGCTTGCATCCGTGCGGGGATCTCTTCGGAGAACAGTTCGATCAGCAGGTCGGGCATTGTCGGTCCTTAGAAATTGACGATCGTCTGAATGACGATGGCATTGGCGATATCCACAAAGAAGGCGGATACAAGGGGCAGCACGATAAAGGCAATAGGCGATGGGCCATATCGCTTGGTCACGGCTGTCATATTTGCGATAGCGGTGGGTGTGGCCCCCAACGCAAAGCCGCCAAATCCGGCGGCAAGTACAGCCGCGCGATAGTTGGACCCCATGACCGGGAACAGCACCCAGAGGACGAACAGCACCGCGAACACCGTCTGCGCTGTCATGATCACGGCAATGGCCATGCCAAGCTGCGCAATGGTCCAGAGTTGCAGGCTCATCAGCGACATTGCCAGAAACGCGCCCAGCGCAAATTCCGAAATCAGCGCCAGCGATGGTGTGCGCGACACTTTCGGAGCGCCGGGAAACAGCGCGTCCCGCAGATTGGCGATCACGATGCCCATGATCAGGCAAGGCACGAACAGCGGCAGTTTCAGCCCGGCGGCAGCAATTGATTCATTCAGTGCATATCCCAAGATGATCGCCAGGTTCAGGTGCAGCAGGACGCGCATGACGGTCAGATGATCGATGCTTGTGGTGTGCCCGTCATGCTCATCCGGCAATCCGACGCTGGGTTCTTCGTCAGGGCGGTCAGGCGTCAGGCCGCGCCGTTCGACCAGCAGGCGCGCAATCGGGCCGCCAACTAGCGCGGCAAGCACCAATCCAAGGGTGGCGACGGCCACACCCAGTTCGGTCGCGCCGTCTAACCCCGTTGCCTGCGCCACGTCCGGCGCCCATGCGATTGCCGTACCGTGCCCACCGATCAGGGCGGCCGATCCGAACAACACACCGGCCTGTGCGGGATAGCCGAAGATCGCCGCCCCAGCGGCACCAATCACATTCTGAAAGACAATCGTCGCCAGAGTGAGAATCAAAAGCAAGATTAACGGCTTACCGCCCGCAATGAGGTCAGACAGGCGGGCATTCAGGCCGATCCCGGCAAAAAACAGGACCAGCAGGAAATCGCGGGCCGTCAGGCCAAAGGACAGTTCAATCCCGAATACCAGATAGAACGTCAGAACCACCAGCGAAGCCAGCAGGCCCCCTGTTACGGGTTCCGGGATGTTGAAATTGCGCAGGGTTGCCACACGGGCATTGATCTCGGCCCCGATCAGAAAGACCGCAAACCCCAGAGTGGCCGTCAGGAAATCGGGGATTTCTATGACATGGCCCACGGTCTGCTCCTTCAGTTTTCCGGGCGCGGCGGGCATTCCTCGCCCACGACGGTACCGTCATAAGCTTTTTCACCGCAATTGTTCAACGCGTGCCAGACATAGCCCTTGCCATCCGCGGAGATCGCCACGATCCGGTCGACGCCGAAGTGGATGTTCTTCACCCCCATGAACGCCCGCGCCTGCCCGGATTCAAGCGCATCCGCCAATGACACCGCATCGTAGCATTCAAACCATCCCGGTGCAGTCAGGGGTTCAGGGTTTTCGACAGGCACGTATCCAGCCATCTGGTCTGGCATCAATTCGGTTTCGAAACAGGCGCGATACCGGATCGGCGAACTGTCCGCGTCGATTGCCTGAAACCCGGAATAGGCGATGGGCTCGGGCACACCGTTCGCATCCGTCGTCAGGGCAACGTCCTGCCCCGGTTGCGGTTCGACCTCATAATAATAGCCGTAGACCTGTAGATAATACATGCCGAGGCCTGCCACGATGGCCGACAGCAGCAGAAGAATTGCCAGCAGTTTTCCCGTCATCTTTCAGACCGCCTCTTTCAAGTTCTTGTAAAATAGGACAGGTTTCATCGGGGAACAGGTAGAAACGAGGTCTACACGATGGAATCCACCTTTGCCGTCGGATTTTTCGGCGCATTGTTTGCGATCATGAACCCGGTCACCAACCTGCCGGTGTTTCTGAGCGTCACTCAGGACCTGTCTGCCACCGAACAGCGCAAGATTGCGGTCAAAACCGTGATCTACTGCCTGATCCTTGGCGGTGCCTTTGCCCTGGTCGGCAGTCAGGCGCTTGGCCTTTTTGGCATCAGCGTCAATCATCTGCGCGTCGCCGGTGGTCTGGTTGTAATGATGATCGGTCTGAACATGCTGAACGGACACGAAAGCACCTCTCATCACGGGACGAAGGGGGAAAAGGACGCTTACCCCGAACCCGACACCGTCGCCTTTTATCCGCTGGCCTTTCCCATTCTGGTCGGCCCCGGCACCATCACCACGCTGATCCTGTATGCGCACCAGATCAAGAAGCCCGTAGAAGCCTTTGTTTATGCAGGTGTATACCTTGCTATTGTCGGCCTGCTTCTGATCACGTTCTGGAACGCGGCCTGGCTGGCCCAACGCCTGTCCGACACCGCGCGCGTGATCATGAGCCGCTTTATGGGGATGATTCTGGCGGCTATCGCCGTCAGCATGATTGCGGACGGCCTGAAAGCCCTGTTGCCGGGACTGGCCTGATCGCCTCATCCGGCGCTGAACCCGGCCGCCTCGGTCTGCACAAAGGCATCCGCGCATTGCTTGGCCAGCGCCCGCACGCGCCCGATATAGGCCTGCCGTTCGGTGACCGAGATCACGCCCCGCGCATCCAGCAGGTTGAAGATGTGTGACGCCTTGATGCATTGGTCATAGGCCGGATGCGCCATGATGATGCGCTTGCCGGTTTTCGGATCGTCATGCGCCTGCGCCAGGATCGTGGCGCATTCAGCCTCGGCCTCTTCGAAATGGCGCAGCAGAACCTCGGTATTGGCGACGTCAAAATTCCAGCGGGCGTATTCCTCTTCGGTCTGTTTGAAGATGTCGCCATAGGTCAAAGCGCTGGGGGATTGCGGATCGTTGAACGGCATGTCCATCACGTGGTCGATGCCCAGCACATACATGGCCAGACGCTCGAGCCCATAGGTCAGCTCGCCCGAGACAGGCGCGCAGTCATGGCCGCCGACCTGCTGGAAGTAGGTGAACTGGCTGACTTCCATTCCGTCACACCAAACCTCCCAGCCAAGCCCCCACGCGCCGAGTGTAGGGCTTTCCCAGTCGTCTTCGACAAAGCGGATATCATGCAGATCCATGTCGATGCCAATGGCCTGAAGGCTGCCCAGATACAGCTCCTGCAAATCCGGCGGGCTGGGTTTGATCAGCACCTGGTACTGGTAGTAATGCTGAAGCCGGTTGGGGTTTTCGCCATAGCGCCCGTCCGTGGGACGGCGCGACGGCTGAACATAGGCTGCGGCCCAGGCCTTGGACCCCAGCGCCCGCAAAGTGGTTGCGGGATGGAACGTCCCCGCCCCGACCTCCATGTCATAGGGTTGCAGAATCGCACAGCCTTTCGAGGCCCAGTAGGACTGAAGCCTGAGGATGATTTCCTGAAATGAACGCGGTGCGCTGGTCGGTTCGGTCATGACATTCCCTCTGGGCGCCCCGTGCGCCCGGTTCCGGTCGGTTTGGCCCTTCCTATGCAAGGGGCCGAGGGGCGTCAACGGGGCTTTGGGCTGCGGCTGTATCTGCGCGGCCACACCACAAATTCCCCGCATTCACAGCATGGTATTTGGCAAATGAAATCGCGTATTCTGCCCCTCAGTACAAACACCGCATAACACGGGCAGACTATGACACGCGTATTTTCAGCAGTTCTTTTGTTTCTTCTGGTCGGCCTGCGCGCCGCGACCGCTCAACAAGACCCCGGCGTCTGGGTTCAGGTCGAGGCGCAGCCGTCGCTGCGCGAAGCGCAGGACCGGGCGCAAGCCTATGCCAGCACCCTGCCCGACGTGAACGGGTTTCGGCTGAACAGTGGCTGGTATGCCATCGTGATCGGCCCTTATGCACGCGGGGATGCCGAGCAGGTATTGCGCGTTTACCGGGCCGAGGGGCAGATCCCGCGTGACAGCTTTGTCGCGTTTTCAAGCTCGTTGGGGCAACAGTTCTGGCCCGTCGGCGAAAACGCCCTGAACCGCGACGCTGTAAGCGCGCCGACGGAACCGGCAGCGCAGCCGCAAGAAACCCTGACAATCGCGACCCCACAGGTTTCGGATGAAACCCGCGCACAAGCATTGCAGTCCGAGCGTCTTTTGACGGCGCAGGAACGGAAAGACTTGCAAACGGCCCTGCAAGCGGCTGGGTTCTATAATTCGACCATTGATGGTGCTTTCGGTCAGGGAACCCGCCGGTCGATGGGCGATTGGCAGCGGTTCAACGGGTATGAGGCGACGGGCGTTCTGACCACGGCTCAGCGCAAGGCCCTGATGGATGAATACAACGCGCCGCTGATCTCGGCCGGGATGGACCGGTATTCCGATGACGCGGCCGGAATTGCGCTGGACATGCCGTTGGGTACAGTCAGCTTTGACCGCTATGAGGCACCGTTCGTGCATTTCAAAAGCGCCTCGGATCTGAAGACCCAGGCCCTTTTGATCAGTCAGGAGGGTGACAAGAACACGCTGCGCGCCCTTTACCAGGTGATGCAGTCGCTTGAAATTGTTCCGCTGAACGGCCCGCGTGAGCTGGGCCGCGACCAGTTTACCCTTGAAGGGCGCGGCAATGGGATCGTTTCATTCACGCAGGCGCGGTTGGCCGATGGAATGATCAAGGGCTTTACGCTGGTCTGGCCCGAAGGGGACGAGGCGCGCCGCCTGCGTGTTCTGGCTGCGATGGCGACCAGCCTGAGCACAACGGACGCGGTTCTGGATGCCGCCGCCGGTGCGGATGCGGAACAGCGCATCGATCTGGTCTCGGGTCTTCAGATCCGCAAGCCGCGGCTGTCGCGGTCGGGCTTTTTCGCTGGTGCGGACGGCACGGTTCTGACGGTGTCGGAAGCCGCCGAAAGCTGCACCCGGATCACCCTGGAGGGGGATCAGGAGGTTCAACTGGCGCTGACGGACCAGGAGCTTGGTGTTTCGGTCCTGCGCCCTGCAAAAGCCCTTGCACCCATGAGTGTTGCTGCTTTCAGCACCACCCAGCCGCGCATTCAGTCCGAAGTGGCCGTATCCGGCTTTTCCTATCAGGGGGCTTTGGGCGCACCGACGCTGACCTACGGTCAAATCGCGGATATCCGTGGCCTGAACGGCGAGACAGGTATCAAACGGCTGGCCCTGAACGCACAGCCCGGCGATGCGGGCGGACCGGTCTTCAACGACAGTGGCAACGTGGTTGGCATGTTGCTGCCGACACCGTCAGAGGGGCGCACGCTGCCCGCGTCTGTCAGCCTTGCGGCAACGGTCGAGCGGTTGACAGAAATCCTGACGAAAGCCGGTGTTTCCGGTCTGTCGAGCGAGGAAACTACCCGGATTTCCCCCAACGAATTGAACCGGCGCGCAACCGGAATGACGGTTCTGGTGCACTGCTGGGACTGAGCCCGCGCAGATATTGAAACACCAAAGCGCCGCATGAACCTGCGGCGCTTTTATTTGTTACAGAATGTCCGGGGTCACGTGGATCAAGGTCGGGACAGGTGCATCAAACGCCGCGCGAACCGCGCTCTGCATCTCAGCCAGAGATGAAGGCGCTGAGGCGCGCGCGCCAAAAGCCTCGGCCAGTTTGCAGAAATCCGGGTTATGCGCCACCACCGCATTGGGCGCGATCTGGCTGCGCACCATGCTGTCTTCGATTTCTTTCAGCTTGCCATTGTCCCACAGGATGATCGGCAGCGACAATCCCAGTTCGACCGCAACACCCAGTTCCTGCATCGTATAGTGGAACCCGTAATCCCCGGCGATTACCGCCGTTGGTTTGCCGCGCCGCGCCACCGCTCCGCCAATTCCGGCCGGCAGACCATAGCCCAGCGTTCCGAACCCGGTCGGATGGTGCCAGTGATGCGGATAGGCCATGTCCCACACCTCTTTCGCGACATAGGCGAATTGGGTCATGTCGGAATAGATCATGGTATCAGCAGGCATCGCGGCGCGCAGCGCATCGGCCACTGCTGCAATTCCGGGCCGTTCGGCATCCACCTCGGCCCGCCACCGGGCGCGGGTTTCGGAAATTTCATCGGACAACCAGCCGGTTGCCGGTTTCAGGTTTTCGGTCGCCTGCCACAAGGCGCGGGCAAAGCTTTCGCTGTCGGTTTGCAGTTTAATCGCGGCGCGATGGTGGTCGGACAGGACTTCGGGATCAAGGTCAACCCGGATCAGCGTTGCCGAATGCCCAAGGTCGCTGCGCCACAGATCGACCTCGCCCAGTTCTGCGCCGACCGCGATGACCAGGTCCGCCGAAGCGATAACCTCGGCGCTGCCAGGGCGCGGCAGGGATGCGCCGAAGTCCAGCGGATAGTTTGCGCCTGGCAGCCCGCGCCCTGCATAAGTGGTAAAGCAGGCCGCCCCTAGCTGTGTCAGAATCTGCCGCCAGTCATTGGATTTGCAACCACCCCCCAGAATGAACAGCGGCCTGCGCGCAAGGTTCAGCATCGAGACAACCGACGATACGTCGGGTGGCAACGCCTTGGTGCGCAACGCGGGCTGGTTGGGGAAAGGTGCCGGGTCAGCCTCGGCCTGCAACTGCGCGATAGTCACCTGAATATGCTTGGGACGCGGGCGCAACAGCTCGAATTCTTCAAAGGCGCGTTCGACCAGTGCATAGGCGGCCTCGGCCGAGTTGGCCCGTGCCGACCAGTCGGCAACGGTTCCGGCCGCAAGACACTGGTCCTTCATCTGGTGCAACTGGCCGCGCAGGGCCTGTGTTTCATCAAGGCAGGACGACACCACCAGCATCGGCACCGAGTCGCTGTAGGCCTGCCCGATTGGCGTCATGATGTTGCACAGGCCGGGTCCGGTGATCACATAGGCAACCCCCGGCTTGCCGGTTGCGCGGGCATACCCATCGGCCATGAACCCCGCCCCCTGTTCGTGCCGGGCCAGAACATGTTGGATGCCAGCTTCTTCGATGCCGCGATACATTTCCTGATTGTGAACGCCGGGTATGCCGAAAATCACGTCCACGCCACGATCCTTGAGCATATGCGAAATCTGCGCGCCAAGGGGTCTTTTCATCAGCCTCTCCAGAATTGAACGGTGAAGATCGCGTAAACGGCCAACAGCTCGAGCCGCCCCACCAGCATCCCGATTGTCAGCAACCATTTGGCCGTGTCGTTGAGATTTGCGAAATTGCCCGCTGGTCCGATCTGATCGCCCAGACCGGGACCGACATTGGCCAGCGCGGTCGCCGCCCCGGAAACGGCTGTGATGAAGTCCAGACCGGTCAGCGCCAGCGCCCAGGACAGCACGCCCATCGACAGGACAAAGAACATGAAAAAGCTCATTACCGAGGTCAGAACACCCTGCCCCACGGGCCGCCCATCGTAGAGCGGCACGAACACGCCATGTGGAGACCTGATCCGTTTGATCTGGCTTTTGATCGAGGCAAACAGCAGCTGGTAGCGGAATATCTTGATCGAACATGCGGTCGATCCTGCGCAGCCGCCAATCAGGCCGATCAGGAAGAACATCATGATCGGAAAGCTGCCCCAGCCCATGTAATCGACACTGGCATAGCCGGTCCCCGAGATGATCGAGGTGATGTTGAACAGAGATTCCCGAAATGCCTGTTCCCAGTGATGCGGAAAGACCGATGTCAGGAATATCGACATGATGATGACCAGAACCAGAATGGTCGCCAGAAACGCGCGAATTTGACTGTCTTTCCACAAGGACGCTGTATGGCCGTTTGCCAGCTGGACATAGCGCACGAAAGGAAGCGCCGCCAAGATCATGAACACCGACGCCGCATATTCGGCAGGCCCCGAGAATGTTCCGAACGAGGCGTCATAGTTCGAGAACCCGCCCGTCGAAAGCGTTGTCAACGCATGTACCAGCGCATCGAAAAAGTTCATTCCCAGACCGGCGTAAACCAGCGCGCAGACCAGTGTCAGGAAAACATAGATGAGCGAAATCTGACCCGCGATCTCTTGCGCGCGAGGCAGAATTTTCCCCATTGTTTCAAAGCCTTCCGAGCGGAAAATCTGCATGCCACCAACGCGCAGCTCGGGCAGGAACACCATGGCGACGACAATGATCCCGATGCCCCCCAGCCATTGCAGGATACCGCGCCACAGCAAAAGCCCCTGCGGTAGCGTGTCCAACCCGGAAATCACCGTTGAACCTGTAGTTGTCAGGCCGGACATCGCCTCGAAATACGCATCGACAAAGCGCAGCTCGGTTTCACCGAACAGAAACGGAATTGCCCCAAACAGGGGCAACGCCGCCCAAACTCCGGTTGTCAACAGGAAGGTCTGGCGGATGGTCAGCCCTTCACCCACACCGTTCGAGCAGCTCATCGCCAGAACGGCCCCGGTCAGCGTCGTGATAATGGCGCTTTCCAGAAATACCGGCCATTCGCCGCGCCCCTCGATCAGGTCCGCGAGCATAGGCAGCAGCATGGTCGCCCCAAGAATGGCGACCAGCAAGCCAATCACATATCCGACCGGGCGAAGATCCATCATGACGCGCAGGGTTGGCGTGCCAACCCGACCGTGTCAAGCAGATGATCCCGGTTTACCCGTCAGTTTTTGACATCTGCTCCGGGCATCACAGGTGGTTTGGACGGGGCGCGAGTTTTTCGCGCCTGCGGTTTGCGCGGTTCCGTCGCCGGGGCTGGTTTCGCCTGCACCTTGGCCGGGGCAGGATCGACCGGTGTCGGCTTGACCTGCGCTGCCTGAACAGGCGCCGGTGCCGCAGGGGCGGGATTGGGTGTTACGGGTGGCACGGTTGCGGTCGCAGGTGTCGCCGAGGATTCAACAGGCTTCACTGCTTTTTCATCATTAACCGCTGGTGTCGGTTTGGCTGCCGCCGGGGGGGCTGCCTTGGGCCGCGGACTGGCTGAAAACTCAACCGATTTGGCCGTCGGCTTGGCCGGCGCAGGTTTGCGGGCCAGCTTTTTCTTGGCCGTTGACGATTTCACCGGTACGCGTTTCGTGCGCGTCGCGGCGGGTTTGGGTTTGGCCGCCGGTTTTTCCGCCGGAGCTTTCACCACTGGACCCGGTGCTGATGCTGCCAGGTGCAGAGCGTGGACCGGCACCATCGGCAGTTCAAGTGCCGAACGGGTCATGATCTGTGCGATCTTGATCTGGTTGACGATCGCATAGCCAGCCATGCGTATAGCCGCGGCCTGAAGCTCCAGCGGTTGGGTAATCGGATTCATTCCATAGATCTCCTGTGAAAACGATGCAGCCAGAAAAGTAAGGGTAAAGCGCCCTGCCCGCTCGGGGGGTCCGGGCGGAGGTTGGGGTCTTGCAGTCCAAGGCGTCTCACGTCTCGGCTTCCTTTCGGGTGACACACCATTGAGCGCGCCGGTGTGCCGAAGCTGCATTCCCCGTCAGGATACAGGAGTTTTTCGCGCAATTGCAGCATTTTTGCTGCGCTGCGGCGAATGAGCGCCGATCAGGTAAATCTCTGATTAAATTCTAGCCACTTACCCGAGACGTTCAGCCAACGTGAAACAGGGTCGTGAACAGTTTCGGGTCAAGGCTGGACGCGGCGAAGGTTGGGCCTTCGGTCAGAATCGACACGGCGTCATGGCTGTGCAGGCTTTCCTGATGGCTTGCGACAACGCGAAAATCACCGACGTGATGATCTGCCAGCAACTCGGCGCAGAACAGGCGCGCGGCATCTTCGACGAAGATCGGATTGGCTGCGTTCAATTCGGCAAAAGCCTGTTCATCTTCGCGCTTCACCATCACCTGCGTTTCCGTCGGAACCGCGCGGCGGCACAGCGCAATCAGGTCTTCAAACCACAGGCAATCCGCATCACAGTCCACGACAACCGAGATCCGTGCGACGGAGCGCTGCGAATGCGGCGTCGCCAGCTGACCGCGCATCGACCGGGCATGTTCGCTGAGTTCCAGCGAACAGGGGCAGGTTGAGGAATAGACATAGTCAAGGTGCATGATCTTCTGACGCACACCGTTCTGTTCGACCAGTTCCAGCGCGATATCGTAATACTGATACCCCTCAAGGCCCGAGCGCAGGCTTTTGATCCTGTCCGGGTAGGAAAAGCGCATCTGGATACGGGCGTCGAAGCTGTCCAGATCGGACATGTAATCGTCCAGGGCGGATTCCATGACCTCAAAGCTGAAGGTCCGTTCCGCATGTTTGTAGAACGACCGCATGATCCGGGACATGTTGATGCCCTTTTTCTCGGCCTCGAGGCTGACCGTGCCGGTGATCGAGGTTTCCAGAGTCAGGTCTTCGCCCTCTTTCCGGTGGAACCGGATCGGCAGGCGGAAGTTCGAAATACCCACATGTTGGATCTGCTGTTTGGCCCCACGGATCAGGCTGGACGGGCCGTTCTGCAAATCCGGCAAGGATGCGCGGTACGCCGCATCTACGGCAAAGTCATCGGGGTAAGCGCGCGAAAAGGGCGGATAGTTGCCCGCCGCCAGACCGGGCAGCAGCCGGGCCACAGCCGGGTCAAGCTGGTTTATCTCGGCTTCCGAGGCGGATTTGGCCCATTGCCGCAAAACGTTCAAAGCCTCGGCAGCCTTGTCCCGATCCGGTTTTTCATCAATGTCGCGCGGGTGAACATTCATCAGCGGCAGTTCCTTGGTTGGTCGTCGGACTATATATGACTGATGGTCTATTACCAGTCTAACCCGATACGTCGGCAATAGCAGCCCGGATTGAAAAATCCGGCGCAAAACCGTCATCTCGCAACAGTTAGCGCCTTTTGAAGGTGGGAACAGCGGGTGGCACGCCTGTCAGCCGCCCGAAACAAAATGGTCGCGTGGGCAGGCAGCCTGCCCCCCACGCACGCAAAGGGCGCGGGGGGGCTTTGGTTTATTTCTGCGATGCTTCCAACGCTTGCCGAAGGTCGGCCAGCAAGTCACCGGCATCCTCAAGCCCGACGGAAAAGCGGATCAGACCCGGTGTAATGCCCAGTTGGTCCTTCTGCGCGTCGCTGAGACGCTGGTGCGTTGTTGTCGCCGGGTGTGTCGCGATGGATTTCGCATCGCCCAGATTGTTCGAAATCACCGGGATGGTCATCGCATTCAGGAAGGCGAAAGCCGCATCCTTGCCGCCCTTGATGTCCAGCGATAGCACAGTCCCGCCCTTGCCGCCCAGTTGGGTCTGAGCCAGTGCGTTCTGGGCATGGGTTTTCAAACCGGGGTAAAGCGTCCGTTCCAATGCCGGGTGCCCTTCCAGCGCCTCGGCAATCTTTTGCGCGCTTTCGGCCTGCGCATTGACCCGCAGCGCCATCGTTTCAAGGCCCTTGAGCATGATCCACGCATTGAACGGGCTCAGCGCGCCACCGGTATGCTTGAGATAGGGTTCAACTGTTCCGCGGATGAAGTCCTTGGTTCCGATGATCACACCGCCCAGCGCACGACCCTGCCCGTCGATATGCTTGGTCGCTGAGTAGACGACCACATCCGCACCCTGCTGGATCGCGCGCGAGAACACCGGGGTCGAGAACACGTTGTCCACCACGACAACGGCTCCGACCGCATGGGCCAGATCGGCCACAGAAGCGATATCGATTACCTCAAGCGTTGGGTTCGACATGGATTCAAAGAAAACGGCCTTGGTGTCCGGGCGGATCGCCGCCTTCCACTGTTCCAGGTCGGTGCCGTCCACAAAGGTCACCTCCACGCCATAGCGGCTCAGGATGTTTTCAAGGATATAGAGGCACGAACCGAACAGCGCCTTGGCCGAAACGACATGGTCCCCGGCCTTGAGCATCGAGGTCAGCGCGCCGTTGACGGCGGCCATGCCCGAGGCCGTCGCAAAGGCATCTTCGCCGCCTTCCAGCGCCGCGATGCGCTGTTCGAACATGGACACGGTCGGGTTGCCGTACCGGGCATAGATGAACTCGTCGGGGCCACATTCCAGAAACCGGGCCTCGGCCTGTTCCGCGTTTTCGTAGACGAAACCCTGCGTCAGGAAAATCGCCTCGCTCACCTCGTTATACTGGCTGCGACGGATGCCGCCATGGACGGCTTGGGTGCGTTTGTTCCAGTTCTCGCTCATCTCATTCCTTTCAGCCTCGGGTGGAGGCAAACAAAAAACCCCAGACGCGGCCAAGCGAAAGGGGTCTTTCATCCTGACCTTTTAGCGGTGTTGTTTAGCGTGGCCCGCAATCCGGTAACAAATCGCCACGTAGTTTCAGGATCGCAATACGCCTCGGGCGGTTCGCGGTCAAGCCCGGCCTGCGCTTTGGTCACGCTTTCGTAAGCGGTACTTGCCGAACCGGCAGAAACCCGCATGATCCCTGTCAACATCAGGAGAACACATGGCTGACCCGATTGATCTGTATTTCTGGCCGACGCCGAATGGCTGGAAAGTTTCCATCGCCCTGGAAGAGATGGAGCTGCCCTATACCACCCACCTGATCAATATCGGCAAGGGTGACCAGTTCGATCCCGCATTCCTGAAGATCGCGCCCAACAACCGGATGCCCGCCATTGTCGATCCTGACGGGCCGGATGGCGCACCTATTTCGGTTTTCGAAAGCGGCGCGATCCTGATGTATCTGGCCCGCAAGACCGGGCGGTTCTATGGCACGTCCGAGCGTGACCGGATCGCGGTCGAGGAATGGTTGATGTGGCAGATGGGCGGCGTTGGCCCGATGGCGGGTCAGGCGCATCACTTCCTGAAATATGCCCCGCAACTGGACCCGCCGCAGGACCTGCCCTATGCCAAGGACCGCTACCGCGCCGAGGTCGCGCGACTTTACGGCGTACTGGACCGGCGGCTGGCCGAAAACGAGTATGTCGCGGGCGATTTCTATTCCATCGCCGACATGTCGATCTGGGGCTGGGCCAGCCTGTGGGAAGGCCAGCAGCAGGTGCTGGAGGACAAACCGCACTTTGCCCGCTGGCTGGAGACCGTCAGCGCCCGCCCAGCCGTTCAGGCCGGACGCGCGTTGTATGCCGAGTTGCGAGGGGATCACCGGGACAAGCAGGCGCAGAGCGTTTTGTTCAAGCGGTAGGTTTGATCCATGGCCGGTTTGCGGCCAATCTGACGTATGCTGCGTGATGCGCGAATATCCGCCTTTGCTATTGTATAGGTTTGGCAAATCATTACATGAGCGACGGAAATCCTTCAGAAAGACCCACTCAAGATGTACGCGGCGTTAATTGTCGTATTTGGCCTTGTTGGCTTAGTGATCGGTGGCGAATTGGTGGTGCGCGGATCGGTTTCTGCTGCCAAGTCGTTCGGTATATCACCGATGGTCATCGGACTGACACTGGTCGGCTTCGGAACGTCAACACCGGAACTGGTTACAAGCTTGCAAGCCGCGCTTTCCGGTTCTTCAGGCATTTCGATTGGGAATGTTGTCGGCAGCAACATTGGAAACGTTCTTCTGATACTCGGCATCGCAGCACTCATCGCGCCTATCGCCGTGAATCCGAGAGCACTCCGCCGGGATGGTACGGCGGTCGTGATAGTCACTCTCCTTTGTTTAAGCGTAGTTCTATACGGCGAAATCAGCCGGCTGATCGGCGCAGGGCTTGTCGTCACCTTGGCGGCCTATCTGGGCTTCACGCTGTGGTCTGAGTATAGGTCCGAAGGCACGCCAGCCGCAGCTGTCTACGAGAACGAAGCAGAAGCCGTAGTCGGCCCAGAAACATCTCTTGCCGTGTCGTTGCTGATCACCGTTGCAGGGCTGGCGATTACGATATTTGGGGCAAAGCTCTTGGTGACAGGTGCCGTGTCTCTTGCTGAGACAGCGGGGCTTTCGGAGACGGTAATCGGGCTGACGATTGTTGCAATCGGAACCTCAATGCCGGAGCTCGTCACTTCAATCATCGCAGTTCGGAAAGGTGAGGGAGATGTCGCACTCGGGAACGTCTTGGGCAGTAACATCTTCAACATCTTGGGTATCCTTGGTGTAACTGTCCTGGTGCAACCTATGGTCATCCCTGGCGAGATTATTCGTCTCGATATCTGGGTTCTGTGTGCCTCAACGCTTGTCCTTATCGGTTTTGCCCGAAGCGGCTGGTCAATCAGTCGGCGCGAGGGCGGGCTCTTTGTGCTTGCTTACATTGTCTATCTTGGTGTGCTTCTGGTTCGGTAAACGTTCACTCGGATAGCCTGGCTGTTTAGTGAAACCGACCGTTACAGCGGTGCAGGTATGGCCCGCTTTGTCCCCGTACTAGGTTACTCCGCCCCGCGCCAACACGACCAGCACCCCCGGCAGCGGATCCTTGGCGTGGGGCGACCTGTCAGCGAAACTGGAATTCAGGTTCCGCGGGGAAAGACATGGATATGCCTGTCCAGTGCCCATTGCGCAGCCTTGCAACGTTCCGCCCGTCAACACGCATCCGGGTCGTCAGGACAAATGCGGCCTGCCCGTTGCGCGCCCCGGCTTTCTGGGCTGCGCCGTCAGAACGCTCGGCCCCGTCGAACAGCATCCCATCGGGTTTTGCCGACCGCCGGGACCGAAAGTTCGGAACCAAATGCGGCTTTCGATCCGTTTCGTCATACGAGCGCGACGCTTCAATCCGCTTGAGTTGCTGCAACTCTGACCGAAGCCTTTTTGCAGTCTCAGCCTGTCTGCGTTCGAAGGAATAAGCGCTCAACGCCTCATCGATCATTCGGGCGGTGTGAACATACCCCGCAGAACGTGTGAGTTCCGAGAGCTCTGCCAGACGGTCGGAAATCCGGCTTTCGTCCCGTGAGACGGTTTTTTCGAGCGATCCTTGGTGTGTTGCGTTGGGCATCCGAACTGACTCTGAAAAGACGTTGAGTGATGCGCAATCCGGCCCGAGCTTTGACACAAGCCGATGCGCAAAGATGCGTGTCACTACGCGCCCGGCGCCGGAGAGTCGACCATCCCGCATTCAAGTGGCGGAAAAGCGCCTTAAACACACATTTGAGGCAAAGAAAACATATCGCCCGCTCTCCAGACGCGGGTTTGCGGCACTGCGACGGACAATGTTGGATTGATCCGCACGACAGACCTAACCCTGCCCCTGCACCAGCAGGTCCAGCATGTCCGAGATATCCTCGATCTCTTCCGCGATCACATGGGTCACCGAATGCGCCCGCTGCATCCGGCCTGTCACCTTCAGCAACCGCCCCGAGATCACCGCACGGCGGAAGCGTTCGTAGATCTTGCGCCAGACCACCACGTTGACGATCCCGGTCTCATCCTCAAGCGTCAGAAAGATCACGCCTTTGGCCGTCCCCGGCCGCTGCCGCAGGATCACCAGCCCGGCCACGGCCACACGCGCCCCTTCGGGCGGGGCATCCAACTGGGCGGAGGGCAGACAGGACGGCGGTCGCGGCCAGTTCCGGTTTGAAACCGCGTGGTGAAAAGGGGCAACAAGCATGAGAACAAAAATAGAACAAAATACAGGAAAGTCCAGACACGGCGTAAGGAGTCGCAAATGAGGCTGGAAACACCTAACTCCCTTCACTAAGGAAGGTTTCGAACATCGCAAAAGGAAGACGCACGCAATGGCAAAGATCACCTATGTCGAGCATGGCGGTACCGAGCACACTGTCGAGGTCGCCAACGGACTGACCGTCATGGAAGGGGCCCGTGACAACAACATTCCCGGCATCGAGGCCGATTGCGGCGGTGCCTGCGCCTGCTCGACCTGCCATGTCTATGTTCACCCCGACTGGGTCGAGAAAATCCCGGCCAAGGACGACATGGAAGAGGACATGCTGGATTTCGCCTATGAGCCCGACCCGGCCCGCTCGCGCCTGACCTGCCAGATCAAGGTGACCGACGCGCTGGACGGCCTGATTGTCCAGATGCCTGAAAAGCAGATCTGATGCCCAACAAAGCGCCGCGTCAGCCCGCCCGCCTGTGGCAATGTCGGGTGCGCAGCGCTTTGCTCCCTTTTGGCCTGTGGTGCGCGCTGCCAATCGCCGTCGCGGCGGATACCATCACCGACGCCCGCTTCGCGGAACCAACCACGCGATACGCGCATGGCGTTTTGGGTGACAATATCGAATACGGCGCGCTGGAACTTGTGGTCGATGACACAGTCGTAACGGTTCGTCTGCCACAGGACCGTGTATTCGAAGACCTTGCGCCGCGTCTGGCAGACATCGACAGGGACGGCGCGGTTGAAGCAATTGTCGTTGAAACGCAGGACACAACAGGCGCTCAGCTTGCGATCTACAACGCCGCTGGCGAAAAAATCGCAGCCACACCTCATATCGGCGCACGATTCCGCTGGCTCGCCCCGGTCGGTGCTGCTGATCTGGATGGTGACGGCACTATTGAAATCGCCTATATTGACCGCCCCCACCTGGCCAAAACCCTGCGCATCTGGCGCTTCAAAGATGGTGGACTGACCGAAATCGCTGCTCTGCCCGGCCTGACCAACCACAAGATCGGTGAGGATTTCATTTCCGGCGGCCTGAGGAGCTGTGGCGACCATCCCGAAATGATCCTCGCCAGCGCCGACTGGTCGCGGATCATCCGCGTTTCCTATCAGGATGGCTGGCATCTGACGGACCTCGGTCCGCTCAAACACCGCGACAATCTCACATCAGCCCTGGATTGCTGATCCGCTTCTTCATCTGGCCAAAAAGATCCTGGAGGGTGAGCAGTTGAAAGGAAATCGTCCAGTGGACGATTTCAACCGCGAACGCGCGCAGCGCCGGGAGGCCGCAAGGCCGAGGGGGCAAAGCCCCCTGCCCGATCATCCCTCCAAAGCGCGCCAGCCGATATCGCTGCGATAGAACCCTTCGGGCCAATCCACGGCATCAACCATCTGGTACACCCGGTCGCGCGCCTCTTGCAGCGTTTTTCCGCGCGCGGTCACGTTCAGAACGCGCCCGCCGACGGCCTGCACCTGCCCCGCAGCCTCGCTTGTGCCCGCATGAAACACCATGTTGCTGCTGTCCTCGGGCAAGCTGTCCAACCCTTTGATGACCGTGCCCTTCTCGTAGGTTCCCGGATAACCTTTGGCCGCCATCACGACCGTCATCGCGTGATCGTCAGCCCAGTTGACCCGCATTTCGCCCAGCCGCCCTTCGGCGGTGGCATGCAACAGGTCCATCGCCTGCGCGCCCAGACGCATCATCAGGACCTGACATTCCGGATCCCCGAAACGGACGTTATATTCCACAAGGCGCGGCTGGCCGTCCTTGATCATCAGCCCCGCATAAAGAATTCCCTGAAACGGCGTGCCCCGGCGCTTCATCTCGGCAATGGTGGGGCGCACGATCTCTTCCATCGCGCGCGCTTCAACTTCCGCGCTCAGGACCGGCGCCGGAGAATAGGCACCCATCCCCCCGGTGTTCAGACCGGTATCCCCTTCGCCCACCCGCTTGTGGTCTTGGGCCGTGCCGATAGACAGGATGTTTTGGCCGTCGCACAGAACAAACAAAGACGCCTCTTCGCCGTCCATAAACTCTTCGATCACGACCTCGGCCCCGGCCCCGCCAAAGGCACCGCCGAACATGTCGTCAATGGCGTCAACCGCCGTGTCTTCGTCCATGGCCACGATCACGCCCTTGCCGGCGGCCAGACCATCGGCCTTGACCACGATGGGCGCGCCCTGTTCGCGGATATAGGCCTTGGCGGGCTCGGGCGCGGTGAACCGCGCATAAGCGGCGGTGGGCGCATGTGCCGCGTCGCAGATTTCCTTGGTAAAGCTTTTCGAGGCTTCCAGCCGGGCCGCTTCGGCAGACGGTCCGAAAACCAGCACCCCGGCCTCGCGCAAGCGATCCGCCACTCCGGCGGCCAAGGGGGCCTCGGGACCGACAATCACGAAATCAATCGCGTTTTCCTCGGCAAAGCTGACGACGGCCCCGCCGTTTTCGATATCCAGAGCGGCACACTCCGCGATCTGAGCGATCCCGGCATTGCCCGGCGCCACGATCAGACGGTCGCATTTGGGGTTTTGCATCACTGCCCAGGCCAGGCTGTGTTCGCGCCCGCCGCTGCCGAGAATAAGGATGTTCATGGGGTCGTCTCCGATCTGCTTGGCCTCGCCTGCGCGGCGTTCTAAGCTGGGTGAGCAATTGAAACAAGGCGCTGAAATGTCCGACCTGCTTGATGACCCGATTCCGGGCCAAAACACCCCTGAATACACGGTTTCCGAGGTATCGGGCGAGGTGAAGCGCACGCTGGAAGGCGCGTTCGGGCGAATCCGCGTGCGCGGCGAAGTTGGCCGCGTGTTCAAGGCCCGATCCGGGCACCTGTACTACGACATCAAGGACGACCGTAACGTTTTGGCCTGCACGACATGGAAGGGTCAGGTTTCCAGCCTCTCAGTCGTGCCAGAGGAAGGACTGGAGGTTGTCGTCACCGGTCGCCTGACCGCTTTTGGCGCACAGTCCAAATACAACCTGAATGTCGATGAAGTTGCCGTTGCCGGTCAGGGCGCACTTATGGCCTTGCTGGAAAAGCGCAAGAAACAGCTTGAGGCCGAAGGTTTGTTTGCGCCCGAGCGTAAGAAGCCCCTGCCGTATCTTCCGCAGATCATCGGCGTTGTGACATCGCCTTCGGGCGCGGTGATCCGTGACATTCTGCACCGGCTTCGGGACAGGTTCCCGCGCAAGGTGCTGATCTGGCCGGTGGCCGTGCAGGGTGCAAACTGCGCCCCCGAGGTTACCCGCGCCATCGAAGGGTTCAACCAGTTGACACCCGGTGGCGCGCTGCCCCGTCCTGACCTGATCATCGTGGCCCGTGGCGGTGGGTCGATCGAAGATCTTTGGGGCTTCAACGAAGAGAGTGTCGCGCGCGCCGCCGCCGCATCGGACATACCGCTGATTTCGGCCGTTGGGCATGAAACCGACACGACCCTGATCGATTTCGTTTCGGACCGCCGTGCGCCTACACCCACAGCTGCGGCAGAGCTGGCCGTGCCGGTCCGCATCGAACTGCTCGCCTGGACCGGCGAGCAAGGCGCCCGCCTGTCGCGCGCGGCAACGGATGCGGTGCAGCGCCGTTCGCAAAGGCTGCGCGATTTGTCCCGCGCCCTGCCGCGCCCGGAAAGTTTGTTGAATTCCCCCCGTCAACGCCTTGATTTGATTGCGGATCGCTTGACCCCGGCTTTGACACGAGGAGTGCAAAACCGTCGCCTGCAAGTGGTGGAACTGTCGGCCCATCTGCGCCCGTCAACTCTGCGCACTCTGGTCTCGGCCCGGCAGGAATCATTGCGCAACCTGTCTTCACGCCTGTCCCTGCGCCCGTTTCAACGCGAGATCGGCCAGCACGCGCAAAACCTTGCCCGGCTTGCTGATCGGATGAACGCGGCGCAGACCACGCGGCTGGATCGTCTGAAACATCAGCTTGAGGCCACTGACCGCCTGCGCGAAACGCTCAGCTACAAGGCGACGCTGGAACGCGGATATGCCGTGGTCCGCGCAGATGGGAATGTCATCACGACCAAAGCCGAGGCCGCAAAACATACAGCGCTGGACATCGAATTCGCCGATGGCATCCTTGGCACCGGGACAGCCGTAAAGCAGCCCAACCGGAAATCCAAACCGGATGCACCAGATCAGGGATCGTTGTTCTAAGCCATGCTGACAATCTGGGGCCGCAAAACGTCATCGAATGTTCAGGCCCTGATGTGGTGCGTCGGAGAGCTGGATCTGCGCTGTCATCGCCACGATGCAGGGCACAGGTTCGGCGGGCTGGACACCGATGCCTTTCGCAAGCTGAACCCGAACGGCACCATCCCAGTATTACAGGATGGCAATAACCCACCGCTGTGGGAGACCGGCGCAATCCTGCGCTATCTGGCGAATGCCTATGGCGGGAATGCCTTCTGGCCACGCGACCCGGTTCAACGGGCCGAAATCGACAAATGGGCGGAATGGGCCAAGATCAATGTCGCAATGGATTTCACAGTGCCCGTGTTCTGGCAGGTTGTGCGGACGGCCCCGGCGCAGCAGGACCAACACGCGATTGAGCAGGCCGTTGCCGCACTGGACAGCAAACTGGAACTTGCCGACACCCGGCTGTCAGAAAACACCTACCTGTGCGGGTCCGATCTGACGCTGGCCGATATTCAGCTGGGACATATCCTTTACCGCTATTACGACATCGGCATATCCCGCGCGCTCCTGCCAAACCTGCGTCGCTATTACGAAAAGCTGACAGAAAGACGCCCGTATCAGGAGCATGTCATGCTCAGCTATGATGAGCTTCGAGTGACCTAGTCAGACCCCGACATCGGGGCCATAACACACCATTTCTTCCCCGATATCTTCCGCCTCGTACAGCTCGGTCGCCTGCGGGTCGCCTTCAAACTGCGCGACAAGGCCACCGCCAGATCGCGTAAAGACCCAGCATTGCGGGTCAAACCGGTCTTCGTAGATGAAACAAATCTGCTCTTCCTGCTGATACCAGACACCTTCCTTGCAATCGCCATCCAGAAAAGACCAGATCACGCGGCGGTTGGGCAAATAACGTTCGACCCCGTAGACCTGCCCTTCGAACCCGTAAAACAGGGTCTTGCCCCGCGTATAGGTGTCGAATTCGGGGCCGGACAAAGGGGTTTGGGCCGCAGCGGGCAGCGTGGCAAAACAGGCGAGAATCATCAGCGCTCGGAACATATGCCCATTGTGTCAGATGCGATCCCGCTATGCCATTCACCCTTTGGCCAGGGGTTAGGGAAACACGCTTAACTCCACGTAAGCGCTTGATTATATGCCGCGCTCGGGATGAAGGTATTCGAAAACCGCGGTGAGGTCACATGACAACCCTTCTCTTTTGGATCGCCCTAGGCTGCGCATTGGGATACCTGCCCCTGACGGCCCGACCGGCCGGTTCCTTGCGCACTGTGCTGAAGACCGCCTCGGTCGCCATGCTGGCAGCCATTGCGATTCTGCAAGGCGGCCCATGGATGCTGGTCGTTGCGCTTGCCCTGTGCGCGACCGGGGACGCGTTGTTGTCGCGTGAAACGGATGCCACGTTCATGGCCGGCATTGCCGCTTTTGCCGCCGGGCATCTCGCCTATATCGCCCTGTTCCTGTCTCATCCCGCCAGTTCCGCCAGCCTGATCTGGGATGCCCCCGCGATCGTGTGGTCTCTGGTCATTCTGGGCATTGTCATGGCCACCCTGCTTGCCCCCCGCGCCGGAGACCTGAAAGGCCCTGTTCTGGCCTATATACCGATCATCCTTGGCATGGGGATCACCGTGCTGGCCCTGCCCCAGACAGGTGCCTTGCGATGGGCGTTCCCTGCTGCAATCGCCTTCATCGCGTCCGATCTGATCCTTGCAACGGAAAAGTTCCTGCTGTCTGCGAACCATCCCGCCCACAAGCTGACGCCCTATCTGATCTGGCCGCTCTACTGGGGCGCGCAATTTGGTTTCGTCTTCGCTTTTGCGTGACCCTTTGCAACTGCCGCAAATCCGCATTAGGTGAAAGGAACACCTGCGGAGACCAAATATGGCGTTTTTCTCAAAGCTAAAGGACAAGCTGTTCAAATCCTCATCCCGCCTCGAACAGGGGCTGGACGCCATCGTCGAGGATGGTGGCGAGGAAACCGCCGCGCCCGACCCTGTCCTCCCCGAACCTGAGCCCGCGCCGCAACCGGTTCCCGAAATCCCGACCACTGAACCGGCTCTGGAACCGCCTGAACAACCTGCCCCCGCCCCGGCGGACCCCAAGCCCATTGCCCCGCCACCAGAAATCCCTGAATCCAAAGGCATCCTGAACCGCCTGTTCAGCCGCGGCAGCGCTGCCACAGAAATGCGCCGCACGCTGGATGACGATATGCTCGAGCAGCTCGAAGAGCTGCTGATTGCTTCTGACATGGGCGTCGACACCGCCCTGCGTGTCACCTCGAACATGGCCGAGGGACGCTTTGGACGCAAACTCTCGACCCGGGAAATCAAACAGTTGCTGGCGCAGGAAGTGGCCCGCGTGATGGAACCTGTGGCCAGGCCTCTGCCGATCTATCCCAAACGTCCACAAGTGGTGCTGGTCGTCGGTGTCAACGGTTCGGGCAAGACCACGACCATCGGCAAACTGGCCAGCCAGTTCAAGCAGGCTGGCAAAAAAGTCGTCATCGCCGCCGGTGACACCTTTCGTGCTGCGGCCGTCGAACAGCTGCAAGTCTGGGGCGACCGCGCCGGGGTTCCGGTTCTGACCGCGCCCGAGGGCTCGGACCCCGCCAGCCTCGCCTTTGACGCGCTGACCCGGGCTCAGGCCGAAGGCGCGGACCTGCTGATGATCGACACCGCCGGACGCCTGCAAAACCGCACCGACCTGATGGAGGAGCTGGCCAAGATCGTCCGCGTCATCCGCAAGGTTGACGATACCGCGCCGCACAACACCTTGCTGGTCCTCGACGCCACTACAGGTCAGAACGCGCTGAGCCAGGTGGAAACCTTTCGCAAGCTGGCCGATGTCTCGGGCCTGATCATGACCAAGCTGGACGGAACCGCCAAGGGCGGCGTGCTGGTCGCTCTGGCCGACAAGTTCGGCCTGCCGATCCATGCAATCGGGGTGGGAGAGCAAATCGATGACCTTGCCCCCTTCGACCCCGATGAATTCGCCGCCGCCCTGACCGGGCTCGACAAGGGCTGATCCGCCTCTTCATCTGGCCCTAAATATCCTCGGGGGTGTGGGGGCAGACAGCCCCCACCCCTCTCCGCCCGGCAAAAGGTTTGCGTATTTGAGCAACTGGCTGATCTCACTTGAAGGCACCGAAGCCGGTCACCAACTGGCGCTGGCACTGGCGTTGATGGCTGCCTTCCTGCACGCCGCGTTCGGGGCGCTACAGAAAGGCCGCCATGATCCATGGCTGTCCCGTGGCGCCATTGACGCCAGCTATGGTCTGATGGCCGCCCCGTTTGCTTTTTTCGTGGTGCCCTGGCCTGAACCTCATATGTGGCCGATCTTCGCCCTCGCCTGGCTGATCCACATTGCCTACAAGACGCTGCAAGCCGCAGCGTACACCAAAGGGTCCTACACGGTCGTCTATCCGGTGGTGCGCGGGACAGGTCCGCTGTTCACTGTCATCGGTGCCTATCTTCTGTTCGGCGAAACATTCTCGGCCGTTCAATGGCTGGGCGTGGCCACCTTGTTGGCCGGGATATTTGGGTTGGCCGCCTACAACTTCAGGTTCCTGGAAACCAACAGGGATACGCTGGGCATCGCGTTGACACTGGCGATCATCACAGGCCTGTTTGTCGCCCTCTACACCACCTATGACGCCTATGGCATTCGCGCCACCGCCGACCCGTTCACATTTCTGGCCTGGTTCTTCATGATCGACGGCGCGGCCATGCCGATCTATGCCTTCCTCAGATGGCGCGCGATGACGCATCGCCCTGCACCCGGCCCGCTGATGTTGCGGGGGCTGGCCGGCGGGATCATCGCGCCTTTGTCCTTCGGTTCGATCATGCTGGCCACACGACTGGACAAAGTCGGCGAAGCCGCCGTGCTGCGCGAAACCTCAACCGTCTTTGCGGCGCTGATCGGCTGGCTTGTCCTGAAGGAAACCGTTGGCCCAAGGCGCATTGCATTGATGGCATTGATTGCACTCGGCGCCGTAATAGTTGAAATGGGCGGGTAAGCAGCAGGACATACCGATGACAGCCAAAAAAGACATCAACCCATTTCTGAAACAGGCGTTGGAGCTTGGCCCGCCGCTGGCCTTCTTCTTCATCTACCTGCGCTTGCGTGATGACAGCTTTCTGATCGGTGGCACCGAATATTCCGGCTTTATCATCGCGACGATTATCTTCGTCCCCCTGATGCTGGGGGCAATGGGTATCCTGTGGTACCTCACCGGCCAGCTTAGCCGGATGCAGATTTTCACGGCCTTCATGGTTATTTTCTTCGGCAGCCTGACCGCATGGTTCAATGACGAGCGGTTTTTCAAGATGAAAACCACGCTTGTCTATGGCCTGTTCGCCCTGATCCTTGGCATCGGGTTGCTGCAAAAGAAATCTTATCTGGCCTACGTATTGGATGAATTGCTGCCTATGAAGCACGAAGGCTGGATGATTCTGACACGCCGCCTTTGCGCCTGTTTCGCTGTTCTGGCCGCGGCAAACGAGTTTGTCTGGCGCACCATGTCGACCGACCTTTGGGTCAAGATCGAGACCTTCGGATTTCCCATTGCGCTGATGGCCTTCCTGATGCTGCAATTCAGCATCCTGCAACGCTATATGGACGACCCGGAACAGAAATAGCTGTTCTGACGTCGCCATACCTGCAAAATCAAACAAAATTCTTGGCTTAGCCGCCGAGCTATGGGAAGTTGTGTCACCACCCACACTCACACCTTGCCCAAGATCGGTGTATACATGACGGCCTTTCCCACCAGCGGCTTCCTTTCCGAAGCCTCCGACGGGCTTAGAGAGATGCTTTCCGCGCAGGCGACCGACATCTCGCTGGCTCAAGGAGAAACCCTTTTCGAACAAGGCGATGAAGGGGATTCGCTCTATGCCATTCTGGCAGGCACGCTTGAAGTGTCCTTTCTGGCGATGAGCGGTCGAAAGCTGACGCTGACGCTGATGCGCCCAGGTGAAGTTTTTGGCGAGATTGCGCTGTTTGACAACGGCCCGCGCACGGCAACCATTGCGGCGGCCGAGCCATCGCGCGTCCTGCGTGTGCGTCGCAATGACGTCATGAACCAGATCAGAAAACAGCCTGATCTTGCCGTGGATCTGATCCGATTGGCCGGGCTGCGGATGCGATGGATGGGGTTGCAGCTGAACGAGCAGGTCTTTTTGCCCATGCCCATTCGGCTGGCCCGAAAGCTGCTGCATCTGTCGGAATTGCAGGACGACCCGACGCAGCGCATCACCCTGTCGCAGAGCGAACTTGCCGAATTTGTCGGGGCCACGCGCGAGGCCGTTTCCAAGACGATCTCGATCTGGAAACGCGACAATATTGTCGAATCCTCGCGCGGCGGCTTGTTGATTCAGGATTTCGACGCATTGCGGGAACTGGCCGATTCCGAACTTATCTGAACCAGTGTGATCTGGTTCACATACGAAGGGGCCGGTGTTGACCTAAGGTGAAGTTGTTACCGTAGGAGGTCAGAGAATCATCCCCGATATCTGTCCACTGATCTCTCCCTGTATCTGAGCCATACGCAATTTCAGCGTATGGCTCATTTTCTTTCTGCATGCCTCTTCAGGTGTTCAGGCAATGAAAAAGGCCGGGCGCTTGTCCCGGCCTTTTCAAATCACTCTTCCAGGCTTAGCGCCACAAATCGCGGCTCGCCCCCCCTGCGGACCAAAAGCAGCAGGGATTTGCGCCCAGCCTCTCGCGATTGGTCCATCCTGGCTTCCAGATCCGCGATGCTTTCCACCTTTTGCTGACCCGCTTCGGTGATCAGGTCACCCGCGCGCAACCCTTTCGCGTAAGCCTCAGACGCTTCGTCGACATTCGAAATCACCAGACCCTGGGCATCTGCGTCCAATCCCATATCCGCGCGCAGCGTATCTGTGAGCGGGGAGATGGTCAGCCCGAGAATATCGGCGTTTTCTTCGACCGGAGCCTCCTGCGTTTCTTCTTCGTCATCGTCTTTGCTTTCTGCGTCCTCACGGCGTCCCAGCGTGACCAGAATTGTTTGCGTGCCGCCATCACGGTGTACAATGACCCGGACGGCTTTGCCGACTTCTGTTTCACCGACCTGACGGACCAGACCACGGGTGTCTTCAACTTCGACACCGTCAAAGCTGATGATCACGTCGCCTGCTTTCAGACCGGCCTCCTGGGCGGGGCCTTCTGGGACATCGCTGATCAGCGCGCCGCCGGGTTTCTCCAGCCCCATGGCCTCGGCCATGTCTTCGGTCACGTCCTGAATGCGGACACCCAGCCAGCCGCGCCGGGTTTCGCCAAATTCGCGCAGCTGATCGACGACCTTCACCACCACGTTTGATGCCATCGAAAAGCCGATGCCGATCGAGCCACCGTTGGGTGACAGGATGGCTGTGTTCACGCCGATCACTTCGCCGTCCATATTGAACAATGGACCGCCCGAGTTGCCCCGGTTGATCGCCGCATCTGTCTGGATGTAATCGTCATATGATCCGCTGAGCGCCCGGTTGCGGGCCGATACGATACCAGCGGATACAGAAAAGCCCTGGCCCAGCGGATTGCCCATGGCAATCACCCAGTCCCCCACACGCGCCACGTCGCTGTCGCCAAATTGCACGTATTTCAAGGGGCCGGACGCTTCGACCTTGAGCAGTGCAATATCGGTCTTCTCATCGGTTCCGATGACTTTGGCCACCAGTTCTTTTTTGGGCTGCCCGTCGCCGGGGAAGAATTCCACAAGGATTTCATCAGCTTCCGCAATGACGTGATTGTTGGTGACAATGAAGCCATCTTCAGAGATCACAAAACCCGACCCAAGGGCGTTGCTGCGTCGGGGCGGGCTGTTGTCATTGCCGCCATTGCGATCCTGAAACTCGCGAAAGAAATCCTCGAACGGAGACCCCTCGGGCACGATACCCTGTGGGCCTGTCTGACCTTCGATCAGGGTGCTTGTGGTGATGTTCACCACGGCCGGGCTGATCTTTTCCGCCAAGGGCGCCAGGCTTTCGCCTCTGGCCTGGGCGGAAACCGACTGCGCCAGCACAAGCAGTGTACCGGCAAAGGCCAGCCACAACAGCCGCATCCAAACACTCACGTCGTCCCACCGGACGGATAAACTGCGCGCTTTCGCCTGCACTTGAGCTCTCCTTGTCGACAATCTTGCCAAGGCCTGTTTCGGCCTTTCTTAGTTTCCAATGTAGTCAGTTTAACCCGGTGAGCAACTCGGGATCGCAGGGAAATCACCCGCACGTGAAACCGCCCCGTCAAAAGCCCAGTTGATATGCCCCCCAGAGCAGGATCAAACCGCTGACAACACAAAGCAACCCGGCCAGTCGCCGGCCCTGTTCGGGCATGGCGCGCAGCGCCTCCAGCATCCGTTCGATAAGCGAAGGGGCCAGCGCATAGGCCAGCCCCTCGACAATCAGTACCAGCCCGAAGGCCAGAAGGATCATACCCATCATTCGGACGGCACCGCCACCGGTGCCCGCCGACCTGTTGGCGAGCTGAGGTAGTTGAAGAAGTCCGAATCCGGGCTTAGCACCAACGAGCTGTTTCCGCCCTGAAGCGCATTTTCATAGGCAGACAGAGAGCGGTAGAACTCAAAGAACTCGGGGTCTGCTCCGTAGGCATCCGCAAAGATCGCGTTGCGTTCGGCGTCGGCCTCACCGCGAACAATTTCAGATTCGCGGCGGGCATCCGACACCAGTTCCACCACCGTACGATCGGCCTGCGCGCGGATACGCTGTGCGGCTTCCTCACCACGGGCCACTTCATCTGCCGCTTCACGCTCGCGTTCGGCACGCATACGCGCAAAAGTGGCTTCGAGGTTGGCTTGCGGCAGGTCAGTGCGTTTGAGCCGGACGTCGATCACTTCAAGACCCAAATCACGCGCTTCGGTAATGGCCCCATTGCGGATGCGCAGCATCAGCGCCGCCCGATCCGAGCTGAGGATATCGTTCGAGCTGACGGAACCCAAAACTTCGCGCGTTTTCGCCCGCAAAATGGAATCCAGCCGCTGTTCTGCGGTATCGATGCCACCCGCACCCACCGCTTCGCGGAACTGGCGCACATCGGTAATCCGATAGCGTGCAAACGCGTCAACCACCAGACGACGGTCATCCAGAGGTGTCACCTCTAGTGGTCCGACCTCGCGGCTCAGAATACGGTCGTCATAGCGGACGACTTCCTGAATGACCGGAATCTTGAACGCAAGACCCGGATCTTCCTTGACATCAATGACGCGACCGAATTGCAGAACCAGTGCTTTTTCCCGTTCGTCGACGATGAAGATCGACGATAGCGCAGCCACTACAAGAACAAAAATGACAGGCAGAACAAAAGTTGATTTACGCATCTTTTAGTTCCCCTCGCCCGAGTTGCGGCGCAATTCGTTCAGCGGCAGATACGGGACAACGCCCTGCCCCTGCCCACCGGCATTCTCATCCAGAATGATCTTGTTTACGTCGCCAAGGACCTGCTCCATCCGCTCAAGATACAGACGCTTGCGCGTCACGTCCGGCGCTTTGGCGTATTCCGCCAAAACCGCGCTGAAGCGGCTGGCCTCACCCTGAGCTTCGTTCACGACCTGGGCGCGATAGGCTTCGGCTTCTTCCAGAACCTGTGCCGCTTCACCGCGCGCACCGGCGAGAACCCGGTTGGCATAGGCATCAGCCTGCTTTTCAAGCCGGTCACGTTCCTGACCCGCTGACTGAACCTCGCGGAATGCGTCCTTGACCGGTTCTGGTGGGTCGGCACCATCAAAGTTCACACGAACAATATTGATGCCTGAACTATAGCTGTCGAGCGTGGATTGAATCAGCTCCTCAAGCCGTTCTGCGATAACCGCACGGTCGCGGTTCAGGATCGGTGCAAGCGAAGATTGCGCGATAATTTCGCGCATCGCTGATTCCGAAACCGCCTGAATCGTTTGTCTGGGATCACGCAGGTTGAAGAGGAAATCTGCCGGATTGGAGATGTTCCAGACCACCTGAAAATCGATATCGACAATGTTTTCATCGCCCGTAAGCATCAGACCCGCATCGCTTCCACGACCACCCGAGCCGATGGTTTCCGTCTGTTCGACCTTCACCGGAATAACTTCGGCCGTCACAACCGGCCATGGGGCAAAGTTGAGACCTTCTGTACCGATCCCCGAGAAGCGACCAAACAGCAGCTCGACCGATTGTTCTTCGGGTTTGACCGTATAGGCGCTGGCCACGCCCCACATCACCAGAGCGGCGACGCCGCCCAGCAGCAGGGTGCCCTTGGTAAAGGCCGGGCCACCGCCGCCCTGACCGCTACGGCCACCGCGGCCAGAACCACCACGACCGCCCATGAGAACGCGCAGCTGCTCCTGGCCTTTTTTCATCAGTTCGTCGATCTCGGGAATATGCGGGCCATCGCTTTCGGGGGGCTTGCGCCCGTCCCCGTTGTTACCCCGATTTCCTCCGCCACCGGATGAGCCTCCGCCCCCCCAGGGGCCTCCGCTATTGCCCGCCATATGTATCTTTTCCTTCGTTTTGGACCGTGTGATCACGGGTTCCCTTGTAACGTGTGTGCGCGCGCTTGCAAATCAAGCCGTGCGCACAGGTTGCCGCATTGTCACCAGTTCTTCGGCCATGACCGGGTGAACTGCAACCGTTCGGTCAAAATCTTCCTTGGTCGCGCCCATCTTTACAGCGATTCCCGCCAGCTGGATCATCTCGCCGGCACCGGGGGCGACAATATGGCAACCCAGCACCTTGCGCGTGGCCTGAGAGACGATGAGTTTCATCAGTACCCGCTGCGTGCCGCCAGCAAAGGATTTCTGCATCGGCTTGAAAGACGTGGCATAAACCTCAATCGGTTCCTGTTCCGCTGCCTCTTCTTCGCTGAGGCCGACAGTTCCCATCTCAGGCTGAGTAAAGATCGCGGTCGGAATCAAGTCGTGATCCACCGGTGTCGGATTGCCCTTGAACACGGTTTCCACAAAGGCCATCCCCTCGCGGATCGCCACCGGGGTCAGGTTCACCCGGTCGGTCACATCGCCAATGGCAAAGATCGAGGGCACAGCGGTCTGGCTGTACTCATCCACGATGATCTCGCCCTTACGGCCGCGTTCAACGCCCAAAGCCTCCAGCCCAAGGTTATCGGCATTCGGCGCACGGCCCGTGGCATACATCACCACATCAAAACTCTGCTCGGAGCCGTTGGTGGCCTTGACCCAGATCTTGTCGCCCTGCTTTTTCATCTCGAGCACATTGGTGCCCAGATGCAGGTCGATGCCGTTCTGGCACATTTCTTCGCTGATCAGTCCACGCGCCTCGTCATCAAAACCCCGAAGAATCTGTGCACCGCGATAGAACTGAGTCGTCCTAACCCCTAGCCCGTTCATAATCCCGGCAAATTCACAGGCGATATAACCGCCACCTACGATCAGGATGCTTTCAGGCAGCTTGTCCAAATGGAATATCTCGTTCGAGGTAATCGCCAGTTCCGAGCCCGGAAAATCCGGAACAACCGGGCGACCGCCGGTGGCGATCAGAATGTGTTTGGCCGTTTTGCGGGTTCCGTCGGCCAGCTCGACCGTGTGGGCATCCACAAGGCGCGCACGATGGTCAAAGCTTTCGACGCCGTTGTTCTTCAGGATATTGCGATATATCCCTTCCAACCGATCAAGCTCGGCCACCAGCTTGCCGTGGAAAGTGTTCCAGTTGAACGCGCCGGGCTGAATGTCCCAGCCATAGGCCTGCGCATCCCCGACCATGCCCGAGTATTCGCTGGCAAAGACCATCAGCTTCTTTGGCACGCAGCCCCGGATCACACAGGTGCCGCCATACCGGTCTTCTTCGGCCAGCGCGACCTTGGCACCGGTTTCACCCGCCGCAACACGCGCCGCGCGGACCCCGCCCGAACCTCCGCCGATGACAAAAAGATCATAGTCAAAGCTCATGCCGGGTTCCTTCATTCAACTTTCAAAATTCTCTGAATATCTGGGCGTAAAAAACCCTGTGCCAACCCCCGGCGCGGAAAATTCGAACTTTCATAGCCACTTGCCGAAGGGACCTGCACGATACTCAGTCCGAAAAATCGGAAAACAGGTTATCGCGCGACCCGCTGAGCAGCTGATCCAGTTCGACCGTGCCCGCGTTGATATCACGCAGCTCGACCCGGCCATCGCCATGGCCGATCACGACCTTGTCGCAGATGTCGATGAACAGGCCATTTTCCACAACACCGGGCACCTGGTTCAGGATCAGCGCCATCTGGCGCGGGTTGCCGATGCGCTTGAGGTGCAGGTCAAGGATGTGGTTGCCCTCATCCGTCACAAACGGCGCCTCGCCATTCATGCGCAGCGCCGAGGATGTCCCAAGCACATCCATCGTATCCAGGGCTTCCTCGATCAATGTGCGCGTTGTCTGCCAGCCAAAGGGAATGACCTCGACAGGCAGCGGAAAGGCCCCCAGAGTTTCAACTTCTTTACCTGCATCGGCGATGACGATCATCTGGTCGCTGGCCGTGGCCACAATCTTTTCCTGCAGATGCGCACCGCCACCGCCCTTGATCAGGTTCAGGTCCTGATCGAACTCATCCGCGCCGTCGATGGTCATGTCCAGCCAACCGGCCTGATCCAGTGAAATGACGTCAATACCAACCTCGCGGGCAAGCTGCGCCGTGCGGGTCGAGGTTGGAACACCCTTGATCCGCAGTCCGTCTTCGCGCACCCGTTCACCCAGACGGCGCACCAGCCAGGCGGCTGTCGATCCTGTGCCAAGGCCCACGCGCATCCCGTCTTCGACCATGTCGGCGGCACGGTACGCGGCAACATATTTCGCGGTGTCGATTGGCGACAGATCTCTGGTCATGGCAGCTTTCCCAGTTTATTCTGACGGAGTTATAGGGAATGCGTCAGACGACTGCGACCCCATTTTGCGATCCGACAGGTGTTAAGATGTCTCAGGACTACGCGTTTCCTGTCGGAAAAGTCGCAATCATGTCTTACACCCACATCTTTGCGCTGTAAGTTGCGCGCATGTTGACCCCGTACCGCCTGCACTATGCCCCTGACAACGCCTCGCTGGTGATCCGGCTGGCGCTGGACGAGATAGGCGTGGCTTATGAAACCGTGCTGGTGGACCGCCGCCAGAACGAGCAGGACAGCGACGCGTACCGGTCGCTTAATCCCAACGGGCTGATCCCGGTACTGGAAACGCCGCAGGGCCCGATCTTTGAAACCGCGGCGATCCTGCTTTGGCTGACAGAGCGCCATGGTCAACTGGCCCCGGCGGCGGATGATCCTGAACGCGCCGGATTTCTGAAATGGCTGTTCTTCGCGTCCAACACGTTGCATGCGGATCTGCGCATCCTGTTCTACGCTGAAAAATACATAGACGCCTCACAGGCCGACACGCTGCGCGCGGGCATCCGACCCCGGTTGCAGCAGCACCTGCGGCTGCTGGATGCGCTGGCGCAACGCGGACCTGAGTGGTTTCGCGCAGGTGTCCCATCGGTTCTGACCTATTATGTCGCCTGCATGATGCGCTGGATGGCCCTGTACCCAGTAAGTGCTGACCGCAGCTGGTATCAACAGGCCGACACGCCGCATCTGCTGAAAATGCTTCTGCACCTTGAGACACGCCCTGCCACCCGTTCGGCAATCGCTGCGGAAGGTTTGGGCGTTACACCCTTCACATCCCCTACTTACGCTAATCCCCCGGAAGGCTCGGCTATCTGATATGTTCCTATCTGTCTTCGATATGTTCAAAGTGGGCATTGGCCCGTCTTCATCGCACACAATGGGCCCGATGGTGGCCGCGGCGCGCTTTCTGGACATGATGCGCGCGTCCCCCTTTGAATTTACCGGTCTGAAAGGATCGCTGCACGGCTCGCTTGCCTTCACCGGCGTCGGCCACGCGACCGATCGGGCGACCATTCTGGGTCTGGCGGGCTTTGTTCCCGACACCTATGACAACGAAAAGGCCGAGGCCGCGCTGGCCGATATCGCCCGCACGCACACCGTAACGCCCGAAGGCCTGCCGACGCTTCAGTTCGATCCCAAGGCGGATCTGATCTTTGACTACGACAACAATTTGCCCGGGCACGCCAACGGGATGATCCTGATGGCCACCGACGCACAGGGCGATGTGATCCTGCGGCAGGTGTTTTATTCGATCGGCGGCGGCTTTGTCCTGACCGAGGAAGAACTGGCCGAAGGGAAAGACACCGATGAAGGCGACCCGGTCCCGTTCCCGTTCAAATCCGCCGCAGAAATGCTTGAGATGGCCAAATCCAGTGGCAAGACCATAGCCGGGATGAAGCGCGCGAACGAGATCGCGCGGGGCTGCGCCGACAGTTTCGCGAAAGGATCGGCCCGTTTGTGGGACGTCATGAATGCCTGTATCGAGCGTGGCTTGACCACTGACGGCATCCTTCCGGGCGGCCTGAAAGTGCGCCGCCGCGCGAAAGGCATCTATGATGCGCTGATGGCCGAGCGCGGCATGAACCTGACCGCGCCGCACACGATCAACGACTGGATGAGCGTCTATGCCATGGCGGTCAACGAGGAAAACGCGGCGGGCGGGCAAGTTGTCACTGCGCCCACCAACGGGGCCGCAGGTGTTCTGCCCGCTGTTCTGCGCTATTACCTGGATCACGTACCGGGCGCGTCCGAAAGCCATATCGAGGATTTCCTGCTGACCGCAGCGGCCATTGGCGGGTTGGTGAAGTACAACGCCTCGATCTCGGGTGCCGAAGCGGGATGTCAGGCTGAAGTTGGCAGCGCCGCTGCCATGGCGGCAGCCGGGCTTTGCGCCGTGATGGGCGGAACCCCCGAACAGGTGGAAAATGCCGCCGAGATTGCGCTGGAGCATCATCTGGGCATGACCTGCGACCCCGTTGCCGGGCTGGTTCAGGTTCCTTGTATCGAACGAAACGGGTTAGGCGCTATCAAAGCAGTTTCAGCCGCCTCACTGGCCTTGCGCGGGGACGGTCAGCATTTCGTGCCGCTGGACGCGGTGATCGAGACGATGCGCCAAACCGGCCATGACATGCATGAGAAATACAAGGAAACCTCGCTGGGCGGTCTGGCTGTGAACGTACCGAACTGCTGAAACAGAAAGCGAGGGGCGACATGCGTGGACATTGTCTGTGCGGCAAGATCCGGTTCGAGGTCGACCCTCCGGTACTGTCATGCGTCACCTGCCATTGCGACAGTTGCCGTCGCCAATGCGCAGCGCCGATGACAACGTATTTCGGAGTTCGGGATGGCCATTGGCGGTGGACCGGTGAAGAGCCCAAGCATTTCAACTCCTCTCCCGGTGTCGAGCGCAGCTTCTGCGCGCACTGCGGCACGCCAATGTCCTTCCGTTCAACCGCCATGTCGGATGTGATGCACCTTTATGTCGCGACACTGGACTCTCCTGACACACTGGAACCTACGTTGCATGTCGCGCATGAAGAAAAGCTGAAATGGCTGAAATTGGAGGATGGTTTGCCCACCTGCATCGGGCCGGATTACACCAAGGTTCATCCCCTGCCCGACCGCTGACAACAGCGCTTCCCTCTGCGTCGCGAAACAGATAGCGTCGCGCTCATGACCCAGGACAGACCCGTCTTTGGCATCTTTTTGATGCTTGGTTTTTGCGTGCTCGCACCCTTGGGGGATGCGATGGCGAAGCTGTTGGGTGAAACCACACCGCTGGGTCTGCTGGTCATGGTGCGTTTCGCGGTGCAAGCGGTGATCCTGATCCCCCTGGTTGCGGTGACGGGGCGACCCTGGCGGATGCGCGGCCGCATCCTGCGGCTGACCCTGCTACGGACGCTGCTGCATATCATCGGCATTTCGGCCATGTTCAGCGCGCTGCAATTCCTGCCCTTGGCGGATGCCGTTGCAATTGCCTTTGTCATGCCATTCATCATGCTGCTGCTGGGCAAATATGTTCTGGAGGAAGAGGTCGGTTCCCGCCGTCTTGCCGCCTGCGTCGTTGGGTTCATCGGCACATTGCTGGTCATTCAACCCAGCTTTGCCGAGGTGGGTGCACCTGCGTTGCTGCCACTGATCGTTGCCGTGGTTTTTGCCATGTTCATGCTGGTCACCCGGCAAGTCGCGAAAGAGTCCGATCCGGTGTCGTTGCAAGCCGTGTCCGGCGTATTTGCGACGATCCTTCTGGCACCGCTCCTTCTGATTGGCACGCAAATGAACATTCAGGAGCTCTCGATGACCCTGCCATCCAGCGATCTGAACTGGCTGCTGATTGCGATCGGGGTGTTGGGTACGGTCGCGCATCTGCTGATGACGTGGTCGCTGCGCTATGCGCCCTCTGCCACACTGGCCCCGATGCAATATCTGGAAATCCCGGTTGCAACCCTGATCGGATGGGTGATTTTCAACGACCTGCCCGATGGATTGGCTGCGGCTGGCATCGTCATCACCATTGCCGCAGGCCTGTACGTCATTCTGCGCGAGCGGGCCAGCGCCCGGTCTGCCCCGACAGAAACACCTGCATAAGCGGATCAAGTGCTGTGCGCGGGATCATCACCAGCAGGCCCGGCCCATCCATCTTCAGCTCGACAGGCGCCAGTGCACGGTTGGATGTTCCCACCTGCCCGTCCGGCTGAAAGGCCAGATTATCAATCGGCCATTCCAGCCCGGTACTGCGCCCCGTCACCGGCTGCATCGGAAACAGCGAGACCACATCGCCGGGCGCAACCGGCAGCTTGATCTCTGGCGGCGCATGAAAAACCAGTTCACGTTCGCCCAGCAATATGCAGGCCTGATCCTGCCGCCGGACCAGAACGTTCAGAACGGCCAGTTGATGATCAAGTCGCCCGCCAAGAAACCCAGCCCCCAGAACCAGAGGAGCGTGCAGATTGCGCAGGGCCTTGTCGAAATCGGTGCTGTCCTGTTCGCGGATGGCAAACAGGCGATCCGTGGGAATTTTAGCTTGCGTCGCTTTGCTCAGCGAATCGAAGTCACCAATCACCGCATCGGGAATCCGGCCTGATTCTGTCAAAATGTCCGCTCCGCCATCGGCGGCAACGACCGAATTGACGCGATTCAGCACCAGATTCAGGTCTCCAGATCCGATAAATCCCCCTCCGAACAGCCCGATTGGATCGATAGAGCGTACAATTGGCTCGATTTTCCTAAGATTGGCCATTTTTCCCGGATTTGGACACATTAAGACCACAAAATGATAGGTTCATGCATAAAGTTCAGAGCCTTCGTGTGCTCCCGATTCCGGGTAAGTGGGCTCTCGTAGTTTGTAAAGGACGTGCGTCTGATGGTACAGAATAACAAGGTATTAACCGTTTCATATGGAACCTTCTCCTGCACTTTGGAAGGATTTGATGATTCCTTTGAAACGATGAAAGCCATCGCCGAGTATTTCCGCGATCTCGCAGCGGATGACCGTTACTTCGGTTCGGAACCCCCGCAACCTGATGCCGAAATGCTGACCCGCATCGCCCGGCGTGATGCATCACAGCGCGTCGAAGCCCGTCAGAACGAATCCGGCCTGTTGCTGCGTGCCACTCAGACAACCGAAGCGCCAGTTGCTGCTGAAGAACCGGCCCCGCACACGGCCGCAGTCAATGTAGCCGAAACTCCCGCTCATGTTCAGCCACAACCGACCCCTGCGCAGACCGGGTTCGCCGAGGCAGAACCTGTCGCAGACACCCCGCCCCCGGCTGCTGACAGCATCGCGGCGAAACTGCAGCGTATTCGCGCGGTCGTCTCTCATTCCGATGTGCCCGCTGCCGAGTATTCCGAAGACGAAGACTCGTCTCTGCTGGCCAAATCCGCTCCTCCGGTAGATGCTGTGGCCGCCGCGTTTGAGGCTGGTGCTCTCAGCGCGGATGACTTTGCCGAACCCAAAGAGCCTGAAACCCAGGAAACCGAAGAACTGGCGGCACCTGCGGTTGACAAGGCGCTTGACGAGGAGGCCGCGGAACCACAAGCGGCTGAGACAGTTGATGCGCTGATCCCCGAAGTTGCTGAAACTCAGATCGAAGAAACCGTTGACTTGCAGGTGCCCCTGACCCCCCAGCCCCTGCAAATCGACGAGATCGAAGACGCGCCGGTGGCGGATCAGTCCGCCGCCGAGCCTCTGTTGGCTGATCTCGAAGACGTTGCCGAAGACGATTTCGACGAAGAGGATGCCCCCAACATCCTCAACGTAGAAGACGTAGCAATTGAATCCGACGATGAACCGGTCGAGGACGATCTGGCGCAGGGTGTTTTGACCGCAGACGACGAAATGCACCTGCTGACCGAAATATCCGAGATCGAACAGCACCTGTCCGGTCGTTCGAGCCAAAAACTGGCGGACGATGCGGATCCCGATCAGGATATGTCGCGCCTTATGGCAAAGACCGGCGAGCATATGGATGATCCCAGCAGCAGCGATGCGCGCGAAACCTATTCGCACCTGCGCACCGCTGTCGCTGCAACCGAAGCCGACCGCGACGGTCAGGCACGCTCGGAAGAGGCGGCCGACAAAGAATACCGCGGTGATCTGGCATCCGTGGTCAGCCCACGGCGACCCGAAATCAAGGTGACCAGCATGCGTCCGGCACCGGAAGCTCCGGCACCGCTCAAGCTGGTGGCCGAGCAACGGGTGGATGAGCACGGAACATCCGCAAACCCGGTCTCGCCACGTCGTGTCACTACAGACCAGGAAACATCCGGGTCCGAGGAAGGCGGTTTCGCACAGTTTGCACAGGAACAGGGTGCGCAATCTCTGCCTGATCTTCTGGAAGCGGCTGCCGCCTATCTGTCCTTCATCGAAGGTCAGGAGCAGTTTTCGCGCCCGCAGCTGATGAACAAAGTGCGTTCACTGAAACAGGATGAGTTCAATCGCGAAGAAAGCCTGCGTTCTTTTGGGCAGTTGCTGCGCGATGGTAAGATTGAGAAGGCCGGGGGCGGGCGTTTTGCGGCGTCCAACCTGATCGGTTTTCGCCCCGATGACGAGCGTGCCGTAGGCTGATCACGCTGGAAGTTTTCAAGCAAGGCCGGGTTAACCCCCGGCCTTTTTGCTTTTGGCCCTTGGACCAAACGCCCGTCCTGAATGACAAAGCCCGAACGTTTCGACTGATACCAGACAGCCGACACTATACCGCCGAGGACCGCGCGTTTTCCTGCGCAGTGCTCAGCAGGCCCGGTCATTCAGACATACCTGACGAGCGCTAGGACTGATCGGGGTCTTCTTTGCCGACGCCGCGAAACACGAACTTGAACGGCAGGGCCCAAAGGATGCCCAGCACGACATAAACCAGTAACTCAATCCAGATCGGAGGACGCCCCAGCAAGTTCACGATCGTCACCACGGCGATGATGTACAGCGGAAGACCAAGCACAAGGATCACCAGCGACCAGCGCCGGCGTGCCTTATAACTCAGCCCTGTCTTCTGTTTCTCGCGCATCAGTCTGCAAAGGGGTCTGTCACCAGAATGGTGTCGTCCCGCTCCGGACTGGTGGACAAAAGCGCCACCGGGCATTCGATCAATTCTTCGACCCGACGCACATATTTGATCGCATTTGCAGGTAAATCCGCCCAGCTGCGCGCGCCTTCGGTCGATTCGCTCCACCCCGGCATTTCTTCGTAAATCGGGGTACAGCGGGCTTGCTGATCAGCAGCGGTCGGAAGGTAATCCAAACGCTCGCCATCCAGCTCATACCCCGTGCAGATCTTAAGGGTCTCAAACCCGTCCAGAACATCCAGCTTGGTCAGCGATATGCCGTTCACGCCGCTGGTTGCGCAGGTCTGGCGCACCAGGCAGGCGTCGAACCAGCCGCAGCGGCGCTTGCGGCCTGTTGTCGTCCCGAATTCGTGCCCGCGTTCACCCAGCCGCTGACCGTCCGCGTCCTCCAACTCGGTCGGGAACGGCCCTTCTCCAACGCGGGTGGTATAGGCCTTAACAATGCCAAGCACGAAATTGATCGAGCCCGGACCGATTCCAACACCGGTTGCCGCCTGCCCCGCAATCACGTTTGACGAGGTCACGAAGGGATAGGTGCCAAAATCGATATCCAGCAGCGCACCCTGCGCCCCTTCAAACAGGATGCGTTTCCCGGCTTTGCGCTTTTCGTTCAGCACTTTCCAGACAGGCGCCGCAAACGGCAGAATTTGTTGCGCGATCTCTTTGAGTTGAGCAATCAGCGCGTCGCGGTCAACCGGCTCGATACCCAGACCCTTGCGCAACGGATCGTGGTGTTGCAATGCGCGGTCCACGCGGGCCTCCAGCGTGGCTTCATCCGCCAGATCGGCAACGCGAACGGAACGCCGCCCAACCTTGTCTTCATAGGCCGGGCCGATTCCACGACCGGTTGTTCCGATCTTGGTGCCTTTGCTCGCAGCTTCTTCGCGCGCACGGTCCAACTCGCCGTGAATCGGCAGAATCAACGGCGTGTTTTCGGCAATCATCAGCGTGTCGGGAGTGATTTCAACACCCTGCGCGCGGATGGTTGCGATCTCATTGACCAGATGCCAGGGGTCCAGAACCACACCATTGCCGATAACGCTCAGCTTGCCGCCGCGTACTACACCCGAAGGAAGCGCGTGCAGCTTATAGACCTCACCGTCGATCACCAGCGTATGACCGGCATTGTGACCGCCCTGAAAACGCGCGATTACGTCCGCCCTTTCGCTGAGCCAGTCGACAATCTTGCCTTTTCCTTCGTCGCCCCATTGGGCGCCGACAACAACCACGTTGGCCATATCCGGTCCTTTTCGTGCTGAGTGATCAAACCCGGCTCATATAGCGGGCCAAAAACCGCAGGGAAACCGATATTTCGCCGCAGAGGAAAATCGCGCAAGCGCGCGATGCCTCCGGCGGGGATATTTGCAGCCAGATGAAGAGCGGATCCCTTGCTTCATCTGGCTGTAAATATCCCGGGGGAGGCGCCCGGAACGGGCGGCGGGGGCAGAGCCCCCTAACACTGTCATCCTAAGTGGACAGGTTGCCCGTGCGGAGTGGTCAGGTAAGCCTCTTCCCAGGCCTGATGCACATCCTGCACATCTTTCGGCATGGCAGCGCCCTGTTCGGCCAGCAATGTCTCAAGCGTTTCCAGCCATGCGTGGAAGTAATCGTCACCGCCATCCAGTTCCCGGGCAAGTCCATTGCGTTTCAGTATCGCTGAAAAGCGCGCCGCCCAATCCGCCCATTCGAACCGCCCAGCCTCGTTCAGCGCGACGGTGACGGCAAAGACCTGAGCGTGCCAGGGCTGAGCAAAAACCGGCTCGGGGGCTCCGTATGAGATACAGTCGTTCATGCCGGTTGCAGGTAGCTTTGCCAGAGGTCCAGAACCACCTGGTCGGCGGGATGTTCGGGGGCGGCCCAGAGCTCAGATGTCGCAAAGGCCACTGCATAAATCGGCTCTGGCGCCTCACCCAACCCATGCGCATTGGAATCGGGCAGAACATGGGTTCCGTGCAGGCGCAGGATTCGCCCCCTGGCACCGGATGCATAAACAGGCAGGCGCGTGTGACCCCCATCCACGAGACGATTTGCTGCCGGTCGGACCGTGACAACCTCTTGCCCCACAGAAAACAGCGCCGCAACATTGGAAGGCCTGTCCGCAGGCCCGCCTTTGGCCAGCGCTGCGGACACCGCTTCCGCCTTGAGCGCTCTGTCTGCCAAGGGGTGCGGTTTGTCGCCACGCACGCCACGCAGATCTTCCAATGTCAGAACACCCTTTTCGACAAGCAGATCGGCCAGACCGGATATCCATTTCTCATAATACGAAAACCGGGTGTAGTCCTTCGGGGACAGGCGTTCGCGCGCGTGGCGTGAAACGTCGATGTTCCACTGCCCCAGAAAACCAGATGCAAGTGTGACCGCAAGAGCGCGGGCGTGCCAGTCTTCAGCAAAGACCGGCGCATTCTCTGCCTCTGGACGTATCGGACCATCACCGAAACGGCCTCCCATATCGTGAACGCGGGTCATGCGGGCACCCTGGGAAGGCCAGTGCCGATCATGCTGTCGCGCGTCACAAGCGCGGTTAGTTCATCTTCGTTCATCCCGTCTGTGCCTTCAGGGCGCATGGGCAAGACAAGGTAGCGAATTTCGGCCGTCGAATCCCAAACCCGTACAGAGGTGTCTTGGGGCAAGGTGACGCCGAACTCGGCCAGCACCTTGCGCGGTTCTCGCACCGCGCGGGCTCGGTAGGCGTCGGACTTGTACCATCCGGGCGGGATACCCAGCAGTGGCCAAGGGTAACAGCTGCACAGGGTGCAGACGACCATGTTGTGCCGATCCGGTGTGTTCTCGACAACCACCATATGTTCGCCTTGGCGGCCATAATAGCCAAGGTCGGCTACGACCGGAGTGGCGTCTTCAAGCAGGGCGGCTTTGAAGGCAGGGTCGCTCCAGGCTTTGGCAACGACGCGCGCACCGTTTTGCGGCCCGATCCTGTTCTGATAGGTGTCGATGATCTCATCCAGAGCCGCCGGATCGATCAGCCCTTTGCGAGTCAGAATCGTCTCAAGCGCTTTGACGCGCAATGCGGGTTCGGGTGGCAACAGGGCATGCGGGTGGTCGTGATCGTCATGTGGCATGGCCGCAGCCTGCGTCACAACTCAACGCACTGTCCAGTCCCTTTGACGTGATGGGATACATCAAGGAAGTTGATGCCAACTCCTGACTTGCCCCCGCTGGCAAACTTGCATAAGTACCACGCGATACACGCCACGCTGTACAGGACCACCATGGAAAACGTCGTTCTCATCATCCATCTTCTTCTGGCTCTGGGCCTGATCGCCGTTGTCCTGATGCAGCGGTCTGAAGGCGGTGGCCTTGGCATGGGCGGTGGCGGTGGTGCGATGACCGGTCGCGCGGCAGCGACGGCTTTGGGCAAGCTGACCTGGATACTTGCAGCGTGTTTCATCGTCACCTCGATCACGCTGACCATTCTTGCGGCTCAGAAATCTTCGGGCAGCTCGGTAATCGACCGTCTGGGCGTTCCGGCACCGGCTTCGACCGAGGAAAGCGCACCGGCTATTCCGTCGGTTGATGATCTTCTGCCGCCGGCACAGGACGACAACGCGCCGCTGATCCCGCAGGCGGATTGATCCACAAAACCTAGAAACCTGAAAGAGGACTGCAACAGCATCTTGCGGTTCTCTTGCGCTTTTGGCGCGAATCCTTTATACGTGAAGTCCCGTGATGCAGCGGTTTTTCGGAACCGCCGGGCAGCTGATTTTGACGTCTCACGGGAGCAGCCGAAAAACTATGGCACGTTTTATTTTCATCACCGGTGGTGTGGTTTCGTCCTTGGGCAAAGGGCTGGCTTCGGCAGCTTTGGGCGCTTTGTTGCAGGCCCGCGGTTATTCGGTGCGTCTACGCAAGCTGGACCCCTATCTGAACGTCGATCCCGGCACGATGTCGCCCTTTGAGCATGGCGAAGTATTTGTCACTGATGATGGCGCCGAGACCGATCTGGACCTTGGCCATTACGAACGCTTCACCGGTGTCGCGGCACGCAAGACCGACTCGGTCAGTTCCGGGCGGATTTATTCAAACGTGCTGGAAAAGGAACGCCGCGGCGATTACCTCGGCAAGACCATTCAGGTGATCCCGCACGTCACCAACGAGATCAAGGATTTCATCGCCATCGGCGAGGATGAGGTTGATTTCATGCTGTGTGAGATTGGCGGTACCGTGGGTGACATCGAAGGCCTGCCCTTCTTTGAAGCCATCCGACAGTTCAGTCAGGACAAGCCGCGCGGTCAGTGCATCTTTATGCACCTGACGCTGCTGCCCTATATCAAGGCGTCCGGTGAGTTGAAAACCAAACCGACCCAACACTCGGTGAAAGAACTGCGCTCAATCGGTCTGGCCCCCGATATTCTGGTCTGCCGGTCCGAAGGGCCGATCCCGACCAAGGAACGGGAAAAGCTGGCCCTGTTCTGCAACGTGCGTCCAGACAGCGTGATCGCAGCGCAGGACCTGTCCACCATTTACGACGCGCCGCTGGCCTATCACCGCGAGGGGCTGGATCAGGCCGTTCTGGATGCCTTCCAGATCAGCCCCGCCCCCAAGCCCGATCTGGCCAAATGGGAAGATGTCAGCGACCGCATCCACAACGCCGAAGGCGAAGTGAAAGTGGCAATTGTCGGCAAATACACGCAACTTGAAGACGCCTATAAGTCGATTGCCGAGGCGCTGACCCATGGCGGTATGGCCAACCGCGTGAAGGTCAAGATCGAGTGGGTGGATGCCGAGGTTTTCGATACCGAAGACGCAGCCCCGCATCTGGAAGGCTTCCACGCCATCCTTGTCCCCGGTGGTTTTGGCGAGCGTGGCACCGAAGGCAAGATCAAGGCGGCGCAATACGCGCGCGAGCACAAGGTTCCCTATCTGGGCATTTGTCTTGGCATGCAGATGGCGGTGATCGAGGCCGCACGAAACGCTGCGGGTATCACCGAAGCCGGGTCCGAGGAATTCGACCATGAGGCCGGGAAGAAACGGTTTGAACCGGTGGTCTATCACCTCAAGGAGTGGGTACAGGGCAACCACAAGGTCGAGCGCAAGGTCGGCGATGACAAGGGCGGCACAATGCGCCTTGGCGCTTACAACGCAGTATTGGCGGACGGATCCAAAGTGGCCGAGGTCTATGGCGGCACGCAGATCGAGGAACGTCACCGCCACCGCTATGAGGTGGACATCAAGTATCGCGACAAACTTGAAAAAGCGGGCCTGAAGTTTTCGGGCATGTCGCCGGACGGACGTCTGCCCGAAATCGTGGAATGGGCGGATCACCCGTGGTTCATCGGCGTTCAGTACCATCCGGAACTGAAGTCCAAGCCGTTTGACCCGCATCCGCTGTTTCGCGAATTTGTGCGGGCCGCGAAAGACACCTCGCGCCTGGTTTGATCCCTGACTGTGTCGGACTGTCACCCCACGTTGTTTCGTGGGGGCTGACCTCTTAACTGTGTGGAGAGGCAGGTTTTCTGCTTTTGCATTTCACGGTTTCAGGAGATTTCCGATGAGCAACGCGACAACGATCACAAACCTTCAGCAAGCGCTTCATATGGAGCTTACTGCCGCGCACCAATACCAGTTGCACGCGCACGTTCTGGACGACTGGGGCCTTGACATTCTGGCTGAGAAAATGCGGGGCGAGATGCAGGAAGAGTTGGTGCATTCTGACGCCTTTATCGAACGTATCCTGTTTCTGGGTGGAACCCCCGAGCTTGCGTTTCAGAAAAGCCCGGCCGCAGCAGGCACGCTGGAAGAGATGTTCGCCTCTGATCTCAAAGACGAGAGTGAGGCCGTCGACTTCTACACCAATGCAGCGCAACAGGCGGCTGAGGCCGGTGATGTTGGTTCGCGTACACTGTTTGAACGCATCCTGATGGAAGAAGAAGGTCACAAAGCCTGGCTGGAGACACAGCTGAGTCTTCTGCAACGTCTGGGCGAATCTGCGTTTAGCGCGAAATTCGTCTCTGGCGCCGTGGGCGAAGCCTGAGACCTTGGTTTCAAACCGATGCAAGTCACAGGTGCTGTGCGAAGCTGACGCAATCTGTGCCTGTGCCGTCACCTCAAAATGACCTGGCTGGTCGCAAAAACTCTGGCCGGGTCATTGTCGCAGCGTTAGCTGTAGGATTCGCGACAACAGGAGAGTTCCGATGACCAGCCAATCCCAGAAAGCCGTGACCTTTACCAGCCTTCACAAGAAGGGCGATCCTGTCATCCTGTTTAATATCTGGGACGCTGGCAGCGCTGGGGCTGTTCGGGACGCTGGTGCCCAGGCCATCGCGACCGGCAGTGCCCCTGTTGCCATGGCGCATGGTTATGGCGACGGGCAGAACATTCCACTTGAGGCCGCGTTGGACAATGCACGCCGTATCGTTGCGGCTGTTGATCTGCCGGTAACACTGGATTTCGAGGGGGCTTATGCCGAAGACCCGCAAGGGATCGCGCAAAACGTTCGGCGCGCGCTGGACTGCGGTGTTGTCGGGTTCAACTTTGAAGACCAGATCATAGGTGGCGACGGTCTCTATGACATCGCCACTCAGGCCAAACGTGTTGAAGCGGTAAGCGACGCTTGCGCGCGCGCGACTATTCCCGCCTATGTCAATGCGCGCACAGATATCTTCCTGAAGGCCGAAGCGGACACCCATGACGACACGATGCTGGATGAGGCCATTGCCCGTGCCAATGCCTATGCTGATGCAGGCGCCAGCGGATTCTTTGCACCCGGGCTAAAGAGCGAAGCCCTGATCGCCCGGCTTTGCGAGTCCACGGCCTTACCGGTCAATATCATCGCCCTGCCCGGCACGCCGGATACGCCCACTCTGGCAAAGCTCGGGGTCGCGCGGATCAGCTACGGCCCGGTTCCCTATCGCCAAATGCTGGCCTGGTTGCAGAACACGGCCAAAGAGGCCATGGCCGGGTAAATACAGGTTTCTGTTTCCTCAGGACAAATTGCAACCCATCGATATTGGTCAACGATTGATTGTCGGCCTGTGCGTACCCGGTGCCGCGCAGTTCTGATTCAGCGTGGGACATACGCCATACTATAGCAAGACCGACATTTCGTGCTTGGCCGATCACGACCTGTCGTCTAGGTGTTTGTTATGTTGAAAAGGTTCTTTAAGGCGCTCAGACCGCCTCATCATGAACAATTGCCGGACCCGGATGCAGAACTTGCTCTGGGTGCTCTGATGGTGCGTGTCGCGCAGGCAGATCGCGATTACAAGCTGGAAGAGATCAGTCTGATCGACAAGATACTGGCCCGTCTTTACCAGCATAACGCGATTGAGGCGGCCAAGGTTCGGGCCACCTGCGAAAAGCTACATGCTGCGGCACCGGAAACTGATACGTTCGGCAAACTGATCCGGGAAACCACGGACCTGAAAGAGCGGCTGGCAGCCCTTGACGCGTTGTGGGAAATCGTTCTGGCGGATGGCAGTTCGGACGAGGGCGAGATAAAGATCGTCGAAGAAGCCCGCATTGCCATGGGCTTGAGCTATAATGACAGTCAGGCAGCGCGCGAGCGCGTCCAAAGCCGCTTGGATGTGAGTTAAGCGCCCGCTATATCTAACCCATGTTCAGTGACTTTCTTTCCAGGCTCACACAGCCCAAGCCCGACCCGCTTGTCGAAGATGATGCCCGCCTGGCCCTGACGGCCCTGCTGGTGCGACTGGCACGATCTGACAACGATTATTCTGATTCCGAGATGGCGCGCATCGACCGCATCTCGGCTGAACGATACGGTTTGTCCCCATTCGAAAGCGCGGCTTTGCGCGCCCGTGCCGAAGATCTGGAGGCTGAAGCCCCCGACACGGTCCGTTTTACCCGTGCCATCAAGGAAGCAGTCGCTTATGAAAACCGGCTGGCGGTGGTTCAGGCGCTGTGGTCAGTGGCCCTGGCTGATGGCCACCGTACGGGTGAGGAGGATTCGCTTCTGCGTCTGGTTGTCAGCCTGCTGGGGGTCAGCGACGTAGATTCGGCTTTGGCCCGGCAAAAGGCCGCCAAATCTTGATAGCCATGCTTGGCATGTACGACATGCCCGAGGTTCAGGCCGCCAATGACCGGTTCTGGGGGTTGATTCGCACGCATCTGGGACATGGTCCGGAACAGCTGACCCGAGGCGCCGATGTTTGGCAGGTCTGGCTTGATCCCGATCTGGTGCTGGCACAGACCTGTGGAATGCCCTATCGCACACGCTTGCATGATCGGGTTCAACTGGTGGGCACCCCGGATTACGGCCTTCCCGGTTGTCCTGCCGGGCATTATTGCTCGGTCTTTGTGGCGCGGCGCGACGACAACCGCACGCTGGCGGGCATGACTGACGGTATCTTCGCGTATAACGAAGCGCTGTCCCAATCCGGCTGGGCAGCACCGATCACACATCTGTCCCGGGAGAACCTGCATCCTGCGTCGCTGTTGGAGACAGGCGGTCACGCGCTGTCGGCGCAGGCGGTCTCGGACGGGAAGGCAGATTTCGCCGCACTGGATGCGTTGACCTGGATGATGTTGCAGGAACATACCGATCTGGGCGAAAGCCTGCGCGAACTGGCAAAAACCTCTCCGACACCGACCCTGCCCTATATTACCGGACCCGACCAAAACGTTGATCAGGTCGCAGACGCAGTTCGAGTTGCGATAAACAGCCTTACCGAACACGACCGCAAAACGCTGCACATTCAGGGGCTGGTCGACATCCCGGCGGAGGGGTACCTGTCCGTACCGACCCCGCCACCGCCATACGCACAGCGAATAATCTGATGACCAAATTGTCGGGTGCATTTGGTCAATTTGGCTGTTTCCGACCCTGAATTTGCGAATTGCGCATTGCATTGAGCAAATTTTTCGGCCCTAGTACCGCACCAACACCACAAACTACTGGACTGCCCGTGACAGAAACCGCTCCCGTCATCGAAATCAAAAACCTTCACAAAAGCTTCGGCAATCTGGAAGTGTTGAAGGGGGTGGATATCACAGCACATGGCGGCGACGTGGTCTCGCTGATCGGGTCATCGGGGTCAGGAAAATCAACTTTGCTGCGCTGCTGCAATCTGCTGGAAGACAGCCAGCAGGGTGAAATCCTGTTCAAAGGCGAGCCTGTCAAATGGTCGGGCGATAGCCATGGGCGTCGCCCCGCGGACCCCAAGCAGGTTCTGCGCATCCGCACCAACCTGTCGATGGTGTTTCAACAGTTCAATCTGTGGGCGCATATGACCATACTACAAAATGTGATGGAAGCCCCTGTGACCGTTCTGGGCCGCGACAAGGCCGAAGTGGAAGACAGCGCGCGCAAATACCTTGAGAAAGTTGGTATTGGTGACAAATGCGACGCCTATCCGGCACAATTGTCCGGCGGTCAGCAACAGCGCGCCGCGATCGCACGGGGGCTGTGCATGGAACCGCAGGCGTTGTTGTTCGACGAACCGACCTCAGCGCTGGATCCCGAACTGGAACAGGAAGTGATCAAGGTGATCAAGGATCTCGCAGCCGAAGGGCGCACCATGATTATCGTGACTCATGACATGAAAATGGCAGCAGATATCTCGAGCCACGTGGTATTTCTTCATCAGGGCCTGATCGAGGAAGAAGGTTTGCCCGAAGATATCTTTACGTCACCCGAATCCGAGCGGCTTCGGGGCTTTCTCTCCGCCACTCAGGCGGCTTAACTTCAAGAACAGAACCAAACTGGGGAGTAACCAATGAAAAACCTGATTCTGTCCACTGCAGCCCTGGCGCTGACTGCTGGTATCGCGATGGCCGACACAGTCCGCATGGGCACCGAGGGCGCCTACCCTCCTTACAACTTCATCAACGATGCAGGTGAAATCGACGGGTTCGAGCGTGAGGTCGGCGACGAGCTGTGCAAACGCGCCAACCTGGAGTGTGAATGGGTCAAGAACGACTGGGATTCGATCATTCCGAACCTGGTCTCGGGCAACTACGACACCATCATCGCCGGTATGTCGATCACTGCCGAACGTGATGAGGTCATCGACTTTACCCAAGACTATTACCCACCGACCGCGTCGGCCTATGTTGCGACCTCTGACTCGGCAGACGTAACTGGTGGTGTCGTTGCGGCGCAAACCTCCACGATCCAGGCAGGCCACGTTGCCGAATCCGGTGCAACCCTGGTCGAATTCGCGACCCCGGAAGAAACCATTGCAGCCGTCCGTAACGGCGAAGCCGATGCCGTTCTGGCCGACCGCGACTATCTGGTGCCGCTGGTCGAGGAATCGGGCGGTGAGCTGGTCTTTGTCGGCGATCCGGTTCCGCTGGGCGGCGGCGTCGGCATGGGGCTGCGTGAAAGCGACGGTGAACTGCGCGGCAAGTTCGACGAAGCCATCACGTCGATGAAAGCGGATGGCACGCTGAACGAGATGCTGATCAAGTGGTTCGGTGAAGGCACCGCCACATACGGTACTGACGGTTCGGTCGTCACCAACTAAGACCTGACCAATCCCGGTCCGGCGCTTCTGTGCCGGGCCGCTTCCGGCTTGGCCGGAACAGACGTTGGAAAGACGCCATATGTTCTCGTACTGCGCTGATCCTGACACGCTGGGCACGTTCCGCTGGTTTTCATGCTACCTGACCAATGGCGTCCACTGGTCATTCTACCTGTCTTTCATCAAGGTTTTGGCCTTGCTGGCTGTGACCGCCCCTGTCGCTCTTGGCTTCGGGTTTGCCGGTGCCATGGCAGCGCGCTCGCATTTCCCCCCGCTCAGCTGGTTGGGCAAAGGGTATATTGCGATTGTGCGCGGCGTGCCCGACATTGCGTTTTTCCTGTTTTTCGTCATCGCGCTGGATCAGGCGTTCGAGTGGACGCGGCATAAGATCTTGTGCCCGGACTGGACCGACCCAATCCGCCAGGGCAATGATTTCATCGTTTGTCAGGCCGCCAAGCTGCCACTTGGAACCGCGCCTGAATGGGTGCATGAAACCTATGGGTTTTTCCTTGCGGTCATCACCTTCTCTATCGTTTTTGGCGCCTTTGCGGCCAATGTCCTGTTCGGCGGAATGCGCGCCGTACCACATGCGCAACTGGAAACGGCCGAAGCCTATGGTATGAATCGCCGCCAGACGTTCTGGAAAATCCTCGTACCTCAGATGTGGGTCTACGCGCTGCCCGGCCTGTCCAATCTATGGATGGTGCTGATCAAGGCGACACCCCTGCTCTTCCTGCTGGGCGTCGAAGATATCGTGTATTGGGCGCGCGAACTTGGCGGCACCAAAACCTCGAAATTCACGCAATATCCACATGGCGATTGGCGCATGTGGTATTTCCTGTTCCTGCTGATCTTCTACCTTGGCATGACCCGTTTCTCGGAGATTGGGCTGGAAAAACTGATGCGGCGATTGTCCCACGGACAGGCCACTTCCGGCGGAGAGCTTCTGCGCAAGGAGACCACGGCATGATGATCCGCGTTCACGACAGCAACCGGGTGCCGCACGCGATTGCACAGCAATCTCTTTCGCGCCCGCAATCTCCTTTCCAAGGAGCCCGATCATGAGCTGCATCCAGACCATTCAGGATTACGGCCTGCGGTCGTTTGGCTTTGGCGAGCGCCTGCTGCCTAAAACCGATTTCACCCTGTGCGAACAATTCACCCTGATCGGCTCGGGCATGATCTGGAACATCTATTTCGGCGTCATGGCGCTGGCGACCGGGTTCTTTCTGGCCACTGCACTGGCCGTCGGCAAAGCCTCGACCAACAAATGGCTGCGCAAACCTGCCGAATGGTTCATCTTTCTGTTCCGGGGCTCGCCTCTCTTTATCCAGTTCTTCTTTGCTTATTTCTTCTTCCTGTCGCTGAAGAAAACATATCCGATGTTCGACGCCTTTACCTCTGCCTGGCTGGGGGCGCTGATCGTGCTGTTCCTGAACACTGCCGCTTATTCGGGTGAGATTTTTTACGGTGCCCTGCGCTCGATCCCCAAGGGAGATATCGAAGCGGCAGATGCCTATGGCATGTCCGGCTGGTCGCGGTTTCGGCGGATCGTCTGGCCCACCATGCTGCGTCTGGCCTGGCCGGCCTACACAAACGAGGCGATCTTTCTGTTCCATGCCACCACGCTGGTCTTCTTCTCGGCCTTTCCGGCCTGGCAGCAACGTGGCGACGCGCTCTATTACGCCAGCTATTTCGCGGACAAAACGTTCAACCCCTTCATCCCCTATCCAATTCTGGCCTTCTATTTCATCTTGCTGACATTGGTGATTGTCGGGGGATTTGGCCTGATCAACAAACGCCTGAACCGCCACCTGCCCACCGCCAAACGGGCAAAAATGCGGTTCAAACTGAACCTGGCGCGCTAAAGGTCATCGCCCCGGACATACCGGCGTTCAAGCCTACACTACACTTGTAATACGCTTGGCGGTGCGAACACGGACAGTCGATTTTGGGGGAATGGTACCGCCTCCCTGGCTTGAACAGGGGACCTCTGGATCCACAATCCAGCGCTCTAACCAACTGAGCTAAGGCGGCACTTTGTGAGGGGCGATGTACCGAACGCGCCCGGGGAATGCAAGAGGATTAAAGCCGAATTCTCCAGCTTTGTTCGACAAGGTCGACCCCAAAGGAATGCACCGGTTTGCTGTCGATCAGTTCCCAGCCAAACGCCCTGTAAAGCGCGCAGGCAGCCGTATGGCTTTCATGGGTCCACAGAACCATTTCCCGAAATCCGGCCTCGCGTGCGAAGTCTGTACAGGTCTGCAACAGCTGTTTCCCCAACCCAAGTCCCCGCGCCTCGGGGACTAGCAGGAAGAGGCGCAGTTTGGCGGTTGTCTGGTCAACACGCACGCTGAAAATACTACCCAATCTTTGCCCAGCCCGTTCAGCAATCCAGCCTTTTTCAAAGGACGGGTCATTGTTGGCAATGAACTCCTCAAGGATGCGCGCAACCAATGGGGCAAAGCTGTCATCAAATCCTTCGTCGCGCGCATAGAGCAACCCGTGCTGTTCGACCAGCCACGCGGCATCATCGGGGCGAAACGTTCTGAGAACCACATTTTCCATGTTTTATCTGACCGCAAAGGTGACTTGATTCTCAACCCCGTGCGCGCTAGCACGAATGCTCAGTCTCGGAGGCATAGATGGGCATCAATACCGAACGCGATATTCAGGCCAACCTGCAAATCGGTCCGACCGATCAAGGGATGGTACGCTTGTTCATCGAAGCCGACGGCATCGAGATTCCGATGGATTTCGACCCGGAAGAAGCTGAAGAAATCGCCGATGAGATCCGCGCTGCGATACAGGCCGCCCTCGCCGTCAAAGGCTGAGCTTTTATAAGCGCGGATCGCGCAGCGCATGCAGTCGGCGTGCCGCATCTGTCGCAAATTTCTGGATCATCTTCTTGCGCCGCGCCGGGGCAAGCTTGTCCTCAGGCGCCATGCGCACGATCTCGGCATCATAGGCGTCAGCAATGATCAAGCCCGTTTCGTCAGGCAACAGATCGGTCGGAAACTCGGTATCCACGGCCCAGAAGAATCGGTCACACCATTCCAGATAGCCCTGCCATTTGGCATCCGATTGATAATCGGCACGGCTGGATTTGCATTCGATCACCCAAATCTCACCTTTGGGACCCAGCCCCATCACATCGACACGCAAACCACGTGCCGGAACGAATTCTTCAACAGAAACAAAACCATGCGCGGCAAGGTGGCGTGCGACGCCACGCGCCAGTTTCTGTCCGGGCTGCAAATCTAACAACATACCTCAAATGTGAACAATTGGTGAACAAAAGTAAAGCGCTCCATCGCGCTTGACATAATACCATTTGGTATCATATTAATACGATACCAAATGGTATCTCTTCTGGAGTTGCTTATGGATAACCGAACTCAAAACGCGTTCCGTGCGCTGGCCGATCCCACACGTAGGGACATTGTACAATTGCTCTCGTCTCAGGACATGACCATCGGGCAGTTGACAGACCAGTTCGACATGACCCGGGCCGCGGTCAAAAAGCATCTGACCGTGCTATCCGACGGCGGCTTGATCACCGTCGAAACCCGTGGCCGCGAACGCATTAACCGTCTTGAACCACAGGGGATGGCCCCCGTTCTGGACTGGCTCAGGTATTTTGACCAGTTCTGGGACGATCGCCTCAACTCTCTCAAGGAAGCTGTTGAAAGGAAATCGAAATGACCGATGCAGTTCTGAAGAAATCGATCTTTCTGAGGGCCGAACCGGAAACGGTATGGGCTTATCTTACAGACCCGGATCGTCTGGCGGAATGGTTCCACAAACCTCAACACCCTCTGTCCGCGGGTCAAAAGTTGGAGATGTTTGGCACGACAAGCGGCGACCTGTTGATTTGGGGTGAGGTTCGCGTTGCCAACCCTCCCAAATATCTGGAATACACGTTCACCGTAAAACCGATGGGCGACGCGGTGAGCGTGGTCAAGTGGACCCTGGAACCCGTCGCAGGAGGGACGCGCCTTGACCTGCGGCATGAAGGCCTGCCGCAGGGGGCCGATGCCTTTGGCCTGATCCTGGCGCTAGACAAGGGATGGGACGAACACTTTGGCAAGATGCGCACGGCATTGCACGAAACTGTTGATGCCTGACCTCTTGTGCGAACCCGTCAGACGCCCTACTTAAGCGCGTGGCGGGTTCTGCCCTTCTTGTGACAGGTAGCATTCTGGTGGCCTTAAGCAATTCCGAGGGGGCTGGCTCTGTTCAGGTCCTGGCCTGATTACCTGGCGCCCACCTGTATATACAGGTCCTCGGGAATCAAACCACACGGTTGTTTGGTGGTCCCGCCACATTTTCCCCTGAAATTCAGCGCCCTGCTGGGGCTTCCTGCTTTGCGACCGCCGGTTTAAAGCTGTGTACAACAGGGGTGCCCCGGCGCGGGCCTTGCGGCTTTTCTGCCATGCTCATGATCTTGTAGGCGAACTGGACACCCGCAAAGACAATGCCGTTCATGAACCAGATCATCACCAAAGCGATAAGGCCGATTTCCGAACTGGTTATCAGATGGCGCAGGTTTGCAACATTCAGCGCCAACAGGACGCCGACAAACACAGCCGAAATGACAAAGCCCCAGGCAACTTGCGTGATATAAAGGCGGATCAGTTTGGGCATGGCGAACCTCTTTGCGCGATGACATTCAAGTTAGCGCATATTTGGTTCTCGTAAAGGCGTCAGAATGCCTCGGGCTGTGCCTCACGCGCCATGTGATCCAGCACTGCGTTGACGAATTTCGGCTCTTTGCCTTCCGGGAAAAACGCACGCGCCACATCGACGAATTCGGTAATGACAACCTTTGGCGGCGTGTCGCTTTGGGTCAGCTCGGCACCTGCGGCACGGAACACCGCACGAAGGGTTGGATCGATGCGCGCAATCGGCCATTTGGCCACCAGTGCACGGTCGGTCATCTGGTCGATGGCCGCCTGATAGTTCACCGCATTGTCAACCAGGGACCGGAAAACCGAGATGTCGCCATCCAACATCTCCTCACCCTCATAGACAGCGCCAAAACGGTGATCCAGAAACTCATTCACGACAGCTTCGGTCGTTTGCCCGGACTGTTCCATCTGGAACAGCGCCTGCACGGCATAAAGCCGGGCGGCGGATTTCATCAGGCGTTTCTGGTTGGCCGGTTTCGGCGCGTCTGTCTTGGTCATGCTGTCGAGGGTCCGTTGCTGTCGCCCGCCACGAGGATGGACTCGGACGGCGGTTTGAAACCGACGCCCTTTTTGGAAGAGCCCCACTTACGGCTGAGCGCGATCAGATGCAAGGCCGCAGCAGCAGCCCCACCCCCTTTATTCATCTTTTTGGGGTTCGCGCGGACTTCGGCCTGCGCATCATTTTCTACGGTCAGAATACCGTTACCGATGCACAGGCCCTGCAGGCCCATCAACTGGATGGCCCGGCTAGAGTCGTTGCAAACGGTTTCGTAATGCGTTGTCTCGCCACGAATGACGCAGCCCAGCGCGACGTAGCCGTCAAAGTTGCACTGACGATCGGCCATTGCGATAGCGGTCGGGATTTCCAGCGCGCCGGGCACCTCGACTACTTCGCAGGTTCCACCCGCGGCTTCGATTTCGGCCTTCGCGCCCGTGATCAGGTTATCTGCAATCGCACGGTAAAACGGCGCCGCCACGATCAGCAGCTTGACCGGCTTGTCAAATGTCGGTGTCGGCAGAACGCCATGTTCGTCTTGAGCAGCCATGATCAGTCTTCCTTCAGGATCGAACGGGTGCCGACGATGGACAGGCCAAACGCGTCAAGCCCCAGATATACGGTTTGCGGCGAGTCGGTCAGCAGAACCAGTTCCTGAATTCCCATCTTGGACAGGATCTGCGCCCCCAGACCGGTTTGTTTGATTGTGCGCGGCCCCTCGTCGCCCGTGGCATATAGCGAGTTGCGCGGTTGACGGAACAGGCAGACCACGCCCCGTCCTTCTTCAGCAATCTTTTCCATGGCGCGCGGCAGTTCGCGCGAGGATTTCGGACCAAGACCCAGAATATCGGGGGCCTCGTGCAGAGCATGGGTGCGGGTCAACACCGGTTCGGGTGTGGTGATATCGCCCTTGATCATGACCACATGTTCGATGCCATGGGTCTGATCGGTGAACAGCCGCATCTCCCACTCGCCGCCATATTCTGACGTCACCATCTGACGCGAGGTTTCAACCACCAGATTGTCGTTGCGCGACCGGTACGCGATCAGGTCACTGATCGTGCCGATCTTCATGTTGTGCTCTTGCGCAAACTCAACCAGATCAGGCAGACGCGCCATGGTGCCGTCGGGTTTCATGATCTCGCAGATCACGCCCGAGGGATTCAGACCGGCCAGACGTGAGATATCAACGGCAGCCTCGGTATGACCGGCACGCACTAGCACCCCGCCCCGCTTGGCGCGCAAGGGGAAGACGTGGCCGGGCGTTGCGATATGAGCCATCGTGTTCTGCTCGTTGATCGCAGTCGCCACGGTCAGCGCACGGTCGGCGGCAGAAATCCCGGTACTGACCCCTTCGCGCGCCTCGATTGACACGGTGAATGCGGTTTCGTGCCGGGACGAGTTGTTCACCGCCATCATCGGCAGCCCAAGTGCTTCGACCCGTTCTGCTGTCATCGGCAGACAGATCAGGCCACGGCCATGGGTGGCCATAAAGTTAATGGCCTCGGCATCGGCGAACTCGGCAGCAATCACCAGATCGCCCTCGTTTTCGCGATCCTCGTGGTCGACCAGGATATACATCCGGCCCGCACGCGCCTCTTCAATAATGTCTTCGATCGGGCTGATCGCGTCGCGCAGCCGGGCCTCGACCGGGCCGGGTGTCTCAAAGCTCATTGGGCAGCCTTTCGCATGGCATGTTTGAACGGCGGAATAGACCACTGAGGGCACAAAGACCAGTCCACAAACGGCGCAGGTCTGTTCCGACGCGACGTATCGTATCAGGGCATTTCGGCCAGACGCGCCACATAACGGGCCAGCGTATCGATCTCAAGATTGACCCTGTCACCGACCTGCACGTCACCCCAAGTGGTGACCTCTTTGGTGTGTGGAATGAAGTTGATGCCAAAATCGCAATCTGTCACGTCATTGACCGTCAGGGATGTGCCGTTCAGTGCCACCGACCCTTTGGGCGCGATAAACCGTGCAAGATCTTTTGGCGCGCGTAGGGTGACGCGGGTGCTGTCGCCGTCTTCCTTGATCGCGATCACCTCGGCTACGCCATCCACATGGCCCGAAACGATGTGACCGCCCAGTTCGTCACCAACCTTCAGGGCGCGTTCCAGATTGACACGCTTGCCGACAGCCCAGGTGTCGAGATTGGTTTTCGAAACGGTTTCCGCGCTGATCTGGACGTCATACCAATCGTCGCCCAACGCGATCACGGTCAGGCACACACCGTCACTGGCAATCGAGGCCCCGATATCGATGCCCGCAGTGTCATAGGTGGTCCTGATCCGCGCACGCAGGTCTCCCTGCTGCTCCAGCTCGGCGACGGTGCCCATGTCGGTGACGATCCCTGTAAACATTCCGTTAACCCTCAGTTCCTAACCTGTGCCTGACTTTCACCGTCGAGGTAAGGCCAACGGGCCGCGCGGGCAAGCCCTGCCTTGCCGTACACCCACCAAACGGGCATAGTTTTGGCAACAACAACAATACGAGCAGTTCGGATGCCGCACCCGCCTTCAAGGTCTCATGATCGGGTCTTCCTGTTCCTTCAGGGCCCGCACGGACCTTTTTTCCCGGCCTTGGGGCGTATGTTACGCGCCACGGGGGCCCGGGTCTGGCGGGTTGGGTTCAATGCAGGTGATCAGGCGTTCTGGTTCGACAAGGCAAGTTACATCCCGTTTCAGGACAAACCGGAAAACTGGCCCGCAACACTGTCCTCTTTGATCGCTGAAAAAGCTGTTACGGATATTGTTCTTTATGGCGACACCAGACCCATCCATGCGCGTGCGGTCGAAATCGCGCGGTCGTGCGGAGTTACCGTACATGTATTCGAGGAAGGGTATCTGCGCCCCTGGTGGGTGACTTATGAGCGGGACGGGTCAAATGGAAACTCAATGCTGATGTCGCTGGATATTCAGCAGATGCGTCAGGCCATGGCCCTGTCCGACCGAAAGGCACCGCCGCCCCCGTCGCATTGGGGAGACATGCGGCACCATATCTTCTATGGCGCCCTTTATCATTGGTTCGTGATGGCCCTGAACTGTCGCTACCGCAACTTTCAACCGCACAGGGAATTGCCTGTCTCGCAGGAATTCAGATTGTACCTCAAGCGACTGTTTTTGATGCCTTTTCACCGTCTTCAGCGAAGTTTGGCGACGGCGCGGGTCAGATGGGGCGGATACCCCTATCATCTGGTACTGTTGCAGCTTGGGCATGACAGTTCGGTGCAGGCTCATTCCAGCTTTTCGGGTATGTGTGAATTTCTTGAGCTGGTAATCGAAGGATTTGCACAAGGCGCGCCCGCCCATCACAGGCTGGTGGTAAAGGAACACCCCTTGGAAAACCATCGCGAACCGTTGCGACGCCGGGCCCGTGAAATTGCCAGAAAACACGGCATCGGCGACCGTGTTCATTATGTGCCGGGCGGCAAGCTGGCCAGATTGCTGGATGAGGCGAGTTCGGCCGTCACCGTGAATTCCACCGCTGGACAGCAGGTCCTGTGGCGGGGTATTCCATTGCGCATTTTCGGGCGTTCGGTTTACGACAAGCCCGATTTCGTCTCACAGCAGCCGATCGCAGCGTTTTTCGCCGATCCCCGCCACCCGGATACCGAGGCCTATCGCTGTTATCGGCAATTTCTTCTGGAAACCAGTCAGGTACCCGGCGGGTTCTATTCAAGACAAGGCCGCCGTCAGCTGCTGCGCCGCGCCGTGGATATGCTTTTGGACACCAACGATCCTTACCAATCGGTCCTGAATACGAACGAGGCGCGAACGACACAGTTGAAAGTCGTCGAATGAAACGGGTGGTGTGTGACTGGAAGTTAAGCAACTTACCAGCTAGTCTTCACGCAACTACAAAAGACTGAGGGTATCGGGCGGTGAAAGTCTCTCCTAGGCGATGGATGCGGGGTGTGTCCCTTGTGGCTGCAATTGGTCTGCTGGCTGCGTGCCAGTTGCCAAAATCCGGACCGAACAAATCCGAAATTCTGGCCGGTTCAGTTCAAAACGGGGGCAACGCATATGTCGTTGAAGTTGACGACAATGTCACACGCGCGACGTCCGCCATTCCTCAGTATGGCTTTTCGTCCTCCTTCAGCAGTGCCCAGACATTGACCGCAGATACCGTCCGCCCTGGTGACGTGCTGGGGCTGACCATCTGGGAAAACGTCGACGATGGCTTGCTGTCAGGCGAAACCGGTCTTGCGACCGCGTTGAACGAGGTTCAGGTCGATAGTGACGGATTTATCTTTGTCCCCTATGCAGGCCGGATTCGGGCCGCGGGAAACACGCCGGAACAGCTGCGCGTTCTGATCACAGACAAGCTTCAGGAACAAACGCCGGACCCGCAGGTCGAAGTACGGCGCGTCGCGGGTGACGGGTCCACCGTCTCGCTGACGGGCACGGTCGCCGCACCGGGCATTTATCCGATTGAACGGCCAACCCGATCGCTGCTTGGTATGTTGTCCCAGGCGGGCGGGGTCTCGGTCGCGTCGGACATCGCGCTGGTGACCCTGATCCGGGGCGATCAGAAGGGTACCGTTTGGTACGAGGACCTGTTCCGCAACCCCAAGCTGGACGTCGCCCTGCGCGGTGGCGACCGCATTCTGGTGGAAGAGGACAGCAGATCGTATATCGCCCTTGGCGCAACCGGGGGCCAGTCGCGCGTGGCATTTGAAAGTCAGGACCTGTCGGCTCTGGAAGCCTTGGCGCAGGTCGGTGGTCTGCTGACGCTTTCCTCGGATCCAACGGGAATATTCATTCTGCGCAAGGAACGTCAGGATGTCGCCCGCAGTATCACCGGACGCGCCGACCTCAAAGGGGATCAGCGCATGATCTACCTGCTGAACCTGACAGCCCCCAACGGCCTGTTCATTGCACGCGATTTCGTGATCCGGGATGATGATACAATCTACGTGACCGAAGCGCCCTATGCGCAGTGGAGCAAGTCGATCTCACTTATCGCAGGCGGTCTGACGCCCGTTGCAAACGTTGCCACGCTAACTGGCAATTGATGCATGCGTCCCGATCCCGACACGTCAGCCGGGAGCGGGCTAAATCGGCTGTTTGTCTATAACGGCGGCTTTCTGACCCAGAAACGTCTGAGACGAATTCTGACGCTTTCGGGTTACGACATTTGTCTGGGACTTCCGAAAGAAGGCGATTGCGTAGGCGTCTGGGGCAACAGCCCGACAGCACATCGCGGCCTTAAGATCGCCGAAAAACACGCTGCCCCGGTTCTGCGGGTCGAGGACGCCTTTCTCAGATCTCGGCACCCGGGCCGGAATGGCGAGCCCCCCTTGGGGCTGTTGCTGGATCGTTCCGGCCTGCATTTCGATGCCGCCACGCCGTCTGAACTTGAGACAGTGCTGACCACGCACCCTCTGGATGACACGGCCCTGCTGGACCGTGCCCGCGCCGCGATCACGCGGATCAGAGAGCTTAACCTCAGCAAATATTCCGCCTTCGATCTCGATCTTGATCCACCCGATCCGGGTTATGTTCTGGTGATCGATCAGACGGTCGGCGATGCTTCAGTAACTGCAAGCGGAGCGGACCGCGCCCGGTTTCTTGAAATGCTTGTCTTGGCGCAGGAGGAAAACCCCGGCGCGCGTATCCTGATCAAGACACATCCTGAAACACTGGCGGGTCACCGTCAGGGGCATTTCACCGATCAGGACTTGTCAGACCGGATATCACGGTTCAACGACCCGATCAGCCCATGGCCGTTGCTTGAAGGGGCCGTTGCTGTTTACACCGTGTCCTCGCAACTGGGGTTCGAGGCAATTCTGGCGGGCCACAAACCGCGTGTGTTCGGCCAACCTTTCTATGCCGGATGGGGCCTGACGCAGGATGACAGACCCGTTCCGCGCCGCCAGCGCAGCCTGACACGGGCGCAATTGTTCGCGGCCGCCATGCTGCTGTACCCGACTTGGTACGATCCCTATCGCGATCAACTGTGCGAGCTGGAAACGGTGCTGAACACGTTAGAGGCACAGACCCGCGCCTGGCGACAGGACAAGAACGGCTGGACGGCATCCGGGATGCGCTTGTGGAAACGCAGGCATTTGCAACAGTTTTTCGGGCAACATGGAACGCTGCGTTTCACGGCATCTCAAGCCAGCACACCGGACCGCCCCCACATGGTCTGGGCCAGCCAGGCAAGGAACACCGAAGGGGCGGTTCGGGTCGAAGACGGGTTCCTGCGTTCACGCGGGCTTGGGGCGGAACTAGTCCCGCCATTGTCGCTAGTGACGGACGAGATCGGTATCTATTACGACCCGACAAAACCCAGCCAGTTGGAAGAGCTGATCACTTTGCGTGAAACGTTGAGGCCGGATCAGGACCTGCGCGCGGAACGTCTTGTCGAAAACCTTTTGGCCGCAGGCCTGAGCAAATACAATACCGGCAATCCGACCAGCCGCCTGCCCGAAGGCCATCGTATTCTTGTGCCCGGACAGGTCGAGGACGATGCCTCGATCCTGTTGGGAACCAGCGCGGTTCGCAACAATCTGGACCTGCTGAAAACTGTGCGCGACGCCAATCCCGATGCGATCCTGATTTACAAACCTCACCCCGATGTCGAAGCGGGTCTGCGCGAAGGCAGGATCGATGCCGAGGCGATTGCAGACATTGTCGTAACCCAAACAGACCCCGCATCATTGTTGCCGCACGTGCAGGAAGTATGGACCATGACATCGCTTCTGGGGTTCGAAGCTTTGCTGCGCGGCGTGAAGGTTACAACTCTGGGCGCGCCCTTTTATGCGGGTTGGGGGCTGACAACGGATCTGGGGGCTGTTCCCGCCCGGCGTGGCGCAAGACCGACGTTGATGGGCCTCGTCCATGCCACCCTGATTGATTACCCACGTTATTTCGACCCTGTCACAGGGCAACCCTGCCCCGTCGAGGTTGCCGTTGAACGTCTGGCGCAGGGCACTTGTGCTCCGACCGGTCCGTTCAATCGTGTTCTGTCAAAACTTCAGGGTGTGTTTGCGACACATGCGCACTTGTGGCGCTAACGCTAGTCCGACGCCCTGCGCCAACGGTGCAGGATATCACCACCCACCACTTTCGCTTCGATCAGTTCGAACCGTGGCGCGGCGTCCAGTGTCGTTAAAGCCAATGTTCCCACAGCAGCCAGACCTTCGGCACCGATGGTCAATCCGGCAGTAAATCCGACCAGTTCATCCACCAGATCCTCGGCCAGTAGCGACGCTGCCAGCGCCGCCCCACCTTCGCAGAAGACGCTGGTCAGACCGGCTTGTCCCAACTGTTGGAGAAGATCGACCGCGTCAATTTGATGATCCCTCAACGCGCAGGGGATCAGCTTTGCACCTAGTCTTTCCCAGGCTTTCGCGCGCTCTGCATCCGGGTGATGCGCATGGCAGAGCCAGACAGGTGTCTTTGATGCCGTGCGAGCCAAATGCCCCATCAGGGATATGTCCATATGGCGCGAAACCACAACGCGCACGGGCTGATGATCAATGCCAAGGTCCCGAACCGTCAGTGACGGGTCGTCGGCCCGCGCCGTACCGGCACCGACCATCACCGCATCGTGTCGCGCGCGCATGGCATGGACGACGCGGCGCGCCTGTGGCCCGGTAATCCATTGGCTGTGCCCGGTCGAGGTTGCGATCCGCCCGTCAAAACTGCTGGCCAGCTTGAGGGTTACAAAAGGTCGGCCCTGCTCGGTTTTCAGGAAGAAGCCTTCCAGATCACGTTCCGCCTGCTCTGCGAGGACACCGGTTACGACCTTAATCCCGGCCTCGTGCAGCTTGGCAAAGCCCTGCCCTGCGACACGCGGATCGCTGTCTTCCACGGCTGCCACGACACGGGTGACACCCGCAGCAATCAATGCCTCGGCACAGGGCGGTGTCTTTCCGTGATGGGCGCAGGGCTCCAAAGTCACATAGGCGGTCGCGCCACGCGCGGCCTGCCCGGCCTGCGCCAAAGCCTCAGTCTCGGCATGGGGACGGCCGCCCGGCTGGGTCCAACCGCGCCCGACAATCCGGCCTTTGCGCACGATAACGCAACCCACGGCAGGGTTTGGCCAGCACGTCCCCTGGCCGCGCCGCCCCAATGACAGAGCCAGCGCCATAAACCGCTTATCTGTTTCGCTCACTCGTCCGTCGAAGGCTGCGGCGGTCGCAGTTCGTGGACAAACTCCTCGAAATCATCGGCCGCCTGGAAATTCTTGTACACACTCGCAAAGCGAACATAAGCGACGGTATCGATCCGCGCCAGAGCTTCCATAACGATCTCACCGATCTTGTGGGACGGGATATCCGTGTCGCCCATGCTTTCCAGCCGGCGCACAATACCCGAAATCATCTGATCGATCCGCTCGGGATCAACCGGCCGTTTCTGCATCGATATGCGGATCGAACGTTCCAGTTTATCGCGGTCGAAATCTTCGCGTTTACCATTGGTCTTTATGACAACCAGATCACGCAGCTGCACACGCTCATAGGTCGTGAACCGCCCGCCACATGCTGGGCAGAACCGACGTCGGCGGATTGCCACGTGATCCTCTGCCGGGCGTGAATCTTTTACCTGAGTATCGATATTTCCGCAAAACGGGCAGCGCATCCGCCGTCTCCTCGTCCCTTGTTCCGCCTCTTTTTGTAAGTGCTGCGACTTACTTATCCACAACTATAGGGCAGCAACTAGGGTTTGGGTAGTCGGAAATTTCAACCGCTAGATAAAGGGTCAGGTCAGGTGTGCTGCAATCCGTCTCTGGTGTGGTACCGTGCGGTGTTCAAACAGATAGATCCCCTGCCATGTTCCAAGGCATGGGCGACCCTGCACCACAGGTATCGACAAGGATACCGGCAACAGCGCAGCCTTTATATGCGCTGGCATGTCATCGGGGCCTTCGTAGGTATGCCTTAGATACGACATTGACGGGTGATCGGATGGCGGCACCAGCCTTTCGAAGAACGCCCGAAGATCAGTTTGAACTTCGGGGTCCGCGTTTTCCTGAATAAGCAATGAACAGGAAGTGTGGCGAACGAAAAGCGTCAGCAATCCATCCGTCGCCACCTGCCCCAGCCACCGCGTCACTTCAGACGTGAATTCGTATAACCCTGATCCTTTTGTACGGATTGCAAATTCAGTCTGCATTCGCGGTGTCTCGCCGTTCTGTCAGTCGTTATAGAACGGTCGATAGTTACACCTGGCATTCGCGCCTTGTACAGACATGCTGTCGCTAGGTTGAAAACCGATTGTAACAAAACTGCTTGGCTGTACATCGACATTCTGGGGCGGCTTGATCGAAAACTGAACCGCCGTCTTACGCCCGGTGGTGACGCTTGGCCCATACCCACGCAACACATAGATTGGATCGCGCCAGCCCGCGCCCAATGTACGCCGAGCATAATCCGCTGCGGCGCACCAGTATCCTTCGGTGCGCCGGTCGCCTCGCGGAATAACCTCGAAGTCAGTGGCGTTTATCGGCTCGGTCCGGTAACCGTGCGGCGCCGCGTCAGCCGTCATTGGAATGCTGAACGCCAGGGCGGCAAGCGCGGCAAATGTCCGTGTATGTTTCATTGTCATAATTCCCTGATTGTGTGTCTCAAAAAGGTTAGGCCATAAGCTTCGTCGGCACAGGGTCGCTCACGTTCTGTTTAGTCCGTCTCGTGCGATGCGTGAACCGGCGTGAGCCAGCCCTGGTATCTGATCAACATTCCCAGTCCCGGCGCGTCTGCAGACACATCAAACCGAAAGCGCCCCGCTTTGTCCTGCCATTCGCGCGTTCTTGATCGCGGCAAGGTAAAAGATGGCATCGGGATGCCAAACACGGTCAGGCGGAGGATTTTGATATGCATCCCATTTTCCCGCCAAACGGGCTGCAACCAGATCGAGATCGCGCCAAAAGATTCACGGACACACTCTCTTTTTGTATCATATTTCAGAGTTGATCGGGTTTTGTGGCCCGCAAAATTCCGATTCCATGACCAGAATTCGCCATTAATATCAATGTGCAGGGAGACGGGGACGTCTTTGCCGCTTTGCGGAAACCCGGCCAGACGTGTTGCAAGGGCAACCCATATCCCTTTGCCACGTTCGATGTCGCAACGTCCTGCAAAGCAGCCCTCGCTCATGTGCAAAACTCGAACCGCCTCTGGCAACTTTTCGGTCGATCCTACCGCCTTAAGAAAGGGATCGCCCATCGCTAGTACCCGTTTTCGGCAAAACGAGCCCTGATATCGGGACTGGGAACCAGACATGTTTCGGAACGCCCAAAGAATGCATATCTGTTTCGTGCGATCAGGCGATAGGTCGGATCCTTGATGAGCCAAGGCAGAAACCGACACATTGATAACAGCGACCATGGGCCGCGCAACTGTCGCATCGCCGCTGCAAATGCATCCAGATGCTGAAAAACAGCGCCATTCACGACCACCAGATTTGTTGGAAAATCCTGTGTGGGAAGGCCGAGATCACGATATAGCTTTTGCCCAAGCGGGGACTGCGCCGTTGCAAATTGAAAAACATGGCGCTGGTCACGTTTCAGCATAAACTGGAAAAACCCCGAACACAGCACGCATTCGCCGTCAAACACAATTAGGTTTTTGTCATAAACCGCTGTATTCTCAAAAATATCCTGCAAGGTTTTACACCGGAACTATTGACTTAAAGCCAGCCTGACAAAACCACCTGAGCGAAGCAATGCGACATGTATGAAAGGTGTGGGGGCGTGCCGGGGAGCCTTAACCAGAGGCTGGTGATTTCCCCGAGGCTCTGACCTCATCCCCATAAAGGTCTGGACCCGGCAACACCACTGAATTGGTTCGTTGCACATGGCGATGCTTGTCCATACCGGTCAAAAAATTTCGAGAAACTGCCACCGACGGCTTGTTTCTGTGTGAAATCCACTTGTCAGCACCGTCGATCCTGAAAGACAATTCCGCAATAGTTTGTGTATGTAATTGAAAATTTGAGGTACTGTTTCGCGATGGATGTCGATATCGGCCGACTTCATCTGTTTGTTCAGGCGCTGGACCGCTATTCCGGAAATGGCGACATGTCCTGCGATGTCCTGAAAATGGCAGGGCTGCGCCCTCAGGATATCGCGCCGCCGGTGACCACCTACAGCGTACAAAGCGAGGCTTTGTTTATCCGTTATGCATGTGACGCCACCCATGACATAACGTTTGCGGCCCGCACGGGTCTTGAGGTTACATCAGCCTCGACCGTGACCGCCTATATCAGCAAGTATTCCCGCGACCTGAAACAGGTGATGGAGAACCTCTCGCGCTTTCACGGTATCATCGACCCTGCCATCGCGCTTAACCTGCGCGTCGCGGGTAACTTTGCGACCTTGGAAGCCGAGTGGAAAGACCCCGGATTTGCGCGGTATCACAGACGCACCGAATTCCTGATATTTGCTGCCCTGGCCAGAATGCGGAACCTGACGCAAGTCAATCTCTATCCGATAGAAATTCGGTTTCAGCACAGGGTCGGTGACCACGCCCGAAGATTTGAAAAGCTTGCCGGTTTTCCCGTTACCTTTGGGGCTGAGAACCTCGAGATTATCCTGCCCCTTTCAGCGCTGGACCTGCCTGTACCGACTTATGACCCCCAACTCAGAGAGCACTTGCTGGAATATGCAGATCGCCTGCTTTCTGAGAGAGGCGCGCCCAAACATCTGACCCGTGCCAAGGTCGAAGGGCTGGTTACCCGATCCCTGCCCGGCGCAATCCCGCAGGCCGAAAGCCTCGCGGCTGATCTGGGGATGAGCCTTAGAACCTTCAGCAGGCGCCTCAGGGACGAAGGCACCAGCTACCGCGATGTTGTCGACGATCTGCGGTGCGACCTGGCGCAGACCTTTATCAAGAATGAAATGCCCTTGTCCGAAATCGCCTATTCGCTGGGCTATGCGGATCAGGCCGCATTTTCGACCGCTTTCAAACGTTGGACTGGCCAGCCGCCCAGCGCGTTCAAGACGCGAACAGAACACCCGATACGGACGTGAGACCGGGGGTCATCAGCTTGAAAAACCTCGCCCCGGCCCGTCCCATGAGTGGACAGAACGGATATAGAAGGACAGAAGGTCCAGCCCTTGTGCATTCCCGCCAATGTGATGGGAGAACAGGCCATCGTGAAGTGTGTCCGGAATGAAAAAAGGCGCCTCGGGTGAGGCGCCTTGATACTTATTGATCCAGGAAGGACCGAAGTTTTCGGGATCGGCTGGGATGCTTCAGCTTGCGCAGCGCCTTCGCTTCGATCTGGCGGATACGTTCGCGGGTCACGCTGAACTGCTGACCCACCTCTTCCAGCGTGTGGTCGGTGTTCATACCGATGCCGAAACGCATCCGCAGCACACGTTCTTCACGCGGGGTGAGCGAGGCCAAGACCCGTGTGGTGGTTTCCTTGAGGTTCTCCTGAATGGCGCTGTCCAGAGGCAGCACGGCATTCTTATCCTCGATGAAATCACCCAGCTGGCTGTCTTCTTCGTCACCAATCGGAGTTTCCAGCGAAATCGGCTCTTTGGCGATTTTCATCACCTTGCGAACCTTCTCAAGCGGCATTTGCAGCTTTTCGGCCAGTTCCTCAGGTGTCGGCTCCCGGCCGATCTCGTGCAGCATCTGGCGACCGGTCCGGACCAGCTTGTTGATCGTTTCGATCATATGAACCGGAATACGGATCGTGCGCGCCTGATCCGCGATTGAACGCGTGATAGCCTGACGAATCCACCACGTTGCATAGGTCGAGAACTTATAGCCGCGGCGGTATTCGAACTTGTCTACCGCCTTCATCAGGCCGATATTACCTTCCTGAATAAGATCAAGGAATTGCAGGCCGCGGTTCGTGTACTTCTTGGCGATCGAAATCACCAGACGCAGGTTGGCTTCGACCATTTCTTTCTTGGCCTGCCGCGCCTCTTTTTCGCCCTTCTGGACCTGCTGAACGATGCGGCGGAATTCGCTGATGTCCAGACCCACATATTGGCCGACCTGAGCCATGTCGTTGCGCAGTTCTTCGACCTTCGCGGTCGAGCGTTCGATGAACATCTGCCAGCCCCGGCCCGGCTTTTCCGCCATTTCGGCCAGCCAGTTGGGGTCCAGTTCACGCCCGCGGTATTCGTCAATGAACTCGCGACGGTTGATCCGTGCCTGATCGGCCAGCTTCACCATCGAACTGTCCAGCGACATGACGCGACGGTTGATACCGTAAAGTTGGTCGATCAGCGCTTCGATCCGGTTGTTGTGCAGGTGAAGACCATTCACCAGTTGCACAATCTCGGCCCGCAACTTCTGATAAGTCTCTTCGTCTTTTTCGCTGAACGTGCCATCCTCGTTCAAGGTGGCCGAAATGCGGCTGTCCTGCATTTCGGACAGCATCGCGAAATCGGTTGAGATCCGCTCCAGCGTGGTCAGAACCTGATCCTTCAATGCCGCTTCCATCGCGGCCAGCGACATGTTGGCCTGATCGTCTTCGTCATCGTCGTCGTCGCTGGTGATCGGGTTGCCATCGGCATCCAGTTCCGGCCCGGCCTCTTTCGCGGGTTTCGCAGCCTGCACCGCCGACGCGTCTACAACTGGCGCGTCGCCGTCTTCGTCCAACTGGTTGCCGAACGTGGTTTCCAGATCGATGACATCCCTCAGCAGAATGTCCTCGGACAGCAATTCGTCGTGCCAGATTGTGATCGCCTGAAAGGTAAGCGGGCTTTCGCACAGACCAGCAATCATGGTGTTGCGCCCTGCTTCGATCCGCTTGGCGATGGCAATCTCGCCCTCACGGCTCAGCAGTTCAACCGAACCCATCTCGCGCAGATACATGCGAACGGGGTCGTCGGTGCGGTCCAGCTTTTCGGTGGCAGCCCCGGCCAACGCAACCTCGCGGTTGCTTTCGGTGGTCGTCAGTTCGGTCGAGCCCTTGTTCTCTTCTTCTTCAGCCTCTTCATCTTCGATGATGTTGATGCCCATCTCGGACAGCATAGACATAACGTCTTCGATCTGTTCCGAGCTGACCTGATCGGGCGGCAAAACCTGATTGAGCTGATCGTAGGTGATGTAACCTTTCTCGCGGGCCTCGGCGATCATCTTCTTGACGTTGGCCTGGCTCATGTCCAGCGAGATTTCCTGGTCCTGCTCGTCGGATTTGCGATCTTCGGTCGTGTCTTTGGCGGCCATTCAATGCTCCTGCAGGGATGGGTGATTCGTTTGATCCGAATCATTAGCGCGTAGAAGTGATTCGGCCACCCGTTTACCCGTTTTTCTTTTCCAGTGCCTTACGAAAACACCATTTTACCGGCGTTTCCGAGTGAAATCGATCTTGGCAAGGGAATCAGCAAAGCCATCTCGTTCAGCTTTCTTCAAGCGAGCACCGTTGTGTGCAACATCGTATACAGCCTTGTCTTCGTTTTGACTTCGTGTTGCGCGATTAAGTTCTTCTGCCGCCTGACCAAGTCGGTATGTAAGTGTTTCATCCGGAGTAGCTGTGATCTCTTCTTGACCCTCAACTACTTCTTCCTCACGCCCCCGGAGCGCTTTGATTTTCGCGAGTTCTTCGGCGAGTGTCATCTCGGCCTTCTCAACGTCGCCTGGGTTTCGCACACAGGGTATTATGGCGACATGGCTAAGCGCCAGCAGGTTTTCAAGGGGTTCAGGTCCTAAAGCTGCAACAATATGGTCTTTGATATTTTCCGGGTCGTCGATTGCGTGTCTGAGCAAAACATCCCGCATCGCATTCAGTTCGGGATCTAGGCACGACATTTCATCAATCTGATGTTCGAACTGGACAACCAAGGCGGGTGTCAATATTGCGATTGCGAGAATTACACTTTCCTTCCAACGAATATCCGCGCTGTTCTTCTGAGTGACTAAGAAGGAAGTAAGAGTGCCTTGTGTCGGTCCAGCGGACTTAAGGTCCTGCTCCCTTTTGGACTTCCAGATTCGCGCAGGGATTTGTTTCTGAGAGCGATAGAAATGGAAAAGTAGATCCCTAATTTCTTGTCGATAGTGATTTCGTATCGACTTATCCCGGATTAACTTGATTTTTTCCCAAAGTGCTTTGTCCAACGCAGATCTGCGTTCGGGGCTGTCGAACACCTTGCCGTCGGTCTCGCGCTGCCAAAGCAACTTGACCATCGGAATGGCACCATCCAGCACGGCCTTCACAGCGCCTGCCCCTTCGGCGCGCAGCAGGTCATCGGGGTCTTTGCCTTCTGGCATCAGGGCAAACCGCAACGACTTTCCAGCTTCGAGCAGCGGCAAAGCCAGATCAACCGCCCGCATCGCAGCGCGCAGACCTGCTGTGTCGCCGTCCAGCGCAATGATCGGCTCGTCCGATATTCGCCACAGCAGTTGCAATTGATGTTCGGTGATGGCCGTTCCCAAAGGGGCAACCGACGCGCCAAAACCTGCTTCGGCCAGCGCGATCACGTCCATATAGCCTTCGGCCACGATCAGCGGCTGACCCTTGCCTGCCGCCTGTCGTGCCGGGCCTTGATTGTAAAGGCTGCGCCCTTTGTCGAATAGCTCGGTCTCGGGCGAGTTCAGGTATTTCGCGTTGTCATTGGGGTCCATCGCCCGCCCGCCAAACGCGATGCAACGTCCGCGCGGGTCGCGGATCGGGTACATGATGCGGTTGCGGAAGGTGTCGTAGGGCTTTTTGCCTTTGTTTGAAGGCTTGGCCAGCCCGGCCCCAAGGATCAGATCCTCGGCCACGTTCTTGCCGCGAAGATGGTCCCACAGCGCCTGCCAATCGTCCGGAGCAAATCCAATCTCCCACCGATCCAGCGCTTGCGCGTTCAACCCGCGGCGCGCGAGGTAGTCTCGTGCGGCGGCTCCTGCCCCGGTCTTGAGTTGCAGGCGGAAGAACTGCACAGCCTGTTCCATCACATCAGCCAGCTGTGTGCGGTGGTCCTGTTTTTCCTGCGCCTTCGGGTCGCGCGCAGGCATCGGCATCCCGGCTTCGCGGGCCAGAATCTCGACAGCTTCGATGAACGAGACATTCTCAGTCTCTTTCACAAAACTGATCGCGTCCCCTTTGGCATGACAGCCAAAACAGTAATAAAACCCCTTCTGATCATCGACATGGAATGAGGCCGTCTTTTCGTGATGAAACGGGCAAGGCGCCCACATGTCCCCTTTGCCCTGATTGGACTTGCGTTGATCCCACATAACCTTGCGCCCGACAACCTGAGACAGGCTGAGCCGCGTGCGCAATTCGTCCAGAAATCCGGGGGGCAATGACATGAGTCAAACCTGACAGAAACAGGAACGCGCGCCAAGGGGATGGCGCGCGGTTGTCCACAGGGAAATGTCCGGGCTGTGGATTATTGCTGCAAACACAGCTCAAGCCAAGCGGCGCCCAGATCCTTTTTGCGCACGTCCCGCATCTTTTGCTCATAAACCCAAGGCGTGATCAGCGGGATTGCAGCATTGTAGTTTTCGGGCCATGTCGGGCCGCTATCCGCCACGGCTTGCGCCACATCGCGTTCTTTTACGCGGTCCAGCCGCGCCTTTTGGATCGCTGCCACCACATCCGCCTGATATTTGCAGCTTTGTTCCTTGGTTTCCTGAGCGGCCAAAGGGGTGGCCAGCAGAGCCGCGACAATGGCTATACGCAACATGGAGGTCTCCGGGATTCGTTTCTCTGAGTGTCTATTATCCGTCAAACTATCGGGCCGCCATCGACATTCAAGCCGCGGCGCGTACCGGCGGGGCGAAATGATCACCCCGCCCGCCTGCTTCAGAGCCCCTTGGCGCGGTAGCTTTTCGCAACGCGATCAATCGCCACGATATAGGCCGCGGTACGCAGGTCTTCGACATCGTCGCGGCTGTGCCACACTTCACGCATCGACTGGTAGGCAATACGCATCGTGTCGTCGAGACCCGAGCGCACCAGCTCAAGCTCATCCGCGCCTTTGAGGTACTTGGCCTTGAAGTCCGGCGACATCGACCAGGCATCGCCTAGGTACCGGTCCAGCCGTTCCAACTCGCTGACAATCAGTTCGTGGCGCGATTCTTCCTGACGACGCTGCATCCGGCCAAAGCGGATGTGGCTAAGGTTCTTGACCCATTCGAAGTAAGAAACCGTCACACCGCCCGCATTTGCATACATGTCGGGGATAATCACTGTGCCCTTCTTGCGCAGGACTTCATCCGCGCCGGCGGTAACCGGACCATTGGCAGCTTCGATAATCAGCGGCGCCTTGATCCGATCGGCGTTCGACAGGTTGATGACACCTTCCAATGCCGCCGGGATCAGAATGTCGCAATCGGCCTCCAGCACTGCTGCACCTTCAGCGGAATGGGTCGCGTCGGGATAGTCTTTTACGCCGCCATGTTTGACAATCCACTGACGCACGGCTTCGACGTCAATGCCGTCGGGATTAAATAGCGCGCCGTCCCATTCGATGATTCCGGTTATGCGCGCGCTATCTTCCTCGCTGAGGAACTTTGCAGCGTGATAACCTACATTACCAAGCCCCTGCACGATAATGCGCTTTCCATCCAGTTTACCTGACAAGCCTGCTTTCTGGATGTCCTCAGGGTGGCGGAAGAACTCGCGCAACGCGTATTGAACGCCGCGCCCGGTCGCCTCGACCCGCCCCGCGATACCACCGGCATTCAGCGGTTTTCCTGTCACACAGGCGCGCGCATTGATGTCCGTTGTGTTCATCCGTGCGTATTGGTCAGCCATCCAAGCCATTTCACGCTCCCCAGTGCCCATATCGGGCGCAGGCACGTTTTGCGATGGGTTGATCAGGTCTCGCTTTGCAAGCTCATAGGCAAAGCGCCGCGTGATTTGTTCCAGTTCATGTTCTTCGTATTCTCGTGGATCAATGCAAAGCCCACCCTTGGAGCCACCAAACGGCGTCTCAACGAGAGCGCACTTATAGGTCATCAGCGCAGCCAAAGCTTCAACTTCGTCCTGGTTAACCGCAGTGGCATATCGAATACCGCCCTTGACCGGCTCCATATGCTCCGAGTGGACAGACCTGTAACCGGTGAAGGTATGGATTTCACCACGCAGCCGCACACCGAATCGAACTGTGTAGGTTGCGTTGCAGACACGGATCTTTTGCTCCAACCCCGGCGGCAGTTCCATCAGGGCTGCGGCCCTGTTGAACATCAGGTCAACACTTTGACGAAAGCTGGGTTCTTTGATGCCGGTCATAAAATCCTCCGTAGCGGTACATGACGATACGTCACGACGTTTTGTCGCACCACTGGCGGCCTGCTGCAATCAAACAATGCACTTTTTTTAATCAATTTACGAACGCAGGCGCAGTTGCCCTAGGGTGAGTCGCTCAGATCGGCCAACTCCTTAACGAATTGTTTTCATTTCATCGACAGATCACCTGAAACGGTCGGAATTATACCCCTTAGGCGCGTAAAAAGGCCAAAACCAAGCCTTTTTCGCCCAATTCACGCCACGTTTGAAAATTAACTTTGTCCCAAATCTCTTTTTCTTTGACGCACGAATTCGACGTGTGAAGCGGAGTAACCAGAATGCGAAATTCATTGCTTTGTAACGACGGCTCGAAACCGAAGCGCAAAACGTTCAATTTAGAGCAATTCGCTCGGAATGAAGATGGTGTCTTCACTATTTTCGTACTGTTCATGGTGGTCCTGATGCTGGCGATTACCGGCATGGCCATGGATGTCATGAAGTATGAACGCGACCGCGCCAGCCTACAATCCACACTGGACCGCGCTGTGCTTGCCGCCGCGGACCTCGATCAGGACCTTCCTGCAAAGGCCGTTGTCGATTCCTACATGGACAAGGCCGGGCTGGGTAATCTGAACGCCATTACGACGGTTGTCGAAGGGTTCGGTTCCAAGAAAGTAAGCGCTACCGCCGAAGCGGTTGTCCCGACGCGCTATCTAAGGTTCGGTAAAGTCACCGAACTGGGTCTTGTTGCGACCAGCGCGGCTGAAGAATCCATTGGCGCTGTTGAAATCTCGTTGGTTCTCGACATCTCCGGCTCTATGTCTCGCTCGTCTGCCACACCATCGAAAACAAAAATCGCAGTGTTGAGAGAAGCTGCGTCGGAATTTGTCAGGCTCATGCTGGACAAACCTGACGAAACGCAGATTTCAATCTCGATTGTTCCATACGCAACGCAGGTCAACGCGGGGGCATCAATCCTAGACAAGTTCACAAATGTCACACAGGAACACAGCTATTCGCACTGCGTAAACTTTATTCCGGAACAGTACAGCGATTCTGATCTGGAACGGGATGACACCCTCGAACGCACTGCACATTTCGATCCTTTCACCTACTCTGAAGGATCAATCAGATTGCCTGTTTGTCCTGTCCGTGCCGGAAGTGCGATCACCCCTGTCACCGACAATATGAACAAGCTACTTGCCCAGATTGCGTCCCTCACGCCCGGTGGAAACACATCAATCGATATTGGGATGAAGTGGGGAACAGCGCTGCTGGACCCAAGCATGCGAGGAATTGTTCAGGACCTGTCGCTGGAGCAGGACCCCGCCTATGCTGGTACAACTATAGTGCCATCAAAGTTCTCGGTCCGTCCGTCGGACTATGGTACCGACGTTCTGAAGATCGCCATTGTTATGACCGATGGTCAAAACACCGATCAATACATGCTTAACCCATCGCTGCGCGAAGGCATGTCAGATGTCTGGTACAACTCGGAAGCCGGAGAATACACTGTGTATCATTCTCAGGGTCGTCCGAATTTCTTTTGGCCTCAGCAGGGCGTTTGGGCAGATCACCCCTACGGAAATCCGGAACCAGAGACACATCTGAACGAAGAACTCGGAACAGCGGTTCGGCTGACATATCCTGAACTCTTCAATCGAATTTCTTTGGCCTCGAATGCACGCGACAACTATTACTGGCAGTCCAGCGGGTGGGCGGAATGGTATTCCAAGGCCTATGCGAAAGTCGAAACATCGGCCAAGAACCAGCACACCAAGCACGTTTGTGACGCGGCCAAGGATCAGGGTATCATCGTTTACGGCATTGCATTCGAGGCGCCCAGAAGTGGGTACAGGACCCTGAAAGACTGTGCCAGCTCTGACAGCCACGTCTATGACGTAAGTGGCCTGAACCTTGAGAAAGCCTTTGAATCCATCGCATCTTCGATCCGCAAACTGAGGCTAACCCAATGATCAGCAGAAAGCTGTCGCATCTCCGCCTGTTTCGGCAATCTGAGGCAGGCAATGCGACAATCGAGTTCATCATGCTCGTACCCTTCTTCCTGGCGCTTCTCGTGGCAGGAGCCGAGCTGTCTATCATCACAATGCGACATGCTGCTTTGGAGCGTGGGGTTGATCTGATCGTAAGAGATATTCGCCTGGGCACCGGTACCAACTGGGATCACGACGTGATCAGAGATCGGATTTGCGATGTTTCCGGCATCCAGGATTGTACGGGGAACTTGCGGCTGCAAATGATTAAACAGGACGCGTTCGCTGGGATCGTGCTTTCGGACAACGTCCCCTGCACGGACAGTTCCGAAGATCCCAAACCGGTTCTGGATTTCAAAAGCGGCCAATCCAATGAGTTGATGATCCTGCGGGCCTGCCTGCGCATAGATCCGGTTCTTGAGACATCAGCCATTGCCAAGCTTGTCCCGGACGCTACCGGCCACTACGCGGTGACCGCGACGACAGCATTCGTACAGGAGCCACTGTAAGATCATGTCTGTACTCCAAATCCTGAAAAATCGCGTCAAAGTCTTCAAAAAAGACGAAAGCGGCATTCTGACCGTTGAAGCCCTCATGATTTTTCCACTGATGCTATGGACGATCACGTTCACGTTCACTGCATTCGAGGGGTTTCGTCAAAGCGCGTCCAACCTGAAGGCAGCTTATACGATCAGCGATCTGATTTCGCGTGAAACGCAGGCTGTGACCGATGTGTATATCGACTCGCTGCACGATTTGGCAGGGAAGATGGTCAATAACCGGTCAGATGTGAAAATGCGGGTCTCACTGATTGTTTACGATGAGGACGATGATCGCCACTACGTTCGCTGGTCGACTGTACGCGGCTTTGACAATGAGTGGGACGACGACAAGATCGGAGAAATCGAAGACCGCTTGCCACCGATGCCCAATCAGGACACCGTTATTCTGGTTGAAACGTCCAATGAATACATCCCCACGTTCAGACCGGGCTGGGATTTTGCGACAGGTATCACCTTTGAGAACTTCATCTTTACCCGTCCCCGCTTTACAAACGAAGTTGCTTGTAACTTAACCCAGACCCCGTTCGTCTGCACAAATAGCGGATAGAATTTCGGACATAAACTTGGCCTCGGCGGCAGATGTCATGCCGCCCACGCCAACCCGGTGACCAACCCGCCACCACAACCCCGGAGCCCAGCGGTTCACCGCTTTGTTTCGCGTACGGATCAGAAAGCCGTTTGACGGTTTGAACGCGAAAACACCCCTATCCACCGTTTCAATATCGGCCACGTCCGCGATGACCTGACCCGATCCTGTCCGTAACTCGGTCCGCGTCAGTTCGATACAATCTTCTGTGGCGCGCCAGACGCGAAGCGCCAACCAAAGTGATGCACCGCCAACGATAAACAGAAACACCTGCCAAACCGGTTCGGGTGGCGATGCCAGCGCGACATAGGTAACCAGCATTCCAACCGTTGTCAGCATCCCTACCCCGGTCCATCGTCTTGGGGATGAGGCCTGAATTGTTGCCAGCACTTCGTCCTGCATGGATGTCTCCTGTCTGATCCGCTTCGATCTAGCCATTTTGCGCCGGAAACAACAGGGGTTTGGCTGCAAACAATTTCGCACAGGTCCGGTTATTTCATGCAAATTGACTGCCGTGGCGCAGAGATTACATGCTGCCCAGACGACACGGAGGCAAACATGTCCCTTAGACCGACGTTGGAAACACGCAAAGCCATCCCCACAATGGAAGGGGCTGGTGTGAAACTTCACCGCGCATTCGGGTTTCAGGACCCGTCCGAACTGGATCCCTTTCTGCTGTTTGATGATTTCAGAAATGAACGCCCGCAGGATTATCAGGCCGGTTTTCCCTGGCACCCGCACCGGGGAATTGAAACGATTACTTACGTCCTGACCGGCACAGTCGAGCATTCGGATTCGCTGGGCAACACCGGCACGCTTGGTGCCGGTGATGTGCAATGGATGACCGCAGGATCCGGTATCCTGCATCAGGAAATGCCAAGCGGCAACATCTCGGGCCAGATGCACGGCTTCCAGTTGTGGGGCAACCTGCCCTCGGACCAGAAGATGACCGCCCCGCGCTATCAGGACGTCCAAAGCAAGGACATCCCCGAAGTCACCGATGACGATGGCACGACAGTGCGGGTGATCGTGGGTGAGTTCTGGGGTAAGACCGGTCCCGTAGACGGGATAGCTGCTGACCCACAATATCTGGATATCTCTGTCCCGGCGGGTGTGAAGAAAACTTTCCGGATCGATACGTACCGCCGTGCTTTCGCCTATGTGTTTCAGGGTCAGGCCGCCTTTGCCGATGCCTCGCAGCCGACAGGTGTGCTGCTGGAAAAGGAAATCGCCGGGCAAGAGGTCAATATCCGCGACATGTCAGGGGATCGCACGCTTGTCCGTTTTGGCACGGGCGATGAAATCACCGTTCAGGCTGGCCCCCAAGGCGTGCGGTTCTTGCTGATCTCTGGGGCTCCGATCAACGAACCCGTCGCTTGGCATGGCCCCATCGTGATGAACACGCGGGCCGAACTGGAACAGGCATTTCGCGAGCTGCGCAATGGCACGTTCATTCGCCCCGCGCACTAACAGCGTGACGGTTTGACCTTGTCAGACCGTCACTGCCTTGTGCACCATCTTCCAATAGATCTCCTCGACCTCGTCCAGTGACAGGCGACCACCCGAACGGTACCAGGTCATCACGCCGTTCAGCATTGCAATCACGGCAAGCGTCGCAATCTTCGTGTCCGAAATTGCGAAATGTCCGGCCTGCTGCCCTGTATCAAGGATGCTTTCGAGTACGTTTTCGTACTGGCGCCGCAAGTCTTCAATTTCAGCAAAGTTTTCGGGCGAAAGGTTCCGCAACTCCATATAGGCGATGAAAACTTCGTCCGGTCGTTGCAGATGGAAGCGGATGTGAAAGCCGATGAACTGGCGCAAAGCGTCTTCGGCATCGTCGCAACTGTCCAATGCATCAAGCGCCGCCAACAAGTCTTGCATGTGTTCGCGCATCAACCGGTGCAAAAGGCTCTGTTTGTCGGGCGTGTAATTATAAAGCGCGCCTGCCTGCACGCCGACTTCTTTTGCAATCTGCCGCATCGAGACAGCGGCATACCCGTAACGGGCAAACAGGTGCAGCGCGGCCTTGCGGATACGCGGGCCGGTTATATCGGAATGTGAGCCTTGAGTGCGTGCCATGGATCCACAGTATATGAACAGATGTTCATATAGAACCCCGCTTGAACGATGTCGTCAAAACGTGCATCACGGTGAGGCAACAAAGACCGAAAAGCCTGCGACATGAAACTGCTGCCCGTTTTGCCACTTATTCTGTTTTGCGCCGCCTGTGCGGACATTCCCGAGCTGGAAGGCAGCGAACCGGCTGCAGTCAGATCCGCCCCCTACCCGCGCCTTGTTCCGTTGCAGGAATCCTTAGGGCCACCGGTGGATCCGATCCATCAGGCGGCAGCCGTCGAAGACGAACTGACACAACGCGGCAATACCTTGGCCCAAAAGGCACAGGCGTTGCAAAACGCGCAAACCAACTGACGCGTCATAAATCAACTCCACTATCCCCGGTGACGGATTGCACCCTTGGCCTGAACCCGCTAAGGCAGCGCTGATTGGACAAGCATCCGATACCAGAAAAATTCGAGCGGAAAAGGACCCATGACATGACACAGGCACTGCGGCTGGGAATTGCGGGCTTGGGAACGGTCGGCGTGGGTGTCGTCAAGATCGTCCGCCGCCATGCAGAGCTGTTGCAGACCCGTACAGGCCGTTCGATTGAAATCGTGGCAGTATCCGCGCGCGACCCGAACAAAGACCGTGGCGTGAACCTGTCGGATTATGCCTGGGAAACTGATCCGGTTGCACTGGCAAAACGCGACGACATAGACGTTTATGTCGAATTGATGGGTGGGGAGAACGGCCCTGCCAAAGCCTCGGTCGAAGCAGCATTGGCCAGCGGCAAGGATGTGGTCACGGCCAACAAGGCGTTGCTGGCCATCCACGGGCAGGAACTGGCCGAAAAGGCCGAGGCCGCCGGTCGAGTGATCCGGTTTGAGGCCGCTGTCGCTGGTGGTATCCCTGTGATCAAGTCCCTGACCGAAGGTTTGGCGGGCAACGAGATCACCCGCGTGATGGGTGTTATGAACGGGACGTGCAACTACATCCTGACCCGGATGCAGTCGCAGCGTCAGGGCTACAACGCGCTTTTCGATGAATGCGCCGAATTGGGATACCTTGAGGCCGACCCCAATCTGGATGTCGGAGGTATCGACGCTGCGCACAAGCTGGCTCTGCTATCCTCGATTGCGTTTGGGACCAAGCCAAATTTCGACGGGATCGAGATTGAGGGTATCCAGCAGATCAGCCTGGACGACATCGATCAGGCCGAAGACATGGGCTTTCGCATCAAATTGCTGGGCGTGGCGCAGCGCACCGCGCGCGGGCTGGAGCAACGCATGCAGCCTTGCCTGGTACCCAGCGACTCGCCACTGGGCCAGCTGGAAGGCGGCACCAATATGGTCGTGATCGAAGGCGACGCGGTTGAGCAGGTTGTTCTGCGCGGCCCCGGCGCGGGTGAAGGCCCGACAGCCAGCGCTGTGATGGGCGATGTCTGCGATCTGGCGCGCGGATTGCAAATCCCGACCTTTGGCCGCCCAGCCACCACGCTTGAAACCGCAGTTCCCGCCGTCACCGGCAGACCTGCGCCGTATTATCTGCGGCTGGGCCTGCTGGATAAACCTGGTGCATTGGCCAAGGTTGCGGCCATTCTGGGCAATGCCGGGGTGTCAATCGACCGGATGCGCCAATACGCTCATGCCGAAAGCACAGCCCCTGTGCTGATCGTCACCCATAAAACCACCCGAACGGCGCTGGACGTCGCGTTGGAGGGTTTCCGCGAAACCGATGTGGTGGCAGGCGACCCAGTTGCATTGCGGATTGAAGCGGTTTGACCTTGCGGCCTGCATGAAACGCAAGCTATGCCGGAAGACACGGCTATACTGACCAGAGGATACAGAAACATGAGTGCTGCCAAGACCGATTTCAATGACCGCCTGCTGTCTCTGGGGCTGGCCAGGGTGGCGGAACAGGCTGCGCTGGCCTCGGCTTCGCTGGTGGGTCGGGGCGATGAGAAAGCCGCGGATCAGGCCGCTGTGAATGCGATGCGCGAACAGCTGAACCTGCTGGATATCGCAGGTGTCGTTGTCATCGGTGAAGGCGAGCGTGACGAGGCGCCGATGCTGTATATCGGCGAAGAGGTTGGCACCGGCAATGGCCCCGGTGTGGATATTGCTCTGGATCCGCTGGAAGGCACCACGCTAACTGCCAAGGACATGCCAAACGCACTGACCGTCATCGCCATGGGCCCGCGCGGCTCGATGCTGCACGCGCCGGATGTGTATATGGACAAACTGGCGGTTGGCCCGGGGCTGCCGGAAGGTGTCGTCAATCTGGACATGTCGCCACGCGAGCGTGTCGAAGCACTGGCCACGGCCAAGGGATGTAAAGCCGCCGACATCACCGTCTGCATTCTGGAACGTCCGCGCCACGAAGCGATGATTGCCGAAGTGCGCGAAACCGGTGCTGCGATCCGTCTGATCACTGATGGTGACGTGGCGGGTGTCATGCATTGCGCTGAAAGCGAAGTGACCGGCATCGACATGTATATGGGCCAGGGTGGCGCGCCCGAGGGTGTGCTGGCCGCCGCTGCGCTGAAATGTATGGGCGGGCAGATCTTTGGCCGCCTGTTGTTCCGTAACGATGACGAACGTGGCCGGGCCGCCAAGGCAGGCATCACCGATCTGGACCGAGTTTATGCACGTGATGAGATGGTGACGGCAGATGTGATCTTTGCCGCCACCGGCGTGACCGGTGGCTCGTTGTTGCCGCGGATCAAGCGCGAGCCCGGCTGGGTGGAAACCACGACGCTGCTGATGCGGTCCAAGACCGGGTCGGTGCGCCGCATGTCCTACCGCACGCCGACATGGCCGCATGACAATACATAACGGCTTGCGCCGTTGCCTTCGGCGAGAGTATTTTTGAAAAGGTGAAGAGGCCGGGTCCGCAAGGGTCCGGCCTTGGCGCATAAGAGGCGAGCAATGAGTTTTCTTGGAGTCGAGCAATCACTGACGGGACGGCTTTGGGTTGGACCCAGCCCCGAGATTGAGCGGGCGGCCGAGATGATGGCGCAGCAAACCGACCTGCCCCGTGCCGTTTGCCAGGTTCTGGCCCGGCGCGGCGTGCCGGTATCTGAGGCACCCGGCTTTCTTGACCCAAAACTGAAGGAATTGCTGCCTGATCCGCGGGCCATCAAGGATATGGAAATTGCCGCCACGCGCTTTCTAGATGCCGTCCGCAATCATCAGAAAATTGCGGTGTTTGCGGATTACGATGTCGACGGCGGCAGTTCTGCCGCATTGCTTCTGGTCTGGCTGCGGCAGATGGGCATGCAGGCGACGCTTTATGTACCGGACCGGATCGACGAAGGGTATGGCCCCAACGTTCCCGCGATGCAGGAGCTTGCGGCTACGCATGACCTGATCATCTGCGTTGATTGCGGCACGCTCAGCCATGACCCGATTGCGGCGGCTAGGGGTGCGGATGTGATCGTTCTGGACCACCATCTTGGGGGCGAGACACTGCCCGATTGCGTCGCTGTGGTAAATCCAAACCGACAGGATGAAAGCGGCGATCTGGGTTATCTTTGCGCGGCAGGCGTGGTGTTTCTGATGCTGGTCGAGGCCGGTCGTCAGTTGCGCGACGCAGGCGCAAGGGGGCCGGACCTGATGGCCCTTCTGGATCTGGTGGCCCTGGCGACCGTTGCCGATGTGGCACCGCTGATCGAAGCCAACCGCGCGCTGGTGCGGCAAGGGTTGAAGGTGATGGCACAGCGGCAGCGCCCCGGCCTTGTCGCGCTCTCTGATATCTCGCGCATGGATACCGCGCCGAACAGTTATCACCTGGGGTTTCTGCTTGGGCCCCGCGTGAATGCCGGTGGGCGGATCGGTCAGGCCGATTTGGGCGCACGCCTGCTGAGCACTGATTCCCAGCAAGAGGCGCAGGCGTTGTCCGAACGTCTGGATGCCTTGAACACTGAGCGCCGCGACATTGAAAACGCGGTGCGTGCCGCCGCGCTGAAGCAAGCCGAGGCGCGTGGCTTGGACGCCCCTTTGGTCTGGGCGGCAGGCGAAGGCTGGCACCCCGGTGTCGTTGGTATCGTGGCCTCTCGGCTGAAGGAGACGGCCAATCGACCCGCAATTGTGATCGGCTTTGACGGGGATGAAGGCAAGGGTTCGGGCCGCTCGGTTTCCGGCGTCGATCTTGGGGCTTCGATCCAGCGTCTGGCGGCCGAAGGGTTGCTGGTCAAAGGAGGCGGCCACAAGATGGCCGCGGGTTTGACCGTCATGCGCGATCAGCTGGAACCCGCAATGGAGCGCCTGAGCGAGCTGCTGGCCAGACAAGGGGCGGACCAGGGTGGACCTGCGGATTTGAAACTGGATGGCGCATTGATGCCCGGTGCAGCAACCGTGGATCTGATCGAGCTGATCGAACAGGCCGGACCGTTTGGTGCCGGAGCCCCTGCCCCGCGCTATGCGTTGCCTGACCTGCAGGTTCGCTTTGCAAAACGGGTCGGTGAATCGCATCTGAAACTGTCGCTGACCGATGGAATGGGCGGCGCGCTGGATGCGATTGCCTTTGGTGCTTTTGATGGGCCGATGGGCGAAAAACTGTCAAACCACGGCGGTGCGCGCTTTCATTTTGCGGGTCGGTTAGAGGTCAACACCTGGGGCGGGCGCCAATCTGTGCAGCTCAGGCTGGAGGACGCAGCAGAAGCCCGTTAACACGCGGCTTTGGTGCGCTAAAAAACTTTCCCATCCCTGCGTTTTTACGCTTGCGGGGGTCACGGTGAAACCGTAAAAGGCCCTCCACAAGCCAGCGTGGCCCGTTCGTCTATCGGTTAGGACGCCAGGTTTTCAACCTGGAAAGAGGGGTTCGATTCCCCTACGGGCTGCCATTTGCGCTTGTGACCTGATACCAAGTGGCCCGTTCGTCTATCGGTTAGGACGCCAGGTTTTCAACCTGGAAAGAGGGGTTCGATTCCCCTACGGGCTGCCACTTTTCCTTAGCTTCTTCCATCCCAAAGCCGTACGACCATCCGGGCTGCACCTGAAAACAGCTACCTAGCTGTCATCAGCGATCTGAATTTCGATGCCCCAACGGTCAAGGAATCTGGCCACCCCACCCTTTGGCACAGCGTCCGTGACCAGCGAATGCACCAGCCGAGGATCCGGCCCCACATACGGTGCCCTTTCACCAAACTTGGAATGCGCTGCGGCCATAACAACCTGGTCCGCGCACCTGACCACCACCGATGCAAGATCCGCTTCGACCGCGCTGTGGTAAAGAAACCCTTTGCTGTCTGAAATCGCGTCCGTGCTCAGGATCACGATGTCAAAGGCATAGCGTTGCAGCTGCTTGTGGGTGACATGACCAAACGTCCCCCTTTCATCGATCTGCAACTCGCCCCCCAAAAGGTGCACCCGGTTTCCGTTGACCCCGGCCAATGTCTGCACGACACCGATGGAGTTGCTGACAACCGTGAGGTTGCTGACCTGGCGCAACTCTTCGGCGACGAAGGCGGTCGTCGATCCTACATCTAGGAAAACGGTCATCTGATCCCGGACCAGTTTCGCAGTATGCCCGGCGATTAATCGCTTTTCATCCGCGTCCTGCGAGATCCTGTGAAAGAAGTTGGGGGCACCCTGCGCTCCGGCAAGATAAGCACCGCCATGAACACGCTCGACTGTGCCTGCCTTTGACAAGGCTTTGATCGTTCGCCGCACCGTCTCTTCGGACACGCCGAGCATATTTGCCAGATCCGAATTCCGAGCCGTTCCTCCCAGACGTCTGAGGGCATCAAGCAACTCCAGCTCGCGATGGGTGTTGACGGTATTCTTCTTCACGACCTGGCTCCGGAAATTTTCCATATATGGACACGGATTACCGTGTACGGCAAGGCCGTGCTACATCCGCATTGCCACATCCGGATTTTTGACGGAACCGTTTGGTAGCAAGTAAGTACTGAGTTTCAACACCAATCATCTGGGATGCTGGTTCGCCTAAGTTCTCACTCAGTGCCTGTGCCTCACGCAACGCGAGTGCAATTCAACGTGCCTGGTGTCATCTCTCGCTCGCAATGGGTCTCAGTGGATTTCCCTATTTTCCACGCGGGGAAATTTATAAATTTCGATAACGAAATTAGATATTTACAATAATCTCCAGCGTTGAAAACAAATTCAATTCACGCGACTCCAGAATGCCTGAACGTCAATTACTAAAAATTTAGTTTGACACGTACGCAAAAAATCGCTGATGCTGTTCTGCATCCGGTTCCCGCCGGAGAACCATAATTTTGGGAGGAGACAGATGCGGAGACATCTACTTTCCGCAGTGGCGGCGGCTGCCGTCATTGCGGGGCACGGGTCCGCTTGGGCCGACGAAGCCGCAGCACAACGTTGGATCGACGACGAATTCCAGCCGTCGACCTTGTCGAAAGACGAACAAATGGCCGAGATGCAATGGTTTATCCAAGCTGCACAGCCCTACGCTGGCATGGAAATCAACGTCCTGTCCGAAGGCATTCCGACGCATTCTTACGAGTCGGAGGTTCTGACAAAGGCGTTTGAAGAAATCACCGGCATCAAGGTCAATCACCAGATCCTTGGCGAAGGCGAAGTGGTCCAGGCTGTTCAGACCCAGATGCAGACAGGTCGGAACCTGTATGACGGCTATGTCAACGACAGTGACCTGATTGGTACCCACTCGCGTCTGCAACTGGCCTATCCGCTGACCGACATGATGGGCGGTGACTGGGCGGCGACAACCTCGCCGACAATCGATCTGGATGACTTCATGGGCATTCAGTTCACCACCGGGCCGGACGGCAAGCTGTATCAGTTGCCCGACCAGCAGTTTGCGAACCTCTACTGGTTCCGCAAGGACTGGTTCGATGACGAAGCCAACAAGGCCGCGTTCAAAGAGAAATACGGCTATGATCTGGGCGTTCCGGTAAACTGGTCGGCCTATGAAGACATCGCCGAGTTCTTCACCAATGACGTGAAAGAAGTCGACGGCGTGGCAATCTACGGCCACATGGATTACGGCAAGCGCGCGCCCGACCTTGGTTGGCGCATGACCGACGCCTGGCTTTCGATGGCCGGTGCCGGTGACAAGGGCGAGCCGAACGGTATTCCGGTTGACGAATGGGGCATCCGCATGGAAGCGGGCACCTGTAACCCAGTCGGCGCCTCAGTGTCGCGCGGCGGTGCTGCAAATGGTCCGGCTGCGGTCTATGCGATCCGCAAATGGGACGAATGGCTGCGGGCCTATGCGCCTCCGGGTGCGGCGTCTTACGACTTCTACCAGTCGCTGCCGGCACTTAGCCAAGGCAACGTGGCCCAGCAGATTTTCTGGTACACCGCCTTTACCGCCGACATGGTGAAGCCGAAGTCCGAAGGCAACAACACCGTGGATGACGAAGGAACGCCGCTGTGGCGGATGGCGCCCAGCCCGCACGGCCCCTACTGGGAAGAAGGCCAGAAGGTTGGCTATCAGGACGTGGGTTCCTGGACGTTCCTGAAATCGACCCCCTCGGATCGTGCGCAGGCAGCCTGGCTCTATGCTCAGTTCGTGACCTCGAAGACTGTCGATGTGAAGAAGTCCCATGTGGGTCTGACCTTCATCCGCGACAGCTCGGTCAACCACGAGTCGTTCACCGAACGCGCGCCCAAGCTGGGTGGTCTGGTCGAGTTCTACCGCTCGCCTGACCGTGTGGCATGGTCGCCGACCGGCATCAACGTGCCGGACTATCCGAAGCTGGCCCAGATCTGGTGGCAGCAGATCGGTGACGTGAACTCGGGTGCCTTTACACCGCAAGAGGCGATGGATCGTCTGGCCGAAGAGATGGACATCACCATGGCACGTATGCAGGCCGCGGATGAAAGCGCCGGTGTCTACGGCGGCTGCGGTCCACGCCTGAACGAGCCGCAGGACCCATCTTTCTGGCTGGAAAAAGCGGGTTCGCCCAAGGCCAAGCTGGAGAACGAAAAGCCGCAGGGCCAGACCGTCAACTATGACGAACTGGTTAAGCGCTGGCAATCCCAGTAAAAGCAACATCGTAGGCCGGGCTTAAGCCCGGCCTACCCCTGAATGCCCCGCGAGTTTCCCAGATGATTGAACTTCAAGACGCGACCAAACGGGTCGGCAACGTCATCCATATCAAGCCAACCAACCTGACGCTGCAAACCGGCCATTTCAACGTGCTATTGGGCGCGACAGGTTCCGGAAAAACGTCACTGATCAAAATGATGGCCGGGTTGGACCCGATCGCCTCAGGCAAGGTCCTGATGGACGGGCAGGACGTGACACGGTTGAACACGCAAAAGCGGCAGATCAGCCTGGTGCACCAGTTCTTCGTGAACTACCCGCATATGACTGTATTCGACAATATCGCCTCGCCCCTGCGCGTGGCTGGCTTGGCTAAATCGGAGATCGATGGCCGCGTGGAAGAGGCCGCCGATCTGCTGCAACTGCGCCCCATGCTGCACCGCCGCCCACACGAGCTGTCGGGCGGGCAACAACAACGAACCGCGCTGGCGCGTGCCATCGCAAAAGAAAGCCGCGCCGTCTTCCTGGATGAGCCGCTGGCGAACCTTGATTATAAACTGCGCGAAGAGTTGCGCGAACAACTGCCCGATCTGTTCGCTGGTCGCGGGGCCGTCGTTGTCTACGCCACCTCGGAACCTGAAGAGGCATTGCTGCTGGGAGGCTACACCGCGCTGATGGAAGACGGCCGCGTGACCCAGTTCGGCCCAACCACCGAAATCTATCGCAATCCGGAAAACATCGCCGCGGCGCGTGTATTCTCGGACCCGCCTATCAATGTGGCCCGTATCACTGTTTCCAGCGCCCGGGCGCAATTGGCAGGCAATGTCGGCTGGGCAGCCTCGGGCATGGCCGACGGGGAATATATGATCGCCGTTCGCCCTCATCGCGTGACGCCATTCCGTACGTCTGACGCCGATGTCGAACTGACCGGACGTGTGATCGTGACCGAACTGTCAGGTTCGGATTCCAGCGCGCATTTCCAGCATGGTGACGAAGCCTGGGTTTCACTCGCCGCTGGCGTGCATCCTTATCAGGTCGGCGAAGATCACAGTTTCTACATGAACCCGGCGCATTGCCGGTACTTCAGCCAAGACGGCAAAAGGGTGGCCTGACATGGCACAGATCAAGCTTTCAAACCTTCGACACAGCTATATGCCATCGCCAAAAGGCCCCGAGGACTATGCCCTGAAGGAAATCGACGTGACATGGCGCGATGGCGGGGCCTATGCGCTGTTGGGGCCGTCAGGTTGTGGCAAGTCCACGCTGCTGAACATCATATCCGGTCTTCTCACCCCCTCGGAAGGCCGGATTCTGTTCGATGATCAGGACGTCACCGCCCTGCCCCCGGACCAACGCAACATCGCGCAGGTCTTCCAGTTTCCGGTGATCTACGACACGATGACCGTGGGCGAGAATCTGGCCTTCCCGTTGAAGAACCGGGGTGTAGACGCCGAAACCATCAAGCGCCGTGTTCTGGAAATCGCCGAGATGCTGGACGTCACGGATATGCTGAACACCCGCGCATCAGGCCTGAGCCCGGACAACAAGCAGAAGATCTCGATGGGTCGCGGCCTTGTTCGCGACGATGTGAATGCGGTGATGTTCGACGAACCGCTGACCGTGATCGACCCGCACCTGAAATGGAAACTGCGGTCCAAGCTGAAAGAGCTGCATCAGCGCGTGCAGGCCACCATGATCTACGTGACACATGACCAGACCGAGGCGTTGACCTTCGCCGACGAGGTGGTGGTAATGCAAGACGGCGAAGTGGTTCAGATCGGAACACCTGTCGAACTGTTTGAACGGCCCCAGCACACATTTGTCGGCCATTTCATCGGCTCGCCGGGTATGAATGTCCTTCCATGTGAAGCCAAAGGCGACCGCGCCGTTTTTGAAGGGCACGAGGTCAAGCTGGAAGGTCCCACACATGGTAACGGCGGACGCACCGATCTGGGTATCCGCCCGGAATATGTAGGTTTCGGCGACACTGGCATTCCGGCGCATGTGACCAAGGTCGCCGATATCGGCCGCCACTATGTGGTCAGCGCAGTGGTCGGCAACACCGCCCTCAAGGTCGTGACCGAACACGGTGTACCGGAACCGGGATCACAGGTCTTTTTGCAATTCAAACCCGAACAATCCCGCGTCTACCGCGACGGCTGGATTGCAACTCAGGAGCGGGCGCAATGAGAACGGAAAACCAAAAGGCATGGTTCTTTGTCCTGCCCGTTCTTGCGCTGGTGGCGTTCAACGCGCTGGTGCCCATGATGACGGTGGTCAACTACTCGGTGCAGGAAACCTTCGGCAACAACCAGTTTTTCTGGGAAGGTTTGGGCTGGTTCGAACAGATCCTGCGATCCGACCGTTTTCAGGCAGCACTTGGACGGCAATTCCTGTTTACCTTCCTGATCCTGCTGATCGAGGTGCCCTTGGGCATCATCGTCGCCCTGTCGATGCCGCGCAAAGGGTTCTGGGTGCCGGTCTGTCTGGTGCTGATGGCCTTGCCGATGCTGATCCCTTGGAATGTGGTTGGCTCGATGTGGAACATCTTCACCCTGCCCAAGATCGGATTGCTGGGATATTTTCTGAATGACGTGCTGGGTATCAACTATGACATGACGCAACAGCCGCTGTCGGCCTGGATAACCGTTATCGTCATGGACGTCTGGCACTGGACCTCGCTGGTTGTGCTGCTGTGCTATGCGGGCCTCGTATCGATCCCGGACGCCTATTATCAGGCCGCCAAGATCGACGGCGCCAGCCCATGGTCTGTGTTTCGATACATCCAGTTGCCCAAGATGAAGACGGTTCTGACCATCGCGATTTTGCTGCGGTTTATGGACAGCTTCAACATCTATACCGAGCCCTTTGTTCTGACCGGGGGTGGTCCCGGCAACTCGACCACCCTGCTGTCGATTGACCTTGTGAAAATCGCGCTGGGACAGTTCGACCTTGGCCCGGCGGCAGCGATGAGCCTGATCTACTTCGCCATCACTCTGCTGGTGTCGTGGCTCTTCTACACTCTGATGACAAAGGACGACGCAGAATGAAAAAGCGGTCCATCATCCCGATCCTCTATATCGCGTTCCTGATGCTGCCGATCTATTGGCTGGTGGCGATGTCCTTCAAGACAACGAACGAGATCCTGTCGGGCTTTTCCCTGTTTCCCCAGACTTTTACGCTGGAAAACTATATCACCATCTTCACAGACCCAACCTGGTACTGGGGTTACATCAACTCGATTACCTATGTGACTCTGAACACAGTGCTTTCCGTCTGCGTTGCCCTGCCTGCGGCTTATGCGTTCTCACGCTATCGGTTCCTCGGTGACAAGCAGCTGTTCTTCTGGCTGTTGACCAACCGTATGGCTCCGGCGGCCGTGTTCGCCCTGCCATTCTTCCAGCTTTATTCGTCGATCCACCTTTTCGACACGTATCTGGCCGTGGCTTTGGCCCATACGCTGTTCAACGTGCCACTGGCGGTGTGGATTCTGGAAGGCTTCATGCGTGGCATCCCAAAGGAGCTGGATGAAACCGCCTATGTGGATGGATATTCGTTCCCGCGTTTCTTCGTGACGATCTTTCTGCCCAACATCAAGGCAGGTGTCGGTGTCGCGGCGTTCTTCTGCTTCATGTTCTCATGGGTAGAAATGCTGCTGGCCAAGACCCTGACCGCGGTTGAGGCCAAACCCATCGCTGCCGTGATGACCCGCACAGCATCCAGTGCCGGGTACGAATTGGGGCTGCTGGCCGCCGCGGGCACCCTGACCATCATCCCCGGTGCCATCGTCATCTGGTTTGTTCGCAACTACATCGCGCGTGGCTTCGCGATGGGACGTGTGTGAGGTTCAATATGCGAAAACTGCTTCTCACCCTGCCCTTCCTGCCCTCAGCAGCCTTTGCCCAGGCCAAGGCCGGATGGGGCAATGTCGGACAAGAGGCCGAAAAAGGGTTCTCGTGGACGGACCCCCTTTGGCCCGATTTCTGGATGGCATGGACACCTGCCACGCTGGCCGTGTTTGTCGGTATCTTCTCGGCCATTGCATGCATTGGCTTGCTGGAAGGCTTCAAATTCCGCGACGGGATCGAGCGACGCGGGGTTCTGGGGCTGACGACCACGCTGGGGGATCGCCTGTTCATCACCCTTCTGGGGTCCGCATATATTTTCCTGGCGTGGCTTGGATTGATTGGGCAACCAGTCTGGACACCACTATTCCTGTCCATTGGCTGGGGCGTTTTTGTGTTCTGGAAAGTTTAGACTTTGAGAAATCGCGAAAGGATGCTTGTCTGTCAGGCATAATAACGATGACGACACCGAGACCGATGCGAAAGAAAAAGACAACAAATCTGCTGACCGAGGTCGAACTGGAGTTCATGAACGAGCTCTGGGCGCTCGGGCAAGGCTCGGTGCGTGATGTCCTGGACCGCCTGCCGTCAGAACGCAACCTGGCCTATACATCCGGGGCCACGATCCTGCGCATTCTGGATGAGAAGGGTTTTGTGGAGAGTCACAAATCTGGAAAAACCCTGATCTACACACCTCTTCTGGAAAAGGACAGATATCAGGCCCGTTCGCTGCAAAATCTGTCGCGCACGCTTTTCGACGACACCCCCGCCACACTGGTGGCGCGGCTGGTCGACGACGCGGGGCTGAGCGAAGCCGACCTGGAGGAAATTCGAGCACTGGTAGAGAGGAGACTGCAAAATGACAGCGGTTAGACCGGTTCTCGACGCATTTATCGAACTTAACATCGTGCTGGCCTTTTCGGCGGTCATCTGGCTGATGACTCGCACAGCCCTAAGCCGCACCGCCCTGCGCAACGGCTATGTCGCACAGTTGCGGGCGCTTAAGACCCTGTGCATCTGTGTCCTTGCCAGTCCGTTTCTGGCCGTTGGCGTTTCGTCGCTGGCGACTTACGCATGGCCGGGCAGTGCCGTGGCCCTTGGCGATATCGCTGTTGCAGCCTATCTGCGCGGCGACATCGCAATGCCTGCCACGCAGTTCGAAGCATTGCTGAACACCCGCGAAAGATGGGTTGATCTGGCATTGTCCGGGCAGCAGCCCGTGATCACCCTTGTTGCCGCCATACTTGCCTGCATCGCAGCCATGTACGCCGCGCGTGCTTTGCGGGATGCATTGACGATCCGTCAGACTGTCAATTCCAGTTTTCTTTGGCGGCGGTCCGCCAAGGTGGATATTCTACTGTCCGATCGCATCACTGTGCCCTTTGCCGTGCGAGGACTTCGCCGCCGCCACGTCGTTCTGCCGAGCCATCTGCTGGACACCCCGCGCGAGTTGCGTTTTGCACTCGCTCACGAGTTTCAGCATATCCGTACTGGTGACGTTGAATGGGAACTGGGCTTTGAACTGCTGCGGCCACTATTGTTCTGGAACCCGGCCTACCTGATGCTCAAGTATCAGTTCGGTCGGCTGCGCGAGTTGGCCTGTGACCAGTCGGTTGTTGCGCGCAAACGGATTGACGCACGGGAATACACGGCATGCCTGCTGAACTATTGCGCCCGGACAATATCAACCAACAGCCCACGCGTTCTGAATGTTGCCTTTGTGACAGGCGGCAAGGCAAAGCGCGTGTTGCGGCAACGTGTAATCGCACTGACCGATGTTCAGCCATCGGTCCCTGCCCTACCGGCATTATTCCTGGGAATGACACTGGTCTTTGGTGCGCTTTTGGCTCTGGGATCGGCCTCAATCCAGCAGACGAGGGATTGGAGCCATGACCGCCTGATGCTGTCGACGGTGGTCAACCTGGAACGGCTGGAGGCGCGCAATCAGGGGAACTGACCTGATCGCTTACCAACCGCGACGCCCGAACAGCGAGTGAAGTCGCCCCTGATCGGTAAAAGGCTCGGGCGATTGCACGCGTTCCAGCCGTGCAACAACGCGCGCGACAAGAACCCATCCTATGACAGCAAAGATGACGCCCCCAAAAGCCTGCCCCAACAGAACGCCCGACGCCCCGGCGAGTTGTGAGCCAATCTTGGCAAACACCCATGTGCCAATGGTGTGACGGCCCCAGTTTATCCACGTGGAATAGACCGGACGGCCTAGATTGTTGAAACTGGCATTTGTCACAAAAATCACACCGTTGAAGAAAGAAGCCAATGCCAGCGGACCGCAGAACAGGTAAATCAGTACGCGCGTTTCCCCCTGCGCTGCGAACAAATTCGCAATTGGGGACCGGAGCAAAAACAGAATGGCCGACATGCAAAGAACGTAAATTGCGGTGAACTTAATCCCGGCCAGAAACGCAGCGCGCACGCGATCAAATTTTTCTGCCCCGAAATTCTGCCCGATGATTGGTCCTATTGCCCCCGACAGCGCAAAGATGACCGAAAACGCCACTGGCAAGAGACGTCCAATCACCGCCATGCCTGCAACCGCATCCGTTCCGAACTGCGCAATTTCCCGAACAACGATGGCATTCCCGATCGGTGTGGCGACGTTCGTCAGAACGGCAGGGATTGCGATGGCCCGCACGGGCCGAAAATCCTGTGCCACCTGTTTCAGCGATGGTCGTGCAAATCCCTGATGCACCCGCAGTGCGGGCCACAATGCTGCGCCCAACATGCATAGCCGCGCCAGGACCGAGGCGATTGCGGCCCCATCCAGCCCCAGCCCGACCGCAAAGATCAAAATCGGGTCAAGAACTGCATTCACAACGCCGCCGTAAATCGTTGCCATCATTGATCGTCGCGCATCGCCGTGGGCGCGCAGCACAGCCATCGCCGCCATCGCAATCGACATCACCCACATGGTCGGCAGAATGATAGAAACATAGCGCGTCGCCAGCCTCAAAACCTCGCCTTCTGCGCCAAGCAGCGACAGCAGAAAGCTGACGTTCAGCAGCACCAGAACAGAGGTAACCAACCCGACGATCAGCCCCAAAACGGCGACACTGGATGCGTATTGCCTTGCCTGTTCGGCCCGCCCGCCGCCCAACTCACGCGCGACCAGCGCCCCGGCAGAAATCGACAGACCTATGTTGATCGCGTTGGTGAAGAACAGCAGCGTCCCGGCATAACCTACCGCTGCCGCCAGCGCGTCGTTGCCCAGCATCGAGATAAAGACCATATCGACAAAATCGACAGCAAAGATCGCCATCAATCCGATGCTGGTGGTCAGCGACATGCGTGTCACATGCAGCATCAAACTGCCGCTTAGAAAGATTGCCTTACCTGCCGATTTTTCTACCAATACTCTGGTCGTCCCATCTGCGCGACCCGGACGGGGCCCATGATGCCACTGCGTTCAACAAGGGAAAGCCCCGGGCAACGCCTAAGTAAACTCACGCGTTTCCGGGGCTTTGTACATCGATTATTTTGAGTTCTGGCTGAACCGACCGGAATTACACAAAGCGGTTCACGTAATTCTCTAGCACTTCCTGACGCCCTGAACGAGGCTGAGGATTGAGGTCTTCGGCAAGCACCCGCGCCGCGATCTCGTCGAGGCCGGAACTCAGCATCGCCTGAGCCTTGGGCGTTTTCCAGCCTGCATACCGGTCGGCCAACGCCTGCTCCAACCCACCATCTTCAAACATCGCAGCCGCCGATTTCAGGCCCCGGGCACAGATATCCATCCCGCCCACATGCGCAGCGATCAGGTCTTCGGCGTCGATGGATTGCCTGCGAAGCTTGGCGTCGAAATTGGTACCACCCGTAGTAAAACCGCCCGCTTTCAGAATGTGGTAATAAGCCAACGCAACCTCGGGCGTGTTGTTGGGGAACTGATCCGTATCCCACCCGGACTGGTAATCGTTTCGGTTCATGTCGATGGAGCCCAGCATCCCTTCGGCCGCGGCAACAGCGATCTCATGTTCAAAACTGTGTCCTGCCAGGATTGCGTGCCCTTGTTCCAGGTTCAGCTTGACCTCATCCTCAAGGCCGTACTTGCGCAGGAAACCGATGCAGGTTGCCGCATCGAAATCATATTGATGCTTGGACGGCTCCTGCGGTTTGGGTTCTACAAGGATCGTGCCTTTGAAGCCGATCTTGTGCTTGTACTCGACCACCATGTTCAGGAACCGGCCCATATGATCCAGTTCAGCCTTCATGTCGGTATTGAGCAGCGTCTCGTAGCCCTCGCGCCCGCCCCAAAGCACATAGTTCTCGCCCCCCAGTTTGTGGGTGGCATCAATGCAGGATTTCACTGTGGCGGCGGCAAATGCAAAGACATCAGGGTCGGGGTTGGTGCTGGCACCGCCCATCCAGCGACGGTGGCTGAACATATTGGCCGTACCCCACAGAAGCTTGGTGCCGGATTCCTGCATCTTTTCACCGATATAATCGGTGATCTCGTTCAACGTGCGCAGATTTTCGGCGAAGTTCCCCTGCTCAGGGCGGATATCGGCATCATGCCAGCAGAAATAGGGCTGACCAATGATCTCGAACATCTCAAAGGCAACATCGGCCTTCATTTTAGCGCGGCCCATGTCATCTTGCGGATGCCATGGACGTTCAAAAGTCGAGCCACCAAACGGATCCCCGCCTTCCCAGGCAAACGAGTGCCACCACGCCACGGCAAAACGCAGGTGATCCTCCATGCGCTTACCCATCACGATCTCGTCCGGGTTGTAGTGACGGAATGCGAGCGGGTTCTTACTGTTCTCGCCCTCGAACTGGACCTGCTCGATCCCCTGAAAGAAACCGCTCGTCATCTCGTTTACCTCATTCCGTCTTTTCGCCGGGCTTCTTGCCCAAAATGATCATCGACAACAGATCGTCATCCGTGACATCGGCGATGTCGACAGTGCCAACCAGTTGCCCGTTTTTCATGACCGAAGCCCGGTCGCACAACTCCATCACTGCATGCACGTCGTGGTCGATCAGGAAAATCCCGATCCCCTGCGCCTTGAGCTGTTGGATCAGGTCCGCCACCATCTGTGTTTCGTGCGGGCCAAGCGCGGCTGTGGGCTCGTCCATGATCAGGATACGCGCGTTGAAGTACACCGCACGCGCTATGGCCACCGACTGCCGCTGACCGCCGGATAGCGCCGAGACCGGGTCATTGAACTTCTGAAAGTTCGGGTTCAACTGTGCCATGATCTTGCGGCATTCGGCCTCCATCGCGGCATCGTTGACCAGCCCGAAGGGCGTGACCATCTCCCGCCCCAGGAAAAGGTTCGAACTTGCATCCAGATTGTCCGCCAAGGCCAGCGTCTGATAGATCGTCTCGATATTGTTTGCACGCGCATCGCGGGGGTTGTTGATCTCAACCTTCTTGCCGTCGATCAGGATCTCTCCGTGGTCCTTCTGATAGGCTCCCGAAAGCACCTTGATCAGAGTAGATTTACCGGCCCCGTTGTGGCCCAGAAGGCCCACAACCTCGCCCGGGTACAAGTCGACCGAGACACGGTCCACCGCCTTGATGCCGCCGAACGAAATCGAGATATCGCGCATTTCGACAAGCGGAGGCTGGCCGGACCCACGGCCCGAAGTTTGGTTCTGTGTTTCTTGTGCTTGCATCATTTCGCTCCCAGACGTTTGCGATAGACGATGTCGATATAGACGGCCAAAACCAGAACGGTGCCCACGACAATGTTCTGAAAGGGTGCGTCCACGCCAACCATGGCCATGCCCGATTGCAGCGCCTGCATGATCAGCGCGCCTAGGATCGCGCCGTAGATCGTACCAATACCGCCGGACAAGGCGGTGCCTCCGATCACGGCCGCAGCAATCACGCGCAACTCATCCAATGTGCCGATATCGTTCGAGTGGTTGGCCAGACGGGCCGAGGCCACGACCGCGGACAGCGCACACAGAAACCCCATCAGGGCAAAGATCTTGACGGTCATCATGCGGGTGTTGATGCCCGACAGTTCCGCCGCATCCGGGTTGCCCCCCGTGGCAAAGATATAGCGGCCAAATCGGGTTTTGCGGGCCACAACAGTCAAGGTTACCGCAACAAGGATCAGGATCAGAACCGAGATCGGGATACCATAACCCACAACAAGCCCTTCAGGCATGGTCTCACCCCGCGCTTCGAACATACGTTCCAGCCTGCGGGTGGGGATCGAGTAACTGTTGACGATCAAGACATATCCCATAATGGCGATGCCAACGATCCCCGCCAAAGTAGTTTCAGCCCAAACCGGTTTCACAGGGAACCCATGGGCAGCCTTGGAGCGGCGACCGCTCCACAACGCCCAGACCGCAATAGCGGTGGCGGCAAGGCCGAACAGAAGGCTGACGGTTGTACCCAAGGTCCCGTTGGTTCCGCCAAATATCAGGAACGTGCTGTCCAGCGGGCCGATTGTCTGGCCATCGGTCATGTACCAAGCGACGTTGCGCCAGACCAGAAAACCGCCAAGCGTCACGATAAAGGCCGGTATGGTCAGATAGCCTACCATCCAACCGTGGAATGCACCGATCAAGGTTCCAACTGCAAGGCCGACAATCAGGGTGATAGCCCAAGTCGCCGGGTGGTTCAAACCCATGCCCAACACGTTCGGCAGAAGCTCGGTCTGGGTCATCGCCATGACGGCAGATGTGGTCGCCAGCAGCGCGCCGACCGAAAGATCAATATGGCGCATCACGATAATGAACACCATGCCACAAGCCATGATCGCGACCGAGACGGTCTGGATCGACAGGTTGAACAGGTTTCTGGGCGTCAGAAAACGGCCATCCGTTACGATGTTGAAGCCGATGCACAGGATGATGAAGGCGCCGATCATGCCCAATAGCCGCATGTCCAGTTCCAGTTGCTGGAACAGGTTAGCCTTTGCTTTTTGGGGTACCGGCTGAGACGAAGTTTCGGTCATATCCGATCTTTCATGTTCAGCTATGGTCTCTGGCCCGGCCTTGCGGGCCAGAGACGTTATGGTTTGGAGACTTGACTTAGTTGCAGGGTGCAGGACCGTTTTCGACGCCCTGGCACAGGTCTTCCAGCGGAATCCAGCCAGCATCGACTACAACGGACAGGTTGTCTTTGGTGATCGGCACAGGCGCCAGGAAGACCGAGTTCATCTCGGTGCCACCGGGCGAAGTCCAGCTGATCGCACCTTCGACGTCTGCCGCAGCCGTTCCACCACTCAGCGCGACCGCGATTTCACCTGCGGCTTTGCCCAGTTCGCGTGCGTCTTTCCAGACCGAGACGGTTTGTGTGCCTTTGGCCACCCGGTTCAGCGCCGCATGGTCGCCATCCTGACCCGACACCGGAATACCGTCCATACCTTGCGCGGTCAGTGCAGCAACTACACCGCCTGCGGTTCCGTCATTTGACGCGACCACAGCATCGACTTTGTTTTCGTTGGCGGTCAGTATCTGTTCCATGTTGCGCTGCGCGTTCGCAGGCAGCCAGCCATCGGTATAGGCTTCGCCCACGATCACAATGTCACCACTGTCAACAGCGCCCTGAATGATCTCCTGCTGACCACCGCGCAGGAAATCCGCGTTCGGGTCGGTGGGCGAGCCCTTGATCATCACATAGTTGCCCTTGGGCATGGCGTCGAACACCGCGCGCGCCTGCATACGACCGACTTCGACATTGTCAAAGGTCAGGTAGAAGGCCCGATCATCTTCGATCAGACGGTCATACGCGATGACTGGGATACCTTCGTCGGCCGCTGCCTGAACAGCTGGACCGATAGCCTGGGAATCCTGCGCCAGAATGATCAGCGCATCAACGCCCTGGGCGATCAGACTTTCAATATCCGACAACTGCTTGGCCGACGACGATTGCGCATCTGCCGAAATATATTCGGCACCGCCCGCCTCAAGCGCGGCTTTGATTGCCGCTTCGTCGGTTTTCCAGCGCTCTTCCTGGAAGTTCGACCAGCTGACACCGACCGTGGTTTCTGCAAACGCAACCGTCCCCATCAGGACGGCCACAGCAGAAGCGCTGAGAATTCGTTTCATGATTTCCTCCCGGTTTATCGAGCCATCGCTTCATGATTCGTGGCTCTCACAATTCTGAGTAGCATATTTATTTCAGTCAGTAAAATATTTATGCTACCCGAAAGAAGAAAAACCGCTTACGCTTGGGAAATCATCAGATTCGCGAGGGCAGGATGCTGAAAAGCAAGGTTTCTTCAAACGCTACGGATCAACGAAACATCACCCGTTTGCGCGTGCTGGAACAAATCCGGTCGACCGGGGCGATATCGCGGATCGACATTGCAAGCGCGCTTGAGACCAGCCCGGCGACAGTGACAACGGCAACGTCAGATCTGCTTTCAGCTGGTCTGATTCAGGAAATCGAAGGCGAAACACCGTCTAAGTCCGCGCGCCGCGGCAGACCACGTGTGTTGCTGAAACTGCATGGCGGATGTCACCTGATTGCCGGTGTGAAAGTGGCCCGGCACCAGATTTCAGTCATCCTGGTCGATTTTGAAGGCACCGAGATCACCTCTTACACTCACCCGCTGGAAGAGGCCCGGATGGCCCCGGAGGCTTTTGCAAAAAAGATATACGCGGCGCTGGAACAGGCCTGCACCTCTGCAAGCAGGTCCCTGACAGAGGTTTCCGGCGTCTGCATCGGAATTGCCGGGCTGGTCGACGCAGAGCGGAATTTTGTACATTGGTCATCTTCGCTGACAGTGCGCAATGTGGATCTGAGCCCGCTTCTGTCCCAAGTGCTCCCTTGCCCTGCGTTTATCGAGAATGACGCCAATCTGGTTGCAAAGGCCGAACAGCTTTTCGGGCTTGGCAAAGGGCTGAAGAACTTTCTGGTTGTCACGATAGAACACGGCATTGGTTTGGGCATTGTGTTGGATGGCAAACTATATCGCGGCGAGCGCGGCTGCGGCGCGGAATTCGGGCATGTCAAAGTTCAGCTGGATGGCGCGTTATGTCAGTGTGGGCAACGCGGATGCCTTGAAGCTTATGTTGGGGAATATGCTCTGATCCGCGAGGCAACCATTGCTAGCCGGGCTACTGACCCGCACACTCTTGCTGATATTCACGCAGCCGCCCAATCCGGTGATGCCCGGTCCATTTCAGTTCTGTCCCGCGCTGGCCAGATGTTTGGAATGGGGCTTTCCAACCTGATCAATCTGTTCGATCCGGAATGCATCATTCTGTCCGGCACCCGAGGCAGCTTTGAATACCTGCATTCCGACGCAGTGATGACCCGCATCAATAACGGTGTTGTCAGCGTTGACGCGCCACTGCCTGAAATCAACGTAAACCATTGGGGGGATTCAATGTGGGCAAAAGGGGCAGCGGCCTATGGGATCGAACAAGTCTCGATCCTGAAAGTCAGGGAACTGGCGGAAAATGCAAGTTGAACTGACGATCCTGCTAGCGACAGCTTCCACCGCCATGGCTGACATCAGCCTGCCGCAGTTTCACAGTATCGACGTCCCGAGCCATGTTTACGACGGAGGATGGGAGCACTTCGTCGGCGGAGGCATCGCCGTTTTCGATTGCAACGGCGATGATCGGCCCGAGCTGTTTGCCGCAGGGGGAACCAATCCGGCGCAATTGTTTGTCAACACATCAGGACCCAATGTCAGTTTTCGGTCAGAAACGCCAAGCGCACTGTCCCTGACCGGCGTGACCGGCGCCTACCCACTGGATATCGACGGGGACGGGTTTGTGGACTTGGCGGTTTTACGCGTTGGCGAAGACGTTTTGTTACGTGGCAAGGCGAATTGCGCATTCGAACCGTTCACCTCGTTGAAATTCCAGTCTCAGGAACACTGGACCACCGGTTTTTCCGCCACCTGGGAAAGCGGTCAAACCCTGCCGACACTGGCTTTTGGAACATATGTCGACCGAACCAACCCCGATGGCCCGTTTGAAGCCTGCGGGCCGACGCTTTTGTATCGCCCCGAAGGGACGGTCTATGGCCCACCTTTCCACCTGGTACCGGGCCATTGTTCCTTGTCCATTCTGTTTTCCGACTGGGCGCGCAGCGGGCGCGCGGACCTGCGTGTCAGTAACGACCGCCATTACTATGTACGCGGCGGGCAAGAGCAGCTTTGGGCTATGGAAGACACGCCACGCCTTTACGCGCCGGAAGATGGATGGCTGTCCTATTCGATCTGGGGCATGGGGATTGCATCAAGGGATGTATCAGGGGACGGCTTTCCTGATGTTTACCTGACCTCGATGGGGGACCAGAAGTTTCAGATCTTTGATCCCACGGCCGAGGGACCGACATGGCGCGACGCGACTTATGACCGGGGGACAACGGCGCACAGGCCGCATGTTGGTGGCGATGGTCGCCCCTCAACCGGCTGGCATGCGCAGTTCGGCGACGTCAATAACGACGGCCGCGACGACATATTTGTCGCCAAGGGCAATGTCGAACAGATGCCCGATGCGGCGCAAACCGACCCCAACAACCTGTTGCTGCAATCTGCAAATGGCCAGTTTTTCGAAGCTGCCTCAGCGGCGGGTGTCGCCTCCATGGGCAAGTCCCGCGGTGGGGCCCTGGCCGACCTGAATGGGGATGGATCACTTGATCTGGTGGTGGTCAATCGCGGGTCAGAGCTTGAGATATTTCAGAACGAACAACAGCTTGGAAACTGGGTTCAGGTTGATCTTGGCCAGGATCGTCCCAACCGCGCAGCTGTCGGCAGCTTCATCGAAGTCAAAACCTCCGACAGAGTCCAAACGCGGGAAGTGACCATTGGCGGTGGTCACGCAAGTGGCATCTCTGGGCTTCACCACTTTGGTCTGGGCAACACGGACGAACTGGAGCTGCGGGTTATCTGGCCGGACGGTACAGTTGGTGATTGGCAGACCTTCAGAAGCAATCAAGTGCTTCGCATCGACCGCTGATCATTGATCTACGGGCAAACCGCTGGGCACGCGCGCGGGCACACCCAGCCTGGCTGCCGGGTCTTCCAATGTGCTGAGAAAACTCAGAATGGCGTTTACCTCATCATCACTCAGGCTGATTGGGGGCAGATCATTCGACGCCGCAATCGCCTCGGTCAGCGTGGGGTCGAGCAAGGCTTTTTGATCTTCCGCGCCCGGAAACTCTGGCAACGCCGCTTTTTCGACCGAGTAGCTGCGCAAAGCTGCGACCGGATCCAGATGATGACGGACAACATCTTCAAGCCGCGCGTAGGCTCCGTTGTGACCATAAGGTGCCGTCAGAGTCACATTGCGCAAGGATGGCGTGCGAAATTTGAAGGCGTCATCCGCATTGCCCGTCACACGCAATCGCCCGTCATCGCGAACATGGTTCTCGAACCGGGCGGCTTTTCCCGGTCCGATTTGCGGCATGGCTATAGTATGAAATCCATGATCCGTCTGGAACCAGCCGGAATGGCAGGTGCTGCACCCGGCCTTGCCGTAAAAAAGGTCAAGCCCCATTTGCGCCTGCTCGGGCAGCTCCTGTTTCCCCTGCATCGCGCGATCAAACAGGCTGTTGTCAGCGCGCCATTCAAAGGCGATGAAATCCGCAATGATATTGGCGATTGCGGTAAAAGTGATCTCTTCTCCGGGTGCGAGCTGGTCAAAGCGCGTCCTGTATTCCGGGATTGCGGCAACACGCGCCGCGATAAGGTCCCATGCGCCACCCTTTTGGGTCAGCAAACCGAGACGTACGGCTTTGCTCACTTCGTTTTCCGAATAGTGGCCGGCCATTTCGTCAGCCGACAAGACCGGGAACATCGCTTGCGCGGCCAGTGCAGATTGGAAGCCCGGCCTCATATCCGTGCCCAAGGGTGTCCTGAACCCGTTAAGCTGGGACGGGTCGACCTCAAGACGCCCGTCATGAAAGAAGGTGGTGAATTCCAGCGCCCCAAGGTTCCACAGCCCAGGTGCATTTCGGGGAATACGCTGCTCGGGCATGTTTTCCTGATCAAGCCTGCGCGCTGCCCCCAGCCCCACACCGCCTTCGCCGATACCCAGAGACAGAGCGTCTGACGTTCCCAGTTTCGGATGATGGCAAGTGGCACAGCTGATGTTTTTGTTCCCCGACAGGATCGGGTCGTAAAACAACAACTGCCCCAGTTCGACCTTGGCAAGATCCGGTTCTACAAATTGCGGCAGCGGCCCGAGGTCCTGCGCCTGCGCCTGCGCCCCTGATAGTGTCACGCAAAGGGCCAGAGCATATACCGATATCGCAACTTTCATACCTGATCCTCTGCGATTTCCAACGTCAGAACTTGTTTATACGGTCGGTCCGGTGAATGGATAACAGACGGAAACGAGGGGTGGTTCACAGCGTCCGTGTAACCGGAAGGTTCAATGCAAAGCCCTGCGCATGGCGTGAATGGATCAGACAGATGCGCGGCGGAATAGACCTGCGCGCCGGGCTGATCAGAGTAGACATTCATGCGCAAACCTGACGGTGTTTCGACTGTGGCAACCGGTCGATCGAAATTGCCCGCCTTTTCAAACACGAAGTAGTGGTCAAGGCCGCGCCCTTCATCACCGATAACGCGCGGGGATGAGAAATCCAGCGCTTGCGTTTCAAGCTCATTCACGACGCCTGTCGGAATGGAGTTGTCGTCCAGTTGCAGTAACCGCTTGGAATTCAGGGTCAAACGGCTGTCAAGAATACCGTTTTGGCACCCCAGAGTATAGTAATTGTGCTGCGCGATGCTGATCGGCGTAGGTCGGTCCGGCCATGCGGTGATCGTATAAGTCAGCCGTGGAAAAGCCAGCTCGACATGAATCTCGAACCTGATTTCTCCGGGAAAACCGTCAGCACCGTCAGGTGACGTCAAGTACAGAACTGCACGGTTCTGCTTGGTCTTCCTGATAATCCAGTGGCTGCGTGACAGCCCGACCACACCGCCATGCAGCGTGTTTTCCCCCTCATTCGCTGACAGGTGATAAGCGGCATCCTGTATTTTAAACTTTGCGCCACCGATCCGATTGGCGACGCGACCCACGATTGCGCCTATATAATAAGGGTCGGTCAGATATTCCTGCGGGTTTGGATAGCCCAGGATCAGGGGCGTTTCACCGATCCACCACCCTTGTGTGATCGCCCCATAGCTCAGCAGGGAAACCGACATCGCGCCATCTTCCAGAACAACCTGTTCGATGGGTACGGAAGTGGCGCCCTTCATCATGGCGCAGACAGGGGGGATAGAGCGGCATAGAACCGGCGGTATCTTTGATATTCAGCCTCATAGGCGTCGAATAACCCCGCGCGCGGCTGAACAATTTCTGAGGTTTCTGGCGATGTCATGAGCTCCGCCGGGTCTGCACCAATTACTGAACAGGCAGCAAGGCGCGCCGCTCCGATGGCGGCTCCGAATTCACTGCCTTTGGGCAAGGCAAGCGGAGTGTTCAGAACAGTTGCCAGCGTCTCGACCCAGAACCGGGATCGTGCACCCCCGCCGACGACCATCAGGCTTTCAGGCTTTGTTCCCGTGCTCCTGAGGGCTTCAAGGCAATCACGCAGCGCGAACGAGACACCTTCCATCACGGACTGTGCAAGATCCGCTGGGTCTGACGCAATATCCAGCCCCATGAATGCCCCCCGGATGGCGCTGTCATTATGAGGGGTACGTTCCCCCGACAGGTATGGCAGGAACAATGTCTTCGACGGCCCGGTGACGGTATCCGGCAACGCCGATGCGAGTGCACCAACGGATTGGCCGAGGTTCCGGGACAGCCAGTTCAGGCTGTTGGTCGCCGACAGGATGACGCCCATTTGAATCCAGCGCTCCGGCACCGCGTGGCAGAAGCAATGAACCGCCGTTTCCGGTGCGGGCGCGTAACTGTCCTTGGCAACCAGCAGCACACCCGACGTTCCCAGCGATAGAAAACCGCTGCCTTCGGCGATGCTTCCAATACCACAGGCCGCCGCCGCGTTGTCGCCTGCCCCGCCGGCAACAACAACGGGTCCGGTCAGGCCCCAGTGCTGCAAAATCTCCGCCCTCAGCTCGCCCCCGGCGGCGCTGCCTTCGACCAGTTCGGGCATCTGTTCCCGACGCATGTGGCTGAGTTCAAGCGCTGTTTCCGACCATTCGCGGCATCCGACGTCCAACCACGCGGTACCCGCGCTGTCGGACATGTCGCTGATGTATTCTCCGGTCAGCCAGAAGCGCAAATAATCTTTGGGGAGCAAGACTTTGGCAGTCTTTTCAAAAACGTCAGGTTCATGCCTGCGCACCCATTCCAGTTTGGGCGCAGTGAAGCCGGGAAAAACGATGTTTCCGGTGATCGATCGCATCGCGGAAAGCGCATCCAGTTCGGCAGCTTCACGGGCAGACCTTGTGTCGTTCCAAAGGATACAGGGCCTCAAGACGCGACCCTGTCGGTCCAGAAGCGTTGCGCCATGCATATGTCCGCTCAGACCAATGCCCCGCACTGCCGAAAACGCAGCGCCGTTTTGCCCGCGCAACTGGGCAACGACCTTTTGACACGCTTCAACCCAATCCGCAGGTTCCTGCTCTGACCAGCCCGGATGCGGTGTCGATGTGTTCACGTTCGCTTCGGCCTCGGCAACGACGTCGCCGTCTTCACTGACCACAATTCCCCGAAGACCTGACGTCCCCAAATCAAGACCGAGATACACCTGTTCCTCCCACTTGTAAGCCGCAATACTGTAGGCAACAGAAACCCAGTTTTGCAAAGGCATCAGGTTTCACTGGCACAGTTTGCGCTAACATAACAGGGTGAAACAAGACAAGGCACATAAAAATTGATGCCGGTCTGGACGGCACTGAATGACCGGGAACCAGACAGCGACCAATACGAAGGGGCCCGGTAAGAGGTGACCTGAACTAAGCCGCAGGAGAAATTTTTTGCGATTGTCTGGCGCCATGTTTCCGTAAAAACTTCGGAACGTTCTCATCTTACTGATTTCGGGCAGGCAGAGCGTCTGACACCATGATCAGTCGCAAGAAGGAAATCGGCAAATGAAGTCACATGCCAAAGTTGTTGTCGTTGGCGGCGGATGTGTGGGCGCGTCCATTCTGTATGGGCTGACACAGCACGGCTGTAGCGATGCGGTGATGCTGGAACGGACCACGCTGACCTCAGGCTCGACCTGGCATGCCGCAGGTCTGCTGGTCACCTTCGTGCGGTCCCATAACGTGTCGAAGATGACGATGGAAACCATCCGCATCTATTCCGAAGTCGAACAGAAGATGGGTGCATCGGTAGGCTTGCGCAAAGTGGGTCAGCTGCGCGTTGCCAACACCCAGGAACGTTGGGATGAATTCCAGTCATATATCTCGATTGCCGAGGCCGCCGGTGTGCCCTGCAAACTGTTGACGCCGGCGGAAATTGCCGATGTTCATCCCCTTCTGAGCCAGTCCGAGCATATTCGTGGCGGTATTCTGCATACCGAGGACGGCTATGTGAACCCGGCCGACATCACCATGGCAATGGCAAAGCTGGCGCGGGACGCAGGTGCCAAGGTCTTTCAAAACACCGAAGCACGGGCGTATGAAAAGCTGGAAAGCGGTCATTGGAAAGTGACCACCAATCAGGGAGAGATCACGTGCGAGCACCTGGTTTTTGCCACCGGCAACTATGCCCGCGAAAATGCCCGGCGCGTTGGGCTGGACTTGCCCTGCATTCCCATCGTTCACCAATACTGGACCACGGAAACCGTTCCGCTGCTCAAGGAACGTCGCGCGCAGGGGCTGCCCGAGTTCCCGATCTTGCGGGATGAGGATTACGGCGCATACCTGCGCGAAGATGTGGGCGGCATTCAGTTCGGGCCCTATGAATTCACCAAGGACCTGAAGCTGTTTGCCGAAGACCGCGTGCCACCTGACTTTGGCGCAGACCTCTTGCCCGAGGATTTCGATGCCGTGGAAAACCAATGGGAACGGGCAATCGAACGGGTGCCAGTTCTTGGCGAGGTGGGCATCAAGGCCAACACGCGCGGCCCCTTCCAAATGACGCCGGACGAATTGCCACTTGCCGGGCCAGCTCCGGGGCACAAAAACCTGTGGCTGGCCGAAGGGATGCCCGGTGGCATTCTGTGGGGCGGCACCGTGGGCGAACGGCTGGCCCGCTGGATCGTCGATGGGGATCCGGGCATGGACATGTCGGAACTGGACCCGCGTCGTTTCTCTGACTACGCCTCCAAACGCTGGACCATGGATAAGGTTCGCGAAACCTGGGGCACACATATGAACGCGCATATCCCCGGCGAAGATTTCCCGGACGCGCGCCCAATGAAAACCGTGGGGTCTTACGATCTGCTGACGGCGCATGGCGCAGTCTGGACCAACTTCAACGGCTATGAATTCCCGCGCTGGTTCGCCAAATCGCCGCAAGAGGCGATCCCCGAACATTCTTTCCGCCGCACCAACCACATGGAACGCGTTCAGGAGGAAGTGCACACCACCCGCGAAGAGGCCGGGTTCATCGAGATGTCGCCGATGACCAAGTTTACTGTACGCGGACCCGGCGCAGCGCGGTGGCTGGACAGTCTGATGGCAAACAAATTGCCCAAAGTGGGTCGGATGAGCCTGTCGCTCTTGTTGAACCCAAAAGGTGGCATGGATGCGGAATACACAGTTGTCCGCTATGCCGAGAATGATTTCTATCTGGTCTCGACCCCGAATTGGCGCGCCTATAACTGGGATCAGCTGCAACGTCTGTTACCACAAGATCAATCGGTTATCCTTGAAGACGTTTCGGAACAGTTGGGTGTGATCGCTCTGGCCGGTCCCAAGGCGCGCGAGATTTTGCAACCATTGACCGACAACGATTTGTCGAATGCTGCTTTTCCCTGGCTCTCTGCGCAAAAGGGTGAAGTGGGCTATGCCAAAGACGTACACCTGCTTCGGGTATCTTACACAGGTGAGCTGGGTTGGGAACTGCACCATCCTGTCGGGTATAACCGCCATCTTGTCGACCTGCTTTTGAAAGCCGGTGTAAAACCCTTCGGTCTTGAGGCTTTGGAGTCCATGCGCCTTGAAAAATCCTATCGCGCCATCAACCGCGAGATTTGCAAGGACATGACACCGTATGAGGCCAGCCTTGATCGGTTTGTCGTCACCGAGGGGCGCGAGTTCATCGGAAAAGCGGCGCTGGAGAAGCAGAGAAGCGAGGGCAATCACAAACGGCTGGTCACGTTGAAACTTCCCTTTGGCGAAACTTCGGTGATGTTCGATGAGGGTGTTTATGCAAACGGTGAACTGATCGGGCGCGTTACGTCGGGTGGGTTCTCTTATTATTGCAACCACGACATAGCGATGGCACTTGTACCAAACGATATGACCGCGCCGGGTACAAGGATGCAGGTGTTGGTCCATAACGAAATGCGCGATGCCGAGGTGATCGATACTTGCGCCGTTGATCCCACCAACGCGCGTGCGCGTGCCTAACCCCTGAAGTAAAAAGACTGGATTTGAAATGATGACCGAACAATCGACCAAAACGCTTTCTCTTGCCGAGGTTCGGGCGCTGGCGAAATCCGTACTAGCTTCTGCTGGTGTAAACGCACAGGGCAGCGATATTCTGGCCGACATTGTTACCCGGTCCGAGCGGGACGGACCGCGCAGTCACGGATTGCGTATGCTGCCGGTCTATGTCCAAAGCTTCACCTCGGGCTATGCAAACGGCAATGCGAAACCCAAGATAGAAAAGGCTGCCCCGGGCGTTCTGCGCGGTGATGCCGATAACGGATATTATCAGGTCGCCGCAGCAGAAGCCCGCGACATGTTGATCGAAATGGCGCAGGAATACGGCATTGCCGCGTTCACCTGCGCAAATTGCCACCATCTGGGCGCGTTGCGGTTTGACACCGAACCGGTGGCCGAAGCGGGTCTGGTGGCTTTCGCCGTGATCAACTCATTGTCCATGGTGGTGCCGCAAGGCGGGGTGCGCCCGGTATTTGGTACCAACCCGATGTCTTTTGCCTGCCCGCGCGAGGATGGTGCACCGATAGTCTGGGATCAGGCATCTTCTATGGTTGCTTTGATGGATATCCGCATGGCCGCAGCCGAGGGGCACGACCTGCCCCGCCCCGCCGGGCTGGACCCGGACGGCCTACCCAGTACGGACCCGAACGCAATCCTGGAAACCCGCAGCCTGTTACCTTTTGGCGAGCACAAGGGTGCCGCAATCGCCTTCATGGTTGAGGTGTTGGGTGCCGCCCTGGCTGGTGGAACCCTTTCCGTGGACAATCAAGAACGCGAGACGTTCGGAGCCCTTAACATCAAAGGCGGTGCGACACTGATAGCGATTGATCCGACGCGGTTCGGCAACGCGGCCTTCAATCAATATATCGCGCGCATTTGCGCAGAGATTGTCGGCAACGGGAACGCCCGTGTTCCGGGTGATGGTCGTCTGGCCAAACGGGCGGCGGCCGAGGCTGACGGTGTTGTGGTGAGCACCGAGGTTCTGGCCGCGTTAAACGCGTCCTGAAATACCCGCGCTCAGCTTTCTGGCAAAGGGTCTTCCCGCGACAAGGGCGGCTTCAGGCGCCAATCCTGCTTTGCCCAGGAGGCAATCTTGCCGAGCCAATCACGGATGCGACAAACCGTTCTCCCCTCGGAACGGCTGTCCGTTGCGGCCCGAGACGTCGTACTTATCGACCGCTGCCCGAAACAAACAGCCTGGAGAAGAAGTCAAACAGGTCAGCGTGACACTCTAATGGCAGGATATGCGCCACATATTGGTCCGGCCTGACGACGACCATACAGCCCTTTATCCGGTCAATTCCGCGCATTTCGTAGATGTCTTCGCGCCTCTTGTGATCAACACAAAAAACCTTCTCGAAGTCGCGCAGGCGGTACCTGCCCTTCTCGGGTTTCAAAAGAGACTGCATATCCTCATAATTCAGCGATTTGAAATCCTGCGGAAAGATGGCCCGTAGGTCTATCAAACCGTCGATGTCTTCGTCAGGGCGCGTAAACCGTCGCAGAGGAGAGTTCGGATCGCTTTGCAAAGCCTTGCAAAGCTGATGGATCGGTCCGCCTTGCGCACCTGTGTCTCCCAGTCCTGCGAAGGCATAGAGCCTCCAGCGCGCATCCGCTTCGGCTACATGCCCCAATTGCATAGGCATAGCATCCGCAAGCCGGACAACTGGTGCGGAATGAAATCGCTTGCCTATGACCAGCCCACGCGCCAGATGCTGGTGAACCGGTTCGGCGACCAAGTCCGAAGGCCCATAGTGAACGGATAGCCCGCCGGTGAATTCCAGATTTTCGATAAACTGTTTTTGAAATCGGGGCATATCAGTGCCGTCTAGCTCTGACTCGCCCGGTGGTGCACTCATGATCCGGGCCCATTTATGGTCGGTTTCGACCAGTCTTTTGGCCTCTTGCAAACGCTCGGCCGAGTAGCTGTGAAGAAGATCAGGCTTTGACCTTCCCGTCAGCACATGCACCAGTTTCCAGCCCAGGTTGAAAGTATCGCCCATCGACACGTTCATCCCCTGACCTGCCTTGGGACTATGCGTGTGGCAGGCGTCGCCCGCCGTGAACACGCGCGAGGCGCGTGTCGCAATTTCGTGCTGCGGGACATCGTCGAACTTGTCGGTCAACCTGTGGCCAATCTCGTAGACCGACCACCAAACGACTTCTTTTACGTCGATGGAGTAAGGACGCATGATCCGGTTCGCGGCAGCGATGATATGGTCAGCCGTCAGATTGCGGTTGGCGACCCGCTCATCCGGGTTCAGCTTGTCAAGCTCGACATACATTCGGAACAAGTATCCGCCCTCGCGAGGAAGGATCAGAACGTTTCCTTCCGAAGCCGATTGAACAAGGCATTTCCGCCGCAAATCGGGAAAATCGGAATTCGCCAATATGTCCATAACGCCCCACGCCTGGTGTGCGGCGTCGCCTTGAAGCTTACCCCCGATTGCCCTGCGCACATTGCTGCGTGCACCGTCACAGCCTACGACATAGTTCGCACGTACTGTAAGCCGTTCAACCACGCCGCCATCATCGCCCAAGCGTTCAAGCTCTGCCGTGACGGGATGATCCGTGGAACCGGTATCAATCGTCAAATCGCTGACACGAAGCCCGTAATGGGGTTGCAGCCGCGTTGGAGCGTTTCTCATCACGTCCAGAAACAGCTCATGAATCCGGGCCTGATTCATCAAGGTATGTGGCATCTCGGATTGATCGTCGGCCACGTCCTGCACCGTGCCCGCCCGGCGGATGTGGCCCGGGCTTGTGGGATCGGGCGTCCAGAATGCCGTTTGGTTGACCCAATATGCTTCACGCTTCACTTTCTCAGCGAAACCAAACGCCTGAAACATCTCCATCGAGCGGACGTTGACGCCATCCGCCTGGCCTTTCTCCATCGGACCCGGCTTTTGATCCACGATCATTGTCGAAATTTCGGCGAACCCGGCCAGTTGCGCTGCAAGGCAAAGCCCGGCCGGTCCACAACCCGCGATCAGAACATCAACCTTTTCGGGGATAGTTGCGGGGTGGATGTGGTGACCGAACGCAGCCGGTTTGATATCCGGATCACCCGGACGAAATCCATCAACGTAATATTGCATTGTCCCCTCCTCCGCAGGTTCACGCAATTTTAATAACTATACTTACTATTTCCTGTCAACAAAGATATGTACACTCACTAATTGCCGCGGTAGTTCTGGAAAAGTGACGGCGTAAAGTGATTTCGGAGGTTTTGAATGAGTATTTACGGAATGGCGGGCCACCTCATCCGCAGACTTAATCAGATTTCAACCCACGTTTTCTCGGTCCGGATGCAGGAGGCCGGGATCGACCTCACATCCGTTCAGTTCGCAGCGCTTGAAACAATTCGCGCCGAACCCGGCATTGATCAGGCCACAGTCGCGGCGAAAATCGCCTATGACCGCGCAACAATCGGCGGGGTTATCGACCGACTAGAGCAGAAAAACTACGTCAAACGCTCGGTCAGTCAACGTGACAGACGCGCGAGAGAGGTCACCTTATCCGAAAAAGGTAAAGACATCCTAGCGGCAGCTATGCCAGTCGTAATTGATCTGCAAAACGAGATCCTCGGAGGACTTACTCCGAATGAACGCGAAACTTTCCTGAAACTCGCAGGCAAGGCAGTTGTAGCTGTCACCGACGACAACACACGGCCTTGAATTCCATCGCGGACGCTAGCTCAATTGAAACAAGGAAAGCAAATCCACTGTTTTAGCAGTTTAGTTTCCAAAAACAGAAACTAAAATCTAAGAAATCTCAATTTACCTTTGAGCCAACCGAGGGCAATGTAATCCTGAGAAGATAACTTGGCGTCTGCGCATGACCTGTCTGATGCGTAGCGTTTCGACGAAAAGGTTCACATGTGTGAGCATTCTGCTTTCCGAAAAGGACCTGAAACCAAACACTAAAAAAGTGGATCAAAATCGTTATAAAACATAACTAATATGAGCAATCATGAACAGGGGATGATACTCATAGGTCATCTAGGGAGGAGACCATGACCAACTTGCGCAGAACCATACTCAAATCTGCAGTGGCGGCGATAGCTTTTAGCGCCATGTCAACCACTGCCATCGCGGCCGAAGTGACACTGCGGATGCACCAATTCCTGCCGGCACAAGCCAACGTACCCAAGAACGTTCTGGATGTTTGGGCCGACAAGGTCGAAGCGGATTCGGATGGCCGGATCGAAATTCAAAGGTTTCCGTCCATGCAGTTGGGGGGCAAACCCCCCGAACTGATCGACCAGGCCATTGATGGTGTGGCCGACATTGTCTGGACGGTGTCCGGATATACGCCGGGCCGCTTTCCCCGAACCGAAGTGTTCGAACTTCCGTTCACTATGACCAATGCCGAAGCCGTCTCACGCGCCTATTGGGATCTGGCCGAAGAAACCATGATGGACGATGACTTCAAGCAGTTCAAAGTTCTCGGGCTCTGGGTGCACGGGCCCGGTCTGATCCATTCAAAGGAGCCGATCGAAAGCATCGAGGATCTGAATGGCGTAAAACTGCGCGCACCGACACGCGTAACCAACGGCCTTTTCAGCTCGCTTGGGGCAACCCCGGTTGGCATGCCTGTTCCTGCGGTACCTGAAGCGCTGTCCAAAGGCGTGATCGACGCCACTGTGATTCCCTGGGAAGTAACCGGCGCCCTGAAGGTCAACGAACTGGTCGGAAACCACACGACTTTTGGCGATGACACGCTATACACCACCACCTTCATCTTCGCGATGAACAAGGACCGCTGGGATGCACTGCCGGATGATCTGAAGGCCGTCATCGACGCCAACTCGGGCGCTGAATTCTCGGCCTTCGCAGGCAAGCAGATGCAGGCCGATGATGACGGACCACACAAGCAGGCGATGGAACGCGGCAACAACATCATCACGCTGAGCCCGGAACAGGTTGCAGAGTGGAAGGCAGCTTCGCAGCCGACCACTGACGCCTGGATCGCCGAGATGGATGAAAAAGGTCTGGACGGAACCGGCTTGCGCGCCCGCGCGCTCGAACTGATTTCGCAATACTCGGGCAACTGATCCGGTCGCTCTTCCGGCGCTATTTCCCGCCGGGAGAGCAATCCCTTTGGAGCTGATCATGCAGAAACTGGTAGAGCGCATCGCGCGCTTCATGGCCGTTCTCGGCGGTGTGGTTCTGACTGCGCTGGTCCTGCTGACCTGTGTCAGCGTGCTGGGGCGCGGCCTGAACACGCTGGGCCATTCGGACATTCTGACGTCACTGTCGGAAGCGGCGGCAAATGCGCTGATTGCATCCGGCGTCGGGCCGGTGAATGGCGATTTTGAACTGGTCGAGGCCGGCGTTGCATTCGCCATATTCTCGTTCCTGCCGATCTGTCAGCTCTACGGCTCTCACGCCACGGTCGACGTATTTACCAACGCCCTTCCGGCAAAGGCGAACAAAGTGATCATCACGTTCTGGGAAATCATCCTGTCGCTTGTTATCCTATTGATCACGTGGCGCTTGTTTGTCGGCATGCAAAACAAGCTGGACTATGGTGAAACGACCTTTCTGCTGCAATTTCCGGTTTGGTGGGCCTATGGGCTGAGCTTTGTTGCCGCCCTTGTCGCATCACTTGTTGCTGTCTATTGCGCTGTCGCGCAGGTCATCGAGCTTGTCACAGGGCGTCATATCCTGCCCTATCGCGGGGAGGCCGCACATTGACCATGCTCGAACTGGGCTACGTGTCCTTTCCCGTACTTCTGATCATGATTTTCCTGCGAGCACCGATTGGCCTTGCCATGTTGCTGTGCGGGATTGGCGGGCTGTATTTTGCCATGGGTGGCACCAGCATGTTCATGGCCAAGCTCAAAACCGAAACCTACTCAACCTTTTCCAGCTATTCGTTGACGATCATTCCGATGTTCTTGCTGATGGGGCAGTTCGCGACATTGTCGGGCATGTCTTCGGCCTTGTTCAAAGCGGCTGAAAGCTGGCTGGGCCACCGCAAAGGAGGCGTCGCCATGGCGGCAGTCGGCGCTTGTGCCGGATTTGGCGCAATCTGCGGGTCCTCCCTTGCCACCGCCGCGACGATGAGCCGTGTCGCGCTACCCGAACTGCGCCGTTACGGCTATTCCGGCGGGTTTTCAACCGCAACGCTTGCTGCTGGCGGCACATTGGGCATTTTGATTCCGCCTTCGGTAATCCTTGTGATCTATGCGATCCTGACGGAACAGAATATCGCCAAGCTGTTTCTCGCGGCCTTTGTCCCCGGCATTCTGGCAGCGCTCGGCTATATCATCACGATTTCGATCTATGTGCGCATGTATCCTGACGCCGCAGGCACCCGCGAAGCGATCCCATATCCTGAACGCGTTCGGGCACTGCTGGATGTCTGGCCTGTCCTGCTGGTTTTTGGCCTTGTTGTCGGTGGCATCTATCTTGGCTGGTTCACCCCAACCGAAGGCGCAGCCGTGGGGGCGGCGGGAACCGGGTTGATCGCTCTGATCTCGGGCAATCTGAACTGGCAGGTCTTCGTCGAAAGCATCATTGCCACGGCCTCAAGCACGGCGATGATCTTCTTTATCGTGTTGGGCGCAGGGCTGTATAACAGTTTCCTCGCGCTCACTCAGGTACCGCAAGAACTGTCTGGCTGGGTCGTTGGGCTTGGGCTCAGCCCGTGGATGGTGTTGTGCCTGATCCTGGTGTTCTATCTGATCTTCGGATGTCTGATGGACAGCCTGTCAATGATCCTGCTGACAATCCCGATCTTCTTTCCGGTCATCAGCGCACTGGATTTCGGCATGAGCCCCGAACATGTGGCCATCTGGTTCGGTATTCTGGTTCTGATCGTTGTCGAGGTCGGGCTGATCACCCCCCCTGTCGGGATGAATCTGTTCATTATCAACGCTATGGATCGTTCAACTCCAATGACCCAAACTTACAAGGCGGTGATGTGGTTCGTCACCTCTGACATCATTCGGGTCATGATCCTGGTGCTGTTTCCGGCCATTACTCTGTTCCTGATCCCCTAGCTAAATCACCATCAGCGGTCCGAGGCGGGCTCATCCGAAAATAGATATGAGGCACAACAATGATTGAACATACCAAACTGGAGAGAGCATCATGCAGTTAAGTGGATGTATCGCCCTGGTAACCGGTGGCGGAAGCGGACTGGGCGCTGCAACGGCAAGGCATTTCGCCGCCAGCGGAGCAAACGTTGCCGTTTTGGATTTCAATGCTGAAGGTGCGATGGCAGTCGCTGACGAAATTGGTGGCCTTGCCCTGCAAGCCGATGTCAGTGACGAGGCCGCCGTGAGTGCCGCGTTTGGGAAGGCAATAACCCATTTCGGGTCGGCACCCAGAATCGCCGTCAGTTGTGCAGGCGTCGGCATGGCGGCCAGGATCGTCGGGCGCGAAGGCAAGCTGTCATTCAACGTGTTCGAGAAAACTCTGCGCGTAAATCTTTTTGGCACCTACAACGTGATGAGCCACGCAGCGAGACACATGGCCAAGCTGGACCCGCTGGCTGACGGTGAACGCGGTGTGATCATCAACACGGCGTCGGTTGCGTGGCAGGACGGTCAATTGGGTCAAGCCGCATATGCCGCGTCCAAAGGGGCAATCGCCTCGATGTGCCTGCCTGCCGCACGGGAACTCGCACAGTCAGGTATTCGGGTGATGGCCATCGCACCTGGCCTGTTCCACACGCCAATGATGGAAGGCTTGCCGGAAGAGGTCACTGCCAAGATCACTGAGAACATTCCCTTCCCGGCCCGCCTTGGCGAAGCGCGCGAGTTCGCAATGCTCGCCGAACAGATCGTTGAAAACCCGTTTTTGAATGGCACCACTATTCGACTTGACGGCGCCGTTCGTCTGCCGCCCCGGTAAGGAGTTCCCCATGGACAGCCAAATCCTGAACATTGAGGTCAACGGATCCATCGCGACCCTGACCATGAACCGCCCCGACAAGCGGAACGCGATGTGCGAGGAACTGTTGGGCGCGCTTGATGATTTCTTTTCTGCACCACCCAAAAATGTACGTGTGGTGATCCTGACCGGAACTGAAGGGCACTATTGTTCCGGATTGGACCTGTCCGAGCATGTTCATCGTTCGGCCGAGGAAAACCTGCATCATTCCCGCCACTGGCACAGTGTCATGGACAAGATCCAGTTGGGCGGGCTTGCGGTTGTCTCGGCCATGTTTGGTGCCGTGATCGGCGGCGGGCTGGAACTTGCCGCGGCAACACATGTTCGCATCGCTGAACCGTCAACGATCTTTCAGCTTCCCGAAGGTCGGCGCGGAATATTTGTTGGCGGCGGTGCGACCGCGCGGGTCGGTCGCCTGCTGGGGGCCGATCGGATGACCGAGATGATGTTGACCGGCCGCAAATATGGTGCCGACGAAGGGGTATCGCTGGGGCTGGCACATTATAGCGTGGGTGAAGGCGAGGCTTTGGCGCTGGCCCAAAAGCTGGCAGGTAAGATTTCCCGAAACGCGCCACTGTCAAACTATCTGATGATTCAGGCGGTCGCGCGGATCAATGAAATGTCGCAAAACGACGGGCTGTTTACTGAATCGCTGGCCGCGGCCCTGTCGCAAACAACACCGGATGCGCAGGAGGGGCTGAGTGCCTTTCTTGAAAAGCGCACCCCGAACTTCAGGTGAACACATGAAAAGGAAACATGAACACACGCCAGAAGACAGCGCGCCAAACACGATCAGCGATGCCACGCTGCGGGGCTTTGTCGGTTATCGCATGAAACGGGCCTTCAATGTGGTGCAGGAAGACCTGACAACAACTCTGCGGCCCTTTGATCTGCGAATGCTGACGTATACGGCACTGGTTCTCATCGTCGATAACCCCGGTTTGCGGCAGTCCCAACTGGCTGACGCAATGGATATCGAGCGCCCAAACCTTGTCGTCATCATTGACGAGCTGGAGCGCAGGGAACTGATCGTCCGCGACCGGGTACCCACCGACCGGCGCGCCTATGCCCTCAGGACGACACTGGCGGGCAGGCAATTATATGAAAAGGCAGTCGCCGCAGTAACCGTCCACGAAGGCAAGCTGCTGGCCGGTTTGGATGACGCAACCATCACCACCGTATTCGATGCCCTCAGGACAATCGAAAAAGCGAGGAAAAGGGGCTGATCATGCAACGCACATCGGAATACCTGGTACATTCTGTTTCGCGCGAAGATCGGGCCGACGGTTCCATCCTGCTGAAATCGAACCACACTCTTGGTCCTGTCGTCGACAAAACCGGTGTCTGGCTGCACGCCTGGGCCTCGGACGCGCCTGACCGCACGTGCATTGCTGAACGCAGCGGCGCGGGCTGGCGCAAGGAAAGCTATGCGGCCACGCTTGAAAAGGTGCGGGCCATCGCAAGCTCGCTATTGGCGCGAGGGATGGGGTCTGAAACACCGATCCTGATCATGAGCGGTAACGGCGTGGATCACGGCCTGCTGAGCCTTGCTGCTCAGTACATTGGCGTACCGACTGCGCCCGTGGCCGAACAATACGCCTTGATCCACGGTGCGCATGGCCGCCTGCGCCATGCCATCGAACTGGTGCGCCCGAAGATGGCCTATGTCGTAGATGCGGATCAATACCGAGAGGCGCTGGAACTGGATGCGCTTCAAGGCGTCGAAATCGTAGCCAGCCGAAAGGGCGGGAACAGCCAGGTCACAGCATTCGACGAACTTCTCAAAGGCGATGCCAGTGTCAATCTGAAGGCCGCCTATGAACAGGTTGGCCCCGATTCCGTCGCCAAGATCTTAATGACCAGCGGGTCAACCTCGGCCCCGAAGGGTGTCATCACGACCCAACGCATGATGTGCGTGAACCAGACCATGCTGGCCGACGCGTTACCATTTCTGCGCACACGTCCGCCCCGTGTGGTCGATTGGCTTCCATGGAACCACGTCTTTGGCGGATCACATAACTTCAACATGATGCTCGCCAACGGCGGAAGCTTCTACATCGACGACGGCAAACCGGTAGCTGGTTTGTTTGAGCGGACGCTGGAAAATCTGTCTATGGTCACCGGCACGCTCAGCTTCAATGTTCCCGTAGGTTACGGCATGCTGCTGGGCGCATTGCAGCGGGATGGCGATCTGCGTCGGCGGTTCTTCGAAGAACTTGATCTGATCTTTTATGCGGGAGCGTCACTGCCACAGGATATCTGGTCTGGATTTGAACAGATGGCGCTGGATGTCAAAGGTGAGATACCGCTGATGACCTCGTCCTGGGGACTGACCGAAACAGCGCCCGCCACAATGATGCAGTCCGAGCCCATTGATCGTTCCGGGGTTGTTGGCGTTCCGATAAACGGCGTGACACTCAAGCTGATACCGGATGAAGACATGCGGTGCGAAATGCGCATCAAAGGGCCAAACGTGATGCCTGGCTATTTCAACGAACCCGAAAAGACGGCCAGTGTTTTCGATGAAGAAGGGTTTTTCATTACCGGCGACGCCATGCGGTTCATCGACCCGCAGGATGTGAATAAAGGTATGAAATTCGACGGCCGGATTTCTGAAGATTTCAAGTTGCTGACCGGAACATGGGTGCGTGCCGCGCAATTGCGGATGGACTTGTTGACCTGCCTTGCGCCTCTTGCCTCAGATCTGGTCATTACAGGTGCCGACAGAAATGAGATCGGCGTCATGGTCTTTCCCGATGTCGCCGAGCTGAAGCGGGAAGGATTTGACCTGAGCGACGACAGTGGCGCCTACCGCTGCAAACTGCTGCAAGGTGAAATCCACCGCCGTCTGGCAGAGCGCGCACGCGAGGTATCGGGCAGTTCCACACGGGTCGGGCGTGCCATTGTTCTTAGCGAGCCCGCCTCGATGCCCGAGGGCGAAATGACAGCCAAGGGGAACCTCAATTTCCGCAAGATACTGACACGCCGGCAAAATTTACTTGAGCGCCTTTATGACGACGCCGACCCGGCAATCGTAAAGATCTGAGAAAGGAACGAACAGATGGTCGATATCACCAAGGTTCGCGCGATCGACATTCACACCCACGCTGAAGAACCCTGCGGGTGCCACTCGGACGATGGCTATGACGACCTGCAGGCAACCATGGCCAATTACTTTGGCGCCCCGTGGAGCCACCCGCCCACGGTTCCCGAAACTGCACAGCACTATCGCGAGCAAAACATAGCTGCGGTGATCTTCCCGGTCGATGCCGAGCGGGAGACCGGCTATCGGCGCTACAAGAACGAAGAAGTTGCCGCATTGGCGGCGGAAAATGACGATGTGCTCATCCCGTTTGCGTCAATCGATCCGCACAAGGGCAAGATGGGTGCACGCGAGGCGCGCCGCCTGATCCGCGAATTTGGTTTCAAAGGGTTCAAGTTTCATCCGACGATGCAGGGGTTCTACCCCAATGACCGTATGGCTTATGACCTTTACGAGGCAATCGCGGAGGAAGGCTGCATCGCCCTGTTTCACACAGGCCAAACCGGTGTCGGTTCGGGCATGCGCGGCGGTAACGGAATGCGGCTTAAATACTCGAACCCGATGTTCATGGATGACGTCGCCGTCGATTTTCCGGATATGAAGATTATCCTCGCCCATCCGTCATTTCCCTGGCAGGAAGAAGCTCTGTCCGTGGCGCAGCACAAGCCCAACGTCTATATCGACCTGTCCGGCTGGTCACCAAAGTACTTCCCCGAGATTCTGGTGAAATACTGCAACTCGATCCTCAGGAAAAAGGTCCTGTTTGGGTCCGACTGGCCAATGATCACTCCTGAACGCTGGCTGTCGGATTTCGAGAAGATCAATATCAAGGACGAACTGCGCCCGGACATCATCAAAGGCAATGCCGCGCGCCTGCTGGGATTGACCCCGTAATGCTGCCTTACCCAGTCACTTTGAACGTCGACAGTGCCAAACCGCCAGAACCGGGCCGCGTCGTGACCGCCGAAATCACCAGCTGTCGGGTAATATGACCATGAAGCCATTCGAAGCCCCGCTTGCGGACATCTTATTCACGTTGAACCACGTAGCCCGGGCTACCGAGCTTCCAGACTGGGACGCTGACCTGGCTGGTGAGATCGGCGAACATTTTGCGGCCTTCGCGCAAGGTGAAATTGCCCCGCTGGACGAGCCGGGAGACAGGCAGGGATGCTCGCTGGAAAACGGTCGTGTTTCCATGCCCGCTGGCTTTGCCCAAGTTTATGCAGCGTATTCGGAACAGGGCTGGCCCTCTCTCACCGTGCCTGAAGAATATGGAGGGCAAGGGCTTGGTGCCCTGATACTGGCCATCACTTCCGAAGTGTTTTCGGGCGCAAACCACAGCCTTCAGATGGTTACGGGGTTGGTTCCGGGCGCGGTGCGTACCTTGTTGCGCTTTGGCATGAAAGATCAGCAATCCCGGTACGTTCCCTCTCTGGCCTCGGGTGAAACTCTGGCCACCATGTGCCTGACTGAACCCGGGGCCGGGTCTGACCTTTCACGCGTGCGCTGCCGGGCGGAACCTGCTGAGGATGGCTGGAAGATCACGGGCGAAAAAATCTTTATCTCTGGCGGTGACCAGGACATGAGCGATCACATCCTGCATCTTGTGCTTGCCCGCACGTCCGATGGCGGCGCCAGAGGTTTATCGCTGTTTCTATGCCCCAGCACCTGCACTGACGGCAGCCGCAACCACGTTACCGTAACGCGCATCGAGGAAAAGATGGGCCTGCATGCCTCACCCACGTGCCAGCTGGCATTTGATGGGGCCAAAGCCGAATTGATCGGAACCGAGGGTGAAGGCCTGATGGCCATGTTCACCATGATGAACCACGCCCGGCTTGATGTCGCCCTACAGGGCGTCGCGCACGCCGCACGGGCCTATGACATTGCCAGTGATTATGCCAGTGAAAGGGTGCAGGGACGCAATGCCGACGGCCAACCGACAACACTGGATCAACATGCCGACATCCGCCGCATGCTGGATCAAATCGACTGGCTGGCAATGAGTAGCCGCAGTCTTGCACATCTTGCATTTGTCACCTTGGAACGGGCTACGTCACCTGACCTGGTTGATTTTCTGACCCCGGTTGCCAAGGTCTATTGCACCGAAGCCGGTATCAAGGCCGCCGAATTGGGTATGCAGGTACTGGGCGGCTATGGCTATTTGCGCGAATACCGGCTAGAGCAGACCTATCGTGATGCCCGAATTACCTCGATTTACGAAGGGGCCAACGGCATACACGCGCGCATGCTGGCAACACGTCTTGCCACAGGTCCTGCGGGCGACGCCTTTGCCGAATTTGTTTCGCAAGAAGCCGAGCATTGGACATGCAATGCGATCTCGGACGCACTGGATACTTGGCAATCCGCTCGCAGAAAGCTGAAACAGGGTGACAGCGCGGCGATGGCGCATGGGTTCATGCAAGCGACGATTGATACCGCTCTGACTTGCTTGCGGGCGCGGCTGCGCAATGCCGCAAGCCTTCATCCATCCCCGGAACGGATCAAACGCATTTGTGGTTGAGGGTTGATCCACACGCGCCGATTATCGACAACCAATTCCCGCCACCAATCGGACTGAAAGGCACACAACATGACAGATCCAAAAGTGCTTATCGCGGGCGGTGGAATTGCCGGGTTGTCGCTGGCACTGACACTGCATCAGATTGGCATCGACTGCACCGTCTTTGAAAGCGTTCGGCAACTGCGCCCGCTGGGTGTCGGAATAAACCTGCAACCCAACGCCGTGCGCGAGTTGTACGATCTGGGTTTCACGGCTCAGGATCTAGACGGGTTCGGCGTCCCTGCGCAGGAATGGGCGCTTGTCGGGTTGAATGGTCACGAGGTTTACTCGGAACCGCGCGGAACTTTCGCCGGTTACAACTGGCCGCAATACGCAGTGCATCGCGGCGCGTTTCACATGGCGCTTTACCAGCGGTTTATCGAACGCGCAGACCCGGATGCCGTGCGCCTTGGGTCTCGGGCCACGGGGTACCAGACCAATGCGGACGGGACGGTTACAGTGCGGCTGCAAACTGATAAGGGGGCCATCTGCGAAACCGGTGCCATTCTGATCGGCGCCGATGGTATCCATTCAGCCATCCGCGCCCAAATGCATCCAAGCCAACCTCCGATCCATTGGGGCGGAGCCGTCATGTGGCGCGGCACAACATTGGAAAAGCCCGTGCGCACGGGTTCCTCATTCGTCGGACTGGGCACGCATAAGAAACGTATGGTGATCTATCCAATCTCGCACCCCGACCCCGGAACCGGCTTGGCGCTGATAAACTGGATTGCCGAAGTCACTTACGATGACCCGACCGCGCATGCAGCAACCGGGTGGTTCCGGCAGGTCGAGGCCAAGGATTTCGCGCATCATTTTGACGGATGGACCTATGACTGGCTGGATGTTCCTGCCCTGATCCGCGGTGCGGATGTGACATATGAAAACCCGATGATCGACCGCGATCCGGTTGAAACGTGGGTTGACGGGCCGGTTGCCCTGATCGGAGACGCCGCGCACCCGATGTACCCTACCGGTTCAAATGGGGCCAGCCAGGCGATCATGGACGCCCGCTTATTGGGGGCCAGCTTGCTCAAGCATGGCGTGAGCCCAACCGCGCTGGCGGCTTATGATGACACGCTGTGCAGTCCGGTGTCAGACCTTGTCCTTCGCAATCGGGGCGCCGGGCCCTTTGGCCTGTTGAATTTGGTCAATGACCGCTGTGGCGGTGTGTTCGACGATATTGAAACGGTCATTCCCTTGGCTGAAAGGGCCAGTTTCATGGCCAAGTACAAGGCTGCCGCCGGTTTTGCGCGCGACGCCCTGAACAGCGCACCGCCAACGATTGCGCCCGGCTCGCAGCTGGCGTAGCAGGCATGATGTATAAGCCGTCGGGGATTGAACACCTGCGCCCGTGAAAACACCGCTTCGCCGGACCTGTGTATCGCCCGCAAAATCGCGCGCTTCCGTGAATAATTATGCGGTACCCCAGCGCGTCCCACCGAAATCTCGTTTGTGGCGAAACGACCAACAGCTAAACGGAAGGAACGCACCGGATCAGATCTGCCTGAACGTCAGACATGTATTGGACGAAGAAAACCAATTTCATTGCACCGCCTTCTCATGTTCAATTGCACACAGGGCGGCAAGGCCACTGAAAGGATTGATAATGCAGGATCATGGATATGCGTCAGGACGACTGAACCTACCTTTCGTTGGGATATCGACCTTTGGAAAATCGCCGTATGTCGAGGATTGGGACAATATTGATGCGGATGTTTGTGTTCTTGGTGCCCCCTTTGATTTCGGCACCCAATGGCGCGCTGGGGCAAGGTTCGGCCCTCGGGCCGTGCGCGAGGCTTCGACCCTGTTCAGTTTTGGACATGCTGGAGCATATGACCACGAAGACGATGCAACCTATCTGGACAGTTCCGTGCGTATCGTGGACTTGGGGGATGCTGATATCGTCCACACAATGACCGAGGCCAGCCACGAAAACATCGCCTATGGTGTTCGCAAAATTCTTGCCGCCGGGGCGCTGCCGCTTGTGATCGGCGGCGATCACTCTGTCAACATTCCCTGCATTTCCGCGTTTGAAGATGATTGTGCACAAAACGGCCCGATCCACGTGGTTCAAATTGATGCGCATCTGGATTTCGTGGACGAGCGTCACGGTGTCACCAATGGCCACGGCAACCCCATGCGGCGGGCAATCGAGAAAGACTATGTCTCGGGGATGACCCAGTTGGGTATTCGAAACGTCTCGTCAACCGCCAAGGAAGGATACGAGGACGCGCGCGCACGTGGATCAGACATCTTGTCCGTGCGTCAGGTGAGAAAGCTGGGAACCGAGGCTGTTCTTGAGCGAATTCCTGAAGGTGCTCGGTACTATGTGACAATAGATATCGACGCCTTTTGCCCCTCTATCGCGGCAGGGACGGGGACGCCCAGCCATGGGGGGTTTCTGTATTATGACGTACTGGAAATCCTTCAGGGCCTCGCTAGGCGCGGCAATGTCGTCGGCATTGACCTTGTCGAAGTGGCGCCAGCCTATGACCCCAGCGAAAGCACGCAGATACTGGCCGCGCAGCTATTGTTGAATTTCCTGGGTTTTATCTTTCACGAACGCGCCGGTCGCGAGAAATGAAGGGGGGAGCGTTTGCTCCCCCCCTCTTTGTATCAGGCATCGATGATGTTGTGGCCAGGCCCATATGGGAAGCCGGTGATGTTCTCGGCGCCGTCTTCGCCCACCACCAGAATATCATGCTCGCGGTAGCCCCCTGCACCGGGTTGCCCTTCGGGGATCCACAGCATGGGCTCGATTGAAACGACCATGCCAGGTTCCAGCACGGTGTCGATATCCTCGCGCAGTTCCAGACCGGCCTCGCGCCCGTAATAATGGCTGAGGATGCCGAAAGAATGGCCATACCCGAACGAGCGGTATTGCAGCAGCCCCTCATCGGCAAAGAAACGGTTGATCTCGGCGGTGATGCCTGAACAGGTCGCACCGGGTTTGATCAGGCTCAGACCCAGTTCATGGGCCGCCACATTGGCTTTCCAGAGGCGCAAGCTGTCAGCGTCCGGCTCGCCCAGAAACAGGGTACGTTCCAGCGCAGTGTAATAGCCCGAGATCATCGGGAAAGTGTTCAGCGACAGGATATCGCCTTTTTGCAGGGCGCGTTTTGTCACCGGGTTATGCGCGCCATCGGTGTTCAGCCCGGACTGGAACCAAACCCAGGTGTCGCGATATTCGGCATCTGGATAGGCGCGCGCGATTTCCTCTTCCATTGCGTCACGGCCCGCCATGGCAATCTCGATCTCAGTTGCGCCTTCACGGATGGCCGCATGGATTGCCGCCCCGCCAACGTCCGCGGTGCGTGCCCCACCCTTGATCAATTCAATCTCTTCGGCGGATTTGACCATGCGCGCGGTCATTGTATCCGGCGCGATGTCAACCAGTTCGGGGGTACCCAGCATCCGCAGGGCGGTGTCGCGGGCGGCCAGCGTCATGTGGTCACCTTCAATGCCGATCCGCTTAGCATTGCCGATCAGGCTTGCAACCGCACGCCAATAGTTGTCGCGCTTCCAGTCAGTATAAATCACGTTGTCTTCGACCGACCGGCGCCACGGTTGCCCGGCGTCGATGTTGGCCGAAACGGTGGTGCAGGCCTCTTGGGTGACCACGCAGCCATACGGACGGCCAAAGGAACAATACAGAAAGCCCGAGTAGTAGGCGATATTCTGCATCGATGTCAGCAGAATCGCAGGAATATCACGTGCGGCCATGATGCTGCGAAGCTTGCTGAGACGGCGATCATACTCCCCCTTGCTGAACGGCAAAGGCGCTTTGTCACCATTGTGGCAGGTAAAGAATTCGGGGCGTTTCGTTGTGTCGGTCATCACTTGGTCTCTCATCTTTGCCGGGCGACAAATCCCGGCCACATGTCCCGGCGTTCAGGACAGGCGGTCTCGGGGTCCGAGAGCCGATCATCCCCTTAGACGCCGCGACGCCATCGCAGCGGAGATGAACACGTGAATCGTTAGATCAGACAGAATGCTCCGTCAAGCGGGTGAAAGCCCCCGCAAACGTTCGGACCGGCGCCGCAGCAACTCAACCGTAGTCAGCAGCGCAATCGACAGAACCACCAGGATCGTCGCAACCGCCAGAATGGTCGGGCTGATCTGTTCCCGCAGGCCCGTGAACATCTGCCACGGCAGAGTCTTCTGACTGGCTGAGCCAACGAACAGAACCACCACAACTTCGTCGAACGAGGTGATGAAGGCGAACAGGCCACCCGAGATCACACCCGGCAGAATCAGCGGCATCTGGATCTTGAAGAAGGTCCGCACCGGCCCTGCCCCCATATTCGCAGCCGCCCTCGTCAGCGAACGATCAAAGCTCACAAGCGTGGCGGTCACAGTGATGATCACGAACGGGATACCCAAAACGGCGTGCGCCAGGATGACTTTCAGATAGCCCACAAAGTTCTTGTTCATGCCCAGCGTCCCTTCAAGGAACCGTCCGATATCGCTGTAGAAAAAGAACATGCCAGTGGCCGATATAATCAGCGGAACGATCATCGGCGAAATTAGGATGCCCATGATAGCACGGCGGCCGGGGACGTGGCTCTGGCTGAGGCCAATGGCAGCCAGAGTGCCAAGCGAAACCGAGATGATTGTGGCAATCGGGGCAATGATCAGCGAGTTCTTGAAGCTGCGTTGCCATTCGTTGTTGGTAAAGAAATCACGGTAGTGCTTGAGTGAATACCCTTCAGGGTCCAGTCGCAACATCTCGGGCGTGAAGGTAAAGAAATCCTGCGCATTGAACGACAGCGGCAGAACCACAAGGATCGGTGTGATCAGGAAAACGAAGATCGCACCGCAGATCACCCGGAACAGGTAGTGGTAAAACACCTGCTGCGCGGTCAGGTATGGCAATAGCTTGCGCCGGTATCGCCCTTCGTACAACCAATAAGTAAACCAGGCGAAGAACCAGCCGCCCAGCAGGCCAAGTACTCCGCCCATTGGGCCCGACATCAATAAGCCCGCGATGCCAAAACCAATGATGTTGATCCAGCGGGCCATCTTCTCGTTCTTCAAAACGGTGATGTAGACCCAAGCGAGCGCAGAAATCAGGACAGCGCCGCCAATGATGCCCAAAAGAACCGAGCCGTTACCCGCGCCGACAAAGACACCGGCGAAGGCGCCTGCCAGCGCGACACTTGGCAGAACCATGGACAAAGGTTTGCGGGATATCGGAGTAAGTGCGGCCATGTCGATTATCCCAGCTTCACGTTATCAATGCCCACGATCTTGTCGTAGACCCAGTAGAGCAGCAGAACGACCGCCAGAAGTATCGTTCCCAGCGCCGCCGCCAGTCCCCAGTTCAGTGAGGACGAGATGTGATAGGCGATCCGGTTCGAGATGAAGACACCTTTTGTACCGCCCACGATTTCAGGTGTGATGTAGTAGCCAATCGCCAAAATGAACACGAGGATTGAACCCGCGCCGATACCCGGAATGGATTGCGGGAAGTAGATGCGCCAGAACGTTGTCCAGTTGGTCGCGCCCATGGATTTCGCGGCACGTGTGTAAGATTCCGGAATAGTCTGCATCACCGAATACATGGGCAGGATCATGAATGGCAGCAGGATATGTGTCATCGCAGTGATCGTACCGATCTGGTTATTGATGATCACCAGTCGTGCATCGTCAGCCACCAACCCCAGCCAGACCAGCGTTTCGTTGATCACGCCTTGCTGTTGCAACATCACCTTCCACGCCGACGTCCGCACCAGCAGTGACGTCCAGAACGGCAGAAGCACAAGGATCATCAGCAGATTTGAGACACGCATCGGCAACGTCGCCAGCAAATAGCTGACCGGATAAGCCAACAGGATACAGGCACCCGTTATTACCAGAGACATAAACAGCGTTCGACCGAACAGCTTAACAAGGATTTGCTTGTCTTCGGGTTGTGCCTGCGCGCCGTCGGGGGTTCTGCGCATATCTACCGCATTCAGAAAATACCCGTTGGTGATCTTCGGCGAATGGGTTTTGATCACGCGCCACGTTTGTGTATCGCCCCATCCGTCGTGAATATCTATTAGTTGCTCTTTGAACGGGCCATCCGTTTCAGGATCCAGTTTCTTGATCTGACGACCTGACTTGCGGAACATCGAAGACATACCGGTTTCTTCGTAGTTCAAACGCGAACCAAGCCGTGTGTGCTCTTTATTGTCAATCGCAACAATCATGTCCCGCACAAAGGCATCATACACGCCCTCGCCCGGCAATTCTCCAGATTGTTCATCCCAGTTTTGAAGCGCCTCGACGGTAAGAGGTAGAGTGTCGGAGACGATATTGTTTTCTACTGAACGGAATAGCATCGCAGCTATTGGAACAATAAAGGAAAACAGAACGAACAGAAGCAAAGGAGCGATCAACAGCAAGGCACGCAGCTTTTGCCGCCGCAACGAGCGTGCCAGCGATAGCTTGAGCGGTGTTCCATCCGCTGCCAGCATGGGTCCGGCGTTTTGGCTTGCGTCAGTCATTGGAGCCCCTTGGATCTGTCTTGGTTCAGGGGCGGCGCACCGCCCCCGACTGTGTCATGAAATCAGACGTTTATTGCGCCAGCCACGCCTGGAATTTGGCGTCGATGTCGTCACGGTAATCCGCCCAGAACTCGTAGTTATACAAGAACGTGTTCTTGGCATTTTCCGGATCGGTCGGCATATGCGGGGCCATGTCGATCCCCAGATCGGCGTGCTGACCTACCAGCGGAGCTGACGAGGCGCGGGCCGGACCGTACGAGATGTACTTGGCCTGATCCGCCAGACGCTGGGTGTCGGTTGCAAACATGATATAATCGAGCGCGCGCTGCTTGCGCTCATCGCTCAGACCGGCAGGAATGATCCAGCCGTCCAGATCGAACACCTGCGCGTCCCACAGCATTGCGACCGGCTGTTTCTGCTCTTCGATCACGCTGAACAGACGACCATTATAGGTCGAACCCATAACAACTTCACCGTCAGCCAGAAGTTGCGGCGTGTCCGCACCAGCAGACCACCAGACAACGCTGTCTTTGATGGTGTCCAGCTTGGCCAAGGCCTGATCCTGACCTTCCGACGTTGCCAGAACGTCATAGACATCATCCTTGGCGACACCGTCACACAGCAGCGCCCATTCCATGTTGTTGATAGGGCGTTTCTCAAGCGAGCGTTTACCCGGGTAGGATTCCAGATCGAACACCGCACAGATGTCGGTTGGTGGGGTGTCACCTACCAGATCGGTACGATAGCCGAACGTAGTCGAATAGACGATCTGCGGGATAAAGCAGTCGCTGACCAGCAGGTCGCCGAAATCCTCAGAGGCGGGCGTGCCATCCGGAGCTGCTGCCAATTGGCTGTCGAAATCGATCTCGAGGGCCAGACCTTCGTCGCAAAGCCGGATCGCGTCAGCTGCCACAACATCTACCACATCCCATGTGATGTTGCCCGCTTCGTTCATTGCGCGCAGTTTGGCAACGGCTTCGGCCGAGCTGTCATCGTTCAGAATGGTGATACCGGTCTTTTCCGAATAGGGCTCGTGATACGCCTTCAACTGCGACTTTGAATAGGCACCGCCCCAGGAAACGATGGTCATCTCCTCGGCTGAAACAGTGCCCGCAGCCGTCGCAATTGCAGCCGCAGTGAGCATGATCTTGGTTGGTTTCATGTGTTACTCCCAGTTCATCCCGTTTTATGTGGTGGTCAGCCGATGCACGGGTTTTCACCGGCCGGTCCCTCAGCTTAACCGCACTTGTCCCGCGCGGTTTGGTCTATGCGTCGAGCGCACGACAATCCTGTGCCAGCCAGCCAATATCGATCTCTTGACCGGGGGTCAGGCGTACGGCATCAGGCGCATTTCGAGTTTTGGCGATGAATTCGTTGTTTCCGGCAACGGACATGCGGAACCGGAATACGTCGCCCATGTAAATGAACTCTTCGACCCTTGCTTTCAAAGTATGCGCGTCAGCGCGCAGGCGGTCTTTGTTGAACTCCACACGTTCGGGGCGGATCGAGACTTTGGTCCGGTCGCCTGCCTTGTGGACATTGATCGGAACAGCGTCGATTTCCGAGCCATCATCCAGGCGTACGACGCAAGTGTTGCCATCGATTGATTTAACAACGCCTTCCAACGTATTGTTTTCACCGATGAATTGCGCGACGAAACTGTTTTCCGGCTCTTCATAAAGCTGATCAGGCGGCGCCAGCTGTTGAATGCGGCCATCGTCGAAGACGGCCACACGATCCGACATGGTGAGTGCTTCGGTCTGGTCGTGGGTCACGTAGACTGTTGTGATCCCAAGCTCATGGGCCAGACGCGTGATTTCGAACTGCATATGTTCACGAAGCTGCTTGTCCAGTGCCCCCAATGGCTCGTCCATCAAGACCAGCTCGGGTTCGAATACCAAGGCACGTGCCAGAGCTATCCGCTGTTGTTGTCCCCCCGAAAGCTGAGCGGGACGTCGACCACCAAAGGCACCCATCTGAACCATGTCCAGTGCGCGCTTGACCTTTTCATCCCGCTCCGACTTGCCCAGTTTACGGACTTCCAGTGGAAACGAGAGGTTTTCGGCCACCGTCATATGCGGGAACAAAGCGTAATTCTGAAAAACCATTCCAATACCGCGCTTGTGAGGCGGGATATTGTTGATGGGCTTGCCGCCCAGAAGGATTTCGCCATGTGTGGCAGTTTCAAATCCGGCGAGCATCATAAGGCAAGTCGTCTTGCCCGAGCCTGACGGCCCAAGCATTGTCAGAAACTCACCTTTGGGCATTGCAAGGTTTAGGTCTTTTACGACGAGGTTCTCGCCGTCATAAGACTTCTGTACGCGTTGGAATTCGACAAACGCGGCGTCGTTCGTTGTATCGGCCACAAGACCCCCTGTTACGTCAAATGATTACCCGTCTTCTGCGGATTTCATTGATCTGTATCCGACAGTTAAGACCAAGCGATGTTCACATTGCAACAATGAATTCCGGTTTTGTTGTACAATATCCGGACATAATATTTCATCAGGTCTCGTTCAGAACACGCATGTGCCACGCAAGACTTTGATTACTCGACAAAACTGGCTTGCCAATCCGTGCGCGTATCTCGGGAATAGCCTTTTGCGTGCGAAGGTTTGTGCAACTCAGAAAAACCGCATCAACCGACGGGTCCGAGCCCAGTTTCGTGGCGGCGTCGATGACGGATTGCACCGAAATCCGAACAACTTTAGCCTCTTCTGATTCCCCGAATGTCCCAAAAACATCCATCTCCACTCCGCCTTGGGCAAATGCCCGGCGCAGGGGTAGGTTTACTTCTTCAATATAGGGCGACAGCAGCGCGAATTTCGAAACATCCAAGTGTCGCGCACAGGCCAAAGCAGCACGCAAAGGGTTTGTAACCTCGGCAGCCTGACAGGTCTGCTTGACAAGTTCTGCCACACGGTCGGACCCGATAACCGAGCTTGCAGACGTGCACCCATACCCGACAACGCGATAAGATCGCGCACTGGGCAGCAATCCGGCGGCAGCTGGCAGTGCCCGCTCCATTTCCGCAAGGCTTTCAGTCGTCACCTCGATCCCGCTGGGAATACGCGTCACGTAGATTGGATATTTGCGGTCCGAAAAATACGAGCTGAACTCAGGCTCCAACGTTTCATCGGTCTGCAACACGATCAGACCAAGCGGGCTGGCCTCGGGATCGTCTTCATCAAGGGCGTAATGGATCCGGGTCATATTGCGATCACCTCCGGCCCGATGCGTGGGCTTAGAAAACGTGGGGCACCTTCGGTGATGACAATGTTTTCTTCATGGACAAGTATTTTTGTACCAACGGCAATGCCCGGTTCCAACGTCAAAACCATGCCGGGTTCCAGCACGGTCTGGTCTGCCGGAATAAGGGAAGGCCACTCTGTCAGTGACATCCCCAACCCATGACCCAACCGCCCTGCATCTGTGCCTTCGGCGTCTTTGGTAAGTACCGTGTTCATGGCATGAAACAAATCCGAGGCAGTTGCACCGGGTCGGGCGATCTCGAACGCGGCATCTGAGGCTTCTACCAGTCGGGCGTGCGCTGATCTCACCTCGGGCCGGGCAGGGCCTACAGACCAATTGCGATCAAAATCACTGAAATACCCATCCCAAACCAGCCCTGTATCCAGCATAAGCACGTCGCCAGTTTCCAACAGCACCGAAGTTGCAGGTGATATTACATCACTGTAGCCACCCTGCTCTGCCCCGCCTGCAAGATACGGCACCCAATCGGCCCCTTCCTCAAGGCAGAGGATCTGGAAGCGGCGAAAAACCGTGTCCAGAGGCACCCCGGCGCGGGCCATCTCGGGCACGCGGACGAAGGCGCGTCCGGCAATATCACAGGCTGTTTGGATCTTGGCAATTTCAGCCTCGGATTTGATCATGCGCAACCGGCGCAAGATACCCTGATCTCCGGTGATGCGACGCGCACCGAGAGCGCCGCGCAAGTGTTCAATGTCCGCCATGGGCATCCGCACATGTGTCTCATGTCCGTCCGGCATACCGACATTGCCCGAAACCGGCGTCAGTTCGGCCAGGACATCGGCCAGAAGCGAGATACCGTCGTCCTGCAAATCGGGCGCGCTCCAGGTTCGGATGTCATCGATCCAGGTCTGTCCCATGAGCGCGGCTCCGATCGAAGGGATCACAGCCACCGGTTTGCCCGTGACCGGCACAACCAGAAACCATGGTCGGGTTGGGCTTTCCCAAAATCGGGTCAGATAGCCGGTAAAATAACGTACGTCAGTTTCCGTCGTCAGCAGCAGCGCCGACAAATCCGCGGCTCGCATCAGCTCCTGCGCGCGTTTGGTGCGCACCTCGAACTCTGCCTGATCGAACCCTCTCATTCCGCGATCTCCGACAGAAAGCATAACACGCGTGAGTGTTCGGCGATCCCCATGGCATTCCGTGCGGTTTCGTTCATCACCGCCGCAAGGCCTGCCCCACCGGATGCCGTGGTGGCCAGCCCGATCTTAGCCATCGCGTCAAGCTTTGCTGCCACATCGTCATCTGAAAGGGTCAGGAACAGGTCTGCATCGCGGGCCAATCCGTTTAACGCGATCAACGACGGTTCCTTGCAATCCAGACGCCCCATGATGCTGTCCGGGCCATCCGCGAAAACACATTCTCCGGCAGCTATGCTGGCCTGCAACGCAGGTGCCGCTTCGGGTTCAACCACAACGATCTTCGGTGCGTCGCCCCAGGTTTTTCGCGCATAAGCCGCAACAGCTCCAGCCAAACCACCCACGCCTGCCTGCAACAGAATATGCGTCGGAACCTTGGGGCACTGCCTGACAGCCTCTGCCGCCATTTGCAAATACCCTTCCATGAGAGTCCATGGCAGGTCAAAATATCCATCCCACGAACTGTCCGACAGCAATATCCATCCGTTTTCGTCAGCAGCCGTTCTCGCTGCCTCCATACTGGCAGCATAGTCAGCACCACTTCGAACAACCTCGGCTTTTTGGCCTTTCAGACGTTCCGCAAAGGTTTCGGGCACCGTTTCAGAAATGTAGACGACAGCCTTCGCGCCGAAAATTCTGGCACCCGCCGCAACACTCATGCCGTGGTTTCCCGCGCTGGCGGTCACATAGGTTGTGCCAGCCAGTGTTTGTTCATCCGGTTCGCTTGACCGCTCGGCCGCATGACGCGCAATTACGTATGCTGCACCTAAAGCTTTGAACGAACCAAGGTTCATACGCGCCCGTTCATCCTTCACCCAAAGCTGGGATACAGGGGCAAGTTTCCCGGCATCCACCATCGGTGTTTCTTTCGCGACAGGACACTGAGCAAGCAAATCCGCAACCCGGGCTGCATCGGTCGAAGGATAGGGTGCAGATGGTGCAAGCTTTTGGCCCGCGCGATGTGGATTGGTGATGACCTGCATACTTCTCCCCTGAGTTTAGGCCCGTTGACGTGATCCCATCGGTGGAGCCCTGTCAACCAATGTCTGCCAATGTCTGACGTCAGTCAGAGACGTCGGCGACCTTTGGGGCTTGTTCTGCAACCAACGCCACCAGCCAGTCGTGAAACAAACGGGCAGCCGGGTTGGCGGCGTTGGACGAAAGGTAGTACCCTTCGTTGCTGTCAACCGAACACGCATGCGCGCGTTCGACCAGACCAGCGGCAATCGCGTGGGTCGTCAGTAATTCGCTGACCAAAGCGACACCGCTGCCATGAACGGCCAGTTGCAGAGCCATCCCAAATGTATCGACAAAAACGCCAGGTTGGCGGCGTAAGCCCTGTTTTTCAAACCACGTGCCCCATCCGCTTGATGTCCCGACAGCCTCGATCAGAGGCAGGTCAAACACATCTCCCGCGACCGTCGGGGATTTCACGGGAACCAGCCGATCAGGCATCAGGCGCACCGCGCCCTGCCCCACCTGTTTCTTTGACCCGAACCGAACCTGAACATCAGCGTGGGATGCGTGGAAATCGTCGGGCCAGATCGCACTGAGAAGCCGAACGCGAACTTCAGGATGGCGTCTGGTAAAATCTGACAGATATGGGGCAATAACCCACTGGGCGATGCTAACAGACGTTGCGACGGTCAAGATGTCTCCGGACGCGCTGGCGTCCACGCGCCCGGCAGCCGCGGCAAGCGCTTCAAGCGCGCTGCCAACCTCGGGCAATAGTTTGCGCCCCGCATCCGTCAGCGCCAAGCTTCTGGGGCGCCGCACAAAAAGGGCTGTTCCCAAACGCATCTCAAGCGATTTCACCTGTTGACTGACCGCCGATTGCGTCAACCCAATCTCTTCGGCAGCCGCCGTAAAGCTAAGGGTTCGTGCTGCTGCTTCGAAGGATCGGATCCATGTCAGCGGTGGAAGAGATTTGCCCATTTGATCAAGCTATCCATTAGTCTTTTTAATGGCAAAGCACATAATTCAATCATTTGTCAAAAACCCCGTCCGTTTTTAACGATTGCGAGCGCGACAGGAGAATTTTCATGCAACCGGAAATACGCAAGATCGTCACCTACGATGAGGAGGTCCTTGTCGAGGGCTTCCGAGCCGCCAAGACCCCGTGGCGCATGTTTGCCGTGGCCGCAGTGGTTCACAACCCTTGGGCGGGCCGGTTTGTGGAAGACCTTAAACCCGAGATTCAAGCCTACGGCCCTGTTCTGGGCGAGATGATGACGAAACGCATGATCAAACTGGCCGGGAGTGGTGAGGCAATCGAAGCCTATGGCAAAGCCGCTGTGGTCGGGCTGAATGGTGAGGTCGAGCACGCTTCGGGTCTTATTCACACGTTGCGCTTTGGCAATCACTACCGTGAGGCCGTCGGCGCGAAATCCTATCTGGCGTTCACCAACACACGTGGTCCGGCAAACGCGCCGATCATGGTGCCGTTGATGGATAAAAACGATGCTGGGCGGCGGTCGCACTACCTGACAATTCAGTTCTCGATTTCTGACGCACCGCGCGATGACGAAGTTGTGGTCGTATTGGGCGCAGCAACCTCGGGCAGACCGCACCACCGTATCGGTGACCGTTATCAGGATCTCAAGGATTTGGGCCATGACCTGGACAACCCGGCCGCGGTCTGAGATCGGTGGGCTGGCGGCCATCCAGACTGGTTCGGGACAGAATATCATTCTGTTGCATGGTGTTGGCTTGCGGGCTGAAGCCTGGGGCGCACAATTGGACGGGCTGGCTTCCGAGGGTTGCCTGACCGCCCCGGACATGCCCGGTCATGGAGACAGCCCATTAACTGACCTGAGCATCAGGCTTTCGGCGTACACCGAAGCGGCACGGGGTGTTCTGGACTGCCTGAGTGGTCCGGTCGTTTTGGCCGGCCATTCGATGGGGGCCATGATCGCGCTGGATCTTGCCGCCAAAACGTCAGACCGGGTTTGTGGGGTCGTCGCATTGAACGCGGTTTTCGAGAGAGACGCGAATGCGGCACAGGCCGTGCGCGACCGTGCGGCGCAGCTGGATGGCAAGTCGATCGCTGATCCCACCAGCACATTGCATCGATGGTTCGGAGACGTCGCCTCGGCCGAGCGCGATGCCTGCCGTAGATGGCTGACGGCCATGGACCCGGCTGCGTACAAATCGGCCTATTCCGTCTTCGCCCACAGCCGATGCCCCCGACGCGATACGTTGGAGAAGCTAAGCTGCCCGGCGCTTTTTCTAACCGGCAGTCTTGAGCCCAGTTCGACCCCGGAGATGTCACGTGTCATGGCGGACACCGCGATGAGCGGACGCGCGCAAATCATTGAAGGCGCTGCACATATGATGCCGATGACGCATGCAGATCAGGTCAACGCCGCCATTTCCAGCTTTCTGAATGAGCTGCGCCCATGACCGCTCTTGATCCTCGTGACCTTCGTCGTGCTTTTGGTCGCTTCATGACCGGTGTGACGGTTGTGATGACGCGCGATGACGCAGGTACTCCACTCGGCTTTACGGCCAATTCGTTCACTTCGGTTTCTCTCGACCCGCCGCTGCTTTTGGTCTGTCCGGGAAAAAACCTGTCTTCCTATCACGAATTTGCAACCTGCGCCCGTTTCGCGGTGAACATTCTGGCCGAGGGGCAGGAAGATGTATCCAATACGTTTGCCGGGTTCAAAGGTGATCGATTTGCCAAAGTCGATCACTGCTTGGATACGCATGGCATCCCTTTGATCAGAGGGGCAGTCGCAATGTTTTCCTGCCGAACCCATCAAATTATCGAAGCCGGGGACCATTGCGTTTTGATCGGACAGGTCGAAACGTATTCTCAGAACGATGCCCCCGGCCTCGGCTATGCGAACGGGCAGTATTTCAGCCTCGGGCTGGAACGTGGCGCGCTGGAACCGTCCGGGCGAAATGTGGTCTGCGGCGCAATCATCGAACAGAACGGGCACATCTTGCTGGAGAAAACAGATGCCGGTTTCCTCCCGCCGCAAATTTCGCTGTCAGATCGGCAGGACCTGCGAAACAGCCTTGTGCAGAACCTGACGGCCAGGGGTATCAATGCGCGCCTTGGCGTCGCGTATTCCGTCTATGACGATGCCACCACGCATCATGTTTACATTCTTGCGTCTGCGCCCGCCCTGCCCCGGCATGGCACGCTACAGGCAATCGCAATCAAAGACCTGGCGACCCTGCCTTACGCGTCAGCACCTATCGCGACCATGATGGCTCGTTTTGCGCTGGAAAGCCGAACACGCAATTTCTCGCTTTATCTGGGTGACGCCCAGCGGGGCGATGTGCACAGCCTGTCGGAAAGGACCTGAAGAATGGAGTTTTCCCTTTTTGCCCATATGGAACGGCTGGGCCCCGAACAGTCGCATGAGAAACTGCATGAAGAGTTCATCGAGCTGTGCAAAATGGCGGATCAGGCAGGAATGCGTGCGGTCTGGACTGGTGAACATCACGGGATGGATTTCACCATCGCACCCAACCCTCTGATGTCGCTGGTGGACATCGCGCATCATACCAAAAACGTGCGCCTTGGCACCGGCACTGTAATCGCGCCGTTCTGGCATCCGATCAAACTGGCGGGCGAGACAGCCGCAGCGGATCTCATGACCGGCGGCCGGATCGAGCTGGGCATAGCGCGCGGGGCCTACTCTTATGAATATGAGCGGCTTATGCCCGGTCTGGACGCATGGACCGCCGGTCAGCGAATGCGAGAGATCGCTCCTCTGCTGCCCAAATTGTGGGAAGGCGACTGCGCGCATGACGGTGAGTTCTTTCAGTTTCCCGCCACCAGTTCGGCCCCAAAGCCGGTTCAACCCGGCGGCCCGCCCATCTGGATTGCCGCGCGGGATCCGAACAGCCACGAGTTCGGCGTTCAGAACGGATTCAACATTCAGGTCACCCCGCTCTGGCAAGGCATCGAAGAAATCGAAACACTGATGACCCGTTTTGAGACCGCCTGCGCCAATCACGATGGAGCGCGCCCCAAGATCATGCTGCTTCACCACACCTATGTCGGGCGCGATGACGCTGAACTGGATCAGGCAGCGCGGGATTTGTCCCAGTTTTATAACTATTTCGGCGCGTGGTTCCAAAACAAGCGACCAGTCCGACAGGGATTGATTCAGGCGCTGACCGAAGAAGAAATGGCGGCCAACGCAATGATGACACCCGAAAATCTGGCGCGTGATCTGACAATCGGCACGGCGGACGGAGTGACAGAGCGTCTGAAACGCTATGAAGACCTTGGATATGATGAATACTCGTTTTGGATTGACAGCGGCATGAGCTTCGAACGCAAACGCGCATCGCTTGCCCGGTTCATCGACGATGTAATGCCAAAGTTTCAGTGAGGGGCCGCAATGCACCAGAAGCCACATTACCAGCTATTTATCGACGGCACTTGGACCGAAGGCGCACGTGGGCAAGTGATGGCCTCGTTGAATCCGGCAACGGGTGAGGAATGGGCCAGTTTCGCCTGCGCGGCACCCGAAGACGTAGAGCACGCCGTTTCTGCAGCGCGCCGGTCACTTGATGATCCGGCGTGGCGGGACATGACGCAAACCGCACGTGGCAAACTGTTATTCCGCCTTGCAGAACTGATCGAACAGAACGCAGAACGCCTTGGCGAGATCGAGACAAAGGACAGTGGCAAGCTGCTGGCGGAAACCGCGACCCAAACGGCATATGTCGGCGATTATTATCGCTACTATGCGGGGCTGGCGGACAAAATCGAAGGCGCGGTTCTGCCGATCGACAAACCAGACATGCATGTCTTTACGCGGCGCGAGCCCATTGGCGTGGTGGTCGCAATTGTCCCCTGGAACGCGCAGATGTTTTTGACAGCTACCAAGCTTGGGCCAGCTCTTGCCGCGGGGTGCTCGGTTGTGCTGAAGGCGTCAGAGATTGCGCCCGCCCCAATGCTGGAGTTCGCCCGCTTGATCGACAAAGCGGGTTTCCCACCCGGCGTCGTCTCCGTCATTACCGGGGACGCAGGAAACTGTGCGATCCCTCTCACCCGGCATCCTGACGTGGACCGGATCGCGTTCACTGGCGGCCCGGAAACGGCGCGCCATGTGGTGCGCAACTCGGCTGAGAACTTTGCCGTAACCACATTGGAGTTGGGTGGAAAATCCCCAATCATAGTTTTCGATGATGCCAATCTGGATGGCGCCGCCAACGGCCTGATCGCGGGCAATTTCGGTGCTTCAGGTCAAAGCTGCGTCGCAGGATCACGCGGGCTGATCCATCGTCCAATTATGGAATCTCTTATCGCCAAAATCGAAGAAAAGATGTCGGGCATTGTCATCGGCGATCCATTGGAACCTGAAACTCATATTGGCCCGCTGTGCACAAACGCCCAGATTGTCAGAATTCAGGCGACGCTGGCCAAGGCCAAGGAACAGGGCGCCCGTATTCGTTTCGGAGGCGCGCCACTGGATCGGTCTGGTCATTTCATGGCCCCAACGCTGGTGGAATGCACCAGTGCCGAGACAGAGACCCTGAAGGTCGAAATGTTCGGTCCCGTCATGTCCTTGCTGCCCTTCGACACTGAAGAAGAGGCAATCAACCTGGCCAATGACACGCCATTCGGGCTTGGCTCGGGTATCTTCACCGAAAATGTCGCCCGTGCTCACCGTGTTTCATCCCGCCTGCAATCGGGCATCTGCTGGATCAACACCTACCGCGCCGTCTCACCCATCGCGCCCTTTGGCGGCTTCAACCAATCCGGTTATGGCAGGGAAGCGGGATTAGAGGCCATTCACGACTACACGCGGACCAAGACCGTTTGGCTGAATACATCGGAAAAACCGATGTCGAACCCCTTTGTTATGCGCTGAGGTGATCTGCAAGACGATCAACGATCGCAACTGCACAGAACCGCTGTCTTCCAGCCTTATCACTTGCCCCACTTTCAGCCAGATCAAGGGTGGGTGCGATTTGCTTGGGAAAACGCGATGATTGCATCAACCAACAGGTCAATCGTATCGACGGCAATTACGTCCGCGGCGACACTGTCGGCGATTATCGAAAACTCTGAACACGCGATAAGTTGCATATCTGCCCCGGCACCAATCAGTTCCGCAGATACTGTATTCAGAGTTTGGCGTGCCTCATTGTAAGAGTCACCGGCCTTGATCCTGCGGATGGCCGCAAGCATCTTGCCCTCATCTGCTGGCCAGACAACTGACATTCCCCGCGCCTGAAACGCCGTGTCGAAAAGACCTACGCGCTGCAGCGCGGGCGACGCCAGCATCCCGACACACCCACCCGGTCCGATCATCCGGGCGGCACGATCCACTGCCAATTCCACCATGTTCAACAAGGGAATAGTCGCGGCATCCGTAATCGCAGCAGCATAGTAATGTGCGGTGTTGCACGGCATAGCCAATGCCACAGCCCCGGCAGCTTGAAGACGACGTGCCATCGCAGCAAGCACAGGCCCCGGATCCTCGCCCGTTCCGTCAATCAGGTGAGCAATGCGAGACGGCACCTGCGGGTTCATATCGATCAACAACGGGATATGGTCGCGATCATCGCTTGCCGGCACTGCCTCCACCAGCTTGCGCTGGAGGAGGATAGTCGCCTCGGGACCCATGCCACCAAGAATACCGATCGGGGCCCGCGTCATTGGTCAGATATTGACCCAGCGGTTCTGATGATCGAATACAAAGTCATACCCTCCCAGGGCCGCTGCACCGCCGGTGTGCAGGAATACGACACGCTGGTCCTGGAACTCGCTTTTGCGTGCAAGATCAATAAGACCTGCCGCACCTTTTGCCGAATAGCAGGGATCCAAAAGTATCCCCTCCAACTCGGCAAACATTCGGATTGCCTCGATACCACTTTCGGTTGGCAGGCCATAACCCTGCCCGACATAGTCGGTATTGGCCATCACGTCTTCGCGGTTCACGACGCCTGCGCATCCCAGCTTCTCGGCTGTTTTGCAGGCTAGATCGTAAACCATTTGTTCCTGTTTAGGCTGGGGCGCCCTGGTCCCGATCCCCATAACCGGCACCTTCGCGTTCATGGCGCACATGCCGGTCACCAGCCCCGCCTGCGTTCCCGAAGAGCCGGTCGCGTGCACCAGCCGGTCAATTCTCAAACCACGGTCGTTGGCTTGACCCAAAAGCTCAAAAGCTGCGTTCACATAGCCAAGGGCACCTGTCGGGTTTGATCCACCGCCGGGGATGACGTAGACGTTGCGTCCTTCTGCCCTTTTCTTCTCTGCTGCTTTTTCCATCTCGGCCGGCATGTCATGCCCGCCGGGAAATTTTTCGGTCGTTGCACCGTGCAGGTGATCCAACAGGACATTGCCGTTGGTGTTGTAGTTTCCGTCCTGATAACCGGTGCGATCTTCCAGCAGGATATGGCAATCAAATCCCAGCTTGGCCGCAAAAGCGGCTGTCTGTCGTCCGTGGTTGGTTTGTGTCGCCCCTTGCGTCATGACCATATCCGCGCCCTGCGCCTCGGCTTCGGCCATCAGGAATTCCAGCTTTCGGGTCTTGTTGCCACCGGTCGACATACCGGTGCAGTCATCGCGTTTGATCCAGATTTCCACCCCCAGCTCCTTGGACAGTCGCTTCATCGGCTCCAGCGGCGTCGGCAGATGGGCAAGGTGCACACGGGGAAAGCGGGCGAGATGCATGTGGAGGCTCCTAACATTGACTTTCGGCAATTTATCATCGCTTGAACCGCGTATCTAATTCAAAATTCAACTCATAACTTGCATGAATTGCATATTAGATATCCTTGGTCTATTTAAACCCCATGCGCTTGGAATGGATCGATGACATTTTGGCTGTTTTGGATGGCGGTTCGTTGACACGAGCCGCTGAAAAGCGGCTTCTCACTCAATCGGCCTTCACCCGGCGGATACGGCTTATCGAAAACAGCGTCGGAGCCACCCTGTTTGACCGCCGCCGCAAGCCCGTATCACTTATGCCTGGCATTCAGTCATTGGAGCCCGAACTGAGAGAGCTTAGTACGCGGCTGCACAAACTGCGACATGTGCTGAAGACAGCGAATGACCAAACCGGGAAGTCACTGTCGTTTGTGTGCCAACATGCTTTGACGACCACGATTTCGCCAAGGATCGTGCAAACGCTGACCGAGAATGACGATATCTCAATTCACGTGCGATCGGGGAACCAGGACGAATGTCTTTTGAACCTGATCTCAAAACAGGTCGATTTCGCGATCATGTATTCGGTTCCGGGCGACGAAATAAGCAGTATTGGTGACGCATTCGAAGCCAAGACACTTGGCACGGACACTTTGATTCCCGTTTGCGCGCCCTCTGTTCGCAACAAAATCACCAGTGCGGCACTTCCGGTCATAGGCTATCCGCCCGATGTGTTTTTGGGTCAAGTTTTCGCTCGGAAAATCGCGCCGCGATTACCAGAGGAAACCACACTTGTGACCAGAGCTGAAACAGCCCTGACACTTGCGATGCAACAATATGCCATGAATGGAATTGGCGTTGCCTGGTTACCTCATTCTCTGGTTGCTGCGTCCCTGGCAACAGGTCAGCTTCAACGCGCTGACAGCACGCTTCCTTCACAGGAACTGACAATCAGGATGGTTCGTTTTGCGGTTGCTCAGTCCGAGTATTGTGAGCAAATCTGGCAAAGCTTTGATGCGCTTCCGCTCGATTTCGCTACGTTGCGTTATTGATCTGACGTCGTAGCAAATCCCTTCCTGAACGTGGATAAGTGCCACCCACCGCATCCTACCCATTCAAGTTGAACCCGATTGTTAAACCCGCATCGGCACTTCCCGCGGGACTCTGACCTGAATGCGTCTCCGGTTACTCTGCCGCTGCTGTTACTCTGTCCGGTGCGGTCAACCGCTGCCATGCGTCGTACTGAGCCAGAAAGATTTGCCCGTTGAGGTCGTCGAGGAAATGCGACTGTTTCAGACGGTCCATGACGGGGCCTTTGACTTCGGACAGGTGCAGACCAACGCCCATGTCACGCAGGCGATGGTTAATGGCCTCAAGGCTTTCGAGGGCTGAAAAGTCGACCTCGTTCACCGCCGAGAACATCAAAACCACGTTGCGGATATCGCAGCCTTCGGTCACTCGCGCCTGGATCAGGTCTTCGAGGAAACGGGCGTTCACGAAATACAGGCTTTCATCCACCCGCAGCGTCACCAGTGACGGCTCGGTGGCGACCTTGTGGCGATTGATGTTGCGGAAGTGTTGCGTACCCGGCACAAGCCCGACCTCGGCCACATGCGGGCGCGAGGTTTTGTAGAGATGCAGAAGGATCGAAATTGCCACGCCGCTGGCCACGCCAGTTTCGACCCCGGCCAGCAAAGTCAGAACGATGGTGGCGGCTACGGCGGTAAAATCGGCGCGCGAATATCCCCATGTCTTTTTCAGGATCGACAGGTCCACGAGGCTCAGCACCGCAACAATGATCGTCGCGGCCAGCGTGGCCTTGGGCAAAAAGTACACCAGAGGTGTCAGGAACAGTGCAGCAATCGCCAAACCACCAGCGGTGTAAATGCCTGCCGCTGGAGTTTCCGCCCCCGCATCGAAGTTCACCACCGAGCGTGAGAACCCGCCGGTGACCGGAAAGCCGCCGGTAAACGCCGCGCCCAGGTTTGCTGCACCCAGACCGATCAACTCCTGATCGGGGTCCACGCGCTGGCGTTTCTTGGCAGCCAGCGTCTGCGCAACCGAGATGCTTTCGACAAAACCGATGATCGAGATCAGGATCGCTGGCACCAGCAATGCACCGATGAGGTCCGAGGACAGCCCCGGCAAAGTCAGCGGCGGAAGGTTCTGGGGCACGTCGCCAACAATCTTGACGCCCCGCACATCCAGCCCGAACCCCCAGACGACCACTGTGGTCACCACCACGGCAGCCACTGGTCCGGCCTTGGTCAGCACGTCAGCCAGCAGGGGCGGCACCCCCATGCGCCGCAACGCGGGCTTGAGGTTCTTGCGCACCCAGAACAGAAACGCAGTGGCCAGCACGCCGATGATTACCGTCAGCCAACTGATTTGCCCGAGGTTTTCGAAGATTGAACCTAACATCCCCGGCAGGGTATGCCCATGGGCGTCGACACCCAAAATATGCTTCAACTGGCTGGTCGCGATCAGGAGACCCGATGCGGTAATAAAGCCTGCGATGACAGGATGGCTGAGGAAATTGGCCAGAAAGCCCAGTCGAAAAACGCCCAACAGCACCAGAAACCCACCCGACAGGAAAGCCAGCGTCAGTGCCGCCACCATGTATCCGGCCGTGCCCTGCTCGGCCACCTGCCCCACGGCGCTGGCTGTCAGCAGCGACACAACCGCGACAGGCCCCACCGCCAACGCCCGACTGGTGCCAAAAACCGCATAAAGGATGATCGGCAATATCGAAGCATATATCCCGGCCTCGGGCGGCAGCCCTGCCAGCAAGGCATAGGCCAAGGACTGTGGGATCAGCATGATCGTGACGATCACAGCCGCGATCAGATCATTCGAGAGGGACGCACGGCTATACTGGCGACCCCAGTCCAGAATTGGAAGGAAACGTAAAAGGCTCTGCATAGGTTCACGTCCTGAGAAAGCGGCGGCCCGTTGCACATTTGGTGGAGGCGGCACAGGCCAGAACTGACACCGGTTCTTCCGGTGTCAGTTTCGAAAGGAGTTAATCGGTCGCCACCTTCAGTGGTTCGGGCTTGGCCAACCACTCTTTGCCCTTCAGCATCGCAGACCAGTAAATCGGCGGCAGCAGCTTCTCTTTCAACAGCCACGCCAACCGGCTGGGTTGGGTTCCGTCGATCAGGAATTTCGGGAAGCTGGGTGTCATTACCCCACCATATGCAAACTCGGCCAGAACGATCTTGCCGCGCTCGACCGTCAACGGGCACGAACCGTAGCCGTCATAGGCGGCAACCGGGCCGCGGCCCTGAATGTCTGCCACGATATTATCGGCCACGGTCGGTGCCTGTTTACGCGCCGCCGCAGCGGTTTTGGCGTTGGGCGCGTTCATCACGTCACCCAGCGACCAGATATTGTCGAAACTCTTGTGGCGCAGTGTCGCCTGATCAACATCGACCCAGCCCGCAGCATCCGCCAGCGGCGACACGCGAATAAAGTCCGGCGCGACCTGTGGTGGGCAGACATGCATCATGTCAAACTCGACTGTGACCAACTCGGGCTCGGCGTCGGGTACTGCAACCTTAAAGGTCGCTTTTTTTGCCGTCCCATCTACCGACACCAGATTGTGAAAAAAATTCAGAGAGGCATCGTATTTTCTGACGTATTCCATCAGCGCCGGAACATAGTCCTTGACCCCGAACAGCACGCCGCCCGCGTTCATGAACTGGATGTCGATATCCTCCAGAACGCCGCGCCGGAACCACGCATCACCCGACAGGTACAGCGCTTTTTGTGGCGCGCCCGCGCATTTGATCGGCATCGGCGGCTGTGTGAACAGCGCCCGGCCTTCCTTCAGCCCTTCGACAAGCTGCCATGTGTAGGGCGCCAGATCATAACGGTAGTTCGAAGTCACCCCGTTGCGGCCCAAGGTTTCTTCCAGCCCTTCGACCGCGCCCCAGTCCAGCTTGAGCCCCGGAGACACGACAAGACGGTCGTATTTCACCACGCGACAGCCATCCAGAATAACGGCATTGTTCTGCGGCTCGAAGGCCGCAACTGCCGCCTTGATCCACTTCACCCCGCGCGGGATCAGCGACCCCATCGTCTTGGCGGTCTGTTCTGCTGAGAAGACACCCCCGCCCACCAAAGTCCAGCCGGGCTGATAATAGTGCACGTCAGACGGATCAATGATGGCAATGGACAGGTCGGATTTGCGCGCGTGCAGGCTGGCCGCAGTGGCTATACCACCTGCCCCACCACCCACGATAACCACGTCAAAGGATGCGTCGCCCGTGTCGGTCGGCGTTTTCCCACCATTGGCAATGCGGCGGGCAACGCCGCTCATGTCATAACCGGCGACCTTGGTGGCTGACAGAATCTCGGACACCGGACGCTTGTGCGCCGCCTCGTTCAGCGACCACAAAGTGGCCGAGCGCGTGCCGGTCCGGCAATAAGCCAGAACCGGACCCGGCAACTCAGTCAGTGCACTACCAAAGGCCTCAGCGTCGGCATCCCTGACGATCCCGGTTTGCACTGGAACATAGCGCACCTCGAGACCCAGTTTTTTCGCTGCTGCCTCGATTTCCTCGAACGTCGGCTGATCGGCACCTTCGCCATCGGGGCGGTTGCAAATGATGGCACGAAAGCCCGCGCCTTTTATGGCCTCTATGTCACCTGGCGTAATCTGCGGTGAAACCGAAACTGCGCCTGATATCTTCCTGATGTCCATGGGTGCCTCTTGCGTTCAGAGCTTGTTGACTGGGACTTTGAGCATCTGGTTCCCATCCTGGTCCGTTGGAATACCACCCGCCCGGATGTTGACCTGAATCGAGGGCACGATCAGTGTCGGCATCGCCAGCGTCGCGTCCCGCTCGGACCGCATTTTGATGAACTCGTCCCTTGTCTTGCCGCCGCCCACGTGAATGTTGTGAGCCTTCTCCTCGGCCACCGTGGTTTCCCACTGGATGTCACGCCCGTTGGGACCATAATCGTGACACATGAACAGCCGGGTTTCGTCCGGCAGGCTGAGCACTTTGTGGATCGAGTCAAATAATGTCCCCGCGTCGCCACCGGGGAAATCGGCCCGCGCCGAGCCACCGTCAGGCATGAACAACGTGTCGCCCACAAAGGCTGCATCCCCGACAACATGCACCATGCAGGCGGGTGTGTGGCCCGGTGTATGCATGGTAAAGGCGGTCATGTTGCCGATCTTGTAGGTCATGCCATCGACGAACAGGGCGTCAAACTGGCTGCCGTCCCGCTGAAATTCGGTGCCTTCATTGAAGATCTTGCCAAACACGTCTTGCACGATCTTGATGTTTTCACCGATGCCGATCTTGCCGCCCAGCTTTTGCTGGATGTAAGGCGCGGCTGACAGGTGGTCGGCATGGGCGTGGGTCTCAATGATCCATTCCAGCTTGAGGCCCCTCTTCTCAACCTCGGCAATCAGCATGTCGGCATGGCCAAACGTAATACGGCCAGCGGCATAATCGATGTCCATGACACTGTCGATAATCGCACAGGAATTCGAGGTCGGGTCCGCAACGATATAACTGATTGTCGCCGTTGCCTCGTCGTAAAAACCCTGAACATCGGGTTTCACGCTCAGATCCACTGGGTAGCTTCCAATCGGCGTCGCTATCGCGTCGGCCATCTTTTGGTTGTGTATCTCGATTGACTTCTGATCATTCATGATCTTGCCTCCTAACTGGCGCGGATCCGTTACCCGTTTCCGCCGCGTGTCATCATCATTTCGTGGACGGCGTCCATGCCGCGATCCGCCATCGCGCTCACTTCGGCCGCATGGATATGCATGGCTTTGGCTATTTCCGGATCGTCGGATGTTTGCACCACTACGATCCCTTCAGAGGTCACTTCGATATCCGACGTGATCTTGTCGCCATTTTTAAAAAATATGTCGAGGGTCGGGCTCTGAATGATGATCATCGGATCATCCTTGCGGCCCACCCGATCGATCATCCCGGCAACATGGGAGACCAGAGCATCCATGACATCCGGGTCGGAAGATCTTGTGACAGTGCGAATTCCATTGGGAAGGTTTTCAACCTCGCGCGTGATCGTATCGAAATTGCGGAACATCACAGCCAGCTCGGCGCTTTCCTCGGGCGTCGCGTTCTCGCCCCGCAGCCCCGGCATGTTGACCTCGTCGTGGCCTTGCCCGTCTGCACCATGACGATGCTCTGCCCGTTCACCGGCCATGCCCTGGCGATGCCCGTGCCCGGACATCAGAAAGATGTAACTGCCAGCCGCGCCGACCAAAGCAGCAACAAGCAACGCAATGGCGATGCCGCCGAACGTCCGGGCGGGATTGCGGTCCTTCATCTTCGCCTCCTCCGTTTCTGCCAGCCCACATCCGGCCTTCGCGTGAGACCTGCATTCACCGTGGCGGCATGAAAAGTTGAGGAGTAAATATAACTTTGAAACCCCGACTTCAGTGACAAAGTCACGAAACCGGAAAATTTCCCGAAATGGTCAGGTGCTTTGCGCCAACTGTTTCAAAGCCGCCTTGTCGGTTATCGCAATGCGCCCCCGCGATTGTGTAATCATCTCGCGCTTTTGAAAGTCCTGTAATATCCGCGAAACAACTTCACGCGCGGTGCCCAGTTCGCTGGCGAGTTGCTGATGCGTTGCCTGAATGTATTCCCGCCCCCCGGCCAGAACCAGAAGACGTTCAGCAAGGCGAATATCCAAGTGCCCGAATGCCACGTCATCCACCACCCGCAACAGATCAATCAGCCGGCGCGAGTAGGCCTCAAACACAAACTCGCGAAATGCGTCTTCTTCCGAGACCAGTCGATCGAAGGCATGTTTCGGCAAGGTCACCGCCGTTACGTCGGTTTCGGCAGTACCTTCAGCGTTATATGCTTCCTCTGCCAGCATGCAAGCCGTCGTCAGCACACAGCTTTCCCCCGCCTCGACCCGATAGAGCACGATCTCGCGGCCCGAATCCGAACTTTGAGAAACGCGTATCCGTCCGTCATACAGGAACAACAGGCTGTCGGGGACGTTGTCGGGTCCGAAAACCTGGCCACCTTTAGGGCACCGCACGATACGGGCCGCCGTACGTAACCTATCCCGCACAGCTTTCGGAAGGCGACTTGTCCCATGAAATCGCTCAGTCCAGTCCAAAATTGTCATCTTGCGTTGCGCATGGGTGCCACGATGCCCTCTTCAATCGGCGCGATACGGTTCAACAACTCGTTTCTGTTTGAGGCGATGTCAGCCAGCGTCAGATCATCAAGCACAGCCATGAATGCCCCTGTTGCCTTTTGGATCGCTTGAGACAGTTTACATATTCCGATCAGAGGGCAGGTGTTTTTTTCAGGGTTAAAGCATTCGACCACATCCAGGGGCCCTTCGGTCAGGCGAATTACATCGCCGATTTTGATCTGTTCCGCCGGTTTCGCCAACCAGAAACCACCGCCTCTGCCGCGTGCTGTTTCCAGATACCCGGCCCGACCCAACTCGTGCACGATTTTTACGATATGCGGCCGGGCAAGGCCATGCACCCGCACGACATCGTCAACGCGAATGCGATCCGGGGCCTTGAGCGCAGCCAGTTGCAAAGACCGCAGCGCATAGTTGGAATAGGATGTCAGTTTCATACGTGCCTCCGGCAAAAGCTGTAGACGCAATATAACTTATTTGCAATTTCTGTTTGTTTTCACGGACCACGTGGTTCGCTGAATGTGAAGTCAGACCAACTTACCGAACCTGCGCAGCGACTGGGTGGCTGACTGGGACGCAACGAACATCACGGCATTTTTGATCCGGAAGCTGTTGGCGTCCGGCCGGCGCGGCAGTTCGACTCTCTGCAAAAAACGCTGAACAAAGACGGTGTGAGTGGCGGTGCTGTCAGACGAATTCGAACCATTCTCAGTTTGCCGCAGAAACCACGAACCTATCCAGAACAAAGCTGACGCCACTCGGCGAGAGCGGCGGTGCGTGTCAACTTGAAGTTGTCTCGGCTGGCTAGCGATCTTTCCTGGTTGAAGTGGTTGTAGACGGACGCGTGGACGGCGGCGAACTTCTGCAAACTTTGCATGCGCCTGAAACGCTGCATCGCGCGTTCTCTTCGTCGGAAAGGCAGGTGCGAGTTCTCGACGCGGTTGTTGAGCCACCTACCCGTCCTTTGTTTTTCGGTAGAGCCAAGCTTTCTGAGAGCGGCCCGGTACGATGCGAAGCGACCCGTGGCGACGGTTTCCGCCTTACCATGTCGCTTCATCAATTTCTTGAGGAATTTCAGCGCCGCAGCTTTGTTTCTGCGTTTGGCAACAACGGCCTCCTGCACCTCGCCGTCATGATCCACAGCCCGCCAAAGGTAATGCCGCTTGCCATTCACCTTCACGAAAACTTCGTCTACGCGCCACTTCCATTTGCAGTATGCTCTCAATTGCTGAACACGCATTCTTCGAATTTCAGCAGCAAACACTGGGCCAAACCTGTTCCACCAATACCGGACAGTTTCGTGGCTCACGTCGATGCCTCGCTCGTGCAACATGTCTTCGACATTCCGAAGCGAGAGCGGGAAACGGATGTACAGCATCACTGCGAGGCGGATAATCTCGGGACTGGATTTGAAACACTTGAAAGAGGCAGGATTGGTCATGGGCAAAAGCTGCGCAACCGCCCTGCCCCGCTCAAGCAAAGTTCTTCTGATAAGGCCTTTGCCCTCCTTTTGCATGGACGCAGACTTACTTCTTAAAAAAATTCCGTTTCCAGAGAATTGTGCAAAAATTTTGGAGTATAGAAAAAGAGTCACGCAGATTTCTTGAGTATTGTGCTTATAGGCACCAGGGGATCGATGATATGAAGACCATTCTAATTACCGGCGCGTCGTCCGGTATCGGCGCGGCAACGGCCGGGTATTTTCAGGCCAGGGGATGGAACGTCGTTGCCACGATGCGGACCCCTGCCAGCGGCTTGGATCTTGCCAATTTTGAGAACGTCCACCTGGCGCGGCTGGACGTGACGGATGCCAAATCAATCGCGACGGCCGTGGCAGAGGGCATCGATCGCTTTGGACAGATCGACGTTTTGCTGAACAATGCAGGCTATGGGGCCTATGGCGCGCTCGAAGCCTTTACGATGGACCGCATCCGACGCCAGTTCGACACCAACGTTATCGGCTTGATAGAGGTGACCAAAGCGGTGCTTCCGCACTTTCGTCAAAACCGTTCCGGCACGGTGATCAATATCTCGTCCATCGGTGGGCAGATCACCTTCCCACTGGGCGCGCTTTATCACGGCACCAAGTTTGCGGTGGAAGGTCTGTCCGAAGCCCTGCACTACGAGTTGGAACCGTTGGGCATACGGGTGCGTATTGTTCAGCCTGGCATGATCCAGACGAATTTCGGCGGCAGCTCGTTCGATTTTGCGATGGATGAAAATCTGTCAGGCTACACGCCGATGGCCGAAGCTATGGGGCGCCTGTTCGGCAGACTCGCATCGAACCCTTCTGCGCCAGAGACGGTTGCTGAGGTGATTTGGGACGCGGCCAACGATAGCAGCGACCGTTTACGGTATCGCGCAGGACCTGATGCCGAGGCTTTGCTGGATGCCCGCAAACAACAGGACGATGCGGCGTTCATCGGGGGCATTAAACAAAAGATGGCGCCCTGAAACACGACGTGACCCGTCATCATGAGAGGAAAAAACATGTACCAAAAAGCAGTCGAAAAAGGCGGCCTGGCCGTTGTCACCGGGGCGGCAAGCGGCGTGGGTCTCGCTGCGGCCAAACGGTTCCTGCAGGCGGGTCTGGGTGTTGTGCTGGTCGATCTTCCGGGAGAGGCGCTGGACAAGGCCGAGGCGGATTTGATCGAACTGGCGGATACGTCCCAGACGGTTCGGGCGATCCCCGCGGACGTGACCAACGCCGCAGCCATGACGGATCTCGCCGATCAGGTCTTTGAACTCGGAGAGGTGGCTGTTTTGATGAACAATGCCGGGATTGCGCTGCCGACCGGCAGTTGGGAAAACAGTGAGAACTGGCGGAAACTGATAGAGGTCAATCTGTTTGGCGTCGTGAACGGAGTGCACGCCTTCCTGCCGCGGATGATCGCCGCAGCACGCCCTGCCGTGGTTATCAACACAGGCTCGAAACAGGGGATCACCACGCCACCCGGTAACGCCGCCTATAACACCAGCAAGGCCGCTGTGAAGGTCATGACCGAGATGCTGGCCCACGAGCTGCGCGAGGCGGGTGCCGAAATCAGCGTCCATTTGTTTGTGCCCGGCTTTACCTATACGGGCATGATCCAGAAGTTCATGCCCGAAAAGCCCGCGGCGGCATGGTCAAGCGTCGAGGCCATCGACTATCTGCTGAAGCGCATGTCGAACGGAGATTTCTATATTCTCTGCCCCGACAACGATGTCTCAGAAGCCCGCGACAGGAAACGCGTCGAATGGGCCCTGGGTGATATTGTCCATAACCGGCCCGCGCTGTCGCGCTGGCATCCTGACTATGCGGATGCCTTTGCCACCCACGAGGTCTCGGAATAGCCGCTCCAAAAGTGCGGCCGTAAATGGAGCCAACGAAACTGCTATCCAAATCACAGGGCTTACACCTCGTCGAAATACCTAGCAAACATTCGTACGAAGCGCGGCATCTGAGACTTTGGGCTCAATGTCGTCGTTCTCGGCTTCGCAGCATTAAATTGGCCATAGTCAAATCCGGCCTTCACTCCGGCTCGAAGGATACCTTGGACAATGCGATCAAATGCTGTGTGTGCAGCCCGCATTTCTGCCATTCGCCGAGACTACAAGTGCTGTTCCATATCCATACTTTGATGCAGTATTCTGATGATCGCGATCAACTCGCCTCGAATTTGATAGTAAATCGCATGCCTACCGATCAATGTCTTGAGATATCCCTCGCGGACTAAAGATGGTCTGCCCGCCTTCTTCCCCGCCGCGATATCTTCAAACGCGTCGATGATGTCGTTGGAATACACCTCGGCTCGTTCGCGTGACCATTCTTGCGCCGTGTAAATTCAAATCCCTTCGAGATCAGCTTCCGCCATCGGTGAAAGCACATATTTTTGAGATATCAGGTGCTGTTCTTCTGGCGCATGCGTTCCTGAAACGCCTCGCGGTCAAAGGCACGTGGTTCACCCGAGTTTTCACCAACGATCAATGCGTCCTTCAGCGCCTGGATTCTGGCTTCATGCTCCTCGAGAAGCCTTAGGCCTGCCCGTACGACATCGCTTGCCGAGCCGTAGCGTCCGTTGCTGACCTGAGTGTCGATGAAACCGGCAAAATGGTCCCCAAGGGACATCGAAGTGTTCTTTGCCATGTTTGCCTCCTAGATATCACATATACCAATATTCGGTATTTTTTTAATATCCCCGGATACGTGGTACAGTGGCACGTCATCGAACTGACGATGGGGAGGCATGCGGCGGATCGGAGGATCGGTCAAGCGCTGCGGCATAGCTTCACCAGACCAGACTTTCGCTGCAGTGGCAAAATTGAGCGTACGGCGAGCTGGTGGTCTGCGGATGTAGCTGGCACTCACCTCGAAGCAAATAAGCTACACGAACGCCTGATCATTGGAAAACCGCGGGAGTTGGAAATGAGAAAGCGCTAGATTTTCGATTTGGTCTCGGTATTTTTTGGTAAGCGTTAGTCGCGAACGTAACGCTCTTACCATTGCATCAGAAGATGATGAATTTTGCCGCAAGATAACGAAACGCAAGCGAGTTCTAACAAGATTGCAAGACGTCTTGCAGCGATACTGGCTGCCGACGTTGCCGGATATAGTCGTCTTACCAGCATCGATGAAGAAGGCACTGCTAAAATGCTCTTAGAGCATCGATCAGTGACTGATGCGCTTATTGAGAATTTTGGTGGTCGGATTGCCAACACCGCAGGTGACAGCATTATTGCTGAATTTGCGAGCTCTGTCGAAGCGGTGCGATGTGCCGTTGAAATTCAGGAAGCAATACGGACACGCAACCTCTCGGTTCCGTCGTCTTCTCAAGTTCAGTTTCGCATCGGGATAAATGTCGGAGACGTGATCCTTCAAGATGGTGATCTTTTAGGTGACAGCGTAAATGTGGCCGCTCGACTAGAAAGCCTCGCTGAACCTGGTGGAATCTGCTTGTCTGGCGAGGTACACGACCAGATACAAGGCAAGCTATCCCTTGGATTCCGTGCCATGGGAACCAAGCGATTAAGGAACATTGATCGTCCGGTGCGCGCTTACAACGTTGAAGGCGTCCAAGATGTCAGTGTGCGTAAAGAAAATAAGCTGCGCATTCTGGCCGCGGGAGGTGCCTTTTTCGCTGCCGCCTGCTTGGGTCTTGTGTATGTTCTTACTGCTCGTGACAGCACTACAACGCTTTCTGGTGGATCGCCGCCGTGGACGTCTGAAAGCAACCTGGATGCACCTCCACTGCCTCAGATGTCTGACGTAGTTGCATCAGGCGAATGGAATGAACATTCCTATTATGCAATTTTGACATGGGGCAGTTCCTGGCAGTCAGCTGTTGCAGATGCCAAAGAGAGGGGTGGCTATTTAGCTTCCATTACATCCGAAGCTGAGAACAGTTTTGTTTTCGAACTCATTAAGAACGATGAGCGCTTGTGGGATATGCATCAGGATGGGCAAGCTTTCGGACCTTGGATCGGCACATATCAGGAGGAAGGTGCTATTGAGCCAGACGGTGGGTGGGCGCTGGTCAGCGGCGAACCGGTTACGTTTTCGAACTGGTCAGAAGGCCAGCCAAACAATCATGGCGGGAACTCGGACGTCGTTCGGTTCCACAATTACGTTCATCAGCCTTCACCGTATTGGGACGATGCAAACGGCACCGGATCATCACGAGGGTATATTTTAGAAGTTGAGCGCGTGGATAGTACTAACTGATAAAAGCGGGCCTTTGACGTTGTAAATATCAGTACATTCCAATTCTCTGAATACGGGGAACCTGAAGAAGCAAAATGCAAATATTCTTTAGACATTGGATCTTATCCGTTTTTTTAGTGTCGTCGATCATTGCGACGTCGGCAAGTGCGCAAAACGTGACGTTCCCAATGGACTTCTTTGCTGAACGCCTGCAAGGCTCTGCATGCTCGAAGTTTTTTTCTTCATCTCGCCTGAACAGTGACCTTAAGATGATTTCAGCACTAAGTTCAGCGAGCATGACGAGCACCAATTCTCTGAACGTCAACCACGATGCCTTCTCCAAAAGGTGGACAAAGCTCTTAGAAGTTTCATATGGCGCGGCGGCAAAAGGTGACGCCGCGGCCAGCAAAAAAATCTTGGGCACTCTGGTCAATCTTGGGAAAGCGAACGCCCTGCTGAATGCCCCATCATATAATAGCGCAAAGAAAGTGGAGTGCTGGAAAGGTGGCCGAAGCGACCAACCATGTCCACTGCATGTTGTGCAACACACTGGCTATACTGGCGTTGCAATGTTGTATTCGGCCATTGTGCTTGAGGAATACGCGACACCAGACCAGAAACGAATACTGGATACGTACTTTGACAAGATCTACAAGAAATTCCTTTCCCCACTGGCGTCAAACGGCGCGCAAAGTGACGGATTGTATGAATTTGGAGACTATGGTTTGGGCGTGCTTGCCTACGCTAGGTGGAAACGTGATGCATGGCTCGCCAAAAGCGAAATACGCAAGCGCCGCTCCTCTTTCATCAAAAAGATAGATGCCCAAGGCATGCTGAAAGAAAACTCATTTCGCGGCTACCGCGGCTATTGGTATCACACTCTGGGAGCAGAAAGCGCCTTTGGTTACGCGCTAGTTGCCAGAAGTTTCGGTACCGACTTTTTCAAGGACGCCAAACTTGGTCCAAGGCTTCAGAACCTTGCCAATCAAACGGTGATTGGTGGGCAGAGTTACTCTGATTTTCGCGAGCGCGCCCTGCAAAAATCTCCGAAAAATGCAATCAAGGACCCAAACGCAGAAATCCCCCACATGCATCAGTTCGCCGTTGGCTTACCGATCATCTTAAAACGGGAATATGGCTACGGTATAACAACAACGTCAGCTTACAGATCAAAGGGCCGTCTCGAAACGATCAGCAAAATAACAGGTTTCAACGCTGATTGTTACTACTCCAGTTTACGCTGAATTCGGCAGCGTATCTGTTGCAGCGTGGCACACTGAGAAAATCTAACGTTCTGCTTAGGGCTCTCTCGGAACCTTCGCTGCGCCAAGCTTGAATGGCCGCCCTTCGAGATAGGGGCCGTTCACCTGGTCGCGCGTGAATTGGCGGTGAGCGGACATTTCTGCCGCTCGTTGCAAGAGAATTAACGTCAGCTTTGAACAACGTCGCTGTACCAACCCGACGTTCCTAAACCGCTTTCGCCGCGGTTACCACCGCAGGTATTGGCACTTCCCATTCGGGACCTGAACCATGTCTTTCTAAGACTTGGGATACAACCGCCTTCCTGATCGCTACCGCATTGTCCGGCGGCTGAGGGCGCAATAATGCGCCGCCCCGTGCCGTGCCCTCTAAGAAGAAATCAAACGGTGCACCGGGGTCACTAACCACCCACTCCGAAGCGACTATAGATTGGTGAAAATTGGCGAATCCTGCTTTCAGAAGTGCTGGAAAGGCGTTTTCCGGATCAGCATAATCATTTGCTCCGGGTCCTGGCGGCAATACAATGTCCGGGGCTCCGTATTTGCCGATTGCACCGAAGACATATCCAAGTGCCGTATCCACTTCCGGACCACACCAAACCGAAAACGCAAGGCGTCCTCCTGGACGAAGCACGCGGCGGGCTTCAGTAAATACTCTCGGCGGATCAGGGACATGCGGTATTCCAAACCCAATTGTCACGATGTCAAAAGTGCCATCGTCGAAGTCCAACGCCATCGCGTCTCCTTCAACGAATTTGGCCTCCGGAACTGACGACCGGGCCATCTCCAGCATAGAAGACGAGAAATCCAGTCCCGTTACACTGGCACCAGCTTTGATGAGACCTTCGGTTACATTCCCGTGACCACAGCACAGGTCGAGTGCTTCGGTACCTGAACGGGCTTCAACCGCCTTTACCAAGGTGGGCACCACCATATCTGCAGCTTTCGCAAATACTTGCGCATAGGATTTCGCTACGTTTGTTTTAGCCCACTCGCGTTTCTCCAACGCAGCGAAGGTGTCGGATTGTTCAGATTCTCGCATCCCACTCTCCTGCAAATCTTTGATGTAGTGAACACTCTGAGTAGACTGATCGTCAACGAGTGTTCCCTGAAGACGACATTCGCCGCCACGCAGCATTCGTCAAAGTGGGCTCGCTCACGACCTTAGCTGCAAGGCGTTCGGATGGCTGCAGGGCGGGACAAGCGGATTTTGGTTGTTTGTGATTCAATGTCCGCTTCAAATGATCACGTGCGATTTCTATTGCTCCTGTAACCAAAACAGGACTCAGAAGAATCTCGTGCTTCCGTAGCTTCCGGCACCTAAGGTGATAGCCAAGCAGGGTCGGGAAGCGTATGGAAGTTCAACTTGATTTCATGGAACTGTACTTGGTGACACTGGTGATCCTTAACGGATCAGCAAGCCAGGCTGCCATTGGCATGGGACTGAACCTTATCGCGATCCTACTCCTTCTGCTCATCAACCCAATCTATGCACCAGGGCCGGTGCTAGTTGCATCTTTTGCGTTGTCGTTTCTCGCGCTTTGGCGCGTCCCCGCGAAGGTTGATCGAACCGAGCTGAAGTTTGCTCTGATCGGCTTGGCGACAGGAATTGCTCTAGCAGGACTTATTGCGGCGCTCATAGATAGTTCGAGCCTGACACGATTGCTAGGTGCGTTCTTGGTTTTGGGTGTCGGGCTTGCGCTTTCTGGATGGTCGGCGATTCTCAACCAACGAAACCTGATTGCTGCGGGAGGTGGGGCTGGTTTCCTTGGAACGATAGCCGGTGTCCACGCACCACCAATCGCCCTGCTGTATCAAGGTCAGGAACCGGATCGGGTAAGAGGCGCTATCCTCACGTTTGTCGGGATTGGCAACTTGTTCTCGATCATAGCCTTAGTGATCGTTGGTCGATTTGGCTCTAATCAGGCTCTGGCGACAATGCTGTTGATACCCGGCGTCCTATTGGGGCTTTGGCTTGCGCCAAGTCTTGTGCGACTGATCAATGTACGTTTTCTTCGGCTTTTTGTGTTGTCAATCTCTGCAATAAGCGGACTGTTGCTCGTTTTCGGATAGCCGACATTCGTGCATCATGCAGCATTTGGGAGGTATGGGCTTGTCTGTGTGAAAACTCTGACCGCTGGCAAAATACGCCGAAAACACCCTCTACGTACATTCTCTGGTGCTTCTCGGAGAGCTTTTGCACAGACACTTTAAACGAGCGCGACGAGAGAGCTTGTGGGCCGGAGTTTTCACACACTCTCGGCTCACTGCCGACTTTATGGCGACCGCAGCAAGCTCTGCTCCATGTTCAAACTACCTTCGAGGAGCGGCCCATTCCAGTCATTTTCCGAAGATCCACTCCTCTGCAGTGCGACCCGCTAGAACCGCCATTCGCTGAATTTGCATGAATTGATGAAGGGCGAAGGTCGGGAGCACGGGCGAAACGGACCTTCATCCGGTTCGCCCGCCTCAGGTTACCCACAACTGGAACAGACCCCAGGCACTAACCACATCGCGCCTTGTCGCCTCGGTGCGCTCTCGCGCCCGTTCCGTGCCCTCTTTGATTACCTCAAGGACGTATCCCCGGTCCTCGGAGAGCTGTGCCCTACGCTCGCGAATTGGGGCGATGAGCTCCTGAAGGATAGCTTCCAGACGCGCCTTGATTTTGCTATCGCCAAGCCCGCCTCTCTGATACTGAGCCTTGAGCTCGGCAAGCCCGTCCTGGTCCTGATCGAAGGCGTCGAGATAGGTAAAGACGACATTGCCCTCGATGCAGCCCGGGTCTTCGAGACGCAGGTGGTTCGGATCGGTGAACATCGCCTTGACAGCATTTCGGATCTCCTCGGACGACGCGGACAGCGCAATGGCGTTGCCACCGGATTTCGACATCTTGGTCTTGCCGTCGATACCGGGCAACCGGCCCGCCCTGGGGATGATCGCCCGCGCCTCGGGCAACACGGCGCGGCCTGAGGTTGCGTTGATGCGCCGCACGATCTCATTCGTTTGTTCGATCAGCGGGGCCTGATCCTCGCCGACCGGCACGACCGTCGCCTTGAAGGCTGTGATGTCCGCCGCCTGTGCCGCCGGATAACACAGAAATCCGGCGGGAATATCCCGTCCGAACCCGCGCACGCGAATTTCGTCCTTGATCGTCGGGTTCCGTTCCAGCCGCGCGACCGTGACGAAGTTCAGGTAGAGCATCGACAACTCGGCCAACGCCGGAAGATGCGATTGCAGGCAGATGGTGGTGCGACAGGGATCAATGCCCACGGCCAAATAGTCCAGCGCGACCTCCATCACGCTGCGCCGCACCTTCTCCGGGTCATGGGCGTTGTCGGTTAGGGCTTGAGTATCCGCCAGCAGCAGAAATTGTTCATGACTGCCCTGATAGCGCAGCCGGTTTGCAAGCGAGCCTGCATAGTGCCCGATGTGAAGCGGTCCTGTGGTGCGGTCACCTGTCAGAATGGTTGGTCTGTTCATTTGCGTCTTCTCATGAAACGGGATACGGAGCATCGGGAAGCTCGGAAAACAAAAGGCCGCCCATGCGGCGGCCTCGGAATACGTTTGGTCATCGGGCCACCCTGTCAGGAGGCCAGCCACCAAGTCATTGCGATGATCGAAGTGTTTACCATAGAACACTGGCTATCGTCTGCGAGATTACTCGTCAACCAAATGGTGGAAAGGGCTCGAGGCTGAACTCGGATGCGGTGCAGTACGTTCGCGATCGGGGTCGCTATGCGATGCAAGTACGGCCCTTTGCTGCCCTTGGCCGTCTGGTCTGGATGCTGCGCCGCTGCTCGCCAGACAGGCCATTCACCGCGCGTGCTAAATCTGGAGATGATTGAACTCACGTTCTGTGGACGAACCTGCATTTCTCTGCAAACTGTTCAACCATTGCTGAGGGCCCTAGAGCACGTACTCAGGGCCCAATCACAACTCCAAAGCTCAGAAGTCGTCACGGGGTAAGATCCATTGCCGCCACGACCTTGTCGTAAGGAAGTCCGGCGGTATCATTCAATCGACGAACTTGATCGGCACTTTCACCATCAAACAAGCACATGCAGCGCCCGTCTTCGGGAGCAAATGTTGAACGAACATAGCTGATTTTGTCGCCATCTGCTGTCATTTTCTGTGCTGTTGCTATCGCGGCTTTTTGAGCAGCACCCAAGTCATCCATGGTGATACCCTTGAGGTTTCTTTCGACCATAAAAACAGACATCTCGTTCCCTTTCCGAACAATCAAAACCAGTGCATCTATTACACTATGGAGCGTCGGCTCGGGGAACTATCGATACCTTATGACTTAATAACTCCAGGTTTGGATAAAACGGTGTATCCTGCGTTGTGATTGTCTTTCGCCATCAGTGACGAGGTGCCCCAATATGGAGATGTCTCAGATTAGATATGTCTTATCTGCCGCAAAGCATCTGAATTTCACCAAAGCTGCCGCAGAATGCAATGTAAGCCAACCAGCGCTTACCAAGGGCGTCAAGTCATTAGAGACCGAACTTGGCGCACAGGTTTTTCATCGGGAAGGCCGGAAAATTTTGGTCAGCGACTTTGGAAAGTCAATGCTGCCGCATCTACAGCACATCGTTGACGAAGCAGAAGCTACACAAGCGCTGGCTCAGAATTTTCGTTTGCTTGAAAAGGTGCCGTTGCGCTTAGGTGTCCTTTCAACAATTGGGCACGTTCGCCTTGCACGGTTTCTGGCTCAATTCGAGAAAAACCACAGCGGCTTGGAGTTGTCAGTCAATGAAGCAAGCGCGTCGGATCTCAAGAAAAAACTTTCTGATGGTGATATCGATGTCGCTTTGATGACGCTGACTGAAGAACTGGAAGAAGAGTTTAGGGCTAGACCACTTTACGTCGAAAGATATGTGGTTGTTTTTCCGCCGGAGCACCGCCTTGGACAACTAAACTCAATTTCGCTCCAAGATTTATCTCGAGAAAACTATGTAGATCGTTTGGCTTGCGAGTTGCGCGAGATGGTAATGTCCGTTTGTCAGTCAAAAGGAGTGGAACTTTACGCTCGCTTCCGTTCTGAGCGCGAAGATTGGGTACAAGCAATGGTTGCTGCAGGCATTGGTTTTGCTTTCATGCCTGAGTATTCGGTTACTCTGCCGGGCTTGTTGCAGCGCCCGCTTGTGGAGCCAGAAGTTTCAAGAACTATCGCGGCCTTTACAGTCCCTGGCCGAAAATACTCGCCGGCTCTCGATGCGCTGATGAGGTTTTCGCAGACTTTTGCATGGCCGGGATAAAAAACTTCGGTTTTGGGCCTGCTCTGAAACCCGATTTTCCTGCCGTTTGTAGTTAGAGTTTTTCGCTCGTATTTTCCTTTGGTCGTTCCAAGAGTTTGCGACACTTTCATTAAACGGCAAGTTAACGTGACAACCCCCGTCTGCCCTATGCCCACAACCAGATTCTAAGCTAAGTCGATCCAAGCCGCATTCCTTGAAGAGCTTTGCACGCACGCGGCCACAAATTTAACGCCATTGAGCCCGTCATAGACTGTTGGATAAACAACCGAAGCGTCAGGTGAAATACCATTTCGGAAAGCTTGGATCGCTTCAGCAGCCTCTCCATAGATATTCGCGAACCCCTCAAGATATCCCTCGGGATGTCCCGGAGGAACTCTACTCAACCGGTTGGCTGCATCAGCAGCACTAGCTCCATTTCGTGTGATTAGACGCTTTGGTTCGTTGTATGGCGTGAACCACAGGTAATTGGGATCTTCCTGAGCCCACTCCAACCCGCCTTTTTCGCCATAGACGCGCAAACGAAGTGCGTTTTCGTTGCCGGGAGCCACCTGAGAAGACCACAGCATACCGCGCGCTCCGCCTTTGAAGCGAAGTAAGACGTGGGCGTTGTCATCGACTTTGCGCCCCAGCACAAAGGCCTGCAAGTCTGCCGCAAGGCTTTCCGCTTTTAGCCCGGTCACGAAGCAGGCAAGGTTGTATGCATGAGTTCCGATGTCACCGGTTGATCCACCCGCGCCCGAGCGTTCGGGATCGGTTCGCCATTCCGCCTGTTTGAAATCCTGCTGCTCGGTCAGCCAATCCTGTGGGTATTCAACCTGAACCACGCGGATCTTGCCAATGTCGCCGTTGGCAACCATTTCACGCGCCTGCCGAACCATTGGATAGCCTGTGTAATTGTGGGTCAAAATGAATAGGGCATTCGCACTTTCTGTTGCTTTGACCAGCTTTTTCGCATCGGCAAGGGTCGAGGTGAGTGGCTTGTCACAAATTACATGAATACCGCGTTTCAGGAACTCACGTGCGGCTGCATAATGAACGTGATTTGGCGTGACAATTGAGACTGCCTCGATCCCAGATTTCAGTCGGGCTTCCCTAATCGCCATTTGTTTGAAGTCTTCATAGACCCGTTCGAGCCCCAATGCCTGACCACTTTCAAGAGATTTCTCTGGCGTCGAAGACAAAGCACCGGCAACCAGCTCGAACTTGTCGTCCAATCGCGCGGCGATGCGATGAACACCCCCTATGAAGGCGTCGTTTCCGCCGCCAACCATGCCAAGCCGAATGCGTCCTGAGGTTTCTTCACTGCGTCCTGTGACCATCACTCAATCCCCAGCATTTTACGATTGGCGGCTTCGTCAGCGCCACCGTCGGCGAAATCATCAAAGGCTTTCTCGGTCACACGGATGATGTGATCTGACACAAATTGAGCACCTTCACGCGCTCCATCCTCGGGGTGTTTGAGGCAGCATTCCCATTCGACCACAGCCCAGCCATCAAAGTCATTCGCGGCCATTTTTGAGAAAACTGCACCGAAATCCACCTGACCATCGCCCAGTGAGCGGAACCGCCCGGCCCGATCTACCCAGCTTTGATACCCGGAATAAACACCTTGCCGCCCGGTCGGGTTGAACTCGGCATCTTTGACATGGAACATCCGAATTCGATCTTTGTAGATGTCGATGTTGTCCAGATAGTCGAGGCATTGCAGCACGTAATGCGACGGGTCGTATAGCATGCAGGCCCGTGGGTGATTGCCTGTCCGCTCGAGAAACATCTCGTAGGTCACACCATCGTGGAGGTCCTCTCCGGGGTGAATTTCGTAGCAGACATCGACACCGCATTCATCGGCGTGATTCAGGATGGGCACCCAACGGCGCGCAAGCTCATCAAATGCCGTTTCAATCAAACCGGCAGGGCGCTGCGGCCAAGGATAGACATATGGCCATGCCAACGCGCCTGAGAATGTCGCATGTGCCGAAATGCCTAAATTTTTCGAAGCGGATAGCGCTTTGTTGACCTGGTCTACGGCCCATTCTTGACGGGCTTTAGGGTTTCCTCTGACGCTTTCCGCTGCAAAGCCATCAAACGCACTGTCATAGGCTGGGTGAACGGCAACAAGCTGACCCTGAAGATGCGTTGAAAGCTCGGTGACTTCGACGCCATTTTCTTGGGCCTTGCCTTTGAACTCATCGCAGTAACCGACGCTGGATGCGGCCTGTTCGAGGTCGAACAACCGGCCATCCCAACTGGGAACCTGAACGCCATTGTATCCACAGTCAGCCGCCCATTTAGTGATCGCGCCCCACGAATTGAACGGCGCTTCGTCCCCGGCAAATTGTGCAAGAAACAAAGCTGGACCTTTGATTGTCTTCATTGAATTTCCTCCCCAAAACCTGAGTCTCTATGGCGGTAAATTTTCCTTCAGATAGATGTCGATACGGATACGTTCCTGGGCTTTGTTGAATGGCACTTTGTCTGAAGTTGCACGCAGCAGACGGACGGCTGAACGAACAATGTGCCCAGTGTCTTGCGAGATAAGAGCGTCAAATGTACCGAGCGTAAGCGCCTCACGACTAAGCGGAGTAAGCTCATGAGCTATGATCACCAGATCTTTGCTGAGCTTGTTTTCTGAAAGAAATTGAATCAGTCCTGCATTGCCTGCTGCGGAGGAATAAATTCCAACCAGATCCGGGTAGGTTTCAAAGATCTCGGGCATCATCTTGTAAATCAGATCCGGGTCATCCCGGCCCTCGACAGACGCTACGACTTCGAGGTGTGGAAATTCCTCAGCTACAACTAGATCAAAGCCTTGACGGCGCTCTAGGTGGTCACGTGCCAAACGGGATCCTGTAAGTACCAAAACCTTGCCGTCACGATGCACAAATCGTCCCATCAGCTGAGCTGCGGTTCGCCCTGCCGAAACGTTATCAATTCCTACAAAGTGGTCTCGCTCAGAACTCGGCAAGTCAGACACCAACGCAACCACCGGAACGCCTTTGTCCCTGAGCCTTTTTACAGCATCACGAACAGAAGGCGTTTCGGGCCCAAAAACGGCAACGCCATCAACATCCGAACTGGCGACAGCATCCAAAATATTGACGATATCTTGCGGCTCAAACGGAGCTACCTTTTTTATCGCAATGCGAGTTCGCTCGATAAATTGGTCACGTGACTGTTCTGCGATCTGACTGCTGATTGCCTCCACAAACTCGTTGTCCGTGTCCGGCAGAACAAAGAGGAAGTTGTAAACTCGGTTTCGCGCAAGGTTGGCCGCAGCGGTGTCGCGCACATACCCCAGCTCGTCAATTGCCTTTTGTACTTTCTGTACGGTAACGGCCCGCACACCGGGGCGTCTGTTCAAGACCCGGTCAACAGTCGCCAGACTGACACCGGCGACGCGCGCGAGGTCGTTGACGGTTGGCTTTTTCACCAATTCTAGTTTTTGTTTTTGGTCTTCCACGTGTTCTTCAGCCCTCAATCTCCCGCGCCAAGCCTTCAAACAACAAAGCAACAGCCTCGGCACCGGGATCGTTATGTCCAACTAGGTTTTCTTCGGGAACATAGGCCGCGCGGCCTGCCTTCGCACGACGAATATTCGCGGTGTTGTTCGCGCCTTCGCGGGCAGCCTCGGCCGCATCGGTCAGTCCAGACGGGAGGGCGGCAAGTGCAGGTGCCAGAGCGTCAATCATTGTCCGGTCACCGACCTTGGCACCCCCAACCTGGCTCACGCGATTCAGGCCTTCGACCAGAGACTTCGATACCGAAGCCCCGCTTGCACAGGCATCTCCGGCTGCATTGAAGAAGATTGCGAGTATCACACCGGACGACCCGCCCATTGTCTGGCTTAACTCATTGCCCAACGCCGGAAACAGTTGCGTCAGATCAGCAAGAGGCATGCGGTCAAGGCTACCTTGCAATGCTCTTGCGGCGGTGGCCAGTGTGCTTCCTGTATCGCCATCTCCGGACTTCGCGTCCAGCTCGTTCAGAGACTTCTCTGCGTTGATGAGCAGCTCAGATAAGCGGGTGATCGTTTCCCTCGTGGTGGGATTGTTCGAAGGGATTGGATCGATTGGTGTCAGGCCATCAGGCAACGGGGCTACTTTGATCGGGTCGATGGAATTGACGCCGGGCCATGCGGCCAGATCAACAGGTGCTTCAAGAGCTGACAATTCGTCCTGATCCACAGGCAGAATGGATACCGAAAACCCGTGCATATCCAGCGACGTCATCATCGGTGCCGGGCCAATGATATGGTGGGCAATACCAGTTTCGGACAACGCATGCGTGAGGACAGCCATTTCCAGAGGAGTTGTAGAGCCCAGGTTGTTGACCAACGCTACACAATGCCCGGCACCCACCCTTTGCTTCAGCTTCTCCACCACCGTGGACATGGCCGATACAGCATTTGAAAATTCGACTTGTTGTACACCGGGCTCGCCGTGGATGCCCAAGCCGAGTTCCGCTTTGCCAGGGGCAATCCGGTCTTCTTTTGGAGAGCCCGGAACAGTGCAGGTGTCCAAGCTCATTCCGATGCTGACAACCTTTGCTATGGTACTTCTTGCTGCTTTGGTAACGGTGTCCAGATCGGCACCCCCTTCAGCAAGCGCTCCGGCAATTTTGTGCACCAATAACGTACCTGCCACGCCACGTGGTTGCGGAAGGTCGGGCAAGGCGATGTCATCATCAACTACGACCATCTCTACTTTGCGGCCCAATGCACGGGCGCGTTCAGCCGCCAGTCCAAAATTCAATCGATCACCGGTGTAATTTTTGACGATAAGCAGGCACCCGGCCTCACCCGTGACCGCAAGAATGCCCGCCAGAACTGCCTCGACCGAGGGTGAGGCGAAAACTTCGCCGCAGACCGCGGCTGTCAACATACCGGCGCCAACGAAACCTGCATGGGCGGGCTCGTGACCAGACCCTCCGCCAGAAACCAAGGCGACTTTCGACTTGTCCCAATCCGACCGGTAGACAACCTTGATATGCGGGTATCCGTCCAGCCGTGTAAGCTGCCCGCCTGAGGAAGCCAAAAGGCCATCTATCGCCTCGGTTACCAGGGTTTCTTTTGTGTTGAGGAACTGGGCCATGCTTTTGCTCCTTAATTCACGCGCGCGCCAGACGCGTCAAAATACAACGGGTTATGGGGGCGAATTTTTATAATTTTTCCAGAGGGGTAATCCTGATGAACATCAATCAGGGTGACAACCGGGTGGCCATTCAGGTCCAGGTGCAGCCGTGTTTGGTCGCCCAGATGTTCGGCACGTATGACACGCGCTTCACTGCCCTCGCCTTCAATGATGTTTTCCGGGCGAAGACCAATCTGTGGTCCTTTGTGATCGCCTCCGAACAACTCGGACGGCAGGATGTTGATTCGCGGCAGACCCAACCTGCTGGCAACGTAAACACTGCCCGGGTTTTCGTAGATATCCCGGGGTGTCCCGTATTGAACCAACCGGCCGTTCTCTAAAACGCCGATATGCGTAGCCATTGTCATGGCTTCGACCTGATCGTGGGTCACGTAAAGCAAGGTTGATCCCAGATCGGCCTGAATCCTTTTCAGTTCGACCCGCAAATCCGCCCGAAGCTTGGCGTCCAAAGAGCTGAGCGGTTCGTCCATCAGGAAAATCTGGGGATCGCGCACCAGTGCCCGTCCAATTGAAACGCGCTGCATTTCGCCGCCAGACAGTTCAGTGGCTTTGTTGTCCAGCTTGTGCGGGATCTGCAGGATCTCCGAGACTTCGTTGACCTTCCTGGCGATCTCATCCTCTGGCGTCTTCAGGATCGGTGACCTCAGAGGGAAGGACAGGTTCTCACGCACCGTCATATGGGGGTACAGCGAGTATTGCTGGAAGACCATCGCCACATCACGCTGGGCAGGTGTATCTATCCCAACGTCACGCCCGGCAATGCGCACCGTTCCGGAATCCAGTTTCTCAAGCCCGGATATCAATCTCAGCGTCGTTGTTTTTCCCGCGCCCGTCGGACCCAACAAAACCACAAAGGCACCGTTGGGGATCGTCATTGAGATATCATCCACCGCTTTGATTTCGCCGAATGACTTCGAAATGTTTTCCAGAACGACTTCAGCCATTGCTTAGTACCTCGTCGTTCAGAGCGGACCTCAACGCGCGTCCGGTAGAATTTTCGAAAAGGGTCACTGCGGATGAGCGGAACTTCAAGCCAACCGTCTCGCCGGGGTTAAGGGTTTCGCGCGCATCAATGCGGGCTTTCAGCTCTCCGTTCGGGCTTTGCAGCGTCACGATCTGGGTGGTTCCAAGATATTCTGCGGCCAGGACCTTGGCTCGGTAGGCGCTGGCATCCGACAGAAAAACATGCTCAGGGCGAACACCGAAAACCAAGTCACCTTCCGCCCCTTCCAACAGTGTGGGTACGGCTTCGTCGTGACCATTCAGTCGCACCGTTTCCGAGCCATGCGCGACCTTTCCCTGAAACGGCAGGAAGTTCATCGAAGGAGACCCGATAAAATCTGCAACGAACATCGTAGCTGGTTTGTCGTAGATTTCCTGAGGTGTGCCGAATTGCTCGATCACAGCGTTGTTCATCACCACGATCTTGTCCCCCATTTGCATGGCTTCTAGCTGATCATGTGTGACGTAAACAGTGGTCGCCCCCATGCGATCATGAAGCGCGCGCAGTTCTTCGGCCATGTGCTCACGAAATTCGGCATCCAGGGCACCAAGAGGTTCGTCCATCATGAACGCCTTGGGTTCGCGAACAATCGCGCGTCCAAGCGCCACGCGCTGCCTATCGCCGCCTGACAACCCACCTACCGGGCTATCGAGGATGTCCTTGATCCCCAGAATTCCCGCGACTTCTTCTACTTTGGCTTTGACAGCAGCACGCGGCATGCCCTGCGATATCAGGGGGTAGCTGATATTTTTTCGCACGTTCATGTGCGGATACAGCGCAAACATCTGGAACACGAAGGCAATGTCTCGCTCCGATGGGGGGCGCTGGCTGATCTCCTCGCCGTCCAGGTAGATTTCACCCGACGTCGGAAGTTCCAAGCCTGCGATCATCCGCAGCGTCGTCGTCTTTCCGCAGCCGGATGGCCCTAGCAACATGAAGAACTCACCGTCCTCAATCGTGAACGAGCTTTCGCGGACAGCCGTGAAATCGCCGAACATCTTCTTTACGTTTTTAACTACGATCTGGGCCATTTCTACTCCGGGAAATGGCTGACGATGATGAACATGACGGTTCCGATCAGCGTGACGATGAAAGAATATGTGAAGGCCCAAAGGACAAAGGGCTGCATAAGCATGAAGACACCCAGAGCGATGAGGATGGTCGCGATCATCTCCCATGGGCCCCGGCGAAAACGCATCAATCCAGTAAGAAACTCGCTCATTTGCGCACGGCTCCGAATGTGATCCCACGCAGCAGGTGTTTGCGCATCAGGATGGTGAAAATCATGACAGGGATCAGGAAGATCGTGGCACCTGCCGCCACTGCAGGCCAGTCCAGGCCGCCAATACCGATAATGGTTGGGATGAACGGTGGTGCAGTCTGCGCGTTCGCGGATGTCAGCAGCACGGCAAACGCGTACTCATTCCAGGCGAAGATCAGGCAAAAGATAGCTGTTGAGGCTATGCCGGTCGCGGCTTGCGGCAGCACCACTTTGTAAAACGCCTGAAACCTCGTGTAGCCATCTATGAGCGCGGCTTCTTCGTACTCTCTTGGGATTTCGTCGATGAAGCCTTTTAGCAACCAGACCGCCAAGGAAATATTCACGCCCGTATACAGCAGGATCATCCCCAGATGCGTGTCGCTTAATCCAAGGTTTCTGAACATCAGGAAGATTGGGATGGCGACAGCGACCGGTGGCATCATCCTTGTACTCAGGATAAAGAACAAAAGGTCGTCCTTGAGCGGGACCTTGAACCTGCTGAACGCATAGGCGGCCAGCGTACCAAGGAAGATACTCAAGAACGTCGAGCCAAATCCGATGATAACCGAATTCATAAAGCGCTCGCCAAACTTTGATGGCCCGACAATCACCATGTCGTATTGGCGGACGATCTCATCGGCCCAGTTCTGCGGCGGGTTCGCTTCCAAAAACTCCTGCGTCTGCCGCGTGCGCGTGGTGAAGAGATTTACATACCCTTCAAGCGTTGGGTCAAAGACCACTTTGGGTGGGTAGCTGATCGCATCGGCTGGAGACTTGAAACCTGTCAGTAAAATCCAAACCAGCGGGATCATTGTGATCAGCGCATAAGTGATGACCAGAAAACCGGCGATCCACTTGGAACGGTTCGAAGGTTCGGTTACGGAAAAACTGCTCATCTCTGTTTCACCTTGTTCAAGGCTTTGACGTAGATCGACGCGAGGCCGAACACGGTGACGAAAAGGATGATCGCATAGGCCGAGGCGTAGCCCGTACGCCACTTCTCAAACGCCTCCCGCTTGAGATTGATTGAGGTGAGTTCCGTTACAGAACCGGGCCCTCCGCCGGTTAGCTGAACCACCAGGTCGAACATCTTGAAGTTCTCGATCCCTCGAAACAGCACGGCAAGCATCAGGAACGGCAGGACCATCGGGATGGTGATCGTAAAGAACTGCCGCAGCTTGCTGGCCCTGTCGATCTCAGCCGCCTCGTAGATGTAATCGGGAATGCTGCGCAGCCCGGCCAGACAGATTAGCATCACGAAGGGGGTCCACATCCAGGTGTCGACAATCACGATCGCCCAAGGGGCCAAAGTAACGGATCCCAGCATTTCAAAGCTCGATGGGTCTTTGCCTGTGAACCATGACACGATGTAGTTAAACAGCCCGATTTGAGGTTGATACAGGAACTTCCAGAAGTTCCCGACGACTGCAGGAGACAGCATCATCGGCAGCACGATGATCGTGGTCCAAAGATCGTTGCCCTTGAATTTCTTGTTGATCAACCAGGCCAAAGTAAACCCGATCAAGACCTGGAAAAAGATCGTCCAGAACAGGAAGTGCGCCGTCGCCTGCATATTTAGCCAGGTGTCCGAGTCTGTCAGAATACGCTCGTAATTCCTGAGCCCGACATCTTTGACTTCGCGCCCGATCCGGTTGGCCTTGTAGTTGGTAAAGCTCAGTTGGATGGTCCAGATCAACGGAAAGATGTTGATCGCCAGCAATAGAAAAATCGTCGGGGAGATGAATATCCAGGCGATCGCGCGGTCGGATAACCCTCGGATTTTTCGCGCAACTCGCTCGGGCGTTGCCTGGGCAACGCGATCTACGGTCCGGTCAGACATCTCTTTGCCAGTTCTTGTTGGTTTAGGACTCACGGGTGAAGGTGGAGCGGGATTGCGCCCGCTCCTGCCTGTGTCCGGACTACAGCTTGCCTTCGTCTTCGAAGACTTCAGTCCAATCTTCGATCAAAAGATTAAGAGCTTCTTGAGCTGTACCTTGATCAGCAACGACGTAGTCGTGGATGCGTTTCTGCATGGCCAGCAGGAGTTCTGCATAGGCAGGCTCTTGCCAGAAATCCTGAACCCCAGCCATTGCTTCCAGGAAGTCACCGGCAAACGGTTGGCTGTCCACGAAACCAGGATCTTCCAGCACTGAGTTATGCGCCGAGTAGCCGCCTAGCTCCCACCACTTGGCCTGCACTTCAGGCTGTGCGAACCACTTGATGTACTCAAGTGCAGCGTCCTGTTTGTCAGAGTAGCTGACAACAGAGATACCTTGTCCGCCCAGCGTCGAACCTGCCTGATTTTGCGGTGGGTTCACAAAGAAGTCGATCTTGTCACCGCCGGTATTGGGGTCAGCATAGAGACCTGGGAAGAACGCAAACCAGTTCATGGCCATGGCGACCTGACCGGACTTGAAGGCGTCCAAGCTCTCACCCATGTAAGAGTTGGTATATCCCGGAGGCGTCGCCGTTTCGTAGAATTCCTTATAGAATTCCAGCGCCTCTACCGCTTCGGGTGAGTTTACGGCGCCTTCCATGTCATATGAGCCCGGGGTGTTTTCGTATTTAAAGCCCCAAGGATACAGTGCTCCGGTCACACCCATGGTGATCCCTTCCGAGCCGCGCTCGGTAAAGATAGCTGCGCCGTAGACTGTCTTGCCGTCGATCTCACGACCCTGAAAGAACTGGGCGATCTGTAATAGTTCTTTCTGAGATTCAGGCTCACGTAAATCCTGACCAGTTGCTTCTTTGTATGCGGCTTGGATTTCAGGATTTTCGAACCAGTCCTTGCGATAGAACCAGCCATTCGCATCGCCCATCGCAGGCAGGGCATAGTAATTGGGTGTGCCCTTGGGCCAAGTTGAATAGGCGTAGACAGTGGCCGGCGCGAAATCGTCCATGCTGATGCCTTCAGCATCGAAGAAGTCGTTCAGTTTGACATAGTGGCCATTTTCAGCGCCACCGCCGATCCATTGGCTGTCACCAATAAGCAGATCGCAGAGCTTACCACCGGAATTCAGCTCATTCAGCATCCGGTCCGCAAAATTTGGCCAGGGAACAAATTCGAAGTTCATCGTGTGGCCGGATTCTGCTTCGAATTCTTTTGATAGTTCGACAAGCGCGTTGGCCGGGTCCCATGCAGCCCAACATAGCGTCAGATCTTCAGCATTTGCCTTGGTAGAAAGAGTAGTAGCGGCAAGGACTATTGCGCTGGCCGAGGCCAGTTTTGTGTAAGTCATCCATTCCTCCCTTTTTGCGCCGTCAATCGAGGATGTGCGAATCGCGGCATACTTCCAAGGCTATTTGAGGTACGCACCTCATGTCCAGATTTTTTTGAGGTTCGTACCTCAAACTGTCAGAAGAGGCCGTCAGATATTCTTTTAGCTGTTGATTGGCTTTGTTGCGCAAAGGTTGGGTGAGGGATTCATCTCGTGAATCCAGCGTGGTAGCTGGACTGCATGAGCAGACCTATCCCGCCGAGCTACAAGACCAAGAACTGGCCAGCCTACAATGAAGCCCTCAAGCGACGTGGCTCCCTGGCGATCTGATTTGATCCGGACATGGTTTGGGTACCACCGCCGACCGGTAAGCAAGGCCGGCAGCCGCAGTATAGCGGCGCTGCGATTCAGACATGCCTGACGACGATGAAGGTCCTCTTCGGCATGGCCCTCAGGCAGACCACGGACTTCGTGGAGAGCCTGCTGCGCCTGGTCGGCCTCGACTGGTCGGTGCCGGATTTCAGCACGCTGAGCAGGCGCCAGAAGACCCTGGCGGTTTCCATACCCTATCGCGGCTAGCAAGGTTCCCTGAACCTTCTGATCGACAGCGCCGGCTTCAAGGCGGAGGGCCAAGGCGAATGGCATGCCCGCAAGCATGGCCGCGCGAAACGCCGTCTCTGGCGCAAGATCCACATCGGCGTTGACGAACAGACGCTGGAGATCCGCGCCATCGAAATCACCGGTAACAACATCGGTGATGCGCCCATGCTGCCTGAACTACTCAGCCAGATCCCGGTCGATGTCGAGATCGCCTCGGTCACCGCAGACGGGGCGTATGACACGCGCAAATGCCACGATGCCATCGCAAACCGGGGTGCCCACGCCGTTATCCCGCCGCGCAAGAACGCAAAACCGCGAAAGCCATCGACAGCAGGCGCTATCGCCCGTAACGAGGCGCTGTGCGCCTCGAAATACCTTGGCCGTGCCATCCGGCGAAATTGGAGCGGATACCACCGCCGCAGTCGCGCCGAAACGAAGATGCACTGCGTGAAGCTGTTGGGGCAGAGCCTCATGGCGCGCGACTTCGAGCGTCCAGTCGCCGAACTCCCAATCCGTGCAGCCGTCCTGAACAGCTACACCGCGCTCGGCATACCGGTCACAGAGCCCACAGGATAAGTACGTCCGGGGAAAAGGGAAGTCCGGGCTTCAGGCTCTTCGCGCAACAAAGCCTAGCTGGAGTGCTAAATTGCGCCCCTTAAACCCTGAAGCTTCTCGCCGCTCAATAGGCTGGTTCCTTTATGAATGTCAAACCGTTACGCCTTGCAGAACCTGTTCCCGCGATAGCTCGTCCCGCGTGCCTTGCATCAGGACCGCGCCGCGCCGCAGGACGATGAACTTGTCGGCAAGATCATAGGCGAAATCGAAATACTGCTCGACCAGAATGATGGCCATCTCTCCTTTGGTTCGGAGGTGACGAATTACTTCGCCGATCTGCTGGATGATGTTGGGCTGAATGCCTTCGGTTGGTTCGTCCAGCAGCAAAAGTTGAGGCTTGGCGATCAGCGCCCGGGCGATGGCAAGTTGCTGTTGCTGGCCACCCGACAGATCACCCCCGCGCCGGTTCTGCATTTTCTTCAGCACCGGGAACATATCGAAGATCTCGTCCGGAACGAAATGTTCGCTTGCTGACAGGCAGGCAAAACCGGTTTCCAGATTTTCGCGCACAGTCAGCAACGGGAAAATCTCGCGCCCCTGCGGCACATAGGCCACGCCTTTCCACGCCATGCGATGGGCTGGCAGAGGCGGCAGGGCCTCGTCATTCAGCATCAGATCGCCGCCCGAGCGCGGATGCGTGCCCGAGATCGCCTTGATCAGGCTGGTCTTGCCCACACCATTGGTGCCCATCACGCAAGTCACCTCTCCTCGCGCGGCCTCCAACGAGATACAGTTGAGGATTTGCGAGTGCCCGTAATGCAGGGTCAGATCGGTCAGTTTCAGCATTGTTTAGCGCCCCAGATAAACGTCGATGACATCCTGATTTGATGTGACATGATCCAGCGAACCTTCGGCCAGAACCGAGCCTTCATGCAGAACCGTGACCCGACAATTCAGGCGGCGGACGAACTCCATGTCATGTTCCACAACCACGACGGCGCGGGTCTTGGCGGCCTGTACCAGCAGGTCGGTTGTGTGTTCGCGTTCTTGCGAGGTCATCCCGGCGGCGGGTTCGTCCACTAGCAACAGACGTGGTTCCTGCGCCAGTAGCATCCCGATTTCCAACCATTGCTTTTGTCCGTGGCTTAGTTCGCCGGATTTGCGGAGCAGTTCGCCATACAGGCCAATCTCAGCGGCCAGTTCCTCGACCTTCTCCAGATGATCTGTCGAAGGGCGATAGAACAGCACACCCAGCCAGCCCCGTTTATTCTTCAACGCCATCAGCAGGTTTTCCTGCACGGTCTGGTCCTCGAACACGGTGGGTTTCTGGAACTTACGCCCGATGCCGGCTTGCGCGATCTTGGCCTCGCTCATTCGCAGCAGGGAAACGGATTTCTCACCCCAGGTTACCCGGCCCTCGTCAGGCCGGGTCTTGCCGGTGACAATATCCATGAAGGTCGTTTTACCTGCCCCGTTCGGCCCGATAACCGCGCGAAGCTCGGCCTTGCCAATCTGGAAGGACAGGTTGTTGATGGCGCGGAACCCGTCGAAGGTGACTGAAACGCCGCTGACCTCCAGCAGAGTGCTCATTCCAAGGCCTCCATTTCGCGCAATGCGCTTTCATCGGGTCCAAGCGGGGCACCGTAGCGTTGCGGCGCGCGGTGGTTGGTCCAGAGGTCGAATAGCCCTCCAATACCCTTTGGTGCGAACAGGGTTACCAGCACGAATGAGACGCCCAGCAGCACCTGCCACCAGTCGACCCATTTGATCGTGTAGAACCCAAGTGGGATGTCCGGCGCTTGTCCACCTGTGAACCATGTGCTGAGCAGGCTGACAAACGCCGCGCCGATGACCGCTCCATACAGGCGACCACGCCCGCCGATGGCGACCCAGACGGCAAGATATATCGAGGCAATGGGGGCCATCTCCTCGGGGTTGATGATCCCCGCCTGCGGATAATACAGCGCGCCCGCGATGGCGGCGATGCAGGCGGTCAATGTGAAGACAGCCAGCTTGTAATTCTCGACCGAATAGCCAAGGAACCGCACTCGCGCCTCATTATCGCGGATGCCGCGGATAACCGAGCCGAACTTGCCCGCCACGATCCATGCCGCCAGCATGTAGCCCAGCCCCAGGGCCAGCGCTGAGGCCCAGAGGAACCAGATTGACACCAAGTCCTGCGAGGCCGTGACGCCCGGCAGGTTCTGCAGGCCCGACAGGCCGTTGTTGCCACGCATACCGCTGTCGTTCTGGAACAGGTACAGCGCCAGTGCCAATGTCATGGCTTGGGTCAGGATCGACAGGTAGACACCCGTGACCCGGCTGCGGAACGCCAGCCAACCAAAGATCAGTGCCAGAAGGCCCGGCACCAGCACGACCAGCGCCAGTTGCAGGAACAGGCTGTCCGAAAAGGCCCAGATCAGCGGGAATTCGGACGATCCGACGACGCCGAAGATTTGCGTGCCGATGGCATCCACGACCTCGGCCGATGTTGGCGGAATGTCGGCTTGGGAGAGCGACTCCACCACGATCAGGCGGGTACGTTCATACATCAGCCACATGCCGATCATGTAGCCGCCCAGCCCGAAGAACGCGAAATGGCCGAGGGACAGGATGCCCGTAAATCCCCAGACCAAATCCATGGCCACAGCGATCAGGCAAAGGCACAGGGTCTTGCCCAGCGTTTTGACAAAGCTGGTCGAGATCACGCCAATCCCGAACCCTTCGGACAGGACGGTGACGCCCAAAGTGAACAGGGAGAGGATGGCCAGAAAGACCAGTACCGATGGGTTTTTGGCGACAAAGCTGCGTTCCATGGCTCAATCCCCCGCCGCACGACCTTTGAGGGCAATGATGCCCCTTGGCCGGAACTGGATGAAAATGATGATGAAGATGATCATGTATGTTTGCGCGGCGAGGGTGTTCGAGGGGTTCATCCATTCGATCCCCTTTTGCAGGAAGCCGATCATGCCCGCACCTGCCAGCGCGCCCCAGATGTTTCCGACGCCGCCAACAACCACGGTCATGAAGCTTTGCACGATATAGTCGCTGCCCAGATCGGACGTGACCTTTGCGAACAGACCAATCGCAACCCCGGCAATCCCGGCGATGCCCGAGCCCAAGCCGAAGGTCAGCATATTCACCCGCCCCGGATTGATACCCATCGACCCGGCCATGCGTGGGTTCTGTGTCACCGCGCGCATCTCAAGCCCAAGCCGCGTGCGCTTCATAATGTAGAGGAACAGTCCCAAAAAGATCGTCGCCAGCACAAAGATCGCGATGCGGATATAACTGATCGAAACCACATCGTTCAGCACCCACGCCCCATCCAGCCAGCCGGGCGCGGTCAGCGGGCGGGCCTGCGTGCCAAAAATGTTCTTGGCCAGCTGTTGCAGTGCGATTGAGATGCCAAAGGTCGCCAGCAGCGTCTCAAGCGGACGGGCATAGAGCCAGCGGATAACTAGCCGCTCCATCGCGACGCCCATCGCGAAGGTGACGGCAAAGGCCATCGGGATGGCGACGATTATCGACAGCGTGTGGTCGGGGATGAACTGCTGCACCACGTATCCGGTATAGGCGCCCATCATGATGAACTCACCATGAGCCATGTTGATCACACCCATCACGCCGAAGGTGATCGCCAGACCGATGGCTGCCAAGAAATAGATCGACGCCAATGAGATCGCGTCCAGTGTCAGGTCGAGCGTCTGGTTCAGGCCGACCTTCAGCTCGATCTGTTCAAGTGCCTGCACTGCAGCTGCGGTCACTTCGGGCGAGGGTTCCGTGTAGGTATCAATGAACACATGTTCAGCCAGCGCCGTGTTTATGTCGGCCTCGGTTACCAAGGCGGGAACGACCCTTGCCTCTGCCAAGGTTACATATGCCCGAGCGCGCGTTTCATCTGTATTCAGTTGCGCAAGCGGAATGTCACCAACGCGACCCCCGTCAATATTGGCCGCAAGTGCTGTCCGAATATCATCCCGTGACAAGCGTGGGGGCGCCAGATTGCCAGTGACCAGCAAGTCATAGGCCTCATCGCGCGTCAAATCACTCGAACCCGGTTCTAAAACGGCGGCGATATTCACATTAGACGGCAGTTCCGGTGCTGCTTGTCGCGTCGTCGCGATCAGTGGATTTAATGCGCCACGGACGTCCACGCCCAGATCGTCGGACATCTGCTCAATCGCAGCCACGCGCGCCGCGGTATCTTCGTCATATCCAATCGTCAGCAACCGTTCGAGCCGTTGTTTGTGAGCTTTCAAATCAGCATCAGCTTCATCGGCAATCGACGCGCGTAGGGGCTCCAGCAAAGCACGTTCGGGGTCACGTTGGATGGATTGCAAAGCGGCCAGCCGCCGAGCGCGGTCCGGATCTGTTAGCTGGTACTGCACCAGAGCCGTGCCAATCATCGCGCGGATGCCGCTATTGGGCTTCAACTGCTTCAGGTTGGATTTCTCGAAAATACCAACGACCTCGCCAGTATCGAAATCGGTAAGCTCATACGACCGGCCTTCGACCTTTTTGCCTGCAAAGAACAGGCCGTCCGACTTGCGCATCCACACGTCCTTGGCGGCCCATGTCTCAAGCATCACCTGCGCTTGCGGCAACCCGCTGCTGGCAATCGCATCAATCGCGGGCCCGATTGTCTTGCGTGAGCTTTTGGCGATAATCTCCTGATGCTCTTGCAGGATCGGTTGGAGACCTGCCTCTTGTGCGTTGGCGGTCAGGTAGGCGCATAGAATTGCGAGGCCCGCAAGGAAAAGTCGTAACATGTGGTGAAACCCGAGTGTCTTTGGGGGCAAGGCGGGCATCACACCCACCTTGCGTGTCGGTTAGTAGTTCGACAGGGTCTGAACGCAGGTCTCGGTCTCGGTGTTGTACATACCGCAGCCCAGCTCTTTCCAATCCGATACCAGCACCGCCGATTCCGGTAGGAAGTCGGTCCAGGCGTCGCCCGGCACAACGTCGGTTTCGCTGATGATGTCGAACTGGCCGTCTTCCTGAATCTCACCGATCAGAACCGGCTTGGCCAAATGGTGGTTCGGCAGCATGACAGCGGTTCCACCGGTCAGGTTCGGGAATTCCTGCCCGTACATCGCGGCGCGCACGGCATCTACGTCGGTCGAACCGGCCTCGGTCGCGGCGTTAACCCACATGTTGAAACCGATGTAATGTGCCTCCATCGGGTCGTTGGTCACCCGGTCTTCGCCCATGGTAGCTTTCCATGTTTCAACAAATTCAGTGTTGGCGTCGGTATCCGCCGACTGAAAGTAATTCCAAGCAGCCAGATGGCCCACAAGGTTGGTTGTATCCAGGCCCGACAGTTCTTCCTCTCCAACCGAGAACGCAACGACCGGAATGTCATCCGCCGAGACGCCAGCCGCAGCCAGTTCCTTGTAGAAGCCGATGTTGGCGTCGCCATTGATGGTTGAGATCACTCCGACCTTCTTACCATCCGCACCCAGCGCAACCACATCCGCCACGATCTTGGACCAGTCGGAATGGCCAAAGGGCGTGTAGTTGACGAAGATATCACCGTCCGCGATGCCCTTTTGCTTCAGATAGCTTTCGAGGATATTGTTGGTGGTGCGGGGATAGACATAGTCTGTGCCAAGCAGCGCGAATTTCTCAACGCCAAGCTCGTCCAGGAAATAGTCGGTCGCCGGGATCGCTTGTTGGTTCGGCGCGGCACCGGTATAGAAGACGTTTTTCGAGCTTTCTTCACCCTCATACTGCACCGGATAAAACAGAAGGCCGTTCAGTTCCTCAATCACCGGCAGCACCGATTTGCGGCTGACGGACGTCCAATTGCCAAAGATCACATCCACCTCATGCACGGTCAGTAGCTCACGCGCTTTTTCCGCAAACAGCGGCCAGTCGGATGCAGGATCAACCACAACTGCCTCAAGCTGCTTGCCCAGCAGGCCGCCTTTGGCGTTCTGCTGGTCGATCAGCATCAACATCGTGTCTTTCAGCGTGGTTTCCGAAATCGCCATAGTGCCTGACAACGAGTGCAGTACGCCGACTTTGATCGTGTCTTCAGCAGACAGAGCGGCCGTTGCCATGGCAGCAAAGACAACCGATCCGAAGAGCGTGGATTTGAGAGATGTCATGTAATTCTCCTGGCGGGGCGGGCACAGAAGCCTTGCGTTGACACGCTGTCTTCTACTACCTGATCCCCGCAACTGTATGTTGCGTTACGTGTGGCGGTTGTGTCCGAGGTCCAATTCGCGCAGCCGTCACACACCCCCGGTGGTCGTTAGCCCGGTAGGCCCCACATCGATTCTGCATTGCAGCGAAATAGGCAAATCTGGCCCCATAGCATTCTGGCAAAGTGGACTGATATGCCCGATTTTTGATCTACATGCTGCATGCGTGATTAAAAATTGCACTTACGGGACGGGACTTGGTCGAAAATCTACACCTGTCGATAGAGTTTCGACATCCCAAAGGTGAAAAAGCGCCAAACGTTCATGACGCGAAAGCCGCTGCCATCACTCAATTCACGCCCATATCGTCAGCGTCACATGCGAGACCGCCACGCGCTGAAGGCCGGGTTACGCTGTCGGCCAAACTGTTCCACGGGCGCAGTGTGATTGATCGCTTGCGGCTGGCGGGTTCGTTCAAATGTCTCTTCCCACGCGGACACGGCACCCAATTGGACGCCGTGCTTTTGAACACGGCCGGTGGTGTTACTGGCGGTGATGATTTCCGGTTTTCAGGTCGCGCAGGCCGGGGCACCGAACTGACACTGACCACGCAGGCTTGTGAGCGGGCATACAAAGCGCAACCCGGTCAGGCCGCACGCATCGTCAACGCTTTAACCGCCGGTCCGCAGGCAAGGCTGAACTGGCTTCCGCAAGAGACGATCCTGTACAGTGGCAGCGCATTGAATCGGCGCTTGCGTATTGATTTGGCCGAGGATGCCTCGGCCCTTATGGTTGAACCTTTGATCTTTGGTCGTACCGCGATGGGTGAAACTCTGACGGATATCCGCCTCAGCGATCGGATCGAGATTCGGCGCAACGAAAGGATGGTGTTTCTGGACGCCACCCGGTTCACCGGCGACCTTAGCGCGCATCTGGCCCGTCAGCACATTGCAGATGGCGCGGGCGCGATGGCCTTAGTCGCATTTGCCTCGCCCAGGGCCGAAGGGCATCTGAAGGCAATCCGCCAGATGCTGCCCGATACCGCCGGGGCCAGCCTGTTTCAACCTGACCTGCTGGTCGTCCGACTGCTGGCCAAGAACGGGTATGCCCTGCGCCGAAGTCTGATGCCCGTGCTTCGGCGACTGAACAACGACTCGCTTCCAAGATGCTGGACAATCTGACATGAACCTGACTCCCCGTGAAAAAGACAAACTGCTGGTCGCCATGGCCGCTGAAGTTGCCCGCAAACGACTGGCCCGTGGTGTCAAACTGAACCATCCCGAGGCGATTGCCCTTATCACCAGCGCCGTGGTTGAAGGCGCACGCGACGGGCGGTCGGTCGCCGATATGATGCAAGCCGGGGCCGAGGTGATCACCCGCGCGCAATGCATGGAAGGCGTCCCCGAGATGATTCACGAGGTTCAAGTTGAGGCCACCTTTCCCGACGGCACCAAGCTGGTGACCGTTCACAACCCTATTCGCTAAAAAAAGAAACACTGATATGACCCGCATGCTTTTCCCTGTTCTGATCCTGGCTGGCCCCGCCGCCGCGCATAACGGCACGCATATCCACGCGCATGGCACGGACTATGCCGCTCTGGCCGTGGGCCTCGCGATTGTCGCGTTGGCTGCTGTTGCCTTGATGGTGAAGCTAAACAAATGATCCCCGGCGAGCATTTCCCCGCTGAAGGCGAAATCACGTTCAACCTGGGCGCCGAGCCGTTGACGCTGATGGTCGCCAATACTGGCGACCGCCCGATTCAGGTCGGCTCGCACTATCATTTTGCCGAGACCAACCCGTCGCTGGAGTTCGACCGCGCTGCCGCCCATGGCCTGCGTCTGGACATCGCCCCCGGCACCGCCGTGCGGTTCGAACCGGGACAGGAACGCGAGGTTTCGCTGATCCCGATCGGCGGCGCACGCAAGGTCTATGGGTTCAATCAAAAGGTCATGGGGGCGTTGTGATGCCAGCAAAAATCAAACGCTCCGACTATGCCGCCATGTTCGGCCCCACCACCGGCGATAAAATGCGGCTGGCCGATACCGACCTGATCATCGAGGTCGAACGCGATCTGACCATCTATGGCGAAGAGGTCAAGTTCGGTGGCGGGAAAGTGATCCGCGACGGGATGGGGCAGTCTCAGGTCACACGGGACAAGGGGGCGGTGGATACAGTCATCACCAATGCGCTGATCGTGGATCATTCGGGTGTCTACAAGGCGGATGTCGGTCTGAAAGACGGGCGTATCGCCAGGATCGGCAAGGCGGGGAACCCCGACACGCAGCCAGGTGTCGACATTATCATCGGCCCCGGCACCGAAGCCATCGCGGGCGAGGGGCGCATCCTGACCGCAGGCGGGTTCGACAGCCATATCCACTTCATTTGCCCTCAGCAGATCGAAGACGCGCTGCATTCCGGCCTGACCACCATGTTAGGCGGCGGCACGGGTCCGGCCCATGGCACGCTGGCCACCACCTGCACCCCCGGCCCCTGGCATATCGGACGGATGTTGCAGGCGGCGGATGCCTTCCCGATGAACCTCGCCTTTGCGGGCAAGGGCAACGCCTCATTGCCAGCTGCGCTCGAGGAACAGGTCAATGCCGGGGCCTGCGCTCTGAAACTGCATGAGGATTGGGGCACGACCCCTGCCGCCATCGACTGCTGCCTGTCGGTGGCCGATTCGATGGATGTACAGGTGATGATCCACACCGATACTCTGAACGAATCCGGTTTCGTCGAAAACACTGTCGCCGCCATGAAAGGACGCACCATCCACGCCTTCCACACCGAAGGCGCAGGTGGCGGCCATGCCCCTGACATCATCAAGATTTGTGGCGAGAATCACGTTCTTCCCTCCTCGACCAACCCGACGCGACCTTTCACTGTAAACACGGTCGAGGAACATCTGGATATGCTGATGGTCTGCCATCACCTCGACAAGTCCATCCCCGAGGACGTAGCCTTTGCCGAAAGCCGCATCCGGTGCGAGACCATCGCGGCCGAGGATATCCTGCACGACATGGGTGCGTTCTCGATCATCGCGTCTGACAGCCAGGCCATGGGCCGGGTCGGAGAGGTGCTGATCCGCACATGGCAAACCGCCGACAAGATGAAGAAACAGCGAGGGCGTCTGACCGAGGAAACCGGTGAAAACGACAACCTGCGGGTCCGCCGTTACATCGCCAAGTACACCATCAACCCGGCGATTGCCCACGGTCTGAGCCATGAAATCGGCAGCATCGAGGTAGGCAAGCGCGCCGATCTTGTCCTGTGGAACCCGGCCTTTTTCGGCGTGAAACCCGAGATGGTTCTGCTGGGCGGTACAATTGCCTGCGCGCAGATGGGCGACCCAAATGCCTCGATCCCGACACCGCAACCTGTTTACAGCCGTCCGATGTTCGGGGCTTATGGGCGGTCGGTGGAGCACTCGGCGATTACCTTTGTCTCGGCAGCAGCGCAGGCGGACGGGATCGGTGAAACTCTAGGCCTGGCCAAGAAAACAGTCGCTGTGCGGAACACACGCGAGATTGGCAAACGCAATTTGCCGCTAAACGATGCGACGCCCCATGTCGAAGTAGACCCGGAAACCTACGAGGTCCGCGCCGATGGTGAATTGCTGACCTGCCAACCTGCCGAGGTGCTGCCGATGGCGCAGCGATACTTTATGTTCTGAGATACAAGGAGCACCAAGATGACCACCGCGATCAAAACCGCTCGTATCTACCACGACCATGCGCATGCACCCGCTCATGCGCAGGTCTCGCTGGACTATGATGGCCGCTTCCTGCGCCGCAAGATGCTGGCCACGGATGATGGCGAGGCGTTTCTGGTTGATCTCTCCAACACCAAATCGCTGGATCATGGCGGGGTTCTGGTATTGGAAGACGGTCGTGAGATTGAAATCGTCGCGGCCCCCGAAGAGCTGCTGGAGGTAAAGGGTGACCACCTGCTGCGCCTTGCCTGGCATATCGGCAACCGGCACACACCCTGCCAAATCGAATCTGACAGGCTGCTGATCCAGCGCGATCACGTCATTCGCGACATGCTGATGAAACTGGGGGCCGATATTCGCGAAGTCGTCGAACCCTTCACCCCCGAAGGCGGGGCCTATGGCCACGGCAGGACCCATGGTCACGCCCACTAGCTCTGACATCCTGACACTGACCCAATGGTTGTCCCCCGCCTATCCGGTTGGGGGCTTCGCCTATTCCCACGGGCTGGAGGCAGCGATTGAACTGGGCCGGGTCGCCAGCGCAAACCAGACAGGCGACTGGGTCGCCACGATACTGCAACATGGCTCGGGCTGGAATGACGCGCTATTTCTTGTGGCCGCGTATAACGCCGATGACAGGGCCGCGTTGGCCCGAATCGATGCCTCCGCCCGCGCCTTTTGCGCCGGGTCGGAACGGCTGATGGAATCCGACCTTCTGGGTCAGGCTTTCGGATCCGTGACCGGAGATATCTGGGGGCTCGACCTGCGGCGCCTCACCTACCCGGTCGCGGTGGGCCGTGCCGCGCGGATGCAGAATCTGCCGCGCCCGCTGGTGTCGCAGATGTTCCTTCAGGCCTTCATGAGCAATCTTGTGGCCTGCGCAACCCGCCTTGTCCCTTTGGGACAGACCGATGCTCAGCGGCTGATTCGTGATCTGACCCCGCTCTGCACTTCGATTGCGGAAACAGCACAACACACGGGCCTTGATGAACTGGGTTCAACCGCATTCCTGTCCGATATCTTGTCGATGAAACATGAAACTCAATATTCAAGGATATTCCGAACATGAGCAGTATGAACGGCCCCCTGCGCGTTGGTATCGGCGGCCCGGTTGGCGCTGGTAAAACGACCCTGACTGCCGCTTTGGCAGAGGCCCTGGGCGAGGCCTTTTCGATTGGTGTCATCACCAACGACATTTATACGCAAGAGGATGCCGAAGCGTTGATGCGGATGCAGATTCTGCCCCGGGACCGGATTATCGGTGTCGAAACCGGCGGTTGCCCGCATACCGCGATCCGCGAGGATGCCTCGATCAATCTGGCCGCCGTGGCAGAGATGCAGGCCCGTCACCCCGGCTTGGATATAGTTCTGATCGAAAGCGGCGGCGACAATTTGTCGGCCACATTCAGCCCGGAACTGGCGGACCTGACACTCTACGTGATCGACGTTGCAGCGGGTGAGGAAATTCCGCGCAAGGGCGGTCCTGCGATAACGAAATCGGACATTCTGATCATCAACAAAACAGATCTCGCCGCCCATGTCGGCGCGTCGCTCGAAGTGATGGAGCGCGACGCCACGCAAATTCGAAAGGGCCGACCTTTCGTGTTTTCGGCCCTACGCCACCGAACGGGCGTTGACGCGATCGTCAGTTTGTTAGCGCAGATTGGGGGTCTGAAAATTGCAGATGGATGTGTTGCAGAGGCTTCTGGCGGTTGACGTGTTCCTTTGACGGCGGAATGACGACCGAACCATGTAGCTCGTAGTCCGCTCACAATTTCGTTCTTGGGCGCGGCGAACCGGCCCGATCGCCGATACAGTGCTCCACCGCAAGGTGTCGTGCCGACACCCTCCGAGGATGAACGCAATCGTCATCAATGGGTTATCTTCGGCAAGTCTCCGAAAGAGCTCGTTTGTCTCGTTGCTCGAAGGGTCCACCAGTACTTGCAACCAGTCTTCGCCTTGCCTCAGTTTTCCACTTCAAAATTTGTTGGCGTAACCTGACCATGTTGATCGGTTTATGGGATATGGCCAAAGTATAGAACCCGCCTGAGCATTGGACTTTAGACACTAGGCGACGTGTTTGGGCGGCCAAGGAACCTAGTCATTTGAAGCAGCTAAGTCTGAGTACCCGAGTCCTCAGAACGTCCGAACTTGTGGGCGAAATCGGCCCAAACAAGACCTTGGCGAAATCTGCGGCGAACAGCGACGAGGAGCCCAGAGCGACGGTCTTCTTGCGGAGCAGGCAAGGACATCGCTTTAAAGTTTCAACTGACACGGCGTATTAGAAAATTCAGAAAAAACTGCCCGTCAATCCTGCGCGGCTCGTAGACAAGCCTTCTTCCTGGCGAAAGTCCTTCGGGCAGTTTGACGCTTATATTGACCTTATAGGGTGTCGCCTGCCCGAAATGCGAACTCAATGTGAAGCGCAATTTCAACTGACCGGAGTCATCGAATTTGCCAGTGAAGTCCCTAAACCAAGGCCCTTCGGCCGCAAAGCCTTGGGCAGATAGCAAGGTCAGCTTGTCTCCATTGCGATTGATGCGCAAGGCTGCAAGTGGCTCGATTTTTCCGGGGAAATAGGCCTTGTCGGGCCGACTGGTTGTTTGCCAATAATCATCGTCCCATCTGCGTCTGATTAAGACAATGTAGTCACCATCAAAAGTCGCGAAAGACGGCGCGACCAACTGATTACAGACTCTTCCTTGCTCTCCTCGAAGTGCGGCAAGAGTTTCACTGGTCTCGAGGCTCTCAGGCGTCAGTCCAAGATTCTCTCTAGCGCTGATATACCGAGAGAAAGCAGATCTCGTGCGTGGGCCCGCAACACCGTCCGCTGTGCCAGCGCTGCAGCCAACGCGATTTAGCTCAGTTTGTATATCACGGATCAGGCTGCGCGTCTCTGTATCATCCTTCGCGCTTTGAGGCGATGTCGGCACAAGAGCTGCTACTTTGTCTCGCGCAGTACTACTGTTGCCCGGCACTTCGTCCTTCTGGTGCTCAGCAAGCAAGTCGTCCCGCAACGAAAGGGCGAGCGCGACTGCAAAATGATCCCTTTCGCCTTCGTATCGCTCCAGAAACATCTCGATCGCATCAAGCCTTCCGAGCGAACGCGCAAGTTCAAAGTCCGCATAAATCTGGTCTTCGACACGCTCAATTTCTTCCTCTGGCGTCGAGCCTGCAGCCGCATCTGGAACAAGAAAAATGTCTCTGGCGGGAAGCGAGCCATAAGTAAATGGCTCCTGATAGCCTTCTGTCAGAGTGTAAACCCTGTCGCGGACTCGCCGAAACAACTTGCCAATCTCAAGTCCGGGTTCCTCGATGTGGTTGAGCAGAGCCTGAGCATAGGGGCTGTTGCGGCCATCGCCGTCAAGCGCCAGCGTTCCGCTCCTTGCAGCATATCCAACCAACACACCTCCCGGATCGATACGTGCAAGTCCGCGTCCAATTGAGCGGGTGCTGTTTGTGCGCTCCATAGTCGCGAGGAATGGATTGTTGCGGCAGGCGTCAACCAACACGATCTTCAAGCCGGGTGCGCCCGCGATGGAGCTAATCAATGTGTTGAGGCGGATTGCCTCGAGTTCGATGTCACGGTCGCTCCGCAGTTCCGCACTGACAGGGATCAGGAAGTTCGTGTTGTCCAACTCGATGCCGTGGCCGGCGAAGTATACGATGACCGACTCGGCGTTTTTTGCCTTTTCTCCAAAGTCACGTATGGCAAGGCGCATGTCGCGGTAATCCAGATCAAGACCTGTTGTGACCTCAAACCCGATCCTGCGCAATGCCTCTGCAATGTCGATCGCATCATTCGACGGGTTTTTGAGATTGCTGACATGTTGGTAGTTCGCATTGCCAATTACCAAGGCAACTTTGTCCGCCAGCACCATCGCAGGCAGAAAACAAAACACAACTGAGAACAGGATACGCTTCATGTGAAATATCGCCGTTAACGCGTCTACCATATGAACGTTTCCACACTTTCGGAATTCAATCAATATGACCGGCGTGGACAAGCTCTAGCTCGGCTTAGGCCGCATAGCGGAGTTCGGGATTGACACGACGAAGGTTCGCTTCCCGCCCTTCAGACCCAATGACCAAGGTTTGGCTGTGCGGTTCAAGGCCGAATACCGGCCTCGAACTCTATTTTCTGTTCTACCGCCGTCTTATCCGCTCACGATTTCGCTCCCGACGTTCGAAGTTGATCTGGTTATCGCGACCCAGCGCCCGGTAGAAGCCCTGGCCCTTGGACCAGTTCGGAAAATGGGCAAAGCTGTCGACCTGATCGTCGTTTCGCCCGCGCGGAAAGGACTGCAGTTCCCGTTTGAACGCCGCCAGCCAGGGTGCATCTGCAGGCAGATGCACCTTGCCCTCTTCGACAGGACCGCACGCGGACTGGAAACGGGTTTCCTTGTCCTTGTCAGGTCTAATGCGTTCATAGCGCCGACGGTCATCACGAAACAACTCGTCCAGAAGCGGTTTGCCGGAGGCCGCATCTTCGATCAGAACGCGATCCGGATCCCAACGGCCGACAAGCTGCAGCGCCTTGGCTTTCAGGTCTGGGTAGTCCACCTGCCCGCGCCAGACGTCGAGAAGGTACCACGCATTTTCGCGGAACCCCCAGGTTGTACAGGCCGAGAAGTCGGACCGGGGATCCGCAGACATCCCCGTATCCCAGCTTTGAACAACCAGCTGGAACCATTGGCGATCTTCGACGGTCTCGTAGGTCCCGAACCATTCCCAGCGCAGCGGCGATCCGTCTGGCGCAACTGGGTTCTGCTGATACTGGCAATTGAACACAGCTGCGCCCATTTCGCGACGCTTGGTATCCAGCGTGTTCTGATCCAAACGAGACGGGCAAAGAAGATCACCCGGTTTGTGGTGCATGACCCTTCCAAACCCAAGAGGCACCGTTTCATGTTCTTCGGCGATGGCAGACAGATACAGGTGCCGATAGGTACCGCGTTCCAGCACGTAGCCCGGCGAATCCATCTCGGGCAACCGCTGTGCAACCATGACAACGCGCCCCTCGGCCGGGTTGTCAAAGCGCGACAGCAAGTTTCCCTCAATAAACTCCTGTGCCTTGGCCAGTTCAGCTTCGGAACCCGCATCACCCGCTTTCAGCGGATCATCGATGATGATGTAATCGGCACTATGGCCAGTGACAGAGCAGCCGATGGAGACAGCCTTGCGACTGCCTCCCTTTGTGGTGCGGATTTCTTCTGAGGTGTTGCCCTTTTTGGCCAAGACCGTTTCAGGGAACATTTCCCGGTACCAGCGCGCGGACATGATCCGACGACAATCTTCGGAATGCTTGCGCGCCAGATCCAGCCCGTAGCTGGCAACAATGATTTTGGCGCTGGGGTTATGCCCCAGAAGATAAGCGACATATGCAACGGCCACGGTGACTGATTTCAGGCAACGTGGCGGGATGTTGATGATCAGCCGCTTGTTTTCGCCTCGGCGGACATTGTCCAACTCATGGCACATGGCCCGCACATGCCAGGCCGGATCAAAGCCGCGGTCCGTCCCTTGATGCAGCGTGTCAAACACGCGCCACACAAAGGGAAAGAAATTGTCCCGGCAAACCTCGCGCGCGACCTGCCGGACCATTTTGGGATCAGGAGCCGACATCATTGGCCTCTTCATCTTCAGGACCGCCGTCACCATCCGGGTGACTGGAAAAGAAATCCCGGAGGATTTCGTAGTCGACAGCGTCCGGCTCAACCGCACGGACGCTTTCTTGCGCGTCCATGTCACTTGTGTTGAACAGATCTGCGTCCAGCTTCAGCAGCGCCATCAACAATTTCGTGTCGCCATTCAACGCGCCAGCCGTGAGCCGCTTGGCAATTGCCTCAGCCTTGGAAATCCGGATTTCGTGGCTGCCTTCGCGAACTGTAATCTTTGTTTCCAGTTCGCGTTTCAAGCTGGCGTTCACGCCTTTAGCACCTTTCGGCCGCCCTTTCGGATTGCCGGATCGGCCTTCTTTGAACCGGGTTGCTTTGGGCGGCTTGCCGTAGCCCACCTCATACTCTTCTTTCGTATCGTCGGACATGACCCACCTCCTGTTCTGAAGTGGTGTCGTTGGCCGCAGAACGCGCATCGAACGCCTGGCCTGTCACCGAATGCACGGCGCGCTCGCCAGTCATTTCCTGCCAACGGCGGATGGCGACATCCACATAGGCCGGATCGAGCTCAATGAGCCGCGCCTGGCGCCCGGTTTTCTCAGCTGCCAGCAACTTCGCGCCGGACCCTCCAAAGACGTCCAGCACGACATCGCCGCGATGGCTCACATCCATGATGGCATCTGCCACCAAAGCTGTCGGCTTCACCGTGGGATGATCTGAGAGATCCGCCTCGCGCCCTGCCCCAAAGCTGTTCACACCGGCGTAATCCCAGACGTTGGTCCGGTTGCGCCCGTGTTTGCCCAGCTCGACGTTGTTGATGTGCGGCGCACCAGGCTTCTTGAAAACGCAAATCAGCTCATGCTTTGAGCGATAAAGGCTGCCCATGCCTCCGTTCGTCTTGTTCCAGACGCAGAGATTGATGAGGTCCAATCCAGCTGCTTTGCCCGCCGTAATCAGTTCTTCGATATGACGCCAGTCCATGCAGATCATCGCGATGCCTCCGTTCGGCAGGCAGTCAAACAACTGCGTGATCGCGCCTGAAAGAAAGCCGCGGAACTCGCTATCCGTCATTTCTCCCGACGCCATGGCAAACTCGCGGTGTTCGGCGCTATTGCCGGACCGCACATGCCCATTGACAGGCACGTTGTAAGGCGGATCGGTGAAGACTATCTGCGGGGTCTCGCCTTCCAGCAAGGTGTCGTAGCTCTGGGCTTGAAGGGCGTCCCCGCAGAAAATGCGATGATCTCCGAGAACCCAGAGGTCGCCCGGCTGCGCAATTGCGGGTGCCGCAAGGTTCGGCGTCTCAACAGTTTCCGCTACAGATACCGTCACCTCACCGACGCTGTCGATAATGATGTCGATCTCCGGTGTTTCGAACCCTGTGATGTCCAGATCAAAGTTCAACTCGCCATCAAGGTTGAGGTCCATCAGCTCGGCAAATTCGATCTGCAACGCCGCTTCATTCCAGTCCGACAATTCCGCCAGCTTATTGTCCGCAATGCGCAGAGCGCGCACTTCCGCTTCTGACAAATGATCCGCGACAACAGTCGGTACGGAATTCAACCCCAGGGCCTTAGCGGCCTCATAGCGGCCATGACCCGCGATGATTGTGCCCGAACCATCCAACAGGATCGGAGTGACAAAGCCAAACTGGGCCACCGATGCTTTCAGTTTGTCGACATTCTTGGCCGCGTGCACGCGGTTGTTGTTGGCGTAGGGCTTGATCTGGCTGATCTGGGATTGGATAACTTTTTCGGCCATCCAGATAGGCGTATTGGACGCCCGAACGTCGCTGTGTGTGTTTTTGGCAGGCATAACCGCCTCCTTTTGCGTGACGCCGCGCGGACGTCGAGATGGAGGGATCGCGCTGGAAAATCGGAGAGAGCACAAATCGCAACTCCCCGGACCAATCGATCCGAGACGTTGCTCCTTTGAATGCTCTCTGCGGAAACCTGTGTTTCCAATGAGTGCTGCCTGCGGGAGCAGTTTCCCGCCCTGATAGTCCGGGCGATTAGGTCGAATGTAGGTGCCATCATTAGGAGACGCACCCCCCAAAACCAAAAGTAACCGATTAAGATTGTTGACGAATAATCGGGGGTACGGCAGCAACGCCCTGCAAAACTCACCCCTCTTGGGATTGCCCCAGAAAGAGCTGGACTGTTGCTGTGAACCACGCATCACTGAACCCACGCCCGAGCCATTCGGACGCTCCTCGGTACCAGGGTTTGGCGTTCCGCCAACCCCAGATCAGAGGAGACAATACATGTCCAAATCCAAACAAACCAAAATTGACAAGGTGCAACACTTGTTGCGCCGCCCGAGCGGCGCCAGCATTGAGGCGCTCTGCAAAGCAACGGGGTGGCAACCTCATTCGGTCCGAGCTGCATTGAGTGGGCTGCGGAAGACAGCCGCAACGATTGAACGGCGCAAATCCGACAAGCCACATGGTTTTTCCACATATCACCTCACAGCAAACAAGGGCGGCGAGTCATGACGAAGACGAGCGATGTCGCCGATCTGGCCGCCATGGGTCGAACGGATCTGGTCACGCTTTGGCAGCAGCTGTTTGATCAGCCTGCCCCCGCCATGCTCAGCCAACCCTTTCTGCGCCGCTTTATCGCCTTTGAGATGCAGTCCCGCCGTCATGGCAGGCTACCCCGCCAGGTCAAAGCCACGCTGGAAAAGGGCTCTGGGAAGAAACCCCGGCCTACATGCCCTGCCCTAAAACCCGGCGGGCGCCTGCTACGCGAGTGGAATAGTGTGACCCATGTAGTCGACGTTACAGAAGACGGCTTCACTTGGAACGGTCGGTCCTATCGCTCACTCTCGGCCATCGCCCGAGAGATTACCGGCGCGCATTGGTCAGGGCCGCGTTTCTTTGGGCTCACCGGCAAGGCGGCCAAATGAGCCCGCGCCGTAAAATCCGATGCGCCATCTACACGCGCAAGTCCTCAGAAGATGGTCTGGATCAGGACTTCAATTCGCTGGATGCGCAATATGAGGCCTGCGCGGCCTATGTCGCAAGCCAGCGACATGAAGGCTGGACCCTGTTGTCCGGGCGCTACGATGACGGTGGCCTGTCGGGCGGCACCCTAGAGCGACCCGCCCTTCAGCGCCTTCTTGAAGAGATCGATGCCGGGCGTATTGACATGGTGGTGGTCTACAAGATTGACCGGCTGACCCGGTCGCTTGCCGACTTCTCTAAGCTGGTCGACCGGCTGGAACAGGCAAACTGTTCTTTTGTGTCCGTCACGCAGGCCTTCAATACCTCATCTTCCATGGGCCGGTTAACGCTGAATGTGCTGTTGTCCTTTGCTCAGTTTGAACGGGAAGTCACCGCCGAACGTATTCGCGACAAGATTGCAGCGTCGAAGAAGAAGGGGCTTTGGATGGGTGGCAACCTGCCTCTGGGCTATGATCGCCACCCCGATCCGAAGGCAAGAACGCTGGTGGTGAATGAAGAGGAGGCCAGAACGGTCCGGCATCTCTTTGGGCTTTATGACGAGCTTGGTTGCCTGCGCAAAGTAGAAGAACGGGCAACGGCAGAAGACCTGCGGTCAAAACGGGTTGTTCGGACAGATGGCAGTGTGAAGGGGGATTGTCCGCTGTCACGGGGTCAAATCTATTACCTGCTGCGCAATCCGGTCTATCTCGGAAAAATCCGCCACAAGGATAAGATCTGGGACGGACAACATCCGGCGATCATCGATCAGGACATCTGGGACCGGGTGCAGGAAAAAATGCGACAGGCCTCCAACCGCTCGCGGGCACGCGGCGACTCCGATGCGCGCCAACACTCCACTGACCCCGGGGCCTGGCTCACCGGTCTGCTGTATGACGAAACTGGTGATCGGTTGACGCCGACCCACACCACGCGCAAAGGCCGACGGTTGCGCTACTATATCTCCAATCGACTGATCTCAGGCGGCAAGGATATCTCTGGCTGGCGACTGCCCGGCCCAGCGCTGGAAAACGCGGTCATTGATGTCATCGTCAGACATTTGCAAGACGCCGCCGCGGCGCACCAAGTACTGGCGCAGCCGGAGGCCGGGTCAGCCGAGGCAGTTCAGACTTCAGTTGCGGATTTAGTAACCCGGCTTCTAGGCCATGGCTGTCAGATCGGCGCTGCTCTTCTGGCCAAAGGCAAACTTGCACGAGGACAGATCGACCTCGAATTTAACCCCAAAACTCTGGCAAGCGCAGTTGGCATTGCTGCGGACCAACTGCACCCGGATCTCACCCACGTCACCGCATCTTTCGATCTGCGCCGCCGCGGCGTCGAGGCCAAGGTCATCGCCGGAGACATGGCACCCCAACCTGATCCCCACCTCCGGTCCATGCTGATCCGCGCCCATGGCTGGGCCCGTGATCTGAAGGCCGGAGTTCAACTGATGGAGATTGCCCGCCGCGAAAGCGTCCCTGACGCCTTCATCCGCACCCGTGCTCAGCTCGCCTTTCTCTCACCAAAGATTCAAACGGCGATTCTCGACGGGAGCCAGCCGCCCGAACTCACACTCAAGCGTCTGGTCAGCGTGACCCACCCACTTGAATGGTCCGAACAGGAACGCCTGTTCGGCTTCTGACATCTCCAGCTCCTGCGTCCCTGATACAGACTTCGCCCTCCCTGATCCGGCGGAACAATTCCCTGTTCGCACGAGGAAATTCCCTGTTCCACCTTTTAGGGAATTTGCAACATAAACCTCTGAGAAACATACAGTTCTGATAGAAGAAATGACGGAAGTCAGTCCCGGTTTGCGAATATTCCCTGTAAATTGCAGGTTATCAGGGAAATCCAGCCCAAAGCGACCCCGCTAAAATGCGACACTGAGACTCGCGCCTGAATTGTCCTCTGAATGTACGGTTTGCTTCGTCTCTGATTGAAAGCGCATGCGCCAACGCGCGGGAATTGCGTAACAATTCCGGATCAGAAAATACAACTGAAGTGAGACAGGTATGAGTGGCGGGGAGACAGGGATTCGAACCCTGGGGACGCTCTCACGCCCAACGGTTTTCAAGACCGCCGCATTCGACCACTCTGCCACCTCCCCGTCGAAGGCAGGGTCTAAGCGCAAGTTCGGCCAGAGGCAAGTCGAAATCGGGATTTCTTGCCGAAGCCCGCGCAGCGGTCTTTCCATGACTCTTCAGCCGCGTTATGATCCCCGAAATAGACCGAAACAGGCTGGCAAGCAGAACCAGCAGACCGGCAGCGGGGTTCCGAGAACGAGACCCCTTCAGGCAAGGGATAAGCAGATGAAGCGAGCGATCATGACACGCCCGGGACCGAAACGGTTGGCGTATCTGGCGTTGACTTTGACAGTTCTGAGCGGGTGTGAGGATATTCTTCAAGAGGCTGAAAAACCTGAAGAAAACTCAAACAAAACTGAACTCCTTCCCGAGGTGGCCTCGGGCTCGCAGCGTGACGTCGAAGCCCCCGAGGTTTTTCAGGTCACCGAAGCAGGGCTTTGGGATGGCAGGCCCTCGCTGGGCGGTATCTGGGTTGCCTACCCGGAAGTATCCCAGCCCGAGCGTGTCGTGATTACGAACACTGCAAACAACAAGTCCGTAACAGGGGCCCTGTTCCGACGTGAACGCAACCTGCCCGGCCCAGCGATTCAGGTTTCATCTGCGGCTGCGGAACAGCTCGGAATGCTGGCGGGCGCGCCGACAAAGGTCAGTGTCGTCGCCCTACGCCGTGAAACTGTAAAGGAATCGCAACCAGAGGACGCGCCCAAACCGGAAGACGAGGCGACGGATACGGCTGCGGTGTCGGACGCCGCGGCCACCGACGCCCCATCCGCGGCAAATACCGAAAAACCGGCCAAGCCGAAATGGTGGCAAAAGAAGGCGCCAGCAGCAGCAGCCGGTACAGCAGTAGTCGCGGCGGAAGCGGAAAGTTCTGCCAACGAGGCGACCGAAGGTTCGGAAACGACCACCGATGCGGCGGCAGCCGCTGAGGATCCGGCAGAGCCCGCTGAAAAGAAACCGGCCAAGCGGAAGTGGTGGCAGAAAAAAGAGCCAGCAGCAGCAGCGGCTGCGGGAGCCACCGTGGCTGCGGCGGGTGCAGCAACAGGCGGTGCTGATGTGGCCGCAGATGTTGCGGCAGCCGCAGCTACACCAGCGTTGTCAGATGCGCCCGTCGAGGCCCCCGCTGAAAAGCCTGCAAAACGGAAGTGGTGGCAAAAGAAAGACCCCGCTGAAATCACCGAAACACCACTAGACCCCATCGAAGGCGCAGCATCCGCGATTGACGCGACCGAAGCGGTTCCGGCCGCAGCGGCAGCGACAGGCGCTGCGTCGTCGCTGAGCAAACCATTTGTGCAGATCGGCACATTCAGCGTCGAAGCAAATGCGAATACTGCTGCTGAGAAAGTGCGCCGGAATGGCATGTCGACTGTTGTGCGGGAACTGAAAACCGAAAACAAAACAGTATGGCGGGTCCTGGTTGGCCCTGCCGCAACCCGGGCCGAACGCAAAGCCATTCAAAAAGATGTAAAGGATCTTGGTTTCAAAGATGCGTTCACCGTGTCCGACTAAATACAAGGAGGCATAAGATGCTATCCTCATTGCGAACTTCTGTTCTGGCCATTGGGCTTACCGTGCTGGCAATTCCGGCTCAGGCTTTTGATACATCTGCCCGCGCAGCTTATGTGATCGATCAATCCACCGGTACGGTGCTTTTGGCAAAAGACTCCGATCAGCCCTTGCCGCCTGCATCCATGTCCAAGCTCATGACGCTGTATGTAGCTTTCGAAGCGCTGCGTGACGGCAGATTGACGCTGGACGAAACCCTGCCCGTGTCCGAACACGCGATGAGCTATGGCGGCTCGACCATGTTTCTGAACACGCAGGATCGGGTTCGGGTCGAAGACCTGCTGCGCGGCATCATCGTCCTGTCAGGCAATGACGCCTGCGTGGTGCTCGCCGAGGCGCTGAGCCCTGACGGCACAGAGGCCGGGTTTGCCCGATATATGACCCAACGCGCCAAGCAGATGGGTATGAACAACTCGAACTTTGCGAATTCGAATGGGTGGCCTGCCGCCGGACATATGATGTCGGTTCATGACCTGGCGGTTCTGGCCGACAGGTTGATTACCGACTTCCCTGAATATTACCCCCTGTTTTCAGAAGAGGTATTCGAATTCGATGGCCGTGCGCCGTCGAATGCCCGCAACCGCAACCCGTTGCTGAAACTGAGCATCGGCGCGGATGGCCTGAAAACCGGCCACACGCAGGAGGCCGGATACGGCCTGGTCGGCTCCGCCAAACAAGGCGACCGGCGTGTCATCTTTGTCCTCAGCGGGCTGGACAGCACCGGCCAACGGGCAGAGGAGGCTGAGGCCGTGGTTAACTGGTCGTTTCGAAATTTTGTCGAGAGGACAGTTGCCAACGCGGAAACGCCGATAGCCGAAGCCAAGCTGTGGATGGGCGAGAAAAAGACCGTAGGTCTTGTCCCTGACGGCGATCTGACGGTTCTGTTTCCGGTTCTGGGGACACAGAACGTCAAGGCCGAAGTTGTGTATCAGGGTCCCGTCAATGCTCCGGTCAAGAAAGGCCAGCAACTGGCCGAGCTTGTCATCAAGCCTGAAGGATTGCCTGAAATACGACGTCCGCTGGTGGCGGCGGAAGACGTTGCAGTTGGCGGATTTGTCGTGCGTATGCTGACTGTTGGCGGCATTGTTCTGAAAGACGTGATCAATAACCCGCTGGAGTCGATGTGACCAAGGCGGGGTTATTTCTGACTTTCGAAGGCATTGACGGATCAGGCAAGTCAACTCAGGCGCGGAAGCTGGCGGATCAACTGCGCGCGCAGGGTCATGAGGTCATTTTGACGCGTGAACCGGGCGGCTCTCCTGGCGCGGAAGAAATCCGCAGCCTGGTTTTGGAAGGTGATCCCGACCGCTGGTCGGCCGAGACGGAAATCCTGCTGTTCACGGCCGCCCGCCGCGACCATCTGGAACGTACGATCGAACCCGCGCTTGCCGCAGGGCAAGTGGTAATCTGCGACCGCTTTGCCGACAGCACACGCATGTATCAGGGCCTGTCGCGGGGCGACCTGCGCGGCCTTGTTGATCAGCTGCACAGCCTGATGATCAAGCGCGAGCCGGACTTGACTCTGCTGATCGACATGGACCCCGATACCGGCCTGTCCCGCGCCAAGGGACGGCAAGGCGCGGAAGAACGGTTCGAAGATTTCGGCCCGGACTTGCAAAAGAAGATGCGGGCGGGCTTTCTGGCACTGGCCCATGAGTTTTCCGACCGTTTCCGCATTGTGGATGGCAACCGGGACATGGACAGCGTTGCACAGGATGTGACAGAAATCGTCCAGGCTGCTTTGCGATAGACGATGAATGACGAAATCCCCTCTCCGGATCAAGTGCCCGGTGCGCCGCATCCCCGCGAGACCGTCCGGCTTTTTGGTCAGGATGCGGCAGAACAGGCGTTTCTGACCGCCTATAACTCGGACCGCCTGCACCACGGCTGGTTGCTGACCGGGCCGCGTGGCGTCGGCAAGGCGACGTTGGCCTGGCGGATTGCGCGGTTTTTGCTGGCAACACCTTTGGCAGACGACGGAGGGCTGTTTGGCGCGCCGCCACCGCCAGAGACGCTCGACATTGATCCCGACCACCCTGTGTCACGTCGCATACTGGCCGGGGCCGAGCCGGGATTGGCCACAATAGCCCGGTCGCTGAATGATCAGGGGCGGCTGCGCAACGAAATCATTGTAGATGACATCCGAAAACTGGGAAAGTTCTTTGGCCTGTCCTCTGCCGATGGTGGGCGCCGGGTCGTAATCGTGGATTCAGCGGATGAGATGAATGTCAGCGCCGCCAACGCGTTACTGAAGATGTTAGAAGAACCTCCGGCGCGTACAACCCTTTTGCTGGTGTCGCACCAACCCTCGCGCTTGCTGCCAACTATCCGTTCTCGTTGCCGCACCCTACGTCTGGACCCCCTGAGTGCCGGGGATATGCAGGACGCGCTGTCGCAAACCGGGACGACCTTACCAGCGCAACCCGAACATCTGGCTTCTTTGGCCGCTGGCTCGGTCGGGGGCGCGGTTCGCCTGATCAATCTTGGTGGGCTTGAAATCTATGCCGAGCTGATTGCCATTCTGGGTACCCTGCCCCGCCTTGACCGCCAGCGCGCACTGGCCCTGGCCGAGGCTGCGGCCCAACGTGGCGCAGCCGAGCGCTTTGATCTGCTGCTGACACTGATCGATGTTGCCTTGTCTCGGCTGGCCCTGACCGGGGCAACCGGCGCACCGCCGACCTCTGAGGCCGCCCCGAATGAAGCGGAAACGCTGGCCAGACTGTCAAATTCTTCGGATCAGGCCCGTCGCTGGGCCGAAGTCGCCGCGACAATCACAGCCCGCGCGCGACATGGCCAGGCGGTGAACCTTGACCCTGCCGCTCTGGTCCTAGATACGGTGTTCAAGATACAGGAAACCGCCGGCCAGGTCAGATGAGCGACATCCCCCAGATCACCGACAGTCATTGCCATCTGGACTTCCCGGATTTTGACGGTCAGTTGGACGACATCATCTCGCGCGCGGCTGACGCTGGCGTGACCCGGATGGTGACGATTTGCACCAAACTGCGCAATGAACCCGCAGTCCGTGCAATTGCCGAAGCCCATGCACCGGTATTCTACGCCGCAGGCACCCACCCGATGAGCGCCGCAGACGAGCCTATGGTCTCGGTCGATGAACTGGTCGCGTTGGCACAGCACCCGAAATTTGTGGGCATCGGCGAATCCGGTCTGGATTACCACTATACTGCCGACAGCGCTGAGCTTCAGATGCAATCCCTGCGCATTCATATCGAGGCTGCCCAGCGCACTGGGTTGCCTTTGATCATTCATGCCCGCGCCGCAGACGACGATATGGCCCGAATTCTGGCCGAAGAGTATTGCAATGCGCCTTATTCCTGCGTGATGCACTGTTTTTCGTCCTCGGCCGAGTTGGCCAAAGCCGCGCTGGATCTGGGATTTTATCTGTCCATGTCCGGCATTGCGGCCTTTCCCAAAAGCCACGAGTTGCGCGACATTTTCGCAAGCGCGCCGGTGGATCGCATTCTGGTGGAAACCGACGCGCCCTATCTGGCGCCGCCCCCTTATCGTGGCAAGCGAAACGAACCGGCTTATACCGCGCATACAGCCCGAAAAGGGGCCGAACTGTTCGGGCTGGAGTATCCGGCTTTTGCCGCCCAAACTCAGGCGAATTTTGACCGGCTGTTCAGCAAGGCGGCAACGTACAGGGCCGCTGCATGACCGAATTGCGATTTACCATTCTGGGCTGCGGATCGTCGGGCGGTGTACCCCGGTTGGGTGGTCACTGGGGTGCTTGCGATCCTGCAAACCCCAGGAACATTCGCCGGCGCTGTTCCTTGCTTGTTGAGCGTGACGGCCCCGGCGGCAGAACCTCCGTGTTGATTGACACAACCCCGGATATGCGCAGCCAGTTGCTGGACACGGGCACCGGGCGGCTTGATGGTGTGGTCTATACCCACTCTCACGCGGATCATGTCCATGGGATCGACGACCTGCGCATGATCGTGTTCAACATGAAAACCCGCGTTCCGGTCTGGGCTGATGGTGATACCCAGAACGCTCTGCTGGGGCGGTTTGGATACGCCTTCATACAACCCGAAGGGTCACCTTATCCTCCGATCCTCGACCTCAAGTCCATTGACGGGCCGTTCGAAATCGAAGGGCCCGGAGGACCGATTCCGTTTCGTCCATTCAAGGTCAATCACGGCTCGATAGATTCTCTGGGCTTTCGAATGGGGCAGCTCGCCTATTTGCCGGATGTTGCCGAAATTTACGACGAGGCATGGCCTGAAATGGAAGGGTTGGAATATCTCATCATCGACGCCCTACGCCGAAGCCCACATCCCACACATGCACATCTGGAAAAAACGCTTGAGTGGATTGAGAAGCTGCAACCAAATCAGGCGATACTGACCAACATGCATATCGATCTTGACTATGCGACTGTCGATGCGGAAACGCCGGACAATATCACCCCCGCCTATGACGGGATGGTGATACATCACGCGTTTCAGACCCCTGTTTCTTTTGCATAAGATATCGCAACATGGCCGTTGCACGGGGGCCAAATGCTGCAAAGCCTGATTGACGTCATTCTTCCTGTCTTTCTTGTGATCGGCGCCGGTTACACGGCAACACGAACAGGATATTTCAAAGAATACCATGTCGACGGGCTGATGAGATTTACTCAAGGGTTCGCGATCCCATGCCTATTGTTTCTTGCCATCGCGCATCTGGACCTCAGCGCCAGTTTCGATCCCCGGCTTTTGGCAAGTTTCTATTCCGCCGCCGCCCTGTGTTTCATCACTGGCCTTTTTGGTGCGCGCATCCTTTTCGGCCGCGAATGGGAAGACTGCGTGGCAATCGGGTTTTGTTGCCTGTTCTCTAACTCGGTTCTGCTGGGATTGCCGATTACTGAACGCGCTTATGGTCCCGAGAACCTGACAGGTAATTATGCGATTATCGCCTTCCATTCCCCCTTTTGTTACGGCGTGGGGATCACTGTGATGGAGGTTGTCCGCAATCGCGGAAACGGTGGCGTACGCATGGCGCGTTCCGTTCTGTCCGCAATGTTCAAGAACGCGCTGATCCTTGGTATTGCACTGGGATTCGTGGTTAATCTGTCCGGGTTGGCCATCCCGGCTGTGGTGGACGAAGCCCTTGGTCTGATCACGCGGGCCGCCCTGCCCGGCGCCCTGTTTGCACTGGGCGGGGTACTAGTCAAATACAAACCCGAAGGTGATCTGCGCACCATCGCCTTTGTTTGCGCAATCTCGTTGATGCTGCATCCCAGCCTTTTGTGGGCATTCGGCAAGTCCACGGGGCTGCCACAGGATCTGTTCCGCTCGGGCGTGTTGAACGCGGCGATGGCGCCGGGGTTCAACGCCTATATCTTTGCAAACATGTATGGCCGCGCCAAGCGGGTGGCAGCTTCGGCTGTTCTCATTGGGACAGCCACATCCATTCTGACTGTCTGGCTTTGGCTAACGGTTCTGGGCTAACTGTAGTGTTGACTTCGGTTCGTACAGAGACACCTAACGCATATCGTGTCAGGAGATCCAAATGCCACATGCCATCATCGTCGCTCATGGCCAGCCGTCCGATCCGGAACCGGCCGAGGCTGCCCTGGCTGCATTTGCGGCTACAGTCGACGCCCTGACCGAGCATGTAACGGTGCATTCAGCAACTCTGGCCGCGCCCGGCGCGTTCGAGGCTAAGCTGAACAGCCTGCCGGAGAACACGGTCATCTATCCGCTTTTCATGGCAAATGGGTGGTTTGTCACCAGCGCTTTGCCCAAGCGGTTAGGGGATCACAAAGCGCGCATCCTGGACCCATTGGGTGTTGACCCAGAGCTACCGGAATTGACCGCGCACGCCCTGCAATCTGAGTTGTCCGTAAGAAATTGGGTAACTGCGTCAACCGATCTGGTCATTGCTGCACATGGGTCGGGGCGTAGCCGAAACCCGTCAGCCGTGGCACTGAATTTCGCATCTCAACTTGAGGAAATGCTGGTTTTCAAATCTGTCCGCGTTGGGTTTGTTGAAGAGCCACCATCCATTTCCGATGCCGCTACCGGCACGGGGGCTCAGGCGCTGTGCCTTCCGTTCTTTGCCTGCACCGGGGGGCACGCAGTAGACGACGTGCCCGCCGGATTGAGCCAAGCAGGGTTCAAAGGCGTTCTGCTGCCAGTGGTTGGGGAACTGCCACCCATCCGGCACCAGATTGCCAAGCAGGTAACAAAGGCCGTTCAGCTCGCGTGATAATTTGCTGAGATCTTTGACCCGGAAACAGGCAAAACTCAGGTTTGCGCTTTGATCAGAGTGGAATAGAGGCGGTGGCAGGACCGGCCATCTCGCTTGGCCTGATAAAGGGCAACGTCGGCGGCGTGAAGGATGTCAGCGGCTTTGGGCACCTTGAACTGGGTGGACAAGGCCGTTCCTATACTTGCAGAGATACAGCACGGTTGGTCCTGAAACATCATGGGTTCATTCAACCTCGCGATCAGGCGACCCGCGATGGACTCCAGAGTTTCTACCCGCGTCAGGTTTTTGAAAATAATGACAAACTCATCCCCACCAACCCGCGCAACCGTATCGTCGCCACGCGTCTCTTCAAGCATGATGCGGGCCGCCTGTTGCAGAACGTAATCCCCGGCTGCATGGCCCAGCCGATCATTCACGGATTTGAAGAAATCCAGATCCAGATGCATAAGGGCAAATGTAGAATTTGCCAGGATCAGATGCCCCAGCAAATGATCCATCGCGCGGCGGTTCTTCAATCCCGTCAATGTATCGGTATATGCCTGCTCTTCCGCGGCCAGCATTGCCCCCTGAAGCCTGAGATTAAGTGAACGGGACGCTTCCATCGCGGCGGATTTGGCTTCGACCAGATACAACAGCTCGATCGCCAGGTCGGTGCCGGAAAAATCCGCGCTCGTCAGGGCGTAATCCCGAACCGCATCCAAAATCGAAATACCGAATGACAGATTGATGACTGCACCGCCTGACTCGGGCAAGGGTGCGACCAGACCTTTCAGGGTCGTACGCGGTTCATCGCGAAATCTCAGATGCAGTTTGGCACCGGCCATCGACATCAACGCGGGAAGGGTGGTGACTGTTCTGGGGCGGATCAGCTCGAACACGTCCAGAACCCCCAGCCCGACCAAAGGCAACTCGGGCCGCAACTTTTGCAATGTCGGGCCCGCTTGTTGAATGCATCCGCTGCGGTCCACCAACAAGAACATCGGACAAAGTGTTTCCAGAAGATCTGCCTGTTCCTGAGTATGTGTCATCTGTTCCGAGCCCCCAGATCAAAATGGCGCCCCTCGGAAAAGGCGCTTTCGACCAAAATGATTGAAATGATTTCACAACACTCCTGCCGACCCTCATGCGACAGCATCACCAACGCGCCATAATCATCGGCCATCGCGCGCAGGACCCCGACCATAACACTGGAAAATCCCGGCATATCCGGAAGGCAGCACAACTGGTATTCCTTGGCTGAAAGCTCTCTCAACTCAAGCGCAGGCAAATTCAGATCAGAAACAGCCAGTCTTACACGATCCGTAAGATCATCGAGGGAATGAAGGAACTCGACATAGGTGACCCCCCCAAACCTGAGCAGTCGGCGCAGCCCTTCCATATTCGGGTGGGACACCAGATATGTTCCCAGATCTTCAAGGATTTCCGCCTGCGGTCGGTTGAGATCAATACTCAGGGCCTCGAGCACACGGGTCGTCATTTCATCATCATAGATGAGCATGGCTTCAAACTCGACAAACCCCAGCCGCGCACCTTCGGTCACGCGAACCCAACAGGATTGCCCATAGGTTGCGCCGACAAAAGACTGTATCGCCCGGTTGATCAGACCATGCATCGGATGCCTCAGATTGGTGTCCTTGGCACTGTGGTCTGAGAAACCTTAACAAATAGCCAAAATCCGCCCCGAGTTGCTGTGAATGCAACGGAGTATCAAACCGACACTACTCACCATGTCAGAAGTCTGTCGGCGCACCGCCTTCAGCCTTGCGGCGTTCGACAAACTCGGCCAGTTCCTCGCGGATACCATCGTCCATCGGAGGGGCCTCAAAGCTCGAGATGATCTCTTTGAACATGTGATGCGCACGCTCAGCCGTCCAGATGCCGCCTGCGGCCTCCCAGCCTTCATAGTTCTTCCAGTCGCTCAGGAAAGGCTGGTAGAAGGCCGTGGTGTAGCGGTCCTGTGTATGCTGGATTCCAAAAAAATGACCGTCATTGCCAACCGCGCGGATGGCATCCAAAGCAATCTCATCCGGCCCGGTCGCGGTCAGATCAGGGTTCATATAGCGCTGAATTTGCTGCAAAACTTCGCAATCCATAATGAATTTTTCTGGGCTCGCGATCAGGCCGCCTTCCAGCCAACCGGCGGCGTGATACACCATGTTGGTGCCTGACTGCACGGCCGCCCAGAGCGAATTCGAGGTTTCCCACACGGATTGCCCGTCTGGCACATTGGCCGCACACACACCGGATGAACGCAGCGGCAGCCTATAATATCGTGCCATCTGCCCGGTCATCTGTGTCGAGCGCATGTATTCCGGCGTCCCGAAAGCGGGTGCGCCTGATTTCATATCCACGTTCGACGTGAACGTTCCAATTACGCAGGGATTACCAGGGCGCACATATTGGAACAGAGCGATGGCACATAAGGCTTCGGCCAGAGACTGTGCAACCGCCCCCGCCATTGTTACGGGCGCCATTGCCCCCGCCAGCGTAAAGGGCGTGACCACAATCGCCTGCCCACGGCGTGCCAGCCGCAGGCAGCCATCTATCATCGGATGGTCATGTTTCAATGGTGAGGTCGAGTTGATGTTAGTGTACATCCGTGGCGAGGCCTCGAATTCTTCGTGGCTGAGACCGCCCGCGATGCGCACCATCTCCATCACGTCTTCGACACGCTCCTTGCCCAACGAATAGGCGTGCATCGCCTTGTCGGTCAGGGTCAGCTTGTCATACAGCACATCCAGATGCCGGACGCTGGCATGAATATCGACAGGTTCTACAGGATATCCGCCTGCGAAGTGAATACAGTTGAAGTACTGCGTCAGCTTCAGAAGATTCTGGCACATCTCGCGATTGCCGGGCACTTTTTTCCCGATCTCCATGTCCCAGTAATTGGGTGGAGAAGAAACGTTGCCGAACAGGATGTTCTTTCCACCGATCTCGATCCTGTGGTCAACATTGCGGGGGGTAATGGAAAACTGGCTGGGCGCCTTGGCGATCATCTCCATGACAAAATCGCGCCCCATGCGGACGTTGTCACCTTTGATCGTGCACCCTGCCTCGCGCAGGATGCCGATTGCCTCTTCATTGTAGAATTCGATCCCGATCTCTTCCAGAATACGCATGGCCCCTTCATGGATCGCTTCGATCCCGGCCTGATCCAGCGGTTCAGTCGGGCGATCTATGTTGATGGGTGGGTCCCACGGCATCTGGTCAATCACCGCGCTGCCCCTGCGCGCTGCCGCACCTGCGCGTCCTCCGCCGCGGCGTTTGCGTGTGTTGGTCTCGGCCATGGTTGCCTCCGTTCTGGCTTGGTACAAGCAAGACCCGAAGACGCGTTTCTGGCCGCTCCATCTGCGACAGAGCTTGTCGGTTTTCTATAATTGTTCGTCGATTTTCCGGATCAACGCATCATTTTTCGGCCAGCCATGCCGGAATGTGACCGATATCCGGCAGGACAACATCCGCCATCGGCGCCAGCGCTTCTGCTTCGGCCAATCCGGTCAAAACGCCAATGGTGATCATTCCGGCTGCGCGTCCCGCTTGCAGGTCATGAACACTGTCACCTACCATTGCGATGCGCGACGGCTCGACCCCGATCTGTGCGGCAAAGGCCAGCAACTGACCTGGCCCCGGTTTGAACCCATGACCACTGTCATACCCGGCGATAAAATCGAAGTGTTCGCGTATTCCCGCAGATTCCAGATGCTGCAATGCCGGATGCTCGCTGTCATTTGTCGCAACGCCCAGTTTGATCCCGGATTGCTGCAACCCTTTCAGGAACGGACCCAACGGAACGGCAGGGGATTGAGGAGCCGCCGCGGCTTCGGCGTTCATCATGTCCACAACTTCCTGCAATGTCACATCGTCAACATGCGAAATAAGCACTTCGGCGATTTCTTCGACCGTTGCGGCTATCACAATGCTATCTGTAGTATACCGCTCTTGCTCGAAGTCAAATCCGATGACGCTGCCGAGTTCCACCGCCCGGTCTACATCCCCCTTTGTCAGGCGCATCAGCAACGAGCGCCCGAACGTTCCCCAGGTTTTGGCAAAATCGAACAAAGTGCCATCCTTGTCGAAGACGATTGCTTCTATTGGCATCGCGTGCTCCTGTGGAAAAGGTGTTCAGGTCCAGTGTACATCGCCGCCGCCTGACAGAACCGCCCGCGCCTGGGCCGGGTGATCATAGGCGATTGAGTTGGCGTCACAAAACGCCATGACCCACGAATCGTCAAGCACCAGAAAATCGAGAACCGAAGTCAGAAAGTCCCGATCACCGGCCCGATTGCGAACATCCCCGATCGAAGCGCCCGTCGAGCCAAGAAATAAAGGCAAAAGCTCGTCGTTGCTGACCAACCACCCCAGGGCTGTCAGAGCAAGAGTCTCGGCTGAATCGGGCGAAAGGGGCATAAACTGCGCTCAGAGAATGGTGCTGGAAAGAGTTTGTTAACCAGACTCATAAACAATTTGTTCACGCATGCAATCAACGGTGAACGACTATGTCTGTGCAAGGCACCATCCTTGTCCTCGACGGGGTATCAACCAACCGCATAATGCTGAAGGTTCAACTGACTGCTGCCTGGTACCACGTGGTACAGGGTGGAAAACTTGAAGGGCTACAAGCCCTTGCACGTCGCGTGCAGCCAGACCTTGTTCTGACAGCCCAAACATTGCCCGACGGAACAGCCGCTGATGTCAAAAAAGCCCTCACCGAAGTATCTGGCCTTGATGACGTGCCCGTCGTCGTACTGGCAGCACAGAATGACAAAAACGCGCGCCTGCGTGCCCTGAAAGACGGGCTGGACGATGTGCTGACGCATCCTTTCAAAGATACGTTGCTGCTGGCACGCATTCGCAGCCTTTTACGCGCGCGCGCAGTTACTCAAGATTTGCAGGTCAGCACCGGATCGCAACCTATTGGATTTGGGGAACCCGCCCCTGTGATGATCAGCCCCCCGAACGCGGCCCGGGTTGATATCTTGGCCGATACTGTCCAAACCGGTGCCCTTTGGTACAAGGCCCTGCAAGGCCAGCACCGTTTCGATCTGTGCTGGCACCTTCAATCGAACTTACAAGGCGTTTTGTCCGGGCCGATACCGGACGCGATTGTCGTCGAATTGGGCTCGCACCCATCCGCGCTGAATATCCTTGCGGATCTCAGGTCACGGGGAGCAACCCGGAATACCGTCCTGATTGGCGTCTTGCAGGACAACGATGCCGTGCATGCCTCGGAAGCGCTGGACAGAGGAGCGGACGCCGTATGCCTTGGGGGGTTCTGCGCGCAAGAGATTCTGTTGCGGCTGAATAATCAGATTGCGCGCAAGGCACGGCTTGATCATCTGCGCGTATCACTGAGAAAAGGGATCGCCGAGTCCTGTATTGATCCGCTCACCGGGCTGCACAATCGTCGTTACGCCATGCGGGCATTGGATCAGATCGCGCGCCAGTCTGCCCGTACCGGGCGTGGCTTTGCCGTCATGCTGGCGGATCTGGATCACTTCAAGACCATCAATGACTGCCATGGCCATGGCGCTGGTGATTGTGTTCTGACGCAGGCCGCAAAACGCATGCAAAGCGCACTTGGATCCCAGGGTTTTGTCGCCCGTATCGGCGGTGAAGAGTTCATGTTCGCGGTGCCTGATGTGTCAGAAAAGCAAGCCAGAAAACTGGCTGAGGCCATCTGTGACAGCATTTGTCGCGTGCCGTTCCTGCTAACGGATCAAGGTTTGCAGGTTAACGTCACGATCAGCATTGGGCTGGAGATGCCGCAATCGGGTACGCCGGGAAAAGAACGCACACCCGGTCCTGTAGAAGATATCCTGAAAGCCGCCGACAAAGCCCTTTACGCGGCAAAAAAAGCGGGGCGCAATCAGGTGAGTATCAGGCAAAGCGCAGCCTGAACCTGTCAGTCCTTTTTCTTGTGCCCATGCGGCCCGCGTTTGACGATCTTTTGCAACCGGTCCGCATAAGATTGCCGCTCTGCGTCGCTCATGGCGGTGACGCGAGCCAGCCATTGTGTCTGCAAGGCTAGTTGCAGTTCTGCCGTTGCCTGCGACTGTTTCTGCAACAACACTTCAACGGCGACCGGATCGAAGGGCACTGTGCGCAGTGCCAGGCTCAGGGCTTCAAAGTCCTGTCTGCGCCCTCTTAGGTCTTTTTCGCGTAGCGCAGACAGTTCCCCTCGCATCGCTTTTCGATCATCTTTCGGCAAAGCGCGATATAGCGCCGGGCCGAATCCCGGCGGTGCTTCGGTGTGAACTCCATCCTTCAGGCGCAGCATGGTTCCGACTGCAACACCGACAACCAACAGGTTCAGAGCCAATGACAAGACCAGCAAAACCGTCATCCACCGGCGTTTCGGTTTAGGGGCAGCATTCATTCTGTGCTCTCCAGAAAACTCGTGTCATATCCAAGGTCCGCCACAAAAAGGGCCGCCTCTTGCGATGCCAGCAGATTGGCGGGATCGGGCAGGAACCCCGGCGCGGAAAAGCCGATCCAGAGCCCCGCTGCACTGGCGGCGATCAAGCCGCCCACCCCCTGCCAGCCACCTACGTTGCCCATCATTCGATGCCAGAGCGAAAATTGTGGACGCGGTTCAGGCCTTAAGCGACTCAGGCGTAGTTTTTCGGCATCAATCTGAATGCGCACGGCCAGATCGTCGGGCAGCGCCGGTCGGTTCTGCCGAGCCTGCGCAAACAAATGATCCAGTTCCAGGTTTTCATCCGTCATCGTCATACCCCAGTTCTTCACGTCGCCCGGCCAATATCGCGGTCAGACTTCGTTTGCCCCGCGCGGTCAAACTTTCAACCGCTTCTACTGAAATTCCCATGATCCCGGCAATTTCAGGGTTGGGCAACTCTTCGATGTGGCGCAGAACCACTGCCTGCCTCTGCCTTTCGGGCAGCTGCGCCAAGGCAAGCTGCAACGCATCCACGCGGGCCTCATCCTGCAGTCGGTCGGCTACGCTGGCTTTGCCATCTTCCGGCTCAGGAATATCCGACAACCTGCCGGGGGCCTTCCTGCGCCGGATGTCCACACACAGATTCAGCGTCACGCGATACAACCATGTCGACACTTTGGCCTGACCCGGCACCCAATCCGGCGCCATCTGCCACAACCGCATCATCGCCTCCTGCGTTACGTCTTCTGCCTCGGCCCGATTGCCCAACATACGCAACGCGACGGAATAACAAAGAGGCCCGAGACGATCGGTTAAAACCCGCGCAGCCTGTGCGTCACCATCAGCGAATTGGCTCAGCAACACATCGTCGCTGAGAGAGCTCGCGGTGCAACCCGCACCGCGAACATCGTGTAGGTGAGAGGTCAGGTCCTCCACCCTGCATCAGTTGTCGATTGCACCCGACTTGTGGCGCTTATTCTTATGGTGACGTCCCATCCGGTCTTTGGCATCAGCAAATTCCTGCTCCGATATTCCACCACTGTTATCTGCATCCATCCGGTCAAACATCTTGTCACCCCGACGCGGTTTCGGCAACTCGTCCTGGCTTAGGAAACCGTCGTTGTTCGCATCGTTGTTTTCGAACATTTTGGCGACCCGGTCGTTTGCCTTTTTCTGAGCGGCGGCCTGCATTTCCTCAAGGCTGAGTTGACCGTCCCCATCAGTATCCGCGGCCGAGAAGCGTTCGGTGAAACGCGCTTCCATCTCTTGCTGCGTCACCTGACCGTCGCCATTGGCATCCAATTCCTGAAAGGACACTGGCTCACGACCACCCGGGCCAGCCGCGAGAACAGACGTGCCGGTGATTGCAACACCCGACAGGACAATCGCCGTGATGAATTTTGCATTTTTCATTTCGGTTTTCCCTTGTTAACGCGGCCTGAGTGCCGCTGCTCATATCCATTCAAACGCGCGAAGTAGGGAATTCCGTCGCAGTGCCAGCAACTTTTTTGAACCAGCGTGGTATTTCACGACGAAGTTCAGCTGAGGTGCGTTGCAAAGCGACGCACCCCCCTTTAAAAATCACCTGTTCAGGCGCATTATCCGCCAAAGATTACTGCGCGAGTAATATTATGACAGATCAGACGATCGACACCACAACCCAGAGCGAGCGTGAAACCTGGCCTGCATTGGTCAAAGGGTTTCGGTGCAAGTGCCCTAATTGCGGCGAAGGCAAGCTGTTGCACAGCTACCTGAAGGTGAATGACACCTGCACGAACTGTGGACAGGAACTGTTTCATCACCGCGCTGATGATGGGCCCGCCTATCTGACGATCCTGCTGGTCGGGCACTTGTTGGCCCCGGCCCTGCACGTCTCGTATGTGAACTGGCGCCCGGACCCATGGGTGATGGCCATCGGGTTTTCCATTGCTTGCGTTGCACTGTCGCTGTTTTTGCTCCCCCGCTTGAAAGGCGCTGTGGTCGCATATCAGTGGGCGCGTCGTATGCACGGTTTTGGCAACGATTCATGAGCCTCAAGAAACGATTGTTTTGGGCATGACGACCGACAAGACCGCCATCCGCGACGCCGCAACCGTCATCGTTTTGCGGAACAGGTGGACCAACCCGTCGATCCTGATGGGTCAACGTGGGTCCAAGGCCGTGTTCATGCCCAACAAATTCGTATTCCCCGGCGGAGCGGTCGATCCGGCGGATTCGGATGTACCACTTGCGACCACATTGCCTGACCTGTGTTCCGAGCGGTTGGCGGAACAGGCGGAATCCGGAAAACAACACGCCCTTGCCGCCGCAGCAATTCGCGAGCTTTGGGAAGAGACAGGACTTGTCCTGGGCCAGACGGGACACTGGCCGGGCAGCATTCCCGACGACTGGCAGAGCTTTTCTGCCATGGGTTACGTGCCGTCGGCAGCTGCGTTGCAATTTGTTTTTCGCGCGGTCACACCGCCCGGCCGCCCCCGTCGGTTCGATGCGCGGTTCTTTCTGGTCGATGCCGATGCGCTGCAGGGCGACTTGGATGATTTCAGCCATGCCTCGGACGAGCTGTCGCATCTGCAATGGGTGGAGCTGGATAGGGCGCGCGATCTGGATCTGCCGTTTATCACCGAGGTTGTTCTGGCCGAGGTCGCGGCCCGGGTGACCTCACCCGAGCCGCCAATATCGGTTCCATTCTATCAGAACAACGAAGAAGCCAATCTGTTCCTGCGGCTCAGAGGCTATCCGATGCCCGAGCACGACTGACAGGTCAATTTCACCGCATCCGGCTGACAACTACCGTCACTTCGGGTTTTTTGCCGATTTCCGCTTTTGCCGTCTGACGCACGATCCGGCGCATTTCGTCTTCCAGCTTGTCGTCATCCCGTAGGGTCTTGGCCGCAGCCCGCATCAGGAACTGGTTCAGGTCTTCTTCCAATACTTCGACCAATCCGGCGCGGGACGTTCCGACCTCGGGCAGGCCCATCGTGTCGCACCACGGTTCGCCCAGCGGCTCGTCTTCTTCATCCAGAACAACCGTCACAGTTACGTGGCCGTTCAGCGCCATGCGAATACGGTCCCGTACCACGCCATCCAACGCACCGATTTTCACCGACCCGTCCAGATAGGTACGCCCGGTTTCTACATAGTCGACCACCACAGGAGCATTGCCGCCGAGGTCCAGCATGGTGCCGTTCACGGCCAGCACGCCAGTTCTGCCACCCTGCTCAGCCAGTTTGACATGCTCGCGCAGGTGACGGTGCTCTCCATGCATTGGGATCACAATTTGTGGATCGATCAGCGCGTGAACCTTCTCAAGATCAGGCCGGTTCGCATGGCCAGAGACGTGATAGAGGCCCGAGCTGTCATCCACCACATCCACGCCCTTTTCACTGAGCTGGTTCATGATGAAAATCACGCCACGTTCGTTTCCGGGAATGGTTTTCGACGAAAACAGGAACAGATCGCCTTCGGACAGTTCCAGACCTCGGTACTTGCCACGGGCCAGTTGCGCACTTGCCGCACGGCGTTCGCCCTGGCTGCCGGTCACGATCAGCATCAGGTTCTGGCGCGGCAGGTCCAACGCCTCTTCCGCGCTGATCACCTTGGGGAAGTCCGACAGGATACCGGTTTCTGTTGCAGCTTCGATCATCCGCCGCATTGCTCGCCCCAGCAACACAACCGAACGCCCCGCGCGCGCGCCCGCCTCGGCCAATGTTTTGACCCGTGCCACGTTCGACGCGAAGGTAGTTGCCACAACCATACCCTCGGCGCTTTCGACCAGTTTGGTAATCTCTGGCCCGACCTCGGATTCCGAACGGCCCGGATGCGCCGAGAAAACATTCGTGCTGTCGCAAACCAACGCCTTGACGCCCGGCTTGGAAATCTCGGCCCACAGGTCGGGATCAAAGGGTTCCCCCACGACCGGGTTTACATCCAGCTTGAAATCACCCGAGTGCACCACGCGCCCTGCGGGCGTGTCGATGACCAACGCAGCACTTTCCGGGATCGAGTGTGAAACTGGAAGGAAACCCACCGTAAACGGTCCGACTGAGACCTTTTCGGGCCATGCGGACACGGTTGTCACAACATCGGTCGGGTGCGCATATTCTTCCATCTTGCGACGCGCGATATTGGCCGTGAAAGCCCGGGCATAAACCGGGGCTCCCAGTGCCTCATAGCAATGAGCCACGGCGCCGACATGGTCTTCATGCGCATGGGTGATGAAAACGCCATCCAGCCGGTCGGCCCGTTCTTTCAACCATGAAATATCCGCGTAGATCAGGTCGACGCCCGGTGTTGTGTCCATATCGGGAAAGGTGACGCCCAGGTCCACCAGGATCAGGCGTTCCTGCCCGGGCTGACCATATCCGTACACATAGGCATTCATGCCAATTTCGCCCGCGCCACCCAGCGGCAGGTAGATCAATCTTTCACTGCTCATATCGAGCCATTTTCCTTGTTGTAGCGATGAATCACGGTCAAGCCGTGCATCGTCAAATCATCCTCGATTACGTCGAACCCCACGTCGGCCTGATCGAACAAGGGGGCCAACCCTCCGGTTCCCACGACTTTCATCGGCATTCCATATTCGGCCTTGATCCGCGCGATCAGCCCTTCGATCAGGCCGGAATATCCCCAATACACGCCCGACTGGATACAACCAACCGTATTTGTACCGATCACCTTCTCGGGACGCGTGATGTCGATATGCGGCAGTGCGGCTGCGCCCTGATGCAAAGCCTCAAGGCTGAGGTTAACACCCGGAGCGATGACGCCCCCCACATAGGCACCGTCCGCGGCGACAACGTCGAAATTTGTTGCGGTACCAAAGTCCACCACGACGACATTGCCGCCATGACGGTCAAATGCGCCGACCGCGTTGGCCAGTCGATCCGGGCCCGGCACAGTTCCTTGATCCACGCGCGGCGGCACGGGCAACAGGCAATCCGGCCTTCCCACCACCAACGGCCTGCACCCAAAAAAGCGATCTGCAAAAATGCGCAGGTTGAACACGACGCGCGGCACGGTCGAGGCAATGATGACATCCGAGATATTCGCCTCGATCCCGTAATGTTTCACCAGGGTCGAATACCAGGTGAAATAGGCGTCCGCCGTGCGTGCGTGATGGGTCGAGGTGCGCAGGGTGCACAGAAATTCCTGACCATCCCAGATCGAGAACACTGTGTTGGTATTGCCGCAATCAATGGCCAGAAGCATCTGTGCCCCTTTCAGAAATAGACATCCGCCGCAGGAATGCTCACGCGACCTTTGGCGGTGTTTAAGACAAGGTTACCGGCTGCGTCCACCGTTTCGAAGGTCCCAACCGTCTCAGACGTGCCGGTACGCGCCGTGATAACCTCGCCCAGCCGGGCAGCTCGGGACAGCCACGCAGTGCGAATGGGTTCGAACCCGTAGGTAACAAACTGAGCTTCATATTTGGCATAGGCCGAGGCAAGCTCGGTCAGAAAATCCTCGGGCGTGACGTTTACACCGGTTTCCGACAAAAGCGAGACGGGTCGAACCGCGCCCGGTTCTACCGCGTCGGCGTCCGGGGCGTTGGCCAGATTCACGCCAATACCGATGGACAGATACGCCACACCGCGCCCCTGCCCGGCGCTTTCCAGCAAAATACCAGCAAGCTTGCCACCGTTCAGTAGTACGTCATTGGGCCATTTCAACGACAATCCCGCGGCACGCCCCGTCACAGAGACGCAAGCGTCAAACAGGGCCAATGCCGCAACAAAACTGCGCAGTGCCGCCTGTTCTGGCGCACCTTCCGGGCGCATCAATAGGGTCGCTGCAAGGTTGCCCATGGGGTTGGCCCATGACCGTCCGCGTCGCCCACGCGCAGCCGTCTGATGATGCGCCATAATCCAGACAGGACCACGGGCATTGGGGGCAATCCGCGCCGCTTCGTTGAGCGTGCTATCGACTTCCTGCACCTCGTGCAGGCCATAGCCTTGTGGCCACTTGGTCATATCAAAAAGGCCCGGTCACGCGACCGAGCCCCTCTTTCAGATTGTTCATAACGTTCAGTTGACAAGAGTCGCTGCCGCGGCCGCGGCCGCTCCCTCGATCCCGAACTGATAGAAGACCCCGATCAGCATCAGCGCCGCGGACCCCATCAGGGCGAGCCACAGAACGGGTGTCGACCGCGTTTCGATCGGGTCCTCGTTCTCGGCCCCGAAATACATGTAGAACACGATCCGCAGGTAATAGAAGGCGCCAATTACCGATGCGATGGCCGATACCACAACAAGGCCGGTCAAATCGGCACTTACACCAGCCCGCCAAACACCAAACTTTGCAAAGAAACCCAGCATCGGTGGCACACCGGCAAGCGAGAACATCAGGATCAGAACAGCAAGGGCCTTGCCCGGATCACGTTTGGAAAACTGCCGCAGCGCATCAATGTCAGTGACGGGTTTGCCGTCGCGTTCCATCATCAGAATAAACGCAAACGTGCCGATGTTCATGGTCACATAAATCGCCAGATACATCAGCATCGCCTGAATACCCAACTCGGTGCCAGCCGCCAAACCGATCAGCGCGTAGCCCATATGGGCAATCGACGAGAACGCCATCAGTCGCTTGATGTCGCGCTGACCAATTGCGGCAACCGCCCCCAGCAGCATCGACAGCACGGACAGCAAAACAATCACTTGCTGCCAGTCTTTGACCACGCCTCCGAAAGCGTCATGCAGAAGACGTGCAAACAAGGCCATTGCCGCGACTTTCGGAGCGGTGGCAAAGAAAGCCGTAATTGGCGTCGGCGACCCTTCATAGACATCTGGCGTCCACATATGGAACGGAACCGCCGACACCTTGAATGCCAGACCCGAGATCAGGAAAATCAGGCCAAACAACAGACCAACCGAGACGTCCCCATGATGGACCGTCTGAATAATGCCCGAGAACAGTGTCGTGCCGGTGAACCCATAGACCAGCGACGCACCATACAGCAGCAGACCTGAACTGAGAGCACCCAGAACAAAGTATTTCAGCCCTGCTTCGGTTGATTTTGCGCTGTCACGACGCAGCGCGGCAACAACATAAAGAGCAAGGGATTGCAGCTCGAGCCCCATGTAAAGAGACATCAGATCGCCTGCGCTGACCATCATCATCATCCCTACGGCGGCAAGAGCCACCAGCAACGGATATTCAAAGCGCAGCAAACCCCGGCGTGCCATGTATTCCTGGCTCATCACCATTACGGCACCTGCCGACAAAAGGATGGCAACTTTGGCAAAACGCGCGAACCCGTCATCTACGAACATGCCGTTGAAGGCCACGTTGGTACCACTGCCTTGGGTTGCGATCCAGATCGCCAGGACCGCCATCAAGCCCGCTGTGGTCCAGACCAGAACCGAAGCCAGCCCGTCTCTCGAGGTGTAGACAGCCCCCAACAGAGCCACCATCGCATAGATCGCCAGAACGATTTCCGGCAGGATAATTGTCAGATCAGCCTGGATCATGTCTCCAAAGCTCCCTTAATGCGAAGCGGCAGTCTGGGTCGCAGCCTCAGCCGCGGCCAGAGCCGTGTCATAGTTCGAAATGAGTGCCGTCGTCGATTGGCCGATCACATCGGTCACCAGCGACGGGTAAACGCCCAGAAGGATCGTCATCACGATCAGCGGGGCAAAAATCAGCCGCTCGCGCGAGCTCATGTCGGTCATCGCCTTCAGGCTTTCCTTAATCAGGTCTCCAAAGACAACGCGGCGGTATAGCCACAACGCGTAGGCTGCCGAGAAGATCACACCGGTCGCCGCAACAGCGGTCACCCAGGTGTTGACCTGGAATGTGCCCATGAGTGTCAGGAACTCACCAATAAACCCGCTGGTGCCCGGCAGGCCGACATTGGCCATGGTGAACAGCATGAAGACCAGAGCGTAGGCGGGCATCCGGGTGACCAGACCGCCATAAGCCTCGATATCGCGGGTGTGCATCCGGTCATAGATCACACCGACACACAGGAAGAGCGCGGCAGAGATGAACCCGTGGCTCAGCATCTGGAAAATCGCGCCGTCAATGCCTTGCTGGTTCGCAGCAAAGATGCCCATCGTGACAAAGCCCATATGCGCCACCGAGGAATACGCGATCAGCTTTTTCATGTCTTCCTGCACCAGTGCCACCAGCGAGGTGTAGACAACCGCTATGGCTGACATCCAAAGCACAAGATCAGTCATCACCGCCGAGCCAACCGGGAACATCGGCAGGCTGAACCGCAGGAAGCCGTAGCCGCCCATCTTCAACAGGATCGCCGCCAGCACAACCGAGCCCGCCGTCGGCGCCTGAACGTGCGCATCGGGCAACCAGGTGTGCACCGGCCACATCGGCATTTTCACCGCAAAAGACGCGAAGAAGGCCAGGAACATCAACGTCTGCATACCGCCGGTGACATAGATGCCCAACACGCTGAAACTCTCGGATGCGAACTGATGGGCCATTAGAGCTTCGATATCCGTGGTGCCCGCGTCAGCATACATTGCGACCATGGCCACCAGCATCAGCACCGAACCAAGGAAGGTGTAAAGGAAGAACTTGAAGCTGGCATAGATACGTTCCTTGCCGCCCCAGATACCGATGATCAGGAACATCGGGATCAGACCTGCCTCGAAGAACAGGTAGAACAGCACAAGATCCAGCGCCATGAACACGCCCAGCATCAGCGTTTCCAGCAGCAAGAAAGCAATCATGTATTCCTTGACGCGGTCTGTCACATTCCAACTGGCCAGAATGGTCAGCGGCATGATGAAAGTGGTCAGCAACACGAACAGAACGCTAATGCCATCCACGCCCATCTTGTATTTCAGACCCATCAGCCATTCACCCTCTTCCACCATCTGGAAGCCGGTGTTCGAAGGATCAAAGCCTGTGTAGATGCCAATTGACACCAGAAACGTCACAGTTGTCGCCAGCAATGCAATCCACTTGGCGTTGCGCTGAGCCGCGACGTCGCTGCCGTGCAGGAACAGCGCCAGAATGCTTGCTGCGATGGCGGGGATAAAGGTGACAATAGATAGGATATTGTCCATTAGTGTGCGCCTCCGCCGATCGACATCCAGGTGACAAGGGCCGCAATGCCCAAAACCATCCAGAAGGCGTAAGTAAAGATGTACCCGGTCTGCGCCTTGCCTGCGAGGCGGGTGAAGAAGGGAACAACGCCCATTGCAACCCCGTTCAGGAAGCCGTCAATCGTGTTGCCGTCACCGCGTTTCCACAGGAACCGGCCAAGAGCGATAGTGGGTTTGACAAAGATCGCGTCGTAGATTTCGTCGAAATACCATTTGTTCAGCAAGAACAGGTACAGCGGACGCTGGTTCGCGGCCAGACGTGCCGGCAGCGATGTGTTCACGATGTAGAACCAATAGGCCACGACAAAGCCAAGCAACATGGCGACGAAGGGTGAAACCTTGACCCATTTCGGGGCCGCATGCGCATCCTCCAGAATGTGGTTGTCCGGCGCCATATAAAGCGCACCTTCACCCGGCTCGCCCGCAAAGACATAGTGATGATCGCCACCCTTGACATCCTTCTCACCATGACCTTCATCAGCATGGCTGTCAGCCGCATGGCTTTCATCGGCATGGCTGTCTTCGCTGTGCGACGCATCCGCCGCCGCGTGATCACCGGCCTCGGCATGCTCTGAAGCTTCTGCAACCGGAATACCGTAGAATTTGCCAACCTTGTCCGCATGGCCAAAGAAGTTTCCGTACCAGATCATGCCCGCGAATACCGCACCCAGCGACAGAACTCCCAGCGGCACCAACATCACCTTCGGGCTTTCATGTGCGTGATCATGCGTGTGCTTGTCGCCGCGCGGCTCGCCATAGAAGGTCAGGAAGATCAGACGCCAGCTGTAGAACGAGGTGAACGCGGCAGCGACGACCAGCAACCAGAAGCCATAGCTTGATCCGCCCGCATAGGCACTCTCGATAATTGCGTCTTTTGACAGGAAACCGGCAAAACCAAAGGTGGTCAGCGGGATGCCAACACCGGTAATCGCCAAAGTGCCGATCATCATCGCCCAGAAGGTATAGGGGATCTTTTTGCGCAGACCGCCATATTCGGTCATCTCCTGTTCGTGATGCATCGCGTGGATCACGGAACCGGCCCCAAGGAACAACAGGGCCTTGAAGAAGGCATGCGTGAACAGGTGGAACATCGCCGCCGAATACATGCCGACGCCCGCCGCCACAAACATGTAGCCCAGCTGCGAACAGGTCGAATACGCGATGACACGTTTGATATCGGTCTGAACCAGACCAACAGTAGCAGCGAAGAACGCAGTCGAGGCCCCAAGAACGGTTATGAACCCTGTCGCGCCCGGTGCGAACTCCATCAGCGGGGACATGCGGCAGACCAAAAAGACACCTGCGGTCACCATGGTCGCAGCGTGGATCAGCGCTGACACAGGCGTCGGGCCTTCCATCGCATCCGGCAACCATGTGTGCAGGATCAACTGCGCCGACTTACCCATAGCGCCGATGAACAGCAACACGCAGATCACTTCGATCGCGGTCCACTCCCCCCACAGGAAATGCAGCTTTTCTTCGGCCAAAGCAGGGGCAGAGGCAAAGATATCCGAGAAGTTGATACTGTCGGTCAGGAAGAACAGCGCGAAGATGCCCAGAGCAAACCCAAAGTCACCAACCCGGTTGACCACGAAAGCCTTGATTGCCGCCGCATTGGCCGAAGGCTTGCGATAATAGAACCCGATCAGCAGGTATGAGGCGACACCCACGCCTTCCCAGCCAAAGAACATCTGCACCAGATTGTCCGCCGTCACCAGCATCAGCATGGCGAAGGTGAAGAAGGACAGATAGGCAAAGAAGCGCGGCTTATAGCTTTCGCCTTCGCGCCATTGCGGGTCGTGATCCATGTAGCCGAAGGAATACAGGTGCACGAGCGCCGAGACGGTCGTCACCACGATCAGCATGATTGCCGTCAGTCGGTCCAGACGGACGGCCCAGCTTGTCGAAAGCGAGCCGCTCTCGATCCAGCGCATGATCTCGATCTGCTGTGTGTGGCCGTCGAAGGCAAAAAACACGATCCAGGACAGCAGACAGGCCAGAAACAGCAGGCCCGTGGCGGTCCACATGGCAGCCTTCTCGCCAATGAACTTCCAGCCGAACCCGCAAATCAGCGCGCCCACCAGCGGGGCAAAGAGGATGGTGGTTTCCATGTTCCCTTACCCCTTCATCATATTGACGTCTTCAACCGCGATGGTGCCGCGGTTGCGGAAGAAACAGACCAGAATGGCCAGACCAATCGCCGCCTCGGCCGCCGCAACGGTCAGCACGAACAGCGTGAACACCTGCCCGACCAGATCGCCGAGGAAACTGGAAAACGCCACGAGGTTGATATTTACCGCCAGCAGCATCAGTTCGATGCTCATCAGCAGGATGATGACGTTCTTGCGGTTCAGGAAGAGACCGAAGATGCCGATGACGAACAGCGTCGCCGCGACGGTGAGATAGTGTTCAAGTCCGATCATTCTTACTTATCCCTCTACCGCGCCGGCGCTTTGTTCGGTGCACGGAAAATACGTTGGCAACGCTTCTATGAATCCGAGTTCAGCTTGAAAGCCCCACATGCCAGGGTTTTCTTTGCTCCAATTGACGAAAGCTTGCAGAGCCGCAGTTCGTGATGGCGGCATAGCCGCAACTAATGTGTCATGGGGATAGTTGCCTTCAGTTCGCGATGAGCAGTTAAACCACAGCACCTGAGAAACACCTGCGGCTATCCCAAGACACATCACGCCATCTGAATGCAAGGTCGAGTTACGTTCACCCCTGGGCTTCAACACGTCTTCACAACCGTGCAGCAGTTCTCCCACAGTTTGGGCGTAAGACTGCGATGCCATCGTCGACAGACCTGCCAATGCCAAGGTTGCGAAAAATAACTTCATCTTATTCACAACCCCTGCCCCGGTTTCACGTCCTTCAACTCCATCGCCTTGGCCGGGTCGCGCATCATCTGGCCGATGATGTCCTGACGCTTGATGTCCTTGCGGTGGCGCAGTGTCAGAACGATGGCTCCGATCATGGCCACCAGCAGGATCAGGCCCGCCAGTTGGAACAGAAGGAAGTACTGATCGTAAAGGATGAGGCCAAGCGCCTCGGTGTTGTGGCGGTCTGCCGGGACCGGTTGCACCAGATTGGCCGCAGCACCCTGTGCGCTGTCCCAAGCCCCAAAGGCCATGACAAACTGCATCAGGATGATCAGACCAATCAGCAGGGCCAGCGGCATATAGCGCGCCATTTCGGCCTTGAGCTCGGCAAAATCCACGTCCAGCATCATCACCACGAAGAGGAACAGAACCGCGACCGCGCCGACATAGACGATGACCAGCAGCATCGCCACGAACTCGGCCCCCAGCAGCACGAACAGCCCTGCCGAGGACAGAAACGCCAGGATCAGCCACAGGACCGAGTGAACCGGCTGGCGGCTGATCACCGTGAACAGCCCGCCGGTGATGGCGCTGATGGCAAACAGGTAGAAGGCAAAGACGGTCATTGATCCTCATCCTCGTTGTCGCCCATGACCTCTTGCGCCAGATCCAGCGCGCGGGTCATGGCCGGGATGCCGGCAAAGACCGACATCTGACCGATCGTTTCCACGATCTCTTGTTTCTTTGCGCCCGCCTCAAGCGCATGGCGCACGGTCTGACGCACGGCCGAATCCGCCTGCGCGCCCTGACAGGTCAGCCCGGCAAGCGTCAGCAACAGGCGCGTTTTGGCATCCAGCCCGTCCTTGTTGACGGTGTTGCCGAACATCATCTCCATGACCTCTTTGGGCATGGTCGGCCACAGCGCCTCGAACCCTTTGGGCGAGAAGCTTTCCATCGCCGGGTTCATCGCCTTGGCCATGTCCTGAGCCTGCTTCATCATCAGCTCGAACGGATTTGTCGGGCTGTCAGTCATCGGTACGGTGCGTCCAGTTCCAGATTGCGCGCGATCTCGGCTTCCCAGCGCTCGCCGTTCGACAGGAGTTTTTCCTTGTCGTAGAACAGCTCTTCCCGGGTTTCTGTCGCGAATTCAAAGTTCGGGCCTTCGACGATGGCATCAACCGGGCATGCTTCCTGACAGAAGCCGCAATAGATGCACTTGGTCATGTCGATGTCATAGCGCGTGGTGCGGCGGCTGCCGTCCTCGCGCGGCTCGGCGTCGATGGTGATGGCCTGCGCCGGGCACACCGCCTCGCACAGTTTACAGGCGATGCAGCGTTCCTCACCGTTGGGATAACGACGCAGGGCGTGTTCACCCCGGAAGCGCGGGGACAGGGGGCCTTTTTCGTGTGGATAGTTCACGGTGGCCTTGGGTGCGAAGAAGTACTTCATGCCAAGTTTGAAGCCGACCCAAAAGTCTTGCAGCAGGAAGTATTTGGCAGCGCGGGTGTAGTCGATTTGGGTCATATCAGCCTCCTACGCTCCAACGCGCAAACGCGCCCCAGAACCAGTCGAATTTTGCCGCGAAGGCAACAAAAACCACCCAAACGAGGCTGAACGGCAGGAACACTTTCCAGCCCAACCGCATCAGCTGGTCATAGCGGTAGCGGGGCGTGATGGCCTTGACCATCGCGAAGATGAAGAAGAAGAACGCCATCTTGGCGACCATCCACAGCACACCGTCCGGCAGGCCCGGGATCGGCGACAGCCATCCGCCGAAGAACAGCAGTGACGTCAGGGCGCACATCAGGAAGATGGCGATGTATTCGCCCGCCATGAACAGCAGGAAGGGCGTGGCCGAGTATTCGACCTGATAACCCGCCACCAGTTCCGATTCCGCTTCGGGCAAGTCAAACGGTGGTCGGTTCGTCTCGGCCAGTGCCGAGATGAAGAACAGGAAGACCATCGGGAAATGCGGCAGCCAGTACCAGCTGAAGAACCCGAACGACCCATCCTGTGCCCGCACGATGTCACCAAAGTTCATCGACCCGGTCGAGATGATCACACCGATGATGATCAGGCCGATGGAAACCTCGTATGAAATCATCTGCGCGGCAGAGCGCAACGAGCCGAGGAACGGGTACTTTGAGTTCGACGCCCAACCGCCCATGATCACGCCATAAACCTCAAGCGAAGATACGGCGAAGACATAGAGGATCGCAACGTTGATATCCGACAGGACCCAGCCATCGTTGAACGGGATCACCGCCCAGGCGATCATCGCCAGCACGAAAGAAGTGAGCGGCGCGAGGATGAAAACCGTACGGTCGGCTCCTGCGGGGATCACGACCTCTTTGACGACGTATTTCAACGCATCCGCCACCGATTGCAGCAGACCGTAGACGCCGACCACGTTGGGCCCGCGGCGCATCTGGACAGCGGCCCAGATCTTGCGGTCGCCATAAACAAGGAACAACAGCGAGATCATCACGAAGGCAACAACAGCAAGCACTTGCGCCAGAATGATGATGGCTATTCCGCCGGGGGTGTTAAAGAATTCAGCCATTGGTCCTCACACCGTGGGTATTCCGTTTTTCGCGCGCGATGCAAAGGCCAGATGCCTGCGCAAACTGCGGCTGGGTCGGCGCGTTGGTGTAAACAGTATCTGCCGCCATTGCGCCACCCTTTTTCTTTCGTTTCACGCACATTTCCGGCGCAGTCAGGTGCCACCCGACCACGGCGCTGGCTTGCGATATGAAACAGCTTTCGTTCATTCCGCCGCAATCTTCTCAGCTTTGCGGGCCTGCGCCTGCGCCGACAGCTCGGCCATCAGTTGCGAGGCCCGTGCGATCGGGTTGGTCAGATAGAAATCCTTGATCGCATTGCGGAATGTCGCCTGGCCCAGAGAACCGGCCTCCAGCGCCTGAACCTCATTCTCGATCACCTCGTCGATGCGGGCCAGATGCGGAACCGCCTCGATCAAGGCTGTACGCAACTGCGCCAGCGAGTCATAGGGGAGCGTCGCGCCCAGTTCGGCCGACAGCGCACGCAGGATCGCCCAGTTTTCCTTGGCCTCACCCGGTGCAAACCCGGCGCGCATCGCCAGTTGCGGACGGCCTTCCGTATTCACGAACAGACCATTTTCCTCGGTATAGGCCGCGCCCGGCAGGATCACATCTGCGCGGTGCGCGCCCCGATCCCCGTGGCTGCCCTGGTAGATCACAAAGGCGCCTTCGCCGATTTCGATCTCATCCGCACCAAGGTTATAGATCACATCGGCAGCATTGATTGCTTCCATGCCGCCATCGTTGGTGGCGTCCACATCCATCGCGCCCACGCGCGACACCGCAGTGTGCAGAATGATCAGGCCGCTTTCCGTATTTGCGGCAATCGTTTGCGCGGCAGCCAGAACAGCGGCACCATCCGCTTCCTGCAGCGCGCCCTGCCCGACGACGACCAGCGAGCGTTTGCCCCTGATTTCTTCGTCGCCGCCCATATCGACAACCTTTTGCAGCGCTGCGCGATCATCGCCCACATGATGGTACCCATAAGTCAGATCGACTGCTGTACCCACCAAAGCGACTTCGGCCCCATGCGCCCACGCCTTGCGGATACGCGCGTTCAAAACCGGTGCTTCATCGCGCGGGTTGGTGCCAATCAGAAGAATACGCTCCGCCGTGTCGATATCCTCAATCGCGGCGGTCCCGGCATATGCGCCACGGTTCCCGACCGGAAGCTTGGCCCCATCGGTACGGCATTCGACAACACCGCCCTGCCCTTCGATCATCTGCTTCAACGCGAATACGGCTTCGACCGGTACCAGATCACCGACGATGCCAGCGGGTTTCTTGGCGCCTTTCAGCGCATCTGCGGCCTTGGTCAGTGCTTCGGACCATGAGGCCGGGCGCAGCTTACCGTTTTCGCGAATGTAAGGCTTGTCCAGTCGCTGGCGACGCAGTCCGTCCCAGACAAAGCGGGTTTTGTCGCTGATCCACTCCTCATTCACGCCGTCATGATTGCGAGGAAGGAAGCGCATCACCTCGCGCCCTTTGGTGTCGACACGAATGTTCGATCCAAGCGCGTCCATGACGTCGATGCTTTCGGTTTTGGTCAATTCCCACGGGCGTGCCGTAAACGCATAAGGCTTCGAGGTCAGCGCCCCAACCGGGCACAGGTCGATAATGTTGCCCTGTAGGTTCGAATCCAGCGTCTGGTTCAGATACGAGGTGATCTCGGCATCCTCACCGCGCCCTGTCTGACCCATCTGGGTGATCCCCGCGACTTCGGTCGTGAAGCGCACACAGCGGGTGCAACTGATGCAGCGAGTCATTGCCGTGCCCACAAGCGGTCCCAGATCCAGATCATCGACCGCGCGTTTGGCTTCCTTGAACCGCGAACCGGACAGGCCATAAGCCATCGCCTGATCCTGAAGATCGCATTCGCCGCCCTGATCGCAGATCGGGCAATCCAGCGGATGGTTGATCAGCAGGAACTCCATCACTCCCTCGCGGGCCTTCTTGACCATGGGAGAGTTCGTCTTGACCACCGGCGGCTGCCCTTCCGGCCCTGGACGCAGATCGCGCACTTGCATCGCGCAGGAGGCAGCCGGTTTCGGCGGTCCGCCCACCACTTCTACCAGACACATCCGGCAGTTTCCCGCAATCGACAGACGCTCGTGATAGCAGAAACGCGGCACCTCGACCCCGGCTTGTTCACAAGCCTGTATCAGGGTCATCGCACCATCGACTTCGATTTCCTGCCCGTCGATATTGATCTTGCGGAGGTCAGACATGGCTCTCAGTTCGCTCTCAAATAAACGCCAATGGCGCTGTTTCTTTGGATTTCCTTCTGCCCCAGAGAGCAGAATGTTTCGGGGCTATCGTAGGACACGCCGTTTTTCGCCAGATAGGCCTCGCCTTTGGCCCGCATCCGATCCTTTTCAGCATCCGACTCGACATATGAGCGGATTTCCGTGTCCGAGTACCCCAGATTATTCGCTTTGGACCGCAGTCCCCACATCACACTGATCGCTTTCAATCGCCGCCCGCTGATCGATGGGCAGAACTCGGAGATCTCATTTGCAATGGCGATGTAGTAGAGTTCGTTGTCGATCTCTTTGACATCCCTCAAGGGCGGCTTTGCTTCTGCCACCACCGGCAAGGCAATCAACGATGCGAGGGCAACTAGTTTTATGACAGACATGAGTTTTCCTTTCGTCTTGGACTGTCCAAGACGAAGCGGTTCGCTGCTGCTAGGCAATATCACCCCGCGCACCAACCGATGATATGGAAAAACACCGGTCATGGCCGCTGGCAAGTTCCTGCAAATGTCAGTTGATCATCGCTGATGCTGAGCTTCTGCGGGTCAGTGTCCGGGCCCACCTTCCACGCAATCCGCGACGATCCGAAGTTCTGGATGCAGAATTTTGTGCCTTCGTGACGTCCGGCCTCGCGCGCTCCGTCGAGTGAAGCAGAGACGCCTTTGACGACTACCGTAAAGTCCGCGGGCGAGGTTTTCTTGTCGACAACCTTCGCCTTGGTCCTGAAGGACTTGCCGTCGAACAACAACCGATCTGCAGACGGTTTCACCAGACCGCATGCAGAAACACCAGCCAGCGCCAACACAACAATAAGGGCTTTCGGGGCCTTCATACCTTCCCTCTTTGTTTTCTGTTCCACTGCGTCGCTATCAAAACGCCGCCACCAGTGCCATAAGTCCGATCACGACCATGCACGCCCAGCCAATCACATACAGAATTGTCCGCGGACCGCTGCTTGGCTTGCCAATCCCTTTCAGGTGCACCACCAGCATCGCCAAGCGCGCAACCAGCGCCACCGAGGCCAGCAGGTTTACCCAAAACGGGCTGACACCAACCAAAATCGCCGCTGTAATGACTGTCACAAATGCAGGAAGTGTTTCCGTCCCGTTCAGATAAGCCCGGTTCAGGCGATACGCGTTGTCGGCATAGTCCTGCTCTGGCGTCGCACCGGGTGCCAGCCCCTTGGCTTGTTTGGCCAGTGCCGAAAACGGTGCCAGAAACAATACAACCAGTGTGAATAGCACAACCGACGCAATTGCGTGGCTATATTCAGCAAACACTTCCATCTTGTTCACTCCGCTGCCATGGCACCCATACGGCCCGATTTCTGAGCCTTGATGCGGTCTTCGATCTCTTCCCGGAAGTTGCGGATCAGGCCCTGGATCGGCCAGGCGGCCGCATCACCCAAGGCACAGATCGTGTGTCCTTCGACCTGTTTTGTCACGTCGAACAGCATGTCGATCTCTTCCAGTTCAGCCTCGCCGCGCACCAGACGATCCATCACACGCATCATCCAGCCGGTGCCTTCGCGACACGGCGTACACTGACCACAGCTTTCATGCTTGTAAAACTTCGACAGGCGCCAGATCGCCTTTATGATGTCGGTGGATTTGTCCATCACAATCACCGCTGCCGTGCCCAGACCCGACCCCAGATCGTTGCGCAGGTAATCGAAATCCATGATCGCGTCGCGCATGTTTTCACCACGCACGCAGGGAACCGAGGACCCACCGGGGATAACCGCCAGCAGATTATCCCACCCGCCGCGAATACCGCCGCAATGGGTTTCGATCAGCTGTTCAAACGGAATCGACATCGCCTCTTCGACGACACAAGGGTTGTTCACGTGGCCCGAGATCGCAAACAGCTTGGTACCAGCGTTGTTCTGACGACCAAATCCAGCGAACCAATCCGCACCCCGACGCAGAATGGTCGGCACCACCGCGATGGATTCCACGTTGTTCACAGTGGTCGGACATCCGTACAGCCCCGCACCCGCCGGGAACGGAGGTTTCATCCGCGGCATACCCTTCTTGCCCTCAAGGCTTTCGATCAGGGCTGTTTCCTCGCCACAAATATAGGCCCCTGCCCCGTGATGAAGGAAAAGATCAAAATCCCAGCCCGAACCAGCGGCATTTTTGCCCAGAAGACCCGCGTCATAGGCCTCATCAATCGCGGCCTGCAATGCTTCACGCTCGCGGATGTATTCGCCGCGCAGGTAGATATAGCAGGTATGGGCGTTCATCGCGAAAGACGCGATCAGGCAACCCTCGATCAGCGTATGCGGATCATGGCGCATGATCTCACGGTCTTTGCAGGTGCCGGGTTCAGATTCGTCCGCGTTAACCACCAGATAGGAAGGTCGACCGTCGCTTTCCTTTGGCATAAACGACCATTTCAGGCCTGTTGGGAAGCCCGCACCGCCGCGTCCACGCAGCCCGGAATCCTTCATTGTCTGAATGATCCAGTCCCGGCCCTTTTCAATCAGGCCAGCGGTGCCGTCCCAATGCCCGCGGGCTTGCGCGCCTTTCAGCGTGCGTTCGTGCATCCCGTAGATGTTGGTAAAGATCCGGTCCTGATCCTTCAGCATCATTCGTTACCTTCAGCTGTCCTGACGCATGCGCCAGAGTTGAAAAATGTTCACACCCGCATAAATGAAAGCCGCCAGAGCAGCAAAATCAAACAGCAGCGCGTGCCGGGCTGTCAAACCCAGCGCGGGGCCAATGAAAAGGTTCATGGCAAGCCAGATCACCATCGTCACGGCAATGACGATGCTGATATGTCTGCCCTTTCGGGCTATGGCCTGATCCTTATCCTTGTCCATCATCCCCCGATGCCCGGATGGGGCACCCGTTTAGTCTTTTTAGGTGCCATCTTCCTTGGCGCGTTTGGCAAATTCGGTTTCCTCACCCGCCGCAAGCTTAGCTGCCTGTTCAATCCAACCATCGCGTTCGATCCGGCCCTTGAACTTCAACCGCGCATCGACCCAGGCGACCTGTTCCGGTGTCCAGGCTGCGATCTGATCAAAGTGGAAGAATCCCAGCTCGTTCAGCGTCTGCTCCAGCTTGGGGCCTACGCCTTTCAACAGTTTCAGGTTATCAGCCTTGCCGTCGCGCGCACCTGTCAGTGTTTCGGGCTGGTCCTCTTTCGCTGCCTTCGCCTCAGCGGCCTGTTTCACAGCGGGTTTCGCCGGGGCTGGCGCTTTGGGCGGCTTCGGTGCAGCTTTGGTCGCAGCCGCTCTGCCATCCTTGCCCAACCAAGGGGTCAGGATCGGAACCTCGGTCCCATCGATACGCTTGACCGTATCGCCAATATCGGTGGCCAGTTCGACGCTGGCGTTGTACCGCGTTTTGCCGCTGTCATACTCCGTCAGGCTGGTCAGCCCCTTGAGCGGTTCAGCCGCATAGCGACCATTCTGCGGGCCCGGCGTCGGAACTTTGCCTGCCACCAGATCATCAAGAATCTTGCCAAAGCTCTCAGCGGTCAGGTCTTCGTAGTAATCCTTGCCGATCTGCGCCATCGGCGCATTGGTGCAGGAGCCAAGGCATTCGACCTCTTCCCAGCTCAGCTTGCCATCGGCGGACAGCACGTGTGGCTTGGCCGCGATCTTCTCCTTGCAGACAGCGATCAGATCCTCGGCCCCGCAGATCATGCAAGAGGTCGTGCCACAAACCTGAATATGCGCAACCGTTCCAACCGGTTGCAGCTGGAACATGAAGTAGAACGAGGCCACCTCAAGCACACGGATATAGGCCATACCAAGCATGTCGGCGACGGATTCAATCGCCGGACGGCTCAGCCATCCCTCTTGTTCCTGCGCGCGCCACAGAAGCGGAATGACCGCACTGGCCTGACGGCCTTCGGGGTATTTGGTGATCTGCGCTTCGGCCCATTGCTGGTTGGCAGCGGTGAAGGCAAAGCTTTCAGGTTGTTCGGGGTGCAGACGGCGGAGCATTAGCGGTCAATCTCTCCAAATACGACGTCCATGGTGCCGATGATGGCGGCGACGTCGGCCAGTTGGTGGCCCTTGGCAACATGGTCCATGGCTTGCAGGTGCAGGAAACCTGGCGCGCGCAGTTTGGCACGGTAGGGTTTGTTGGTGCCGTCGGCGACCAGATAGACGCCGAACTCGCCCTTGGGGGCTTCGACGGCAGCATAGACCTCACCAGCAGGCACGTGGAAGCCTTCGGTATACAGCTTGAAGTGATGGATCAGGCTCTCCATCGAGGTCTTCATGTCCGAGCGTTTCGGTGGAGTGATCTTGCCGCGCGCCAGAACGTCACCGGGGCACTCGCGGATTTTGGCGATGGCCTGACGGATGATCAGCAGCGACTGGCGCATCTCTTCCATGCGGACGAGGTAACGGTCATAGCAGTCGCCATTTTTACCAACGGGGATCTGGAATTCGAACTCGTCATAGCATTCATAGGGCTGCGCGCGGCGCAGGTCCCAGGCCAGCCCCGATCCACGGACCATCACGCCCGAGAAGCCGTATTTCTGGATGTCATCTTCGGTGACAATTCCAATATCGGCGTTACGCTGTTTGAAGATGCGGTTTTCGGTCAGCAGACCGTCAATGTCATCCAGAACTGCGGGGAATTCGTGGCTCCATGCCTCGATATCGTCCAGCAATTCCGGCGGCAGGTCCTGATGCACACCACCGGGGCGGAAATAAGCGGCGTGCAGGCGGGCACCACAGGCACGTTCATAAAACACCATCAGCTTTTCACGCTCTTCAAAGCCCCAAAGCGGCGGGGTCAGCGCGCCCACATCCATCGCCTGCGTGGTGACGTTCAGCAGGTGGTTCAGGATGCGCCCGATCTCGGAATACAGAACCCGGATCAACGAGCCACGGCGCGGTACCTCGACCCCGGTCAGCTTTTCAATGGCCAGGCACCAGGCATGTTCCTGGTTCATCGGTGCCACATAATCCAGACGGTCGAAATACGGCAGGTTTTGAAGATAGGTCCGGCTTTCCATCAGCTTTTCGGTGCCACGGTGCAGCAAGCCGATATGCGGGTCGCAGCGCTCGACAATCTCGCCGTCCAGCTCAAGCACAAGACGCAAAACCCCGTGCGCCGCCGGGTGTTGCGGGCCGAAGTTGATGTTGAAGTTGCGGATCTTCTGCTCGCCGCTCAGCGCGTCCGTGCTGCCGTCATCGTATCTTGAGCCGTCCATCAACGCCCTCGTTTCTTCTTTGCTTCGGCCCGAACCCGGACCTTTTCCGCCTCGGTCGCCTTGACCGCAGCTCCGGCCAGTAGAACCCCTAACGCGCCCAGTATGATCAACTCACCCATCATCTCAGCGGCGCTCCAACTCTTGCAGTTTCAGCCCGACCCACCACAACAACGCGATCGTGCCAAAGGGAACCAGACACAGAAGGCACCAGTATTTGTTGATCCCGAAGAACGGCAAAATCTTCACCATCGGAATGATGGTTAGCGCAGACAGGATCAGCCACCAGATGCCATCCATTATTCGGTCTCCTGCTTTTCATCCCCCGGCAAAATATAGTTCGCGCCTTCCCATGGGGACATGAAATCAAACTGACGGTATTCCTGCACCAGCGAGACCGGCTCATAGACCACACGCTTTTGCGCCTCGTCATAGCGGACTTCGGTGTAGCCAGTGGTCGGGAAATCCTTGCGCAGAGGATAGCCGCGGAAACCATAATCCGTCAGGATGCGCCGCAGGTCCGGATGGCCCGAGAATAGGATACCGAACATGTCGAACACTTCGCGTTCAAACCAGTTGGCCGAGGGGTGCACGTCGACAATTGAAGGCACCATATCCTCTTCCCGGATCGAAACCCGCAGGCGGATGCGCTGGTTCTGGTACATCGACAAGAAGTGATAAACCACATCGAACCGCTTGGCGCGTTCGGGGTAGTCGACACCGGTGATGTCCACCAGAGTCGAGAACTTGCAGTTCTGGTCAGTCTTCAGGAACTCGACAAATTCCACAAGGTTCGACTGGGCCACATCGACGTTCAGTTCGCCATGGGTCACATCCCAGGACAGAACACAATCAGACCGTTTGATTTCCAGCTGCGCGCCGAGTTCTTCGAGTGCTTCGCTCATCTACCCTTCCCCTCAGCGTACAATTGTGCCGGTGCGGCGGATTTTGCGTTGTAGCTGTAGCAGACCGTAAAGCAGCGCCTCGGCGGTCGGAGGGCAGCCGGGCACATAAATATCCACCGGAACAACCCGGTCACAGCCGCGCACGACGGAATAGGAATAGTGGTAGTAACCGCCGCCATTCGCGCAGGACCCCATCGAGATCACATAGCGCGGCTCGGGCATTTGGTCGTAAACCTTGCGCAAGGCAGGGGCCATCTTGTTGGTCAGCGTGCCAGCCACGATCATCACGTCAGATTGGCGCGGAGAGGCGCGCGGGGCGATACCGAAACGTTCCGCATCATAGCGCGGCATCGAGGTGTGCATCATTTCAACCGCGCAGCAGGCCAGACCAAAGGTCATCCAGTGCAGCGAACCGGTACGGGCCCAGTTGATGATATCCTCGCTCGAGGTCAGCAAAAAACCTTTGTCCTGCAACTCGGCATTCAGGGCCTGGGTCGCGACTTCCTTGTCGACGCCAGCGGTATTTGCACCCGTCATCACTCCCATTCCAGGGCCCCTTTCTTCCATTCATAGGCAAAGCCAATGGTCAGCACTGCCAGGAACACCATCATGGACCAGAAGCCGACATCGCTGATATCGCGGAACCCGACGGCCCAGGGGAACAGGAATGCGATCTCAAGATCGAAGATAATGAAGAGAATCGAGACCAGATAGAATCGGACGTCGAATTTCATTCGCGCATCGTCGAAGGCGTTGAAGCCACATTCATATGCGCTGACCTTTTCGGGGTCGGGATTGCGGACAGCCAGTACAACGGCGGCAAGAATCAGGACGATTCCAAGGCCTACGGCAACGGCCAGAAACACCAGAATCGGGAGGTACTCCCGCAGCAGGTCTTCCACGAATAGCTCCTTTCTTGCGCACGCATCTTGTCGGGTGCGCCGTCAATTGGCGTGTTGACTGGACATTCTCTATCCCTGCCGGGTCAGAGGGTCAACCGAACACAGCCCCGTTCACCATCAAACATACGCTTGACAGCGCGGCATAGAATCGCATTTCACGCGTTTTGCATTGGCTTGCGGAAACTCGGTAAACTTACTTATTCCATGCAGGTTTACGTTTTTCGAAGAACGCCGCGATCCCTTCACGCGCCTCTTCCGTTTCCCAGCGTTCGACCAGTTCGTTAATGGTCTGGTCGATTGTGGCATCATCAATACGTGGTCCCAGAGTTTGAACCAGAGCCTTGGCTGACGCGACTGCCCCCGGCGCGCACGAAAGATAGGGCCGGACTTCATCTTCTATCGCGGTCGCAAGCTGCTCGGGGGACACAACCCTCGCCAGCAATCCCAGATCAACCGCTTCGGGCGCATCGAACAACCGGGCCGACATGAACACACGCCGTGCCCGCGCCTCACCCATCCGAGCGATAACATAAGGGCCGATTGTCGCCGGAATCAGCCCCAGACGGGTCTCGGTCAGCCCCATCTTCAGACTAACTACACCGATGGCGACATCGCACACGGCGGCCATCCCAACGCCTCCGCCAAAGGCATTGCCTTGCAACGCCCCGATCAAGGGTTTGGGCATTGTGTTCAACGCCTGCAACATCTCGGCCAGCTTGCGCGCCTCGACAAATCGTGTCGCCTTGTCGGCCGCCATCTGGTCCTGCATCCATCCCAGATCACCACCGGCGCAAAACGTCTTTCCCGCAGCAGCCAGAACGACCGCTCGGACAGCGCCATCCTGCCCCAACTGCGACGCGGCCTGTGTCAGCTCGGTAATCATTTGACCCGACAGCGCGTTGTGCTTATCTGCCCGGTCCAGAGTTAACGTGGCAACACCGCGTTCGTCTGCTGAAATCGAGATTGTTTCGAACATGTTAGCCCCTCAACGCCCTGGCCATATGCGCGGCCTCTTCGACCACATCGATATCCAGACCGGTTTGATAGCCCAACCGTTGCAAATGCGCTGCAACGGTTTCAGTCGCGACATTGCCTGCGGCCCCCGGAGCATACGGGCAACCGCCAAGCCCACCCACGGCCGCGTCGAACACGCGCACCCCCAGCGAAAGTGCCGCATCGATATTGTCGATTGCACGCCCATTGGTGTCATGAAAATGCCCGGCAAGCCGCGTCACAGGAACCCTTTCCCTAACCGCCAGAAGCATATGAGCGATCTTGTCTGGTGTGCCCTGCCCGATTGTGTCCCCCAATGACACCTCGTAACAGCCTAACGCAAACAGGCGATCGGCAACTTCGGCCACTTTCTCGGGCGGGGTCGGGCCGTCATAAGGGCAATCCGTCACGCAAGAGACATAGCCGCGAACCGGAAGGTCGATATGGCGCGCCGCTTCGAGTATCGGCGTGAACCGTTCGATTGACTCGGCGATCGAGGCATTGATGTTTGCCTTGGAAAACCCCTCGGAAGCAGACGCAAAAATGGCAATCTCATCCGCTTTGGCGGCCAGCGCATCCTCGTACCCGCGCATATTCGGCGTCAACGCCGCGTACCGCACTCCGTCCGCCCGGGTTATGCCGGCCAGAACCTGCGCCGATCCCGCCATTTGGGGCACCCATTTGGGAGAGACAAAGCTTGCAACTTCGATCCGACGGAACCCGGCGCGGCTAAGGCAGTCGATCAGCGCCACTTTGTCGGCAACCGGTATCTCACGGGTTTCGTTTTGCAGCCCGTCGCGCGGTCCAACCTCATAGATTTCGACCAGATCACCCATGTCAGAACCCCTTATGGCTTGCTCTCATTCCAAATACGGATAGCGCGACCGTGGCACGTCAAGCCGCGCGGGTACAGATCACTCTTCTTCCAAACGCACCAAAGCTGCCCCAGCCTCGACCTGCGCGCCATCTTCGACCAGCACCTCGGCCACCACACCATCGCGCGCGGCCAGCAACGAATGCTCCATTTTCATCGCTTCGAGAATGGCCAAACGGTCGCCTTCCTGAACGGTCTGCCCCGCAGTGGCAAAGACTGCCTTGACCAGACCCGGCATCGGCGCTTCGATCACATTGGTGTCACCCGTCGCGCTAGCGTCCCGGTCCAGCGGATCGATAACGTCGAAACTGTGACCGTAGTCGGTAAATACGGTCACAGTTGTTCCGCTGGCAGCCACCCGGGGCATCGGTGCGCCGCTCAGCGCCCACCGCCCCGAGATCCGCTCGGCCACGACACGGTGTTCGCCCAGCTGCCAAAGCTGGCGATCCGGACCATCGACCTGCACGTCAAGATCAAGAATCTCTCCCTGATCGGACAGCTGCACCGCCCGATGCAACGGAGCCCAGAGCGAAAACCCGGTGTCAGGCGTGACATCAACCAAATCCAGTGCGGTCATCGCGGCCGCAACAGCGGTTATGGCAGACGTCGGCGCTTCCTGCACCAACCCGTCAAGATCGCGCCCGATCAGGCCCGTATCCACATCGCCCGAGGCAAATCCATCATGGCGGGTCAGCATGCCCAGAAAGGCGAGATTCGTAACGGTGCCCGCCACTTCGGTCTCCCGCAGCACCCGGCTCAACGTCTCAAGTGCAATGGCACGCGTCGATCCATGCACCACTACCTTGGCGATCATCGGGTCATACCACGGGCTGATCGTGTCACCTGTGCGAACACCACTATCCGCGCGGCAATTGGCCGGGAAAACCAGATGGGTCAATGTACCTGTCGCCGGCAAGAACCCTTTTGGTACATCCTCGGCATAAAGCCGGGCCTCGAATGCGTGACCCGAGATCGACAGATCATCCTGTCGCCTGGGAAGGCTCTCTCCTGCTGCAACGCGCAACTGCCATTCCACCAGATCGACACCAGTGATGGCCTCTGTTACCGGATGTTCCACCTGTAGGCGCGTGTTCATCTCCATGAACCAGAACCTGTCGGAGCGCAGCCCGTCTGAGGCATCGACAATGAATTCAACCGTGCCTGCGCCCTTATACCCGATCGCCTCGGCGGCGCGCACACCCGCCTGACCCATAGCCTCGCGCATCTCAGTTGTCATGCCCGGGGCTGGTGCCTCTTCGATCACTTTCTGATGGCGGCGTTGTAGCGAGCAATCGCGTTCGAACAGATGCACCGCATGGGTACCGTCACCAAATACCTGCACTTCGATATGGCGGGGTTTGGCCACGAATTTCTCTACCAGCACAGCGTCATTGCCAAAAGCGGTTCTGGCTTCGCCCCGTGCGCTGTCCAATGCGGAACGGAAATCCTCGGGGCGTTCGACCAGACGCATCCCTTTACCGCCACCGCCTGCAACGGCCTTGATCAGCACCGGATACCCAATCGTATCAGCCGCACCTGCCAGGTGTTCGGGATCCTGATTGTCGCCATGGTAGCCGGGCACCACTGGCACGCCAGCCTGTTCCATCAACACCTTGGCCGCATCCTTGAGACCCATCTTGCGGATCGCATCCGCTGATGGGCCGATAAAGGTCAAACCCGCGGCCTCGACCGCGTCGACGAAATTGGGGTTCTCTGACAGGAAGCCATAGCCGGGATGAATCGCCTGCGCGCCGGTATCCAGCGCAGCCTGAATAATCACATCGCCCTTCAGATAGCTTTCCGCTGGTGCGGGACCGCCGATATGAATAGCCTCATCCGCCATCTGCACATGCTTGGCCGCCGCGTCCGCATCGGAATAAACAGCCACACAGGACACGCCCATCTTCTGAGCGGTTTCCATAACCCGGCAAGCAATCTCGCCCCGGTTGGCAATCAGGATTTTGTTGAACATAGCTTACCCCTCAACCGCCAGATCTTCGACAAGGCGAAATCGTTCGCACAGAAGCTCCATCTCGGGATCAAATCCGCCATTGCGTTCGAAATACTGGCGATGCCCCTCTCTCCATCCTTCAAGCGTTTCATTTTCGCCCTCTGCCAAAGCGAAATCCTCGGTCACGTCGCAGTATCGGCAGGTCGAGACCTCGACCGTTTCGATCACCAAGGCCGGACGGTCGTCCCATTCCAGCGCAATATCTCTCCGCCCGACCACAGGAGTGTCAGGGCTACCTTCGGGATAGTCACGCAACGCACCGCAGGTTGCCGTTTTCCTCCCTGATCTTACTAATGCCAGAAGCTCAGCACTCAGCCCGGCATTGTCACCAAACTTGAAAGTCTGGGCACCCGGATAGCGTGCCATGACGTCATTCAATGAAACGTTCATCTTACATCCTGAACACGCCGAAACGTGTCTCCTCTATCGGGGCGTTCAGTGCGGCGCTCAGAGACAAGGCGAGCACATCGCGGCTTTTGCGCGGGTCGATGATGCCGTCATCCCAGAGACGGGCCGAGGCATAAAGCGGGTGCGATTGCTCTTCGAACATCTCCAGCGTCGGACGTTTGAATTCGGCCTCTTCCTCGGCCGACCAGGTGCCGCCCTGTCGTTCGATCCCATCGCGCCTGACGGTGGCCAGAACACCCGCTGCCTGCTCGCCCCCCATCACCGAAATCCGCGAATTCGGCCATGTCCACAGGAACCGCGGCTGATAGGCGCGTCCAGCCATGCCATAGTTCCCGGCCCCGAACGAGCCGCCCACCAGCATCGTGATCTTGGGAACGCTCGTCGTTGCAACTGCCGTCACCATCTTGGCGCCGTGGCGGGCGATCCCCTCGTTCTCGTATTTGCGGCCGACCATGAAGCCGGTGATGTTCTGCAAGAAGACCAGGGGCGTTTTGCGCTGCGAACACAGCTCAACGAAATGCGCGCCCTTTTGCGCGGCCTCCGAGAACAACACCCCATTGTTGGCAATGATCCCGACGGGACACCCTTTGACATGGGCAAAGCCGGTGACCAGTGTCTCGCCAAACCGGGGTTTGAACTCATCAAACCGTGACCCATCGACAAGCCGCGCAATCACTTCACGGATGTCATAGGGCGTGCGCAGGTCGGCGGGAACGACTCCCAGAATTTCCTCCGGATCATAAGCAGGCTCCTCGGGTGCGTCGAACCGTAGGCCGGGCTTCAGCCCGGCACCCCCCAATGATCCGACCGCGCGCCGCGCCAATGCCAGCGCATGTGCATCATCTTCGGCCAGATAGTCTGCCACCCCCGACAGGCGCGTGTGCACATCGCCGCCACCCAGATCTTCGGCGCTGACAACCTCACCCGTTGCAGCCTTGACCAGCGGCGGCCCGGCCAGAAAGATCGTGCCCTGTTCCTTCACGATGATCGTCACATCGGACATTGCAGGAACATAAGCCCCACCCGCCGTGCATGATCCCATGACAACGGCGATCTGTGGGATACCCTTCGCGCTCATCCGCGCCTGATTGTAGAAGATACGCCCAAAGTGGTCGCGGTCTGGGAACACCTCATCCTGATTGGGCAGGTTCGCGCCGCCACTGTCGACTAGATAGATGCAGGGCAGATGGTTTTCCTCGGCAATCTCCTGCGCGCGCAGGTGCTTCTTGACGGTCATCGGATAATAGGTGCCGCCCTTCACGGTGGCATCATTGCACACCACCATAACCTCGCGCCCCTGCACCCGGCCAATGCCCGCGATGACCCCGGCACAAGGTGCTGCATCGCCATACATCCCATGCGCCGCTGTCGCCCCGATTTCCAGAAACGGAGACCCCGGGTCCAGCAGGTTCGCCACCCGTCGTCGGGGGAGCATCTTTCCTCGGGATTCATGCCGCGCGCGGGATTTCTCACCGCCCCCCATACGGGCTGCTTCGGCAGCAGTAGAGATTTGCGCCAGCGCATCGAGATGAGCGGCGCGGTTTGTCTTGAAGCCCTCGGAGGCGGGCATGGCTTTGGATGTGAGTTTCATTTTCGTTCACCCTCCAGCAGCCGGTCTGCATGCCGCAAATCCAGCCACCTCAAAGTTGCATTCTTTAATTGGCACTGTTTTTCAGACAAATCGGCACCGCAAATTGCTTGAGTAACTTCCGACGCACGCTGCAAAGCATTGGCATACGAAAAACGCCTGACTTCCGTTAGGTTCGGGTTCACAGGCAATGATTTCGAAATTTCTTCACTTCGAAATAGAATATGCTCAACCAAAATGTCGTGACATATCTCGCCATAAGAGTTCGACTGCTCCCGTGTACAATATTCCAACGCTAACAAGACACAGTCGGTTTCCAGTTCGGTTTTCGAAACCGTCATCACCGTTTCTTCGCTGAGTCGCGCGCACCCATCTAACCAATCTTCAACGCCGAGGACGGGCTCATGGAACTGACTCGGATCATCGTCAGTACTCAGTGCTACTGACGGAAAGATCAGAGCGACCGAGGCCGACCATAGTAACCTGCTTATGACGCGAGTCTCTCTCACGAACCAATCTCCCCCGCCGCCCGCGCCTTCAGTTCCTTTCGGATCACCTTCCCCGTCACCGTCATCGGCAGCTCCTCCAGAAACGCGACCTCACGCGGATAGGAATAGTGCGCCAGACGGTCTTTGACCCAATCCTGCAGCTCCTGCTCCGCAGCCTGAGCCCCCGGTTTCAGCACCACATACGCCTTGACGATCTCGGTCCGCAGCGGGTCGGGTTTGCCGACCACGCCAACCGTCGCCACTGCCGGGTGGGTCAGCAGGCAGTCTTCAATCTCAGCCGGTCCGATGCGATATCCGGCTGAGGTAATCACGTCATCATCACGACCGACAAAGCGCAGATAGTCGCCCTCCCACACGCCGCGATCACCGGTGATCAGCCAGTCGCCCCGGAACTTCTCAGCCGTCGCCTTGGGTCGGTTCCAGTATTCCAGCAGCATCGAGGCCGAGCCGCGCCGGATGGCCACGTCGCCCTCTTCGCCGGTCGGGTTTCCGTCCTCATCAATCACCGCAACCTCATGCCCCGGCACTGGTTGGCCGATACAGCCGGGGCGCACAGGGAAATCTTCGGCGCAGGAGGATACGACCATGTTGCATTCGGTCTGGCCATAGAATTCGTTGATCGTCAGGCCGAACGCCTTCTGGCCCCATGCCAGCATTTCGGCCCCCAGCGGTTCCCCCCCGGACGCGACCGAGCGCAGACCGGGGATCACCTGATCTGCTGCCTTGAGCATTCGCAGCGCCGTTGGTGGGAAAAAGACGTTCCGCACCCCGCCACGCGCGATGATGTCAGCGCAGGCCTCGGGAGTGAATTTCTCAAGCCGCGCGGCAACAACGGGAATGCCCAGCGCAAGACCCGGCATCAGCACGTCGAACAACCCGCCGATCCACGCCCAATCCGCCGGGGTCCAAAGACAGTCACCTTCGCGCAAGTGATTATGGCTGATCGAAACACCTGGCAAATGACCGGTCAGGACTCGGTGCCCGTGCAGTGCGCCTTTCGGGCTGCCGGTTGTACCAGAGGTGTAGATCAATACGGCAGGATCGTCAGGGCCGGTCGCGGCGAATTCTACGGTGTGATCTTCCTCGCCAATTTCCGATGCAATCAAGGGCGTGGCCAGATCACCCAACAGATCAGCCCCTTTGGCGTCGGTCAGTACAATCCGGGCACCTGCGTCGCTGACCCGCGACCGCAGCGCGTCCTGTTTGAACAGTTTGAACAAAGGGACCGACACCGCGCCGACCTTCCAAATCGCCAGATGGGCCGCCGCGCACCATGGCGACTGGCTCAACAACACTCCGACGCGATCACCGGGCTGCACATGGCGCAATAATGCGCGGGCTATTCCGTCTGTCATTTGCGACAGCTGCGCATAGCTGATGCGCTGCGGGTCAGGTCCGGTCAAATCGATCAGCGCAACCCGATCCCCCGCATGCCGCAGGCACTGCTGCGCCATGTTCAGCCTGTCCGGCAGATCCCAGCCTCCATCCCGGCGCAAACCCGGTATGCGCTCAGCGGTTAGCACGGCGAATTTTCCCTATATTTCCTGCACTTCCCGATTCCGCCCCACACAATTCCTTCACGTTAATTTGATGCAGATCAGAGTGGGCAGTTCCAATCCCTGCAACACCAAGGTCATCAACAGAACCAAAGGCAAGACAATGACCAAGAAACTCGCCGCATTGACCCTTTCCACCGCGTTGGTGGCCCTGGCTGCACCTGCGTTTGCCCAATCTCAGGGGGATTGGACGCTCGGTATCGGTGTGGGTTACCTGGACCCGAAATCCAACAACGGAACACTGGCCGGCCTTAGCGCCGACATCGACTCGGATACGCGCCCGATCTTCACCGCCGAGTATTTCATCCAAGACAATCTGGGGATCGAGCTGCTGGCCGCGACCCCGTTCAAACATAACGTCACCTTGGGCGGAAGCGTGGACGCTGGCAGCGTCAAGCATCTGCCGCCCACCTTGTCGCTGAACTATCACTTCCCGACCAATAGCGCCTGGAAGCCCTATGTCGGCGCCGGTCTGAACTATACCATCTTCTTTGACGAGCAATCTGCCCTTGGCAACCTCAAGGTCGATGATTCCTTCGGCGTTTCGTTGCAAGCCGGTCTCGACTACATGATCACCGACAAAGGTGCGGTCCGTCTGAATGTGCGCTGGTTCGACATCGACTCGGACGTCACGCTGAACGGAGCCGATATTGGCACTGCGAACATCGACCCCTGGCTGGTCGGTATTTCCTACGTTCATCGCTTCTGATCCTTTGATCGAAACGCCCCGCTGTAACCTCGTCTGCGGGGCGTCTTCATTCAGCGCATTTCGTTCATCATTTCCCGGCCAATAAGCATCCGGCGAATCTCGCTGGTGCCCGCGCCGATCTCCATCAGCTTGGCATCCCGGAAAATCCGGCTGACCGGCGCATCCGACAGGAAGCCCGCCCCGCCCAGCGCCTGAACCGCCTGATGCGCCTGAACCATCGCCTGTTCGGATGCATAAAGACAGCACGCCGCCGCATCCTGCCGGGTTACGTCTCCACGATCGCATGCCTTGGCCACCTCATAGACATAGGCCCGCGCCGAGTTCATCGCGGTATACATGTCGGCAATCTTGCCCTGCATCAACTGGAAGCTGCCAATCGGTTTGCCGAACTGCTTGCGTTCAGCCAGATAAGGCATCACTTCGTCCAAACAGGCGGCCATGATGCCGGTCCCGATGCCTGCCAGCACAACCCGCTCATAATCCAGACCTGACATGAGCACGGCGACACCCTTGCCCTCTTCTCCCAATACGTTCTCGAACGGCACTTCGACATCTTCAAAGATCAGTTCAGCCGTGTTCGACCCGCGCATACCCAGCTTGTCGAAATGGGGCGAGGTTGAAAAACCCTTCATCTCTTTTTCGATCAGAAATGCGGTAATACCCTTCGATCCGGCATCGGGATCTGTCTTGGCATAAACCACCAGTGTATTCGCATCCGGCCCGTTGGTGATCCAGTACTTGTTGCCGTTCAGTCGGTAATGATCGTTGCGCTTTTCCGCCCGCAGCTTCATCGACACCACGTCCGAACCTGCGGAAGGTTCCGACATGGCCAGCGCGCCCACATGTTCGCCCGAGACCAGTCGCGGCAGGTATTTCTGTTTCTGCTCTTCCGTACCGTTCAGCTTGATCTGGTTCACACACAGGTTGGAATGCGCCCCATAAGACAGCGAAACCGAGGCCGAGGCGCGCGCGACCTCTTCGACAGCAATTGTATGCGCCAAATAGGACATGCCCGCACCGCCGTATTCTTCTGGCACGGTGACACCCAAAAGACCAAGCTCTCCCATTTCTTTCCACAGTTCATTCGGAAAGCTGTTCTTGGCATCAATGTCAGCCGCCATCGGCTTGACACGCTCCTGCGCCCACCGATGCACCATCTCGCGCAGGGCGTTCACATCCTCACCCAGATCAAACTTCATCGTGGCCATGAACATCTGTGTCCTCCCTCCGCATTAATGAACAAGTGTTCAATAAATCTCTAACAGCGAATCTGTCTCCGGTCAATCTTTGTGAAAGCCCGGACCGAAACGCAAAACGCCGCCTCGGACGGGGCGGCGCTCTCAAGGGTCGAACGTGCGCAGAAAGCGCACTCTGTTTGGCTAGGATTGATAAACTGCGCCCACTTCGGCCCGAATAATACGCGCGATCATTCGGCAATCCTCCAGTGAAAAGGTCAGCGGTACACGCATATCCATGATGCCCGCCAGAACACGATCACTTTCCGGCATGCGTTCGCTTTCGAAATATCTCCAGCTGTCATAGCGCGACGTGAACCCTGTTGGTTCAGCCCCGCCAAACCACTTGATCTCGACCCCACGCGCGGCGCAGCGGCTGATTACGTCAGCAATCTGCTCAGGCGACCAATCCAACAGCAGGAACTGGATCGAAGACCCGACATAGGTTTCCTCTTCGGGGCGCTCGACAATCGTCAGGCCCGGAGTGCCGCGCAGTCCGGTTTCGATCTCGCGATAGCGCTCGTTCCACCGTTCCACCTGCCGGTCCAATTCCCGCAACTGAGGGCGCAGGATGGCGGCGCGCAAATTGTCCATGCGACCGGACACATTGGGTGTAGTGTACTTTATCCGCTCGAACACTTCAGGTCCCGGCGCTGCCAGATGGCGTTCATACAGCATGTATGACCCCGACAGCATTGTAGCCTTGGCCGCCAGTTCCGCGTCATCAGTAACCAGCAAACCACCCTCGCCCGAGTTTACGTGCTTATAGGTCTGGCAGGAATAACACCCGATTGCCCCCTGCCGCCCCGACAACTGACCACGCCAAGCCGCGCCCATCGTGTGTGCGCAATCCTCGATCACGATAACGCCTGCCGCCTCACACATCTGCATCAGACGATCCATGTCACACAGATGCCCGCGCATATGGCTAAGCATCAGGACACGGGCCTGATCCAATTTGCCCTCAAGATCCTCCAGATCGATGGTCAGGTTTTCGGTGACGCCGACAAAGATCGCCCGCGCCCCGACCGAAGCAATTGATCCCGGCACCGGGGCCAGAGTGAACGCGTTGGTCAGAACCGGGTCGCCCGGCTGCACACCAACAGCCCGTAACGCGGTGGCAAGCGCATAACCGCCAGAGGAAACCGCCAAGCAATACTTGGCCCCCATCTGTGCCGCAAACTCCTGCTCCAACAGGGCCGTTTCCCCCAACTCACCTGGGACCACGTTATAGCGATGCAGTCGCCCGTGACGCAGAACAGCCAGCGCTGCCTCGATTGCGTCGTCTGGAAGGGGTTCCTGCTGCGTGAAATTACCAGTGAATGTTTCCGTCATGGTCTTTTTCTGGCTCTCCGACAGGGTCCGGTCAAGGTTTCAGGCTGCCGCACCGATCAGATCAGGCACAAGATCGGGCAAGTCATCAAAATGATGCAGCAGCGCTTCGGGCTCCAGCGCTGCCATGTCCTCGCCTGACGGTCCGAAAGTCACCAAAACCGATGGGACCCCTGCCGCCCGGGCGGTATTGCGGTCAGTATCCGAGTCGCCGATCAGCACGCACCAGGCCGGGTCGCCCCCGGCACGGCGCGCAGCCTCGCGCAGAGGGGCTGGGTCCGGCTTGCGCACCGGCAGCGTATCCGCACCGACCAACGAGGCAAAACGATCCCGCACTCCCATGCGCGTCAGCAACAATTCGGCCAGATGTTCCGGCTTGTTGGTGCAAATGCCGACACCGTAGCCCGCGTTACTCAGCATCTCGACGGCTTGTAACGCTCCCGGATAGAAGCTTGTGTGGGTGTCGATATCCTGCGCGTAAGCCTCAAGCAGTACAGGATAATAGGTCTGAACGGTGTCCTCGTCGTAAGCTCCAACGCGTTTCAGCCCTTGGGTTAACATCATACGCCCGCCGCGCAAAGCGATGCCTGCATCCTGCCCATGGACCAGCACATCACCATGCCCCATTTCGCGAAAACAATGGTTCGCCGCAGCCAGCAAATCGCCCGATGTATCCGCCAATGTGCCGTCCAGATCGAAGATGACGGTCCGCATGTAGCCTCCTGTTTCGGCAGGTTTTCGCCGTGTCCTGTTTCAATCGGCAATCTTGTTTGATGGCCGAACAGCTTGCGCCTTTGCCCCCAGCGGATAAAACGGTCAGCAACAAAACACAAAGAGAAAACGATTTCATGACCATTGCCCTTGTCATCCTTGCCGCCGGAAAAGGCACCAGGATGAATTCGGATCTTCCCAAAGTCCTGCACCCCATCGCTCAGGCTCCGATGCTTGTTCACGCGATGCGCGCCGGGTCTGTTCTGTCGCCCGAACGTACGGTGATCGTCACCGGCCACGGGTCCGAGGCAGTGGCAAAGGTTGCTCAGGACGAAGACGAAGATGCCCGGATAGCCGTTCAGGAAGAACAATTGGGTACAGCCCACGCGGTCGGTCAGGCCCGGACGGCACTGGACGGGTTCGACGGTGATGTTGTGGTTCTTTACGGCGACACCCCGTTTTTACAACCCGACACGCTGGAGCGGATGGTCGAGGCACGAACTGGGAACGACCTGGTCATCCTTGGGTTCGAAGCGGCTGATCCGGCCCGTTACGGCCGGTTGGTCATGAATGGCGACACGTTAGAACGCATTGTCGAATTCAAAGACGCATCAGATGAAGAGCGCGCCATAACATTTTGCAACTCGGGCCTTTTAGCTTGTGATGCCCGGTTGCTTTTTTCGCTGATTGACGCCGTTGAAAACAACAATGCCTCGGGCGAATACTATCTGACAGACGTAGTCGAGATCGCCCGCAACCGCGGTCTGAACGTAACCGCCGTCGCCTGTGACGAGGCCCAGACGCTGGGCGTGAACTCTCGCGCAGATCTGGCCGCCGCCGACGCGGTGTTTCAGGCACGCGCGCGAGCAGAACTGCTGGATATGGGAGTCACATTGATGGCACCGGAAACGGTATACCTGTCCGCAGACACTGTGATTGGGCGTGACACAGTAATCGAACCCAACGTGGTCTTCGGCCCCGGAGTGACGGTCGAAAGCGGCGCGAGCATCCGGGCCTTCTCCCATCTGGAAGGGTGCCATGTCAGTCGCGGTGCCATCGTCGGCCCCTACGCGCGGCTGCGCCCCGGCGCGGAACTGGCCGAAAACACGCGGGTAGGCAATTTCGTTGAAATCAAGAATGCCGAAATCGCCGAAGGCGCGAAGGTCAACCACCTCAGTTATATCGGGGACGCATCAGTGGGTGCTGCGACGAATATCGGCGCGGGAACAATCACCTGCAACTATGATGGCGTGATGAAGCACAAAACCACCATTGGTGCGAATGTCTTTATCGGCTCCAACACCATGCTCGTGGCCCCGGTCACGGTGGGCGATGGCGCAATGACAGCGACAGGCACCGTGGTGACCAAAGACGTACTGCCCGAGGCGTTGGCCGTGGCGCGCGCCAAGCAAGAAAACAAACCCGGCTACGCGCGAAAACTGTTTGATATGTTGAAGGCGAAGAAGGCTCGCCGCGATAACGAGGCCTGAGATATGTGTGGAATTGTAGGTGTCTTGGGAAAGCATGAAGCGGCCCCTATTCTGGTAGAAGCCCTGAAACGGCTGGAATATCGCGGCTATGACAGTGCCGGGATTGCAACCGTTAATGACGGTGTCCTGGGTCGTCGGCGTGCGGTCGGCAAACTGGTCAACCTCAGCGATCTGTTGGTGCATGATCCGCTGCCGGGAAAATCCGGCATTGGTCACACCCGCTGGGCCACGCATGGTGCGCCTTCCGTCAACAACGCGCACCCCCACAAAGCTGGCCCGGTGGCCGTGGTTCACAACGGAATTGTCGAAAACTACCGCGAACTGAGGGCCGAACTGGCCAAACACGGTGTCGCCTTCAAAACCGAAACCGACACGGAAACCGTCGCGCTGATGACGGAACATCACCTTAACACAGGCTTGTCCCCGGTCGAGGCCGCCTTCAAGACCATCGACAAATTGGAAGGCGCCTTCGCCCTTGCATTCCTGTTCGATGGTGAGGACGACCTGATTGTAGCCGCTCGCAAAGGATCACCCCTGGCCATCGGCCACGGCGATGGTGAGATGTATGTGGGTTCGGACGCCATTGCCCTTGCGCCGCTGACCAACCAGATCACCTATCTCGAGGAAGGTGATCGCGCGGTTCTGACCCGAACATCACTGGAAATCCGCAACGAGGCCGGTGAACTGGCCAACCGGGAAAAGCGCAAGATCAAGGTGGATCATGCGCGCGCCGACAAGGGCGAACATAAACATTTCATGGCCAAGGAAATCGCTGAACAACCTATCGTTGTGGCAGAGGCCATCCGATCCTACCTGCCCACGGGCGGTGATCGCGTGGTGTTACCCGACGCCGAGCTGGATTTCAGCAAGCTGGACCGTCTGACCATGGTCGCCTGCGGCACCGCGTTTTACGCCTGCCTGACCGCGAAATACTGGTTCGAACAACTGGCCAAGATGCCGGTCGAGGTCGATATCGCCAGCGAGTTCCGCTATCGCGAGCCACCGATCACGGGTCGCACACTGGCGCTGTTTGTCAGCCAGTCAGGTGAAACCGCCGACACCCTGGCCGCGCTGCGCTATTGCGAGGGCAAGGCGGACAAGATCGTTTCTGTCGTCAATGTCCCTGAAAGTTCGATTGCTCGGGAAAGCGATATCGCCCTGCCGATCCATGCTGGCGTTGAAATCGGTGTGGCTTCGACCAAAGCCTTCACCTGTCAACTAAGTGTTCTACTGATGCTGGCGCTCAAGGCAGCGGCCGACCGCGGCACTCTGACCGATGAGGAGATTGCCGATCACACCGCTGCGCTGCGTGGATTGCCGACCGTGCTGAACACGGCACTGGATCAGAACCGGGCGATCCGCAAAGCAGCCCAACGCCTGTCCGAGGCGCGCGACGTTCTGTTCCTGGGCCGTGGCCTGATGTATCCGCTGGCAATGGAAGGGGCGCTGAAGCTCAAGGAAATCAGCTATATCCACGCCGAAGGGTATGCATCGGGCGAGTTGAAACACGGACCCATCGCCTTGATCGACAAGCATATGCCTGTTGTCGTCATGGCACCCCGCGACACGGTGTTCGACAAGACCGTGTCAAACATGCAGGAAGTGATGGCGCGAAAGGGCAAAGTGATCCTTGTGTCTGATGATGATGGAATTGACGAGGCCGGAGACGGAGTCTGGAGCACGATCCGGATGCCGCATGTTCACACCAGTCTTGCGCCGATCCTTTATTCGGTTCCCGCACAGTTGCTGGCCTATCACACGGCTGTAGCCAAAGGGACGGATGTAGACCAGCCGCGCAATCTGGCAAAATCAGTGACGGTAGAGTGACCCATGTCCAAACAGTTTCCCCAGCTTGATGACGCGCATCAAAAGTTCATCGAAGATCAGCATATGTTCTTCGTCGGCACCGCCGGGTCCGAGGGAAAGGTCAATATCTCACCCAAAGGTATGGACTCGCTGCGGGTGCTGGGGCCAAACCGCATCGTCTGGATGAACCTGACTGGCAGCGGCAACGAGACGGCGGGGCATCTGATGCAGGTCAACAGGATGACACTGATGTGGTGCTCCTTCACCACGCGCCCACTGATCCTGCGCACATATGGCACAGCCCGCACTCTGCACGTCAGAGATGAGGGCTGGGATGAACTGGCCAATCATTTTCCCAACCACCGCAGTGCGCGACAGATCTACGACCAGTCGATCGAAATGGTTCAGACCTCTTGCGGGTATGCAGTGCCGTTCATGGAATTCCAGTCCGACCGCGACACGATGCAGAAGTGGGTCGATGGCAAGACGGACGGCGACATCCGGTCTTATTGGGCCGAAAAGAACAGCCAGACGATAGACGGCGAACCAACAGGCGTTCCGGTCTGACCCCGATGCTGACCTCTTTTCTTGATCAGATCAAAGCCCATGCCGACCCCGAACGTGCGGGTCAGATGGCCAGTTATCACAAGGCGGATCGCGTCTATCTGGGCGTCGCCAACCCGGTTCTCAACGATCTGACCAAAGCATGGCGGCAAGAGCTGGATGTGAACAAACGCGTCACGCTTGCCAAGGCGCTGTGGCAAACCGATATCCACGAAGGGCGCCTTGCCGCGGCCAAGCTTCTAACCCAGGCCCGCATCCGGCCCGACGATCAGGTTTGGGACCTGCTTCAAAGCTGGCTACCGGATTTTGACGCCTGGGCCGTCGCCGATCACGCCTGCATGGCGATGCAAAAACGACTGATGGCCAACCCCGACAGGCTAAATGCCATCGAACAGTGGACACAGTCCTATCACATGTGGACCCGGCGCGCGGCACTTGTCGCAACCCTGCCCTGGACCAAACAGAACCACCCCAAGCCCGAAGACCTGCAACGCCGCGACCGTATCCTCGGCTGGGCCGCCGGATATGTCCCTGACCGCAACTGGTTCATTCAGAAATCAATTGCCTGGTGGCTGCGGGAACTGTCCAAACACGACTCCGAACGCGTGATCGCGTTTCTGGACAAACACGGTGATGGCATGAAACCGTTTGCCCGCCGCGAAGCGGCCAAATACCTGAAAAGTCAGTCAGCATAAACCGCGACTTCGACCAGTTCGTCTAATGGCACCAGTAGGGCCCGCATGGCATCCAGCGACAAGCGGCTGCCGCTACTTTCCGGGCCTGCGGCAGGAACCAGGGTGATATAGGCCTGCGCGCCGGTTCTGGGCACAACAACCCGCGCCGTTACCTCGCTTTCGACCAGCGGCGTCTGCATCCAGCGTCCTGGCGTGGTCGGATCACCAAGCCCGGCAATGGTTGTTTTGGCCCCGACCCAACTGGGGCGTGCCGCAACAGGCTCGGGCTGTAGAACTTCCTCAGCGACAACTGGCGCAGTTTCGACATCTGGTACGGCCACAGCCGCCTCGTCCCCCGACCCGAACACACGTTCCGTCGTTGCCCGGACAGTGTCGCACCCGGTCAAAACAACGCATAGAAAAACAGATGCCTTTTTCATGCCCGGAAACTACAACCCCATGCGGGTGTGATCCAGTGCAAAGCGCAGTTCGCACTTGTCGCAGGCAGGTTACAGCTTTACCTATGTCGCATGTCTGCTCCGCTCATCGACCCGTTTGCCCGCGCTATCACGTATCTCCGCGTCTCCGTCACGGACCGCTGTGATTTTCGTTGCGTCTACTGCATGTCCGAAAACATGACCTTTCTGCCCAAGAAAGACCTTCTTACGCTGGAAGAGCTGGATCGCATGTGCTCGGCCTTTGTAAGAATGGGCGTCGAGAAACTGCGCATTACCGGCGGTGAGCCATTGGTTCGTCGCAATATCATGACTTTCTTCAACGCCATGACTCGCCACTTGGACAGCGGCGCGTTGAAAGAGCTGACGCTGACGACAAACGGTTCGCAATTGCATCGCTTTTCCGAAGATCTTTATGCTGCCGGTGTGCGCCGTGTGAATGTTTCCCTGGACACTCTGGATGACGACAAATTTGCAAAAGTCACGCGTTGGGGCCGCCTCAAACAGGTACTGAACGGCATCGACGCGGCGCAAAAGGCTGGGCTGCGGATCAAGATCAATGCTGTTGCACTCAAGGGATTCAACGAACCCGAACTGCCCAAGATCACCGAATGGTGCGCCGAGCGTGATATGGACCTGACCTGGATCGAGGTCATGCCGATGGGCGATATCGGCAACGAGGATCGACTGGATCAGTACTGGTCGCTCAAGGATGTGCGCAAAGAGTACGAAAACCATTACTCGATCACGGATCTGGCTGAACGCACTGGCGGTCCGGCCCGCTATATCAGGCTGGAAGAAACCGGTCAGAAGATCGGCTTCATTACGCCCCTGTCTCACAATTTCTGCGAAAGCTGCAACCGCGTGCGCCTAACCTGCACCGGTGAACTCTATATGTGTCTGGGGCAGGAGGACATGGCGGATCTGCGCGGCGCATTGCGGGATTACCCCGACACCGAACAGCCGCTTGAAGATGCCATCCGCGCGGCGGTCAACCTGAAACCAAAAGGTCACGACTTCGACTATTCCCGCCATTCAGTCGATGGCCGGATGAGCCGCCATATGAGCCATACAGGCGGCTGATACATGCCGGATCACAAAGACCGCCCCACAGCGCTGTACCATCTGTACTGCGCCCTGATCTCTCTGGCCGCACCTCTGGTCTGGAGAACCGTCCGAAAGAAACTTGAGGCTGCCGGCGTAGCAGCCGACCGCCAGCACGAACGTCTTGGCCACGCCAGTATGCCCCGCCCCGCAGGGCAGTTGATCTGGTTCCACGCCGCCAGTGTCGGCGAAAGCCTGTCGGTCCTCACTCTGATCAATCGGCTGAGCGCCCGCCTTCCCGGGGTCGAGTTTCTGATCACCTCGGGCACGCCAACCTCAGCGGCCCTGATCGAAAAGCGCCTGCCGCTCCGCACCCGGCACCAGTACCCACCGCTTGACACAGCCGGCCCGGTCCGGCGCTTTCTGGACCATTGGCAACCCGATGCCGGGATCTTCGTCGAAAGCGAGATCTGGCCGCGGCTGATTGTCGAAAGCGCAGCGCGCGACATTCCGCTGGCTCTGCTGAATGCACGATTGTCGGACAAATCTGTCGCCGGATGGAACAAGCGCCCTAAAACGGCGAGGTTTATCCTGAACAAATTTCGCCTGTTCCTGACGCAAAACGACAAAACAGCTTCCAACCTGATTGCCATGGGCGCCCCTGCTCAACGCGTGCAGCCGGGTACCAACCTCAAGGCCATGTCCGACCCTTTGCCTGTAGACCAGAATACGCTGGACGACATTCGCGCGCAAATAGCCGCCAGGCCGGTCTGGATCGCGAGTTCCACCCATGCCGGAGAAGAAGACAGCGTTCTGACAGCCCACAAGGCATTATTGCAGCATTGGCCCGACCTTCTGCTGCTCCTGATCCCACGCCACCCCGAACGGCGCGGCGAGGTCGCGGGCCTTCTGAACAATGCCGGGCTTAACGCGTCCTTCCGGTCAAAAAATGAACCCATTACAAATACGACGCGCGTGTATGTTGCCGACACACTGGGCGAAACCGGAACCTGGTACGCGCTTTGCCCGATCGTTTTCCTTGGGGGATCATTGAAAGAGATTGGCGGACACAACCCATTTGAACCGGCTCAGGCCGGGGCCGCCGTGATCACCGGCTCGGGGTATTTCAACTTTGCAGAAACCTTTGCCCCGCTGATCGACGCCAAGGGCGCTGTCGAGGTCCAAACATCCACTGACCTCTCTGAGGCCGTTTCACATTGGCTGTCAGATCAGAATGCCCTTCAAGTCGCCAGAATGGCTGCACAATCCTGCGTCAATACGCAGTCGACCGCCTTGGATGCCGTCGTCGAAACCCTCTGCACGGTGCTTGATCTGCAAGCAAAGGATCCCGCTTCATCTGGCTAGAAATATCCCGGGGGTGTGGGGGCAGAGCCCCCACCCTCACCATCAGGCGGCTGGCATCCGCTGTTCGACAATCTCCGCCCACCAGCTGCATCCGGCCGGAATGGCTTCGTCGTTGAAATTGTATTCCGGGTGATGAACCATTGCGGTGTCACCGTTGCCCACAAGAATGTAGGCGCCTGGACGTTCCTCCAGCATGAAGGCAAAATCTTCGCCCCCCATGACCAAAGGTGCCTCGTCGCAATCACCGGACACCGACCGGGCCACATACGCCGCAAACTCTGTTTGCTCGTCGCTGTTCACCATCACCGGATACCCGCGAATATAGGTCACGTCAGCGGTGCCTCCAAACGTGGCCGCAACACCGTTGCAAATCGCGTTGATCCGCTTTTCAGCCAGATCCCGCATGCCCTTGCTCATGGTGCGCACGGTGCCTTTGATCTGCACGGTCTGAGGGATCACATTGAATGCCTTTGATGACGTCTCGAACGACGTCACGGACACCACGACCTGATCGATCGGGTCGGCATTGCGCGAAGAAATCGTTTGCAACGTAAGGACAGCCTGCGCCGCCAGAACTGTGGTATCCACTGTCTCATGCGGCTTGGCGGCATGTCCGCCGCGACCTTCAAAGGTGATGTCAAACTGATCGGTCGCCGCAAAGAACGAACCCGGCCGGATTGCGAACTTGCCGACAGGCTGTCCCGGCCAGTTATGCATGCCGTAGACTTCCTGAATGTTCCAACGGTCCATCATGCCGTCTTCGCACATTTCGCGGCCCCCGCCACCACCTTCCTCAGCAGGTTGGAAGATCACAACAACAGTGCCGTCAAAGTTGCGGGTTTCCGACAGGTACTTTGCCGCCCCCAGCAGCATCGCGGTGTGCCCGTCATGGCCACAGGCATGCATCGCGCCCGGCGTTTTCGAGGCATAGTCCAACCCCGTTGCCTCGTGTATCGGCAAAGCATCCATATCTGCACGCAGGCCGATCACCTTTCCCTTGCTGTCCGACTTGCCTTTGATCACCCCCACAACGCCGGTACGTCCGATACCGGTCACAACCTCATCGCAGCCGAACTCCTTCAGCTTCTCAGCCACCTTCGCGCTGGTGCGGTGGGTCTCAAACAGGATTTCTGGATTTTCGTGCAGATCCCTTCGCCATTCGGTGATTTCATTCTGCAATTCGGCAAAGCGGTTCTTGACTGGCATGTCTTTTCTCTCTCCTGATTCAGGTCACGCCGCCGGCATCCGGCGCTCGACCATTTCCGCAAACCACGAGCACCCAATGGGGATGATCTCGTCATTGAAATTGTATTCGGGGTGGTGCAGCCCGGCACTGTCACCGTTGCCCAAGACGATGAATGCCCCGGGCCTCTCTTCCAGCATGAACGAGAAATCCTCGCCCCCCATCACCATCGGCGCTTCAATGCAACTGCCCCCGACCGACACCGCAGCCTCTGCTGCATATCCCGTCTGGGCTTCGGCATTGATCGTCACTGGAACACCCCGCGAATAAGTGACGTTCACAGACCCGCCAAGTGTTGCAGCGGTCCCTTCCGAGACTTCCTTCAGCCGTTGTTCGATCAGGTCGCGCAACTCGTTGGAATGGGTCCGCACGGTGCCGCGTATCCGCGCTGATTGCGGGATCACGTTGAACGCTTTCGAGGACGTCTCGACCGAAGTCACAGACAGCACGGCCTGCAAAATCGGATCCGCGTTGCGCGACACAATCGTCTGCAACGCCACGATCAGTTGCGACAGCATAACCGTTGTATCAATCGTCTGATGAGGTTTTGCCGCGTGGCCGCCGCGCCCTTCAAGATGGATGTCAAACTCATCCGCCGCTGCCAGCAACGAGCCCGAACGAATGGCAAACTGCCCGGTGGGAACACCCGGCACATTGTGCATCGCATAGACTTCCTGAATGCCGAACCGATCCATCAGACCGTCCTTGCACATGGCCTCGGCACCATTCCCACCCTCTTCGGCAGGCTGAAAGATCACGATTGCCGTGCCATCAAAGTTGCGGGTTTCCGCCAGATACTTGGCAGCCCCCAAGACCATCGCCGTATGCCCGTCATGCCCACAGGCATGCATCGCATTCGGTATTTCCGAGGCATAGTCCAACCCGGTCTGTTCCTGCATCGGCAGGGCATCCATATCGGCCCGCAAGCCAATCACGCGGCCCCGCGTGTCGCTTTTGCCGCGAATGACCCCGACGACTCCGGTGCGACCGATTCCAGTCACGACCTCGTCGCAACCAAACTCGTTCAGCTTTTCCGCAACCAGCGCACTGGTGCGGTGGGTGTCGTACAGAATTTCCGGGTGTTGGTGAATGTCACGCCGCCAACCGGTGATCTCATCATGCATCTCTGCGAGACGGTTCTTGATCGGCATGTCATTCTCCCTGTTTCATGCGACGGGCAATCGTCGTTCCACAAGCTCGGCAAACCAGCTGCAACCGGCGGGGATCGCGTCGTCGTCAAAGTTGTATCGCGGGTGGTGGCACATGGCCGTATCCCCGTTCCCGATAAAGATGTACGCGCCGGGGCGTTCTTCAAGCATATAGGCAAAATCTTCGGACGGCATGATCGGGTCCGTGCTGTCGTTGACCTTGCCCGCAACCGCAGCTGCCGCCTTGGCCGCATAGCCCGTTTCGGCCTCGGAATTCACTGTCACCGGGTATCCGGGTGTCCAGGTAACCTCCGCCTTCGCGCCAAAAGCCGAGGCCGTATCCTCGGCGATCCGGCGCACGCGTTCTTCGGCAATTGAACGATACTCGGGGTCAAGTGTCCGCACGGTTCCCTGCAAACGAACCGTATGAGCGATCACGTTCGACGCAACACTGTCAGTCACAAACGTACCAACGGTGAGGACAACTCGCTTGATCGGGTCAACGGTCCGGGACACCACCGATTGCAAGGCAACAACGATATGCGAGGCCACAAGCGTTGTATCCACCGCCTCGTGCGGTGCAGCGGCGTGTCCGCCCTTGCCGGTGACGGTGATTTCAAACTCATCGGACGAGGCCAGCAACGCACCGGGTCGAATTGCGAACTCCCCCACCGGAAGACCGGGCATGTTGTGCATGCCATAGACCTCGTGAATGCCCCAGCGGTCCATCAGCCCGTCCTGACACATGGCCAGACCGCCGGCCCCGCCTTCCTCGGCAGGCTGGAAGATCAAAACCACAGTGCCATCGAAATTGCGCGTCTCTGAAAGGTACTGAGCGGCCCCAAGCAGCATCGAAGTATGCCCGTCATGTCCGCAGGCGTGCATCTTGCCCGACACGGTCGAGGCATAGTCCAGCCCTGTCGCCTCTTCAATCGGAAGCGCGTCCATGTCTGCACGCAGGCCGATGACACGCCCCTGCGTATCCGTGCGCCCTTTGATCACCCCGACAACGCCCGTTTTGCCAACGCCCGGTGTGATCTCGTCCACTCCGAACTCTTTCAGACGGGCGGCAACAAAGGCCGCAGTTTCATGGACGTCATACATCAGCTCAGGATGGGCGTGCAGGTGGCGGCGCCATTCGGTGATCTCGCCATGCATTTCCGCAAGTCTGTTTTTTACGGGCATCTCAAGACCTTTCTCTCAACCGCTGGCACCGTATTACACCGGGCTAGGCGCATAGTTTTTCAACCAATCGCTGCATGAATTTATGACCGGCTTCGAATTGTTCAATCGTAATGAACTCATTCGGCTGATGGGCCTGCGCTATGTCTCCGGGTCCGCATATCACGGCAGAATACCCGGCCTCTTGAAACTGACCTGCCTCGGTCCCGTAACTGACCACATGGCTTGCGTTGTCTCCGGTCAGGGCGCGTACCAGTGCTTCGGCTTCACCATCCTCTTCCGGGATCAACCCCGGAATCGCGAAGTTTTCACTCAGTTCGATGCGGGTATCCGGGTGAACAGCCTGCATCTGAGCCTCAATGTGCCGAACCTGTTCGAAATAGGCATCGCGCCATTGGGCCTGCGTTTCATCGGGCACAGTCCGGAAATCCATCATGAACCGGCAGTCTTTGGCGGTAATGTTATGGGCTGTTCCGCCTTCAATCATACCGACATGGCAGGTTGTCCAGGGCGGATCGAACACGGCAGCAACGGTACTGGGTTGCGCCGCCATGTTCCGCGCGTTCTGTTGGTTGGCCCAGTCGATCAGCGAGGCCGCTGCCATGATCGCGTTAACGCCTGTGTGCATGATCGAGCTGTGAACTTCGAACCCGACGATATGGGTGTCAAAGCCGAACCCGCCCTTGTGACCCGTTACCGCCTGCATCATCGATGGCTCACCCACGATCACCGCCGAGCCTTTGGGAAGAACGCCCTGCATCGCCTCGATCATTGGCGGCGCTCCGGTACACCCGACTTCCTCATCAAAACTCAGCGCAAGTTGGAGCGGTCGTCTCACATTTGCGTAATGCGCCTCGACCAGCGCCCAGATGGCAAACGCATCAAACCCTTTCATATCGCAGGTGCCGCGCCCGAAATATTTGCCGTCCTTCTCGGTCACCGTGAAGGGATCGGTGTCCCAGGGTTGCCCGTCAACCGGCACGACATCCGTGTGCCCGGACAGCACAACTGCGCCTTCTTCAAAAGGGCCGACATGCGCAAAGATCGCCGCCTTATGCGGCTGATCCGGATCAGGCCAGCGGTGCGATGTGATCCCGTGGCTTTGCAGGTATTCTTCCACCCAGTCGACCAATGGCAGGTTGGTGTCACGACTCACGGTTGGGAATGAGATCAGCTTGGTCATGATCTCAAGCGGCGTCAGGCGCTTGGCCATCGTGTCAGTACCCACTGTCGGTGGTCAGGATAAAGTGACCCGGCTCAACCTCTTGATATTGCGAGGGTTCCGGTTTGTAGTCGACAGGGTGAATCGGTGACGGGATCGGTTTGAAGTTCAGGTCTTTTTCTGTCTTTCGCTTGTTCGGGTCAGCAATCGGAACTGCCTTCATCAATGCCTGCGTATAGGGGTGTTGCGGGTTTTCGAACACACGCGCACGCGGGCCCAGTTCCACAATGCGGCCCAGATACATAACACCGACATAGTGGCTAACACGTTCAACCACGGCCATGTCATGGCTGATGAACAGATAGGACAGCCCCAAATCGGACTGCAGCTCCATCATCAGGTTCAGAACCTGCGCCTGAACCGACACGTCGAGGGCCGAGACTGCCTCATCCGCGATGATCAGCTTGGGGTTCAGGGCCAGTGCGCGGGCAATCGCGATCCGCTGGCGCTGTCCTCCCGACATTTCATGCGGGAAACGACGCATGAAGCTGCGCGGCAGCTGCACCTTGTCAAACAACTGCGCGACGCGGTCCTGCAACTCTGATCCCGACGCCACGCCATAGTTGCGCATCGGCTCGGCAACCTGATCGACCAACTGCATCTGTGGGTTCAGCGAGGCGAACGGGTCCTGAAAGATCATCTGCATGTCCAAACGCGCCTTGCGCAGGCCGGACGGATCCAGCTTCATGATATCGACACCGTCCAGATTGACCTCGCCTGCCATCGGTTCGACCAGCCGCAGAATCGAACGCCCGGCCGAGGACTTGCCGCACCCGGATTCGCCCACAAGGCTGAGTGTCTGACCTTTGTTCAGTGTGAACGACACATCCTCGACCGCATGAACATTCGAGATCGTGCGCCGCAGAAGACCACCTTTGACAGGAAACCGCGTGGTCAGGTTCTTTACGGTCAACAAAACCTCTTCGGTTCCGTGGATGGGCGCAATTTTCTGCCCCTCGACACCCAGCAACTTCATCGGTTCGGGTGCCGACTTGCCCTGCATTTCACCCAGCTTCGGTACTGCGGCCAAAAGGGCCTTGGTGTAATCATGCTGCGGGTTTTCAAAGATTTCCTTGACGGTCCCCTCTTCGACCTTGTTGCCGCGGAACATCACCACCACGCGGTCAGCCATCTGCGCCACAACCGCCATGTCATGGGTGATGAACATCACCGCAGTTCCGGTTTCCCGCTTCAGGCGGTCCATCAGGGCCAGAATCTCGGCCTGAATGGTCACGTCCAGCGCTGTGGTGGGTTCATCGGCGATCAGCAGGCGGGGCTCGCAGGCCATGGCCATCGCGATGACGACACGCTGGCGCATCCCGCCCGACAGCTCGTGCGGGTACTGTTTCAGACGACGCTCGGGCTCGGGGATGCGAACCTGGCGCAGCAACTCAAGCGCCCGGTCCTCGGCCTGTGCCTTTGACATCTGCTTGTGGATGCGCAGACCTTCGGTCAACTGGCGGCCAACGGTAAAAACCGGATTAAGCGCCGTCATCGGCTCCTGAAAAATCATCCCGATCTCGTTGCCGCGAATCTGTTTCATCAGATCCGGATCGGCTTTGGACAGGTCCATCTCGCTCCCGTCGCGGCGGTCAAACAGAAGTTCACCACCCGCGATTTCGCCGCCTCCGAACTCGACCAGCCGCATCAGCGACAGCGACGACACCGACTTCCCCGAGCCCGATTCGCCAACGATACAAACGGTTTCACCCGGTTTGACCTCGAACGAGACATCCTCAACACCAACAACGGGGCCATCCTTCGTCTGAAACTCCACCCGCAGTTTTTTTATCTGTGCAATAGGCTGATCCAGCACGCGCGCGCTCCCTTGACGACGGTTTTCTTTTTCTGAATTCCGAACGCTAAGGCGGGCCGCCGGGAAAAGTCAAACCCATTACACATTTTCGCGACGGCACTACTTGCATTTTTCTCAGGTTCTGTTTCGATACGCCATGTAACCGACCTGGGGAGGCGGCGCAGACCGAAATCGTTAGCGCTATTATCTTTGTTGATCAAAACCTTACCTTGGGGCGGCAACGCCAAACCCGCAGGCCTTGCGGAGATAATCGAGACACGAACGTGTCCAACTTGGGAGTAACTTATGAAAATCAAAACCCTTTTGCTTGGTGCGATTGCAAGCACGGCGATGGCCCCTGTGGCTATGGCCGAGCGTGGATCGGACGGCAATGTCAGCATCATTTACTGGCAGGCTCCGTCGATCCTGAACCCGTACCTGTCCTCGGGCACCAAGGACATCGAATCGGCTTCGTTGGTGATTGAACCGCTCGGTCGCTATGACCAAGACGGGAATCTGGTAGCCTATCTCGCCGAGGATATCCCGACCGTGGAAAACGGTGGTGTTTCGTCGGATCTGAAATCGATCACGTGGAAGCTAAAATCCGGTTTGGTCTGGTCCGATGGGTCGCCCGTGACGTCGGCCGACGTAAAGTTCACCGCAGATTATTGCATGCATCCGGAAGGTGGTTGCGCCCAGCTTGCCAAGTTTGAAGGCGTCGAAAGCGTCGAGGCAATCGACGATCTGACCATCAAGGTCAACTTTGCCGAACCAAAGCCGAACCCCTATGGCCCATTCATGGGTGGCCAGTCGCCAATTATCCAGATGGCCCAGTTTCAGAACTGCATGGGCTCCAAGGCGCCCGAATGTACAGATCAGAACTTTGGCCCGATCGGAACCGGCCCGTTTGTGGTAGACGAATTCAAGCCAAACGACGTGATCACCATGTCGGCCAACCCGAACTATCGTGACCCGAACAAGCCCGCTTTTGCCACGCTGACCTTCAAAGGTGGCGGCGATGCGACAGCGGCTGGCCGTGCTGTGATGGAAACCGGCGAATTCGACTATGCGTGGAACCTGCAACTGGCGCCCGAAGTCATCGAGCAGATGAAAGAAGGCGGCAAGGGTACTCCGATCGCGGCATTCGGAACCTTGGTCGAACGGATCGAAATGAACATGACAGATCCGTCCCCCAGCCTGCCTGAAGGCGAACGTTCAACCGCCAAACATCCGCACCCGGCCTTGTCGGAGCTGGCGGTTCGCAAGGCACTGTCGATGGCAATCGACCGTGATCTGCTGGTTGAGATTGGCTACGGTCAAGCCGGTCGCCCGACCTGCAACCTGGTACCGGCCCCGGCATTGTACGCAAGCGACAACACCGAGTGTCTGACGCAGGACATCGACGGTGCGAACCAGATGCTGGATGAAGCCGGTTGGGTGAAAGGCGCAGACGGCGTCCGCGCCAAGGATGGTGTACGACTGTCTCTGGTCTATCAAACCTCGACCAACGCTGTTCGTCAGGACTTCCAGGCGCTGATTAAGGAATGGTGGAGCCAGATCGGTGTTGAAACCGAGTTGCGCAACATCAACGCGTCGGTCTTTTTCGGCGGTGACCCGGGCAGCCCGGACACGTTCCAGCGTTTCTATGCAGACGTTGAAATGTACGCCAACAACTTCGATGGCACCGATCCGGAAAGCTATCTTGCGCAGCACACCTGTGACAAGGCACCCAAACCGGAAAGCCAGTGGCAGGGTGAGAACATCAACCGCTACTGTGATGCCGAGTATGACAAGCTGGTGGCCGAACTGGGCCGCACTGGCGAGCTTGAAAAGCGTGGCGAAATCGCCCGTAAACTCAACGATATGCTGACCAAGGACAGCTATGTCGTGGTTCCGCTGGTTGATCGTGGACGAGTCTCTGCACATTCCAACACATTGGGTGGCGTGATCCTGAACACTTGGGACAGCGAGCTTTGGAACGTTGCGGACTGGTACCGCAAGACCGGCTCCTAAGCGTTAAACCTGCCAAGCCGCGCCCCGATCTTCGGGGCGCGGTCATTTGCAGGCCGCTCCAACAAGAAGACGCATCAACAAAGGCGCCTTTGAATGCTCAACTTTACAATCAGACGACTGGTGTTGGCGGTGCCCACACTGCTGTTCATCAGCCTCGTCATTTTCCTGCTGCTCGAGCTTGCCCCTGGCGACCCGATGGCACAGGTTCCACTCACCGTTCCCCCGGAAGTCAAAGAGAAGATGCGCGAGGCGCTTGGCCTCGGCCAACCGATGCATATCCGGTTCTGGAAATGGATTGTGCAGTTCTTCTGGATAGAACCGCAGGTATTGGTCGACTCTGTATTCGGTACAACCTTCTCCGAAGGCGACCTGCGCGTGATTTCATGGCAGACCCGCTCGCCGGTCATGGACATCGTCGTTCAGCGTATCCCGCAGACCCTGTGGGTTGTCGGCACCGCCTATGTGGTCGCCATCCTGATCGCGCTGCCCATCGGCATCTATTCGGCTTACCGCCAATATTCCTGGTTCGACCAGATGGGTACCTTCGTGTCGATGGTCGGCTTCTCGGTCCCGCCGTTTTTCTCGGGCGTGCTGGTGATCGTGATCTTTTCGGTTCAGTTGGGCTGGTTCCCGTCGATCTATGACACAACGCTGGTGGTCAACAGCTGGGACAGCTTTGTTGTACAGCTCAAACAGATGATCATGCCGGTCATGGTTCTGGCCTTGCAGATCACTGCGCAGCTCAGCCGGTTCATGCGCGCGTCCATGCTGGATAACCTCAATCAGGATTACGTTCGCACCGCCCGCGCCAAGGGTCTCAGCGAATATACCGTGGTCATGGTTCACGTGCTGCGAAACTCGATGATCCCGGTGGTCACCGTGATTGCGCTGGGTATTCCGTCCATCTTTGGTGGCGCCATCATCACCGAGCAGGTGTTCAAGGTGAATGGCATCGGTCAGCTGCTGATCGGAGCGATTCAGGCCAATGATCTGCCGATGGTGCAAACCCTGACCTTTATCTTCGCTGTACTGATCGTGCTGTTCAACCTGATCGCCGACGTCCTGTATGGCATTCTGGACCCGAGGATTCGCTATGACTGATCACGACAAATCAGACACGCTGATCCCCGACGAAGGTCTGGCCCCGGCATCCACCGCGCTGCCAACGGCCGACGTGATGGAAGAACTCGCCACCCCGCCCCGCAGCCAATGGCGCGATGTTTGGGATCAGTTCAAGACCCACAAAGGCGCGATGGTCGGGGCGATCCTGTTTATCATCATCGTGGCCGGTGTCTATTTGGGCCCGTATCTGTGGAGCATCGATCCGACCCAGATCGATATCCGGTCGCGCAATCAGGGGCCCAGTTGGGCCCATCCCTTTGGCACCGACCAATTGGGTCGCGACATTCTTGCGCGCATGATGTCGGGTGGGCAAACCTCAGTCTCGGTTGGCATAACCGCGATGTTGCTGGCGCTGTTTCTGGGATCGTTCATCGGCGTTCTGGCCGGGTTCTTCAGACGGCTCGATGGGCCACTGATGCGTCTGACAGACCTGTTTCTGGCCCTGCCCCTGCTGCCCTTGCTGCTGGTCATGATGCTTCTGTTCCGCGAGCCCCTGTCAGCGGCTTTTGGGCTGGAGCGCGGGATTTTCATCCTGATCGTCTGCGCCATCGGAATCACCTCATGGATGCCGACTGCACGGATCGTGCGCGGTGACGTGCTGGCCATCAAGGAACGTGAATTCGTTCTGGCCGCACGCTCCATCGGCACCAGCAATAGCCAGATCATCACGCGGCATATCCTGCCGAACGTTCTATCACCAATCATGGTGTCGGCAACACTGGGGATTGCCACGGCGATCATCACCGAAAGCGCGCTGTCCTTCCTTGGGTTGGGCTTCCCGCCCGACTTCCCGACATGGGGCCGCCTGTTGTTTGATGGTGTCGACTATCTTCAGCAATACCCCGAGCGTGTATTCTGGCCCGGTCTGGCAATCTCGCTGACAGTGCTGAGCGTCAACTATCTGGGTGATGGTCTGCGCGACGCGCTGGATCCCCGCATTCGCGGACGCTGAAACAAGTTCAGTCGGCGCGCTTCAGCGCGCCGGCCAACAGCACGATCAGAACGGCCAATGGCAACAGCACGGCAAACGCCAGACGCAGGCTGAACAGTTCCGCCAAAAATCCGATCAGCGGCGGCCCAATCAACAGCCCGCCATATCCCAGCGTAGCTACACTTGCGATGGCTTGCCCCGGCGGCACATGCGGATCGCTGGCTGCACGGCTGAACGCCAGCGGCATGATCACCGCATACCCTATACCCATCAGCGCAAACCCCGCCAATGCGGGCAAGGGCGCGACCGAAGAAACCACAGCGAAAACGCCCAGTGCCGCGCAGATCCCGCCAAACCGAGCCGTGGCGACAGGACCAAACCAAGTGATGACAACAGCACCCGCAAGTCGAAACGCAACCATCGTCACGGAAAACACGGCATAGCCCAATGCGGCAACACTTTCAGGCGCACCGGACACGTCTCGCAGGAAAATCGCGCTCCAGTCTGCGACGGCGCCTTCACCCAATGCACCACACATGGCCGCGAATCCGACCAGTATCAGCGCACCCGAGGGCAAAGCAAAAACCGAGCTTTGCGACCGATCGGACCGTTTCGACGTCCAGCGCACCCACGACAAGGCCAGCGCGAAGGCGACAACCGCGCCACCCGCCACTAGGAAGTGCACCAGAACCGTCAGCCCCATCTGAACAGCCACATATCCGCTGAGCGCGCCAAGACCGGCCCCAAGGCTCCACATGGCGTGGAATGACGACATTACGGGTTTGTCATATGCCTGCTCGACTTCGGCGGCCCAGGCATTCATTGCCACATCCATCGATCCGTGGAACGCGCCGAAAACAAACAAACAAAACGCCAGCACCCAAAACCCGCCAGCCACAGCAAGCAGAACCAGCGACAGCGTGTACAGAACGGCCACAATCCGGGTGACCGCAACAGCGCCATACCGATCCGTCAACCGCCCTGTGACCGGAAAGGAACAGACGGCCCCGGCCGCCATGAACAACAACCCGTACCCCAACGCGTCATGAGACAAATCCAACCGGTCGCGCACGGCCGGAATGCGCGAGGCCCAGATGCCAAACAAGGCCCCGTTCAGGATGAACATGGCCGCAACTGCCCGCCATGCCGAGAAAACACCAATCAACAGAGAACCTCGTGCTGTCTGCGCGCCCCACCCGTTCTACAGGTTGGGCGCAAATTGGCAATTGCAGCTTAACCCAGGCGTTTGCGGATGCGCCGAACGGCGAACCAAACGCCCGCCACTACCGGGATCGTCGCCGCCGCCGTCAGCGTTCCCTTGCTTATACCGGTGGCCGTCAACGGATACAGAAGATAGCCAACCAGTGAGACTGCATAATAACTGATGGCCACCACAGAAAGCCCCTCGACCGTGTGTTGCAAGCGCAAGGCAAGATCGGCCCGACGATCCATGCTTTCCAACAGGGCCTGATTTTGTGCACTCCGCTCGACGTCCACCCTAGTGCGCAACAACTCACCCGCACGGATGGCCCGGTCAGACAGCGCTTGCAGGCGGCGTTCTGTTGATTTCACGGTACGGATCGCAGGATCATAACGGCGCATCATGAAATCGGCAAAGCTTTGACCACCTTCGAACCTTTCCTCGCGCAGGACGTCGATCCGTTGATTCACCAGCGCCTCGTAAGCGCCGGTTGCCCCAAACCGGAACGAACTGCGGGCCGAAATGGTCTCGAGCTCGGTCGATGTGGCCAGCAATTGAGGCAACAGCGCATCTGGTGGTGTGGTGTCATCTGTCATTTCAACCATCAGCTTCGCCAGCTGGGCGTCCAGTTCCTCGATCCGGGGGGCCAATTGTTTGACGCGGGCAAAGCCAAGCATCGACATCGCCTTGTATGTCTCGATCTCGCACAGCCGCTGGATAATACGCCCTGTGCGGCGCGTGCCCGTGCCTTCGGTCACGAACAGGGCAAAACGCATGTGACCAGCCGGGTCGATACGGAAATCGCTAGCGCAAATTGCCGAAGCATCCAACACCCGAGACACGGCAAGACTTTCAGGTTCGAACCAATCAGCCAGAGCGACCTTTACAGCCGCATCTTCCGGGCGCGGTACCACCCGCATCAGCAACGAAGTGATCCTCTGGCCCGGGCTGGCCATCAGCCAATCCGGGGGAAAAACCTCGAAATCGGCGGGGTTGAAAGGGCGGCCGCTAACGTTCGGCACAATCGCCGTATACGTGACAAACTCTGTGTGCTGCTCCCATTTCAACCAATGGCGTCCGATCTGCCCGGCATAATGCGTGGCCCCCGGCTGCGGATGTTGCGCCCCATGTCGGTCAAGCAGATCAATCAGATGGGCGATATCCTGACTGCGGTCCCGAGCGACGGCTGCTTCCGGCTTCTTAATCGCAAGAAAGGCGACCGTGCACGGCGTATCGGCGGCCGGAAACGGGCGGGCATGAAGTTCATTGGCCAGCGCATAGCGCAGCGGGTGATCATCGATTGGCGTCATTCCGAGGCTCCGATAGCGGTGTCCGCACTATACGTCACAACTCGGATACATCAATTCTTATTTTATTTCATGTACTTACACGAATACAAAGGTATACAAACCGACTATCTCATTGATTTGGCTGCCACAGCTCGATCGGATTTCCTTCCGGATCGTGAAGCCGCGCGAACTTTCCGATCTCACTGTCCCAGTCGGGGCGAGTCTCAACAGCGATTCCGGCAGCTTCAAGCTGCTGTATCATCGCGCCCAGATCGTCGACTCGAAAATTGATCATCCATTGCTGATCCGGGTTTCCGAAATACTCAGTGTCTTTCGCGAACGGCGCAAACACCGTATACCCTTCGCGCTGCTTCCAGGGCACCGGATCATAGTGGTTTACACCCAAATGTTCTTCGTACCAGCGGCTCAATGCCTCAGGATCACTGGCCCGAAAAAATACGCCCCCTATACCGTTCACTTTCTCCATGCTTCGCTCCAACAATACGCATGTCTATTATACCACAACCCGCCCGCTTCATCTGGCCATAAATATCCTGGGGGTTTGGGGGCAAAGCCCCCAATAGTACAAGTAAAGAAAAGGGCGCCCAAAGGCGCCCTTTGCAATTGGATCAGACCGGTGGATCAATCGATCATCGGCAGCAGCTTGTCCAGCGATGCTTTGGCGTCGCCATAGAACATGCGGGTATTTTCCTTAAAGAACAGCGGGTTTTCGATACCCGAATACCCTGTACCCTGACCGCGTTTGGACACGAAGACCTGCTTGGCCTTCCAGCATTCCAGAACCGGCATACCGGCAATCGGGCTGTTGGGATCTTCCTGCGCCGCAGGGTTCACGATGTCATTCGAGCCGATGACGATGGCCACATCCGTGTCCGGGAAGTCGTCATTGATCTCGTCCATTTCCAGAACGATATCATAGGGCACCTTCGCCTCGGCCAGCAGCACGTTCATATGGCCCGGCAAACGGCCCGCGACCGGGTGGATCGCAAAACGCACCTCTTTACCCTTGGCGCGCAGCTTACGGACCAGTTCACTGACCGATTGCTGTGCCTGCGCCACCGCCATACCATAACCGGGAATGATGATAACGCTGTCGGCGTCGTTCAGGGCTGCAGCAACGCCATCCGCCTCGATGGCCACCTGCTCGCCCTCGACGGCCATCTGTTCACCCTGCGGGCCACCAAAGCCGCCGAGAATCACGCTGACAAAGTGACGGTTCATCGCCTTGCACATGATGTAGGACAGGATTGCACCGCTTGAGCCCACCAGCGCACCGACCACGATCAGCAAGTCATTGCCCAGCGAGAAACCAATAGCCGCCGCGGCCCAGCCCGAATAACTGTTCAGCATCGACACAACCACCGGCATGTCCGCGCCACCGATGCCCATGATCAGGTGATAACCGATGAACAGCGCGGCCAGGGTCATCAGGATCAGCGGCAGCAGCCCACCGGACGAGGTATACCAGATCAAGCAGATCAGCGAGAGACCCGCCGCCGCTGCGTTCAGCGCATGACCACCGGGCAGCTTTGTCGCCGCCGAGGTCACTTTGCCCGCCAACTTGCCATAGGCCACGACCGAACCGGTAAAGGTGATCGCACCGATAAAGATGCCCAGGAACAGTTCTACATGAAGGATCGCCAGCTCGGCCGGCGTCTTCTTGGCGATCAGTTTGGCAAAGGTGCCCAGATCATGCAGATCCGCCTCTTTCGCCGTATCCGCAATCGCCAGGACCTGCGCCACGTTGCCGATCTCAAAATGCGCATTGAAACCCACAAACACCGCGGCCAGACCGACCAGCGAATGCATCGCGGCCACAAGTTGCGGCATCTCGGTCATCTGGACGCGCTGCGCCACGTATTGACCGATCAGACCGCCGCCAATGATCAGCAGGATCGACAGAAGCCACAGGCCAGACCCGGGGCCAACCAGCGTGGCAAAGACCGCCAACGCCATACCGACGATGCCGTACCAGACCGCGCGCTTGGCGCTTTCCTGGTTCGACAACCCGCCAAGGGAAAGGATGAACAAAACAGCCGCAACAACGTAGGCGGCAGTGGTGAAGCCAAATTCCATGTGCCCGGCCTCCTTAAGATTTCTGGAACATGGCGAGCATGCGCCGGGTTACGAGGAAGCCGCCGAAGATGTTGATCCCGGCCATGAAAACGGACAGTGCCGCCAGCAGAATGACCAGGAACGACCCCGATCCGATCTGCATCAAGGCCCCGACGATGATGATCGACGAGATCGCGTTGGTGATCGCCATCAGCGGTGTGTGCAGGCTGTGCGAGACATTCCAGATCACCTGGAAGCCCACGAAAATGGCCAGCACGAAGACGATGAAATGCTGCATGAAGCTGGCCGGGGCAACCAGCCCCACCAGCAGCATCAGCGCGCCACCAACACCCAACAATGTAAACTGCTGCTTGGTCTGCGCCTTGAAGGCCGCAATCTCCTGCGCCTTTTTCTCTTCCGGGGTCAGTTCCTTGACCTCGGGCTTCTTCTGCGCCGCAATCGCCTGAATCTTGGGCGGTGGTGGCGGGAAAGTGATTTCACCTTCATGCGTTACAGTCGCACCGCGGATCACATCGTCATCCATGTTGTGATTGATCTGGCCGTCCTTTTCAGGCGTCAGATCAGTCATCATGTGACGGATGTTGGTCGCGTACAGAGACGACGACTGCGCCGCCATCCGGCTGGGGAAGTCGGTATAACCGATGATGGTCACGCCGTTGGGCGTCACGACCTTTTCGTCCGGCACGGTACCTTCGACGTTCCCGCCACGCTCGGCCGCAAGGTCAACGATGACTGAGCCCGGCTTCATCGCCTTGACCATATCCTCCAGCCACAGCTTGGGCGCCGGACGGTTGGGGATCAGGGCCGTCGTGATGACGATGTCCATCTCAGGTGCAAGCTCGCGGAACTTGGCCAGCTGGGCATTGCGGAATTCTTCCGACTGGACCGAGGCATAACCACCGGTCGCCGCGCCGTCCTGCTGCTCTTCTTCGAAGTCCAGATAGACGAACTCCGCCCCCATCGATTCGACCTGTTCGGCCACTTCCGGGCGTACGTCAAACGCGTAGGTGATGGCCCCCAGCGACGTGGACGTCCCGATTGCGGCCAAACCGGCCACACCGGCCCCAACGATCAGAACCTTGGCAGGAGGAACTTTACCGGCGGCGGTCACCTGACCGGTGAAGAAACGGCCAAAGTTGTTGCCTGCCTCGATCACGGCGCGATAGCCCGCGATATTTGCCATCGACGACAGCGCATCCATCTTCTGCGCGCGCGAAATGCGTGGCACCATCTCCATGGCGATCACGTTGGCGCCCTTGGATTTGGCCAGCTCCATTCCTTCTTCGTTGCCCGCAGGATTGAAGAACGAAATCAGGGTCTTGCCCTTGGTCAATCGTTTCAGTTCGGCCTCAGTCGGGATACGAACCTTGGCAACGATATCCGCGGCCTTCCACAGCGACGCTGCGGTCTTGACCACCTCTACGCCTACGGCCTCGTATGCGGCATCCGAAAAACCGGCAGCCGTGCCCGCGCCTTTCTCGATCAGGCACTCATAGCCCAGTTTCTGCAATTGCACGGCCGAGTCGGGCGTCATTGCAACCCGGTTCTCACCGTCCAGTATTTCCTTTGGCGTGCCTATCTTCACTGGCAGTCCCCCTAATTCTTACTCTGTCCGAGCGGGTGGTCGGTATTCTTCGTTAAGCAAAGATGTATCCTGCGCAACATTATTTCGCAAGCGCAGCATTTTTTACGTGACATCACAAGATCAGCCACTTTAGATCCAACGCCGCGTTTTGCGTTCGTAGCGTGCGAAATCCGTGCGGAATTGTCGGCGCAGGCGGTCTTCTTCCGGCAAGATGAACCGGCGTTCCAGCACCCAGACGAAGACCGGAACCAACACCAGTGACAACACGGCGTCAAACCGCAGGATCAAACCCGCAAGAATCAGAACGTCACCGACGTAGATCGGGTTTCGACTGCGTTTGTAGATGCCCGTTTGCACCATCGCGGTCGGCGTCTCATGGGGAATGACGGTTGTCTTGTGGCGGCGAAACTCGACAATGGCCAGAACGGCCATCAGAGCGCCACCGCCGATCAGAACTCCGCTCAGAAGGTCGGTCAGGCCGCTCTCAAGTGACAGGCCCAGCGCCATGTATCTGGCCTGCGCCCATGCCAGCGCCGCAAAAGCGATCAACCAAACTGGCGGTACATCTATCCAGCGCATTCTAAGCCCTCATGAGCGACGACAATGTCGGGTATATGTCGCTTCTGACCGACGTCCTACCGTTTTTCGACCGGATTGGCAAAAGACCAGTATGTCGCATCGATAGACAGACATGTCAGGATCGGCTACCCCAAATGCAACAAAAGACGACCACACAAGTGAGTGAGCCTTCATGACCGATTTTGCAGCAACCAAAGCCATGTTCGACCTACCCGAGGGCGTGATTTATCTGGATGGCAACTCCTTGGGCCCGCTGCCTAAAACGGCTGCCTCTCGTGTGCAGAACATGCTGACCGACGAATGGGGGCAAATGCTGATCACCGGCTGGAACAAGGCCGGCTGGATGGGCCTTCCCACGGGGCTTGGAGATCGAATTGGCCGCCTGATCGGAGCCGAGCCAGGCAGCGTCGTGACCGGCGATACCCTGTCGATCAAGGTTTATCAGGCCGTGTCCTCTGCCCTTGAACTGAACCCGACCCGCAAGGTTGTGCTTTCCGACAATGGGAACTTTCCGTCAGACCTGTACATGGTCGATGGCCTGCTGCGGTCTCTTGGGGGCGCATTCGAACTACGCGTCGTCGATCCGCAGGACGTCGCAGATGCAATCACAGAAGAGGTTGCTGTCCTGATGCTGACCGAAGTGGATTACCGCACGGGCCGGATGCACAACATGAAGGCGCTGACCGAACTGGCCCATGCCAACGGTGTCGTGACGGTTTGGGATCTGGCGCATTCCGCAGGTGCCATCCCCGTTGACCTTGCAGGGTGCAATGCCGATTTCGCAGTCGGGTGTACTTATAAATACCTCAATGGCGGCCCTGGTGCGCCCGCGTTCATTTATGTTGCGCCCCGACTTGCAGATAGTACGCGCCCGGCCCTGTCCGGCTGGCTGGGGCACGAAGCGCCCTTTGCCTTTGACCTGGACTATCGGCCCGGAAGCGGGATTGAGCGTATGCGCGTAGGAACACCTCCCATTATCCAAATGACCGCACTGTCGGCGGCCATGGATATCTGGGATATGGCCGATATGGCGGATGTGCGCGCCAAATCCATTGAATTGACCGAGCTTTTCATCCGTCGGGTCGAGGCGACCTGCCCAGACTTGCAGCTGGACAGTCCGCGCGCGCCCGAGCAGCGTGGCAGTCAGGTTTCATTCCGCTTCAAGGAAGGCTACGCCGCGATGCAAGCGCTGATCGCGCGTGGTGTCGTCGGAGATTTCCGCGCACCTGACACAATGCGGTTTGGTTTCACACCGCTGTATGTCGATGAAAGCGATGTCGAGCGTGCAGTCGATATTCTGGCGGATGTCATGCAGAACAAGCTTTGGGACACGCCCGAGTACCAAACCCGGCAGCGCGTTACCTGATTTCCAGCCCAGCCCCAATCAGGGCTGCCAGCTGGTTGGTGCGCCTTTCAAATTCCTCGGCGTCTGACGCGGTCAGCTTGACCCCCTTCAGCGTGACCGTAAGTGTTTTCGCCGTCTCTTCAGGGGTGTCGAACAGACGAACGCGGCCAGCACCCTGCTCTCGCCTCAGCCATTCGGCATAAAGCGCGGCAAGTTCCCCTTCGCCCCGCTCTACAATATCGATGGCCATGGATTTGGTTGTGTCCAGCATCTCAAGCCCATGCGGCGACGCCAAAATCGCAGCCATGCCCTCGGTCTGGGCGTGGATCGCCTTTTTGGCAATGTCCGAAACCGAACCTTCGCTGTTCAGCGCCTCGGCCACCGCTGCGGTCTTTTCCTCGTAATGCCGTTCGGTCAGCTTGCGAACGATCGCTTCCTTGTTCCTGTAATACAGGTAGACCGCTGGCCGCGACATCCCCGCACCGCGCGCAATGTCATCCATCGAGGTCTTGCGGAACCCGTATGCGGAAAAAGCCTGAAAAGCAGATGCAAGGATCGCTTTCTGCCGGGATTCGTCACTCGTTTCTTTCATACGCAAATCTCTGACATTTTTTGTTTAATTTGTCAATTGACAAACTGACACTTTGCACCTATTATGTCAAAACCTACCACAGATACAAAAGGTGCGCCATGGCGACGGCCCTTAAGATTAACGGAACTCCCCACCAGATCGACCTGCCGGATGATGTTCCCCTGCTTTGGGTTCTGAGGGATGAGGTTGGCCTGACCGGAACCAAGTTCGGCTGTGGTGTCGCCGCTTGCGGGGCCTGTACGGTTCATATCGACGGCGAAGCGGTACGTTCGTGCCAGGTGGCGCTGTCGGATGTCTGGGGCGAGGTGACCACAATCGAAGGTGTCGGCACGCCAGAAGCTCTGGCTACGATCCAGCAGTCCTGGGCTGATCATCAGGTGGCGCAATGTGGCTACTGCCAATCGGGCCAGATCATGCAGGCCGCTGCCCTGCTTGCGGAAAACCCCGCACCCACGGACGCAGAGATCGATGAAGCGATGCAAGGAAACCTGTGCCGCTGTGGCACCTACCCCCGCATCCGGGCCGCGATCCACGACGCAGCATCCAAGTTGAAGGAGGCGTAAGAGATGGCTTCTGTTGGCAAAATTATCCGCCGCACATTCCTGATCGGCTCGGCCGCGATTGTTGGCGGCGTCGCCTTTGGCGCGTATTATGTCACCCGCCCTGCCCCTAACCCGCTGAAACCGAAAGAGGGTGAAGCGGCCCTGAACCCCTTCGTGCTGATCGATCAGAATGGCATCACCCTGTTCGCGCCCCGTGCCGAGATGGGACAGGGCGTGAAAACCACGTGGGCTGCGCTGATCGCCGAAGAACTGGACGTCGATCTGGATCAGATCACTGTTCTGCACGGTCCGGCAGCCGCCGCCTATTACAACTCAGCCATGATGGGCGAGGGACTGCCAAACAAGGGCTATGACATCTCGGACTTCCAACACAACTTAGGTGAAGCACTGGGGATTCTTGGAAAGGCTCTTAGCCTGCAAGTCACAGGCGGCTCAACCTCGATGAAGGACGGGTTCGAGAGGATGCGGCAAGCCGGCGCCTCGGCCCGTGAAACGCTGAAACGCGCCGCCGCTGATCGGTTGGGTATCGACCCCTCGGATCTGAAAACAGCTTCAGGCCATGTCATCACGCCAAACGGTGACAAGATCGCTTATACCGATCTTGCAGTGGAAGCGGCCGGACTGGAACCCGTCGAGGTACCTTTGCGAGACCCGTCCGAATGGCGTTATCTGGGACGGATACAACCGCGACTGGACATGGTGGGCAAAGTGACAGGCACTGCCGAGTTCGGTATCGATGTTCGCCTGCCCGGTATGAGATTTGCTGCCGTGCGCATGAATCCCAAACTGGGTGGTGCGATGAACAGCTTTGACGACAGCGCTGCAAAATCCATGCCGGGGGTCGAGACGGTTGTAGATCTGGGCACAGGTGTTGCCGTGATCGCGAACAACACATGGCTGGCCAATCAGGCGGTTGAGGCTGTTGAGATCGACTGGGGTGATGCGCCATATCCACCTGAAACCGATGGCATTTTCTTAAAGATTGTCGAGGCGTTTGACGGCGCGCCGAACTCGACTATGCGCGATGATGGCGATGTCAGCGTGACGCCGGATGGCGCGACCGAGATCACTGCCGAATACCAAGTGCCCTATCTGGCGCACGCCACGATGGAGCCGATGAATGCCACCGCGCTCTATAACGGAGATGCTCTGGAGCTGTGGTGCGGCAATCAGGCCCCGACGCTGATCCGGTTTCGCGCAGCAAACACTGCAAATCTAGACACTGAGGCTGTTCAGATTCACACCACCTATCTGGGGGGTGGGTTTGGCCGCCGGGGCGAACTGGATTTCGGAGAAATCGCCACCAAGGTCGCCATGGCCATGCCTGGCACACCGGTCCAGACAACTTGGAGCCGCGAAGAAGACATGCGTCACGACTACTTCCGCCCCGGCGCCATCGCCCGGATGCGCGGCGCTGTTCAGGACGGCAAGGCCGTTCTTATTGACGGCAAGGTTGCAGCGCAGTCCTGCATGCAACAGGCGGTCGAGCGTTACACCGGCTTCCCCGGAGGCGGACCCGACAAAGTGCTGGTCGAAGGGTTCTTCAACCAGCCTTACGCCGTGCCAAACTACCGGATGAGCGGCCACGTCGCTGATCTGGCTGTCCCGGTGGGCTTCTGGCGTTCGGTCGGCAACAGCCACAACGGCTTTTTCCACGAGACCTTCATGGACGAATTGGCCCATGCCGCAGGGCGCGACCCGCTGGACTTCAGGCTAGAACTGATGAGAACCGAACATGCCCCGTCTGCCGGATGTCTGGAGGCGGTCAGGGAAATGTCCAACTGGACCGGAAAAACACCTGACGGCGTAGGCCGTGGCGTGGCCTTCACCTACAGCTTCGGCACTCCGGTGGCTCAGGTTATCGAAGTGGTTGACGAAGACGGTGCCATCCGCATCCACAAGGTCTGGATCGCCTGCGACATGGGGCTGGCGCTGGACCCGGAAAACGTCAAGGCACAGATGTTTGGCGGCATGATGTATGGCCTGTCGGCTGCGTGTTTCGGCGCGATCACCTTTGCCGACGGGGAAGTCGAGCAGTTCAATTTCCCCGACTATGACGCCCTTCGTATGCATACTGCGCCACAAGTCGAGGTGCGCGTTCTGGAAACCAACCGCCATATGGGCGGCGCTGGTGAGCCCGGCACGCCCCCCTCGATGCCCGCACTGGGCAACGCCCTGTTTGATTTGACGGGAAACCGCGCGCGCAGCCTGCCGCTGGTCAATCAGTTCAACCTGCTGGTCTGATTGCCATTCACCTTCCCCTGCACCGGTCCGTCGCGCGCCCGCACGGTCCGGTGCCCAAGTCAGGCTGATTTCTGAACTGCCTGACAGGCAATCCCCGCCGCCCATCCCCGCACAGCCATGCCGAAGGCTTCGAACAAGGGGCGTGAAACCGGGTCGTTGATCGCATCCCATTCGGGATGCCATTGCACGGACAGCGTAAATCCGGGCGCGTCCTTGATGTAGATCGCCTCGGGCGTTCCATCCGGCGCATGCCCATCGATCACCACACGCTGTCCGATGCACTTGATCCCCTGCCCGTGCAGCGTGTTTGTCATGACCTCCTGCGCACCAAACAAGTCGTGGAACACACCGTTTTCGGTCAGTTTCACTACATGGCGCATTGCAAATTTTTCCTCAAGTGTACCATCAGGCGGCATCCGGTGGTTCATCCGCCCCGGCAGATCGCGAATCTCCGGATAGAGCGTTCCACCCATGGCCACGTTGACCTCTTGAAATCCACGGCAAATGCCCAGAAACGGCTGACCCCGTTCCACACAGGCCCGAACCAGTGGTAAGGTGATCGCGTCACGCGCGCGGTCAAACTCTCCATGCGCCTCGGTTGCAGGTTCACCATATTCTTCGGGATGCACATTGGGGCGACCGCCGGTCAGAAGAAAGCCGTCGCAAACCTCCAGCAACTCCTCAACCGACACATAACGGGGATCGGCGGGGATCAGCAGCGGCAAACATCCCGATACGTTCGCCACAGCGTCAGAATTCATCGTCCCCCCTGCATGGGTCGGGTATTGATCGTTCATGAGGTATGAGTTGCCGATAATACCAACAACGGGTCGAGACATTCCGCTTTCCTTGTTATTCATCCCCTTGGAAAGGAAGCTAACCGCAGCTTCACAGTCGTGCAAGAATACACCTCCTGCGTGACAGCGCAGGGACGTGTTCAGGGGTGCACAAACTTTCTCCCGACAACCAATCAAGTCTCGGCACGCTTTCCCCGCCCCAAACTTCAAGTCGGGAACATGCGCCAAACGCTCCTGTGACGGAACTCTCTATGGTCGGATCTATTTCTCTCCGTCCAACCCGGCAGCTTCAATTCCCGCCATCGCAACGGCAGCGTCGTTTTCAGACGTGTCGCCGGTAACTCCAACGGCACCGATCACGTCGCCCTTTCGACCCCGTATCAAGACCCCGCCCGGAACTGGTACGACCTGCCCGCCATACACTCCGTTTACCGCCGCCATGAAGTAGGCTTGCGCCTCGGCCCGCTGCATCTGCGCCGTGCCCGCCATACCCAGCATGACAGAGCCATATGCCTTGCCATGCGCAATCGCAAAGCGGCCCGGTGCTGCATCATCCTCACGCTCGAACGCGATGACGTGGCCGCCTGCGTCCAGAACAACCACTGAAAGTGGCTTCAGCTCCATCTCGCGGCCTTTCTCAAGTGCTTTGCGGATAATGGTGCGGGCTTTGCGAAGGGAAACTTCCATGTGCATTCCTGTGTCTGCATGTCGAAAGAAGAAAGGGGGCAGATCGCCCCCTTTGTATTACGCGGTGGCCGCCTTCAATTCCAGACGGCGCGCGTGCAGGACCGGTTCGGTGTAGCCCGAGGGCTGCACACGGCCTTTGAACACAAGGTCACAAGCCGCCTGAAAAGCAATTCCGTTAAAGCCCGGCGCCATCGGGACATAACCCGGATCACTTGCATTCTGGCGATCCACGACAGCCGTCATTTTCTGCATCGCAGCCATCACCTGCGCTTCGTCGACAATTCCATGATGCAACCAGTTGGCCAGAGCCTGAGACGATATCCGGCAGGTCGCACGGTCTTCCATCAACCCGATGTCGTTGATGTCGGGGACTTTGGAACATCCCACGCCCTGATCGACCCAACGCACGACATAGCCTAGAATGCCTTGTGCATTATTCTCGACCTCGCGCGAGATTTCCGCGTCACCAAGATTGCGCCCCCCCAGCAGGGGAATGGTCAGCAAATCGTCAAGCGTTCCACGTGCACCCGCCGCTGCGATCTCGTCCTGACGGGCCAGTACGTTGACCTTGTGGTAATGTGTGGCGTGCAAAGTCGCGGCGGTCGGCGACGGCACCCAGGCGCAGGTGGCGCCGGATTGCGGATGGCCAATCTTTTGCTCCAGCATATCGCCCATCCGGTCCGGCATCGCCCACATGCCTTTGCCGATCTGCGCCTTGCCTTTCAGGCCGCAGGCCAAACCGATATCGACATTTCGGTCTTCATAAGACGCAATCCAGGGCGTGTTCTTGATGTCGCCCTTGGGCAGCATCGGCCCGGCCTCCATCGAGGTGTGAATTTCATCGCCAGTGCGATCCAGGAAACCGGTATTGATGAAGGCGACGCGCGATTTTGCGGCGCGAATGCATTCTTTCAGGTTCACCGACGTGCGGCGTTCCTCATCCATGATGCCCAGCTTCACGGTGTTGCGCGGCAGGCCAAGGATGTCTTCGACCATGTCGAAAATCTCGACCGCAAAGGCAACCTCTTCCGGCCCGTGCATCTTGGGTTTCACCACGTAGACCGACCCTTCGACCGAGTTACCCCCATCCCGTTGCAGGTCATGCATTGCGATCAGAGTGGTGCAGAGCGCGTCCATCAGCCCCTCGCCAATCTCGCGCCCTTCGGCGTCCAGAACGGCCGGGTTCGTCATCAAGTGGCCGACATTTCGCACCAGCATCAGCGAACGACCTTTCAGGGTCGCCTGCTCACCTGTCGGTGTGGTGAAGGTCAGATCTTCTGCCAGTTTGCGGGTAAATGTGGTGTCGCCCTTGGTGACGTCTTCGGTCAGATCGCCCTTCATCAGGCCCAGCCAGTTGCCATAGGCCACGACCTTGTCTGCCGCATCAACACAAGCGACCGAGTCTTCGCAGTCCATAATCGTTGAAAGGGCTGATTCCAACCGGACATCCGCGATACCTGCGGGATCAGAGGCGCCGATGGCGCCAGTCGGATCGATCATGATCTGAATATGCAGGCCATTGTTTTTCAGAAGCACAAAATCCAGCTTGTCTGCCGCGCCACCGAAACCAACAAATTGAGCGGGGTTTGCCAGTGCCGGGGAAAGAACACCTTCTTCAACATGCAGTCCCGACACCTTGGCCCAAGACCCACCCGCCAGAGGCACGGCGTCATCCAGAAAGGCTTTTGCCCAGGCTATCACCCGCGCACCGCGCGCCGCATCATACCCACCACCTGTTGGCAGATCGCCTATCGCATCGGTGCCATAAAGCGCATCATACAGGCTGCCCCATCGCGCGTTCGCCGCGTTCAGCGCAAAGCGCGCGTTGGTGATCGGCACAACCAGCTGCGGGCCCGGCGTCAGCGCAATCTCGGGGTCGACATGTGTCGTGTCGATCTGAAACCCGTCGCCTTCCTCGACCAAATAACCGATTTCCTTCAGAAAAGCCCGATAGTCAGTGGGATCAATGCTCTGACCCTCGCGCGCAATATGCCAGCTGTCGATGCGCCCTTGAATCTCGGCGCGCTTGGCCAGAAGCGCGCGGTTCTTCGGCCCCAGTTCAGACACCAGTCGCGCCAGACCCGCCCAGAAATCCTGCGCCGACACACCCGTACCCGGCAATGCCCGCGTCTCGATAAACTCTGCCAGTATTGGATCGATCTGCAGCCCGCTCAGGGTTTGTCTGCCACTCATCTTCCTGCTCTCCTGCGATTGTGTGCCATTGTATGCGTAAGTGACTTAGGCCGAAAGTTTCCGATAGGCAACTTTCGACTTTGCGTTAGGGTTATTCGGATCGAAGGGAAGCTGTTTCAAAAACAACAAGGGAATGGCGGGGGCCAGTTGCAGCTCTGGAACGATGCCCCTAACGTCGCGCCAGACACGAACCGATGCGAGGCCCCCATGCGCGACGCTGCCCCCACCACGATCTTCCTGAAAGACTACACTCCGTTTGGTTATCTGCTGGACAGCGTACACCTGACCTTCGATCTGTCCGCACATGCAACACGGGTCACGTCGCGTATCGCGTTTCGTCCAAATCCCGACGCGACCGATCGCACCTTTTTTCTGCACGGCGAAGATCTGAACCTGATCCGCGCGTCCATCAACGGAACCGAAGTTTCGCCTGATGTCACGGGCAAGGGCCTGACCGCCGATGTTCCCGACGCCCCGTTCCTCTGGGAAGCCCAAGTTGAGATTGATCCGGGCAACAACACGGCGTTGGAGGGGCTTTATATGTCGAACGGCATGTATTGCACCCAGTGCGAGGCAGAAGGTTTCCGCAAGATCACATATTACCCGGATCGCCCCGATGTCATGTCCACCTTTACCGTGCGTATCAATGGCGACCTGCCGGTTCTGCTGTCGAATGGCAACCCTTCGGGCATAGGCGAAGGATGGGCCGAATGGACCGACCCGTGGCCCAAGCCTGCTTATCTGTTTGCGCTTGTCGCTGGGGATCTTGTGGCCCATCCCGACCGGTTCACCACCAGATCAGGCCGGGATGTGGCGTTGAACCTGTGGGTGCGTCCGGGGGATGAGGGCAAATGCGCCTTCGGCATGGAGGCGCTGAAGAAGTCCATGAAATGGGACGAAGATGTCTATGGCCGGGAATATGATCTGGACGTCTTCAACATCGTCGCCGTCGATGACTTCAACATGGGCGCGATGGAAAACAAGGGGCTGAATATCTTCAACTCTTCGGCTGTTCTGGCTAGCCCCGAAACTTCGACCGACGCCAATTTCGAACGGATCGAGGCGATCATCGCGCATGAGTACTTCCACAACTGGACAGGCAACCGCATCACGTGCCGCGACTGGTTCCAGCTGTGCCTGAAAGAAGGTTTGACCGTCTTCCGCGATGCACAGTTCACATCCGACATGCGCTCGGCCCCCGTTAAGCGCATACACGACGCCATCGACCTGCGCGCGCGGCAATTCCCCGAGGATAACGGCCCGCTCTCGCACCCGGTACGACCCGAAAGCTTTCAGGAAATCAACAATTTCTACACGGCCACAGTTTACGAAAAAGGCGCCGAAGTCATCGGCATGTTAAAGCGGCTGGTCGGGGATGAGGCCTATGCAAAGGCGCTGGACCTCTATTTTGACCGCCATGACGGGCAGGCCTGCACGATCGAGGATTGGCTGAAAGTGTTCGAAGACACCACAGGCCGCGACCTGACCCAGTTCAAACGCTGGTACAGCCAGTCGGGCACGCCGCGTTTGACCGTATCTGAAGATTGGGCCGACGGGACCTTTACCCTGACACTGAAACAGCGCACCGATCCGACACCGGGTCAGGCAGAGAAACTGCCCCAGGTGATCCCGGTCGCCGTTGGCCTGCTGGGGCCAAACGGGGATGAGGTCCGTGCGACCGAAGTGCTGGAACTGACAGAGGCCGAGCAAAGTTTTCAGTTCACAGCGCTTGCGACAAGACCCACCGCATCAATCCTGCGCGAATTCTCGGCACCGGTCATTCTGGAACACGATCATTCAAGCGCCGAACGCGCTTTTCTGCTGGCGCATGACACAGATCCGTTCAACCGCTGGCAGGCTGGCAGATCGCTGGCGCAGGACACCTTGTTGCGGATGATCTTGGACGAGGCAACCCCGGACGCCGATTACCTTAATGGGCTGCAGGCCGTGCTGCGCGACGACACGCTGGACCCGGCCTATCGCGCCTTGATGCTTGGGCTGCCGACGCAATCCGAACTGGCTGCGGCCTTACACGAACGCGGTCACACGCCCGATCCGATGGCAATCTGGTCGGCGGTCGAAACGCTGCGGCAGGCCACGGCACAGCATGTGCAGGATCTGCTGCCCCGCCTGCACAGCGAGGCGTTGGTTGATGGCCCCTACAGCCCGGATGCCCAGCAATCCGGGAAGCGCGCCCTTGGCAGCGCGGCACTGGCACTGACCTCTCGGCTGGATGGAGGGGCAATGGCGGCCACTGTGTATGCCAACGCGGATAACATGACCCTGCAACTAACAGCCCTGTCCTACCTGCTGCGCGCCCGCAAGGGCGAGGTGCAACTGGCCGCCTTCTATGACCAATGGCAGCATGACCGGCTGGTCATGGACAAATGGTTTGGCTTGCAGGTGACCATGGCCGCACCCGAGGCGACACCGGAAACGGCGAAGGCATTGACCGGGCATCCTGATTTCAACTGGAAGAACCCGAACCGGTTCCGCGCTGTCATGGGCGCGCTGGCGATGAACCACGCGGGGTTCCATCAGCCGGATGGTGCCGGGTACAGCCTGCTGGCTGGTTGGCTGATCCGCCTTGATCCTGTGAACCCGCAAACCACGGCACGGATGTGTTCTGCCTTCCAGACCTGGAAACGGTACGACACCGGGCGTCAGGACCAGATGCGCACGCAGCTTTCTCGCATTGCGGAAACACCGAACCTGTCGCGCGACACGACGGAAATGGTATCCCGTATCCTCGGCGCATGACACCTTACAGCTTTACCCGTCGCAACCGAAACTCGCGCACACTGATCATTCTGGCCAGTGTCTACATGGCACTGCTGGCGCTGGTCATCCTGTTCGACGCCGCTTGGTGGATTGTCGGCCTGCTGTCTCTGGCCACCCTCCCCGCAATCTGGGACGTGATCCAGAACACCAGCGCTGGCGTGCAGCTGGACCGGGATGCGGTACGCTGGTTCACCGGCAATCGGCAGGGCGATATCCCAATGCGGGATATCGACCATTTCCGATTTGACACCCGGTGGGACTTTTCCGTTCGCGTATCCATCGTCCTGAAATCCGAGAAACGAATCCGGCTGCCAGATGAGTCTCTGCCACCGCATCGGGAGCTGGAAACCATTCTAAAACAGGCAGGTTTTCGCGTAGACCGTCATCATTTCACTGTTTTCTGAAACACTGCGTGATCTACGGGCTCATTGGACACAAAAAACAAAGTTTATTAAGCAAATTACTTGAATTGAACCCAAGACCGCGCCAGAATTCGGACTCAGTTAAGTGTTTTTACAGTTTTGAGTTTTACCATGTTTCGGTCGATAAGGGCGCTGTTTGCCCAGCCTTCATCCAATCCCACGGACGCCTCAGAAGATCTGTGCGCAACGAAATCAGCGTTGGCTGCTGCCCTGCCTGAACATGGGCAGCTCAACATTCCTGTTGCAACGTCGAATTGCGACAATCTGATTGGACACTCAACTATCGAACATGGGCGCTATCTGGCCAGACAGGATCGCTGGACCGAGTTGTCCGATGAAATGCGTGCAGCGGATCAGGATCGTGCTGCCGTGTCGGATGGTATGCCGATTGCCGATCTTTTGGCGTTCGGGGCCCGATCTGACGTGGTTCTGGCTGCGGAACATGCGCTGTCGGACGGCAAGGCCATATCTGACTACGATTTGCTGGGTGGTATTTCGGAACTGGAAGGCGAGTTGTCGGACAATCCTGGTGATCCGATGATCGCTGCCGTTGTGGCGCTGGCCCATATCGATCTGGCCTGGGCCTGGCGCGGGAACGCCACGGACACGGCCTTGCCGCCCTTGCACCGCTCGCGCTGCGCCGCTCATTTCGACCGGGCCGCTGCGATCCTTCCCAAATGCAAGGCGGATGCACCGGACAGCCCTCTGATTGCGGCCGCCGGTTGTGCTCTGTTGGCCGGGCAGCGCAAGTCAAACGCCCGCGTTGCCGATGAGTACGAGCGCCTGATCACACTGGACCCACGCAATCAGCGTCACATGCGCGCGATGGGCAGCCACCTTTTGCCCCGGTGGTTCGGCAGCTACGCAGAACTGGAATTGCAGGCCTTGCGCAATGCCGTCCGGACACAGGATGTCTGGGGCGCAGGTGGATATACGTGGGTGCAATTCGATGCCATCGCTTTGGACGAAGAGGCCTGCGCGCAGGTCGATGTCGAATATTTCCTTGAAGGATTGCGCGATATCGTAGGTCTGCGCCCTGACCAACAGATGATCAATATGTTGTCGGCCTATTGTGCAATCACCATTCAGAATGGTCGCGGGCTGAACGAAAAGGCAGACAATGTCCGCGCCCAGATGCGCGACACCGCAAACTGGCTGATCCGCGATCACCTGACCGAGCTTCACCCCCTGATCTGGGCCCATGCCGCCAACGGGTTCAACAACTCTGTCCGCATCAACTCGCCCGAGCGGTTTGCTGCGCGCGGTCAGCGCGATGCGCTGCGCGCCATCTCGGATTTGTTCCGGGATGAACTACGCAGCGGTAAGGATGTAACCTTCACACCGTCCGGTCTGCAGTTTTCCAAGAACTGAACGCGTCAGGATTCCCCCTTGCCCCTAGGCCCTGCCGGGCCTAATACGCAGGTTTAGACTTCTGCGGAAATGAGGCGCGCCATGCTCGACCTGACATACGAAATGCCCAAACCCAAAACCATTGCCGGGGCCAAGCACGATTGGGAACTGGTGATCGGGATGGAGGTGCATGCGCAGGTCTCATCCAATGCCAAGCTGTTCTCGGGCGCGTCCACAAAATTCGGGGCCGAGCCGAATTCGAACGTGGCTTTCGTGGATGCGGCAATGCCGGGAATGCTGCCGGTGATCAACGAGTTCTGCGTGGAACAGGCAGTGCGCACCGGGCTGGGCCTGAAGGCGGATATCAATCTGAAATCGGCCTTTGACCGCAAGAACTATTTCTACCCTGACCTGCCGCAAGGTTACCAGATTTCCCAGCTTTATCATCCGATTGTGGGCGAAGGCGAGGTTCTGGTCGAGATGGGGGACGGCACTGCGCGCATGGTTCGCATTGAACGCATCCACATGGAACAGGACGCCGGCAAATCGATCCACGACATGGACCCGCACATGTCCTTTGTCGACCTGAACCGGACCGGTGTTTGCCTGATGGAGATCGTCAGCCGCCCTGATATTCGCGGGCCGGAAGAGGCCGCTGCATACATTGCCAAGCTGCGTCAGATCATGCGCTATCTGGGCACCTGTGACGGCAACATGCAGAACGGCAACCTGCGGGCGGATGTGAACGTCTCGATCTGTATGCCGGGCGCGTATGAGAAGTATCAGGAAACACAGGACTTTTCGCATCTAGGCACCCGTTGCGAGATCAAGAATATGAACTCGATGCGGTTCATCCAGCAAGCCATTGAGGTCGAAGCCCGCCGCCAGATCGCTATTGTCGAAGCCGGTGGCAAGGTCGAGCAGGAAACCCGCCTGTATGATCCGGACAAGGGCGAAACCCGGTCGATGCGGTCCAAGGAAGAAGCGCATGATTACCGCTATTTCCCCGATCCCGACCTGCTGCCGCTGGAGATCGAACAGGCATGGGTGGACGATATCGCCGCCCATCTGCCAGAGCTTCCTGACGACAAAAAAGCGCGCTTTATCAGTGAGTTCGGCCTGACCGACTATGACGCCTCGGTACTGACTGCCGAAGTTGAATCGGCGGCCTATTTCGAAGAAGTCGCGCAGGGCCGCAATGGCAAACTGGCCGCGAACTGGGTGATCAACGAGCTGTTCGGACGTCTGAAAAAAGAAGACCACGACATCACGGATTCGCCGGTTTCTCCGGCGCAGCTGGGTGGGATTATCGACCTGATTTCCTCTGATGCTATCTCGGGCAAGATCGCCAAGGACCTGTTTGAAATCGTCTATACCGAAGGCGGTGATCCGGCGCAGATCGTCGAGGATCGCGGGATGAAACAGGTCACCGACACCGGTGCGATCGAGGCCGCACTGGACGAGATCATCGCGGCCAATCCGGCCCAGGTCGAAAAGGCCAAGGTAAACCCCAAGCTGGCTGGCTGGTTCGTGGGTCAGGTGATGAAAGCCACCGGCGGCAAGGCCAACCCGAAGGCCGTTAACGATTTGGTCAGCAAGAAGCTGAGTTCCTGAACCTTACATTTTGTACAAGCCTGCCAGTGGCAATTGTCAGGTTTGTACAACCAGATTTCCACGATTTCTTAAGAAATGAGGTCAGCTCATCGGCTTGACTTCGCCCGTGATTGCACCCTTTCTTCCGCCCCAGAGAGGTGAGGTATCATGCAGAACAGATTTGATCAGGAACTCGAAGATCGGCTGGTGCGTTACGCGGCGATCGACAGTCAGAGCGACGAGACCTCGGCGACCACGCCGAGCACCCCGATACAGTTCGACATGCTGAACCTGCTGAAGCAGGAACTGACCGAGATCGGCGCTAGCGATGTGACGCTGACGGGTGACAGCGTGGTCGTCGCGACCATCCCCGGCACCGCACCCGGCCCGACGGTGGGCTTTCTGGCGCATGTGGATACGGCCCCCCAGTTCAATGCAACGGGCGTCAAGCCGCGGGTGATCAAGGGATATAACGGTGGCGACATTTCCTTTCCGGACGACCCGGATCTGGTGCTGTCCCCGGACGAGAACCCCTATCTGGCCGAAAAGATCGGACATGATCTGATCACGGCGTCGGGTACCACCCTGCTGGGCGCGGATGACAAGGCCGGGGTGTCGATCCTGATGACCATGGCGCGGCATCTGATCGAAAACCCGGATATCCCGCACGGCCCTATCCGCATTGCCTTTACCCCGGATGAAGAGATCGGGCGCGGCGTTACCGAACAGCTGCCCAAGGATCTGGAGGCGGATTTCGCCTATACTCTGGACGGTGCCGAAGTAGGCGAGATCGAATATGAAAGCTTCTCGGCCGACCGCGCCGTGATCCGGATCGAGGGGGTATCGATCCATCCCGGACTGGCCAAGGACAAGATGGTGAACGCAGCCCATCTGGCGGCGAAGATCGTGCAGACCTTGCCGCAGGCCACCATGACACCCGAAACAACCGATGGCCGAGACGGGTTCATCCATGTCACCGACATGAGCGGCGGATCGTCCGAGATGGAAATCAAGCTGATCCTGCGCGATTTCGAGATGGAGGGCCTTGAGGCGCAACGTGACATCGTACGGCAGGTCTGTGCCGCCGTGCAGGCCACGGAACCGCGCGCGACCATCACCTGCGACATCAGCCACCAATACCGGAACATGCGCTATTGGCTGGAAAACGACATGACGCCTGTTGATCTGGCGCGCGACGCCTGCCGCGAGCTGGGGATCGAGCCGCTGTCGGTCCCGATCCGCGGCGGCACCGACGGATCGCGCCTGACCGAGTTCGGCACCCCCTGCCCCAACCTGTTCACCGGAATGCAGTGCATTCACGGGCCGCTGGAATGGATTTCGGTGCAGGACATGGCAGTGGCGACCGAGCTGTGCCTGTCGGTTGTGACCAAGGCGGCACAGGCTGGCGGCAATAATCAGGGCTGAAAGCCGCCGGTCGGGCGACGACCCTTTCACCCGGGGGTCAGCGTGGTAAGTTGGCGTGAACAGGTATTTAGGAACACTTGATGCAGCTTTTTGAATACAAGGTCGTCCCCGCGCCGCAAAAGGGCGTGAAAGCCAAGGGCGTGAAAACGGCCGAGGGCCGCTTTGCGGTCTCGGTCGAACAGGTTCTGAACCAGATGGCGCAGGACGGCTGGGAATACCAGCGCGCCGAGCTGCTGCCCAGCGAGGAACGCTCGGGCCTGACCGGATCGACCACAAACTGGCGCAATGTGCTGGTGTTCCGGCGGGCCGTGGCCGAGGAAGTCGATGCGTCGGTGATCGGAGACGTACCCGAGTTTGACAACACCCCGTTGGCCCAACCGATCCCCGGCCCCGGTGTGGTGGCCGCGCCGAAACCAATCTCGGAAGAAGCGCATGAGCCGCCTTTGTCGTTGAAAAGCCGGGACCAGGTTGACCAGGACACTGACACCGCCGACGACAAGAAAGACGCCTGAAACGGGTCAGAGTTTGACGTGCGGTTACACCTGCAACACGGTGTGGACCGCAGGTTGAGCAGCCCGCCCGCGGGCGGGCTTGGCGCTGCGGGTGCGATATGTGCTTATCAACCCAGCGAAATCTGTGGCATGTTAACCGGACAACCGGGAGGGATTTTGAAATGGGTATTCGGCAGACACAGGGGCGGGCACGCCTATATGACAGCATCCTTGATACAGTCGGCGACACGCCCTGTATCCGGGTCAACCGGATCGCGCCGGAGCATGTGACCGTTTATGTGAAATTTGAGGCCTTCAACCCGGCAGGCTCGGTCAAGGACAGGCTGGCGCTGAACATCATCGAGGCCGCGGAACGTGACGGGCGGCTGAAACCCGGACAAACCGTTGTCGAAGCGACATCCGGCAATACCGGGATTGGGCTTGCCATGGTCTGTGCGGCCAAGGGATACCCTCTGGTCGTGACGATGGCCGAAAGCTTTTCGGTCGAGCGGCGCAAGCTGATGCGGTTTCTGGGCGCGAAGGTTGTTCTGACCCCGAAGGCGCAAAAAGGGTTCGGCATGTATACCAAGGCCAAGGAACTGGCCGAAGAAAACGGATGGTTCCTTGCCAGCCAGTTCGAGACCGCAGCCAATGCCGATATTCACGAAAACACGACGGCGCGGGAAATTCTTGCCGATTTCGAAGGGCAACGGCTGGATTTTTGGGTGACGGGCTATGGGACCGGCGGCACCGTTTCGGGGGTTTCGCGTGTATTGCGGAAAGAGCGGCCCGATACCAGGATCATCCTGACCGAACCGGCAAATGCCGCAATAGTATCATCAGGTTACGTCAACACGCGCAACGCTGACCATCAACCGACCGAAAGCCACCCCGATTTCGAGCCCCACCCGATTCAGGGCTGGACACCGGATTTCATCCCGTGGGTCCTTCAGGAAGCCATCGACAATTCATACTATGACGAGTTGATCCCCATTCCCGGACCCGAAGGGATTGAATGGTCACGCCGGCTTGCCTCGGAAGAGGGGATCTTCACCGGGATTTCGGGTGGATCGACCTTTGCCGTGGCCATGAAGCTGGCCGAATCCGCGCCGGCGGGCTCTGTCATGCTGGTCATGTTGCCGGACACCGGCGAGCGATACTTGTCGACCCCCCTGTTCGAGGGAATCGAAGAGGTCATGACGGAAGAGGAATACGCCATCTCGGCATCAACACCGTCCGCGCAGATAGAGGCGGGCTGACACGCACAGGTCTTCAGACACCGATATCCAGCGCCAGCGCGTGGATGCGGGGCACGATATCGCCCAGCGCTTTGTGCACGGCCCGGTGGCGGGCGACGCGGGATTGACCGGCGAATGCGGCGGCGCGGATGCGGACGTTGAAATGGCTTTCGCCGCCTTCCCTGTGGCCTGCATGGCCGCGATGGCTTTCGCTGTCGTCAATCACGTCAAGTTCATGCGGGTCAAAGGCGGCTTGCAGGCGGGTTCGGATTTCGTCGGTCACGCTCATTTTTTTGCTCAGCGGCAAAATTTTTGCCGCCCCCCTCTTCTACTTTCGGCTGCTTAGACTAAACTGCTGCCTCCGAGTCGAAAAGATGCGTTCGTGAGGATAGAGCATGGCGAAATCAGACCCCTTCGGATTCGATATGTCCGTTTCCAGCGCCAAGAAAAAGAACCCGCGCGGGCGCCGGGGCATGTCGGGCGCGTCCGAGACCTCGGTCCGGATCTGCGATCACGACGGGTGTGAAGAGCCGGGCAAGTTCCGCGCCCCCAAGGCACCGGATGTGCTGGATGACTATTTCTGGTTCTGCCAGCAGCACGTGCGCGAGTATAACCAGAAGTGGAATTTCTTCGACGGCACCACCGAGGCCGAGCTGAACGCGCAACGCTCGAAAGACAAGGTTTGGGAGCGCGAAACCAAGCCGATGGGAGACCCCGAGGCGCGCGCCTGGGCCCGTCTGGGCATTGAGGACCCGTATCAGGTACTGGGCGCCAACAGCACGCAGAACAAGGGGCGCACCTCGGGTGGAGGTGGACGTCGCCTGCCCCCCACTGAACGCCGCGCAATCGAGATACTGGAGGCCAATGACAGCTGGACCAAGGCCGAAGTGCGCAAAGCTTACAAGAAGCTGATCAAGGTGCTGCATCCGGACATGAACGGCGGCGACCGGTCGCAGGAAGAGCAGCTGCAAGAGGTCGTCTGGGCCTGGGACCAGATCAAGGACAGCCGGAATTTCAAGTAAGGTCACCGTCAGTCGCCAGTTGTATACACAGTTTGAAACGATTGTGAGGATGCTGTCTGGAAACCTGTTTCAATTCCCGCGATAGTGGCAGGGTATAGAACCAGAGCTTTTCCCGGAGCGTCCACTGTGCGTATGCCTTTCTTACTGTTGCTTGCCTCTCTTTGCGGGCTGGTCGTGGCGCAGTTCTATCCGACCGAGATGGACTGGCTATTCCTTTTGTCCCTGCTTTGTGTGTTCGCCAGTACGATCCTTCTGATCCGGGCATGGTTCGACTGGCGCAGGGCCAACACATGGATCATCGTGGACGGGTCGAACGTGATGCACTGGAAAGACGGCGCACCGGATCTGGCTACGTTGCGGCAGGTTCTGGCCAGCCTGAAGCAAGCCGGGTTCAAACCGGGCGTCGTGTTCGATGCGAATGTCGGGTACAAGGTCGAAGGGGAATACATGAACGACCGGGCGCTGAGCCGCGCTCTGGGCTTGCGGGCCAAGCGAGTCATGGTGGCGCCCAAAGGCACGCCGGCAGATCCCCTGATCTTGCAGGCGGCGCGGGACAGCAAGGCGCGTATCGTGACAAATGACAGGTTCCGGGACTGGGAAGACGAGTTCCCGGATGTGTTGAAAACGGATCGTCTTGTGAAAGGTGGTTTTCGCAAGGATGAGCTTTGGTTTTCGCTTTGACCACGCGACCACAGCTTTACGCAACGATCCGGGTTTCGTAGCGTTCAGGGATGACACTGACGGGGCCCTGCCCCGGCAGAACAGTTTTGGATGCAAGGACCGTGGCACGCAAAGAGCAGAACCCGCCAAAAGCCAAGATCCCGCCGGATCATCCGTTTTCAGACATCATCAGCGATGCGTACAGGGTTTTTGCCTATCCAAAGCCGAGCAGCATCGAAGTTTGCGAAGGCTGCTGCATGGACGCCGACATTGAGGCGGATTTCTTCACGCCGCCCATTGCCCAGCTGCCCCTGCATTACGTTCAGGACTGGTTCTTTGCCGCTTGTGATCCCGCAGGGATAGCCCACGACACATGGGGATACCTGCTGCCCCGGATCCTTGAGATTCTGGCCATGGACGAAGACCTCGCCAGCGTTGGGCTGGAGGTGAGCCTGAACCGGTATGAAACCGGCAACTCGAAGAACTGGTCGCCCGAGGAATGGCAGGTTCTAGACCGGTTCCAGCGCGCATATCTGAAACGCGAGATGGCACGGGAACGCGGCTGTCTGGACGATACGCTTTGCATGTTCGCCCTGGCGGGGTGGCCGCTGGAGTCGCTGTTCGAACAGGTCGCCGCAAGCCCGGATACCGATTTGGTGCTGCGCCTGTGGCGCGATTGGTGCGCATATTGCGTTCCGGGGCGGGACTCGATCTGGATCACCGCATTCTGGAACAGCCCCGGCAATACGCGGGCCTTTGAGTTCTACACCTCGGAAGTGATGCACGACAGGATGACCCGCATTGCGTTCGCCGAGGACACTCCGGAGGATATCGTGGAAAAGGCGCTGGCCGTGGCCAGTGTTATCGAGACCCATGCCGATTGGGCCATGGGCGGGTTGTCAACCTAGGGTCTGAGCCGGAACTCGACAATTTCAGTTTCCTGAAACCAGTTGAAATTGTCGTCGGATATCACGGATATGCGTATGTCACCTGCTTCGTCGCGCCATACCGATATCCCCTCGAGGTTGTCGTAAGCCCCCAGACGTGTCCTCAGAAGCAGTTGCGCGTCTTCCAAACCTGTTTCGGTGTACAGAAAGCTTCGAATCTGGGTGGCGACGCCCAAAGGCCAGACATATCTGCGCTCGAGAACATACAGGCGACCGTCCGGGCCAAAATCAGCCCCGACAGGGTCAAATCCCGGCGTGACCGGCATGTAAAATGGGATATCCCAGTCGGTTTTCACCGCCGCTTCGTTTTTGTCGGTTCCCTTCAGCGGGATCAGCGTTACGACCATCTCGGTGGCACCGACACTGGAGCGAAACAGCGGGACCACTCCGTCTTCCTCTGGCCAGCGCTCGGGGATTGCGATCAGTTTGCCATCCGGGTCGATCGCCAACGATTCCAGCCCTTTATTGTACGATAGCTGCCCGACCTGTTTCGGCGCCGGCACCCAGGCGGAGTCGTTATGCCCTGGCAAAAACAGGTTGAGACCCTGGGATCCCTCAATGGAGACAAAGAGACGCCCGTCGGATGCCAATGCCAAACCCTCGGAATCTGCGGACGAGTAATTCCCCAGATCACTGACCAGGCGGTCGAGGTGCCTGTCCGAAACGCCGACAATCCGCCCCTCCTGCCGCTGAAAGCGGCCGTGCTGGAAGGCGGCGCGGTCCGACAAGGCGATGAAGTCGAGCCCATTGCCTTGAACCTCCAGCCCGGAAAAGCCGCCGCTGCGTTCGTTTTCGGAGGTGTCCAAGACAAAAACGCCCAACTCTTCGACTTTGGAAACGGGCAGCGGCACGAAGGTCAGGAACAGGCCAAGGACGCCGATCAGCGCGGCCAGTACCAAACCGATGGGAATGGCGTTGCGCTTGATCTTGGTGAGAACCGATGCCTTGGGCATGCGCCGCCTCCGGGGGTGTTGCGACCTGCTGGTTCGCGATCCATGTTCTTGATTTCAGACGATACCGGGACATTCAACCGAATAGAGACCGACCTGCGGCAAATCTCGCCGCCTCAGACCCCGCGTGTTTCGCCAGACGTCCTTGGAAAAGGGGTGTTGTGCTGTGACTGGAGCCTGGCTGCCCTAGGCCACGTATGATTTGCGCAACGCGCGCGCCTCGCGCCCGGTCAGGCAGCTTAGGCGCGTTTGGGGGTGTGGTCCTGCGTCTGAACGCAACACCGGAAAGAGCGCGCGCAGTTCTTCGACATCCTCGCGATGCAGTGATTTCAGCGCCATGTCGCCCGGAAACAGGCTTTCGCTTTGCAGCCCGTGCGAGGTGAGGATCACATGTTCGGCGCATGCGATGTGATAATATGTCACCGCCTCGCCCGTGGTCACTTGCCGGATGGTATCATCGTTGACCAGATGAATGGCCGCGCAGAACACGCTTGGTGCGCCAAAATAAAGCTCGGCCCGCCAGCCCCCCAGCACAACCCGGTGTTGCGGAGAGAGGTAAAGATCCCTGTCCGGCAGCCCCTTGCCCAACGCATCGCGCCGGATGCAGACCGGGTTGAACTGGGGCCGGACCCGCAGGATTTGCGCGCTGAGTGTTCGTTTGCCGATCCATTCGATGGGCAGCGGGGTTCCACCGGCCACGCAAACCCGGTCGCCCACAGCCAGATCTTCGACCGGGCGCGGGCCGCGATCCGTTTCGATCAGGGTGCCCGAGACAAAACAGGGCGGATTGGTTGGGTTCAGATCACTCGGGGTGATCTTCCAGTTGCCAGTGGTCATCGGACCGGTTGGGTTATTGGCATCCCAGGCGTAGATTTGCCCGCCGACCTGAATGAATTCTCCGGTTTCCCCGGTTCCGCGGTAGTTTCCTTGCCCCAGATAGGTGTAAGGCTGGAAAGTCGCGCCCCCGTCAAACGACACCATCGATCCGCTGATGATCGCGGATTGTGTCGTGTTCTGGACGATGAGATCGTTCTGGCCCGTTGTCTTGGCCGTATGGAGAAGAACGTTAAATGCCACCGGGCGTCACCAAGGTCGTGCGGGCATTCTCCAACGTCGACCTGTTATTCAACACAGAGCAACATCCCGGAAAGGCCTGCGCTTGACATTCCTGCTTCACCAATACCCGATCACTTACAAAACGCCCCATAAGAACAACTTATATGATTGATAACGTCGTTTTCAACAACATATGGATTGCTGAATACTTACCTGCATGCAGCATATCGGACACATGGTTTGGCAGGTGCGTCTGAAGGCGGTTCTGTCATTGAGGAACGCGGCGTGATCTGCGTCTTTTACCTGTCGCGACCAAGGATCACCCGCGCGTCGATAGGGCCAGTTTGAAAGAAAAACCTGCTCACCTTTCCGAGCGGGCGGCTTTCCCTTGCCCTTGTCCGCAATATGTTGCACCACACACGGGTTCAAACCCGGCAATGCGGGCCAAAGGATAAGGACAAGGCGAATGGCTGACGGATCGATCGATGTAAACGCAAAACCCACCGAAGATATCTCGGTCCGTGACGTATTTGGCATTGAGACGGATATGAAGGTCAAAGGGTTTGCCGAAGCCACCGACCGAGTGCCCGTCATCGACCCGACCTACAAGTTTGACCCCGAGACGACATTGGCGATCCTGGCGGGTTTTGCCCATAATCGCCGGGTGATGATTCAGGGTTATCACGGCACCGGCAAATCGACCCATATCGAGCAGGTCGCCGCCCGTCTGAACTGGCCCGCCGTGCGCGTGAACCTGGACAGCCATATCAGCCGGATCGACCTGATCGGCAAGGACGCGATCAAACTGCGCGATGGCAAGCAGGTGACCGAATTCCACGAGGGCATCCTGCCCTGGGCCCTGCGCAACCCCGTCGCCATCGTATTCGACGAATATGACGCGGGCCGGGCCGACGTGATGTTCGTGATCCAGCGCGTGCTGGAACATGACGGCAAGCTGACCCTGCTGGACCAGAATGAGATCATCACGCCGAACCCGTGTTTCCGCCTGTTTGCCACTGCAAACACCGTGGGTCTGGGCGATACCACGGGTCTGTATCACGGCACCCAGCAGATCAACCAGGCGCAGATGGACCGCTGGTCGCTGGTCTCGACCCTGAACTATCTGAGCCATGATGCCGAGACGATGATCGTGCTGTCGAAGGCGCCGCATTACAACACCGCCGAGGGCCGCAAGACCGTCAGCCAGATGGTCACCGTGGCCGACCTGACCCGGACCGCCTTCATGAATGGCGACCTGTCCACCGTCATGAGCCCGCGGACCGTGATCAACTGGGCGCAGAATGCCGAGATTTTCCGCAATGTGGGCTATGCGTTCCGCCTGTCGTTCCTAAACAAGTGCGACGAGTTGGAACGTCAGACCGTGGCCGAGTTCTATCAGCGCTGCTTTGACGAGGAATTGCCAGAAAGCGCCGCGAGTGCGAGCTTGGGCTAAACGCCCGGATTGCGCCCGTTCCGGGCGCAATGCCTCCGGCGGGGATATTTTTGGCCAGATGAAGTCGGATCCGCTACAGTTTTCCGCGCCGGGCAGGTCACTTTGATGAGGGCTTAAGGACATGGCACAGAAGAACGACAACCCCGCTGATCCGTTCAAAAAAGCGCTGGCCGAGGCCACCAAGGTCATGGCCGATGATCCTGAGCTGTCGGTAACTTATACGGTCGATCCGTCGGGCCTTTCGGGTGAGTCGATGCGGCTGCCGCAGGTGTCGCGCCGTATGACGCGGGAAGAGGTTCTGCTGGCGCGCGGCACGGCGGATGCTTTGGCGTTGCAGCGCCGGTACCATGATGACGCCACCCATGCGCGCTATGCGCCTCCGGGGGACATGGCGCGGGACTTGTACGAGGCGATGGAAACGGCGCGCTGCGAGGCGATGGGCGCGCGGGATATGCCCGGCACTGCCAGCAATATCGACGTCAAGATCGGGCATGAGGCGATCCGGCGCGGATATGACCAGTGCAAGCAGCCTGCCGATGCGCCCTTGTCGGTGGCGGCGGGATATCTGATCCGGCATCTGGCCACCGGGCGCGATCTGCCGCCTGCGGCCGAGAACATCATGAACCTGTGGCGCGGGTTCATCGAGGAACAGGCCGGTGGAGTGTTGGAGAACCTTGATGACGTGCTGTCGGATCAGGCGGAGTTTGCCAAGTTCGCGCGGCAGATGATCAAGGATCTGGGCTATGGCGACCAGCTGGGTGATGACCCTGATGAGCTGGACGACGAGCAGGAAGATCAGGCCGAGGACGACGCCGAGGAACAGCCCGATCCTGACAGCACCGGTCAGGATGATCAGGACGAGCAGGACGCGGATGCGACGCCTGAGCAGACGCAGGAAGAGCAGCAGGATCAATCTCAGGCGCAGGTCTCGATGGATGAGATGGCCGAGGATGAGCTGGGTGACGAGGCGGAGATGCCTGATGGCGAAGCCCCGCTGGAGCCGCCTGCCCCGCCGCCCGCCTCTGAGGCCGATCCGGATTACAAGGTCTATCTGAGCACGCATGATGAAGAGATTGCCGCCGAAGATCTGGCCGAACCCGCGGAACTGGAACGGCTACGCGCCTATCTGGATCAGCAACTTGAACCTTTGAAAGGGGCGGTTTCGCGCCTTGCCAACAAGTTGCAGCGCCGGTTGCAGGCGCAACAGAACCGCAGTTGGGAGTTCGACCGCGAGGAAGGCATTCTGGATGCGGGCCGTCTGGCGCGCGTTGTCGCCAACCCCACCACACCGCTGAGTTTCAAGGTCGAGAAGGATACCGAGTTCCGCGATACGGTGGTCACGTTGCTGCTGGACAATTCGGGGTCGATGCGGGGGCGTCCGATCTCGATCGCGGCCATCTGTGCCGATGTTCTGGCGCGGACGCTGGAGCGCTGCAATGTGAAGGTCGAGATTCTGGGCTTTACCACGCGGGCGTGGAAAGGCGGTCAGGCGCGCGAGGCGTGGCTGAACGATGGCCGCCCGCAGCAACCCGGCCGTCTGAACGACCTGCGCCATATCATCTACAAGGGCGCTGATGCCCCGTGGCGGCGGGCGCGGACCAATCTGGGTCTGATGATGAAAGAGGGCCTGCTGAAGGAAAACATCGACGGCGAGGCGCTGGAATGGGCGCATCGCCGGATGATCGCGCGGCGCGAGCAGCGCAAGATTTTGATGGTGATTTCGGATGGGGCTCCGGTTGATGATTCAACCCTGAGCGTGAACCCCGCCAACTATCTGGAAAAGCACCTGCGCGATGTGATTGCCATGGTGGAAAAGCGCAAAATGGTCGAGCTGCTGGCGATTGGCATCGGTCATGATGTGACCCGGTATTACGACCGTGCGGTGACAATCACCGATGTGGAACAGCTGGCCGGTGCGATGACGGAACAACTGGCGGCCCTGTTCGACAGTGATCCGCGCGCGCGGGCGCGGGTGATGGGGATGAAGAAGGTCAGCTAGGCTGGCCTTGCCTCCGGCGGGAGTATTTCCCAAAAGATGAAAAGGCGGCGATTTCGACCGCCCGGCTGAGGGAGGTGTAGTATGTTCCAATCCTTTGAGGTGACCGCGCGGCCCGAGCAGGGGCCGCCGCGTCTGGCTGCGTTGCGCGCGGAGCTGGCGCGCGAAGGGTTGGACGGGTTTCTGATCCCGCGTGCTGATGCGCATCAGGGCGAGTATGTGGCCCCGCGGGATGAACGACTGGCCTGGTTGACCGGATTTACGGGATCGGCCGGGTTCTGTGCTGCGCTGACCGGCATGGCTGGCGTATTCGTCGACGGGCGGTATCGCACGCAGGTCAAGGCGCAGGTCGCGGATGTGTTCACGCCGGTGCCGTGGCCTGACGTGAGCCTGAGTGCATGGCTGAAGGAGCAGTTGCCCGGTGGTGGCAAGGTGGGTTTCGACCCGTGGCTGCACGCGGCAGGGCAGATCTCGTCCACGCTGGGCGAGCTTGAGGGCGCAGGCATCGAACTGGTGCGCTGCGGCAATCTGGTGGACCGCATTTGGGCGGATCAGCCTGAACCGCCGATGCAGGCCGTCAAGGCGCATCCGATCGAGTTTGCGGGCGAAACCGCTGACAGCAAGATTGCCAGACTGGCCGCAGACCTGCGGCAGGCCGGGCGAAAGGCCGCGGTGATCACGTTGCCGGATTCGATCATGTGGCTGCTGAACGTTCGGGGGTCGGATATCGCTTACAACCCCGTGGCCCACGGGTTTGCGATCCTGCATGACGACGGCCGGGTCGATCTGTTCATGGCTACGGCAAAACTGTTGGACGTGCAGGATCATCTGGACCCGAAGGTGACGGTGCACAACCCCGCGGAGTTTCTGGAGGCGGTGAAAGCGCTGGACGGTGTGGTGCAGGTGGACCTGAACACGGTGCCGCAGATCGTGGCCGACGCGTTGGGTGATGCCATGGTGGATGGCGGCGACCCCTGTGCCCTGCCCAAGGCCTGCAAAAACCCGGCCGAAATCGCGGGCAGCGCCGAGGCGCATTTGCGTGATGCGGTGGCGGTGGTCGAAACCCTGTGCTGGCTGGACGCACAGCCCCCCGGCAGCCTGTCCGAGACGCAGGTGGTCACGCGGCTGGAAGAAAACCGCCGCAGGGACAATGTGTTGCAGGATATCTCGTTCGATACCATTGCCGGGACGGGTCCGAACGGCGCGATCATGCATTACCGCGTGACGAACGAGACCGACAGCCGGTTGCAGGACGGTCATCTGCTGGTGCTGGACAGCGGCGGGCAATATCTGGATGGCACCACCGATATCACGCGGACGCTTGCCATCGGCTCTGTCGGGGCGGAGGAAAAGACCTGCTTCACCCGCGTGCTGAAGGGCATGATCGCCATGTCGATGCTGCGCTGGCCCGCAGGGCTGGCCGGGCGCGATATCGAATGCGTGGCCCGCACGCCGCTATGGGCGGCGGGGCAGGATTTCAACCATGGCGTCGGACATGGCGTCGGGGCCTACTTGAGCGTGCATGAGGGGCCGCAGCGCCTGTCGAAGGTCAGCCATGTCCCACTGCAACCCGGCATGATCCTGTCGAATGAGCCGGGATATTACCGCGAAGGCGCCTTTGGCATCCGCATTGAAAACCTTGTGGTGGTGGAAGAGGCCCCGGCCCTGCCCGGTGGCGATGCGGAACGCGCGATGCTGTGCTGGCGCACCCTGACATTTGTGCCAATTGACCGCAGGCTGATCATGGTGGATATGTTGACGCCTGACGAGCGCGGCTGGCTGAACGCCTATCATCGCGACGTCGCGGAAAAAATCCGCCCAAGGCTGGGACATGACGCGCAACTGTGGTTGGATGCCGCAACTGCGCCGATCTGACACCCGCCTGTTACATAGAACGGGCAGAGGAGAGGCCCCAATACGTCGACGGAAGGACCAGAGATGACTGAGATCACGATCCAAAAAGCGCCGGGCAAATGGACTGTCCGTTCGGGCGGCGCGATTCTGGGCGAAACGAGCAACGCGCTGGAACTGCACGAAGGCGACAAAGCTCCGGTGATTTACTTTCCGCGCGGCGATGTTGCCATGGCATTTCTGGACCAGACCGACAAGGTGACGCATTGCGCCCGCATGGGTGATGCGACGCATTTTTCCATCGTCAACAAATCCTCGGTGACCGAAAACGCGGTCTGGAGTTATGAAGACCCGGTTTCCGCCGTGGCCGAGATCAAGGGATACCTGGCGTTTTATCCGGTGGACTCGGTGAAGGTGGAACAGATTTAAGGGCACCGGACAGGGTTTCAACGGAGGCTTCCGGAACGCTTGCCCCGCGGCGGAAGCTTTATGAATGTTCCTCGGCCGCGGTGGCTGCGAGGGCCCGGTTGTAAGCCTTGAGCGCGTCGACATGGTAGAGCGCGCCGACCGGTGTCTCGGACCCGTCCTGTTCCAGAACGATAACCGGAATGCAGGGTATGTCGTCACGGTCGAAATAGGGCATCGCGGCCTCAAGCGTGGCGCTGGCCTGAATGCACAGGCCCTGTTCGATCAGGGCGTGCGCCTCGTCCGCAGTGATTGAGCGGTCATCCCCGATAGGGCGCATCACCGCCCCGGCGCGCAGCATCGCGAGCAGATAAGCCTGCGGCCCGGCGGCCAGGTGGACGTCGCGGCGTTCCAGCTGGGTCAGGAAGAACGACCGGTCCACAAGGCGCGACGCCAATGCGGTGGATATGGATACAGTCACCATCACGGCAAGGCCGATCTGCCAGTCTCCGGTCAGTTCAAACACGATCAGAGTGGTCGAGATGGGCGCGCCCAGAACCGCAGCAGCCACCGCGCCCATTCCGGCAAAGGCATAAAGCGTATGCGTGCCGGACACATCCGGCAGCAGCCCAGTGGCGATCAGTCCGAACGCCAGCCCGGTCAGCGCGCCGATCATCAGAGACGGTGAAAACACCCCGCCCCCCATGCGCCCGCCCATGGTGATCGCCACAGCCACTGTCTTGGTCACCGCAAACAGGATTGCGGTTGTCAAAACCAGATCACCGGTCAGGGCGCGGATCGTGGTCTGGTAGCCGACACCGATGATATGCGGGAACCAGATCGCCATCAGCCCCAGCATCGCGCCGGACACGGCCGGGCGCAGCCAGCCCGGAATGGACAGGCGGTTCTGGATATGGCTGCCGATATCTTCAGCAAAAAAGATTGACCGCATCAGCAGCAGCGCGACAAAGCCGCAGATCAGGCCGAGGATCAGGAAGGCGGGAAGTTCGACATAGAATTGCAGCGATCCGGGCGTTTCCAGCGTGAACTCGGTAACATCGCCATATTCCAACCGGTTGATCACAGTTCCGGCGACCGAGGCGATGACGATCGGGGCAAAGGCATGCACGGCGAAGTGGCGCAGCACAACTTCGAGCGCGAACAGGGCCCCGGCGATGGGGGCGTTGAAACTGGCTGATACGGCGGCGGCGACAGCACAGCCCAGCAGGTCACGGCCCGTGATCCCGTCGGCATGGATGCGGTTGCTGACCCAGGTGGAGATGACCCCTGCCATATGCACCACGGGGCCTTCGCGGCCCGTTGACCCCCCGGAACTGAGCGTGATCAGCGAGGCAAAGAACGAGGCGATGCCGGCCTTGACCTCGACCCGCCCGTCGGTGATGGCGGACCCTTCGATCACATCAGCGACGGACCTGACGCGCCCGTCATTGGTAAACCGGTTCAGGATCAGGCCCACGACCAGCCCTCCGATGATCGGGATGATCAGGATCATGAACCACGGCAGTTTCTCGGCATGGCTGTGCAGCAGCAGAACGTCGTCGGTGTCGTAGAGATAGGCCTGCAACGCGCGGATGGCCTTGCGGAATCCAAGCGCCATGAACCCGGCAGCGATACCGATGACCAGCGCGATGAACCAGAACTGGATCTGGCTTGGTCCCTGGCGCAGCATCACCCGCCACGCATCCCTGATCGCGGCCAGAGCCTGATTGAGCTGGTTGCGCAGAACGGTGCGGGTCGACTGGGTCATTGGCCCTCGGGGATCATCACGTAACCCTTAGTAAGCCACGGAGCACCCTAATAAAAGTGAGATAGCGACAGTGTGAGGCCATTTCGTGCCACGGGCGCATCAGGCCTGCAGCAGGGCCCGGGCGGCGGCGCGGGCCTCGTCCGTGATGGTGTCGCCCGCCACCATGCGCGCAATCTCGTCCACCCGGTCGGGTTGGGCCAGAGGGATGACGGTGGACAGGGTTTGCCCGTCCGTGACCTGTTTCTGCACCCGCCAGTGATGCGCCGCACGGGCGGCGACTTGCGGAGAATGGGTGACAACCAGCACCTGCCCGCCCTGCGCCAATGACGCGAGCCTGCGCCCGACCGCGTCGGCAGTGGCCCCGCCGACGCCGCGGTCAATCTCGTCAAAGATCATCGTGCGGGCGCTGTCATCGCCCGACAGGCACACTTTGAGCGCCAGCAGGAAGCGGCTGAGTTCACCCCCTGACGCGATCTTGTTCAGCGGCCCGGCAGGCGCGCCGGGGTTGGTGGCCACGGTAAAGGCCACCGCGTCCGTCCCTTCGGGGCCGGGTTCGGCTGGGCTGAGTTCGGTCCGAAACACCGCGCGTTCCATCTTGAGCGGGGCCAGTTCCGCCATGACGGCGGCATCCAGCCGACCGGCAGCCGTCGCGCGGGCCGCGCTGAGGTCGGCGGCGGCATTATCATAAGCCTTCTGCGCGGCGTCTACGGCGGCACGCCTGTCTGCCAGGTCGGCATCGCCTGCTTCCAACTGGTTGAGGCGGGTGCGCAGAGTGTCGGCAAACGCGCCCAGATCATCCGGGGCCACGTCGTGTTTGCGAGCCAGTGCGCGGATGGCAAACAGGCGTTCTTCGGCCTGTTCCAGTTCCGACGGGTCGAAGTCCAGCGTCTGAAGGCAGGCGTTCACGCCATCCTGCGCCTCGCCCAGTTCAATCATCGCGCGCCCCAGCGCGGCAATCGGTTCGTCCAGCTGACCACCCGCGTTGCCGGACACACCTTCCAGCCAGCGGATGGCGTCGGACATCGCACCTTCGGCACCGTCCCCCGACAGCAGGGCGTAGGCGCGGGCGACATCATCGCGAATACGCTCGGCCCCCTGCATCATGCGGCGGCGGGCATCTAGTTCGGCATCCTCACCGGGCTGAGGATCAAGCTGATCCAGTTCGGAAACCGCGTGGCGCAGGAAATCTTCCTCACTTCGGACAGCGGCCAGCGCGGCCTCGGTCCCGGCCAGAGCCTTGCGGGCGCGTGACATATCGGTCCAGGCCGCACGAACGGATGTCAGCCGGTCCGAGACCCCGGCGAAATCGTCCAGCATGGCCCGGTGACCGCGCGGGTTCAGCAGCCCCCGGTCATCGTGCTGGCCGTGCAGTTCGATCAGGGTTTCCGACAGCGCCCGCAGCACATCGCCCGAGCAGCGGCGGTCATTGACCCAGGCGGTCTTGCGCCCCTCGGCGGTGTTGATCCGTCGCAGGATCAGTTCATCCCCGCCCGGCAGGCCCGCTTCGGCCAATATCGCATGTGCGGGATGATCGGGGGATAGTTCAAACTCTGCCACAACCTCGCCCTGCGCCGCACCCTGCCGCACCAGTTCGGCCCGCCCGCGCCAACCCAGAACAAAGCCCAGAGAATCCAGAAGGATCGACTTGCCCGCGCCGGTTTCGCCGGTCAACGCATTCAGGCCCGGCTGAAAACTGAGTTCCAGCCGGTCGATGATCAGCATGTCGCGGATATCAAGGGCGCGCAGCATCGGGTCTTCAGCGTCCCAAGCCTAATGCCATGGCGATTACAACCACTCACCCTTGATGGTCTGGCGATAGATCGTGCTGAGCCAGTTGTTGCCACGGCTCTTGAGCTGGAGCCCGCGTGAGGTCAGCAGCTTGTAGGCATCGTCATACCATTCCGAGGATTGGTAGTTGTAGCCAAGGATGGCACCTGCGGTTTGCGCCTCATCCAGCAGGCCGAGGGACAGATAAGCCTCGACCAGACGATAAAGCGCTTCGGCGGTGTGGGATGTGGTCTGGAAATCCTCGACCACGACGCGGAAGCGGTTGATGGCGGCGACAAAGTGATCCTGACGCAGGTAGTATCGCCCGATCTCCATCTCTTTGCCGGCCAGATGGTCAAAGGCCAGATCGAATTTGAGCACTGCCGAGGTGGCATATTCGCTGTCGGGATAAACCTCAATCACGGTGCGCAGCGATTGCAGCGCCTGGAAGGTCAGCCCCTGATCGCGCCCGACCTCGTCAATCTGGTCATAATAGCTGAGCGCCAGCAGATACTGGGCATAGGCCGCATCTTCGTCCGTTGGATAGAAGTCGATATACCGCTGGGCCGCAGCCCGGCTTTCTTCGTAGTTCTTGTCGGAATGGAACGAGAACGCCTGCATGATCAGCGCACGCTTGGCCCAGTCGGAATAGGGATACAGACGCTCGACCTCGGAGAAATACCAGGCCGCGTCATCCGAGCGATTCTGCGACAGTTCGTATTCGCCACGGGTGTAGATCTGTTCCGGTGTGAACCCTTCCAGATTCTGATCCCGGTCCGCGCCCTTGTTGCCAAAAAGGCCGCTTGCGTTTCCACATGCCGTCAAAACTGCTGCCAGAAGAACCGCGCCTGCGAATCTGACTGCCGCTTTGCTGCCAACCATACCGCCCATCCTTGTCGTCTTACTTAAGGGGGTTCGCCCCGAATTGAGCCATGGTCTAGCACAGAAAATTCCGGTGCAAAACGCCTTATGCAACATCTGGCGCAAATGTCGTCAGAGTTGATCTGATCAGGCGACTTGGGGAATTTCGTTTACGATCAGGCCCTGCCCCGGCAGGCGTGCGGCCTGTTCCGGCGTGCACAGAACCGGACGCACCGCGCCGGGTGTTTCAAACAGATTGCGCAGCAATGTGTTGGTCAGCGAATGACCCGACTTGTCGCCCGTGAAATGGCCCAGAATCGGCCCGCCTGCCAGATAGAGATCACCCAGAGCATCCAGCATCTTGTGGCGCACGGCTTCGTCGGCGCGGCGGAACCCACCGGGGGTCAGCACCTCGTTGCCCTGCACGACCACGGCGTTATTCAGGGTACCGCCAAGGGCCAGCCCGTTTTCGCGCATGGCTTCGACATCAATGCGGCGGCAGAAGGTGCGGCAATCGCTGAGTTCGCGCGCGAACGACCCGTTGCGCATATCCAGCGTCTTGGTCTGGCTGCCGATTGCGCTGTCTTCGAAATCGATGTGAAAGTCGATGATCAGCCCATCCGCGGGCGCGATGCTTGCGCTGGCGCCTTCCCGCGATGCGGTGACGGTCTTCAGCACCTCATAGGCCAGCACCGGGCTGGCCTGACGACGCACGCCTCGGGCCATGATACCGCGTACGAAATCGATCGAAGACCCGTCCATGATCGGAACTTCGGGGCCGTCGATTTCAATCAGCGCGTTGTGAACGCCGCACCCGGCCAAAGCAGCCATGATATGTTCGATCGTGGATACCGACACCCCGGCGTCATTGACCAGACGGGTGCAAAGCGGGGTCCGTTCGACCACGTGATAGATCGCCGGGATCATCGCATCGCCCAGATGGATATCCGTCCGTTTGAACCAGATGCCATGACCAACTGCCGCCGGTTTCAGGACCATGGTCGCAGGCTTGCCGCTGTGCAGCCCGACGCCTTTAAACGTGACCGGAGATTTGAGCGTATGTTGCAAAATGGGCCTCGGCGAGTGGTGTCCAGCCTTCTCGGGCTGTGTTGAACACTGAGTTAAGGAAGGCCGCGTCAAGGCTCAACTCACTCTTTGTAACCGAATGAAACATGTATGTAACAGATCGGCAAAACCCTGCTTACACGTTCGTAAGCCACTGTTTTAAAAAGAATTAGGGCCGCCAAATGGCGACCCCATGAGTGGATTTTGTTACCGCGATCAGTTGGCCTGACGGCGCAGGAAGGCAGGAATTTCGATACGATCCTGATCCGGGTCGGTCTCATCGTGAATCGGTGCCGTGGCCTCGGACTGGCGCAGAACGGGCTGCTGACGCGGCGGTTGAGCCGGTGTGTCAGAGGCGTGCCCGGTCATCCGGTCGATCAGCCGATTGAAGCCAAACCGCGAGCGTTCTTCGGGTTCGTGATGCGAAACCGCCGCGTGTGGGCGGGGTGCTGCGGCGCGCTGAGCTGCCGAGGGAACCTTCTGAACCGCTGCCTGCAAACGCTGGAGCGCTTCGGGCGACGGGGTGCCTGCGACAGGCGCGCGTGGGGCAACAAATGCCTCGGGCGCCGGTTCGACCTGCTCGGGCTGCGGCTCGAACTCTGCGACGCGCGGCTGATAGGCCGGGGGCGGCAGGTCATCCTCATCCCGCTCGTCAAGCGGCTGGAACTGCGGCTGGGCGGGCTCTTCCGCGGCTTCAAACAGCGAAGGTTCGCGGTTTTCTTCCATCTGCGGCGCGGGCTCTGCCATTTCGGCGGCTGCGGGTGCTTCTTCGCGACCATATTCTTCGGCCGAAACGGTGCGGGTCAGCGGCTCGGACATCGAGCGGCGCGCGACCGGGACATCAGCCGTTTTTTCGGTGGCGTCGATGCCGGTTGCAACAACCGACACGCGCATACCGCCTTCCATGGCAGTATCCAGCGTCGAGCCGACGATGATGTTCGCCTCGGGGTCCACTTCCTCGCGGATGCGGTTGGCGGCTTCGTCCAGCTCGAACAGGGTCAGGTCGTGCGAACCGGTGATGTTGATCAGAACGCCTTTGGCGCCCTTGAGGCTGATTTCGTCCAGCAGCGGGTTTGCAATGGCTTTTTCCGCCGCCTGGATGGCGCGGTCTTCGCCTGTTGCCTCGCCGGTGCCCATCATGGCTTTGCCCATCTCGTCCATTACGGCGCGCACATCCGCAAAGTCGAGGTTGATCAGGCCCGGACGCACCATCAGGTCGGTTACGCCTTTGACACCCTGATACAGGACATCGTCGGCCATCGAGAACGCCTCGGTAAAGGTGGTCTTTTCATTGGCGAGGCGGAACAGGTTCTGGTTCGGAATGATGATCAGCGTGTCGACGACCCGTTGCAGCGCCTCAACGCCGTCTTCGGCCTGACGCATCCGCTTGGCACCTTCGAACTGGAAGGGCTTGGTTACGACACCCACCGTCAGCACACCCAGCTCACGCGCGGCCTGCGCGATGATCGGAGCAGCGCCGGTGCCGGTGCCGCCGCCCATGCCCGCGGTGATAAAGCACATATGCGCGCCTGCCAGATGATCGACGATCTGTTCGATGCTTTCTTCGGCAGCTGCGGCACCCACGGCCGGACGGGCCCCCGCCCCCAGACCTTCGGTGACCTTCACACCCAGTTGCACCCGCGCCGAGGACTGGCTTTGCTGCAGCGCCTGCGCGTCGGTGTTGGCTACGACAAAATCGACGCCGTCCAGCTGTTTTTCAATCATGTTGTTGACAGCGTTACCGCCCGCACCGCCAACGCCAAATACTGTAATCCGAGGCTTCAGTTCGTCTTGCCCGGGCATCGAAAGATTCAATGTCATGCTCTGTCCGCCTGTATTTATGCTCCGCCAAAGCGGTGTTTTTCTTACCTATCCTTGCTCGATTCTAGCGGGCTGATGCGAAAAGGTCACGTCAAAAATCGCGATTCACCACAAAATATGGAGGAAATAAGGCAGAAACCGGCGGCATTTCGCAGGTACTGCCAGATATAGCGGAAACAGCGGCGACCATCACAAGGCAGACGGTCCCGGCGCGAGGACTCAGCCGTTCGTCACGCTTTCGTCGACCATCATTTACACTGCGGAAAACTGCTCAGGTCCTGCCGCGAGGCCTCTGCCGGGCCTTGTGGATATCTTGAGGGATAAATCGACGCGCTGCAACCGGATTTTTCAACTGAGCGGAGCACTTGGACAGTTGAGGCTGGTTTCGGTGATGCTGCGCACCTCCTGGATTTCGCCATCTGCAAACGAGGCCAGACGCACCATCAGACGGCCTTCGTGCAGGAAGGGCCACCAGCAGACGGGAATACCATCCGGATCGTTGTCATAGAGAAAGCAGATCTGACCGTTTGGCGTGGTGATCTGCCCATAGACACAGCCCTGCCCCTCTTGCCGCCAGACCGAGATGTGACGGTTCAGAAATTGCTCGGTCCCGACCAGATCGTTGCTGCGAATCTCATGGAAGGTGAGCGTTTTGCCGACGGCGGCATCCAGAAATGCCTCGGGCGTGATGATGGTCTGGGCCGAAACCCACCCCGGCAACAGGGCCGCATACAAAGCGGCCCGGTACAGGGGGCTACCAATTGTCACGGAACCACCGGACGGCCCGCTTGAACGGGCGCGCGGCGTAGGTGTCGACCGGGATTTCGAAATCCCACCATTCGTCCTGTGGGTGCGCCGCAAACAGGCTGAGCCCCACGGAGGACGAGAACGCCGGACCTGTCGCCGATTGCGGCAGGCCATGCACCCGCAGCGGGCGACCCAGACGCACGCGTTGACCAAGGATGCGGGTCGCCAGACCGTCCAGCCCCATGATCTGACTGCCGCCACCGGTCAGAACGATCTGCTGGCTTGGCATGTGTTCAAACCCGGCCGCATCCAGACGCACGCGGACCTCTTCAAGGATTTCCTCGACGCGCGGGCGCATGATGCCGATCAACTCGGCCCGGCTGACGGTGCGGCGGTCGTGTTCCCAGTCACCGGTATCGCCACCGATATCGATCATGTCACGGTCATCAGCGCCGGTCGCATGAACGCCGCCATTGAACGTCTTGATCCGTTCCGCCACTGCCGCGGGCACGCCCAGCCCCATCGAGATATCGGCGGTCACGTGATCGCCGCCCATACGCACGCAATCGGCATAGATCATGTGTTTCTTCATGAAGATCGAAACGCTGGTGGTGCCGCCGCCCATGTCGATACAGGCCGCGCCCAGTTCCTGCTCATCCTCGACCAGCGCCGAAATACCCGAGACATAAGCGGAGTTTGCAATCCCGGCGAGTTCCAGATCGCAGCGTTTGATACAGCGCACGATGTTCTGGATCGCCATCGCATCGACGGTCAGCATGTGCATATCGACCGCAAGGCTTTGGCCCATCTGCCCGCGCGGGTCGATCAGGCCCGAACGGTTGTCGAGCGCAAAATTGACCGGCTGTGCGTGCAGCACCTCGCGCCCGTCGCCGTAATCCGGCACGTCGCAGGCGTTCAGAACACGGCCCACTTCGGCCTCGGACACCAGTTGGCCATCCAGATCGACCTGCGCGTCCAGCCCGTAAGAGCGCGGGTTGGCCCCCGAGAAACAGGCGATGACGTGATCGACACGGATATCGGCCATCTTCTGCGCCGCTTGCAGGGCGGTGCGGATGGCGCGTTCGGTTTCCTGCATGGCGGTGACTTCGCCAAACTGTACGCCGCGCGAACGTGTCGTTGCGGCGCCGATCACCCGAAACCCCGTCTGCCCCGCCATTGAGCCGATGGTGTTATCTTCACTCAGCCGACCCGATCCGTCAAAACGCAGAACGAGGCAGGCAATCTTGGAACTGCCCACATCCAGAATCGCGATCACACCGCGTTGCAATGCCTGGCGCCGCATCTGACGCATGGCACGTTGGGACTGATAAAGATCGGTCATCATGCTCGTTACTGCCCGTTACTCATTGTCACTTTAGTATTCCACCAGTCTTCGCTGGCGGCTTTGGTCATTCGGATGGTGGGACGCTGGCCAAGGCGCATGTCGACCACGGCCACGTCGCGTTCCAGAAGGTCCTGCACTTCGTTCACCGCAAGCACGCGTTCCAGCGCGCGCACCGGGCGCTCGGTCGGCAGCATGATGCGCTGGCCACGGTCGAGGACCAGATCCCAGCGTCGTTCACCCACGCGCACCAGCCCGCGCACACGGTTGCCCAGGCTGCGGGCGGTCTGAAAAATCTCGAGCGCCTGCGCCACATGGGCACCCGCACCCGCGCCCGCGATCAGCGGCAGGTCGGCATGGTCTTTGCGAGAGGTGGTTTCCTTGACATGCGCGCCGGTCTCGTCGAGCAGTTCGAGGCCGTCATGCGTCCGCCAGACAATCACGGGCTGACGCTCGACCACATTGACCTGAAGGATGCCGCCGGGGCGGATGCGTACGGTTGCCGATTTCACCGGATCAAGCCCGGTGATCGTGTCGCGCATCTGTTCGACGTCCAGATCCCATGAACTGATCGGGAAATCCAGAGGCACGACCTCGCGGATATCATCGGACAGGCTGGTGCCTGCCCCGTCTATGGCCATCAGGTTAACCATGAACTCGGGGCGTTCCTGAATCGAGGTGCGAATATCGGCGATATAGGTGCCAAGCGCCTCGCGCCGGTCCTGAGAGGCAAAATAGACGCCAACTGCCGCGGCAATGGCACAGATCGGCAGGCCAAGCTTGACGCCCAGACGGATGCCCGGTGTCAGCATCCAGCGCTGAAGACGATAGCTGAGGCGCGACGGGGCCGGATCACTGCGGCGTGCGGTGCGGGAAAACACCCGCGCCCCGCGCAGACGCAGAATAGGCTGGGTGTCATGCGGTTCCGTATCGGCCGAGGCAAAATCGGCATCCGGCCCGGCAAGGGGTTTGGTGCGATGGATTTCCAGAGAGCGGCTGGCGATTAACGGTTGCATGAGGCGTCCTTAACCATCCAGGCGCAGAGCTGACCAAATGTCATGCCCAGATGCGCGGCTTGTTCCGGGGCCAGCGAAGTGGGTGTCATGCCCGGCTGGGTGTTGGTTTCCAGCAGAAACAGCCCATCAGCACCCGCGCTGTCATCCCAGCGAAAATCGGTGCGGCTGACGCCCTTGCAGCCCAAAGCATCATGCGCGCGCAGGGCATAATCCATGCAGCGATCAAAGATGTCCTGCGGGATATCGGCGGGGACCACGTGCCATGATCCGCCGGGTTTGTACTTGGCGTCGTAGTCGTACCAGCCGCCATCGGTCATGATCTCGGTCACGGTCAGGGCGCGGTCGCCCATCACGGTCACGGTCAACTCGCGCCCGGCCACGTATTTCTCGACCATGATCTGGTCGGGCATGTCTTCGGACAGCTGCGGCGGGCCATTGGCGTTTTCGTGGACGATGTAGATGCCGACGCTGGACCCTTCGTTATTGGGTTTGGCCACATAGGGCGGTTCCATCACGTGGGCGCGGGTCACCGCGGCCCGTGGAACGATCACGCTGGGGACAACGGGCAGACCCTCGGCCTGATAGACGTCCTTGCTGCGTTGCTTGTCCATGGCAAGGGCCGAGGCCAGAACGCCCGAATGGGTATAGGGAATCCGCATCCATTCCAGCATCCCCTGCACGCAGCCATCTTCGCCCCAGCGGCCATGCAAGGCGTTGAAAACCACATCCGGCTGAATATCCAACAGGCGCGCATAGAGGTCGGGACCAGCGTCCAGTTCGACCACTTCAATACCTTCTCCCACAAGGGCGGCCGCGCATTCGCGCCCAGAGCTGAGAGACACCTCGCGTTCCGCCGAGGGGCCACCCATCAATACCGCCACTTTGGGGTTTGTCCTGCTCGACATACCCAACGTGCGCCTCAATGTCCCCGGACCTTATGTGGTGGTCCGTACTGCGTTTATGCCTTTGATCCGTCGCCTGAATTTGCCTGTTTTGGTCTGACGGTCGGGGCTTTATTCTTTTAGCGGATCACCGACCCGCATGATTTCCCACTCTAGCGTGATGCCGCTTGTTTCGTAAACCTTTTTTCGCACCTCTTCGCCCAGACCTTCGAGGTCATCAGCGGTGGCGGTGCCGGTATTGATCAGGAAGTTCGAGTGTTTCGGGCTCATCTGTGCCCCGCCGCGTGTCGCGCCGCGCATTCCGGCATCGTCGATCACTTTCCACGCCTTGAGGTCATGCACGTCATCAGCCTGCCCGGTCGAGGAAAAACCGGCCGGGTTGCGGAAGGTCGATCCGGCGCTGCGGTCCTTGGTGGGCTGGGTTTCGTCACGCTTTTTCAGTTGCGCTTCCATTCGGGCGTGAAGGTCATCGGGATCGCCGGACGGGCCTTCGAACGTGGCCGAAATCAGAACGGCACCTTCGGGCAGGTCGGACTGACGATAGCGAAAGTTCAGATCCTCGGGCGTCAGGTCCCGCAGGTCGCCCTGCCGGGTGACAATGGTGGCCTTGCGCAGCACATCCGCCGTGTAGCTGCCATAACAGCCCGCATTCATCCGCACCGCGCCCCCGATCGAGCCGGGGATGGTGCGCAGAAAGGTCAGGTCCACACCCGCATCCGCCGCCTTGCGCGCAACATGCGCGTCCAGCGCCGCCGCGCCCGCGGTGACGGTGTTGCCCTCAACCGAGATGGCGTTGAACCCGCGCCCCAGCCGGATCACAACGGCCCGCATGCCGCCATCGCGCACGATGAGGTTCGAGCCGACCCCCATCGGAAAAACCGGCACAACATCCGGCAGATCGCGCAGGAAGGCCTGCAAGTCTTCGATATCGGCAGGTTGAAACAGGTAATCCGCTGGCCCACCGACGCGGAGCCATGTGAGGTCAGACAGGTTGCGCGCTTTGGACAGGCGGCCCCGGACGTCGGGAAGTATAGCGGAAAACCGTGTCATGTAGTCGCGCGCACCGCCAGGCTGCGCCCACCGACCCCGCCCATGATTGCGGCAAAAAGGAAGGGAAGAACACCGGCAGTCAACCAGACCAGCGGGCCGAACGCTTTGTCCTCTTCACCCGTTCCGACACCGGCCAGCACGACGATCAGCCCCAGACCAACCGCGGATGTCAGCCCGATCAGCCACAATAGGCTGCGCAGGCCAAGCCAGCGGCCCGCTGTAAACCCGGCAGCGGCACCCAGAACGAAGGAAACAAGCGGCAGATAGGCAAATGTGGCGATTGTCGCCATGACAGACCTCCTGAAGTTGGCCGGTTATTCTTTGGCCGCCTTCATGCCCTGCATTTTCACCTTTGTCCAACGGGTCAGATAAATCACCGGCCAGCGCAGCACGGACATGCCCATTGCCAGCACCAGCAGCCCGATCCAGGGGCCATTTTCATAGGTGACATAGCCGACGATGGGAATGCCCACGATGATCAGGATATAGGCGCGCGTCCAGTGGTTGTCGGTGCTGGGGATCAGCGCAAGGACGTTGGCGGCAATGCCCCACAGGGCTGCCAGAGCGATAGACCACGTCATTCTGCGACCTCGCGCCCTGTCCATTTGCGCCAGTAATACCGGATGGGGTTGCGAAACATCGACACGAACCCGGCAAATGCCGCGACCGACCAGAACCAGCCGTGGACATATCCAAGCCATACGACCAGCACTGGCGCGCAGACCAACAGGACAAACCCCGGCGGGAATTGCAGCCGCATCGGCAACATTGCCACGATGGTGGCGCAGATCACCCATAGCGCTGCAAAGATCATCGAATAGTCCATTCGCCCCTCCGAGGACACGCGACTGTTGCGGTCAGAGTATCACACTTTTAAGTTGTGCGACAAACAAATGACGCGTCAAACAGCTTGTTTTCTTTGCAATCTCTCGGGCAGGCCATTGGCCCAGGCGCTGATCGTACCAGCACCGAGGCAGACGACCATATCGCCGGGACGGGCCTGTTCGCGCACGAGGCGTTCAAGGTCGTCTTCATCCAGCAGCGCACGGGCGTGGCGGTGGCCGTGACGGATCAGGCCCTGCACCAGATCGTCGCGTGACGCGCCTTCGATCGGGTCTTCGCCAGCGGCAAAAACCTCGGCAATGGCCACGACATCGGCGTCGTTGAAGCAGGTGCAGAAATCGTCAAACAGGTTGGACAGGCGCGAATAGCGGTGCGGCTGATGCACGGCGATCACGCGACCTTCGGTCGCCTGACGGGCGGCCTTGAGAACGGCTGCGATTTCGACGGGGTGGTGGCCGTAATCGTCGATGATGGTGACGCCATCGATTTCTCCGACCTTTGTAAAGCGACGGTTGACGCCGCCGAAATTGGCCAGCGCGTCGCGGATTTCCGCAGCTTTCATGCCCAGATGACGGGCGACGGCAGCGGCGGACAGCGCGTTTGAGACGTTGTGATCGCCGGGCATCGGCAGGGTGCAGCCTTCGATCATCTTGTCTTCGTATTGCAGATGGATGTCGAAATGCGCCACGCCGCCTTTGTAGGTCAGGTTCACAGCCCGCACATCCGCCTGCGCGTTGAACCCATAGGTTCGCACACGGCGGTCGGTGATGCGGCCGACAAGGGCCTGAACCTCGGCATGATCGGTGCAGCAGACGGCCAGACCGTAGAATGGCAGGTTCGAGACGAATTCGTAAAAGCCGTCGCGCAGCCTGTCGAAATCACCCCAATGTTCCATATGCTCGGGGTCGATATTGGTGACAATGGCAATGGTTGCGGGCAGGCGGTTGAACGAGCCATCGCTCTCGTCGGCTTCGACCACCATCCATTCGCCCTGCCCCATCCGCGCGTTCGATCCATAGGCGTGGATGATGCCGCCATTGATCACGGTCGGATCGAAATCGCCTGCCACCATCAGTTCGGCCATCATGGTCGTCGTGGTGGTCTTGCCGTGTGTTCCGGCAATGGCAATGTTCGAGCGCAGGCGCATCAGTTCGGCCAGCATGTCGGCGCGGCGGACAACCGGCAGCCCTCGGGCGCGGGCTTGGTCCAGCTCCGGGTTGCCCGGTTTAATCGCGGTCGAGACAACCACGACGGCCGCGTTTTCAAGGTTTTCGGCGCGCTGGCCGACGAAAATCTCGGCCCCCAAACTGGCAAGCCGGTCGGTGATCTTCGAGGCCTTCAGGTCCGAGCCCTGCACCTGATACCCCAGATTGAGCAGCACCTCGGCGATACCCGACATGCCAATCCCGCCGATGCCCACGAAGTGGATCGGCCCTACGTCCTGCGGCAGTTTGGTTGCTGGGTTCATGTGGTCTCCTTCTGCGCCAGCTGCTCGACCAGAGCGACCAGACGCTGGGTGGCATCGGGCGCCCCGACCGACAGAGCGCCATGGGCCATTTTCTGTGCGGCTTCGGGGTTCGTAAGAACCGTGGTGATTTGCTGTGTCAGCGTGGGAACGTCAAGCGCATTTTCCGGGATCATGATGGCCCCGCCGGCCTGCACCAGCCCGCGCGCGTTGGCGGTCTGATGATCCCCGGCGGCAGCAGCAAACGGGATCAGGATCGAAGGACGACCGATGACCGAGATATCGGCCACGCTGGACGCGCCCGAGCGCGAGATCACAAGCTGCGCATCCGACATGCGGCGGGGAATGTCATCGAAGAAGGGCTGAACGTCCGCGCGGATACCATGATCTTGGTAGAATGCGCTGACCCGTTCACCATCTTCATCCCGCGCCTGATGCGAGACACGGATATGCGCGCGAAGGTCCTCGGGCAGCGCGGCAATCGCTCCGGGCACCATATCGCTGAGGATGCGCGCACCCTGCGAGCCGCCCATCACCAGAACCGACATCGGGTAATCTCCCGGCGGGATATACCCGGCGGCGGCGCGGTCTAGAACCGCGGCACGTACCGGGTTGCCAGTGTGGATGCCATGCGCGCCTTCGGGCAGATCCGTCGGCCAGACGCCGCAGGCCACCTGTGCAACGCGGGTTGCGAACAACTGGTTCACGCGGCCCAGAACCCCGTTCTGTTCATGGATCATTCGCGGTATTTTCAGCAGGGTCGCGGCGCCCAGCGCCGGGATCGACGGATAACCGCCAAAGCCCACGACAACACCCGGTTTGTCGCGCATCATCTGGAAGATCATGCTGGTGACACCACCAGCGATAATCGGGCCAACCATCGCCTTTGCCGCCAGACCGCCACGAGCGAAGGTGGCCGAGGATGCCTCGACAATTTCGGTCGAACGGGGAAAGCCACCGGTATAGCGCGCACCGCGCGGGTCGGTGGACAAGCGCACACGCCAGCCCTTGTGCAGCATCGCCTCGGCCAGCGCCTGAGCGGGGAACATATGGCCCCCGGTGCCGCCAGCCGCAATCAACAGGTAAGGGTTCCCCATTATCCTCGTCCGCGCAGAATATCGCCTAGTTCGCCCTGTGGACGGTTTCGGGTGAAGGCCAGCAGCATGCCAACGGCAATACCGCCAGCAATCAGGGACGAGCCGCCATAGCTGACGAACGGCAAAGTCATGCCCTTGGCGGGCAGCAGACGTACCGCAACACCCATGTTGATCATCGCCTGAACGCCAAACATGCAGGCCAGACCGGTACCGGCCAGACGAATGAACATGTCGCGTTCGCGCATCAGCCGCAGCAGCGAGCGCACGACGATCAGCGCATAAAGCGCAATGATGATCATGACGAGGATCAGGCCGTATTCCTCGGCCGCGACGGCGATGATGAAATCGGTATGGGCATCGGGCAGCGACCATTTCACCTGCCCCTCCCCCACGCCGACGCCGAACAACCCGCCTTCGCGGATGGCGTTGGTGGCATAGCCCAGCTGGGTTGTGGGATCGACCTCTTGATTTAGAAAGCCGTCGATGCGGCGGGCAAAGTGTTCAGAATTCGAATAGGCCAACATCCCGCCCAGAACGACAACACCGGCCATGCCCAGCAACAGCAGCATCGGGGCCCCGGCTACGAAATACATGACGCCCCAGCCGAACAGGATCAGGCAGGCCTGACCGAAATCGGGTTGCATCACCAGCATGGCCACGATGGCCATGCAGAGCGCAAAGGACCACAACCGCCCCGGAGGGCCATTGATTTCCTGTGAGGCCGCCAGCAGCCAAGCGGCCACGACGACAAAGCCGGGTTTCAGAAACTCGGACGGTTGCAGCGAGGCAAAGCCCAGCGAATACCAACGCACCGCACCCTTGCCGAAATCCGTTCCAAACACCGGCAGGAAGACCAGAGCGACGAAGGCCCCCAGAAAACCCAGAACGGCCAGACGCCGCACCAAGGTTGGAGACATCATCGAAGTCAGCAGCATCGCGATCAGCGCCAATCCGCCGAACAAGGCCTGACGCTCGACATAATGGAAGGGGTCGAACCCGTTGCGACCGGCCAGTGGCGGCGAAGAGGCCAGCCCCAGCAACAGCCCGATGGTAAACAGGATCAGAACGCAGGACATCGTCCAGCGATCGATAGTACGCCACCACTTCGGTAGAATCGGTTCTCCGCGCTGGTCCTGGACCGCGCCATACACCATCTCAGTCATGAGATACCGCCACTCTCTGCCTCGTTAACGCCCCGTTTTCGGGGTCTGGCTACGAGTCTACATGCAATTTGGCGATCAGGCCAGCCTGTTCGCGGGCAAATCGGGATTTCCCGCGCAAGACCCGCGCCGCAGACTCAGACCGCCTGTCAACCGTGTTGCGACGGCCACCAGGCGGGAGGCGGCGGGCTGTCAGACTTTGGTCAGCAGCAGCGGCACATCCAGCAGCCCCGCCACACCGAACAGTTCGGCCCTGGGGGGAGGCGTGTAACCGTTGATCGCATCAGCTTGCAGAGTTCCTGCGGCCGAGGACCAATACCAGTGGGCGTTGTTGAATCGCGTTGCAGATGTTTCGAGGTTCTTGAAGATGGCTTTGATCTGCACCCCATTGAGAACACTGGGCGACTTTCGTTGCATCATCGCGATTGCCCCGGCAACGAGGGCCGAAGCCCCCGAAGTGCCGCCGAATTCGGTATACAGACCGGCAGGATCGTCCACGGCCTTTTTTCGGATTTCGACAGCCGCGGCAAGGCTGCCTTCGACATAACCCCGGGGGCCCGGCACGTCCAACGTCACCAACCGTTGAGGTGCGAAATCGACAATCGGGATCGCGTCACCACTGCCATCGCGTTTGAGGTGATGTTTGGGAAGAGCGGCCCGATCCTCCAGATGGAAATCAGTGGCCGAGGCCGCGTCCCGGTCCAGACGTATTTGATAGCGGTTGTAAATCTCACCGTCATCCGAGGGGGCGGACACGGTCAGATCAGCAGAATAGTTCGAATACCCGGACCGGTAGCCATTATAGTTCACGGCCCCCACGGAAATGATCCCGTTGGCTGGATCACCGGACAGGCTGGCCGGGTAAATCAATTCACTTCGACCGTCATTGCCAGCCGCGCAGACCACCGGAATTTTCGTGCTGACCCATTCGACGACCTTGTGGAGCGCCGACCACGCCACTGAAATATCGCGCGCGTCACCGTCGGGTTCATCGCGCATCGTCTCGTGCAGGCGCGTCTTTTCGTGCCTGTCCAGACCCGGATAGAACGGTTCGGTAACAGTGGCAGGACGGTCATCATACCCGGGCCAATGGTCCGGGTTCGCTATGTCGCGCGGAAACAGGATGACATGAACATCCTTTTCATGAGCATAAAGAAACGCCGCAATCAACTCTTCCGGGCTGGGTGAGATCGACGTCGTGATCGGAATAACCCTGCTTTTGGGATCAACCCCGTAATACGCCGCGATATTGCCGGTATTGCCGAATTGATCCGCTGCAAAGCTGGTTCCGCAGGCCAGCCCGGCACAGCTTGTGCCGTGCCCGGCATAGCGATCATCATAAGCATCGATGTAACGCTTGACACCAAACCCCGATCTCAGCCCGGCAATCACCCGCTGTTCCTGCGACGTCAGGCCCGGAATGCCCAAGGGGTTCTGAATGCCCGACAGATGTTGCACATGTTCTTCGATATGTTCTGCCCCTGCACTAACGGCCGACCGGTCGATGTATTTGACACCGAACGGATGGCTGGCCAGATCAAGGGCTTCGTCCCGAATGACCCTGTCCGCCGGAACCGGTCCGGTGTCCGGCGCTTTCAGGTTTGGGTGATGCGGGGCCACGCCCATGTCGATCAGGGCGATCTTCGCCTCGGCCAGAGCAGGGCCTGTGAAATCCCAGATCGCGCTGTCGATTTCCGGGCAGGTCTCTCCGTCAGCGGGCGGGGGCGCCTTGACGGTCAAGGCTTTGATCGCGACCAGGTGCCAGAGATAGTAATATCGTGCGTAGTCTTCGTTTCCTGCGGTCATTTCGTCACCTCGCGTTGATCCTTAACCCAGCCATTCGTCTTGTGCTTCGTCCATCAGTTCGTCCAGAACCTCGGTCAGGTAAGCCACGGTTTTTCTGGCCAGACTTCGCCCGGCGGCTGTGTCGCTTGGGTAGTGCAGACCAGCCCATTCGCGGTTTTCAGCAATCCGCTGGGCGCGGTGGAACAAAGCGACAGTGCCCGGATGTTCAGGGATCAGCCGCGAGAACAGTTCGGCAATCGCGAAGGATTGGTAGGAGTGGTTCGAGGGGTAAGCCGCATGAAAAGGCACCGGGATAAAGGGCCGGATCAGCGGCTGGATGATATTGGGTCTGGGTCGGCTGAAGCGGTTCTTGTAGGTCAGGCCAATCTCATTCGTCAGTTCCAGCAGGATCGTCATTAGCGCGCGGGTCGCATCAAAGCCGCCCTGCTCGTCAATGCCCAGCGGGCTGAGATAGTCATCAATGCCAAAGCCTGCCTGCGTCACGATTTCCTCGCGCCGCGTCGCCTGATTTGACCACTTGAGCCGCCCTTGCAGGATCAGCAGGTATTCGGTTTCCTTCATGCTTTCGTCAGGGCCCGGCGGCGGTAGAAGATCGATGTTTTCCCAGATTTTGCCCAGCAGGCCGGATGCGGGCAGCATTCCGATCCGGCACAGATCGCGCATCTCGCGCCAGCCGAAGGAAGCATCGCTGCCGCCGACGTCAAAATCGCTGCGGTTCCGGTTACGATTGCGATTTCTGTTTCGGTTCCGGTTTCTGTTCCGATTGCGGTTTCTGTTGCGGTTCCGGTTCAGTGCGAATGCCGAAGATGCGCTCATCGCGATTGAGGCCGCGCCGAGGGCAGAGCGTTTCCCGATCTCATCGTCTATCGAATCCATTACACCTGCGTCAGCCTTGAGCGGATCAATGAACCGCTCGTCCTGCATGAAATCACTGAGTTTGCGCAGCGTTTCATCGTCCAACACCTCTGGGTCCAGCGCGTTGATCGCTTTACTGTATTGCAGGTAACTCTCTCTCTGGGCATCGAAAATGAAATTGTTCAGCTCAGATTGGTTCGCCCCCAATGAGGAGCCGAGACCACCGGTTCCGGCAAGGTTCATCAGTTTCACCACTTTGCACGAGATCAGCTCACCACGTCGGACCATCATGCCAAAGTCGTTGAGCGTGGAAACGTAAGACATAAGTAAACCCCCTACTTTTACCCCTACTTTAAGCGTGTTGCGGCAATCCGATCCTGGACAGGCCGCTTTCCATCAGTTGCGCGCTGAACCGTGTTGGCACCGGGAACCGGTCTTGCTGGATGCAGGCCAGCGACATGTCCGGTTCCAAATTAGTCAACCGCTGCAAGGCGAACTCGCCTCGCTGCCGGTCACCTGCGTGCCCGTAAGCCGCAGCCAGATAGCGCATGACGGTTTTGAACTGCGGTTGAACCTCCATCACGGATTCGCCGAACCTGATGGATTTCTCGAACTCGCCATTGACCAGCGCGGCGACGCATCCTGCCCCGTCAAACAGGTGCCGGTACGGGCTGTGCCGTCCGATAAGCCGTGCCTTCTGCGCGGCTTCAACCGCCAGCGTCGGACGATCCGTGTAGCAATAGAGCATGGCGGCGGAATCCCAACTCATCGCCCGATAAGGGCTGAGCTCGAGCGCGCGGTCGACCAGATCCTGCGCCACCGAAAACTCTCGGAACACGTAGGAATGCACGTGGGCGACAAGGCCCAGAACAGTGCCGTTGTCCGGGTCAGCCTCGACCGCGCGGCGGGCCAGATCTCGCGCCTGCGCTTCAAGTGTAGCATCCCAGGTTCCGTACCGTTCGCCGACCTTGAAGGTCGTGACATAGGCCAGCCACGCAAGGTAGACCGGCTTGGGATCAAGCTCGTAAGCCGCCAGAATATCCGCCTCGAGCTGGTCCAGCCCCGGCCCGGTCATGGTCAACAGGTGATGCACGGCGGCAACGGCGGTTTTCGCCGCGTGATGGGAGGCCGGGTCGCGCATGTGACGCCCGTTCAGCAAAGCCGTCAGCAAAGCGTCGGTGGCATAGCTGATGAACGATGTCAGACCCGAGCAGTTTTGCCCCAGAAAGTCACCCTGATCGGCCACCACATTCTGGCTCCAGATCACTTTTCTGTCTTCCGACCGCATTGCGGTGGCGGACACTTGCAACATGCTGCCACAGGTCGAAGCGCGACACTGAAGGAAAAGATCAGGTCCAGCCGACAGTGGTTCCTTTGGAAGCGCGACCTGCGGCACCCGGTAATCCTGAACCTCGAGCGCCTCGGTTTCGGTAAGGGATTTGGACAGCTGTTCCGCGACGATGTTGGACACGAATGTCGCGGTTTCGGAACTGCCACCGACATCCGGAGACAACAGACCTATCACGAAATTCGGGCGCGGTATGGAGAACGACATCTGCTCGGACCGGAAGGCCGTTGGTTTGGTGGGAACGGGAACCGGCTGTGCTTTTCCGTCCTTCTCATAGGGGACGTCGATGGTTGCGCGGGCCACTTTGAACAGCTCGAGCGTGGCACCGATATTCTTGAGATTGGGCCGCCCGATCGAGTTGAACAGGAAATCCTGCCGCCCGCGCAGCGCATTGCGCACAACGCTTGAGACCAGAACCTCGCCGGATGAGCCGACGCTTTCGATCCGAGCTGCCGTATTCACGGCGTCACCGATGATCTGCTGGTCAACCTCGAACGTGTCGCCAAGATGTATCCCAATTCGATACCCCTTGGCGTACCGGTCGGGGGCATGGGTCAGGACATCCTGCACCCCCAGCGCAGTTTCGACGGCGGCACGCGCACTTGGAAAGACGGCGCACAGTCCGTCACCGGTCAGGCCGGTCACCCGACCCCGAAAGCTGTTAACCAGATCGCTGACGCAGTTCAGATCGCGGCGGATTCTGGCCAGCGTTTCAAGCTCGTCCTCGCGGACGGCGGCAGAGTAATCACATGCATCAAGGAACAGGATCGCCCTGAGCCGCGCCTTGGGGAGGTCGCTTTGATTGTTCAAATTCAGATTAATACCCATGATCGTGTCTCGGAACTCTTTAACTTGTTGAAATGTGCCACCCCGAAAACAGGCAGGCTGGCACGCATCAAAGGCGTGTTGCGATTGCAAATGCAGCCGACGGGTGTGAATGGCGCTGCATTGCGCGGGACGGGCCTCGGGCCTGAATGGAAATCACGAGGCATTAATCGGCCCGCTGATGAGATTTGGTTTCTAAAATGCGTTAAGTTCAAAATAATAAGGGTTATTGTATTGTTTTAGTGAACTTCCGTCGACATATTTTTTATTTTTGAACATATTTTTCGGTGTAATTTGGCCAATTTACCCGGCACCTGTGGCGCTTGGTGCTTGGCGGGCAAGACGGGCTGATGCGGCAAGACTTCCCGTTAGGAGTGCGCGAGGGCTGATCCCGGTCAAGCACTTGGTATTGAACCGGCCCGATACTCTTGAACCAAGCGGATGGCCCGAGACAGTTGCGGCTAACTGACACCGGAAATCGATTCTCCAAAAAGTATCCGAACGTTGTAATGCCTTCACCGTTTCTGCCAGACATGCCTGCCACCACCCTGTTCGGTGGCCCCACTTGTGGTGGGATCAGGTGCCTTGCACAACCTGAACGGTGCCGCATTTTGACCGGACCCGGGCGTGGCTTTCTGCGATCTGCACCCTTCCAGCCCCGCCCCGCGACGCGCGCGCAAAATCCCGACAACCAGCCCAAACCGGCCCCCGTGCAAGGGTGTCACCGCCCGCAGGCCCCGATTTTCCGGGAATCATTCACCTGACAACTAAATCCTTTGCCTCAGGCACGATGCGCCGGGTTTCACCCTTGTCATCGCCGAAAATCCACGCCAAGGGCGGTGCATGAGGTTCGATACGATCATATTGGGTGCCGGAGCGGCAGGCATGATGTGTGCGGCCCGTTGCGGTGGGCGGGTGCTGGTGATCGACCACGCCAAGGCGCCGGGCGAGAAAATCCGCATCTCGGGCGGAGGGCGGTGCAATTTCACCAATATGTATGCGGGGCCGGACAATTTCCTGTCGCAGAACCCGCATTTTTGCAAATCCGCGCTGGCGCGGTTTACGCAGTGGGATTTTGTCGATCTGGTGAACCGGCACGGCATCAAATGGCATGAGAAAACGATGGGGCAGTTGTTCTGTGATGGCTCTTCAAAGCAGATCATCCAGATGTTGCTGGACGAGATGAGCCGCGCCGGCGCCGAGCTTTGGGTGCAGACCGCGCTGCGTGATCTGCGCAAGGAGGACGCCGGATTCGCGCTGGAGGTCGAGCGTGAGGGGCAGCGCCTGCATCTGACCTGTGCCAATCTGGTGCTGGCCACGGGAGGCAAATCCATCCCCAAGATGGGCGCGACCGGGCTGGCCTATGACATTGCCCGACAGTTTGGCTTGCGGGTGACCGACACCCGCGCGGCACTGGTGCCGTTCACTTTTTCGGATGACCGGTTCAAGGACCTTTCCGGTGTTTCCCTGCCCGTGCGGCTGTCCAATGACCGCACAAGTTTTGACGAAGCGCTGTTGTTCACCCATCGCGGCCTCAGCGGGCCGTCCGTTTTGCAGCTGTCCTCTTATTGGCGCGAAGGTGAGGAGATCGGCGTGAACCTGATCCCCGAACTGCCCCTGTTCGATCTGCTGCGCGCGCAACGGCAAAACGCCGGGCGCAGGGCGCTGACAACGGAACTGGCGCGGCATCTGCCGTCCCGGCTGGTTGAGTACCTGAGCCAAATCATCCCGATGTCCGGCAATCTGGCTGATCAGTCGGACGCGAAACTGTCTGAACTGGTCGCGGCCCTGTCAGATTGGCGGCTGGTACCGTCGGGAACCGAAGGGTATCGCACCGCCGAGGTCACACTGGGCGGAATAGATACCGATGATCTGTCGTCGAAAACGATGGAGGCCAAGGATGTCCCTGGCCTCTATGCGATTGGCGAAGCGGTGGATGTCACCGGGTGGCTGGGCGGCTACAACTTTCAATGGGCATGGTCATCAGGCCATGCCGTAGGTGTCGCCATTGCCGCCATGAATTAACCTACGACGTTGTAGCCGCGACCGCGCATGCAGTTGCGCACGATCACTTCCTGATTCTGGGTGTTGCTGATCGCACTGGCACCCACACCGACCAGAGCACCAGCGGCCGCCGCGCGCCCCAGATCGCTGGCGCTGTTGTCGATAATTGCCGTGGTTGCCGCAGCACCGGCCGCGCCGATGGCGGCAGCGCCCGCGGTGTTGCTGTCCAGCGTCGGACGGGACCGGGCCAGCGCCTGACAATTGGCCAGATCGGACTGGTAGTTCGGGCCCACAGGCCCGTCGACGATAGGAACATAATTCGCCCCGCTATTGGCACAGGCCCCGGCCAGCGCAACGACGGGAAGGATGGAGAGAATTTTGCGTGCAGACATTTTCCGCTTCCTCTTTATTGAACTTAAGGTGACGCAACCTCAATTCCAACAAAGTGTCAATCTGATTGAAAAATGTCCACATCTACCGGCGGTCTGTTGCAGGTGCGGCCTTAGCACAGCCGTTTTTGCACCTGCGCTGTGAAATCGTCGCCACGCTGTTCGAAATTGTCATATTGATCGAAACTTGCCGCGGCCGGGGCCAGCAGAACGGTCTCGCCCGCCTGCGCATCCTCCATGGCTTGCGCCACTGCCGCCTCCATCGTGGTACAAACCTGTGCGTCGGACGTCAGCTGCATCGCAAAGCCAGCTGCCTCACGGCCGATGACATAGGCTTTGATCACCTGATCCGCTGCTGCGTTCAGGGCTGCGACACCGCCTTCTTTCTCAAGCCCGCCACAGATCCAGCGGATCTTTTTGAACGCAGTCAGCGCCTTCAGGGCGCTGTCGACATTGGTCGCCTTGGAGTCGTTGACATAGGTTACTCCGCCCGCCTCAGCGATGATCTGGCTGCGGTGGGGCAGGCCCGGGAACGAGTGCAGCGCGTCTTCGATCACGCGCGGCGCAAGGCCCAGCGACCGGCAGGCCGCATAAGCCGCGCAGGCGTTCTGGTGGTTATGGGCACCGGGAAGGCCCTTGATCGCGCGCAGGTCGATGGACCCGGCCTGCCGCCCCTTGCGGTATTCCGACAAAAACCCCTTGCGCGCAAAGACCTGCCAACCCGGCCCGGTCAGCTTTCGCGCTACCGAGATACGGATCACCCGGTCATCCGCCGGCCCTTCGGCCAGTTGCCCGGCCAGAAACGCACCTTCGGTTTCGTCGATGCCGACAATTGCGCGGTCCGGGCCGCCTTCGGCAAACAACCTTCGTTTGGCCGCGAAATATCCGCCCATGCCGCCGTGGCGGTCCAGATGATCTGGCGAGAGATTGGTGAACACCGCCACATCCGGGGTCAGCGCGCGAGCCAGTTCCGTCTGATAGCTGGAAAGCTCCAGCACCACGACCGAGCCATCACCGCCCGGATCGATATCCAGAACCCCGCGCCCGATATTTCCGGCCAGCTGCGCCTCGCGTCCGGCCTCGGTCAGGATGTGATGGATCAGCGCCGCAGTGGTGGATTTCCCGTTCGAGCCGGTGACCGCGATGACACGTGGCGGAGTGTCATAGTTGTTCCACTCCGGCCCCGCAAAAGAGCGGAAGAACAGCCCGATGTCATTGTCGACCGGCACGCCTGCGTCCAGAGCTGCGGCAACCACGGGGTTGGGTTCGGGATAAAGATGCGGAATGCCCGGTGAAACGATGAGCGCGGCAATCGTGTCAAACGCCCCCTGTTTGCGCAGGTCGGCACAGGAGAACCCTTCGCCCTCGGCGTTGGCGCGGGCTGTGGGGTTGTCATCCCAGCAGACCGGTTCCGCCCCGCCTGCGCGCAAGGCGCGTGCCGTTGCCAGACCGGACCGGCCCAATCCCAGAACCGCAACTTTTTGCCCTGAAAAGCCTTTGACCGGGATCATTCTACCCACCTTCTTTGATTTGGATTTGGAGGCCACACTGCACTGAAGAAAATCACAATGACAAGGGGCGTGTCAGGCTTGCGCAGCGGCGCGAGCCGGGCCCAACAGGTGGCAGTAGGGCCGCAGGCCCACCGAACCTGGCGGGAGCCTTACCGCACCTTCAGCGTTGCCAGACCGATCATCGCCAGGATCAGCGAGATGATCCAGAAGCGGATGACAATTGTCGGCTCGGCCCAGCCCTTTTTCTCATAATGGTGATGGATCGGGGCCATCAGGAAGACCCGTTTGCCGGTGCGTTTGAAGTAGAGGACCTGAATGATCACGCTCAGCGCCTCAACCACGAACAGGCCGCCAACAACGGCCAGAACAAGCTCGTGCTTGGTGGCCACGGCAATGGCGCCCAGCGCGCCGCCCAGCGCCAGCGATCCGGTGTCGCCCATGAAGACCGCCGCCGGGGGGGCGTTGTACCACAGGAATCCGAGACCCGCGCCAAAAAGCGCTGAGGTGAAGATAAAGATCTCACCCGTGCCGGGCACGTAATGCACATCGAGATATTCGGTAAAGTCGACGCGGCCCACGGCATAGGCGATCACGCCCAGCGTCGAGGCGGCGATCATGGCTGGCATGATGGCCAGGCCGTCAAGACCGTCGGTCAGGTTTACCGCGTTGGCGGCCCCCACGATCACGACAATCGAGAACGGAATATAGAAGATGCCCAGATTGACCAGCGTGTCCTTGAATACGGGTACAGCCAGTTGGTTCTGCAACGCTTCGGGGTGGTGCAACGTCGCCCAAAGCGATGCCAGCACGGCAATAATCACGCCCAATGCGAGGCGCATCCTGCCTGAAACCCCCTGCGTGTTCTGTTTTGAGACCTTCGCGTAGTCATCCGCGAATCCGATGGCCGCATAAGACAGGGTCACGAAAAGCACCATCCAGACATAAGGGTTGTCCAGACGCGCCCAGACAAGGGTCGAGGTCACAAGTGCCCCGACAATCAGCAACCCGCCCATTGTTGGCGTGCCTGCCTTGGAAAAATGCCCCTCGGGGCCATCATTGCGGATCGGCTGGCCCTTGCCCTGCTTTCTGCGCAGCACGTTGATCAGCGGTTTTCCGAAGATGAACCCAAAGATCAGTGCCGTCATGAAGGCACCGCCTGCGCGGAAGGTGATATACCGGAAGAGGTTCCAGAAATCCCCGCCATCCGACAGGGCGGTCAACCAGTACAGCATGACAATACCTTTCTCACACGAGGCGCATGGGCGTGATCACCCATCAAGCGCGCCCCCTTGCCCCATTTTGCGCAGACCGTCAACAATCGAGGCCAATCCCATGCTGAGAGAGCCCTTGGCCAGCACAGTATCGCCGTCCCTGACCAGCGAAGGCAACTGGTCGGCCATCTCGGTGCTGGTTTCAGACCAGAGGCCGCGTTTCGCCGGAGGCAGCGCGTGGTGCAGTGCCCGCATCAACGGGCCGATACAATGCACCTGATCGACATGCGCCATCGCATTGGCATCGGCCATGGCGGCGTGCATCGCCTCTTCCTGCGTGCCGAGCTCTTTCATGTCGCCCAGAAAGGCGATGCGGCGTTTGCCTTGTGAGGCGGCGAGCACGTCCAGCGCGGCCTCCATCGAGGTCGGGTTGGCGTTATAGCTGTCATCTAGCAGTTCGATCTGCCCGCCGCCGGGCAGAGGAATGCTTTCCCGTACACCGCGCCCCTTGACCGGGGACCATGCGCGCAGGCCCGCAATGGCCTGATCCAGATCGACACCCAGTTCCACGCAGGCAGCCAAGGCCCCCAGCGCGTTCATGGCGAAATGCGTACCGGCAGAGTTCACCGCAAAGCGGAATACCTGATCACCAACGGCAGCTTCGGCAATCACGGTGTTCGCCCCCTGCTGAACGTCGGTCAGCCGGTAATCCGTTGCGCCTTGGCCGAAATCCACGATCCCGGCCCCCTGCCCAAGGGCCGTATGGCGCAGGATATCCGCGTGGTCGATATCCGCATTGACGATTGCCGCCCCACCGGGTTCGAGCCCTTCAAAGATCGTTGCTTTTTCATGGGCGATGCCAGCGACTGACTCGAAGGCTTCCAGATGCACCGCCGCCACGGTTGTAACCAGCGCCACATGCGGGCGGGCCTGCCGGGCCAGCGGGGCAATCTCGCCCGGATGGTTCATGCCAATCTCGATCACCGCGAATTCAGTGTCGCGCGGCATCCGTGCAAGGGTCAGCGGAACGCCCCAGTGGTTGTTGTAACTGGCCACGCTGGCATGGGTTTTGCCTTGCGTTTCAAGGATCACGGCCAGCATTTCCTTGGTCGACGTCTTGCCGACACTGCCGGTCACCCCTACCACACGCGCATCCGTTCTGGCGCGTGCTGCCTTCCCCAAAGCCTCGAGCGCCGCCTGCACATCATTAACGATCAGCAGTGGTGCGTCTGGCGATACGTTGTCGGGAATATGCGAGACCAAAGCCGCGCTCGCGCCTTTCTCAAGCGCTTGGGCAACGAACTCATGCCCGTCCCGTGCCGCTTTCAGCGCAACAAACAGATCACCGGGTTGAAGGGTGCGCGTGTCGATGGAGACACCATCAGCTGTCCAATCGGCCGTGACCCGCCCACCCGTTGCCTGAGCGGCCTCGGATGCTGTCCAGAGCGTCATGCGACCCTCCCGTCCAGCGCGGCGACGGAAATGCTGGCTTGTTCGGCATCATCGAAGGGCAGCACCTGATCTCCGACGACCTGCCCGGTTTCGTGGCCCTTGCCCGCAATCAGCAACGCGTCGCCGGGTTGCAGGGCATCGATGCCGCGCAGAATGGCTTCGGCGCGGTCGCCGACCTCGGTCACGCTGACGTCGCCCGCTGCCTCGAGCGCACCTGCCATGACGGCGGCGCGTATGGCGGCGGGGTCTTCGCTGCGTGGGTTGTCGTCGGTGACGAAAACCATATCTGCGTGGTTGGCGGCTGCCTTTCCCATCAGCGGGCGTTTCGTGGCATCGCGGTCGCCGCCCGCGCCGACAATGGCGATCAAACGACCCATCACATGCGGACGCAGCGCCTTGAGAGCGGTGGCCACGGCGTCGGGGGTGTGCGCGTAATCCACAAAAACCGTCGCGCCGTTTTCGCGGGTTGCGGCCAGCTGCATACGCCCGCGCACGGTGGTCAGATGCGGGAGCGTTTCAAAAACCCGTTCGGGGCTGTCGCCCGCGGCAATCACCAGCCCGCAAGCCAGCAGGATGTTTTCGGCCTGGAACCCTCCGATCAGGTTCAGGCGGGTCTGGAAGGTCCGGCCCTGCCACGCAAATCGCAGATCCTGCCCGGTGGCATCGAACCGCTGGTTGATCAGGCACAGATCGGCGTCGCCCAACCCGACGGTCAGCACCGATTGACCGCGCGCCTCGGCGATCCGGCGGACCCGAGACCCCTTGGGATCGCTCAGATTGATGACCGCGGTGCCATCCTGCGGCAGAACCCGGTCGAACAACCCGGCCTTGGCTGCGAAATACGCTTCAAAAGTCTCGTGGTAATCCAGATGGTCCTGCGTGAAGTTCGAAAACCCGGCAGCGGTCAGGTGCACGCCATCCAGGCGGCGCTGTTCGAGGCCGTGGGACGAGGCCTCCATCGCAGCGTGGGTCACGCCGTTTTCGGCGGCTTCGGCGAGACAGCGATGCAGGGTGATCGGCTCGGGCGTGGTATGGGCCAGCGGTGCGGTCCATGCCCCTTCGACCCCGGTTGTTCCAAGATTGACGGCCGCGTGGCCCAGTTCGGTCCAGATCTGGCGCACAAAGGTGGCAACCGAGGTTTTTCCGTTGGTTCCGGTGACCGCGACAATGGTCTGCGGCATCGCGCCGAACCACAACGCGGCGGCCCCGGCCAGCGCCTGACGCGGGTCTTCGACAACCACCAGCGCCGCATCCGACGCTGCAAGATCAGCTGCTGCGATTTTCGCCCCTTCGGCATCGGTCAGGATGGCGGCGGCCCCCATGCGCAGGGCGTATTGGATGAACGAACCACCATGAACCCGCGTGCCGGGAAGGGCTGCAAACAGGAAACCGTCTTTCACCTCGCGGCTGTCAACGGCCAGACCGGTGATCTCGGGGTTTGCCCCGCCTCGCGCGGTCAGGGCCAGTTGGCTGAGTTTCTTTGTCCTTATGCCCATGACCCACCTCTTGCCGGACAGCCTAGTTTGAGGTCAGCGTTATAGCAGCGCCCGCCTCAGGCTCAAGCCGGGGACGCAAGCCCAGCAGAGGTGCCACGCGACCAATAAGTTCGGCAGCTACAGGCACCGCGGTCCAGCCTGCGGTGCGGCGTTTTTCGCCGTAAGCCACGATTGAGGGTTCATCCAGCGTGACGATCAGCACATATTTCGGATCATAAGCCGGGAAGATCGTTGCGAAAGTAGCAATAACCTTGTCTTCGTAATACCCGCCGCGCGGTTTGGGCTTGTCTGCCGTGCCGGTCTTTCCAGCCACGTCATACCCCTTCACCTCGCCAAAGCTGGCGGTGCCATCCGTCACCACCTTGCGCAGCATCTTCTGCGCCTGACGCGCGGTTCCCTGCGACATCACGCGAGGGCCGTATTGCGGGCCGTTCTGGCGCAGGATGGTCGGGCTGACATAGTGCCCACCGTTGGCAATCGCGGCATATCCCGCCGCCAGATGCATCGGGCTGGTTGACAGGCCATGGCCGTAGGAAATGGTTACGGTGCTCAGCTCGCCCCATTTCTTTGGCTTCAGCGGCACACCTCCCGTGGCCTCGACAATCTCAAACGGGGTCGGGTCGAACATGCCGAGCGCATTCAGAAAATCCTGCTGCCGCTGCGCGCCGATCTGCAACGCCAGACGCCCGGTGCCACGGTTCGAGCTGTGGACGATCACATCCGCCACGCTGATCTTGCCGTAATTCTTGCCGTTGAACTCTCCGATCGGGAAGCGCCCGATCTTCATCGGGCCGGATGTATCGATGATGGTGTTCGAGTTCACCAGCCCAAGGTCAACCGCCTGCGCGGCGGTGAAAATCTTGAAGACCGACCCCAGTTCGTACACGCCCTGCACATAGCGGTTGAACAGCGGGCTGTCCGAGGGATCAAACCCCGAGGTCGGCGGGCGCGGACGATCATTGGGATCGAATGAGGGCAGCGAGGCGGCGGACACAACCTCGCCCGTATGCGCATTCATCAGAACCGCCGATGCGCCCTTGGCGTTCATGATCTTCATACCGCCGTAGAGCACCTGTTCGACCGCGGCCTGAATGGTCAGGTCCAGCGACAGTTGCAGTGGCTTGTTGCCGTTGGCCGGGTCGCGCAGATAGTCGTCAAACTGCTTTTCCACCCCGGCCACACCGATCACCTCGGCGGCGCTGACGCCCTCGCGGCCAAAGCCGGACCCGCCGAGGATATGAGCGGCCAGCTTGCCGTTGGGATAGAGGCGCATCTCGCGCGGGCCAAACAGGATACCGGGATCGCCAATGTCGTGCACGGCCTGTTTCTGTTCGGGCGAAATGCGTTTCTTGATCCACAGGAACTTGCGCTTACCAGTGAAATCCTTGACCAGACGCTCTTTATCCAAATCGGGGAAGATCGCGACCAGCTGATCTGCTGCCGCAATCGGGTCGATCATCAGGGGGGGCTGTGCATAAACGGAATAGGTATCCAGATTGGTTGCCAGAATGCGTCCTTCGCGGTCGACGATATTGGCGCGCTGCATGGCAATCGCAGCCCCCGGAGCGTTGGCCAGTGGTTCCTGCACCTCGGATGTTGCCAACATGCCCATGCGGACACCGACAACTGAGAAAGCGCAAAAGAAGAACAGGCCCAGCACCAGCAGACGCCCTTCGGCGCGGGCGCGGGCGCGGTCTTTCATGTCTTCGTGGCGCTTGCGAATGTTTTCACGCTCGATCGCCTTTGGGTTTTCGCCCCGGGCGCGGGCGTCAAGGATACGGGCCAGTGGGCGAAGGGGCGTGCGTGTCATGGGATCTGCACCTCGCCCAAGGCCTGAATGTCGGTGATGGCCTGCAATTCAATCGGGTCAACGATGGGCAGGTCCGGGTCTTCGGCAAAGGCAATCTGATCGGCGCGCCCGAACTGCTCGGCCCGCAATGGCAACAGACCAAGGCGTTCAAAATTCAGGTCCGCCAGTTCTCGCAGCCGGTCGGGACGGTTCAAATAGGCCCATTCTGCGTTCAAGACCGCCAACCGCACCTGCGCCATGCCGATCTCGCGTTGCAGGGATTGCGTTTCCTTCACCACCTGTTGGGTGCGATAATTCTCCTGATAGGCCCAAAGCGCCAATCCGAACACAGACAGAGCAGTCAACACATACAAAACACTCTTCATCTTGCCCTTCCCCCCAGTTGAGGCATTCCAATGGCGCGGGCCTCAATTTCCCCCGCCGGAGCATCGGTGCGGATCGCAACACGCAGCTTGGCCGAACGCGCGCGCGGGTTTTCCTGCAATTCCTGTTCGTCGGGTCCTACGGCCTTGCGGGTCTTCAGTGTGAATTGCGGCTGGTCCTGTTCCATCTCGGGCGCATAGCGGTTCGCACGCCCTGTTTTGCCCGCGCGCGACTGAAAGAACCGTTTGACCATCCGGTCTTCGATGGAATGGAAGGTGACAACGGCCAGCTGCCCACCGGGTTTCAGCGCACGTTCGGCGGCCATAAGGCCCTGAAACAACTCTTCATATTCGGCATTCACCGCGATCCGCAGGCCCTGAAAACTGCGTGTTGCGGGATGCGATTGCCCCGGTTTCGGGCGTGGCAGACAGGATTCGACAATCTCGGCCAGACGCAGGGTCGTTGTGATCGGCGCCTCGGTTCGCGCCCTGACAATTGCCTTGGCAATCCGGCGGCTGGCGCGTTCTTCGCCATAGTGGAACAGGATATCAGCCAGTTGCGCCTCGGTCGCCGTGTTCACCAAATCGGCGGCGCTTTCGCCTTGCTGGCTCATGCGCATATCCAGAGGGCCGTCCTTCATAAAGGAAAACCCGCGCTCGGCCTGATCCAGCTGCATCGAGGACACGCCAAGATCCAGTACAACGCCGTCCAGATCCTGCGCATATTCGTCCATGCGCGAGAATACGCCGGGCTGCATCACCAGCCGGTCGCCGTAATCCTGCGCCCAGTCTGCCGCCATTTCAAAGGCCAGCGGGTCACGGTCTACACCGATCACCTTGTCCGCCCCGGCCTCCAACAGACCGCGCGTATAGCCGCCCGCGCCAAACGTGCCGTCCAGCCAGATGCCCGTGACCGGCGCAACTGCGGCCAGCAAGGGGCGCAACAGAACAGGAATATGGGGTTTTTCAGATGAGGACGCAGCGCCGGCCATGCCGTTACGCATCCCCGGTGCCATCTAGGAACTGCATCGGATCAAAATCGTCCGGCAGATCATCCATCCATTCTTCGGTCTTGGCCAGCTCCTCGACCTCGTAGGTCTCGGGTTTCCAGATCTGAAAGGTGTCGCCTGCGGCAATAAAGAACGCCTCGCCTTCGAGGCCGATCTTGCTGCGCAGCTTGGCGGGCAGCACAAGACGCCCGGTTTCGTCCACGTTAGTCGGGAAGGACTGACCGTGGAACATGCGCTGCAACATCCGCCGCTGCATCGAGCCGCGCGGCAGGGCATCGATCTTGGCATCGACCTCGTCAATCGCCTGCATGGTATAACATTCAAGGAACTTGCGGCGGTGGTCGCCATAGACAATCACCAGTTCAGGGTTGTCACCGGGCTGCCAGTTGGGATCGGACGATTCAAGCACGCGGCGAAACGAGGCCGGGATCGATACCCTGCCCTTCGTATCCACCTTGTGGTGGCTTTCACCTCTAAACCTGCGCGCCAAGACGACTGTCCCTTTCGCTTGCGCCCCACCTTGAATTCACGTTCCCCCCGGATGAAAAACGGCGGGTTGATCTGCTGCCACTGATCAACCCGCCGCATTGACCCGCTTTGCGGGATGTCCAGCTGCGCGCGCCACCTGGGGGGATGTCTGCTCGCCCGCGCGCCGGATCTCTTGGTTGATGAAAGCGAGATGCCTGTATGAAACCTGAATATTTTTGGTCGGGGTCGTTTGGTGCCCCTGCTGCCTCGTCCTCATCGGATGTATTAGGGATGCCATGGGATTTCATGGAAATCAATAGGAATTTTGCGCAACGTGTCATGAGGAACACGGCCAGAACGGAATATCATTGAAGGACTCGAGATCCGCGACACCAGTATTAGCGGAAGATGAAAAATCAACCCCTATATATAGGAGAATTCTTCAGTTGAAATTTTTCCCGCGATTTCCCAAGAATTTTGCCGGATTTTCTTTTGGACTGGAAATATTGGCCTCAAATGCACAATCAGCCCTTCGAATCGTTCAGAATATTGGGTCGTTTTCCGGCAATCCCCCCCACGCGACCACATCGCCCCATGATTTCCCACGCGCGATTCACCCAAGCCTTGTCAACATCGGAACGGATATGTTTTGCCCAATTTCCCGCCGAGTGCGCTCAATTCAGAGGCAGACCATCGGGAAGGGCCAGATGCCGCCGACAAAGCTGACCTAGGGTCGACCCCATATTTTCAAGGCGCATCGCGGCAAGAAGAAAAAACTGAGCCAATCTATGCGTTTGCTGCATAGCAGCATTGATGTCGTGACCCATTGTGCAATTGCAGCATTTGCCTATCTTCAATCTCAAGCAAGAGCCGGACGATACCGGCAAGACAAAAAGATACGGATGATGAGCATGGCAGTCGCAAGCACGCATACAGCAGTAAAGAACGCACCGGCGTTCGGTTTTGGCGCAGTTCTGGAAAACGCAAAGACCCGGTTCGTGCGCTACCGCCTGTACCGCCAGACCGTCAATGAACTGTCCGCTCTGTCGAACCGCGAGCTGGCCGATCTTGGCCTGCACCGCTCGATGATCCGCCGTGTTGCGCTGCAGGCGGCAAACGAACAAACCGCGCGGTAAGCGCGACACGTATACTGAGATCAGGCCCTTCCTCCTCCCTTAGGGTCTGTAATCAGCGGCAACGTCTTCCTCCTCCCTGACGTTGCCGCACCTTATACCGGCCTCAACCTGCCGGACACGGATACATCGGGGCGTCCTCCTCCCTGCCTTGATGTTGAAAGCGCGCGGCGATGTCTTCCTCCTCCCTGACATCGCCGCGTCTTCCTCATACCGGGTTCAAACCCGGGCTCGCATACATCAGGGCTCTCCTCCTCCCTGCTCTGATGTTGACAAGACGGCGGTTCCCTCTCCTCCTCCCTGGGAACCGCCGTTTTTTGTTTTTCGGACACTGGTGTAGGATGGCGTCCTGACTTCTGATGCGGAGGATGCCATGGCCGCCTATTTCATTGCACAGATCAACATTCACGACCCGGACGGGTACCAGGCCTATCTGGCGGGTTTCATGCCGATCTTCGACCGCCACGGCGGTCGCCTGCTGACGGTCTCATCCAAACCGGTCGAACGGATCGAAGGCGATTGGCCCGAAGGCGGGATTGTGTTGATGGAGTTTCCGGATCTTGCAGCAGCGAAAGCCTGGAAGGACGACCCGGATTACATTGATCTGGCGAAGATCCGACAGGCCACCGCAACCACCAATCTGGTTCTGGTCGACGGGATATGACGGTTCAGAACGGGACGTCATCCTTGTTGGTCAGAAAACGCGAGACCACTTTCTTGATACCCGCCTTGTCAAAATCGACCTCGACCTTGTCGCCTTCGATCCCGATCACCGCGCCATAGCCGAATTTCTGGTGAAACACCCGCTCGCCCAGCGTGAAACTGGCCAGTGCGGTGGCGTCGATCACCGTGTTGCGGCTTTCGCGGGGTTGCGACATGCCATATTGGCCCTGCCGCGCCTGCAACCGTCTCCAGCCCGGCGAGTTATAGACATTGGCTTCGGCCGCGCGGGTTTCTATGCCCGCCGTCTGATGACCGCCGCCATAAAGGCCCGGAGGTGTCAGCACATCGATATGGTCCTCGGGCAACTCGTCAATGAAGCGCGAGGGCATGGAATTCTGCCATTGCCCAAATACCCGCCTGTTGGCGGCGAAGGAAATCGTACAAACCTCTTCGGCACGGGTTATGCCAACATAGGCCAGACGGCGTTCTTCCTCGAGCCCCTTGAGGCCGGTTTCGTCCATCGACCGTTGCGAGGGGAACAGCCCGTCTTCCCAGCCCGGCAGGAAGACGACGGGAAACTCCAGCCCCTTGGCCGCGTGCAGGGTCATGATCGAGACCTTGGCCCCGTCACCGTCCTGTTCATTGTCCATGACCAGGCTGACATGTTCCAGAAACCCTTGCAGGTTCTCGAAATTGTCAAGTTGGTTGACCAGTTCCTTGAGGTTTTCCAGACGCCCCGGCGCTTCGGGGGTCTTGTCGTTCTGCCAATGGGCCGTGTAGCCGGATTCGTCGAGGACGATCTGTGCAAGCTCAATATGCGTATGCTCGGGCGCGCCATAGCGGATCGGCGAAACCCCGTCATCAATAACCGTGTCATCATCGACTTCAATCCGGGGACCGCGTGTCATCGCATTCCACCGGGCCAACCCGTCGATCAATTCGCGCAGGGCTTTGCCGCCCTTGCCCTTAATCAGCCCGTTGTCGACTGCAATCCGCGCACCTTCGACCAGAGACACGCCATTCTCACGCGCCACAATCTGAATGTTCTGCTGCGCCTTGTCGCCCAGTCCGCGCTTCGGCGTGTTCACGATCCGCTCGAAGGCCAGATCATCTTCGGGGCTGACCACCAGCCGGAAATAGGCCATGGCATCGCGGATCTCCATCCGCTCATAGAAACGCGGGCCGCCGATCACCTTGTAGGGCAGACCGATGGTCAGGAACCGGTCCTCGAACGCGCGCATCTGGTGGCTGGCGCGGACGAGAATCGCCATCTCATCAAGGTTCATCGGACGGATACCGCGCGTCCCGCCCTGCATGGCGTCGATTTCCTCGCCGATCCAGCGGGCCTCTTCCTCGCCATCCCAATGACCGATCAGGTTGACCTTGTGGCCGTCTTTGGCATCGGTCCAAAGCTCTTTACCCAAACGGCTTTCGTTGCCCCGAATGACGTTCGATGCAGCCGCCAGAATATGCGGGGTCGAGCGGTAGTTCTGCTCCAGTCGCACCACGTAGGCGCCGGGAAAGTCCTTTTCGAACCGCAGGATGTTGCCGACCTCGGCCCCGCGCCAGCCATAGATCGACTGGTCGTCGTCGCCGACGCAACAGATGTTCTTGTGTCCACCGGCCAGTAGGCGCAACCACAGGTACTGGGCGACGTTGGTATCCTGATATTCATCCACAAGGATGTAGCGGAACCAGCGCTGGTATTGTTCCAGAACATCTGGGTGGGTCTGGAAAATCGTGACCATGTGTAGCAGCAGGTCGCCAAAATCCACCGCGTTCAGCTCGCGCAGGCGAGTTTGGTACTGAGCATAAAGCTCAATGCCCTTGTTGTTATAGGCCCCGGTATCCGCCGCAGGCACCTTGTCGGGCGTCAGCGCCCGGTTTTTCCAGTCATCGATGATCCCCGCCAGCATCCGCGCGGGCCAGCGTTTGTCGTCGATGTTGGCAGCCCGAACCAGTTGCTTGAGCAGGCGCAGCTGATCGTCGCTGTCCAGAATGGTGAAGTTCGATTTCAGATCGACCAGTTCCGCGTGGCGGCGCAGCAGTTTGACGCAAATGGAATGGAAGGTGCCCAGCCATGGCATTCCTTCGGCGGGTTGACCAAGCAGGCGGCCCACTCGTTCCTTCATCTCGCGCGCGGCCTTGTTGGTGAAGGTCACCGACAGAATCTCGTTCGGGCGCACGCGCGCCGTGTTGAGCAGATGCGCAATCCGGGCCGTCAGCGCCTTGGTCTTGCCGGTCCCCGCCCCGGCCAACATCAGAACCGGGCCGTCCAGATGTTCGACCGCGTCACGTTGCGCCGGGTTCAGCTCATCCAGATAGGGCGAAGGGCGCACGGCCATAGCCCGCGCCGACAGGGATGCGCCTTCGAAGGCGTCCATTTCGTCAAAACTGCTCATACCCCCAAACTACGCCGGATGGACGCCGAGGGAAAGAGTTTGTTCACGGCTTGTTCGCAAGGATTTTTCACGTCTTTTTGCATTCAATTCTAAACAAAGATGCCGCTGCCCTGTGGGGCTGTTAACCCTCTGTCAAGTCCTGGCCCGGATGCTGACCCCATTGCTGCGGGAGTGGAACAGATGGAAGCGAAGGAACTGACGGGCGGGTCGTCACGGCTGAAACCTGTGGGCGTTACCCTGATTCTGATCGCGCTGACAGCAGCAGCGGGATGGGGCATCTATGCGGCCCCTGCCCCGGTTGTGGACCGCATGTTGGAATCGGATTTGCGAAAAGACGCCATGCAGCTAAGCCGTCAGGTCGAAAGCCATCTGGACGATCTGGATGCAACGTTTCGGTACCATGAGCTGCACGAGCATGACGCGGAATTCCTGATGCTGCTGCCCGAAACCTCGGACATCTACCGGTTCAAACTGTTTGATGCGTCCGGTCAGGTGTTCTGGTCGACCCGTGCCAGCGATGTGGGGGCGGTGAATACAAAACCGTACTTTCAGTCGGTCGTCGCCGCCGGAAGCATTTATTACAATCACGCGGAAAAACCCGCGGCAGAGGTTGACTCGATCGACAATGACCCAGCCGGACATGCGGGCCCAATCACCAAACATGTGGCCGAGGTTTATACACCAATCGTCAGGGACGGCGTTTTCCTTGGCGCTATCGAATTTTATTCGGACATCACCAATCTCAGAACCCTGTTCATCACGCGCGTGCGCCTGTCGCTGGCGTTGCTGAGCAGTGTCGCGTTGCTGGCGCTGGCCACGGTCATCCTGATCGTCCACCGCACCAACCGCCGTCAGATGCGTGATCTACACAAGCGCGCCGTGAAAGAACGCGAACTGATGGGAGAGCAGCTTCGCCTGGCGCGTGAGGTGCGCCTGCTGGGCGAGTTGAACGAGTGGCTGCAATCAAGCCGCTCACTGGATGAGCTTTTCGACATGGTAGCGCGCTTTATGACCCATATACTGCCTAAGGCCGAGGGGAGCGTGTACGTCTATTCCAACTCGCGCGATGTGCTGGACGGGTGTGCCAGCTGGAACGGGGGAACGCACAAGTCTCATATCCATCCGGAAGGATGCTGGGGTTTGAGGCGCGGCCGGACTTACGAGTTCGGTGCATCCGAGATCGATTTTGTCTGCGAACATGCCGAACCGCATGACGGGCGGCCCTATTTCTGTTTTCCCATTCTGGCCCACGGGGAAACCGTTGGTCTGTTGCATCTGCGCGCGGCTGAGGGGCGAGAGGCCTGTTTCCACAAAAGCCGCAAGCTGGCGCAGCTGTGCGCCGAACAGATCAGCATGGCAATCGCCAATGTCCGTATGCGCGATCAGCTGCATGACCAATCGGTGCGCGACCCGCTGACCGGGCTGTTCAACCGCCGCCACATGACCGAGACATTGCGCAAGGCCATCAGCCGCAGCCAGCAGACCGGTGCGGCGCTGAGCCTGATTGCTGTGGACGTGGATCACTTCAAGAAATTCAACGACACGCATGGTCATGACGCCGGAGACATGGTGTTGCGCGCGGTCGGCGCGGCGCTGGAACAGGGCTGCGACCGGGACGAGATCGCCTGCCGCATCGGCGGTGAGGATTTCATGCTGATCCTGCCCGACAACAGCCCCGAAGATGCCATGACCCGGGCCGAGCAGTTGCGCCAGTCGGTCGAGGCGGTCATTGTCCGCTATGGCGAAAAGGCCCTGCCCCGTATCACAATCTCGGTCGGGGTCGCGCATTACCCCGCCCACGGCACCATGCCGCAGGATCTGATGCGTGCCGCGGATGATGCGCTGTATGTCGCCAAGGACAAGGGGCGCAATCAGGTTCACGTCGCCGCCGGGGCGCTGGAGCAGGCCAGGCGCGTTCCCGCAACGGGTAAACGCCCATCGCCGGAAGTCGCTTGAAAACCTTGCCGAATCGCCCCGCAGGTCCGATCAATCCTTATGGACCTGCACAGTACCTATCCCGGTATTCCCGATCTGAAACGCCGCGCACGCCGTCGGCTGCCGCACTTCGTATGGGAATACATCGACAGTGGCACCGGGATAGAAACGACGCGGCATCGCAATCGAAAGGCGCTGGATGATGTCCGTCTGAGCCCCTCGATCCTGCATGGGGAACTTGAATTCGATACGTCGGTGAAATTCTTGGGCGGCACCTGTCCTTTGCCCTTCGGTATTGCGCCGATCGGGATGTCCGGCCTGGTTTGGCCCGATGCGGAGCGGTTGCTGGCACAGGCCGCCGCCAAGGCAGGCATTCCCTATTCGCTGTCGACGGTGGCCAGTCAGAGCCCCGAAGACCTGGCCCCCTATCTGGGTGAGACCGCGTGGTTCCAGCTGTATCCGCCAAGGGACCCAGATATTCGCATGGACATGCTGAACCGGGCCCGCCGGGCGGGATTTCGAACTCTGGTTCTGACCGCTGACGTCCCTGTCGCCTCACGCAGGGAACGGCAGACGCGCTCGGGCCTGCGGCAGCCGCCGAAACTGACACCGCGCCTGCTGGCACAGATCGCCCAAAGACCTGCATGGGCCCTGGGCATGCTGCGCAGCGGCGTTCCGCACATGCGCACACTGGACAAGTATATCGATGACCCTGGTGATCTGCCGCCGACGGCCCATGTCGGATACCTGCTGCGAACCTCGCCGGATCTGGATTACGTCAAATGGCTGCGTGATCATTGGGAAGGGCCGTTTGTCGTGAAAGGCATCCTGCGCCCCGAGGACACGGACAGGCTGGAACAGGTGGGTGTGGACGCCCTGTGGGTGTCGAATCACGGGGGCCGACAGTTCGACGCGGCCCCGGCCAGCATCGAGGTTCTTCCCGCAATCCGGAGCGCGACCCGCCTGCCGCTGATTTTCGACAGCGGTGTCGAAGGCGGGCTGGATATCCTGCGTGCGCTGTCGCTGGGCGCGGACTTTGTCATGTTGGGACGCGCATTTCTGTACGGTCTTGCGGCACTTGGCGCAAAAGGCCCCGCGCATGTGATCGATATCCTGAGGCAGGATCTGCACGCGAATATGGGTCAGATGGGACTGGCCGATTTGTGTCAGTTTGAGACGAAATGCTAAATTATTGATGCTGCAACGCGGCATCCCTATAAGTGTGCCGAGGCCAAAGGGCGTTTGCGAGCGATAACATGCCGGTTCTACCCAGAAGAACGGATGTACCTGTGCGTATTCTCCGCCCATTAAGACGCCCAAACACCAAAGACCGGGACCTGATATGACAGACTTCAACAAGATCCTGATCGCCAATCGCGGCGAGATTGCCATCCGCGTCATGCGCGCAGCAAACGAGATGGGCAAACGCACCGTCGCTGTTTACGCTGAAGAAGACAAACTGGGCCTGCACAGGTTCAAGGCGGATGAGGCCTATCAGATTGGCGAGGGCATGGGTCCGGTCGCGGCGTACCTGTCGATTGACGAGATCATCCGCGTGGCCAAGCATTGCGGCGCGGACGCGATCCATCCGGGCTATGGCCTGCTGTCCGAAAACCCGGATTTCGTGGATGCCTGTGTCAAGAACGGCATCACCTTCATCGGCCCCCGGGCCGAGACCATGCGCGCATTGGGTGACAAGGCCAGCGCGCGGCGCGTGGCCATTGCGGCCGGTGTGCCTGTCATTCCGGCCACCGAGGTCTTGGGTGATAAGATGGACGCGATCCGCAAGGAGGCCGCCGAGATCGGATACCCGCTGATGCTCAAGGCGTCCTGGGGCGGCGGCGGACGCGGGATGCGCCCGATCCAGTCGGAAGACGAGCTGGAAGAAAAGGTTCTGGAAGGCCGCCGCGAGGCTGAGGCCGCCTTTGGCAATGGCGAGGGTTATCTGGAAAAGATGATCACCCGTGCCCGCCATGTCGAGGTTCAGATTCTGGGCGACAAGCATGGTGAGATTTATCACCTTTATGAACGCGACTGTTCGGTCCAGCGCCGGAACCAGAAGGTCGTCGAACGCGCCCCTGCCCCTTACCTGAGCGAAGAACAGCGCGCCGAGATTTGCGAACTGGGCCGTAAGATCTGCGCCCATGTGAATTACGAATGCGCAGGCACTGTCGAGTTCCTAATGGATATGGAGACCGGCAAATTCTACTTCATCGAGGTGAACCCCCGCGTACAGGTCGAACACACGGTCACCGAAGAAGTCACCGGGATCGACATCGTTCAGGCGCAGATCCTGATCGCCGAGGGCAAAACGTTGGCCGAGGCCACCGGCGCCGCCAGTCAGGCCGAGGTGCATCTGAACGGTCATGCGCTGCAGACACGGATCACCACAGAAGACCCGCAGAACAATTTCATCCCCGACTATGGCCGGATCACCGCTTATCGCTCGGCCACGGGCATGGGCATTCGTCTGGATGGCGGAACCGCGTATGCGGGCGGTGTCATTACGCGGTATTACGACTCGCTTCTGACAAAGGTCACCGCCTGGGCGCCGACGCCCGAGAAGGCGATCAGCCGGATGGACCGCGCCCTGCGCGAGTTCCGTATTCGCGGCGTCAGCACCAATATCGATTTCGTCATCAACCTGCTGAAGCACCCGACCTTCCTGTCGAATGAATACACCACCAAATTCATCGACACGACGCCGGATCTGTTTGCCTTCAAGCGCCGCCGCGACCGGGGCACCAAGGTTCTGACCTATATCGCCGATATTACGGTGAATGGTCATCCCGAAACCAAAGGCCGCCCCGAGCCGCGCGCCGACCTGAAAGTCGCCAAGCCCCCCGCGCAGAAGGCCGAGCCGCGGATGGGCACGCGCAACCTGCTGGAGCAGAAAGGCCCGCAGGCCGTGGCGGACTGGATGAAAGCGCAGCGGCAGCTGCTGATCACCGACACCACCATGCGCGACGGGCACCAGTCGTTGTTGGCGACCCGGATGCGGTCGATCGACATGATCAAGGTGGCGCCAACCTATGCCGCGAACCTGCCGCAGCTGTTCTCGGTCGAGTGCTGGGGCGGTGCGACGTTCGACGTGGCCTATCGGTTCCTGCAGGAATGCCCCTGGCAGCGTCTGCGCGATCTGCGCGAGGCGATGCCGAACCTGATGACGCAGATGCTGCTGCGGGGCGCAAACGGGGTTGGGTACACCAATTATCCCGACAACGTGGTGCAGGAGTTCGTGCGCCAGGCATCGAAAAACATCGACGTCTTCCGCGTCTTCGACTCGCTGAACTGGGTCGAGAACATGCGCGTTGCGATGGATGCTGTAATCGACAGCGGCAAAATCTGCGAGGGTACCGTTTGTTATACCGGCGATATTCTGGACCCTGACCGCGCCAAGTATAACCTGAAATACTATGTCGGAATGGCCAAAGAGTTGCGCGACGCAGGCGCGCATGTTCTGGGTCTGAAGGATATGGCGGGCCTGCTGAAACCGGCCTCGGCCAAGATTCTGATCCGGGCGCTGAAGGAAGAGGTTGGATTACCGATTCACTTCCACACCCATGACACGGCCGGTATCGCCAGCGCGACCATCCTTGCCGCCTCTGAGGCGGGAGTGGACGCGGTGGATTGCGCGATGGACAGCTTCAGTGGCAACACGTCCCAGGCAACGCTGGGCACTGTGGTCGAGGCGCTGCGCCATACCGACCGTGACACCGGGTTGGACATCAAGGCGATCCGCGAGATCAGCGATTACTTCGAGGCTGTGCGTGGCCAATATGCGGCCTTCGAATCAAGCCTGCAGGCCCCGGCGTCCGAAGTGTATCTGCACGAAATGCCGGGTGGTCAGTTCACCAACCTCAAGGCACAGGCACGCAGCCTGGGTCTGGAAGAGCGCTGGCACGAGGTCGCGCAGATGTACGCCGATGTGAACCAGATGTTCGGTGATATCGTAAAGGTAACGCCCTCGTCGAAGGTTGTTGGTGACATGGCCCTGATGATGGTCAGCCAGGGCCTGACCCGCGAGCAGGTCGAGGATCCGGCGACAGATGTGGCCTTCCCCGAATCGGTCGTCGATATGATGCGCGGCAATCTGGGCCAACCTCCGGGCGGATTCCCGAACACCATCATCAAGAAAGTGCTGAAGGACGAGGCCCCCAACATCCAGCGCCCCGGCAAGGACGTGCCTGCCGTCGATCTTGAGGCCACCCGCGCCGAGTTGTCCAAGCAGTTGGAAGGCAAAGAGGTCGATGACGAGGATCTGAACGGGTACCTGATGTATCCCAAGGTGTTTCTGGATTACATGGGTCGTCACCGGATTTACGGCCCGGTCCGCACCCTGCCCACGCGCACCTTCTTCTACGGCATGGAGCCCGGCGAAGAGATCACGGCGGAAATCGACCCCGGCAAGACGCTGGAAATCCGGTGTCAGGCCATTGGCGAAACGGATGAAAAGGGCGAGGTCAAAGTGTTCTTCGAGCTCAACGGCCAGCCGCGTGTGATCCGGGTGCCGAACCGGATGGTCACATCAACCACTCAGGCGCGCCCCAAGGCCGAGGTCGGCAACCCCGATCATGTCGGGGCGCCGATGCCGGGTGTTGTGGCCACTGTTGCCGTGACCGCGGGCCAGCAGGTCAAGGAAGGCGACATGCTGCTGACCATCGAGGCGATGAAGATGGAAACCGGCATCCATGCCGAGCGTGATGCGACCGTCAAAGCCGTGCATATCCAGCCCGGCGGCCAGATTGACGCAAAGGACCTTCTGATCGAACTGGAATAAGACGGAAAACAACCTAATGTTCATCAGGCCGTGTGGGAGACCGCACGGCCTTTTTCTATGATTGAGCGGAGACCCATTATGCTTGCAATCACCCCGATCTATGCGGCCCTGATCGCAATTCTCTACGTCGCACTCAGCGTCAAAGTGATCCTGCAACGACGCAGCGACAAAATCTCGGTCGGGGACGGCGGCAGCAAGCTGATGATCAAGGCGATACGGACACACGCGAACTGCGCCGAATACGCCCCGATTTCCCTGCTGCTGATTGCTATGGTCGAGTTGCAAGGCGCGGCCGGAATATTGGTCCATCTGCTGGGGCTGATGTTGCTGGCGGGGCGTCTTTTGCACGCGTACGGATTTGGACGGACGCCACAGATCGTCATCCTGCGGCAGGCCGGCATGAGCCTGACGTTCCTCGCCATTCTGGGTGCGGCTTTTGCAAACCTGATTCTGGCGCTTTAGGCCGTCTGGCGGGTGTTACCCTGCCAGAACGGTTGTTTCGATCTGCGGTGCACCCAGCAGAACCGGTATGAACCGGTCATGTTCATGCCGGTCCGGTTTCAGGATGGCAGCCCCGATCAGAATCATCGCAGCAAGCATCACGATCTTCAGGTCCACAACGGATATCATGACGGCACCTCCTGCCTGTGTTTTAGTGATTTGCAATACGGGTTGAACGGGTCATGGGCCGGATTCCGTCGAAAAGATTTTTCCCGCTTTTTGTGTTTTTCCGCTTGCAGCCCCGCGTGGGAATTTATACATCCCTCCTCACTCAACGGCGCGGGCGTAGCTCAGGGGTAGAGCATAACCTTGCCAAGGTTAGGGTCGGGCGTTCGAATCGCCTCGCCCGCTCCATTGAGAGGTCTTCGGACCACATATGTATCTGATGCGGGCGTAGCTCAGGGGTAGAGCATAACCTTGCCAAGGTTAGGGTCGGGCGTTCGAATCGCCTCGCCCGCTCCAGATACCAAGCCTTCCGAACATGCTGGTTCTTTGCATCGCGTTGCGGCATCCTGAATGCAATTCGCAACACGGGATTTCTGCATGTCTGAATATATTATACGCCCCTTGACCGCTGATGAGTTGCAGGAAGCCGTGGATTGGGCCGGGCGCGAGGGGTGGAATCCGGGCCATCACGATGCCTTGTGTTTTCGCAGCACCGACCCTGACGGGTTCCTGGGCGGTTTTCTGGATGGCGAAATGATCGCGTCTGTATCGGCGGTGAATTATGACGATGATTTTGCCTTTTTGGGTTTCTACATCGTCAAGCCGGAATACAGGCACCATGGCCACGGGCTTGAGATTGCGCAGCATGCGCTGGCCCACTGCACTGGGCGCAACATGGGTCTGGATGGAGTGGTCGAGCAGCAGGACAACTACCGGAAATCCGGATTCGCCTTTGCCTATAACAACTACCGCTTTTCGGGGCGGGTTGCAGATATCCTGCGCGCGCTGGCACCGACCGCTGGTGTTGACGTGCTGAGCACGGTTTCTGATGCGTTAAGGGACTATGACCGTCAGCTTTTCCCAGCCCGGCGCGATGCGTTCCTGCATGGTTGGCTGAGCGCAAGCGGCCATGTGTCCCGCGTGTTTTCCGAAGACGGGCAGATCAAAGGCTATGCCACGCTGCGCCCTTGTCAGACCGGATACAAGGTTGGGCCGCTGTTTGCAGACCGCGCCGGCATTGCCGAAGCGCTGCTTGCAAGCGTGTTAAAGGCTCTGCCCGAAGATCAAAGCGGGCAAGAGGTGTTCATCGACATGCCACAGCCCAACAACGCCGCCTTTGCATTGGCCGACAGGCTGGGGCTTGTGAAAGTGTTCGAAACGGCCCGGATGTATTCCGGCGATCAGCCGGATATCGACCTGACCCGCATCTATGGCGTGACAACGTTTGAGTTGGGTTAGAACGCCTTGAACGTCATCGTCGTCAGCGAGCGTTCGATATCGGGAATCACCAGCAGGTGTTCGTTGATGAAATGGCCCACATCCTCGGTTTCGGGGATGTAGAGCTTGAGCATCAGATCAAACTCACCGCTGGTGGAGTAAAGCTCTGAATGTATTTCGCGCAGGGCGATTTCCTCGGCGACCTTGTAGGTGGTGCCGGGTTTGCAGCGGATCTGGATGAATACGCAGGTGGACATGGCTTGGCCCTGTTGGTTCATGTTGTCTGCAAGCTGACATGGTGCCGGGCCGGGTGCAATCCCTTGCAACAGTTTGCAGCGATTGCAACGCATGGTCTGGATCAACCCGCCCCACCCCGTCTATAAGCGCGCCTGTAGCAAAAGGATTTCGCCCATGCGCACCGCTTCGATCAGCCGCAAAACCGCCGAAACCGATATTTCGGTCAAGGTCAATCTGGATGGCACCGGCACCTATGACAATCAGACCGGCGTCGGGTTCTTTGACCATATGCTGGACCAGCTGGCGCGCCACTCGTTGATCGACATGACGATCCGCGCCAACGGCGACTATCACATCGACGATCACCACACGGTCGAGGATACCGGCATCGCGCTGGGTCAGGCTTTGGCACAGGCATTGGGCGACAAGAAGGGTATCCGGCGCTATGGCGAATGCCATCTTCCGATGGATGACGCGCAGGTACGCTGTGCGCTGGACCTGTCGGGCCGCCCGTTCCTGATCTGGAATGTCGATCTGCCGACGCAAAAGATCGGAGCGTTCGACACCGAACTGGTGCGCGAGTTTTTTCAGGCGCTCAGCACCCATGGCGGCATCACCCTGCATATCGACCAACTGCACGGCTTCAACAGCCACCACATCGCCGAGGCCGCGTTCAAGGCTGTTGCGCGCGCGTTGCGCGACGCCGTCGAAACCGACCCGCGCAAGACGGATGCGATTCCGTCGACCAAGGGCGCGCTGTAGATGCTGACAGCCATCATCGACTATGAAAGCGGCAATCTGCATTCAGCGGAAAAGGCGTTTCAACGCATGGCGCAAGAGGTCGGCGCTGGTGACGTTGTTGTCACCTCGGACGCGGATGTCGTTGCGCGCGCGGACCGACTGGTTCTGCCCGGTGATGGTGCCTTCCCGGCCTGTGCTGCCGAGCTGCGCGGCCATAAGGGTATTTATGACGCGATGGTCGAGGCGGTCGAACAGAAGGGCCGCCCTTTTCTGGGCATCTGCGTTGGCATGCAGCTTATGGCAACCAAAGGCCATGAATACACCGAGACCGATGGTCTGGGCTGGGTGGCAGGCGATGTTGTTCGGATCGAACCTTCAGATGCCGCGCTGAAAGTGCCGCATATGGGCTGGAACGATCTGGTTCTGGAAAGCGATCATCCAGTTTTCAACGGGGTGAAATCAGGCGATCACACCTATTTCGTCCATTCCTACCACTTTCGTGTAAACAACCCGGCACAGCGGTTGGCTTATGTGGACTATGGGCAAGACGTCACGGCCGTGATTGGCCGCGACACGATGGTTGGGATGCAGTTTCACCCTGAAAAAAGCCAGGACGTTGGCCTGCGTATGCTGGGAAACTTCCTGACCTGGAAACCCTGAGGCTTACTGAACACGCGTCCAGGTTTGACCGCGACAGATCAGACCGCCCGCCACGCATCCCTTGACGGTCAGTTTGTTCTGGCCGTCCAGCGACATTTTCGAGTTGTAGGTTTTGTCCCGGTCCGGTGCCCAGATCTTGCCGCTGTCATAGCTGCCGCCCCCTTCGGGGACCATGTCCCAGATGATCTTTTTGCCAAGGTTCTCATATTCCAGCTGCTGGTTACCATCGGCGTCGAACGCGCTGTCGATGGTGCCGCAGATCGCACTGCCGCATTCGGAAATCGTCACATGCAGATAGCCACCCGTGTCGCCCGGCGCTGTTTTCCACAGGCCGTCAACCGGATCGTCGGCAAAAGCAGCTGTAGCAAGCAGCATCAGGCCCGCTGAAAGAGTAAAAGTCTTCATGATTTTCTCCCTGTTTTGTGGGCAGTCTGACCCGCTAATGGGCGGCGGGCAAGAATGACCCAGCGTCGCGTTGCATCCCCTGCCCTGCTTGTGCGATATCCCGCGCGTGTAACAGTGATATAGGGCCGCCCGACATGATCCTCTACCCCGCCATCGACCTCAAAGACGGCCAGGCCGTACGCCTGCTGCGTGGTGAAATGGACAAGGCCACCGTATTCAACGAAGACCCGGCCGCTCAGGCCCGTGCCTTTGTCGAGGCGGGATGCGAATGGCTGCATCTGGTCGACCTGAACGGTGCATTCGCAGGCGAGCCGGTCAACGCAGCACCGGTTGAGGCAATTCTGAAAGCTTGCAAGGTGCCCGCGCAACTGGGTGGTGGCATCCGCGACATGGCCACGATCGAAACATGGATCGAGAAGGGGCTGGCGCGGGTCATTTTGGGCACTGTCGCTGTCGAAAACCCCGATCTGGTGCGCGAAGCAGCCAAAGCTTTTCCCGGCAAGGTCGCCGTCGGCATCGATGCACGCAACGGCATGGTGGCTACCAAGGGCTGGGCCGAAGAGACCGACGTTCAGGTCACCGATCTGGCCCGTAGTTTCGAGGACGCAGGCGTAGCCGCAATCATCTACACCGACATCAACCGAGACGGTGCCATGCAGGGCCCAAACATCGAAGCGACCGCTGCCCTGGCACAGGCCGTTTCCATCCCGGTGATCGCCTCGGGCGGTGTCAGTTCGCTGGACGACCTGATCGCCCTGCGCGATTGCGGCGTTGCGCTGAACGGCGCGATTTCAGGCCGGGCGCTTTATGATGGCGCGATCGACCTGGCCGAGGCCATACGCGCCCTGTCGTGATCGGTTATTGCGCGGCTGCGGCGGTCAGCTTGGCCAGTGCACCGCGCATCTTTTCGATGACCGGAGATTTGTCGACATCGTTCAGGTCGTCCAATGTCTCTTTCGGGTCTTCATAGATCAGCCAGACCTGACCATTGGCATCTTCGTACGCCTGCACCTTGAGAGGCAGAAACAGCCCGGCGCGCGGGTCGATCTGTATGGCTGGCGTACCCAGCGCAGGGTTGCCGAAAATCAACACCTGATTGGCCGGAATGGGTGTGCCAATCTTTTCCGCCCCGGCCGCGTGGTCAATGCGGGCAAACACGGTTGCGCCTGCATTTCCGACGGCAACTTCAAGCGCGTCCAGCGCCTCGGCCACGGATTTGTCGGATTGAACCTTGATCAGATCATCAGCCATAGCGGTCAGCGCGCCTCCGAATGAAAAAACACAAGCCAGTATCAGTCTACGCATATCGATATTCCTTCTGTGAAATTCACCCCAGTTTTCACAGAATTGAGATCTCTCACAATCACAAGTCTGGCATCGGCAGGGCTTTGCCGCTAGAGGTGCGCCCATAAAGGATATCCTATGCTGAAAACCCGGATCATTCCCTGCCTTGATGTTGCCGATGGCCGTGTGGTCAAAGGTGTGAATTTCGTGGGCCTGCGCGATGCGGGCGACCCGGTGGAATCGGCCAAGGCCTATGATGCTGCCGGAGCGGACGAGATCTGCTTTCTCGACATTCACGCGACCCATGAGAATCGCGGCACCATGTTCGATGTGGTTCAGCGCACGGCGGAACAGTGTTTCGTGCCGCTGACCGTGGGCGGTGGGGTGCGAACAAAAGACGATGTGCGCGCCTTGCTGCTGGCGGGGGCGGACAAGGTCAGCTTCAACTCGGCCGCGGTTGCCAATCCGGATGTGATTGCCGAAGCGGCAGATCAGTTCGGCAGTCAGTGCATTGTCTGCGCCATCGACGCAAAGACCGTCAGCCCCGGCAAGTGGGAAATCTTTACCCATGGTGGGCGCAAACCCACCGGCATTGATGCGGTTGCCTTTGCCAGAACCGTGGTCTCCAAGGGGGCCGGTGAAATCCTGCTGACCTCGATGGACCGCGACGGCACCAAATCCGGGTTCAACCTGCCGCTGACCCGCGCCATTTCCGACGCGGTGGATGTGCCCGTGATCGCCTCGGGCGGTGTTGGTACTTTGGACCATCTGGTCGAGGGCGTCACCAAGGGCGGTGCAAGCGCCGTGTTGGCGGCATCGATTTTCCATTTCGGCGAATACACCATCCGCGAGGCCAAGGAACATATGGCCGCCGCTGGCATCCCCATGAGGCTGACATGAGCATCTTGCACGATCTGGCCGCCACGATCGAGGCACGCAAGGGGGCTGATCCCGAAGGCAGCTGGACGGCCAAGCTGCTTGCGAAAGGCCCTGAGAAATGCGCCGAGAAATTCGGTGAGGAGGCCATAGAGGCCATCATCGAAGCCGTAAAAGGGGATCAGGTTAAGCTGACCTCGGAAGCGGCGGACGTGTTGTATCACCTTCTGGTCATGCTGGCCGCGCGGGACGTGGCGCTGGATGATGTTCTGGCCGAGCTGGACCGCCGTCAGGGCACCAGTGGTGTCGCTGAAAAAGCTGCCCGCCCCAAAGGGTAAGGTCCGGGTTCCGCACTGGCTCCTGGGCCGTTATACTCGGATGCCAGACTGTCAGGGCGAAGGCGCGATATGATCCGAATTTTGATGCTTGTGGCAAACTTTGCCATCGTCGCTGGCTGCGCCGCGCCGCCGCGCTCGACCGGGGATGAGGTACAGCGGCTCGCCTCGGAGATTCAGGGCCTTGGCTCGGATATCGACCCAGAAGAAGCCCGACGCGCGGCGGGAATTGCTTACGCCTATACCGCTCAGCTGGTCGAGGAATACCAGATCACAGACCCGCCCCTGATCCATAACATGAAGGTCAACAAGGGGCTGCGCCCGCGTGGGCTGTGCTGGCATTGGGCCGAGGATATCGAGCGGCGGCTGAAACAGGAAAACTTCCGGACGCTGGATCTGCACCGTGCCATCGCAAACGCGGACAACCCGACGCGGATCGACCACAGCACCGCAATCATCAGCCGTAAAGGCGCGACGCTGTATGATGGTGTCGTACTGGACCCGTGGCGTTATGGCGGCGTGTTGTTCTGGTCTCCGCTGGTCGAGGATACCCGGTATGACTGGGTCCCGCGCGACGTGGTGCTGGAAAAGCGGCGGAAGGAACAGGTCGCCCGCCTGAAACCTTACGTCCCCGCCAAACCCTAAAGCTTGGACGAAATGATCCCGGTCGAAAATCCGCCCATGCGCAATTCGCCAAACAGGCGCTGATATTCAATTTTGGGGCAGCGGTTCATCACCACATCCACGCCACGGGCCTTGGCCTTTGCCGCCGCTTCAGGGTGTTCCACGCCAATCTGCATCCAGATCGTACCAAGCGACGGGAAAGCGTCCAGCGCCTCATCCACAATGGGTGGCACAGCCTCGGACCGCCGGAAAATATCCACCATGTCCACAGGCTCGGAGATCTCTGACAGGTTGCCGCGAACCGTCTGACCAAACAGGTCTTTGCCCGCGTGGCCCGGATTGACGGGAATCACCTTGAAGCCTTTCAGCGACAAATAGCGCGCCACGTAATAGCTGGGTCGCACCGGGTTCATGGAAACACCGACAACGGCCACCGTCTTGGTGCGTTGCAAAATGGCCTTGAGGTACTGATCGGAATAGTCTGGCATGCCCTATCCTTAACAGGGTTCCAAAAAGAAAAAAGCGCCCAAGAATGCTTGGGCGCCAGTTGTTGGAACGAGGGACAGTGAAATGACCCGCGGCAGTTCCGTTCCGCGGTCACTGTGACATTTAAGCATGACTTGATTAAAAAAAAGAGGGCGGGCGTATTTTTGTGATGACTTTTCACAATTTTCTGAAGGTTGCCTACTTTCCGTAGAGAATTGCGGGCCAGTTTTCCTCTGCCATCGCAATGTAACCTGCCCGATCCTGCTGCCAGATTTCCTCGACCTCGGGCGAATGCGTCAGATAAAGGCGCCCGTCGACCACCTGCCACGCCTTGGGATCCGTGCTTTTCAGCACGCCCATCGCCATCCCGTACGAGCAATAGCCACCGAACTGCGGCGCAAAAGCGCGCGGATTGCCTTCGAAGAGCTCACGATTTGCTTGCGATTTGAAATGCCACCGGGCACCCTTCCACATGACCGCATTTTCGGGCACCCCTTTCAAGGGCGCGTCGCTGTCAAAAAAGGACACAGGATCATACCCCGCCAACGCCACACCGTCAGTGGCGTAATACACGGGGTTGTCCTGCGCTAATACGGCAGGGGCAAGCAACACAGTGCTCAGCGAGCAAAGAAGAGTACGTCGGTTCAGCATCGTCATATGGGAATCTGCACATTCAAGACCATCAAAATGCAACTTTTGGCGCTTTTCGAAACCCCTGTTGACAAGGATGTGAACGCGTGCCCGCCAGTTGAAACTTAGTCAAAGATGTCTTCGATCACGTCCCAGGCTTCGTCGAACACGCGCGCCAGCATGGTCTTATTCCTCTTTTTGCGCTTTGTTTTCCGCGGGGCGGCATGAGACACAGCTACGCGCACCGGTTCGGGTTTAAGTACTTTCCGAGCGGGCAACATCTTCAGGTCGTGCAACGGTGCCCCACAGCTGGAGCAGCTAAGCTCGTGCCGTTCCTTGCCTTTCAGGATCAGGGCAGCCCGGGTGCCGCAATAGCAGCAGGTCGCGATTTTGGCAGGGCCGGGAATGACGCTCTCCTTTTTTCAGGGTCGCGATGCATATAAGGCGATTGCCGCGGCATTTGAGACGTTCAGCGAACCAAATCCCCCGGCTGCGTCAATTTTAACCAACTGATCCACGGTTTCCTTTGTCTTCTGCCGCAAGCCCGGACCTTCCGCACCCAGCACAAGCGCGACGGGGCGGTCCCGGCCAGTGCCCAACGCGCCTTCGATTGTCACATCGGCTTCTCCGTCCAGCCCAAGGACCAGAAAGCCCATGCTCTGAAGCTCGACAATCGCGTCCGCAAGGTTGCGCACCCGCAGATAGGGCTGCCGCTCAAGCGCGCCGCTGGCGGTTTTTGCCAGTGCTCCGGTCTCGGGTGCGGAGTGGTGGCGTGTGCCGATCACCGCACTGGCCCCCAGAACTTCGGCCGAGCGCAGAATCGCCCCAACATTGTGCGGGTCTGTGACCCGGTCCAGCAGAATGACGCGAGGGTTTTCGCGACCGATGCAGTTATCGGCCAGACTGCCCCATTCCAACGGCTTGACCTCCAGCGCTGCGCCCTGATGCACTGATCCAGTATCGATGGGTGCAGAGAACTTGCGCGGGTCAACTATTTCGGCCTCGATCCCAGCAAATTCAACAGCTTCCGCCAGTTTGTCACACGCATTCCGCGTCACCATCAGGCGTAGTTTTTGCCGTTTCGGGTTCATCAAAGCGTCGCGAACCGCGTGCAGGCCAAACAGCCAGACTGTTTCCGCAGCAGCTGCTTTGCGCGCCTGTTCCTTTTCGACGACCCATTTGGGTTTCTTCATTTCAAGGGCCTCCGGGCCGGGAATTCGGTTTCCTGCGCCAAAGGGAAATTTTCCTGTTGACGCTCCTTTGGTGCGCTAGTAATCACGCCTCCACGTCAGGTGCAACGCCTGACAGTGGGCGACAGGCCGCAAGGTGTGGCAGGGGACTGTAACTCCCTCGCGGAGACGCACGCCTGGTTCGATTCCAGGGTCGCCCACCATCTTTCCAACATATTCCGAAGATGGTCCGGACGCGTGTCCCGCGCTGCGTTAATCTCTGGCAGCTGTGTCATTGCTGTTGGTCTGCCGCCATTCTCAGATGCGACAGCCCTGATCCGTTTTACAGATATTAACCCGGCGCCAACCCGACCGGATTGTGAACGAAGGGGGCCGCGTGGTCTTCGCCACCTCATGTCATGACGTTCAGATCAATGCGCCGGTCGATTGCGCACCTATTCCGCAGCCGGGCGCATCTGCGCTATGCGGTTGAACCACGCCTCGATTGCATCCAGATCCGCCGGGAGGGCTTCCGCTGCGCCTTCGGCGAAAGCGTTGAACTTTTCCGCGTTCAACCCGTTCACGCCGACCAGCACCGGAATATCCAGCGCCAGCGCTTCGCCGATCACCGGACGGAACCCCCGCCCATCGGATTCATGCTTGCCGAATTTGTTGATAATCAACAGGTCCGGTGCGTTCGCAAGCGAGGCGGTCACATACCCAACCGCCTGTTCCAGCGCTGCGGGGTCCAGACGGCAGCCGCGCGACTGCGTGCCCAGCGATTGCGAGATACGGATGGTTTCCCCATCCGGCAACACGCGGACATCCATGTCGCATTTGCTGCTGTCGGTACATTCCGTATTCGTCTGGACAACACCGGCCAGTTTCGCGCTGGATGCCAGCAGACGCTCAGCAACAGCGCTCAGCAGGCGATCCGTCGCGCCGCGGTCGGTGGTGGTGACATAGGCCAGATACATCTTGGACCTCTTGTAATTCGATTGTGACGTTTCAAATAGCACGCAAGGCGCAGCCCGACCACTCCCCCAGTCAAGGAAGCGGCGACAGACCAATCACAGGTGCGTGCAGGTGAAGAAGAACCGCATAAGCGGCCAGTGCGGTCAGCCAGACCCAAGGGCGTGGCCAGGGTCGCGGTGAGCGCAGTGAGAACCGCGCCGTATTTCGGGACAACCGAACCCATTCAAAGCCCATCTCACGCGATTTACGCCTGTCGATCAGGATCGTGCCCATAACAGAAAATCCGGCAAACAGGCCAAACAGGATCACATGTGACAGGCTTCCATTGGCCAGAAGATGCGCCAAAGACCACAACAGCAGCGAAGCAAGGATCGGGTGGCGGGTGGTGCGCAGAATACCGGGGTGTTCGGGGTCAAAGGGCCTTTTGCCCATCCCTCCGAAAGAAAACGGATTCTGGATCGCAAGCCCGGCCACAGCCAGCCAGCACACCACTGGCATGATCAGTATCGGCACCCAGCGCAAGACTGCGAACGGTGGAATGACCTCGACATAGGGGGCGTTTGCCGCGGCGACAATCAGCCAGGCCAGCAAGGCCAAAGACAGAAGTGAATAGGCAGCGAAATACCCCCGGCGCCCGAGCGTGCCGATCAGCCATCCCCGCACGGTGGGCCGTACAGGAATTGCATGGCTGAGCAGGAAAGCAATGAGTGCTGCAAGAAACAGGCCCCAACCGGTCATGATATTCTCCAAACGTGTTGGGGTCGGTCTAGACTGGGAGGGCAGCGACTTCCTTGCCCGAAATCAAGTTGGGTCGCAGGGGCGGACGCACCGCCCCTGCCCTGTATTACAGCCCAAGCGCCGCGCGGCGTTCTTCGGCAAAGCCCTGAACGATGCGGTCGGCGATCAGTGCCAGAATCGCCATCGCGGCCCCGGCAGATATGCCCAATCCTACATCCGCCTGACCCAGCGCCAGATAGATCGACTGGCCCAGACCGGTGGTCCCGATCAGTGCCGCGATAACCAGCATGGCAAACGCATAAAGGATGGTCTGGTTCAGCCCCAGCAGAATGGTCGGCGCCGCATAAGGCGCCCGCACATCGCGCATGATCTGCCACTCGGTCGCACCGCTTGAGATTGCGGCCTCCATCATCTCATCCGGTGTATTGACCAGCCCGTGCCGCGTGTAGCGGATCATCGGGACAATCGCATAGGCACAGATGGCCAGAAAGGCCGAGAACTCACCAATCTGGAACACCATCAGCACCGGAATCAGGAACACGAAAAGGGGGATCGTCTGCAACATGTCGCAGATCGGGCGAACCACGTTCCACACCGACTGCCATACCGCGCTGGCAAGGCCGATCAGGCCACCTGCCAAAGCGCAGGTAAAAACCGCTGCGCCGCTGAGATAAAGCGACAGCAGCGCCCTTTCCCACAGGCCTGAGACGAGGATGGTGCAGAGCAGCCCCACGCAGAGCGCGGCCAAGCGCCAGCCCCCGGCGACCCAGCCCAGCGCGGCAGCGCCGGTCAGGACAAAGGGCCACGGCAGGTTCGCGATACCGGTTTCCAGCATTCCGATCAGGATTAGAACGACCAGCCCACCAGTCAGCCGTCCGCGCCACGCCATCAAAAGCGCAATCCCGGCACCGGCCGCGAACAGGCCATAGCTCATGCTCGACGTCCACTGGAAACCCCATGTGAAGGGCAGCACCGCCTGATCCAACCCGATCCGCAGCGGCAGCAGAACATAGAACAATGAGTTGTTCTTGAGGGCGTCCAGCCACTGGCCATTGGCCTGCGTGAATGCGGTCAGGCCGCTGTCCACGGCTTCGGCCATCGGGTCCAGCAGGGTCAGTTCCGTAGGGTTTGGCAACCACGCCCAGAAGGCCGCTGTGAAGACAACAGCAAAACCCAGCATCGCCCAGACAACACGGCTGTCATAGCGTTTACGCTCGGTCGCCAAAGTACCGCTCATCCGGTCGATCACCACGGCAAAGACCACGATAACCAGACCCGCCATCAGCGATTCGCCAAACTGTGCCTTGCGCATGGTCAGCAGTACCTCCCAGCCGATATCGTTGAACCCACCGATGACGGCGGCGATGATAACCATCGACAGAGCAGCCATCAGACATTGGTTCACACCGACCATGATCTGAGTGGTGGCGGCAGGGATTTCGACCTGGAACAGTTGCTGGAACCGCGTACCGCCAGACATGATGGCCGCCTCTTTGATCTCGGGCTCTACCCGTTCCAGCCCCAGCATCACGTTGCGCGCCATGGGCGGTGCGGCATAGATGGCCGAAGCAATCAGACCAACAACAGGACCAAATCCAAACAGCAGCAGCAGCGGTGTCAGATAGGCAAAGGTCGGCACCGTCTGCATGATGTCCAGCACGGCCTGTACAAAGGTTTTCACCTTTGGCACTTCGTTGGCGAGGATGCCGATGCCGCCCCCAATGACCAACGCCACAGGGACAGAGACGGCAACAAGCGCCAGCGTATTCATGCTTTCGGCCCAATAGCCCGAGGCCAAAACAAAGCTGAGGCCCAGAAAGCCAAGTGCGGCCATGGACAAGCCGCCCAGATACCAGCCCAGTGCGGTCACGATCCCGATCAGGATGGGCCATGGCGTTTTGCCCAGCACGAAATTCGCCCAGTTCATTGGGTGGGTCATCAGGTCCGAAAACAGCCGCATTGCCGGTTTGATCAGGTTCAGAAACCAGTCCAGAAACGCGCCAACCCATTGGGTTGCAGGCAGTTCCCACGCGGCAGGCCATTTGACCAGCCACGGGGCGACACCCTCGAGCGCAAGGCAAACTGCACCGACGACAACCGTTATCAGGGCGGCCTTCGCACCTGCCGTCAACTGCGCACCACGCCGTGTCGGGAGGTCGGTTATGGCGGTCATGTCTCGTCCACCTGAAGAGCTGCGGCCAGATCGGACGGATGCACCGTGCCGACGACATTACCTGCCTCATCCCGTACGGGCACGGGTTCATACAGCTCCATGCAATGCGCAAGGGCTGCGTCCAGCGTCATCGAGGTGGTGAGGCCGGGATCATCCGGGCCACATTCCGCCTCGCTTCGCATCACCGAGGCGACCTTGGCGTGCTGACCTTTGGCGACATCCTTCGAGAATTCGCGCACGTAATCATCCACCGGGCGCAACACGATATCTGTGGGCGTTCCGATCTGAACAATCTTGCCGTCGCGCATGATGGCGATGCGGTCGGCCAGCTTCAGCGCTTCCTGAATATCGTGCGTAATGAAGACGATGGATTTCTTCAGCGTCGCCTGAATGCGCAGGAATTCATCCTGCAACTGGCGACGGATCAGTGGATCAAGCGCCGAGAACGGTTCATCCAGAAACCAGATATCGGGATTTACGGCGAGGCTGCGGGCAATGCCCACACGCTGCCGCTGCCCGCCGGAAAGCTGTCGCGGGAAGCTGTCTTCGCGCCCTTCCAGACCGACCAGCGAGATCACTTCCTGCGCGCGGTCCAGCCGTTCCTTTTTGCCCACGCCCTGAACGCGCAGAGGATATGCGACGTTTTCAGCAACGGTCATGTGGGGGAACAGGCCGAAATGCTGGAACACCATGCCCAGTTTTTTGCGGCGCAACTCTGTCAGCGCCTTCTTTGAGGCTCCGATGACGTTTTCGCCGTCCACCCGAATCTCGCCGCCCGTGCCGGGCAGCAGCTGCGAGATGCAGCGGATCAGCGTGGATTTGCCCGAGCCCGACAGGCCCATGATGACAAAAAGCTCACCTTCCTGAACTTCGAAATTGGCATCCTGAACGGCGGGGATCAGCCCCTGTTCGCGAAGGGCGGCGGCAGCCTTGTCGGCGTCATTCCCTGACCGAGACAGCGCGTCGGTCAGGGCTTTGTCAGCGCCGGGGCCAAACACCTGCCAGAGATTCCGGCAGGCGATGGCTGGCATGGTCGTGTCCGTCACTTACGCGGGCTCACTGGGTTGCCGCGTCAACAACCGGACGCCACTTGCCTTCGTTTTCGGCCATCCATGCGGCGACAACTTCTTCGACCTTTCCACCGTCAACGTCGATCGCGCCCATCATCGGCTGCTGGTCTTCAACCGCCAGCTGATAATTGGTCAGGATTTCAAAGGCTGCTGGCCATTTCTCCTCCATTCCGCTCCAGCCAGCTTTGAAGATGCGCGAGGGCGAGAAGTCGCAGTCATTGACAGCGTTCGGGTTCGGGCCCCAGGCCGGATCACTGAAGCACGCCTCTTCACCGGCGGGCAGTTCAACGAACTGAACGTCATAGGCCGACATCGCCCAATGCGGCTGCCAGAAAGTGATCAGCAGCGGCGATTTGCGTTCGGTCGAGGCGCGCAATTCCGCGATCAGCGCCCCTTCGGACCCTGCTGGTACGGCTTTGAACGGCAATTCCAGACCGGTCATGCGATCCGCGCCTGGAGTACCCCAATCGGCCGGGTAGTCGACCAGACGACCACCGGGCAGAGTTTCCGCCGTCGCAAAGACCTGCGCGCAATCTTTCAGCGCTTCCCATGCGGGCAGGCCCGGGCACAGATCGGCCACATGCGCCGGGTATGCGATGCCTTCCTTGGCATCCAGACCCAGATCACCGATTTCGACCACAGTGCCTTCACCGATTTTCTTGGCGTATTCATCGGAAACGTTGGAAGACCAGATTTCCAGTGTCGCGTCGATGTCGCCATCGGCCAGCGCCTGGAACTGGTTCATCATGCCCGCGGTCACATATTCGACGTTATAACCGGCTGCCTTGAGCATCTCACCCGCCACATGCGTAGTCACGTGCTGGCCGGTCCATTCGTTGATCGCCAGTTTGATCGGTTCATCCACGGCACCCATATCCGCCGCCTGCGCTGCGCCTGCAACGCTCAGAGCCATTAGGCTTACACTTAGTTTTTTCATGGACTTAACTCCCTGTCATATTTGTTTTGCCCATCCCGGCAAGGATTTTCCCGCCGTTCTATCTGTCTGATGACAATGCCATGCCGCAGCATGCACAAATTTGGCTGGAAAAGAACAGTGATCCGTTTCCAAATTGTGGAAAAGATCTTGCGGCCAGTTTGTTTCCCCCTCCCGGTTCTCTTTATGCATCCAACCCGGCTTGCCCTTGTTCCATTTCGCTAAGACGGGACGTTGACTGACGAGTCAATCAGAAAACATTTTGCCACCTTTTGTCGAGAACTTCTTTCAAAAATCCGCATTTTTCTGCGAATCCTGTTATTCGGGGGACTGCCTCAAATCTGGAAAAGGTCAGATTTTTCGTTGCCAAACAAGAACAAAAGATAAACATTCAATGTCGGGCAACATCAAGGTTAGACAGATGCGAACGTTTGACGAAATCTTTGAAATCGCAGCCGTGCGCCACGGCGGTCCAGAAGCACTGGACGCAAAACTGAGCAAACCGAAAATCCCCGCGGAACTGGCAGCGATGCCTGAGGACCGCTGGCTGTCGGTCATCACGAAATGCATCTTTCAGGCCGGTTTCAACTGGAAAGTCATCGAAAACAAATGGGACGGGTTCGAAACAGCCTTTGACGGGTTCGACGTGGGGCGATGCGCGTTCATGGATGATGAGAAGTTTGACACCCTGTTGCAGGATACGCGCATCGTCAGGAATGGAACCAAGATCGCGGCTGTACGGGATAACGCTGCGTTCCTGCTTGACCTGCGCGAGGAAGGCGGCGTGGGTAAAGTGCTGGGCGGCTGGCCATCTGATGACTACGTCAATCTTCTGGCCATGTTGGCCAAACGCGGGGCCCGACTGGGCGGTGCTTCGGCGCAATACGCGATGCGGTTTGCCGGGCGGGACAGTTTCATTCTGTCCCAGGATGTCACCGCCCGCCTGATTGCCGAAGGTGTGATCGACAAGCCTGCCACCTCGAAGAAAGCGATGGAGGCGGTTCAGAACGCCTTTAATACATGGATGGGTCAGTCCGGGCGATCACTAACGGAAATCAGCCGGGTTCTGGCCATGAGTCTGTGAAAACGGTTTGCGGAATACCCGCAGCGGAATAAGATTCAACTTATGGTTCTGCGTGTATTCTTTGCTTCTCTTTTGTTGCTGGCCGCCTGCGGTCGTGAGTTGACCGAGCAGGAGCGCGATTTTGCGGAGACCATTCAGGGGGGAACCCTGAATCTGGATCACATCCGTCTGGTCGAAGGTGCCCCGGTTACCAACGTGACGTATTTCCGCGAAGAACGCCCGCGACTGGCCTGCCGCGAGCGCATTCTGCCCCCGGTGGACCCCGGGCCGGTGACGGGCAAACCTGCCGCCGTGGCCCTGTTCAACAAAGTCTATTTTACCCGCGACTGGTATCTGGAGGACTATATGTCCGACTTTCCGGATCAGATGAACCTGCTGGCCGCGATGCTTTTGGCCCACGAGCTGACGCATGTCTGGCAATGGCAGAATCGCCGGACCACCGGTTACCACCCCCTGCGCGCTGCAGCGGAACATGGGGGCCGGAGGGATCCATATCTGTTCGACCTCGAAACCTCTCCCGATTTTCTGACCTACGGATTCGAACAGCAGGGCGCGATCGTCGAGGAATACGTGTGCTGTCGCGCGCTGGCCCCTCAGGCCAAGCGCACCAAAAGACTGCATGACATGCTGGGTGCCCATTTTGATCTGTCACCCTTGCCGGAACAGGGGCGCGAGCGCCCGGTCCTGATCCCGTGGAGCGAAGCCAGGATCGAGGGGATTTGCAGTTAGTTCCGGGCGCGCTGCAGGGTTTCCAGATATGCCACCAAATCAACTATCGGCTGGCTGGTCAGGATCGGCTGACCTTCCGGTGTTTTCATGGATGTGTCCTGCCCGTCGAAATAAGGGCCATAGACCGGCATCGGGCTGCCATGGCTGACCAGTGGGTCCCTGCCGTCGATGCGGGCAACAACGCGGGCGGTCGGAAACACCCCGCTTTCGCCGGACAATGCGGTCAGATCGGACGGCTGAACAACCAGCACGCTGGCCATCGGCCCCTGCCCCGTTGCGTCAATCCCGTGACAGGTCGCACAGTAATGCAAATAGAGTTCCTCTCCGGTCGCCGCATCCTGCGCCCAAGCAGCCTGTGTGGCAGCAGCCGAAACCCCGAGAACCAGCATACCGATCGTTGCCTTGAACATCGTATCCTCCTGTCACGATTGACATTTGCAGGGTTGCCCGACAGGCATATGGGCGCAATGATCCAGATCAACGAAACAGGTGCAGAGGGTTCGGGCAATGACACAATATGCAGCCATCATGCTGGCCGCCGGATTTGGAATTCCGATACTGGCTGCTCTTAACGCGGCCCTTGGCAAGGTCATCGGATCACCAACAACGGCAGCCGTGGTGCTGTTTGCAATTGCCCTGACCGCCTCGGCGCTGACCATGCTGTTGTTTCCCGGTATTGCAGCCTTGTCCAAGGTTGCACAGGCCCCAAAACACCTGTTGCTTGCAGGTGTCCTGATTGCTTTCTATGTGTTGTCGATCACCCATGTCGCCCCGCATTTCGGTGTGGGAAACGCCGTGTTCTTTGTCCTGTTGGGGCAATTGATCAGTGCAGCGGCCATCGATCACTTCGGCCTGTTCGGCGCGCAGGTGGCACCCCTCACCCTGATGCGGGCGTGTGGTATCGCCGTCATGGCCATCGGTGTTGCGATCACTCAACTGGCCTGAGCACGCCGCCCTCAAGCCGAACCATGCGGTCCATGCGCGCCGCCAGTTCGAGATTGTGGGTTGCAATCAACGCCGACAATCCCTCGCCCCGCACCAGTGTCATCAGCGCATCGAACACCTGATCCGAAGTTTCAGGGTCCAGATTGCCTGTCGGTTCGTCAGCCAGCAAAACACGTGGCGCGTTGGCAAGTGCCCGGCAAAAGGCCACGCGTTGCTGTTCACCGCCCGACAGCGCCGCAGGGCGGTGGCTGGCGCGCGGGGCGACGCCCACACGGTCCAGCAAATCCAACGCCCGTGCCTGGGCTGCTTTTTCGGACGCGCCATTGGCCAGTTGCGGCAATGTGATGTTTTCCAGCGCCGTAAACTCGGGCAGCAGGTGATGGAACTGATATACGAACCCGATATCCCGCCGACGCAACGCCGTTCTGGTTCGGTCGCCCTTGCCGTTCACATTCTGCCCCCCGATTTCCACGGTTCCATCGTCAGGCCGATCCAGCAGACCGGCGATGTGCAGAAGCGTTGATTTGCCCGCACCTGACGGCGCAACCATGGCCACGGCTTCACCCGCGCGCAGTTCCAGATCGACCCCGCGCAGAACCTGTACCTCACCCGGTGTGCCTTTGAGGTAGGTCTTGGTCAGACCGTTCAGTCGCAAGGTGACATCATTCATAGCGCAGCGCCTCGACCGGGTTCAGCCGCGCCGCGCGGCGGGCAGGGAAATAGGTGACGACGAAAGACAGACCCAGCGACAAGCCCGTCGCCTTGAGCACATCGCTCAGATGCAGCTCGGCCGGCAGGGCGTAGATGCCACGGATCGACGGATCCCATACGCCGCCGCCCATCACGTAGTTCACGAATGAGAAGATCGGATCAATATAGATTGCAAAGAGGCATCCCAGGATAACCCCCATTGCAGTGCCGATCAGGCCGGTGAACGCACCGCAGATGAAAAAGACGCGCAGAACCGATCCTTCGCTCAGGCCGATTGTGCGCAGGATTCCGATGTCGCGCCCTTTGTTCTTGACCAGCATGATCAGGCCCGAAACGATGTTCATCGCAGCAATCAGAACGAGGATCGACAGGATGATGAACATCACATTATCCTCAACCTCGAGCGCGCGCAGAAAGCCACCGGATGCGTCCTGCCATGTCCAGATCTGGCTGCGCTCGCCCGACGCCTCAAGAATGGGAACTAGGATCGGGCCAAGATCTTCGGGCTTGTCCACCATCACTTCGATCTCATCCGCCACACCTTCACGGTTGAAAAAGCCCTGCGCCTGCGAAAACGGCATGTAGACGCGGGTGCGGTCGATGTCATAGCGACCGGCTGAAAACACATAGACAACGCGATAGGCATTCACGCGCGGCGACGTGCCAAAGGCGGTTTTGACCCCGTTGGGCGAGGTCAGTTTGACCACATCCCCGACAGTGGCCCCGATGCTGCGGGCCACACCCGATCCAATGGCGATGGCATCCTCACCCGTCTGGAAGTCCGTCAGGTCCCCCGCCGCCTGTTCCGCCTGCGCGATACCCGGCAGGTTGAGCAGATCGTCGGGTCGGATGCCAAACACCTCGACCCCGCTGCTGCTGTCGCGATTGGTGATCAGCACCTGCCCCTTCACCAGCGGTGCGGCGCGTTCAACACCGGGCACCTGCGCTATGCGGTCGGTGCGTTCGTTGTAATCGGCAATTGTCCGATCCACTCGACCCTGAGCGTCAAATTCACCCGAGGAATAGACCGTCACATGCGCATTGGCACCCAGAATGGTGCCGACAAATTCAGAGCGAAAACCTGAACGAACAGCGAGCGTAGCGATCAGGGCAAACACGGCAAGTGTGATCCCGATCAGTGATATCCATGTCATCACGCTGACGCCGCCTTCGGCCCTGCGCGCGCGCAGATACCGCCAAGCGATCTTCCATTCAAAAGGGGCAAAGGGCGGGGGTGTCTTGGCCATGCCTGCTCCGGGCTTTCTTGTTTGCGGCGACCCTTTCGGCATTTCGCCCAATGGTCAAGCTGGTTGTCACTCTGAACTGGTTTCTCAGCCTGAATGAGCCGAATCATTCCCGTACATATCCAAAATACGTGTGCGAAACAGGTGTCTTCCAATTAGGGCGCTTCACCATGGGTTGTGAAGCGCATCACAGACAGAAGGTGATTGTTTCAGGTATGAAGTTAATCATCGCGCATCGTGAGCCACTGAATCGTAAAGGCAACAATAGGCGCGAAATTTTATTACTCTTTTTGATTATTTTCAGAAACTTTGCCACCCTAACCATGGGGGAACACATTTAAAGAGCGGGGGTCGCTCAATGAATTTACGAATTTCAACCAGTGGCGCGGGTGCAATTTCGACCCGTCAGGCTTCAACAGAATTGGATTGTGAAACCGCAGCCTTGCTGCGCGCGGCCATCCGGCCGATCTTTGTCACTGCGGCAAGCTGGGGCAATTTGGCAGACATCCTGAAAGACAAAGGATATCGTCTGGTTTTCCGTCAAGGCCGTTTGTGTATCACGGATCGGGCAACCGATGCGCGGATTTGCGGATTGCGCTTTCTGGATATCGAGTTTCGCGAACTGATCAGCCGCCTTGGCCGCCCGATAGTTGTGGCGACAGGTGACGGAGCCAACGGAGACGTCCTGGCCGAGCGTCCGACGTCGGATCAAAACTGAGAACCTGCCGACTGACGCGGTCAGCATTCAGGTAGCTTAGGAAGGGCCGCCAGATCTGAGCTTCCGGCACCCCTTCCAGATCATGGGGCGTGTTTCAACGCCTGCTTAATGCAGCAACGGATGGTCGCTCAGGCGATCTGCTGGTAAATCTCAGCAACTTTGGTAACGGCCGCCTCGGGGCTCAGTTCCTCGCTTTCGCCGGTACGGCGGCAGGTCAGTTCAACCACACCATTCTTCAGACCACGCGGGCCAACCGTGATGCGCCAGGGCAGACCGATCAGGTCCATCGTGGCGAATTTGCCGCCTGCGCGTTCGTTGCGGTCGTCATAGAGCGGCTCCAGACCCAAAGCTGTCAGCGCCGTGTAGATCTTGTCACAGGCTGCATCGGCTTCTTCATCGCCCTGCTTGAGGTTGACGATACCGCAATGGAACGGGGTCACGCCCTCGGGCCAGATGATGCCCTTATCGTCATGGCTGGCCTCGATGATCGCACCGACAAGGCGGCTGACACCGATACCATGGCTGCCCATGTGAACCGGAACCGGTTTGCCATCCGGGCCTTGGACAGTTGCACCCAAGGGATCGGAGTATTTGGTGCCAAAGTAGAAGATTTGGCCCACCTCGATGCCGCGCGCCACGCGGCGGCGTTCTTCGGGTATCTGGTTGAACAGCGCTTCATCATGGGTTTCATCAGTGCGCGCGTATTTTGAAGTGAACTCTTCCAGAATGGCCTGACACTGTTCGCGGTTGTCATAATCGATGTCACGGTCGCCAAAGGTCAGATCAGTAACAGCGCTGTCATAGAAAACTTCGGATTCACCGGTATCGGCCAGAACCAGGAACTCATGCGTGTCATCGCCGCCGATGGGGCCTGAATCGGCGCGCATCGGAATCGCCTGAAGTCCCATCCGTTCATAGGTGCGCAGATAGCTGACCAGATGGCGGTTGTAGGCGTGCAGCGCATCTTCCTTGGTCAGGTCGAAGTTGTATCCGTCCTTCATGTAGAATTCGCGGCCCCGCATCACGCCGAAACGCGGGCGGATTTCATCGCGAAACTTCCACTGGATCTGGTAAAGCGTCAGCGGCAGGTCTTTGTAGCTGTTGACATGGCCGCGGAAAATATCGGTCACCAGTTCTTCGGCCGTGGGCGTGAACAGCATGTCCCGGTCATGCCGGTCCTTCATCCGCAGCATCTCCTGACCGTAATCGTCATAGCGCCCGGATTCACGCCACAGATCCGCCGACTGGATGATGGGCATCTGGATCGCGATGTGACCGGCCCGCGCCTGTTCCTCATGGACGATGTTTTCCAGCTTGCGCAGCACTTTGAAGCCCAGCGGCAACCAGGAATAAATCCCGGCAGAGGCCTGCTTGATCATCCCTGCACGCAGCATCAGCCGGTGGCTGACGATCTGAGCCTCGGACGGGTTTTCCTTGAGAACGGGCAGAAAGTAACGGCTCAGGCGCATGGACGGACCTTCAAAGGTAAGAATTCGACTGGACAGGTGATTATGCCAAAGCCCCGCCGGGGGCAATCGCGCATTGGTGTTTTTCCGACCTCGCGGCAGTCGGTTTTTTGATTGACCCGCCAATCGGGAATCCCAATGGTAGCGGAAACGCAAATTCCATGAGGCGCCAATGCAGACCATTCAGGAACCCGCACGCCAAATCCCCGTCATTCATCAAACCGATGTTCTGGTCGTTGGTTCCGGCCCCGCCGGGTTGGCCGCAGCGCTTGCAGCGGCACGTGCGGGGGCCGAGGTATCTTTGATTGATCGGTTCGGCTGCATGGGTGGCAACATCACGGCGGTCGGCGTCGAAGGATTTGCCTGGTACCGGCACGAGCAAACCGTCGAGGCAGGCGGCATCGGGATGGAGTTCGAAACCCGCGCCAAGGAGATGGGGGCCGCCGTTCCCGAAAGCCAGTCGCTAAGTTATGAGTTGGACAGCGAAGGCTTCAAACTGGTCGCCGACAAGCTGGTCGAAGAGGCGGGTGTGCACCCGATGCTGCACCGACAATTCGTCGCGCCGATCCTGGATGGAGACCGGATCACCGGCGTCATCACAGAATCCAAGGCCGGGCGCGAAGCGATTTTGGCCAAGGTCGTCATTGATGCCACCGGCGACGCGGATGTAGCCCATCGTTCGGGCGCGCCGACCCACAAAACTCCGCGCGAGGACATGATGGCGGCCTCGGTCATGTTCCATCTGGCGGGCGTCGACAAGCGGGCCTTTATGGAAGGTGTGAAAGCTGACCCGCAGACCTACAAGGACTGGGGCGGCGGGGGCGAGTGGAACATTGAGACCAGCGGTAAAGAGGACGACATGTTCTCACCCTTCGTGCACAAACCATTCCAACAAGCGATCGATCAGGGGCTGATCCCACCGCATCTGAACACCATCGCAGGAACCTGGGGCGCGATGCATGACACGGGCGAGCTGACCTACATGAACCTCATCCATCTGGCCGAGATCGATGGCACCGACCCGGACAGCCTGACGCGCGGCGAGATTGAAGGTCGCCGCCAGACCATGCTGGCCATCGAGGCGCTGCGCCGGTTCATGCCCGGTTGCGAAAACGCGCGTTTGCGGAATTTCGGGATGACCATCGGCATCCGCGACACCCGCAAGATCGATGCCGTTTACAACATGACCGAAAACGATGCCCGCCATCAGGGCCGGTTCGAGGATACGATAGGTATCTATCCCGAGTTCATCGACGGCTATGGCATTCTGATCCTGCCAACTACGGGGCGGTATATGCAAATCCCCTATCGGTCGATGCTGCCCAAGGGCATCAAAGGTCTGCTGGTTGCAGGACGCTCACATGGCGCGGACCGGGTGGCGCATGCCGCAACGCGAAATATGGCCTGCTGCGCCGTCATGGGTCAGGGCGCGGGCATTGCCGCTGCGGTCTCACTGAAAAGCAATCAGGAGCTGGACCAGCTGAATCTGGCACCGGTTCGCGCTGAACTGCAACGCCAGGGGGTGAGGATTCATTGATGGACAGTATCCCAACGATTGATATCGCGCCTTTGACTGCACCAGGAACCGCAGCCTATGACACAACGGTCCGGCACATCCTTGCGGCCTGTCAGGGGATCGGCTTTTTGTCGATCACCGGGACTGGCATATCCCAGCAAACCGTGGATCAGGTGCGTCAGATCACCCGACAGATCTTTGCCGTCGATGACGCACGAAAATGGGATCAGGCCATCACCCGCGCCAACTATCGCGGCTATATTCCCATGGGGTTTTTCACACCCAATGATGGATCGGGCAAGGCCGACAAATACGAAGGCTACAAACTGCATCACGAGGTCGCGGCTGACGATCCGGTGCGTGAGGATTGCGCGTTATACGGGCCAAACATCTGGCCTGGCGACGTACCCGGTGCGAAAGAGGTCATTCTGGGTTACTGGCGGCAACTGGATCGCGTCACCGATCTGTTGCTGGGCGCGTTAGAGGCAGGGCTGGATCTGAAATCCGACGCGCTGCGCAGTGCATTCCGGGCCCCGATGACCAACATGACCCTGCTGCATTACCCGCCTCAGGCCGAGGATGAGGCGGGCTATGGCATCCATCCGCACAAGGATACCGACGCCTTGACCATCATTGCCCCCGATCCGGTGGGCGGGCTTGAGGTGCAGACCCGCAGCGGCGGCTGGATCACGCCCGATTGCCCGCCCGGTGGTTTCGTGGTGAATATCGGTGACATGCTGGAGCTGTGGTCGGGCGGGCGGTTGAAATCCACGCCGCATCGGGTTGTGAACCGATCGGGGCGGGAACGGTATTCTTTTCCCTATTTCGCGGTGCCCCGTCACGACGTCGTCGTCGCACCTTTGCTGCCGCCCCTGCCCGGCTTTGACCGTCCGGCGGTTCATTGCGGTCACTGGTCGGCCGAGATTTGGCGCACCAACTGGCCCGACGAAACCGCCACCAAAGACACCCCGGAATTGGGAACGTTGCGCGGCTGACCCCTGCAAACGCAAGCGCCATGAACCGCTTGCATCATGGGCTTTGATGCGCCAAGAACACCTGCAAGGGCCTGAACAAGGGGATCGCCATGGCTTTGCCGGTTAAGGATCAGCTGAGATACTGGAGCATCGCCGCTGCGGTTTTCGCGTTGATCCTGTGGGCCCTTGGCGATGTCTTGTTGCCTTTTGTCATCGGCGGGGCCATTGCCTATTTCCTGGATCCGGTCGCTGACCGGCTGGAGCGGCTGGGCTTGTCGCGTATGGCCGCCACGGCGCTCATCACGGTCGTCGGTGTTCTGGGATTTGTACTGGCAATTCTGATGGTGGTCCCTGCGCTGATCACCCAGTTGTTGGATCTTGTCGATGTACTGCCTGATCTGTTCAAACAGTTGCGCAGTTTCATAGAAAAACAGTTCCCGTCCTTGCTTGACCGGGAATCGAGCACGCACGCGATGCTGGTGTCCTTTGGCGAAACGCTGAAATCCAAGACCGGGGACGTTATGCAGACGGTGCTGACCTCGCTGGGTTCCGCGATCAACATCGTTGTTCTGTTGGTCATTGTGCCGGTTGTGGCCGTCTACTTGCTGTTGGACTGGGACCGCATGACCGCCCGCATCGGAGAGCTGCTGCCACGTGACCACGCCCCCATCATCAGGCGGCTGGCGGGTGAGATCGACGCGGTTCTGGCCTCGTTCGTGCGCGGCATGGGAACGGTCTGCTTGATCCTTGGCACCTATTACGCAGTCGCACTGATGCTTGCTGGCCTGCAATTTGGTCTGATTGTGGGCTTTATCGCGGGTCTGGTCACATTCATTCCCTATCTGGGCGCCCTTATCGGAGGCTCGCTGGCCATCGGGCTTGCGCTGTTTCAGTTCTGGGGTGACTGGGCTCATATCGGGCTTATCGCGGGTATCTTTGCCATTGGGCAGGTCACTGAAGGCAATTTCCTGACACCCAAGCTGGTCGGCAGCTCTGTCGGGCTGCATCCGGTCTGGTTGCTGCTGGCCCTGTCGGTCTTTGGCGCGCTGTTTGGCTTTGTGGGCATGTTGGTGGCAGTCCCGGTCGCCGCAGCATTGGGCGTTCTGGCCCGCTTTGCCACATCGCTATACCTCGACAGCAGATTGTACACTGGTCTTGAAGGTCTGGATCAGGAAACCGAATAAATGGCCCGACAACTCAGCTTTGATCTGCCCGCCAAAACTGCGCTCGGGCGAGAGGACTTCTTTGTGTCACCGGCCAATGCGCTGGCGGTGGCAATGATCTCGGCCACGTCCTGGCCCGGCAACAAACTGGTGCTGAGTGGGCCTGCTGGCGCGGGCAAAACCCATCTGGCCCATGTCTGGGCCGCTGAAACCGGCGGTCGAATCCTTCAGGCCAGAGACCTGAGATATGACGATGTGCCAGACCTGGCGCGTATGCCGATCGCGGTCGAAGACGTGCCTTTGATAGCCGGTGATCTCGAGCAGCAAAAAACGCTGTTCCACCTGCATAACCTTGTTCTGGCCGAGGGGCACCCCTTGCTGATGACCGGCCGTCTTGCACCGAAATTCTGGGAGTTGCCGCTGGCCGACCTGCAAAGCCGGGTCGAAGGTGCCCATCACGTCGCACTGGATCCGCCCGACGACGCATTGCTGGGCGCGGTTCTTGCCAAGCTGTTTGTCGACAGGCAGCTCAACCCCGGCCCCGATGTCATCGCCTATCTTGTCAAGCATATGGACCGGCGGTTTGAAAGCGCAGCCGACGTTGTATCCCAACTGGACCAACTGGCCCTGGCGGAAAAACGCGACATTACACGCGCGCTTGCCATTCGCGTACTGAACACGGCCCCGGATGAGGTCGAGACCAATGATTGACCCGCTGACGTCAATTTCGCATCCTCAGGCAGAACTATCTGGAACACACATGGATCAGACCGTCAAAACCGATATCCCGGACTGGGGAACGTTCGGAAAGCCCCTGTTTGACAAACCGGACGCACGGGCGCTGTCGCGCGTCGGGGTTGTCGATGTCGGGTCGAACTCGGTCCGGATGGTCATTTTCGACGGGGCGGCCCGATCACCGGCCTATTTCTACAATGAAAAGGTCATGTGCGAACTGGGGGCGGGCCTGTCCGAAACCGGGCGACTGAACCCGCGTGGCCGCGAACGCGCCTTGTCGGCACTACGACGGTTCCAGCACCTGGCAATGGATCTGGATTTGCCCGGTTTGCATGTTGTCGCCACCGCTGCTGTGCGCGAAGCCTCGGATGGGCCCGAGTTTTGCGATCAGGTGAAGGCTGAAACCGGTTTGCAGGTGTCTATCATTGACGGTGACGAAGAAGCCCGCCTGTCGGCGCAAGGTGTCCTGCTGGGGTGGCCCGGAGCCTATGGATTGATCTGCGATATCGGCGGGTCGTCGATGGAATTGGCCGAAATCGGCGGTGGTCAGGTCGGCCGCCGCGTGACCTCGCCGCTGGGGCCGCTGAAACTGCGTGACATCAAAGGCGGGCGACGTGCGCGAAAAGCGCATATCAAGGAAACGATGGAGGATCTGCGCAATCAGATGGGCCAGCAGCGGGATCGTTTGTTTCTGGTCGGCGGCAGCTGGCGCGCCTTTGCGCGGCTGGACATGCTGCGGCGGGGCTATCCGCTGAACGTTCTGCATGAATACCGCATGACCACCAAACAGGTGCGCGAGACGATCAAATACATCGAAAAACACGATAGCGAAAAGCTGCGTGCTCAGGCGGGCGTGTCCAGTTCGCGCATGGCGCTTATCCCATATGCGATGGATGTTCTGGCGCGACTGATCCGCACGTTCAAACCCAAAGATATCGCCATCTCAAGCTATGGCATCCGCGAGGGCTTGTTGTATGAGCAGATGCCGCAGGAAGTGCGCGATCGCGACCCGCTGATCGAAGCCAGCCGGTTCTCGGAAGCAAAGGACGCGCGCCTGCCCGGATTTGGCAGCAATCTCTATGATTTTGTCATCCCGCTGTTCAGATCGGCACCGCCCAGCAGAGTGCGCCTGATCAAGGCGGCCTGCCTGCTGCACGATGTAAGCTGGCGCGCGCATCCCGACTATCGGGCCGAGGTGTGTTTCGACAACGTCACGCGCGCCAATCTGGGTGGCCTGAAGCATTCCGAGCGTGTCTTCATTGGATTGGCACTGCAACACCGCTATCGCAACAAACGGGAAGGCAACCGGTTCTCTCGGCTTTACGAATTGCTGGATGAAAAAAGCCAGAAACAGGCCGAGATTCTGGGCAAGGCCATGCGCTTTGGCGCGATGCTGTGGATGCACAACGATGCCAATATGGGGCGCCTGAAATTCTATCCCAAAAAGCGACAGTTGGAGCTGTACCTGCCCGAAGCAGCAGCCCCCCTGTTCAGCGAAGTGGCAGAAGCCCGGTTAAGCGCCTTGGCAGCAGCGCTGAAATCTCAGACTCGCGTGATTGTCAAAGGCTGACATTTGAGCGGGTCAGATATCTGTAGGCCCTTCGGGCACCTCGATATCCCGCTTTTCAGGCTCAGATGGCTCTTGGGTCGGTTTTCTGCGGATAATGATATCGCCATTGGGCAGGATCTCGGGCGGTTCATAAACGCTCCAGTCCTTGACCTCGGCCGCCAGTTCAGCAAGCGCCGGGCCCATCTGCTGCAAGAAGGACTGCATCGCCGGGCCAAGCTCTTCCGCAAGACCCAGCAAGTTTTCCAATGCCGGTTCCATTTCCTTGCGCAGACCTTCGAAAAACAGTTCGGCCCCCTGTTCCATCAGGGATTTTTCGCTGTCTTCCTGTGCCATGGAGGGCGCAGCAAGGAACATGTAGATCGTGCTGATCAGCAATATCCGTTTCATACCTGACATATAAGGCCCGTGTGGCAGGCTGGAAAGGTCACAGTTCAATATCCAGCGTGACTGGAAAATGATCGGAGGCTGTCAAAAGCGCCTGTCGCAATTCCGGTTCAGCCCAACAGGCGGCATCCTGAAACGGGTGCCAGATACGCCAGGACGGGCGATTTGCTTGCAGGTCCGTGGTAATCATTATGTAATCCAGCAAAGCGTCCAGAAATTTGCCTTCCTCCGGACGGGCAAAGCGCGCAGTGGCAGGCACCGGCCCGGGCCGAAACCTGTAGGCTGTGACGGCGTTCGGATCGAACAATCCGGCTTGCAGCAACACCTCGACCGACGAGCGGCCAAAGAGGTGTTCAAACTCATCCAGCCCGGGGCCATCATTCAGATCACCCAGCAAAATGACGGGCTGTTTTTGCGCAACATGCCATTCGACCCGCCGTGCAAGCCATATCGCTTGCGCCAACTGCTTGCGGCGATTGGCAATCGAGATCCGGATCGCCTCGTCCCGCGATTCGGCACCGTGCGGCGCCTTGGATTTCAGATGTGCCCCGATCAGGCGAATTTTGTGCCCCGCTTGCGTCGTCACCGCCAGTTCCATCGGCGGTTTGGAGAACCGCACGACGTCCTCGGTCGCATCAATGTCGAGGTCGATTTTAAATACGCCATCGAACCGGGGGGCTACCGTATCTGCGATATCTCCCTTGGGGTCATGGCGAACACTCAGCACCGTTCTGTCATAGAGCAATGCCAGTTCCTGATGTGTGTCGTTTGCATAGCCCATCACCGCATCAGACGTGCGCAAGTCGAACGCTTCGGAAAAGGCTTGCAGGGCCCGAACCGTGTTCTGGTGTCTGCCGGTGTTGGGCGCCTCGACAATCAGAATCGCATCAGCGTCAATTGCGGTCAGAACCTTGGCAATCGCTTCGACCTGCTGCGCTTTGGTGACGTTGTGCCTGCCGGACCAGCTGTCATCGACGATCAGCCTGTCTTTCTGGTCGAACAGATTGGCGAACCATTCGATATTATAGGTCGCCAGCCGCATCTGATCAGGCCCGCGCGCCGTTGATTTCATCCCAGGCGCGATTGATATCGATCATCTTTTTCTCGGCCAGGCGGATCGCCTCTTCGGGGACACCCCGTGCCATCATGGCGTCGGGGTGCGTTTCCCTAACCAGTTGCCGCCAGACCTTGCGAATATCGGTCAGCGGCATGTCATGTGGAACGCCCAGTACCGTGTATGGATCGTTTGGCGCATCCGGGACAAAGCGCGCCCGCAGTGCTTTGAACTGCGCGTCGGTTTGTCCGAAGATTTGGCTGACATCTTCGAGAAATGCGTTTTCGTTCGGATGATAGAAACCGTCCGCCATCGCAATGTGAAAAAGCCCTTCCATCAGGTCACACAGGGTTGTGCTGTCTTCCGAGAACATGCGTGCGATTTTGCGGGCGTAGTCCTGATATCCCGCCACGTCCGTACGGGCCATGTTGAAGACGCGGGCTGCACCTTCCTCATCTTCGCGTGCGATCTGAAACACGTCGCGAAAAGCGGTGACCTCATCACGGGTCACCTGACCGTCTGCCTTGGCCATTTTGGCACCCAGTGCGATGACCGCAATCGTAAAGGCCACGGACCGTTCCGGTGGCGAGCGTAGTTTTTCAAAAACTGCGGTCAGGCTTTCGCCTTGGGCAAGCGCGCTCAGCGCATCGGATATGCGGGTCCAGATCGACATGACCGCACCCTAGCGTCACAATTCAGGACTGTCAGGTCCAACAGGTCATTCAGCACCAAGAATTTTCTGCATCAGCACAAGGTCCAGCCGCTGACCGAATTTGAAGCCGACTTCGGGCATCAGCCCGACTTTCGAATAGCCAAGTGCGGCATGAAACGCCTCGGCCCCCGGATTGGCCGAGGATATGCCCGCGACCAGAACATGAACGCCTTGGGCTTGCGCAATATCCTGAAGCGCGGACATCAACGCACGCCCCACCCCTCTGCCGCGCGCGTCCGGTAACAGCTGGATCGTATGTTCGCATGTTTGCGCATAACCGGGCCCGGTTCGGAAAGGGCCATATGTGGCAAAGCCGATAACGTGGCTGTCGTGCTCGGCAACCAGATAACCAGGCACGCGTGCCTTGATATCTTCGGCAATCTGGGCGGCGCTGCGTTCGTCCGTCGTGAAAGTGACCAAAGTGTCCCGGATTATCGCATTGGTGATCCGGGCAATGGCTGGTGCATCTGACACTGTGGCCGGGCGTATGTTCATTCCAGCACCCGAAGCCCATGCGGTGTCTCGATCTCTGCCTGCAAGGCGGCGGGGCCGGAATCGAATACCACATGATCCAGCTCCCCCAGTTGACGTGCCAGTGTCAGGGCGTCGGGGTGGTAGACAACCAGACGCCGCAACCGGCACGCGCTGTCCTGCAATATGTTTGCCGGGTGCAGGTCGCCCTGCCATTCGATAAGGGCGGGAAACAGATTGTCGAACGGCAAACGCCCCGTTGGCGGAACCGCCATGCGCCATTGCAACGCGCCGCGGGTCAGATCGATGGGCTCTCCGGTGCCATCGGGGAAGATCGACAGTGTGGCCACGATATCCTCGACCCGGCATATCCAGTTCGTCAAACGCGGTCCGCCCTGAAAATTGTCCAGATCGAACCATCGCGGCCTGCCCGGAGGGTGCGCCTGCGGATCGATGGCAATCGCTTCCAGATAGAGCCCATCCCTGAGCCCCAGCAGTCTGTTATGTGTCCCGAATTTTTCGTGTTTCCCACCGGGTTGCAGTGCAACACCAAGCGCCTGTTCGATATGCGCAGACGCTTCTTCAAGCGTTTCGCCCGCGACGGCCAGATGATCGAGTAACATGTGCACCCTCCTGCGAAAACGACCGGACCCAAAGGGATCCGGTCGCATGTTTTCGCCATTGGCGCAGGATCACAAGAGCTTTCGTTGAAAGTCTTGCCTTATGTCAGGGCCGCGCTTCGCGGATCAGGCGCAGAATGTCCTGAGCGGCCTCGGGAATGTTGGTGCCCGGACCAAAGATGGCCTTAACCCCGTGGTCATACAGGAACTGGTAATCCTGCTGCGGGATCACCCCGCCACAGATCACAATGATATCGTCGGCCCCTGCTTTCTTCAGCTCTTCCACCAGCTGCGGTGCCAGCGTTTTATGCCCCGCCGCCTGCGAGGAAATGCCGACCACGTGAACGTCATTGTCCACCGCGTCCTGCGCGGCCTCAGCAGGTGTCTGGAACAGCGGGCCAACGTCAACATCAAAACCGATATCGGCAAAGGCTGTGGCGATAACCTTGGCACCGCGATCATGCCCGTCCTGCCCCATCTTGACCACCAGCAGACGGGGGCGGCGGCCTTCGGCCTCGGCAAAGTCCTCGATGGATTTCTGGATCGCGGCAAAGCCTTCGTCGCCCTCATAAGCAGCACCATAGACACCGGCCAGGGTTTTCACCTCGGCGCGGTGGCGACCGAATTCTTTCTCCATTGCCATGCTGATCTCTCCTACGGATGCACGGGCGCGGGCGGCTTCGACCGCAGCGGCCAGCAGGTTTCCGCCCTCCTGGGCGGTCTTGGTCAGGGCGTCCAGCGCGGCTTGGCACGCGGCTTCATCACGGGTTGCGCGAATGCGTTCCAGCCGCGCCACCTGCGCCTCGCGTACGGCGACGTTGTCGACATCCAGAATGTCGATCGGGTCTTCCTGTTCCTTGCGGTACTTGTTGACGCCAACAATCACTTCGTCGCCCCGGTCAATCATGGCCTGACGACGGGCCGCGCTTTCCTCGATCCGCAGCTTGGGCATGCCCGAGGCAACCGCCTTGGTCATGCCACCCATCTCCTCGACCTCTTCCATCAGGGCCCAGGCTTTTTCGACCAGTTCATTGGTCAGGCTTTCGACATAGTAGGAACCGGCCAGCGGATCGACCACATCAGTTACACCGGTTTCTTCCTGAAGCACGAGCTGCGTGTTCCGCGCGATGCGGGCCGAGAAATCGGTGGGCAGCGCAATTGCCTCGTCCAGAGCATTGGTATGCAGGGACTGGGTGCCCCCAAGAACTGCACTCATCGCTTCATAGGCGGTGCGGATGACATTGTTGTAAGGGTCTTGTTCCTGAAGCGATACACCGGAAGTCTGGCAATGGGTGCGCAGCATTTTTGACCGTTCGGATTTCGCGCCGAACTCGGTCATGACCCGGTGCCACAGCGTGCGCGCGGCGCGCAATTTGGCGATCTCCATGAAGAAATTCATGCCGATGGCAAAGAAGAAAGACAAACGACCAGCGAACTTGTCCACGTCCATCCCGGCCTCAGTCGCTGCACGGACGTATTCACGCCCATCAGCCAGCGTATAGGCCAGTTCCTGTACAAGGTTCGCCCCGGCCTCTTGCATGTGATAGCCCGAGATCGAGATCGAGTTGAACTTGGGCATCTCGTTCGACGTGTATTCGATGATGTCCGAGATGATCTTCATCGACGGTTCGGGCGGGTAGATATAGGTGTTGCGCACCATGAATTCTTTCAGAATGTCGTTCTGAATGGTGCCGGACAGGACAGATTTGTCGTGACCCTGTTCTTCACCCGCAACAATGAAACTGGCCAGAATCGGAACAACCGCACCGTTCATGGTCATCGAGACCGAGACCTTGTCCAACGGAATGCCGTCGAACAGGATCTTCATATCCTCGACACTGTCGATGGCAACGCCTGCCTTACCGACATCGCCAACAACGCGTGGGTGATCACTGTCATAGCCGCGATGTGTCGCCAGATCGAAGGCAACCGAAACGCCCTGCTGGCCCGCCGCCAGATTGCGCCGGTAGAACGCGTTCGACTCCTCGGCGGTTGAGAAACCCGCATATTGGCGGATCGTCCATGGACGCCCGGCATACATCGTGGCCTTAACACCGCGAGTAAACGGGCCAAAGCCCGGCAACGACCCCATATGCGGCAGATCGGCGGTGTCTTCCTGGGTGTAAAGCGGTTTGACCGCGATGCCTTCCAGCGTTTCCTTGGTCAGGTCGTCCAACGGACGTCCGCGCAGCTCTTTCTCGGCAAGCGCTGTCCAGTCCTTTGTGTCGGTCATTTCGATTTCCTCTCGTCAATACGGATGGCGGCCGCTGAAAGCGTCCGCGCCAAGGTCCTGCACTTGGCCTGATCATCCAGGCGCAAGCGCGAAAATGTGGTCACCCGGCGCAAATCGCCGGTCGCAATCGCGGGCACAGGGGCTATATTCGATAGAACAGGAGGCCACATGATACGCACGCTTGCCTTTGTTTTCTCGGCACTAATCCCTCTGGCTGCTCTGGCGGCAGACGGAACCGCGACGTCTGATGACAGTTTTGTCCGCCCGGTGGGTGAAAGTGAACTCAGCGAGTTTTTGTGGGTAAAACGCCCCATCGTGGTTTTCGCTGACACACCCGCCGATCCGCGGTTCCAGCAGCAGGTCGATATGCTTGTCGCAGAAGAAGCAGCCATGCGCGACCGTGATGTCATCGTGCTGACAGACACGGACCCGTCTGCCCGGTCTCCGATCCGGACCAAGCTGCGGCCGCGTGGATTCCAGATGGTGTTCGTCGACAAGGACGGCGTGGTCAAATTGCGCAAACCCAGCCCGTGGAGCGTGCGTGAGATTGGAAGGTCTATTGACAAGACCCCCCTGCGCGAACGCGAGATTCGCGAACGGCGCGAAGGGGGCTGAACGCTTTCGCCATGCCCTAAGGCCCCGGTGCGATGCGCCGGGAACTTTGGGTTGTATGTCGAAAGCGCCAACATGGTCACTCGAACTCGATGATCACGTCGTCCACAGCAAGGCTGTCACCGGGACCTGCATTGACCTTGGCGACCACGCCCCTCTTTTCAGCGCGCAGGATGTTTTCCATCTTCATCGCCTCAATTGTGCATAGCGCCTGACCTTCCTGCACTTCCTGCCCCACTTCGACGTCAATCTTCACGACAAGGCCGGGCATCGGACAGAGCAGCATTTTCGAGGTATCTGGTGGCAGTTTTTCCGGCATCAGCTTGGCCAGTTCCGCCTGACGCGGACGGCGTACATGCACTTTCAAGTCCGCGCCGCGATTGCGAACGCGGAAACCGCCCGAGATCTTGCCGATTTTCAGAACCAGCGGGCTGCCATCCACGTCCAGAACCGCAAGTTGATCGCCCGGTGTCCAGTCCGACGCGACACGCAGGGACGATCCGTCGTCAAACTTGACCGTTGACCCTTCTTTGTCGGCATTGACCTGCACGGCGAAATCCTGCCCCTGCAATGTCACAACCCAGCGCTTGCCTACTTTGCGTTCGTGATTGTCCATCCGGCCCGACACGCGGGTGCGCCGGATTTCGGCGACGCGGTGCATCGCGGCGCAGGATGCAGCAATCCGGCGCAGATCCACTTCGGGCAACGTTACGCCCTCGAACCCGTCTGGATATTCTTCAGCGATAAAGGCCGTTGTCATGTCACCGCTGACAAACTTCGGGTGATCCATCACTGCCGACAGGAACGGCAGGTTGTGACCGATGCCTTCCACTTCGAAACTGTCCAACGCCACGCGCATCGCTTCGATTGCTTTTTCGCGGGTCGGGGCCCAAGTGCAGAGCTTGGCGATCATCGGGTCGTAATACATACTGATCTCGCCGCCCTCGTAGACGCCGGTATCGTTACGTACGGCGGTTTCGCCTTCGGGTGCTTCACCCTGCCATTTACCGTTGACCAGCAACGGACCGGCCGCGGTTTCCTGCGGCGGGCGATACCGGGTCAGACGACCGATCGACGGCAGGAAGTTGCGATACGGGTCTTCCGCATACAGACGGTTTTCAATCGCCCAGCCGGTCAGGGTCACGTCATCCTGTGTTATCGATAGCTTTTCACCCGCTGCGACACGGATCATCTGCTCGACCAGATCGACGCCGGTGATCAGTTCCGTGACAGGGTGTTCCACCTGCAGGCGCGTGTTCATTTCGAGGAAGTAGAAGTTCTTGTCTCCGTCCACAATGAACTCGACCGTACCAGCACTCGCGTAGTTCACGGCCTTGGCCAGAGCGACAGCCTGTTCACCCATCGCCTTGCGGGTTTCGGGATCAAGGAAGGGTGACGGCGCCTCTTCCACCACTTTCTGGTTCCGGCGCTGGATCGAGCATTCACGCTCGCCCAGGTAGATGCCATTTCCGTGACTGTCGCACAGAACCTGAATTTCGATATGGCGCGGCTGAGTTACGAATTTTTCGATGAAGATCCGGTCATCTCCGAACGAGTTTGCGGCTTCGTTCTTGGACGACTGAAAGCCTTCGCGCGCCTCTTCATCGCTCCACGCGATGCGCATGCCCTTGCCACCGCCACCGGCGCTGGCTTTGATCATGACCGGATAACCGATGTCGTTCGAGATCCTGACCGCCTCGTCGGCGTCCTCGATCAGCCCCATGTAACCCGGAACCGTCGAAACTCCGGCCTCCTGTGCGATCTTCTTCGAAGTAATCTTGTCGCCCATGCTTTCGATTGCACCGACAGGGGGGCCAACAAAAGCGACACCTTCGGCCTCAAGCGCTTCGGCGAACTTCGAATTTTCCGACAGGAAGCCATAGCCGGGATGAACCGCCTGCGCGCCGCTTTGACGGATGGCATCCATGACCTTGTCGATCACAATGTAGGACTGGTTCGCCGGGGGCGGACCGATATGCACGGCTTCGTCGGCCATCGACACATGCAGCGCGTTCTTGTCCGCGTCCGAATAAATGGCAACGGTGCCGATACCCATCTTGCGGGCGGTCTTGATGACCCGGCAGGCGATCTCGCCCCGGTTGGCGATCAGGATCTTATTGAACATGAAACGTCCTTTGGCTTGGTGTTCCGGAAACGCAAAACGCCGCCGCAGGGTACGATCCCCACGACGGCGTGATGCGCAATGATGGCTGAGGCGCCAGGCGCCCCGAATGATATGCGTTAGTTACAGTTGTTCTGCGTCTTGCAGTACAGCACGTTGCCCGCTGCACCGACGGCCGCGCCAAACAGCGGGTCGGCATTGAGGACCGCGGCCCCCACAGCCCCTGCACCACCGCCGAGGAGTGCCTGTTCGCCCGTGGTGTCACCGCACGCGGCCAGACCCGCACAGGTCGCCGCAACAAGGATGAGTTTCGAGAATCGCATTGTGTCTGCCCTTTTAGGTTTCTTGGTTCGTTTGGGATCAGATGCGCGAAATGGGGCCTGTTATTCAATATCAATGCAGTTGCAGGCAGGTTTTGTGCAGGTTTTCGCTTCTCTTTGGCCATGGGAGCCAAAAAGAAAAACGCGGACAGGTCTATGTGGGGAACACAAGCCTGCCCGCGCAAGGAAGGGGTACGGAATAGTAGGTGCATGTGCGGCGCAGGCAAAGTAGAGCCGCACGGCCTATTCAGTTTGCACGGCACAATCCGTTGGGCAATCACAGTATTGTTTCCTAGGGACAACTCGGCTGGTTTCTGCCCAAGCCGCAAAAGGGCGCGCAACTTCGTGCCGACAGCATTCAAGTGAATTACCAGCGCGAAAGCCCCGTTCACCGTCACAGTTTCGTTACAAAACGGGCCGCTGCCGATGCTTTCTGCGGTTGCAGCATCACGAATCGCCGCCACTCCACCGGCGGAGGAATTACGGCGCAGCAGAGCGTTAGATGACAGGTTCAAGACGCTGTGATTCAAGAAGTCGAAAAAGGCACATTTTCTTGAGAAATCAGATAGTTCTATTCTCTTTCTCGTGATTTCCAAAGATTTCTGCTGCGTGAAACGGTCCCTGGGCACACTCGCACTCAAAGGAACACCCACATGACTATGACTAGAAAAAAGGCACTCCTGCTCGCTGCCTCTGCGCTCAGTGTGACCGGCACGTTTGCTGTCGCCCAGGACGCCCAGACCCAGGCCGAACTCGACGCTTTGCGCGCCCGGGTCGAGGCGCTGGAAGCCGACAAAAGCGGCCCCGCCAACGGAGATTTCCGCATCGGCAACACCGTTCTGGACGTTTACGGATACGTGAAGGCCGATTTCTTCTATGACTTCGACTACGATCAGGGGGATACGGCGTTCGTGAATGTTATCGGCGAACCCTCTGCCGCAACCGACGGCACCTTCGGGGCAACCGTTCGCCAATCGCGGATCGGACTGCGTACCACCACCCCAAGCGGGATCGGTGACATTGGCGGACAGCTTGAGCTTGACCTGTTCGGTTCCGGCGGCACGGCTGAATTGCGCATTCGCCATGCCAACATCACCATCGGCGATCAGTTCCTGATTGGTCAGTACTGGACCAACTTCCAACCATTGGACACCTACCCGACCACTGTCGAATTCAACGGCCCGGTGGGTATCGCATTCGCTCGTGTCCCACAGCTGAGATACACCGGACAGCTTGGCAGCAATGCACAGTTTGCGGTCTCGATCGAAGAGAACGTCAGCGGGTCGAATTCCGATGATCCCGTCCTGACGGCCTCGGCGGAATATAACGACGGTACGTACATTGCCCGTGGTGCCGTTTTGTACGGTAAAGCCAATTCCGGCAATGTCGAAGTGGATCAAACCGGCTTTACGCTTTCGGGCGGCATCCGCCCCTGGCAAGGCGGGTTGTTTCAGGTCAACTACGTCACAGGTGAGGCACTTGGCCCGTACCTGATCGGTCTCGGCGATGCCATTGTCGGTGGGCAGGCCAACGATGTGGATGGCTACACCGTGGAATTCAGGCAGGACCTCGGCGCAAAGTGGAATGTCGGTATTGCTTACGGTCGTGAAGACTATGATCTGCCAACCTCGACCGGGACGCTGTCCTTCACCGAGCTGGAAACGATCCATGTCAACGCGTTCTACAAGGCGACGGACAGTCTGACGCTCAGCGCCGAATACATCTATGGCGAGCGGAATGACGCGCCCACCGGCAGAACCTTTGACGGCAGCCGCGTTCAGCTTGCAGCCCAGTTGAACTTCTGAGACCACACATAAATCCTGCCCGGTTTCGGGCAGGATTTTCCCGAAACTGGCAGTGATCGGATTATGTGCGGCAGCGAATGTCACAATCAGTCCATCCCGTCGATGATGTCCGGGAAGGATGCGCGCGCAGCGTTTACGTCGATAACGAGCAAGGCATCATAACTGGCCGGATCAAAGGGGTCTTCTGCCGGGATGACTTCGCGCCCGAACAGCCAGCTCAAACGCCCAGCATCCAGATTGCCCCGTTCGAACGGCTGGTCGCCGAAATGGGCCCAAAGGGCTTCCATGAACGCACTATCAGCGCGCCTGTCCGCAGGTTTACGGTCCCGAAACCGCTCGCGCCGCGTTAACGGTGTAGCGCCCTTTGGGTTGGCGCGACGAATGGTGAACTGAAAGTCAGTGCCTGAAAGGCGACCGGGGAAACCACGATGCTTCAGCATGAAAGGCCCTCTTGTGTCATACTTGCAGACAAAAGCAATTCGAGCCCGAAAAGGGATGGGGTCATGATGCGCACCTCCAAAGCCGCACAGTTGGTCTGAGACGCTTTGTACTCATGGATTCCTGCGGTCATGGTCAAAGCCCCTCCCAGATACACTGGGACTGCTCCAGCCGGTAGGCCTCAAAAAACTGGGTCGCATCAGGGGCGGCATCACCAAACTCTACCGGGCGATCGGACAAAGAGATCACGACCCGCGCCGGATGCAATTCATGCTGCGCGACATATGGAACGGCCAGAATCTGGCACAGGTGCTCCATATCCTTCGACGCCACATCATATCCGATCCGTCCCACTGACGCGCCTATTCTGGGCGCGATAAAGCGAAAGCGCAGCCAAAGCTCGCCGGGATTGTTGTCCAGCAGGACATCGCTCAGTTGCACTGGCTGGCCCGACGGAACCGGCAGCAAAGTATCGGAGTCTGCAAAAGCAGGATGGCTGAAGGCGAGAGCAACCAGACAAATGGCGCGACCCCGGACCCACCAGCGGCGAGCTCCTCCTTCCGGGGTCGCGCGCGCAGTACGATTGGTCTGCGCGGTTCTATGTCTGACGGGTCGGATCATTCAACTATTTGCCGGTTTTTGTCAATTCCGCCTCAATTTGAGGGCGTTTTAGCCTCAGAGCCGCTGTGGCAGTCTAAGATTGAGCGGGGCGGGCCACCCCGCCCCCAGAAGGATCACAGCGGGATATTGTCGTGCTTTTTCCAAGGGTTCTTCAGCTGTTTGCCGCGCAAGCTGGCAAATGCCCGGGATACACGACGGCGGGTCGAATGCGGCATGATCACCTCATCGATGAAGCCGCGCTCGGCTGCCACGAAGGGATTTGCAAATCGGTCTTCGTAATCCTTGGTGTGAGATGCGATCTTGTCCGCATCCCCCAGATCGGCGCGGTGAATAATCTCGGTCGCCCCTTTTGCCCCCATGACCGCAATTTCGGCGGTGGGCCAGGCATAGTTGAAATCACCGCGCAAATGCTTGGAGGCCATAACGTCGTAAGCACCGCCATAAGCCTTTCGGGTAATCACTGTCACCTTCGGCACAGTTGCCTCGCCATAGGCAAACAGCAACTTGGCTCCATGTTTGATGACGCCGCCATATTCCTGGCTTGTTCCCGGCAGGAAGCCAGGAACATCGACCAGTGTCAGGATCGGGATTTCGAAGCAGTCACAGAAGCGTACAAAGCGCGCAGCCTTGCGCGAGGAGTCGATATCCAGACACCCGGCCAGCACCATCGGCTGGTTTGCGACGACGCCTACGGTCTGACCTTCCAGCCGGATGAACCCGGTAATGATATTCTTGGCAAAATCTTCCTGAATTTCATAGAAATCGCCTTCATCCGCAACTTTGGCGATGAGTTCCTTCATGTCGTAGGGGGTGTTGGGATTCTCTGGGATAAGAGTGTCCAGCGAAGCCTCGATCCGGCCGGGTTCATCAAAGAACGGGCGCACGGGCGGCTTTTCGCGGTTGTTGAGGGGCAGGAAGTCCACCAGGCGCCGCACCTCGGCCATAGCTTCGACGTCGTTTTCGAACGCGCCATCAGCGACCGAGGATTTCTTGGTATGGGTCGAAGCCCCGCCCAGTTCCTCGGCAGTTACCACTTCGTTGGTTACGGTCTTCACCACATCCGGGCCGGTCACGAACATGTAAGAGGTGTCTTTGACCATGAAGATAAAGTCGGTCATCGCCGGGCTGTACACCGCACCACCCGCGCAGGGCCCCATGATTACGCTGATCTGCGGCACCACGCCCGAAGCCATGATATTGCGCTGGAACACTTCGGCATAACCCGCCAGCGAAGCCACACCTTCCTGAATGCGCGCGCCGCCCGAATCGTTGATTCCGATCACCGGAGCACCGTTCTGGACCGCCATGTCCATAATCTTGCAGATCTTCTGAGCATGGGTTTCCGACAGCGATCCGCCAAAGACGGTAAAATCCTGGCTGAACACATAAACCATGCGCCCGTTGATCGTGCCCCAACCGGTGACAACACCGTCACCCGCAGGCTTTTGTTTTTCCATCCCGAAATCGGTGCAGCGGTGGCTGACAAACATGTCAAACTCTTCAAAGCTGCCCTCGTCCAACAGCAGTTCGATCCGTTCACGCGCGGTCAGTTTGCCGCGAGCGTGCTGGGCATCGATCCGTTTCTGCCCACCGCCCAGACGCGCGTTATCGCGGCGGCCTTCCAACTCGGAAAGAATGTCTTTCATGACGACTATCCCCTTATAAATTTGACGGGACCCTACCTGTTTGGGCCGCTCATCCAAAGCTATTTTCGGCAAATTTGCAAACTTTCAGCAACAGTAATTTGGATAACTGCAAAACTGCGAATTCTCGTAGGCAATTTTGCGAATGGCTGGCTTTCCGAAAATCCACGGCTATACATGTGAACCATGCAGTTCAGCTCTGACACGGTCCACCGCACACCACCCACATTGGCGACGCTTGTTTTACTCTCGGGCCTGTCCGCCCTGAGCATGAACCTGTTTCTGCCCAGCCTGCCAAACATGGCCGAGTATTTCGAAACTGATTACAAGGTCATGCAACTGTCGATTGCGCTTTATCTGCTGATCAATGCCATTCTGCAAATTCTCATAGGTCCAATTGCGGATCAGGCAGGACGCAGACCAGTTTTACTGTGGGGCCTTGGCCTGTTCCTGATGGCGACCCTTGGGTGCATCTTCGCCCCCAATGCCACGGTTTTTCTGGCGTTCAGGATGTGTCAGGCGGTAGTGGTCGTCGGTATGGTTCTCAGCCGCGCAGCGGTGCGGGATATGTACGATCAGGATCAAGCTGCCTCGATGATCGGTTATGTGACGATGGGCATGGCCGTGGTTCCGATGATCGGCCCTGCCATCGGCGGCTTGCTGGAAGTGAGTTTTGGTTGGAAAGCGAATTTCTGGCTGCCCTTTGCCGTGGGTCTGCTGACTATGGCACTGACCTATTCGGACTTTGGGGAAACATCGGCAAAAAGCGGTAAAACGCTTGTCCAGCAATTCAAGGAATATCCCGAACTTCTGACCTCGCCACGGTTCTGGGGATATTCACTGGCTTGTGCCTTCTCATCGGGTTCGTTTTTCGCCTATCTCGGCGGCGCACCTTTCATCGGCACCGAATTGTTCGGGTTGAGCGCGGCACAGGTTGGCATTTATTTTGGCGCACCTGCGGTTGGGTATTTTGTTGGTAATTTCATGAGCGGACGTTTTTCAGTGCGGTTCGGTGTGAACCGCATGGTGCTATGGGGAAGCCTGCTCAATGCGTTTGGCGTCGCTGTGTCGGCATTGCTGTTTCTGGCCGACCGTGGAACCGCACTCAGTTTCTTTGGGTTCATGACATTTGTGGGCGTCGGCAATGGCATGGTCATCCCCAACGCAACCTCGGGCGCGCTATCAGTGCGCCCTCAACTGGCTGCAACCGCCTCGGGCCTGAGTGGCGCCATCATGTTAGGTGGCGGCGCCGGGCTGAGCGCGTTGGCAGGTGCCCTGCTGACACGTGAAACCGGCGCGATGCCGCTGCTTTGGCTGATGCTGGCAACAGCCGTTCTGGCAATCGTCGCAATTTCAACTGTCGTACGAAGAGAACGGCAATTGGGGCTGTAATCGCTTGCCCCAATGACTTTGCAAAGTTAACCTCGGAGATTGGAAAACTTGCAAAGGCACCCAATGGCCACCCAAAAGCTCTATGCCGGCGCGAAACTGCGCGAAATGCGAACGCGCCTGACCCTGACGCAGCGTGAATTTGCCGCCAAACTGGGCGTTTCATTGCCCTATCTGAATCAGATGGAAAACAACAACCGGCCGATCTCGACTACGGTTGTGCTGGCTCTGGCGCAGGAGTTCGGAATGGATGTTACCGAACTCAGCACAGGTGACAGCGAACGTCTTGTTTCAGACATGCGCGAGGCGCTGGCCGATCCTGTTTTTGCCGACATACAGCCCCCTCTGGCCGATCTGCGCCTGACGGCATCCAACGCCCCCGCCCTGGCGCGCGCGTTTATCGAATTGCACAAAACCTACCGGCAGACGCATGAACGACTAGCCTCGCTGGACGAGGCTTTGGGGCGTGAAGATGCGCGTATTCAGGCCAGCCCGTGGGAAGAAGTGCGCGATTTCTTCCACTATTGCGACAACTACATCGACGCCGTGGACAGGGCCGCAGAACTGTTTGCCAACCGCGCCGACGGGCCTGGTGGTATCCGGCAAGCCGCCCTGAGTAGCCTTTCAGAGCGCGGAATTCAGGTGGTTTTTTCAGATATGGGCCCTTTGCGCGCTTATGATGTCGACAGCAAAATTTTGCGCCTGTCCTCCCGTGCAGCGCCGCAGACGCAGGTGTTCCAGCTTCTGTTGCAGGTCGCGCTGATCAGTCAGGACCAGTTGCTGGAGGCGACCCTGGATTTCGCCAAATTCCAAAGCGACGAAGCCCGCGCCATTGCCAAGATCGGTCTTGCCAACTATTTCGCTGGTGCCTCTCTGATGCCTTATACCGCGTTTTTGACCGCCGCTCAGGAAGAGCGTCACGATCTGGAGCTGCTCAGCAACCGGTTCGGGGCGTCGGTCGAGCAGGTTGCACATCGGCTGTCGACACTACAGCGTCCCGGCGCCAAGGGCATCCCGTTCTTCTTCGTTCGGGTTGATCAGGCGGGGACGATCACCAAGCGGCACTCAGCCACACGCCTGCAATTTGCGCGCTTTGGTGGGGCTTGCCCGCTTTGGAACGTGCACCGGGCCTTTGAAACGCCCGGGCATTTCTTGCGGCAGCTGGCGGAAACACCAGATGGCGTTCGCTATATCTCGCTGGCGCGGGATGTCTCAAAATCGGGGGGCTCATTCGGTGCGCCCGTCAGACGGTACGCCATAGCGCTGGGATGCGAGGTCCGTCATGCCCCGGCGCTTGTTTATGCCGACAACCTCGACATCAACAATGCCAGCGCCTACGAGCCCATCGGTATCTCCTGCCGCATCTGCGAGCGGCAAACATGTCACCAGCGTTCGGTTCCGCCGCTGGAACGTCGTCTGAGCATCGACACCCATATTCGCGGCACTCTGCCCTATGAAGTGACCTGATCTTAGTCTGATTTATTATCCCACCGCAGTCGCGTCTCTGGTCACGACGGGGGCAGAGCCCCCGCCAGTGGTTTAAGCCTTGGACAGGATCGCCCAGATCTCATCCTTTAGCGCGGCGCGTTTTTTGCGCAGATCAACCTCGGCCAGCTCCTCCATGGGTTCGACATTGGTTTCGGCGCGGTGTACTTCGCGGTTGACCTCATGATACTCATCGGCCAGCCGGGCAAAATGCGCATCCGACTGCTTGAGCTGGCTCATCAGTTCAACTTTGTCCGGAAACTCTTCGGCCAGTTCATGCGGGGTGTGAGACATCTCTGTTCGCTCCTTCATATGTCGTTGCAAATCAGTGATAGAAGCGTGATCGGGCTTTCGCTTTGACCCGGATCAACTAGCCGTAATAATCCCGCGAATTTCAAAACAACGCCACGCGCCATCCTGCCGTGCAGGGGGCAAGTTGTTCTGAAACGTGGCTCAGGCTTATCTGGACAGGAACACTGAACTTTTTGCCAGCATACCCCCGGCAACCGCCGAAAATTTACGCATTCAACCGGGGGCAGTTCAGAAGGATTAACGCTGAGCGGTTGCCCAGCCGGGGTGAATCCACGGGCGGTCATTGGCCTTGGGCAACGGGTCTTTGCCCAGCAAAGAATCCGATACTTTCTCGCCAACCATGATCGAGGGGGCGTTGAGATTGCCGTTGGTGATCTGCGGGAAAATCGAACTGTCTGCGACGCGCAGCCCATCCACGCCGATGACGCGACCCTCGGGATCGACCACCGCACCTTTGTCATCCGCACGCCCCATCCGGCAGGTGCCGCAGGGGTGATAGGCGCTTTCGGCATGTTCCGCGATAAAGGCGTTCAGCTCTTCATCCGTTTGCACAGCGGCACCCGGCTGAATTTCCTTGCCCGCATAGGGTTTGAAAGCGTTTTGCCCAAAGATTTCACGGGTCAGCCGGATACAAGTGCGGAAATCTTCCCAATCTTCTTCGTGACTCATGTAGTTGAACTTGATCACCGGCGCGTCTGCGGCTTGGGCAGAGCGCAATGTGACCGCCCCGCGCGACGGGGACCGCATCGGGCCGACATGCGCCTGGAACCCGTGCCCCTCTGCCGCCGCCTGCCCGTCGTAGCGAACTGCGATCGGCAGAAAGTGGTACTGAATGTCGGGATACTCCACGCCCGGTTTCGACCTGATGAACGCCGCGCTTTCAAACTGGTTCGATGCGCCCAAACCTGTCTTGGTAAACAACCATTGCGCCCCGATCAGGCCTTTGCTGAACAGGTTCCAGTGCTTGTAGAGCGTGATCGGCTGTAGCGAAGCTTGTTGAATATACAGCTCCAGATGGTCCTGAAGGTTCGCACCCACCCCCGGACGATCCGCAACGACGTCGATCCCATGCTCGGCCAGATGCGCGCCCGGTCCGATTCCGGACAGCATAAGCAGCTTGGGCGAGTTGATCGAGGACGCGGCCAGAACGACCTCGCGCCGGGCCTTGATGATTTCTTTCTTATCGCCACGGATCAGTTCCACACCAGTGGCGCGACCGTTTTCCATAACAACCCGAGACGCAAGACCCCGCACGATATCGCAATTGTCGCGTTTGAGCGCTGGCTTCAGATAGGCATTCGCCGCTGACCAGCGCCGCCCTTTCCAGACGGTCTGTTCCATCGGGCCAAAGCCTTCCTGCTTTTCGCCGTTATAGTCGCCGGTGACCTCGTATCCCGCCTGCTGGCCTGCATCGACAAAGGCCTGAAACAGTGGATTTGCGCGTGGGCCGCGTGACACATGCAACGGGCCGTCAGTGCCGCGCCATGCCGGATCGCCGCCATGACCACCGTCATGCCAGGTCTCCATACGTTTGTAATAGGGCAGAACATCCGCATAAGACCAGCCGTCAGCCCCCATCTCGGCCCATGTGTCGAAATCGCGTGCGTGACCGCGCACATAGACCATGCCGTTGATCGACGATGACCCGCCGATCACCTTGCCGCGCGGGCAGGCCAGACGGCGGTTGTTCAGATGCGGTTCAGGCTCGGATTGATATCCCCAGTCATAGCGCGACATGTTCATCGGATAGCTGAGCGCGGCAGGCATCTGGATAAACGGCCCCATGTCGGTGCCACCGTGCTCGATCACAAGAACCGAGGCCCCGGCCTCGCTCAGACGATATGCCATTGCGCAGCCTGCGGACCCTGCGCCAACGATGACAAAATCTGCTTCCATATTCACAACTCCTCACCCGCCGGGTATGACGCCTCCGGCGGGAGTATTTTCAAAAAGATGAAGAGGTTACTTGCCGCGTGGGAACCGGGCGTTTTCCTCGACGATGTTCAGATCCATGTGATTGCGCATGTAGCGTTCCGACGCTTTTTGCAGCGGCTGATAATCCCACGGGTAGTATCCGCCCTGCCGCAGCGCTTCGTACACAACCCAACGCCGCGCCTGACTGGCGCGGACATCCGCGTCGAAGCGCTCCAAATCCCATCGGGCCTCGGACTTTGCGCGCAGTGTTTGCAGTGTGCCCGCATGTTCGGAGCTGTCTGCCAGATTGGTCAGTTCATGCGGGTCTACCTCGAGATCAAACAGTTGATCCGGGTCCAGCGCACATCGATTGTATTTCCACTTGCCATAGCGCAGCGACACCAGCGGCGCGTAAGATGCCTCGGCCGCATATTCCATGGCCACAGGCGCGGTTCGCGCGCCACCTTGCGCCAATGGCACCAGGTTTTCGCCGTCCGTCCATGGGGCGATCTCGGCCATGTCAACGCCTGCCAGAGCCCCAAGTGTGGGTGTCACATCGATGGTGGAAACCGGTGTATCGATCCGCCCGGCAGGCAAGTCCGGGGATGAAATCATCAAAGGAACGCGCGCCGAGCCTTCGTAGAAGTTCATTTTGAACCAAAGGCCACGTTCGCCCAGCATGTCACCGTGATCCGAGACGAACAGGATGATCGCCTCTTGCCGTGTCGTTTCGAGCACTTCGAGGATTTCACCGATCTTGTCATCGAGATATGTGATGTTGGCGAAATAAGCACGGCGGGACTTGCGAATGTCTTCCTCGGTGATGTCGAAGCTACGCCAGTCGTTGGCATCAAAGATCCGCTTGGCGTGAGGATCCTGGTTGTCATAGCCGATATCAGCGATTTCGGGCAGCAGATGCGCGCAATCCTCGTAAAGGTCCCAGTATTTGCGACGGGCGACATAGGGATCATGCGGATGGGTGAAGCTGACCGTCACGCACCATGGGCGGTCATCCTTGCCGCGCGCAAGGTCATAGAGTTTGGCCTTGGCGTTATAGGCGACCTCATCATCATACTCCATCTGGTTGGAAATCTCGGCAACACCCGCGCCGGTCACCGACCCCATGTTGTGATACCACCAGTCGATCCGCTCACCCGGCTTTCGGTAGTCTGGTGTCCAGCCAAAATCGGCCGGGTAGATATCAGTTGTCAGGCGATCCTCAAACCCGTGCATCTGGTCCGGGCCGACAAAGTGCATTTTACCTGACAGACAGGTGTAATATCCGGCCCTGCGCAAATGGTGTGCGTAAGTTGGGATATCGCTGCGGAACTCTGCCGCGTTATCGTAGACACCAGTGCGCGAGGGCAATTGACCGGACATAAAGCTGGCCCGCCCCGGCGCACAAAGCGGCGACGCTGTATAAGCGTTGGCAAAACGGGTCGACCTTTCGGCCAGTTTCTTCAGGTTCGGAGCATGAAGCCAGTCAGCGGGACCGTCGGGAAAGAGGGTTCCGTTCAGCTGATCCACCATCAGGATCAGAATGTTCGGTTTTGTCATTTTTCAGCCTCGAGCAGAGTATCGAGCACACGCATAGCGTGGTTCACGGCCAATTGCGGTTCTTCCGGGGCGCTGAGCGCTGCGCGAATATAGAGCCCGTCAATCAGGGCAATCATGTTCTCGGCAGCCTCAACCGGATCCTGCATCCTTGGACGCAGGGCATGAACCAGATTCGATCTGATGCGCGCCTGATAGATCTGCCACAATCGCAGCGCGTCACTGTTGGTCTGCGCCAACACATAAAACGTCATCCAAGCGGCAGTCACGTCAGGTGTGAAACACGAAGGGGCAAAACAGGCGTGGATAATCGCCTCTGCCCGGTTGCCCGGTTTGGCCGCTTTCAACTGGGCCCTGGCTTCGTCGCTGAAGTCGGCGAGGATCTGACGCATTGCGGCAAGAAATATCTGATCCTTTCCGCCAAAATAATGGTGGGCCAATGCGCTGGACATGCCCGCGCGTTTGGCAATCTGGCTGACAGTTACATCCAGGGATTTCTTGACACCCAGTTCAGCAATCGTCGCTCGAACAATCGCGTCCTTGCGGATCGGCTCCATTCCAACTTTTGGCATCGCTTTCCCCATACAGGTGTCATGCGACCAAGCTAGGATGTTTTTATTGACTCGTCAATCAATGTAAGCGCAGAGATGTCACTTCACAGCTTCGGCGCAATACTGGGAGGCGTCAAGTCCCGACGGTTCAACATGAACTCGCGCCATGAGATGAAGCTTACAGCGCCCAGTATCAGGGTTCCGCCAGCCACAACCCATAGGTCGACACTTTCGTGGAAGATCGCTGCACCCACAAGCGTGGCCCAGATCAACTGCAGGAATGTAACGGGTTGTGTGACGGCCACAGGCGCGGCCTGCAACGCCAATGTCATGAAGTAATGACCTGCGGTCGCAAAGCTGGCGACCAGAAACAGAACCCCGAGTTCTTGCATACTGGGCCGGGTCCAGACGGCAACCGCAAATGGGATCAAGGCGATAGTTACCCAGATGGACAGATGCGCCACGACAACCGAAGGCGGAACGTCGCGGACAAGAAGCTTGGCCAGCAAATAGGACCCGCTTAGCATCAGGGCCGTTCCGAGCATGGCAAGGTGACCTTGCGAGACCTCGCGAAACCCGGGGCGCAGGATAACCAGCACGCCCACCAAGGCGACCAGAATGGCGGCAACCCTGCGAAAAGCCAGCTTCTCGCCCAGAAACAGAGCTGCGCCCAAGGTGACATAAACCGGCGTCATGTAGTTCATGGCAGTGACTTCGGCCAAGGGGATTTGTGTCATGGCGAAAAACCAAAGCATGACAGCTATCGCGTGTACGACACCACGCAAACCGAACAACGTCAGCAGGCGGGGTGTCAGCCGGGTCGCCATGATCGACCGCAAGGCCGGTAACAGAAACACCAATCCCAGCGCATAACGCAGGAATGCAGCCTGGATCGGATTCATCGTCGTGCCCAGAGATTTGACCAAAGCGGTCATCACAACAAAGGACAGCCCGGCGGCAAACATCCAGAACATACCGGCAAGCGGGCGCGACGAAACGGCAAGCGATGTCATGGCTTAGGTTGAACACCGAAACCCTGCCGGGAACAACCCTTCACATGATAACAAGTTTCAGTGCGATACCCAGCATTACGACCCCGATCACTGCGTCCAGCACCTGCCAGGCGCGCGGGCGCGCAAACACCGGTGACAGAACACCCGCGCCGTATCCAAGTGAAAAGAAGAAGACAAAGCTGGACGTGACCGCCCCGATGGCAAATCCGACCCGGTCATCATACTGTGCCGAGATTGAGCCGATCAGAACCACTGTATCCAGATAGACATGCGGGTTCAGCCAGGTGAAGGCGAGAACGGCAAGCATCGCGGTTCTGAGGCTGGTTCGCGGGCCGCTGCCCGTTTCCATCACCGCGCCACCCCGCAGGGCAGACCCGAAGCTGCGCAGCCCATACCACGTCAGAAAAGCGGCCCCGCCATATCGCATTACAGGTTCAAACCAGGGGACTGAATGGGCCAGAGTCCCGAATCCTGTGACGCCTGCAACGATCAAAACCGCGTCAGACATTGAGCAGGTCAGGCACAGAAGAAACACATGTTCACGCCGCAATCCCTGTCTCAGAATAAAGGCGTTCTGTGCCCCGATGGCGAGGATCAGACTGAAACCCAGCGCGAAACCGGCGATCATGGACGTGGGCATGGGACCTCCTGCTATTGCAAGACGTTGACTAAGGCCGTCGTTGTGATCTATCAAATTAAAGATGTTATCTCATGTTAAGTTTGGCTAATGTTGCTGGATCCTCTTCACCTGTCCGCTTTGTCTGCCATTCTGCGCCATGGTAGCTTTGATGCGGCTGCGGCAGAGCTGGCGGTGACGCCCTCGGCGATATCCCAGCGGATCAGGGCGCTTGAAGATCGGATTGGAGCCACCCTGATACATCGGGGCAGCCCTTGCACCGGAACGCCCGCCGGGCTGCGCATTGCCCGTTACGCGGAAGATGTCGGGCTGCTTGAGGCACAGTTGGTTCGAGAACTGACGCTGGAGCAGGAACCAAGGTCCGCCCGCGTCCGCATCGCTGTACCGGCAGACAGTCTGGCCACCTGGTTTGTTGATGCGATGGCGCAGGTGCCTGACATGCTGTTCGATCTGGTGATCGACGATCAGGATCACTCCGCAGATTGGCTGCGACGGGGCGAGGTAAGCGCCGCCGTCACCGTTGGTGGCCAGACAGTGACCGGGTGCGACGCGATCCCATTGGGCGTGTTGCGCTATCTGCCAACAGCCAGCCCGGAATTCATCAACACCTGGTTTCGGGACAAAGTGACCGAGGCAGAGCTGGACAAGGCACCCTGCCTGGTTTTCAACCAAAAGGACGGGCTACAAAGGGCATGGATTGTTCAGCACACTGGCAAACGCCTTTCACCCCCGTCTCATTTCTTGCCTTCTTCACACGGATTTGTGGACGCGGCGATTGCTGGGCTTGGGTGGGGCATGAACCCCGCAGCTCTGGTGCAGGAGGCTTTGACACATGGGCTGTTGCGCCCCATCGTGCCCGATGCGCCGTTGGATGTCGCGCTGAGCTGGCAGGTTGGGCGTGTTCTTGCGCCCGCGCTCAAACCTCTGACCCAGGCTGTCAAACGTGCCTCAGAACGGATTTTGCTTTCGCCTCAAAGCAGCTAAACAAACACGACATTTTCGGAGGAACCGATGTTCTCACGTGACGCTCTTGGCTATGACCCGATTCCCCTGCCGGACCGTTGCGACATCAGCGATGCAGACATGCTGGGCGCGGCGCAGGCATTTTACGAAAAGATGCGTCAGCGTCACACTGTCCGGGATTTCAGCCCCCGCCCCGTTGCCCGTGAGGTAATCGAATCCAGCCTGCGCACCGCGGGCACCGCCCCGTCGGGCGCCAATCACCAACCCTGGCATTTTGCAGCTATCTCGGATCCTGCCCTGAAACACCGCATCCGGGAAGAAGCCGAAGAAGAAGAACGCCGGTTCTACGCAGGTGGCGCCGGGGATGAATGGATCAAGGCACTGGAGCCCATCGGCACCAACGCGGTCAAAGAACATCTGACAATCGCCCCTTGGCTGATCGTGGTTTTTGCCCAGCGCTGGGGGCAATTCGAGGATGGAACGCGGTACAAGAACTACTACGTCCCGGAGAGTGTAAACATTGCCACCGGCTTTCTGATTGCCGCGCTGCATCACGCGGGCCTCAGCACCCTGACCCACACCCCGAACCCGATGCGGTTTCTGAACGACGCGCTGGACCGGCCCGCGTCGGAAAAACCAACCATGATCATCGCGGTGGGGCATCCGTCAGAAGACGCGACTGTGCCTGCTGTGGCAAAACTCAAGAAACCCCTGGAAGAGATTTCATCCTTCTTCTGAGGCCGTCGCAACGGTGGCCGAAAACTCAATTCGTGGGCTGTACTGTCTATTTCTGTTCCGGTTGCATCATGCGGTAGCAGTTTACACAGGACGCCAGACTGGCGACGACGATGAAAGCCACGGCCATTGCGACCTCGTGCATATGGGCGACAGCGGCAAGGCCCGCGGACAACAACACTGCGGTTAAACGCGCAAACGCCTTGACCGCTGCCGATCCCCGCACCCGCTGTTCTTTGGGTGCCACATCCAGAAAATAGAGCTTGCGCGCACTGCTGATCCCGGTCACCGCAACGGTGACAACGAACAGCGCAATTGCATGCAAGTGAACCCGATGGTCGATGCCCAAATAGTGGAACACCAAAAGAACACTGCCTGTTGCGGCGACCATCAATGTCCCGACCACCATGACCGCACGATGGGACTTCATGTTGATGGTTTGCCACAGAGGGCCCGATACAAGATATCCCGAAGCGGAAGAGACGATCATCGCGGTCAATCCCTGTGTCGAGCTGTGATGCGCTTCGGCTGCGATGAGCGCGAAGAACGGAACGGACAGCGACACAGCAACCGAGGGCAGACGCATGATCATATAGCGCCGGAACCACTGGTATTCGAACATACCCAGAATACCCTTGATATTCGCCTTAATCGAAATACCCCTTTCGGACTGCTGCGGTGTCGTCGGCGCGACCTCACGCACGGTTTCTGTCATCGCCAGCATGAACAGACCCGACAGCAGGAAGAATAAAACCGAAACGCCAATCATGACTGAATGGCGCGAAAAGGGTGGATTATCCTTGGTGATCTGATGCACCAGCAACGCAAGGCCAATGGCACATAGCCCCCCGGCACCAAGCTGCAGATATTGTATGACCATGCGCGAACGTGCCTGAACGTGGTCGCCTAACAGATCCGTAAGCATCAGGGTCTGCACTTCGCTGACAAGCCCGATCACAAGAAATACAGACAGGAAAACCACAGCGATCAATGGGACAGCCCCGGTTGCGGCCGCAGCTATTGCCAGAAGCAGACAGGCGCCAATGACCGCTTCGGTCAACGCAATCGCACGTTTCTTCTTGCTTCTTGCTGCAACGGGTTGTGCCAGAAAGAAATCCGCAATCAAGCAACCGACCATCCGCACCGACACCAGTGCACCCGCCACAAACATCGGCAACTCGAAGGAAACGGCTAGAAACGGCAAAACAACCGACGGGCTGCCGAGCGTCCACGCGACCTGAGACAGGATACTCTGCCCAGCCAGAACGGGCACGTTGCGCTTGGCCTGATCGGAAGGTTTGAATGTCATTCGTACTGTGTCTTCATGTTTTCTGGATTTCCCGCACTTTCAGCCTAAGCGCATCGAATGTTTCAGCCAATAATTCAATAAAACCGTCAAAAAACAAAAAACCCGGCCGTTGCGACCGGGTTTCAATGAGTTGGTATGGGTCAGCTCAAAGCTGAGCCATGACCTCGTCGGTGGCTTCGAAGTTGGTCGTGACACGCTGAACGTCGTCATCGTCTTCCAGTGCATCGACCAGTTTCATCAGCTTTTGCATGTCCTCAAGGCCCAGTTCCGTCGTTGTGGTCGGTTTCCAGACCAGCTTGGTGGATTCAGACTCGCCCAGCGCCCCTTCCAGAGCGTTTGAGACATCGTTCAGATCAGTATCCGCGCACCAGATGATGTGACCGTCTTCCGAACTCTCGACGTCTTCGGCTCCGGCCTCAATCGCGGCCTCAAATATCGTGTCGGCATCGCCAGCATCTGCCGGGTAAATGACCTCACCCTTGCGGTCAAACATGAACCCAACCGAGCCGGTCTCGCCCAGATTGCCACCGTTTTTTGAGAACGTGGAACGAACGGTCGAAGCGGTCCGGTTTCGGTTGTCGGTCATGGTTTCGACAATTACCGCTACTCCATTGGGCCCGTAGCCCTCGTAGCGAATTTCTTCGTAGTCCTCGCCTTCACCCGCTTGCGATTTCTTGATCGCACGGTCGATCACATCCTTGGGGACCGAGTTCGACTTGGCTTCTTTGACCGCCAGACGCAGGCGCGGGTTCTTGTCTGGATCGGGATCGCCCATCTTGGCGGCCACGGTGATCTCTTTCGACAGTTTGGAAAATAGTTTGGACCGCGCGGCGTCCTGACGCCCCTTGCGGTGCTGGATGTTGGCCCATTTGGAGTGGCCTGCCATAGTGCGTCCTCGTCATCATGTTTGCGTGTTCGGCGCTCATATAGACGTTTGCGGGGGGCAGGATCAAGAGAGCGGCTTGCGACGACCTCACCGCCTTGTATGGTGACGGCATGACGACAGATCAGATCATACTTTTTGCCCTTTTCATCACCGTCTTCGGAATGCTGCTATGGGGTCGGTTTCGATATGACCTTGTGGCCTTTGCCGCGCTTATGATCGGCGTGGTGCTGGGCGTAGTGCCTGTCGGTGACGCCTTCGCGGGATTTGGCCACCCGGCGACCATTATCGTCGCGCTGGTGCTTGTGGTCTCTGCCGGTTTGGTCAGGTCGGGAGCGGTCTTTCTGATCACCCGCACTCTGGTTGATGCGTCACGGGGACTGGGCGCGCATATCGCCCTGATGGGCGGGATCAGTGCCATTCTGTCGGCTTTCATGAACAATGTCGCTGCGCTTGCCCTGCTGATGCCCGTGGATATTCAGACCGCGCGCAAAGCAGGTCGCCCTCCGAGCCTGTCCCTGATGCCGCTGAGCTTTGCTACCATTCTGGGAGGCATGGTCACCCTGATCGGCACCCCTCCGAATATCATCATCGCCTCGATCCGGCAGGAAACGCTCGGCGAGCCGTTTCACATGTTCGATTTCGCCCCTGTTGGTGGAACAGCAGCGATTGCCGGTCTGGCATTTGTCGCGCTGATCGGATGGCGGTTGATCCCCAATCGCGGCGTGCAACAAGAAACATCCGAGGTGCTGGCCGAATACATTGCCGAACTGACGATTCCGCCGGGGTCTGCCCATATCGGCAAACGGGTCAGCGAACTTTATGAAACGGCCGAAAAATCCGACGTGGCTATCATCGGCCTGATCCGGAATGGGAAACGGCGATATGGCCGGTCAACCCATGCCACACTGAACGATGGCGACGCGCTGGTGCTGGAAGCACGCCCCGAGGCACTGGACGAATTCCGTTCTGCGCTGAAACTGGATTTCTCGGACACACGACGGCAGGAGCTGCTGACGGCTGAAGGCGACGGGCTTGAAGTGATCGAAGTGGTCGTTCCCGAAAGCGCGCGCATAACCGGCCGTACTGCGCAGGGTATTGGACTGGCCTGGCGCCAAAGTACCGTCCTGATGGGCATCTCGCGTCAGGGTCGTCAGATCACCGAACAGGTTCGCAAGACCGAGGTTCAACCGGGAGACATCCTGCTGCTGCTTTGCCCTCGTGATCGCAGCCCTGATGTGACCGATTGGCTGGGGTGTCTGCCACTGGCCGAACGCGGATTGAACGTGACGGCAAACGACAAAGCCTGGCTGGCCATCGGTCTGTTTGCCGCTGCCGTTTTCGCGGCCAGTGTCGGATTGATTTACCTTCCAGTCGCATTGGGTCTTGTCGTCATTGCCTATGTGCTAACCAAGGTCATGCCAATCACGGAGATCTATAACCATATCGAATGGCCCGTTGTTGTGCTGCTGGGTTCGATGATCCCTCTGGGCAGCGCTTTGGAAACATCCGGCGGCACCGAGCTAATTGCCAATGCGCTGATCCAGCTGACCAACGGCCTGCCTGCATGGGCGATCCTGACCGTACTGATGGTCGTGACGATGACCTTGTCGGATGTCCTGAACAACACCGCCACCGCCATCGTCGCGGCCCCGGTGGGCATCCAGATGGCCCAAACGCTCGGGGTGTCGCCCGACCCGTTCCTGATGACCGTGGCCGTTGCGGCCTCGGCTGCGTTCCTGACGCCTATCGGTCACAAGAACAACACGCTGGTTCTGGGCCCCGGCGGCTATCATTTTGGCGACTACTGGCGCATGGGCCTGCCGCTTGAGGCTCTGATCATCGCGGTTTCCGTCCCCGCCATCCTTGTCTTTTGGCCGCTGTGACGGGTAAAGGCTGTTCATGAAACGCTTTTTGATCCTGCAACTGCGCCCGGAAACGGATGCCTCCGACGCAGAATATGCTTCGATCCTGAACCGCAGCGGGTTATCGCCCGAACGCACACACCGCATCCGTCTGGATTGCGACGACCTGCCTGAAGGGCTGGATGTCACGGACTATGCCGGTGTCATCGTAGGCGGTGGGCCGGGATGCGTCAGTGATGACCCCGCAACCAAATCCGCGACGGATGCGCGGATCGAAGCCGCAATCCTGGGTTTGATGCCGCAGATTACCGCGCTGGATCACCCCTTCATGGGGTGCTGCTATGGCCTTGGTATTCTGGCCGTACATTTGGATGGCAACGTCAGCAAAGCCCGGTATGGCGAGCCTGTGGGACCATCCAGGTGCCGCCTGACTCCCGAAGGACAACAAGACCCGCTTACCGCAGAATTGGACGCCACCTTTGATGCTTTTGTTGGTCACAAAGAAGCGGTTCAAACCCTGCCCGAGGGCTGCGTTCACCTTGTTGCGTCCGACCCCTGCCCGTTCCAGATGATCCGCTGGGGCCAGAACGTCTATGCCACTCAGTTCCACCCGGAAGCCGATGCCAAAGACTTTGAACAACGCATCAACATCTACAAGAACCATGGCTACTTCCCGCCCGAAGACGCGCAGAAACTGATCGACCATTGCCATTCGGCAGAGGTTACGCAACCCGGCGAAATCCTGCGCCGTTTCGTCCAGCGATACGAGTGACCCAACGGCGCGGTTGCCTGCGCCTTGCCCCCTCGCATAGGCTGATCTGACGCAACTTTGGGAGGGGTTGTCCTTGGATTTGCTTTTGAATGTCGGCTTGCCGGTGTCGCTTGCCATTATCATGTTGTCTCTGGGCATCGGGCTGGAAGTGGCAGACTTCCGTCGTATCCTGAGCCGGCGACGCGCCTTTGCCATCGGGGCAGCAAGCCAGATTGTTCTCTTGCCGGTCGCAGCCTTTGTGACGGTCACAATCTTTGGATTGCCCCCCGAGATCGCGGTTGGTTTCATGCTGCTCAGTTTTTGCCCGGGCGGCGTAACCAGCAACATCCTCTCCAAGCTCGCCAAAGCCGATGTCGCACTTTCGGTCAGCCTGACCGCCGTGATCAGCCTTTTGTCGATGGTGACCGTACCAATACTGGCCGCGTGGTCGATCAGGCAATTCATGGGCGACGAAGCACCCGAGGTTTCGATCACCGGGCTGGCTGTTGCATTGTTTCTGATAACAACGCTGCCTGTGGCAATCGGGGTCGGAATTCGCTACTTTGCAACGGGGTTTGCAAACCGCGTAGAGCCGGGATTGTCAACGCTCGCGACCGTTTTGTTCGTGCTGATCGTTGCCGCGGCACTGGCCGGGAACTGGCAATTGTTCGTCGACAATCTTGGCATCATGGGCGCAGGCTTGATTTCTTTGAATATCGCCCTGCTGTTCATCGGGCTGGGGCTTGCGCGGATATCAAACCTGTCCTGGAATGAGTGCAAGACGATCTCGATCGAAACCGGTATTCAAAACTCCACGCTGGGCATTACACTGGCGGCGCTGATCACGAATACCGAAAGCGGGTTCAGCCCGCTGGCCCTGCCCTCGGCGGTTTATGGCATTACGATGTACGCCGTGGTTCTGCCGTTTCTTGTCTGGTTCCGCAGGCGCTGAAAGGACCGTTATGACAAACGACACTGCTGATGCGATCGTAATCGGTGCTGGTCTGGCCGGATTGGCCGCCGCAGCCGAACTGGGCGACCGAGGCAAAAAGGTAATCATACTCGATCAGGAACCTGAAACCTTTCTGGGCGGTCAGGCGTTCTGGAGCCTTGGTGGACTGTTCATGGTCGACACCCCCGAACAGCGCCGCATGGGTATACGCGACAGCCACGATCTGGCGTTGCGCGACTGGATGGGCAGCGCACAGTTTGACCGTGACGAAGACGCATGGCCCCGCAAATGGGCCGAAGCCTATATCGAGTTTGCGGCTGGCGAGATGCGTCAGTGGCTGCACGAAATGGGCCTGCGCTGGTTTCCGGTCGTTGGCTGGGCCGAACGCGGCGGGGCTTATGCGACGGGGCACGGCAACTCAGTCCCGCGCTTTCACATCACATGGGGCACCGGCCCCGGCGTTCTTGAACACTTTATCCGACGTGTCCGCGACCATGTCAGCGCCGGATTGATCCAGATGAAGTTCCGCCACCAGGTCAGCCATATCATCATGCAGAACGGAACCGCCAAAGGTGTTTCCGGAGAAATTCTGGCCGATGACACCTCCCAGCGCGGTGGCAAAACCAACCGCGATGAGGTTGGCGAGTTCGAAGTTTATGCCCCGTCGATCATCGTCACCTCCGGCGGTATTGGCGGCAATTTTGACATGGTGCGTCAAAATTGGCCCCGGGACCGTTTGGGTGAGCCTCCCAAAGACATGGTTGCAGGGGTACCCTTTCACGTTGATGGCCGCATGATCGCAATCAGCGAAAAAGCGGGCGGCCATGTCATCAATGGTGATCGGATGTGGCATTACACCGAAGGCGTCCACAACTGGGACCCGATCTGGCCCGCCCACGGCATTCGCATCCTGCCCGGCCCAAGTTCAATGTGGTTTGACGCCAGGGGCAACCGCCTGGCACCGCCCTGTCTGCCGGGGTTCGACACATTGGGGACACTGCGTGAGATCCTGAAAACCGGATATGAATACAGCTGGTTCGTTCTGACCCAGAAGGTGATCAAAAAGGAATTTGCGCTGTCCGGGTCGGAACAAAACCCCGACTTCACTTCGGGCAGTTGGAAAGAGGTTATCCGTCAGCGCATTCTGTCAGGTTCCAGCGCAACTGCTCCGGTCGAGGCGTTCAAGGAAAAGGGTGAGGACTTTGTTGTTGCCAACACGCTGACCGAACTGGTCAACGGCATGAACCATCTGGGCGACACTCCGATAGATGAGGCTCAACTGCGTGCCCAGATCGAAGCCCGGGATTCGCAGGTCGACAACCCTTTTTCGAAAGATGCGCAGATGATGGCGATCCTTGCCGCGCGCAATTATCGCGGAGATAAACTGATCCGCACAGCCAAACCGCATAAGTTTCTGGATCCGGCCAACGGCCCGCTGATTGCCGTCAAGCTGCATATTCTGACACGCAAATCTCTGGGTGGGTTGCAGACCAATCTGGACAGTCAGATGATTGGATCAGACGGAAATGTGGTACCGGGCCTGTTCGCTGCTGGCGAAGTCGCCGGATTCGGCGGCGGCGGCTATCACGGCTACAACGCGCTGGAGGGTACATTCCTGGGCGGCTGCATCTTTTCCGGTCGAAATGCCGGGCGATCAAGGGCCGTTGCCTGACGCACTTTCCCTGTTACTTGCGCACCAGTTTGATCACCGGCTGGCCCTGCGCATCTAGCAGAGCCAGAGCGTTGCCCTGCATCGCGAATGTCGTAACGTTTTGCAAGGCTTGCAGGAATTGCCGCTCAACCGCGTCCAGCGGGGGCGGGCACGCCATGAGTGTTGCCGCCATGTTGTCTGGAAACGCAATGCGATTACCGGAAATTTCGGCCTGACCACTGAACCGGTTACAGCCGCTGCTTCCTGAAAAGACCCCATCCTGACCAAAGACAAGCTCGGGGCGTTTTTCGGATTCGACAGGCGCACCATTCAGGCCCGAGGCGGTCCATTGGGTGTTGTCCAGCGCTGCCGACCCTTGCCCCTGGACCTGAACCAACAGAAGATCAGCGGCATTTTCTGCCCCATTCGTCAGAACGGGGTAAACGGTATCTGTGGTGAACAGCAGGTTTTGCCCCTGCATCACTGACGCCCGCACAGCATAGCGATGGGCATCCATGATCAGCGCATCGTCATAAGTCAATTTGAACTGCGCGGGCACCCCGCTCAGCGCATACCGTTGCGCGGCAAGTGTGACAGCGGGGGCATCGGCCAGCGAGATATCCTGAAGCTCGACATAAAGGGTTGCGTCCGGTGGCAGTGCAATGCGCTCTCGGTACGTGGCAGTCCCTTCAACTGCACCGGCAATGGCGACACCGCTTGACGCTACCCAAGTTGCTGCACCCACCCATATTGCGCGACTTAAATGCTGCATAGGTCAAATCCTTTTGCAAACCCTCTTCGCAAAAGATCGTGTGCCCTTGGATCTTTGCAAGATGCGCTTCGACAAAGTGGCAATTCTGCGCCGAAATCACAAAGGCCAGATCAACGGAATAAGCAGCGATGCCAGCAATCCGACTGTCAGATTTAGCGGAACACCGACCTTCATGAAATCGGTGAACCTGTAACCGCCGGGGCCGTAGACCATCATGTTAGTCTGGTATCCGATCGGTGTTGCGAACGATGCCGAAGCCGCCACCATAACCGCAACCACCAACGGGCGCGGGTCCATTCCGACGGCCTGGGCCAGCCCGATGGCAATAGGCGTGACCACAACCGCAACCGCATTGTTGGAAACCAGTTCGGTCAGCACCGAGGTCAGCAGATAGATCGCCCAGATGATCAGGAAGGGCGGCAAAGCGCTTAATCCCGGTGCCACGGCCTCGACAATCAGTGAAACCGCGCCAGAGCTGTCCAGTGACGCACCGATGGCGAGCATCGCGAAGATCAGCGCCAACAGGCGACCTTCAACAAAGGAAAACGCCTCGTCTGCATCGATGCAGCGGGTCAGAAGAACCACGGCTACGGCCACAATCGACAGCAGCAGGATCGGCGCGACACCCAATGCCGCCAGGACGACGATCCCGACCAGCGCGCCAATTGCAATCGGCGCATGGCTGCGACGGAAGGCGCGTGCAGAGGGTTGGCTGACATCCACCATGTCCATGTCCGCCGCTAGGCGCTGGATATCTGCCGGGGCGCCCTCCAGCAGTAATGTATCCCCGACCCGCACCACCAGGTCATCCAACTGACGGCCGATATTCTGATTACGGCGGTGAACGGCCAGCACATAGACACCGTACCGGCGCCGCAACCGCAGCATTCCCAATGTCCGCCCCACCATCCGGCATCCGGGTGTGATCAGCACCTCGACCGTCTTGGTCTCGACAGCGGAAACCTGATCCACGCGCTTGAGCTCTTTGTTGGTCTGAAGGCTAAGAAGTTCCGTCATCTCGGTCCGCAGGACCACGCGGTCACCGACCTGCAATTCGACGCCCTTCAGATTGCGCCGCAGCGATTCATCGCCCCGGACCACGTCGATCAGTCGCACGCCGGGGCGTTTGAACAACTGAACGCCGGTCACTTCACGCCCGATCAGGTTGCTGTCAGGCGGAATGACCGCTTCAGTGAAAAACTTCATTCTGGACCGGTCGCTAAGCAACGAGGCCATGCTGTCCCGCTCGGGCAGCAATCTGGGGGCGATGAAACGCAGATAGATCATGCCGTAGATCACCAGTGCAATCCCCAGCGGCGTGACCTCGAATATCGTGAATGCTTTCATCCCCTGCGCACGGGCCACACCATCCACCAGCAGGTTGGTGGACGTTCCGATCAGTGTCAGTGTCCCGCCAAGAATGGCGGCATAACTGAGTGGAATTAGCAGCTTTGACGCGGGTACATTCAGCGTGCGGGCGATCTGAACAAAAACCGGGATCATGACCACAACAACGGGCGTGTTCGACACAAAAGCCGATGCCAGCACGACAAACCCCATCAGCAAACCGATGGCGATGCGCGGGTTGACCTGTGCCTGCCTTTGCGCGGTCGATGTGAAGGCGTCCAAGGCCCCGGTCCGCACCAAGGCCCCCATGATGATGAACATCGCCGCAATCGTCCAAGGCGCGGGATTGGACAAGACCGCCAGCGCGCTTTGATAGGGCAATATCCCTGTGACCAGCATCAGTGAGACACCGCCGATGGCCACGACCTCGGTCGGATAAACCTCGCGCAGGAACATGACGAACATGCTCGCAACAATCAGCAGCGCCAGAATCGCGCTGCCCGTCTCTGTCAGTGGAAGGAAATGCATTCGTGGTATTCTGTCCGAACCCTGGCCCAAGCGCCTGATGACATGCAGTTTCACGCATTGCGCGTGGCAGAGCAAGCCCGACGTTCGTTAATCAGGCCCGGCTTGTTCCAAACGCCCACCAACGCGCACCATGCGAACAGATTTGGCCTGGCCGTCGCGATCATCCGTTTCGACAAAAACGCCGCTCAGCGTGGCCTCACCATTGGCGGGGGTAAATCGGGTCTTGGGCATCCCGGTTATGAACCGGCGCATCGGTTCCTGCTTGTCCATACCAATGACCGAGTCATAGTCGCCGCACATGCCCGCATCCGTCAGATAGCCTGTGCCACCCGGCAGAATTTGTGAATCCGCTGTCGGTACATGGGTATGTGTGCCCACCACAAGGCTGGCACGCTTGTCGCAATAGTGACCCATGGCCATCTTCTCAGACGTCGCTTCGCAATGCATATCGACGATGATAGCCTGAGCCTGTCCACCCCGTGGGTGCGACTTCAGGATAGGTTCAATGGCCGAGAACGGGTCGTCAAATGGCCGTTTCATAAATACCTGCCCCAGCACCTGCACCACCAGAACCTTGCGCCCGCCGGGTGCGTTGAACAGCCGGTGCCCCCGCCCCGGTGCGCCCTTGGCATAGTTCACCGGGCGCACGATGCGCTGTTCTTTCTCGATATATTGCAGCATGTCTTTCTGGTCGAACGCATGATCGCCCAATGTCAGGCAATCTGCCCCGGCATCCAGCAGCAGCTTGGCGTGATCGCCGCTTAACCCCATGCCGTTCGACGCGTTTTCGCCATTGACCACAACGAAATCCAGCCGCCATTCGTCGCGCAGGCGCGGCAAATGCTGCTGAACGGCCGCGCGCCCCGCGCGCCCCATGACATCACCAAGAAACAAAATCCTCATGATCCGGGTCGTAGGGGCTGTGCTGGGCAATAACAAGGCGGAACCGTGAAATTTAAGTTGAGCCCGAACTTGAAATTGCATGCAGGCGCGGCAAAATCATAGCCATGCGCATAAGTCAAAAGGACATGTTGTGAAATTATTGGCAATACTGACAGTCGGCCTTGTGGCCGCTTCGGGCGTTATGGCCCAAGGTACGAAGACATCCATGCCCAACCCCGCCGCGACCTTTTGCATCGAGAATGATGGGGTTTACCAACTTCGGAAGAACGAAGACGGAAGCGTCTTTGGGGTCTGCATCCTGAAAGACGGCACCGAGGTGGATGCCTGGGATTACTTGCGCAGCCATTTCGAACAGTAGCAGCTAGAACGTCAGCACCCGGCTTTCCGTGACAACCATGTCCAGCGGCTGATCGGTCGGCTCCAGCGGCAGATCCTGCGCCTCTTGCGCGTCAAAAGCGAAACCGATTGCCATTGTCGCGCGCTTGCCTCGCAATCCTTCCAGCGTGCGGTCATAAAATCCACCACCATATCCAAGGCGCCCGCCGTTGGCATCAAAAGCCACCAGCGGCACAATCAGAATTTCGGGATCGAAATAATCATCAACCTCAGGCACTTTGGCGCCGAATGGGCCGTCTTTCAGCGGTCCTTCTGGCGTCCAGCGCGAAAATTTCAGAGGTTTTCCAGCGGCTTGGATCACGGGAACACCGACAAGTCCATAAGCCGCAGCTTCAGCCATGGCAGACACCGGGTCGATCTCGGTTCGGATTGGCATGTAGCCTGACAAGGGCACGCCGCGATAACCCGCCAGAACCTCGGACAAACGTCCGGCCGCACCGGGAACACGCGTGTCGAACGCGACTTTGCGGCGCGCAAACGCCGCTTTGCGTGCAGCCGCTTTGATTTCTGTCAGATCGGTCACAATAGCACCACACTGGCAAGCCCAAGAAAGATGAAGAACCCCATGACATCGGTTGTGGTTGTCACAAAGGTTCCTGAAGCCAGCGCCGGGTCAATTCCCAGACGATCCAGCACCACCGGTACTACCGTACCTGCAAAGCCCGCGATGATCATGTTCACGACCAAGGCTGACCCAATCACGACACCCAGCCAAGGTGAACCGAACCACAGCATTCCCACGGTCCCCAGCACAATGGCAAAACAGAGCCCGTTCAACATGCCCACCAGCAGTTCCCGCCTGATAACGCGCATCACGTTTGAATTGGTCAGGTCGCGTGTCGCCAATGCGCGCACTGCAACGGTCAGCGACTGAGTACCCGCATTGCCCCCCATGGATGCTACAATCGGCATCAGGATGGCCAGCGCGACAAGCTGGTCAATAGCCGCCGCAAATTGCGAGATAACCAACGAGGCACAGATTGCCGTGCACAGGTTTACCGCCAGCCAGGGCAACCGTCGCCGACTGGTCGCCGCGACACTATCTGACAGAGAGCTTTCGTCGCTCACACCGGCAAGGCGCAGGATGTCTTCTTCGTGCTCTTCATCCAGAACGACCATCGCGTCATCGATGGTGATCACACCAACCAGACGCCCATCGGCATCCACCACGGGGGCCGAGATCAGGTGATACTGGTTGAAGGCATAAGCCACGTCCTCCTCGTCCTGATCAACGGGGATGATGTGAAACTCCTCTTCCGCCAGATCGCACAACGGCACTTCGCGTCGGGACGCCATCAGCTTGCCCAATGTCACCTGCGCCGTTGGCTTCAGACGCGGATCGACCAGAACAACATGATAGAACTGCTCGGGCAGATCGTCATTGGCACGCATAAAGTCGATGGCCTGACCGACGGTCCAATGCTCGGGCGCCATGACGACCTCGCGCTGCATCAAACGACCAGCCGAATTCTCGGGATAGGCAAGCGCTTGTTGCGCTGCTAGCCGCTCGGAATCTTCGAGCGCGCCCAGAATGGTCTCCTGCTGCGGTTCCTCAAGGTCTTCCAGAAGGTCAACGACGTCGTCGCTTTCCATCTCGCGCACGGCTTCCGCCAGAACCTCGGGAGTCAGGACGGCGATGATTTCCTCGCGAACCGATTCATCCAGTTCAGACAGGATGTCGCCGTCAAATTCCTTGTCATAAAGCCGGATCAGCCGCGCCCGATCATAAGGATTGATCTGCTCCAAAAGGTCAGCGATATCGGCCGCGTGCAGCGGCTCCATCAGCTCAATCAGCTTGTCGCGATCATCCACATCGACGGCGTATAGGATCGCCGCCACGGTCCGGCGATCCAGCGCATACGCGTCATCGTCCTGGGGCAGATCGTGTTCGGCTTGATCACTGCCTGTCGTCATGCGCTGACCCCTTCGTTCGGCGATTGGCCCCTAAATAGAAGAAGCAGCTACCAGAAAACAATGACAATGCGCCGATTTACCCACTTCTTTCGTCTGCCTATGCTACAGCGTGGTCCCAAACAGGTGGAGAACAGGGCAAATGGCGCAAAAGACGCTTTTGAAAGGGCACGTTCTGAGTTTCACAGGCTCACCCTTTGACGGAGAGCCAACCGAAGCGACCCGGCTGGACGAAGCGGTCGTGATTGACAAAGGGCGCGTTGCTGATGTCGGAGCGTCTGATGCGCTGATGCGGCGTCACCCTGATGCCGTCATCAAGGACCATAGCAATCACCTGATCATCGCGGGTTTCGTTGACCCGCATGTGCACTACCCGCAGACGGCCATGATCGCCAGTTGGGGGAAGCGGTTGATCGACTGGCTGAACACCTACACCTTCCCCGAAGAGATGAAGTTTGGTGATCCTGAATACGCCTCTGAAATCGCCAACCGTTATCTGGATCTGACTGCCGCCCATGGCACAACGACGATGTGCAGTTTTTGCACAATCCACCCCGAAAGCGTGGATGCCTTTTTCACTGCCGCGCAGCAACGGGGACAACGTGTGGTCGCGGGCAAGACCTGCATGGACCGCAATGCGCCTGAAGGTCTGCGTGACACGGCCCAGACAGCCTATGACCAATCTGCCGCGCTGCTTGAGAAATGGCACCGTGTCGACCGCCTGTCTTATGCCATCACGCCCCGGTTTTCGCCTACGTCCACTCCTGAACAGCTTGAGGCCATGGGCGCGCTTTGGGCGGAACATCCCCATTGCCTGATGCAAACACACCTGAGCGAGCAGACAGACGAAATCGAGTGGGTCCGCTCCCTGTTCCCCGATGCCCGGGACTATCTGGACACTTACGAAAAGTTCGGGCTGCTGGGGCAGAACGGACTTTATGGGCATGTCATCCATCTGGAAGATCGGGAACGCGATCGTCTGCGCGAGGTTGATGCGTCACTGATCCACTGCCCCACCTCGAACACCTTCATAGGGTCGGGTCTGTTCGACATGAACGGCTTGATCCATGATGGCCACCGGATCGGTTTGGCAACAGATACCGGTGGCGGATCAAGTTTTTCAATGCTGCGCACCATGGCTGCCGCCTATGAAATAGGTCAGTTGCGTGGGCGACCCCTGCATCCGGCGCAATTGCTGTGGCTGGGTACGGTCGGGTCGGCGCGCAGCCTGCGGATGGATGATTGTATCGGCAACATTGCGCCGGGAATGGAGGCGGATCTGGTCGTGATTGATCTCGCCTCGACCCCGGCCATCGCCCAGCGCGAAGCTTGCGCAAACGATGTTTGGGAGGCCATCTTCCCTACCATCATGATGGGTGATGATCGGGCTGTGGCCGAGGTCTGGATCGGTGGGCGGCAGGCCGCCTAGGCCTGCAACTCCTTGGCAAGACTGTTTTGACGCTCAATCACGCGGGGCAGGTCAATCGTCGTGATATGCCCATCCCGCACGATCTGGCGGCCTTCGACAAACAGGTGCTTTACCTGCATCGGACCTGCAAGAAGCAGAGCTGCCGGGTCCCAACTGCCTGCGCTTTCGACACAGCGCATATCCCAAACAGCGACATCCGCACGTTTTCCCGGCATAAGCCGCCCGCAATCGGGACGCCCCAGCACATCGGCCCCGCCACGTGTCGCAATCTCCAACGCTTCACGGGCCGACATCGCATCTGCCCCATTGACCACCCGCTGCAACAGCAGCGCCTGCCTAGCCTCAAGCATCAGATTGCCGTTGTCATTACTGGCCGAACCATCAGCGCCGAGACCCACCTTTACCCCCGCATCGCGCATCGTCCGCACCGGCGCGATGCCTGATCCCAGACGGCAGTTCGAACATGGGCAATGAGCGACACCCGTTTTCGTACGTGAAAACAGATCAATCTCGGCCCCGTCCAACTTGACACAATGGGCGTGCCACACATCCGGGCCAGTCCAACCCAGATCTTCGGCGTATTGACCGGGCCGACAACCGAACTGAGCCTGTGAATAGGCGATATCTTCATCGTTTTCAGCCAGATGCGTATGCAACATCACACCTTTGTCCCGTGCCAGAAGGGCTGCATCGCGCATCAGGTCCCGGCTGACCGAGAACGGTGAACACGGGGCCAGACCCACACGGCACATCGATCCTTCTGACGGATCGTGAAACGCATCCACGACACGGATCATGTCGTCCAGTATGGCTGTTTCTTCTTCAACCAGACTGTCCGGTGGCAGGCCGCCATCGCTTTCACCAATGCTCATCGCGCCGCGTGTTGGGTGAAATCGAATCTCCAACTCGGATGCGGCAGCAATCGTATCCTCCAGCCGCGAACCATTGGGGTAGAGGTACAGGTGATCAGAACTGAGCGTACAGCCTGACAGTGCCAGCTCTGCCAAACCGATCTGGGCCGAGGTGAACATCTCGTCTGGACCGAACTTCGCCCAAATCGGATAGAGTGTCTGAAGCCACCCGAACAGCAATGCGTCCTGCCCGCCCGGCACCGCGCGGGTCAACGTTTGGTAAAGATGGTGATGAGTGTTCACCAGCCCGGGTGTCACCAGACAGCCCGAAACATCGTGAACCTCGCCTTGTGCCTGCAATCCCTGCCCGATTCCCGCGATCTGGCCGTCGCGGATCAAAATGTCAGCCCCGGGGAGTTCCTGCCGGGACTCGTCCATCGTCAGGATCAGGTCAGCATTTTTGAGTAGGATTTCTGTCATGTCGCGCTCCTGAATCTGCCCGTCTCTTGCAAGGAGTGCGAAGGTCGGTGGAAAACGGGCTCAAGAACCGACTGTCTATTATGTACCCGCCATCGGGATCTGCGACAACAGGTTTCAGAACCGACGCAGGATCTGAAGCGCCTCTGCATGAATCTCTGCGTTGGCTGCGGCCAATGCACGACCGCCCTCATGCGCCGGGCCGCCTTGCCAGTCGGTCACAATTCCACCGGCCGCCTGAATAACCGCAATAGGGGCCTGAATATCATACGAGTTCAGCCCTGCTTCGATCACCAGATCCGCCTGCCCAGCGGCCAACAAGGCATAAGCGTAGCAGTCCATTCCATACCGGGTCAGTTGCACCTGTTCCGATACGGCCTGAAACCCGGCCCGGTCATCCGGGGTGCCGACTTCAGGAAAAGTGGTGAACAGCGTCGCTTGCGCCAGAGATTTCGTCCCCCGTGTTTGCAGCTTACTGGTCCCCAGCGGCCCTTTAAGCTGCGCACCAGCAGTCGATCCGACAAAGCGTTCGCCAATGTAGGGCTGATCAATCACCCCCATGATCGGCCCATCTGCTGTGCTGAGCGCGATCAGAACGCCCCAGGTTGGTGTACCACTGATAAACCCGCGCGTCCCGTCGATGGGGTCCAAGACCCAGGTTCGGCCGCTGCTGCCTTTGTGCGCACCGTATTCTTCACCCAACACGCCATCTTCGGGGCGCAACCGGGACAGAACCTCTCGCATGGCTTTTTCGGCGGCCCGGTCCGCCACGGTGACGGGGTCGAACCCATCGGTCAGCTTGTTCGCAGTTTCCAGATTGGTCTGACGAAAAAAAGGAAGAATGGCCGCGCGTGCCGCTTCGGCCATTTCTTCTGCAATTTCAATGTCGCTTAAACTCGCCGGATGCATGGCACTCTGGTGCGGGCATTACCTGGCAAAGTCAAGCCGGTCTGATCAGGCGACGTCGCTGAGGACACGTGCAAGTTCAAACAGGCGGCGGCGCTGGTTTTCCGGAATTGCGTAGTAAGAGCGGACAAGATCCAAGGCTTCTTTATCGCCCATCAGATCAGCTGGAACAGATTTCTTTTCCGAGCTGCTTTTCTGGGCTTCTTCCAATCCTTCGAAGAAGAAGCTGACCGGAACATCCAATGCCTCGGCAATGTCCCACAGGCGCGACGCGCTGATTCGGTTGGCTCCGGTCTCATATTTCTGGATCTGCTGGAACTTGATACCAACTTGCTGCGCCAACTGTTGCTGGGTCATCCCAATCAGCCAGCGGCGATGCCGAACGCGCTTGCCCACATGAACATCGACGTGATGAGTCATTGGTATTCTCCTCTACTACACACATTTGTACGGGATCGTGCGACGTCCGATATCGCAATACCAAGAGGGCTCCCCTTAAACGCCCCCTGATCCGGACTGTGCCGTCCCCCGTTTACCAGCACTGATAGTCTATATTGCCCGTTTTAAATTTTTTTTCAAGCTGGTTGAATCGATCCCCCCTCACAAGGGCTGTGGTTGTATGCGTCAAATGCCCTGCCCGCTTTTCGCGTGGCCCGGTTGGACATGCGACAGATTTGCAGTCGTTTCGGGGCGCCGCGCATAAGGAATTGACATCTTGCACAGCCCACGTGCCTATGCCCCAAACACGTGAGGAGCCAAATGAAGGCCTATTGTATTCGATCTGACGGGGCAGTTGCCCAGCTGTGCGATGTACCGAAACCCGAACCGGGTGAAGGTCAGGTGCGGGTTGCGATCAAAGCCTGCGGTTTGAATTTCGCTGATCTGTTGATGCAGAAAGGCACGTATCAGGATACACCGCCTGCACCGTTTACTTTGGGTATGGAAATCGCCGGTGTCGTGGATGCCATAGGTCCAGATGTGTCCACCCTGAAACTAGGCGACCGGATTGCCGTCTATTCCGGTCAGGGAGGGCTCGCAGAATTTGGCGTATTCGATGCCGATCGCGCGATCCCGTTGCCGGGCACGACCCGTTTCGAAGACGCCGCTGCGATCCAGATTGCCTATGGCACCAGCCACATGGCGCTTGACCACCGCGCCCGACTGCAACCCGGCGAGACGCTTCTGGTTACCGGCGCAGCGGGCGGTGTCGGGCTGACCGCAGTTGAAATCGGCAAGCTCATGGGCGCCACCGTCATCGCACAGGCCCGCGGCCTCGAAAAGCTGGCCGTTGCACGCGCCGCAGGGGCCGACCACCTGATTGATGCCTCAGAGGATCTGAGGGATCGGGTCAGATCGCTTGGCGGCGCGGATGTCGTTTATGACGCAATCGGCGGCGATGTGTTCAAGGCGGCCTTTCGCGCCACCAATCCTGAAGGCCGCCTGCTGCCCATCGGATTTGCCGGGGGAGATGTTCCGCAAATCCCCGCCAATCATCTGCTGGTCAAGAACCTGACCGTGATCGGCTTTTACATTGGCGGGTATTTGAAGTTCCGGCCGGAAGCCGTACGCGAAAGCTTTGGCACCCTTTTCCGCTGGCACGCCGAGGGCCGTATCAATCCGCACATTAGCCACGTCTTGCCTCTTGATGAGGTCGCGCAGGGCATGCGGTTGCTGAAAGAGCGGAAATCGACGGGCAAAATCGTGATCACCCCCTGACCGCAATCAACCCACCACGGCACGCAGTTGCGTTCCCGCAAGCAGGCGGAAGTTCTGACGCACCAACTGCGCCAGTGCTTCGACAACCGCGTCTCGACCCGGCTCGCCACCATACAGGTTGATCATATGCGCAGGCAGGTCCGGTAGCGCACCGCCGCCTTCGATCTGCTCAAGATGTGCGGCTTCGGTACCTTCCAGTGCCGCATACACTGCCAGATCAGCACTGACTGTGGCCTCGATTGTGCGGTCGTTTTCAGTTTCCACCGACAACTCCCAGGGAATACCGGCTGCATCCAGCGCGGATATCACCTGTGGTCGAAACAAGCAGCGACGTCCAAGTGCCAAAGGTAGCGGACGCTTGCGCCAGGCTGACCCGCCCGGTGCACCTATCCAGCGCAAGGGCAGCTCTGCAATGGTTTCCGCACCGTCCACCGACGACGGTTCCGTTGTCAGGATCACGTCACATTCACCGCGTTTGTACATATCTTTCAACTGCAAGGAATAAGACGACACCAGCTGAACTCTGACCCGCGGGAAATCCGCGTTGAATCGTTGCAGGACCCTGGGGATGGCCGGGTAAACTATGTCGTGAGGAACCCCCAACACCACCTCACCTTCAAAGGCCTGATCGGTCAGTTTCGAGATGACCTCATCATTCAATGCGATCATGCGGCGCGCATAAGCCAGCAATTGTTCACCGGACGCGGTCAGGGCAATCGTTCTGCCACTGCGGTCCAGCAACTGCAGGCCAAGCAACTCCTCCAGCCGTTTCAACTGCATCGAGACCGCAGATTGCGTCAGATGCAGGAACCCGGCAGCGCGTGTCACTCCCCCCTGATCTGCCACAGCAACAAATGAGCGCAGGGTTGTGATGTCCAGATTCCGCATCTTCACAATTCCTTATGGGTTTCATCAAAAATATTCGTTTTTAAAATATGTCATACTCTCCCATATCAATCAAGGAAATTGATGAAGACAAGCGAAACCATCGAAAAGAGACGAAAGGACAATAAATATGACCCAAATTGCCATTCATCGCCCCTGCAAGCAGAAAAAGCAATCACTCAGCACTATCATCAGGCGTGCTGTTTCCCTGAAGCGTCAACGCCGCCAGCTGGCGCGACTTGATAATCGCGCCCTTCAGGACATCGGAATCTCCAGATCAGAGGCCGACGCCGAAGCCAGACGCTTCGTCTGGGACGCGCCGGATTTCTGGCAGAAATGATGCAAATACAAATCTTTAGTTCATGAGTGGCGGTCACTTGTTACGGATCGCCACTTTTGTTGCGTAAATTAGTTGGTTTTCCGCGGTAAATACTTGAAACACAGCCCTGAGTTGCCGATATTTGCCTAGAACGCTTCCCGCACAGCCGGGGGCTGCATAATTATGTAAAGGGAGACCCTTTGATGGCACAATTCGACACGATCCGGACGGCGGCCGGCGCGCGCGCTGCCGAGATTGATGAGGGCCTGCGCGCCCATATGAACAAAGTCTATGGCACTATGTCCGTAGGCATGCTGATCACATTCGCAGCAGCCTGGGCCATCGCGGGCCTGGCAACCACTAGCGATCCGTCAGCCGCGGCGGCACAGTTGAATGCCGATACCTATCTGACATCGCTGGGCTATAGCATTTACGCATCGCCCCTGCGCTGGGTCATCATGTTTGCACCCCTGCTGTTTGTCTTCGGCTTCAGCGCCGGGATCAACCGTATGTCGGCGGCCGCCGCACAGCTGGTGTTCTACGTTTTTGCAGCGGTGATGGGCGTTTCGATCAGCTGGATTTTCCTTGTTTTCACCGGTGAGTCAGTCATTCAGGTCTTCCTGATCACCGCAATCGCGTTCGCGGGCCTTTCCCTGTATGGTTACACAACCAAGAAAGACTTGTCCGCCATGGGCACTTTCCTGATGATGGGCCTGATCGGCCTGATCGTCGCGATGGTTGTGAACATCTTTCTGGCGTCTTCGGCGGTTGCCTTTGCAATCTCGGCCATCGGCGTTCTGATCTTCGCGGGCCTGACCGCCTATGACACCCAGAATATCAAGAACACATACTTGCAAATGGCCCATAGTGGCGATCAGGAATGGCTGGGCAAGGCCGCTATCATGGGCGCGTTGAACCTGTACCTGGATTTCATCAACCTGTTCATGTTCCTGCTGCAATTCTTGGGTAACCGCGAGTAATTGCAAACCAATGTAAGGGATAAAGGCCGGTCGTCAGACCGGCCTTTTTTCGTTTAGAACCAACTGATGATCGCGCTTGCCCGATGCACAAGTCCTTCCAGACAAAGCTTTGGCGTCCGCGCGTACCCAGACAAGAAAAAGCCCCCACCAGATCGGCGAGGGCTTGATACATCAGAAGGTATGAGATTTAGCTGCAGTTCAACGGCACCGCAAAGCCCGAACTACGCTCGGACGTGCCTTTGCGGAACACATCACCAGCAGGCAGGCACCCGGTAAAACGCTCGGCCTCTTGCGCAAAACCAACACCGATCGAGTTGTCGACTTTTACGCTGTTCGTCGGCGTGCGAAGGACACCAAACAAGGTTCCGTTGACGCTGACGGTGCTCAGGAACAGGTTCGTATCGCTGCCTTGTAGCTGAACCGCATTGTCCGGCGTCCGCCCGCCATTGTCGATAGCAACGGCTGCCACCTTGGAGGGGTCCACTTCATCAGCCAATAGAGTAACGGTCTGAAGTTCTGCCAGCTCAGCCGGGACATTCGTTTCAGGCGGCAAAAAAGCAACGGCTCCGGGGACGTCGGAAATCGTGCGGGGTTCGCCATCGATTCCGGTAAACCCGACACCTTCACGGTTGAACGGGTCTTCACAAGCCGCCAAAGTCAGAACGGCTATTGTGGATAACAAGATTTTTTTCATGGCGGTCAACATTTTGTGGCGGTTTGCTCAAGCGTACTTGCAGGTCGGCACAAAAAGCAAGCCACAGCCAATGCGATTGCATCGGTGGCTGATGCGCTCCTGCAACGGCCCCAGATGGGTATGTTGATGTTCTTGGCAACCAACCACCGGAATTCAGCACAAAAAAAGGCTCTGCCAAGCAGAGCCTTTTTGGAAAGTCCAAATGGAACGGAAAGATTACTTGATCTTGCCTTCCTTGTACTCGACATGCTTGCGAACGACCGGATCGTATTTACGAATGGTCATTTTCTCGGTCATGGTGCGCGCGTTCTTTTTGGTCACGTAGAAGTGGCCCGTGCCCGCGGTCGAGTTCAGACGGATCTTGATTGTCGTCGGCTTCGCCATGGTTATCTCCTGCGTCCGGAAAGGCAGGGGCCTTTCGGTTGAATTCCTATGAGCGTGCGCTTTTACGCGCTACGCTGTGCATGTCAAGGCCAATCGGACAACCCAGCACAGGAATCGGGCACAGATTTAACCCGGTAACGTTGGTGCACCCATATAGCTGTGAATCTGGTCTCTTTCACTGTCCGAAAGACCCAGCGCAGTGGACAATTGCCGCAAATATGCGGCCTCGCGATCGTTGTCCAACCGTATTGCCGCCAGAGATGTCGCATAAATCTGCGTTCTGAGAGGCGCCCCAGAATCAGCTGCCAGGCCCATGACATCGACGGGTGCGTTCAGTTGTTCCTGCACAAATGCGCGTTCCTCGTCACTGATGTCATCGCCCAACTCTCCGAGGATCGTTTCTTTCTCGTGCTCGTCCAGCTCGCCGTCTGCCTTGGCCGCCTGAATCATCGCCCGCAACATGAGCTTGGCCTGAGCTTCCATCGCGGCACCGGCTGGTGTTTCGCCAAACACGGTCTCCATCATGTCGGTGGTCTGCTGGCTGCCCGTTCTGGCCGCCCCCTGCATCGCATTCAAAAGCCCGCCAAGACCGGCGGCACCGGCGGAACTGCCCCCCAACCCCATCTTGCCCATCATATCCTGGAGGCCTGTCGCACCTCCGGGAAGGCCGAACTGTTCGGCCATCTTGCCGAGCTGTTCCATGCCAAGGCCACCGCCTGCGCCTTGCATCATGTCCTGCAAGCCAGCCATTCCGCCCATTTTCTGGTATTTTTCCAGCCCCTTCGCGGCTGCGAAACCAACTGCAACGGACGCAAGTGTCTTCATAAAGCTCATGACAATCCTCCCGGTTTTTCAAAATATGCCCCAATTCTATCAGAGGAATGCAAAGGCGAATACCACGTTCAACCCCCACGGGATTCTGGACTGTATTTCCAAGCCGGTGAGGACCGGACGGCAGTGACTAAGTTTGTACATATCACGATATCGTGATAGGTTTACCGCGGCTGATACGTCCAAGAGGCCGACTTCAGGCTCGACGGCCAAGGCAGTGTAAACAGGTAATGCCCGCGCGGAGCAGTGTTGTTTTACGCAGCTTTTCTTGGGGGGCTATCATGACAGAGTGGGTTATTCAGGGCGAAGAACTGGCCAATTGTAATTGCAATTTCGGTTGCCCCTGCCAATTCAGCGTTCTTCCATCTCATGGCAATTGCGAGGCAGTGGTCGTTTTCGACATCGAAAGCGGACATTATGGCGATACTGATCTGGCAGGTTTGCGGGCAGCAGGTGTTTATCACTGGCCGGGACCGATCCACGAAGGCAATGGTCAGATGCAACTGATCATTGACGAAAGTGCTACAGCCGAACAGCGCGCAGCATTGCAGGCCATCATGACCGGCGAAGACACCGATGAAATGGCGACCATGTGGTACGTTTACAGTGCGATGGCACCGACGAAACATGAAACGCTTTTTGTACCGATCGAATTGAACTGGAACCGCGATGATCGCAGTGGCTATGCCAGGGTTCAAGGGGTCTTCGACGTCGAGGTCAGCCCGATTCCTCATATCGTATCGGGCGCTGCGCACAGGGCATCGATCCAGTTGCCGAACGGCTTTGAGTACCGCCACGCCGAGGCTGCCTCGGGGTCGGCCAAAACAACGGGTGGTGAGATTAGTCTTACCTTTGACGCCACGCACGCTCATCTCGCACATCTGAACCTCTCCGGTCACGGTGTTCTGGGCGCGTAGCCGGAGACCCTCTCATGACCAGACAGAGTGCGACAGCCCCTGCCGGGGCGATTGAGCGGCTGTTGAGGCAGGACAATGCAATCGTGTTGGGCAGCGTCCTTCTGATCATTCTTGCAGCCACCTGGTACACAGTTGCCGGCGTCGGGATGAATATGTCTGCGGTCGAAATGACCCGCATGGCAGGCCCGGTTGGAGAGCCCATGCAGATGGGTTCCGCAACCGTCTGGAGCTTCGGTTACACCCTGCTCATCTTCCTGATGTGGTGGATCATGATGATTGCCATGATGACCCCAAGTGCCGCGCCAGCCGTGCTTTTGTTTGCAGCGACAAAGCGCATAGGCCCTGAGAAAGACCGCGCCGCAACGTTCAGCCTGTGTTTCCTGTTGGGCTATCTGGTGACTTGGGGTGCGTTCAGCCTGACTGCAACGGCATTGCAGTGGGGGTTGGAACATATCGGGCTGTCGAGCGGGCCGATGATGACAATCCGCTCTGGCCCCTTCGCGGGATGTGTTCTGCTGGCTGCCGGATTCTATCAGTTTTCAAGTTTGAAGAATGCGTGCCTTCGTTACTGCCAGAGCCCTGTAAGGTTTCTGGCCGGTCACAACCGGCCCGGCCCCTTCGGCGCGCTCAGAACCGGAGCCCTGCACGGCACATATTGCCTGGGGTGCTGCTGGGCGTTGATGCTGCTGCTTTTCGTCGGTGGAATCATGAACCTCTACTGGATCGTTGGCATTGCCGCCTATGTCGCGCTGGAAAAGCTTCTGCCGACAGCCCGGTGGCTGGTGCCGGTGTCAGGTGTGGCGCTTATCGGCGCGGGTCTTTGGCACATCGCGGCACCGCTGATCTCCGGCATTTGACGTACGACGGCCCTCGGGGTCGGCTGACTGAAAGGCCCCGTGATTTCTCGTTAAAACGGAGGTACCAATGCCTGTTTTCATTACCTACGCAACTTACTCGCAAGCTGGTGTCAAAGGCATGTTGCAAAAGCCCGAGAACCGTACCGGCCCGGTGAAAGCATTGTTGGAGAAAGTCGGCGGTCGACTGCTATCCTTCTACATGACAACCGGCAGCAATGACGTGGTCGTGATCAGCGAAGCGCCGGACGGAACAGATGCTGTGGCGGTCGGCATGGCGGTCGCGGCATCGGGTGCGGTCACGAACATAGAAACGGTTCGCGCCTGGACTGCGGACGAGTTCGTTTCGGTCACTGAGAAAGCCGCAAGATTGGCGGGGACCTACACGCCGCCCGGAGGATAAGAAGATACGCGCGGAGGGCCTGTAAGCCGGATCTTGTTCCGGGGTTGCCCCCTTCGATGACCATTCCTCTAGGCCGTGCATTGCTGCACGGCTCAAGCTGCCAACCCGGTCCCTCTCGGCCAAGACGCGCTTAGCGGCGGTATCGGCTTACGCCGACCGGACCGCGCGGGGACCCTATTTGGCATTGCTCCCGGTGGGGCTTGCCGTGCCGCCCCTGTTGCCAGCGGCGCGGTGGGCTCTTACCCCACCGTTTCACCCTTACCCGGGGCCGAGGCCCTGGGCGGTCTGATTTCTGTGGCGCTTTCCGTCGGGTTGCCCCGCCCGGGCGTTACCCGGCACCGTTGTCTTGTGGAGTCCGGACTTTCCTCTCGGGCGTACGCCCCAGCGGCCATCCGGCCCTCCGCGCCTGGGCTGGGTAGGCTTTGTGGTCTGCGGCGTCAAGAGCTGACGGGTTCGAGAAGGGGCCAGCCCCTTCTTGGCCTGCGGCCAATTCAACCCCGGGATATTTTTGGCCAGATGAAGAGCGGATCAGGTTGTTGTGTCCGACGGGGTGAGCGCATTGATATCCGCCATGTCCAGCGGACCTTTCGCCCAGGGGCGAAATCGCAATCGGACAGCGGCCAGCAGTTTTACATCGTCCACGGGGGCGGTGAAACCTGCCATCCGAGCAGAGGTGCGAAATGCTTCTGCGTCGGGTGACATCGGATCAACTCCTGTGCCGCGCGGTTTGGCCAGCGCCTGCTTTTCGAGCCTGTTCCAGTCAAAGCGCGGCCCAGGGTCGGATTTGCGCCCGGGCGCCATGTCGGAATGTCCGATAACCCCGGACGGAGTAATGGACCAGCGGGTCATGATCAGGGGCAACAGCTGTTCCAACACCGCCATTTGCGGCTGCGAAAACGGATGTGTCCCGGTGTTATCCAGTTCGATCCCAACCGAGCGCGAGTTTATGTCGTCCTTGCCGTCCCATTCCCCTGCCCCGGCATGCCAGGCGCGATCTTCTTCCCGCACCATTTGCCAAAGGGTGCCATCGCACCCGATCAGGTAATGAGCCGAAACCTCGGAAGCCGGGTCGCACAGGCGATCCAGAGCCGCCTGCGCACCGTCCATGGCCGTATAGTGGATCACGATTAAGGATGGCACCAGCCCGCCCCGGCGCTTGCCGAAATTCGGAGACGGGTGCCAGATCGGCGCCAGGGCGTCAGTTGTTAACGGCACTGCGGAACGGGCTGGGGTCCCAGCCACAGGCATAGCCGTCGCCGTCCGGGTCCAGCCCCTTGCGGTCACGTTGCGGACCGCCGTTGGACAGGAATTCGATCTGAGCCTGATCCGGTGACGGGAATTGCGCGCAGTTCCGCTGTGCCTTGGCTTGCAGGTTGAAACCAGAGCGGCTGTAGAGTTGCGTGCCCACCGGATTGGAGGTGCTCAGCGCATATTGTACGATATTCGGCTGGCCACTCGCCGTGCGCTCGGGCACGGCGGTTGGCGCGACGACTTCGTAGGTCTGGCGGTTTTGCTCAATCCGGGCGGCATCGGATTGGATGCTGCGCCTCTCGGACACGACTGCGAAGTCCTGCTCGTCAGAGATCGCACTGCTGCTGGAGCCGGAAGCCGGCGACACGGGGACCGCGGATTGCCCGGACGTGCTGGCCAACGCAGCGGCAGTCTGGTTGGCGATGTCCGCATTCTCACCCGTTGCAAAGGTCGATGCTCCCGACGCGCCCAGCGGTTGCTGGGAAACATCGACCGGAGCCAGCAGAGGATTGATCGCCCCACCCTGGCCCGCCAATTGAGCCTCGCGCTGCGCCTGATATTCAGGCGTGTTGAAACCCGTGCTGGTCAACGGCGCGACATTGGTGCAAGCCGCAGCCAGTGTCAGGGCCGGGACCAAAAGCAAAACACGCATTGTTTGGCTCCGTTTTCAGAAATCCAGTTGCCCGAAGGCTTACCACCATTTGCCGGGCTTGGCCACAAATCCGGCTGCGTTTTCCAGCGCATAAGCGGTGTTGAGCAAGTCACCTTCTTCCCACGGGCGCCCGATCAGCTGCAACCCCAAGGGAAGACCTTGTGCATCCAGCCCTGCGGGGACCGAGATACCGGGTAAGCCAGCGAGGTTCACGGTAACTGTAAAGACGTCGTTCAAATACATTTGAACAGGGTCCGCCTCGGTCATTTCACCCAGACCGAAAGCCGCCGAAGGGGTTGCCGGTGTCAGAATGGCATCGATGCCTGCGGCAAACACGTCTTCGAAGTCTTTCTTGATCAATGTCCGGACCCGGCGCGCGCGATTGTAATAGGCGTCATAGAAACCTGCGGACAGCACATATGTGCCGACCATCACGCGGCGCTGCACCTCTGGGCCAAAGCCTTCGGCGCGGGTCTTTTCGTACATCTCGGTGATGCCATCGCCCTGCGCCAGCTGTGCGCGGCGGCCATAGCGAACACCGTCATAACGGGCGAGGTTCGAAGACGCCTCGGCCGGGGCAATCACGTAATAGGCGGGCAGTGCGTATTTGGTGTGCGGAAGCGAGATGTCGACAATCTCGGCACCCGCAGCTTTCAGCATCGCTGCGCCATCGGCCCAGAGTTTTTCGATCTCGGCGGGCATGCCGTCCATACGGTACTCTTTCGGGATACCGATCTTCTTGCCCTTGATGTCACCGGTCAGCATGGCCTCGAAATTCGGGACGGACAGTTCGGCACTGGTCGAATCCTTGGGGTCATGCCCGCACATGGTTTCCAGCATGATCGCTGCATCACGTACGTTCTTGGTCATTGGTCCTGCCTGATCCAGCGAGGACGCAAAGGCGACGATGCCCCACCGCGAGCAACGACCATAGGTGGGTTTGATGCCCGTGATGCCAACGAAAGCCGCAGGCTGGCGGATCGAGCCTCCGGTGTCGGTACCTGTCGCAGCCAGGCACAAATCAGCAGCCACGGCAGATGCAGACCCGCCAGACGAGCCCCCCGGTGTCAGTTGCGCATCATCGTTGCCACGGCGCCACGGGCTGACCGCATTGCCATAGGTCGAGGTTTCGTTGGACGATCCCATGGCGAATTCGTCCATGTTCAGTTTACCCAGCATCACCGCGCCTGCATCGGCCAGTTGCTGAGAAACAGTGGATTCGTATTCCGGCTTGAACCCTTCCAGGATTTTCGACGCCGCTTGCGACGGCACACCCTTGGTGCAAAACAGATCCTTGATACCGATCGGCAGGCCACACATCGACGGTGCGTCGCCATGCTGGATCCGCTCATCCGCGGCCTTGGCCCGCTCCATCGCAAGTTCGGGTGTCTTGTGGACAAAGGCGTTCAGCGCATCTGCCTCGTCAATGGCTTTCAGGCAGGCGTCGGTCAACTCGACAGATGTGACGTCACCGGAACGCAGGGCATCGCGCGCCTCGGCCAGACCCAGTTTGTTCAAATCGCTCATGTCTTACTCCACCACTTTGGGAACAGCGAAGAACCCTTCGCGGGCGTCAGGCGCGTTGGCCAGAACCTTGTCCTGCTGGTTGCCGTCGGTCACCTCGTCCTTACGGCGTTTCAGCCGCATCGGCGTGACCGAGACCATCGGCTCGACACCGTCGACGTCCACTTCGTTCAGCTGTTCGATGAACCCAAGGATGGTATTGAACTCGGATGCCAGCGCCGGCAGCGCGTCATCCTCGACCTTGATCCGGGCCAGTTTGGCCACTTTGGCGGCGGTGCTTTGGTCAATCGACATCGGCTTCCCTCATCTACGTTATGGGGCGTTTACCTGTCTGTCGCGGCAGTCGCAAGACCGCTGCGCCATGGGCCGTACCGAGTTTAAGTTTCGCCGCATGACACCCGCCATTCAAAACTGAATGAGTGGTATGCAAAAAAGTGAACTGATTAGTTCAATATTGATCTTGAAAACTGAACTATATTGTTCATTTCTAGTTATGCGACACAACGCAAACCGGAGAAAAACATGAAACCCCTGATGATTGCCGCGGTCTTGTCCGCCACCTTTTTGGCCGCACCGGCCATGGCATTGGGTATCGACACAAGCAACCTGACACGCACGTTGACCTTCCCGTCGCCCGTGACGGAACCGGTCACACAGGACAAGGTTAAACCTGCAAAGTGACGCGCAGGTCCCGGCCGGGTTGGATTTCCCCTCTCTGACCCGGCCATAGCGCATATTCGAGGGTGCACAGCCCTAAGCGAGTCGTTAGCATTGCTGCAAATACCAAAAGGGAACTGCACAGGGCACTTGCGGTTCTGACAAGCAAGTGGAGCAGCTGATGAACACGCAAAAACAAGCGGTCCTGGATGCCATCGATGCAGCCAACGCAAATGACCCCAATCGCGATGATGGCCGCCCCGAAGCGCAGCTTTACGGCGAACGTATGAGCGCAGAGCTTGACCGCCTTTTTCCGGGTGCGTCCGACGCCTTGCAGATTGCGGCGCGTGGTCAACATGTGGAGCGGTGGAAACTTGCCCGCAGTGAATTCCCGGAAGGCCGGGCGGGTTATCTGGCCTGGCGAAAGGCGCAGGGTGTACATCACGCGGACGTGGTGATGAGTTTGATGACTCAAGAAGGCTATGACGCCGAGCAGGCCGAAGCTGCAGGCCGAATGCTGCGCAAGCAAGGCATCAAACGCGATGCAGAGGTGCAGGCGCTTGAAGATGTGATCTGCTTTGTGTTTCTGAAATGGTATTTCCAGCCCTTTGCGGCGAAACACTCGGTCGAGAAAATCCAGAGCATCGTTGAAAAGACCGCTCGCAAGATGTCGCCTGAGGGCCGCGCACGGGTCTTGAGCGAATTCAACCTGCCCGATCATCTGGCCGCAGCCTTCAAGGACTGAGAAAGCTCTGCGCAGCTTCACTGACAGCCAGCCCAAGTCTGAAGGATGGTCTCGACAGGCCTCCGTGCCGTATGCTCATGACCCATGAGTTTGGGTGACATGACCCCTGATGAGAGCCGCACAATATACTTCGATCATCCAGCCCAACATGATGGCATTCAGGATATGCCACATGAAGTGTGTCCCCACGGGCCATTGACCACAGAGACGCATATCGAGGGCACGGAAGGTTATCGACAGGATCAGGATCAACGCCCCGATTTTCAGCCCTTTGGCCAGAATCGGATCACGACCGCTCAAAAGAACAGCATAGATCAGGATCAGCAAAGGGACCGGTGCATAAACCGCCGACCCTCCAAGCCCCGGAACCATTTGGAACAGTGGGACAGCAGCCGTCGCATAGGGAAGAAAAAGAAGCATACCCCCGAACGCCAACCACGAAGGCATCTTCCAGATGTCTTTGTTCACCGCAAAAATATAGACTAATATGAACAACAGTATGGGCACAACATCCAACAAAGCCGCCCATACCTGCGCATGCGTGTGAAACAGGTAACTGCCAACCCCGATAATCGCCAAAAGCGCCACCAGTACCTTGGCCAGTAGCATGTCCTGATTGCGCAAGCGCCGCCACATGACCCATGCGCAAATCAGAAATACAGCGTTTGTAACCGCGTTAACGGGCTCTGCCCAGTAGGCTGGAGACAACCGCTCGCAGTACCCGTCTATTTCACGAAACCAATCCATGGAAATTTACTTAACCGATGTTAGGCTGCCGCCAACAGAATGATCGGGAGGAAATAATTATGAACATTATCTGGTTGGGCCATGGAAGTTTCCGTATCGAAACCCAGGGACAGGTGCTGCTAATCGACCCCTGGTTGACCGGCAACCCGGCCTTGCCCGAGGAACAGCATAACGCCGCCGTTGATGGCGCCACCCACATCCTTCTGACCCATACGCATTTTGACCATGTCGTCGACGTTCTGCCGTTGGCCAAACACCTGAAAATTCCGGTTGTGGGACAATATGACCTGATGGGGTACTGGGCCGAAGCCGAAGGCATCGAGACCATTGGTTTCAACAAGGGCGGCACGGTCAACCTTGACGGGGTCAAGGTAACAATGGTCCCGGCCTCTCATAGCTCGACCTTTTCGACACCGGATGGCCTGCGCACGGGCGGCAGCGAGGTCGGCTTCATGATCAGTGCCGAGGGGCGCATGCTTTATGTTTCGGGTGATACCGACATCATGGCCGACATGGACTGGATGGGGGATTACTACAAACCCGATATCGGCATCCTGTCAGCGGGCGGGCATTTCACCATGGATATGAAAGCTACCGCTTACGCTGCTGATAGATATTTTAACTTCAAGACTGTAATTCCGTGCCACTACAAGACCTTCCCGATTCTTGAGCAATCCGCTCAGGCGCTGGTTGACGGGTTACCCGGTGTGGACGTGATCGAGCCTGAGGTGATGCACCCAATCAAACTGTAGTCCGTGCTTCAGCCCGGCTCACCCTTCCGGCGCGACGCAAAGAAGTCTTTCAAAAGTTCTGCGGCGTCTTCCCCGGCGATACCGTCATAGACTTCGGGCGCATGGTGTGCCTGAGGGTGTGAAAACACGCGGGCCCCATGTGCCACGCCCCCCGATTTGGGGTCGGCGGCCCCGTAGTAAATGCGCCGGATGCGCACGGCCGCTAAGGCCGCGGCACACATAGCGCAAGGCTCCAGCGTTACATAAAGGTCATGATCCGGCAAACGTTCTGAACCTGTCTGCGCACAGGCCGCGCGCAAAGCCAGGATTTCTGCATGCGCCGTAGGATCGTTCAACTCACGAGTCCGGTTTCCTGCCACCGCCACAACAGAGCCGTCCGGCCCGACTATGACCGCACCAACGGGCACTTCGCCGCGATCCGCTGCTGCGCGCGCCTCACACAGCGCCTGTTCCATATGCGATTTGAACACCATGCCCCTGACTGCATCAGAAACCTGCCTTTCGCAAGCGCGCGGGATAGGGTATGGCCCAGACATGAACAAGACCCCTCCTCCTGGCGACCGGATCGCCAAAGTCCTGGCCCGTGCTGGCGTCGCGTCGCGGCGCGAGGCCGAGCGCATGATCGAAGCTGGCCGCGTGGCCGTGAATGGCAAGACCATCGACAGCCCCGCCCTGAACGTGACGGCGAAAGACAAGATCATTGTCGACGGCAAACCGGTCTCGGAACCGGAACCCTCGCGTTTGTGGCTGTATCACAAGCCTGCTGGGCTGGTTACGACAACCCGCGACGAAAAAGGGCGCGATACGATTTTCGACAAGCTGCCCGAAGACATGCCGCGGGTGATGAGCGTTGGTCGGCTTGACCTGAATTCCGAAGGTCTGCTGCTGCTGACTAATGATGGTGCTATCAAGCGTAAGCTTGAACTGCCCGCGACCGGCTGGTTGCGCAAATACCGTGTACGGGTGAACGGCCGCCCGAAAGACGAAGATTTCGAACCGCTGCGCAAAGGGCTGGTGATTGAGGGAGAGCGGTTCCAGCCGATGACCGTCACGCTGGATCGCCAGCAAGGGGCCAATGCCTGGCTGACCATCGGCCTGCGCGAAGGAAAGAACCGTGAAATCCGTCGCGCGATGGAAGATATCGGTTTTAATGTGAACCGTTTGTTGCGGGTTTCTTACGGCCCGTTCCAATTGGGCAATCTGAAGCCGGGAGAAGTCGAAGAAATCCGCCGCCGGGTTATACGCGATCAACTTGGGCTGGATTCGGATACCAAACCCGAAGCGGCCCCCAAACGCCCGACGCGACCGCAAAGAAAACGTCCGCCCATCGGCAAGAATCCCCGCAAGTGATGCAGGTTCGGCAACCTTCCCCCTAGCGCCAAGCCTGCGTATCCCCTAAATTTTCTGTGATTGCTGCTAATTGGGGAGCGTGATGTCCGGAAGCGGAGTGCAAAAATTCGCCTACGCCGTATTGCTGGTGCTCTTGTTTGGCGTGTGCACAGGCGTGCTTGGGGGCTTGTAACGCATGGCAAAGCGATTTGGCGGCAAATACAGCCCTCAGGATGATACGTCCGGCAACACTCTTCAGCCCCGTGGGCAATTCGATGGCGCGCGGGTCGAACCTGCGGGCGCGCGTGCCAATGTCTTGTTCATACCGGCCATCCCATTGGTATTTCTGTCGCTGAACGACGGCGCGATTGGCATGACCATAGGTCTGATCGCAGCTGGCCTGCTGACGGCAGCTGCGTTCTTGCTGCGCGAAGGTCTGCGGGCCGAAGCCGCGTTTAACGCCCGTAAAACCGCACGCCGGCCTGCGTTTCCGCGTAAAATCTTTGCCAGCCTTTTGACAGGGCTGGGCGCCGGTCTTGCGTCCTACCGGACCGAGTTTCTGAATGCTGAAGCGGCATCACAAGTCAGCCTGCTTGCCCCTGTCTTGTTCGGCGTGGCAGCAACCGTTCTGCATTCGGCCTCCTTCGGGTTTGATCCGATGAAGGACAAGGGCATGGAAGGAATTGACACCTTTCAGCAAGATCGCGTTGCCAGGGTCGTTGAGGATGCGGAAAACCGTCTTTCCGAGATGACTGACGCCATCAAACGCGCGGGTGATCGCCGGATCGAAGCCCGTTTGGAACGGTTCCAGGACACCGCACGTGACCTTTTCCGAACGGTCGAGGAAGACCCCCGCGATCTGGCGGGCGCGCGGAAATACATGACGGTTTATCTTCAGGGCGCGCGTGATGCGACTGTCAAGTTCGCGGATGTCTATGCCCGGACCCGCGATGCGCAGGCGATGACAGACTACATCGCGCTACTGGATGATCTGGAACAGAATTTCGCCGCGCGTACGCGCAAAATGCTATTGGATGACCGCAGTGATCTGACGGTCGAAATCGACGTGCTGCGCGAAAGGCTGCAGCGCGAAGGCGTCCGGTTGGACTGACCGGCCATTATTTGAGCGAGGAACATCCCCATGTCCGATGAGATCAAGAACAAGGCGGCTCAGGCCGAAACACTGGTGCAGGAAGTCACCGCAGTTGCCCTGCCCGAACCAAAGGCCGAGGTAATCTCGCTTGAAGAAGCCGACGAACCTGTGAGTGCCGAGATTCGTAAGCGCATGGACGAGATCGACATGAGCAACACCAATTCGATTGTTGCTTTCGGGTCTTCCGCTCAGGCCGAATTGCAGGAAATCAGTCAAGCCATGCTTGCGGATGTGCGCAACAAGGATGTTGGCCCGGCAGGCGACAGCCTACGCAATATCGTGACCACCATCCGCGGTTTTTCAGTCAGTGAACTGGATGTGCGCCGCGAGCGCAGCTGGTGGGAAAGGCTGCTGGGCAGGGCCGCGCCATTTGCGAAATTTACCGCTCAGTTCGAAGAAGTTCAGGGGCAGATCGACCGCATAACCGACGATCTTCTGGGGCATGAGCATACACTGCTCAAGGACATCAAATCGCTGGACCTGCTTTATGAAAAAACTCTGGGTTTCTACGATGAACTGGCGCTGTACATCGCGGCGGGTGAAGAAAAGCTGACCGAGTTGGACAGCCACGACATCCCCGAAAGGGAAGCTGCCGTTCAGGCCGCGCCAGAAGAAGAACAAGTGATGAAAGCGCAGGAACTGCGTGACATGCGCGCCGCGCGTGACGATCTGGAGCGCCGCGTGCACGATCTGAAACTGACCCGTCAGGTCACGATGCAGTCGCTGCCGTCGATCCGGCTGGTGCAGGAGAACGACAAGTCTCTTGTCACAAAGATCAACTCGACGCTGGTGAACACCGTGCCGCTGTGGGAAACGCAACTGGCACAGGCCGTCACCATTCAGCGCAGCGCCGAAGCTGCCGCCGCGGTGCGCGACGCCAACGACTTGACCAACGAACTCTTGACTTCGAATGCTGCCAATCTGCGTCAATCGAACAAGATGATCCGCGAGGAAATGGAACGCGGCGTGTTCGATATCGAAGCTGTCAAAAAGGCCAACGCAGACCTGATCGGCACCATCAACGAAAGCCTTGCCATTGCGGATGAAGGAAAAGCCAAACGTGCTGCCGCCGAGGCCGAGTTGCAGAAGATGGAAGCGGAACTGCGCGACACTCTGGCATCCGCCAAGGCGCGACGAGACGGGACCGGCGACAACGCTGGAACCGCTGTCCCCGGCTGAGGCTGAACTGGGCGTGCGGGATATTACATATCTGAAACTGGGGTTGGGGATGGCGGCGTTTTTGGCTTTGGCCAATTGCGAAGAAACACTGACATCCTCGATTGCACCACAAGCGCGCCCGGCGCCTGTTTCTGTTGCGGCGAATGCCTATGTACCGCCATCTGCCGCAAGTCAGGATCTGGCGCGGTTTTACCAGCGTGTCGAACGCGACCTTCTGGTCCGGGGGTTATTGCGGACAGACGGGGGCGGCCCCGATACGCCTTATGACGCCCAGGATCTGGCGCGAAATTTCGAAGCGATTGCGTTCTACAGCGAATATCCGACCCAAAACGTTTCCATCGGTTCCCGCCAGACAGACGGGCAACTCAGCCGGTGGTCGGGGCCGGTGCGCATCCAGACCGAGTTTGGGCCTTCCGTGCTGCCCGCTGTTCGGGAACAGGATGCGGAACGGGTTCAATCCTTTGCTTCGCGCCTGGCGAGGCTGACGGATCATCCGATTTCCGTGGTCTCCCGAAACGCTAACTTCCACGTCTTTTTCGCGGGCAAGGACGACAGCACCTATGTGGTGTCCCGACTGAAACAGCTGATCCCGAATATCAGTCAGGCTTCGCTTGATCTGGTCGCAAATCCGAGATCGAATTTCGATTGTTTTGTTTTTGCCTCGGCGACAACGGCGTCTCCGTACAAATATGTGCGCGCCGTTGCGTTGATCCGGGCCGAGCTGACCGATCTGGTCCGCCGCAGCTGTATCCACGAAGAAATCGCACAGGGGCTGGGATTGTCGAACGACAGCCCGGCAGCGCGCCCATCGATCTTCAATGATGATGACGAGTTTGCCCTGCTGACGAGCCATGACGAAAAACTGCTGACAATGCTTTATGACAAGCGGCTGGAGCCAGGCGTGACAGTCGATCAGGCCCGCCCCATCGTGCATGTCATTGCCCGGGAAATGATGGGGCAACCGCTCTGACACCAAGGACAGGAGAACCCAAATGGGAATATTCGATTTTCTGACCGGAGAATTCATTGACGTCATCCATTGGGTTGACGACACTCGCGACACCATGGTCTGGCGGTTCGAGCGTGAAGGCCATGAAATCAAATACGGTGCCAAGCTGACTGTGCGCGAAGGTCAGGCGGCCGTATTTGTACATGAAGGGCAGTTGGCGGATGTGTTCACGCCAGGTCTCTATATGCTTGAGACCAACAACATGCCGATCCTGACCACGTTGCAGCACTGGGATCATGGCTTTCAGTCGCCGTTCAAGTCCGAGATCTACTTCGTCAATACGACCCGGTTCAACGACCTGAAATGGGGGACCAAGAACCCGATCATGCTGCGCGACCCCGAGTTCGGGCCGACCCGCATACGCGCCTATGGTACCTATACCGTTCGGGTCAAAGACCCGGCCAGGTTCCTTGTGGAAATCGTCGGAACCGACGGCGAATTCACCATGAGCGAGATCAGCTTTCAGGTCCGCAACATCATCGTGCAGGAGTTCAGCCGCGTTATTTCGGGGTCAGGTATTCCTGTATTGGACATGGCGGCGAACACGGCTGATCTGGGCAAACTGATCGCGGCTGAAGTTTCCCCGGTGCTGGATGGTTATGGGCTGGAGATGCCGGAATTCTACATCGAGAATATTTCGCTTCCGCCGGCGGTCGAGGCCGCATTGGACAAGCGGACCTCGATGGGATTGGCCGGAGATCTGGGCAAGTTCACACAGTATTCCGCAGCAGAGGCAATGACGGCTGCGGCCAGCAACCCCAGCCAAGGCGGTGGCATGGGCGCAGGTCTTGGCATGGGAATGGGCATGGCGATGGCACAGCAGATGTCAAACATGGCAGCGGGCCAGCCGAGCGGCCCGTGGGGATCGCCCGCCCCCGCTGCCCCACGTCCGGCAGCTCATACGGCCCCGCCGCCGCCGCCGGTCGAGCATGTTTGGCATATCGCCGTGGATGGGCAGACCAGCGGCCCATACTCCAAAGCCAGGATGGGCCGAATGGCCAGCGAGGGCGATCTGACGCGCGACACTTATGTCTGGACCGCGGGCCAGGACGGCTGGAAAAAGGCCGGTGACGTGCAGGAACTGGCGCAACTGTTCACCATTCTGCCGCCACCGCCGCCGGGGGCCTGACCGAAACGCGATACTCCTCCATCTGACCTGACACTATTGGGTAACGTATGACACACGCCCCTGACCTTGCAGAGCACCGCTTTCCCTGCCAGCAATGCGGTGCGGATTATCGATTCAGCCCTAGCAATGGTACGCTGACATGTGATCATTGTGGTCATTCGGAACCAATCGGATCGGGCCCTTGGCAAGGTGCCAGCCTGCGCGAACTGGATTTTGACGCGGCCATTGCGGACCGTCTGCCTGACAGCGAGCTGGAACAGACCCGCGTACTTTCCTGCCCGAACTGTGCAGCGCAGGTTGAATTCGACCCCAACACGCACGCTGCGGAATGCCCGTTCTGTGCCACGCCGGTGGTAACCGACACCGGCGTGAACCGGCATATTAAGCCAAAGGGTGTTCTGCCATTTGCTTTCGACGAGCGCGAGGCGCATAAGGCGATGAGTGATTGGCTGGGTCGGTTATGGTTCGCGCCAAACGGGTTGAAGGACTATGCCCGCAAGGGCCGCAAGATGCAGGGCATCTATGTTCCGTACTGGACCTTTGATGCCGACACCAAGTCCGCCTACCGTGGTGAGCGCGGCGTGATCTATTATGAAACCCACACAGTGATGCGGGACGGTAAACGGGTTCAGCAGCAGGTGCCAAAGGTGCGCTGGTCGCCCAAATCGGGTCGTGTTGCGCGGGTTTTTGACGACGTCCTGGTGCTGGCCTCGCAGTCGCTGCCCAAGGCTTACACCGACGCGCTGCAGCCTTGGGATCTGCCTGCGCTGGAGCCTTACCAGCCAGAATACCTCGCCGGGTTTCGCGCCGAAGCGTATACGGTCGAATTGAAAGAGGGCTACAGCGAGGCCCGCGCGCATATGGCGCGCGTGATCGAACGGGATGTTCGTTTCGATATTGGGGGCGACAAGCAGCGTATCCACACGCTAGACACCGAGGTACGAGACGTCACGTTCAAGCATATTCTGCTACCGATCTGGCTGGCGGCATACAAATATCGCGGGCAGACCTATCGATTTGTGGTAAACGGCCGAACCGGGCGGGTTCAGGGGGAACGCCCCTGGTCAGCCATCAAGATCACGATTGCCGTTATTCTGGGCCTGCTCGTCGCCGGGGTTGTCGGGTATCTGGCAGCCAACGGGCAGCAATAGCGGTCTCTTGTACATCTGGCGTGGCATGATCATCCTAAGTGTCGAGACGTAGAAACGAGGCGCCTGTGTCATTTGCAGAACTGAATAACCTTCTGAAAAATCGCCATTCCTGCCGGGCCTTCCTGCCCGACCCTGTGCCAAAAGAGCAGATCGAGCAAATCGTGGCCAGCGCGGCCCGGGTCCCAAGCTGGTGTAACGCGCAGCCGTGGCAATTGGTAATCACAAGCGGCGCAGAGACCGACAGGTTCCGTGCTGCGATGCAAAACGAAGCTGAAACAGGCGTACCGGCCCCCGATCTTCCGTTTCCCGCGTCATACTCCGGTGTCTATCAAGACCGCCGCCGCGCGTGCGGTTGGGCGCTCTATGAAGCCGTCGGTGTGGAACGCGGGGACCGGGCAAGATCGGCCCAACAAATGATGCGCAATTTCGCTCTGTTCGATGCACCGCATTGCGCCATCATCTCAAGCCCGGCGGAACTTGGACCATATGGCGCAATGGATTGCGGAGGGTTTGTTACGGCTTTCTCGTTGGCAGCGCAGACGCTGGGTGTGGCAACCATTCCTCAGGCCGCATTAGCCGCGTATGGCCCGTTTCTGCACAGATATTTTCAAATCCCGGAAAACCGCCTGATCCTGTGCGCAATTTCCTTTGGGTATTCAGACAGAAAGCATCCCGCAAATAACTTTCGCACAGATCGTGCCGCGCTGGGTGACTTTGTCGACTGGCGCGGCTAAACCTTCGCTCAGGCAAGATAATCGCCAAGGGGGGAACCACGTGCGCGCTCTGCTTCAAAGAGTTTCGCAAGCCAAAGTATCGGTCGATGGCAACGTCATTGGCGCATCCGGTCCGGGGCTTTTGATTCTAGTCTGTGCCATGCAGGGGGACGATGAAGCCCAGGCTGAAAACCTTGCGCGGAAAACCGCCAGACTCAGGATATTCAAAGACGACGCGGGCAAGATGAACCGCTCTCTTCTGGATGTAAAAGGGTCGGCTTTGGTGATCAGCCAGTTCACACTGGCGGCAGATACAACAAGCGGAAACAGGCCGGGGTTTTCAACGGCGGCACCGCCCGAGCTGGGTGAGCATCTGTATAGCACCTTCGCAAACCACCTTGCCGCGCAGGGTGTAGCGGTGGAAACTGGACAATTTGGGGCCGACATGGCCGTTGAACTCGTCAACGACGGGCCGGTCACAATCTGGGTGGAAACTTGATGGATACTAAAAAGCTAGCCGTTCAACTTTGGCACGCCGGAGTTGAGGCTGTTGACGGATATGCCGCCACCGAAGCCGCCCTGCCCGACATCCCGAAACCGGATCGTATTCTGGCCGTAGGCAAGCCCGCCGCCGCCATGGCACGGGCAGCCTTGGCGCGGTTCGGCGCAATTCCCACGCTTGTCGTGACCAAGGACGATCACGGTCGGGACTTGCCGGACACTGTCGAGGTGATCGAAGCCTCGCACCCGGTTCCGGACAACCGCAGCCTTGCGGGTGGGCACGCTCTGCGTAAGGCGCTGGAACAGATGGAACCCGGATCACATGTACTGCTTTTGGTTTCGGGTGGCGCGTCTTCGTTGGCCGAGGACCTTTTGCCCGGAAAATCACTGAGCGATCTCGAAGCATTGAACCGCAGGTTGCTGTCAGAAGGGATGGATATCGGCGCGATGAACGCTGAGCGGCGCAAACTGTCCCGCATCAAAGGCGGGGGGTTGCTGTCGCACTTTGCGGGCGCGCGCGCGACTGTTCTGGCCATCTCGGACGTACCGGGCGACGACCTCAATGTCATTGGATCGGGTATCGGCGCTTTGCCTTCCAGCCACACATTTGAGGCCATCACGCGGATCGTGGCCTCGAACGCCCATGCCCGCAATGTGGTTGTACAAGCCGCCGAAGCGGCTGGGCTAAAGGTTTGGGCCAATGAAGAGGCGCTGCATGATGACTTTCTTAAGGTTGCCGCACATCTTGGCCAACTGCTACGCGGCATGGAGAAGGGCGTGATGGTCTTCGGTGGGGAACCGACTGTGGTCTTGCCGGATCACCCTGGGCGCGGTGGACGAAACCAGGCATTGGCACTTGCACTGGCGCGGGAAATCTCCGGGCAATCAAACCTGACAGTTGTTGTCGGCGGCACGGACGGCACAGACGGACCGACCAATGCGGCAGGGGGAATCATTACCGGTGCAACATGGAACGAAAGCGGTATAGCCGCCCTAAAAAAAGCTGACAGCGGATCGTTTCTTGAAAAAGCCCAAGCCTTGCTAAAAACCGGGCCAACTGGCACCAATGTCATGGACCTGGTTGTCGCAATACGTGGATGATTTGGCGTATTTCATGCCGCCCCGGACCGTAAAGGCTCGGAAACTGGTCTGAAAGACGATTGTATCATAGTATTCTTGTGGAAAGGGCCTCGCACCGAACAAGGTTACTTGCGCTTCGGCCTTCGGCATTGAGGAGAAATACCCTTGCCCGGCCCGCTGAAATAAGCCAACGTTGACTCATGCGTCAACAAAAACCCGAAAAGGGTTAAAACCACTCGATAGGGAGAATACTCGATGAACGAACAAATCACGCATATGGCCGGTCAGGTCACAGCCGGAAAAATGACCCGCCGCGAATTCATGGGGAAAGCCGCGGCTTTGGGTGTTTCGGCTGCGATGGCCAGCACAATGTTCGCAGACGCCGCTCGGGCTGCTGGCCCGAAAAAGGGCGGTGATTTGAAATTTGGTCTTCAGGGTGGTGAATCCACTAACTCTCTGGACCCGGCGACCTACGCAAGCTCTGTTCCCTTCCAGAACGGCAAACAATTTGGTGACCAGCTTGTCGAAGTTGCACCGGACGGCTCGATCGAGCCTCGTCTGGCGGAAAGTGTTGAAGGCAGTGCTGATGCCAAAGTATGGACTTTCAAGCTGCGTCAGGGTGTCGAATTCCACAACGGTAAGACCATGACCAGCGAAGACGTGCTGAAAACCATGCAGCGCCACTCGAACGAAGACTCCAAGTCCGGTGCCCTGGGCATCATGAAGGGCATCGAGTCAATGAAAGCTGACGGTGACAACTTCCAGGTCACCCTGACCGAGGCAAACGCCGACCTGCCTTATCTTATGGCCGACTACCACCTGATCATTCAGCCTGATGGCGGTATGGATAATCCTGGAGCGGGTATCGGAACTGGACCGTACAAACTGGAAGTTGACGAACCCGGCGTGCGTCACTTGTTTACAAAGAACGAGAACCACTGGAATTCTGATTTCGGCAACTTCGACAGTGTCGAAGTCGTCGTCATCAATGACGCAACCGCGCGAACCGCGGCGCTGCAATCCGGACAAGTTCACGCGATCAACCGGGTCGAGCCGAAAGTCGCCGATCTGCTTGGTCGTGCGCCAAATCTAACGGTTCATTCAACCGCTGGCCGCGGTCACTATGTCTTTATCATGCATTGTGATACCGCGCCGTTTGACAACAACGAACTACGCACTGCGTTGAAATACGCCATCAACCGCACAGAACTCGTAGACAAGGTTCTGCGCGGCTATGGCTCGATCGGGAACGATATGCCAATCAACGCGGCCTATCCACTGTTCGACTCAACCATTGAACAGCGTGAGTTCAGCATCGAAAAAGCAGCCGAGCACTACAAAAAGTCCGGCCATGATGGTTCGCCGATCATCCTTCGTGTCGCAGATGGCGCGTTTCCAGGAGCCGTTGATGCCGCTGCCCTGTTCCAGCAGACGGCCGCGCAGGCCGGTATCCCGCTGGAAATCAAGCGCGAACCCAATGATGGCTACTGGTCCGAAGTCTGGAACGTGCAACCCTTCTGCGCTTCTTATTGGGGTGGCCGCCCGGTGCAGGATCAAATGTACTCGACCGCATACCTGTCGACTGCGGACTGGAACGATACACGGTTCAAAGTTCAGGCCTTTGACGACTTGCTGTTCGCGGCACGTGCAGAACTGGATGTCGAGAAACGCAAAGGCATCTATAGCCAGATGGGCCGTATGGTCCGCGACGAAGGCGGCTTGATTTGCCCGATGTTCAACGACTTCGTCGAAGGTATCAGCAACCAGCTGGAAGGTTGGGAAAGCGATCCGACACAAGAGATGATGAACGGCAACGTGTCGCGTAAGATGTGGTTCGCGTAAAACAGGCCACGGATCATGCATCCTATCATCAAACTGGTTTCCCAGCGCCTCGCGCTGGGACTCCTATTGCTGTTTGGCGCTTCGGCTCTGATTTTTGGCCTGACCGAAGCCCTTCCCGGAGACGCAGCGCAAGCCGTCCTGGGGCAGTCCGCAACCCCAGAGGCCCTTGCAAACCTTCGCGAAGAAATGGGCCTGAACCGGCCTGCCCTGACTCGCTATTTCGAATGGCTGGGCGGTATCGTTCAGGGTGATCTGGGTCAGTCCCTGACCAACAAGCTCGACATTGCTGAAAGCATTGGCAAACGGTTGGGCAACACATTGTTTCTGGCATGTGCCGCAGCCGTGGTTTCGGTTCCGCTTGCCATCTTTCTGGGCCTGCTGGCGGTCCGCTACCGCAACCGCTGGCCAGACAAGCTGATCTCTGCCATCACATTGACGACGGTTTCGATCCCCGAATTTCTGATCGGTTACGTGGTGATCTACTATGTCTCGGTAAAGCTGGGCTGGTTTTCCTCGCTTGCGATGATCAATGACTCGATGTCATTCGGGCAAAAACTCAATGCGATCGCGTTGCCCGCATTCGTGCTAACACTGGTGGTTCTGGCGCAGATGATGCGCATGACCCGCGCAGCGATCCTCAACCTGATGCAGTCGGCCTATATCGAAACGGCGGAACTGAAGGGGTTGTCGAACTTTCAGGTCATTGCGCGACATGCCTTTCCGAACGCGATCTCACCCATTGTAAACGTGGTGATGCTGAACCTGGCCTATCTGGTTGTGGGTGTTGTCGTAGTCGAAGTGGTGTTCGTTTATCCCGGCATGGGACAATACCTGGTGGACTCGGTGACCAAGCGTGACGTGCCGGTCGTGCTGGCGTGCGGTGTGGTTTTTGCCGCCGTCTATATCGGGCTGAACATGGTGGCCGATATCGTATCGATCCTGGCCAACCCAAGACTGAGGCATCCGAAATGATGAAGAATATTCCAATTTCGGCGATGATCGGTCTGTTTTTCACAGGTCTCTATTTCTTTGTCGCCTTAGCCGCACCTTTGATTGCACCATACGGTATGGCCGAAGTGGTTGGCGATGTGTGGGAGCCATCAAGCGCCGAACACCTGTTGGGCACCGACAATATCGGTCGGGATCTACTGACACGCATGATCTATGGCGGGCGCACCACCATCTTCATTGCTGCTGCGGCTACGATCCTTAGCTTTGTAACCGGCACATCGCTGGGTTTGCTGGCTGCGGTTCTGGGCGGTTGGGCCGATCAGGTGCTCAGCCGGGCAGTTGATCTGGTCATGTCGATCCCGACGCTGATCCTGGCGCTGGTCATTCTGGCCATCGTCCCGGTGACGGTCCCGATCCTGATCCTGGTGATGGGGCTTCTGGACGCGACACGCCCGTATCGCCTGTCACGATCGGTTGCTGTCGACATCAACGTGATGGATTATGTCGAGGCGGCCAAATTGCGCGGCGAAGGCCGTGCCTGGATCATCTTCCGCGAAATCCTGCCAAACGCCCTGTCACCGCTGGTGGCCGAGTTTGGGCTGCGGTTCATCTTTATGGTTCTCTTCATCTCGACCCTTTCGTTTCTGGGGCTGGGCGTTCAGCCACCGCTGGCCGACTGGGGCGGCATCGTGAAGGAAAACAAAGACGGCATCGTGTATGGCATTGGCGCGGCCCTGTACCCCGCGGTGGCCATCGCGACGCTCGCGATTTCGGTCAACCTTGTGGCTGACTGGATCCTGAACCGAACCACATCGCTGAAAGGAGGTCGGGGATGAGTGATACCCTTCTCAAGGTCCGTGACCTCAAGATCGGTGCGACCGTTTACCCACCGGGTGAGAAACCCCATGACATCGAAATCGTGCACGGGGTCAGTTTTGACCTTGAACGCGGCAAAGTGCTAGGGCTGATCGGAGAATCCGGTGCCGGGAAATCCACCATCGGCCTCGCTTCCATGGCCTATGGCCGGGGTGGTGTTGAAATCACCGGCGGCGAGGTTTGGGTAAATGGGCGCGATATCCTGAAATCATCCCATGGCGATATCCGCAATCTGCGCGGGGGTGAGGTAGCGTATGTGTCGCAATCCGCTGCCGCGTCGTTCAACCCGGCCAAGAAGATCATGGATCAGGTTGTCGAAGCTGCGGTCGAGCACAAGAAGTTTTCGCGAAAAGAGGCCGAAGTCCGCGCGCGAGAACTGTTCGCCAAACTAGGCCTACCCGACCCGGATAATATCGGTGACCGCTACCCGCACCAGGTTTCAGGCGGACAGTTGCAGCGATGCATGACGGCGCTGGCGCTGTGCCCTGAACCCGATCTGGTGGTGTTCGATGAACCCACCACGGCGCTGGATGTGACCACGCAAATCGACGTGCTGATGGCGATCAAAGAAGCCATTCGCGATACCGGTGTTGCTGCTCTCTACATCACGCACGACCTTGCGGTCGTGGCGCAGGTCAGCGACGAAATCATGGTTCTGAGGATGGGAAATACGGTTGAATACGGGTCGACCGATCAGATCATCAACAACCCGCGGGAAGAGTACACGCAGGCTCTGGTCTCGGTTCGTTCGATCGAGCACGAGGAAAAACAGCCCACAGCGGAACCGCTGCTAAGCGTTGACGGTATCACCGCGCGCTACAAGGGGCTGAATTTCGACGTGCTGCACAACGTCAATGTCGAGCTTCATCCAGGTCAGACGCTGGCGGTTGTGGGTGAATCCGGGTCAGGTAAGTCGACACTTGCCCGGGTGATCACTGGCCTGTTGCCGCCCCGCGATGGCGTGATTACGTTTGCCGGGCGCAAACTTTCGCCTGATCTTGCCGGACGATCCCGCGAGGACCTGCGCGAGTTGCAGATGATCTATCAGATGGCTGACGTGGCAATGAACCCGCGACAGACCGTGGGCACGATCATCGGGCGCCCGCTGGAGTTCTACTTCAACATGCGCGGTGCCGAAAAGCGCAAACGGATCGTCGAGCTGCTGGACGAGATCGAGTTGGGAGAGAAGTTCATTGACCGTTATCCGGCCGAGTTGTCCGGTGGCCAGAAGCAACGCGTGTGTATCGCGCGGTCTTTGGCGGCCAAGCCCAAGATGATCATTTGTGACGAGGTGACATCTGCACTCGACCCGCTGGTGGCGGACGGTATCCTCAAGCTGCTGCTGGATTTGCAGAAGATCGAGGATGTGGCCTATCTGTTTATCACCCACGATCTGGCGACGGTTCGGGCCATCAGCGACAGCATTGCGGTGATGTATCAGGGACGCGTGGCCCGTTATGGCCCAAAGAGTCAGGTGCTCAGCCCGCCATTCGACGACTATACAGACCTTCTGCTGAGTTCAGTGCCAGAAATGCATCTGGGTTGGCTGGAGGAGGTCGTTGCCCATCGCAAAATGGAAAGCGCGGGGAACTGATCTCTGCGCCTGTAACATCACTTTGAAGAAATGGATTCCCGGCGTTTTGCATCTTGGCTGACGTCGGGAATTTAATATTTGGGACGCGATTTGGCAGGCGCATGGTTTCAACTCGCGTATCGTCCTTATGAAATACCCAGATCAAGGGGCCGAACCATGGACCGTAAACTACTTTTGATCATCCTGGACGGAGTACCATACCGGAATTTCCGCCGCCTGTTTGGCAACCTGGAAGGCTGGGTCGACAGCGGCGAAGCTCGGGTGTGGAAGCACCGCGCAGTGCTGCCTTCAACTTCGGCCAGTTGCTATGCATCGATCCATACGGGCGTAACACCGCAAGAACACGGCTGCACCGGAAACGGCAACGTTTTTCGCCTGAGCCATAAGGATATTTTTAGCCAGGTACGTGAGGCCGGCGGTGTGACCGGGGCTGTCACACACAGTTTCTGGTCGCAGTTCTTCAACCGTCACCCGTTCGACTATGTCCGCGACGTCGAATATGACGAGCCTGAGAGCCAGACCATCAATCACGGTCGCTTTCACAGCATGACTGGCTACGGCAAAGACAATCAGATGACCCCGTCCGACATCGATCTATTTGCGACCCTGACCAATCTGTGTCTGCGCTTTGGGTTGGACTATGGCATCCTGCACACCTGCACATTAGACAGCATGGGTCACCGTTTCTATCACGACTGCGAGGAAATGGATCATGCCTGTTTTGTTGCAGACGAGATGCTGGCCCCGTTCATCCCACGCTGGCGCCAATTGGGGTATGAGGTGATCGTCACCGCCGATCACGGCCAAGACGAGCGCGGACACCACGGAGGGCGCAGCCCCCTGCAACAGGAAACTGCGCTGTATTACTTCGGCGATGCCGAAGGGCCTGACACGGAAACCGTAATCGACCAGATCCAATTGGCCCCGACTATTCTAAGTCGCATGGGTGCACCTCTTGCCGACTCGATGAAGGCTAAGCCGTTTCTGAAGTAACTGGCTGGCTTCAGTCGTAGGGCCAGATCTCTTGCCCTAGTGCTTCGATTGCGACCGAGATCCGTTCGAAACTGTCTGCCGCACGCCTTACCGAGGTTCGCGCACGCAGGTACCCATGAACAAGGCCGGGTTCGTTGATCCAATGGGCCTGACCACCAGCCGCGCTGATCCGCTCGCAATAGACCTTCCCGTCATCGCGGAGCGGGTCACAGTCAGCGGTAATCACAACAGTAGGCGGCAGTTTCGAAAAATCATCGCCCTGTAGCGGCGCATAAGTCGGATCGCCTTGCGGCTGGGCGTCTGTGTATCGGACTGTTTCATAGAACTTGATATCGTCCAGTGTCAGTAAAGGAGCATGGGCGTGCTCAAGATATGAGCCGCGCGATTGATCTCCGCCAAGGCCGGGGTAGATCAGGACTTGCCCCAGAATATTGTCCAGCCGCCCGCGCGCATGGTGGGCAATAGCTGCTGACAAATTTCCTCCCGCGCTGTCCCCGGCCAGAACAAGCGGGTCGCCATACTCGACCGCCGCCCATTTCACAGCTGTCCAGCAATCCTGGAACTGCGCTGGATGCACATGTTCAGGACACAGCCTGTAGTCGACTGAAACGACGCGGTATCCCGTCTGCGCACAAAACTCGGCACAGACATCATCGTGGCTGTCCAACCCGCCAACGACAAAGCCACCACCATGAAAATAGACAACCGTTCGGGTCGGATGCCCGGCGGTATAATGGCGGACCGGCACGCCATCGGCGTACAGGTCCTGGGTTTCGACACCGGCAGGGCGCGGTTGGCGAAACTGCTTGCACATCGTGTCATAGACCCGACGCTGGTCCTCGATGGACAAATCGACCGCATCATCCGGATAGCTTTCGGCCGTGCGGCGTATGAACGCCCAGGTTTCTTCGTCGATCAGGCGTTCATAGTCCATTGTTCCTCCGGCTTATTTGGACCACTCCCAGGGCCGGGTATATGCGCCCAGCACTTTCGAGACATCGTCTTCCGAAGATCCGTTCGCGTCAAGCTGCGCGACAAGGCCACGCTTTTTATCGTCGATCACAAGAACAACCCGCGCAGCAAGCCCCGCAGCGTCAAGAGCACCGTTGTAAATGCGGGTGATGGCCTGTTTGCGCAGGTCCGGCTTGAACACCTTACCGACGGCAGTTTTCGGCAACTCGTCAAGAATGGTTATATGCTTGGGTTGTGCAGCACGCTCATGCACGTGAACCTTGCAATACTCCAGCAGCTCGTTTTCAGTGACCGACGCTCCATCGACCAATTCTACAAAGGCGCAGGGCACTTCGCCCGAATGCGCGTCCGGCTGACCGATCGCCCCCGCGAAGGCAACTGCATTGTGACCCAGCAGCGCCTCTTCGATTTCAGCAGGATCGATATTGTGACCACCGCGAATGATCAGGTCCTTGGCGCGACCCGTGATCCAAAGGTAGCCGTCTTCGTCAAACCGCCCCAGATCGCCCGTACGCAGGTATTTGTCAAAGTGGTAAAGACCAATGTTCTTGTCAGCCTCAGTATACGTGTTGCCTGCATACACACCGGGGTTCGAGATGCAGATCTCACCAATCTGATCAGTGCCGCACTCTGTCGGTCCATCCGGCCCATCCAGCAGGATTTTGACATCCGTATAGGGGAACGGAATACCGATCGAACCGATCTTTTTCTCGCCATCCACGGGGTTGCACGAGACCAGACAGGTGGCCTCGGTCAGGCCGTAGCCTTCGACGATGGTGACGCCCGTCGCCTCTTCGAAGCGGCGGAACAACTCCACCGGCAGCGGCGCTGAACCCGAAAAGGCGGTTTTCACGCTTGAGATATCGGCATCCACCGGGCGTTGCATCTTGGCTGAAATCGCGGTTGGAACAGTGATGATAAAGCTCACTCTCCAGCGCTCGATCAGCTTCCAGAAATTGTCGAACACACCGTCACCGCGATAACCTGCAGGTGTCGGGAAAATTACATGCGCACCTGACGACACGGCGGCCATCACGATCACATGCACGGCAAAGACGTGGAACATCGGCAGCGGGCACATGATGACGTCATTTTCATCAAACAACAGCGTTTTGCCCAGCCAGCCGTTGTAGATCAGGCCCGAGTATTTATGCTGCGCTACCTTCGGCATCCCGGTGGTCCCACCGGTGTGGAAATAACAAGCAACGCGATCTTCCTTGCTGTCCTCGAATGTCAGCGTCGTCGGTTGCTTGGCAAGTTCCTTGTTGAAGTTTTTGTAATCCGCATGCGCCAGCTTTTCCTTTTCGCCCATCTTGGGGCGCAGGAAGGGAACCAGCCACGACTTGGGCGGCGTCAGGTACCGGTTCAGGTCGATTTCCAGAATGGTGTTGACCTTGGGCGCGTGGCGCACCGCCTCTTCCACCTTCTGGGCAACATCCGTTTTCGGGAAGGACTTTAACGTAACAACCACCTTGGCGCCTGTCTCACGCAGGATCGCCGCAATCTGCTCGGGCTCCAGCAGCGGGTTGATGGGGTTCACGATTCCCGCAACTGCACCGCCCATCATGGTAATCAGCGTTTCGTTACAGTTTGGCAGCACATAAGCCACCACGTCTTTTTCACCAACACCCAGCGAGCGGAACAGGTTTGCTGCCTGATTGACCTTACCCAGAAGTTCCGACCAGGTCAGGGTTTCAGCCTTGTCCGTGGGCCCGGAAAGCAGCTGAAAACTGATGGCGTTGTGGTTGGGAAATTTCTCTGCCGTGCGCGACAAGAGCTGATGGAAGGTGACAGGCAAATCCCGATCCTCCCACGACATTTCCTGTTCTATGCGCGTCTTGTCTTCCAATCCCACAAAGGCCATGTGGTTCCTCCCGTTTTTCTCCCGTGTTTTTGCACGAGCTTGTTGTTCGCAACCAAGATGGAAGCAAAACAACCCTCGCGCAAGCGAGGCCTTAGCCTTCAAAGGGGGTAAAATGTAGAGTGACGCTACGGCGAATTCACTAATGCCCGAGCGTCACTCCTATTCTGCGGCTACGCCATCGGTGAACTGCAGTCGTGCGAGGCGCGCATATAGCCCATCTTGGGACACCAGATCATCATGGCTGCCCTGCGCCACGATACGGCCTTCTTCCAGCACAACAATGCGGTCGGCTTTCTTTACGGTGGCCAATCTGTGCGCAACAATCAGGGTCGTGCGACCGGCACGCATCTGATCCACAGCGCCCTGTACTGCGCGTTCACTTTCCGCATCAAGGGCCGAGGTTGCCTCGTCAAGCAGCAGCACGGGTGCGTCGCGCAATATGGCGCGGGCGATTGCGATACGCTGCTTCTGCCCACCCGACAGCATGACCCCCCGCTCGCCGACAAAACTGTCATACCCGTCGGGCAAGGACGCGATAAAGTCATGCGCAATAGCGGCACGGGCTGCGGCTTCTACTTCGGCATCTGTTGCGTCCAGGCGACCGAAGCGAATGTTTTCGCGGGCTGAGGCGGCAAAGATCACCGGATCCTGCGGCACCAAAGACATGTACTTCCGGAAATCTGTGCGATCCAGTTCCCGCAGATCATGGCCATCCAACATAACCCGGCCCGAATTTGGGTCATAGAACCGTTGAATCAATTGAATGATCGTCGTCTTGCCCGCCCCTGACGGCCCGACAAAGGCAACGGTCTCGCCCGGGTTTACCTGAAGCGACAAGTGATCCAGCGCGACTGCATCGGGGCGCGAGGGATAGCGAAAACTGACATCTTCGAACCGGATTTCGCCCCGGACGTCCTTTGGCAAAGGAGCCGAGTTAACGGGGTCCGAAACCGTATCTTCGGCATTCAGCAACTCGACAAGACGCTCGGTGGCTCCGGCGGCGCGCTGAAGCTCGCTCCATATTTCGGACAGGGCCGCGACAGAACCCGCCATGATGATCGAGTAGATCACGAATTGAATTAGAACGCCTTCGGTCATCACACCGTTGCGTACGTCATTTGCACCCATCCACAGAACGCCAACGATGCCTGAAAAAACCAGAAAGATCACAATCACCGTCAGCACCGCGCGCGTCTGAATCCGGCGCAGCGAAACGGTATAGGACATCTCGGTCATCTCATCGAATTGCTGGCGGCTGGCCTGTTCGTGGGTAAAGGCCTGCACCGTCTGTACCGCCCCCAATGCCTCGCCCGCGTTTCCGGAAGACGCCGCAATCCAATCCTGGTTTTCGCGGCTGATCACGCGCAAACGCCGCCCCAGAATCAATATCGGCACCACCACCACGGGGATAAGCAGCAAGACAAGCCCGGTCAGCTTGGCCGAGGTCAACAGCATCAGAACCAGCCCGCCGACAAACATCAGCATGTTGCGCAGCGCGATGGAAACCGATGAGCCAAGAACCGATTGGATGAGTGTGGTGTCAGTGGTGATCCTGCTCAGCACTTCACCGGTCATGATGCGTTCGTAGAATTCGGGGCTCATGCCGATCACACGATCAAATACAGCCTTGCGGATATCCGCAACCACACGTTCCCCCAACCGTGTGACCAACGCATATCGGACACCGGTTCCCGCAGCCAGAACAGCGGCAATGCCCAACGCTGCCAAAAAGTACCAGTCCAACAATTCACCGTCCTGAATGCGGAAATTGTCAACGACCCGCCGCACGGCCAATGGCAGGGTCAACGTCATACTGGCCGTCAGGATCAGCGCCAGTGTCGCCCCGATCATCAATAGCCTGTAGGGTTTCATGAAAGGCCAGAGCGACCCCAGCACCCCGATTTTCCTTGAGCGGGCCCGCTCTTCGCTAGCGCCAGGAGCCGCTGATTGTGCTGGTTTATTGGCGGTCTGTCTTGCCATGTCCGGCCCTTGTGAATTGAACGCTACAAAGTGAACGCTTTCTTGGCGCCAGTCGCCGTTCCGGTCAAGCATTCCTGCCAGAAACAGCCAACCATAAGGGCCATTTGACGCAGAAATCAGTGGGGATTGGAGCGGGTAGACGGAATCGAACCGACATAGCCTGCTTGGAAGGCAGGGGCTTTACCATTAAGCTATACCCGCACATGGTTTGCGCTGGTTAAGTCATGCGCCCGGGCGCGTCAAGCGGGAAGTGTGAAAATTAGCGCGGCCAAAAACGTGATATTTCCCGGTGGATGTACGGCCTTCAATCGTGACTGCGAAATATCCGCGTCGAGGAGAAAAACCGCTCGAGTTCCTCGATGCGTTCCTTGCTTTCTTCCCACCGGGCCTCTTGCACTTCAGCGATCAGTGTTTCCGAAATCAGCTGTAGCGCTATTGTTGAGTCCCAGCTGGAGGGCGCCTCGACCAGTGCATGAAACGTGTAATTGGCGGTCTTGCCAATCGGTGATCCCCACTGGTCGGTGAACAGGATAACCGTCACGCCGCGGCTGGATGCGACCTGCGCCAGTTTCTCGAGATAGGCCTCGTATCGGCGTATATCAAATATCACCAGAACCGAGGTTTCATCCATATCAAGCAGGTACTGCGGCCAAACGTTTGCCGAATTGCCCAGCATCGTCACATTGGGTCGAATAATCTGCATGTGATTGAACAGATAGTCCGCATTTGAACGCGTGATACGCCCGCCCACGACGTAAAGATGGCGATCCGTGTTGGCCAGAAGCTGGGCAACGGTGTCGAACATCTCTTTGTCCAGACGTTCCAGCGTGTGGCGCATATTTGTCCAAACGGCCTGTGCAAACCGCGTTGTGGGATGTTCCACCTCGTCATCCACAACCCAGGCATCCCGTTTCGAGATCGGCTTTTTGATTTGTGCAGCCACCTCCTCTCGCAGGGCGTCCTGCAGAGCGGGAAAACCGTCAAAACCCAGCTTGCGTGCCATACGTATGACCGTCGGGGTCGAGACCTGCGCCGCAGCGGCCAGCTTGGTGATCGATTGCAAGCCGGTCATCGGATAATCTTGCAAGAGTACCGAGGCCAGCTGCCGTTCTGACCGTGTCAGATCGTCAAGCTCTTCCTGGATCCGCTGTTTGACAAGTTTCGCAACGGTGGCCATCGGCACCTTCGTATCTCAAATTTTTTACAGAATATGTTCGTTTGTAATTTTGTCTACAGTAATTTTCTTGACAGGCGTGAGGTTGCTGTAACAAATGCTACTTATGTGCCACGATTCCGAGACACCAATGCTTCTACCAACCGAAGCTCCGGCAGCCCGCGTGCAGAATGCCAGCAGTCGGGCACAGTGCGTTTTGGTATGCGAACATGCTAGCCGATTCATCCCAGCGTCACTGAACGGATTGGGCCTGACTGAGGACGCTGCATTGTCTCATGCAGCATGGGATATTGGCGCATTGGCGCTTTCCGTCGAACTGATGAAGGCTTTGGACGCGCCGCTGGTTCATTCCTGCATCAGCCGACTTGTTTACGACTGCAACCGCTCGCCTGAACGTGCAGATGCAATGCCGCAGGTAAGCGAAGTGTTTTCCATCCCCGGCAACGAAAACCTGACGGACGCTCAACGCGCTCAAAGGGTCCGCGAGGTTTATGAGCCGTTCAAACAATTGTTGTCGTCTACTCTGGACGCGCGGGACCGGCCGCCTGTCGTTGTCACGATGCACAGTTTCACTCCCGTCTACAACGGTAGGACCCGATCAGTCGAATTGGGCATTCTTCATGACGAAGACGACCGGGCAGCCCAACTTATGCTGCGCTGCGCCAAGGACTCGGGTCTGAAAGCCGCGTTGAACGAACCTTACTCTGCCACGGATGGCGTCACGCATACGTTGCAGGAACATGCGATCAGTCGGGGGCTTCCGAATGTCATGGTCGAAGTTCGAAACGATCTTATCGACACACCAACGGGAGTAGACCGTATTGCCGGGATTCTGACGCCGATCCTGCAAACAGTCATTAATGCGTATTCGCACACAGAGGCGAAACAATGAGAGTTGAGGTATCGAGATGAAGTTCTTGCGGGGCTACGTGGCGGTCATTGATCGAACGAACCGCTGGATCGGGCGCGTCGTCATGTACGGCATATTCGTCATGATGGGTATTCTGTTCTGGTCTTCGGTCTCGAAAACCTTTTTCGTGCCGTCGCTCTGGACGCTCGAGATGGCTCAGTTCGCCATGGTGGCCTACTACATGCTTGGTGGCCCTTATTCGATCCAGATGGGGTCAAACGTGCGAATGGACCTGCTTTATGGCGAATGGTCTCATCGCCGCAAGGCCTGGACGGATGCCTTCACAGTCGTATTCCTGATCATCTATCTGGTCATCTTGCTGTGGGGGGGATGGGACAGCCTGATGTATTCCTTCCAATATGGTGGTGAGCGCAGCGCGACGATCTGGCGACCCTACCTTTGGCCGGTCAAGCTGATCATGGTTATCGGTATCTTCTTGATGCTGCTGCAAGCCATATCAGAATTGTTCAAAGATATTCTGCGCCTGTGCGGCGACGATATCCCGCGCGAGGTAATCTGATGTCATACGAGATGATTGCCTTGCTGATGTTCGCATCAATGATGCTTATGATGCTGACCGGCCAGCGCGTCTTTGGTGCAATCGGCTGTGTCGCTGTGGTTTCGGCCTTGTTCCTATGGGGAGATCGGGGCGGCTACGATCTGGGTTTTGCCGCTGCGATCAAGGTCATGAAGTGGTACCCGCTGCTGACACTGCCCATGTTCATTTTCATGGGATACATCCTTTCCGAAAGTCGGATCGCAGATGACCTTTACAAGATGTTCCATGTCTGGATGGGCGGCTTGTCCGGTGGTCTGGCTGTCGGAACCATCGGGCTGATGGTTCTTATCTCGGCAATGAACGGTTTGTCCGTTGCAGGTATGGCAATCGGCGCTACGATCGCCTTGCCGGAATTGCTGCGCCGGAACTATGACAAGCGCATGGTGACCGGCGTCATTCAGGCCGGATCATCCCTTGGGATTCTGGTGCCACCATCCGTTGTTCTGGTTCTTTATGCGATGATCGCGCGGCAACCCGTCGGCCAGTTATGGCTCGCTGGAGTGATACCCGGGCTGATGATGGCGGCCATGTTCATCATCTACATTGTCATCCGTTGCCGCATCAACCCATCGCTCGGCCCGGTCCTGCCCGCGGAAGACCGCGACATTCCGTTGCGAGAAAAGCTGCTGCTGTTGCAAGCCGGATTGTTACCTTTGGGCATTTTCATGGTGATGATGGTCCCTTTTGTTAACGGCTGGACTTCGTTGGTGGAATCCTCCGCCATCGGAGCCACAACGGCCATGCTGGCGGCCTTTCTGAAAGGACGGCTGACACGCACGGTGTTCGAGAATTCTATTCGGCACACCCTGGGCATCTCGTGCATGTTCATGTGGATCATTCTAGCGGCTCTGGCTTTTGGCGCTGTCTTCGACGGGTTGGGCGCGGTCAAGGCAATCGAAAGCCTGTTCACCGAAAAGCTGGGTCTTTCCCCGTGGATGATTCTGATTCTTATGCAGCTCAGCTTTATCCTGATGGGTACGTTTCTGGACGATACTGCCATGCTGGTTATCGTCGCGCCGCTTTACGTTCCGCTGGTGGGTGCGCTTGGATTTGATCTTATCTGGTACGGCGTGCTTTATACGATCACCACGCAGATCGCGTATATGACGCCGCCATTCGGCTATAACCTGTTCCTGATGCGCGCGATGGCCCCCCCGGAAATTTCGCTGCGCGATATCTACAGTTCGATCGTTCCTTTTGTTCTGGTGATGGTCTGCGCCTTGGCCATAATCATCATCTTTCCTGAAATCGCGCTATGGCTGCCGAATTATGTCTATGGAAATTAAGTCACAAGACCCCGGAAAGGGGCGAAGTTCAGCAAGACTAAACAGAGGAGAAAGACAATGACTACAAGACGCAGATTTCTAAGCTCCGCCGGTCTGGCGGGGGCCGCCACACTGGCCTCTCCTGCGATCGTCAAAGCGCAATCCGCCATCAAGTGGCGGTTCCAGACCTATGCCGGTGGCGCATTGGGCGAGCATGTGACCAAGCCAGCCATCGATTACATCAACGCCAATGCCAATGGCGAACTTGAGATCGAACTGTTCTATGCGGACCAGATCGTTCCGACGGGTGAACTGTTCCAGGCCCTGCAACGCGGCACGATTGACGGTGTACATTCGGACGACGATTCCATGGCTTCGCCTACTCCGCTGCGTCAATTCGGTGGTTATTTCCCCTTCGCGACCAAGCATATTCTAGACGTTCCGGTGCTGTTCAACCAATACGGTCTGGCTGATATCTGGCGCTCGGAATATGAGAAGGTTGGTGTGACGTGGCTATCGGCAGCGGGTCAGGACCCCTGCAACTTCAACACCAAAAAGGAAATCAAAAGCCTTGGCGACCTGGATGGGCTGAAGCTCTATACCTTCCCGACGGCCGGGCGTTTTCTGGCCAAGTTTGGTGTTGTACCAGTCAATATCCCATACGAAGACGCGGAAGTGGCCGTGCAAACCGGTGAGTTGGACGGAATGGCCTGGTCGGGCATCACTGAAGATTACACTGTTGGCTGGGCCAATGTGACCGACTATTTCCTGACCAACAACATCTCAGGCGCGTGGATCGGGTCCTGGTTTGCAAACCAGGAACGCTGGGCCGAGTTGCCTGACCACCTGAAATCGGTTGTGATGGCAGGTGTCGAAGCAGGCCACACCTATCGTAACCAGTGGTATTGGGGCGGCGAAGCGGCCTTGCGCGCGAATGGCGACAAACTGCAGTTGCGACAGGTTCCGGCGGCAGAATGGAAAGAAGTGGAAAATGCCGCTATCGAATTCTGGGACGAGGTCGCACAGGAAGGCGAAATTCACCAGAAGATCGTTGGCATCTTCCGTGAGTATAACTCGGTCATTAACCAGGCCGGCGCACCTTACACATTCGATTGATATCAAAACAGGGGCGCTGTCATGCGGCGCCCCTACTCAACGCATGAGGTTTGTTTCATGACCGCAACTCTGACTTTCGAAACCCTGAAATCGCTTGTCGCAGACGGCGCGATCGACACAGTATTGGTTTGCATGGTTGACATGCAGGGTCGGTTGATGGGCAAGCGTTTTCATGCAGGTCATTTTGTGGCTGGCGCGTGGGAAGAGACGCATTGCTGTAACTACCTGCTGGCCACGGATCTCGAGATGGCGACGCCGGATGGGTATGCCTCGACCAGTTGGGAGCGTGGTTATGGCGACTATGTGATGAAGCCAGACCTTAGCACATTGCGCCCGGTGCCCTGGCTGGAAGGTACCGCGATGGTCATGTGCGATGTGCTGGATCACCACACCCATGAGGAAGTGCCACATGCGCCGCGCTCGATCCTGAAAAAGCAGGTGAACCGCCTGAAGGCGATGGGGTATGAGGCGATGTGCGCCACCGAGCTGGAATTCTTCCTGTTCGCGAAAAGTTTTGATGCAATCCGCAAGGAAGGGTTCCGCGATCTGGAACCGATCTCGGGTTATAACGAAGATTATCACATTCTGCAGACCACCAAGGAAGAGCATGTGATGCGCCCGATCCGGAACCACCTGTGGGATGCGGGCATTCCGGTCGAGAACACCAAAGGTGAGGCCGAGGCCGGGCAGGAAGAACTGAACATCAAATATGCGCCTGCGATGGACACGGCAGAGTATCACTCGATCGCCAAGAACGCGGTGAAAGAGATCGCCTGGCAGCACGGTCATGCGGCGACCTTCCTGCCAAAATGGCATCATGAAAGGGTGGGCAGCTCGTCTCATGTGCATCAGTCGCTTTGGAAGGATGGGCAACCGGCGTTCTATGACGCGGCGGATGAGCTGGGCATGTCGGCGTTGATGAAAAGCTATATGGCCGGCCTGCTGAAATACGCCGCTGATTACACGTATTTCATGGCACCGTACATCAACAGCTACAAGCGGTTCATGAAGGGCACCTTTGCACCGACGCGGATCATCTGGTCGGTAGACAACCGCACGGCCGGGTACCGCCTGTGCGGGGATGGAACCAAGGCGATACGGGTCGAGTGCCGTATTCCGGGATCGGATATGAACCCCTATCTGGCGATTGCAGGGATGTTGGCGGCCGGGATCGCAGGGATCGAAGAAGGGCTGGAGTTGCAGCCGCCGACAAAGGGCGATGTCTATCAGGGCGAGACGGGAATGATCCCCGGCACGCTGCGTGCAGCACGAAACGCCCTGCAAGGTTCGGCCATGTTACGCGCGGCCATGGGCGATGACGTTGTCGATCACTATACCCGCGCGGCTGAGGTTGAAATCGAGGAGTTCGAACGCGTGGTAACCGATTGGGAAATTGCCCGCGGCTTTGAGCGGGCTTGAGATGGAGGAAGCGAGGGGCCAGCCCCTTCGCGCACCCCGGGATATTTATGGCCAGATGAAGCAGGGATCCTGCTCTCTTTAGAGATGGAGTGGATATGGCGCAGATGTTGCAATGTGTCTCGCCGATTGATGGATCGGTTTATGCGGAACGCGAGGTGCTGTCGCGGGAGGCTGCGTTTGAGGGCGCGGCGCGGGCACGGGCGGCACAGGCCGGATGGGCAGCGCGGCCGTTGCAGGAGCGGATTGATCTGGTGATGGCGGGTGTCGCGGCTGTTGGCGCGATGAATGATGAGATTGTTCCGGAACTGGCCCATATGATGGGCCGCCCAGTGCGCTATGGCGGCGAGTTTGGGGGATTCAACGAACGCGCCAGCCATATGGCAGAGATCGCCGAGACGTCATTGGCCGATATTGCCGTGGGCGAAGACGAGACTTTCAAACGCTATATCAAGCGCATTCCGCATGGGGTGGTCTTTGTGGTTGCACCCTGGAACTATCCTTACATGACGGCAATCAACACGGTGGCGCCCGCGCTGATCGCGGGCAACACGGTTGTTCTGAAACACGCGACCCAGACCCTGTTGGTCGGTGAACGCATGGCGCAGGCGTTCCATTCGGCAGGGGTGCCCGAAGACGTGTTCCAGAATGTGTTCCTCAGCCACGACGTGACCAATGACCTCATCGCGGGCAACGCGTTCGACTTTGTGAACTTCACCGGTTCGGTCGGCGGCGGTCAGGCGATGGAGCGTGCGGCGGCGGGTACCTTTACTGGCGTGGGCACCGAACTGGGCGGCAAGGATCCGGGTTACGTTATGGACGACGCCGATCTGGACGCGGCGGTTGATACGCTGATCGACGGCGCGATGTTCAATTCGGGCCAGTGTTGCTGCGGGATCGAGCGGATTTACGTTCACGAAAGCCTTTACGATGACTTTGTCGCCAAGGCGGTAGAGATCGTGAAGGGTTATAAGCTGGGCAATCCGCTGGATGCCGAAACAACCATAGGTCCTATGGCCAATGTGCGTTTCGCTGACGAGGTGCGCGCGCAGATTGCCGAAGCGGTTGAGGCCGGCGCGGTCGCGGATATCGACCCCTTCCCCGAGGACGACGGTGGCGCATATCTCACGCCACAGATCCTGACCAACGTCACCCATGACATGCGGGTGATGCGGGACGAAAGCTTTGGCCCGGTTGTGGGCATCATGAAAGTGTCCTCGGATGCCGAGGCCATCGCGCTGATGAATGACAGCGAGTTTGGTCTGACAGCCAGCCTTTGGACCCGCGATGTGGACCGCGCGGCGCGTGTGGGCGACCAGATCGAGACCGGCACCGTCTTCATGAACCGGGCCGACTATCTGGACCCTGGCCTGTGCTGGACCGGTTGCAAGAATACCGGGCGCGGCGGTGGTCTTTCGGTCATCGGCTATCACAATCTCACCCGTCCAAAATCCTACCACCTGAAGAAGGTCACGGGCTAAGGACGACGGCCTGCTCGGGGCTGACCCCCTCACCCGCGCAGGTCTCAAATCACAAAGGAAACCTGACATGACACTTGTTGGAAACTGGTCCTATCCGACCGCAATCAAATTTGGTGCCGGGCGCATCAAGGAACTGACCGCAGCCTGTGCCACAGCCGGGATAAAGAAACCCCTGCTGGTCACGGACAAGGGGTTGGCCGATCTGCCGATCACCGCGGCGACGCTGGATATTATGGAGGCGGCTGGTCTGGGCCGCGGTGTATTCAGTGACGTGGACCCAAACCCGAATGAGAAGAACCTCGACGCAGGCGTTGCGGCATACAAGGCCGGTGGACATGATGGTGTGATTGCCTTTGGCGGCGGCTCGGGCCTGGATCTGGGCAAGATGGTCGCCTTCATGTGCAGCCAGACGCGCCCGGTATGGGACTTTGAGGATATCGGCGACTGGTGGACCCGCGCCGATGCGGATGCAATCGCGCCGATCATTGCGGTTCCAACGACTGCGGGGACCGGATCCGAAGTTGGCCGCGCCAGCGTCATCACAAATTCCGAGACCCACGCCAAGAAGATCATCTTCCACCCCAAAGTCCTGCCGACGGTGGTGATCTGCGATCCTGAACTGACGGTTGGAATGCCCAAATTCATCACCGCAGGCACCGGTCTGGACGCCTTCGCGCATTGCGTCGAAGCCTATTCGAGCCCGCATTATCACCCGATGAGCCAGGGTATTGCACTGGAAGGTATGCGTTTGGTGAAAGAATATCTGCCGCGCGCCTACGCAGATGGCAGCGACATTGAGGCCCGCGCCCAGATGATGAGCGCGGCGGCCATGGGCGCAACCGCCTTCCAGAAAGGTCTGGGTGCGATCCATGCCATGAGTCACCCGGTCGGCGCGCACTTCAACACCCATCACGGCACCACCAATGCGGTCTGCATGCCTGCTGTGCTGGATTTCAATGCTCCCGCCATAGCAGATCGTTTCCAGCAGGCTGCCGCCTATCTGGGCATCAACGGTGGCTTTGACGGCTTCCGCGCTTTTGTACAGGAATTCAACGACAGCCTTGGCATCCCGCGAAAGCTGGCAGAATTCGGCGTAACCGAGACCTCAATCCCAACCCTCGTCGAAGGCGCAATCATTGACCCTTCATGCGGCGGGAACCCGATTGAGCTGACCAAAGAAAACCTCACTCAGCTGTTCAAAGCAGCGCTATAAAAATGCAAGCGCCCGGCAGGGAACCTGCCGGGCGCGTTAAGAACTGTTCTGAAGAAACCGGATCAATGCCCGGTCAGCACCAGAGTGTTAACGGGCATCAGGATCAGGCGCAAACGCAAACCTGCCGCATGGACCACGCCAATTGTGTCGACCACGTGCAGGAAAGCAGCTTTCCAAAAGCCCAAATCCTCGTGTTCCAGACGGTCATGGTTGTCAGTGTAGACGTTGGCCAGGCAGTTGCTGCCCGGAGGAAGGTCATCGGCCATACCTTCATACAACGGCTCCATATAGACCAGAATCGAGCCGGGATTGGTGTTATTCTGCACATCCCGCAATTCATCTGATGGACGGATCTGACCGGACGGTATGACATCCTGAACCTCGACCACCACAGTTGGAATTACGGTGAATGGCTTGGTCATGCAGCCCAACTCACCGATCATACCTGGTTTGATCACCTGAGCAGACAGCTGGTTGAAAGCAGCCTGAAAACGGTCATGTCCGGTATGCGATGGAACGAGGATGCCAGCAGGACGCAACAACGGGCTCACGTAATCGCCAACCTGCAGGCTAAACTGCTCGACCCGTCCGGTAACACCGGCGACAATCAGCGTTTTGTCCAACTCGGTCTGAGCGGCGTCCAGCTGAGCAATGGCGCTGGCTAGTTGCGCAGGGATCAGCTCTTCGATCTGCTGTTCGACTGCCGCACGTCTGGATTCGGCCGCAACCACCTGCGCCTCACGCTCGGCAACAAGGTTTTCCAGCCGCTCGATCTCGGTCAGCCGGACAGCGCTTGAACCTTGGTCGCGCAGGGTCGTATTTCGTTCAAGATCGTCCAGGGACTGCGCCAAAGCCGCCTTGGCACCGGCAATACCGGCATCAGCCTCGGCCAGATCGGTTTCAGCCACTATCAGCGAGGCCTGAACCTGTGCGATCTGTGCATTCGCCGCCTGAACCTGCGCTGTCTGGCTGAAATCTTCGATCCTGAAAATAGGCTGGCCAGCAGTTACCAGTTCATTGTTCTTAACGAAAATTTCCGAAACACGGCCACCTAGCTGCGGCAGGATCGTCACGGTTCGAAAATAGGACGCTGCGGTTTTACTGGCTGGGTGAAAATAGAACAGCGTGGTGATTACCGTCAGCGCCAGAATGGCACAGGTCGTAAGACCCCAGCGCAACTCGTACCACATGGTGAAAAGGGTGATCTCGTGACCGATACGTTTGCCCTGAACAAACCGGCGGAACAGATAATCGGGCAGCACCGTGATCAGGGCGCAAAGCAGGGTTTCAATCATGTGTTTTGCTCCTGCACGTCGGTGGAGTCTGAAACGCCAGGGGTTGGCACAGGTGCCTCGGGGCCCGGTTCCGAAGCAATTGCACGTCCAAGAGAACGAATGGCATCGGCGATGCTTTTAAGCGGGGTTGCAAAATCCGGAAACTGAAACCCTGCGACCAGTACGGCGGCAACCCAGAATAACCCGTTGTGAGTAAACAGGGCCAGCAGCGCCAGAATACCCACCAACTGAAATTGCGGATGGTTGTTCTCGTGCGCCATTTTCTCCGGAACCGAATGGAGCGTCAGATACCCAACACCGATCAGCACCACGAGAACGACAAAGAAGACGACCATAGCCGAAAAAAGGTAATCGCTTCCGTCAGCTGCGACGATATACCGGGGAATGTGTCCAGTGGCCATTGGATGAAGATCTGCTGCAGTCACCTTGCCCTCCTGTTCGTTTTGATACTTCTTTGACCGGGTTGAAGCCCAAATTCAAGGCTGCTTATAGTTTGGAGATTCTTCGAAAAGCCAAATGCTTGACCCAAAGAACAACATGAAACCAGAAAACTTGTGGCGAACCTGCTGCGGAAGGAACACAAATAATGATCGATTTCCTCGTCATCGGGGGCGGAGTTGCCGGGTTAAGTGCAGGCGCGCGCTTGTCACAATATGGAACCGTGATGGTTTTAGAGGCCGAAGACGCCTTGGGGTATCACGCGTCGGGTCGCTCGGCGGCCCTGTTTGAAGAAAGCTATGGCCCGCAATCCGTGGTGGCGCTGAACAGGGCTGGGGCCACGTTCCTGCACACACAAAACGGTGGGTACCTAACCCAGCGCGGACTGATGTTGATCGGTTCGTTTGACCAAAGCGAAGTTTTCGAAGCCGACCGCAAAGACCTGAACATGGAAAGAATTCCCATCGATCAGGCGGTTTCGAGCGTTCCTATCCTGAACCCGGCCAAGGTGGGTTTTGCGGCTATCAGCCAAGCTGCTTTTGACATCGATACTGATCGCCTGTTGCAGGATTTCGCGCGGACCATTCGCCAGAACGGAGGAACCGTTGCAACAAAAAGCAAAGTAACCGGTATTCGAAAAGAGCGGCATTGGCTGGTCGAGGCCGGGCAGATCTTCGAAGCCCGCAATTTGGTGAATGCGGCCGGTGCATGGGTGGACGAGATCGCCAAGCTTGCAGGGGTACCGCCCATCGGCATCTCTCCTCGCCGCCGTTCAATGGCGCGGCTGCCCGCCCCCGGGGGCCATGATGTATCCGGATGGCCCATGATGTTGGGCACGGGTGAAACATGGTACGCCAAACCGGACGCGGGCAAATTGCTTGTTTCGCCTTGCGAAGCCGATCCCGCACCACCTCAGGACGCCTATGCCGACGACATGGTGTTGGCCGAAGGTCTGGCGCGCTATGAAGAATTGATGACCGAACCAGTAACACGGGTCGAAACGAACTGGGCAGGATTGCGCAGTTTCGCACCGGACGGAACCTTGGTGCTTGGGCCTGACCCGATCGATCCGTCGTTTATCTGGTCTGCGGGTCAAGGCGGGTATGGTTTCCAAACAGCACCGGCAGCTTCGCAGTTGCTGTGTGATTTGGTGGTCGGAAACACGCCGGTGCTGGATCCAGACAGTGTTAAGTCGCTGACCCCAAACAGGTTGAACAGATGATCAAACGCAATCTACCGCCCTCTGCGAATGTCGCCAACGCAAGTGAGGATGGGAAACTGGTGGCCCCGGCAGCGACGCGAAACTCCGATGCGCTTTGCGCGTTGCTACAAGACTGGGCACCGCGCCGTGGGCACGCGCTGGAGATTGCAAGCGGAACCGGTCAGCATGTCTGTGCGTTTGCTGATTTGCTGCCCGATCTGACGTGGCATCCCACCGAACCTGACCCTGAACGCCGCATTAGCATCGACGCCTATACCAGCGCCTTACCCAACGTGGCAAATGCCGAACATCTGGACGCAACGAATTCGGGCTGGCATGCGCGCTTTCCTTCGCAGGACCTGATCGTCTTGATTAACTTAATACATTTGATCAGTTGGCAGGACACCAGAGCCATTTTCGCCGAAGTCGCGCAGTCCCTAACTGAAAACGGGAGGTTCGTTTTGTACGGCCCATTCAAACGCTCGGGCCAATTGACAAGTGGCGGGGACAAAAAGTTTCACGAGGCTCTGATCGGACAAGATCCCGACATTGGCTACAAGAACGACGAAGATGTCCTTGGCCTGTTCCAGGACGTAGGGTTGCGCGTGCTGAAAACCATCGACATGCCCGCAAACAACCTTGCATTTGTTTCCCAACGCCCGGCCAACTGATCGAGATCAAGGTCAACTTACCACTGCCCGCACATATTCCCGTTATCTTATATGAAAAAGGCACTCAAAATGGCTTGGCAAGAAAAGCTCTCGGCAACACGAACCAGCTTGCGCAACCTCAACGGGGCCATTCCCGACACGTCGCGCGCATTCGGCGCACTTGGGAAGGCTGTGAAGGAAGGCGGAACGCTCGACTATAAAACAAAGGAATTTATTGCGCTGGGTATGTCGGTATCGCTCCGCTGCGAGCCCTGCATTACTCTGCACACCGATGCGTTGGTCAAAGCGGGTGCAACACGCGAAGAGGTGTCCGACGTTTTGGGTATGGCCATTCAGATGGGTGGTGGGCCAGCCATGATGTATGCCGCCAAGGCGTTGGAATGTTTCGACGAACTATCCGCGTAACCAACAGAAAAGGCCCCGGAATTTCCGGGGCCTTTGATTGATCAACCGTCCTTGCGGATGGTTTCGTTTTTCGGATCGTATGGGCTGTCGCAGGTGACAACCGCATCCCACAACTTGTCCTGCATCTTGACCTTCAGCTTGGTGCCTTCGACCGCCAGTTCAGGCTTCACATAGCCCATGCCGATCGACTTCTCGAACGCGACCGAATAGCCGCCCGAGGTCAGGCGACCTACACGCTCGCCTTCCGGCGTATACAGCGCCTCGCGGCCCCACGGGTCAGCATCGGCCGGACCGTCGATCAGCAAGGTGCAGCACTTGACGCGCACACCGGTCTCTTCCAGCTTGGCTTTGCCGTGGAAGTCCTTGGACAGGTCGACAAAGCGCGGCAGGTCGGCTTCCAGCGGGGTCGCGTCGCGGCCCAGTTCGGTGCCAAAGGCGCGATAGGATTTCTCCTGACGCAGCCAGTTCTGGGCACGGGCACCGACCAGCTTCATGCCGTGCTTTTCACCGGCTTTTTCCAACAGATCGAACAGGTAGTTCTGCATCTCGATCGGATGGTGCAGTTCCCAACCTAGCTCACCGGTATAGGCCACGCGGATCGCGTTGACCGGGCACATGCCCAACTCGATCTGACGCGCCGACAGCCAAGGGAAGCGTTTGTTGGACAGTGCAGTTTCCGGGTCGGCGTCCTTGATAACTTCTTTCAGAACGTCACGCGACTTGGGTCCGGCGATGGCGAAGACGCCCCATTGCGTGGTCACGTCCTGGATCTCGATGTAACCGAACTCCTCCATCTTGTCCTCGGCCGCTTTAAGCAGGTAATCGGCGTCGTACTCGGTCCATGCACCGGCAGAGACGATGTAGTAGTTGTTCTCGCCATTGCGGACGATGGTGTATTCGGTACGAGTGGTGCCGTGCGCAGTCAGCGCGTAGGTCAGGTTGATGCGACCGACCTTGGGCAGTTTGTTGCAGGTGAACCAATCCAGGAACTGGGTGGCACCGGGGCCTTTGACGACATGCTTGGTGAAGGCCGATGCGTCGATCAGGCCAACGCCTTCGCGGATCGCCTTGGCCTCTTCGACGGCATATTGCCACCAGCCGCCACGACGGAACGAGCGTGCTTCCTTGTCGAAATTCTCGGGCGCGTCCAGCGGACCGAAATAGTTCGGACGTTCCCAGCCATTGACCCAGCCGAACTGAGCGCCACGCGCTTTCTGGCGGTCGTACGCCGGAACGGTACGCAGCGGACGGCAGGCTTCACGCTCTTCATCCGGGTGGTGCAGGATATAGACATGCTCGTAGCATTCTTCATTCTTGCGCGCCGCGAACTCGGTGGTCATCCAGTTGCTGGAATAGCGTTTGGGGTCCAGCGAGGCCATGTCGATCTCGGCTTCGCCATCGACCATCATCTGTGCCAGATAATAACCGGTGCCGCCCGCAGCGGTGATGCCAAAGCTGAAACCCTCGGCCAGCCACATGTTACGCAAACCCGGGGCCGGACCAACCAGCGGGTTACCATCCGGCGTATAACAGATCGGGCCGTTGAAATCATCCTTCAGGCCGGAATCGGCACAGGACGGCACGCGCTCGGCCATTGCCATGTACTGCTCGGCGATCCGGTCCAGATCCAGCGGAAACAGGTCGGCGCGGAAGCTGTCCGGAACGCCGAATTCGAACTGCGCAGGGGCGCCGTGTTCATAGATGCCCAGAATCCATCCACCGCGTTCTTCACGCGCATAAGATTCGTTGTCGGCGTCGCGGACAACGGGGTGCTCGGGGTTGCCTGCTTCGCGCCATTTGACCAACTCGGGGTCTTTATCCATGACGATAAAGGTATGTTCCACCGGGATGGCAGGCATTTTGATGTCCAGCATCTTGGCGGTGCGCTGCGCGTGGTTGCCCGACGCGGTCACAACATGTTCGGCGGTGATCACGACCTGTTCGTCGGAAGGCACCAGGTTGCCTCCCTTTTCGACCATCTTGGTGCAAGTCACTTCCCAGTGCGTGCCGTTCCAGTGGAACGCGTCAGCCTGCATCTTGCGCACGATTTCGACGCCACGTTGACGGGCCCCCTTGGCCATTGCCTGAGTCACATCGGCAGGGTTAATATAACCGTCCTCGGTGTGATAGATCGCGCCCTTCAGATCCGATGTCTCGATCAGCGGCCAGCGTTCCTTGATCTGGTCCGGGGTCAGCCACTCGTATTTCACATCACAGGTTTCGGCGGTCGAGGCATAGAGCATGTATTCGTCCATACGCTCTTGCGTCTGTGCCATGCGCAGGTTGCCCACAACCGCGAAGCCCGCATTCAGGCCGGTTTCTTCCTCAAGCGTCTTGTAGAAATCCACGGAATACTTGTGGATATGGGTCGTCGCATAAGACATGTTGAACAGCGGCAACAGGCCCGCGGCGTGCCAGGTGGACCCGGACGTAAGTTCGTCCCGTTCGATCAACATCACATCGTCCCAGCCTGCTTTGGCCAGGTGATAGGCAATCGAGGTCCCAACGGCGCCGCCGCCTACGACCAATGCTTTGACTTGGGTTTTCATAACCGGGCGTCTCCCCTTGAAATCAGTTGACACCATATGGCGTACTTAAGGGGGATAGCGCGACATTCATCCGACCAGTGATATGAAAAAAACGACCCGAATATCGAAAGCGGGTCGCAATTCATTCGTCCGGCCGCTGCCCTCAACCACTGGAACGGCAGCGTTTGCTTGTTCCGACCGAGACGCAGACCAATTCGCCGCTTTCGTCCGAGGGACTTTTCACCGCCGGTTCCTGTGATGGCGAAGGCTGCGCCTCTGCCGTGAACCAGCCGTCAGAAAGACCGACACGCGAGGATACCGAGGCAAGATATTCTTTCATGCCAAAGCCATTTTCCGATGCTTTGGCTTGCTGAACATAGTCCAGCCCTGCAACGGCCAACCCGCAGATGGCTACAAACCCCGCCAGATATTTTGCGCTCATGTCGACAATCCTCTGTCATCGACCCTGTGAAACCAAAACATATGGACGTTTTGAGGGCGCAAAAAGGACCAGAGGGTGAATATGGCTATGTGTCATCCGACAAGATCTTGCCGGGATTCATGATGTTGTCTGGGTCCAGCGCGGCCTTGATCGCAGCCATGTATCGCGTGGCGGCGCCCAGTTCCCTGGTCAGATACGGTCTCTTTCCCTGCCCGATGCCATGTTCACCGGTACATGTGCCTTCCATGGATATCGCCATGTCGTTCAGCCAGCCGACAAACGCCTCGGCCTTGGTAACTTCTTCCACGTTTTCCATGTCGATCAGCAGCAGCGTATGAAAATTGCCGTCCCCCACATGGCCCACGATGGGGGCCAACAAGCCGAGGCCGGCAGCCTTCTTCTGCGTCTCGGTCACACACTCGGCCAGGCGCGAGATCGGTACGCAGACATCGGTTGAAATACCCCGCGCACCGGGGCGCAATTGCAGACACGCCCAATACATATCGTGCCGCGCCTGCCACAGTTTGTTTCGTTCTTCAGTAGTCGACGTTGCCGCAAAGTCTGTGCCACCAAATTCTTCGGCGATCTGACCAAAGGTTTCAGCCTGCTCTACGGCACCACTTTCCGAGCCGTGAAATTCCAGCAACAACAATGGTGTATCCGGCAGACTCAGCCCGGAATAGGCGTTGGCGGCCTGAACCGACAACTCGTCCAGCAACTCGATCCGGGCAACCGGAATGCCGTACTGAATGGTCATCATCACCGCACGGCACGCCGCATCGACTGTCGGAAAGGAACACCGCGCCGAACTGATGGCTTCGGGGATACCCTGCAACCGCAATGTCAGCTCGGTGATGATTCCCAACGTGCCTTCCGCCCCGATCAGAAGACGGGCCAGATCATAGCCGGCCGAAGATTTCTTGGCCCGGTGCCCGGTACGGATGATCTGACCGTCTGGCATCACGGCTTCAAGGCTGAGAACGTTGTCCTTCATCGTCCCATAGCGCACCGCATTGGTGCCCGACGCGCGAGTGGCAGCCATCCCACCCAGCGACGCATTCGCCCCGGGATCAATCGGAAAAAACAGGCCCAGATCGCGCAGATGGGTATTCAACGCTTCGCGCGTGACACCGGGCTGCACGACGCAATCCAGATCCTCGGCATGAACTGCAAGCACACGATCCATCTGCGTCAGATCGACCGAGATGCCCCCCGCCGGGGCATTTACATGCCCTTCCAGCGATGTTCCTGTACCGAACGGGATCACTGGCACCCGGTGCGCCGCACAGGTTTTGACGATGTCCGAAACATCCTGCGTCGAATGCGGGAAAACCACGGCATCGGGGACTTGGTTTTCGATCCAGGTCGTGGTGTGCCCATGTTGTTCACGGACAGCGGCACCCGTTTGCAACCTGTCGCCAAAGCGCTGCTTGAGAATGCTAATTACGGTTTCAATACCAGCTTCATTCCTTGGCAATGCGGTTGCCTGCACCATTGTCATCCTCCCCTGCCCCAAAAACGTTTCGGGCCTTTCAGCCTATGACTAAAAGGCCCGTTGAAAGCAGGCAATCCCCACTAATACCGAGGGTCTATTCGCCCAGCGCAATTCCTTCGCGGCGCGGGTCGGCACCACCGCTCAGCCCGTCACCGATTTCGATTGCGTGCAGCCCAGAAGTCAGGTCGCGCGCGTTGACTTCGAAACCCAGCTGAGCAAGCGCGTCCGTAAATCCTTCTGCCGAAGTCGCAGCCTCGACATCATATGTTCCGAACCGGTTGACCAAATGAGGCAGGGAAACCGCCTGCTGCACGTCCATTCCCCAATCGGCCCAGGCGATGATGGACTTGGCGACATAGCCGATAATCCGGCTGCCGCCCGGAGACCCGATAGCCAGAACCGGCTCGCCATCCTTTAACACGATAGTCGGGCTCATGGATGAGCGCGGACGCTTGCCCGGCTCCAGCCGGTTGGCAATCGGCACGCCGTCGCTGTGTGTCTTGAACGAGAAATCAGTAAGCTCGTTGTTCAGCAGGAACCCGTTTGTCATCAGGCGTGACCCAAAACCATTCTCGATTGTCGTCGTCATCGACAACACATTGCCATAGCTGTCCACGATCGAGATATGCGAGGTTGACGGCAGCTCCAGCGACACGTCGTCCGCCCAAATCAAAGCATGGTCAAATTCCGGTTTACCCGGTGCGACCTCGGACAAGGCCACTTCGCTTTCCAGCAACGCCGCCCGCTGGGACAAGTAACCCGGATCAACCAGCCCCTTGGTGGGCATGGGTATGAAATCGCTATCTGCCATGTACCGCCCACGGTCCGCAAAGGCGAGGCGCGAAGCATCGCCGATCAGGCGCCATGCCTCGGCACTTTCGGCGCCCATTGCTGCAAGATCATAGCTGTTCAACATCCCCAGAATCTGCCCGACGGTCAGGGCACCCGACGACGGCGGACCCATGCCGCAAACCTCGTAGGCGCGGTAATCGGCACAAACCGGTTCTCGTTCGATCACCTGGTAGAGCGCCAGATCCACCCCCGCAAGAACGCCGGGATTTCCGGGGGCGTTTCGGACTGTTCGCACGATATCCGCAGCGATCTCACCTCCGTAAAAACCGGCAGCGCCATCGCTGGCTAGCATGCGCAATGTTTCGGCATAATCCGGGTTCATCAAACGCTGTCCCTGCTGCAACGGCTGACCATCAGGCAGGAAATATGCAGCTGTTTCGGGAAAGCGGGACAGGCGGTCCGCATCGTTTTCGACAAGGCTGGCCAGACGCGGGGAAACAAGAAACCCTTCATCCGCCAATCGGATACCGTCGGCAAACAGTCCAGGCCAAGACGCGCGCCCCCATCTTCGATGCGCCTCTTCCAGCAGTGCAGGCGTACCCGGTGTACCTACCGACAATCCGCCCACCACCGCATCAAAGAATTTCAGCGGCTCACCGTTTTCGTCCTGAAAGAGCGTCGGGGTTGCGGCGAGGGGCGCTGTTTCGCGACCGTCCAGCGTTGTCATTTGCCCGCTGGCCGCGTCGTACCAAACCAGAAACGCTCCCCCGCCCAGACCAGAGGATTGCGGCTCAACCAGCCCCAGCACGACCTGCACGGCCACCATCGCATCCGCAGCAGACCCGCCCGCGCGTAGCACTTTGGCTCCGGCTTCCACCGCCAGCGGATTGGCCGCAGCTATCATCCAGTTTTCGGATGTGACCGGAACTCCTTCAAGCTTGGCTTCGAGGGCCGCAATAACCTCGTCGGTCATCGCCTGAACCTGCCCCTCTGTCGCGCCCTCAGGGGCGACGGCGTCGGCTGTTTCCTGCGCGAACCCCGGTGTCGAAATAGTAAGTGCGGTCGAAAGCAGCAGTGCTGAAACATGTCTCATCTGATCTAACCCTCCAATACAATCTTTATTTTCAATCCTGTAAGGATTTTGCCCCCTCTGCAACGATCAGGCATGGCAGCTTGTTATCACAGCGAAGTTTCGCCATTTCCCCTATGGTTCGGTTTCTTCGGCGCGACGATCCTGATCATAGCGGGTTGTCTCGGCAAATTCGGGTAGCCACGCCTCGCGCCGTTTGGTCCAGCATTCATATGTCGGTGTGAATTGGTCTGGCGCGTCAAGACAGCCCAGATGCACTTCAACTTCGGTGCCGCTTCGGGCAAATACCGGAGATCCGCATTCGGGGCAAAAGTACCGGTCGGAATAACCTTTCACATTGCCGGTGATTTTAACCGCATCCGCCGGAAAAATCGCCGCCGCATAAAACAACGCGCCATGGTGTTTGCGGCAGTCCAGACAATGGCAAATCCCGACGCGTAGAGGACGACCCGAAGCTGAGACACGCAGATTCCCACAGCGGCATCCCCCTTCAAACACGTCCATCCATGATCCTTTCCGACGCGTCAGAGCATCGCAGGCACAACCTGATCCGGTGGGCGATGGCCATCTTCGAAGGTTTTGATGTTGATGATGACCTTTTCGCCCATCTCAACCCGGCCCTCCAACGTGGCCGACCCCATATGCGGCAGTAGAACCACATTGGGCAACTGCCGCAAGCGCGGGTTTACACCGGTTCCCTGTTCGTACACATCCAGCCCCGCGCCCGCAATTTCACCCGCGCGGATCATCCGGGTCAAAGCGTTCTCGTCGAGAACCTCACCCCGCGAAGTATTCACGATCACTGCCGTGGGTTTCATCAGCTTCAGGCGGCGCGCGTTCATCAGGTGGAAGGTCGACGGCGTCGAAGGGCAGTTGATAGATATCACATCCATACGTGCCACCATCTGATCCAGGCTTTCCCAATAGGTCGCCTCCAGCTCTTGCTCAATCTCTGGACGCAATCTGCGGCGGTTGTGATAGTGGATCTGCATACCAAACGCCTTGGCGCGGCGGGCCACGGCTTGCCCGATCCGGCCCATGCCCAGAATACCCAGTCGCCGCCCGCCAATGCGACCGCCCAGAAACGCGGTGGGTGCCCACCCGGTCCAGTCGCCTTGCTGCATGACGCTCAACCCTTCGGGAATGCGCCGTGTGACAGCAAGAATCAGGGCCATGGTCATATCTGCCGTGTCATCGGTCAGCACACCGGGCGTGTTGGACACCAATATTCCGCGCTGCCGCGCCGTCGCCACATCGATATTGTCGACACCGGCCCCGTAATTGGCGATCAGCCGCAGCTTTTCACCCGCCTGACCCAATAGCCCGCCATCAATGGTATCGGTCACCGTGGGCACCAGCACATCGGCATCCTGTACCGCTGCTACAAGTTCCTCACGCGTCATTGGCGTGTCGTCGTCGCGCAGGCGCACGTCGAACAATTCGCTTAACCGGGTTTCTACTGCCTCAGGCAACCGTCGCGTAACGACAACACTTAAACGTTCTCTTGGCACCTCGGCTCTCCCACTGCTTTGCAAACGGACGCGCGCCATGGCATCGTGGCGCAGGATAAGGCGGGGCACAAGAACCCCAATGGCATTGTGTCGACCTTTTTTCAAAACCGGATCAACAGGCATAAGAGCGGGCAGTCAGTGAGTGGTATTCGACCGGTAAAACGCCGATCTCTGGCGGTAGTTTCCGTATTTCTGGTCATGTTCGGTGTCTGTGCCGCTCAGGCCGAGGTCAAACGCGGATCGGTCACCAACCTGCCCCTGCCCCGCTATGTGTCGATGAAGGCAGCCGAAGGCAACGTGCGACGCGGACCGTCCCTGACCCATCGAATCGACTGGGTGTTCAAACGGCGCGGCATGCCGCTGCAGGTCACTGCCGAATATGGCAACTGGCGCAAGGTCCAGGACCGCGACGGCGCGGGTGGCTGGGTTCACTATGCCTTGTTGTCTGGCGTCCGGACGGTGCTGATCGAATCCGAGATGCTGCCTGTTTATGCCCGCCCCGATCCAGCCTCGCCCGTGAATGCCCATTTCGAGACCGGGGTGGTGGCGCGCCTTGGAACCTGTTCGCTGGACTGGTGCCGGATCACCGCCGGCGGATACCGTGGCTGGACATTGAAATCAAACCTTTGGGGCGTCGATCCTTCCGAAATTCGGGAATAGGCGGAAGACAAATTCCGGTATCCGCGGTTGCGCATCGCCCTGAAAAAGCGCCACAAGGTGTTTGAGTTACCAGCGCAATCGCCGCTTAACTCGACCTAAACGGAGGACCCTATGCGCGCAGTCACCTATTCAGCTTTCGGAGACGCTGTCGATGTCTTGCGTATACAGGATATACCCCCGAGTTCGCCTGGACCGGGTGAAGTCACGGTCGAGCTGTCCTTTTCCGGCGTAAACCCCTCGGACATCAAGGCCCGCGCGGGGGCCCGACCGGGTGTCACAGAACCTCCGTTTCCACTGATCGTTCCGCACAGTGACGGGGCTGGAGTCATCACAGCAGTGGGCGATGGTGTACCCGCGACGCGGATTGGCCAGCGCGTGTGGATCTGGAACGGGCAATGGCAGCGCGCATTCGGTACAGCTGCCAGCCACATCACCCTGCCCGAATCCCAGGCTGTGGAACTGCCCGAGACGGTGTCACTTGAAACCGGGGCAATTCTTGGAATTCCGGGCCTAACCGCATGCCATGCGGTGTTTTCGGGCGGCACGCCGCGCGGGCAAACCGTTTTGATCCATGGCGGGGCGGGAACTGTCGGTTACCTGGCTGTGCAACTTGCCAAATGGGCCGGAGCCAAAGTGATCGCAACGGCCAGCGCCGGCAGCTTTGAACGGGTCAAGGCAGCTGGTGCAGATGTCGTTCTCGACTACACCGGTGAACACCTTTCAGATCAGATCCTCGACGCAAATGATGGACGTGCAATTGGTCGAATCTTCGATGTCGAATTTGGACAGAACCTTGACACCAACGTTGCCGTCATCGCCGAGAACGGCCGTATCAACGCATATGGATCTGCCCGGAATATGACGCCCGTCTTTCCCTTTGGGCCCATGATGTTCAAGGCTGTGACACTCGAGGCGGTCCTGATCTACCTGCTGCCTGCGAACTTGCGCGCCGTCGCAATAAAGACACTACACAAGGCACTGGCTGATGGCGCCTTGACCTGCCCAGTTCATAAGGTCTTTACGTTGGAAGAATGCGCTGCGGCCCATGTGATGGTACAGGAAGGCAACCGTACCGGAGCGGTGTTGATCGATACCAAATGAGGGGCCTTCAAAAAAATTTTACGGCGCTCGCTTTTTTTGCAAAACGCTCTTGAACCCTGCCATCAACAATCGTAGATAGCCGCTCACCGTTGGGGTGTAGCCAAGTGGTAAGGCAGCGGTTTTTGGTACCGTGTATCGTAGGTTCGAATCCTACCACCCCAGCCATGATTTTCCCTAAAACTGCGCACTCAACAGGAAGCCGCCAGTTCTGTCGAGTTTTCAATGATTTGGCTTTCAGCGGTTTAAGCCGAGACCCGAGCGTGAGCGCAACAATGGTCGATTTCCAGCCGCGGTCTCAGTTCGTGATTCCGACGCTAGGACTTTGACATCATCAGGAACAGAAAGAAAAGTGCGGGTTGCTTGGTATCGACTGAGAGCTGCCATGGGCTAGGATTGCGGGATTGAAAATATCCGTACAGCGTCGTTCTCTAGGCAAGACCATGAGGTGTCAGCAACACTCCCGAACCAAAGCTTTGATGTTGCAGTCTTACTTACCCCCGTGAAGGCAAGATATTGTGATTGATCCGGAACAGATTGCCCGGATCATAAATACCTTTGATCTTGGACAGCTTTTCGCCGTTCACACCATAGGCGCCGGTCATGTGATCTGCCTGATCTTCAGGCATGAAGTTCACATAAGCACTGCCTGTTGAGTACGGCTTCATCTGTTCGTACAGCCGGCGTGCCCACCCGATGCAGGTGTCATCCTTGTCAGGGTCCTCCCATCGTGTGTGAACATTCATAATGAAATGCGCAGATCTTTGCGGGTAGGCGGTAGAAGCGGGTTCAACGCGGGCCATCGCGCCACCGACATGAGCAATGAAAACCTCGCAAGCGGGATCAGGAAGGGTGGAAATCGCGTCCAGCAGGTCCGTGATGGCGGCCGGGGGCAACGTGTTGAAGTCATGACTTTTCCAATAGTTGCGGACGCCCGGCGACAACAGGGGATCAAAAGCCGCCTGCCAGTCCACGAACCTGTGCGGTGAAATGACATCCACAATCGGCTCACCCAGCGCACGTAAGGCCGACATTGCTTTTTCACCCTCATCCATCGGGCCGCTATAGCACGCTGCGAAAATCAGCACCTCGCGCCCGTGCCACTCTTCCGGCAGGAACGGGAGCGGCGGCGCTTTTCGCATCACGCTCCAGACGGTGAGCTCATCGGGGGACGTGTCCGCAATGGCCACAAATTCGGAAAGCAGTTCTGGTGCCTTTTCGATCGGGTGCACGATCAGGCCGGACAGGACATCCGGCCCAAGATCATGCAACTGGAATTCGAATGAGGTGACGACACCAAAGTTTCCGCCACCACCACGAATGGCCCAGAAAAGTTCCGGGTGGCTCGTGGATGATGCGGTGACAATCGCGCCATCCGCGGTGACGACTTCTGCTGACAGAAGGTTGTCGATCGTCATGCCGAATTTCCGCGTCGTCCAGCCGAAACCTCCGCCTAGGGTCAACCCGGCGATGCCGGTGGTCGAATTGATGCCTGTGGGGACGACAAGACCATGGGCCTGTGTTTCGCGATCAACGTCGCCAAGCAACGCACCCGGTGCAACCCGGGCAGTTTTGCGGGCAGGATTCACATGAACTGAACGCATCTGGGACAGGTCCAGCATGACGGCCTTGTCCGCGACGGCGTGCCCTGCGATCTGGTGTCCACCTGATCGAACGGTCATCATGAGGCCTGCTTGTCGGACGAAATTTATTGCCTTCTGGACATCGCTCGCCCCCATCGCACGGATCACGAAGGCGGGGCAACGCTCGAACATGCTGTTCCAGGTAATCCTGGCTTCTTCATATTCCGGGGTCCCCGGCAGGTAGACCCCGCCGCGCAGTGAGGCATCAAGCGCGTCCAAATCGCCTTGATCCACGGTCGCGATACGTCCGTCGAGTGCTTTCAGGTCAAACATGCGTAGGCCTCCCTTGGTTCAGGAAAGGTTTCGCGCACGGCTGCCTCGTGAGTTTGTTATTGCCCTGGGAAGGGGATATTTGGTTGTGGGAGAAAGCTGGTCGTCAGGCAAATATTCCCGGATCGATCCGATCTACCGGCGTGATGACATCGGCTGGAATGTTCAGACGTTCGGCCGCTTTTCGCAGGCTTTCTTCATCCGGGGCTTCGTAAAGGCAGTATGTCTTGCGCTTATCTGCGCTGAGGAAGGAAAATATCCATTCAATGCCGACTTCGTCGTTGATTTCTTTGATGTGAATTTTGTCGTTGTCGCTGATATTCAGCTGTTCCGCAAAATTTCGTTCAATGATGTATCGTGGCATTATGCCCCCCAAGCATTTTCCGGGCCTTAACTGGCTACCCCTTCGAGCTTTGACTTAAGGGAAACCATACTCAATTTCTGTGATATTGCCAACGCTTCCCCTTCCAGTTGAAACGCCAGTTCCAAATCACTGGGGCGGCCCTGTTGTCTGAGTGCGGATGCATACGCTGCCTTGGAATGCGCAATCCAGGGCGGGCAACTCATCCGCGTGTCAATCTCGATGGCTTTTTGGAACATCTTCCCGGCAATTTCCCAGTCCTTCAGCACTGTTGCCAGGTTCCCCAGGCGTCGGGCTGCGGCACCTGTGCAGACTGTGGTTGCCCCTGCGGTGATCGTCAGGTCTTCGTAAGGTTGCAGCATGCCGTAAAGCGTCTGGGCATGATCCGGATGCCCGACTGCCACGCAGATGTCGGCAAGATAGGACAGAGTTGTTGAATACATGGCATCTGGCGGTAGGTCGAAGCCGTTTTCCGCCATTTCATTCAGTATTTTTTCGGCCGGTTCCGTGTACCCCAGCTCGGCCGCGATAAGGCCGAAACCCGGCTTCCACGAGATGTCTTCGGGGCTGTCGGTCATCAGTTTCTTGATCACAGGCGCGACCTCGTGCAGGCGGTTCTGCTCGCGCCGGATGGTAAACATCTGAACGCCGAAAACACCCTCGACATGTTCCCCGTGCGTTTTTCGACCGATCTTGACTGCTTCGGTGGCGTGCTTTTCAGCCTGAACAAAGTCGCCTTCCATGATTGCAACCATGGCGCGTGCGTGTTTCTGAACCCAATAGAGTTGCAGATGATTGTCCTTTTCTGAAATCGCTGTCAGCAACTCGAGCGAGTTGTCCATCAGGTCACGGTCGGCCATTTCAGCGCCGACAAACAGGCTGAGCGTCCGGTCGCGGCCTTGGTCTATGGTGCCAAGCTTTTCTGCCACCCGATGCATGGCGTCCAGATTTTCACGCCAATGGCGCGCCTCTCGCCCGTTGCGCGCAACGAAGGGCGCCCCAAAATGCATCATCATTACCGAAAACTGGGATTTATGATCCCCAAGTTTCGCCGCCAGTTCCATGGATTGCTGACCAAAGCGGGTACCCTCGGAAAACTGGCCGACAAACATATACGCCCGTGCAAGTTGGCTCATCAACCGGCACCGCCTAACTTCGTCATTGTCTGACAGGTCTTTCAGTGCCTTGTCACAAAGGTCTATGGCCTCGTGATGTCGCGTGCTTGTCATCATGCACGAGTCAGCAAAATGATTGGCTGCATCGGCTGCCAGCTCCACGTCATGGAGTTTCCGGGCAGCTTTAGATGCACTTTTCAGAACTTCCATCGCCTCAGGCAACTGGCCCTGGCTGTCATGGCTGCGTCCGACAAGAATTTTGCCCCTGACCATCTCCGCACTGATTTCAGAGCTAAGTTTTTCCGCAGCCCTGAGTGTTTCCAGTGCATTGGCCATCGCTTCCTGGCTGGCTGACCGGGCCAACGCCATTTCCGCCGCAGCTTCCCATTTGTCGAATGCGGCGCGCCATTCTTCTGCTTCTGACAGATGGCGGGCCACCAGCTCGGGTCGGCGTTCGATTTCAGCTGATCGCATCGCGATCAGTGCTCGGGCAACATCTGAATGTTGCTGCCTGCGGGTGGAACTTAACATGGATTGATACGCCGTATCGCGGATAAGGGCATGGCGAAACACGAAATGCCCGCGGTTGTTTCCGCTTTCAAAGATCAGTCCCGTTCGCGACAGTTCTTCAAGGCGAAATTTGATATCCGCGCGTTCCAGCCCCATTGCGGCCTTTACCAAGTCTGGTTCAAATTCCCGCCCAATGACGGACCCCGTCAACGCAACCTGTTTGGCCTCGGGCGAAACTGCATCAAGCCGCGCCATCAAGGCGCCCTTCAGCGACGATGGTATGTGGACTTGTCCCTGCTCATCAGCAATTACGATTGCTTGGGTCAATTCTTCGACAAACAGGGGCACGCCGTCCGTTTTTTCGATGATCGTCGCGATCAAGGCATCGTCAGGGTCCTTGCCGGTGATATTGCGGACCAGATCCGAGACATCAGCAGAACCGAACCGGCGCAACAGGAGTGTTTGAACATGCGTGTCCCCGTCATCGCGGGCCAGGTCCCACCCAGGTCTGTGGGTCATCAGGATCATCAGGGGAAGATCGGTGCAAATCGCCTTGAACCGCTCCAGCAGGGCTTGCGTCGAGGGATCGATCCAATGTGCATCCTCAACACACAGAATAACCGGGCGCACGCCTGCCCGGACCTGCACCGTATGGATAAGGGTTTGGATCGTTATGTCGCGTTGCTCCTGCGGCGACATCTCGAGAACTTCACGAGCCGGCGCACTGCGCGGCGCAACCAGCGCTGCAAAGACAGGCAGAACCTGTTCCCAGTCCAGACCTTCCCGGCCTTCCAGCAGCTTCCTGACATGTTCCAGAATTTGATTGTCATCAAAATCCGGTTCAACGCCCGCATCCTGTGAAATTCGCTGGGTGACGGGATGAAAGGGGCTGCTGGTCAGATAAGGAGAGCAGTTCAGCCTTATCACGTCGGCCTGCCCGGTTGCCGTGACATCTGCAAGAAACCCCTCAGTCAGGCGCGATTTTCCTATTCCCGCCTCACCCGACAGCAGAACGACCTCACCATGACCGCTTTGGGCGCGCTGCCACGATTGCAACAGGATCCCCTTTTCGTAATCCCGGCCGATCATGGTGCTGCTGGCGTCATCCTTATACGACGCGCGAAACCGGCTTTCCGCGCTGCGTTCCGATACGACCTTCAACAAGGTCCGAGGGTCTTTGAACCCTTTCAGCTGAGTTGGTCCAAGGGTCTCGAACTCGAATATCCGGTGCAAGGCGGCTTCGGTTTCTTCCGCAGACAAAACCACCGAGTTCGGCTGAGCGTGTTCCTGTATCCGCGCCGCAAGATTGACGGTCGGCCCGGTCATGGCACCTTCTTCATAAGAGTTTTCGCCGATAGTGTCGCCGACCACGACATCACCGCTGGCAATACCCAGCCTGGCCGACAAACGCTCGCCGTCAGGGGTGTTAAGCTCTTCAACGCGGCGGACGCACTCAAGCCCCGCCTTAATGGCGCGAATGGCGTGATCTTCATAGGCTGTTGGCCAACCGAAAAACACAAGAAGACCGTCGCCAAGGTATTTCGCGACATAGCCACCGTATCTGCTCACTGCCCCCGCGACGGTATCTTGATAGTTCTGTAGCAGATCCCGCATGTCTTCGGGATCAAAACGGTTGGTCAGCTCTGTCGAGCCGACCAGATCAGCGAACAACACTGTCAGATGACGCCGCTCAGCCGCAGGTGCGATGTGCTTTTTCGTTGGTGCAGCTTCACCATGCACATCATCAGCGGCGGATGGCTGAGTGTTCTCGCCGGTGGGCTCCCCTGCGGCAGGTGCTGATGAAGACAGGTGCCCAGAGCCAACCAAATCTTGAACCGCCGCAAGGATGATCTTCCGGTGACCAAAACTCACTCCTAGCTCTTTCAAGTCGTCACCCGTCAGCAGCGGCAGAACGCGCGCATCAATGTCGTTTTCCGCAAAAACATCTGCGTACTGACCCAGTCCGAGGTCGTTCAGCCACGTGTCCATTTCAACCGACATATCCGGATCATGCTGAGATACATCTCACTAATCAAGGAAGCGCTATCAGCACGAACCGATTATCGTGACCGGATGTCGGCGTTTTGGCTGACGGAACATCCAGAGGCTTCAACCTGAGCTTTAAGTTAACAATAGATTAACGAAACAGGGCACAACAAACCTGTCGATGACAAGTTCTTGATATACTTATGCCAATATCGAGATTTATTGGTGGGTAATCCTGCCGATCTGTTGACTAGTCCAGTTTTAACGAGGGGGTATCTCGGCGGGATCAGGGGGTGCCAGGTCGGACCTGTTCAAGGTCAGCGGATCGCGGCACCCCCGTCGGCAGGTAGAAGCAGCAATCTATCCGATTTCAGTTGATCTTGTTGCGCTGCGCGTGCGGTGTGATGCCAAAACTGGACCGGTATACCCGAGAGAAATGTCCCGGATTTTCAAAACCACAGGCCACGGCGACCTCGGTGACCGACGCTTCGGTTTGCAAAAGCAGCTTCCGGGCCCGTTCCAGCCGCATTTCCATAAAGTACCGTTTGGGCGAAGTGTTGAGGTACTTGCCAAACAACCGTTCAAGTTGACGGGTGGAGATACCCAAATTGTCTGCAATGAAGGATGGTGAAACTGGAGTTTCCAGACTGTCCTGCATAATATCTATCGCCTTTGCCAGGTGAGCATTGCGCATTCCATTGCGCGATTGCAGCGAAACGCGCTGCTTGGCAGTCGCATTACGTACAGTGTTATAGACCATTTGATCCGCAACATCGGTGGCCAGCTCTTCGCCATGGTCTCGTTCGATCAGATGCAGCATCAGGTCTGCGGTCGCGGTTCCACCTGATGCAGTAGTGTGTTTTTCGTCGGCGACAAAGACGCTGCGCACCAGATTGACATCCGGAAACGCCTCCATGAACGCGTCGTGGTATTCCCAATGGATCGCTGCCTGCATACCATTGAGGAACCCGGCCTCGGCCAGCAGCCACGCCCCGGAACACAAGGCCCCGATCCGCGTTCCACGCGCGCGTTCGCGCCGCAGCGCGGCCAGAAGGGAACGGGTCACATGGTCACGCATGTGAATGCCCGACAAAACAAAGAGCTGATCGCACTTGGACAGTTCCTCAAGTCCGGAATGCACAAGGGTGACGGATCCATTGGAAGACACGGCCTGCTCGCCCTGTTCGGATACAAATGACCAACGATACAGCTCTTCGCCACTCACAAGGTTGGCGATTCTCAGCGGCTCGACCGCACAGGAAAAGGCGAGGTGCGAAAACTCCTCGACCAGGATGAAGGCGAAGTGCTGCGTCTGAGGCATGAGCAGAACCATTTCCAAACTGGGCCGACGCCCGAACGTGAGTCTATTTAGCAGACACTCATGCTGCACGAGATTTTTTTGTATACAAGTTGTATTTTTTAGAAATACAAAACTGTGACCTCCGCGATTCGAACGCGGCGGCCACAGGATATAGTGAGGCCAGAGGATGAAAGACGAAGCCAAGTCGCGCAAAACCGAGCTCAGAGAACACCTGAAGATGTCCATCCTGACTCTGCGCCTTCGTCCGGGCGACGATCTGGATGAGGCGCATCTGTCCGATGAATTCGGCTTGTCGCGCACGCCGCTGCGCGAGGTATTTCGACAGTTGGCTGGCGAAGGTTATCTGGATCTTCGGAAGAACCGCAGCGCTCGTGTTTCGGAAATGTCCTACACTACGCTGCGCGATTTCTTCCTTGCCGCACCGATGGTCTACGGGGCCATCCTGCGTCTGGCGGCAGTGAACGCGACTAACGTGCAAATCAGTGACCTGAAAGCGGCTCAGCACGCGTTCAAAGCTGCCCTTCATTCAGGGTCGGCCGAGGATCGCGCACTTGCCAACAACCGCTTTCATGACGTTACCGGAGAGATGTCCGGCAATGTCTACCTGCTTCCGTCATTCAACCGGCTGCTGATCGATCATGCACGGATTGGCATGACGTTTTATCGGCCGCAGACAGTTGAAATGTCCGAAAACCTGTCGCTGGCCAGCCAACAGCATGACGCGATCATCGCAGCCATCGAGGCACGCGATGAAGTTGAGGCGGCGAAACTGGCCGAGGATCACTGGAACCTGTCCCGGGATCAGATCGGGATGTTTGTGATGCCTGACGCACTGGATGTCCCAATGGGTATCCCGCCACTTTCGAAACCCGCATGAGGACGGAATGAACCCGATTTTCAAGTTCGAAGGGATATATACCCCTGTGATCACCCCCTATCACGACGATGGAAGCGTGAACTGGGACGCCCTGTCCGACGTGATCGAATACCTGATCGAGAATGGTGTGCACGGCCTGATTTCCGGCGGATCCACAGGTGAGAATTATGCTCAGACCGTGCCGGAGCGGCTGGAACTGGCCAAATTCACGCATAAACACCTGAAAGGGCGGTTGCCCTTGGTGGTTGGCACGGGCGCGATGCTGACTTCGGACTCGATAGCGCTGGCCGCGGGCGCGCGCGACATCGGCGCGGACGCCATCCTGTTGGCCAGCCCGCCCTACTCGGTACCGACGGATCGCGAAAACGCGCTGAATGCGCTGGCCATCGACAAAGCCGCCGACCTGCCGGTGATGCTCTACAACTATCCGCACCGTACCGGCACAATGATGGGGGAAGAGTTCCTTGACCGCGTGGGTCGCAGCCGAAATTTCTGCGGCATCAAGGAAAGCTCGGGCGATACCAACCGGGTGCATCTGTTGGCGCGGGATTATCCGCATATCCAGCTGGGCTGTGGAATGGACGACCAAGCACTCGAGTTCTTTGCCTGGGGTGCGCCGTTCTGGGTGTGTGGCGGGTCGAACTTCCTACCTGCCGAACATGTGGCTCTTTATCAGGCCTGCGTGGTCGAAGGGAATTTCACCAAGGGCCGCCGGATCATGTCTGCGATGATGCCGCTGATGCGGGTACTGGAACAGGGTGGCAAGTTCATCCAGACCATCAAGCATGGCGTCACGATGAACGGGATCGACGCAGGCATCATGCGGCCTCCGCTGAAGGGTCTGAACAAGGATGACAAGCGCGCGCTGGAACAGGTCACGTGCGTGCTGAAAAAGACAATCGCCGACATCGTGGCAGAGGGGTAAGAGACATGGATCTGCTGACACAGGACGAATACAAATCCATCGCCGCAGGCCTGACCCTGCCGACAGGTGCCTTTATCGACGGCGCATTCCGTCCGGCGATCTCAGGCCGGACCGTTGCGACAGTGAACCCTGCAACCGGTGAAAATCTGGCCGATATTGCATCTTGCGATGGGGCAGATGTGGATTTTGCGGTCGCGAAAGCTCGTGAGGCGTTTGACGATGGCCGATGGAGCAAACTGCATCCGTCTGATCGCAAGGATGTATTGATCAGGTTGTGCAAACTGGTAACCCGCAACGCCCGTGAACTGGCCGTGATGGAAAGCATCGACAGCGGCAAGACGATCTTTGACTGCGAAACTGTTGACGTGCCCGAGACGATCCACTGCCTGAAGTGGCACGCCGAGGCGATTGACAAGATTTACGATCAGGTTTCGCCCGCCAGCGACGATCACATCGCCATGGTGGTGCGCGAGCCAATAGGCGTTGTGGGTTTGGTGCTGCCGTGGAACTTTCCGCTGCTGATGCTGGCATGGAAGATCGGGCCAGCGCTGGCGGCAGGCTGTTCTGTTGTTGTGAAACCGGCGATGGAAACCACTTTGACGGCCCTGCGCCTTGCCGAATTGGCGATGGAGGCCGGTTTGCCACGCGGTGTACTGAACATCGTACCTGGTGGCGGGACCGAGGTGGGCGAACCCATTGGGCGGCACATGGATATCGACATGGTGTCCTTCACAGGCTCGACCGTGACCGGCAAACGCTTTCTGACCTATTCGGCGGAAAGCAACGCCAAAGAGGTGGTGCTTGAGATGGGCGGCAAGAACCCTGCCATCGTGATGGAGGATGCCGAAAACCTCGACCGGGTGGCGGCGCATATCGTCAATGGCGCATTCTGGAACATGGGGGAGAACTGCTCGGCCTCGTCACGCCTGATCGTGCATAAGAAAGTGAAGGCCGAGCTGCTGGAGCGCATCGCGCATCACGTCAAACAATGGAACACCGGCGACCCGCTCGACCCCGAAACCCGCATGGGCGCACTGGTGAGCGAAGACCACTACACCAAGGTTTGTGGCTATCTGGATCAGGCCGAGAACGTGGTGATCGGTGGCAAAGCGGACAACGGGTTTGTCGAGGCCACCGTGGTCGAAGTGCCCGGCAACGACGCTGCATTGGCGCGCGAGGAGATCTTTGGCCCTGTCTTGTCGGTAATTGAAGTCTCGGGCTTCGATGAAGCGATCCAGATCGCGAACGACACCGACTATGGCTTATGCGCCTCAATCTTCACGGCCAATGTCAAACGCGCCATACGTGGTGCGCGGATGATCCGCGCAGGCACCGTGACGGTGAACAGCTTCGGCGAAGGTGACATCACGACACCTTTCGGTGGTTACAAGCAGTCGGGTTTTGGGGGTCGCGATAACTCGATCCACGCGCATGACCAGTACACCCAGTTGAAAACCATCTGGATCGATCTGGCCGATGACGCGGATGAGGCCGTCGATTGAGTCGACATGACGCAAAAAGGCTACCCCGGCAGACAGGCCCGTCGGGTTGGAATGCGATTCTGCCGCCCCAAACACCTCTGGCGGTGCTGGAACGGAACCTGACCGCAGATATCACAATAGTTGGCGGCGGGTTTGCCGGGCTCAGCGCGGCGCGGCGGCTGCATCAATTGGATCCTTCCCTGAAAATCGTTCTGCTGGAAGCCGGCCGCTTCGCGGACAGCTCGGCAGGCCGAAATTCCGGGTTTATGATCGACCTGCCCCATGACTTGGCCTCGGACAACTACGCAGGCAAGGGATCGGACGCAGATCGCGCCACCATTGCGCTGAACCGCAAGGCCATTGCCTTTGCGACCGAAGTGGCCTTCGATTGCGGGCTGTCAAAGGAAATGTTCGACCCTTGCGGCAAATACAATGCCGCCGCCACCAAAGCGGGCGACGCGCATAACCGCGCCTTTGCCGCGCACCTGACCAAACTCGGCGAGCCGCATACGCTTTATGATCAGCAGCAGATGCAAGAGATCACGGGCAGTCCACACTATACCTCGGGGCTTTATGCGCCGGGGACAGTGATGATCCAGCCTGCGGCATATGTGCGTGCGATGTCTGCCTACCTGGCCGGGCAGATTGATGTGTTCGAGCATTCACCCGTCACCGGTTTTGAGCATCAGGGCGCAGGCTGGGTGGTCTGCACCAACAAGGCCAAAGTCAGCACCGGGCGGATCATTCTGGCCAATAACGGTCATCTGGAAAGCTTTGGGTTCTACCAGCGGCAGTTGATGCACATATGCCTCTATGCCTCGCTCACAGCGCCGCTGACCGACGCACAGATCAAGACACTGGGCGGGCAGTCGCGCTGGTCGGTGACGCCAGCGAACCCGATGGGGACGTCAGTACGGCGCACTTCCGGCAGCTACGGGGATCGCATCCTGATCCGCACCTGCTCCAGCTTTCATCCAAAAATCGAGACCAGTCCAATGCGACTGCGCAATGCAGGCTGGGTGCATGACAGAAAGTTCAGGGAACGCTTTCCGCATCTGCCGGATGTGCAGATGGAACATCGCTGGGCCGGGATGCTCTGCCTCAGTCGCAATGGATCGGTCGCGTTCGGCGAGCTTGAGGACGGTGTCTACTCAGCCTGTTGCCAGAACGGTCTGGGCATTGCACGGGGAACACTGCAAGGCATGGGCATCGCGGAACTTTTGCTGGACCAGCAGTCTGACATCGCCGATCATTTTCTGGCGCAACCGGACTTGCCGGGTTTGCCGCCCGAGCCATTCGCCTCGCTTGCCGCCAACAGCTATCTGATCTGGAAAGAGTGGCGGTCCGGTAAGGAATGAACTTGACCGTCAGTAAGTCTGGTTCAACTCATCCGCGGCCGGGATTTCCCTCTCGCGACGGGCGATATAGTCCAGAAGGGCGTCGTTCTTTGCCTCATTCAGCTTGGGTTCCTGATACTCGGCCAAAAGCTTCCTCGCGTAGTTAAGGGCCCGTTCGGTGATTTCAACTTCGCCTTCCGCCACCCATTGTTCGATCGAGTTGTTGTCAAACAGTTCGGGCATGAAGAAAGCCGTCTGAAAATTCTCCTGGGTGTGCGGATGCCCCAAATAGTGCCCGCCGGGACCCACATCCGGAATTGCGGCCAAGGCTTCGTCAAAATCATTCCATTTTGGCCCTTCTGCCATCCGATAGGCCATTGCGCATTGCTCTGCGTCCACAACAAACTTGGCGACCGAACAATGCATCCCCGCCTCGTTCCAGCCTGCCGAATGCCAGATGTAATGGGCCCCTGCATGCAGAACAGCGCCCAGAGTTGTGGCGGATTCGTACCCGGCCTGCGCGTCAAACGTCTTGGCCCCGCCCAGCGTGTTCGAAGTGCGCCATGGCACATCGTAATAGCGCGCCATCTGACCGATCATGAAATTCATCAGACTGATTTCAGGCGTCCCTGCCATCGGTGCACCGGATTTCATCGAAACGGTTGACAGGTAGTGCCCCCAGATCGCCGGACAGCCATTGCGGATCACCTGCGTATAGGCCAGTGCCGAAAGCGCCTCGGCGGTCAGCTGTGCCACGGTTGCGGGAACCGATGCGGGCGTATTGGCACCGCCCAGAACGAAGGGCGAGCACAAAACCGGCTGGTTCCTGCGGCAGAAGGCACGCATTGCACCCAGCATGGTTTCATCCCAGACCAATGGGCTGTTGCCGTTGCAGTTGCCCGTTGTAACCGGGTGGTCATCAATGAACCCTTCGCCGAACAGGATATCGCACATGTCCATCACGTCTTCGGCATTCCTGGGCGAGGTGGTCATGCCCATGAATGTTTTGTCCGAGTACTTCATCGACGAATAAGTGATGCGCAAGTGCCGCTGGCTGATCGGGTGGTCGTAAGGTTCGACGATATGATGGGCCGAGCTGTGCAGTGCGGGCATCATGTGCGACAGTTTGTGAAACATCGCCAGATCGTCCAGCGTCGGGTTACGGCGCACATCGTCCAGATCACGCAGAAACGGCGCGCCGGTCATCGGTACGAAGATCGAATGCTTGCCGCCGAGAGCGAGGTTCTTTTGTGGATCGCGCGCGTGATAGGTGAATTGCGCCGGAATGGTCGCGATCAACTCGCGCACCATGTGGCGATCCAGAAAGACCAGCTCTCCGTCAACCTTCGCGCCCGCTTCCTTCCAGTCTTCCACTGCGGTCGGGTCGCGGAACTGGACACCGACATTCTCCAGAATATCCATGGCGGCCTTGTCGATAAGCTCAACCTGGCTTCCGTCCATAACTTCGCAATGCGGGATGCCGCGGGTCAGACCCGGCAGCATGTCAAAGTTCGGCGCAGTGCGAAGAGCGCGGCGCGCAGAACGCCCACCGGCGCGTGCAAGAGTGCGGGTCGACAAGTGGCAATCCTCCTGTTTGGAAACAGACTGAGGGAATTACGCCGCGTTTACCTCTCTGATTGCGATATGTGCTTGCAGGAAGCGACACCGCCCTGATGACGGAATTTCGCCACGCCTGTTCACGTAAGGTCGTTCGGTCATTTTATCTTGTGTGACCTACTTCACTGCCAATCACGTGCAGACATCTGCAACAAATATCCATAAAGTTGTTTCAGGAGGGCCGCTTCAATGCACCACACGACAGAGATGCTGATCATCGGTGCCGGGTTCTCAGGGCTGACGATGGCGCTTGAAGCGCGCAAACGCGGCATCAAAGATATCGCCATTTTGGAAAAGGCCGAAGATATCGGTGGCACGTGGCGCGAGAACACCTATCCCGGCGTCGCATGTGATGTGCCGTCGCATCTGTATTCCATGGCGACCCACCCTAATCCGCACTGGAGCCGCGCCTATGCCGGTGGCGCAGAGATACAGGCATACCTGCAAAATGTCGCGCATAAGGAGGGGTTATACGATCTTTGCCACTTTGGGCAGGCGCTGAAAACGGCGAAATGGGATGGCACGCTTTGGCAGGTTGAAACCATGGATGGCCAATTCTGGTCAGCCCGGTTTCTGGTCTCGGCCATCGGCGCGCTGCATCATCCCAGCATTCCGGATATTTCCGGCGCCGACAGCTTTCCCGGCCCCTGTTTTCATTCGGCCGAATGGGATCACACCGTCGATCTGACCGGAAAGCATGTGGCTGTTGTCGGCACCGGGGCGTCAGCCGTTCAGTTCGTGCCCGAGATTGCCAAGGTTGCGCGCCACGTCACCGTTTTTCAGCGCAGCGCGCCTTACGTCATGCCGCGCCCTGACGGCCCGATCGCGCCTTGGGTGCGCAAACTATATGCCTACCTTCCCCTGCTTCCGCGCATCCGGCGCAAACTGATTTTCATGTTCTTCGAGTTCCGCCACCGCGTGTTCAGGGGCGAGGAACGCGCGATGAACTTTGCTCTGAAGATGTGGCGAAAATCGCTGGAAGGCGCGATTTCCGACTCCGAAGAACGGCGCATTCTGACACCGGACTATCGAATTGGGTGCAAGCGCATTCTCAGCTCAAATGACTGGTACCCGGCGCTGGCCCGCGACAATGTCAGCGTCATTCCACACGGCGTGGCCAGTATCGATGGCAACTGCATCGTCGCGTCAGATGGCTCCAGAACAGAGGCAGACGCGCTGATCTGGGGCACCGGGTTTCAGGTCACCAATGTCGTGGAAAGGTTGGATATCACCGGCACAGATGGGCTAACGCTGCGATCGGCTTGGGCAAACGGGATGTCTGCTCATCTGGGCACGGCGATAGCCGGTTTTCCCAACTTTTTCATCCTTCTGGGGCCTCATACCGGGCTTGGGCATAATTCGGTCGTATTGATGATCGAAGCCCAGGTCAGGCATATCGGCCGGGTTCTGAGCGAGATGCAGCACAAGGAACTGTCGGTAATCACCCCCGATGCGGTGAAACAGGCAGCCTTTACGCAGGAAATGCAGAACCGCCACGCGGACAGTGTCTGGCAGACCGGAGGCTGCACATCCTGGTACATTGATGCGGACGGGCAAAACACGACACTTTGGCCCGGAACAGTTGCCGAGTTTCAGAAACGCATGTCACAATCGGGATTGGAGCAATACAACCCCGTTAGGACCGGAGACAGCTAGATGACATTTTTTCTTAGCCTGATTGCGGCCTTTGCCGTCTTTCTTCTGGCCATGGCCCTGTGGACCCGGCGGATAACCCGTCAGGGGCTAAAAACCGTGCCGCAGATGGGCCAGATCGTGTCCGTGCAGAGCGGCAGCATCCACTATGTGGAAAAGGGCAATCCGGACGCGCAGACGGTTATCCTGATTCATGGTCTGGCTGGGCAGTTACAGCATTTTACCTACGCGTTGGCAGATCAACTGGCCGAGGATTTCCACGTGATCGCGCTGGATCGCCCCGGTTGCGGATATTCAACCCGGGATACTGCAGAACTCGCACAATTGCCGCAGCAGGCCGCGATGATAGCTGAGTTTCTTGAAACCAAAGGCGTGAATCAGGCCGTGCTGGTGGGGCATTCTCTGGGCGGTGCGGTGTCGCTGGCACTGGCTTTGGATTACCCCGAGCGGGTATCCAGCCTCGCTCTGTTGGCTCCACTAACGCACAGGCTGCCTGAAACACCGGTGATCTTCAAACCGCTCGAGATTCGGACCAAATGGCTGCGCAGTCTGATTGCCAACACGATTGCAGTGCCCATGGCCTCAAAAACAGCGCCGCACAGTCTGGGCGTGGCATTTGATCCTGAAACCCCTCCAAATGACTTTCTGGACCGGGCGGGTGGTGCGCTCGGGCTGCGCCCTTCGGCCTTTGTCACGGCCTCGCAGGACGTTATCGGTTTGGATGCCAGCTGCGATGCGCTGGTGGCCAGATATCCCGAGCTATCGGTCCCCGGTGGGATATTGTATGGTCGTCAGGACGCACTTCTGTCCCCTGCCCTTCACGGACCGCCGATGGTCAAATATGGTCTGAGCTATGAAGAGCTTGACGGTCTGGGTCATATGATCCTGATCACAGAACCGGAGATATGCGCCGCGTTTATCCGCAGAACGGTGGACACCACGATATTCCGTCAGACGCCCTTGCAGGACACGGCGACAGAGCCCGTGAAAGAATTCCCCGGTTAGGGCGATTTCCCTCTTGACCCTTCCCGGCCCCTCGCTTACATCGCCTCTCACTCACGGCGGAGTAGCTCAGTTGGTTAGAGCAGCGGAATCATAATCCGCGTGTCGGGGGTTCAAGTCCCTCCTCCGCTACCAAAATCCCCAAAGCATCAAACCGGAACACCACTTTTGGTTTTCCTTTTGATTTCAGCTGATTTCAGCGCTCATCGATCCGGTGGAAGATCGAGATATGGTGCCGCGCCTGTGATGTCGACCGCGTCCTGTGCCCCGCCCGTTTTTAACTGGATGTTCAGCTGGTCTGTCCCACTGAACTGCGCGAAATAGGCGAACTCGATCATGTTCAGCGCACTCATATCGTGACACTGAATGACATAGTCCGCCTGAAACTCCGAGTGACTCTCCGCCGTTGTGGAGCCTGTGACTGCGTTCGCCTCACCACTCTGCAGTGTGATGCCATATGTCAGAACCACATGGGCGGCCACCGTAGAGCACCCAGCTTCGGACGGGGTTACGAACAGGTTTAGCGGGTCGGAAAGTTTTGACATTGCTATGGCCACACGTGTGCGGCTGTCATCGTTTTCAACCGGGGTTTCAAACCCGACGATGTCCATGCTTGGCACCCTCAGCGCCAAGGCGAACCCGGTGTCAGAAAACACGATGTCGATCTGGGCCGAACCATGGTGATGAGGCGTGGAAACCTGCGTTGCTTGCGCCGCAAGTGCCGCAGGAAACAGGAACAAGGCCAGAACCACGCGCTTCATGAACAACAAACCACCTACAAAGAATCACTTGGCTGATTTTAGCCCGAAACATGTACCGCACAATGTGATCCGCCGGACCGAACCCCCGCCAGATATGGGGATAGTGGCAACCGAGTCAGCGGTTTCATTATCCGACAAAAAAACTCAGGTTGACAATGTTGACTTTTTAACTCAGTTATTTCAACGAAAACCGCCGCGGGAACAAACCCGCCTGATTTGACAGTTCTGAAAAGAGAGTATCGACCTCCATGACCAAGTTGTTTGCAACAGCCAGCGCTTTGACATTTGCGACAGCCACTTTTGCTTTTGCCGGTGATGTGCCGACAAAAGCGGATATTCTGGAAACCTATGCCGATATTGCCGAAGCCAAGTATGACGACAGCCTGACTGCGGCAAAGGTTTTGCGGGACGCAGTCGGTGTGCTGATTGCCGAACCCTCGGACGCGACCCTGACTGCGGCACGGGCAGCATGGGTTGCAGCGCGTGTGCCTTATCAACAGACCGAAGTTTATCGTTTTGGCAACGCAATCGTTGATGACTGGGAAGGCAAAGTAAACGGTTGGCCACTGGATGAAGGTCTGATTGATTATGTCGACGCGGCCTATGGTGGCGCGACGGATGAGAACGAGTTTGCGGTTCTGAATGTCATCGCCAACCCCAGCTTCGAACTGTCGGGCGAAACCATTGACGCCAGCGAGATTACTCCGGAACTGCTGAGCGAAACCCTGCACGAGGCTGATGGTATCGAAGCCAATGTCGCGACCGGCTACCACGCTATCGAGTTCCTGCTGTGGGGTCAGGACATGAACGGCCACGGGGCCGGTGCAGGCAACCGTCCAGCCACTGATTATGCGAACGGCGATACCTGCACTGGTGGCAATTGCGACCGTCGTGCCCAGTATCTGAGCGCCGCAACCGACCTGCTGGTCAGCGATCTGACCTGGATGGCCGATCAGTGGAAACAAGGCGGCGCGGCGCGCACGGCGCTGATGGAAAATGAAACGGCGGGTGTCAGTGCGATCCTGACCGGTATGGGTTCACTGTCTTACGGTGAACAAGCGGGTGAGCGGATGCGTCTGGGCCTGATGCTGAACGACCCGGAAGAAGAACACGATTGCTTTTCGGACAACACCCACAACAGCCATTACTACGATGGACTGGGCGTTCTGAACGTCTATCTGGGCAGCTATACCCGCATCGATGGCACACCTGTATCAGGCGCATCGCTGGCCGATCTGGTAATCGCAACTGATCCGGCACTGGACGCCGAGATGAAGGCGAAACTGGCCGTCACGATGCAAGCCCTTGGCAGGATCAAATCGACCGCGGAAGCAGGGTTTGCCTATGACCAAATGCTGGAGCGCGGCAACGAAGGCGGTGAAACCCTAATCATGGCCGGCGTCAACGGCCTGATCGACCAGACCAAAACAATCGAGCGCATCGTGACCGCACTGGAACTGGACCAGATTGAATTTGAAGGATCAGACAGTCTGGATAACCCCGACGCGGTATTCCACTAAACAAGAACGCGTACCGGGGGCTTGCCTGCGTCCGGTACACTCAGCACGCTGACCCGCCAGCCCTCTGAACCGCACAAACCCAAGTCAACAACCATGATTGTCTGCCACTGCACCAATATCTCGGACCACGACATCCGCGCAGCCATCGACTGGATGCGAAAAGCCGACCCCCGAACCATCATCACTCCCGGCAAGGTTTACCGTGCTCTTGGAAAATCAGCGGATTGCGGCGGATGCATGCCTCTGTTTCTGGACATGATGCGGTCAAGCGATAATCTCGAAGTACCCATGCAACTCCGCGCTCTGCGCGCGGCAGTATCACAGGAGAGTGCAGATGAAGGGCGATCCAAAAGTCATCGAATATCTCAACAAATCTCTGCGGCATGAACTGACTGCTGTCAGCCAATACTGGCTGCATTACCGGTTGCAGGAAGACTGGGGGCTTGGCCACATGGCCAAGAAAAGCCGCGAGGAAAGCATCGAAGAGATGGGCCACGCGGACAAGCTGATCGAACGGATCATCTTTCTGGAAGGCCACCCCAACCTTCAGAAGCTTGACCCGCTTCGGATCGGTCAAACACCAAAGGAAACGCTGGAATGCGACCTTGCGGCCGAGATGGATGCACGGGCCCTGTACAAGGAAGCGCGCGAATACTGTCGGGATGCCGGCGACTATGTCTCGATGTCGCTGTTCGAAACGTTGATGTCCGATGAAGAGGGCCATATCGACTTTCTCGAAACGCAGCTCGACCTCTATGAAAGGATCGGCGAAGCCAATTATGCGCAACTCAACGCATCGAAAATGGACGAAGGCGAGTAGCCTTGTCGCCCTGTCGGCGGTGGCCTTCGCGGCCACCCCTTCCCTGTCAGCCGAACTGCAGGATCTGCATCTGAACGTCACCCCCCGCACTGACGATGAACGCGCCCGGATTGCCGTTGTCACAGCACCCCCTCAGGATTTCAGCGCACCGCAGCAGTTTGAAGAACTGCCCGCCGGGGCCGCGACTGTTCGGGTCCGTACGGACGCGGATGCGTTCTCGCAACCGTCAGACAACCTGAGCTTTGAACAGGAGCTGAATTTCAAAGTCGGAAACGGACTGTTCAAGAAGGTCTGGGTTTCGTCGCCCTCATCGACACTCGCCTCTGACGGGTTGGGGCCGCTCTATAACGCGCGGTCGTGCCAGCGCTGCCACATCAAGGATGGACGCGGACACACTCCAAACGGGCCCGATGACAATGCAGTTTCGATGTTTCTGCGGGTCTCGATCCCAGGCACGTCGGAAGATGTTTATGCAGCGATCGAAGATTACATCGCCACTCTGCCCGAGCCCACCTATGGTGGACAGATGCAGGATTTCGCACTGGCAGGTCATCCAGCGGAATACCGGCTGGACATCTCGTACGAAGAAATCCCGGTAGAGCTTTCTGACGGTGAAACCGCCTCACTACGCCGCCCGACTTATCAGGCAGCCGATCTGGGTTATGGCCCGCTGCACCCGGACGCGATGCTAAGCCCACGGGTCGCGCCGCAGATGATCGGGCTTGGCCTGTTGGAAGCGATCCCGGTCGAAGACCTGCTTGCCAAGGCCGACCCGGACGATTTGGATGGGGACGGCATATCGGGCCGCCCGAATATCGTCTGGTCGGTCGAGTTTGACGCCCCGATGATGGGCCGGTTCGGTCACAAGGCGGGGATGCCGACAGTTATGGAACAATCGGCTGCTGCTTTTGCCGGGGATATCGGCATATCGAACCCGCTCTACCCTGCTCCGCACGGGGATTGCACCAATGTGCAGGTGAACTGCATCAAAGCCCCGCACGGCGACAATGATGAGCGCGGCTTTGAGATCGATCATCAGGGTATGGACCTGGTCGCATTCTACAGCCGCAATCTGGGGGTGCCGGGTCGCCGCGACGTGGATAACCCCAAGGTGTTGCGCGGGAAAGAGGTATTTCATGCGACCGGCTGCGCGTCATGCCACACACCGTCACATGTCACTCATCGGATGGAAGATCGGCCCGAGCACAGTTTTCAGCTGATTTGGCCCTACACCGACCTGTTGCTGCATGACCTGGGCGAAGGTCTGGCCGACAACCGCCCCGAGGCCCGAGCGACAGGTCGGGAATGGCGAACACCGCCTTTGTGGGGCATTGGCCTGACGAAACGCGTCTCGGGCCACACAGAATTTCTGCATGACGGGCGGGCGCGCACCTTGCTTGAAGCAATCCTGTGGCATGGCGGTGAAGCGCAGGCTACCCGCGACACCGTTGTCTCGATGCCCAAGGCAGACCGTGACGCCCTGATCCAATTTCTGGAGAGCCTCTGACCCATGCGAGTTTTTACCCTTGTTGCAGCGTTGATCATGCCACTTGCCGCGCAGGCACAGGATCGCGCGCCGATCCTGATGGATGTGACTGAAACCCATATCCTGCCCCGGTTCGACACGCTCCCGGAAACGACGGGCGCGCTGGTCAGTGCATCCCTGGTTGAGTGCGATCCGACCTCACCGGCGCTGCGCGCGGCCTACGATGCGGCTTTCGATAGCTGGATATCCGCCAGCCACCTGCGGTTTGGTCCGACCGAGATCGATGACCGCGCTTTCGCCATGGCTTTTTGGCCCGACACGAAAGGGTTCACATCCAAAGCGCTATCCCAGCATATCGAGGCTCAGGATGATGCCGTGCAAAGCCCGGAGGCCTATGCCGAAACGTCCATAGCAGGGCGCGGGTTCTTTGCTCTCGAACGGATGTTGTTCGATCCTAATTACGCGGAACAGGGCAATGCCGAATATCGCTGCGCGCTGATCAGGGCGATCACGGCGGATATCGATGCCAATGCCCGCGCGATGGCGCAGGACTGGCACAGCTATGCCCCAAGCCTTACCCTACCCGGAGAGAACAGCCGCTACCGGACGCAGGACGAAGCGATGCAGGAGTTGTTCAAGGCCCTGTCAACCGGTCTTGAGTTCACGGCGGACACTCGGCTGGGTCGCCCCATGGGGACATTCGACCGCCCCCGTCCGAACCGGGCCGAAGCGTGGCGGTCCGGGCGGTCTTTGCGCCATGTGGAACTTTCGCTGATATCCTCGCGGGATTTAGCCGCACGGCTGTCTTTTGATCACGCCGAAATCGCGTCGGAACTGGATGCAGCGTTTGCACGTGCCATCCAAAACGCTCAATCCATTGACGATCCCTCGCTGGCCGGGGTTTCAGATCCCCAGGCCCGGTTCCGGATCGAGGCCCTTCAACAGTCGATCCACGATATCCGCACCATCGCCGTGACCAAGCTGGGTCCGACATTGGGGATCAGCGCAGGATTCAACGCGCTGGACGGAGATTAACCCATGACGTCACGCCGCCATTTTCTTGCCGGTCTTGCCGCAGCCGCGATTTCCCCGGTCCGCGGGTGGGCCTCGGTAGGAGCGCCCGATTTTCTGGCCGCGGGGCTGTTCCCCGACGGGTCCTTTCGACTTGCCGGTTTAAGCACGTCGGGCAAGCTCGTGTTCTCCGTGCCTCTACCCGGACGCGGACATGCGGCCGCTGCCCACCCGCACAAGGCCTTAGCGGTCGCGTTTGCCAGGCGTCCGGGCACTTTTGCCATCGTCGTCGATTGCGCAACCGGCGCGCAGATTGCGCAGCTAAAGGCCCCTGAAAGCCGCCACTTCTATGGCCACGGCACATTCTCGGCGGATGGCGCGTACTTTCTTGCCACCGAAAACGACTACGAAGCCGGGACAGGTATTATAAGTGTCTGGGACGCTGAAAGCTTTGCGCGTCTGGGTGAGTTTTCATCTGGCGGAATAGGCCCACATGACATGCGCCTGATGCCCGATGAGGAAACGCTGGTGATTGCCAATGGCGGGATCGAAACCCACCCCGAAACTGGGCGCACAAAGCTGAACCTGCCGACGATGGCACCCAACCTGAGCTATCTCACCCTGTCGGGCAGTATCCAAGAGCAGGTGTCGTTACCTCACGAGCTTCACAAGAACTCGATCCGCCATCTGGCCGTGCGGCGTGACGGTCTGGTTGGTTTTGCCATGCAATGGCAGGGCAGCAAGTCCGAACATCCGCCCCTGCTGGGCCTGCATCGTCATGGTGAAGCCCCGCGCCTGCTTGCGGCACCGGATCACGAACAAAGCATGTTGCAGGGATACGCTGGCAGCATCGCGTTTTCAGCCGACGCCGAGAAGATCGCAATAACCTGTCCGCGCGGCAATGCGCTGCACCAGTTTGACACAACCAGCGGCACATTCACCGGCGCCTTCACGGTTGAAGATGTCTGCGGGCTTGGAGCCGGAGCGGCCGGGTTGGTCTTTACCACAGGAACAGGCGCTTTCGGGACATTGACGGGCGCGCGCCCAGTTGTTCGAACCCGCGAAGAATGCCAATGGGACAATCATCTGATCCCGATCTACGCGTCCGCGTAAAATTCGGAATCCCCAATCAGATAGTTTACACTTGGAAGAATCAAACTGCTGCCGTATTGGCGGGCGCGAAACTGGCACCCTATGTTAAGGACTGACTTGATTGAAACAGACGCCCGACGCACCGCATTCCATCTACGGAGTTGAGAAATGGGGCAAAGGCCTCATCGAGGTGACCGAACAGGGCGAGATCGGTCTGCGCAATCCCATGGCCCCCGAGGCAGCGGCAATCAGCCTGCCCGGTATCCTCAGTGATCTGGACGACCGCGGCATCAAAGCACCGATGATCCTGCGCGTCGCGTCTTATCTGGAACACGAAATCGCCCACCTGAACGAGAGCTTTCATGATGCGATTGCGCGCGTGGGCTACAAAGGCAGCTATCGCGGTGTATTCCCGATCAAGGTGAACCAGCAGGCGCAGGTTGTTGACCGGATCGTCGAGTTTGGAAAGAAATACAATTATGGGCTCGAGGCCGGATCCAAACCCGAACTGGTGATTGCGCTGGCGCATCGTCTGGCCCCCGAAGCACTGATCGTGTGTAACGGTGTCAAGGATGCCGAATTCATCCAACTGGCGATTCTAAGCCGCAAGATCGGGTTCAACACGGTCATCGTTCTGGAAAGCCCGAAAGAGGCCGACACGGTAATCGAAGTTTACAACGAACTGGGCATCGAGCCCCTGATCGGTGTTCGGGTGAAACTGACCAACCAGATCAGCGGTAAATGGGAAGAAAGCTCGGGCGACCGCTCGGCTTTTGGGATGAACACCGATCAGCTTATCGCCACGGTAGACAAGCTGAAAGACGCAGGCTTGCTGCATTGCCTCAAGCTGCAGCACTCGCATCTGGGCAGCCAGGTTCAGGATGTCAACGATGTGCGCCGTGCTGTCGGCGAAGCCTGTCGCTATTACACTGAGCTTACACGCGAAGGCGTGCCATTGACCCACCTGGATCTTGGCGGCGGCATGGGGGTTGATTACACCGGCGAAAAGAAAGCCGCCGAAAACTCGATCAACTACACGGTCGAAGAATACTGTGCCAATGTCGTCGAAACCGTGGCCTACGCCATGGACGAAGCAGAGGTGGGCCACCCGACACTGGTCACGGAAAGTGGGCGTGCAGTGGTGGCAACGTCCTCGATGCTGGTCTTCAACGTGCTCGAAAGCACGCTTTACGATGCGCCCAATGGCCCTGAGGTTGAAGCCGACGATCACCATATGGTTTCAGACCTTGCTGCGGTGCATGGCTATCTCAGCAAAGACCGTCTTCAGGAATGCTGGAACGACGCCACCTTTTATCGTAACGAGCTACGCGCCCTGTTTCGTCGCGGATATGTCGACCTGCGTCAGATGGCCCGGGCCGAACGGATATACCTGTCGCTGATGGCGCGGCTCAAGGCGTTGGCCGCGTCAGAGGATCTGGAAACGGACCTGAATGACCAGCTTGAAAAGGTTGCTGACATCTATCACTGCAACTTCTCGCTGTTCCAGTCGCTGCCAGATGTCTGGGCCATCGACCAGCTGCACCCGATCGTGCCACTGCAATCTCTGAACCAGATCCCCGACCGTCGCGCCGTGCTGTCCGACATCACCTGCGACAGCGACGGCAAGATCGACCGGTTCATTCTGGCCGACGGTGTTTCCCCCAGCCTGCCGGTGCATTCCCTGCCCGAAGACGACGAATACTTCATGGGTGTCTTTTTCGTTGGCGCCTATCAGGAAACGCTGGGCGATCTACACAATCTCTTTGGTGACACCAACGTGGTCACCATTGACCTGCGTCGGGACGGTGGCTTTGACCTGCTACACGAACAAGAGGGCGACACGATCAGCCAGGTTCTGTCATATGTCGAATTCGACCCTCAGGATTGCGTCGCCGCCTTCCGCAAAATGGTGGATGAGGCGATTTCGACCGGCACCCTGAATGCCAAGGACCGCAAAACCCTGATGAGCGCTTACCGCGAGTCGATCAACGGTTACACCTATTACGAATAACCCCTGAGAGGAGATCACCCCCATGGGAACTTTGAGTGGCAAAACACTGGTTGTCGGCGCGGGCGGCGTATCCCACGCTGCCGTGCACAAGATGGCGATGAATTCGGATATCTTCACCGAAATCACGCTGGCCAGCCGCACGAAATCTAAATGCGACGCCATCGCCAGATCGGTGAAAGACCGTGTGGGCGTTGATATCGCGACCGCCGAGCTGGACGCCTACAAGGTCGAAGACACAGTAAAGCTGATCAAGGAAACCGGTGCTGAAATCCTCGTAAACCTCGCCCTGCCCTATCAGGATCTGGTGCTGATGGACGCATGCCTTGAGGCGGGCATTCATTACCTTGACACCGCGAACTATGAGCCCGAGGACGAGGCGAAGTTCGAATACCACTGGCAGTGGGCCTACAAGGAGCGGTTCAAGGCGGCCGGCCTGACCGCCATCCTTGGTTCGGGCTTCGATCCCGGTGCTACATCGGTCTTTGCCAAATGGTTGAAAAAGCACAAGCTGGACACCATCCGCCAGATCGACGTGCTTGATGCCAATGGTGGTTCGAACGATCAGGAATTTGCCACCAACTTCAACCCCGAAATCAACCTGCGCGAAGTGCTGGCCGAAGTGCGCCACTGGGAAGGTGGCGAATGGAAGCACTCTCCCGCCATGACCCACAAGGTCGAATTCGACTTCCCCGCCATCGGCCCCAAGAACATGTACCTGATGTATCACGAGGAACTGGAGTCTCTCAGCACTCACTTCCCCGAGATCGAGCGCGCCCGCTTCTGGATGACCTTCGGTGACGCCTACATCACCCACGCCAAGGTTCTGGAAAATGTCGGCATGACCCGCATCGACCCGGTGATGCATGACGGCAAGGAAATCATCCCGATCCAGTTCCTGAAAACCCTCCTGCCCGATCCCGGTGATCTGGGCGCGGAAACCAAGGGTAAGGCCTGCATCGGCGATATCGCCACAGGTCAGGCCAAGGATGGCTCGGGCGAAAAGACCTATTACATCTACAATATCTGCGATCATCAGGAGTGCTACGCGGAAGTCGGCAGCCAGGCTGTCAGCTACACCACCGGTGTCCCCGCCATGATCGGCGCGGCGCAGGTGCTGAAAGGCAACTGGACCGAGCCCGGCGTTTGGAACATGGAACAACTCGACCCGGACGACTTCATGGCCATGCTGAACGAACATGGCCTGCCGTGGCAGGTCCATGAACTCGACGGCCCGGTCACCTTCTGATCCGCTTCAGCTTCATCTGGCCCTAAATATCCCGGGGGTCCGGGGGCAGCGCCCCCGGCCTCTCCACCAAACGGAGACGCCGGTTATGTCCGACATGATGACCACACAGGCCGGAGACGCCGGTGCCTTCCGCAATTTCAACCTCTCCCGTGTACCCAGCCCTTGCTTTGTGGTCGACGAAAAGGCGGTTGAACGGAACCTGAAAATCCTCGCTGATGTCGGGACCCGTTCCGGCGCGCATGTTCTCAGCGCGCTCAAGGCGTTTTCAATGTTCTCACTGGCCCCACTGGTGCGCCAACACCTCGGCGGCACCTGCGCCTCAGGTATCTATGAAGCGCGGCTGGGACGCGAGGAATATGGCGGTGAGGTCGCAACCTTCTGCGCCGGGTACAAAGACGCGGATATCGACGAAATCCTGTCGCTGTCCGATCACGTCATCTTCAACTCCCCTGCCCAAAAGGACCGGTTTCTCGCCAAAGCCCAAGCCGCCGAAGTACAAGTTGGCCTGCGCATCAATCCGGAACATTCCGAAGGCGAGGTTCCGAAATACGATCCCTGCGCCCCGTGCTCGCGCCTTGGCACGCCGGTCAACCAACTGACCGCCGACACCTTGCGTGGCGTTGACGGGCTGCACATGCATACGCTTTGTGAACAAGGGTTCGAACCGCTGCAACGCACGTGGACCGCCATCGAACCGAAGATCAAACCCTACCTTGATCAACTCAAGTGGGTGAACTTTGGCGGTGGCCACCACATCACCCGCGACGATTATGAACGCGACGGGCTGGTGGCCTTCCTCAAGGACATTCGCGAAACCTATGGCATTGAAGTTTACCTCGAACCCGGCGAAGCAGTGGCACTAGACGCAGGTATTCTGATCGGTGAAATCCTCGACCTGCCGACCAACGGCATGAACCTCGCGATCACTGATATCTCGGCCACATGTCACATGCCCGATGTGATTGAGGCCCCTTATCGCCCCGCCCTGATGGATGAGGCCGAAACAGGCCATACCTATCGCCTTGGCGGCCCGTCCTGTCTGGCGGGTGACATTATTGGCGACTACACCTGGGACAAGCCGCTGGAGATCGGACAGCGTTTTGCCTTCCTCGATCAGGCACATTACTCGATGGTCAAGACAAACACCTTCAATGGCGTCCCCCTGCCCACAATCGCCCTGTGGAACAGCGAAACGGACGAGCTGAAGATCATCCGGCAGTTCGGATATGACGACTTCAAGGACAGACTCTCATGAGCATTTTTCTCGACAGCGAATTGACCGCATCCGAACGCACCGAAGATGCCCGCTTTCGCGTGATCCCGGTGCCTTTGGAGCGCACGGTCTCTTACGGGTCCGGCACGGCCAAAGGCCCCGAAGCAATTATCGAGGCCAGTAATGAACTGGAACGCATCACCGGTCACGCGGAGCCCTGTGTCGAAGGGATTTTCACCGAAGAACCGCTGAATTGTGACGGCCCGTTGCCCGAGGTAATGGAACGCCTCGCGCAACGCACCGAGGCTGCAATTCGGGCCGGAAAGGTGCCGGTCACTTTGGGCGGTGAGCATTCCCTCAGCTATGGCGCAGTGATAGGTGTAGCCCGTGCGCTAAACCAACCCATCGGCATCGTCCAGATCGACGCCCATGCCGACCTGCGCAACGCTTATCAGGGCGAAAAACACTCTCACGCTTCCGTGATGCACCTGCTTGCCGAAGAAGGCGTGCGGCTCGCACAGTTCGGTGTCCGCGCTTTTTCAACTGAAGAGGCCCAAAGCCGTCTGAGAAACCACGTCTTTCACGTGGATGCCGAGGAACTGGTGACAGGTAACATCCATTCGGTTGACCTGCCTGCTGACTTCCCAAAGCTGGTCTATGTCAGTTTCGACGTTGATGGGCTGGATCCATCACTGATGCCCGCCACCGGAACACCGGTGCCCGGAGGGTTGGGCTATTATCAGGCACTGCGGCTGGTCGAACACGCGCTCAAGGGGCGCAGATGCGTGGGCTTCGACGTGGTCGAACTGGCCCCGGTCGGTAATGCCGCCTGGGATTTCACCACAGCTCAGATTGTCTATCGCCTGATGGCCGCCTGTTAATCCTCGGCAGTTTCGTTCAGCTCCATATGGCCTTCGCCCTTGCTCAGGATGCGGCGCAGCATGGGTTCAAAAAACTCCAGCGGTTTCGTCGGGTAGTCTGGGTCAAACGCCTTCTGATCGTATTCATGGCAGAAATAGCGGCAGTCTTCCCAATGGGGGCTATCGCGATACTTGTCGCGCGCGTTGCGGTCGCCGCCAAGGTGGTGGTTGTAGTAGTAGCCCTGAAACACGCAATGGTGTTTGAGTATCCAATAGGTTTTCTCACTGACATAGGGCTTCATCATCGCCGCTGACAGCTCTCCATGGTTGTAGGGTGACAGAATATCGCCGGTATCGTGGATCAGAGCGGCGACCACCAATTCTTCATCCGCGCCATCCTCATAAGCCCGGGTCGCGGCCTGAAGGCTATGCTGATACCGGTTGATGGGATAGGGTGTCCATTCCTCGTTCAGCGACCGAATAGCGTCGAGGATGCGATCCGGCAAGGCAGCATTGTACGCCTCTTCATAATCCATAACGGCGTCCCAGTCGGCCTTGGTGGCATTCTCAAAACTGGTCCAGGTCGGTTTGTGGCGTTTGTCCAGCATTGTTGATCCTTTGGTGTGCTTCCTGAAGTCGACAGTACTACGGGTTCTTCCTTCAAAAAAATAAATTGATTTTATCAGAATGATCAAAAAATACTCTCAACATGCGGACCAAAGCCTTGGAAACTTTTCTATGTGTGGCTGAAACAGGTGGTTTTCATGCCGCTGCCCGTAAACTGAATGTGACTCAAACGGCCGTCAGCGCGCGCATTCATCTGATCGAAGAAGAAACCGGCAGACCACTATTCACCCGCGGAGCCGGTGGCACTTCGCTGACCGAGTTTGGCCAACAATTCAAACCGTATGCAGAACAAATACTGTCTCTTTGGGCCTTCGCGTCGCGCGATTTACCATTGCAGACACAAAACCGCCCAGCACTTCGGTTGGGTGGTCAGCTTAGTATCTGGGACCCTCTGCTTGTGGATCTGGCTGTTCGGTTCGAACAGCGCTTTGACAAACTGCTGCTGACACTGAATTACGACCACGATCTGAACATGGTTGAAGCTGTGGCGACCCATGTGCTGGACGTGGCGATTACGCATGAAACGCCATCGGACCGACGTGTCACCTATCACGAGCTGGAACCGGAGCTTCTAACCCTCGTCAGAACCCCACAAACAGCAACAGCAGAAAAAGATCTGGTCTTCGTCAACCTTGAACTTGGTGAGATCTACCAGGATCACGTCAGATCGGCTGTACGACGCGCCTCAGGGCAGACCTTGTTTCTTGGCAATTGCATGATGGCGCTACGGTATGTCCTGCAAAGAGGCGGATGTGGCTACTTCCCCGATTACGTCATTTCCCAACATCTGGCTTCGGGGGCTCTCGAACCGGTCGAAGACAGTGTTAGCCTGCCGCTGCCGATGTATCTGGTCGCCCGCGGTGATCACAAGGAATTTGACGACATTCGGTGTTGTCTGGAAGAACTTCGAGCCTGAAATCAAGCGGGTGTTGGGATGACCTCGGACCCGCGCGCACGTTTCCGTAAAAGCGGGCGACCTGCGACAAGCAGAAAGCAACACGAAATCAGCACACCCATTATGGCGGGAAGGTAAAGCAGCGCCCAAAGCCTCGGGTCATCAATCACAACCGGGGACACAAACCCGCGAACGCCTTCAAGCAGTACAAGTATGGTAAATGCACCCAAAATCTGAGGCCACAATCCAAACCGTGAAAAGCTGCCCAGCATCAGGGTCGAATACCCCGCCAGCGACACCGCAATGCAAATAACTATCCAGGAAAAACGCTGGTGCAATTCTTCGATCAACTTACCCTGGCTGAACCCTTCGGTTTTTGAGATCGCATCACGGTCGAAGATCAGATCAGAGGTCGGAATGGCTTCGAGGCTGCGATGCGCCATTGGGCTTGTGTTCGTCAGCTCAGAGATGTCGTATGATGCGTCCTGAAACAGGGTCGAGGACAGAACCCTGCCCACCTTGTTCAGGCGCAGCGCTACCCCGTCGACCATCACCAGATGAATTCCTGCGTCGTTGTTGACCAGATAGGCGGTCACGCTGGAATAGCTGACTGCGTTTTCCGGGTCGCGGCGATCCGATACGAAAACCTCGTGCAACGTACCGTCCAGATCGATGCCCCCGATGTAAACCGTAACATCTTCGGCGGGGTGCAGAAACTCACCTTCATTCAACAACTGCGCTGTCACATCTCCTGCAACTTCGGCTTGTCGGGTCTCCAGTTGTTCGACCGATGCAGGGCGCAGGAACACGCTGATGGCGGCCATCATCAGACCAGTGATCAAACCGAACAAAACAACGGCCCGCGCCAGTCGCCACGGGCTTGACCCGGTTGCCAGCATCACTGTCATCTCGCTTTCGCGACTCAATCTGTTGGTCGCATAGACAGCAGCCGCAAATACAGCCATCGGCATAACCGTACGAACAAGTGTTGGCAGGGTAAGCGCGGTGAATTCAAGAAACACCATAGCGGACTGGCCACCGCTGATGACTTTGTCAAACAGGCTGACGGAACGGGTGATCCAGAACACACCCACCAGGACAAGGGTGAAGAAGCCGAATAAAACCAGCAATTGCCGCAGGAAATATCCATCAAAACGCGACATGTATCCTCATCCGGCTGATTGCGTCGTGGCCGGACAATAAGTCAATCGCCCACCCAAGGAAACCTCGATTACCGCCTCAGAACCGACATCGGCGACAACCTAGTTACCCGGACATGGGAAGGGCGCGCTCAACCACAAGCGCGCCCCATCCACAAGAGAGAAAAACAAAAAAAGCGTCATGTACCGAACGTGAGCGCCAACTCATAACAGTAGTAAGTAAAGCGGGATTCTAGTGATTGGTCTGTAACTTAGTTCACTATGGACCGGTCACATGAACACTCTTGCGGACAAGCACCCCAGCAAAAAGTTAACGACATGTTAACGTCTTGTTTCCAACCCATTCACTGTTCTACCCACATAATGATACCTGTTGGTTATCGTGAATGTCCGTGACAGGACGATTGCGAAAACCAGCATCAGTTGGCAAAAAAGGTCCGATGGCAATGCATAAACCTTCGACATCAGAAGCCGCTGCACTTAATGCGCAATTACTGAAAAAGAGCGACTCGGATTACGATGTCGCTATGTGGGCCGCGTGTGCATTGATGGCGCTCCACTCAAACAAGCCGGCGGTGTTTCAAGAATATCAGCATATGTGGGCTAAAAAACTGGATGCCGTAGGTCCGCACGAAAATACAGGTGCCAACAAAAGATAATAACAGGGCACGATGGCCTCGCACCATTGTAGCAGTGTTGCCGAAGCCGATTCTGCGACCAGTAATAACCCAAGCGCGAATTGGCTGAAGACAGGCAAAGCGAACTCAAAGGCTGAAACCCGTTCACCCTTGGATATCACAACTGAGTATTCGGACGATTTTAATGGCAGGGGCAGCAGGGTTCGAACCCGCGACCTACGGTTTTGGAGACCGTCGCTCTACCAACTGAGCTATACCCCTGTAGTGAGCCCCAGATATGCCAGCCGCGCGGCGGACTCAAGAGGCTTTTTCAGATTCCCACCCACGAAATGCCCGGACAAACAAGTTGCGCAAAACGCATGGTGCGCTAAGACAAGGACCGGTTAGCAGAAGGAACTCGGCGTGAACCTCCGTAAGAAGATTGCAGACAGTGAAGCTGTGCTAAACTGGGTGGCGCGTCGGATTGCAAACTATATTCGGCTGGTACACCGCAACACACGATGGCAGCGCATCGGCTATGACGAACTGGACCAATTGGCCGAACAGGGTGAGCCGGTCATCGTTGTTCTCTGGCACCAACGGCTGGCGCAGTCGCCCTATTTCTTCCCGCTGGACAAGGGGCGCATCTGTTCGATTACATCTTCTGCGCGGGCTGGCAGCATGGTGGGTCGCGTGCAGAAGCTGTTCGGAATGGACACGATTGCCATGTCCAGTCATCAACGCCACGTGGCATTGTCGCGCGAAGTGCTTGGCAAAATGAAACAGGGAATATCCATTGGCATAGCGGCAGACGGCCCCCGTGGGCCAGAGCGGGTTTTGTCGACGGTTCCGCTGGTTTGGGCGCGCGCATCGGGTAAACGTGTGTTTGGTATTACCTTTTCGGCGAAACATGGGCGCGAAGCAGGAACATGGGATCATCTTTTGATGCCCCGCCCATGGGGTAACCAGGGGGTGTTTCTGTGCCGGGAATGGACGGAAACAGTTCCGCGCAAAGCCAGTGAAGACGAAATCGAAACGCTGCGCCAAAGCCTTGAGCAGCATATGAACGATATCACGGCCGAGGCAGACCGAATGGTCGGGCGCGAGCCTTGGTCGCCTGACGCTTAACCGCCTCTCAACCTTTGCATCAGATAGACTTCACTGCCCTCGGGAATTGGTTCGGTCAGTCCGGTCGCGATCACGCGCCCGTCGACAGCGATAGACACGCCAGCGTCGATGGGTGCCTGAAGCTGCGGATGCGCACGCACGAGCGCGCGCAGCAACTCTCCGGTGGTTTTGGCCTCGACCTCAACCACCTGCTGACCCCCGGTCAGTGACCGGAGGCCGGACCAGAGGTGAACCTCAACCATTGTCCTTGAGAGCGGCCAGAATACGTGGCGGCGACATCGGCAACCGCTTCATCCGCACGCCAGCCGCGTTGGACACAGCGTTGGCAATGGCGGCCAGTGGCGGCACGATACCCGTCTCACCCACACCGCGGACGCCAAACGGGTGGCCCGGATTCGGAACCTCGACGATCACGGTGTCGATCATCGGCAAGTCGCTGGCCACCGGGATGCGGTAGTCGAGAAAGATCGAGTTCTGCAAGCGACCGTCTTCACCGTAGATATATTCCTCGTTCAGGGCCCAGCCGATACCCTGCGCGGCACCGCCCTGATACTGGCCTTCGACATAGGTCGGATGGATCGCCTTGCCCGCGTCCTGAATGACCGTGTAGCGGGTCACACTGGTCTTACCGGTTTCCGGGTCAACCTCGGCATCCACGATGTGGGTGCCAAAGGACACGCCAGCACCTTCGGGGGTTGCCTCGAAATGACCCGAGATCGGACCACCGGTGCGGCCCATATCGGCGGTGATATCGGCCAGCGGCATCGGATCGAAATCGCCTGCATTCGGCCCTGAGGGCACTGCACAGCCATTTTCCCATTTCACCGCATCAACCGGGATGCCCCATTTGGCCGCGGCCCGTTCGCACAGTTTCTCGACCGCGTGTCTCGCAGCCTTGATTGTCGCCAGCCCTGACGCGTAGGTCACGCGAGAGCCATGGCTTACGTCATTGTAGCCCAGTGTAGCCGTATCGGCGATGGTCACCCGGATGTTTTCATACGGGATGCCCAGAACCTCGGCCGCCATCAGGGCCATCGACGCGCGCGAGCCACCGATATCAGGCGTTCCGACCATCACCTGAGCCGAACCATCCTCGGATAAGGCAAGCGAAACGCTGGTCTCGCCACCATGGTTAAACCAGAAGCCACAGGAAATACCGCGCCCCTGCCCCGGCTTCAGCGGAGCCGAATAATGAGGATGTGCCTTGGCTGCTTCCAGCGTTTCGACAAGACCGATGCGCTCGTAGGTCGGTCCATAGCTGGCTTTCGTGCCCTCATGCGCGGCGTTCTTCAGGCGCACCTCAACGGGGTCGAGACCCAGCTTGTTGCACAACTCGTCAATCACGGACTCGACTGCAAAGGCACCCATCGGTGCACCCGGCGCGCGGTACGCTGCCTGCTTTGGGCGGTTGGCCATCACGTCATAGCCGATCTGCTTGACGTTGGTCAGGTTGTAGGGTGCGAAGGCACACATGGCTGTCATGTCGCCCGGCGCGCCGGGAAAGGCCCCGCCCTGCAAACGGAAAATACCCTGAGCCGCCGAGATCGTGCCGTCTTTCTTCATGCCGATCTTGACGTCCATCGAGGCAGACGAAGTCGGACCAGTAGCCCGGAACACCTCGGACCGGGTCATCACAAGCTTGACCGGGCGATTGGCCTTACGGCTGAGCGCTAGTGCGACGGGCTCGATGAAAACGGTTGTCTTACCGCCAAACCCTCCGCCGATCTCAGACGCAGTGACGCGCAACTGCGAGGTTTCAATTCCCAGAAGCGCAGCACAGGTTTTCTGCGCAATCCAATGCCCTTGTGTCGTGCACCACAACTCACCCTTGCCGTCATTACCCAATATGGCCAGACAGGCGTGAGGTTCAATATAACCCTGATGCGTCGCTTCGGTGACGAAACTATCTTCGATGATCAGATCAGCTTCGGCAAATCCGGCCTCGAGATCACCGTGACCACTTTCATGATAACGGACAACGTTCGGGTGCATTCCTTCCGGCACGGAATAATCCGCCGCCCCTTCGCGGATCACGGGCGCATCCGGTGCCATCGCCTTATCCACATCGGTGACGTGGGGCAGAACTTCGTACTCGACCTCGATCAACTTGAGCGCGTCACGCGCCGCCAATGCTGAAGTCGCAGCGACCGCTGCAACTGCGTGCCCGTCATATAGCGCTTTCTCACCGGCCATAACGTTTTCCAGAACGTTATAGAATTCACCTTCCAGACCGGGCTTGAACGGCACGTCAGCAAAGTCGGCGCGCGTCACAACAGCTTTGACATCCTTGTGCGCCTCGGCTTTCGACGCATCAATTTTCACGATCCGCGCATGCGCATGTGGTGAGCGCAGGATCGCGCCATGCAGCATTCCCGGGGCGTAGGCATCCGCACCGAATTTGGCGCGGCCGGTCACCTTGTCCAGACCGTCGGGACGGTTGGGGCGGGTGCCGACAAAAGTGAAGTCTGATTTACGATCGTCCAGAGCCATTACGACGCCTCCCGCATCTCAGCCGCCGTATCCATTACGGCGCGAATGATCTTGTCATATCCAGTACAACGGCAGAGGTTGCCTGCCAGCCAATACCGCGTCTCTTCCTCGGTCGGGTTCGGGTTTTTCTCCAGCAACGACTTGGCCGCCACCAGAATGCCCGGCGTGCAGATGCCGCATTGCAGGGCAGCGTATTCGATCATCTTCTTTTGCAGCGGATGCAGAATATCACCGTCGGCAATGCCTTCGACCGTTTCGATCTGCTTACCTTCAGCCTCGACACCCAGCATCAGGCATGAACAGACCAGACGGCCATCAACGGTGACCGAACACGCGCCGCAATCGCCGGTGCCACACCCTTCTTTCGCACCAGTCAGGTTCAGCTTGTCGCGCAGACAATCCAGCAGAGTTTCACGCGGATCACACAGGTATTCGACCGCATCGCCATTCACGGTGGTTGTTACGTGAAACTTTTTCATGCGTCTTCTCCCTTCGCGCGGGCATAGGCAATTTTCGCGGCGCGCTTGGCCAGAACGCCCGCGACCTCGGTGCGGAACGCAATCGTGCCGCGCTTGTCGTCAATCGGGTTACAGGCGGCGGAGGCAGCGGCGGCCAGCGCCTCCATGGACGCATCATCCAGCGTGCTGCCGATAATGGCCTTGGCACAGTCTTCGACCAGCAGAACGGTTGGGGCCACGGCGCCCAGTGATACGCGGGCCTCAGTGATGGTGTCACCGTCAAGACGCAGGTTCACACCAACGCCAACCACCGCGATGTCCATTTCGGTGCGGGGGATAAACCGCAGATAGGCATCGCCGCCGTTTTCACCACGCGCAGGGATATTGACCGCCGAGATCAGTTCGCCTTTGGCCAGTGAGGTTTTGCCGGGGCCGGTCGGAATATCCTCGACCGCGACTTCGCGAGTGCCGTCCCGGCCGGTCACGGTGACAGTTACACCAGCTGCGACCATGGCGGGCACGGAATCAGCCGCAGGTGAGCCGTTACACAGGTTACCAGTCGGTGTTGCACGCCCCTGCACCTGTGTTGATCCGATCAGGTCCATCGCCTCGACCACACCGGGCCAGTCACGACCCAACTCGGGATGCTCGCTCATTTCGGCACCGGTTGCGGCAATTCCCAACGTCCAGCTTCCATCAGCGTTGCGGGTGATGTCGCGTACACCGTTGATTTTCTTGATGTCGATCAGCGTATCAGGCGTCACCAACTCCGAGCGCAGCTGCACCAATACGTCGGTGCCGCCCGCCAGAAAGCGCGTGATGCCCGTCGCATTTGCGGCCAGAGCCGAAGCCTCGGCAAAGCTGGCGGGGCTGTGATAATCCATAATGCTACCTCGCACCTGTTGGTCAGGGATATCTGGGTTCGGGGCGACGTTAATTCACCACCCACCTGACGTCCATGGGCCGAGCGACCAAATTTCACCGTCCAAAGGTCGCTTTCTGACCATGCTTACAGATCGAGCTCGATCACACCATCCGGCTCCGCAGCGCGGCTTTGGCACAGAATCATGGCCCCTTGGCGCTGCTTTTTGGACAGCACGAAATCCCGATGCTCGACCTCGCCCGAAAGGAAGCCACATTTGCACACACCACAGATACCATCGGCGCATTTCACATCTACGTGAAAACCCGCCTCGTTCAGAACCTGCGCGGCATCCTTGTCTGCGGGAACCGGCAGCGTCTTCCCTGAATGCGCGAGTTTCAGGGTAAATGGATGATTTTCGTATTCCGGGGTTTCCGGGACCGAGAAATATTCAAGATGTCGCGCCTCTTCGGGGAAACCCTGATGTTCTGCGGCCTGCATGACCCCATCCATGTACCGATCAGGCCCGCACGTATAGACGTGCCATCCCTGCTGATACCCCGACAGGATTGCATCCAGATCAGCACGCGTGCCTTCATCCGAGAAATGGTAGTGGACGCGGTTCGCCCAGGGCATCCCCGCCAGATCATCCAGATACCCCGCGCCGCCCCGCGTGCTGGCCGAGTAGTGCAACTCGAAATCCATGCCCAATGCGTGCAGGCGATGAGCAAAAGCAATCATCGGAGTGATACCGATACCACCCCCCATCAAAAAGGTTTTGGACGCCTCTTCATCCAGTTCGAAATGGTTGATCGGTTTCGAGATGAAAACCTTGCGCCCTTCGTTGAAAATTCGGTGCAGCAAGGCCGAGCCACCCCGCCCTGCATCCTCGCGCAGAACACCGATCTGATAGGTTCCCCGCTCCGACGGGTCGCCGGACATGGAGTATTGGCGCAGGAACTCTGGCGCGACAAGCACATCCAGATGCGCACCTGCGGACCATTCAGGAAGCGGTGCACCGTCAAGGGCGGCAAATTCATACTTGGTGACGTCGGCGGTCATCTTGTCGACCTTGGTCACAGCGACCCGCATTACCGGCGCGTCACCTGCGACCTGATAGCGATGAATGATCGACATATCCCCCGCAGCTTTGCGCGCCTTGTATTCTTCGGCCGTCACCAAAGCCTCATAGGCGGCAATTCCTGCCTCGCGATCCATTGCAAACGGATAGGGCCAGGGATGCGGGGCCAGATAGGCGGGGTAGACCGCCAATGTCTGATCCTCGTATCTAAGGTCCAGTTCCTTTTGCAGATCGCGCCGGTTCAAAGGGTGTGTAGTTGGCCGATACGCCCCGTCGGGCTGCAACTCGATATCCCACCACCATTTCTTGGTGTCGTTCAAACCACCATTGCCAACCGCATCATCCAGCTTGGCCAACGCTGGCGCCGCCGAGGGGATGTTCATCGCGGCCCAGCGGAATGGGCGTTCCTTGAAGATACCCTCAAGGTTCCAGGGGCAGGTCTTCATGCACCGCCCGCACATCGCGCCACCCGGAGTGGTCACGCGATAGGTCGCGCATTTCTGACTGTCGGATTTCCAGATTTCATAGCCGTTGAACATCAGCTTTGGCCCAGCTGTGATCGCGCCCGAAGGGCATTCGCGGGCGCATTTGTTGCAAGATTCGCAAAAGCTTTGCAGACCGAAATCAATGGGCCTGTCATGCGTGATCGGCATATCGGTGGTCACCACGCCTGATTTCAGGCGCGGTCCCAGATAGGGGTTCAGGATAACTTCTCCGATCCGGCTGACCTCGCCCAACCCCGAGAGCAGCAACAGCGGCGGTTGCAGCACCTCGCCATCCATCACCGTATGCGCCTTGGCCTTGTAGCCCAGGTTGCGGATCTGCTGCGCAATCACCCCGCCCAGCAGCGAAAACCGCAGATAGGCCCGCATAGATTGTGCGACGCTGATCCAGTCATCACCGCTGGCACCCTCCATCGTCTCATAGCCCTGATCGATGATCATGCTGACGGCCTGATCATGGGGCGGTACGATTTCTTCGCCTGTCGCGTCATGGGAATACCAGGCCCATTCTGGGCACCGGCTGAGACCCACCGCATCGACCCCAAGAAAATAGGTCGCAGCCTTGATGTTTGCAGCGTTGCGTTGCGCGTCAGATGGCTTGGTCGCGTCAGCACTTTCACCGTCCTGCAACAGTACAAACGCACCCAAAGCACGGCGTTGGGCAAAGCTGGGCGCGGCCTTGCGCACGTAGTACCCGCCTTTCGCGGCGTCCTGCAATGGCTTCCCCATGTCGCCGAACTGGGCGCGGGCGAACATGTCGGCGCGCTTGGGAACGCGGGCAACGTTCTCTTCGTCGATATAGGTTGTCGGGGTTTCGACCCGTTTGAGCTTTTCGAAGGGATGGGCCCCGTCCACATAGCGTCGTTTGGCATATGGATCACGGTTGAGGGCGTTCTTGGCAAAGCCCGTTCCCAACCACCATGCTGGCCCCTGCGTCTGAAACCAAGGCTGATCGGCCATAGGCTTCAGCGGTTTTTCATGGGCGATCGGCATGTCAGTCGTCACAGCGGCCAAACCAAAGCGCTTGCCCAGCCAGGGCACGACGACCGCTCCATCTTCGACCGAAGCCAACCCGGCGGCGACCGCCAGCTTGCCCAAATCAACGTCGGTCGACATCATGCTGTGCGCCCGCGCGTCAAAGCCCAAAAGGCGGATGTAATTGGCGATGACCACCGCGTTCTCGGTCGCCAGCAGACAGGCACGATGATCCTGCGCGCCGACAATCCAATCAGCGCCGGGTTCGAACGGGTCGGGATTGCGGTTGTGTTCGTAAAGAAAGACAATGCTGTGCCGATGGCTGTCGATCGGCTTGGGCGCGGCCTCCATACTGTCTTTCAGATCAGCCATGATGACGTCGATCCCGGATGCCAGCGTTTTGGTCTGACGTGTGCGCAACGCGTGGGCAAGCCGGTCGATATCGGGATTGCGGCGGGCGTCGGGCAACAGGGCGTCGGATGGCAGCGGTCCGCACCCCAGCATCGACGCATCGTTGAAATAGCCGAACGCTTTAATGTGGTTGGCCCGGTCCTGCGGATTCGATGGAACCTCGGATGCAACCGGGTTCACCATTCCGTCGCGGATGGCGTCCATCATCGCCTGAAACTCACGCATCGCATTGACGATGCTGTCAGGGTGTTCCGGTCGGTGGAAACTCAGCTCGGCCATAGGGGGCACAAGTGACAGATCCGGCATGTCTTCTTGTCGGGCCAAACGCTCCAGCGGGTAGCCGCCCATATGAACGGGCCGGTTTCTGTCCGAGAAAAAGCGGATTCCCATCGCATATCTCCTGTTGATGTCCGTCCCGTACCCCGCCATGGACAGCAAATCCACTCATGGCTAATCATAAATAGTATGAGCAAATTCGATTTCATTGACCTCGACGGCAAGGTTCTGCGCACTTTTTTGACGATACTCGAGGAAAGCTCGGTCTCGAAAGCTGCGGATCGGCTGGACGTCACGCAATCGGCCATAAGCCACACGCTGGCCAAGCTCCGGCAGGTCCTGGGCGATCCGTTGTTTGTCCGGTCCGGTCAGGGCCTGACCCCGACCGAGCGCGCCTTGTCCCTGAAGGAGCCCGCGCAAAAGGTGCTGGACGGAATGCGGGCGCTGACCGACGGCCGACCGTTCGACCCGTTGTCGGAACAGATCCACATCCGCATCGCCACCAATGACATGCCACGAGAACTGATCTTTCCACAGCTGCTGCGTGACACCCGCGCCGAAGGCGTGCGCCTGCGGTTGGAGTTCATCCCATCGGGTGTGCCCGACCCCGAATTGTTGCGCAGCGACCGGTGCCAGTTGATGCTAACCCCGCTGCCGCCCGACGGACCGGATATTTTCCAGAAAAGACTGATCGAAAGCCCGCTGATGGTGTTCTACGACGCCACGCAACGCACGCCCCCGGACAGTTGGGAAGACTATTGCCACAGCGACCATGTCGAGGTGCGATTTGCCGATGGCCGAAACGCTCGCGCCGTCATGCGTGGCGTCGATCAAAGCCAGATCAGGCCAGCGGTGGTGACCCTGCCGCATTTCAACGCGATCCCGGCCTTTGTGCAGGGCGGCGACTTGATCTCGACAGATACGGCACTGATGAAACAGGGGCCGTTGGCCGTGCTTGATTGCGCACCGTTACCTTTCGCCTGCCCGCCTGTGTCCATCTATATGGTCTGGCATCAAAGATCGACCAATGACCCCGCCCACCGCTGGTTACGCGGCCGGTTAGAAGCCATCGCAGCGTTCCTTCAGACCTGAGATGGTTGTCAGCTACGCATGACCAATGCCAGGTTCGGCTGCGGGGCGCGGTCACGAGTATTCAACAAAACTGATTGGTCAAACCGCAATTCATTCGCCATCCTGAAACCAAATCAAAACGGAGATCTCAGATGGAGAAAGTAGCACTTATCACAGCAGGCGGCAGCGGCATGGGCGCGGATTCCGCTCGGCGGCTGGCCGCGGACGGTTTCAAGGTCGGGATACTGTCATCCTCGGGCAAGGGCGAAGCGTTGGCGCATGAGTTGGGAGGCGTCGGTGTAACCGGCTCGAACCAGTCTACGGAGGATCTGCAAAAGCTTGTTGCTGCAGCCATGTCCCATTGGGGGCGCATCGACGTCCTGGTCAATTCCGCCGGCCACGGCCCCCGTGCTCCGATCCTTGAGTTGACGGACGAGGATTGGCACACCGGCATGGACGTCTACTTTATGAACGCGGTCCGCCCCACGCGGCTTGTGACACCGATCATGCAGGCGCAGGGCGGTGGATCGATCATCAATATCTCGACCTTCGCCGCGTTCGAACCTGACCCGGTCTTTCCGACCTCGGGCGTGTTTCGCGCCGGGCTGGCCGCCTTCACCAAACTGTTCTCGGACAAATACGCTGCCGAAAACATCCGCATGAACAACATCCTGCCCGGTTTCATTGACAGCCTGCCCGAAAAAGAAGAGTTCCGCGCGCGCATTCCCATGGGGCGTTATGGGCGCAGTTATGATGAGGTCGCTTCGGTCGTGGCCCTGCTGGCATCCGAAGGGGGCGGCTACATCACCGGGCAGAATATCCGGGTTGATGGTGGCATTACCCGATCGGTCTAAATTTCAGATCCGCGCTTTTATCAGATGCGTCAGTGCCGCGCCGGATTCAAAAAAGGCGCGGCGCACGCGCGTCCAGCTTTCGCGATGCTCATGCACCGCAGGAACGGGCAAAAGCGAAGGCTCACCTGCAAGAAGACTTTCGGCCATCATTCGACCGAACACCGTGCCGGGGCCAATACCACGGCCGGAATACCCGTGCGCAGCCAGAGCGTTAGGGCCAATCTGCGTGATTTTCGGGATATGGTCCGAAGTCATGGCAATCCGACCGTGCCAACCCTGTTCAAACGGCTGATCGGCAAGCTGAGGATAAAGCTCAGCCAGTTTGCGTCGGACCCATCCGGTATGCGCGCTGCGGCCTGCATTCCCCAGATCACCCATGCCGCCAATGATCATCCGCCCCGCCTGATCCAACCGGAAGGACGTCATGATCAGCCCTGTATCCCAGCACCCTTCTTCCTGCGGCAGGATGTTGGCGCGCAAATTATGCGAAAGCGGGGCCGTTGCGTATTGAAAGTAATAAACGGGAACATAGGCGGGCGCAGTATCTGGCAATCCTAGGTGATAGGCGTTGGTTGCCTGAATGACGGACTTGGCCCTTACAGTCCCGCTCGGTGTGGTCAACACCCATTGCCCACCGTCGTGCCGAAGGGTCTGCACTGGACTTTGTTCATGTATCTGCGCCCCGGCCTGAGACGCGGCACGCGCCAATCCCATGACATAAGCCAAGGGTTGTATAGTTCCTGCGCGAGGGTCGAACAACGCCCCATGGAAAGCATCGCTACCGGTCCGGTCACGGGCCTGATCCGCCGACAGCAGCTCTACCGGCGCGCCAGACCCGCTTAGCTGCGCGTGGCGCGTTTGCAGATTCTTCAGCCCCGAGGCGGAATGCGCGCAATGCAGGGTTCCGTTGCGAATGGGCTCACATGCGATGCCGTGTTCTTCGATCAGGGAAAAAACGTCTGACGGTGCTTTACCCAACAAATCGATCAGCCGATCGCCAGCCTCTGCACCGATATGCGCGCGAATGTCATCCGGTGGCAGCCACAGCCCGGCATTGACCAAACCGACATTGCGCCCCGACCCGCCAAACCCGATCTTCTGCGCTTCAAGCAAACAGACCGAAGCGCCGGTACGGGCTGCCGTCAAGGCAGCTGAACACCCGGTATATCCGCCACCTATGATGGCCAGATCAACGGTTGTATCACTGCTCAGCGGCAGAGCCGTGACTGCTTCGGTACATGTAGTCCGCCACAGGGCTTGTTCGGGATCGTTCACGTCAGACCTCTGAGTCTTTTAGGCGGATCATCATGCCGCTGCACGTCCTTTGCAAGTGGCCAACTGCGGTCGGGTCAGCAAAGAAAAAACCCCGCAAGCACGGGCCTGCGAGGTCCAAAAGAAGTGAATAGTCCGTCAGGGATGATGACATCAGGCAAGAGGCCGCCCGGATACCTTCAGACGTCGAGCGACCGTGCAATCAGCTCTTTCATAACCTCGTTGGTGCCGCCGTAAATCATCTGCACGCGCGCGTCTGCGTAGAGGCGGGCAATCGGATACTCCATCATAAAACCGTAGCCGCCGAACAGCTGCAGGCATTCGTGCATGATTTCGTTCTGCACCTCCGAGCCCCAGTATTTGGCCATCGAGGCGGTTGCCGCGTCCAGTTCGCCTGCCTCCAGCTTACCGATACAGTCATTGACGAAACTGCGCAGAACCTCGGCCTTGGTCTTGCATTCTGCAAGCTTGAAACGCGTGTTCTGGAAATCCATTACCCGCTGACCGAACGCTTTGCGCTCCTGCACGTACTTTACCGTTTCGGCAATGGCAAAATCGATCGAACCCAACGCCATGATCGCGATATTCAGCCGTTCCCATGGCAGTTGCTTCATCAGCTGATAAAACCCCTGACCTTCCTCAGCCCCCAGCAGGTTCGTCATCGGAACTTTGACATCTTCGAAAAACAGTTCGGCCGTGTCGTTGCCCTTCATCCCCAGTTTCTTGAGGTTGCGCCCCCTACGAAACCCCTCGGCCCCCTCGGTTTCGACCACGATCAATGACACACCCCGCGCGCCCTCGGACTTGTCAGTCTTGGCGGCCACGATGATCAGATCAGCCGTCTGGCCATTCGTGATGAAAATTTTCGAGCCATTCAGCCGGTAGGAGTTTCCGTCTTTCTCGGCTGTTGTGCGCACAGCCTGAACATCCGAGCCGGTGCTGGGTTCCGTCATGGCAAGTGCGCCGACCATTTCGCCCGAAGCCAGTTTGGGCAGCCATTTCCGTTTCTGATCTTCGCTGCCATAGGCGGTAAGATAATGGGTCACGATCGACTGAATACCATAGCCCCAGCCAGCGTCGCCCCGTGCGCCCTGTTCGTACGCAGTGATGGCGTCAAAGCCCATACCGCCGCCGACACCGCCATATTCTTCGGGGATTGCACCTGCCATCAGGCCGGTTTCACCCGCTTTGCGCCAGAAGTCGCGATCAACGGCCCCGTTTTCAACCCAGGTTTCGATATTCGGTGACAGTTCGTCATCCATGAACCGGCCAGCCATATCTGCAAACATGCGGTGTTCGTCGGTGACCCATGCTGCGGTCGAAGTGAAAAGTGACATCAAAGGCTCTCCAAACTGTCTTTCGCAAAAGCCTAGCGGTCCGCCCGATTCCCGCCAATCCATGTGACGCGGCGTTCCGACTTCGAACAACGCAACGTTTCTATGCTAGGTAACTTAAAGAACCTGCTTGTTTTTAAGGAAATTAAGTCAGCGCCAATGCCAGCAATTGCTGTGCCGCATCCCTGGCGTCTTCCGCAGGATCACAATTCTTGAGCAAAACCGCAGACACGATTGCCCCTTCCTGCAACAACACGATCTGGCTGGCGAGTTTCTGAGGATCACGCGCACCAGCCTGTTCGGCGACGGACGTGAAATGCTCCAGCAACAGCTGTTTATGTTCGGCTGCCTGCACATGGATCGGATGATCTGTTTCCTGATATTCTGCCCCGGCCTTGATGAACATGCAGCCCCGGAATCCATCTTCCTCGAACCATTCCTTCAAGGCATCAAAACTAGCGATGAGTTGCCCGGCCGGTGTTTCTGCCATCTCTTCGATGCGCCGATAGAACCACTCGCGAAAATTCTCATCCCGCAGACGCAGAGCGGCTACAATCAGGTCTTCTTTAGTGCGGAAATGTTTGTACATCGACGTTTTCGAAACGCCCGTTTCCGCCACCAGCTTATCCATGCCGGTCGCGTGAAACCCGTCGCGGTAAAAAACCTTCAGGGCTTTGCTGACAAGTTCATCCCGTTTGTTTGGACGCATGATTCGGCTCCATGGTGTACCGTTCTGTACATATTGCCCCGAAACATGAAGTACAACCGGCCTCACACAAAGCATTGTTTTCATTAGAACTCACGACTCGCCCTGAACCGCGCGAAAAATTTTCTGCTTTCCCCCTTGCAAAAGTTAACAGATCGGTACACCTTATTGCAAAGTTAACCGATCAGTACACCAGAGGATTTGACCGATGAAACGTCGCGCCAGCATTTTCCCCCCTCAGTACGTTCCATTTCTTCTGACACTGGCCATTCTTGCCGCTTCTCTGACCTGAAAGCCCCCTGCACCATGTCTCGACCCCCTCTTCCCCCGTTCACGTTGGAAACTGCCACGCAAAAAGTGCGCATGGCAGAGAATGCCTGGAACAGCCGCGATCCCGACCGCGTCACCCCCGCATACACAGATGACAGTCAGTGGCGAAACCGGGCGGAATTTCTGTCAGGGCATGACGAAATTCACGCCTTCCTAAGCCGTAAGTGGCACAAGGAACTGGACTATCGGCTGATCAAGGAACTCTGGGCCTTTACCGGTAATCGCATCGCAGTGCGTTACGCTTACGAGTGGCACGACGATAGCGGTCAGTGGTTCCGGTCATATGGCAACGAGAATTGGGAATTTGCCGAAGACGGACGCATGTCGCATCGGCATGCCTCGCTGAATGATCACCCCATAGCCGAAAGCGACCGCTTGTTTCATTGGCCATTGGGTGAACGCCCCGATGACCATCCCGAGTTGTCTGATCTGGGTCTTTGAAAGGACATACTGTGCCGCGTGCGTTTTCAGAACTGACCTTCACCCCAACCGTCCGCGCCCATCAGGAGCGGATGGGATCGGCAAAAACCTATGCCAAATTCATTGAAGGTGGCCCGCAACAGGGCCATCTGATCGGCGAACCCGAAAAACAGTTCATTCAGGCGCGCGACGGGTTTTATCAATCCTCGGTGTCTGAAACAGGCTGGCCTTATGTGCAGTATCGCGGCGGGCCGGTCGGGTTTCTTAAGGTGCTGGGGCCGCAAACCATCGGATATGCCGATTTTTCGGGCAACAAACAGTATATCTCGCGTGGGAATCTGGATGGCAACGATCGGGTCGCGATGATCCTGATGGATTATGCAAACCAACACCGTTTGAAGATCCTGGGGCGTGTCGAGTTCACGGAAGGTCAAGCAGCGGCAGCCAGCTTGTATCCAGAAGGTTCCGAGGCCCCTGCAGAACGGGCTGCAATCATACGTGTTGAGGCGCTTGACTGGAACTGCCCGCGCCACATCACACCGCGTTTCACCGAAGCCGAACTGCGCCCGCATCTGAACAGTCTGGGCCAGCAAATGGCGCAGTTGCAGGCCGAAAATGAAAGGCTGAAACAAGAGCTGTCAAAGCTCTCGTGACGCGTAAGACACCACAGATTTTATTGAGTATAAACAGGGAATAAGCCAATGGTTCGTTCGGTCTTTCAGCTTTCTGCGGCGTGCCTTGCCGGAGCGGCCCTGATCCTTATGATCATGATGTTCGGTTTTTTTGTCTCACCCAGCGCCGTCCGAACGTCACCACCTTCTGTGTTCAGCACCATCCTGTTCAACCATTTGCAGCAATAGCAATGCCGCGCGTTCAACCGCGACTGGCCTGAACCATCGCTTCGATACCGGCTGCACAAAAATCGATCAGGCGTTCCACCTCTGACACTCCGCCGCCTTGCGACAAGGCCCCGACCCGCCAGCCACTGTTGAGATGCGCCAGCATTGCCGAAACTGAATAGACCTGGCCGCTGGCCAGCAGCGCAGGGTCAACATCCGGATAAAGCGCAGCGATTTCGTCGATAAAAAGCCGGGCGGTCGGGTCGAAACACTCAGCCGCGATATCGCGCCAGCGGGGATCGACCGAGACATGCGCCACGAGGCGCCCATACGCCATCCATCCCGAACCGCCTGTTTCTGCCAGTTCCACATAAGGCCGGATAAAACTGTCCAGAATGCTGCGCAATGTCAGCGGGCCCGCATTTCTTGCCTTGGCCAGCGCATCGGTTCTGATTTGTGCCAGCTTGCCCGCACGACGTTCGATCGCTCGAAAAAACAGCTCCTCCTTGCTGCCGCCGTGGTGATGAACAAGGCCAACCTGAACGCCTGCAAGCGCAGCGATATCGCGGATTGACGCGCCTTCGAATCCGCGTTCGGCAAAGACGGATTCGGCCGCATTCATGATCCGCGCTTTGGTTTCCAAAGACCGCTTGGACGGTGCCCTTTGTCTTGGTTTTTCTACGTTTTTCAGCGTCATGAAATTCATCTTGCCTTATTTTGGACGATCGTTCAATTTAAACCTCACGAACTTTGGGAGGGTTCATGACAGAAACGCGCGACGCATTCGCCCTGATCGGGGCGGGGCCAATGGGTTTGGCCGCGGCCAAGGTGCTGAAAGAACAAGGGATCGCATTTCAGGGGTTTGAATTGCATTCGGATGTGGGCGGTCTGTGGGACATCGATGCCCCAAGATCAACCATGTACGAGTCGGCGCACCTGATCTCGTCCAAGCGCATGACCGAATTTGCGGATTTCCCCATGGATGACGCGGTTGCCGAGTACCCCTCGCACCGGGCGATGCGTGACTATTTCCGCGCATTTGCAGATCGTTTTGAGTTGCGTGATAATTTCAAGTTCAACGCGGAAGTCACTCAGATCACTCCGCTGGGCAATCCGGGTGACGGTTGGCGCGTGAGCTGGCGGGATGAGGATGGCGACCATCAGGCCGAGTATGCCGGCGTACTCATTGCGAACGGCACCCTGTCGGAACCGAATGTACCCAGCTTTCCGGGTACGTTTGACGGCGAGTTGATCCATGCCTCGCAATATCGGTACCCAAGCCAATTCGACGGCAAGCGTGCGCTGGTCGTGGGCGCAGGCAATTCCGGCTGTGACATCGCAGTCGACGCCATCCATCACGCGAAACGCTGCGATCTGTCGATGCGGCGCGGGTATTATTTTGTCCCGAAATATGTCTTTGGCAAACCCGCTGACACAATGGGCGGAAAGATCCGTCTGCCGATGTGGCTGAAGCGTAAGGTCGACAGCCTGATCCTTGGCTGGTTTGTCGGTGATCCGCAGAAATACGGCTTTCCCAAACCGGATTACAAGCTGTACGAAAGTCACCCCGTGGTGAATTCACTGGTTCTGTATCACGCAGGTCATGGCGATCTGAGCATTCGCCCGGATATCGACCGGCTGGAAGGCCACACCGTTCATTTCAAGGATGGCTCCTGCGACGACTATGACATGATCCTCGCCGCGACCGGATACAAACTGCACTACCCGTTTATCGACAAGGACCTGCTGAACTGGCGCGGCGATGCCCCGCATCTGTATCTGAACACGATACATCCCGAACGGGACGATCTGTTCGTGCTGGGCATGGTCGAGGCCACGGGCCTGGGCTGGCAAGGCAGGCACGAGCAGGCCGAGATGGTGGCGCGCTACATCAAGGGGCTTCGACACGGCTGCCCCGTGGCAGCCGATCTGCACGAAGAAAAGCAAAAAGACTATACGCGCGCCACCGGAGGTATGAACTATATCGACCTGCCCCGCATGGCCTATTACGTGGACAAGAATACCTACAGAAAGGCTGTCACCGGCTGGATCGACCGGCTGCGGAAGGCCGCCGCATGATTGGTATTGACCAGATCACACTGAATTTCAGTCCGGCGTCTCTGACGCTGTTGAATGCTATTCTGGCAATCGTGATGTTCTCGATTGCCATCGACCTGACGCCTCGGGATTTTGACCGGTTAAGGCGCGCACCCAAACCTGTGATTGTCGGATTGTTTTCACAACTCGTCGTCCTGCCAGCACTGACCTTTGTGATGGTGTGGATTGCAGCACCGCAACCATCAATTGCGCTTGGCCTGATCCTTGTGGCGGCTTGCCCAGGGGGCAATATCTCGAACTTCATTACCCACCGCGCGGGCGGAAATGCAGCGCTTTCGGTGTCGATGACTGCCTTCGCCACCATCTGTGCGATCTTTATGACACCTTTCAATATTGCGCTTTGGGGCGGGCTTTACCAACCAACCCGCGCAATCCTGCAACAGACCCAGATCGACCCAATGCAGATCGCGATCCTGGTCGGTCTGATGCTGATCCTGCCGCTGGTTCTGGGGATTACGCTGAATCAACGCCTCCCCGCCTTGACGGCACGTTTACGCGCACCGCTGCAACTTCTGTCGATGGGTATCTTTGCTGGGTTTATCGTACTTGCTCTGGCTGCCAACTGGGGGTTTTTCCTTGGGTTTGCCGGGGCTGTTGCCGGGCTTGTGATCCTTCACAACGCCCTGGCGCTGGGGGGCGGTTGGGTTGTGGCCACTCTGACCCGGCTGTCCCCCTTTGATCGCCGCGCCATCACCATTGAGACAGGAATTCAGAACTCCGGACTTGGGCTCGTCCTGATCTTTGCATTCTTCAACGGTCTGGGCGGCATGGCCGTGGTCGCTGCATTCTGGGGAGTATGGCACGCTATCTCGGGCCTGGCTTTGGCGTCGGTCATGGCGCGAACCGAGGCTGCGCGATGACCCGCATCCTGATAACCGGCGCTGCCGGGATGGTCGGGCAAGCGCTGTTACCCGAACTTGTGGGGCACAAGGTCTTTGCAACCGATTTGAAACGCCCGGATAACCTGCCGGAAGACGTCTCATTTTTGACCATGGATGTTACAACCGACGCTCCTGCACGTGTGATTGGCAATGTGAAACCGGATGTGATCGTGCATCTGGCTTCTGTCGTGACGCCGCCACCGAAGATGGGGCGCGCGACAGCCTATGCTGTCGATGTCGAAGGCACGCGCAATGTGGTGAATGCCGCTATCGCAAACGGGGTGCGCAGATTGGTCGTTACGTCTTCCGGTGCCGCTTATGGATATCATGCAGACAGTCCTGTGCCGTTGCGCGAAGACGACCCATTGCGCGGCAACCCCGAGTTTCCCTATTCAGATCACAAGCGTCAGGTCGAAGAGATTTTGGCCGAAGCCCGCAGTGCCGCCCCGGATCTTGAGCAGGTTGTTCTGCGCGTTGGAACGGTTCTGGGGGCTGGAACCGAAAACCAGATCACCGCCCTGTTTCGCAAACCCCGTTTGCTGGCGGTGTCCGGCAGCGAAAGCCCGTTTGTCTTTATCTGGACCCAGGATCTGGCACGCATCCTTCAGCGCGCAGCAACCGACGGGCCAGCCGGGATATACAACGTCGCCGGTGACGGAACGATGGGCGTGACCGACTTGGCCTACGCTATGGGAAAACCGGTTCTGCGTCTGCCCGCATGGGTGCTGAAAGCGGCCCTAGCCCTGGCGCGCCCACTGGGTTTATCTCGCTATGGGCCGGAACAGGTACGGTTCCTTCAATATCGGCCAGTTCTGGATAATTCCGCCCTGAAATCTGAATTCGGCTATGTGCCCGAAAAATCCAGCGCCGAGGTTTTTGCGCTCTGGCAACGGCAGGCCGGGTTATGAAGACCGCGGTCATCTCTGGCGGTGCGGGCGGTTTGGGACAAGCTTTGAGCCGTGCACTGCAAGCCCATGGGTGGCGGGTGGTGCTGTTGGACCTTGATGTGTCCGGTCTGCAAACAGAACCGAACCAACTGCCAATTGCTTGTGATCTGACTGACCCCGAACAGCTTGCCAACGCAGCTCAAAGGGCGATCACGTCAAGCGACAGTATTGATCTGGTCATCTACAACGCCGGGGTTACTCAAATTCGGGGGTTTGATCAGGCTGACGCGGCCAGTCACCGTGCATTGTTCGAAGTCAACTATTTCGCAGCCGTTGAAATGGCCCGCGTATTCTTGCAGCCTCTCCGCGCGTCAAAGGGAACGCATCTGGCTATCTCGTCGGTGGCTGGTTTCGCTCCGCTCTGCCATCGCACGGCTTATGCTGCCTCGAAACACGCGCTTGAGGGTTTTTTCAAATCGCTTCGATCCGAAGAAAAGCCACATGGCGTTCAGGTTCAGATTGCAGCACCGTCTTTTGTGGCCACCAACCCCGGCAACGCAATGGAGCAACCCGATGGAACCGCGCGCCCCGGATCGGCCAAGGACGGAATGGACGAAATGAGCCCCGAGAGTGCCGCCATGGCGATCCTGCGCGGACTGGACAAATCGCAGCCCATGATCCCGGTCGGTCGCGTTGCATACATATCGTGGTGGCTCAACCGACTGTCACCACGCCTGTATCAGCGCTTAATGGAGCGTAACATGCGCGGGCCCGGGTCGTAGAATTTCGCCGCGACCCCCTTGACCTTCCCGTCACTGGAACCCCCATCTGGAGGGCAGAAAACCACTTGGGATGAGTCGCATGGCGCAAGAAGCACTGACAGAACTGAAAATCACCGGCATGGGATGCGCATCCTGTGTGGGCCGTGTCGAGGCTGCACTGCGTGATGTGTCTGGTGTTGATGCGGCCTCGGTCAATTTCGCGACCAAAACAGCGCAGGTGGCATTTGACGGGCCGGTCTCGGCACTGACAGCGGCGCTGGATGCAGCTGGCTATCCGGCTGAAACAAGTCATGCAGATCTGAGCATCGAGGGCATGAACTGCGCATCCTGCGTTGGCAAGATCGAGCGCGCGTTGGCATCCACCGCTGGCGTGATCGAAGCACAGGTCAATCTGGCAACTCGGACGGCCACGGTAACTTATGCTATAGCGGCAACTACACCCGAGGCGCTGGCTCAGGTTGTTACCGAAATTGGATACCCCGCGCGTATCCAAGGCGTTGCGGAACCAGAAAGCCGGGAAGACGATGAAATTCAGCGGCTGGTCCGTTCCACAATACTGGCAGCGGCACTAGCCCTGCCCGTATTCATTCTTGAGATGGGCGGGCACATGATCCCCGTCTTCCACCATTGGATACAGGCGACCATTGGAACGCAGACGAGCCATCTGATTCAGTTTGCCCTGACCTCGGCTTTGCTGATCGGACCGGGCCGTGTGTTTTACCGCAAAGGTATCCCGTCGCTGTTGCAGGGCACGCCGGACATGAACGCGTTGGTAGCGCTTGGGACCGGCGCGGCTTATTTGTACTCGGTCACGGCCACATTCGCGCCCGGCCGGCTGCCGCAAGGTACAGCCAATGTCTATTTCGAAGCGGCCGCGGTGATCGTGGTTCTGATCCTTCTCGGCCGGCTGATGGAGGCGCGTGCCAAAGGCAAAACAGGGGCTGCGATCCGAAAACTGGTGGGTCTACAACCAAAAACCGCGCGGGTCGAACTGGACGGACAGATACAGGACCGGCCAATCGCCGAAATCGTTGTCGGAGATATCCTGCACATCCGCCCCGGCGAGCGTGTGCCGGTAGATGCCGAAGTGCTTGAAGGCACCTCTTACGTCGATGAAAGCATGATCACGGGCGAACCAGTGCCTGTTGGCAAGTCGGCAGGCGCACCTGTTGTCGGTGGTACTGTCAATGGCACCGGCGCATTACGGGTAAGCGCCACCCGCGTCGGCGGCGACACGGCTCTGGCACAGATCATTCGTATGGTGCAGCAGGCGCAGGGCGCGAAGCTGCCGATCCAGGGCCTGGTGGATCGGATCACCTATCGCTTTGTTCCTGCGGTCATCGCTGTTGCGGTGATCACTGTCGCGCTCTGGCTGATCTTCGGCCCCAGCCCTGCCCTTCCCCTGGCGCTTGTCGCGGGTGTTTCAGTTCTGATCATCGCCTGCCCCTGCGCCATGGGGCTGGCGACCCCAACCTCGATCATGGTGGGTACCGGACGTGCGGCAGAACTGGGGGTGTTGTTCCGCAAGGGTGATGCGTTGCAACAGCTTCAGCAGGCGCGCGTCATCGCGTTGGACAAGACCGGAACCCTGACGCTGGGACGCCCCGAACTGGACAGCGTGACAACGGCGAAGGGGTTTGACCGGGAGGAGGTTCTGCGACTGGCCGCAGCCCTTGAGGCGCGGTCGGAACACCCGATCGCATCCGCCATCACCCGCGCGGGGCCCGCGACACTGCCAGAGGCATCGGATGTCCGTTCGCTTACCGGGCTTGGCCTGCAAGGGTTGGTCGAAGGCCGCGACGTGTTGATCGGGTCGCACCGACTGATGCAGCAGCGTGGGATCACCCTTGGAGCCCTGGCGGATGAGGCCGAAGCCCGTGCCGCCCAAGGGGCAACCCCTCTGTTCGTCGCTCTGGATGGGCAGACGGCGGCCACGTTGTCCGTTTCCGACCCGATCAAGCCCGGCACAGTGGAGGGGCTGGAACGGTTGCACCAGATGGGTTTGACCGTGGCCATGATCACCGGTGACAACGCGCGCACGGCGCAGGCTCTGGCCGACCGGCTGGGGATTGATCATGTCACTGCCGAGGTACTTCCCGATGGCAAGGTAGACGCAATCACGGCCTTGCGGGACCGGTTCGGAGTGCTGGCCTTTGTCGGTGACGGGATCAACGACGCCCCCGCTCTGGCGGCGGCTGATATCGGCATCGCCATCGGAACCGGCACGGATGTAGCCATCGAAACAGCCGACGTTGTCCTCATGTCTGGTGATCTGCGTGGCGTCGCAAATGCGACCGAGATCAGTCGCCGAACAATGAAGAATATTCGCCAGAATTTGGGCTGGGCCTTTGGATACAATGTCCTTCTGATACCGGTGGCTGCCGGTGCGCTGTACCCGTTTGGCGGCTATCTGCTGTCCCCTGCACTGGCAGCTGGCGCAATGGCACTGTCGAGCGTTTTTGTGGTCTCAAACGCGCTGCGCCTGCGCCGTATTCGCGCCAGCGTGCCGGAAACATCAGGCAAGGCCACCAAAGAGGTGCACGCATGAACATCGGAGATGTTTCCGCCCGCACCGGCCTGCCCGCCAAGACGATCCGGTATTATGAGGACATCAACCTGATCAAACCGATGCGCGACGACAATGGCTATCGCCGGTTTCGCGACCAGGACGTACATAAGCTGAATTTTCTGGGCCGCGCCCGGGCGCTTGGGTTCACCATCGAGGATTGCCGGACCCTGCTGGCGCTCTACGAAGATGAAACCCGTGCCAGTGCCGACGTGAAACAAGTTGCACGCGACCATCTTGTTCAGATCGAAACCAAGATTGCAGACCTGAACGCCATGCGCGATACGCTAAGCCACCTGATCGACGCCTGCGCCGGGGACGACCGGCCCGATTGCCCAATCCTGCGGGATCTGGGTGGGAAAGGCTGACTTGGGGTTGCCCTTTGGGCGCAGCTTTGCTTTGTCTTCGCCAGAGATTTTGGTCAGGCCTGTTTCGCGGAAGCCGACCGAACAGCGGAGAGGATCACAAAATGGCAAAAGTCGCGTTCCTTGGCCTTGGTGTCATGGGCTATCCCATGGCCGGACATCTGCAAGCCGCAGGCCATGACGTCACCGTTTACAACCGTACGACCACCAAGGCCGAGGCCTGGGTCGCGCAGCATGGCGGCGCAATGGCGACCACTCCGAAAGGCGCTGTCAAGGGTGCTGAGTTTGTCATGGCCTGCGTCGGCAATGACGACGACCTTCGCGCGGTTTGCACTGGAGAAGATGGCGCGTTTCAGGGAATGTCCAACGGGGCCATTTTTGTCGACCATACGACGGTTTCAGCAAAGGTCACGCGCGAGCTTTACGCTGCTGGCCTATCTCAGGGTATCGCTTTTGTGGACGCCCCGGTTTCGGGCGGTCAGGCCGGCGCTGAAAACGGCGTTCTCTCAATTATGTGTGGCGGCGACCAGACAGCTTATGATGCGGCTGAGCCGGTTATGAACGTCTATTCCAAAATCTGCCGTCGCCTCGGAGCCAGCGGCGCGGGCCAGATGACCAAGATGTGCAACCAGATCGCGATTGCCGGTCTGGTTCAGGGTCTCAGTGAAGCATTGCACTTTGCCGAAAAAGCGGGCTTGGACGGAAAGGCTGTTGTTGAGGTGATCAGCCAGGGTGCGGCAGGCAGCTGGCAGATGGCAAACCGGTATGAAACCATGCTGAATGATCAATTCGAACATGGCTTTGCTGTCGACTGGATGCGCAAGGATCTGGGGATTTGTCTGGATACCGCCAATGAGACCGGTGCGTCTCTGCCGGTGACCGCTCTGGTCGATCAGTTCTACAAGGACGTGCAGAAACTGGGCGGCGGGCGATGGGACACGTCATCGCTGTTCAAACGTTTGCGTGCCTTGGATTGAGGGGTCAGGGGGCTGTCTGCCCCCTCTTGTCCCTTTGGGCCAATTCACCCCCGAGGATATTTTCGGCCAGATGAAGAGGATCCCGGATGAGCGGGACGGAGAAAGACATGAGCGACTTGGTGAACTTCTGGTCGGACGCGCTGCGCCAAAACTGGGGGCTGGACGCACGGTTGACCCGGCTGGATGGCGAATATGATCTGAACTTTCTGGCGCAGGCCACAAATGGCCAAGACTATGTGCTGAAAGTCATGCGCGCGGGGTGCGAAGCGGGTCTGGTAGATTTTCAGATCGAAGCGCTTGCGCATATCGCCTCGGAAGCACCGGGGTTGCCGTTTCCCAAGGTATTCCCGTCGTTGAACGGCGCGACGCTGCCGGAAATTTCCGATTCCGATGGGAAGTTACGGCTGGTGTGGTTGCTGGAACGCCTGCCTGGACGCTGTTATGCAAAAGCGAACCCGAAATCCGAAGAACTGATCCTGAAATTGGGTCGTGTTCTGGGCGCAACGGATCGCGCGCTGGAGGGGTTTCAACATGAAGCTTTGCACCGCCCCGATTTCAAATGGGACCTGACGCAAGCGGGTTGGATCAGTGACAAGCTGGGTGCCATCAGCGATCCCACACGTCAGGCGTTGCTTCGGGATATCTGCAACGGGTTCGTGGCGATCGCGGATAGGCTGGGGCGCCTGCCGAAACAGGCCATTCACAACGACGCCAATGACTATAACATCCTGGTTGAAGGCGAATTGGGTGAGCGGAGGCAGGTTTCCGGCCTAATTGATCTGGGTGACATGTGTGCAGCACCGCGCGTCTGCGATCTTGCAATCGCCGGAGCCTATGTTGTGCTAGATCATGCCAGACCCGAGCGGGCATTAACTGCTCTCGTGCGGGGGTACCATGCCGCAAACCGGCTGCAAGCCGAGGAGATCGACCTGATCTGGCCTCTGCTGCGGATGCGACTGGCAGTATCTGTCCTCAACTCAACCCTGATGGCGGTCGAAAACCCGGACGACCCATATGTGACAATCTCGCAGGCACCGGCATGGCGGTTTCTTGAGAATGCATCCGTCAATGGCGGACTGATGTCTGCGCGTCTTCGGGCAGCGTGCGGGCTGCCGGTCGTGGACGGCGCAGAACGCATCCATGCGTATCTGCAAGAACATCGCGGACGGTTTTCCCAGATGTTCGATCAGGACCTAAGCGATACTCCAATGGGTTCATTGTCAGTCGAGAATTGCGTGTGGCCTCAGAACCCTTTCCACATGCCATTGGCCGAGGCCGCACGTGTTGGCGAAGAATACGGTGAGGGGCTGTGGCTGGGCTATTACAACGAACCTCGCCTGATCTATGCCGAACCGGGGTTTCGCAAAGGGCCTTGGAAAGCCTCAGATCGGCGAACAGTGCATCTGGCGGTGGATGTGTTTGCACCCGCCGGGACGGTGCTGCACGCGCCAATGAGCGGGCGGGTCGAGGTGATCGAGAACCGAGATCGACACCTCGATTACGGCGGGGTGATTATCCTGCACCATGAAACACCCGAGGGCGATCCGTTCTATACACTCTACGGTCATCTGGACCCGGAATGCTGTGACCGGTTGAAACCCGGTGATCCGGTGGCACAGGGGGCGGCGTTCGCCCGGTTGGGCGACGCCAGCCAGAATGGCGGATGGGCCCCGCATGTGCATTTCCAGCTGGCGCTGACAACCAATGGCATGGAGGCGGATTGGCCCGGTGTCGGCGACCCGGATGAGATGGAACTATGGCACGCGGTCTGCCCGAACCCGGCGGCCTTAGTGAACCTGCCGGATGACAAGGTGCTTTACCAACCCACCGACAAGCAGGCGATCCTGCAAGGCCGCCGCGATCACTTTGGCGGCAACCTGTCACTGACTTATGATGACCCTGTCATGCTGGTACGCGGGTGGAAACATCACCTGATTGACGAATGGGGCCGCCCCTATCTGGACGCCTATAACAACGTCCCGCACGTAGGTCATGCGCATCCGCGTATTCAGGCCGTGGCAGCGGACCAGTTGAAGCGGATGAACTCGAATACACGGTACCTGCATCCGGCACAGACAGCTTTTGCCGACAAGATCCTGTCTAAACTGCCCGATCACTTCGAGGTCTGTTTCTTCGTCAATTCCGGAACTGAAGCCAACGAACTGGCCCTGCGGCTTGCCCGCGCCCATACCGGGGCCAAAGGGATCGTGACGCCAGACCATGGCTATCACGGCAATACGAATGCGGCTGTGGCGATCTCGGCCTACAAGTTCAACAAACCGGGCGGCATCGGGAAAGCCGACTGGGTTGAACTGGTTGAGGTTGCTGATGACTATCGCGGGTCATTCAAGCGTGACGATGCGGATCGGGCGCAGAAATTTGCTGATCTTGTGGACCCGGCCATTGCGGCTTTGCAGGACCGGGGTCAGGGTCTGGCCGGGTTCATCGCCGAAACTTTCCCGTCTGTCGGTGGACAGATTATTCCGCCCAAGGGCTACCTGCCTGCGGTTTATGAAAAAATCCGCGCCGCCGGGGGTGTCTGCATTGCAGATGAGGTACAGACCGGTCTGGGTCGCTTGGGTGAATATTACTTTGGCTTTGAGCATCAAGGCGCGCTTCCCGATATCGTGGTGATGGGTAAACCCATTGGTAACGGGCACCCTCTGGGCGTTTTGGTAACGACGCGGGCGATTGCCGACAGCTTTAACAACGGGATCGAGTTCTTCTCGACCTTTGGCGGATCGACTCTGTCTTGCCGGATCGGCAAGGAAGTATTGGACATCGTCGATGACGAAGGCCTGCAGGACAATGCCCGCCTGATGGGTGACCGCCTGATGGCGGGACTGCGCCAGATCGAAGCCGACTTTGGTTGCGTTGGCGACGCGCGGGGTATGGGACTGTTTCTGGGTGTTGAGCTAATCAATCCTGACGGAAGCGAAGGCAGCGAAATTTGCAGCTATGTCAAAAACCGGATGCGCGATCACCGTATTCTGATCGGCAGCGAGGGACCAAAGGACAACATTCTGAAAATTCGCCCCCCGCTGACGATTGAGGCCGAGGATGTGGACATGATCCTGTGGGCCCTAAGGGACGTGCTGTCCGAGATCAGTGACTTCACCCCTGCCCCGGTTTGCGATCACGACCATCACCACGCGGGATGCGGGTGCTGCTGAAGGATAAACCCCGGTGCATTGCCGGGGTTTGACCGACCCGCAAGTACAGTCAATGCAAAACGGCAGCGAGGGTATCGTGGCCTGTTGTTGGAATCCCATTTCCCGTTGTCATACGCCGGAGCGTCAGGCCCAGTTCCTCCGACAAGGATACCAGAGCAGGCGCAAAATCCGGGCGCACGATCAGTGACGCCATCATCATCGCGTCTTCGCGTGCCCCTTCGGATGCGGCGGCAACCATTTGGGCAAAACAATTCTCATCCGCGCCCAGACATGCACAACCCATACCGTGCCTGATTAACGGGCGTCGACAATGCGTTGCGCAAAGAGAACACAGACGATCCAGCGTCAGCATGGCGGCACGCCCATAGTCTGATCCCAGCGCTATGCAAAAATCGCTCGCAACTTCAGCGCGACCACTTTCGCCCTGGCTCCACATCCGCAGATACATCACCGCACCCGCTTCGACTGGATCAAGGTCCGCCAGACAGCCGACCGCGGCACCGCCGCGCATTGAATGCGCGCTCATTTCGTCAGGATCAGTTTACCTGCACGGGTGATGCGCAGGGTATACAATTGGTCGCCCAACTCGATATGGGCCAGGTGGCCACCCTTGGTCAAATCCTCGGCCTTGTGCGCAGGCAGCATCGAGACAGCATAACCTTGGGTTGGGGTCGGGTTCTGTACGTTCATCGGGGCGTCTCCAGAGCGAGTGGGTATGGTGCCATACCTGTTGCGTTTCGTTTTATCTGGCTGACCCGAGAGGGCTGGCTTCCTGTTTCTGACATTAAATCTGATTATTTTAGTAAGGAATGTCAAGCGCTGTTTCAAATCAGGCGTCATTGAGCCGATTGCGCCCCTGAAAACGACGAGATAAGACTTGAGACAGGTATTGAAAGGCAAGCAAAACGTGACCGCAGCAGTTGTTTTTGATCTGGATGGAACGTTGGTCGACAGCGTCGGGGACCTGGCAGCAGCGGCCAATAAAACGCTGAATGGCGTCGGTCACGATCCTGTACCCGTTGATGTGATCAGAGGGTTTGTTGGCAATGGCCTTCCCAAACTGGTCGAGCGTTTGATGCGACACTGTGATTTGCCCATGGACCGCCACACGGAACTGACGCAACAGACACTGAAACACTACAATGCGGCGGTCAGTGCAACGACAATGCCTTATCCCGGGGTTCTGGAGGCCCTGGAAACACTGAAACAGATGGGGTGCGTTCTTGGTATCTGCACCAACAAACCCGAAGCACCCGCACGTCACGTGCTGGAGGCGCTCAACCTATCCCGGTTCTTCGACGTTGTTTTCGGCGGTGATACATTGCCAATTCGCAAACCGGATCCGGGCCACCTGCTGGAAAGCTTCAAAGCACTTGGGACCTCGGACACACGCTTGTATGTCGGCGACAGCGAGGTCGACGCAGAAACAGCTGTAAACGCCAAGATACCGTTTCTGCTGTTCACGGAAGGGTACCGCAAAACCCCGGTGGCCAATATACCGCACACCGTTGCTTACAGTGCGTCTGAAACACTGCCGACACTCGTGGCCAAATTGATCCAAAACTAAGTACGTTCACACGATGTCAGTTTTCAAACGAGTGATTTGGGCCTTCGCGACCCCCTAAAAGTTAAGAGGGGCCGGCCGAGGGGGTGTGACCAGCCCCTCATCGGGGAAAGTATATACCGTGTTTGTGTGTGGTAAGTACGGTAGGTCATGTTTACCCCTGATCGGCAGTTTGCGAAATTGGGGGATTCCCGTAGTTCGGCGAAAATAACTTAAAAACTGGGAAAAACAGCAAATCAGGCCACCCAATTTACCTGTGATAATTTGCCTATAAGATAGCCTGACGGTTCGAACATTCGGTTCGCTGGTTGAATGGGTATAGGGTAACCCATGGAAAAACAGGACAGAAATCAGAGAGCGGCGCGTCTGCAAATCCTGCAGGGCATTCTGCCTGTTGACCGCGCGCGCCTTCCTGCAGAAATGCTGGCTGGTCTGAGTTTTGCCTGCCTCGCGATCCCTGAAGTCATGGGTTACACCAAAATCGCCGGCACCCCGGTCATGTCCGGGCTGTATACGATCCTGATTCCCATGGCTTTGTTTGCGCTGTTCGGATCGTCCCGACACCTTGTTGTCGGCGCCGATTCGGCAACAGCGGCAATCACCGCCTCGGGGCTGGCGGGCTTGGCGGTGTCTGGAACTTCCGAGTATCTGGCACTGGCGTCCTTACTGGCGCTTATGGCTGGCATGCTTTTGATTGCTGCGCGTGTCATCGGGCTGGGGTTTCTTGCCGATTTTCTGTCCAGAACGGTTTTGGTCGGCTTTCTGACCGGCGTGGGCATTCAGGTTGCAACGGGTCAAATCCCTGGATTGTTGGGGATCGAATCCGCTGGGCACGGAACACTTGCCAGGTTAAAGGACCTCTATCTCAACATATCCAACGTCAACTGGCCGACCGTGATCGTCTCATCAGCCGTGTTGGGCACCGTCTTAGGTTGCGCAAGGTTGTCACACAAGATTCCTGGGCCATTGGTCGCCATAGTCGGGGTAGTCCTGTGCAGTTGGGCCTTTTCATTCGACACTTCCGGAATTTCAGTATTGGGAGAGATTTCCGGCGGCTTGCCCTCGTTCTCGATCCCGGACGTGCAGTGGAACTGGGTCCTGTTCAAACAACTGCTACCCACGGCCCTGTCCATCTTCGTAGTTATTCTGGCACAAAGCGCCGCCACATCACGGGCATACGCCTCAAAATATAACGAGACGTTCAATGAGAATACCGATCTGATCGGACTGGGTCTTGCGAATTTCGGAGCGGCCTTCACGGGGACATTCGTGGTCAATGGCAGCCCAACAAAGACCGAGATGGTCGCCAGCGCCGGAGGGCGCAGCCAGGTGGCCCAACTAACAACAGTGGCAATAGTCCTGTTGGTTATCCTGTTCCTGACCAAGCCTTTAGCCTTTCTGCCCACAGCAGCATTGTCGGCCATCGTTTTCCTGATCGGTCTCAAGCTGATCGACCTGCATGGAATGACAACAATTTACAGGCAGGCCCGGTCTGAATTCTGGGTTGCCACGGCAACCGCCACCGTGGTCGTTCTGGTTGGGGTCGAGCAAGGCGTCGTTTTTGCCATGGTCTTGTCTTTGGTCGACCACACGCGCCGGGGATACCACCCAAAGAATTCGGTCGTATTGCGCACCGAGTCCGGTGGCTGGCGTTCAAAGGGGTTGGAAGCACCAAACCAGTTCGAGCCCGGTCTGGTAATCTATCGGTTTTCCCACGGTATGTACTACGCGAACATGCAAATATTTACAGAAGAAGTCACAACAATCGTTCAGAACGCAGACGGAAAACTGACATGGTTCTGCATCGACGCCTCGGCAATTGATGTTGTCGATTTCACAGCCGGGTTCACTTTGCGCAATATAATCAGCTTCCTACGAACCAAGGAGATACGGCTGGTTTTCACGCTGGTCGAGCCAGATGTGAAAGCCGAGCTGGATCGCTACGGTGTCACCGAACTGGTTGGCGAAACTGCGTTCTATGAAAACGGCAAGGCTCTGCTGGATGCATATCACACGCGCCCAAATCCCATGTGACATAGTCACCGGTAGTTTCGCGCCTTGGACATCTTCCCGATCCCCGGATTGAAAGAGTTGGTTGGATCACAGCATTTGTAATGCGCTGCCAAATCGGGTTTGGCTTTGTACAGGTGGCCCACATTGTGTTCGGCAGGATATTCCGCACCGCGCTGGTCAAAAAGGGTCAGCATTGCCGCCTTCAGCGCCTTCGGGTCAGCCCCTTTTTTGACGATATAGTCCTGATGCATGACATGGCACATGAAGTGCCCGTAATAGAGTTTATGAACCAGTTGGTCTTCGATCTCGGGTGGCAACCGTTCAAGCCAGTCCTGATCATTGCGGCGCAGCGCCACGTCGAGCGCGATAATATCTTCTACATCGCTTGCATGGATCGCCATGTAGCGCACGGCTGCGCCTGCCGCCGCGAAACGGTGAAGCCCCGCGATCTTGGTCTCGCGTCTGTCGCATTCAAAGAAATCCGCATCTCGGTCTTTGCAAAAGTCGGGCAACCATTCAGCGGCCTCGGCGATACCCTCTTCCTTCATCTTCAGGGTCAAATGGTGTTCATACCTGTCGCGGAATGCGACCATCCTTCTGGGAAGAACGCGCGGCCAGAATGCCACGGCCATCTGCATGAAACGATCGGTGAAATTTTGCAGGAACGGAATACGACGCAATCGCGCATCAACCGCGCCCTTGATTGCAAAGAACATCGGCAGGCGATCAGTGCCAAATTTGTCGATCATTACGACGGTGTCCTTGCCGTAGCGCGCCGTGATGTCAAACACCTCGCGCTGCATGTATTCGGCCGAGACAGGAAGCGATTTGAACTCGGACAGGACATACCGACGCAAGACGGTCAGATCATCAGGGCTGTTTGTCCCGATGTAGAACACCCTTTCATCTTTGTTCTTCGGGAAAGTATCAAGCCGAACGGCGAAAACGGCCAGCTTCCCCGCCGAGCCCGCAGATTCGAAAAGCCTTGCTTTGTCCGCGTTGAACCGCGCGGGTGTTTCCGCATCCACATCCCGCACAATCTGCGCGTAATCGCTGGACGAAGCGCGTTTGTTTGTGGCACCCGGATCGCGTTCGAATTTACCTGCATCGAGGTTGGCAAGTATCTCTTCAGGCGTTTCGCCCAGATCGATGCCGAGGTGGTTGACCAGTTCCAAATCGCCATGTTCGGTGATCTGAGCATAGACGGATAGTTCCGTGTAAACTGGTCCGCGCTCGACCAAAGACCCGCCGGAATTGTTGCACACCCCACCCACGATCGACGCGCCGATACAGGATGACCCGATCACCGAATGCGGTTCTCGCCCCAGCGGGGCCAGCAGTTTCTCAAGCGCGAACAGCGTGGCCCCCGGAAAGCTGATGATTTGTTCTCCGCCATTAAGCGGCACCAACGCGTCCATCCGGCGCGTATTAATCAGAACCACGTCACGGTCATAAGTGCCGGACGGCGTAGACCCTTCGGTCAATCCGGTATTTGCGGCCTGCATAATGACGATCTTGTCGGCCGCCACGCAGGCTTGCAGGACCTTCCATTGCTCCAGTAGTGTCCCAGGCTGAATGACGCACAGCGCCTCACCCTCGCCCGAGCGGAAACCACGCCGAAACCGCTCGGTTGCACGTTCGCCGGTCAGGACATGTCGCGACCCGACGATGGCACGGAAGTGTTTGATCAGATCCTCATTGGTCATGTTGCGGCTTTAAGGAAGTTACGTGTTGCGAAAGCGAATATTCTTGCGGCTGAGCTGGTCAACACTGGTTGCGCCCATCAGCTTCATGTCGCGCTCGATCTCGGCGCGCATCAGCCCAAGGGCCCGTTCGACCCCAGCCTGCCCCGCGGCAGCCAGAGGATACAAGTAGTGCCGACCAATACCCACTGCCTTGGCCCCGATCGACAGCGCCTTGAGCACATGGGTGCCACGCTGAATGCCGCTGTCCATCATCACGTCCAGCTTGTCGCCAACGGCATCGACAATCTCGGCAAGTTGATCGAACGGCGTGCGCGATCCGTCCAGTTGGCGGCCACCGTGATTCGACAGGATGATGCCGGTGCAACCGACCTCAGCCGCGCGTTTGGCATCTTCGACGGTCATGATCCCCTTCAGACAGAACTGACCATCCCAGTCGCGCACCATCTGCGCCACGTCATCCCAGTTCATCGACGGATCGAGCATATCAGTGAAATACCCGCCGATCGAACTGGGCCCACCGCCCATATCCACATGTTCCTCCAGCTGAGGCAGCCGGAACTTTTCATGGGTGACATAGTTGATTCCCCACATCGGCTTGATCGCAAACTGTATCATGCCGCCCAGCGTCAACCGGAAAGGGATCGAGAACCCCGTGCGCAGATCACGCTCGCGGTTGCCGCCGGTGATGCTGTCGACGGTCAGCATCATGACCTCGACACCCGCCTCTTTGGCGCGCTGCATCATGGCGGCGTTCAACCCGCGATCCTTGTGAAAGTAGAATTGATAGACCTGCGGGTTATTGTGTTTCCGGCGCAGCTCCTCCAGCGACACGGTCCCCAGAGAGGATACGCCGAACATGGTGCCGTATTTCTCTGCCGCTGCCGCGACGGCGCGCTCACCCTGATGGTGGAACAGGCGCTGCAGCGCGGTGGGCGAGCAATAGACCGGCATGTCCAACTTTTGCCCCATGACGGTGACGGACATGTCCACGTTCTTCACCCCACGCAGCACCGATGGCAACAAGTCACAGCGGTCAAACGCGCTGGTATTTTGCCGGTACGTCACCTCATCATCCGCGCCACCGTCAATGTAGTTGAAGATCGGCCCCGGCAGCCGCTGCTTAGCCAGCCGCCGGAAATCATGGAAGTTGTGACATTGGCTCAGACGCATGACCAAAACCCCTTAATAAGCGACTGACGGCAGCCAGGTGGCCAGTGTCGGCCAGAGGAAAACCAGCGCGAGTCCGGTCAATTGCAGCAGGACAAAGGGAATGATGCCCTTGTAGATATGCGTCAGTTTAATCTCGGGTGGGCAAACACCTTTAAGATAGAACAAGGCAAAGCCAACGGGCGGCGTCAGGAAGCTGGTTTGCAGCGTCACAGCAACAAGGATCACGAACCACACCAGCGCCGGTTCGTCCAGCACTCCAAAGCCGGGAATGTCGACGCCCAGACCGTTCACGATGGGACGCATCAGCGGCAGTACAATCAGTGTGATCTCGATCCAGTCCAGTACGAAGCCCAGCAGGAAGACGATGAACAGGATGAACAGGATGGTGCCGTTCGCACCAAATCCGGTGGACTGCACCACATGTTCGATCAACTCGTCGCCACCCAGCTCGCGCAGGACATAGGAAAACACAGTCGCGCCGAGGAAGATCGCAAAGATATACGCAGTGGTGTTGAAGGTCGAAACAAGCACGTTCCAAAGCTTGGCGAAGGTCAGCTTGCGATAACCAAGCGCCAGCAGCGTCGCACCCAGCGCGCCAATGCCGGACGCTTCGGTCGGCGTGGTCAGACCGGCGAAGATCGAACCCAAAACGGCAAGGATCAGCATCAGCGTCGGAATGACGGCGATCATAACGTCTTTGACTGCGGCCCAGTCGGGGGCTTTTGCGCCTTCGGGCACGGGGGCTGCGTCGCGTTTCACCAGTGCAAGGACGAAGATATAGGCCAGGTAAAGCATGCCGATGATCACACCGGGAAAGACAGCCGCCATGAACAAATCGCCCACAGAAAGAGCCATCTGGTCGGCCATGATCACCAGCATGATCGACGGCGGGATCAGGATGCCCAGCGTCCCTGACGCCGACACGACACCCGCCGCCAACGTCGGCTGGTATTTCTGCTGCATCATCGACGGCAGCGACAGCACGCCCAGCAGAACAACCGAGGCACCAATGATGCCGGTCGAGGCCGCCAGAATGATCCCGATCAGGGTCACGGTGATGGCCAGACCTCCGCGCACCGTCCCGAACAGGCGCTGCATCGAGGACATCAAACGCTCGGCCACACCGGATTCGTCCAGCATCAGCCCCATGAAGATGAACATCGGCAGGGCAACCAGAACCGCGTTGGACATGGTCGCGTAGACCCGGTTCACCACCGCGCCCAAGGTCAGGTAATCAAGCCCGGTAAATGTACTCTCCAACCCTGTCCAAAGCATCAGATCGTTGTCGAACAGATAGGCCAGACCGCAATAAGCTACGCCGACACCGGCCAGAACCCAGGCCACCGGGTAACCGGTGAACAAAAGCGCGATGAAGGTAAGGAACATCGCGATGACCAGCTTTTCCTCGGTCGTCTCGACCAGGAAGGTCAGGCCAACGCAGACGGCGGCGAATACTGCCAGCACCAGAAGAATACGGCGCAGCGGAGCGCCTTCACGTTCCGAGGCCGGCCCGTGGATCAGCGCGTGCCCGTCGTGGATCAACCGTGCCAACGCGGCCAGCGCCAACAGTACAAAGCTGATCGGAATGATAGCCTTGAAGGCCCAACGCGCAGGCAGGCCAGTTGGGCTGTCTGAACGTTCGCTGACGCGGAAGCTTTCGTAGAAATAGTCATACCCCTGATCGACCATCAGATAGATGAACGGGGTCAGCAGGGTCAGGATGCCGATGACTTCAATTATCCGCTGCGCGCGGCGCGAAAGCTGCATATGCAGGACGTCCACACGCACATGGCTGTCGGTGATCAAGGCATACGAGATGCCGATCATCGTGACGATTCCATAGAAATGCCACTGGATCTCATCCAGCTTGGGATAGTTCTGGCTGAACAGGTAACGCAGCGAGACCTGTGCAAAGATCGCGCCCATCAGCAGGACATTGGCCCACATGACCACATGACCCACCGCCTTGACCCCGGCGTCGATCGCAACGGCGACTTTCTGGCGGTCGGGTTCGGGGTGTTCCAGGATGCCTTCATAGGCTTCGACCGGATCGTTGAGGTTGTTTTGGGTGGTCATGGTCATTCCTCGCTCAGCAACCCGCAATACGGGCAGTGAAGGGTTAGAAAGTCCGAAGATCGAAAAGCAGGGGCCGGAGCGGCGGATCGGGCCGCCCCGGTAAAGTCAGTGAGGGAGGGATTACTGACGTGGGAGGAAGGCGTTTGTCTTCCAGAGGTTATAGCCGTCACGGAACTCGTTCATATCGGCCAAAACCTGTGCAAAAAAGGCATCATTGGCGGCCTCTTCTGCGGCAACCTCTTCCCAGGTCGCGCGGAAGGTATCCAGCATCTCAGGCGACCACTGCTTGATGGAAACACCGTTGTTCTCAATGTTGTCGATCAGGGCCGCGTGCTGGATGGCTTCGCCTTCGGCAAAGCTGTCCGCCATCGAAGCCTTGCAGGCGTTTTCGATGATCGCTTTGTGCTGGTCACTGGTCTCTGCCCAGACGTCCTTGTTGATCAGCAGTTCAAACACGGTCGCCTGCTGATGCCAGCCGGGGAAGTAATTGAACTTGACCAGCTTGTGGAAGCCCAGACGCGCGTCGATGGCAGGCATCGAAAACTCGGTCGCGTCAATCGCGCCTTTTTCCAAAGCGGGGAAGATCTCACCTCCTGGCAGCAGCGAGGTCGCCACACCCAGTTTCTGCATGACCTTGCCGCCCAGACCAAAGAAACGCATCTTCAACCCGTTCAGGTCTTCGGGCGAATTGATCTCGGTCGCGAACCAGCCCGAAGTTTCCGGCGCAATGATGGCGCAAGGCAGAACTTTTACGTTGTAGCCAGCCTGATCGTACATCTCCTGATACAGGGTCATGCCGTTGCCATAATAAAGCCATGCCATGTATTCGCCCGCCTCGGGGCCAAAAGGAACGGCCGAAAACAGCGGTGCGGCGGGGATTTTACCTGCCCAGTATCCAGCCGTGGTGTAGCCCGAGTTGATCTTTCCGGTGGATACGGCATCCAGAATTTCGAAGGGCGGCACCAGTTTTCCCGGCTCGTACACCTTCATCTTCAGCGTGCCGCCCGACATCAACTCCAGTTGATCAGCCACGCGAGGGATCGGCGAACCCAGGCCCGGCAGTTCGGTCGAAAAGGCAATCGGTGTTTTCAACAGCAGCTTGTCCGCCGCGACCGCGGGTGCCGCCAGCAGGCTGGCGGCCACGGCCAGGCTTGTCAGGGTCTTCTTCATGAATTCTCCTCCAGGGTTGGTCGGGTTTTCTCCGATCAGTGGCGCAGGCTCTTCCAGCGCCGCTCCGGTGGTAAACTAACTTTACCAGATTAAACCAGTCAATAACTTTATTTACCATTGGTGTCAGCCGAAACTGGAAGCTCGCCTTCGACAAGCCCTGCAAAATCCCGATACGACTGCCTACAAAACCAACAGATTATCCAAAAATCATTCAGAAACAGACACGTAATTCAAGTTCGGGAAGAACAGCCGCGCGCTTGAAATCTGAACGGATATGGTTATCTTTATTTACCAGTTATTCTGGTTATTTCAGCGTCACACGGGGCAGCATCTCATGAACACCACTGCGATTTTTGAACCGGTTGGACACGAATCGCTGGCTGATGCGGTGGTTTCACAGGTCGAGGACCTGATCGCTTCGGGCATCCTGAAACAGGGTCGGAAACTGCCCTCCGAGCGTGATCTGGCCGAGATGTTGCGCGTGTCGCGCCCGAAGCTGCGCGAGGCCCTTCAGGTGCTGGAAGAACGCGGTCTGGTCACAACGCAACACGGTGAGGGGACATTCGTCGCGGCCCTGACCGGACAAGCCATGATGCCCGCGCTTCTTGCTTTGTACGAACGCCATGAACCGGCTTTTTTCGACTATCTGGAGTATCGCCGCGAGCAGGAAGGGTTTGCGGCCCGCCTTGCCGCACGTCGCGCAACCAAGGCAGACAAGGAAAGGATTTCAGAAATCCTTGATGAAAACGAGCGCGCTTGGAAGGCGAATGATGCCAAGGCTTCGCAAGAAGCAGACTTTGCGTTGCATTCAGCGATTGTGGATGCCAGTCAGAATGCAACGTTGATTCATATCATGGCGTCGATTTACGAACTCACCCGCAAAGGCGTTTTCTACAATCGCGACTTCCTGCGAACAATTGATGGGACCGGCGAGAAGTTGTTGCAACAGCATCTCGAACTGGGACGCGCGGTAATCGAAGGCGACGAAACACGCGCCGAAAAAGCAGCGACGGGTCACATCGATTTTGTCGAAGAATCGTTCAGATTGGGGATCGAACAAAGACGGCGCGAAGCCATGGCCGAAAAGCGTCGAATAATGTCGCGGTAAGCACGGTGTCGTCCTGTTAGTTCAACGGAGGCCTGACACGACCGGTTTGTCAGCAACCGGACTCAGGTCACCACGCGGCCTACCGAAAACCTGATGTCAGATATCTTGACCGGGCGGTTCCAAAAGACCGCCAGGTTCCAACAAGGCCCTTTCTGACAGCCATGGGTTAAGTTCTAGCGCTTCGGCAAGGGCAGCGCGCGCGTCGTCAAGGCGCTTCAGACCCAACAATGACAAGGCACGCCCGCTCAGCGCACCGATATGGTTCGGCGACAACTCGATCGTGACATTCAGATCCTGCAAGGCAGCAGCGAAGTCTTGTCTGAGATAGTTCACAAACGCGCGCTGATTGTAGCCTTCGGCGTAGTTCGGGCAGTAATCGACTAGTTGGTCAAGCTCGTCCAACGCGCCCAGTAAATCCCAGGCCTCTCGCCGCGCCATTCCCCGGTCCAGCAAGCCTTGCGCACGCGCATCTGGTGCGTCGGTCCAAAGCTCCCACATCTGGTTGGAAATGGCGCGCGCATCACTTTGCGATTCTGCCTTCTGAACCTGATTGATTAGCGCATCCACACTTTCCGAATGATCCGGGGCGGCCGGGCAGGACTGAGCGTGCGCCGTGCAGGACAAGGCAACAACAGCGAGAGCAGCGAGGAAAGCGTGTGTCATGCACCAAGGATGGCTCGTATTCCTGATCCGTCAAGCCTGATGCTCGAACCCACCCAAACTGCCGGTTTCCTTAACCGCCTCCATCGCCACAAAGGTCGAAGTGCTGGCGACATGCGGCAAGGATGAAATCTTTTCAGCCAGAACACGGCGATACCCCGACATCGTGGCCGTGCGGACCTTCAACAAATAGTCGAAGTTCGAGGCGATCATATGGGCTTGCTCGACCTCGGCAGTTTTTCGGACTGCCGCGTTGAACTCGGCCAGTGCCTTTTCGCGGGTATCGGCCAGGCGCACCTCGACAAAGGCAACGTGGTCCAGCCCCAGTCTGATCGGATCCAGCATCGCCCGGTATCCTTTGATCACCCCGCTTGCTTCAAGCCGTTTCAGGCGCGCCTGTGTCGGTGATTTAGATAAACCGATTTCGCGCGCAAGATCGGCGACCGAAATGCGCCCATCCTCGGCCAGAATTCTCAGAATCGACCGGTCAAACCGGTCCAGGTCAGGAAAGTTCATTTGCGCTGCTCTCTGGCAAAATTTCAGGTGTTCCGCCTTCAATTACCAAAAACTCAGGCGATTGTCCTGAGTTTTCGCAGGTATATTGCCACAAAGACCGGAGGACCCATGTCTCATACCCTGCGTACATTAATCGACACCTCAACCTATGCTGACCAGTCGGCGATCCTTGAAACCCTGATCTCTCAGGCCAGCCTGAGCGTTACGGACCGCAGCGCCATCAGCGCAGCTGCCGCGCAGCTTGTGCGCGATATCCGCTCCGGCACGTCTCCGGGGTTGATGGAGGTGTTTCTTGCCGAATACGGCCTATCCACCGACGAAGGCGTCGCCCTGATGTGCCTGGCCGAAGCGCTGTTGCGCGTGCCGGATGCAGACACGATTGACGCGTTGATTGAAGACAAGATCGCCCCTTCGGATTGGGGTAAGCATCTTGGACACTCGTCTTCATCCTTGGTGAACGCCTCGACATGGGCACTGATGCTGACGGGCAAGGTTCTGGACGAAGGCAAGACCTCGCCCGTTGGTGCCCTGCGCGGGGCCATCAAGCGATTGGGTGAACCCGTGATCCGTACCGCTGTGTCGCGGGCGATGAAGGAAATGGGGCGGCAATTCGTGTTGGGTGAATCCATTCACGCCGCGATGGAACGCGCGCGCGGGATGGAAAGCAAGGGGTATACCTACTCCTACGACATGCTGGGAGAAGCAGCCCGGACCGAGGGGGACGCCGCGCGATATCACCTGTCCTACTCACGCGCCATTTCGGCCATTGCTGAGGCCTGTACCCATGATGATATCCGCTCCAACCCCGGCATTTCGGTCAAGTTGTCCGCCCTGCACCCCCGCTATGAACTGGCACAAGAAAAGCGGGTTATGGATGAACTGGTTCCGCGCCTGCGTGCGCTGGCCCTTTTGGCCAAGGCCGCCGGCATGGGGTTGAACGTCGACGCCGAAGAGGCGGATCGCCTGTCTTTGTCATTGCAGGTGATTGACGCGGTGATGTCCGATCCGGCTCTGACTGGCTGGGATGGGTTCGGCATCGTGGTTCAGGCTTATGGGCCACGCGCTTCGCTGGTTCTGGACACGCTCTATGACATGGCTGAACGCCACGATCGCAAGCTGATGGTGCGTCTGGTCAAAGGCGCCTATTGGGATACCGAGATCAAACGCGCGCAGGTCGAAGGCGTGGATGGCTTTCCCGTCTTCACGCACAAGGCGGTCACCGATGTGTCCTATATCGCCAATGCGCGCAAGTTGCTGGGCATGACAGACCGGATCTACCCACAATTCGCCACCCACAACGCCCATACAGTCAGCGCCATATTGCACATGGCCGAAGGTCAGCCTTTTGAATTCCAGCGCCTGCATGGTATGGGTGAGACATTGCATCAGCTTGTGATGAACAGGCAGAAAACGCGTTGTCGCATCTACGCACCGGTTGGTGCGCATCGTGACCTGCTGGCCTACCTTGTGCGGCGTCTGCTGGAAAACGGGGCAAACTCATCATTCGTCAACCAGATTGTCGACGAAAACGTCCCGCCGGAAGTGGTTGCCTCGGATCCGTTTGTTACGGTGCTGACACCGCCGCCCCCACTGCCCACCGGGCCCGAACTGTTCAAGCCGGAACGCCCCAATTCCAAAGGTTTCGATCTACACCACACCCCGACGCTGGATAAGATTGATGCAGCGCGGGATCAGTTCCGTGCGTATCACTGGTATGCACAGCCGTTGCTGGCTGACGCTGCCAAACCACAGGCGGATGAGCAGGTAATCAACCCGGCGAATCCTGCCGACAAGCCGGGCGCGGTCGCCTCGGCAAGTGAAGCAGATGTGGAACTGGCGCTGGCTTCGGCAAAGCCGTGGCAGGCCCCGGCAGTCGAACGTGCCCGCATCCTGAACTCTGCCGCCGATCTTTATGAAACGCATTACGGCGAGTTATTCGCCCTGCTGGCGCGCGAGGCTGGCAAGTCGCTGCCTGACGCCGTGGCGGAACTGCGTGAGGCGGTGGATTTCCTGCGTTACTACGCCGCCAACATACCTGATGCCGAGCCCGCCGGAGTATTCACCTGCATCAGCCCGTGGAACTTCCCGCTGGCGATCTTCTCAGGGCAAATATCGGCAGCTTTGGCAACCGGGAACGCCGTTTTGGCCAAGCCTGCGCCGCAGACACCCCTGATCGCGCACCGCGCCATTCAATTGCTGCATGAGGCTGGTGTGCCGCGCCACGCGCTGCAATTGCTGCCGGGTGGTCCGACCGTGGGCGCGGCGCTGACATCGGATGCGCGCGTCTCGGGCGTGGCCTTCACCGGCTCGACAACGACCGCTCTCAGAATCCGGTCGGCAATGGCTGGGTCCATGCGCCCCGGCACGCCGCTGATTGCGGAAACTGGTGGCCTGAACGCCATGATCGTTGACAGCACCGCACTTCCCGAACAGGCCGTGCAATCGATCATTGAAAGCGCTTTTCAGTCCGCAGGCCAGCGGTGTTCCGCACTGCGATGCCTGTACCTTCAAGAGGATATCGCAAATGACGTCCTGACCATGCTCAAAGGGGCAATGGATGCCCTGCGCATCGGTGATCCGTGGCTGATCTCTACCGATTGCGGCCCGGTGATCGACGCGCAGGCCCGGCAGGTAATCGCTGATCACGTCGCCACGGCACGGGCCGAAGGGCGTGTTCTGAAAGAGCTGCCGCTACCGCCCGAAGGTATCTTTGTTGCCCCCACGTTGATCGAAATCTCGGGCATTGCCGCGCTGGAGCGCGAAATATTTGGCCCCGTATTGCACGTGGCAAGGTTCAAAGCGCAGGAGATCGACAAGGTCATCGCGGATATCAACGCAACCGGATACGGGCTGACCTTTGGCCTGCAAACCCGGATCGACGACCGGGTGCAGCATGTGACTGAAGCTATCCATGCCGGAAACATCTATGTAAACCGCAATCAGATTGGTGCCATCGTTGGCTCCCAACCTTTTGGCGGTGAAGGGCTGTCAGGCACCGGCCCGAAGGCGGGCGGCCCGAATTACATGGCCAGGTTCTGTGCACCTGATCGGCAAACCACGACAGAAACCTGGGAGCATTTGGCAGACCTACCTGCCCCTCAAGGCCAGCCTGCCCCAATCCAAACCCGTTCTCTGCCCGGCCCAACCGGAGAATCGAACCGGCTGAGCGAATATCCCCGCCCACCACTTCTGTGCGTGGGGCCGGGGGAAACGGCGGCGCGCGCGCAGGCTGAAGCCGTAAAGGCACTGGGTGGCACGGCCATTCAGGCAACCGGAATGCTTGACCTTCACCGGTTGGAGAACCTGACCGGTATCTCTGGTGTTCTTTGGTGGGGCGATGCTGAAACCGCGCAGCAGATCGAACTGCATCTGGCCCGTCGGGACGGCCCCATTCTTCCCCTGATTCCGGGCAGACCCGACCGCGCGCGTGTGCTGGGTGAGCGCCATGTGTGTGTCGATACGACCGCAGCTGGCGGAAACGCTGCGTTGTTGGGAGGTGCGGCATAAGCTTGCCTTGACGCTGGGCGCGTAAAAGCCCAGCGTCACCTCATGTTTCCGATACGTGACCATAACCCCTCGGGGCGCACGCCTTATGTTGTCTACGTCTTATTGGCGGCCAACATCCTGATCTTCCTCAGCTATGTGGGGATCATGAATGATGCGCCACTTATCAACCGGCTGTTCTTCGACTACGCCATCATCCCGGCGCGGGTCAGCGATGGGGTTGGTCTGGAAACCTTTGTGACATCCATGTTCCTGCATGGAGGCTGGATGCATCTGGCCGGGAACATGCTGTTCTTATGGATATTCGGCGACAATCTGGAAGACGAAATGGGCCATCTGCCCTTTTTGCTGTTCTACCTGGTCGCAGGTATCGGCGCAGGTCTGATCCATGTGGTTACAGGGCCGGACTCTCAGGTGCCTACCGTCGGCGCCTCGGGCGCGATTGCGGGTGTCATGGGGGGATACCTACTGCTGTTTCCCAAGGCGCGTGTGGATATTCTGCTGATCCTGGTTGTCTATTTCAGGGTCTTTACCATCCCCGCCTTCATCATGCTGGGCGTATGGCTGGCGATTCAGTTCTTTGGCAGCGTCACCAGCAACCCGGACGAAGGCGGTATCGCCTACTGGGCCCATACCGGCGGGTTTGCCGTGGGGTTGATCCTATGCGTACCATTGTGGCTGCGGCGCGGTGGAGTGCAATTCTGGAACCGCACGCACGGGCACCCGCCCCACCCAGAGACAAAGTACAAGCTGTCGCAGTCTCGTATACCGCGCGTTCCGCGTCGATAAAGCTGGGCTAAGGGGCGATCAGCCCCGGATGACTTTGGCGAATTGATCAAAGATCGGTTCATTCGAACAGATCACTTCACCATCTTCCAGCGCGTTGCCTTCAGGGTTCAGGGCCTGCACGAAGCCGCCCGCCTCTTTCACGATGATGATACCGGCGGCGATATCCCAGGCGTTCAGGCGGCGTTCCCAGAAACCTTCGTACCTGCCCGCAGCCACATATGCCATATCAAGCGCCGCAGCACCCCAACGGCGCACACCGGCGCAAGCGGGCATCAGACGCGCCAGATCCTGCAGGGTTACAGGCAGGTCAGAACGACCCCCAAAGGGCAGACCGGTTGCAAAGATCGATTCAATCATGCGGTGACGCCCCGACACACGAATTCGGGTGTCGTTCATCCATGCACCCTCGCCTTTTTCAGCAAAGAACATCTCGTCCTTGGCAGCATCATAGATCACGCCGGCAACGATCTTGCCCTTATGTTCCAGTGCAATCGAAATTGCCCAATGCGGCAGGCCATGCAGAAAATTGGTGGTACCGTCCAGCGGATCTACGATCCAGCGGCGGGTCGGGTCTTCTCCGTCGATGGAACCGCCCTCTTCGGCCAGCCAGCCATAGGTCGGGCGTGCGCCCAGCAATTCGTCCTTCAGGATGGCCTCGGCCGCGATATCGGCCTTGGAAACAAAATCGCCCGCACCCTTCATCGACACCTGCAGATTCTCGACTTCACGAAAGTCCTTGACCAAAGAACGCCCCGCCTTACGCGCGGCCTTGATCATGATGTTGAGATTTGCACTGCCAACCATTGTAATAGGGCTCCTGTCCGGTCAAGCCGCGCGTATACTGCCGCAAGGCTTCCTTGCCAAGAGGAATGATCGCATAACAGACCCGCAGAAAACGCCTCTACCGGGATTGCAGCTTGCGCGCCTCTTCGCGGGCCAGTTTCACCAGTTCCTGAACATAGGGCTTGTCCAGATCTTCTGATCGGACCGCTGCATAAAGGCGACGCGTGATCCCCTCTTTGGTCAGGGGCCGGGTCACATAGTCCGAGTTGTATTTGACCTCGCGCACGACCCAATCCGGCAAAACTGAGATGCCCCGGTTTGATGCCACCAGAAGCAGGATGACAGCTGTCAATTCCACCTGCCTGATCGAGGCGGGTTCGACGCGTGCAGGGATCAACAATTGACTGAACACATCCAGACGTGTGCGCTCCACCGGGTAGGTTATCAGGGTCTGACCTCGGAAATCCTCAGCCTCGATATAGGCTTTTTCCGCCAGTGGATGGGCTGATGCAGCGACAAAGACGGGATTGTAGTCAAACAGCTCCACAAACTCGACACCCGGCAGATCTTCAGGATCGGATGAGACAACCAGATCAACCTCTTCCTTCTGCAAGGCAGGCAGGGCATCAAAGGCCAGACCGGGTCGGATATCGACATCCACGTCGCCCCAGGATTTCCTGAAGGATTCAAGAACCGGAAACAGCCATTCGAAACACGCGTGGCATTCGATGGCGATATGCATTCGCCCGGTGCGCCCATCCCGCAGCGACGAAAACTCATTTTGTGCCGCCTCGACCTGCGGCAGGATCTGCTCGGCCAACCGCAGCAGGCGCAAACCGGCGGCTGACAGCTTCATCGGCTTTGAACGTCGCAGAAACAGCTCGACCCCGGCCTGATCCTCCAACCCTTTGATCTGATGACTCAATGCGGATTGAGTGATGTTCAACTGGTCGGCAGCGCGTGCCAACCCACCGCATTCATGGATCGCCTTGATGGTACGCAGGTGCCGGAATTCAATGTGCATCTCAAGTATCGTTCATGTTGTTGTTGAATAATATGAGTTTGTCTCACAATGTCCGTCATGGCACAAGATAGTCAGTTGATCCAGTGAGGCAGCCATGTCCAAACCCGAAATTTCATTCGAGTTCTTTCCGCCCAAAACTCTGGAGGCTTCATTCCGCCTTTGGGATACGGTCCAGACATTGGCGCCACTGGAGCCCCGTTTTGTATCCGTCACCTACGGTGCAGGCGGTACGACCCGGGAACTGACGCGCGACGCGGTCGCAACCCTGCATAAATCCTCTGGCCTGAACGTCGCTGCGCATCTAACCTGTGTTGACGCTTCGCGGCAGGAAACGCTGGAAATCGCCGACACATTCGCACGTGCGGGCGTGCAGGACATCGTGGCCCTGCGGGGCGACCCGCCGAAAGGGCATGATCGGTTCGTACCGCACCCCGAAGGCTTTAACAGTTCGATTGAGTTGATTGAGGCACTGGCTGAAACCGAAATGTTCAGCATCCGTGTCGGTGCCTATCCTGACAAGCACCCTGAAGCCGCGGACATGTCAGCAGACGTGGATTGGCTGAAGGCCAAACTTGACGCGGGCGCTGACGAAGCGCTGACGCAATTCTTTTTCGAGGCCGAAACCTTCTTCCGTTTCCGCGATGCCTGCGCCAAGGCGGGTATCGACAAACCGATCGTTCCGGGCATTCTGCCTATTGAAAACTGGGCAGGTGCGCGCAAGTTCGCCAGAAGTTGCGGCACGCATATTCCCGATTGGGTCGAACACGCCTTTGAAAAGGCCGTGCGCGACGGGCGTGAGGATCTGCTGGCAACTGCGATCTGCACCGAAATGTGCTCGGACCTGATCGAAGGTGGTGTGGACAAGCTGCATTTCTATACCCTGAACCGTCCCGAACTGACGCGCGATGTGTGCTTTGCCCTTGGAATTACGCCGCAAGTCGATCTTCAAAACGTCGCCTGACAACTGAAAAATACAATGATTCGCTCGGGTTACGAACATGCCCGGGCGTTTTCCTTTTCTTGTGCGTGACCTGTTTCACAGTTACATCCGTGAATTCACGCCTTTGCGGAACAATGGAATCTTCGCATCGCGATTGTTGTCAGCTTCCCTCTCAATCAACCGTGAAATTTGACAAAACCATGCCCTCGGCAACACTAGGGGTGTGTAGTTTTTAATGAGTGTTTTGAGTATGGAACCTGTCGATAAGGTCAGGGCACGCATGGATGCCCTGGCAGATCTGGGCCTGAACCCGTCTGCCAATTCCAGTGAAATACGAGAGGCGTGGCGTCACATCGCCTTTCACACGCATCCTGATCACAAGGAAGGCGACAGTTCCGGGTTTTCACGCGCCAAGGCAGCCTATGATTTTCTGCGCAAAGAAGGGCTGGCGACAAAGGGCGGTGCCACAGCTGGCCCGCCACAACCACGTCGGGCACGGTTGAAGAAACGAATCATCGAGCTTCCGCAAGAGGATGTTGCCGCATGCGAGGCGATGCTGAATCCCGGGCAGGCGCTGTCGCATATGAACGCTCAGACTGGTATTCAACCCAAATGCGGCAGCGGTGTTGCTGACCATGTCCCCGACGCGGTCGGATGCTATGGGCGGCACCTGACTTACTTTGTCACGACACCGGTCAATCAGGGCGCAAATCGTGTGGCTTTGCCAACGACCGTTCTGACCAGTGCGCGGCACACCACAGCGGAAATCCTGAGCTTTCAATCCAGCGACACGGGCGCCGGGGAAGTTGTCATTCCCGATACGATCCGCGAACGCAAGTTTCCAGGTGCCAAGAGCGTCAGGATCCGGTTTGACGCGGATCAGGCGATACGGGATCAATTCTGGCTTGCAGGCTGAACGAAAAAGCTCGGCTGGTTAAGCCGGGCTTTGTGCATTTGCGGCCAGGTCAGTTTTTCACCGGACCTTCCGAGGTAAATTTCGGGATCACGCTGGTCGAGGCGTCAGACGGCTCGATACCCGGCCAGTTGCCTTCAGCAAGGTTGATGTTGCCCGGAATGTCTTCTTCGAAGAACCCGACGACCACATCCGTGATATTGAGGTACAGCTTATCGTCAACGATCCGCCACAAGTTCGGGTTTGCCGGAACCTTGCCACCGCGCGACACGCCATAGGCGCAGTGCCCATCATATTGTGGGGCATAATAGGCCGGGTTTTCCAGAAACTTGTCGCGGTTTTCCTCGGACGAGAATGCCCATGTTGCACCATTGTATTCGGCAGTGATGCTGGCATTGCCACGCACGCCTTCTTGCTGTGGTTGACCTACGGGGACCTGATCCAGGCTGCGATAGGCGACAACATCATACCCCGAGACGGCAAACCCCGTGCCGTCAATATATTGCGGCCCGGCAAATGCCGGAACGGCCAGGGCCATGGCCGCAGCAAAGGTCAAAGCAAAGCGTTTCATGTAGTTTATCCTTTTCGTACCAGCGGTATTGGTGACGCCGTGATGGCAGGTCTGGCAAAACAATATGCGATTCCCATTCTGTTCGTAGCCCTCCTCGCGCCGCTGTGACCCCTCTCGAGCAAACGTGAGAGTTTGGTCGCGGAATATTACAAATTTAGCCGGAAAAGCTGGGTTGGACTCGGCGGATTGCAACACTACCTGTAAGACTGCACCGAACGCGGCCCGGACAAAGGCATGAAAGGCAAGAAATGAGCGACCAATCTTCGTATACCCCACCTGCAGTCTGGACATGGGACAGTGAAAGTGGCGGACAGTTCGCCAACATTAACCGACCTATTGCCGGCGCAACCCATGAAAAGGACTTGCCGGTTGGGCGCCACCCTTTGCAGTTGTATTCCCTTGCCACGCCCAACGGTGTCAAAGTCACCGTAATGCTGGAAGAGTTGCTGGCATTGGGTCACGAAGGCGCTGAATACAACGCCTGGCTGATCAACATCGGCGATGGCGACCAGTTCGGTTCAGGGTTTGTCGAAGCCAACCCAAACTCGAAAATCCCAGCCCTTTGGGATCACTCTGGCTACAAGCCGGTTCGGGTGTTTGAAAGTGCCTCGATCCTGTTTCATCTGGCTGAGAAGTTCGGAGAGTTTCTGCCTGCGTCCGGGCCGGAACGGACCGAAGTCATGAACTGGCTATTCTGGCAAATGGGCAGCGCCCCTTATCTTGGTGGCGGGTTTGGCCATTTCTACGCTTACGCGCCTGAAAAGTGGGAATACCCGATCAACCGCTTTGCGATGGAGGCAAAACGCCAGTTGGACGTTCTGGACAGGGAACTGGCGAACAAGACCTATATCGCGGGCGAGGAATATACGATTGCCGACATGGCGATCTGGCCGTGGTACGGTCAACTGGTTCTGGGTCGACTGTACAGCGCGGCAGAGTTCCTTGACGCGAAATCCTACAAGAACGTGGTGCGCTGGGCCAAGGCGATAGACGCGCGGCCTGCGGTTCAGCGTGGCCGTATGGTCAACCGCGCCTTTGGCGAGCCGCACACGCAGCTTCACGAGCGTCACGACGCCAGCGATTTCGAAACACGTACGCAGGACAAGCTGGAAGCTGCTGCGGAATAGCAGCGTCCCATCCTAGTGCCACGCGGCGCAACATGCGCCGCGTGTTTGCGTTTTGGTCGTTATTTCAGAATTGGCGGTTTCGCGGGATTGCTGCCCGGAACCTCGCGCACCGGATCCGCAACCTGCGGTTCGGGCAGATCAAAGCGAAGCCCGGTCTTCGCCAACAGCGCGGCAGCGACGTCATCTGTGGCAAAGAACCCGACATCCATCGCCCCCGCCTCGATCCCGGAAAACGTCAGCGCCTCCGAAGCTGCTTTGGCCAGGGCGGGCTCGGCCCCTTCGATTGCACCGACAAACCCCAGCAAATGACCCTGAGCACCCGCCTCGGATTTCGTGGCGACCAGATAGGCTGCACTGGCAAGCCCGCCAGCAGTTGCCAGCTTTGCATCAAGGGCGGTCAACAGGCTGTCCGGCAAACCGGCGGGAGGCATGAACTCGGCCAGCTTTTCCTCGACCTCTTCCGGGCCATGCTGCAACGTTTCGGCCAGCCAGCCCAAGGCCTCGGCAGGCACCAGCATGGATGATGGAGCAGTTTCCAGGTTCAGGCCCAGCCCGATACCCTGACCCGCCAGCATCCCCGACAACACGCGCCCCGACAGCGCAACATAAGGCACGGGCCGCCCGGCAAACCGCGCCAATCGTTCCTCGCGGTCGAAAGCCAACACAAAGCGCCCATCGGCCACATCGAACACTTCGGGCGAGATGTTTTCGCCCACCGCTTCCTCGGTCAGCATCAAAAACAGCTCGCTATCTGCAAGCCGTTCAAAAAACCGCAGACGGGTGGCATCGTTCTGCGGATCTGCCAGCATCGTGGCATGCGCCGTGTCCAACGCTGTGGTTTCAGTCATTCAGCACCTCTTGAACCCGCGCGCGCAGAACCGGCAGCAGTTCTGCCTCGAACCACGGGTTTTTCTTTACCCATGCCGTATTCCGCCAGGACGGATGAGGCAAGGCAAAGACCCGCGGCGCATGGTCCTGCCAGTTCCGAACGGTATCTGTCACCGACCCGCGCGCGCCCAGATGATATTTATGCGCATGACCGCCGACCAACACCGTCAACGGCACCTGCCCCAGTTCCTGCATCACCCTGTCATGCCAGGTATTGCCGCATATCACGGGCGGAGGAAGGTCCGCACCGCGGGCATCATAACCAGGGAAACAGAATGCCATGGGCACAATCGACACAAGGTCACGATCATAAAAAACAGGTTCATCGACCCCAAGCCAGTGGCGCAGCCTGTCGCCTGACGGGTCTGTAAAGGGCCGTCCTGACTCGTGCACGCGCGCACCCGGTGCCTGCCCCGCGACCAGGATGGGTGTTCCGCGCCGAAACCAGACCACCGGGCGGGGTTCATGGGCAGTTTTGGTTTGCGCAAAGGACGCGGCGCACAGGCGACACGCGCGGATTTCGCCATCTAAATCTTTCATCTGGTTGCGAAACCTCCCAAAGCTGTTTTGCAAAGATCAGGCCTGAAACCACATAATATAGGTGCAGCAGATTACCAGAAGTGCAGCGGAATTGCCGACAACCGATCAGTTGTTTGCGGGTTCGGCAGCAACGCATTGAACATTTGTTTCATAATTCGACATAATGTAGCCAACATGGATCGGTAAAAACCATCCTTTCTAACCGCCAAAAACGCGGCAACACAACGGAAACGAGCAGCAGGCTGCGAATGCTGGAATTCGACAATGTCAGCAAGTCCTTCTGGACCGGGACGCGCCGTAAGGTGATCCTGGACAGGGTCTCGTTCCGTGTCGAACTGGGCACGTCGCTGGGCGTTCTGGCCCCGAATGGTACTGGCAAAACCACACTGATCAACATGATGGCCGGGCTGGAAAAGCCCGACGAGGGTGTAATCCGCCGCGAATGCCGGGTCTCGTTTCCAATGGGATTCACCGGGGGTGTGACCGGCAAGTTGTCAGCGCTTGAGAACGCGCGATACATCGCCAAGATTTACGGCATGGACCCGGACTATGTTGAGGCGTATTGCAAATGGCTCTGCGGCTTGGGTGAATATTTCGAACAGCCGCTGTCCACCTATTCGTCGGGGATGCGGTCGCGATTCACGTTTTCTTTGATGCTTGCGCTGGATTTCGACATGTATCTTGTCGATGAAGGGATGCCAGCATCTACAGATGTTGAATTCAACGAAAAGGCAGGGGCGATCCTGAAGGAAAGGTTGCGCACTACGACATTGGTGATCGTGTCGCACAGCCCGACTGTATTGGAAAAATTCGCGCAGCAGGCCGCCGTTCTGCTGGACGGGCAATTGTACATGTTTGACTCCTTGGAAGAGGCAAAGCAGCTATATGACTACGAAACCCAAGGTTAGAAAGTACAACTGGCGCAGCAATCGCCCTGTGGACGATTCGGCCGAGGCGCGTGCGGATGCAATCTCGCGCATACGAGGCGCGACGCAAGGCCAGGCACCGGCGGCCGAGGCCCAGCCAGGCACGCAAATTGACGACATCAAGCGCGAAGGTCTGACAGGTCGCCAGTTGCGCATTGCGCGAAAACTGGCGCAGAAACACGGACTGGCAGCAACATCGGACTATGATGCGGTGCGCTTGCTGCGCAAGAAAGGCATTGATCCGTTTCAGCGCACGAACCTTCTTGATCTTGCCGCGGCAAAGCCCTCGGCACAGGGCGACAGCTCGAAGGTCAAAGACAAGATCAGCATTCAGTTGCCGCAATCCATAGGCGCAAGCACGCCAAACCTTCCGGGACCCGAGCTCAGCCCCGCTGAGCGGCGCAACCTTGAAATCGGTCAGATTCAGAAGGACATCGCGCGTCGACGCAGGCGTAAGCTGTTTGGCCTTTTCGCGCGTCTGGCCGCCTTTGTGTTCCTACCGACCTTTGTTGTGGGGTTCTATTTCTATCGCATCGCCACCCCGATGTATGCCAGCGATTCCGAGTTTCTGATCCTGCAAGCCGATGGCGGGCCGGGTTCCATCGGCGGGCTGCTTGCCGGGACGCAATTCGCCACCACACAGGATTCAATCTCGGTTCAGTCTTTCCTGGAATCGAAAGAGGCTTTGTTGCTGCTGGATCGGGACGCAGGGTTTTCTGATGTCTTCAAGCAGGAATCGATTGATCCGATTCAAAGGCTATCACCCGACGCCACGCTGGAAGACGCATACAAGCTGTTCAAACGCATGATCACCATCGGGTATGACCCAACCGAAGGGGTCATTCGGATGGAAGTTGTTGCACCAGATGCACAGACATCGACCGAGTTCTCGGAGCGTTTGATCTCTTACGCCGAAGCCCGGGTGAATGCCCTGTCCGGCAAGAAGCGCGAAGACCAGATGCGCGACGCATTGGAAAGCTTTGAAGCGGCGCAGGAGGCGCGGCGGCAGGCGCAGGAGGAATTGATCGAACTTCAGCTTCAAGGGGCAGTGCTGGACCCCGAGAATGTCATTGCCAGCCTGCGCGCACGCATCAACGAGATCGAGATATTGGTGCAGGACAAAGAGCTTGAACTTGCCGCCCTGCAAGACAACCTGCGCCCGAACAAAGCCAAGGTCGACGGCGTCAAGGCTGACATTGCCCGGCTTGAAAAGGTGCTGGAACAACTGAATGCCGAGATGCAGGATGCTTCCGATGGCGAAAATTCGCTGGCGCGGTTGAGTGTGCGCATCCAGATCGCTCAGGCGGATCTGGCGGCGCGGGACATGATGCTGCAAACGGCAATGCAGCAAATGGAATCGACCCGATCCGAAGCCAACCGACAGGTGCGTTACCTGACCGTCTCGGTGAACCCGATACCCAGTCAGGAACCCAGCTATCCGCGCAAGTTCGAAAATACGATTTTGGCATTCCTGTTGTTTGCTGGTATCTACCTCATGATCTCGCTTACCGCGTCGGTCCTTCGTGAACAGGTATCCTCATAAGACTCATGAAACATGTAAAAATCTCCGACCTGACAGTCGGCAACGACCTTCCGCTGACTATCATTGCGGGCCCCTGCCAGCTTGAAACGGCAGACCACGCACAAATGATTGCGGGCAAGATGAAAGAGGCCTGCGATGCAGCCGGTGCGCAATATGTCTTCAAGGCGTCTTATGACAAGGCAAACCGGACCTCACTGTCCGGCAAGCGCGGCATGGGCATTGATGCCGGGTTGCAGGTTCTGGATAGCATCCGCAAGACAATGGGCATTCCGGTCCTGACCGATGTTCATACCGAAGCGCAGTGCGCCATAGCTGCCGAGGCGGTAGACGTCCTGCAAATCCCGGCGTTCTTGTGCCGCCAGACGGATATGCTGCTGGCTGCGGGCAATACCGGCGCAGTGGTCAATGTGAAAAAGGGTCAGTTTCTTGCGCCGTGGGAGATGCCCAATATCGTGTCCAAGATCGAAAGCACGGGGAATCATAATATCCTGCTGACCGAACGTGGCACTTCGTTCGGCTATAACACACTGGTGGCTGATATGCGGTCCCTGCCGCAAATGGCCCAGACCGGGTATCCAGTAGTGATGGATGCGACCCATTCCGTGCAGCAACCGGGCGGAAAAGGTGGCTCCTCGGGCGGGCAACGCGAATTTGCTCCGGTCATGGCGCGCGCCGCCGTGTCGCTGGGTATTGGCGCGGTGTTCATTGAAACACACCAGGATCCGGACAATGCCCCTTCGGACGGGCCCAACATGATTCCGTTGTATCAGATGCCCCAACTCATTGACACTTTGATGCGCTTTGATGCGCTGGCCAAAGCTGATCCTATTCAGATTTAACGACTGAGACTTGTTATGACCAAACCAATTCCCGAGGTAACACCAAACACCTGGAGCTTTCTGCGTGACGCGATGATCAAACCCACCGGGTTTCGCGAATATGACGCCCGCTGGAAATATCCGGAAGAGATCAACCTGCCGGGCATGACGGCGCTGGGCCTTGGACTGGGTACTCAAATGCGCAGGCGCGGGATCGAGCCCGTGATCGCCGTAGGAAACGATTATCGTGACTATTCACTGGCGATCAAAAACGCCCTGATCCTGGGACTGATGCAGGCCGGTATCCGCGTGAATGACATTGGCCCTGCGCTTAGCCCGATGGCCTATTTCGCACAGTTTCATCTGGATGTACCGGCCGTGGCGATGGTTACGGCCAGCCACAATCCAAACGGCTGGACCGGTGTAAAAATGGGCTTTGACCGTCCTTTGACACACGGCCCCGACGAGATGTCTGAATTGCGCGACATCGTTCTGAACGGCGAAGGTCAGACGCATGAGGGTGGATCTTGGGAATTCGTCGAGGGCGTGAAAGAAGCGTACATCGACGACCTCGTCGGCGATTTCAAAGTGTCCCGCCCGCTAAAGGTTGTCTGCGCAACCGGAAACGGCACCGCTTCGGCCTTTGCCCCCGAAATTTTCGAACGGATGGGGGTTGAGGTCGTCCCCAGCCATAACCGGCTGGATTACACCTTCCCAAACTACAACCCGAACCCCGAAGCGATGGAAATGCTGCATGACATGGCGGCAACGGTAAAATCCAGCGGTGCCGATCTGGCACTTGGGTTTGATGGTGACGGTGATCGCTGCGGCGTCGTCGATGATGAAGGCGAAGAGATCTTTGCCGACAAGGTGGGTGTGATCATGGCCCGCGATCTGGCCAAGCTGCACCCCGGATCGACCTTTGTCGCTGATGTGAAATCCACCGGCCTGTTTGCCAGCGATCCCGAGTTGCAGGCCCTTGGCGTCAAAGCAGATTACTGGAAAACTGGCCACAGCCACATGAAACGGCGCGTCAAGGAAATCGGTGCGCTGGCTGGGTTCGAAAAGTCAGGTCACTACTTTTTAGCCGAACCGGTGGGGCGCGGTTATGACTGCGGAATGCGCGTCGCGGTCGAGATCTGCAAACTGATGGACCGCAACCCGGATCAAAGCATGTCCGACCTGCGCAAGGCGCTGCCCAAGACCTGGTCGACGCCCACGATGTCACCTTATGCAGCAGATACCGAAAAATACGATATCCTGCAGCGTCTGGTCGACAAGCTGGTTGCCAAAAGCGAGGCTAATGAGACTTTCGCTGGTCGTGCGATCAAGGAGGTCGTTACGGTGAACGGCGCACGTGTCATTCTGGACAATGGCAGCTGGGGGCTGGTGCGGGCTTCATCCAACACACCCAATCTGGTGGTCGTGTGTGAAAGCAGCGAAAGCGAAGCTGAGATGCGTGCGATCTTTGCCGATATTGATGCGGTGATCCGAACCGAACCCGGTGTTGGAGATTACGATCAAACCATCTGAAGAAAACTGCTTGGGGTATATCTGATTGCCCCAAGCACAACACTTGCTCAGTTTCCGCCAAACAGTTTGAGCAGCCCTTTCTTCGCCTCTTCTTCCAGCTTGTTCTTAAGCGCATCTTCGATCTGATCGCTGTCCGTGATGGTGGTATCCAGCTCGTTTCCAACCTTCTCGAAAACTTTCTGTTTCGCGTCGTTTTCCAGCTCTTTGACCTTCACATCTGCCGCTGCTTCGATGACCTTAGTCAGGTCCGGCTTGATTGATGGGTTGCTCCACGGGCCAACGATGCGCACAGGCACCGAGATGCCCTGCCCCGAATTGGCACGCAAAGCTACGGGCGTGAACAGATAATCGATATTGCGCGCACCCAGACCCACGACCCCCTGACCATCGGCGCGGAAATTCTTAAGCGACATAAGCAGATCGTTATTCGTCAATACACCCTGATCGATGGTGAAGTTGGCCGACAGGCTGTTGAACACCGTTGTTCCGCCAGATCCGGTCCCCTGCCCCATAAGTCGATCCAGATCGAAACCGGATATTACCCCCGTCCCGACATCCAGATTTCCCTTACCGCTGAGAGACCGCATGATCTGATCCTCAGACCGACCGACACCCAGAAACTCAATGGTTCCTGCCGCGGTTCCCGACAGGCGTTCGACACCGGCCAGTGTCGACAACGCCTGTTTCAGATCAATCTCACTTGCCGTCACCTTGCCGCCCACGGACAGGCCATTGCGATTGTTGGCAACCACCTGTCCGTTCAACTGACCCGAAAACAACGTCGCCGGATGCATCGCAAGAACCGCCCGCGCGCGATCCAGTGTCAGTGTCAGGTCACTTTTCCCAAACGTCATGCCGGGAACGGCGATTGAGTTGGCCGTCAGGCGAATATTGCCATTTGCCAAAGCCAGAGCGGATGCGTCGATTGGGTCTTTTGACCAGCCTTCTTGCACTGGTGAGGCAGGTTGAGACGCGCCACCCGGCCCGGAGCTGGTTTCGGCTATCTTCGACAGGTCCAGATCGCCCGCATCCAGGCGTGCGACGATCTGAGGAGGATCAGAAATGGTGATATCCGCCTCTCCGACAAACCGGTTGCCATCCAACTGCGCTGTCATGTTCCGCAGGGAAATCCGACCGTCCCGCGTATAGGTCATTCGCGCAGAGATATCGGCAACGTTACCCAATCCCGACGGCACAACCACACCAGCCTGACCGAAGGCCGCCAGCATCTTTTCCGTATCTCGGGTGATGATCTTTGTGGTCCCGTCCATTTCTCCGGCCAGATTGACTTGGCCGTCAAATCCGATCTTGCCGCCCGGCGCAGCCAGAGCCAGTTCAAGCGCGGTTACGGATCCCGCGGCAAAAGCTGGCAAGTCCGGGATCTTCAGATCGACCTGAACGGCACCTCCGGGTACAGGCATTGATGCCTCCATTACCATCGGTGCAGTGACCTGCGGCCAACTGGCCGACAAGGTGACGTCCGGAAAATCCATCTGCGTGGCGCCATCTTCCACATAAGTCAACCGCGCGTTCGTAAGCTGCAACTCTTCCAAAGTTACGACCGACGATGCGCCGCCCGGAACCGTCCCCGCAGACGGTGTGGCAGTGGCGGTGGTCACAGGCGCGCTCAGCTCCCAGTTTCCGCGCCCTTGCGAACGCTCCAGCCGCAGCACCGGGTTTTCCGCGAAAACGCGTTTGATCCGCAGATCCCCATTCAAAAGCGCAGCAGCATCCACGCCCACGGCAAGGCTATCAGCGCTCAGCATCGGCTCTGGCCCAGCCCAGCTGGCGTTCCCAAAACGCACCGGCCCGGTTTCCATCCCAAGCACCGGCCAGAACGACAGGCGCACATCGCCGCTCAATGTCAGTTCGCGCCCGGTCTGGGCTTTGACCTGCTCGGCCAAAATCGCGCCAAGCTTGTCTCCGGGCATCAGCAATAGCGCGCCGATCACCAGCCCAAACACCGCCACAACAATAAACAGGATGCGTATCAGCCATTTCATGGTCTGCTCTCCGCCTTTTGGCTTGTCTTTGCCGCGATCATTAAAATCACACGTCACATTTGCAAGGGGAAGCTTTCCCCACTATACGCCGCGCCATGACAACGAACCCGCCAAACCTCCGCCCTGACCTGGCTCCGGCTGCCCGGATCACCGAGACACCCCGTTCGAACCAGCCGACGATCGGCATGGTTTCGCTGGGCTGTCCAAAAGCTTTGGTCGACAGCGAACGCATTCTGACCCGGCTTCGTGCTGAAGGATACGGCATTTCTCCGGATTATGCCGGGGCCGATGCCGTTATTGTGAACACTTGCGGGTTCCTCGACAGCGCCAAGGCAGAATCGCTGGATGCGATCGGAGAGGCGCTGGTTGAAAACGGCAAGGTTATCGTCACCGGCTGCCTGGGGGCCGAACCGGATTACATCCGTGAACACCACCCCCGCATCATGGCGGTCACCGGTCCGCATCAGTACGAGCAGGTTCTGGATGCGGTTCACGCCGCCGTTCCCCCTGACCCTGACCCGTTCGTCGATCTGCTGCCCGCCAGCAGTGTGCGACTGACCCCCCGCCACTACAGCTATCTGAAGATTTCCGAGGGCTGTAACCACAAATGCAAGTTCTGCATCATCCCCGATATGCGAGGAAAACTGGCCAGCCGTCCGGCCCATGCGGTTCTGCGCGAGGCGGAAAAGCTGGTCGATAGCGGCGTGCACGAACTGTTGGTAATCTCACAGGACACGTCTGCCTATGGGCTGGACCGGAAATACGATGTGAACCCGTGGAAAGACCGCCATGTGCGCAGCCACATCACCGATCTGGCCCGTGAACTGGGTCAGTTGGATGCTTGGGTGCGGCTGCACTATGTCTATCCCTATCCTCATGTGCGCGAGTTGATCCCCCTGATGGCGGATGCCGGGTCCAACATACTGCCGTATCTGGATATCCCTTTCCAGCACGCCCACCCGGATGTTCTGAAACGGATGGCCCGCCCCGCCGCAGCGGCCAAAACTCTGGACGAGATTCAGGCCTGGCGCGCAATCTGCCCCGATATCACCCTGCGCTCGACCTTTATCGTTGGCTATCCGGGTGAATCCGAGGCCGAATTCCAAACCCTGCTGGACTGGATGGACGAGGCGCAACTGGATCGTGTCGGCTGTTTCCAATACGAAAACGTGGACGGTGCGCGCTCAAACGACCTGCCCGATCACGTCCCGGCCGAAATCAAGCAAGAGCGGTGGGATCGCTTCATGGAAAAGGCCCAGGCCATTTCAGAAGCCAAGTTGCAGGCGAAGGTCGGACAAACGCTTCAAGTAATCGTCGACGAAGTGGATGACGAAGCCGCCACCTGCCGCACCAAGTCGGACGCACCCGAGATCGACGGCAACCTGTTCATTGACGAAGGTTTCGAAGGCCTCAAACCCGGTGATATCGTCACGGTCGAAGTGGACGAGGCGGGGGAATACGATCTGTGGGGGAAACCCGCTTAACTCCAATAGCCTGCCCTACAAAGCTCTCGGGTGAATAGCTACGTGGTAATGCGCAGGTAGAAAAAAACCGCCGTGAATGGCGGCGGTATTTCCTGAAAAAGTGCAGGCGGTCCGAAACCAGACCGCCTGCGAAAAGCTTACTGAGAAACCGGGTTGCAGACGGTTTGACCTGCTTCGGTTGTTGCCAGTTCATAGCCTGCCGAGCAGCTGGCCGAACCATACTTGTCATAGTCAGGCTGTACGTAAACAGGTGTTGGTTCTTCCTGCTGCGCACAAGCAGTCAGGACCAGGGCAAATGCGCCAACGGCTGCAAGTTTCAGTTTCATGTCCGTCAATCCTCTATTACTTTTCTGATATTGCCCAGCTTTTCGGGGCCGCCACCAGAATACGGGTTGAACGGCAATCTGGCAACAGCATCAATCACATCATTGTGAGACAGAGCGATTACATGCCAGTTCGAAGCTCAAACGATGATCCTAGCGGCATTATTGCTACCTTTTTGTCTGCATCGTCTTAAACTGTGTAACGTTTCAGCCAAAGACGGAGAAGCCACATGCCTGACACGCCAGTTATAGCCCAGAGAACTCCTTTTCCAATCGAGGTTGTCGAAGGCAAAACCTATTTCTGGTGCGCATGTGGAAAGTCGAACCGGCAACCCTTTTGCGATGGATCACATAAGGGCAGCGGGCTCGAACCTGTGAAATACACAGCTGAAACCAACAAGAAGGTCTTCTTTTGCGGCTGCAAACATAGTGCGAACCCGCCGTTGTGTGATGGAACCCACAAAGACCTTAAATCAGACCTTTAATCTGTTCAGCGTCTCTGAATTTGCGCAAAAATCCGGGGCCACATCCGCCGGGCTCTGTCGCTGAGCCAGCCAGTTGGCGCATTGCGTGTCACAGCCTGAGGCCCGGCAGCGCGTGACCAATTCGGCGTATCCTTCGGGCGACAGCCGCCCTTCGGCCATGGCTTCGCTCAGTGAAATTCCCATGCTTCGGGAAACAGAACGCGTCAACCAAAAGTGCTTTTCGACCTCGCCCAAGATGTCCCGAGGCATCACGCGTCCTCCGCTTGCAACGACTTGAGAGCCGTGAATCGCTCGCGATTCGGGCACGTGCATGGGGCTTGATCAATCTGTTCGCGTTGCTCCAACCATTCCGGGCAGTTTCTGGCCCACGCACAGCCACGGCATTGCTGCACGATCTCGGCCCAATCCTCATGTTTCAGGTGACCATCCCGATAGGCTGCGGCCAGGTCGGTTCCTGTGACCTCGCCCATCCGCAGTACGAGGCGAAGATGGGCCATGATTTCACCGAGTCGTGGCATGGCGAACCTGACAGTTAAGGCATTAGTTTGTGTAACAATTCCTGGTTACGGCAATATTCCGGTGTCCGCCCGGCGGTCGCCATTTTCTTGAGCAGGTCCTGACAATGATCCGGGTTCGGACAGTCAGTACATCGCAGAACTGCCTCGGAAATCTGGTCGACAGATACTTTGCCACCAATGGCTGCTTCCTCAAGATCGATGTCCAGCATTCTGGCCATATCGTCCACCAATCCGGCATGAAGCCGCAAGGACTCTCGGGTGGGCATACTGTATCCTTTCCCTTTCGCGCTTTGCGAAATCGTAGCGCATCCGGGGCCTCAGACTTTGACACAGGTCAAGATTGGATGCCGATGTGATCCAGATAGGCCCGAGTTGCATCCTGAACACGGCGAAAGCGGTCCCCGCCCAGCTTTTTGCCTCCGTACCAGCGGGTGACGATGATCACGTGATTGTCCAGCCCTGCACGTTCGATCATCCGCAGGATTACCATACCAGCGCCGCTCTCCCCATCATCAGCCTTCAGCGCGCCGGTCGGCAAAGAGGCGGCCCAGGTGTTATGTGTGGCCTTGGCATAGGATTTATCGGACTTCAGTTGGTCCAAAACCGCGTCAACGTCCGCGCGTGACGCCACAGGCGCGCCAGATACCGCATATTTCGACCCGCGATCCGTCAAAATCACGCCAAGGCGCACAAGATCGGTCATTGCGTCAGTCCCAGTTGCATCGCGGTTTCAAGCACGATGTGAACGCGCTGCGCGTTTGGCGGGTGGGTGCCCAGAAACCTGTCGCCGGGATCCGGAATCCGATCAAAGAACTTTGCCCCGATCAGCGGGTTGTAGCCCGCATTATGCGTAATGATCGTGCCCATCTCGTCAGCTTCAAGCTCAAAAGCCTTTACATAAGCCTGAACACCAACTTGCGCACCCACTTTCTGAGCCTCTTCTATATCGGCGGCGTCGCCCCCGCGCAGCTTCTCGGCCTTTCCGAACTCGGTGGCGCTTGCGCTGGCATTTTCGCTTTGCCGTGCGATGTGCCCCAGCACGTGATGGGCCGCCTCATGCCCCATGACAAAAGCCAGTTCATCTGCGTTTTGCGCGGAACGGATCATCGCAAGGGTAAAAATGATGGTGGGTTGCCGCTGGTCGTCCAACGTCTGAAACGCATTGGCTGGCGCACGTGGGTTCAGATCAACGAGAATCCGGAAATCGCATCTCTGAGGTCTTGATTGCTTCAAGCACTGGCTACGGGCCTCGGCCCCGATGTTCTGACTGACTTCGCGAAAGGTCTGGGCAACATCCTCAGAACCCGGCCCTTCACCTAGCCAATCCGCAGCAGGTTGCACGCGCAATCCACCTTCCGCACAGGCCGCAAGAAGCAGGGGAAGCACCAAAACAAAGCGTCTGCGCATGTTACATCCTTCGGCTCGGTCTGACCGTGATTTCAACATAGTACGTGCCGCTCGGCGTGACCACACAAGGCTTTGAAACGAACGTCTTGCATTGCGCGTCGACGGCTTGCACTCTGTCCTTATGTTTTCGATTGAGCATGAATTCGACTCGACGGTCATAACGCTTGTGGACGAAGGTGAAAAACCTTTGCAGGAAGATGTTGTGATCAACAATTTCGCCGAATGCGTCACGCTGGAACAGTTTGATCCGCGAACCGAACAGGTGCAAAAGATCACCTTGTCGCCGGAACAGGTCCGCGATCTGGCCGCAGCGCTGGACCTGCCCGAGGGGGTTTACCAGATCCGTGAAACGGGGCCTTAGGGCACATAGACAAACACCTTGTTGCGCGCGGTTTGCCCCTGCTTGAGTGTCAGTGTCGAAGGGGCAACGCCAAGACATTTCGCAAGGATCACCTGAACCGCATGGTTGGCTTTGCCACTGTCAGGCGATGCCGTGACAAATACCCTGATCTGCCCGTCTTTCACGACCACCCGGTCGCGCGCGGCCTTGGGTGTAACTTTCAGATGAAACGTTGCCCCGGCGTGCGCCTGCGCGCTGAGATCCGGCAGATCTCGCAGTTTGGATTTCACCATTGTGGCCCCTTCCCTCAATAGTCTTGCATGATGGGCAGTGGAATGAAATTGATCCACGCTATCCGTCGCCGCGCCCTTGAAACCCTCGGCATGCCGACCAAGATACAGAGACGTGATGTAAAGGAAGTTAACATATGTCCATGAAAAACCCCGCTGCTCTGGAGTTTTTGCAGGCGCGCCGGTCCCGACCTGCCAAGACACTGGTTGCCCCGGCCCCGACACCGGACGAGTTGCGCCCCTTGTTGATCGCAGCTGCACGCAGCCCCGATCACGGAAAACTGGAACCCTGGCGATTTATCGTTCTGGAACAGGGGGCCATGGCAAGACTGGCAACCCTGACCGAAACCTGCGGGCAAAGGCTGAAGAAAAGTCCGGAAGATATTGCAAAAGCACGCAGCCAATTTGACATGGGACATCTGGCCGTAGCGGTGATCGAAGTACAAAAACCGTCCGAAAAAATACCTGCAATCGAACAAACCTATTCTGCGGGCGCGGTCTGTCTTGCCTTGCTGAATGCCGCGCTGGCCGCAGGCTGGGGTGCAAACTGGCTATCGGGTTGGCAAACCCATGACCACGACTTCTGCGTCGACGCCTTTGGACTTGCTGACAACGAACGCGTAGCCGGGCTGATACATATCGCCACCGAAGGAACAGCCCCACCCGAGCGCCCGCGGCCCGATGTGGCGGCCATAACGGAATGGATCACAGAATGATCATCCTGAACGCCTTCTTCAGCGCGCTAAGCCAGATCGGAGATCCCAAGTTCCGCGCCGTTCTGCTGCGCGGTGTAGGTTTGACCATCCTGTTGCTGGGTCTTGCCTGTGCGGGTGCGATCAGTTTGATCAACTGGTTGTCGGGCAGTGAAATCTCTCTGCCGTTCGTCGGCGCAGTGCCATGGCTGAACGACGTTCTGAACTATTCAGGTATCGTTCTCGTCCTGATCCTGCCTGTTTTCCTGATGGTGCCGGTGGCGTCAGCCATCACATCGATCTTTCTGGACGAAGTGGCACAAGCGGTCGAGGACAAGCATTTTCCGGCCTTGCCACCTGCACGACGCATCCCGGTGTCAGAGGCCCTGATGGACGGCCTCAGCTTTCTTGGCGTGCTGATTGTCGCAAACCTGCTGGCGCTGATCCTTTACGCGATCTTCACCCCGTTTGCGCCCTTCATCTTCTGGGCCATGAACGGGTTCCTGTTGGGGCGGGAATACTTCACGCTGGCTGCAATGCGCCGGATCGGGCGGGATGGCGCGCGCCAATTGCGCGCCAGGCATTCGACCACGATCTGGGTCGCTGGAACGCTGATGGCCATCCCGCTGTCGATACCGCTGTTGAATCTGGTGATCCCGATCCTTGGCGCAGCGACATTCACCCATATTTTTCATGCTGTGTCAGGCCAAAAGGTCTGACACAGATTAGCGCGGCTCCAGTTGGTTCAACCAGTCGAAGTCCCGCACTGAAATTGCACCAGATATGATGATCCCGGCAATGATAACCCACAAAACCACTGCAATGGCGGTGGTGATCCACATCTTGGCCTTCAGATGATGGACCTCCGGCGCGCCCGCATGGGTGCCCGGAACGATATCGTTCAGGTCACCCTGAGTTTTGATGCGAATGGGCAGAACCACAAGCAACGTCATGAACCAGATGACGGCGAACAGCACCAGTGCAGCGGTAATGGTCACTTCAGGCCCTCCGGGTTTTGCGGATCATACCTGTTCCAGCTCGACCAGGCAGCCGTTGAAGTCCTTAGGATGCAGGAACAGCACCGGTTTGCCATGCGCGCCGATCTTGGGTTCACCCGACCCCAGAACACGGGCACCGGTCGCTTTTAGATGATCACGGGCGGCGATGATGTCTTCGACCTCATAGCATACGTGATGAATACCACCTGCCGGGTTCTTTTCCAGAAACCCGTTGATAGGGCTGTCGTCGCCCAGCGGGTACAAAAGTTCGATCTTGGTGTTGGGCAGTTCGATGAACACAACCGTGACGCCATGATCCGGTTCGTCCTGCGGCGCGCCAACCTTGGCGCCCAGCGCATTGCGGTATTGCTCGGATGCCGCCTCAAGGTCGGGTACGGCGATGGCAACGTGGTTCAGACGTCCAATCATGTCTCACTCCTGATGTCCTGCGTTGCGTGGGTTATGGGGGCTGCTCTGCGAAAGAACAAGTGCGCCAAATCGCGCGTTAACGTCGTGTTAGCCAGAAGTTCCTAGCGTGAAGCATCTGCTGGATAGGAGAGCTGCCATGGACGATTCGGGCCTCATTGCCACCACCGCCGCCACGCCCACCGCAACGCGGCCCTTGCTGGGACAGACAATTCTGGTTGTTGAAGACAGCCGATATGCCTGCGATGCGATCCGCCTAATGTGCCTGCATAGCGGCGCACGTATCCGACGCGCTGACTGCCTGAAATCGGCACGGCGACACCTGCAGATCTATCGCCCTTCGGTCATTCTGGTCGATATGGGCCTGCCCGACGGGTCCGGAGCTGACCTGATCGCCGAACTGGCCGACGCTTCACCACGGATCAGCGTGATCATGGGCCTGTCGGGCGATGACGCTACCGAAGGTCTGGCGTACGCAGCCGGGGCGGATGGATTTCTGTCCAAGCCGATAAAATCATTGTCTTATTTTCAGAAGTCCATCCTGGAGCGCCTGCCCGAAGATCGACGCCCAAGCGGGCTCCACTCGGTTCGAGATGAAGTCATCCGCCCCGACCCGATGGCCTATCAGGACGACATGGCGCACATCGCCGATGTCCTTACCGGGCCCAACGATCATCGCACATGGGATTATGCCGCCCAGTTCCTGCAAGGGGTCGCACGGGAAGCCGATGACAGACCCTTGGCAGAAGCCGCCCGAAAGCTGGCGCTGTCACGAGCGAACGGTGCACCAATCACGGCGCAGGCAGCGCAGGTCGCCGGCATGGTGCAGAACCGTTTGGAACAAAGAAAGGCGATTTGACGTGATTGCAGCCTACTTCATCACCGCGACGCTTCTGTGCATCTGGGCCTATCGCCAAACACGGCAGACTGCGCGCTCTATTCGGGTCAACCGGGGCGATCTGAACAACCCGCTGGACTGACCCGCGAGTATTCGCTGGCATCAAAATGAAACCGCCCGCTTGATGCGGGCGGCTCTCGTTCAGTCCTGCGGAATAAGGCGCAAGCCCAGTTCCATCAGCTGATCTGACGTCGGGTCCGACGGCGCATGCATCATCAGGTCTTCGGCCCGCTGGTTCATCGGGAACATCATGACCTCGCGGATATTGGCCTCATCCGCCAGCAACATCACGATCCGGTCGATTCCAGCAGCGCATCCACCGTGTGGCGGCGCACCGTAGTGGAAGGCATTGAACAGGGCCCCAAAGCGGGATTTCACTTCGTCCTCGCCATAGCCCGCCAGTTCAAAGGCTTTCAACATGATCTCCGGCTTGTGGTTCCGGATCGCGCCCGAGACCAGCTCATACCCGTTGCAGGCTAGATCGTATTGATAACCACGTACGTCCAGCGGATTGCCCTGCAGCGCGTCCATGCCGCCTTGCGGCATCGAAAACGGGTTGTGCTCAAAGTCGATCGCGCCGGTTTCTTCGTCTTGTTCGTAGATCGGGAAATCAACGATCCAGGCAAAGGCAAAGCGGTCTTTCTCGGTCAGACCAAGCTCATCCCCGATCACGTCGCGCGCCTTGCCTGCAACCTTTTCAAAAGCCTTCGGCTTGCCGCCCAGGAAAAACGCCGCATCGCCGACACCCAGACCCAATTGCTGGCGGATTGCCTCGGTGCGCTCGGGACCGATGTTCTTGGCCAGCGGACCTGCGGCTTCCATCCCTTCACCCTGATCGCGCCAGAAGATGTAGCCCATCCCCGGCAGACCCTCTTTCTGGGCAAAGGTGTTCATGCGGTCACAGAATTTGCGGCTGCCGCCGGTTGGTGCGGGGATGGCGCGGATTTCGGTGCCGTCCTGCTCCAACAGCTTTGCAAAAATCGCAAAGCCAGACCCGCGGAAATGATCAGAGACCACTTGCATTTTGATAGGGTTCCGCAGGTCGGGCTTGTCCGTGCCGTACCACAGCGCCGAATCCTTGTAGGAAATCTGGGGCCACTCCTGATCGACCTTGAGGCCACCGCCGAACTCTTCGAACACGCCGGTCAGAACGGGTTGGATCGTGTCGAACACGTCCTGCTGCTCGACAAAGGACATCTCGAGGTCAAGCTGGTAGAAATCGGTCGGCGAGCGGTCGGCGCGCGGGTCTTCGTCACGAAAGCAGGGCGCAATCTGGAAATACTTGTCGAAACCCGACACCATGATCAGCTGCTTGAACTGCTGCGGGGCTTGCGGCAACGCGTAGAACTTGCCCGGATGCAGACGCGACGGCACCAGAAAGTCGCGCGCGCCTTCGGGCGAGGATGCGGTGATGATCGGCGTCTGATACTCGCGGAACCCCTGATCCCACATACGCTTGCGCATGGAGGCCACAACGTCCGACCGCAGGGTCATGTTTTGCTGCATCGCTTCGCGGCGCAGGTCGAGGTAGCGATAGCGCAGGCGGGTTTCCTCGGGGTATTCCTGATCGCCGAACACCATCAGCGGCAGTTCCTCGGCGGCGCCCAGAACTTCCAGCTCGCGCACGTACACCTCAATCTCACCGGTGGGCAGTTTCGGGTTCACCAGTTCGGCGGCACGCGCCTTGACGGTTCCGTCGATGCGGATACACCATTCGGAACGCACCTTTTCAAGCTCGGCAAAAGCCGCGCTGTCGCCGTCGCATAGAACTTGTGTCACACCGAAATGGTCGCGCAGGTCGATGAACAGGACGCCCCCGTGGTCTCGGACCCGATGCACCCAACCGGACAGGCGAACGGTTTCCCCGACATTAGCGGCGGTCAGTGCGGCGCAGGTGTGGCTGCGATAGGCGTGCATGGATCATATCCCTTCGGGCGCAGAATTCGTCGCGCCGATACACCCTGTCAGGCCCGGAAAGTCAAGGTGGGTCGCCCTGTCAAAACGGCCTTTGCACGTTGCCCGAGTAGAAATAGACACCCAGCCCGACCGCAAAGATGATATTGCCCGCAATCGCGTGCAACAGCACCGCATAAAAGAACGAGCCGCGCTGCCTGTAGGCCCATGTAAACAGCAGCCCTCCCGCAAATGTCATGAGGGCGACAATCCAACTCCAATACATCAGATGCGCGAACGAGAAGATGGCAGCATTCAGCACATAAGCCGCACGCCCCTCTGGCAGGACCGCGTGATAACGCCGGAAGAACAGTGGGCGGAACAGCAGTTCCTGAGGCAGTGCAGACAAAACAGGATAACCGATCCAGATAAGCGCCAGCATCTCAGGGCGGTGTATCAGCAGAAGAAATGCGGCGTCGGGGCGTGTCACCTGAATCAGCCCGAAGCAAAACACGGACATGAAAGCGGTAAACAGCACAACTTCGCGAAGTGACCAGTTGGCCCAATCGTACCGCAGCTCGGCCCATTGAAAGCCCGGTGTCCAATGCAGCAGCATGATCCCCAACCCGGTCAAAGCAAACAGTGCCGGAAGCATCCAGTTCGGTGGAAACAAAACCGCGATGACCAGCGGCAGAACAATATAGAACAGGCCGAACTCAACCCTTAACCGCGGCAATGCAACCGGTGGTCCGACCATCGCGCTGTCTTTGGTCACGTGTCCATCAGCTCCACCCGGATCAGCCCACGCAATGAATTGCCCATGTAGGCAGTTTGTGCATTTTTCAGGTCGCTCAGGGTCAGCACGGCCTCGGACACCGTTCCTTTATCCAGTAGTTCTTCGCGCAATATGCCCGGCAACAGACCGCTGGACAGCACAGGTGTCAGAATACGGCCGTCCTGCTTTTCGATGAAAAGGTTGCTGATGGTGCCCTCACACAGCTCATCAAGCTCATTCAGGAACAACACCTCGTCTATGCCATCCGGCAGCCCGGCACGGGCATCGTCATATAGAGCGCGGCGGCTTGTCTTGTGACGCAGCCAAAGATCATTGGATGCCAGCCGCTGTTCCGACAGGGCGATGCGCCAGACCGGGGGATTGTTGGCCAGAACCCCGGTCGTCAATTCGAACGCACCCGATGCGTCCAGTGTCAGACGGCATCGCAAAGGTGTGTCGCCCAACGCGCCATCCAGCGCGGCGGTCGCTGCATCCGGGTTGAAGGGAAGGCCAAAGGCCGCGGCGGTTCGGGCCATGCGCGCAAGGTGACGGTCTTTTCGGACAAAGCCCCGACCTGGCCGAAAGGCCAGCGTTTCGATCAGGCGGAAATCAGGCTCAGCTGGCGGGCGAAGCGGGCTTTCCATAGCGCCTCCTCATATTCTGCCGGGGCGGTGCTGTCCCAGACAAGGCCCCCGCCCACGTTCAGGGTGGCCTGATCGTCTTCCAGCATCAGCGTACGGATGGCCACGTTGAACTCGGACCGGCCATCAGGCGCGGCCCAGCCGATGGTGCCACAATAGATGTCACGCGGCCAGGGTTCCAGCCCGGCCAGAATTTCCATGGCGCGAATTTTGGGGGCGCCCGTGATCGAACCGCAAGGAAACAGAGCCGTCAGTATATCGCTGAGCCCGGCGCATTTGAGCAGCTGGGCACGGACAAGTGACACCATCTGATGCACGGTCGCATAGGTTTCCACCTTGAACAGTTCCGGGACATGAACTGAACCGGGCAGCGCAACACGGCTGATATCGTTGCGCAGTAGATCGACGATCATCAGGTTTTCCGCCCGGTTCTTTTCATCCGTGGTCAGAAACGCCCGGCGCCGCATATCCTCATCCGGGTCTTCGCTGCGCGGCTGGGTACCCTTCATCGGTCGTGTTTCGATCTTTCCATCCGTGCCCGTGCGGAAGAACAACTCTGGCGAGCGACTGAGCAGATCCGGCAACCCGACCTGCTGCACCAGCGCGCCATGCCCAACCGGCTGCCCCGCTGCCAGCGCCGCATAAAGGGCTTCACTGCTGCCCGAGACAGTCAGATCAATCGGAAAGGTCAGGTTCGCCTGATAGATATCGCCTGCACCGATGGCATCATGCACCAGTTGAAAGGCTTCGCCATAGCGCGCCTCATCCCAGCGCGGCTGAAACGCGCGCACCTCACTCGCGGGCGTTGGTAAAGCAACCCGATCCGGCGCGCCGTAGACCCCAAAACACAGCAGGGGCAGCCGACGCGATTCCGGCAGAAGATCGATCAGCCGGGGTTCAAGCACATATCCAAGTTCGTAACTTGCATAGCCAGCCAGCCACGCCCCGCCCGTGCGCGCCTCATCCAGCGCCGCCAGAGCCTGAGGCACGTCCTCCGCCGTATCCGCGCGGATTATCCGAGACGGGCGCTGAAACCGGGTTCCGCGACCGGCTGGTCCCTGATCAAAACGAATACGCAACTGCATCCTCTTTTGCCGTGAAGGGCGATATAGAGAATACTCTGGCAGAGGAAAGGGGGGAAAGCGGCAATTTCGCTTCTGTTTCCGATACCCCTTGAACCTTTCTGCGTGGTCCCTATAACGCACGACAATTTGGGCGCTTGGGCGGCGCCCGCGACTCGTGCAAAATCGAAGGGGCCAGGCCATGCCGAAGAGAACCGACATCAAGTCGATCATGATCATCGGGGCGGGTCCCATTGTTATCGGTCAGGCTTGCGAATTCGACTATTCCGGAGCACAGGCCTGCAAAGCCCTGCGCGAAGAAGGTTACCGGGTTATTCTGGTCAACTCGAACCCGGCGACGATCATGACAGACCCCGGTTTGGCCGATGCGACTTACATAGAGCCGATCACGCCCGAGGTCGTCGCCAAGATCATCGAAAAGGAACGCCCTGACGCCCTGCTGCCCACAATGGGCGGGCAAACCGGTCTGAACACCTCGCTCGCGCTGGAAGAGATGGGAGTGTTGGACAAGTTCGGTGTCGAGATGATCGGTGCCAAACGCGACGCCATCGAGATGGCCGAGGACCGCAAATTGTTCCGCGAGGCGATGGACCGGCTGGGGCTGGAAAACCCCAAAGCCACCATCGTGACCGCCCCCAAGAAGGCCGACGGCTCTGCCGATCTGGACGCAGGTGTGCAGATCGCTCTGGACGAGTTGGAGGAAATCGGCCTGCCCGCCATCATCCGCCCGGCCTTTACCTTGGGCGGCACAGGCGGCGGCGTGGCCTATAATCGCGAGGATTATATCCATTTCTGCCGCTCGGGCATGGATGCCTCGCCCGTCAACCAGATCCTCGTCGATGAAAGCCTGCTGGGCTGGAAAGAATACGAGATGGAAGTGGTGCGCGACACTGCCGACAACGCCATCATCGTCTGTTCCATCGAAAACGTCGATCCAATGGGCGTGCACACGGGTGACTCGATCACGGTGGCCCCTGCCCTGACGCTGACCGACAAGGAATACCAGATCATGCGCAACGGCTCGATCGCCGTGCTGCGCGAGATCGGGGTGGAAACCGGTGGCTCGAACGTGCAATGGGCGATCAACCCCGATGATGGCCGCATGGTTGTGATCGAAATGAACCCGCGCGTGTCGCGTTCATCGGCGCTGGCCTCGAAAGCGACGGGTTTCCCGATTGCCAAAATTGCCGCGAAACTGGCCGTTGGTTACACGCTGGACGAGTTGGACAACGACATCACCAAGGTCACGCCTGCGTCGTTCGAACCTACCATCGACTATGTCGTCACCAAGATCCCGAAATTCGCGTTTGAGAAGTTCCCCGGCTCTGAACCCTATCTGACCACTGCAATGAAGTCAGTGGGTGAGGCGATGTCCATCGGCCGCACCATCCACGAATCCATGCAGAAGGCGCTGGCCTCGATGGAATCCGGCCTGACCGGGTTTGATGAGATCGAAATTCCGGGGCTGAGCATCGGCCTGTGGGATGAGGTCGAAAGCAGCGACGACAAAGCGCATGTCATCAAAGCGATCAGCAAGCAGACCCCTGACCGCCTGCGCACCATCGCCCAAGCCATGCGTCATGGCCTGAGCGACGACGAAATCTTTGGCGTCACCAAGTTTGACCCCTGGTTCCTGGCCCGCATTCGCGAGATCATCGAAGCCGAACGCACCGTGCGTAAGGATGGTCTGCCAGTGACCGAAGAAGGCATCCGCAAGCTCAAGATGCTGGGCTTCACCGATGCGCGTCTGGGCAACCTGTCAGGCCGCAGCGAAGATAACGTGCGCCGCGCCCGCCACAATCTGGGCGTCACCGCGGTCTTCAAACGCATTGATACCTGCGCCGCCGAGTTCGAAGCGCAGACACCCTATATGTACTCGACTTACGAAGCCCCGATGATGGGCGATGTCGAATGCGAGGCACGCCCAAGCGACCGCAAGAAGGTCGTTATTCTTGGTGGTGGTCCGAACCGGATCGGTCAGGGGATCGAGTTCGATTATTGCTGCTGCCACGCCTGCTATGCGCTGACCGAGGCCGGGTACGAGACCATCATGGTCAATTGCAACCCCGAGACGGTCTCGACCGACTACGACACCTCGGACCGTCTGTATTTTGAGCCGCTGACCTTTGAACACGTCATGGAAATCCTGACGAAGGAACAGGAAAACGGCACGCTGCACGGCGTGATCGTTCAGTTCGGTGGGCAAACTCCGTTGAAGCTGGCCAACGCGCTTGAGGCCGAGGGTATTCCGATTCTGGGTACCACACCGGACGCAATTGACCTGGCCGAAGACCGTGAACGGTTCCAGGCGCTGGTCAATGAACTGGGCCTGAAACAGCCCAGAAACGGTATTGCCTCGACCGATGAAAAGGCGCTGGAGATTGCCGAAGAGATCGGTTTCCCGCTGGTCATTCGCCCCTCTTACGTTCTGGGCGGTCGTGCGATGGAAATCGTGCGCGATATGGATCAGCTACGACGCTATATCAACGAGGCCGTTGTGGTCTCGGGCGACAGCCCCGTACTGCTGGACAGCTATCTGGCGGGCGCGGTCGAGCTGGACGTAGATGCACTGTGTGACGGCACCGACGTTCACGTGGCGGGCATCATGCAGCACATCGAAGAAGCGGGTGTTCACTCCGGCGATTCCGCCTGTTCGCTGCCGCCCTATTCGCTGTCGAAAGAGATCATCGGGCAGATCAAGGAACAGGCATTCAAGCTGGCCAAGGCGCTGAATGTTGTTGGCCTGATGAATGTGCAATTCGCGATCAAGGATGATGAGATCTATCTGATCGAAGTGAACCCGCGCGCCTCGCGCACCGTGCCGTTTGTTGCCAAGGCCACCGACAGTGCAATTGCGTCGATTGCGGCGCGCGTCATGGCGGGCGAGAAACTGGCCGATTTCCCGATGCGCCCGCCCTATCAGGAAGGCAAGGACACCAAGATCGCGGACCAGATGACGTTGGCCGATCCGGACATGCCGTGGTTCTCGGTGAAAGAAGCTGTCATGCCATTCGCCCGTTTCCCCGGCGTCGACACCATCCTTGGCCCGGAAATGCGCTCGACCGGCGAGGTGATGGGCTGGGACCGTGACTTCCCACGCGCGTTCCTCAAGGCGCAGATGGGCGCGGGCATGGTGCTGCCGTCCTCTGGCCGTGCGTTCATTTCGATCAAGGATGCCGACAAGGGCAAAGCCATGCTGGAAGCGGCGCAGGTTCTGGTTGATCAGGGCTTCACGCTTGTGGCCACGCGCGGCACCCAAAGCTGGCTGGACGAACAGGGTGTTGCCTGTAACGTGGTGAACAAGGTGTACGAAGGCCGCCCGGATGTGGTGGACATGCTGAAAGACGGTCAGGTGCAGCTGGTGATGAACACCACCGAAGGTGCGCAGGCGGTTGAGGACAGCAAGGCCATCCGCTCGATCGCGCTGTACGACAAGATCCCGTATTTCACCACCGCAGCTGGGGCCAATGCCGCAGCACTGGCGATCAAGGCACAAGCTGAGGGCGACGTTGAGGTGAAATCGCTACAGGGGTAAAGACCCCTGAACCAAACGGAAAAGCCCCAGAGGAAACTCTGGGGCTTTTATTTGTTTCCAATGCCTTACGCAGGTTCTTCCATCGTTTTCTTTCGTTCGTCACGGGCGAAGAACAGCAAATAGAACACCGGTGCCGCGACCATTGTCAGCACGGTGGCAAATGCCAGACCGCCCATGATCGTCACTGCCATCGAGACGAAGAACGCATCCGTGAGCAGCGGCGCCATGCCCAGAATGGTCGTGACAGCCGCCAGCATGACAGGCCGCAAACGCGACACGGATGCTTCGATGATTGCCTCGCGCAGGGGCTTGCCGGTAGCGCGGACCAGATCGATTTCCTCAACCAGAACAATGCCGTTCTTGATCAGCATGCCCGACAGGCTGAGCAGGCCCAGAAGTGCCGTAAAGGTGAAGGGCAACCCTGTTCCCAGCAGGCCGATTACCACGCCGTTCACGGACATCGGCACCAGCAGCCAGATGATGATCGGCTGGCGGATCGCGTTGAACAATAGGACCGAGATCAACACCATGATCAGCAGGCTCAGCGGCAATTGTCTGCCCAGGCTTGCCTGTGCTTTGCGCGAGTTTTCGAACTCTCCACCCCACTCCATCTTGTAGCCGGGTGGCAGGTCGATGGCCTCGATAGCATCGCGCACTTCGGCGTGGACCTGTGCCGCTGTCAGGTCGGGCGGGATGTCGGCGCCGACGGTGATGGTCAGAACCCGATCACGGCGATGAACCAGTGTATTGAGCGTTTTGTACTCGAACCCATCCACCATTTGTTCAATTGGTACAAACTTTTCCGACTGGTCCGAGTACACGACCTGATCGACGATCGAGTAATCTCCGTCCGCAGGTCGGCGCAGGATGATCGGGATTAAGCGGTCGCGCTCGCGGAACACACCACCCGTGATGCCGTCGGTCGAGAATTGCAGAGTGGCGGCGATATCTTCGCGCGTGACACCTGCTGTCTGCGCCCGTTCGGTGGCATAGATCGGTTGCAGCGCCAGTTCCTGTTCGCGCCAATCGTGGTGAACCAGCAGCGCGTTCGGGGATGCGGCTGCCATGCGCTGCACTGCCTCATCAGCAAGCTGGCGCAGCACGACCGGATCGCTGCCCGAGAACCGGGCCTGAATCGGATCACCACCGCCGGGGCCAAAAACCAGGCGCTTAGTGCCGAACTCACCTTCAGGGAATTGGACGGACCCAAACGCCTCAAGATCCGCTTGCAGCGCCGGGATGTCGTCCAGGCTTGCTGTGCGGATGACCATATGCCCATAGCTGGGGTTCGGCTTTTCGGCTGAATACGTCAGCATGAAACGAGTAGCCCCCTGGCCGACAAAGGTCGCGACCGAGACCACGTCGTCGCGGGCTGCCAACCACTCTTCGAACACCGCCATGTCTTCGGCGGTTCGTGCAATCGGTGTGCCCTGCGGCAGTTTGTAGTGCACAAAGAACAAAGGCGTGTTGGAGTTGGGGAAGAACTGCTGTTTCATCAGCCCAAACCCGGCATAACACACCACGGTTACGCCGACGAGACAAGCAACAACCAGCCAGCGGAAGCGCAGCGCAAAGCGCAGGATCGCACCATAGGTGCGGAACAGGAGGCCGCCATAAGCGTCGATCTCGCCTGCTTTGCCCTGTTTGAAGAAGTAATGCCCCAAAAGCGGCGTGACGGTGATCGCCAAAACCCAGCTGAGCAACAGTGAAATGCCGATCACGGCGAACAGAGAGAACAGGAATTCTCCGGTTGCGTCAGGGCTGAGGCCAATGCCCGCAAAGGCCATGATGCCAATCACAGTCGCACCCAGCAGCGGGATCTGGGTTTTTGATGCCACATCTTCGGCCGCATCGCGCGAGGACTGGCCGCGCAGCATGGAAATTTGCATCCCTTCGGCCACAACGATGGCGTTGTCCACCAGCATCCCCATGGCGATGATCAGGGCACCCAATGAGATTCTTTCCATCTCGATCGAAAAGAGCGACATGAACAGAAGCGTGCCGACCACGGTCAGCAGCAGGGTCGAGCCGACAACAATGGCCGCGCGCCAGCCCATGAAGATGCCCAGAACGGCGACCACGATGGCCACCGACATGGCAAGGTTCACGAGAAAGTCGTTCGAGGCCTGTTCGACCACCACATGTTGCTGATAGATCGGCAGGATTTCGACACCGAAGGGAATGCTTGTGTTCAACTCCGCAAATTTGGCGTCAGCGCGTTTGCCAACCTCGACAATGTTTTCGGTGGCCAGACCCGCGATGCCCAAGGTGAAAGCCTCGGTCCCGTTGTAGCGGATAATGATGTCGGGGTCGTTCTGACGGGCGCGATAGACATCGGACATGTCAAAGAGGTTGATCACCTGCCCCTGCGAACCAACAGACAGGCCCGCAATGGCCGACACGCTGTCCGACCCTTCGGCCGTCAGAATGGTGGTGCGGTCGTTATCAGAGCGCAAGGACCCTGAGGAATTGACCGAATCCGCATTGGCAATCGCCTGGTTGATCGCTTGCAGCGGGACATTCTGGTTCACGGAAATCGCCAGATCGGGTTCGACAAAGATCGCCTCGTCCGGCAGGCCCTGAACCTCGACATCCGCAACCCCGTCCACGGTCAGCAGTTCCCGCCGCAGGAACGTTGCCAGTTCGTGCTTTTCAGCGTCCGAGAACCCTTGGGCGGTCACCGCATAGAACAGGCCGAACACGTCGCCGAACCCGTCATTCACAAACGGTTGGCCGACGCCCGATGGCAGGCCGCGCGCGGCGTCGCGCACCTTGGCCCTGAGGCGGGTCCAGATGGCAGGCAGTTCGGTGCCGTCGTATGTCGATTTGATCTCGACCTCGATCAGGGACCGTCCGGGTTGATTGACCGAGGTGATGACATCCACCTCGCCCATCTGCTGTATGGCGGATTCCAGCGGTTCCGATACTTCCAGCGCCACCTGCTCGGCGGTGGCACCGGGGTATTGCGTGGCGATGACCGCGTTTTTGATTGTAAAGGCCGGGTCTTCCAGACGGCCAAGCGATGTGAACCCCCAGATGCCCCCAATGAGGGCAATGAGGATGACCAGCCATGTGTAAAGCGGCCGGTCGATTGAGGCGCGGGCGATATTCATCTGTCAGCCCCTCAGTTCGCGAAACCGGCAAACCGGCGCACCGTCTGACCATCCGTCAGCACAGCGCCCCCGGCCACAACGACCTCATCCCCGTCAGACAGGCCCGTCAGCACCCGGACATCGCCGGTTTGCGTGGGCTCGATGGTCACCGGGACGCGGCGCACGGTGCCCTCATCCGCCCCGACCGGGGAAAACACCATGACGTTCAGCGCGCCGTTTGCGTCGGCGATCACAGCGGTTGCTGGCACGATGATGCCAATGCGGTTGTCCTGCACCTGAACATTGACGGTAACGGACGAGCCGGGAAGGATCAGCAACCCCTCGGGCGGGGTCAGGCCGAACTGGATGCGGAAGGTTTGACCGACGCTGGAGGTTTCCGCGTCGAATTCACGGATTTCCAGCGGGAAGACTTCGTCACTGGCAGGGAATTTGGCGGTGATCGTTCTTTGATCAGTCTGGCCGGAGCGTTGAAACAGGATCTCGGGCACGTCGACCACGATGCGCAATTCGGACATGTCGTGAATGCGGACGATGGGCGTGCCTGCCGAGACGGTGGTAAACGCCTCGACCGAGCGGCTTGAGACCAGCGCGTCAAAGGGCGCGGTCAGCGTGGCGTGTTCCAGTTCATATTCCGCGTCGCGCAGGGCGATCGCGGCCAGTTGCGCCTCGGTCTCGGCATCGTCCACGGCCACCTGGCTGGCGGTTGTACCGCGCAGGCGCGACAGGCGCGCAACGGTGCGGTCGGCCTGCTCCTTTTGCAGCCGCGCCCGATCAAGGCGCAGCTCGAACGGTTCCTGATCCAGACGGGCAATCAGGCCATCCTTGGGAATCACGAAGCCTTCGTTGATGGGCATTTCGACAATCTGGCCCGCAACCTGAAAGGCCAGATCAACGGTCTGGCGCGCGGCGACGCGGCCAAAAAACTGCCGCGTGAAACCGGGCGCGGTTTCGCGCACCTGCATGAGTTTCACCGGTTTCGGGGTCTCTTGAGCGGCAATCGGGGTTGCCAGAATGGCCAGTGCAAGGCCCAGAGAGGTCAGGAGTTTCATTTCTTCAATCCCTCGGGAATTCCCGTTTTCAATACGTTGTCGCGGACTTTGCGCGCCAGTCGCGCGAATTCGGCAGTTTCTTGTTCGTTGAGGCCCGAGGCCCTGTGAAACAGGTCCCCGGCGGCGGCGACCAGCATGTTGCGGGCCTCTTCGCCCTGCTTTGTCAGCACCAGCAACCAGGCGCGGCGGTCTTCGGGGTCACGCCGACGCGTCAGATAGCCCGCTTTTTCAAGGGCATCGGCTGTGGCGGTGATCGTTGATGGTACGCTTAACATATCGGCGGCCAGAACACCCATGCGCTTGGGCTGATCCAGCTTGATCAGCATGTGGCATTCCGGGTGGCTCAGGTCTGTTTCGATACAGTCGAAGGTCTCTTCCAGTTTCCAGTACAGAGCATAGACGCCCATGATCGCCTGAATCTCGGGGCTGAGGCGGCCGAGTCTGGCACTGATATCGTCTGGCATTGGGGTCTCCGCGCGGGTTACGGGGCGATATACTTCAATTTCTGAACTATTCAAGATATGAAACTGTGCCCCGAAAAGAATTCCCTTGGGTCAACATATCTTGATCAAATCACGCCATGACTGCATTTTGGGCGAATCCGAAACATTCAGGACCCGCCATGTATACCCCCGCCATCACCGGTACCGGTGTCTTCACGCCGGAAAACGTCATCACCAACGCCGAGCTTGTCGAAGCGTTCAACGCTTATGCCGACAAGCAGAACGCGAAGAATGCCGAGGCCATCGCAGCCGGGCAGATGGAGGCGATGCAGCATTCCTCGGAAGAGTTCATCGTCAAGGCGTCGGGCATTCAGAACCGCTATGTGATGGACAAGGCCGGGGTGCTGAACCCGGACGTCATGCACCCGACGCTGCGCCAGCGCAGCGATGACGAGCCCGGGATCATGACCGAGATGGCAGTGGATGCCTGCAAGAAGGCGCTGGCGCAGGCGGGGCGTACGGCGGCGGATGTCGATCTGGTGATCTGCGCGGCCTCGAACCATGAACGCGCCTATCCGGCGATTGCAATCGAGATTCAGCAGGAACTGGGCATCGACGGGTTTGGCTTTGACATGAATGTCGCCTGTTCTTCGGCCACGTTCGGCATTCAGGCGGCGGCGGATATGGTGCGGTCTGGGTCGGTGCGCGCGGCGTTGGTGGTGAACCCTGAAATCTGCTCGGGCCATCTGGAATGGCGCGACCGGGATTGTCACTTTATTTTTGGCGATGTGGCAACGGCAACGCTGATCGAGCGGATCGAAGACGCAAAAGGCCCGCATTTCGAAATCCTGTCGACACGTTGTGCCACCGCCTTTTCCAACAATATCCGCAACAATAACGGGTTCCTGCGCCGGTCGCGCCCCGATGGTGTGATTGACCGCCGCGACATGCAGTTCATGCAGAACGGCCGGAAGGTGTTCAAGGAAGTGTTGCCGATGGTCAGCAAGCATATCAGCGACCATATGGAGGCCGAAGGGGTCAGCAATACCGACCTCAAACGCCTGTGGCTGCATCAGGCCAACAAGACGATGAACGATTTCATCGGCAAGAAGGTTCTGGGCCGCGAACCCGAGGCGGGCGAGCAACCCAATATCCTTCAGGATTATGCGAACACCTCATCCGCAGGGTCGATCATTGCGTTTTCGAAATACTCTGACGATCTGCAAGAGGGTGATCTGGGGCTGATCTGTTCTTTTGGGGCCGGGTATTCGGTTGGATCGGTGATCGTCAAGCGTCACGCCTGATCGGCATTCCGCAACGCGCTGACGGCCTAGAAATCGGCAGCCAACTGAAAAACCTGAAACGCGGCCCCTTCCCCACCATCAATCCGGCTGAGATAGGCGGGGGTTTCACCCTTTGCCAGTTGGGATTGCAGCCCGCGCCCCTGAGACGCCCAGTCCCAGAATTCAGTACGGGGCGTAGCGGTGCAAATCAGCACATAGCTTACACCCAGCGCAGCAAGACGCGGACCGGCCTGGGACGCATCCATACGCAAAACCGCAATCTGCGCCTGAATTCCGGCCCGGTTGCGGTGATAATTGCCCGCCAGAACCGAATGATTGGTATAGCGCAGCACCTCTGCCGCAAAATCGAAATCGACCAGAACCATGCCGGCTGGCAGGTTTTTCAGGGCCGCGTAAGCCTGGGGCGCCTTGCAGGCGGCGCCGTCGTTTTGCGAAACCCGCGCGACCTCGGCGGCAGGTGCCGCAAGGGAGGGGCGCGCAAATCGTCCCAGCTGTTTTTCCACGCTGATGCCGATCTTTGGCGAGACGCAGACAACAAAGCCTACCATAGCCAGGCCGGAAAGCGTGCGACCATGGGTTCTGTAACTGATGTAAAGGGCGCGCAGCATCTGAGCCTGAACAGCCACAAGGGACACGCCCAGAAACGTCATCATCCGGGACTGGTACAGAAACATGGAAAACCCGGTCACAATCAGCGCCAGAAACAGAAGATAGTCCATTTTGTCTTGTGACTGTCGGACAAAGAACAACGCTGCAACCGCTGTGATGACGGACATGGCGATCAGGGCCGCAGCCTCGCCCAAATGCAGTTCCAGCACAACGGTGATATTCTGCGCTTCGGCAACCTGGCTGAGCCAGAAGTCACGCATGTCCTGAGGCAGGTTCGCAATCGGGTTTTCAAGGCAGTAGGGCGCAAATGCGTAAGCGCAGCCAAGTGTTACAGCGCCAATCGCTAGACACGCGCCGAAGCGCCCCCAATGGGACCAACCCGACCCGACCCAGGCTGCTGCACACAGGCACAGGGCCGCGATCCCGGCCGGCAGGGCCACACTGATCGTCAGGGCATCGCAGCTTGGAAACAGAAAGCCCTGACGTCCCGTTGTTGCAACGCTGACCAGAAACAGGGTCAGCGCCAGCCCGGTTCCAAACACCATGGTGCGGCGGCGGGCGGCTGCGCCGGTCACGATCCAGTCAATCGTAAGGAACACCGCGATAATCGCGACCTGCACGATTGATTCGGTTCCGATGGACACCGAAAGGGCCAGACAGACACCCAGCCACCCCGCAGCAGAGGGTTTGGCCTTGCGTAGGACAAAGAACATGAGGGCCGCTGCAAACAGCAGAATCTGAACATTGTGGTGGTCAAACGAGAAATAGTCGAACTTCCGATAATGTTCGAGCGTCAGCACACCGACGACCAGTGCCGAAATCGCGCCATTGCGCCCGCCCAAAGCGCCGCCAGTGACGGCGAAGGTCCACAGGGTCAGCCCCGCCAGCAGCACTGGCCAGACAAACGCGGTCACTTGCAAGGCGCTGTCGGGTGGCACGACGATCGCGGACAGCGCGTAGATCCCGGCGATCGGCGCGTCGACAAGCCGGGACCAGTGCATCAGCGTGCCGCCACCGGGCCCCAGCCGATGCTGATAGGCGTCAAACCAGCCCTGCCCCGCCAGCAGGTCCTGTACCATGACCCAGCGCATCGCGTCATCAGGGCCTTCCTGATAAGCGCCAAACAGCACCGTGGCCAGAAAAAGCGCATAGACAAACAGGAACGACCGCCAAACCATACGGTCTGCGAGAACGCTGTAATTTCCCTGCATTTTCTGCATGGTTTACTGCCCTTGACGATCTTGCCTGCGCCGCAGCTTATCGGAAAGACATGACTGAATTGAGGCACAGGGTCCGGTTGGTGATCATGCCGCAAAGCGCACGATATCTGCTGCAATCCGGGCAGGCGGAATTTGGCCGGTAACGGTCCGCAATCAGGCCTAGCTGACGCTTTCTTCTTCCAGGTGCAGTTTCATTTCAATCAGGACCTGCTGAAGCAAACTGGTTTCTTTCAGCAGCCTTTTGGCTTCGTTCACCGTGATGATGCCATCTTCGATTGCGGCCTGATATTCCGTCATCAGCATTGCAAACCGCTGGCTGAGCGCGATGACATCCGAATTCACACCGCCTGTGCGTGATTCCTCGGTGTTGCGTTCGCTGTAGGACAGGGTGATGTTTTTCAGATCCGCCAGCGCGGATGTCACATGCGGATAAGTTGCTGCGTTTTCAAGCCGGGCCACCGCATCCACAGGCATAAACCTGTCCGCGTGTTCTGCGTTGTCCGAGTAATACCGGCCCAGAGTCGCCTTGGATTTTCCTGTAATTTCACAAGCAGCTTCTATTCCGACATCTTTGACCAGCGCTTCTGTGTGTTTCTTCAGATAGGCCCCGATATCTGCCATTGATTTACCTTTGTTACCTGCAAACGCCCGCCCGATGTCCAAACCGGGGAAAGCGTCGGGAAATTTCCCATACCTGAGTCATAATTGAAATGTCATACATTGACTATCCCTCAGATAAGCGGGGGATTTTGTGAGTGAGTGGCGGCAGTTCAAGCCGGTAAAGAGTGATTGCAGGGCGGTATTGTTGGGCCTTGCTTTGTTTTGGCCACATGTTGGCCGACGGCGTCGCTGTTGCAGACGCGGGGGTTCCATCCCCTACGAGCCCAGCTCGGCCTCTGCACACGCAATGGCGACGTCGCTTCTTACATCCCTTTGCTCTCTTGTTCCTTTTCGTCAGGCGTTTTAGACCCGCGCCATGGCAAAGCTGTATTTCAACTATTCCACCATGAACGCGGGCAAGTCGACCGTGTTGCTACAGGCCTCGCACAACTATCGCGAGCGCGGCATGCAGACCTACCTGATGACCGCCGCCATTGACGGGCGGGCGGGTGCGGGGCGGATTGCATCGCGCATCGGCATATCGGAGCACGCTGACACTTTCACACCCGAAGATGATGTCTTCGCCATGATCCGGTCCCGGCTGGACAAAGGTTCCGTGGCCTGCGTTTTCATCGACGAGGCACAGTTCCTGTCCGAGGCGCAGGTCTGGCAACTGGCCCGTGCGGTGGACGATCTGGATGTGCCGGTGCTGGCCTATGGTCTGCGCGTGGATTTTCAGGGCAAGCTGTTCCCCGGTTCCGCCACCCTGCTGGCCCTTGCCGACGAAATGCGCGAAGTGCGCACGATCTGTGAATGCGGCCGCAAGGCCACGATGGTGATTCGTCGCGACGAGACCGGCAAGGCCATCACTGAAGGGGCACAGGTACAGATCGGTGGCAACGAGACCTATGTCTCGCTCTGCCGCAAACACTGGCGTGAGGCGGTCGGCGACTAGACCGGGTTGGGCAGCGCCCTGCCCGCGACAAAGGCCGCCACGTTATCCAGCGCCATGTGCCCCATGCTGCTGCGCACCTCTTCGGTGGCAGTGCCCAGATGGGGCAGCAGGGTGACGTTTTCCATTTCGCACAGGGATTGCGGCACTTTGGGTTCGAATTCGTAGACGTCCAGCCCCGCCCCCGCGATCTGACCGGTTTGCAGCGCCGTGATCAGCGCGACCTCGTCCACCACCTCGCCACGGGCGATGTTGACCAGAATAGCCGAGGGGTTCATCGCCTCAAGAATCTGCGCATTGATCAGGTGGCGGGTTTCCGCACCGCCGGGAACCGCAAGCACAAGGAAATCGACCGAAGCGGCGAGTGTTTCAAGGTCAGGTGTGAATTCCGCCGGGAAATCCAGTTGCTTGGCGCTGCGGGACTGATAGGCCACCTGCATGGCAAACCCGAAATGACAGCGGCGCGCGATGGCCTGTCCGATGCGGCCCATGCCGACAATGCCCACGCGCTTGCCGGTCACATGATGGCCCAGCATCTGCGTCGGGTGCCAGCCCTGCCACTGACCCGATCGCACCAGCCGCTCCCCCTCACCGGCCCGCCGGGCTGTGGTCAGCAGCAGGGTCATGGCGATATCGGCTGTGGCATCGGTGACCGCGCCGGGCGTGTTGGTTACGTCAACCCCGGCCGCGCGTGCGGCATCCACGTCGATATGGTTGAAGCCAACACCGAAATTGGCCAGCAGCTTGCAACGCGGCTGACCGGCATCCGCAAAGACCTGAGCAGAGAACTGATCGCCCAATGTCGGCACAACGACGTCGTATCCGGCCAGAGCGGCCAGCATCTCCTGCCGCGCCATGGGCAGGGTGTTTTCCCGGATGGTTACATCGAAATCGGCGCGGGCGCGCGATTCGACTGCCGGTGTCATCGGACGCGTGATCAGCAGTTTCATCAGTGCATCCGCCCGCCGGTTGGTACCTTACCGTCAGGGCCGATCAAAACGATCTCGCCGTTGTCATCGGGCAGACCCAGCACCAGAACCTCGGACATGAACTTGCCGATCTGGCGTGGAGGGAAGTTGACGACGGCCATGACCTGTTTGCCGACCAGAGTGGCCGGATCGTAATGCGCGGTGATCTGGGCCGAGGTCTTGCGCTCGCCAATCTCGTCCCCAAAGTCGATCCACATCTTGATCGCGGGTTTGCGGGCCTCGGGATAGGGTTCGGCGCGGATCACCTCGCCCACGCGAATATCGACCTTGAGAAAGTCGTCGAACGAAATTTCACTCACGCGAGAGCTCCTTGGATCGGTCAGTTGCGGCCTTGACGGCACGGTGCAGCAGGTCGGGAAAGCCGGTTTCCTGGTGCATCAGCACCTCAAGCGCGGCCTGTGTGGTGCCGTTCGGAGAGGTCACGTTGATGCGCAGCTGCGCCGGGTCTTCGTCGGACGCCATGGCCAGCGCCCCGGCACCGGCCACTGTGGACTTGGCCAGTTTCATCGCAAGCTCGGCAGGCAGGCCATGCGCCGCGCCCGCAGCGGCCAGGGTTTCGATCAGATGGAACACGTAGGCCGGGCCGGACCCGCTGAGCCCGGTGACGGCGTCCATCTGTGCCTCATCCTCAAGGCGAACAGTCTGGCCCACTGCCGCCAGCAGGTTTTCGGCCTGCTCCATGTCGATCTCGGAGGTGTGTGCGTTGCCGATCAGTGCCGTGATGCCCTGACGGATGGCGGCGGGCGTGTTGGGCATGGCGCGAATGATCGGGGTGTCAAGGCCCAGAACGGATTCGAAGGCCGCAATCGAGGTGCCAGCTGCAACCGAAATAAACAGGCTGGACCCGCCGCCCAGCGCCTGAATGGCAGGCAGGGCTTCGCCCATCATCTGCGGTTTGACCGCAACCAGCACCACGGCGGGAGATTCGGGCAACGGTGCGTTGATATTGACGCCCTGCGCCTTCAGCCAATCCGACGGAAAGGGATCGATGACCCAAACGGAAGCTGGCGGAAGGCCGTGTTCCAGCCATCCCGCCAGCATTGCGGACCCCATCTTTCCGCACCCCAGAAGCACAAGCCCCTGTTCGGCCACTCGCGTCATGTCCATTTGCCCCTCCCGCTTTACATATCGGTTCGGGGCAAAGGTTTACGCGCGGCCGTAGGCCTCTGCAATGGCCACTTGCATGGCTTCTTCTGGCCCTCTGTTACCCCAGGTCACCAATTGGATCGCGGGGTAGTACCGCTCGGCGCTCATGACGGCGGCATTGATCATCGTGTCGATCTGGTCAGCGCTGGCCGTTTGCCCGCCTGCAAGGACCAGACCATAGCGATAGACCATCAGCTTCTGGTTTGCCCAATAGGTAAACGCGCCTACCCAGCACTGGTCGTTCATCTTGTTGAGCAGCTCATAGAGCTGCATTTCACGGTCGGCCGGTGGTTCCATTTCGAAGCTGCACACCATGCGCAGCGTTTCGTCATAGTTGGACCAGGCCAGCGTGATCGAGTAGGTGCGCCACTGCCCTTCAACGGCCATGGCAATCTGATCGTCCCCAATGCGATCAAAATCCCAGTCGTGATGTTCGGCCAGATGCTCAACAATGTCGATCGGATGAATGTCTTCTTCGAGATACTGCTCGGAAAGGGCCATAATGCCACCTCACTAATCTCTAGCATTTCGGGGCTGGCAGCGCCCCAGCGCTAGTTGCCTGCTCTACAAACCGGGCTTCCCCCATAGGCCTGTACTAAATATGGTGCGATGTGGCGTAAGTTCTGGCAACCCTAATTATTGGGGATAACAGCAATAAGTTGTGGACAGAAGGCAACGGCGATCAAAATATTGGCGCCAGAGTCAGCTTTGTCTTGAATAAATTCTGCGACACGTCAGAATACACAGCACCGCACAATCCGGGCTGGATTGCGCGGCGTTATGCTTTGTCCGAAAATTGTGGAAACAGGGAGCGCCGGGGCGTTATTTGTCCAGTTTCGCCTCGAGCGCGGCGATGCGGGCTTCGAGTGCCGCATTTTCCTCGCGTGCCTTCTGGGCCATGGCGCGCACGGCGTCAAATTCTTCGCGGGTGACGAAATCGCGGTCGGCCAACCAGCGGTCGATCATCGACTTCATCGCGTTTTCAGCCTCTTCCCGCGCGCCCTGCGCCACGCCCATGGCGTTGGTCATCAGTTGGGACACGTCATCCAGGATTTTGTTGCGGGTCTGCATATCTGTTCTCCGATCTCGCGGTTTACCTGTATATGGGCAAAGAATGGCGCGGGCTCAAGGTTGACTTGACCTGCAAACCCCGGGCAATGAGACGCACATGCAAGCTGTTCTGAATTTCCCCGATCTGTCGCCCGAACTGTTCTCGATCCCGCTGTTCGGGATGGAGTTCGCGTTAAGGTGGTATGCGCTGGCCTATATCGCGGGCATCCTGATCGCGTGGCGGCTGGCTGTTGTGGCGTTGCGCCGCCCAGCGCTCTGGCCTGCGGATGGCCCGCCGATGAAGCCCGAGCAGCTGGAGGATCTGGTCACCTGGATCATTCTGGGTGTGATTCTGGGTGGGCGGCTGGGCTTTGTGCTGTTCTATCAACCGGCTTATTACCTGTCGCACCCGCTGGAGATCGTGAAGGTCTGGCAAGGCGGCATGGCCTTTCATGGCGGATTGCTGGGCGTGATCCTTGCGTCGTACCTGTTTGCACGACGGCACCGTATCCCCGCCCTGTCGCTGGGGGATCTGGTCGCCTACACCGTTCCGCCCGGATTGCTGCTGGGGCGGCTGGCCAATTTCGTCAATGCCGAGCTGTGGGGCCGCCCGAGCGAGCGGCCCTGGGCTGTCATCTTTCCTGGATATGCTGCGCAGGATTGCCCCGGCGTGGTCGCAGGCATGTGCGCCCGGCACCCGTCGCAGCTGTATGAGGCCGCGCTGGAGGGTGTGTTGCTGGGGGCGGTACTGCTGTGGCTGGTCTATCGGCGCGGCGGTTTTCGCACACCGGGCCTAGTCATGGGGACGTTCCTTGCGGGCTACGGCGCGTCGCGCTTTATCGTCGAGTTCTTTCGCCAGCCGGATTCGCAGTTCGTATCGCCCGGCAATCCGCTGGGGCTGGCCTGGCATGTGGGCGGGTACGGGCTGACCATGGGGCAGTTCCTGTCGCTGCCGATGATCGCGCTTGGTCTGTGGTTTGCCCTGCGTGCGCGGCGGCAGGCGGCATGAGCCTGACCGATCATCTGGTCGCCCGCATCCGGCAGGATGGACCGATGAGCGTGGCAGATTTCATGGGAGAATGCCTGCTGCATCCGACGCTGGGCTATTACACGACCCGTGATCCGCTGGGGGTTGCAGGGGATTTCACCACAGCGCCGGAAATCAGCCAGATGTTCGGGGAGCTGGTCGGGCTATGCCTTGCGCAGAGCTGGATGGATCAGGGTCGGCCCGCACCGTTTGCCCTATGCGAGCTGGGGCCGGGGCGTGGTACCCTGATGGCCGATATTCTGCGCGCCACACGGTCAGTACCCGGATTTCACGAGGCAGCGCAGGTTGTACTGGTTGAAGCATCGCCTGTATTGAAACAGGTGCAGGCGGCAACGCTGAAGGATTACGACGCGGTCTGGATTGCAACGATCGCCGACCTGCCCGACCAGCCGCTGTTGCTGGTGGCCAACGAGTTCTTTGATGCCCTGCCCATCCGCCAGTTTCAGCGTGACGGTACGGGCTGGCGCGAGCGTCTGGTGGGTGAGCGTGACGGTGGGTTGACTTTCGGACTGGGCGCAATCGGGCCGCAGGTGGCGTTGAATGACAGGCTGTCGGACACCAAGGACGGTGATCTGGTCGAACTGTGTGTTGCTGCAATTCCGATTCTAACCGTGATCGCAGGACGGATCGCCAGCCATGGCGGCGCGGCGCTGATTGTGGATTATGGTGACTGGCATTCGCTGGGCGATACCTTGCAGGCCCTGCAAAACCACGAACATTCCGATCCTCTGGTATCGCCCGGTCAGGCCGATTTGACCGCGCATTTGGATTTTGAGCCTTTGGCCGTTGCGACCCGCGCCTGTGGGTGCAGGCATACGCGCCTGACACCGCAGGGCCTCTTCCTTGAACGGCTGGGGATCACCGCCCGCGCGCAAGCCCTGTCCAAGGCGCTGAGCGGTTCCGAGCTGGATGCGCTGATTGCCGCGCATCGGCGGTTGACGCATCCTGATGAAATGGGAAATCTGTTCAAGGTGATGGGCCTTTTCCCGGCCTATGCCGCCCCACCACCAGGATTGGAACCATGACGCTGGAAATTCTGACCTCGGACCTGCTGTCGCCATTTCGCCATGGGTTCTTTACCCGTCGCGGCGGCGCGTCTTCAGGAATTTTCAGCGGGTTGAACTGTGGTCAGGGGTCCTCGGATCAAACCGAGATTGTCGCGCTGAATCGGCGGCGGGTGGCCGACGCGATGGAGGTGGACCCCGAGGCAATGGTCGCGGTACATCAGGTTCATTCGCCAACGGTTCTGACAGTCAAAGCCCCGGTTGAAGGTGAAAAGCCCAAAGCGGATGCCATTGTCACAGCAACACCCGGTCTGGCCCTGACGATCCTGACGGCCGATTGCCAGCCGGTTCTGTTCGCCGATCCCGATGCGCATGTGATCGGTGCCGCCCATGCCGGGTGGCGCGGCGCGCTGGACGGTGTTCTGGAGGCAACGCTGGACGCGATGGAGGCGCTGGGGGCCGACCGCAGCAATATCTGCGCCGTGATCGGACCCAGTATTTCGCAGCGCGCGTACGAGGTGGGGCCAGAGTTTCTGGACGCGTTCCTTGCGGATTCGCCGGACAACAGCCGCTTTTTTGCCAATGGTGAAAGTGACCGCCTGCAATTTGATCTACCCGCCTTCGGGCTGCACCGGCTGCGGCAGGCGGGAATCGGACAGGCCGAGTGGACCCGGCACTGCACCTATTCCGACCCCGACAGGTTCTATTCCTATCGCCGGTCAACACACGCGAACGAGGTCGATTACGGGCGGCTGATTTCCGTCATAAGATTGTGATCTTCGTCCAGATTTAGGTGCCCTGCCACTTTTCCGCCACATTTTTTGTGTTGATTGGGCATCAGAATCGTAACGAGTTTTTGCCAGTCATCAGATCGTTATCTGACGTTCGAAAATCGGGCGCTGGCGTGTTGAGTGGGAGGTCCATCTGACTTCATCTTTCTGTCCGCAAATCTTCCCGGATAAGCCTTATCCCTGCCGCAAACGCGCGTCACAAAAGGTTTACAGAGGACATGGGGAGGAAATCCCCGTTCAGAGCAGGACCAGAAAATGAAAACCAAATCACGCTTTCTGAAAGCCATGGTCGCCGCCACTCGGGACCAGGACCTGGAAATGCCGTGGAAACGGGTAACAAGCAATTCTGTCAGGGTCGCCAGCCGCATCGCGGCACGACGCTGAGACAGAAAACCCAGAGACCAAGCTGCCGGTCTTATTTGGGTCAACGCGTATCAGGTTTGCTCCGGCCTGATGTATCGCGCGTCACGAGCGAGGGGTTCGTGGCTTTTTCGGAGTTGTGTGTGCGGGCAATTTCGCCCGTGAAGTACGAGTTTGTCTGGGGGGTCAATGTGTTGACCATTGGAAAGCGAGATTTAGTCGCAATGCGGGACCGTACCGGTCGCCGCCCGAGGGTCACCCATTTGTTTCAAGGCAAAGAACCAGTTCGCCGGGCGGGTCTGTACGGGGGTACGCCGCGCCTGACCGAACATTTTGAGGGGACGGAATATTAATGACTATTCCAAATTCACTGGCCCGCGCGGCCAGAAATGCAATCGAAACGTCTGTTATGCTGCGGGACGCACCGCGGCCGGTTTCCAAGCCAAAAGCCCAGCTGCGCCGCTATGAGGTCAGCAGCCTGTTGAGGAACGGAGATGTGGTTCAGACCCGCCACATTGCGCCCGCCTTGCCAATGTTTGAAGACGCGTTTTGCGCCTTCACACGTGGATCTTTGGTAGAAACGGAACATGGACCGATGGCAATCGAGGATCTGATGCCGGGGGATACGGTCCTGACGCAGGATGGCGCATCGGAAACCGTGTTGTGGAAGGGATCTGTCACTCTGATCCCCGGACGCGTGGATTCGCGGGGCCGGACGCGGCCGCTGACGCGGATCATGGCGGATACGTTCGGGATGCAAAAGCCAATGTCGGGTGTCATTGCCGGCCCGGCGGCGCGAATCGTGGGAACACCCGCGCATTTGCGGCACCTGCATGGGGGGCAGCCGATTCTTACACCCGTGTCCGAATTTCAGGACGGGATGGGTGTCATTGAAACAATGCCGCCGACCCCCGTTGAACTGTTTCACATTTGTTTAAAACGCCATTCCGTTATTCGCGTAGATGGATTACAGTTCGAAACATATCATCCAGGTGTGAATGCGGTTCGCATGATCAGCCACTCGCTTCGGTCGATCTATCTGAACCTGTTCGCGCATATCGAGTCGCTGAACGATTTCGGCCCGCTGCTGATGCCGCGCGCCGGAGATGGTGAGATTGACGCGATGACGGCCTGAGCATGATTGTGATTACTGCATTATGGGGGGCATCATGCAGCTGGTAATAAGTTGGGTTCTATCCCTTGCGGTGGCAGCACTGTTGCCACCAATCACCGCGCAACCAAAACGTGTTGGCGTTACGCCGTCCGGTTCATACGTTCTTCCAGAACGTCGAACGGCACGCCTGGCTCGTCTTTTGCGCCGCGAATAACGAGCGATGTCTTGACGCTGGCCACGTTTGGCGTGGTCAGCAACTCGCCCGTCAGAAACTGCTGAAAGCTGCTCAGGTCAGGTGCGACGCATTTCAGGATGAAGTCCACTTCGCCGTTCAGCATGTGGCATTCGCGGACCAATGGCCATTCGCGGCAGCGGCCTTCGAATGCGCGCAGTTCGACTTCGGCCTGGCTGTCCAGACCGACCATGGCAAATACCTGGACCTCGAACCCCAACTCGCGTGAGTTGACCTCGGCGTGATAGCCGGTGATGAAGCCGGATTCTTCGAGTGTGCGCACCCGGCGCAGACAGGGCGGGGCCGAGATTCCGACCCGTTTTGCCAGCTCGACATTGGTCATACGACCGTCCGCCTGCAGTTCCGCCAGAATCTTGCGATCGATATCATCCAGCCGAGTCGTGACCATCAAATGCTCCTGATTTTTCGGTTCTTATATCAGCACCCCACACGCGCGCAATAATGTTTCGCAGATGCGCAATTTTCTTTGTTTCCTTTTCGCCTTCTCCCGGTGAACCCGGGGCGCCCCTGCCCGAGAGGGCCTGAACAGTAAGGGGCTTTAAGCCGGGCCGGTCGGTCGCTATATCGGGGCGACGGGCCGCGGGCCCAATTCAGGCAATTCGAGCGGGGGCACCATGGCCGACACACGACACACCAAGGTTCTGATCATCGGGTCGGGGCCCGCAGGATACACCGCAGGCGTATATGCAAGCCGCGCCATGCTGGAACCCATTCTGGTACAGGGCATCGAACCCGGTGGTCAGCTGACAACGACGACCGAGGTCGAAAACTGGCCCGGCGACACCGAGGTGCAGGGCCCGGACCTGATGGTGCGGATGCAGGACCATGCGAAGGCCATGGGATGTGAGGTGATCGGCGACATCATCAGCGATCTGGACCTCAGCAAGCGCCCCTTCACCGCCAAGGGCGACAGCGGCACCACATACACGGCGGACGCCGTCATTCTGGCCACCGGCGCGCGTGCGAAATGGCTGGGTCTGCCGTCGGAAGAGAAGTTCAAGGGCTTTGGCGTCTCGGCCTGCGCCACCTGTGACGGGTTCTTCTATCGCGGGCAGGAAATCGTGGTGATTGGCGGCGGCAACACAGCCGTGGAAGAGGCCCTGTTCCTGACCAATTTCGCCAGCAAGGTGACCCTGATCCACCGCCGCGATGAGTTGCGGGCGGAAAAAATCCTTCAGGATCGCCTGTTGAAGAATGAAAAGATCGTACCGCTGTGGTTCCACCAGTTGGAAGAAGTGATCGGCACCGATGCGCCTTTGGGCGTTGAAGGTGTTCGGGTCAAACATGTCAAAACCGGCGAGATCACCGAGATCCCGTGCAAGGGCGTCTTTGTCGCCATCGGCCACGCCCCTGCGAACGAGTTGCTCAAGGACACGCTGGAAACCCATATGGGTGGTTATGTCGTCACCAAACCGGGCAGCACCGAAACATCGATTCCCGGCGTGTTCGCAGCAGGCGATCTGACCGACCATGTCTATCGTCAGGCGGTAACAAGCGCCGGAATGGGCTGTATGGCAGCACTGGATGCCGAACGGTTCCTGGCCGAACAGGACTGATACATGCTTGAATTCTCTGGCCCTGTCTGGAGAATTCTGTTTGCGTCGCAGGCAGCGACCCCATTGCTGCCTGCCCGTGCGCCCGTGGGGCGCTTTCACCATTCCGGACAGTTCGGGCTTTATGCCTCGCTCAGCGCCGAAGGCGCTTCGGTCGCCATCCGTCGCTACGTCTCGAGGGATGATCCCGACCGGGTGGTTCAAAGGTTTCTGGTGGAAAACACGCGGTTGGCGGACTACCGCGGGCAGACGGCAGCCTCGGTGATCTGGCAGGATATTCGCGCGACGGGGGCCCCTTCCCCGACATGGTCTTTTTCAGATAAAGCGCGGGCACTGGGGGCGGACGGCTTGATCTACAGCTCGCGCTCGCGCCCTGACCTCAGCCATCTGGTGCTGTTTTGTGCGGACAAGATATCAATTCAATCCCAACACCCCGCCACCCACTGGCAGGCCTAGATTTGCACCCGAAGCCTTGACCTGACCGCGAACGTCCTCGCAAAGTCCAACCACGGCGAACAGCGATACAGGTGGTATTCTTGAAGAGCGCTTTGTGGCGTGGCGGTTGGGCAACCCGGCTTCGGATCGGCAGCGGGTTGGTTCTGTTTGCTTTCGCTTTCTTCCATTTTATCAACATCGGGATGGGCCTGTTTCACACCGATTATCTGCACGGGATGCAGGACGGTCGAACAGCGGTGACGCGGCACATCCTTTTGAGCGTGCTGCTTTATGCAGCGCTGTTCACACATGCCGGTCTGGCGCTGGCCTCGATCGCACAGCGCCGGACCCTGCGCATGCCGTTCAGCACGGCGTTGCAGGTGGTTCTGGGTCTGCTGATACCATTGCAGCTGATCTCGCATGTCATCCAGACGCGGGTCGCGCACGAGATCTATGACGTCAATGACGAGATGGGGTACATCATCATCCTGATGTGGCCCAGCACCGTGATTTGGATGCAAAGCGCACTGTTGCTGATCGTCTGGGTGCATGGCTGTATCGGACTGCATATGTGGCTACGGCTGACAAAATGGTGGTCCAGCGCCGTACCCTATCTGATCGGTGTCGCCGTCTTCATCCCCATGTTCGCTTTGGCCGGTCTGCTGACCGAGGGTCGCCGCATCTGGTTGGATTTCGCGGATGAGTTTTTGCGGGAACAATATATCGAGCATTACAACTGGCCCTCGCCCGAGGCGTTTCAGACCATGTTCACCGTCAAGGATAATGCCCTTCTGGCGTTCTGGCTTGCCCTGGCGGCCACGGGTCTTGTGTATATCGGGCGCAAGCTGTGGCGGCGCAGGCATGCGGTGCGGGTGAGTTACAGCAGCGGGCCCGAGGTGGATGCCGAAAAGGGCATGACCCTGCTTGAGATTTCGCAGGCACACGGTGTGCCCCATGCGGCCTTGTGCGGCGGGAAGGGCCGTTGCACCACCTGCCGCGTCATCGTTGAAGAGGGCTCCAGCGCCCTGCCCCCGCCCGGCGATGTCGAGGCCCGCAGTCTGGCCGCTGTTGGCGCCTCACCGCAGACACGGCTGGCCTGCCAAATCCGCCCGACAGAACCGACCACCGTTTTCCGCGTTTTTCAACCGGATGGCGGGCGCATTCGCGGACATGCCAGTCAGGGGCAGGAACGAAAACTGGCCGTACTGTTTCTGGACATGCGCGGATTTACCGCCCGCACGACGGGTCAGCTGCCCTATGATATCGTGTTCCTGCTGAACCGGTTCTTCGACGCCGTCGTGCCTGCCATCACCAAGGACGGAGGTGTCGTGGACAAATACATGGGAGACGGGTTGCTGGCGGTTTTCGAAAAACCCGATGCAGCCGCATCCGCCCGCGCCGGGTTGAAGGCTGCGATAGATATCAGCCATGCCCTCGACCGGTTCAACGAGCAGCTTGAGGCCGAAGGCAGCCCTGGCATTCGCATCGGAATGGGCCTGCACCTTGGGGATCTGGTGCTGGGAGAGATTGGCGCGCAGGGACATGCCGCGAGAACGATCATTGGCGACGCCGTCAATGTGGCCAGCCGACTGGAAAGCGAAACCAAGGCGTTGGGGGTCGAACTGCTGGTCTCACAAGAGGTGTTGAAGGCCGCGGGCATGGACCTGCCGTCGGAGGGTATACGGTTGTTCCAGTTGCGCGGCGTTGCCGATCCGATTCCTGCCCTGCCAGTCACCCGTGCGTCCAGGCTTGCGCCGCACACGCAAAAACAGGAACAGTCATACCCTGCATGATCGGATTATCTACGCCCAGGGGAACCAGATCATCATTTTGATTTCAGAGTTGGAAATTCCTTCCAATCCGCGAGAAATCAGCGCATATCGTCCTTTGTTTCATTGACGCCAGTGGACTTCGCGCGACAGTCGGTGCAAATGCCCCGAAAACGCCCTTGAATCACTGGCAACACAACACTGCGATAAGAGTATTCAGATGACGATGTTAAGCAATCTGGCCCCCATTCCCGAACTTTATGTGTCGTATGACTCGGCCCAGAAACTGAAGGTCGAAGCCGCCGACCTGACCAGTTGGGATCTGAGCCCGCGCCAGATCTGCGATCTGGAGCTGCTGATGAACGGCGGTTTCAACCCGCTCAAAGGTTTCCTGAGCGAGACCGATTACGACAATGTCGTCGAAAACATGCGTCTGGCTGATGGCACGCTATGGCCGATGCCCATCACGCTGGACGTCAGCGAAGACTTTGCGGACAAGATCGAACTGGGTCAGGATATCGCGCTGCGCGATCAGGAAGGCGTGATCCTGGGCACCATGACGGTGACCGACCGCTGGACCCCGAACAAGGCGCGCGAGGCCGAGAAGGTTTTTGGTGCCGATGACGATGCCCACCCGGCTGTGAACTATCTGCACAATGTGGCGGGCAAGGTCTATCTGGGTGGCCCCGTCGTGGGCATCCAGCAGCCTGTTCACTATGACTTCCGCGGTCGCCGCGACACGCCGAACGAGCTGCGCGCCTATTTCCGCAAGCTGGGCTGGCGCCGGATCGTGGCCTTCCAGACCCGCAACCCCCTGCACCGTGCGCATCAGGAACTGACTTTCCGCGCCGCCAAGGAAGCGCAGGCCAACCTGCTGATCCATCCCGTCGTGGGCATGACCAAGCCGGGCGACGTGGACCACTTTACCCGCGTGCGCTGCTATGAGGCGGTGCTGGACAAGTATCCCGCGTCCACCACCTCGATGAGCCTGCTGAATCTGGCGATGCGCATGGCTGGCCCGCGCGAGGCGGTCTGGCACGGGCTGATCCGCGCCAACCACGGCTGCACCCATTTCATCGTGGGCCGCGATCACGCGGGTCCGGGCAAGAACTCGGCCGGGGAAGATTTCTATGGCCCCTATGACGCGCAGGACCTGTTCCGCCAGTTCCAGGACGAGATCGGCGTCGAGATGGTCGATTTCAAGCACATGGTCTATGTGCAGGAGCGCGCGCAATACGAGCCGAATGACGAGATTCTGGATAAGGACAATGTCACGATCCTGAACATCTCGGGCACCGAGCTGCGCCGCCGTCTGGCCGAGGGTCTGGAAATCCCCGAATGGTTCAGTTTTCCCGAAGTGGTGGCAGAGTTGCGCAAGACCAAGCCGCCACGCAGCCAGCAGGGTTTTACCGTGTTCTTTACCGGCTTCTCGGGCTCGGGCAAATCCACCATCGCCAACGCGCTTATGGTCAAGCTGATGGAGATGGGGGGCCGTCCGGTCACGTTGCTGGATGGCGATATCGTGCGGAAAAACCTGTCCTCCGAACTGGGTTTCTCGAAAGAGCATCGCGACCTGAACATCCGCCGGATCGGCTATGTCGCATCCGAGATCACCAAGAACGGTGGCATCGCCATCTGCGCCCCTATCGCACCCTATGCCACCACGCGCCGCGCGGTGCGCGAAGAGATCGAGCAGTTTGGTGCTTTCTGCGAAGTGCATGTTGCGACCACCATCGAAGAGTGTGAGCGGCGCGACCGCAAGGGTCTGTACAAGCTGGCCCGCGAAGGCAAGATCAAGGAATTCACCGGCATCTCGGACCCGTATGACGTGCCTCAGAACCCTGAATTGCGTGTCGAGACCGAGAATGTCGAGGTTGACAACTGCGCCCATCAGGTGCTGCTGAAGCTGGAAAGCATGGGCCTGATCGCAGCAAGCTGAACCAGATGAATGAATGCAGCGGCCTCCGGTTTACGGGGGCCGTTTTTGTTTTGACGGGCTGAGGTGTTGGGGGAAGTCGCCGGGTGTGAGCCGGTTCGTTTATTGCGCGGTCTCTGGCAGGTCGACCTGCCCGCGCATCAGGATATGCCCCTGACCGGCCACCTTGATTCCCGTCATCGCGTCGGTGGGGCCAACGCGCGTGACAACGGCCTGGCCGGGGCGACCCATATCGTGACCCTGTTCCGCAACGAAACTGTCTTTGGTCATCAGCCCATATTTCCACAGATAAGCCGCCATGGCCCCGGTGGCAGACCCGGTAAACGGATCTTCGGGCGGGCTGGGCGGAGCCATAAGCAAGCGCGAGAACGTATCGCCCGCGTCGGTGGCCCCTTTGAGCGTCACAAGAAAGGGCTCGGCCATGTCCGAGCCGGAATACCCTGCCGTCGCAGCCACTTTGCGCAGCGCGTCCTCGGACAGGCGGGCCGCGCGCAAAGCGTCGTGATCGCGCAGAACGGTAATACAGAAGGGCAAGCCGGTTGAAACCATCCGGGGTGGCGAGATGATGGCTTCTTGCGGCAGGCTGATCGCCTTTGCCACCAGATCGGCTGGCACATGCGCACCAAATTGCGGGGCGACCTGCGTCATTTCAATCTGTTCGCCCTGCAAACCGATCGAAACGATGCCAGCGCCGGTTTCCAGCGTCAGGTTATCACCGGAGATCATGCCGCGCGACCGCGTCGCCGCTACGGTGGCAATCGTCGGATGACCGGCAAAGGGAATTTCACGACTGGCCAGAAAATAACGGACGCGGATGTCGGCCACGTCGGACGGGCCGGTGAATGTGCATTCGACCAGAGAGGTTTCGCGCACATAGGCCATGCAGACCTCGGCCGACAGACCCGCGCCGCCATGGACCACGGCACAACCGTTGCCGCCAAATGCACTATTGGTGAAGGCGTCTACCCAGTCGAATTCAAACCAGCTCATGCAGTCGGCTCCGTTACAGGTTAATAGCGGCAGTTTCGCCGATGCGCGTGTGCTGCGGGGAACGTTTCAGCCCAGCCGGGCTAAGGGGCCGTTCAGTGAACGGCCACAGGTGAAAGGTCGTGCTGACGGGCCAGAACGAAGGCCAGCTTGCGGTCGGCCACAAGTGCCAGTTGCTGCCCATCGGAATCGTGCACGGCATAAAGGTGATCCAGATCACCTGCCTGATCGCGCAGATCACGCGGCAGATCGGCAACGTCGACTGTTTTCACATAGACGATACGATCGCCTTCGGTGTTGATTTCAATCGGTGTATTCATTGCTCTTACCCCTTCCGTATGTTGATTGTCTGAACCACGGTTTCCGGCATAGCGCGGGTCAGATCCACATGCAGCAGACCGTTTTCCATGATCGCCTCGCCCACCTCGACCCCGTCGGCCAGCACGAACATGCGCTGAAACTGACGCGCCGCGATGCCACGGTGCAGGAAGATGCGCCCCTCGCTGTCGTCGCGCTGACGGCCCCGGATCACCAGTTGGCGATCCTCGATTATGATCGACAGATCCTCTTCGGCGAACCCAGCCACCGCAAGGGTGATGCGGTAGGAAAAGTCCGAGGTCTGTTCGATGTTATAGGGAGGGTATCCTTCATTACCGGCCTTTGCAGACCGTTCCAGAAGGCGTTCCAGCTGCTCGAACCCCAAAAGATGCGGGTATGAGCCAAGAGTAAGTTTCGACACGTATTTTCGTCCTTTATTGTCAAAGCGACGTGGTGCGCGGTCCCGTTCCGGCAACCGCTTGTTATAGAATATGGGAAGAAACCAGGATGTCCACAAGGTCTGGCGCGATAACGTCTGACACACTATCTTGTTGGGCAAGCACCACAACAAGCCCGAGTCGCCAATGAACGCGCCCACCGACCTTTCGATGAAAACCGATGAAGTTCTGCGGGTTGAATTGGAGGTTTTCCGCCGCCAGCACCGCGACCTTGATGAGGCGATCGAGGCGTTGCATGAAAAAGGAACGGCTGATCAGTTGACCCTTCGGCGCCTGAAAAAGGAAAAACTGCGCCTGAAAGACTTCATCCGCCTGATAGAAGACCGCCTGACCCCCGATATCATTGCCTGAACGCCCTGTACCGCATTGCCACAAAAGCGGATTTGGCTATAGTGCGCGCTCTTTCTGAGCGCGGGGACATAAGCGGATGAGCGATGTGACAGTGGGGATCATCATGGGCAGCCAGTCGGACTGGCCCACGATGAAGGAAGCCGCAGATATTCTGGATGAACTGGGCATCGCTTATGAGGCGCGTATCGTTTCGGCCCATCGCACCCCGGACCGGTTGTGGGACTATGGCAAGACCGCCGTGTCACGCGGGTTGCAGGTGATCATCGCGGGCGCTGGCGGAGCGGCACATCTGCCGGGCATGATGGCCTCGAAAACACGCGTACCGGTGATTGGCGTGCCTGTGCAGACGCGGGCCCTGTCGGGGGTGGATTCGCTGTACTCCATTGTGCAGATGCCCAAAGGCTTTCCGGTGGCGACCATGGCAATCGGGTCGGCTGGCGGGGCCAATGCGGGCCTGATGGCCGCGGGCATTCTGGCCTTGCAGGATGAGGCCCTGGCCGCGCGGCTGGATGCCTGGCGCGAGGCCTTGTCCGCCTCGATCCCCGAGGAACCGCAGGGATGAGCCGGATCGGGTTTATCGGTACCGGGCATATCGCCGCGCCGATTGCGCGGCTGATGGCCGTCAAAGGGCATGAGATCAGCGTGACAGAACGCAACGCCGAGGTCTCGGCCGCCCTGAAGGCCGAACTGGGCGTTGCCGTTTCGCCACCGCAGGCGGTGATTGACGCCTCGGACATCGTGTTTCTGTGTCTGCGCCCGCATATCGCGGCCGAGGTTCTGGCCCCCCTGACCTTTCGCGCCGATCAGCAGGTCGTGTCAGTTATGGCGGCCGTTTCCGCCGAGGATCTGGCCAAGCTTTGCGCCCCAGCCTCGGATTTCGTGCAGACCATCCCGCTGGGGTTCTTGCAGTCCGGTGGCTGCCCGATGGCGGCGTTCGGCAAAGACCGCTTGCTGGCCGAGCTGTTTGAGCCGGAAAACTCCGTGGTCAAGGTTGCGGATGAGATGGCGCTGAACGCGCATTTTGCCATTTGCGCCATGGTTCCCGGCATTCTGGATCTGATGGCCACCGGAGCCGAATGGCTGGGTGACGTGACCGGCGATGCGGACGGGGCCGAGTTCTATACCACGCAGTTGATGGCGGGTTTTCTCGCCGCGATGGAGAAAGGCACAGCCGGGCGGTTGGCACAGGAGCGCGACGCTTTGGCGACGGAAGGTACTTTGAGCCTGCAGATGACGGGCACCCTGATCGAACAAGGCGCGCATGAGGCGCTGAGAGCGGCGCTTGGCGCAATTGGAAAACGTTTGGAGAATTGACGATGGCGGACATGCTCGCCCAAGGTGCGGTGATCGGGATTCTGGGTGGCGGCCAGCTGGGCCGGATGCTGTCGGTGGCGGCCTCTCGGCTGGGGTTTGTCAGCCACATCTACGAGCCGGGCGCAAACCCGCCTGCCGGGCAGGTTGCGGATCGGGTAACGACAGCGGCCTATGACGATGTCGACGCCCTGACGGCTTTTGCGGATGCGGTGGACGTCATCACCTATGAGTTCGAGAACATCCCGACCGAGGCGCTGGATATTCTGGAAGCCCATCGCCCCATTCGTCCCGGGCGTGAGGCACTGAGGGTCAGTCAGGACCGTCTGACCGAGAAGACGTTTTTGCAGGGGCTTGGCCTGAAAACGGCCCCGTTTGCAGATATCACCGATCTGGATAGCCTGACTGCGGCCATCGAAGAAATCGGCACGCCTGCGATCCTGAAGACCCGCCGCTTTGGTTATGACGGCAAAGGGCAGGCCAGATTGCGCAACCCCGGGGATACCGAGGCCGCGCTGGCCGATATGGCTGGTGCGCCTGCTCTTCTGGAGGGGTTCGTTGATTTCTCGCACGAAGTTTCGATCATTGCAGCGCGCGCGCTGGACGGTCAGGTGGCCTGTTTCGATCCGGGTGAGAATGTACACCGCGACGGTATCCTGCACACCACCACCATCCCTGCCCGACTGTCCCCCGCCCAGCGCACCGATGCCATCCTGCTGGCGGCCAATATCCTGAACGCTCTGGAATATGTCGGTGTCATGGGGGTTGAGCTGTTCGTGACACCCGGCGGACTGATCGTGAACGAGATCGCGCCGCGCGTGCATAACTCGGGCCACTGGACGCAGAACGGCTGCGCCGTGGATCAGTTCGAACAGCACATCCGCGCGGTGGCGGGTTGGCCGTTGGGCGACGGGCAGCGCCACTCGGATGTGGTGATGGAGAACCTGATCGGCGACGATATGGACCGCGTGCCTGAGCTGGCGCGCGAACGGGACATCGCGCTGCATCTTTACGGCAAGGCCGAGGTCAAGGCCGGTCGCAAGATGGGACATTTCAACCGGATCAAGCGGTAGAATATCGCGCTACGGCGCGATGCCTTCGGCGAGAGTATTTGGAAAAAGGTGAAGCTGGCCTGGTTTTAACCCACAAAGCGGGTTGCGATATCCCCAGACATATAGCTGACGCGCCCGCCCGCCAATGTCGCGGCGACCCGGTGAGTAGTTGCTTCAAGGATTACCAGATCGGCGCGTTTGCCCGCGGCAAGCGTGCCCCGGTCCGGCAAGTCCAGCACCCGCGCGGGGCCGGACGAGATCAGCTCCCAGGCACCGGCCAGATCCAGCAGCCCGGTTTTGGCCAGCATCAGCGCCGCGCGGCGTGGACTGGGATAATGGTAATCCGAGGCCAGGGCATCACAGAGCCCCATGGCGATCAGCTCTACCGCGCTGGCGTTGCCCTTATGCGAGCCACCGCGGACCACATTGGGCGAACCGAGAATGACGTAATCCCCGGCAGCGCGCGCCGCCTCGGCGGCTTCAAGCGTTTCGGGGAACTCGGCAATGCGCACCCCTTGGCGACGCCACCAAGCGCGCGCCTCGGCAGTTGCGTCATCGTGGCTGCCCAGACGCACGCCCATGTCCGCAAGGTCCGAACAGAGCGCTTCTAGCGCCGCCGGAACCTCAGCCTTGCGGGCGTGCATGTCGAGCAGCATCGCAAAATGCGCCTCAGGGTTGCGCCCGGCCTTCAATGCCTGCCCGGTCAGGCGCGGTGGTTTCTTGCCCTGCGCCAAACGATCATGCGGCAGGTGATCATTGAAGACCACGTATGGCACCTGCCAGTCGGCGATGCGACGGGCCAGCCCGTCGTAATCCGCGATCATATTGGTCTCGAACCGCAATTGCGGGATCAGATCGGTGACCGTGCTGCCCTTGACCGCTGCGATGGCCGTAAACACCTGCGCGGCAAAGTCCGGGCCGCGCACGCCGCCTTCCCAGCTGTAAAACTGTGCCAGCACGGCTGTGGTAATGCCGTTGGCAGCCAGTTCAGCCTCGACCGACAGAATGCCCTCGTTCATCTGCTTCATCGCGCCGCGACGTGGGGCGATATGGCGTTCGAACCCATCGCCGTGCAAATCGACAATGCCAGGAAGAACAAGATACCCGGTCAGATCAATCCGCCGCCCGGCCACGTTGTTCTGAACCACCCCATCCGCAATAGAGAGGTCTGCGTGTAACAGTCCTTCACCCGGCAACAGAACCTCTGCACCGGTCAATGTCAGTTCCAATGCGGTCATTCTGATGGCTCCGCCCCCGGTTCCGAGCAGTTTTGCCCGATACAGATCTCGTCTATTACGTCCATCACACCGTCCAGCCAAGTGATCTGCGGATCAAACCGGCCAAACTCAATGAAGTGCAGCACCTGCGCCATGACCTGCGGGTTGTTCATCATGAAGGTGTGTGTCACCGGCAAGACAAGATGATCGGCCATGCCTTCGACCTTGGTGGACTCGACCGACACCTTGCCATCGTCAGGACCGTCGATCAGAGACGAAAACACAAGGTTCAGGGACTGGTCACCTGCGATAACACCCAGTTCGAAATCCACAGGCGGCAGGCGGCTGGGAATTCCATCCGGGCCCGTGCCCAGTTGCAGTCCGGCCGGGCCGTTCAGGTATCCGAACACCTCCCATGCGCTGAGTTCATCGACCAGCTGGCTACCCTGATTGGGTGGCCCCAGCATGACGACACGGCCCATGTTTTCAGGGCTGTGGTCCTGCAACCAGTATCGCAACAGGATGCCGCCCATGGAATGCGCGACAACATTGACGGTATCAGTGCCGCAGGCTGCAAACGCTTGCGGGATGGTTTGTTCGGCCAGTTCGGGGATACCGATTTCGGTCGAAGGGTAACCGGGGCGCACCACGGAATAGCCATTCGCTTTGAACAGTTGTTCCATCACGCTGAACGACGCCTCGGTCCGGGCAAGACCGTGCAGCAGGACAACGCATTTCGCGTTGGCCACGGCGGGAAATAGACAACAAAGCAGGGCGATCAGAATTCTCATACCCGCCAGATAAAGCCTGTGCACCTGCGTTAAAAGCCCTTCCCGCGTTGACGTCGCAGGACAGCCAGCGCGATACCGCCCAAAACCAGTGCCGCACCAACAAGCAGCCGCACACCCGCGCTTTCCCCCAACAGCACCACGCCGCCCGCAATCGCGATCACCGGCACGCTGAGCTGAACGACTGCCGCCGTCGAAGGTGCCAGCCGGGGCAGGACGCGATACCACAAGGCGTATCCCAGACCAGATGTTACGCCACCCGAAAGGACCGCGAGGAGATAGCCCATTCCGGTCATGTGCCACTCTGCCCCTGTGGCCATCAGGGCCAGCGCGGTTACCGGCAGCGCGACGATGAAATTCGCTGCCGTGCCTTGCAATGCGTCAGGCTCGGACCGCCCGGCCAGTGAATAGGCTGCCCAGCCGATCCCGGCTGCAATCATCAAAACGGTTCCGGTCGGATCGGCCCGCACTGTTCCTGTGGGCCACAGGACACAGGCCAGACCACCCAGTGCAATCGCTGCCCCGGCCAACTGTCGCCGGGTGGGTTTGGCTCCGGTAAGGGCGGTGGCGGCGAACATGGTGATCTGCACAACGGCAAACAGGATAAGCGCGCCCAGCCCCGCATCCAACGTCAGATAGGCAATGGAAAACCCGATCATATACAGGGAAAGCGACCCGGCCCCGATAAACCGCCTGCGGTTGCGCAGGGGCAAATGTCCACTGCGCAGCAGCACCAGTGCGGCCAGAACCAGCGCCCCCGTCAGAACCCGGATAATGGCAAACCCCGCGGGATCACTGGACCCGCTGTCGATAGCCAGCCGGTTCAAAATGGAGTTCGCCGCAAAGGCGCACATGGTCAGGGCGGTCAGAAGGAACAGTCGCATTTCAACCACATACCGACTTGGCGGCGGGTTGGACACTCACAATTCGGGCACACGCGGCCCAGCCTTCACCTTTTCCAAAATACTCCCGCCGGAGGCATGGCCGTATTGCGGCTATCAGGAACGAAACGAGGCCGCCAAAAGGCGACCCCGTCCATGAGCACTTTGGTTTCCCCTCTCGACAGCTTGACCTTGCAGCCAAACGCCTGTCAGGGGTCGTCAGAATTCGCTTAGGCGAATTTGACGTGCTTACATCATGCCGCCCATGCCGCCCATGTCGGGCATGCCGCCACCAGCAGGCGCATCTTTTTGCGGCTTGTCTGCAACCATCGCTTCGGTGGTGACCAGCAGGCCGGCAACAGATGCCGCGTCTTCCAGAGCAGTACGGACAACTTTGGCCGGGTCGATCACGCCGAACGAGAACATGTCGCCATATTCTTCGGTCTGAGCGTTGAAACCAAAGGACGGATCCGAAGATTCGCGCACTTTGCCTGCAACAACCGCACCGTCAACGCCTGCGTTTTCAGCGATCTGGCGCAGCGGCGCTTCGATGGCTTTACGCACGATGTTGATGCCTGCGTCCTGATCAGCGTTTGCGCCTTTCAGCGATTCCAGTGCTTTACCGGCCTGAACCAGAGCAACACCACCGCCTACTACGACGCCTTCCTGAACGGCTGCGCGTGTTGCGTTCAGAGCATCGTCCACACGGTCCTTACGCTCTTTCACTTCAACTTCGGTCATGCCGCCGACGCGGATAACAGCAACACCGCCTGCCAGTTTGGCAACGCGTTCCTGCAGTTTTTCACGGTCGTAATCCGACGAGGTTTCTTCGATCTGGGTGCGGATCTGAGCAACACGTGCTTCGATCTCGGCTTTCTCGCCAGCACCGTCGACGATAGTGGTTTCGTCTTTGGTGATTTCGATTTTCTTGGCGGTGCCCAGCATGTCCATGGTGACATTCTCAAGCTTCATGCCCAGATCTTCGCTGATCACCTGACCACCGGTCAGGATTGCGATGTCTTGCAGCATGGCTTTGCGGCGGTCGCCGAAGCCCGGTGCCTTGACAGCAGCAATTTTCAGGCCGCCGCGCAGTTTGTTGACAACCAGAGTTGCCAGCGCTTCGCCTTCAACGTCTTCTGCAATGATCAGCAGCGGCTTTTGCGACTGGATCACCTGCTCGAGCAGCGGAACCATCGGCTGCAGCGAGGACAGTTTCTTTTCGTGCAGCAGGATCATGCAGTCGTCGAGCTCGGCCACCATCTTGTCTGCGTTGGTGACGAAGTAAGGCGACAGGTAGCCGCGGTCGAACTGCATACCTTCAACAACATCGGTCTCGGTTTCCAGACCTTTGTTTTCTTCGACGGTGATGACGCCTTCGTTGCCAACCTTCTGCATCGCGTCTGCGATTTGCTGGCCGATTTCAGCTTCACCATTGGCCGAGATGGTGCCAACCTGAGCAACTTCTGCCGAGTCTTTGACTTCACGCGAAGCAGCACGGATGCCTTCGACGACTTTGGCTGTTGCCAGGTCGATGCCGCGCTTCAGGTCCATCGGGTTCAGGCCCGCTGCAACCTGCTTCAGGCCTTCTTTTACGATGGCCTGCGCCAGAACGGTCGCGGTGGTGGTGCCATCACCGGCTTCGTCATTGGTGCGGCTGGCGACTTCTTTCACCATCTGCGCGCCCATGTTTTCGAACTTGTCTTCCAGTTCGATTTCCTTGGCAACCGAAACACCGTCTTTGGTGATGCGCGGTGCGCCGAAGGATTTGTCCAGCACCACGTTGCGGCCTTTGGGGCCCAGGGTCACTTTGACAGCATCCGCCAGAATGTTGACGCCTTTCAGCATCTTGTTGCGGGCATCGGTGTCGAACTTGACGTCCTTTGCAGCCATGTCGTTTCTCCTTGAGAAAATGTGTTGAGTGGAAGATCAGAGAAAGCGCGGGCTTACTCGATGATCCCCATGATGTCGCTTTCTTTCATCATCAGCAGCTCTTCGCCGTCGACCTGGACCTCGGTGCCCGACCATTTGCCGAACAGGATCTTGTCGCCAGCCTTGACCGCCATTGCGATCAGCTCGCCGCTGTCCTTGCGCGCGCCTTCGCCGGTTGCGACGACTTGGCCTTCGCTGGGCTTTTCTTTTGCGCTGTCAGGAATGATCAGTCCGCCTGCGGTTTTTTCATCGCTTTCGGTACGGCGAACCAGCACACGGTCATGAAGCGGTTTCAATGCCATCTTTGCAGCTCCTTGGGCTCAAAGTTTTGTTTATCCTCCCCTCGCCGTTTGACGAGGCGTTAGCACTCGGTGTGTGTGAGTGATAACGACGCATAGCTAGGGAGTCTAAAACGCCGAGTCAACAAGGTGTTTGGGATTTTTTTGAGAACGGCCTAGTCGGACTGTTCCCAGCTGTAGGCCCAGTGTTTCAAGCCATCTGTTCCGTCAGACGTAAGAGCGTAGACACCTTTTTCAACCTTCTCGAACCACCCATAGTGATTTTCCCGCATCAACCGGGTGGCAACCGGGACACCCACCGATCTGGCGACTTCGGCCCCTTTGGCCGGGCCGTGTTCGGCCAGAAAGGCGGCGCATTTCAGCGCATCCTGACGGTAGGCCGTCACGATCCCATGGCGTGTTGCGCCCCCGGAATTGGGGTCGCCCTCCAGCCGATCGAACTCGCGCAGCAGCCGCGCTGCCCTGGCCTTGTCCTTGCGCGGCGCATAGGGGCCCGGATCGCATTGCACCTCGACCGTGCCATCGGCGCGTACGGTGATCAGACCCAGACCAAGCCTGCGGCACAGCGCCAGATTGTCCCTGAGCGCCCGCCGGGCCGTGCGCCCGGTGGGTTTGCTGACCCCGATATAGACCTGATCCGTGAGTTTCAGGCGGGTAATCGCCTGATGGAACAGGGACAGCGTGAACCTGAGCTTGAGCTCGACAATCACAGGCGGCTCGTCTTCGCGCATGGCGACGATATCGGCTGCGCCCACTTCTCCTTTGACGGTGTATCCCTGACGCTCCAAAAGCGCCTTGATCGGGGGATAGAGGTCCTGCTCGCGGTTCATGGGCTTATGCTACGCAGATTGTTGAGGAATACCAGACGGGTTGCTTGAACATAGGTCGCAGGCATGGCTATGTCTGGAACACCTTGATGACACAACACCGGATGGGTTCATGCGCCTGCTGACATTTCTTGCTTTTCTACTGGCCCCGATCACGGCTGCTGCTGCGTGCGATGGTCAGGACCTGCGCCCACTGCTGTCAGATGACGCGCGAGCCGAGTTGCAACGCGCCGTGGCGGACATCCCCTTTCCGGAAGGCAACCACTGGATTGCGCGCAAGGATGATACGGTTCTGCACATCATTGGCACCCTGCACACGTATGACGAACGCATGGAAAAGGTGGTTGAACGCCTGTCTCCGGACCTGAGCAAGGCTGACGCATTCTATTTCGAAGTCACCCAGACTGACATGGATGCTTTCGAAAAGAATCTGGCCAATAATCTCAGCGCCATAATGATCACATCCGGGCCGACCCTGATTGACCTGATGGGAGATGAAGACTGGGCCGCATTCTCGACCGCGTTGAACCAGCGCGGCATTCCCGGCTGGATGGCAGCCAAAATGCGACCGTGGTTCTTGACCATGATGCTGAGCATCCCGCCCTGCATGATGGAAGATCCGAACGGGACCTACGGTATGGACGCCCGCCTGAATGATCTGGCCGCAGAAAACGGCATTCCGCAATACTCGCTGGAACGTATCGACGACCTGATCGCCATGTTCGACAGCCACCCGCTGGAACAGCAGGTCGAGTCACTGGTGCGCCTGTCCGGGGCGATGATGGGAAGCAACGATCAACTTGCCACCATGGCCAACGGCTATCTGGAAGAAAAGCACGCCGAGATCATACAATTCGCCCGCCTGCAGGGGTTCGAGGAATCCGGGCTGAGCCGGGACGTCTTCGATGAGGAATGGAACGGGTTCGAGCAGCAGATGCTGGTCCAGCGGAATGCCTTGTGGATGGAGCATATTCTGGCCATCACGGATCAGACGGCGGTGATCGCGGTCGGCGCAGGTCATCTGAGTGACGATCACGGTTTGCTGAACCAGCTGGAGCAGGCCGGATACTCGCTGACACGCGCCGCATTCTAGCCCGGTTCAGCGGTTTTCAGACCAAGCGTCGCAGACGGGCTGCTGTGGCGTGACAAGGGCGTTTGTCCGCCCTATAAGGCGCGCAAATTTCCATTCCGCAGGACGCTGACATGACAACGCTCGTATTTGGTCACAAATCCCCCGACACCGATTCCACAGGCTCGCCGATCCTGTGGTCGTGGTACCTCAACGAAATCAAAGGCGTGCAGGCCGAGCCCGTGCTGTTGGGCGAGCCCAACACCGAAGCGGCGTTTATGCTGGACAACTGGGATCTGCCCAAGCCACGTATCCTGAACGATCTGGCCGCGGACACTCCGGTGGTCATCGTCGACACCAACAACCCCGCCGAACTGCCCGCCAATGTCAATGACGCGGACATTCGCGCCATCATCGACCACCACAAGCTGGTCGGTGGTCTGGAAACCAAAGGCCCGATCGACATCACCGTGCGCCCGCTGGCCTGCACGGCCACCATCATGGTCGACCTGATAGGCGACGATGCCGCCAAGATGCCCGACGCCATCAAAGGCGCGGCACTGACCTGCATCCTGTCGGACACACTGGAATTCCGCTCGCCCACCACAACGCCCCATGACCGCGAGGTCGCTGAGCGGCTGGCGGCCGAGCTGGAGTTGGATATCTCGGCTTACGCGGCAGATATGTTTGCGGCGAAATCGGATGTCTCGTCCTTCTCGGATGCCGAACTGATCCGCATGGACAGTAAGGAATACGAGGTCGATGGCACCAAATTCCGCGTCTCGGTTCTGGAAACCACTGCGCCGGGCGTCATTCTGGACCGCAAGGCAAGTCTGGCCGGTTCGATGGTGGATGTCGCCAAGGAAGACGGTGTCGATCAGGTGCTGCTGTTCGTCGTCGATATCCTGAACGAGGAAGCCACCCTGCTTGTGCCCAACGATCTGGTCAAAACCGTTGCCGAGAAAAGCTTTGGCGCATCCGTCGATGGCGACGCTGTGGTTCTGCCGGGCATCATGAGCCGTAAAAAGCAGATCATTCCGAACCTGAAGGTCTGAAGAAACACGCGGGGTCTGTCGTTCTGAACAAAACGGGCCTCGAGTTCCTGGTCTTCAAACTGCGCCTTCGGCATTGCGCTTAAGCAGACCTATACCCGACAGACGAAATACAGGCTGGCCACCGATCGATTGGTGGCCAATCCCTTGCCAATCGGTCATAAGGCTCGTGCAGTTTCAGCTTGAGGCCACATATGACCCAGATCGTTCACGCGCTGTCCGAAATCTCTGCCCGCTACAAAGCGTTGTTTGTCGATCTGTGGGGGTGCGTTCACAACGGGATCACGGCCTATCCCGAAGCTGTCGCAGCCCTTCAAGCCTATCGCGCGGACGGGGGGCTTGTCGTGCTAGTCACGAACTCGCCCAAACCCCGCGCGGGTGTGGCCGAGCAACTGATGCAGTTCAATGTTCCCGCAGATGCCTATGACACCATTGCCACCAGCGGCGATTCCGCGCGGTCGGCGATGTTCCGTGGCGCTGTCGGGCACAAGGTTTACTTCATGGGAGAATGGCAGCGCGATGCAGGCTTTTTCGAGCCACTGAAACTGCTGCACCACCCGATCCATATCGAACGCGTCCCGCTGAGAGAGGCCGAGGGGATCGTCTGCTGTGGTCCCTTTGATCCGATGGCTGACCCGGACGTGAACCGCCCCGATTTCCTCTATGCCAAGCAGATGGGCATGAAGCTGCTATGCGCAAACCCCGATATTGTTGTCGATCGCGGCGAGGTGCGCGAATGGTGTGCCGGCGCTTTGGCCAAGCTCTATACCGAGATGGGCGGCGAGAGCCTGTATTTCGGCAAGCCGCACCCGCCGATCTACGATCTGGCGCGCCGCAGGTTGCAGGAACTGGGACATGATATCCCGGACAGCGACATTCTGGTGATCGGCGACGGCCCCCATACGGACATTCTGGGGGGCATGGGTGAAGGCATTGATTCCCTGTTCATTTCGGGCGGGCTGGCGGCGGCTGAGACAAAAACGTCGCACCATCCGGATCACGAATCCCTAACGGCTTATATCGAAAGGGAAAAGATCAACCCGACCTACACAATCGGTCGATTGAGATAGCAAGAAAAGACTTGATTTTCTGCAACTGCGAAGTAATAAAGTTGCCAACCTAGGCCGGATAGTGGTTTTTTCTTTCTCGGTCGATTTCGAGTGAGGGCAACATGTTGGACAATCTTCCACGCGGAACGATCTGTATCGAAGACATCGAAATGGGCATGTCCCGCCACCTGCGTAAAGTGGTGACGGACGAAGATATCGAGATGTTCGCGCAGGTCTCGACAGACCGGAACCCGGTGCATCTGGATGATGATTATGCCCGCGATACAATCTTCGAAGGGCGCATCGCACACGGAATGCTGACAGCTGGGCTGATCTCGGCGGTAATTGGCGAACAACTGCCGGGCCATGGCACGGTCTATATGGGGCAGTCACTGAAGTTCCTGGCCCCCGTGCGCCCCGGTGACATGGTTTATGCCGAGGTCAAAGTCATCGACATCGACTTTTCCAAGCGCCGCGTCAAACTGGATTGTCATTGCTCTGTCGAGGGTAAGAAGGTTCTGATCGGCGAAGCCATGGTACTGGCCCCGTCGCGCAAGTTCGACTGATCGGCGAACACATCCATGCAAAAGGCGCCCGACCGGCGCCTTTTTTGTTTGGACGCTATTTTTTTTGCCTGTGATTTTCAGGAAGAGCGGGCGCGTTTTCGCCCTTTCAACGCACCGGATTCCAGAATGATCTCTGACACCACGTGTTCGCGCCTGTAAGCCATCACATGAACACCGGACACCCCCGCGATATCGCGGATCTGCTGGATCAGTTCGATACAGATCTTCTTGCCCTCGTCAGCTGGCTTTTCGGCTTTCTCCATTCGCTCGATGACCTGATCGGGGATGTGAATGCCGGGAACATTGCTGCGCATCCAGCGTGCCGCACGCGCTGACGCGATGGGGCCAACACCCGCGATGATGAACACTTTCTTGTCCAGTCCCGCATCCCGCACCCGCGCCATGAATTTCTCGAACAGCGGAATGTCGTAGATGTAATTGGTCTGAATATACTCGGCCCCGGCCTCAACCTTCTTTGCCAGACGGTCAGGTCGCCAGTCATAAGGCGGTATGCAGGGGTTTTCGGCAGCACCAAGGAACAGTTGCGGCGGGCGCGTGATCTTACGACCAGAAAGGAACATTCCCTGATCGCGCATCGTACGGATCGTCCGCAACAGAGTCAGGGAATCGAAATCGAATACCGGTTTTGCCCCTGGCTGATCCCCGACGCCGACGCCGTCGCCGGTCAGGCACAGCACGTTACTGACGCCCAACGCCGCGGCCCCAAGAACATCGCCCTGAATGGCAATCCGGTTCCGGTCGCGGCAGGAAATCTGATAGACCGGAGAATAGCCCGCGCGCGTCAGCAAGGCACAAATCCCAATCGAGGACATATGGCAGTTCGCGCCCGAAGCATCGGTTGCATTGATCGCGTCAGCCACTTCGCCAAGCGGTTGGGCCGCCTGAAAAACATCCTCTGGGTCGGCACTGTCGGGTGGGTTCAACTCGGCAGTGACTGCGAAACGGCCTGAACGGAGTACCTTTTCCAACCGGCTGTGCGACACATATCCTTGAGGAACCGGAACATAGCCAATCGGCTCCACCTCGTTGCGATGGGTATCACTCATTTCTTCAGTTCCCGGTTGATCGCGTTGAGTGGTTCGGCGGCCAGTGGTGCCGCAGAGGGTTCATTCTCGCGCGCTTCGGGGAATGCCTCGGCCAGCGCCAATCGGGCAGCATCCCGGGTCTCGCGCTCGTGTGCAGCAATTTCGCGACTGACCCGCAACCAGGATGACGAGCCTTTCAACGTGTGCTCCACCGGCGGAAGAACTTCTTTTATCTTGTCGGCTCCGTCCCGCATACGGCTGGCTCCGTTCCAGGCCAGGGCCCAGACGCATTTCATATCCGGCTTCACCTCACAGAACTCGCCGGGACGTACGCCGCCACATGGGCCATTGCGCAATTGCTTTGGGCAGTTCATCGGGCAGGACATTCCGGTGGATGACAACACGCATTGCCCGCACATCTTGCAATCGAACAACAGGGTTTTAACGCCCTTCTCAACCAGTGCAATGGGGCGTTCGACGCGGTTATATCCGATCTTTGCAAATAGCGGGTCCATCGCGACCATGCCGCGTTCGACACATTTATAGATCCACTCGAAAGTGCGGGCATGACGAATCGCGAACAGTCGCATTCGGTACATGGGTCTGCCTCCTGTGCTGGGTTCGTTCGAACCTGGCCGGGCTTTGATCCGGCTCGCTGTAAATCCAGAGAACCGGATTTTCAGTCTAAACCCGGAATTTTTTTTGAATCAAGCGGTTGGAGACGCCTGGTCTGAAATACTTGGATTGGCCTCGTCCATTTCCCGGCCAACTGAAATGTTCAGAGCTCAATCACAGGATCGCATTCTTTGAATTCAAACTGCCGCTTGAACAAATTGACTCGCGCCGCTACGCAATCGTCTATGCACATCATCCGGGATATCCAGTTCGTCCAGCCAGAAGATCGCGGCGCCAGCGTGGCAATCGGGAATTTCGACGGCGTTCATTTGGGGCATCAGTCGGTCATTGAACTGGCCCGAAAGGCTGCGCCGGAGGCGCCGCTGGGTGTGTTGACCTTCGAGCCGCATCCGCGGGAGTATTTTGCGCCGGACACGCCTCCGTTCCGCCTGATGCGGGGTAATGCGCGGGCGCACCGGCTGGAAAAGCTGGGCGTAGAGAAGCTGTATGAACTGCCGTTCAACGCGGCGCTGGCCGGTCTTTCGCCAATGGAGTTTGCGCGCAACGTGATCTGTGACGGGCTGGGCCTGTCGCATGTCGTCGTGGGTGCCGATTTCTGCTTTGGCAAGGGCCGCAGCGGCACAGCGCAGGATCTGGTGAAGTTCGGGCGGGACATGGGGTTCGACGTGACGATTGCGCCTTTGATGGAACGGTCGGAAAACGTGGTGTCCTCAACCGCCATTCGCACCGCGCTGAGCGACGGCCGACCACGGGACGCAGCCGCGATGCTGGGACACTGGCACCGGATCGAAGGCGAAGTGATCGGGGGCGAACAGCGCGGGCGCGAGTTGGGCTTTCCCACCGCGAACATGTCCATCGAAGGGCTGCACCCGCCAAAGTTCGGTGTCTACGCCGTATTGGTGGATGTGTTGGATGGGCCGCATAAAGGCAGCTATCACGGTGCGGCCTCGATCGGGGTGCGTCCGATGTTTAACGGTCAGGTGCCCAATATCGAGACCTTCCTGTTCGACTTTTCGGGCGATCTGTACGGGGCGACCCTATCGGTGGGTCTGATCGACTTTCTGCGCCCCGAGATGACATTTGACGGGCTGGAGAGTCTGATCACGCAGATGGATGCCGACTGCGAACAGGCCCGCGGTGTTCTGACCGCCCTATGAGTGTTGATCCGATTGAACGCACGGGCCTGCCTGCCCGGTTTTGGGAACGCAAGCCCCTGCGCCAAATGAACCAGCGCGAGTGGGAGGCGTTGTGTGATGGCTGCGGCAAATGCTGCCTAAACAAGCTGGAAGATGAAGACACGGGCGAGGTTGCCCTGACCTGCGTCGCGTGCCGCTTGTTGGATGATGAAAGCTGCCGCTGCGTACAATACGACATCCGGCATCAATTCGTGCCGGAATGCATCGTCATGACCCCCGACAATATCGACGAACATGCCTATTGGTTGCCACAAACCTGCGCGTATCGGTTGTTGTGGGAAGGCAAACCGCTTTACGACTGGCACCCGTTGATATCTGGTACAGCGGACAGTGTGCACGCTGCCGGGGTCTCGGTTCAGGGACGCACGGTGTCTGAATTCGAAACGCCCATGGAAGAGTGGGAAGATTACATAATCGAGGAGCCAAGCTGATGCATTTCGCGTCTGACAATTCCGGGCCGGTTCATCCGCAGGTCATGGCCAGGCTGGCCCAGGTCAATCAGGGCTATCAGATGGCCTATGGCGCGGATACGCTGATGAACGAGGTGCGCGACCGTATCCGCAGCATATTCGAGGCTCCGGGTGCTGCGGTCTATCTGGTGGCGACGGGGACAGCAGCGAATTCGCTGGCCCTTGCAACATTGTCAAAGCCCTGGGAAACGGTCTTCTGTTCCCCTGTCGCACATATCCACGAGGATGAATGCAACGCGCCGGAATTTTACAGCGGCGCCAAGCTGACCCTGGTTCCGGGCGGAGACAAGATGACCCCTGAGGCGCTGCGCGGGTCAATTCTGGGCGAAGAAACACGCGGCGTACATGGGCCGCAGCGCGGTCCCGTGTCGATCACACAAGTAACCGAGCGCGGATCGGTTTATTCGCTGGCAGAGTTGCAGGCCCTGTGCGGGGTCGCCAAGACGTACGGCCTGCCCGTGCATCTGGACGGTGCGCGCTTTACCAACGCGTTGGTTGTGCTGAACTGTTCCCCGGCGGATATGACGTGGAAAGCAGGTGTGGATGCTGTCAGTTTTGGCGGCACCAAGAATGGTCTGATGGGTGTCGAGACGGTGGTGTTCTTTGATGAAAGCAAAGCCTGGGAGTTTGAGTTGCGGCGCAAACGCGGGGCGCATCTGTTTTCCAAGCACCGCTATCTGTCCGCTCAGATGGCCGCCTATCTGGAAGACGACCTGTGGCTGAAGATGGCACGTCAGGCCAATGACAATTGCGCCCGCTTGGCCGAGGGGTTGCGCGCCAAGGGGGCCGCATTTTTGCACGAACCGCAGGCCAATATGATCTTTGCCTCATTCCCACGCGCGAAGCACAAGCAACTGCATGAGGCCGGCGCGGTTTATCACCTTTGGGGGGCAGAGCTGGACGGCGAGGATGAAAACGAAAACCTCGCGTGCAGGCTGGTTTGCGACTGGTCCATCGGAGCGGCGGAGGTCGATCAGTTTCTCAATCTGCTTTAACGCCTATCGGGGCGTTGGCCTGCCAGAACGCCCGCAGCAAAGCGCCGGTTTCATCAGGGTGTGAAATCGGCAGCATGTGCCCTGCGCCGTTGATGCGTTCATGGCGCGCATCAGACAGGCGCCGTTGCAGCCCTGCGCAAATCGCGTGGATCACCGGCGGCGTCTCAGACCCGCTCAGCAGCAGGGTCGGCATCGATGCACGCCGGAGCCGATCCGGGTCAAGCAAACCTGCCTGATCGTCATAGAGCACAGGCTGCACAGCCGGAACCGCGTCGACCCCACGCACCATATTTGCCCGCGTGCGTTCGGGCAGATCAGGCCATTTGGGGCTGATCTTCGTGCTCCACGCCCTGTTGAACAGGCGCGCGGCCAAAACCTTGTCACCAGACCCGAAGGCCGCGTTGACCGGCTCGGAGTCCCGTTCGTGCTGTTCGAACAACAGCGGCGCATCCTGTTTTGCAACTGCAAAAAACACGGGTTCGATCAGGATCAGGCTGCGCACGCGGTCGGGATGTTCGATCGCCAGCCTAAGCGCGATCATGGCCCCAAAGGAATGCCCGATTACATCCATGGGTTCGGTCAATTCAGCCAAGGCGGGTTTGGTCACTGCGTCAAAGAAATCACCCTGCCCGTCCCAATCCGGGCTGCGCCCATGCGACATCATATCCGGGGCAATAAAGGACGCACAGCCATCCAGCGCACTGGCCAAACCGGACCAGGCACCGGAATGTGCGATCGTGCAATGGAGGGCGAGCAGTTTCCGCTCCCCCTCGCCCAAGTGCCTGACGAAAACCGATTGCATCGCGGCCCTGACCGTCACCCGTTCATCTCGGCCAGATGCTGGTCCAGATCATCCAGCCTGTCCTGACCCCAGAACCGCTGGTCGTCGGGTGTGATATAGAACGGTGCGCCGAAGACACCCCGGTCCACGGCTTCCTCGAGGTTGGCGGCATAGGTTTCTGCCCCAACCAGCAAGCCGCTGTCTGCCAGACCGGGATCAAACCCGGCTTGCGTCAGACATTCGCGGATGACATCGTCCTGTGCGATATCCTTTTCCTCGGCCCAGCAGGCGCGAAGGAAGGAATGACACAGCTTACCCACATCGCCCGAACCGTCCTTGATCGCGGCAATAACCGCATAAGATGACGGGGCCATGTTGGTCGGCCAGTGCGCCGGTTTCAGATTGAACTCCATCCCCAGATTCTTCGATTGGCGCAGCAACTCCTGTGCGCGGTATTCGATACGAGAGATATGCCGGTCTTTCGGAGGGGTTCCCCCGGTGCGCGCGAACAGGGCGATAATGTCTAGCGGTTTATAGTTGATCGTCGCGCCGTGTTTCGCCGCGATTTCTTCCAGCCGCATCCCCGCCAGATAGGAATAGGGTGAGAGTGTCGCAAAAAAGTAGTCAATCTGGGTCATGTGCACTTTCTCCGCTGCGTTACCTTTGCGGGACGGTAAGGCCATGCTAAGCGGTGTCAACATCACGATTCTGTCACATTGCCATTGCTGCCCGGGGACCTCAGCCGATGCCGACACTTCACGAACCCAAGCTTATCGCTGGGAACGCCAACCTTCCGCTTGCCCAAGCCATCGCACGCCGCATGAGCCTGTACCGAGGCGTTGATCAGGGTCTGGTCGATGCGCGTGTCGAGCGGTTCAACGACGGTGAGATCTTCGTCGAAGTGTTCGAGAATGTGCGCGGCGAGGATATGTTCATTATCCAGCCAACCTCGAACCCGGCCAATGACAACCTGATGGAGCTGCTGATCATCGCAGATGCCCTGCGCCGGTCTTCCGCGCAGCGGATCACTGCCGTGATCCCGTATTTCGGGTACGCCCGTCAGGACCGTCGAACCAAGGCCCGCACGCCCATCAGCGCCAAGCTGGTCGCCAACATGCTGACCGGGGCCGGGATCGAACGGATCCTGACAATGGACCTGCACGCGGCCCAGATTCAGGGCTTTTTCGACATGCCCGTGGACAACCTTTATGCCTCGCCCATCTTTGCGCTGGATGTGAAGCATCAGTTCAAGGGAAATCTGGATGAAATCATGGTCGTTTCACCCGACGTGGGCGGCGTGGCCCGCGCGCGTGAACTGGCCAAGCGGATCAACGCCCCTCTGTCGATCGTGGACAAGCGCCGCGAGAAAGCTGGCGAAGTGGCCGAGATGACCGTGATCGGGGATGTGAAGGACAAGATCTGTCTGATCGTGGACGACATGTGCGACACCGCCGGAACGCTGTGCAAGGCGGCGCAGGTGCTGCTGGATAACGGTGCGAAAGAGGTTCATTCCTACATCACGCACGGCGTCATGAGCGGCCCTGCGGTGGAACGGGTGACAAATTCAGTAATGAAGTCGCTGGTGCTGACCGACACCATCCAGCCGACCAAAGAGATTTTGGGCGCCAAGAACATCCGCATTGTTCCGACCGCGCCTATCTTTACGCAGGCGATCCTGAACATCTGGAACGGAACCAGCGTGTCATCCCTGTTCGAAGACAAGACGCTGACACCGATCTACGAATCCATGTACCAGATGGATTGAGTTTGGACGGGGCGACAGGATGTGTCGTCCCTTTCTTTTTGCACCACCGATTGCGCACAAGCCCGACCCATGTGCGCAATCAGCGATACAAGTGGACCGATCTCCATGACTGGCAACAAACGCATTGTTCTTTCCAGCGACCACGCGGCAATCGAGCTGCGTCAGGCTGTGGCCAACCACATCACGCAGCAAGGCTGGGACGTGGTCGATATCGGCCCGACGACCCCTGAAAGCACCCATTACCCCAAACACGGCAAGGCCGCGGCACTGGCCGTGGCTTCGGGGGATTGCGGATTGGGCATTATCCTCTGCGGCACGGGTCAGGGCATCATGATGGCCGCAAACAAGGTGCCCGGCATTCGCTGCGGCGTCTGTTCGGATGCGTTTTCTGCACGAATGATCCGCCAGCACAACAATGCCAACATGCTGTCGATTGGCGCGCGCGTTGTCGGCGAAGGTCAGGCGCTGGATATTGTGGATGCTTTTCTGGGTGCCGAATTCGAAGGTGGCCGCCACGCCACACGGGTCGATATGATCGAAGCGCAGGACGACTGAGCCCTGTGCCTGTCCTGTAAGCCCCGGATCAGGAAATGTTCCAGTCGTCCGGGTGTGCCACCTCTCCAAACGCAGTCCAGCTGATCCGGATGCGGGCAATCCGCGTGTCGGACCATGTCCGAAACACCGCTTCAAACCCTTCCGAGGTGATGTTTTCTGCCTGAACCTCGGCGCGCAGGGCTGATGATGTGTCGACATCCCAAAGGGAAATCCCGATCTGGACCATGGGCGGGCTAAGAAACGTGTCCTTGAATTGGATGGGTTTCCGACGTTCTCGGGGGCCTTCACCAGTCCACATGTCCCCGCCTTCGGCAAATTCCGAAAACAGAACACTTTCACCCTGATCGATGCCAATGGGATGGGTCAGAAATTTTTTCATGTTTTCATCATTATACTTGAATTTCCGCAACTTACCCCGGCTTTTTGGCAAAAGCACGACAAAAAAACGGCCCCGCGATCGCGAGGCCGTTCCAGTTTTTCAGTGTTAAGCCAATTACAGGCTCATATGCGTCCCAAGCGCTTCCATGTCGGCCAGCAGCTTGGCGGCTTCGTCGACGATCGACATATCGTCGCCGCCTTTTGCCGCTTCGTGCGAGGCGCGCGCCTCGGCAATCAGCTCGTCCATATGCGAACGGGTGATTTCCGAAACCGGAACCGCCTTTTCGGCCAGAACCGACAGGCTGTCGCCGTTGATCTGGGCAAACCCGCCGGTGACCAGGTATTCGCTGGACCCTTCGGGTGCCTCAACCTTCAGAAGACCGGGGCGCAGCGTTGTGATGGTGGGGGCATGATCGGGCATCGCCGTCATGTCCCCGTCCGCGCCGGGAATCTGAACCGCGGTGACCTCGAGCGAAGCAAGGCTCCGCTCGGGGCTGACGAGGTCGAAATGCATCGTGTTTGCCATCAGGGATACTCCTTAGGCGGCTGCTGCTGCCATTTTCTCGGCTTTGGCGATCACTTCGTCGATGCCGCCAACCATCAGGAAGGCTGCCTCGGGCAGGTGATCGTATTCGCCAGCCACAACGGCCTTGAACGACGAGATGGTGACATCCAGAGGAACCTGAACACCCGGCGAGCCGGTGAAGACCTCGGCCACGTCGAACGGCTGCGACAGGAAGCGTTCGATCTTACGGGCACGGGCCACGGTCAGCTTGTCCTCTTCCGACAGTTCGTCCATGCCGAGGATGGCGATGATGTCCTGCAGCGACTTGTAGCGCTGGAGGATCTGCTGAACGTCGGTCGCAACCTTGTAATGTTCTTCGCCGACGATGGCCGGGTCGAGCAGGCGCGAGGTCGAGTCGAGCGGGTCAACCGCAGGGTAGATACCCTTTTCCGAGATCGCACGGTTGAGAACGGTGGTCGCGTCGAGGTGCGCAAACGAGGTTGCCGGCGCGGGGTCGGTCAAGTCGTCCGCAGGCACGTAGATCGCCTGCACCGAAGTGATCGATCCGGCCTTTGTCGAGGTGATGCGTTCCTGCAGGGCGCCCATGTCGGTGGCCAGTGTCGGCTGGTAGCCCACAGCGGACGGGATACGACCCAGCAGAGCCGAAACCTCGGAACCCGCCTGCGTGAAGCGGAAGATGTTGTCGACGAAGAACAGAACGTCGGTACCGGACTGGTCGCGGAACTGCTCGGCCAGGGTCAGACCGGTCAGAGCAACACGCGCACGCGCACCCGGAGGCTCGTTCATCTGACCGTAAACCAGGGCCACCTGGCTTTCCGACAGGTTGTCCGGCTTGATCACGTTCGATTCGATCATCTCGTGGTAGAGGTCGTTACCTTCACGGGTCCGTTCACCAACACCCGCAAACACCGAGAAGCCCGAGTGCACTTTTGCGATGTTGTTGATCAGTTCCATGATCAGAACGGTTTTGCCAACGCCCGCGCCGCCGAACAGGCCGATCTTACCGCCTTTGGCATAAGGGGCCAGCAGGTCAACCACCTTGATGCCGGTAACCAGTACTTCGGACTCGGTCGACTGTTCGGCAAAGGTCGGTGCGGGCTGGTGGATCGCGCGCGCTTCGGTCGCCTCAACCGGACCTTTTTCGTCGATCGGCTCGCCGACCACGTTCAGGATGCGGCCCAGAGTAGCATTGCCGACCGGCACCGAGATCGGTGCGCCGGTGTCGGTGACCACTTCACCACGGACCAGACCTTCGGTCGCGTCCATCGCGATGGTGCGGACAGTGTTTTCACCCAGATGCTGAGCAACTTCCAACACCAGGCGCTTGCCGTTGTTGGTGGTTTCCAGCGCGTTCAGAATTTCAGGCAGCTGATCTTCGAAGTGCACGTCGACGACGGCCCCGATGATCTGTGTGACTTTGCCTTTTGCATTCGCCATGTTTCGTCTCCGGTTTGTCTCTACAGCGCCTCGGCGCCGGAAATAATTTCAATCAGCTCGTTGGTGATCACGGCCTGACGCGAGCGGTTGAACTGGATCGTCAGCTTGTCGATCATCTCACCCGCGTTGCGTGTCGCGTTGTCCATTGCGGACATCCGCGCGCCCTGTTCAGACGCTCCGTTTTCGAGCAGAGCCGAGAAGATCGCGGTCGCAACCCCCTTGGGCAGCAGGTCGGCCAGAATGGCTTCTTCGCTGGGCTCGTAGTCGAAGATGGCACCGCTGTCGTCACCTTCCGATTCCTCGAACGAGGCGGGGATGACCTGCTGTGCCGTCGGGATCTGGGTCACAACGTTTACGAACTTCGCGTAGAAGATCGTAGCAACGTCGAACTCGCCCCCGTCGAAGCGGGACAGGATGTCCTTTGCGATGTCCTGCGCGTTGGAATAACCCAGACGCTTGACCTCGCTCAGGTCCACATGCCCAACGAACAGATCGCCAAAATCACGCTTGAGCGCGTCGCGGCCTTTCTTGCCGACGGTCAGGATCTTGACCGTCTTGCCCTTGCCGCGCAGCTCTTCCGCCTTTTGGCGGGCCAGCTTGGCGATGTTCGAGTTGAAGCCGCCACACAGGCCGCGTTCAGCTGTCATAACGACCAGCAGATGGACATCATCGCTGCCCGTACCCCGGAGCAGCTTGGGGGCGCTGTCGCTGCCCCCTACCGACGCCGCCAGCCCCGCCATTACGGCATTGAACCGCTCGGCATAAGGGCGTGAGGCTTCGGCAGATTCCTGGGCGCGGCGCAGTTTTGCGGCCGCGACCATCTGCATGGCCTTGGTGATCTTGCGGGTCGATTTGACCGACTCGATCCTGTTTTTAAGGTCCTTCAGACTAGGCATCGGAACCTCCTATCAAGCGAAGGTCGCGGCGTATTCGTCGATCGCTGCTTTGAGTTTGTCGGACGCGTCACCTTTAATCTTCGGATCTTCGTCGGTGATCCATTTCAGCAGGTCAGCGTGCTTGCCGCGCAGATGCGCCAGCAGGCCAGCCTCGTAGCGGCCAACATCCGACACGTCGATCTTGTCGAGGTAACCGTTGGTGCCCGCGAAGATGACGCAGACGATTTCCGCGTTGGTCAGCGGCGAATACTGCGGCTGCTTCATCAGCTCGGTCAGGCGCGCACCGCGGTTCAGCAGCTGCTGGGTTGCGGCGTCGAGGTCGGACCCAAACTGCGCAAAGGCCGCCATTTCGCGATACTGAGCCAGTTCCAGCTTGACCGGACCGGCAACCGATTTCATCGCGTCGGTCTGAGCCGACGAGCCCACACGCGAAACCGACAGACCGGTGTTCACGGCAGGACGGATGCCCTGATAGAACAGTTCGGTTTCCAAGAAGATCTGACCGTCGGTGATCGAGATCACGTTGGTCGGAATAAAGGCCGAAACGTCACCACCCTGGGTTTCGATAACCGGCAGAGCGGTCAGCGAACCTGCGCCGAAGTCTTCGTTTAGCTTCGCCGAACGTTCCAGCAGACGGGAGTGGAGGTAGAAAACGTCACCCGGATAGGCTTCGCGGCCCGGCGGGCGGCGCAGCAGCAGCGACATCTGACGATAGGACACGGCCTGTTTCGACAGGTCATCATAGATGATCAGCGCGTGACGGCCATTGTCACGGAAATATTCCGCCATCGCGGTTGCGGCATAGGGTGCCAGGAACTGCATCGGTGCCGGGTCGGACGCGGTTGCGGCGACAACGATCGAATATTCAATCGCACCGGATTCTTCCAGTTTCTTCACCAGCTGGGCAACGGTCGAACGCTTCTGACCGATCGCAACGTAAACGCAGTACAGTTTCTTCGACTCGTCATCGCCTGCGGCTTCGTTATAGACCTTCTGGTTCAGGATGGTGTCCAGAGCAACGGCGGTTTTACCGGTCTGGCGGTCACCAATAATCAGCTCGCGCTGGCCACGGCCAATCGGGATCATCGCGTCAACCGATTTCAGGCCGGTTGCCATCGGTTCGTGAACCGACTTACGCGGGATGATGCCTGGTGCCTTGACGTCCGCAACGCCGCGCTTGGTGGCATTGATCGGACCTTTGCCGTCCAGCGGGTTGCCCAGACCGTCAACAACACGGCCCAGCAGTTCATCACCGATCGGAACGTCCACGATCGAGTTGGTGCGCTTGACGGTGTCACCTTCTTTGATGTCACGGTCAGAACCGAAGATAACGACACCGACGTTGTCGCTTTCCAGGTTCAGCGCCATACCCATGATGCCGCCGGGAAATTCGACCATCTCACCGGCTTGAACGTTGTCCAGGCCATATACACGGGCAATCCCGTCACCGACGCTCAGCACGCGACCGATCTCGGCCACTTCGGCTTCCTGACCAAAATTCTTGATCTGGTCCTTCAGGATTGCAGAAATCTCTGCAGCTTGGATTCCCATTTATCCGACCTCTTTCATTGCATTCTGTAGGGAGTTCAGCTTCGAACGGATCGAACTGTCGATCATTTTCGAGCCCACTTTGACGACAAGACCGCCGATGAGGCTTTCATCAACGGTCGCATTGATAGTTACGGTCTTGCCCACACGCTCGGACAGCGTCTTGGACAGTTTTTCCAGTTGTGTCTTGGTCAGCGCCTTGGCCGAGGCGACATCGGCGGTCACTTCGCCACGCTCGTCAGCCAACATGTCGCGCAGCACCTGCACCAGTTGCGGCACAACAAACAGGCGGCGTTTCTGCGCCATCAGACCCAGCGTGTTGCGCAGGATGGCGTTCAGGCCCATCTTGTCAGCAATCGCGGTAATTGCAGCTTCCTGCTCGGCGCGTGAAACCAGCGGCGATGCGATCAGGTCACGCAGATCGGCACTGTCGCCCAGTGCTGCTGCCAGATCATTGATGCCGGATTCCAGACCCGCAAGGTCATTATTCTCTTTTGCGATCTCGAAGATCGCGGTGGCATAGCGCTCGGCGATGCCTGTGGAAATCGAAGCTGGTTCGGACACGTCCACCCTTCCGATATTTGAGGCCCCGATTTTGGGCAGCGACCGCTACCTTGGGGCGTGAGGAAACCCCGGCCAGACGGTCGGGGATCAAAATCACCGGGGATGTAGCAGAGGTGAACCAACCAAGCAATACGCTATAGCGGTAACAGATTTATCCACAAAATGTTAATTTTCATACACTTACATCAAGTGCGACCGTTTGGACCGGTCGCGGCAGTTGAAAAATGTTACGAATATGCAGGTTTTTGCGATTCCTGTGACTTTTTTCTCGCGAATTTGTCACTTTGGGATGCACGCGGTTGTCATGCAGGCTTTAGCAGACCGTCCAGCGCCTTGATCGGCTTCCTGATGGCATCTTTGGTGACATTACCCCGAGGCGGGTGAATGTTCTTTGTGACCTCGACCATCAACACCCCGCCCGCCATCACAGTTGGAATGCGCTGCCCGGTTTTTTCGATCAGACTGCCCGATTTCAACCAAAAGCGCCGGAAGGATGGCGGCATGTAAAGAGCCGAGCAATGCGCCTCGGGCAGGAAGTAGTGTGATCTGAGCTGATTTTCCAGCTGAGTGGCGGAATAGGGACGACCAAAGCCAAATGGCGTTTTGTCCGTACGTGACCACAGACCCGCCCGGTTCGGAACAATGAACACGGCCCTGCCACCGGGGCCCAAAACACGCCAGCATTCCTCGAGCAGCTGGTTTGGCCGCTCGGACGTTTCCAGCCCGTGCATCACCACCAGCTTGTCCACGTGACCGGTTTCAATGGGCCACCGGGTCTCTTCCGTCAGGACCGAGACATTGGGCATCCCCGCAGGCCAGGGCATCACACCCTGCGGGCCGGGCATCAGCCCAATGACCCGGCGCGCATCGGCCAGATAAGGGCGCAACAGCGGCACGGCAAAGCCAAAACCGGCAACGGTCTGACCTTTGGCTTCGGGCCAAAGCTGTATCAGTCGCCCGCGAATAGCCGCTTGCGCCGCGCGCCCAAGGGTGCTGCGGTAGTAGAAGTTCCTCAGATCCTGCACATCAAGATGCATTGCGGACATCCGGTCAATCGGCTTAGCTGGGCGCAGTCTAGCAATGAAAGGGCAAAAGGCCATGCCTCTTGAAATCGTTACAATCCCGTGCCTCAGCGACAATTACGCCTTTCTGGCCCATGACAGCGGCAATGGCCAGACTGCGCTGATTGACGCGCCCGAAGCCGCGCCGATTCTTGCAGCGCTGGAAGATCGGGGATGGACGTTGTCACATGTGCTGCTGACCCATCACCACTGGGATCACGTTGAAGGGCTGGCCGAAATTCTGACCCAGCACCCCGCAAGGGTCATCGGTGCGGCCGCCGACGCGCACCGCCTGCCCCCACTGGACCAGCAGGTTGCCGAAGGCGACAGCTTTGAGGTCGGTGGCGAACCGGTCGAGGTGCTGGACGTTTCGGGGCACACGGTTGGTCATGTCGCGTTTTATCTTCCGCAAAGCGCGGTCGTCTTTACCGCTGACAGCCTGATGGCGTTGGGTTGTGGGCGTCTGTTCGAAGGCAGCCCGGCGCAGATGTGGGCGTCGCTGAGCAAACTGGCCGCTTTGCCGGATGACACTCTGGTCTGTTCGGGGCATGAATATACACAATCCAACGCAAAATTCGCCATTACCGTCGATCCCGAGAACACCGCGTTGAAACAGCGAATTGCCGATATCGACCGCGCCCGCGCCGCTGGCGAAGCCACTGTTCCGTCGATTTTGGCGCTTGAGAAAGCCACCAACCCGTTCCTGAGGGTGACTGATCCGGCGATTCAGGCCCATCTTGGTTTGGCAAACGCCGATCCTGTGGAGGTTTTCGCCGAAATCCGGGGTAGAAAAGACAGGTTCTGATGCTTATTTGCCCCTCTTCACGGCCACGGTCACAACAAATGTGACTGTCAAGTGAAAGAAAACCCTTGAAGCCGGGCCACGATCAACCAAACTCTAATAGTATGAGGACATGGTTGGGATGGGGTTCCGGCCGAAAGCCCGCCCCCTTCTGACCCAAGACAGAGGAGCACCCGCGTGCCTTCATTCTCGAGCACACTGGAACAAGCCATCCACGCGGCCCTTGCGGCTGCGAATGAACGGCGACACGAATTTGCAACGCTGGAGCATTTGCTGCTGGCGCTTCTGGAAGAACCCGATGCGGTGCGCGTCATGAAAGCGTGCAGCGTTGATCTGGACGAGTTGCGCAGCACTCTGGTTGAGTTCATCGACGAGGACCTATCGAATCTGGTCACGGATATCGACGGGTCCGAAGCCGTACCAACGGCAGCGTTCCAGCGCGTCATTCAACGCGCCGCTATCCATGTGCAAAGCTCGGGCCGGACCGAAGTGACCGGCGCCAATGTGCTGGTCGCCATTTTCGCCGAACGCGAAAGCAATGCCGCCTATTTCCTGCAAGAACAGGACATGACCCGGTACGACGCGGTCAATTTCATCGCCCATGGCGTGGCCAAAGACCCTGCGTATGGCGAAAGCCGGTCGGTGTCCGGAGCGGATCAGGTGGAAGAAGAAGCTCAGTCAGGTTCCGGCGAAACGGAGCAAAAGGAAAGTGCGCTTGGGAAATACTGCATTGACCTGAACGCGAAATCGCGTGCGGGTGATGTCGATCCGCTGATAGGGCGGGCGGATGAGGTGGAACGCTGTATCCAGGTGCTGTGCCGCCGCCGCAAGAACAACCCGCTGCTGGTGGGCGATCCGGGCGTGGGCAAAACCGCCATCGCCGAAGGTCTGGCGCACAAGATCGTCGCCGGAGAGGCGCCCGATGTGCTGGCCAATACCACGATCTATTCCTTGGACATGGGCGCGCTGTTGGCCGGAACCCGCTATCGCGGCGATTTCGAGGAACGCCTGAAAGCGGTTGTAACCGAACTGGAAGAGCACCCCGACGCGGTGCTTTTCATCGACGAAATTCACACCGTGATCGGTGCCGGTGCAACCTCGGGCGGGGCGATGGATGCCTCGAACCTGTTGAAGCCAGCATTGCAGGGCGGCAAGCTGCGCACCATGGGGTCTACCACCTACAAAGAGTTTCGCCAGCATTTCGAGAAGGACCGAGCCCTGTCGCGCCGGTTCCAGAAGATCGATGTGAACGAGCCTTCGGTTGAAGACAGTGTCAAGATCCTGCGCGGTCTGAAGCCATACTTCGAAAAACATCACGACATCAAATACACCGCTGATGCGATCAAAACCGCGGTCGAGCTGTCGGCGCGTTACATCAACGACCGTAAGCTGCCCGACAAGGCCATCGATGTGATCGACGAGGCTGGCGCGGCGCAGCATCTGGTCGCGGAAAGCAAGCGGCGCAAAACCATTGGTGTCAAAGAGATCGAGGCGGTTGTCGCCAAGATCGCCCGCATCCCGCCCAAGAACGTCACCAAGGACGATGCCGAGGTGCTGAAAGACCTCGAAGCCTCGCTGAAACGGGTGGTGTTTGGTCAGAATCTGGCGATCGAGGCGCTGGCCAGCGCAATCAAGCTGGCCCGCGCCGGCCTGCGAGAGCCCGAAAAGCCCATCGGCAACTATCTGTTTGCCGGCCCGACCGGTGTGGGCAAGACCGAGGTGGCGAAACAGCTGGCGGATACGCTGGGCGTTGAACTGCTGCGTTTCGACATGTCGGAATACATGGAGAAACACGCGGTCAGCCGTCTGATCGGCGCACCTCCGGGCTATGTCGGGTTCGATCAGGGGGGCCTGCTGACCGACGGTGTCGACCAGCATCCACATTGTGTGTTGCTGCTGGACGAGATTGAAAAGGCGCACCCGGATGTGTTCAACATCCTGTTGCAGGTGATGGACCATGGGGAACTGACCGACCATAACGGCCGTACGGTGAACTTCCGCAACGTGGTACTGATCATGACCTCGAATGCGGGGGCGCAAGAGCAGGCCAAGGCCGCCATCGGGTTCGGTCGTGACCGTCGCGAGGGCGAAGACACTGCCGCGATTGAACGCATGTTCACGCCGGAATTCCGCAACCGTCTGGATGCCGTCATCTCGTTCGCACCGCTGCCGAAAGAGGTCATTTTGCAGGTGGTCGAGAAATTCGTCCTGCAACTGGAAGCGCAGTTGCTGGATCGTGGTGTGACAATCGATCTGACACCCAAAGCCGCCGAATGGCTGGCGGATAAAGGGTATGACGACAAGATGGGTGCGCGCCCGCTGGGCCGTGTCATTCAGGAACACATCAAGAAACCGCTGGCCGAAGAACTGCTGTTTGGTAAGCTGGCAAAAGGTGGTGTGGTCCGTGTCTCGGTCAAGAAGGGTGATCTGAATCTTGAGATCCTTGGCCCGGATCAACCGCGTATTTCGGGTGACAAGCCCCCGCTTCTGACGGCGGATTGATTGCCTGACGCATCAAACAGAAAACCCGCCAAACAAGGCGGGTTTTTTGTTTTGCCCAGCACAGACAAGGACTCACCCGCCTACCCCAGGGTCGCAATGGCGTCTCGGTTAGGCTGCGCGTGAAACGTCTGGCGGACATGCGCAGCCATGATTTTCTTACGGCACGGGTCACTGTGGCCCGTATCGCCAATAACCGGTTGCGGATCGGCGGCTTGTTTTCGTGGCTACCAAGGGCCAGTGGCCTTACCTTTCGGTCAGTTTCAACTCGATCCGGCGGTTTTGCGCGTGTGCCTCGGGCGTGTCAGCCGGATTGACGGGCTGGAATTCTCCAAACCCGTTAGCCGCAAGGCGGTTGGGTGGAATGCCCAGCGCGTCAACCATAAAGCGCACGACCGACAGCGCGCGACCCTGGCTGAGCTCCCAGTTGTCGCGATACCGGCCCGACCCTGCCAGAGGAACGTTGTCGGTGTGGCCGTCGACCCGGATCACCCAGTTCAGACCCGGCGGGATTTCAGCGGCAACACTACGTAGGATGTTAGCCACCTTGGCGACCTCCTGCTGCCCTTCTGCGGACAGTACGGCGGACCCGGTCGGGAACAGAACCTCGGACGAGAATACAAACCGGTCACCTTCGATGCGCACCCCCTCCTGACCGCCCAGAACGTCCCGCAGGCGACCGAAGAATTCCGAGCGATAGCGTTGCAGGTCCTCGGCCTGTGCCGCCAATTCCTGGTTCTGCCCGGCCAGTGCCTCGGCCTCGGCCTCAAGACGCAGGCGTTCCGCTTCTTCCAGCAGACGGCGCCTGCGTTCTTCGGATGCGGCACGGGCCAGCGCTGCGTTCAGGTCCTGTCCTAACGTCTGAATCTGCACCTCGGCGGCAGCGTTGCGTTCTTCGAAATCGTCAAGCAAAGCCTGCAAGGAGCCAAGTTGCCCGCGCAGGGCGGCGATCTGCTGGTTCAGCAGAGCGGCTTCTCGCTGCGCCTCGGCAGAGATTTCTTTTTCATCCGAAAGCGTCGCATTGGCGAGGTCCAGCAAGGCCAGCCGCTGCTCGGCCAGAGAGCGTTGTGCGTCGGCATCCGCCTGCGCCTGCGTCTGCGCCTGCAAAGCGGCTTCAAGCTGGGCCCGCAGTTCATCCGGGTTCACGTCACCAAACTGACGCTCCAACGCGGCACGCGCCGCCTGTGCTGCGGCCAACAGGGTGAGTGTGTCTTCGGCCTCTTTGCGTTGCGCTTCCAGCGCAAGTGTCATGGCCGTCAGCTCGGCATCGGCATCCTGAAGGCGGTTACGCAGTGCCTCGGCGGCGGCAGCTTCGGCCAGGCGGGCGGCCTCTTCATCGCTGAGCTGCTGTTCAAGGGTGGTGATCTGGGCGTCCCGGTCGGCGCTGCCTTGCTCCAGATCCGCCACCAGCGCTTCCAGTGCTTCCCGGCGGGCAGCGGCCAGACGGGCGGCTTCGGTCTGTGCGTCGATTTCCTCGCGGCTTTGGGCAAGCGCCACGTTCAGCGCCTCTTGCTCGGTCAACAGTTGCGCGCGCTGCGTTTCAAGCGCTGCAATATCGCCCAGTGCCCGTTCCTGTTCGGCCAGCAGGGCGGCAACTTGCGCTTCGAAGTTGGTGATCCGGGTCTGTGCCTGATCCAATGCGGCAGCCTGACGGTCGCGCTCGGTGGTCAGTGACGCGATCAGTGACTGGGCTTGCGCCAGATCGTCTTCGGCCTGAGACAGGGTGGTATTCAACGCCCCAAGCCGCGCCTGCAACCGGCTGTTTTCGCGTTCTTCCAGCCCCAGCGCACCCGCCAGCGCCGCGATTTCGTCGGCCAATGTGGTCAGTTCGTCTTCCTGACCCGAGATGGTTTCGCGCAGCACAAACTGGATCACCATGAAGATGGTCAGCACAAATGTCAGCACCATCAACAGCCCCGTCATCGCGTCGACGAAACCGGGCCAGACCGAGCCCTGGAACCGTTGACCGGTGCGGCGGGACAGCGCCATGGGTTATTCTCCTTCCGGCGTGGTACGCACCGCACCGCGCGGCAAGGTCAGCGCCTTGACCAGCAGTTCTATATCCTTTCGGAACTCGTTCATGCTTTCCTGACGGCCCGCCGAAATCTCTTCAAGAATGCGCAGCAGCTGCACATCCATCGAGCGCAGGCGCATCCGGCTTTCGGCGTCGATGCCTTCACCCGCGCCGTGATCGCGCATGTGATCCAGCAAGGCTTCCTGACCTAGGGCCACGCGTTCCAAAGCCGAGGTGACGCCTTCGGTATTGGCCTGACGGTTGTTCATCTCACCGATCACATCGACCAGCAAACCCAACTTGGCGGAAACCTCGGCGCGCTCGCTTTCCTGCGCTGAAAACAGATCCTGCAACGCATCCATCTGTTCTGACATGGCGTCCAGCACCGGTGTGAGCACGGCAATTTCGGCACCGCCTTCTTCTCCACCCGCGAAACCTACACGGGTGATCGAAGACAGCCATTCTTCAAGCTCGCGATAGAAACGGTTCTGGCCGTGCCCTGCGAAAACTTCGAGCAGACCGACGATCAGCGAGCCGGCCAGACCCAGCAGAGACGATCCGAACGCAACGCCCATCCCCTGCAACTGCGCTTCCAGCCCGGTCATCAGGCGGTTGAACACGGCCAGCCCTTCTTCGCCCTCTTGCGGATTAAGGCTGCGGATCGTATCGACGATGGCAGGTACGGTTGTCGCCAAACCGAAGAATGTGCCCAAAAGACCCAGATAGATCAGCACGTTGGTGATATAGCGGGTGATCTCCCGCTCTTCCTCGACCCGTTCGGCCACGGAATCCAGAATCGAGCGGGTTGAAGTGGAGCTGATCTGCGACCGCGCGCCCCGTTCGCGCAGCAATGAGGCCAAAGGAGCCAGCAATTGCGGCGTGCGGGCGTCTTCGCGCACTACACCGCCAACAAAAGCCTCGATCCAGCGCACGGATCCGATCAGTTGTGTCACCTGATAGAAACAGGCGAGAACGCCGATCAGAAACACCATCAGGATAAAGCCGTTCAGATACGGGTTGGCGAAGAACACCGGCAACACATAGGGCAGCGCCAGAAACACACCCAGCCCGGACAGGCCGATCGCCATCAACATCAACAGAATCTGCCGTGTTGGATGCGAGAAATGGGGTCTCGCGCCCTGATGTGCCTGCGCCATGCGCGTGGTTCCCGGTATTTGCCTGCTCTGCGTCGAAACTAGCGAAATTCCACTGGTGACGCCAAGAGTTTATGCGGTAATACTGCGCACCCGTTGCGCCAACCACTCAAGATCGGCGTCGCGCAGGCCGATCTCGGCCAGATGTTCGGCGGTATTGTACAGGTATTCGTCATTCGGGCCGCGCCCGCCAACCGCATGGGCGATGATCCGGGCCTGATCCTCCAACGGCATCCCGCCGCAATACTGCACATGGTCGGCATCGATCACATAGGTCACGGCGTTGACAATGTCGCCATTTTCCAGATGCACATCCAGCATACGTTCGACATAGGCCGACGAGATCAGCTCGCGCTCGCGCAGTTCGTGCAGAGTGCGGTCTTCGTGACCGGTTTCAACCGCAAGGGCCAAACCGGTGCAACTGGCGTTCGCCTGCTCGTCCAGCGCCAGCACCAGCCCCGGCTCTTCCTCGGTCCCCCGGTGGTGGATCGAGCTCATGCAGAAGGACCGGGCATAGCCATGCAGTGTCGCGCGTTCGCTGCGCGCGACCGGAAAGCCCGGATTCCACAGCAGCGATCCATAACCGAAAACCCACATCGTCATTGCACTGGTCCTTGCCCGTTTGGGCCTATAAACATCAATTCCGAGGCAGGAAAAAGGGCCAAAGCTCATGCGCCGTGTCATACGAGTGATCATTTTTATCGGCATCCTTTGGAGCGCCTATTGGTTTGTCGCCGGATATGGTCTGCGCGCGGCAATCACTGGCTGGTTTGATCAACAACAGACGCGCGGCTGGCTGGCTGATTTCTCGGACGTGGCAACGGCAGGGTATCCGACCCATCACGTGACCCGACTGAACAACCCGGCCCTTGCAGATCCGGTGAATGGCACAGCCTGGCGCGCGGACTGGATCGAATTCGAAAGCCCCGCGATCTGGCCAGGCCGGCAGGTGCTGCGGTTCGCCGAAACGCCGCAACGACTGTCTTACTACGATCAAACTTCAACGATTGTCGCCGATGAATTGATTGCGGAACTACAGTTGCAACCCGGCGTTTCGCTTGTGCTTGAAAAACTGGCGCTGACGGCAGGGGCGTGGTCGGTGACCGAGAACACCACTGCACTGGCCGCCGGGGACACCCTGAGCCTGATCATGGCGCAAACATCCCTGCCCGAAGCCTATGCCATTACCGCCCGCGCGGATGGGTTCACACCCGGTGACCGGTTGCGGGCCCTTATGAATTCGGCCGCGTCGCTGCCGCAGTCCTTCGAAACGCTGGAACTGGACATGGTCACCACGTTCAGCAAAGTCTGGGACAGATCGGCGCTGGAGGACAGCAGACCGCAGCCCGTGGCCATCGACCTGCGACTGGCCGAGATCAAATGGGGTGGATTGCGTTTGTTTGCGGCTGGGAAACTGGATTTAGACGCGCAGGGTGTTCCCAGTGGTGAGATCGCCGTCAAAGCCGAGAACTGGCGTGATATGATCGACATGGCAAACGCGGCAGGCGCCCTGCCCGATCAGGCGGTTGATCCTGTCACCCGTGCACTGAACTTTCTGGCAGGGCTGGGCGGCAACCCCAACGCACTGGACCTTCGGCTAAACTTCCGGGACGGTTTTGTCGCTCTGGGGCCGGTGCCGCTGGGCCCTGCCCCGCGGCTGATCTTGCGTTAACGGCAATACGTTCCGCTGCGGTAGCGTGCCGTATCAAGATGGAAATGATCCCGATGGTAGCTGTCCGAGTTCGGCCCCAATACAGTGCCGAACGGGCCACACGCGCCGCGCCAGATCTTCTGCAATTGCTTCTTTGACGGGTTCTTGCGCCATCCTGCGAGGACGGTCACCACCTCACCATCGGCCATTTTGAAGGCTGAAATATCGATAGCCCGTCCTTTGCCGTGCTCGGAAATCCGCGCGCCTTTGCGGTTGTTGCGGGTTCGGCAGGCATAATGAGCCGCCACCTGCAACTCGACCACGGGGCCGCGGCGTTTGAAGGTGGGTTTGACTGTCTTGTCGACCCATTTGTTCAGCGCAACGGCGGTGCCGCAATCCATTGTCGCCGGACGGCTGAGTGCCACACCGGAAACAGAGGTGATCTGCACCGCATCTTTTACGCCACAGGCCGAGTTGTTGCTGCCGACCCTGCCGACGGGCTTGCCCTGAATTGCGATATCTCCGCAAACAGACCCTTTGCGCAGCTTGCGCTTTTTGAAAAGCACCTGCTGTTCAAGCGATTCAGGTCTCATGTAAGGCATCAACGACGTATCGGGCCCCAGCAGTGGCAATTCCGAAGGTCGCGCCAGTGCAGCAGTGACCTGCGGTGAAACCGGACGTGAGATGGGGCGCAGATCGGTTATGGCCGCGACGGACACCGGGGCAACAGCGGACACAACCTGAACGTTGTGCTGGTCCAGAATCGGACGTGCAGGAGGAACCAGAGATCGTTCCAGAGGTGCTGCCTGTGTCGCCAAGGCGCACAACGCCATGATCCCGATCAGAAATTGCCCCCGGTAAAACCTCATGAACTTGCCTTTCCCCGCCCGAAATCCGGTGCGTCGGTGTCCTGCCCCGCATCGATGATGCCGCGACGAATAGCACGGGTATGGGTGAAGTAGTCAAACAAATGTTCCCCGTCCCCGGTGCGGATGGCACGTTGCAGCGCAAACAGCTCTTCCGTGAACCGGCCCAGGATTTCCAGTGTCGCGTCTTTATTGGACAGGAACACATCACGCCACATGGTCGGGTCCGATGCCGCGATGCGGGTGAAATCCCGAAAACCCGCGGCCGAGTATTTGATCACTTCACTATCGGTCACCCGGCGCAGATCGTCGGCCACACCAACCATCGTATAGGCAATCAGGTGCGGCGCATGAGAGGTCACGGCCAGAACCAGATCGTGATGATCCGCGTCCATCTCATCGACATAGGACCCCATACCTTCCCACAGCGCCCGAAGGCGGGCGATTGCATCCGGGTCAGTCCCTTCGACAGGCACCAGCAGGCACCAGCGATTATCGAACAATTTGGCAAAACCCGATTCCGGACCGGAATGCTCCGTCCCAGCCAAAGGATGCGCGGGAATGAAATGCACACCTTCGGGGACATGCGGCTGAACTGCCTGAATGACATGCTGTTTGACCGACCCCACATCCGACAGGGTCGCGCCGGGCTTGAGCACGGGTGCGATGTCTTCTGCGACGGCCCCCATTGCCCCCACAGGCACGCAAAGAACGACAAGATCCGCACCTTCGACCGCTTCGCGCGCCGTGTCACAGACGCGGTCGCATAGCCCGATTCTGCGCGCCGTGTCACGTGTCGCTTCGGACCGGGCATAGCCGGTCACTTCCCCAGCCAGGCCCCCACGCTTGATCGCCCAGAACATGGAGGAGGCAATCAGGCCCAGCCCGATCAGCGCAACCCGGTCGTATATCTGGCTCATGCTGCACCCTCTTTGAATGCTGTAATCGCCGAAACAACGCGGCGGCAGGCTTCCTCATCGCCCACGGTGATCCGCAGGGCATTCGGCAGGTTGTAGCCTGCAACCCGGCGGACAATCAAACCCTGCGTCTTCAGATAGTCGTCACAGGCCTCGGCCTCGGCCCTATCGCCAAAACGCGCGAGGATGAAGTTGGTGCAGGACGGGTCCGAGGGCACGCCGATCTTGTCCAGCTCCTCGGCCAGCCACACCCGAAGGCGCGCATTTTCGGATTGGCAGAACGTCAGGAATTCGATGTCGCTGATCGCAGCTTCGGCCGCGGCCAGGGCTGTCAAAGACAGGTTAAAGGGCTGACGCACCCGGTTCAGTACATCGATAATCGATTGGTGCGCATATCCCCAGCCGACCCGCATCCCGCCCAGCCCGTACACTTTCGAGAATGTGCGGGTCATGATCACGTTCTCATACGCATCCACCAAAGACGCGCCACCATCGAAATCGTCAACGAACTCGGCATAGGCACCGTCCAGAACCATCAGGCAGGTATCAGGCAGACCCTGCGCCAGACGGTCCAGTTCGTCGTTCGAGATCATGGTCGAGGTCGGGTTACCGGGGTTGGTGACAAACACGATCCGCGTCTGGCTGGTTACGGCGGCCAGAATGGCATCCACATCGACTTTGCGGTCGCGCTCGGCCACCATGACCGGTGCGGCACCTGCCATGCGGGCGATGATCGGGTACATGGAGAACCCGTGCTCGGTATAGATCACCTCATCCCCCGGCCCCGCATAGGCCTGAGCGATGAATTGCAGCACCTCGTCGCTGCCGACACCGCAGATGATCTGCGCAGGGTCCAGCCCGTGACGTGCGCCGATGGCCGCGCGCAAACTGGCGTGGTCGGTGTTGGGGTACCGATGCAAAGTGGCCGCGCTGTCGCGCACCGCCTCAATCGCCTTGGGGCTGGGGCCGAACGGATTCTCGTTCGAGCTCAGCTTGATCACATGCTCAACACCCGCCACATGCGACTGGCCGCCCTGATAAAGCGCGATGTCCATAATGCCGGGTTGCGGGGTGATCTTGGTCATGAGAGGCTCCGTTGAATGGGCCCCTCATACCTGTCTCAACGGATTGAGAAAAGCGGCAATTCCATCATGCGGCCTTGAAGCGCGCAGTCACCGGGTCGGCGTTGTAATAAGGCACGAATTCCTCGGTGCGGCGCGACAGGTCATTGACACTGTCGATGATGAACTGGACCGTTTCCTCGCTCATCAGGTACGAGAAATTCAGGCGTACCCAGCCGGGTTTTTTCATCTCTTCCCCCGCAGACAAGGCCGCGTGCAATGCCTCGGACGCGGCGCGATCAATCCCCAGAAGGCGGTGGGCATAAGGCCCTGCGCAGGCACAGCCGCCTCGTGCCTGAATGCCGTAGACGTCGCTGAGCATCCGGGTAAACAGCTGCTGATGCACAGGCTGTCCCGCGTTGTCGCGCACGAGGAAAGAGAAGATCGGCAGGCGATGCGGGTGATTGACCCCAAGCAAGGTCAGTTTCGGATTATCCTTCCACCCGTCCAGCGCCATCTGGTTGTACTGCGCCTCGCGCCTTGCAATTTCTTCCGTGCCGACGACATCTTTGACGATAAAGGCCAGCGCCGCGCGGATGTCGCCAATCACGTTGGGCGTTCCCGCCTCTTCCCGCGCAGACAGGTCCGCGCTGTAGTCATGCCGCCACGGTGATACGAAACTGACGGTGCCGCCACCCGGCCAGCTGGGGCAGTTCCGTTTGGCCGCGGCCCGGTTTACGATCAGAACACCCGACGCCCCCGGACCGCCCGGGAACTTGTGCGGGGAAACGACGATCGCATCCTTGCGCGCGTCCACCGGCCCCATATCCATCGGCAGGTAAGGCCCGCCCCCGGCGTAATCCCAAATCGCCACAGCGCCGTGCGCCTTGAGCAACCGTGTCACCGGATCAGGGTCTGTGACAATTCCGGTTACATTGGACGCCGCCGAAAAGGAACCGATCAGAAGATCTGCGCCTGAATGGGTCAACAGCGCGCTTTCCAGCGCCCCCAGGTCAATCCCGCCACCTTCGGCCTCGGGGATTTCAACCACAAGTGCCTTGCTTTCCCGCCAAGGCAGGATGTTCGAGTGATGCTCGTACGGACCAATCAAGACAACCGGTTGGTCGGCCTCTGCCACCCCGAGCAGGCTGACCAACCGGTTGAGCCCCGCAGTGGCGCCAGACCCGGTGAAGATCACCGCATCCTCTTCCTGGGCACCAACAATGCGGGCTATTTCCGCCCGCGCCTCGCGGCGCAGATGTGTCATGTAAGATCCGCAGTAAGAGGCCTCGGTGTGGCTGTTCGCGTAAAACGGCAACACATGTTGCGCCACAAAGTCTTCGACCTGCCGCAAGGCGCGACCCGAAGCGACGTAATCCGCATAGACAAGCGGCACGTCTCCATGCAGACCCGGGATCAGAACATTCTCTCCGATCAGCCCATCGCGCAGGTTTGAATTGTGAGCGGTGGAACAGAGTTCCGCACGAAACTTGGACAGGGACATTGCATTGGCTCCTAACTGTCCAACTAATGTGATTTATTAATCGCGTGAAAACTTCACCTATTATTGCGTAGATTTTAAAAACTTTGTGTCATATGATCAAACATGGCACAAAAATTAGATCAAATTGACACACGCCTTTTGAAAGAGCTGCAAAAGGACGCCACCCTGTCGCAACGAGAATTGGCGGATCGTGTGGGGCTTTCGCAGAACGCCTGCTGGCGCCGCCTGAAGGCTTTGAACGAAGATGGCGTCCTGATCGGCTCAACCGCCCGCATCGCACGCGAGAAATTGGGGCTGAGCCTTGTGGTCTTTGTCATGCTGCGCACGCGGCATCATTCGGCCGAGTGGCTACAGGCCTTTCGCAGCCACGTTCTGACGATCCCCGAGGTCGTGGATTTTCATCGTATCGGCGGTGACTACGATTATCAGCTGAAAGTCGTCACACAGGATATGGCGTCTTACGACAAGGTGTATCAACGGCTGATCGAAAAGGTCGAGCTGGACAGCGTCACGTCTTATTTCGCGATGGAAGCAATCGCCGAAGGTCGGCCCTTGCCGATTTGATTACGCCGTAAACAGCGGGCGTTTTTGTTTGAAAAAGGGCACCATGATATCGCGGAACGCGACCAGTCTTGCCGAAGGCCAAACATCCGAGTGCGCCACGATCCAGATATCTGCGTAGGGTTGCGGTGAAAGAACCGGAACCTGCACCAAGCCCCGAAGTGAGCGGCCCAGAAACACCGGCATGCGCACAACGCCCAACCCTGATTGTGCGGCACCCGCCATCGCAACCATGTCATCAAAACGCATATGTATGCGCGAGTTCGGATAGATATTGTCGACACCGTCCGGCAGGTTCGGCTGCTTTTCATAAAGCAACCAATCCACGGGCGCGTTCGGATCTTGCTGCATTCGCGTGGCCCATTCAGGCGTGGCAAAACAAGCGCTGTGCTGTTGCGTCAGGCGCAGACCTTTCAACGTATCGCCGGGGTTGCGGCTGATCCGGATCGCTATGTCGGCTTCGCGCCGATTAAGATCCAGAATCTCGTTTGCTGCACGCACCTGCAAAGACACAGCAGGGTGCCTTTGAGCAAAATCACCTAGCGCCGGAGCCAGCACATGGGCAATTAAGAGTTGCGGCGCAGTTAAGGTCAGTTGCCCTTCCAACCGGGCATCCCGCCCTGACAAACCACGCAGCATCGCATGTTCTGCGCTTTCCATCCGGGCAGCATATGCAGCGACAAGATGCGCTGCTTCTGTCGGCCGATACCCGTCGGTTAGCCTTTCGAACAGCACTTCGCCTGTCGCCGCTTCGGCGCGCGCTATACGGCGCGCGACAGTTGTGTAGTTGACGCCAAGCTCTTGTGCCGCGGCGGACAGGGTACGCCTGCGGACCACGGCGAGTACGGCCCGGTAATCATCCCAATGAATATCCATACATGCAAATTCGCACACCAGTGATGCAAATACACGCGTTTTCGCAAAGCAGATCACACCCTAGCTTTTGCCCACACATCAAGGAGCAAAGCCATGATCTATGCCTACGCAAAACTCACCGTAAAGAATCCCGACGCTCTGGCCGCTTATCGCGAGCAGGCCGGGCCTGCACTGGCCCGCCATGGCGGAAAGGTCGAACACGCGACTGCTGTAACAACCGCGCTGGACGGCACACCGGACTTGCCTGACGTTGCAGCCCTGCTTTCCTTTCCCAACCGGGACGCTGCACTGGGATGGATCTACGACCCGGAACTAAAAGACATTCACGAGCTGCGTCGCAGCGCAGGCGCGTCAGATATCGTTCTGCTGGGCTGAAAATGAAAAGAGCCGCACCCAAAGGTGCGGCTCTGAATTCCAGGTCGGAATGCGAAGATCAGTTCTTCGCGTAGAATTCGACGACTAGGTTCGGCTCCATCATGACCGGGTACGGCACATCGCTCAGGCCCGGTGCGCGAACGAACGTTGCAGTCATTTTCGAGTGGTCGGCATCGATGTAGTCAGGAACATCACGCTCGGCCAGGGCAACAGCTTCCAGAACAACAGCCAGTTGCTTGGACTTGTCACGCACTTCGATGACGTCGCCTTCTTTGACGCGGTAGCTGGGGATGTTCACCCGCTTGCCGTTCACTTTGACGTGGCCGTGGTTCACGAACTGACGCGCAGCGAAGACGGTCGGTACGAACTTGGCGCGATAGACGACGGCGTCCAGACGGCGCTCCAGCAGGCCGATCAGGTTTTCACCGGTGTCGCCTTTTACACGCTCGGCTTCGGCATAGATGCGGCGGAACTGCTTTTCGGTCAGGTCGCCGTAGTAGCCTTTCAGCTTCTGCTTGGCACGCAGCTGCAGACCGAAGTCTGACAGTTTGCCTTTGCGGCGCTGGCCGTGCTGGCCGGGGCCGTATTCACGACGGTTGACCGGGGATTTCGGACGACCCCAGATGTTTTCGCCCATCCGGCGGTCGATTTTGTACTTGGCAGACGTGCGTTTGGTCACGGCTGATCTCCTTCGTTAGGTCGATGCCCAAACGGGCAACTATGAAGGGCGTTGTCCTCTTGAGGTTTCCCTCATGACAGGCTTCCCCTTGCGGGGGCCACCAACACCAATGAAGCCGCGCTTATATCCGCAAAGCCGGCAGAGTCAACACGGCATTCAACACAGTTTCGAATATCTGCAAAGATATGTTCGCCGCAGGCAGCACAGGCCCCTGCGCGCATTGCGACGGTTGCCGTCACACCGCTTTCATCAAGAAAAATGCAGGTCGCGTTCAGGCTGGAAATGCAACGACGTTCCCGCCGCCTTCAGCACCCGCCTTGTGCACCATCACAACCTCGGTCACGTCGACGATCCAGAATTCTTCATCCCGTGGCGGGCAAGCGCCATCGAAAACGATGGTCGGCGCTGCATCATTGGTGTCGGCAACAAGGTTGGCTGAAAACCGCTGCGACCCATTGGTAAGTGTCAAAGCTCCGGTCACGTAGCCGGAAATTTCCCGGACAATCGGAAAGCGGTTCTGCAAACGGGTTGCAGCACCCCGCGCATATCCAATCTGTTCGACGCTGCTCTCGGCCTCTGCGCTCAGCACTATTGCCTGTCCGCGCCATGACCAAGCCGCACCGACTGCCAGACACGCCAGAGGCGCGTCCTCGAGTCCGTCAATTTCAGTTTGATCCCATGAAATGGCTACCTGACCGTTAACTCCGGCTCTCATCTGCCCACTCGCACTATTTAACATCCCGATATTCAATCATTGCTTATCAACACAAAATCCGGCGGAAAAGAGACGGGAATGCAGCATTCACAAGAATGTTGCAGAAGTGAATCAAAAATACGTGTTCGAGCTGAAATCAATACCCGCCTACGAGCAATCCCGGTGCCGTGTTCGTTGTTGGTCGTCCGAACAACAACCGGCTGCGATTGATCATGATTCGAATTTGAAACCACCACCCAGAAGGGCGATAGCCACACTTGCGTGGCCAGGCTCTCAATCTGTCGGGTCAAATTGATGAGTGCTGACTTTCGTGCAGAGCCTCATATCTACCCGCATTTGGAATGACCGCAGCTGCGGCAGGTCATGCAGCCTTCGATCATGACCATGTCATACTGACCGCAGGACGGGCAGGCTTTGCCGCGTGGCGCGTCCAGGTTCACCACCTGCGCCTGGGGGTCGGATTTCAGCCCCATCCCCTCGCCTTCCAGAAAGCCGATGGCGACCATGTGCTGTTCGATCACGCCCCCGATCGCGGCCAGGATCGATGGGATATACTTGCCTTTCACCCACGCCCCGCCGCGCGGGTCGAAAACGGCTTTCAGCTCTTCGACCACAAAGGACACGTCTCCGCCCCGGCGGAACACGGCCGAGATCATCCGCGTCAGCGCCAGTGTCCAGGCGTAATGCTCCATGTTCTTGGAGTTGATGAACACTTCGAACGGGCGGCGGCGGCCCGAGATGATGATGTCGTTGATGGTCAGATAAATCGCGTGCTCGCTATCGGGCCATTTCAACTTGTAAGTCGACCCCTCCAGCGATTGCGGGCGATCCAGCGGTTCGGACATGTAAATGACGTCGCCGCCTTCAATTTCATGAGGCGCATTCGCGCTTTCCCCCGGCGCCTTATCGTCGCTTTCCGAAACGGTCAGAACCGAGCCGGTCACATCGTTGGGGCGATAGGTCGTGCACCCTTTGCAGCCCTGATCCCAGGCCTGCATGTAGACGTCCTTGAAGGCGTCAAAGCTGATATCCTCGGGGCAGTTGATGGTCTTGGAGATCGAGCTGTCGATCCATTTCTGCGCTGCCGCCTGCATCTTGACGTGATCCGACGGTGTCAGAGTCTGGGCATTGACGAAGTAGTCCGGCAGCGCTGCGTCACCGAACTTGTCTCGCCACATCTGAACGGCGTAATCCACGACCTCTTCTTCGGTGCGCGAGCCGTCTTTTTGCAGAACCTTGCGGGTGTAGGCATAGGCAAAGACCGGTTCAATCCCCGACGACACGTTCCCGGCATAAAGCGAAATCGTGCCCGTGGGTGCGATCGAGGTCAGCAGAGCGTTGCGGATACCATGTTCGCGGATCGCATCGCGGACGTCGTCATCCATTTGCTGCATTGTGCCGCTGGCCAGGTATTTCTCGGCGTCGAACAGGGGGAACGCGCCTTTCTCCTTAGCCAGATCGACCGAGGCCAGATATGCGGCGCGGGCGATTGCGTGCAACCAGCGTTCCGTCTGACGCGCCGCCTCGTCGGACCCATAGCGCAGGCCCAGCATCAGCAGCGCATCCGCAAGACCCGTCACGCCCAGCCCGATGCGGCGCTTGTCCTGCGCTTCCGCCTCTTGCTCGGCCAACGGGAATTTCGAGGCGTCCACGACGTTATCCATCATGCGCACGGCTGTCGCGACCAGTTCCTGCAACGCCGGTTCATCCAGGTGCGCGGCATCCCCAAACGGTTCGGCCACCAGCCGCGCCAGATTGATCGAGCCCAGCAGGCACGCCCCGTAAGGTGGCAGAGGTTGCTCGCCACAGGGGTTCGTCGCGGCGATGGTTTCAACATAGCTCAGGTTGTTGGCCTGATTGATGCGGTCGATGAAGATCACGCCCGGTTCGGCATAATCATACGTGGCCTGCATGATCTTGTTCCACAGATCACGCGCCTGCACGGTGTGATAGATCTTGCCGTCGAATTGCAACTCCCACGGGCCGTCGGCCTTGACCGCCTCCATGAAGGGATCGGTCACCAGCACCGACATGTTGAACATGCGCAGGCGGGCCGGGTCGGACTTGGCGGTGATGAACTGTTCGATATCGGGGTGATCGCAGCGCATGGTGGCCATCATCGCCCCCCGGCGCGAACCCGCGGACATGATCGTGCGGCACATTGCGTCCCACACATCCATAAAGCTGAGCGGGCCCGAGGCATCCGCCGCCACGCCTTTTACATCCGCGCCGCGCGGCCGGATGGTCGAAAAATCATAGCCGATCCCGCCCCCCTGCTGCATGGTCAGCGCGGCCTCTTTCAGCATGTCAAAGATACCGCCCATGCTGTCGGGGATGGTGCCCATGACGAAGCAGTTGAACAGCGTCACCTGCCGCGCGGTACCTGCGCCAGCTGTGATGCGCCCGGCGGGCAGATATTTGAAATCTTCCAGTGCCTCGTAGAACCTTTCTTCCCAATGATCCGGGTTGTCCTCGACCCGCGCGAGGTCACGGGCGATGCGTCGCCAGCTGTCTTCAACCGTCTGATCGATGGGCGTGCCATCCGCCTGTTTAAAGCGGTATTTCATGTCCCAGATCTGCTCGGCGATGGGGGCGGCAAAGCGGCTCATTGGTGATTCCCTGTTCAGAAAAGAGGTATCCAGACTAACACCCACTACACCTTGATGAAAGCCAATCCTGAGCTACAATGGATAGATAGCCAAGGGACGACTCTGTGGGAAAGCTGTGGATAAGTACGTGAACCTCATCAAACTTTCAGTTGGTTCGGAAAGCGTGGACTCTCTGATCGCTTGGCAGGACAGCCGAATGTCGCTTTATGAGGACGGATATCCGCGCCACGTAACCCGCATGTGGCCCAAACGTTATGCCGAGATTCTGAATGGCGGATCAATCTATTGGGTCATCAAGGGTGTCGTACAGTGCCGTCAGCGCATTCTGCGCCTGGATGAGGTGATCGGCGAGGACGGTATCCGCCGCTGCGCCATCGTGCTCGACCCAAAGGTACATCGGACACAGAACGCCTTGAAACGCCCGTTTCAGGGTTGGCGGTATCTGAAACCCGAAGATACACCAGCCGACCTGCCGAAAGGGCGCGCGCAGGACGACGCCCTGCCCGATGATCTGAACCGTGCCCTTGCGGATATCGGTGTGTTGTAATTACTGCAACCGATCCAGCAATTCCGTCAGAACCGCCTTGTCCGCCGCGTCGACCTCTGCAACCCGGCTGCGCCACAACGTGGCTTGCGATTGCAGGATCAAGCCGTCCGACAGGACCTTGAGGTGGTTCGCCCGCAGGGTTTCACCGGACGAAGTGATATCGGCAATTGCCTCGGCTGTTTCGTTCATGACCGTACCTTCGGTCGCCCCCTGGCTGTCGACCAGAGTGTAATCGGCCACGCCTGCGTCGGTCAGGAACTCACGCACCAGTCGGTGATATTTGGTGGCGATCCGCAGCCGGTGGCCGTGAGTGTTGCGAAATGCTGCTGCCGCCGCGTCGAGATCGTCCAGCGTGTCCACATCGACCCAGCAGGCGGGTGTGGCGATGATCAGATCGGCTTTGCCAAAGCCCAGCTGCGCGATCTCCTCGACCTGCTGTTCCCAGCGCGGAAGTTTTTCTTGCACCAGATCGATGCCGGTGACGCCCAGATGAATACGGCCCGACGCAAGTTCGCGCGGAATTTCACCCGCCGACAAAAGGATCAGTGAGACGCCTTCGATCCCGTCGACCCGACCCGCATATTCCCGGTCCGAGCCGTTGCGGGACAGCATGATGCCATGTTTTTCGAACCATGAGACGGTCTTTTCCATCAACCGGCCCTTCGAGGGCACGCCCAGTTTCACACTCATAGCGCGGCCTCCTCGATTTCAAGCATCAGGTCCGGGCGGATCACGCCACCGATTGCGGGGATTTCGGCCCCATCCCCCAAGCGGCGCGTCAGCGCATCATAGCGCCCACCGGTGGCGACGGGCGGCAGGTCGGGACGGCCTTCGGCGTAGAACCCAAAGACAAACCCGTCATAATATTCCATTGATGTCCGGCCATAAGACGCTTCGAAATCCAGCCGTGCGACATCGACACCACGCGCCTGCAGGGCCGCGATCCGCGCCTCCAATCGGTCCAGCGCCGGGGTGATCTGCGGCAGATCCACTGCCACATCCCTCAGCTGTTCCAACGCGAAAGGCATGGTTTCACGCACATTCAGCAGCGTTTCCAACCCGGCCAGCTCATTGTCAGAGATCGGCGGCGCAGCGCGATCTTCGCGCAGGGCTTTGATCCGGTCGGCAATCTCGGGCGCGCGACGCTTGCCGATCATCGGAACATCAATCGCCATCGGGTCGTCCGCGTCCAAAAGCGCGTCACGGCCTTCGGGGCCCGGTTTACGCCCTGCAAACCGGTCCAGCAGCGCACGAAACCGGCGCGGCCGCCACAGGTGCCGCATCAGCGCGGCCTTGCGGCGGTCTGTGGTCCGAAGCCCTTCGACAGCCGCGGTTAGGATACCGATATCCCCGGTCGCTGCGCGCAGAGGCAGCCCTCGCAGTTGCAGTGCCATCAGCGAAAACACTTCGGCATCGGCACCAGCGGGATCATCGCGGTCAAAAACCTCGTACCCCACCTGAATATATTCGTTCGAACGGTCCGGGTCGTGTTCCTGACGGCGGAACACCTCACCTGAATAGGTATAACGCGCGGGCTCGGCCCCGTCCCGCATGTGCATCTGAACAACAGGCAGGGTGAAATCCGGGCGCAGCATCTGCTCGCCCCGCAGCGCGTCCGAGGTGACGTAGGCACGGGCGCGGATATCCTCGCCATAGAGGTCCAGCAACATTTCAGCGGGTTGCAACAGGGGCGTATCCACCACCTGCGCGCCCGCAGCCTCGAACCGGACACGCATCATCGCGGCACGGGCCTGTATCTGGGAACGGTTGGGCATTGGTCAGTCCTGACTGTTCAGAATTTCACGCACTTTCGCGACCAGATCAGCGCGCGATACTTCGAACTGGCTGGGGCGTTCTTTCCATTCCTCCAGCGTGGCGCTTTCGGCGATCTTGGCTCCAAGGATCAGGTCCTTGATCTGCACGATGCCTTTTGCCTTTTCGTCCCCGCCTTCGATCACCGCAACCGGAGAGTTGCGCTTGTCCGCGTATTTCAACTGATTGCCAAAGTTCTTGGGATTGCCCAGATACACCTCGGCCCGGATGCCCGCATTGCGCAGTTCGGCCACCATCGCCTGATAATCGGCCATCCTGTCGCGATCCATGACGGTGACGACCACGGGGCCTTTGGCCTGGGCGCTGATCCGGCCCTTTTCGCGCAGCGCCGCCAGCAGCCGATCGACGCCGATGGACACCCCGGTCGCGGGCACTTCCTGCCCGGTGAAACGCTTGACCAGATCGTCATAGCGCCCGCCACCCGCAACCGAGCCGAATTGCCGCTTGCGGCCTTTCTCGTCGAAGATTTCGAACGTCAGTTCGGCCTCGTAGACCGGACCGGTGTAATAGCCGAGGCCGCGCACGACGGAGGGGTCAATCACGATACGGTCAGGGCCATATCCAGCAGCGGCAAGCAGATCCGCTATCTGCCTCAACTCGTAGACACCTTCACGGCCAACTTTGGACCCTTTTATGAGCTCGGCCAAGTAAACTAGCGTATTGCTGTTCCTGATTCTTGGTCCGTCAGTTTCCTCTAGAGAGAGAAGGTAACGGTAATCTCGGTCACCACTCATCCACGCATAGTCCAACTGCCTCGAGTAGTCTTCGGATACGTCTTTCGCTATTTGACTTTGCTGTTTCAAACGCTCGTCGATCAGTTGGTTTGCCGAGACAAACTTCATGACGGTTTCAACTTGGACCTCGTTGAGCCCTGCGCCTTTCGTGAAATCGCCGCTTTCGTCTTTGCGCCCAGTTCCCAAGAGAGCTCGCACTCCGTTGGCTCCCAGCCGATCGAGTTTGTCTATGGCGCGTAAAACGATACCACGTTCGGCCTCTTGATCATCCCCCGCAAGCCCGGCGACTTCCAACACACCGTTCAAAACCTTGCGGTTGTTCACCCGGATGATGTAGTCACCGCGCGGGATGCCAACCTCTTCCAGAGTGTCGGCCAGCATTGCACAGATCTCGGCATCAGCGGCCATTGAGGCGGTTCCGACCGTATCTGCATCGCATTGATAGAACTGCCGATACCGCCCCGGCCCCGGCTTTTCGTTGCGCCAGACCGGACCCATCGCATAGCGGCGATAAGGCGTCGGCAGGTCGTTGCGGTGCTGGGCGTAAACCCGGGCCAGAGGCGCGGTCAGGTCATAGCGCAGGGCCATCCAGTCGCCATTTCCGCCCTCGTCAAACTCCTGCCACGCAAAGACGCCTTCGTTCGGGCGGTCCACGTCGGGCAGGAACTTGCCCAGCGCCTCGACGGTTTCGACCGCACTGCTCTCAAGCGCGTCAAACCCGTACCGATGATAGACGCCCGCAATCGTCCGCAGCATCTCGGTGCGCTGCGTGACTTCCTCGCCGAAATAGTCACGGAACCCTTTCGGCGTTTCGGCCTTGGGGCGGGGCTGTTTCTTGGGCTTGGCCATGTGGGGCGTCCTTGGGAGTGTACCTGTTCCGCGCGCGGTCTATCCCATGGCCCGCATCTGGGCAAGGCGCGCTTTCTCTGGCCAAGGCGTCACAGGGTCGCTATGTGCAGCCTGAAAGACAGGAGCATCCCATGCAGCAACTGGAAGAACAGATTGCCCATCTGACCCGCACGGTTGACGATCTGAACGCGGTTGTCACCCGGCAACAGGCCGAGATTGACCGGCTGACCCGCCGTGTCGAGATGCTGCTGCACCGTGAGGCCGAGCGCGCACAGGAAGGGTCAGGCGGCGTTGTCCTCGGTGACGAACGTCCACCACATTACTGACGGCTTACAGCCCCAGCGTTGATTTCACCGCGTTATCGACGACGCCACCCAGCAGGGCGTTTTCATCCCCGGCGCAGCCGTCTTTAAGAGCCGCCACAAATGTTTCGCGCAGCGCGGCCTTTTCCTCGTCCGAACCGGCATGAGCTTCGAGGTCGATCTGACGGTTATAAAGGGACAACGCCGTCATCTTGCCGACCACGTCCACAATGTATTCTTCATTCCCGTCAGCCTCTTCGATGACCGACGCGCATGTGTGATACATGAGCGGCAGCGCCGCTTGCACCATCTGTTCGGCTTCCTCGTCCGCAAGGGCAAAACCGGGCCCTGTAAGCAGCGCGGCGGTTGTGATCACTTTTATCGCGTTCAAACGCATCATCCCGCCCCCGCTTATTTCGAGTTCGCGCCAATCAGCGCCCCAACAATTGCCCCAGCGGCGGCGCCTTTGCCGTCGCCGATCAAGGCCCCCACCCCGGCCCCGATCACAGCACCTTTGATCGTGTTCTCTTTCTTCTTGTCGTCCGCAAGCGTGGCTGTCGCCGAAACCAAAGCCAGCGATGCCGCCGCCCCCAATGCAATCGTTCTGAAATTGAGACCTGCAATCGTCATATCAACGCCCTCCCGTGGCATGATCAGAAGACATATTTGCAAGGTCAGCCTAGCGGTGCGCTAACTGTCTGGCAACAAAGCGGTGTCAGATCTCTTCGACGGTCATCACGCCTTCCAGCGATTTGATCGCGCCCTTGATCTGGGGATTGATCGGGAACACACGCCCCAAGTCGATTTCGACGTCGCCGGGCAGGCCGGGGTCCAGCAACAGCAGTTGGATCGGGCCGCGGGCCGCACCCTTGGCGGCGGTTGCGGCTTCTTCAAGAACCGTTGCAATCGTTGGCACCGCCCGCGCTTCGTCGACAAAGATGCGCAGTCCCGTCGCCCCTGCTTCGGCCACTACAGAATCCACCGGACCCACGGAATTAACTAGCAGTTTAAGCTGGTCGGCTTCCATCTCTGCCTTTGCATTCAACACTACTTGCGATCCGCTCTCTAGAAACTGACGAGAGTTCTCAAGTGTCTCCGAGAATAAAGTGACTTCATATGCCCCGGTTGGATCGGAAAGTTGAACGAACGCAAAACGGTTACCTTTAGCCGACTTACGCTCTTGCCGCCCTGCAACAACACCGGCCATCTTCACAATTTTCAAACGCTCTTGCTGCAAGCGTTCTGTCACTTCCTCCAATGTCAATACGCCACCGCGTTTAAGTGCCGGCATGTAGTCATCCAGCGGATGACCAGAGAGGTAGAAGCCAATGGCCTTGAACTCTTCGCTCAGACGTTCAGCCGGCAACCAGTCTGGGGTCGGTGACAGGCGCGGTTCTGGCAGGTCATCCCCGGCCTCGCCAAACAGCGACACCTGGTTCGAATTCTTCTGTTCTTGGATAGCGGCCGAATACTGCACCAGCGCATCTAGGCTTTCAAACACGCGGCGGCGGTTCCGGTCCAGCTCATCAAAGGCCCCGGCGCGGGCCAGCATCTCAAGCGGGCGTTTGCCCACTTTCTTCAGATCAACGCGGCGGGCGAAATCGAACAGGTTGACAAACGGCTTGTCCGCGCGTCCCGCAACGATCAGGTTCATTGCCTCGACACCCACATTCTTGAGTGCGCCCAGCGCATAGACCAGATGCCCGTTATCAACATCGAACGTGGACTGAGAGCGGTTCACACACGGTGGGATATACGGCAGTTCCAGCCCTTTTCGGACCTCTTCGAAATAGATCGCCAGCTTGTCGGTCAGATGAATATCGCAATTCATGACACCCGCCATGAACTCGACCGGATGGTTCGCCTTCAACCAACCGGTTTGATAGCTGACCACCGCATAGGCGGCGGCGTGGGATTTGTTGAAGCCGTAATTGGCGAATTTCTCGAGAAGGTCGAAGACTTCGCTGGCTTTCTTGGCATCCACCCCGTTTTCTGCCGCGCCTTTTTCGAACTTGGGGCGTTCGGCATCCATCGCCTCTTTGATCTTTTTACCCATCGCGCGGCGCAGCAGGTCCGCGCCGCCAAGGGAATACCCGGCCATGACCTGCGCAATCTGCATCACCTGTTCCTGATAGACGATAATGCCTTGAGTTTCCTCAAGAATGTGGTCGATCAGCGGATGAACAGATGTGATCTCGCGCAGCCCGTTCTTGACCTCGCAATAGGTCGGGATGTTTTCCATCGGGCCGGGGCGGTAGAGCGCCACAAGGGCCACGATATCCTCGATGCAGGTGGGTTTCATGCGCTTGAGCGCGTCCATCATGCCCGAGCTTTCCACCTGGAACACCGCGACCGTCTTGGCCGCTGAATAGAGCTTATAAGTCGCCTCGTCATCCAGCGGGATGGCGTTGATCTGGTTCTCGGCCCCCTCGGCAGGTTCGTAAAGCTCAGTGCCATCGGCGGCGATATGCAGCTTCCGTCCGGACTTGAAGATCAAGTCCATCGCGTTCTGGATCACGGTCAGGGTTTTCAGACCCAGAAAGTCGAACTTTACCAGCCCGGCCTGTTCCACCCATTTCATGTTGAACTGGGTCGCAGGCATGTCGGATCGCGGGTCCTGATAGATCGGCACCAGCGCGTCCAGAGGCCGGTCGCCAATCACAACCCCAGCCGCGTGGGTCGAGGCGTTGCGCAGCAGCCCTTCGACCTGCTGGCCGTATGTCAGCAGACGATCCACCACCTCTTCGTTGCGCGCTTCTTCCCGCAGGCGCGGCTCGTCCTTCAGGGCTTTTTCGATGGAAACCGGTTTGACGCCTTCCACGGGGATCATCTTGGACAGACGGTCCACCTGCCCGTACGGCATTTGCAGCACCCGCCCGATGTCGCGCACGGCGGCCTTTGACAGCAAGGCACCAAAAGTGATGATCTGCCCCACCTTGTCGCGCCCGTATTTCTGCTGCACGTAACGGATCACCTCTTCTCGGCGATCCATGCAGAAGTCGATATCGAAGTCGGGCATCGAAACCCGTTCGGGATTCAGGAACCGTTCAAACAGCAGGCTGTAACGCAGCGGGTCGAGGTCGGTGATTGTCAGCGCATAAGCCACCAGCGAGCCCGCACCCGACCCCCGCCCCGGCCCAACCGGAATATCGTGATCCTTAGCCCATTGGATAAAGTCGGCAACGATCAGAAAGTAGCCGGGGAACCCCATGCCTTCGATGATACCAAGCTCAAAATCCAAACGTTCCTGATATTCCTCGGCCTTCACCGCATGAGGGATCACAGCCAGACGTTTCTGTAAACCTTCGTTGGCGATGCGGCGCAGTTCAGCGACCTCGTCATCGGCGAATTTCGGCAGGATCGGATCACGTCGATAGGCCATGAAAGCGCAGCGTCTGGCAATCTCGACGGTGTTCTCGATGGCCTCGGGCAAATCGGCGAACAGCGTCGCCATCTCTTGCTGCGACTTGAAATAGTGCTGCGCGGTCAGGCGGCGGCGGCCTTCCTGCTGGTCGACATAGGCCCCTTCGGCAATACAGATCAGCGCATCATGGGCCTCGTACATATCCGAGGTTGGAAAATAGACGTCATTGGTGGCAACCAGTGGCAGGTTCTTGGCATAGGCCATTTCGATATGGCCGCGCTCGGTCTGGCGTTCGGCCTCGGGTTGGCCGTCTTCGCCCGGATGACGCTGGAGTTCGATATACAGACGATCCGGAAAGATCGCGGCCAGCCGATCCACCAGCGTCTCGGCCGCCGGACGTTGCCCCTGTTGCAACAGGCGGCCCACCGGCCCATCGGGCCCTCCGGACAGGCAGATCAGCCCGTCGGAGCGATCCGCAAGCTCGTCCAGCGTGACCTGCGGCAACTGCCCGCCCTTGTCCACGTAAAGGCACGTGCTCAGCTTCATCAGGTTCTCGTACCCCGCCTCGGACTGTGCCAGCAGAACAAGCGGCGCGGGCGTTTTCGGCTTTTCCCCCGGTTGCGAATGCACATAAGTCAGATCAACCTGACATCCCATGATCGGCTGGACACCGGCCTGACTGGCTGTCACCGAAAATTCCAGCGCCGAAAACATGGAATTCGTGTCAGTCACTGCAACGGCAGGCATCCCCATCTTCTCGCACAGGGCGGGCAGTTTTTTCAGCCGCACAGCGCCTTCCAGAAGGGAATATTCGGTGTGAACACGTAGGTGAATGAATCGGGGGGTACTGCTCATGAATGGCAGGCTACCCTAGCCGCGAGGCATGCAAAAGCCGGAACCTGCGCCGTTGTTTGGCAAAATAATCACTTTCGATTATTCGGATTTTCCAGAAGGTGCTTCGGAAAGCGGCATCTTCACTGACAAAAAAACGCTTTAGTTTCAAGTAACTGATATTTACACAGGGTGCACAATTCCACGCCGATTGGCTGTAATGATGCATCATACAGGCAGTTTTTCTTGCCAGATCACGCATGCTGTTTCTAACATCCATTGGCAAGCTATCCGCCCGCCACTCTTTCTACGTCGCATCGAAGGAGGGCACCACCAGGGCGCAACCGGGTAAGGCGACGGGTTTCTCGAATGGACATCACGTTTCTTCTGAACGGAGAGACAGTGGAGCTGACGGACATCGATCCGACAGCCACTCTGCTGGATTGGCTACGTGAAGATCGTGGCCTGACCGGCACCAAGGAAGGCTGCAACGAAGGCGATTGCGGTGCCTGCACTGTCATGGTGACGGATGCGGGTGGTGCAAAGGCCCTGAACTCGTGCATCCTGTTCCTGCCGCAGTTGCATGGCAAGGCGATTCGAACCGTCGAAGGCGCCAGCGGCCCCGATGGTGAGGTCCATCCGGTTCAGCAGGCTATGGTTGACCTGCACGGTTCGCAATGCGGCTTTTGCACGCCCGGTTTTGTCATGTCGATAGTGGCCGGTCACACCAACGGCGCGACGGATCACGACACACAGCTTGCCGGTAATCTGTGCCGCTGCACGGGTTACGCTCCCATTATTCGCGCAGCCGAAGCGGCCGAGAAACAGCCCGTGCCTGTTTGGGTCAAGGACAAGCCTGTCGCGACGCCCACCACCTCACCCATGCTGCCGGGTTCGTCCGACGCGCTGGCTGCTGTGTATGCCAAGAACCCGAATGCCACTTTGGTTGCGGGCGCAACAGATGTTGGGCTTTGGGTGACCAAGCAACTGCGCGATCTTGATCCGGTGATCTTCCTGAACCGCTGTGACGATCTTAAAGAGATCACGATCACCGACGAAGAAATTCGTTTCGGTGCCATGGTCGATATGAACCGTATGGGCGACGCCTTGGCGGACATTCACCCATCCTATGCCGAAATGATCCGGCGCTATGCCAGTGTTCAGGTCCGTCACGCGGCCACTGTGGGCGGCAACATCGCCAATGGCTCGCCAATCGGAGACAACCCGCCCGCGCTGATCGCATTGGGTGCGACGCTGCACCTGCGCAAAGGTGATGAGCGCCGGTCGGTGCTGCTGGAAGACTTCTTCATCGATTACGGAAAACAGGACCGCGCACCGGGTGAGTTTGTCGAAGCCGTCAGCTTCCCGCGTCAGGCGGACCGGCTGAAATGCTACAAGCTGAGCAAACGGTTCGATCAGGATATCTCGGCCGTGTGCGGATGTTTCAACGTTACCATTTCGGACGGACAGGTGGCGGATGCGCGCATCGCGTTTGGCGGTATGGCCGGCATTCCGAAACGGGCAACCCATGTCGAGGCCGCGTTGATCGGCCAGCCGTGGGTGCGCGAGACGATTGACGCTGCGCTGCCCGCTTTTGCCAACGATTATTCACCGCTTACGGATATGCGCGCCTCGGCCACGTACAGGCTTGAGACCGCCAAAGCGATGCTGGAACGGTACTTCCTTGAGGATCAGGGCCAAGTGACCAACGTGCTGGAGGTATCGGCATGAGCGTAACCAAACCCCTTCCCCATGACGCGGCACCGCTGCACGTATCCGGTTCCGCCCGGTATGTGGACGACATCCCGACGCCAAAGGGCACATTGCATCTGGCCTTTGGCCTGAGCCCGATCGCCAAGGGCACGATTACCGCGATGGACCTGTCTGCCGTGAAAGCGGCACCCGGGGTCGTCAGGGTCATGACGGTACAAGACCTGCCCTTTGCCAACGATGTTTCGCCCTCGATCCATGACGAGCCTTTGCTGTCCGACGGGACGGTTCACTATATCGGCCAACCTGTTTTCCTTGTGGTTGCCACCAGCCATCTGGCCGCCCGCAAGGCGGTTCGGCTGGGCAAGATCGACTATGCCGAGGAAACACCGATCCTGACGGTGGAAGAGGCTTTGGCCGCAGACAGCCGCTTTGAAGACGGGCCCCGCATCTATGCCAAGGGCGATGCGGACGCCGCGATTGAAAGCGCCGCCCACGTCATCGACGGAACGTTCGAGATCGGCGGTCAGGAGCATTTCTATCTGGAAGGTCAGGCTGCGCTTGCCGTGCCGAATGAAGGCGGCGACATGCTGGTCCACAGCTCGACCCAGCACCCGACCGAGATACAGCACAAGGTGGCGGACGCTCTGGGCGTGCCCATGCATGCGATCCGCGTCGAAACCCGGCGCATGGGTGGCGGATTCGGTGGCAAGGAAAGCCAGGGGAACGCGCTGGCCGTTGCCTGCGCGGTGGCTGCGCGGGCAACCGGCAAAGCCTGCAAGATGCGCTATGACCGCGATGATGACATGATCATCACCGGCAAACGCCACGCCTTCCGGATTTCCTATCGCGCGGGGTTTGACGAACAGGGTCACATTCAGGGCGTGTCCTTTCTGCAATACGCGATTTGCGGCTGGGCACAGGACCTGTCCCTGCCCGTCGCCGACCGTGCGATGCTGCATTCTGACAATGCCTACCTGCTGCCCAATGCCCGGATTGAAAGCCACCGGCTGAAGACCAACACGCAGTCAGCCACCGCCTATCGCGGTTTTGGTGGCCCGCAGGGGATGGTTGCCATCGAACGTGTGATGGACCACGCCGCGCATGAACTTAGGCTGGACCCGGTGGAATTGCGCCGCCGCAACTATTACGAGCCCGCGCATAAGGTTGCCGAAGTCCAACCCCACGAGAAACCGCTGGGTCATCCCGACCCGCACGAAGACCTGACCAGCCGTGGCGCAGTGGAAACAGGGACGGCCCCGGTCCGCCCCCTGCCCGCTGGCGGCAACACGACACCCTACGGCATGGAGGTCAGCGACTTCGAACTGCATGGCATGACCGAAGCGCTGATGAAGTCCAGCGACTATGCCGCGCGCAAGGCAGCCATCGCGAAATGGAACGCCGAAAACAGCGTGATCAAGAAGGGCATCGCCTTTTCTCCGGTCAAGTTCGGAATTTCCTTCACGCTGACCCATCTGAACCAGGCCGGTGCGCTGGTGCATGTGTATCAGGATGGTTCGGTGCACCTGAATCATGGTGGCACCGAGATGGGTCAGGGCCTGTTCCAGAAGGTCGCACAAGTGGCCGCGTCGCGTTTTGGCATCCCGCTTGAGATGGTCAAGATCACCGCCACGGATACAGCCAAAGTGCCGAATACGTCAGCCACGGCGGCGTCTTCGGGCAGCGATCTGAACGGCATGGCCGTGAAAGCGGCTTGCGATACGATCCGCGACCGGATGGCCGATTATCTGGCTGAACGGCATCAGGCCGACCCCTCTGCGGTCACTTTCACGGATGGCCACGTTTCGGTTGGTGAAGAACGGTACACGTTCGCCGAAGCTGCCGCACTGGCCTATCAGGGTCGCATAAGCCTGTCGGCCACCGGCTTTTATAAAACGCCCAAGATCGAATGGGACCGGATCGCGGGGCGCGGTCGCCCGTTTTACTATTTCGCCTATGGTGCTTCGGTCACCGAGGTGGCTGTGGACACGTTGACGGGTGAGAACCGCATTCTGCGCACAGATATCCTGCATGACGCGGGCGCTTCGCTGAACCCGGCGCTGGATGTCGGACAGGTCGAAGGCGGTTACGTGCAAGGTGCGGGCTGGCTGACGACCGAGGAACTGGTCTGGGACGGGAAAGGCAACCTGCGCACGCATGCGCCCTCAACCTACAAGATCCCGGCCTGTTCCGACCGGCCCGACATATTCAACGTCGCACTTTGGGATGGCGAGAACCGAGAGGACACCATCTATCGCTCGAAAGCCGTGGGGGAACCCCCGTTCATGCTGGGAATATCAGCCTGGCTGGCGCTTTCGAATGCTGTGGCGGCCTGCGGGGATACTTATCCGGCACTCAACGCGCCCGCCACCGCCGAAGAGGTATGGCGCGGCGTCCAGAGGATGAAGGGAGGCATCTGATGGGATTTGACCTTGAGGCTTTGAGGGAGGCGGTCAAAACCCACGGCAAAGTGGTCCGGGTGGTCATCGCCGGGATCAAAGGGTCGTCTCCACGTGAAGTTGGTGCCGCCATGCTGGTCTGGGACGGCGGGCAAAGCGGCACAATTGGCGGCGGAACACTGGAATACCAGGCGGCACATGCCGCGCGGTTGCAAACCACGCCAACCCGCCTGACGCATCATGCGCTTGGACCCGAGTTGGGGCAATGCTGCGGCGGTGCCGTGTCGCTGCTGAGCGAAGTCTACCACGCAAAAACCGTCAATGATCTGGACGATGCGGTCATCGCGCGCCCGACCAAGGATGGCGCGATGCCCCTGTCGGTCAAGCGAATGCTGGCGACGGCGCGCGGACAGGGGATTGCGCCTGAACCGCAGCTGATCGACGGCTGGATGGTTGAACCCGTTCACAAGCCCACGCGCAATCTGTGGATCTGGGGCGCGGGCCATGTCGGCCGGGCACTGGTGGATGTGCTGTCCCCGCTTCCCGATCTTGCGATCACCTGGGTGGACACCAGCCGTCAGCGCTTTCCGGCCGCTGTGCCAGCGGGCGTGACAATTGTTCCGGCGGCAAAACCGGCCGAACTGGTCCGCCACGCCCCATGTGCTGCCGAACATCTTGTGCTGACATACTCGCATAGTCTTGACTTTGAACTGTGCAACAGACTGCTTTTGCACGATTTTGACTTTGCGGGGCTGATCGGCTCGGCTACGAAATGGGCGCGATTCCGGTCGCGGTTGGCCGCCCTTGGACATCCGCCTGAACGGATAAGCCGGATCACCTGCCCGATCGGTGACCCCTCGATGGGGAAGCATCCTCATATGATCGCCGTGGGCGTCGCTGCACAATTGCTGCGCCCGGCCCTGCAAAACGAATTGAAGAAGGACCTGAGCGCGTGACCATTCCACTTTTGAGCTTGCAAGGGCTGACCAAAGCCTACCCCGGTGTTGTGGCCAATGATCAGGTGTCTTTTGACATCGGTGAAGGCGAAGTGCACGCGCTGCTAGGTGAAAACGGCGCGGGGAAATCCACGCTGGTAAAAATGATCTATGGGCTTGTGAAGCCGGACAGCGGCACCATGAAGCTGCGCGGCAATCCGTTTGCGCCGCCCGAACCGCGCGCGGCCCGTGCAGATGGGATCGCGATGGTGTTCCAGCATTTTTCGCTATTTGACGCGCTGAACGTGGCTGAGAATATCGCGCTAGGGATGGAGAATCCGCCCCCGATGGGGGATCTGGCGTCGCGCATTCGCGAAGTGTCGGAAACCTATGGCCTGCCGCTGGACCCGTTCCGCACGGTTGGCGACCTGTCCGCAGGCGAACGCCAGCGGGTCGAGATCATCCGTTGCCTGTTGCAGGACCCCAAGCTGCTGATCATGGACGAACCGACCTCGGTTCTGACCCCGCAAGAGGTTGATATCCTGTTTGAGACGCTGAACAAGCTTCGCTCCGAGGGAACCTCGATCCTGTATATCTCGCATAAACTGGAGGAAATCCGAACGCTGTGCGACCATGCCACGATCCTGCGGCTGGGCAAGAACGTGGGCGAATGTGTCCCCGCAGAAACCTCGGCGCGTGACATGGCCGAGATGATGGTCGGGTCAACCTTGCAGACCCCCGAACGCTCGGGCCGGGAACTGGGCGAGGTCGCGCTGGATGTCAGCGGGCTGTCAGTCCCCTCGCCGTCGGAATTCGGCACCGCATTGCGCAATGTGCACATGACGGTCCGCAAGGGCGAGGTTCTGGGCATCGGCGGTGTTGCCGGAAACGGGCAGGACGAGTTGCTGGGCGTGTTGTCCGGGGAAATCCCAACATCGGCGGATGCAATCAAGTTCAAGGGTCAGGCAATCGGCAAGCTCGGCCCGACAGCGCGCCGTAAGCTGGGCGTTCTGACCGCGCCCGAGGAACGGCTCGGCCACGCGGCGGCACCCGACATGAGCCTGACCGAAAACGCTTTGCTGACCGGATCGGTGCGGGAAGGGCTTGAGAAAAACGGCTTCTTGAAATGGACCGAAACCCGGAGTTTTGCCGAAAAGATCATCGAAGCCTTCGACGTTCGTACGCCCGGGCCCGAAAACGCAGCGCGGTCCTTGTCCGGCGGCAATCTGCAGAAATTCGTGATTGGACGCGAAGTGCTGCAAAACCCTGATGTGTTGGTGGTAAACCAGCCAACCTGGGGGGTGGATGCCGCGGCAGCCGCGTCGATCCGGCAAGCCATACTTGATCTTGCGGCGAAAGGCACGGCGGTGGTCTGCATCTCGCAGGATCTGGATGAGCTGATGGAAATCTCGGACAGTTTTGCGGCCTTGAACGAAGGTCGACTGAGCGCGCCGCGCCCAACCACCGGCCTGACTGTGGATGAGATTGGCCTGATGATGGGCGGCGCCCATGGCATGGAGGTGGCACATGTGTGATCTGTCGGGCCGCCTTCGGCGAGAGTATTTGCGAAAAGATGAAACATCTGGGGGGATGAGCAGATGATAGTGTTGGAGAAACGGCCACAGCCGTCCAGGGCCTGGTCTTACGCGACCCCCCTTGTGGCGGTGCTGGCGACAATGGTGTTTGGCGGGTTGCTGTTTGCCATCTTGGGAAAAAACCCGGTCCAAGCCATCGGCACCATCTTCTGGGAGCCGTTGTTTGGCGAGTTCGCGTTTTATTACCGCCCTCAATTGCTGGTCAAAGGCGCGCCCCTAGTGCTGATCGCAATCGGATTGTCGCTGGGTTTTCGGGCCGGTATCTGGAATATCGGGGCCGAAGGGCAATACATCATGGGCGCTATTTTTGGCGCGGGCGCAGGTCTGGCCTTCTATCCGCTTGATGCCTGGTACATCTTCCCGATCATGGTGGTTGCAGGCGCATTTGGCGGGTGGCTGTGGGCAACGATCCCGGCTTTGCTGAAGGTGCGTTTCGGCACCAACGAAATCCTCGTGTCACTGATGCTGGTCTACGTGGCCGAACAGATGCTGGCCTCGGTCTCGCTGGGTTTACTCAAGAACCCCGAAGGGTTCGGCTTTCCCGGCTCGCGCAACCTGCAATCCTATGAAAGCGCGCATAATGCCGAGCTGATTGCCGGTTCCGGGATGCATTGGGGTGTTGTCGCGGCATTCATCGCGGTGATCTTTGCCTATGTATTGCTGAACCGTCACATGCTGGGCTTCCATATCCGTCTGACGGGTGAGGCCCCCCGCGCCGCGAAGTTTGCAGGTGTGAACCCGGCGCGGCTGATCCTGTTCTGCCTTGGGATTTCGGGCGCTTTGGCCGGGCTGGCCGGGATGTTCGAGGTGTCCGGTCCGTCCGGTCAGATCAGCATCGATTTCAATGTGGGCTATGGCTTTACCGCGATCATCGTCGCCTTTCTGGGCCGCTTGCATCCGGTGGGTATCCTGTTGGCCGGGGGCCTGATGGCGCTGACCTATATTGGCGGCGAAATCGCACAATCGCAGCTGGGCCTGCCTGCCGCAGCCATTCAGGTGTTTCAGGGAATGCTGCTGTTTTTCCTGCTGGCCTTCGATCTTCTGACAAACTTCCGCATCCGTGCGGCGCGTAGCGAGGTGGCGTGATCATGGACCTTGGTCAAATCAATCCCGTTCTTCTGGTTGCCTCGCTTATGGTGGCGGCAACCCCCCTTCTGCTGGCCGCGATCGGAGAGCTTGTCGTGGAAAAGGCAGGCGTTCTGAACCTTGGTGTCGAGGGCATGATGATCGTTGGCGCGATCAGCGGTTTTGCGATCTCGGTCGAAACCGGCTCGCCCTGGCTTGGCTTTGTTGCTGCCGCCATTGGCGGGGCCGTGCTGTCGCTGCTGTTCGTCCTGCTGACACAGTTTGCGTTGGCCAACCAGGTTGCCAGCGGCCTTGCGCTGACCCTGTTTGGACTGGGGTTCAGCGCCTTGATGGGGCAAAGCTATGTGGGCGTCAAACCCCCCAGCATGGGCGATATCTATATCCCCCTGATCAGCGATATTCCGGTCATTGGCCCAATCCTGTTTCGGCACGACCCCATCCTGTATCTGGGCATCGCATTGACCGCTGTCGTCTGGGCCGCCCTGAAATACACCCGCGTCGGGTTGATCCTGCGGGCGGTTGGTGAAAACCATGATGCCGCCCATGCGCTTGGCTACAAGGTCATCAAGATCCGCATCATGGCGATCCTGTTCGGCGGGGCCTGCGCGGGCCTGGGTGGAGCTTACATCAGCCTGATCCGTGTGCCGCAGTGGACCGAGGGCATGACCGCGGGTGTGGGCTGGATCGCGCTGGCACTGGTGGTGTTTGCCAGCTGGAAACCCTGGCGGGTCCTGCTGGGTGCATATTTGTTCGGCGGCATCACTGTCTTGCAGCTTAATTTGCAGGCAGCGGGCGTTGCTATTCCCGTCGAGTATCTGGCAATGTCACCCTATCTCATCACGATCCTTGTGCTTGTGATCCTTTCGGCCGACAAGAGCAGCGCACCTGCCTCACTGGGCCGGACCTTCCATGCCTCACACTAGGGGCCAACTGAACCAACTTGGGGAGTAACTACATGAAATTCAAATCACTTCTGACAACTGCCGCAATAGCGCTTGGTCTTGCGACCGGTGCAGTGGCGCAAGATAAAACCAAGGTCGGTTTTGTCTATGTCGGCCCTGTCGGCGACGGTGGCTGGACCTATGAACACAACAAAGGCCGTCTGGCAATCGAAGAAGAGTTCGGCGACAAGGTCGAGACTGTATTCGTTGAATCGGTGCCGGAAGGCCCGGACGCCGAACGCGTGATGACCCAGATGGCGCTGGAAGGCGCGGATCTGATCTTTACCACCTCATTTGGCTATATGGATCCAACCATCAATGTGGCCAAGAAATTCCCGAACGTGAAGTTCGAGCACGCGACCGGCTACAAGATGGCCGACAACGTCTCGGTCTATTCGGCGCGTTTCTACGAAGGTCGCGCGGTTCAGGGGCATATCGCGGGTAAAATGACCGAATCGAACATCATCGGCTATATCGGGTCTTATCCGATCCCCGAGGTGATCCGCGGTATCAACTCGGCCTATATCCACGCCAAGAAGGCAAACCCGGATGTCCAGTTCAAGATCGTCTGGGCCTATACCTGGTTCGACCCGGCAAAAGAGGCTGACGCCGCCTCGGTTCTGATCGAACAGGGCGCCGACGTGATCCTGCAGCACACTGACTCGACCGCTCCGCAGGCCGCTGCACAAGAGGCGGGCAATGTGATCACCTTCGGTCAGGCTTCGGATATGAGCGAATACGCCCCCAAACCGCGTGTTTCCTCGATCATCGACAACTGGGGACCCTATTACATTGCGCGCACGCGAGCTGTGATGGACGGCACCTGGACCTCGTCCAACACCTGGGACGGTATCGGGCCGGGCATGGTAGAAATCGGTGAGATTTCGGACGCGGTTCCGGCGGACATCAAGGAAGAGGCACTGGCCCTGAAAGCGGCGCTGGCCGATGGCAGCTATCATGCCTTTACCGGGCCGCTGAAGAAGCAGGACGGCAGCGACTGGCTGGCCGAGGGCGAAGTGGCCGACGACGGTACGCTGGCTGGTATGAACTTCTATGTCGAAGGGCTGGAAGGCGATATCCCGCAGTAAAAGACGCGGGTAGAAATGCATCAAGGCCCGCAGGTTTGCGGGCCTTTTTTCGTGGCGTATTCGCTTTGGTCACATTACCGGATGACCGGGATGCTACGGCCGCGAAGACCTACGGAACCTTTAAGCCCTGTCCTGTGTTCCCCATCCAATCAGGCCAAGGCACGCAAACACGATCGCGGCAACGCAGACGATCGAAGGCCCTGCCGGAGTGTCGAATACATACGCCGCCCTCAACCCCGTGATGGCTGAAAGCGCGCCTATTCCCGCTGCGATCAAGGCCATCGTTTCTGGTGACCGCGCAAGGTTACGCGCCGCTGCCGCCGGAATGATCAGCATTGCGGCGATCAGCAATACACCCACAACCTTGACCGCCACCGCCACGGTCACGGCAAGAGACAGGGTCAGGATCAGTTGCTCTCGCCTTGGATCGAAGCCGCTGGCATAGGCCAGTTCTTCGTTCAATGTCGCGGTCAGAAGTTGCGACCATCGCCAGACAATCAGCGCCACGACAAGCGCCGCACCGCCCCAGATCACGACCAGATCAGAACGGGAGACCGCCAGAATATCCCCAAACAGATACGCCATAAGGTCAATCCGGACACCGGACAGGAATGAAACTGCAACCAGCCCAAAGGCCAACGCAGAATGCGCCAGGACCCCCAGCAGCGTGTCCATCGCATAGCCGCGACCGGCCAAAAGCGAAACGGTCAGCGCCATGACCAAAGCGACAGCCAGGGCGCCCGTGAAGATCGACATCTGAAACGTCAGGGACAGGGCCACGCCCAAAATCGCGGCATGTGCGGTTGCGTCGCCAAAATACGCCATGCGACGCCAAACGACAAAACACCCAAGGGGGGCCGCCGCAAACGCCACGCCAATACCGGCGAGCGTTGCCCGCATCATGAAATCATCCAGCATTATTCCGCCGCTTCCTGTGTACTCGCATCATGGTCATGATCATGATTGTGATCATGTTCATGACGATAAAGGGCAAGCGCACCGCCAGTTCCGGTTCCGAACAAGGCCCGATATTCGGGCGCCGAGGCGACCACAGCCGGCGATCCTTCGCAACAGACATGCCCATTGAGGCATATCACCCGGTCCGACGCGCTCATGACCACGTGCAGTTCGTGGCTGATCATCAGAATGGCGCATCCGGTCTCGCGCCGGACAGCCTCGATCTGCTGGTAAAAGCTGGCCGACCCCCGTTGGTCCAACCCCTGAGTCGCTTCGTCCAGCAATAAGATATCCGGCCGGTTGATCAAAGCCCGAGCCAGCAGCACCCGCTGGAACTGTCCACCCGACAGTTGCGACATCTGGCGTTGCAACAAATCCGGCACACCCGCCGATTCAAGCGCCTCGACACATTGCCTGCGCGACACAGGATCGGTCAGACGCATGAACCGTTCGACAGAAATCGGTAGTGTCGGATCGACATGCAGTTTCTGCGGCACATAGCCGATTTTCAATCCGGGCTTCAGTGACACTTGACCGGCACAAGGCCGTGTCGCACCGATAATGGCCCGCAGCAGGCTGGTCTTTCCTGATCCGTTCGGGCCAACGATGGTTACGATTTCACCCGGCTCAATGACCATGTCCACATGATGCAGTACGGTATGCGCGCCATAGCGGACGCTGAGTTTCTCGACAGTGATCAGCGCCATCTTTATGCCTTTTCGGTGCAGTCGGGGCAGAGACCTTCAGCCTCTACAACCGTTCGCTCGATCTCGAAACCCGCCGCGCGCGCGGCAGCACCAAGAACACCTTTGGACGGGGCAGATTGCGCCTCGGCTACGGCGTCGCATTTTCGGCAGATCATGAAAGCAGGTGAATGTGCAGCGCCGGGATGAGAGCAGGCGACAAACGCGTTCAGCCGCTCGATCTTGTGGACAAATCCGTTTTGTACAAGAAACTCCAGCGCCCGATAAGCGACCGGAGGCTGGGACCCGAACCCTTCGTCGCGCAACCGGTCAAGGATTGCATAGGCTCCAAGGGCGCGATGTTCCTGCAATAACATCTCAAGAACCTTGCGCCGAACCGGCGTCAGCCGCAGCCCTTCCGCTTTGCACCGGACTTCGGCGGATGTCAGAGCCGTTGCGACGCAGCTCTGGTGGTCATGTTCCTGAAACCCGACCGGGGCCGCGTCTTTGCCATTAACTGGGTGCACATCACTTGTCATGTTATTACATATCATGTATTGCCGCTTGAAATGTTATAAAATCACACAGAGGGCCCAATGTCCAGAACGCTTCTTCTTCCATTGTCGATCACTGTTGCACTGCTGGGTGGACCAGCCCGCGCAGATGCGCCAAACGTTGCCGCGGACATTGCCCCGGTTCATTCGCTGGTGGCCCGTGTCATGGAGGGTGTGGGAACACCTGCCCTGATCGTCGCACCGGGTGCCTCGCCGCATGAATACAATCTGCGCCCGTCCGAGGCAGCCGCGTTGCAAGATGCAGAACTGGTGTTCTGGGTGGGAGAAGACCTGACACCCTGGTTGGAAAGCGCGATAGAAAATCTTGCCCAAGGTGCGACCGCCACAGCCCTATTGGACGCAAAGGGTACGGGGCTTCTTGAGTTCCGGGAAGACGCATTGTTTGAGGCGCATGATCACGCGGGCGATGCGGGTCACGAAGACCATGACGACCATGGCGATCACGAAGGCCATGATGATCATGACTCTCATGACCCACATGCCTGGCTGTCGCCAACGAATGCCAAAGCCTGGCTGACCCTGATCGCGGATCAACTGTCGTCAGCGGATCCCAACAACGCCGCTGCGTATGTGGCAAATGCCGAAGCCGCGCGCGAAGAAATAACTGCGCTTTCCGCAGAAGTGGCGGAGTTGCTTGAACCCGTTCGCGGCGGCAGTTTCATCGTGTTTCATGATGCCTACCAGTATTTTGAGGTCTCGTTCGGTTTCCCTGCATCGGGCGCGATTTCCCTGAGCGACGCGTCCGACCCAAGCCCCGCGCGAATTGCCGCCATTCAAGGTCGCATTCACGCCGAAGGCATCAATTGCGTATTGTCCGAACCACAGTTCAATCCGGGCATCGTCGAAACCGTGTTGGATGGAACATCGGCGCGATCCGGTGTGATCGATCCGCAGGGCTCGGCTCTGGAACCCGGGCCGTCCCTGTACCCGCAAGTCATTCGTAACTTGGCGCAAACCCTGGCGGAGTGTTTGAAAACCCGTTGAGCCGGGATTGGGATCGGGACGCGGGAACCTGCCGGGGTGCACCCAAAAGGGCCAAGTCCCGATCTACGCATCAGGTTTGGAACATTTGAGAAGCGCATCAGACCATGGTCTGTAGCGCGTCAAGCAATTGTCGTTCATAGTCGATTGCGAAATGAGACCCAAAATTACTGACCTGACAATTGGCAACTGGTCTTTGTCGCGCGTTTTTCTCGCGGCGAGTGTTGCGGTCATGGGGACTGCAACGGTGTTTGTAGGTCACTGGGTATCGAACCGGATCGAAAACGCGGTTGTACAAAATTCCGCCAACTCCGCGGCATTGTACATGGAAAGCATTTTGTCCCCACTCAGCCAGGAGCTGGCGCATGGAGATCGACTGTCCGAACAGGCCAGCCGGGCGCTGGACGAGATCTTCATGACCCAGCCGATGCGCGAACGCATTGCCTCGTACAAGTTCTGGAAACAGAAGGGCGAGATTGCCTACGCATCGGATCCCGCCATCATCGGTCGCCGGTTCGAGCCGACAGATGACCTGAAACGTGCGTGGAACGGAGAAATCTCGGGCTCATTTGAAGAGCTGGACGACGAAGAAAGCGCGGCAGAGGCTGCGCTGGGCATTCCATTACTGGAAGTCTATAGCCCCATTCGCGAAATCTGGTCGGGGAAAATCATCGCGGTCGCCGAGTTTTATGAAAAGGCCGATCAGCTGGAACTGGACATGGCCAGAGCCCGAAGAACAAGCTGGTTGATCGTTGGCTCGGCCTTTGCAGCAAGCACGGTTGTTCTGTTTTCCATTGTCGCAATCGGCGACAACACTATTCGAAGGCAAGGACGCCTTCTGAACGACCGTCTTGCCGAAAGTGAAAAGATGGCAGCGCAGAATGCCATGCTGCGGTCGCGCGTCATTGATGCATCGGAAAGATATGCCGCGCAAACCGACAGGTTCCTCAGGAAACTCGGCGCGGAACTGCACGACGGCCCCGCCCAATACCTGTCACTTGCCGCCCTTCGACTGGAGGCCGCATTCGGCGACAGGCCGGAGATGCCCACCGAGGCCGAAGAAATTCAACAGTCGTTGCAGAAGTCTTTGGCAGAAATTCGCGCTCTTTCTCGGGGATTGTTCGCGCCGGACATCGAAAACCTGGCGCTCGTTGATGTCGTGAAAAGAGCTGTCGAGGACCATTCCGAGCACAGCCCTTTTCGCCCCGGTATTTCCTTTCAAGGCAATCCGTCGCCTGATTTGTCAATCTCGGGCAAGTTGTGCGTTTTCCGGTTCCTGCAGGAAACGCTTTCCAATGCCGCAAGATATGCGCCCGCGTCCCAGTGCACTGTCACCTGCGACGTACAAGATGATCGCATTACCGTTCAGGTCAGCGACGACGGCCCCGGGTTCGCCCCCTCCGGCGAGACGGTTCTGCGTGAGGACGGGGGACAGGGCCTTGTCGGCTTGCGTGACCGGGTCGAAAGCATTGGCGGTCGGTTCGAAGTGACGTCAACCCCAGGCAAGGGCACCACTGTTGCTATGACGTTGCTTCCCAGAAAGATGAGTGCATCATGACAACTTCCGTCGTTATCGCAGATGATCACCCGATTTTCAGGGACGGTTTGCACCGCACATTGGAGGAGGCCGACGGCTTCAAGGTTCTTGCCGCCGGATCAAACGCGGATGAGGCCGTTTCCCTTGTCCGAACCCATCAACCTGACATCGCCATCCTCGACCTGTCGATGCCCGGTGGCGGCATAAGCGCGACCCGTCGAATTGCCGAAATGGCAAACCCGCCTTTCATCGCGATATTGACGGTCTCTGAAAATAGCAGTGACGTCGCAGACGCTTTGGAGGCTGGCGCCATTGGCTATATCGTCAAAGGCGTGACCGCGCGCGAACTGACAGCTTCGCTGCGCAGTATCGCCTCGGGTGAAGGGTTCGTCTCGCCGGGTCTTGCTTCGCGTATGCTGCTTCAGATCAATCGCGGAAGTGGATCGCAGAAAGAAACTGACGCCATAGATGATCTTACCCATCGCGAAGAAGAAATCCTAAGACGCGTCGCCAAAGGGCTGAGCAATCGGGAAACAGCCGATGAGTTGGGAATACAAGAGAAAACCGTCAAGCATTACATGACGGCGATCCTGTCCAAGCTTCATGCGCGAAACCGGGTGGAGGCCGCTCTTATCGCGCATGAGGCCTGGAACAAGAACGACTAAGGGTCAGGCGCTCAATGACCGGGGCGGTCTCTCAAGAAAAGAAACCGCCCCGCACATTCGTCAAAGTTCGTTGCTCAGTTGGCGACCGACTGAAGCCTTTGGCGGTCCGCTGCAGTTGCGTTTCTTTCAACAACGGTCCGGTTGAACGGGTCTTTCAACTCGTATCGTCCGCCCTCGATCTCTTCCTTCCAGCCGTTCGTGTAGCTGACTTCGATATTGTTGCCCTGAATCTCGATTTTTGCAGGACGACTTCCGGCGCCACCGCTCTGCCCTTGCGAACGCACGCTATCGATTGAGATGCCGTTTGCCATCGACCGAAGGCGCGAAACGTCGGCACCGGTTGCAGGTCGTTCCTCGACGGTTCGGTTCTGCGCATTCTTTCTTTCGTATCGACCGTTTTCGATCTCTTCCTTGGTACCGTCGGCATAGCGTACTTCAATGCCGCTCGCGCTTGTTTCGACCTTTGTTATTCCGGCTGAACCAGATGATCGCCCTCCAGACTGAGAGCGGTCCGTCTTACCGCTGCCGCTGCCTCGGCCCGAGCGTGACGAGCTGTCGTCATCATCGTCATCATCGTCGTCATCATCGCTGTCGCGACCACCTTTGCCCGATCCGGAACTGTCATCCCGGTCATCATCACGATCACCGCCACTGCCTGACCCGGAGTTGCCGTCACGATCATCATCCCCGCCGTCACCATCACTCCCCTTCCCACTTTTTGCGAACGCGTAAGCGGGTTCCAAACGCAGATGGCCCTCGGCGTCGAAGGTCGGCACATAAGGTGTCATCACAATCAGCGAGGCAAGCGCTGCAGTGCTTAGAAGCTGACCGGTTCTTTTCTGGATCTTCATTTTCGTATCCAATCCTGTTCGAGGCGTTTTCCTGTATTGGGGTCAGAATATCCCGGGCCTTGCTGCGCTACATCGGGCTTAGGTCTGATGATTTTCCGGCCGAATGTCCGGGTCGAAGAAGAACTCTGAAATTCTTTCAGACAAACGGGACAAATACTCCTGAACCTGGCTTGTCCTGCGATGCGCCCTTCGTCGCAGTGTGGGCAAGCTTGTCTGGCCCGTGACGCGTCGCGCATCCTTGCGAATAGCGTTGCAGGCGAGCGAAATACTTCAAATAGGTTCGAAGGTGACGACCAACACCGTCACAACAGTTCCCATAGCTGTCGTGCGGTCTGGTCAAAGGCCGCGGGATTGGAAAAGGCAGAAATCGTCAATGTGGCGCACCATGCCTCATCACCAACTGGGACCAGCAACCCCTGATCCAGTTCCGAAGAAATAGCTGTCTCGGGCATCCAGGCAAAACCGCTGCCCGTCATCAGTCGCCGTTTGATCGTTTCCACCAGACTATCGACATAGATGGTCTCGGTATTCTGGGGTTTCCGATCAACAGTATTTTCGACGACCATGCCCAAAAACGATGATCGGTCATAGGACAGGTAAGGGATAGGCGGGCCATCCTGTCTGCCGAGATCCCATCCCAAGGCGCGCACCGGTTCAACGGCCGCCACGGGCACCAGCCGGTCCTTCAACAGGTCCTTACGCTCGAATGCAGCTTCATTGATCATGGGTGACACTGAGTGGTGATTGTAGCACAGCAGGATATCCACCACGCCTTCGACCAAAAGGTCACAACAGGTGCTTAAGGAATCAGACAGGACGCGAGTGCGCAAATCTGGGATCTGCTTCTGCAACTCTTCTATTCGGGTTGCCAAAAAATTAACCGCAATGGTGTGAAGCACCGAAAATCGGATGAACCGGCTATCGCCCCGGTCTGAATCCCGCAAGGACTGGCGTGTTTCTGACAGTTGTGAGATCGCTGTCAGGGCAACGGGTAAAAACTGCTTACCCGCTTCCGTCAGCTGTACAGGATACGTGGCCCGATTGACCAGAGGCAACCCGACCCAGCTCTCCAACGCTTTGATTCTGCGACTAAATGCGGATTGCGTAATGTTTCGCTCATCAGAAGCGCGCGTGAAGTTCAGGGTCCGGGCAAGGCACTCAAAGTCACGTAACCAATTCAGATCCAACGGGTGTTCCTGCGTGTTAATGAACGTATTCTCCAAGCATAATTCAAATTATGCAGAATACGAATAGTTTGATGAAATGTTCGAATTGGCTCTGAGAAAAGCTCTTGATCTAGACTTCTGAACAGGGTCCGGCGGCAGGACTTATTGTCAGCCTTCCGTCCGAAGTTGCGGCCAAAGAAAAGTTGGCACGACCCTATTGCGCGATGGGAAAGTGGAACGACAGAGAATACGACGTCAAAAACACGGCGCATATCAACAGAGGAGAAGACCATGAGAACCAAGTTGAACACAATAAGCCTGGTGGCTGCGGCTGGCATCTTCGCGATGCCCGCTTTCGCGGCTGAAGAGGTAAAAATCGGTGTCCCGTCATGGACCGGCGCCCAAGCCATTGCTCATCTGCTGGGCGCGGTCGTGGAAATGCGCATCGGTGGCAAAGTGGAATATGTGCCTGGCAACAACGCCACGATCTTTCAGGCGATGGATCAGGGCAAGGGCGATATCGACGTACATCCCGACGTATGGCTGCCCAATCAGGAAAGCTTTACCAAAAAATACGTCGACGAGGCGGGTACTGTGACTCTGTCTTCAAATCCCTATGAAGGCAATCAGGGGTTCTGCGTCAGCAAGGATTTTGGTGAAGCCAACAACATCACCGACATCGCCGACCTGGGTCGCCCGGATGTGGCTGCCCTGATGGACAGTGACGGCAATGGCAAAGGTGAGATGTGGATTGGCGCACCGGGTTGGGCCTCGGCCAATGTAAACGAGGTCAAGACAAGGGATTATGGCCTGCTTGATTTCATCGAACCGATCCGTGCCGAGGAAAGCGTGAAGACCGCGCGGATCAAGGACAGCATCGCCAAGGGTGAAGGGTACGCCTTTTACTGCTACAAGCCGCACGCGGTTTGGTACATGTTCGACGTGCAGATGTTGACCGAGCCGACATTCGATCCTGCAAAATACGTGATGATCCAGCCTTCCGACGATCCGGATTGGTACAACAAATCCACGGTCGCGACAAAGGACGCTCTCAAGAACGTGCAGATCGCATGGTCCAATTCCCTGCCAGAACGTTCGCCAGCTATTGCCGACTTCTTTGCTAATTTCGCGTTGACAGCGGATGATGTCAGCGGGTTTGCCTATGAAATCAGCGGCAAGGGCCGTGATCCGGCAGAAGTTGCCCGCGAATGGGTCGAAGCAAACCCGGATCGCGTCGACGCGTGGCTGGGCCTCTGATCTCACGCAGGAAACAGGGTGGCGGCAGGTGGTGGCGCCACCCAAGTGCAGACCTCTGGGGGACCCATGAGCGACGATACCGTTATTGAAATCTCGAATGTCTGGAAGATATTCGGGAGCAGGCCGGAAGTGGCGCTGCAAGCGATCCGCGACCGCGGGCTGAACAAGGCGCAAGTGCTGGCAGAATACAATTGCGTCGTCGGCGTCGCTGATGTCAGCCTGTCGGTCAATCGGGGCGAGATTTTCTGCATCATGGGCCTTTCCGGCAGTGGGAAATCCACTTTGGTTCGCCACTTCAACCGGCTGCTGGAACCGACCGCTGGCAAGATCGAAATCGAAGGTACCGATGTCATGGCTTTAGGGCCAAAGGAGCTTCAGCAGTTTCGCAACAGCAAGATAGGCATGGTATTTCAGAACTTTGCGCTGATGCCGCATAGGTCAGTGCTGGATAACGTGGCAATGCCGTTGGAAATTCGCCAAGTCAGCAAGAATGAACGCATGCGCCAGGCCGCGGCCATTCTCGACATCGTTGAGCTTGGCGCTTGGGGATCGAAATTCGCGCACGAGCTGTCAGGTGGTATGCAGCAACGTGTAGGCTTGGCTCGGGCACTGGCAGCCAACCCGGATGTGCTTTTGATGGATGAACCTTTTTCGGCACTCGATCCTTTGATCCGGCGACAATTGCAGGATGAATTCATCCGGCTCAGCAAGATCCTTAAGAAGACCACCATTTTCATCACCCACGATCTGGATGAAGCTGTTCGCATTGGCAATCGGATCGCGATCATGCGCGACGGCAAGGTGGTACAGATCGGAACGGCCGAAGACATCGTCATGAACCCTGCAGATGACTATGTGGCCGATTTTGTCGCCGGTATTTCACGGCTTAAAGTGGTGCGGGCCCATGCGGTTATGCGACCGATACCTGAACACGTCGCGGTTGACGGGCCTCTGCCGGCTGACGCCCCACGGGTGAATGAGAGCGAAAATCTCAGCACCCTGATCAATTTGGCAATCGACAACAGCAGCGCAATCCTGGTCGAGGACGGCGGCGTGGATGTTGGCGTCATAACCCGTGCCGACCTGCTGCGCACCGTGATCGAAGGGACCGAAGTGTCATGAGCACCTCAGATGTGAATCCGCTGGAAGACACCGAAAGCGAAGCGGCCCTGGCCTATGCCGAAGAGCGGCGCGAAAACATTCGGACATTCGTTCGCACCAGCCCGGACTACTACATACGAAATTTCGACAAGATCGGGGCGTCATCCCGTTTTACGCCAACCTTCAACTTCATGGCCGGGTTATTTGGCCCGGTCTGGTTCGGTGCGCGGGGCCTGTGGACATGGGCGTTACCGTTTTTGATCCTCGAAACGATAGCCTACGTGCAGATTGCCCGAGGGTTGTTCGGTGACCTGGCCGCCGATGCAATGGAACGTATCGCTTCGATTGAAGGAACGCTTGAACTGCGGCGTCAACAGCTGGCCGCAGCCATCGAAAACAACTCAGACAAGATTGATGTCTATCAACGTACTGTAGACTCGCTTGAGGAAAACATTGGCGGCATCAGGGCCGAAGCCGAAGCAATGGCCGCTGAAGGGCCTTACATCGTTCTGACCGGTCTGGCCATTCTGATTATCGTCAAGCTTATCCAGTCGCAGGTGGCGAATTGGGCGCTTGAGGCGCGCTTCTCGGAATGGTTGTCAGACCGTTCCATTCGGTCCGCCATGCCAGTGTCTCAGATCGTATTCAGTGCGATCTTCATGGTTTTGATCGTCGCGGCGGCGATGATGCACTACAGTTTCCCGGGCCGATTTTCGATCCTCAGCCAATTTCCGACAGATCCAAACATCCGGCTGACCAGTATCACATGGGTCGAAAACTTTATCGCCTGGTGCGTACGAAACAGTGTGGCCTTCTTTGACGGGCTGACCTTCGGCATACGAACGCTGCTGGACGCGCTTGAAGTTATTTTGGTGCAAACACCATGGATCGTGATCGCAAGCCTGATCATTCTGCTGACCTGGCTGACTGCGGGAATCAGCACGGCGATCTATTCCGGGGCGTTTCTGGCCTATATGGGCCTATTGGGGTTTTGGGAAGGCGCCATGACCACACTGGCATTATTGGGGACGGCGGCCTGTTTGTCGATCGTCATCGGGATTCCACTGGGCATGTTCGCTGCGCGTCGCCCAAGGTTCTATGCTTTTATCCAGCCTATCATGGATTTCATGCAAACCATGCCAGCCTTTGTTTTCATGGTGCCGGTAATCGCGTTCTTCGGTGTCGGCAAACCCGCAGCCGTCGTGGTCACCATGATCTTTGGTGGCACACCCGTGGTGCGCCTGACTGTGCTGGGCTTGCGTGGCGTACCCGAAAGCGTTCGAGAAGCAGCGATCAGTTTCGGCGCCAATAAGTGGTATTTGCTGACCAAGGTAGACCTGCCACTGGCAAGCCCATCGATCCGGGCCGGGATCAACCAGACCATCATGCTGTCGCTGGCGATGGTTGTCGTCGCCTCGCTGATCGGAGCCAAAGGGCTGGGTGAGGACGTTCTGGAAGCGTTGCAATACGCAAACGTCGGCCAGGGTATCCTTGCCGGGTTCTCAATCCTGTTCTGCGCCATGATCCTGGATCGGATTGTGCAGGGCGGTCGGAAATGACACCCATTGTTTTTGTCCATGGATTTTTGGGCGGCAGTCGGCAGTGGCAAGGGCAGGTTGAGGCAATGGCAGGCCACAAGATCATAACGCTTGACTTGCCGGGTTTTGGCGAAAATGCACAGCTCGAAGCTCTCGGCAGCATTTCAGATTATGCTGAATGGGCCTTGAATGAGCTGAAGACGCGTAGCATTGAGAAATTTCACCTGGTTGGCCACTCGATGGGCGGGATGGTCGTACAGGAAATGATTGCTCGCGCACCCGAGCGGATTGACCAATTGGTGCTTTATGGCACAGGGTCCGTAGGTGTTTTGCCAGGGCGGTTCGAAACGATTGACACAACAAAGCGACGGGCTTGCATTGACGGCCCGCAAGCGACCGGTCGGCGAATTGCAGCAACCTGGTTCCTTGAGCGGGAAAAAGCTGAAGCTTACGAAGAATGTGCTTCAATCGCCGAGCTGAGCAGCCTGCAAGCCATACTTACAGGTTTGGATGCCATGCATTGCTGGAGCGGTACCGATCTCCTGCCCGTTATCACAACCAAAACACTGGTTATCTGGGGGGACCGTGATCGTACCTACCCCTGGAGCCAAACCGAAAAGTTGTGGCAGTCAATTCCAAACGCAAATCTTGCGGTGATACCAGAATCTGCTCATGCGACGCATCTGGAAAAAGCCGAGCTGTTCAACAAGGTACTGAGTGATTTTCTTGTTTGAGCTGCCCCCAAATGTCTGGACCTATCCCGCGCTGAGCAAGTCACCCTCGCCTCCTGTTGTTACATTCCCCGGCAGATGATGCGCATTTCGCTCTACATTATTTGCTGCGAACTGCCAAAGAAACGCCAACCCAGCTACCAAAACAATCAGTGCCTCAATGACATAGTTGAAGCCGCGTTCAGCTTTCGGCAGTAAACTCGCCGCCCAAGGGCTACAACCGAAAGACTGAAGTGTGATCATCGGCAGCTTTTGGGCCCATCGGGACTTCTTGCGTGGACTTGTGTAAATAGTTTGTGCTGGATTGCTACACATCGACTTCGCCACATCTGCTTCCAGAATATTTTCCGGCGGTATTTGCGCAAATAGAAACACCGCCGGGAGGCGGTTCGTAACAATCTGATATTGTGTGTTATATTTGGTTGCGGTGAGAGGATTTGATCCTCTGCGGTTGAGGTTATGATGCTGACGAGGTTAAGAGGTTAAGCAATAGATCCGGGGGATCACTTGTGGTCTGAACGGGCAGTGTTGGGGTTTTCTGACGCTGGTTGCGGGAGCAGGATTTGAACCTGCGACCTTCAGGTTATGAGCCTGACGAGCTACCGGGCTGCTCCATCCCGCG